>NZ_JACGWX010000001.1 GCF_014137945.1 Microcella alkalica
CCTTCTCGGCAAGCGCCCGACGCGCGTGCTCGGCGAGTTCGGCGCCGCGTTCGCCATCGCGTTCTCGGGCGCGGCCATCCCCACTGCCCGCCGCCGCATCGCGCGGTCGCGGTCCGTCGGATGGGCCGCGATCGACGCCTTGCGCATGACGCCGGACGAGGTGCGCCGCCGCCGGGCGATCGGCCGCGACGCCCTCCTCGGCGCCGGTGAGGCGCAGGCCCGCCCCCGACCCGACTTCTTCCCCGGAGGCGGCCTCGTCGTCGCGGGCTTCGCCCTCACCGGCGGCCTCCTCATGTCCTCACTCCTCGCAGCGCCCGCCCTCGCGGGCGGCGCGCTCGGCCCCCTGGCGCCGGATGTCCCCGCGCTCTGGGCGGCGACCCTCGCGACCGACGACGGTCCCGCCGACCCCTTCGCCTTCGTCCTGGCGGCCCTCGGGTCGCTGACCGTCTGGCAGCCATCGCTCGCGGTCGTCGCGCTGTGGGTCGTGGCTCCGGCGCTCGCGGCGCTCGGCGCGTGGTGGGCCGCCGCTCACCTCGTCGAGCGGCGCGGCCCCGCGGCCGCGGTCGCCTCCGTCTACGCGCTCGCGCCCGCGGTCGCGGTGTCGCTCGTCGACGGGCGGCTCCCCGCCCTCGTGGCACTGCTGGCTCTGCCGTGGCTCGTCGTCGCGGCCGCGCGCGCGCCGCGATCGTGGAGCGCGACCGCGGTCGCGGGGCTCCTCGCGGCGGTGACCATCGCATCCGCCCCCTCTCTCGGCATCGCCCTCGTGGTGGTCTGGGCGGCCTGGATGGCCGCCAACCCGCGGCGGGTCGTTCGACTGCTCACCCTCGTCGTGCCGACGGCGGCGCTCTTCGCGCCCCTCGCCGTTGCGCACGTGCTGAGGGGCACTCCGCTCGGCCTCCTCGCCGACCCCGGCCTTCCCTCGCAGCCGGCGGGGATCGCTCCCACCGGGCTGCTCCTCGGCTGGCCCGACCTCTCGATCGCGCTGGGGCCGGTCGCCGCGCTCCTGCCCGCCGAGGCGCCGCCCCTCGTCGTCGCGGCGGTGCTCGCCGCTCTCGCCGCTCCGCTCGCGGCCCTCTCGCTCCTCGCCCTCGGGCTGCGCGGCGGGTCGCGCGCTGTCGTCCCCCTCGTCGCCGCCGCATCGGGCCTCGCCCTCGCCGTCCTGGTGTCGGGGGTCGCCGTGGTCACGGCCGAGGGGGTCGCGGTGCGCGTCGACCCCGCCCCTGCCCTCGGCCTCTACTGGCTCGGACTCGCGCTCGCCGCGGGCGTCGCCCTCGACGGTCTCCGCCGCGCCGCGGCCGTTCCCGCACTCGTCCTCGTGCTCGCGAGCGCGCTCGCCGCGAGCCCGGCCCTCGCGATGCTCCTCCTCGGCACGGCGAGCGTCGGACCGGGACCCGACCGCACCCTGCCGGCGATCGTCGCGGCCGACGCGGTCGCCGACGCGAGCATCGCCACGCTCGTTCTCACGCCGGTCGACGTCGGCCTCGCGGCGCGCATCGAGCGGGGAGCCGGCGACTCTCTCGTCGTCCACCGCACCTTTCCCGCGACGGTCGGCCTCGCGAGCGATGCCGACGCCACCCCCGAGCAGGAGCGCCTCGCCGAGCTCGCCGCGAGCCTCGCCGTGCGCAGCGGACTCGACGTGGCCCCGCTCATCGAGCAGGAGGACGTGCGATTCGTCCTACTGGCCGAGCGCGCCCGCACGACCGGTGTCGACGCCCCGCTCGACCCTTCCGGCTCGGTCGCCTCCGCCGACGTCTCCGCCGCCCTCGACGCGAACGTGCTCCTCGTCGCGGTCGGGGACACGGATGCCGGCCGGCTGTGGCGGGTCGTCGCCGCCGACGAGACCCCGGCCGCGATCGCGGCGCTCCCCGCGACTGCGCTCCCGATCCTCGTCGGCCAGCTCGGCATCCTCGCTCTGACGCTGCTGCTCGCCGCGCCCACGGGGCCGCGCCCCCGCCGGATGCGCGCGGAGGACGGCACGATCGACGACCCCGCCACGACGTTCGACCCCGAGGACGACGATGACTGATCGGCTCCTGCTCCTGGCGCGCGGACGCCACGTCGGCGTCGCGCTGCTCGGCGCGGGCGCCGCCGCCGCGCTCGTCGTCGGAGTGCTCGCCGTGCCGGGGCCGGTGATCACGGCGCGGCCGACGACGGTCGAGGTCACCCCGGTGCGCGCGACGCAGTCGCTCGTGTGCGGCGGCCCCGTCCTGGGGCTCTCGCGCGGGCCCGAGCCCGAGATCATCGCCGTGGGCGAGCCCGTCCGCCGCAGCGCGGGCGAGGGGCTCGTCGAGCGTGCGATCGGCGAGAGCGACGCGGTCGATGGGGGAGCGGTGATCGTCGAGCTCCCGGCCGAGGCGCCCGCCGACGACGTCTCCGCGACCGAGCGGCAGGAGCTCGACGAGCCCGAGCTGCGTGGCCTCGCCGTCGCCGAGTGCCTCCCTCCCGCACCGACCTCGTGGCTCGTCGGCGGGAGCACGACGACCGGCCGATCGAGCACGATCGTGCTGAGCAACCCCGGAGAGGTCGCCGCGACCGTCGACCTCTCGGTCTGGGGCGCGGACGGGCCGCTCGACACCGCGGGCAGCTCGGGCCTCATCGTCCCGCCCGGCGCCCAGCGCGTCATCCCGCTGTCCGGGCTCGCCCCGGATCAGTCGTCGCCCGTGGTCGGCATCACGAGCCGCGGCGGCGCGGTCGCGGCGACCCTCCAACAGTCGACGATCGTCGGACTCGAGCCCGCGGGAGTCGACATCGTCACGCCCGTGAGCGCGCCGAGAGAGCGCGTCGTCATCCCTGTGCTGCCCGTCGGCGACGGCGAGGGCCTCGCCGTCGCCGCGGCCGCCCTCGGCGCCACCGACTTCTCGACAGTGCTCCGAGTCCTCGCGCCCGGCGACGAGCCGGCCGACATCACCGTGAGCCTGCTGCCCGACGCCGGGGGAGCGGGAACGGCTCTCACCGCTCGCGTCGAGCCGGGCGCCGTCGTCGACATCGCCCTCGGCGACCTCGCCGACGGCGACTACAGCGTCATCATCGACGCGACCAGGCCGGTCGTCGCCGCCGCGCGCGCCTCGACGGCCAGCGACGGGGGCATCGACTCGGCGTGGTTCACCGCGGCGCCTCTCCTCGACGACGAGGACGGTGACATCGTGTTCGCCGTCGCTCCGGGTGCGGGAGCGCGCCTGCACCTCGTCGCCCCCGACGATGGCGCGATCGTGACGGTCGACGACGCTCTCGTCGAGCTCGGTCCCCGATCGCGCACGAGCCTGGAGCTCGCGGGAAGCACGGCGCCTGTGATGATCGTGAGCGGGGAGGTGCGGGCGTCCGTCTCGTATCTGACGGATGCGGGGCTCGCGTCATCGCGCATCCTCGCCCCGATCGCCGCCCCGCGACCGATCACCGTCCTCCCGTAGCCCGGAGAGCGACGGATGGCGCTACCAGTGCCGGAACCGGTCGGGCGCGAGATCCCACGGATCCTTGCCGATGAGCTCGCCGACGGCGCGGAACACGCACGACTCCACCATGAGCCGGCGGTGCCAGTCGTCCTCCCGGTGCAGGCGGCTCATGCGCTCGATCGGGATCCGGTAGAGCACGACGAGACGGTGCTGCGGGATCACCCGCCAGCGCGCAACGCCCGAGACTCCCGGCGGCTGATCGGGCATCGGCAGCACCTCGATGCGGAGGGCGGCGAGCTCGTCCGGCCAGAGGTCCTGCAGGTAGTCGGCGGTCGCCTGCACGGTCGCCTCGAAAGCGTCGAGACGGGTGTGGGCGAGGGGAAGGTCGGGCCCGGTCACGGGGGATCGGCCGTTGCGGCCGTGCCGCGCGCGCGCCCGTGCGCTCGGGAGCGCCCGGGGGCTCGCGTACGAGCGCGGACGACGCGAGGCGAACGGCATGGCTCCAGCGTATCGCCGCCGTATGCTGAAGGTGATGAGCGGTCGAGGGTGCAGCAAGGTCGCGTGCGGCGAGACGGCGGTGAGCACGCTCACCTACGTGTACGCCGACTCGATGGCCGTCCTCGGCCCCCTCAGCGCACGACCCGAACCGCACAGCTACGACCTGTGCTCGCGCCACTCGCAGTCGCTCTCCGCCCCGCAGGGCTGGCAGGTCGTGCGCTACTCGGCGCTCGGCGAGGTCGGCTGAGCGACGCCCGCCGGTCGCCCGCCCGCGCCCCGGTACGGTGGAGCGGTGAGCACCGCACCCGATCTCAGTCAGTTCATCAAGGCCTACGACGTCCGAGGGCTCGTCGGCTCCCAGCTGACTGACGAGGTCGTCGAGGCGCTCGGCGCCGGCTTCGTCGACGAGATCGGTTCGGCGGGGCTCGAGGTGATGGTCGGTCACGACATGCGCGACTCCTCGCCCGGCTTCGTCGCCGCCTTCGCCCGCGGCGCGCAGGCCCGCGGCGCTCACGTCGTCAACCTCGGGCTGTGCTCGACCGACGAGTCCTACTTCGCCTCGGGCCGGTACGACGCGCCCGCCGCGATGTTCACCGCGAGCCACAACCCGGCGACCTACAACGGCATCAAGTTCTCGCGGGCCGGTGCGCAGGGCATCAGCCTCGCGACGGGGCTCGCCGGTATCCGCGACCGCGCGCAGGCATACCTCGAGGCGGGGGCCGTCCCGGCCGTGGCCGAGCCGGGCGGCTACTCAGTGCGCGACGTGCTGGCCGACTACGCCGCGTACCTGAGATCCCTCGTCGATCTGTCGGGCATCCGCCCGCTGCGCATCGTCGTCGACGCCGGAAACGGCATGGGCGGGATGACCGCGCCCGCCGTCCTCGGAACCGCCGCGGGCCTCGCGCCGCTCCCGCTCGAGATCATCCCGCTCTACTTCGAGCTCGACGGCACCTTCCCCAACCACGAGGCGAACCCGCTCGAGCCCGCCAATCTCGTCGACCTGCAGAAGGCCGTGCTCGATCACGGCGCCGACCTCGGGCTCGCGTTCGACGGCGACGCCGACCGCTGCTTCGTCATCGACGAGCTCGGCCAGCCCGTGACGCCGAGCGCAGTCGCCGCGATCGTGGCGCAGCGCGAGATCGACCGCGTGCGCTCAGCAGGCGAGACGGGCGAGATCCACGTCATCCACAACCTCATCACCTCGCGCATCGTCGCCGAGACGATCGAGGCGGCGGGGGCCGAGCCCGTCCGCACGAACGTCGGGCACTCGCTCATCAAGGACCGCATGCGCGAGACGGGCGCGATCTTCGGCGGCGAGCACTCGGCGCACTACTACTTCCGCGACTTCTGGGGCGCGGACAACGGCATGCTCGCGGCGATGCACCTGCTATCCCAGTACGGTGCGTTCGACGGTCCGCTCTCGAAGCTCGCCGCGCAGTACACCCCGTACACCGCGAGCGGCGAGATCAACTCGACCGTGACCGACGTGCCCGCCGCGTACACGCGCATCGTCGAGGCCTTCGCCGGTCGCGCCGAGATCGACGAGCTCGACGGGCTCACCTTCACCGGCAGCGCCGATGACGGCTGGTTCTGGTTCAACGTGCGCCCCTCGAACACCGAGCCGCTGCTGCGCCTCAACGCCGAGGCGCAGACGCCCGAGGTCATGGCGGCGATCCGCGACGAGGTGCTGGGCCTGATCCGCGCGTAGCCGCGCGCCATCCGCGTCGAGCGCCTCTCGCACGGTTGAGTGCGTTCGCCACGGTTGCCCGCGAAGTTTCGGGCTCATTCGCCACTTATGTACTCGATCGCTCGGCCGCGCTTCTCTCACCCCCGCGCGGGCCGCACCCCCGGCTCGCGCTCAGCGGGCGTGCGCCGAGTCCTGCGAGAATGCCCGCATGGCCATCGAGACCGGCGCTCCTGCGAGCGCCCCCGCATCCCCCCTCGCCCGCGTGATCGAGCGCAACGGCGTTCCCTTCGCCGTGCGCGACCTCTCCCTCGCCGAGTCGGGGCGCCACCAGCTGCGGCTCGCCGAGCACGAGATGCCCGGCCTCATGGCCCTCCGCGAGGAGTTCGGGCCGCACCAGCCGCTCGCCGGGGCCCGCATCGCCGGGTCGCTGCACATGACCGTGCAGACCGCCGTGCTCATCGAGACGCTCGTCGCCCTCGGCGCCGACGTGCGCTGGGCGAGCTGCAACATCTTCTCTACGCAGGACGAGGCCGCCGCCGCTGTCGTCGTCGGCCGCACCGGCACCCCCGAGGCGCCCGAGGGAACCCCGGTCTTCGCCTGGAAGGGCGAGACCCTCGAGGAGTACTGGTGGGCCACGCAGCAGATCTTCGACTTCGGCGTCGACTCCTCTGGCGCCCCGCTGGGCCCGACGATGATCCTCGACGACGGCGGCGACGCGACCCTCCTGGTGCACAAGGGCACCGAGTTCGAGGCGGCAGGCGCGATGCCGGATGCCGCGGCCGACGAGAGCGCGGAAGGGCGCGTCGTCCTCGATGTGCTCCGCGCCTCGCTCGCGAGCGACCCGCAGCGCTGGACCCGCGTCGGCCAGGGCATCATCGGCGTGACGGAGGAGACCACGACGGGCGTCCACCGCCTGTACGAGCTGCACCGCGACGGCCAGCTGCTCTTCCCCGCCATCAACGTCAACGACTCGGTCACGAAGAGCAAGTTCGACAACAAGTACGGCATCCGGCACTCGCTGCCCGACGGCCTCAACCGCGCTACCGACGTGCTCATGGGCGGCAAGACCGTCTTCGTGTGCGGCTACGGCGACGTGGGCAAGGGCAGCGCGGATGCCCTCCGCGGTCAGGGCGCACGCGTCATCGTCTCCGAGATCGACCCGATCAACGCGCTGCAGGCCGCGATGGACGGCTATCAGGTCGCCCGGCTCGACGACGTCATCGGCGAGATCGACATCCTCGTCACCGCGACGGGCAACGAGTCGGTCGTGACGCTCGAGCACCTCCAGGGCCTCAAGCACCTGGCGATCGTCGCGAACGTCGGTCACTTCGACAACGAGATCGACATGGCGGGGCTCGAGAGCCTGCCGGGGGCCGAGCGAATCGAGATCAAGCCGCAGGTGCACGAGTGGCGCCTGCCGACCGGGCGATCGATCCTCGTGCTGAGCGAGGGGCGTCTGATGAACCTCGGCAACGCGACGGGGCACCCGAGCTTCGTGATGAGCGCCTCGTTCACGAACCAGGTGCTCGCCCAGCTCGAGCTGCACACGAATCTCGACGCGTACCCGCTCGGCGTCCACGTTCTACCGAAGGCGCTCGACGAGAAGGTCGCGCGCCTGCACCTGGACGCCCTCGGCGTGAAGCTCACCGAGCTCACCCCCCGCCAGGCCGCCTACATCGGCGTCGATCCTGCGGGCCCGTACAAGGTCGATCACTACCGCTACTGACGCGTTGACGGATGCGGGCCCGGTGCGATGCACCGGGCCCGTTCCCGCACCTCGGCAGAGGCATCCCGGACCCTGATCGCCCGCGACACGCCCGAGCCGACGAGGATTTGCCCGACGCCCCGCTCGGCCGTAATGTATCTACCTGTTGCCCCAAGCGGGCGGGAGAGCGAAAAGCCTCCCGAACCCCAAGCGGAAACGAACCCCCTCCTTCTCAGCCAGAACGGCTCGCCGTTCCGATGCGTGGAGGAGCGGGAAGCGGATCCCCTCCGATGACAGCGGCTCTCTCGAGAGCCGGCCAGTCGACGGGGAGCCGGAAGGAAGAGCCCTGTTGCGAGCGCTGCGAAGCGCGAGGTCAGGTGCGCCCGATCCTTGAGAACTCAACAGCGTGCACTAAGTCAATGCCAAATTATCCTCGTCGGTCGACATCGTCGGCCGGTTGAGATTCCTTTGGATTGAAACGAATGTCAGTAGATATTCGAACTTCAGTCAGACAAACTCGCGGCAGCTCATCACTTCGGTGGCGGTTGTCGCAACTAGATGTGTCGCTCGGCCTTCGGGTCGTTCGGCTATCAAACATTTACGGAGAGTTTGATCCTGGCTCAGGACGAACGCTGGCGGCGTGCTTAACACATGCAAGTCGAACGATGAAGCTGGAGCTTGCTCTGGTGGATTAGTGGCGAACGGGTGAGTAACACGTGAGTAACCTGCCCTTGACTCTGGGATAAGCGTTGGAAACGACGTCTAATACCGGATACGAGCTTCAGCCGCATGGCTAGGAGTTGGAAAGAATTTTGGTCAAGGATGGACTCGCGGCCTATCAGCTTGTTGGTGAGGTAATGGCTCACCAAGGCGACGACGGGTAGCCGGCCTGAGAGGGTGACCGGCCACACTGGGACTGAGACACGGCCCAGACTCCTACGGGAGGCAGCAGTGGGGAATATTGCACAATGGGCGCAAGCCTGATGCAGCAACGCCGCGTGAGGGACGACGGCCTTCGGGTTGTAAACCTCTTTTAGCAGGGAAGAAGCGCAAGTGACGGTACCTGCAGAAAAAGCACCGGCTAACTACGTGCCAGCAGCCGCGGTAATACGTAGGGTGCAAGCGTTGTCCGGAATTATTGGGCGTAAAGAGCTCGTAGGCGGTTTGTCGCGTCTGCTGTGAAAACGCGAGGCTCAACCTCGCGCCTGCAGTGGGTACGGGCAGACTAGAGTGCGGTAGGGGAGATTGGAATTCCTGGTGTAGCGGTGGAATGCGCAGATATCAGGAGGAACACCGATGGCGAAGGCAGATCTCTGGGCCGTAACTGACGCTGAGGAGCGAAAGCGTGGGGAGCGAACAGGATTAGATACCCTGGTAGTCCACGCCGTAAACGTTGGGAACTAGATGTAGGGACCATTCCACGGTTTCTGTGTCGCAGCTAACGCATTAAGTTCCCCGCCTGGGGAGTACGGTCGCAAGACTAAAACTCAAAGGAATTGACGGGGGCCCGCACAAGCGGCGGAGCATGCGGATTAATTCGATGCAACGCGAAGAACCTTACCAAGGCTTGACATATAGAGGAAACGTGCAGAAATGTACGCCCCGCAAGGTCTCTATACAGGTGGTGCATGGTTGTCGTCAGCTCGTGTCGTGAGATGTTGGGTTAAGTCCCGCAACGAGCGCAACCCTCGTCCTATGTTGCCAGCACGTTATGGTGGGAACTCATGGGAGACTGCCGGGGTCAACTCGGAGGAAGGTGGGGATGACGTCAAATCATCATGCCCCTTATGTCTTGGGCTTCACGCATGCTACAATGGCCGGTACAAAGGGCTGCGATACCGTAAGGTGGAGCGAATCCCAAAAAGCCGGTCTCAGTTCGGATTGAGGTCTGCAACTCGACCTCATGAAGTTGGAGTCGCTAGTAATCGTGGATCAGCAACGCCACGGTGAATACGTTCCCGGGCCTTGTACACACCGCCCGTCAAGTCATGAAAGTCGGTAACACCCGAAGCCAGTGGCCCAACCGCAAGGAGGGAGCTGTCGAAGGTGGGATCGGTGATTAGGACTAAGTCGTAACAAGGTAGCCGTACCGGAAGGTGCGGCTGGATCACCTCCTTTCTAAGGAGCATCTGCTGCGCGAGCCTCGGTTCGCTGCGGCCAGAACCCGCATCGCAGGCGTACGTTCTGCGGCGGGAGCTCATGGGTGGAACATTGACTTGGGTGTCGGGCGTTCATCGTCTGCTCAGTACGACCTCTCTTGAGGGGTCTGGAACGGCGGTCGGCGGTTCTCCTGGCACATGCACGCTGTTGGGTCCTGAGGGACCGGGCACCGCGAACGCTCGCGGGCAGTGGGGCTTACGGGCCGAAGCTGCCAGGTGGCGGGGGCGGGGAGCTGGTTTCTCGGACTTCCGAGCTGCGACGCTGATGCGTCAGGGCAGGGAGTGCCGACCGTACGTTGAGAACTACACAGTGGACGCGAGCATCTTAGAAACATCGATTCGTGCTGGGTTAAACCACGCAGGGTTGGTGATTTCTGAAGATCACCAGATCGAGAGATCTGGATAGATCATTGGTCTGCGCAGCGAGGCATCCTCTCGAGGGTGCTGTTCGGCGCACGATCGATTCAACATACTCATGTAGTCAAGTTTCTAAGAGCAAACGGTGGATGCCTTGGCATCTGGAGCCGAAGAAGGACGTAGCAATCTGCGATAAGCCTCGGGGAGCTGATAAGCGAGCCGTGATCCGAGGATGTCCGAATGGGGAAACCCCGCTGGGCGGCGTGCCGACCTAGTGACTCCCGCCTGAATATATAGGGCGGGTAGAGGGAACGTGGGGAAGTGAAACATCTCAGTACCCACAGGAAGAGAAAACAACAGTGATTCCGTCAGTAGTGGCGAGCGAACGCGGAAGAGGCTAAACCGATCATGTGTGATAGCCGGCAGGTGTTGCATGGTCGGGGTTGTGGGACTTTCCAGGGGATCTGCCGATCTCCAAGGGTTACAGCGCGATATAGACGAATGGTTCTTGAAAGGCCAGTCATAGAGGGTGCCAACCCCGTAGTCGAAATGTCGTAATGGCCCGGAGAGTATCCCAAGTAGCACGGGGCCCGAGAAATCCCGTGTGAATCTGTCAGGACCACCTGATAAGCCTAAATACTCCCAGATGACCGATAGCGGACAAGTACCGTGAGGGAAAGGTGAAAAGTACCCCGGGAGGGGAGTGAAATAGTACCTGAAACCGTTTGCTTACAATCCGTCGGAGCCGCCCTAGCAGCGGTGACGGCGTGCCTTTTGAAGAATGAGCCTGCGAGTTAGCGATATGTGGCGAGGTTAACCCGTGTGGGGTAGCCGTAGCGAAAGCGAGTCTGAATAGGGCGATTCAGTCGCATGTCCTAGACCCGAAGCGAAGTGATCTATCCATGGCCAGGTTGAAGCGACGGTAAGACGTCGTGGAGGACCGAACCCACTTAGGTTGAAAACTGAGGGGATGAGCTGTGGATAGGGGTGAAAGGCCAATCAAACTTCGTGATAGCTGGTTCTCTCCGAAATGCATTTAGGTGCAGCGTTGCGTGTTTCTTGCCGGAGGTAGAGCTACTGGATGGCCGATGGGCCCCAAAAGGTTACTGACGTCAGCCAAACTCCGAATGCCGGTAAGTGAGAGCGCAGCAGTGAGACAGTGGGGGATAAGCTTCATTGTCGAGAGGGAAACAACCCAGACTACCGACTAAGGTCCCTAAGCGTGTGCTAAGTGGGAAAGGATGTGGAGTTGCACAGACAACCAGGAGGTTGGCTTAGAAGCAGCCACCCTTGAAAGAGTGCGTAATAGCTCACTGGTCAAGTGATTCCGCGCCGACAATGTAACGGGGCTCAAGCACACCACCGAAGTCGTAGGATTCGCATATTAGGTAGGCCTTCGTGGTCCAGCCGTGCGGATCGGTAGGAGAGCGTCGTGTGGGCAGTGAAGCGGCGGTGTGAACCAGCCGTGGAGGCCACACGAGTGAGAATGCAGGCATGAGTAGCGAAAGACGGGTGAGAAACCCGTCCTCCGAAAGACCAAGGGTTCCAGGGCCAGGTTAATCCGCCCTGGGTAAGTCGGGACCTAAGGCGAGGCCGACAGGCGTAGTCGATGGACAACGGGTTGATATTCCCGTACTGACGAAGAACCGCCCAAGTCAATCCAGTAATGCTAAGTGTCCGAATCCCTCTGACTGAGCCCTTCGGGGTGAGGCGTTGGGGCTAGCACACGACCCTATGCTGGTGCGGCTAGCGTATTAACAGGTGTGACGCAGGAAGGTAGCTGAGCCGGGCGATGGTAGTCCCGGTGTAAGGACGTAGGGCGAGGGATAGGCAAATCCGTTCCTCACATAGCCTGAGATCCGATGCGTACCCCTCACGGGGGAAATCAGTGATCCTATGCTGCCGAGAAAAGCATCGACGCGAGGTTCTAGTCACCCGTACCCCAAACCGACTCAGGTGGTCAGGTAGAGAATACCAAGGAGATCGAGAGAATCGTGGTTAAGGAACTCGGCAAAATGCCCCCGTAACTTCGGGAGAAGGGGGGCCGGATTCGTGAAGGGACGTTCTCTTTCGAGGGAACATGGCTCCTGGAGCGTTGAAGGCCGCAGAGACCAGTGGGAAGCGACTGTTTACTAAAAACACAGGTCCGTGCCAAGTCGCAAGACGATGTATACGGACTGACGCCTGCCCGGTGCTGGAAGGTTAAGAGGAGTGGTTAGCGCAAGCGAAGCTACGAATTTAAGCCCCAGTAAACGGCGGTGGTAACTATAACCATCCTAAGGTAGCGAAATTCCTTGTCGGGTAAGTTCCGACCTGCACGAATGGCGTAACGACTTCCCAGCTGTCTCAACCGCGAACTCGGCGAAATTGCACTACGAGTAAAGATGCTCGTTACGCGCAGCAGGACGGAAAGACCCCGTGACCTTTACTACAGCTTGGTATTGGTGTTCGGTGTGGCTTGTGTAGGATAGGTGGGAGACTGTGAAGCTGGCACGCTAGTGTCGGTGGAGTCGTTGTTGAAATACCACTCTGGTCACTCTGGATGTCTAACTTAGAACCGTAATCCGGTTCAGGGACAGTGCCTGGTGGGTAGTTTAACTGGGGCGGTTGCCTCCCAAAAAGTAACGGAGGCGCCCAAAGGTTCCCTCAACCTGGTTGGCAATCAGGTGTCGAGTGTAAGTGCACAAGGGAGCTTGACTGTGAGACTGACAGGTCGAGCAGGGACGAAAGTCGGGACTAGTGATCCGGCAGTGGCTTGTGGAAGCGCTGTCGCTCAACGGATAAAAGGTACCTCGGGGATAACAGGCTGATCTTGCCCAAGAGTCCATATCGACGGCATGGTTTGGCACCTCGATGTCGGCTCGTCGCATCCTGGGGCTGGAGTAGGTCCCAAGGGTTGGGCTGTTCGCCCATTAAAGCGGTACGCGAGCTGGGTTTAGAACGTCGTGAGACAGTTCGGTCCCTATCCGCTGCGCGCGTAGGAAGTTTGAGAGGATCTGACCCTAGTACGAGAGGACCGGGTTGGACGAACCTCTGGTGTGTCAGTTGTTCCGCCAGGAGCACCGCTGATTAGCTACGTTCGGGATGGATAACCGCTGAAAGCATCTAAGCGGGAAGCCGGCCTCAAGATGAGACTTCCATACCCTTCGGGGTGAGAGGCTCCCAGCCAGATTACTGGGTTGATAGGCAGGATGTGGAAGAGGGGACTAAAGACCCTTGCAGCTGACCTGTACTAATAAGCCGATGACTTGACAACACCCCACCCTTGTGGTGGGGGGAGTATGCGCTTGCGTCCACTTTGTGGTTCCTGATTGACGGTCGGGAATCGCGCACAGAAACACTTCTAGTGAGTTCTGTCCGTAAACGATTGATAAATCAATAGTGTTTCGGCGGCCATAGCGAAGGGGAAACGCCCGGTTACATTCCGAACCCGGAAGCTAAGACCTTCTGCGCCGATGGTACTGCGAGGGTGACCTCGTGGGAGAGTAGGACACCGCCGGACTTCTTTCGAGAGAAGCCCCTCCATTCGTGGAGGGGCTTCTCGTCGTTAATGGGCTCTTCGCATTTGAGGGGGTAGGTCGGTAGCGCGTCGATCCGTGCAGATGGGTCGAGGTCTTCCAGGATGGAATTTCTCACGCTGCCGATCCGAAAGACCTCGACGTGTTCAACGCTACCTTCGACCCTGCCGATCTGACCGTATTCTGCCGTCTTGATGAGCTCGGGCTCGTGGCCGTCGGGCAGCGGGTCCAGCGCCACCTGGCAGTGTTGGAGTGCCGGTTCGTCGAGGCCGACCAGTGGTGTCGGTGGTGCGGGGCTGAGGGCATCTCGCGCGGCACCGAGGCCAGACGGCTGGCGCATGTCCCGTTCGGTGGGCGGCCGACGGTCCTGTTGGTGCGGGTGCGCCGCTACCGGTGCTCGGGCTGCGGGAGGTCGTGGCGGCAGGACACCACCGCGGCGGCTGCGCCGAGGTTGAAGCTGTCCCGTGGAGCGCTCACCTGGGCGCTCACCGCGCTCGTGGTGGACCATCTCACGATCTTACGAGGAGCCCGTTAATGGCCCAACCCCCGGCACCGGAGTGTGCCCGCGGCCTGGATCGGGGCGGAGCGCCCCGGTGCCACGTCGACGTCGGTTCAGCCGCGGTCGGGGAACCCGTGGGGCAGCGCTCCGAGCGTCGGCGCGAGCTGCTCGAGGCGAGCCCGCTCGAGATCGAGCGCCCGCGCCTCCCGCTCGCGGCGCAGCACTGCGACGGCGGCGAGGAAGAGCTCGGGGTCGGCGTCGGGAACGGGCGAGACGAACACGGCCGCATCCCGCGCCAGGGCGGCGGCGAGCCTCTGGCGCGTGGCCGGGGTGTGCCCGCCGGCCTGCGCGAGGAACTGCGCGATTCGGCGGGAGAGCACATCGGGGAGGCGGGCAACATCGGCAGTCTCGGCCCAGTCGGCGAGGCTCCCCGGCACACCGAAAGTCCGAGGAGCGATCCGGGCGATGCGCTCGTACTGGCTGTACGTCCCTGCGATGAGGTCGCCGAGGCGCTTCGCCCGCGCGTTGAGCATCGCGATCATGACCGCAGCGCCTCCGAGCGTGAGGACGATCTCGAAGAGGCCGACGAAGGAGCGGATGAACGCGTGCCGGAACGACACGGCCCCGCCGTCGTCGCGCACGATGCGATCGCCGAGGGCCCACCGCCCGAGCGACTTCCCCTGCGAGGCGGTCTCGACCACGGCGGGGACGATCACGAGCCCGAGCACAGCGCTCGAGATCGCGACGGCGGCGTAGAGGTTCTCGGGCACGCCGAGCGACGGCGCCGTCTCGAGCAGCAGCCAGACGAGCAGCCCCGTGCCGACGACGTACACGAGATAGTCGATCGCGGCGCCCGCGGCGCGGAGGATGACGCTCGACGCCCGGAGCTGCAGGGCGACCGCTTCGCCGGTGAGGAGCTCTCGCTCCGCGTCGTAGTCCATCCCGTTCGCGATCGGGGCCGACGCAGAACCGGACATGCCATCATCTAAACAGATGGATCTCGACGCGTACTCCGCCGCCCACTCCGACGAGTGGGACCGCCTTGATGCGCTCGCGCGCCGACGCCGCTTCGCCGGTCGCGACGCGGACGAGCTCATCGACCACTATCAGGCGGCCGCCACCCACCTCTCGGCGATCTCGACGACCGCGGGCGACGTGCCGGAGCGCGAGCGCCTCTCCGTTGCGCTGTCGCGGGCGCGTCTGCGCTTCACCGGCGCGCAGGCCGAGCCGCTCGCGCAGCTCGCGCGGTACGCGACGCGGGAGGTCCCGGCGGCGCTGTACCGCATCCGGTTTCTGACGCTCGTGGTCGCCGCCCTCTTCACGATCGTCGCGGCGCTCTATGCAGTGTGGATCGGCTCGAACCCGGCGGTGCTCGCGAGCCTCGGCGACTACGAGATGCTGCGCCGGTACGCCGAGCAGGATTTCGTCAACTACTACTCCGAGTCGTCCGAGGCGTCGTTCGCCGGCCAAGTGTGGGTCAACAACGCCTGGATCGCCGCGCAGTGCGTCGCGTTCGGCATCTCGGGGTTCTGGGTGCCGTTCGTCCTCCTGCAGAACGCTCAGGGAGTCGGCCAGAGCGCGGCGATCATGGCCGAGTTCGACCGCCTCGACGTGTTCTTCCTCAACATCGCCCCGCACGGCCAGCTCGAGCTGTACTGCATCTTCGTCGCGGCGGCGGCGGGGCTCATGATCTTCTGGGCCTGGGTCGCACCGGGCTCGCGCACCCGACTGCAGGCTCTTGCCGAGGACGGCCGCGCGCTCTTCGCGGTGATCGGCGGCCTCGTCGTCGGACTGCTCGTGAGCGGGATCGTCGAGGGGTACGTCACGCGGCAGGAGTGGCCCGACGTCATCCGCATCGGCATCGGCGCCCTCGCGCTCGCATGGTTCCTCTGGCTGCAGTGGGGCGTGGGCCGCGCCGCGACCCGCGACGGCGAGACCGGCGACCTCGACCCCATCAGCAGGGGCGCCCGCGTCGTCGTCGCCGACTGAGTGAGCATCCTGAATCCATCATGTTTTGGACTCATTCACGAAAAGGGATAGGGTCGAGAGGTGCCCGTGACCGATGAGACGCTCCTCCGCGAGGCGGGCCTGCGGGTGACCGCCGGCCGCCTGGCGGTGCTGCGCACCATCGAGCGGATGCCGCACAGCGAGGCCGATCGCATCCACGCCGCCCTCGTGGCCGGCGGCGATCGCCTCACGCTGCAGGCGGTGCACAACGTGCTCGGCGACCTGACGGCCGCCGGCCTCCTGCGGCGCATCGAACCCGCGCGGAGCCCCGCGCGCTACGAGCGCCGCACCGGCGACAACCACCACCACGTCGTCTGCACCCGGTGCGGCGCCGTTGGCGATGTCGACTGCGTCGTCGGCGAGGCCCCGTGCCTCGTGCCGTCGAGCACGGGCGGCTTCACGGTGACGACCGCCGAGGTGACGTTCTGGGGCCTGTGCCCCGCGTGCGCCGCATCGGCGGCCATCACCTAGCGCGCTCTCCGACCGACGAGCGCCGCGGATGTCCGTGGCTCTCGGTCGATCGTGCGCGCCTCGAGCACAGTCCATTTCCCCACCCCCTGAAGGAGCCCTTCCGCGTGACGAACCGTACGACGACCACCTCCGGCGCCCCCGTGGCGAGCGATCAGCATTCGCAGACCGTCGGCGCCGACGGCGTCATCCCGCTCACCGACCACTACCTGGTCGAGAAGCTCGCCCAGTTCAATCGCGAGCGCGTGCCCGAGCGCGTCGTGCACGCCAAGGGCGGCGGGGCCTTCGGCGTGTTCGAGACCACCCACGACGTGTCGGCGTACACCCGGGCCGCGTTCCTGCAGCCGGGGGCGACGGCCGAGACGCTCGCGCGCTTTTCCTCGGTCGCCGGCGAGCAGGGCAGCCCTGACACGTGGCGCGATCCGCGCGGATTCGCGCTGAAGTTCTACACCTCCGAGGGCAACTACGACCTCGTGGGCAACAACACGCCCGTCTTCTTCATCAAGGACGGCATCAAGTTCCCCGACTTCATCCGCTCGCAGAAGCGACTGCCGGGATCGGGACTCCGCGACCACAACATGCAGTGGGACTTCTGGACGCTGCAGCCGGAGTCGTCGCACCAGGTGACGTGGCTGATGGGCGATCGGGGCATCCCGTCGTCGTGGCGGCACATGGACGGCTTCGGGTCGCACACCTACCAGTGGATCAACGCCGCGGGCGAGCGATTCTGGGTGAAGTACCACTTCCGCACCGAGCAGGGCCACGAGACGCTCACGCAGGAGCAGGCGGACCGCATCGCCGGTGAGGACGCCGACCTGCACCGCCGCGATCTCTTCGAGGCGATCGAGCGCGGCGAGCACCCCTCGTGGCAGCTGTCGGTGCAGGTCATGCCGTACGAGGAGGCGAAGACCTACCGCTTCAACCCGTTCGACCTCACGAAGGTGTGGCCGAAGGCCGACTACCCGCTGATCCCGGTCGGGCGCCTGACGCTGAATCGCAACCCGGAGAACTTCTTCGCGCAGATCGAGCAGGCGACCTTCGCGCCGTCGAACTTCGTGCCCGGCATCGCCGCGAGCCCCGACCGCATGCTGCAGGCGCGCATCTTCAGCTACGCCGACGCGCACCGCTACCGCGTGGGCACCAACCACGCGCAGCTGCCGGTCAACGCGCCGAAGACCGAGGCGCACGCCTACTCGAAGGAAGGCGCGATGACGTACTCCTTCCCGCCCGCGGACCAGCCCGTCTACGCGCCGAACTCGTTCGGCGGCCCGCACGCCGACGCGGCCGCGCACGGCCCCGACCGCGGCTGGGAGATGGACGGCGAGCTCATCCGCACTTCGGCGACCGTGCACGCGGACGACGACGACTACGGCCAGGCGCGCGAGCTCATCACCCGGGTGATGGACGATGCCCAGCGCGACCGGCTCGTCGCGACGATCATCGGGCACGTCTCGGGCGTGACGATCCCCGAGTTGCGCGAGCGCGTCATCCAGTACTGGACGAGCATCGAGCCCACGATCGGTGCTCACGTCGCGGCCGGTCTTCCGGGGATCGCCGAGCCGCGGGAGACCCTCGTACCGGCGCCGACCGCCGCGAAGTAGCGGGCATCCTCGACTGACGGGTCGCCTCTCCGCACGGAGGGGCGGCCCGTTCGCGGGAGCGGCGACACGCCGATCCCGAGAACCTCTCGACGCGACGAGGCGATCCTCGGGGCGATGGGTGCGACGCGTCGCCTGCGCCGCGCGGTGAGCTTCTGGCAGGCCGTGCTGCTCGCAGGCATCGGCGCCGTCGTCGGGGCGGGCCTCGGCCTCCTCGCGGCGGGTGCCCTCGCGCTGCCGGGCGGCCCGATGCCGTTCGCGCCGCCGCTCCTCCAGCTCGGGATCGCCGCCCTCGGCGTCCCCCTGGTCATCGCCGTCGGCGCCCGACCCGCACACGATGCGCTGTTCGACCAAGTGAAGGGAGCGAGCGGTGTTCCGACGGCGTGTCGGCGTCGACACGCCGATCAGTGCGGCCCCGCTCCCTTCATTTCGTCGAGGGCGGCTGTGTCTGGCCGACCGAGCATCGCCGCTACAGCCGCCCGGCGGCCTTGTACGCGAGATACCGGTCGGCGACGGCGGGCGGAAGATCGAGCGGTGCGGCCGTCACGACGTCGGCGCCGAGGCGCTTCACCGCCGCGGCCACGCGCTGAGCATCCAGCATCGCCCGCTCGGCCGCCGCGGCGCGGTAGACGGATGCTCGGTCCGAGCGATCCGCCGCCGCCGACAGCAGCGCGGGGTCGGTGACGGCCGCGACGAGCACGAGATGCTTGTGCGTCAGCTGCGGCAGCATCGCGAGGAGCCCCCGCGTGGATCCTGGCGAGTCGAGCGGCGTCGCGATGACGACGAGCGCGCGCTGCGATGTCATCGAGCGCACGAGCGAGGGCACGGCCGTCCAGTCGGTCTCGAGCAGCTCGGGGTCGATGGGCGCCATGGTGTCGACGAGCTTCGCGAGCAGGTCGGCGCCGCGCGCCCCCTGCACGCGCCCGCGCACGCGCCGGTCGAACACGGCGACGTCGACGCGGTCGCCCGCGCGGTCGGCGAGGGCCGACAGCAGCAGAGTCGACTCGAAGGCGGTGTCGATGCGCGTCTCATCGGCGATGCGCGCTGCGGCGGTTCGACCCGAGTCGACGATCACGACGACGTGCCGGTCGCGCTCGGGCCGCCAGGTCCGCACCATGAGCGTCGGCGCGGGCGACCCCGCCGGTCCGGGTCCGCCGGCCCGCCGCGCCGTCGCGCGCCAGTCGATCGAGCGCACGTCGTCGCCGCGCACATACTCGCGCAGGCTGTCGAACTCGGTGCCCTGCCCTCGCACCATGAGCGAGGTGCGGCCGTCGAGCTCGCGCAGGCGGGCGAGCCGCGAGGGCAGGTGGCGCCGCGCGGAGAACTCGGGCAGCACCCGAATGCCTCCCGGCACGCGGATGCTCGCCTGCCGCCCCGCGAGCCGCATCGGCCCGATCGCGCGGATCGTCACCATCGCGGCCCGCCGCTCGCCGCGCCGCCACGGCCGCAGCACGCTGCGCACCGCGCGGCGCTCGCCCGCGGGCACGTCGATCCGCTGCCGTCGGGGAGTCGCTCCGGCCGAGGGCTCCCACGCGTCGCGGATCACGCCGCGCAAGCGGCGGCGCGAGCCGTTGGTGACGAGCAGGGTCACCTCGGCCTGCTCGGTCAGGCGCACGCGATCGGGGCCGGACCGCGCGAGCGACGTGGCGCGCGGGGAGGCCGCGAGCGCGGCATCCACCGCCATGAGCACGAGGCAGAGTCCGACCCAGCCGACGTACGCCCACCCGTTCGCGAGCAGCACGACGGGCACGGCGCCGAGAGCGACGAGCGCGACGAACCACCCGGTGACGGCCACGGCTACAGCGGGACCTGGGTCTGCTGCACGACCGAGCGCAGGATGGTGTCGGCCGAGACGCCCTCCAGCTCGGCCTCGGGCCGCAGGCCGATGCGGTGCCGCCACACGGGCAGGATCATCTGCTGCACGTGGTCGGGAGTGATCGCCTCGGCGCCCGACAGCCACGCCCACGCCTTGGTCGCGGCGAGCAGCGCCGTCGTGCCGCGCGGGCTCACGCCCAGGCGCACCGAAGGGCTCTGGCGCGTGCCGCGCGCGAGGTCGACGAGGTAGGCGAGCAGCTCGGGCGTCGCGCCGACCTTCGCCACCTCGGCCCGCGCGGCCGTGATCTGCTCGGCGCCGAGCACGGGCCGCAGCCCCGCGGCGGCGAGGTCGCGCGCGCTGAAGCCGTCCGCGTGGCGCCGAAGCACCTCGACCTCGGCCTCCCGCGGCGGCAGGTCGAGCACGAGCTTGAGCAGGAAGCGGTCGAGCTGCGCCTCGGGCAGCGTGTACGTGCCTTCGTACTCGACGGGGTTCTGCGTCGCCGCGACGAGGAATGGATCCGGCAGCGGATGGGTCGTTCCATCGACGGTGACCTGCCGCTCCTCCATGGCCTCGAGCAGCGACGACTGCGTCTTCGGGGGAGTGCGGTTGATCTCGTCCGCGAGCAGGATGTTCGTGAAGACGGGCCCGCGCCGGAACTCGAAGTCGCCGTTCTTCGCGTCGTACACGACCGAGCCCGTGACGTCGCCCGGCATGAGATCCGGCGTGAACTGCACGCGCGTCGTCGTGAGGCTGAGCGCGTGGCTGAGCGAGCGGACGAGGAGCGTCTTCGCCACGCCGGGAACGCCCTCGAGCAGCACGTGCCCGTTCGCGAGCAGCGCGACCATGAGCCCGCTCACGGCCGCGTCCTGGCCGACGACGGCCTTGCCCACCTCGCTCCGCACGTTCGCGAAGGATGCCCGCAGGTCGCTGTCCATGGTCGTTCTCCTCTTTATCGGGTGGTCGGTTCGGGGCGGTCGTCGGAGAGCGCGACGCGACGCTGGACGAGGCGCTCGAGCTCGAGCAGCTCGTCGGAGAGCGCGATGAGCTCGCCGTCGTCCTGCGGCTCGCGGTCGACGAGCAGGGCGCGCAGGCCCGCCCGATCGCGGCCGGTGATGCCCGCGACGGCGGTGATGATGTTGTCGAGGCCGGCGGCGCTGCCGAGCGCGAGGCCCTCGGCGAGGCGGCGCAGCGTGCCGACCCGAAGAGCGTCGAGCGCGCGTAGACGCGAGCCTTCGCGGGCGTAGAGGCGCGCGCGGCCCTCCATGGTCTCGGTCGTGCGCACGACGACCGGCAGGTTCTCGATCACGACAGGTCCGAGGCGACGGCCGCGCCATACGGCGGCGGCGAGCCCGACCGTGAGCGCGAGCCACGCGATCGGGTTCACCCAGCCGGGGTAGAGCTCCGACAGCTCGGTCGCCCCGTCCACGATGTCCGCCGTCGACGCGACGTACCAGACGAGGCGCGGATGCTCGCCCACGAGTCCGAGCGCGAGCGCGGCGTTGCCCTCCCGTCCGATGAGGCCGTTCTGCACGACGCCGCCCGCGCCGATCAGGTGCAGCGCGCCCCCGGCAGGCTGGTCGAGCGACACGAGCGCCGCGCCGCCTTCGCCCTCGCCGCCGGGGAAGCACACCTCGACGTCGGCTCCGGTCGAGGCCGCGCCCGTGGCGTCGAGGACCACGCCGTCGGTCGTGATCGACCCGGCGCGCTGAGCGGCCGGGAGCGAGCATCCCGGCTCATCCCTCACGCCGCCCAGGGAAGGGATCCCTGGCCCGACCGCGGGAGCGAGAGTTCCGACCGCGAGCGCTGGGGGCTCGACGAGGACGAGCGAGGGCGCGGCGCCGTCGAGGTCGCCCCACTGCTCAGCGGAGAGCACTGCACGCGGATCGGCGGCGACGAGCGTCGTCGCGGCCGGGTCGTCGACCGCAGCGAGGGCCGCGCCCAGGGTGTCGACCGTCACGACGTCGACTCCGGAGTCGCGCAGAACCTCGATGAGCGCGCGAGAGCCGGCCGGCGCGGCCTCATCGGCGGCGAAGCGATCGGCCTCCGCGGTCGATCGGCTCGTGAGTCCGTACACGGCGGCGAACGCGACGAGGAGGGCCGCGAGGACGATCCAGAAGAGCGCACGGCGGAGAGCCCGACGCGCGGTCGGGGTGACGACGTGCTGCGCCGAATGCACCGGCGCGCCGGTCACGACGCCGCGTGCGCTGCCCTCGTCCGTGCTCGTCGCCGTCATCGCGGAGCCTCGACGAGGTCGGGGGAGCCCGTCGCCCGCTCGAGGAGCGGCGTGGCCCCGACGAGCCGATCGTCCAGTGCACGGACCCGCTCGTAGCCGTCGCGATCGCCGTCATGCGCGAGGTAGCGCACGCCGTCGAACAGATCGGCCGCCGCCTCGAGGTCGGCGCCGGCGTCGGGGAACGCGCGCGCCGCCTGCCGGGCGACCGCGTGCGCGGTCGTGCCGGGGAGGAGCGCGACGAGCGTCCGCTCGTCGAGGGAGCGCGCGATCGCCCGGTAGCGGTCGGCGATGGCTGTATGCCAGTCGTCGCGCGCGGCCGCCGCCGCAGCATTCCGTCGCAGCTCGCGTGCCGAGCGCGCGTCGCTCTCGCCGAAGAGATCGTCGCCCGCCCGCGACCGGCGTCGCCAGCGCGGCAGGCCGTAGATGATCAGCGCGGCGATGACGGCCAGGGCGATGAGCACGCCGCCGACGAGGAGGACCCCGAGGGGCAGGCCGCCCGTCCCGCCGAACTCCAGATTCGCGAACCACTCGATGATCGACTGCGTCAGCAGGTCGAACCAGGTCGGCTGCGCCTGCGCGTACTCGAGCTTCGCCAGCTCGTCGAGCAGGAGGTCGCGCGCCCCGTCGGCATCGGGCTCGAGGGGTGCGGTGACGACCGGAGCGGCAGGGCGGGGGGTCACGACCGAGCGGGCAGGAACGGGTCGTCTGTACTCGCGCCGGCCGCCCTCGCCTCGACGGTGCGCTGCAGATCGAGATCGAGCCCCTCGTCGCGCATGCGGGCATCGACGTAGAGGAGCGTCGCGCCGCCGGAGAGCAGCACGGCGCCGACTGCGCCGACGACGGCGCTCAGCGCGATCGCGATGAGGTTGATGCCGATGAGGAAGCTCAGATCCGCCGTTAGGTCGCCGGTCGGGTTCACGAGTGCGCCGGCGAATCCGGAGACGAGGCTGAACGGGGCCGTGACGACGCTCGCCGCGGTCTGGATCGCGACCGACAGCAGGAGCATGATGCCGAAGGTGCGCCAGAAGCGGCCGATGATGAGCCGCCAGGATCGGCCGACGGACTCGCGGAGGGGCCGGCGCTCGAGCACGAGGGCGGGCGGGACGAAGAGGAGCTTGATCCAGAGCCAGGAGGCGAGCACGGCCATCCCGAGACCGCCGAGGACGCCGACGACGACGCCGGCGACGATGCCGCCCACGTCGCCGATGGAGACCATGAGGACGACGAGCCCGACGAGGATCGCGATCGCGACCACCAGGAGGGCGCTCAGGAGGAGGGACCAGCCTACGAGGGCGCCCCAGCGGCCGCGCCCCCGCGCCCACAGCTGGCGGAAGGTCAGGCGCTCGCCGAGGGAGGCGGTCGCGACCTCGATCGCGATGACCCCCTGGAGCAGCGCCCCGGCGACGACCGTGAGCGCGGCGGTGAGGAGAGCGGAGATCAGGACGACCGCGCCTGTGCCGATCGCGATCGCTTCCATGTCCTCCGGAGCGGCGCGCGCGATGCGGTCGGTGCCGAGGAGGACGACGACCGTGACGACCGCACCGGCGATGAACGCGACGAGCGTGGTCAGTCCGATCGCGACGCCGAAGACGGGTCGCGGGTTGCGGCGGAGCACGCGGAAGGTCGTCCCGAAGATCGTGCCGAAGTCCAGGGGTCGCAGGGGGATGAGGCCGGGACGCGGGGGCGGCGCCCAGCCGACGGCGGGCGGTGCGACCGCCGGGGCGGCCTGTGCCGCGTGCCACGGCGATTCGCTGCTCGGCGGAACAGGAGCGGCCGAGGCTCCGGGGGACTGCCACGTGGGGCTGTCGGTCATCGTCTCGCGTCCTTCACGGCGTGGTCGTTCCCTGACGAACGTATGGTGTCACACTCGTCTAGGCTGTAGCGAACACCCCTCGGGTTCGCCTGATAGGCGCCCAGGATCGGCCAAGGAGGGCCTCAGAGCACCATGACCCCGCGCATCCTCGTCGTCGATGACGACACGGCGCTCGCCGAGATGATCGGCATCGTGCTCCGCGGCGAGGGCTACGAGACCGTCTTCTCGCACGATGGGGCGGAGGCGGTCGGCGCGTTCGAGGAATCCAAGCCCGACCTCGTCCTCCTCGACCTCATGCTGCCGGGCATGGACGGCATCCAGGTGTGTCGCGCGATCCGCGAGACGAGCGGAACGCCCATCATCATGCTCACCGCGAAGTCCGACACAGCGGATGTCGTGCAGGGCCTGGAGAGCGGAGCCGACGACTACGTCGTCAAGCCCTTCAACCCCAAGGAGCTCGTGGCGCGCATCAAGACGCGCCTGCGCCCCTCTCCCGAGGCCGCCGTCTCGACTCTGCCGATCGGTGACCTCGTCATCGACGTCACCGCCCACGAGGTCAAGCGCGGCGACCAGTCGATCTCGCTCACGCCGCTCGAATTCGACCTGCTGCTCGCGCTCGCGATGAAGCCGAACCAGGTGTTCACGCGCGAGATGCTGCTCGAGCAGGTCTGGGGCTACCAGTACAAGGCCGACACGCGCCTGGTCAACGTCCACGTGCAGCGACTGCGCGCGAAGGTCGAGCTCGACCCCGATGAGCCCCGCATCGTCATGACCGTGCGCGGCGTGGGCTACCGGGCCGGCGCCACGCTCTGATCCGATGCCGCCCTTCGACTGGCGCGACTGGCTCGCCCGGGCCAGGAGGCTGTGGCGCACCTCCTTGCAGCTGCGCACGGTCGCGATCACGGTCGCGCTGTCGACGGTCGCGGTCACGATCATCTCTGGCTACATGTCGCTGAGCATCGCCACGAATCTGTACGAGGCACGCAAGCAGCAGGTGCTCGCCGAGGCGCGCCAGGCGACGGCGAGCGCGCAGCAGCTGTTCGACTCATCGGTGACCCAGACGGGCACGATCGACCTCGAGACGGCGAACTCGACCGCTCAGACGACGATCCGCGCCGCGACCTCTAACCCCGGAGGCACGCAGTACGCGATCCTCCGCAGCGAGGGGCAGTCCAGCGCCCAGATCATGCAGTCGGTGACGAGCCGTGAGCTCGACATCTCGGTGATCTCGTCCGAGCTCGAGTCGCAGGTTACGCGGGGGGACGGCTCGGTGTACGCGCAGGCCGTCTCGCTCTCGACCGCCGCGGGCGTCGACCCCGGTATCGTCGTGGGCGGCGCGATCGAGGTGCCGACGGCGGGGCAGTACGAGCTCTACCTCGTCTACAACGTGCGCGACGTGCAGCAGACCCTCGACTTCGTGCAGCAGACGCTCGTCATCGGCTCGCTCCTGCTCGTCCTCACGATCGGCCTCGTGACGTTCTTCGTCGTCCGGCTCGCGATCGCCCCGGTGCGCGTCGCCGCCGACACCGCCGAGAAGCTCGCCGCGGGCCAGCTGGAGGAGCGCATCCCCGAGAAGGGCGAGGACGTGATCGCGACCCTCGCGCGCTCGTTCAACCGCATGGCCGACAGCCTGCAGCGGCAGATCACGCAGCTCGCCGACCTGTCGCGCGTGCAGCAGCGCTTCGTCTCCGACGTCTCGCACGAACTGCGCACCCCGCTCACGACGATCCGCCTCGCGGGCGATGTCCTCTACGACCAGCGCGACCAGTTCGCCCCGGCGACCGCGCGCACCGCCGAACTGCTGCACACGCAGGTCGAGCGCTTCGAGTCGATGCTCGGCGACCTGCTCGAGATGAGCCGATTCGACGCCGGTGCCGCCCAGCTCGATATCGAGCCGACGAACCTCGTGCGCCTCGTGGAGGACTCGCTAGAGGGCATCCGGCCCCTCGCCGAGGAGAAGGGCAGCGAGCTACGGCTCGTGGCGCCGGGCGGCTACTTCGAGGCGGATGCCGATGCGCGCCGCCTGCGCCGCATCCTGCAGAATCTGCTCGGCAACGCCGTCGACCACGGCGAGGGCCGTCCGGTGGTCGTCTACGTCGACTCCGACGCGGACGCCGTCGCGATCGCCGTGCGGGACTACGGCGTCGGCATGAGCGCCGAGGAGCTCGAGCGGGTCTTCGACCGCTTCTGGCGCGCCGACCCCTCCCGTCAGCGATCGACGGGCGGGACGGGGCTCGGGCTCGCGATCGCGACCGAGGACGCGCACCTGCACGGCGGCGCGCTCGACGTGTGGTCGATTGAGGGAGAGGGGTCGTGCTTCCGGCTCACGCTGCCCCGCCGACCGGGCCGGCCGCTCACCGGCTCGCCCATCGATCTGCCGCCGGTCGATCCGCTCGACGCGGCGCTCGCCGAGATCGGGGGAGGCCCCGATGACTGAGCGCCGAGTGCGCGTTCGGCTGCGCCGCCGCTGGGTCGCGCTCGCCGCGGTCGTGCCTGCGCTGCTGCTCGCGGCCTGCGTGCAGGTGCCGTTCAGCGGCCCCGTCCAGCCCGGCGGCGAGGTGGAGGGGAACATCGACGCCGAGTTCGACTTCCTGCCATCGGGTCCCGCTGAAGGAGCGAGCCAGGAGGAGATCCTCGCCGGCTTCCTCGCCGCAACGACCGCGTCGCAGAACAACTACCGCATCGCCAGGCAGTACCTCGCGGAGGACGCGCAGCAGGTGTGGAACCCGTACGCCGGAACGCTCGTCCGCAGCCGCGAGGGCATCGTCGCCCGCGTCGACGACAGCACGCTGTCGTACACGGCCGCGGTGAGCGCCGAGGTCGACGGGCTGGGGCGCTACAGCTCGGCAGGCGAGAGCCCTCAGGAGCTCGCGCCGTTCCGCTTCGTGGAGGAGGAGGGCGAGTGGCGCATCGCCGAGCTGCAGGACGGCATCCTGATCTCGCAGCAGGCCTTCCCCTCCGCCTTCAGCCAGCACTCCGCCTACTACTACGACCCGGCGTTCCAGAACCTCGTCCCCGACCTGCGCTGGTTCCCGACCCGCGCTGAGGTCGCCTCGCGCATCGTGCGGGCCGTGCTCGAGGCGCCGACGAGCTGGCTGGAAGGGGCGGTCGTCTCCGCGGTGCCCGAGGGCGCTGCGCTCGCCGCCCCCGTCACGGTCACGGGCGGCGTGGCTCAGGTCGACCTGACCGACGAAGTTCTGCTCATCGATGATGCGCAGCGCCGGGCGCTCAAGCGTCAGCTCGAGGCGAGCCTGCGCAATGTCTCCAACGTCGCGAGCGTGCAGCTCACGGTCGATCAGAACCCCGTCCAGGTGACGGACGGCCCTCTCGGGCTCGACGTGCCTCCCCAGGTCGACGCGCGCCTGCTGGTCCGCACCGAGGAGAGCTTCGGATTCGTCGGGGCGTCCGGCGTCGAGCCCCTCGGCCTCCTGAGCGAGCGCGTGCTCGATCTTCAGGCGACGGCCGTGACGCTCGGGCCGAGCGGGACCCTCGCGGCGGCGCTCAC
Organism: Microcella alkalica; assembly: GCF_014137945.1. Taxonomy (GTDB): domain Bacteria; phylum Actinomycetota; class Actinomycetes; order Actinomycetales; family Microbacteriaceae; genus Microcella; species Microcella alkalica. The sequence goes on from NZ_JACGWX010000001.1 coordinate 27,253, forward strand.
CGACGCCGGCGTCTGGTCGGTGCGCACGGGGGAGGCCCCCGCTGCGCTGCTCGACGCGCGCGCCGGACTCATCGCCCCGAGCGTCGACGGCTACAGCTTCCTCTGGACCACGACCGCGAGCGGGGCGGGCGGCATCCGGGCGACTGAGCTCAACGGCACGATCCACGCCGTCGAAGCGCCGATCGCGGAGGGGGATCGCGTCGTCTCGATCGACGTGTCGCGCGATGACGCGCGCATGCTCCTGCTTCTCGACGGCGGCAGCGGGCCGCGGCTCGTCGTCGCGGCGATCATCCGCGACGTGCAGTCGAACGTGCCCGTCCGGCTGGGCCGGTTCGAGGAGCTCCCGATCGTCGGAGGCACCCCCATCGACGCCGCCTGGGTCGACGAGGTGAGGGTCGCCGCGCTCGTCTCCGATGTGGACGGTGCGCTCGCGCAGCTGCTCGAGATCGGCGGACGATCGCGCTCGCTCGGACGTCCGGCCGACGCCGTTCAGCTCGTCGGAGGCAATGGCGGGGCGGAGGGTCTGCGAGCCCTCACGGTCGATGGAGTGGTGCTCGAGCCCCGCGGGTCGGGCTGGCAGAGCACGGGCGCGCGCGCCGTGTTCCTCGGCATCCAGCAGTAGCGCCGCTCCTCCCCGCTGGGGTCCACGGCGTCGAATCCCCGACCGCCTGCTCCTCGGCGGCGCGCTCGCCACGCTGCGCGGCACACTCGCCGGATGATCGAACCGCCTCATCCCGTTCGACGCGCGTCGCTTCCGAGCCCTCTGCGCTCCGCGCTCCTCGATGCGGCGGCGCTCATCGCGCCGATCGACTGCGCGGGATGCGGCTCGCCCGACCGCGCTCTGTGCCCAGCCTGCGAGGCGGCGCTGGCCCCCGATATCCGAACAGCGCCCCTCGCAGTCGCACCGGGATGGTCGCTCCCGCTCGTCGCCGGCCTCGCCTACGAGGGAACCGCTCGCGCCGTCGTGCTCGCGCTGAAGGAGGACGGCCGAACCGAGCTCGCTCGTTCGCTGCGAGTGCCGCTGCTCGCTGCGCTCGACCTCGCCTACGCGCGGCCGGAGGCCCGGGGTGCCCTCCTCGTTCCCGTCCCCGGATCGCGCGGCGCGCTCGGCCGCCGCGGATTCCACCCGGTCGATCTCATCGCGCGCCGAGCCGGGCTCGCTACGACGCGGGCGCTCGACATCCGCGGTGAGTCCGGCACGCGCGCGCAGAAGCACAGGTCGCTCGCCGAGCGCACGCGAGAGAGCGCGGAGCCGGTGGTCGTGCGGGGTCTGCGCGGGTGCTCCGTCGTGCTGCTCGACGACGTCGTGACGAGCGGGGCGACCCTGCGCGCCGCGGCGCGCGCGCTCGCGCGAGCGGGCGCCGCGGTCGTGGGCTGCGCCGCGATCGCCGCGACGGATCGCCGGGCGGGGGAGTCGGCCATCCCCTGGACGCTCGCACCGGGTCCGGCGCGCACGGTCAGCACCTCCATAGGCGATGCGGAGGCGACCGCCACCGGCGCGGCGGTGACATTGCGCGCGGGGAGGACTAGCGTGTCGTCATGGAAGGCGTGATCACCGCCTGACCGCAGGCGGCACGCTCAACGGTCAAGGAGGTCGACGTGGACATCAGCATCACGGGTCGGAACATCGGGATCACCGACAGGTTCCGGGACTACGCCACCGAGAAGGCGGAGAAGGTCTCCCACCTCGCCGATCGTGCGCTCGCGCTCGAGATCAAGGTCTCGCGCCACCACGAGAAGGCCGGCGGGCATGTGGGAGACGACCGTGTGGAGATGACCCTCGTCGGGCCCGGGCCGGTGGTGCGGGCCGAATCGGCGGGCAGCGACAAGTACGTGGCCTTCGATCTGGCGATCGACAAGCTCCTGGAACGGCTGAGACGAGCCAAGGACAAGAAGAAGGTGCATCGCGGCCAGCATCGGCCCGTGTCTCTGCGCGAGGCGTCCGCTGATGGGTTCCGGGTCGTCGACATCACCCCCGCCGACGTCGAGACGATCGAGAAGGTCGCGACCGGCCAGCATCCGATCGTCGAGGAGCCGGCGGTCGAGGGCGAGGCGTCGTACTCGCCCGTCGTGGTCCGGCAGAAGGTCTTCCCTGCGGTGTCGATGACGGTCGACGAGGCGGTCGATCAGCTCGAGCTCGTGGGCCACGACTTCTTCCTGTTCATCGACGCCGCGTCCGACCGCCCGAGCGTCGTCTACCGCCGCACCGGCTGGAACTACGGAGTCATCGGTCTCGAGATCGAGCAGGAGGCCCCGGCGAAGAGCCGCCGCCGCGGCTGAGCCGCCGTCGCGGCCGCCGCGTCGCAGGATGCCCGGAGCGCCGGGTGCGTAGCTCGCGCACCCGGCGCTCCCGCGTCCGTCACCGGGCCTCCGCCGAGCGCACCTTGCTAGCATGGGCCCGCCGCACCTCGCGGTGGGCCGCCGCATGTCCGGGAATGATCCGTCGCGGCGACCCCGAGACCTGAGGGCCCCGACTGCGCGGGCTCGATGAGTGGAGTTACCGAAGTGGCGAATGTTCTCGAGCGAGTCCTCCGGGTCGGCGAAGGCCGCATCCTCCGTCGACTGAAGTCGTACGCCGATGCGATCAACCAGCTCGAGGACGACTTCACCGACCTCACGGACGACGAGCTCAAGAACGAGACGGCCGAGCTGCGCGAGCGCTACGGCAACGGCGAGTCGCTCGACGACCTCCTGCCCGAGGCCTTCGCCGCGGTGCGCGAGGCGGCCAAGCGCACGCTCGGGATGCGGCACTTCGATGTGCAGCTCATGGGCGGCGCGGCCCTGCACCTCGGGAACATCGCCGAGATGAAGACCGGTGAGGGCAAGACCCTCGTCGCGACGCTCGCCGCGTATCTCAACGCCATCCCCGCGCGCGGCGTTCACGTCATCACGGTCAACGACTACCTGGCGAGCTACCAGTCCGAGCTCATGGGGCGCATCTTCCGCGCGCTCGGCATGACCACAGGTTGCATCCTCTCCGGCCAGACGCCGGAGGTTCGTCGGCAGCAGTACTCGTGCGACATCACCTACGGCACGAACAACGAGTTCGGCTTCGACTACCTGCGCGACAACATGGCGTGGCAGTCGAGCGACATGGTGCAGCGCGGCCACTTCTTCGCGGTCGTCGACGAGGTCGACTCGATCCTGATCGATGAGGCCCGTACGCCGCTCATCATCTCCGGCCCCTCCTCGGGCGAGGCGAACCGCTGGTTCCAGGAGTTCGCGCGCATCGCGACGCGACTCGTCCCGGGCGAGGACTTCGAGGTCGATGAGAAGAAGCGCACGGTCGGCGTGCTCGAGCCCGGGATCGAGAAGGTCGAGGACTACCTCGGCATCGACAACCTCTACGAGTCGGCGAACACCCCGCTGATCTCCTTCCTCAACAACGCGATCAAGGCGGCGGCGCTCTTCAAGCGCGACAAGGACTACGTCGTCATGAATGGCGAGGTGCTCATCGTCGACGAGCACACCGGTCGCATCCTCGTCGGGCGCCGCTACAACGAGGGAATCCACCAGGCCATCGAGGCCAAGGAGGGCGTCACGGTCAAGGCAGAGAACCAGACGCTCGCGACCGTGACGCTGCAGAACTACTTCCGCCTGTACTCGAAGCTCTCCGGCATGACGGGAACCGCGGAGACCGAGGCCGCGGAGTTCATGAGCACCTACAAGCTCGGCGTGGTCCCCATCCCGACGAACCGGCCCATGCAGCGCATCGACCAGCCCGACCTCGTGTACAAGAACGAGCAGGCGAAGTTCGAGCAGGTGGTCGAGGACATCGTGCGTCGCCACGAGAAGGGCCAGCCCGTCCTCGTCGGCACGACGAGCGTCGAGAAGAGCGAGCTGCTCTCTCGGATGCTGGCCAAGCGCGGCGTGCGCCACGAGGTCCTCAACGCCAAGAACCACGCGCGCGAGGCCGCGATCATCGCGCAGGCGGGCCGCGTCGGCGCCGTCACCGTGGCGACGAACATGGCGGGCCGCGGCACGGACATCATGCTCGGCGGCAACGCCGAGTTCCTCGCCGTCTCCGAGATGAACGGCCGCGGCCTCAGCCCCGTCGACACTCCCGACGAGTACGAGGCGGAGTGGGATGCGGTGTTCGACCGCGTCAAGGAGCAGGTCGCCGTCGAGGCGGAGAAGGTGGTCGCCGCCGGCGGTCTCTACGTCCTCGGCACCGAGCGCCACGAGTCGCGCCGCATCGACAATCAGCTCCGCGGCCGCTCCGGCCGTCAGGGCGACCCCGGCGAGAGCCGCTTCTACCTCTCGTTGCAGGACGACCTCATGCGCCTATTCAACGCCGGTGCCGCGGAGGCCCTCATGGGCCGCTCGAACGTGCCGGACGACCTCGCGATCGAGTCGAAGGTCGTGAGCCGCGCCATCCGGTCGGCGCAGTCGCAGGTCGAGTCGCGCAACGCCGAGATTCGCAAGAACGTGCTTAAGTACGACGATGTCCTCAACCGCCAGCGCGAGGCGATCTACAACGACCGTCGCCACATCCTCGAGGGCGACGATCTGCAGGACCGCGTGCAGACGTTCATCGAGTCGGTCATCACCGAGGTCGTCGACTCGCACACCGCCTCCGGCCACTCCGACGAGTGGGATCTCGACCAGCTCTGGACCGAGCTGAAGACGCTCTACCCCGTCTCGCTCACGATCGATGAGGTCATCAGCGAGGCCGGGACGAAGCTCACGAGCGCCTTCCTCGTTCGGGAACTCGTCTCGGATGCCAAGCTCGCCTACGCCAAGCGCGAGGAGAGCCTCGGTCGCACGGCGACGCGCGAGCTCGAGCGCCGCGTCCTGCTGAGCGTCATCGACCGCCGCTGGCGCGACCACCTCTACGAGATGGACTATCTCAAGGACGGCATCGGCCTGCGCGCCATGGCGCAGCGCGACCCGCTCGTCGAGTACCAGCGCGAGGGCTTCGCTCTCTTCCAGTCGATGATGGGACAGATCCGCGAGGACGCCGTCGGGTTCCTGTTCAACCTCGAGGTCGAGGTCACGGGAGGGAAGGGCACCGCGCAGGTCACGGCGAAGGGCCTCAACGCCCCGCAGACCCCGCAGAACCTCAGCTACACGGCCCCGAGCGCCGACGGCGAGGTGGAGGTGCGCAACCAGCGCGGTCAGCTCCAGCAGGCGGAGACGACGAAGGCGCGCGAATCCGCTCCCGCTGGCACGACCACCGCGCCCGCGGCCGCGCGGGGCGCTGCTCCTGCTCGCCCGGCGGCCGGCGGCGTCGGCGCGTTCGGTCAGCGGACGGACGGCGATGCCGCCGCTCCGGCGAACCGCGCCCAGCGTCGGTCGCAGGGCAAGGGCAAGTAGTCGCGCAGGTCGCGCGCCCCGCGCCGCTGATCAGCGGAGGTCGGAGCGCGCGACCGCGACCGAGGTGCTGCCGAAAAGGACGGCGAGCACCGCGAAGACCGCGCCGGATCCGGCGACCACGGTCGCGGCACCGATGGCGACGGGGATGATCGACTGGCCGAGCCGGTTGCCTGTCAGCCGGGCGGCGAGCGCCGTGGCGCGCAGCCGGTCCGGAGCGGATCGTGAGACCCACGCCTTCGTCACGGGCTGGCCGATCCCGAGAACGACTCCGATGACGGCCATGAGCACGATCGCCGTCCACGCCGACCACGTCGGAGCCATGAGGACGAGCGCCGACGCGCCGATCCCGCACGCGCCCACGAGCAGCGGCCGACGCCCGAGACGCCGAACGAGCGGACCGATGCCGACGCGCACCGCGAACGAGAGCCCCGCCCGGATCGCGAGCAGGATGCTCACGAACGCGACCGACCACCCGCGGTCGGCGCCGATGGCCGGAAGGTGGACCGTGAGCACATCGGTCGCGGTGAGCACGATGGCGCTGGCCCAGAGCGCCTTTCCCATGTGCGGTGCTCGCAGCACCATGAGGATCCACTCCGGACCGTCGGGCGCGGGTTCGGCCGCTCTCGCCGCACCCGCGCCACCGGGATGATGGGGAAGGCGGGTCGCGGCGATGGCCGCCGCTGCGCACAGGCCGCCGGCGAGTAGGAAGGTCGGGGTGGTGCCGAACCGGTCGTCCGGCGCCGCGAGGTCGAGCGCGATGACGAGCTCGGCGAGCCCCCCCCCGGCGACGAACGGTCCGAGCATCTGTCCGAGCGAGATGGTCGCTCCGAAGGGGCCGAACCGAGCATCCGCCGCCTCGGAGGGGCCCGCATGCGCGACGATGGCCTGCAGTGTGACGACGGCGAAGATCAGGCCGAGACCGAGCAGCGCATGGGCGGCGACGAGCTGGGGGATCGAGGCGGCGATCGCGTGCGCGGCCGCGGCTCCCGCCATGAGGGCGATGCCGCCGATGGTCGTCCCGCGCGCGCCGCGACGGTCGACACGCCGGCCCACGGGGATGGCGATGAGGATCGAGAGGGCTCCGAAGGCGAAGGCGACGAGTCCGAGCTGCTCGACCGAGGCATCGGGGCCGAGCGCGCGATAGGAGGCCATGGGGCGCGACGCGTGCTGAGCGAACTGGACGAGCAGGGCGACGGCGAGCGCGAGGACGACCGTGGGGCGCGCCGCCATCGAAGCCTGCCGTCCATCGGTCGTGATCGGCGCCGTGCGCGACCGAAGCTGAGCGAGACGTCGTCTTGCTCAGACGCTGGGCCGTTGGAGGACGTCGGGTCAATCGAGGTGGCGCGGCGGTGCCCGACCGTGCGGTTCTCAGAGCACGTGGATGGCGCTCGCCCGCCAGCGGCGGTCGAGCCCTTCCAGTCGAACGGCGACGGCGCGCGACCGCGCGCGGGAGTTGACCACGACGACGGCCTCGATGATGCCGTCGCGGGGCTCGCAGATGATCGTGGAGCCGAGGGCGAACGCCGGCCGCACCGCCGGGCGGCCGCGCGCGGCCCGGGCGCGTGCGGAGATGACCTGGCGCTTCAGCAGGGTGGAGTACACGTCATCAGTGACCCAGCGGGCGATCTGCTCTAGTTCTCGCGCTCCGGCGAGGATCTCGATGACGCACCGCGTGAGGTTCTCGACGAGGGGCCGCGGGTCGGGCAGATCGGCGGTGGAGGTCGGCTGGTAGTCGAAGAACTCCTCGTGCGCGATGCGGGCGTGGACGGTGCGACCGGATCGGGAGCGAGCGCGGGGCGCGACGGATTCGTCGCGGTCTGCGTCGATGGCGGGGGACTCCGCAGGTGCGGCGGCAGAGCTCATTCCGACTCCTCATTCTCCGAGGGATCCAGGGGTGCCGCTCGCAGCGCGGGTGGCAGACCGTTGCGTTCACCCCCCGTTCGGGGGGCTGGATCACTCAAGCAGAATGATTTCTCAGTGTCCAGGGGGTGGCGCGAACTGTGGAGAACCGTGTCGTGATCGTCGGAGGGCGTGGCTAGCGTCGCCGCATGCGCTGGGACCATCTTTTCGACGACCTCGCCGCGCAGCTCGAGCACGAGCTGCGCGCGGAGGAGGCCGACCTGGAGCATGAGGAGGAGCGTCTGCGCCTCGGGCGTCTCGCGATCCGCGACCGCATCGCGGCGCTGCAGCGCGCGGCCGATCCCGGGGCGCGGCGCGTCCGCTACCGGTCACGATCCGGTGAGGTGCACTCCCTGCGTCCTCTGACGGTCGGACGTGACTGGATGGCTGGCGACCTCGACGACCGGTCGGGAACGCAGGGTGTGGTGCCGTTCTCGGCTATCGAGGCGCTTCTGATCGACCGCGCGCATGTCGCCGAGTCCCTCGCCGCGAGCCCGGAGGCACCCATCCTCGCAGCGCGGCTCGGCATCGCCTTCCTGCTGCGCGATCTCTGCCGGCGCCGGACCCCCCTGACGGTCGAGACGACCACCACGAGCGTCACCGGCACGATCGATCGCGTCGGGCGCGACCACTTCGACGTCGCCGTGCACGAGCTCGACACGCCCCGACGCGAGCGGGACGTCGATCACGTCCGCGTGATCGCGCTCGATCAGGTGCTCGTGCTGCGTCTCTGATCGGGGAAGATCTCGGCGACGTCGGCGTACTCCGCTTCGTGCCAAAGGGCGAGGCGACGGCTCTCGTCGTACTTGTCCGAAATGAATGACTCCAGAACGGCATGCTCGACCCGCCACTGACCGATCGACCCGAGCCGGATCGCCGGCAGCTCACCCGAGCGAACGAGGGCGAGCACTTCGGCCGCCGTGAGGCTGAGCACCTCCGCGACATCGGTGAGGGTCAGGAAACGCCCCATCGAGTCTCCGGTCGGGTCAGGCATGCACCGATCTTCGCATCACCGTCCGAGTGCGCGCCGAAGTGTGGATAACTGCGCTCGCCAGCCGCGGGCATTGCTCATCATCGTTCGCGTCTACCCGGGCGGCGCGCAGTCCGAGCCCGCCGCCCCTTCACGAGGAGCCCCATGAGCCAGCGCGATCGCGACGACCGCCCCGCCCGACGCCGCGCGCCCGACCCGCGGCTCCTCATCGGTCTCGCGCTCGTGGTGGCCTCGATCGCGGGAGTGGTGGGCATCGTCGCCGCGAACGATGACGGGAGCGAGGTCTACGTCGCCCCTCGTCTGCTCACCGCGGGCGAGCTCATCACCTCCGACGATCTCGAGGTGCGTCGAGTGTCGTTGGGCGCGGATGTGTCGACGTACATCGCGATCGGCACGCTCCCCGAGGCGGGCGTGGTGGTCGCGCGCACGATCGGCGAGGGCGAGCTCGTCCCGCTCGGAGCGGTCGGGGATGAGCGAGGTCCGTCGACTACGACGATCGTCGTCGCGCTCACGACTCCTCTGGGTGCGACGGTGCGCCCCGGGGATCAGCTCGATCTGTGGGGATCGCCTCTGGAGGAGGCCGGGCGGTTCGGAGCCCCCGTCGTGATCAGCTCCGCCGCGCAGCTCGTGCGGGAGGTCGCCGAGGAGGGGCTCGTGGCGGGAGCGCAGGCGGCGCGCGTGGAGCTGCTCGTCCCCCGACGGGACGTCGCACGGATCCTGCATGCTCTTGCGAACGGCGACGCCCTCGCCGCTGTTCCCGTCTCGCTCGCGGTCGGCCGCTGACGTGCGAGTCGCCCTCGCCCTCCCCGGCCCGATCTCGGATGTGGTCGAGCTCGAGCTGCTGCGGGCCGGTCACCGCATCGCCTGGAGGGCGGAGGATCGAGAATCGCTCCTCACGCAGCTCGCGGAGTGCGTCCCTGACGTCGTCCTCGTCGCCGACGACCCTGCGGTCGCGACCACGGAGGTCGTGGGAGCGTGCGATCTCCTCGGCGTCCGCACCTGTCTGGTGCGGGCGGACGAGGCCGTCTCGGCGACCGCCCGACTGCTCGGAGTGCACGACATCCTCCGGGTCCTGCCCGAGGCGCCCATCGACCTGAGAGTGCTCGCGCCGCCCTTCGACGCCCTCGATGGGGGCATCGCCGATGCCGCAGGCGTCCCCCCGGGGCTCGCGGCGGCACCCTCCTCCTCGCCGCCGGTCGGCCCGGATCCGCATTCGGCGACGGCACCGGGTCGGGCACCCGCTCCCGAGACGCCGTCTGATCCGGGTGGTGGGGCTCTGCCTCCCCACCGCATCGACCCCGCGGCTTCGCCGATCGATGCTGACGTCGGCCGCCGACGGACCCCGCGCGAGCCGGGAGCGAGCCGTCGCTGGCCGTGGGTCCGCCCGCCTCGATCGGAGCCCGCGCCCGTGGAGCGCGTCGTTGCGCGCCATGATGGCGTGCTCGACGGAAGGCAGGACATCGAGCGGCCGGACCGCACGACGGGTGTCGCCGCCGCGCCGCCGCAGCGCGTCGTCGCGATCTGGGGCCCCGCCGGCGCCCCGGGTCGCACGACGCTCGCGATCTCCCTGGCCGCGGAGCTCGCGGCCCGAGGACATCGGGTCTGCCTCGTGGATGCCGACACCTATGGAGGCACAGTCGCTCCTGCGCTCGGCCTGCTCGATGAGGCGCCGGGCTTCGCAGCCGCATGCCGGCTCGCCGGTTCGGATTCGCTCACCGAGGCCGAGCTCGATCGCATCGCCCTGACCTACGGGGGCACTGCTGCGCCTTTCCGCGTTCTCACCGGCATCGGTCGACCGCATCGTTGGCCGGAGCTGTCGCGCGACCGCGTCGCTCGCGCTCTCGAAGCCGCGCGTCGGTGGAACGACGTCGTCGTCGTCGACACCGGCTTCAACCTCGAGACCGACGAGGAGGTCTCGAGCGACATGCTCGCCCCGCGCCGGAACGCCGCCACGATCGCGGCGCTCCGCGCCGCCGACGAGGTCGTCGCCGTCGGCGCCGCTGACCCGGTGGGGCTCGCGCGCCTGCTGCGAACCCACGCGGATCTGCTCGAGACGGTGACGACCGATCGCGTGCACGTCGTCGCGAACCGGGTGCGAGGGAGCGTGCTCGGCATCGACCCGGCCGGTCAGGTGCGGCAGACGCTCGACCGCTTCGGCGGCATCGTCGATCCGATCCTCGTCGCCGATGACCCGAGCGCGGCGGACGCAGCGCTGCTGAGCGCCCGCACGGTGCTCGATGTCGCCCCGCGCTCGGCTCTGCGTCAGGGCGCAGCCGCTCTCACCGATCGGCTCGGCTTCGGCGCAGCCACCGCCCGGAGCCGCTCAGGGGCGGCGACCCGCGGGCGGGGGATGCTCCGGCGAACGGGGTAGCCTTTCCGGGTGTCGACCCTCTCCGATCTCGTTCACGAGCATGCGGCTCTGAGCGACGCCGACATCGAGTGGCTCCACCTCCTCATCGCCGAGGGTCAGCTGCTCGCCGACCTCGCCTTCGCCGACATCGTGCTGTGGGTGCCGACCACCGCGGGTGGCTTCGTCGCCGTCGCGCACGCTCGGCCCTCGAGCTCGGCGACGCTCTTCTACCGCGACTTCGTGGGCCAGGAGATCAAGCCCGAGTGGCGCCGGCAGGTCACCCAGGCCTTCGAGTCGGCAAAGATCGTCGACTCGAGCGCGCCCGACTGGTACGAGGAGACTCCCACCAGAGTGCGGGCGGTTCCCGTCGTGCGGCGGCTGTCGCCGGGCGGCAAGGCCGTGAGCGAGCATCCCATCGCGGTCACGACGCGCCACACCAACTTGAGCGAAGCGCGCATGCCGAGCCGCCAGGAGCTCACCTTCAACGAGTGCGCCAACGATCTTTTCGAGATGATCGCGAGCGCCGACTTCCCCGACATGGCGGCGCCGAGCGGGCCGCGACGTGGCGCGCCGCGCGCCTCGGACGGCCTGATCCGGCTCGACGTCGACGGCATGGTCACCTTCGCGAGCCCCAACGGTCTGAGCGCCTTCAACCGAATGGGATTCGCGGGCGAGCTCGAGGGCGAGTCGCTCGCCGACGTCACGACGCGCCTCCTGCACGGAAAGCTCGTCGTCGACGAGTCGCTGCCGCTCGTGGTCACGGGTCGCGCGCCGTGGCGCACCGATATCGACGCCCGTGGCGTGACGGTGAGCCTGCGGGCGATCCCGCTCCGGCTCGGCGGCGTGCGGATCGGCGCGATCGTGCTCGTGCGCGACGTCACCGAGGTGCGCCACCAGGAGCGCGAGCTCATCACCAAGGACGCGACGATCCGCGAGATCCATCACCGGGTGAAGAACAATCTGCAGACCGTCGCCTCGCTGCTGCGCATCCAAGCCCGCAGGACCCACAGCGAGGGGGCGAGGGATGCCCTGACGCAGGCCATGCGTCGCGTCGCGGCCATCGCCGTCGTGCACGACACCCTCTCGGAGGGCCTCAGTCAGAACGTCGACTTCGACGAGGTGTTCGCGCGCGTGCTCATGCTCATCGCCGAGGTCGCCTCGAGCCACAACACGGTCGTGCGGCCGAAGTCGACGGGCAGCTTCGGCACTCTGCCGAGCGAGTACGCGACGCCTCTCGCGCTCGCCCTCACGGAGCTCGTCACGAATGCCGTAGAGCACGGTCTCGTCGGCCGCAGCGACGGTGAGGTCGAGATCGTCGCGAGCCGCACCGACGACAGACTCGCGGTCAAGGTCCGCGACAACGGGGGAGGGCTTCCGGAGGGCAAGGTCGGCTCGGGTCTCGGCACGCAGATCGTGCGCACGCTCATCCAGGGCGAGCTCGGCGGCACGATCGACTGGCACACGCTCGAGGGGGAGGGCACCGAGGTCACGATCGAGGTGCCGCTGCTCTACCTCAAGCGCCGAGCCTGATCGCGAATCGCGTCAGCACGACGGCGAGCACCGCGCGGAGGGCAGAAGAACGCCCCGCCTCCGCGCGATGCTCGCAGCGACGACGGGGCGGTCGGTGCGGAGCTACGAGGCGCGTCGTGCGCGAGCGGCACGGCGCTTGAGGGCGCGGCGCTCGTCCTCGCTGAGACCGCCCCAGACGCCCGAGTCCTGATTGGTCTCGAGGGCGTACTGCAGGCACGTCTCGGTAACCGAGCAGCGACCGCACACCGTCTTGGCCTTCTCGATCTGGTCGACCGCTGGGCCGGTGTTGCCGACCGGGAAGAACAGCTCGGGGTCAGCGGTGAGGCAGGCTGCCTTGTCACGCCAGTCCATGGGACAGTGCTCCTAGGGTTGGGGTTCGGGCGCCATGAAACGAAGTGCCGAGAAGTGCTGTGATTGGCGCACCGCGACCTCGTGCGAACGAGATCTTCGAGTGGGGAGTGAAGAGGGATCTTCAGGACGGCCCACGGCGTTGTAGGCGGCACTTCAACCGCAACTAGGCTCGCACGTAACACGACCGAAATCAAGAGTTTCCGCGAGAGGGGTTTGCGTGCAGGACACCGGCCGGACACCTCCCGTCATCCTTCTGGTCGTCATCCTGGCGGCGGAGGCCGCCCTCATGATCGGTGTCTCGATCTTTCTGCTGACCGAGCTGGTGACAGGCCCCGCAGCATCGGTCGGCACAGCCGTCGCCCTCCTCATCGCGTGCGTCATCGCCGCCGCCTGGCTCGTGGTCATCACCATCGCCGCGTGGCGCGGGCGGCCCTGGACGCGCGGCGGCGCGCTCGTCTGGCAGTTCCTGCAGGTCGCGGTCGGCGTCGGCAGCATCCAGGGCTTCCTGCCGAGACCGGATATCGCGACGTGGCTTCTCATCCCGGCGATCGTCGCGATCGTCCTGCTGCTCACTCCCTCGGTGAGCGAGCACCTCGCTCGACGCGACGAAGGGCCCGAGTCGTAGCGACTCGAGCCCGTCGGCGGTGCGATTGGCGGCTCAGGCGTCGAGACCGAGCTTCTTGCGCAGGCTCGCGACGTGGCCGGTGGCCTTTACGTTGTAGAGAGGGTGCGTGAGGACGCCGCTCTCGTCGATGACGAACGTGGATCGGATGACGCCCGTCACCGTCTTCCCGTACATCGACTTCTCGCCGTAGGCCCCGTAAGCGTGGTGCACGGCGAGATCGGGATCGCTCAGCAGCGGGAAGTTCAGGTTCTCCTCGTCGGCGAACTTCTGCAGGGCCGAGCCCTGATCCTTCGAGACGCCCAGCACCTGGTAGCCGGCGGCCGCGAGTGAGTTGAGGTTGTCGCGGAAGTCGCACGCCTGCGTCGTGCAGCCGGGCGTGGAGGCGGCAGGGTAGAAGTAGAGAACGACCTTCTGGCCCGCGTAGTCGGCGAGCGAGACGTGCCGGCCATCCTTGTCGGCGAGAGTGAAAGCGGGGGCCGGCGTGCCGGCCTCGAGGCGGGCCTCGGTCATGGGGGCTCCTTGGGAGTGAGGGGTCTGCGTGCGCGTCACCCTCCGGGCGCCGGCGCTTCCTGGTCAGTGTATGGATGCGCGCCCCGCGTCGGCTGGGCGCTCGCTGTGTAGAGGGGGCCTCTCGATCTCTGCTATCGTTTCCTCTCGGTTCGCTCGTCGAACTACGCACCTCTAGCTCAATTGGCAGAGCAACTGACTCTTAATCAGTGGGTTCCGGGTTCAAGTCCCGGGGGGTGTACGAAACCCCGGTTCGCTCTCGCCAGCTGCCGGGGTTTTCTCGTGCTCAGAGGCCCGTCCGCACACCCCTAGCATCGGGAGCGTGGTGTTCGGTCCCGAGTTCGCGGCGTTCCTCCTGACGTCGATCGTCGTCATCGTCGTGCCGGGGCCCGGTGTGCTCTTCGTCATCGGCCGCGCCCTGGCCCTCGGCACGCGCGCCGCCCTGCTGAGCGTGCTCGGCGGCGCCGCCGGTGTCGGGCTCCAGATCGTGTCAGTCGCGTTCGGGGTCGGTGTCGCGATCGCGCAGTCGGAGCTGCTGTTCACCGCGCTCAAGATCGCCGGCGCCCTCGTCCTCGTGTGGCTCGGCGTGCAGTCGATCCGGCACAGGAACGACTTCGGCGAGGAGGAGCTGGACCCCGTCACGCCGCGCGCCCGGACGATCGTGCGCGAGAGCGTGGTCGTCGGCATCACGAACCCCAAGACGATCGTCTTCTTCGTCGCGGCGCTGCCCCAGGCGGTGGTGCCGGGTGGAGCCGACCCGATCGTCCAGATGCTGCTGCTCGGCGCGATCTTCTTGGTCATCGGCATCGTGAGCGACGGGCTCTACGGCGTCGCGGCGGGCACCGCGCGCGAGTGGTTCGCCTCGAACAGAGGCCGCATCGCCGCCGTGCGCGCGGCCGGCGGCGGGGCGCTCATCGCGCTCGGCCTCGTGATGGCCTTCGCGGCGCGCAGCTGAGCCGCGGGCATCCCCCCTCGGCGGAATCGCGGTCGGTGCGCCCTAGCTGTCGACGAGCTGGAAGGCGGGGTCGCCCGGGTTCTTCTGGTCCTCGATGATCGTGCCGACGGCGATCGCGACGCTGATGCCCCAGCTCGCCCACATCAGGGCGAGGCGCCAGTCGTGAGGGCCCCGCCGGGTGGCGTTGATGACGCTGACGGCCGAGACCGCGGCGCTGATGATCGCTCCGTTGAACAGGTACTTGCGCACGGATGCACCTCCATAAGATCGGTGGCCCACGCTACCGGGTGACCGGAGGGCCGTGCGGCGGGTGCTCAGGATCCCCTCAGCATCCTGACCGATCGGTCAGGTATGGTGCCGGGGTGTCCCGATCCGAAGATCTGCGCCTCATCGCGCTCACCGAGTTCGCGAGCGCGGGCTACGCCGCCACTTCGCTGCAGCGCATCGCCGACCTCGCCGGGTCGTCGAAGGCGAGCGTGCTGTACCACTACGACTCCAAGGAGCAGCTGCTCGAGGCGGCCCTCGCTCCTGCGCTCGACGACCTGTCCGCGCTCATCGACGAGACCGCCGCACGCGGCCTCGACCGCGAGCACCGCGCCGCCTTCGTCGAGCGATTCGTCGACTACCTGCTCGCGCACCGGCAGGTCGTCCACCTCGTGATCAACCAGGGAGCGACGCTCGAGGACGTCCCCGTCATGCAGCGCGCCCTCGTCCAGATGCGCCGCGTCTCCGACCTCTTCGACGTCGCCGCGAGCTCGCCCGTGGAGAAGCTCCGCTACGGCATCGCCCTCGGCGGCGCTGCCTACTGCCTCGCCGCCGCCCGCCAGCTCGAGGTCGTCGAGGAGGAGCCCGAGGTGCTCCGCGCCGGCCTCCTCGCCGTCATCAGCGAGCTCCTCCTCCCCGTCACCGACCCCGCTCGCTAGGAGTCCGCCAGTGTCCACACTGCTGTACCGCATCGGGCGCGTCGCCTACCGCCGTGCCTGGCTCGTCCTCGTCTCCTGGGTGCTCCTGCTCGCCGCCGCGCTCGGCGGCGGCCTCGCCCTCGGCGGGCAGACGGAGGAGGCGTTCTCCATCCCCGGAACCGAATCGCAGGAGGCGCTCGACCAGCTCGAGCAGCTGTTCCCTGCCGCGGCGGGGGCGAGCGCTCAGGCGGTCGTCGTCGCCCCCGACGGCGCGTCGGTGACCGATCCGGGCATCCGCGCCGAGATCGACGACCTCGCGGCCGACCTCTCGCGCATCGACGGCGTTCGCAGCGTCCTCGGCCCGTTCGACGAGTTCGCCGACGGGCAGGTGAGCGACGACGAGGGGGTCGCGATCGTGCAGGTGCAGCTCGAGGGCACCTCGGAGGAGGTCGACGACACCACGCTCGAGGCGCTTATCGCGACCGGCGACGACCGAGACGCGCGCGTCGAGTTCGCCGGCCAGGTGTTCCAGGACACCACCGTGGGCCTCACCGTGAGCGAGGTCATCGGCGTGCTCGTGGCCGCCGCCGTCCTGATCGTCACCTTCGGCTCCCTCGCCGCGGCGGGTATGCCCCTGGTCACCGCGCTGATCGGCGTCGGCATCGTGATGGGCGGCATCCTCGCGCTCGCCGCGGTCATGCCCGTGTCGAGCTCGGCGCCCCTGCTGGCGCTCATGATCGGCCTCGCGGTCGGCATCGACTACGCGCTGTTCATCGTCTCCCGGCACCGCACGCAGCTCGCGCGCGGCATGGACCCGGCCGAGTCTGCCGCGGTCGCCGTCGGCACCGCGGGCAGCGCGGTCGTCTTCGCGGGTCTCACGGTCATCATCGCGCTCCTCGGCCTGCTCGTCGTGGGCATCCCGTTCCTCTCGGTCATGGGGGTCGGGGCCGCCTTCGCGGTCCTCGTCGCGATCGCCGGAGCCGTGACCCTGCTGCCCGCTCTGCTCGGGATCTGGGGCGCGCGGCTCGTGCCCAGGGCAGGATCCCGCGCCTGGCGCCGCGCCCAGCGCGAGGCCGAGCACGCCCGCACGATGGGGCGCCGCTGGGTTCGGGGCGTCATGAAGCGGCCCGTGCTCACGACGATCGCCGTGGTCGTCGTGCTCGGCACGCTGTCGATACCGACGTTCTCGCTCGATCTCAACCTGCCAGACGGCGGAAGCGAGCCCGCGGGCTCGACCCAGCGCGAGGCATACGACCTCATCGCCGGCGCCTTCGGACCGGGCACCGCTGGCCCGCTGCTCGTGACGGCCGACATCACGCAGACCACCGACATCCTCGATGACCTGGATGGCATCCGCTCCGAGCTCGCGGACGTCGACGGCGTCGCGAGCGTCAGCCGCGGCATCCCCTCGCCCGGCCTGGAACTCGCGATCTTCCGCGTCGCCCCCGTGACGGCTCCCGACGACCCCGCGACGAAGACCGTCGTCGCCGAGCTCCGCGATGCCGCAGCCGGAATCGAGAGCGAGTTCGGCACGCCGCTGTCGATCACGGGCACGACCGCGGTCGGGATCGACATCTCGACCCGCCTGACAAACGCGCTGGTCCCGTTCGCGCTCATCGTCATGGGGCTGTCGGTCCTGCTGCTCATGGCGGTGTTCCGGTCGGTGCTCGTGCCGGTCAAGGCGGCGCTGGGCTTCCTGCTCACCGTCGGCACCGGCCTCGGCGTCTCGGTCGCCGTCTTCCAGTGGGGCTGGGGCGCCGAGCTCCTGCACACCGAGGCGGGTCCGATCCTTAGCTTCATGCCGATCATCCTCATGGCGGTGCTCTTCGGCCTCGCGATGGACTACGAGGTATTCCTCGTCTCGGGCATGCGCGAGGAGTTCGTCCGCACGGGCGACCCGCGCTCCGCCATCGAGGACGGCTTCGCCCACGGCGCCCGCGTCGTGACGGCCGCGGCGCTCATCATGTTCTTCGTCTTCGCGGCGTTCGTGCCGGAGGGCTCGAACCTCATCAAGCCCATCGCGCTCGGGCTCGCCGTCGGCATCGCCGTCGACGCGTTCGTCCTCCGCATGACGCTCGGCCCGGCGATCATGACGCTCCTCGGCCGCGCCGCGTGGTGGTTACCGCGATCGCTCGATCGGGCGATGCCGGATCTCGACGTCGAGGGCGAGCAGCTGCGCGACCACCGCGAGCACGTCGTGTGGGCGAGCCAGCAGGGCGACGCCGTCGTCGTGGCCGATCGCCTCCAGCTCCAGGCGACGGATGCCGTGCTCTCCCTGCGCGCGCAGGCGGGCGACCGCGTCGCTCTCGTCGCCGACGCGGCAACGCGTCGCCTCGCGGGTGCGACTCTCGCCGGCTACCTGCCGGCGCTCGGCGGCCGCGCGGTCGTGGCC
This sequence comes from Microcella alkalica, assembly GCF_014137945.1. Lineage (GTDB taxonomy): Bacteria > Actinomycetota > Actinomycetes > Actinomycetales > Microbacteriaceae > Microcella > Microcella alkalica. Next base: position 45,071 of record NZ_JACGWX010000001.1, read on the forward strand.
GGCGCCGTCCTCCCCTCGGAGGCGGGGCGCGCCTCGCGCCGCGTCAGTCTCGTGGACGTCGGCGGCGACCGGCTCACGGTGTCGACCACGGCGGGCGAGCTCGTACGGGAGAGACTCGCGCTCGCGCCGCGCGCCGCCCGCCGCGGGCGCGGCGGCCCGGGAGCGCGCTCGACCGACCGCTGGCTCGAGCGCCTAGCGACCCTCGCCGAGCGTCACGGCGCCTCGTCCGGCCCGATCTCCGCCGCCGACCTCGTCGCGGCCCTCCCCGCTCACTCGCGCGCACTGCTTCTCGCGGCGGTCGGCACCCTCGACGGCACGCCGATCCTCGTGCTCGACGCGCCCGACGGCGCGCTCGCGCCCGGCGAGGTCGACGCGATCGACGAGGTCGTGCGCGCTCTCGCCGGCGACGGCGTCGTCCGCGTCTGGGGCGTGGCGCCCGGATCCGCCGACGGCCTCGACCCGGCCGACGAGCTCGCGCTGCTGCTGGATACCGCCCTCTCGACCACGGAGGCCTTCCGATGAGCACCCCCATCCCCGACCCCGATTCACGGCGTCGTCCGAGCGGCGCTCGCCGCTGGGCGGGCATCATCGCCGCCGTCATGGTCCCGCTCGGGCTCGTCGGCGCCGCGCTCGCCGCCGTCGGCGACGCGGACGACGCGCTCGACCGCATCCCCGCCGCCGTCGTCAACGCGGATGAGCTCGTCACGACGACGGGCCCCGACGGCGAGGAGCAGCCCGTCTTCGCCGGGCGCCAGCTCGTCACCGAGCTGACCGGCCCCGACGCATCGGGGTTCGACTGGCGCGCGATGAGCGCCGAGCAGGCCGCGGCCGATCTCGCCTCGGGCGAGGTTCTCGCCGTTCTTACGATCCCCGAGGGCTTCTCGCGCTCGCTGCTCACGGTGGGCTCGCCCGACCAGGAGCTCGCCGAGCTCGTGATCGAGACCGACGACGCGCACAGCTATCTCGCCGGGACGATCGTGCAGGCGGTCGGCTCGAGCCTCGCGACGCAGATCGGCGACACCGTGACCGGGCAGTACCTCGCGGGCTTGCAGTCCGGGCTGGGCGAGCTGGGCTCCGCGCTCGGCGACGCCTCCGAGGGCGCCGAGCAGCTCGGCGACGGCGTCGGCGAGGTCGGCGCGGGCGTCGCCTCGCTCGGCGACGGCATCGCGGCGCTCGGATCGGGTGCCGACGCGTCAGCCGCGGGAGCCCGCGACTTCGCGGCAGGGCTCGAGCAGTACACGGGCGGCGTGGCGAGCCTGTCGACCGGTCTCGCGCAGCTCGATCAGGGCGCGGCGGGGCTCGACCAGCTCGCGACCGCCGTCGCCTCGGCCGATGCTGCCGCGTCCTTCGCTGCCGGCCAGCTCGCGGCGCTCGTCCCCGCCGTGCAGGCGTCGAGCCTGGCCGACGCCGAGAAGCAGGCGTTCATCGCCGCGCTCACCCAGGCGCAGATCGCGGCAGGCACCACGACCGCGGTCGCCCCCCAGATCAAGGGAGCCGTCGACGGCATCCAGGGCGGCATCGCCGAGAGCGCGGTCGGAGCGGCAGCCCTCGCGGGCGGCGGCCCGGCCCTCGTTCAGGGCGCGGATGCTCTCGCCGACGGTCTCGGAGCCCTCGGGTCGGGCGCCGCCGAGGCGAGCGCAGGGGCCGGAGAGCTCGCCGCCGGGGCCGACGCCCTCGCCGCGGGCGCCGACGCCCTCGCCGCGGGGCTCGCCGACGGCGCTGCGCAGGTGCCCGAGTCGGGAGACGCCGAGCTCGCGAGCTCTCCCGTCGCCGTCGAGTCGACGCGCGCCAACGCCGTCGACGGCCTCGGGGGAGTCCTCGCGGGCACCCTCGTGCCCGTCGGTCTCTGGCTGGGGGCTCTCGCCACGATGATCGTCGTGCGCCCCGCGGCCTCGGGCGTGGTCGGGACGGCCGCATCGGCGGGCGCGATCCTGCGTCGGGTGCTGGGGCGGGCATCCCTTCTCGCGGTGGCGCAGGCGGTGCTAGTGACGGCCCTCCTGCACACCGCCGGGGGAGTGGACCTCGCTCTCGCGCCCGCCGTGCTCGCCCTCACGGCGCTCATCGCGCTCGCCCTCACGGCGCTGCACGCGGCGCTCGTGCTGGGGCTCGGGCGCGCAGGCCTCGTCGTGTCGATCCTGATGCTGGGCGTGCAGCTCGTGGCGATCGGCGGGCTCATCCCCGTCGTCGCGCTCGCCGAGCCGTTCCCCACCCTGAGCGCCGTGCTTCCGCTGTCGTACGCGGTGGACGGGCTGCAGGCGCTGCTCGCGGGAGGCGACGGAGCGCGCATCGCGGGCGCGGTCGGCGCGATGCTCGTGGTCGGGGTCCTCTCTCTCGTCGTCGCGCGCGTCGCGGTCGGTCGCGCCCGCCGCCGCTCGGCGCTCGCGGGGTTCGCGCCGGGAGCGCTCGCGCGGGCCTGATCGGCGCGGATCACACCCGCCGGTCGCATCCGGTCGCGCCGACGCCGGGCCCCACCGTCGCCCTCGCCCCTGCGACGGTCGCACGGCGTGCACGTTCTCCGGAGTCCCGGGATGACCGCCGCGTCGTGCTGCGGTCCGATCGCCGCCCCGCGCCGGAAATCCGGAGAACGTGCACGCCGCGGGTCGGCGATCGGACGGGCCCGGAGCCCCAGCCACTCGATGAGCCGGACCAGCAGGCGGGCACGCGAACGGGCCGCGGAGAACGATCACCGCGGCCCGTCGTGAAGCGAGCGTCAGCTGCGATTGAGCTCCGGGTCCCGCTCCGGGTCACCCTCGGAGTCGAGCTCCCTCGTGAGCTCGTGGGTGCCGCCGCTCATCGCGTACTCCTCCTCGGGGGACAGGACGAGCTGCTTGCGGTAGTGCAGGCCGAACCCGAGCAGGATGAGCGCGTAGACGATGATGATCGCGACGATCGCCGCCTGGAAGGCGGGGTTCAGGAGAAGACCCACGAACACGAGCGCGGCGATCGCGGCGGCGCTGTACGCCCCGAACGTTCCCATCGGGCTCTTGTACGGGCGGGGGACGTTCGGGAACTTTCTCCGCAAGATGAGGAACGCCACCATCTGCAGGAAGTACGCCACGACCGCGCCCCACACCGCGATGTTGAGGATGATCGCTCCGGCGACCGCGCCGATGCCCTCAGGGTCGACGCGACCGAGCAGGTCGAGCACGACGATCGCGATGAAGCCGACCATGGCGCCCACCGTGAGCGCGACCCACGGGGTCTTGTTCTTGCCGGTGAGCGACATGAACTTCGGGTAGTATCCTGCGCGCGATAGCGAGTACATGTTGCGCCCGTAGGCGAACATGATGCCGTGGAGCGAGGCGAGCAGCCCGATGAGGGCGAAGATCGCGAGCACGGCAGCCAGCTCGGGGCCCACGATCGAAGCGAAGCCCTCGACGAGCGGCTCGAGCGAGACACCCGTGGCCTCCGCCCCGAGAACGCCGGTGTTGAGGAAGAGCACGAGGAGGCCCGTGATGATGAGCGTCGCGCGAGCGAGCACCGCGGCGCGCGGGATGTCCTTCTCGGGGGAGTGCGACTCCTCGGCCGCGAGGGGGAGCTCCTCGATGCCCAGGAAGAACCACATCGCGAACGGCAGCGCGAACAGGATCGCGACCCAGCCCTCCGGCAGGAACACCGTCGATCCGGCGACCTCGGGATTGGGCGCCATGTCCCACAGCTTGTCCCACGAGAACGCGCCGGAGGCGAGCGCCATGACCGAGAACACCAGGATGATGCCGATCGCGATGATGGAGACGACGATCGCGAAGCGGAACGAGATGGCCGCGCCGGCCGCATTGAGCCCGACGAACGCTGCGTAGAGGAGGATCCACCAGATCCACATCAAGTTCTGATCGGCGAGCGAGAAGCCGAGGAGCCCGCCGGTCACGAAGTCCAGGTACTGGGCCGAGAAGAACACGACGACGGCGGTCGTCGCGACGTACTCGATCGTCTCGGCGGCTCCCGTGATCAGGCCGCCCCATGGGCCCATGGCCGAGCGGCCGAAGGAGTACGCGCCTCCCGTGTGCGGCATTGCGGCCGACATCTCGCTGATGGAGAAGGTCAGGCCGTAGTACATGAGCACGAGGACGGCAAAGGCGATGAGCATGCCGCCGAAGCCCGCGAAGTCGATGCCGAAGTTCCAGCCGGAGAAGTCGCCGGAGATGACCGCAGCGACGGCGAGGCCCCAGAGGCCCCACACTCCCGCTGATCGGCGCAGGCCGCGCTTCTCGAAGTAGCCCTTGTCGACGCTGGTGTACGTGACACCGCCCGTCGCCTTGGTCGTTTCCGCCATGCATTCCTCCTGGGGGGATGGACATCGAGTCCGGGGTGGACAGGGGTGGAGCTGTCATGCGCGTTCGATGGCACGGCGCCACGGTGCGCTTGTGGGGAAGCATGCCGCTAAAGGTGGTTCCTGTCTACCATTAACGCGCGAGCGGCCCGTAAACGGGCCGTTGCAGGTGCGCCGCGTGTGGTACTAATGGTCGAAACCGCGCCAGTCGAAGGAGACGAGCCATGACCGCTGCACCCTCCGGAGTCCGCTCGGGGAACCTGAGCGCCCACGATCTCGAGAAGAGCATCCGGGCCGGGGAGATCGACACGGTCATCGTCGCCTTCACCGACATGCAGGGCCGGCTCGTCGGGAAGCGCGTCTCGGCGCGCCTGTTCAGCGAGGAGGTCGGCTCGCACGGAGCGGAGTGCTGCAACTACCTGCTCGCGGTCGACGTCGAGATGAACACCGTCGACGGGTACGCCATCTCGAGCTGGGAGCGCGGCTACGGCGATATGGTCATGCAGCCCGACCTCGACACCCTCCGGCTCATTCCATGGCTGCCAGGCACCGCGATGGTGCTCGCCGATCTGCTCTTCCTCGACGGCACGCCGGTCGCCCCGAGCCCGCGCGCGGTCCTCCGCCGCCAGGTCGACCGCCTCGCCGCCCACGGCCTAGAGCCCTTCGTCGGCACCGAGCTCGAGTTCATCGTCTTCGACGACGGCTACCGCGACGCCTGGCGCAAGGGCTACCGCGACCTCACGCCCGCGAGCGACTACAACATCGACTACGCGCTCATGGCATCGACGCGCATGGAGCCGCTGCTGCGCGACATCCGCCTGAGCATGGACGGCGCGGGCATGTACTGCGAGGGCGTCAAGGGCGAGTGCAACCTCGGCCAGCAGGAGATCGCCTTCCGCTACGCTCACGCGCTCGCGACGTGCGACAACCACTCGATCTACAAGAACGGCGCGAAGGAGATCGCCGACCGTCACGGCAAGTCACTGACGTTCATGGCGAAGTTCAACGAGCGCGAGGGCAACAGCTGCCACATCCACCTCAGCGTGCGCGGCACAGACGGCGCCCCCGTCATGGCGGGCGATCGCGAGCACGGGTTCTCGCCCCTCATGGAGCACTGGCTCGCCGGCCAGCTCGCCGCAATGCGCGAGCTCACCCTGTTCTTCGCCCCCGCGATCAACTCGTACAAGCGCTACGTCGAGGGCAGCTTCGCCCCCACCGCGATCGCGTGGGGCTTCGACAACCGCACGTGCGCGCTCCGCGTCGTCGGCCACGGTCAGAGCCTGCGCGTCGAGAACCGCGTGCCGGGCGGCGACGTCAACCAGTACCTCGCGACGGCCGCGATCATCGCGGCGGGCATCCACGGGATCGAGAACGAGCTCACCCTCGAGGAGGCCTTCACGGGGAACGCCTACGGCTCCGACAAGCCGCGCGTGCCCGCGACGCTGCGCGAGGCCGCCGAGCTGTTCGCCGGCTCCGCGATCGCGCGGAGCGCGTTCGGGCAGGATGTCGTCGACCACTACCTGAACACGGCGCGCGTCGAGCAGAAGGCATTCGACGCGGCCGTCACCGACTGGGAGCGCTTCCGTGGCTTCGAACGATTCTGACCATCGCCGACCCGTCATCGGGCTCACGACCTACCTCGAGCAGGCGCAGACGGGCGTGTGGGATGTCCCCGCCGCGTTCCTGCCGAAGTTCTACTTCGAGGCGGTGACGCGCGCCGGCGGAACCGTCGTCCTGCTGCCTCCCCAGCCGGTGGACCAGGCCGTCGCCGACAGCGTCCTCGATGGGCTCGACGGGCTCATCATCACGGGAGGCAAGGACGTGGAGGCCGCCCGGTACGGGGAGGCTCCGCACCCGACCAACGACGTGCCGCGCACCGATCGCGACGACTTCGAGTTCGCGCTCCTGGAGCGCGCGATCGCCCGCGACATCCCCTTCTTCGGCATCTGCCGGGGCATGCAGGTTCTCAACGTGCTGCGTGGCGGCACGCTCATCCAGCACCTGCCGGACGTCATCGGCACCGACAGGTACAACGCGGGCGGCGGCGTCTTCACGCCGAACCCGGCGATCACCGTCCCGGGCACCCGCCTGGCCGAGCTCGTCGGCGGCGAGGTGACCGTGCAGAGCTACCACCACCAGGCGCTCGACGAGGTCGGCGATGGCCTGACGGTGAGCGCGCGCGGCGACGACGGCATCATCCAGGCCGTCGACGTCGACGGCATGAGCTTCGGCGTCGCCGTGCAGTGGCACCCCGAGATGTCGCAGGACGACCTCCGTCTGTTCGCGGGCCTCGTCGAGGCGGCGGCCGAGCGCGCCGAGAGCCGCCGGGTGCGCGCGTGAGCGAGACGACCCTCATCAACCCGGCCGACGAGACCGTCATCGCGGCGGTGCAGCACACGACGCTCGAGGAGGTCGACGAGGCCGTCGCGCGCGCAGTGGTCGCGCAGCGCGCCTGGTCCGCTCTCGCACCCGTCGACCGCGCGAGGGCCCTGCGCCGCTTCGCCGCCGTCGTCGACGCGCACATCGAGGAGCTCGCTCTGCTCGAGGTGCGCAACTCTGGCCACCCGATCGGCGCGGCCCGCTGGGAGGCGGGCAACGTGCGCGACGTGCTCGACTACTACAGCGGCGCACCCGAGCGGCTCATCGGCCAGCAGATCCCCGTCGCGGGCGGTCTCGACGTCACCTTCCACGAGCCGCTCGGCGTCGTCGGGGTGATCGTGCCGTGGAACTTCCCCATGCCGATCGCGGCATGGGGCTTCGCGCCGGCGCTCGCCGCGGGCAACGCCGTGCTCCTGAAGCCCGCCGACTGGACGCCGCTCACCGCCATCCGCCTCGGCGAGCTCGCGCTCGAGTCGGGCCTGCCGGAGCACCTCTTCCAGGTGCTCCCGGGCCGCGGCTCGGTCGTCGGCGACCGGTTCGTCACGCACGAGCAGGTGCGCAAGGTCGTCTTCACCGGCTCGACCGAGGTCGGCAAACGCGTGATGGCCGGATGCGCGGCGCAGGTGAAGCCCGTGACGCTCGAGCTCGGCGGCAAGAGCGCGAACATCGTGTTCGCCGACGCCGACCTCGAGGCCGCGGCATCCGGCGCCCCCGGATCGGTCTTCGACAACGCCGGCCAGGACTGCTGCGCCCGCTCGCGACTGCTCGTCGAGCGCAGCGTGCTCGACCGCTTCCTCGAGCTCCTCGAGCCCGCGGTGCGAGGCTTCCGCGTGGGCGACCCGAACGACGAGTCGACCGAGATGGGTCCGCTCGTGTCGAAGGGGCACTTCGAGAACGTCGCGGCCTTCCTCGACGACGACGTGACGGTCGCCTTCCGCGGCAGGGCACCCGACGGCCCCGGCTACTGGATGGCGCCCACCGTCCTCCTCCCCAGCCGCACCGACCGCGTCGCGACGGAGGAGATCTTCGGCCCCGTCGTCTCGGTGCTGCCGTTCGACGACGAAGCCGATGCGATCGCTCTGGCGAACGACTCGATCTTCGGGCTCTCCGGCTCGATCTGGACGCGCGACCTCGGCAGGGGCATCCGCGTCGCCCGCGGGGTCGAGAGCGGCGCGCTCAGCGTCAACTCGCACTCGTCCGTGCGGTACGCCACGCCCTTCGGCGGCTTCAAGCAGTCGGGTCTCGGGCGCGAGCTCGGCCCGGACGCCCCGCTCGCCTTCACCGAGACCAAGAACGTCTTCTTCTCCCACAGCTGACAGGAGCCGGCACCATGAACATCACCCCCATCGACCTCACCCAGCGGCTCGGCGGCAAGGTCGCCGTCATCACCGGCGGTGCGAGCGGCATCGGCTTCGCGACCGCGCGCCGCTTCGCCGCGGAGGGCGCGCGCGTCGTGATCGGCGACATGAACCCGGAGGCGGGGGAAGCGGCCGCGTCCGAGGTCGACGGGCTCTTCGTGCAGGTCGACGTGACCGACGAGGCCCAGGTCAACGCCCTGTTCGACACCGCGCAGAGGACGTACGGCTCGCTCGACATCGCCTTCAACAACGCCGGGATCTCGCCGCCCGACGACGACTCGATCGAGACCACGGAGCTTCCGGCGTGGGATCGCGTGCAGGAGGTCAATCTCAAGAGCGTCTACCTGTGCTCGCGCGCAGCGCTGCGACACATGGTCGCCCAGCAGTCCGGCTCGATCATCAACACCGCGTCCTTCGTCGCCGTCATGGGCAGCGCAACGAGCCAGATCTCGTACACGGCGTCCAAGGGCGGCGTGCTCGCGATGACGCGCGAGCTCGGGGTGCAGTTCGCCCGTCAGGGCATCCGCGTCAACGCTCTGTGCCCTGGCCCCGTCAACACGCCGCTGCTGCAGGAGTTGTTCGCCAAAGACCCCGAGCGCGCCCAGCGCCGCCTCGTGCACATCCCGAAGGGCCGCTTCGCCGAGGCGGAGGAGCTCGCCGCCGCCGTCGCGTTCCTCGCGAGCGACGACGCGTCGTTCATCACGGGCTCCACCTTCCTCGTCGACGGCGGCATCAGCGCCGCCTACGTGACGCCCCTCTGAACGAGCACGCCGTGACCGAGCCCGCACCGACGCCCGAGGGGCTCGCTCTCGAGGCCTTCAGCCGACCGGTGCGGGGCGGCAACGCCTTCGAGGAGACCCTCGCGCGGCTCCTGCAGCTCATCCGGCTCGGCGTCGTGCCGCCCGGCGAGGCCCTGGCCCCCGAGCGCGAGCTCGCGGCGCGGCTCGAGGTGAGTCGCGACACCGTGCGCGAGGCGATCAGGGCGCTCGCCGAGGCCGGCTACGTCGAGTCGCGGCGGGGCCGCTACGGAGGGACGTTCGTGCGCGAGCCGCTTCCGCACCCCGAGGAGGGCCCGGGCGAACGCGTGTCGGCCGACGAGGTGCGGGATGCTTTGCTCGTTCGCGCGGTGCTCGAGGTCGGCGCAGCGAGGGCGGCGGCATCCACGCCCCTGACGGCGGCGCAGCGCGACGATCTGGCGACCCGCATGCGCGAGGTCGCAGCCGCGGACGGCGCCGAGTACCGTCGCCTCGACTCGCGACTGCACCTCACCCTCGCCGAGCTCGCCGGCAGCCCCACGCTCGTCTCGCTCATGGCCGACAACAGGATGCGCGTCAACGTGCTGCTCGACCGGATCCCGCTGCTCCCGCCGAACATCGCGCACTCGAACGAGCAGCACGAGCGCATCGTGTGGGCCGTGCTGTCGGGCGATGCGGACGGCGCCGCGGCCGCGATGGCCGAGCACCTCGAGGGCACGGCGTCGCTCCTGCGGGGGTTCCTCGCGTAGGGGCCTCCCGCCCGACGTGCCCGCCGACCCGATCGGCCCGCGGCTCAGGCGAGGTGCTCGCGCGCGAACGCGACCGTCTCGCGCAGCTCGGCGAGCCGAGCGCGGTCGTCGCGGCCGCAGTGCCGCGTGTTGAGCTCGGCGACGACGTCGCCCGCGAACCCGCTCGCGACCAGGTGCCGCAGGAGCGCCGCGACCGGCTGCCCACCCCGCCCCGGAACGAGATGCGCGTCGACGAGGCGGCCTCCCGCGTCTGGCGCCGCAGCGTCGCACAGATGGACGTGGTGCAGGCGATCGCCCCACGCGCGCGCCAGCTCGAGGGCCGAGACGCGCGCCATGCTCGCGTGCGAGACGTCGAGCACGAGGCGGTCGACGGCGAGCTCGCCCGGGTTCCAGTGCGGGGCGAAGGCGTCGCGCGCGCGGCCGCCCGCCGCGACGGGGAACATGTTCTCGACCGCGATCGTCACCCCCGAGGCGGTGGCGATCTCGGCGACGGCGGCTTCGAACACCGCGGCCCAGCGGCCCTGCCAGCGCCAGGGCGGGTGGGCGACGACCGTGGTCGCTCCCAGCTCTTCGGCGAGGGCGGCGGCCCGCTCGAGCTTCGTGCGCGGGTTGCGCCCGAAGACCAGAGTGCTGAAGAGCAGGACGGGGGCGTGGATGCTCAGCACGGGCATCCCGTACCGCGTCGACAGCGCACCGATCGTGCGAGCGCTCTGCGTCGCGCGGTCGCTCGTGATCATGACCTCGACGCCGTCGAACCCGGCATCGCGAGCCAGCAGGAAGGCGGGCTCGAGGCGGCGGGGGAGCACGCTCGTGGTGCCCATGCCGACCCGGATCATGCGCTCACCCTACGCAGACGGCCCCGCGCATCCGCCCTGCGTCCGTGTCTGAGAGAAAGGTGATATTCGGCTGATACCGTATCGAGCCGGCCGGGCGCGAAAGCGCGAGAGCCGTGATCGATACGGAACGAGCGTGCGGAAAGCGAGAGACATGAGCCAGCGCGAGGGCAGATTCGACTTCGTCGTCGTCTCCAACCGACTCCCCGTCGACAGAGTCGTCGAGGCCGACGGATCGACGACCTGGCAGCGGTCTCCCGGCGGACTCGTCACCGCTCTCGAGCCCGTCATGCGCGCCGCGGACGGCGCGTGGGTCGGCTGGCCGGGGAAGCCCGACGTCGAGGTCGAGCCCTTCGAGGCCGACGACATGCACCTCGTGCCGGTCTCGCTCACCTCGGGCGAGGTCGAGCGCTACTACGAGGGCTTCAGCAACGACACGCTCTGGCCGCTCTACCACGACGTCATCTCGCCGCCGGCGTTCCATCGCGAATGGTGGGAGACCTACAAGGAGGTCAACGAGCGCTTCGCCCGCGCGAGCGCCGAAGTCGCCGCCCCGAACGCGACGGTGTGGGTCCAGGACTACCAGCTGCAGCTTGTCCCGGCCCTCCTGCGATCGCTGCGCCCCGACCTGACGATCGGCTTCTTCAACCACATCCCCTTCCCGCCCTACGGCATCTACTCGCAACTGCCGTGGCGGCGCGCGATCGCCGAGGGACTCCTGGGCGCGGACGTCATCGGCTTCCAGCGCTCCTCCGACGCGGCGAACTTCTTCAGCGCGGTGCGGCGACTGTTCGGCTACGGTACGCGAAGTCCTGAGATTCGCGTGCCCGACGGAGCGGGTGGGCACCGGTCGGTCATCGCGAAGGCCTTCCCGATCTCGATCGACGTCGAGAGCTTCGAGGAGGTCGCCCGCCGACCCGAGGTCATCGAGCGCGCGCGCCGGATCCGGCAGGATCTCGGCGACCCAGCGACCATCATGCTCGGCGTCGACCGGCTCGACTACACGAAGGGCATCGGGCATCGCCTGAAGGCGTTCGGCGAGCTCCTGCGCGACAAGTCGGTGAGCACGGGGGACGTCACTCTCGTCCAGGTCGCGAGTCCCAGCCGTGAGCGCGTCGAGGCGTACATGCAGCTGCGCGACGAGATCGAGCTCACGGTCGGCCGGATCAACGGCGACTTCTCCACCATCAGCCACCCCGCCATCGCCTACCTGCACCACGGGTATCCGCGCGAGGAGATGGTCGCGCTCTACCTCGCAGCCGACGTCATGCTCGTGACGGCGCTTCGTGATGGCATGAACCTCGTCGCGAAGGAGTACGTCGCCTGCCGGCACGATGAGGACGGCGTGCTGATCCTGAGCGAGTTCGCGGGTGCCGCCGATGAGCTGCGCAACGCGCTCCTGGTGAACCCGCACGACATCGAGGGCATCAAGGAGGCCATGCTCCAGGCGATCGAGATGCCCAAACGCGAGCGCTCGACGCGCATGCGGGCCCTCCGCCGCCGCGTCCGCGAGAACGATGTCGCCCGCTGGTCGCAGACTTTCCTCGACACGCTCCGCCACGTCGGGCACCGCTGAGAGATGAGCGCGATGACCCCCGCCCCCGACTCGTCGCCGAGCCCCGGGCTCGACCCCGTTCTCATCGCCGAGCTCGACCGCATCGCCGCCGTTCCGACCCTCCTCGTCGCCCTCGACTTCGACGGCACTCTCGCGCCGCTCGTCGACGACCCCGATGACGCGCGCGCGCATCCCGCGGCCCGAGCCGCACTGGACGCCCTCGCCGCTCTGCCCGGCACGATCGTCGCGCTCGTCTCCGGCCGCTCGCTCGAGAGCCTCGCGCGAGTCGGCGAGGCGGCAGCCGCTCAGCCGCTCGTCGGCTCGCACGGCCTCGAGGTGCGCTTCGGGTCGGGGGATGCCCGCCCCGCCGTCGACGCCGCCGACGCCGATCGCGCGTCCGCTCTGCGATCGCGGCTCGAGCCCGTTGTGGTCGCCGTGCCGGGGGCGTGGATCGAGCCGAAGCCCGCAGGCCTCGCCGTGCATTCGCGACGCGTCGACGACCCCGAGTCGGTGCGCGCGCTCGTCGAGGCGCTGCACGCCGAGGCGGCCGCCGTCGACGCCGATCTGACCGTGCGCGACGGCCGCGATGTCGTCGAGTTCGCCGTCCGCGACGCGACGAAGGGAGACGGGCTGCGCGCGCTCGTCGAGCGCTTCGCGCCGGACGCAGTGCTCTTCGCCGGCGACGATGTGACGGATGAGGACGCGCTCGCCGCGCTCGGACCGGGCGACCTCGGCATCAAGGTGGGGGAGGCCGAATCCGTTGCCCGCCTGCGGGTGGCCGACGTCGCCGCGATGGCGACCGCTCTCGAGCGTCTCCTCCGCTCCCGCGAACGACTCACAGGCGCCGTTCGGTAAACTGGAGGCCGAGAGCGCCGGAACCGACGCCAGCCCTCTCCCGCCCGTGCCGCATCGACACTCGAGGGAGGACCCGTGTTCGTCCTCCTCGTGCTGTTCGGCATCGTCGCCCTCCTGCTGCCTGCGCTCACCCGGGGGCTCAAGAACCGCGTGTTCCTCCTCGCGGCGCTCGTGCCCTTCGCGGCCTTCGTCCACGCGCTCGCGTCCGGCCCCGGCATCCTCGCCGGTGAGAACCTCGCCGAGCGCGCCCCCTGGGTTCCTCAGCTCCAGCTCACGCTCGACCTGTTCATGGATCCGCTAGCGTGGGTCATCACGCTCATCGTCACGGGCGTCGGTGCTCTCGTCCTGCTCTACTGCGCCTCCTACTTCACGCCAGAGAGCGAGGGGATCGGTCGCTTCGCGGCGACGCTCACGGCGTTCGCCGGAGCGATGTACGGCCTCGTCCTCGCGGAGGACGTCTTCCTGCTCTTCGTCTTCTGGGAGCTCACGAGCGTCTTCTCCTACCTCCTGATCGGCCACTACCAGGGCAGGAAGGCCAGCCGAGGCGCGGCGCTGCAGGCGCTCATCACGACGACGCTCGGTGGGCTCGTCATGCTCGTCGGGCTCGTCCTCCTCGCCCACCAGTCCGGGAGCGCGAGCATCCCCGTCATCCTCGCCACGGCCCCGGACGGCCCGCTCACGACGACCGCGATCGTGCTCGTCCTCGTCGGGGCCCTCTCGAAGTCCGCCATCCTCCCCTTCCACTTCTGGCTGCCGGGCGCGATGGCGGCGCCGACCCCCGTGAGCGCGTACCTCCACGCCGCCGCGATGGTCAAGGCCGGCGTCTATCTCATCGCCCGCCTCGCCCCCGGCTTCGCCGACGTGGCGTCGTGGCGCGAGATCCTCGTCGCGCTCGGGCTCGCCACGATGATCCTCGGCGGATGGGTCGCGCTGCGCCAGACCGACCTCAAGCTGCTCCTCGCGTACGGCACGGTCAGCCAGCTCGGCTTCCTCGTCGTGATCACCGGCTGGGGGACGCGCGACGCGGCCCTCGCGGCCGGGGCGCTTCTCGTCGCTCACGCGCTCTTCAAGTCCACGCTCTTCCTCGTCGTCGGCATCATCGACCACGGCGCGGGCACGCGCGATCTCAGATCGCTCTCCGGCCTCGGACGGCGCGCGCCCGTGCTCGCGGGCATCGCGGCGCTCGCGCTCGCGTCGATGGCGGGCCTGCCCCCGCTCTTCGGATTCGTCGCCAAGGAGGCGGTGCTGCACGCGCTGGTCGTCGACGCGCGCGACGGCATGGCTCTCGCCGCGATCGCGGTCGTGGGCGTCGTCGTCGGCTCCGCGCTCACGGCCGCGTACAGCATCCGCTTCTTCTGGGGCGCGTTCGCGACGAAGCGCGACGTCGAGGATGTCGCGGCGCTCGATCACGTCGGCCCCGGCTTCCTCTTCGCGCCCGCCGTGCTCGCGATCGCGGGGCTCGCGCTCGGGCCCCTCGCCGCGCTAGCCGACGCCGGCATCGCTCCCGCCGCGGCCGAGCTGCCGGCGGTCGAGAGCGCCTCAGCCGAGGCTTACCACCTCGCCCTCTGGCACGGGCTCACGCTCGAGCTCGGCCTGTCGCTCGTTGCCGTTCTCGCGGGCCTCGCGATCTTCCTCGCGCGCGAGTCCATCGCTCGTCTCCACGCGCGCGTGCACAGCCCGGTGAGCGCCTCCGAGCTGTACTGGGACGCCATCGGCGGCGTCGACCGTCTCGCCGTCCGCGTCACGACGCTCACGCAGCGCGGCTCGCTGCCGTTCTACCTCGGCGTCATCCTCGTCGTCTTCGTGGCGGGCACCGGAGCGACTCTCCTCATCGGCTCGAGCGGACTCGGTGAGGTGCGGCTGTGGGACACTCCGGCTCAGGTCGCGATCGGGGTCGTCATGATCGCCTCCGCGGTCGCGGCGACGCGCGCTCAGAAGCGCTTCACCGCCGTCCTGGTGGTCGGTGTCACCGGGTTCGGGATGTCGGCCCTCTTCGCGATCATGGGCGCGCCCGACCTCGCGATCACCCAGATCCTCGTCGAGCTCGTGACGCTCATCGCCTTCGTGCTCGTGCTGCGTCGCCTGCCCGCTCAGCTCGGCGACCGGCACGGCAGCACGCGCAGAGTCCTGCGCGCGATCATCGCCATCGCCGCCGGCGCGACGATGGGCGTCATCGCCCTGGTCGCGGCTGGCGCGAGGACCGAGCAGCCCATCTCCCGGCAGTGGCCGGAGCTCGCCTACGTCATCGGCCACGGCAGGAACACCGTCAACGTCGCCCTCGTCGACCTCCGCGCGTGGGACACCCTCGGCGAGCTCGCCGTGGTCATCGCCGCGGCGACGGGCGTCGCGAGCCTCCTGTTCATCCGCGGTCGCGACGACGCTCTCCCGCGACCGGCGCGCGGTGCAGTGCGGCGCCGCGTCGAGCAGCGACTGGACCGCGTGCGCGAGCAGGGCCGCCCAGGGGAGGTGCGTAACGCCTGGATCCTGGCCGGGCCCTCGCTCGATCCTCGCAACCGCTCGATCCTGCTCGAGGTCGTCGTGCGGCTCACCTTCCACGCGACGATCGTTGTCTCCCTCTACCTGCTGTTCGCGGGCCACAATCTGCCGGGCGGCGGCTTCGCGGGCGGTCTCGTCGCAGGCCTCGCGCTCGTCGGCCGCTACCTCGCCGGCGGTCGCTACGAACTCGGGGCCGCTGCCCCGGTGGGCGCTGGCACCGTCCTCGGCACCGGCATGCTCCTCGCGGCCGGCACGGCGGCCGTTCCGCTGCTTCTGGGGGCGGATGCCCTGACCTCCGCCTTCGTCGAGGCCGAGCTGCCCGTCCTCGGGCACGTGGAGTTCGTCACGTCGACGATCTTCGACGTCGGCGTCTACCTCATCGTCGTGGGTCTCGTCCTCGACGTGCTCCGCAGCTTGGGCGCGGAGGTCGATCGCCAGGGCGACCCGGTCGAGCGCGCCGCGGCCCCCGCGGAGGGAGCCCGCTCATGACCGTCTCGCTCGTGCTCGTCGTCATCATGTCCGCGATGTACGCGTGCGCCGTGTACCTGCTCCTCGAGCGCAGCCTCACGAGGGTGCTCCTCGGGTTCCTGCTCGCGGGCAACGCGACCAACCTGCTCATCCTGATCATGGTGGGTGAGGCGGGCATCGCCCCGATCTACGACGAGTCGGTGGACCCGTCCGAGTACACCGATCCGCTTCCGCAGGCGCTCATCCTCACCGCGATCGTCATCACCTTCGCCGTCTCCGCATTCCTCCTCGCGCTCATCTACCGCTCGTGGCGCCTGGCGAACGCCGATGACTTCAGCGACGACGCGGATGATCTCGCCCTGCGAGAGGGGACCGTGCTGATCGAGGCGGAGGAGACCCTCCCCGAGGCATCCACCACCGACTTCCCGCTCGACCGGGAGGACTCGCGATGACAGCCCTCGTCCCCCTCGTCGTCCTGGTGCCGCTGCTCGGAGCGGCGCTCACGCTCGTCGTCGGCCGCCGCCCCCGCCCGCAGCGCATCATCGCGATCGGCGCCCTCGTCATCGAGCTCGTCATCGGCATCGTCCTGCTCATCCACGTCGACCAGGTCGCGCCGCTCGTGATGGAGGTCGGCGGCTGGCAGGCGCCGTTCGGCATCGTGCTCGTGGTCGACCGGCTCGCGGCGCTCATGATCGTCGTCTCGGCGATCGTTCTGCTCGCGGTCCTCGTATTCTCGGTCGGGCAGGGACTTGCCGACGGCGACGAGGAGACCCCGGTCTCGATCTACAACCCCACCTACCTCATCCTCACCACGGGCGTCATGGTGGCCTTCATCGCGGGCGACCTGTTCAACCTCTACGTCGGCTTCGAGATCCTGCTCGTCTCCAGCTACGTGCTCATCACGCTCGGCGGGACCGAATCCCGCATCCGGGCGGGCGTCACCTACGTGGTCGTGAGCCTGCTGTCGTCGCTGCTCTTCCTCGCGTCGATCGCGATGATCTACGGCGCGCTCGGCACCGTGACGATCGCCCAGATCGCGCAGCGCATCGACGAGCTGCCGGTCGACGTGCAGATCCTGCTGCACGTCATGCTCCTCGTCGCCTTCGGCATCAAGGCAGCCGTGTTCCCTCTGTCGTTCTGGCTTCCCGACTCCTACCCGACGGCGCCCGCTCCCGTCACCGCCGCTTTCGCTGGCCTCCTGACGAAGATCGGCGTCTACGCCATCATCCGCGTCGAGACGGTCATCTTCCCCGGGCCCGAGCTCAATCCGGCCCTCATGGTGCTCGCGCTGCTCACGATGGTCGTCGGCGCGCTCGGCGCGGTCGCGCAGGCCGACATCAAGCGGATCCTCTCATTCACCCTCGTGAGCCACATCGGGTACATGATCCTGGGCGTCGCGCTCGGCACGGCGGAGGGCACCGCGGCGGCGATCTTCTACATCGTCCATCACATCGTCGTCCAGACCACACTCTTCCTCGCCGCCGGTCTCATCGAGCGCGAGGCGGGCAGCACCTCCATCACGCGCATCGGCGGGCTGCTCGCGAGCGCGCCCGTCGTCGCCGCTCTCTTCTTCATCCCCGCCCTGAATCTCGGGGGCATCCCGCCCTTCTCCGGCTTCCTCGGCAAGCTCGGACTCTTCCAGGCGACCGCGCAGCAAGGGGATGCCCTGGCCTACGCCCTCATCGGCGCCGGAGCCCTCGTCTCCCTGCTCACCCTCTACGCCCTCGTTCGCGTCTGGAACCTCGCGTTCTGGCGCTCGTCCGACGCCGTGGAGGGTGACGAGTCGCGCCTCCTCCGCTCGGTCGAGGAGGCGCCATTGAGCACGTCGACCGTCTCGGGAGCCCGCACCACCCCGCGCCTCATGACCCTCTCGACGGCGGGTATGGTCGTGGTCGGCATCGGGCTCACCGTCTTCGCCGGCCCGGTCTACGGCGTTGCGACCCGCGCGGGCGAGAAACTCGACGGGCCGGGCGCGTACATCCAGATGGTATTCCCGCTCTCGACCGAGGAGGGGAGCCCGCGTGACTGACCGGGAGCCGCGAGTGCTCGAGCGCGAGCGCGTGCCCATCCGGCAGCAGCTGCCGCTGCTGATCGCGCTCGTCCTGCTCTGGATGACGCTGTGGGGCTCCGTGGCTCCGCTCACGATCCTCACCGGAGTGATCGTGGCCCTCCTCGTCACCCGCGCGCTCTACCTGCCGCCCGTCGCGCTCTCCGGACGGTTCCACCTCGGCTGGATGCTCGCCTTCCTCGTCCGCTTCGCCGCCGATCTCGTCGTCGCCTCCTTCGAGGTCGCCTGGTACGCCTTCCGACCACGAGGGGTGAGCCGCAATGCCGTCATCCGCGTCGATCTCACCACCCGCAGCGATCTCGTGCTCACCGGCACGGCGCTCGCCGTCTCGCTCGTCCCCGGCTCGGTCGTGCTCGAGGTCGATCGGCCGAACTCGGTGCTCTACGTGCATTCGCTCGGCGTCGACTCTCCTGAGCGCGTCGAGCGCACGCGCGCCCATGTGCTCGACTACGAGCGGCGCCTCCTGCGAGCGATCGGCTCGCCCGAGGAATGGGAGGCGGTGCGGTGAGCACTCTCGTCATCGTCGCGAGCTCGATCCTGGCGATCGCCGCCGTCGTCGCGCTGTGGCGGGTGATCCGCGGCCCGAGCATCGTCGACCGGGTCATCGGCTCCGACGTGCTGCTGACCACGCTGATCCTCGTCGTGGGCACAGAGATGGTCGCCACCGGTCACACCCGCACGATCCCGCTCATGGTCGTGCTCGCCGCGACGGCGCTCCTCGGCACGGTCGCCGTCGCCCGGTTCGTGACCCGCCCGGAGGGGACGGCGACGAACGCCGACGCCTCGACCCCCGCATCCTCCCGTCCTGACGAGACCGAGAAGGGAATGGACTGATGGCCGACGCCGAACCCCTCTCGAGCATCCTCGACAGTGCCGCGGGCGTCCTGCTCGTCGGCGGGGCGCTCCTGTCGCTCGCGGCCGCGGTCGGTCTCGTCCGCTTCCCCGACGCGCTCAGCCGCCTGCACGCCGCCACCAAGCCGCAGATCCTCGGCCTCGTGCTCGTCGTCGTCGCGCTCGCGCTCAGCCAGCGCAGCTGGTCGGCGCTCCTGCTGCTCACGCCGGTGATCGTGCTGCAAATGCTCACCGCGCCCATCTCGGCGCACATGGTGGGTCGCGCCGGCTACCGCACGGGCGATTTCGACGCCTCGACCCTCGTCGTGGACGAACTGGCGGCGGATGTCGCCGACGCGGGCCGCTCGGATCTCCCGGGCTCGGCCGAGCCGACCGATCGCGCGACCCGTCGATCGCCCCGGCTTGATGCGTCGGCGGAGCCCTCCGGCGAGGCCTAAACTCGACCCATGTCGGAGATCGACCACAAGCCCCGTTCCCGCGTCGTCACGGACGGCATCGAAGCCACCACCTCGCGCGGCATGCTGCGCGCCGTCGGGATGGGCGACGACGACTGGGACAAGGCCCAGGTCGGCATCGCGAGCTCGTGGAACGAGATCACGCCGTGCAACCTCTCGCTCGGGCGCCTCGCACAGGCCGCGAAGGAGGGAGTGCACGCCGGTGGCGGGTACCCCCTGCAGTTCGGCACGGTGAGCGTCTCGGACGGCATCTCGATGGGCCACGAGGGCATGCACTTCTCGCTCGTGAGCCGCGAGGTCATCGCCGACAGCGTCGAGACCGTCATGCAGGCCGAGCGCCTCGACGGGTCCGTCCTCCTCGCCGGCTGCGACAAGTCGATCCCCGGCATGCTCATGGCGGCGGCGCGCCTCGACCTCGCGAGCGTCTTCCTCTACGCCGGCTCGATCGCGCCCGGCTGGGTGAAGCTCAGCGACGGCACCGAGAAGCCCATCACGATCATCGACTCGTTCGAGGCGGTGGGCGCCGTCAAGGCCGGGAAGATGAGCGCGGAGGACGCCCGCCGCATCGAGTGCGCCTTCGCCCCCGGCGAAGGCGCGTGCGGCGGCATGTACACCGCCAACACGATGGCCTCGGTCGCGGAGGCGCTCGGGCTGAGCCTGCCGGGGTCGGCGAGCCCCGCGAGCTACGACCGCCGCCGTGACATGTACGCCCACCGCTCGGGCCAGGCCGTCGTCAACCTGCTGAACAGGGGCATCACCGCCCGGCAGATCCTGACGAAGGAGGCGTTCGAGAACGCCGTCACGGTTGCTATGGCGCTCGGCGGCTCGACGAACGTCGTGCTGCACATCCTCGCGATCGCGAACGAGGCCGAGGTGCCCTTCACGCTCGACGATTTCAACCGCATCGGCAACCGGGTGCCGCACATCGGCGACCTCAAACCCTTCGGCAAGTACGTCATGAACGACGTCGACCGTCAGGGCGGCCTCCCCGTGCTCCTCAAGGCCCTCCTCGACGCGGGCCTCCTGCACGGCGACGTCATGACCGTGACGGGGAAGACGATGGCCGAGAACCTCGCCGAGCTGAACCCCGACCCGCTCGACGGGGAGGTGCTCCGCTCGCTCGACAACCCCATCCATGCAACGGGCGGCATCACCATCCTCCACGGCTCGTTCGCGCCCGAGGGCGCGGTCGTGAAGACCGCCGGATTCGACGCGACGGTCTTCGAGGGCCCCGCTCGCGTGTTCGAGCGCGAGCGCGCTGCGATGGACGCGCTGACGAACGGCCAGATCTCCGCCGGCGACGTCGTCGTCATCCGCTACGAGGGCCCCAAGGGTGGGCCAGGCATGCGCGAGATGCTCGCGATCACCGCGGCCATCAAGGGGGCGGGGCTCGGAAAAGATGTACTACTCTTGACCGACGGTCGATTCTCAGGCGGCACAACCGGACTGTGCATCGGCCACATAGCTCCCG
The DNA here is from genome assembly GCF_014137945.1 of Microcella alkalica. Taxonomy (GTDB): domain Bacteria; phylum Actinomycetota; class Actinomycetes; order Actinomycetales; family Microbacteriaceae; genus Microcella; species Microcella alkalica. The sequence continues at coordinate 65,635 of NZ_JACGWX010000001.1, forward strand.
AAGCGGTCGACGCCGGTCCGATCGCCTTCGTGCGCGATGGTGATCTCATACGGGTCGATATCGCTGCTCGCTCCCTCGACCTACTGGTCGACGCAGCCGAGCTGGAGGCGCGCCGCACCGGCTGGGCGCCCCTGCCTCCGCGCTACACCCGTGGCGTTCTCGCCAAGTACTCGAAGCTCGTGCGCTCCGCTGCGGAGGGCGCGGTCACCGGGTAGTCAGACGCTCACCCTTCCTCGCACACGACCTCAGGACTCCTTCATGTCTACGGAAGCAACCCCCGTGCCTGGCCCGTCCGTGCAGTCCCGCTCCGAGCCGCCCGTGCTCACCGGGTCGGGCGCGATCCTCGCTTCTCTCGAGAAGCTCGGCGTCACCGACGTCTTCGGCCTCCCGGGCGGCGCGATCATGCCGTTCTACGACGAGCTCATGGCCTCCACCGCCATCCGCCACATCCTCGTCCGCCATGAGCAGGGCGCCGGTCACGCCGCCGAGGGCTACGCCGCCGCGAGCGGCCGCCTCGGCGTCTGCATCGCCACCTCCGGCCCCGGCGCGACGAACCTCGTGACGGCGATCGCGGATGCCTACATGGATTCGGTGCCGCTTCTCGCGATCACCGGCCAGGTCTTCTCGACCTCGATGGGCACGGATGCGTTCCAGGAGGTCGACATCACGGGCATCACGATGCCCATCACGAAGCACTCCTTCCTCGTCACCAAGCCCGAGGACGTGGCCGGCGTGCTCGCCGCCGCCGTGCACATCGCCACGACCGGCCGCCCCGGCCCCGTGCTCGTCGACGTTACGAAGGACGCCCAGCAGAAATCGGCCCCGTTCATCTGGCCGCCGAAGATCGACCTGCCCGGGTACCGCCCGGTGACGAAGGCGCACGGCAAGCAGATCAACGCCGCCGCCCAGCTCATCGCCGAGTCGCGCCGCCCGGTGCTCTACGTCGGCGGCGGCGTCGTCCGCGCCGGCGCGCACGCCGAGCTGCTGCGCTTCGCGGAGGAGACCGGCGCGCCCGTCGTCACGACCCTCATGGCGCGCGGCGCGTTCCCCGACTCGCACCAGCAGAACCTCGGCATGCCGGGGATGCACGGAACCGTGCCCTCCGTGCTCGCCCTGCAGGAGAGCGACCTGCTCATCGCCCTCGGCGCCCGATTCGACGACCGCGTCACCGGTAAGGTGAGCGAGTTCGCTCCGCACGCCAAGGTCATCCACGTCGACATCGATCCGGCCGAGATCGGCAAGATCCGCGCCGCCGACGTGCCGATCGTGGGAGACGCCCGTGAGGTGCTCCTCGACCTGCTGCCCGCGTACCGCGATGCGACGAAGGCGGTGAAGCCCGACTTCTCCGACTGGTGGAAGCGCATCGAGAGCCTCCGCACGCAGTACCCGCTGGGCTACACGCTGCCCGACGACGGCCTGCTGTCGCCGCAGTGGGTCATCGAGAAGATCGGCGAGCTCTCCGGCCCCGAGGCGATCTACGCCGCGGGCGTGGGCCAGCACCAGATGTGGGCGGCGCAGTTCATCAAGTACGAGCGCCCCGGCGCGTGGCTGAACTCCGGCGGCGCCGGGACGATGGGCTACGCCGTGCCCGCCGCGATGGGCGCGAAGGTCGCCCAGCCCGACCGGCTCGTGTGGGCGATCGACGGCGACGGCTGCTTCCAGATGACCAACCAGGAGCTCGCGACCTGCACGATCAACGAGATCCCGATCAAGGTCGCCGTCATCAACAACTCCTCCCTCGGCATGGTCCGCCAGTGGCAGACGCTGTTCTACGACGGCCGCCACTCGTTCACCGACCTCAACACCGGGCACGACACGGCGATGATCCCCGACTTCATCAAGATGGCCGACGCCTACGGCGCGCTGGGCATCCGCGTGACGAAGCCGGAGGAGGTCGAACCGGCCATCCGCCTCGCGATGGAGACCAACGACCGCCCCGTCGTCATCGACTTCATCGTCAGCCGCGACGCGATGGTGTGGCCCATGGTCCCGCAGGGGGTCGGCAATTCGCAGGTGCAGTACGCGCGCGATCACGCGCCCGAGTGGGAGAGGGAGTAACCGATGTCGCACCACGTGCTCTCGCTCCTCGTCGAGGACAAGCCCGGTCTGCTCACGCGCGTCGCGGGGCTGTTCGCCCGCCGCGGATTCAACATCATCTCGCTCGCCGTCGGCACGACGGAGGTGCCGGGGCTCTCCCGCATCACGGTCGTCGTGGATGTCGAGGGCCTGCCCCTGGAGCAGGTCACCAAGCAGCTCAACAAGCTCGTCAACGTGCTCAAGATCGTCGAGCTCGACGCGACCCAGTCGGTGCAGCGCGAGCACATGCTCATCAAGGTGCGCGTCGACTCGACGACCCGTTCGCAGATCCTCGAGGCCGCGACGCTCTTCCGGGCGCGCATCGTCGACGTCGCGACGGACGCGCTCGTGATCGAGGTCACGGGCGACACCGCGAAGGTCGAGGCCCTGCTGCGCGTGCTCGAGCCCTACGGCATCAAGGAGATCGCGCAGTCGGGCCTGCTCGCCATGGGCCGCGGCTCGAAGAGCATCAGCGAGCGCGTCCTCAAGAACTCGTGACGTCCGCCCCGGGCGCCGCACGGACATCCCACCGAACCCACACCACAAGGAGACAATTCTCGTGACCGAGATCTACTACGACAAGGACGCCGACCTCGCTCTCATCCAGAGCAAGAAGGTCGCGATCGTCGGCTACGGCTCGCAGGGGCACGCCCACGCGCAGAACCTGCGCGACTCGGGCGTCGAGGTCGTCATCGCGCTCAAGGAGGGCTCGAAGTCGGTCGCCAAGGCGCACGAGGACGGCTTCACCGTCAAGACCGTCGCCGACGCCGCCGAGTGGGCCGACGTCATCATGATCCTCGCGCCCGACCAGTACCAGCGCTCGATCTACACCGAGAGCATCCAGGGCGCCATGAAGCCGGGCAAGACGCTCGCCTTCGCGCACGGCTTCAACATCCGCTTCGGCTACATCGACGCGCCCGAGGGCGTCGACGTCATCCTCGTCGCGCCCAAGGCCCCTGGCCACACGGTGCGCCGCGAGTTCGTCGCCGGCCGCGGGATCCCCGACATCGTCGCCGTCGAGCGCGACACCACCGGCCACGCCTGGGATCTCGCGCTCTCGTACGCGAAGGCCATCGGCGGCACGCGCGCGGGCGTCATCAAGACGACCTTCACGGAGGAGACCGAGACCGACCTGTTCGGCGAGCAGGCCGTGCTCTGCGGCGGCACCTCGCAGCTCGTGCAGTACGGCTTCGAGGTGCTCACCGAGGCCGGCTACCAGCCCGAGATCGCCTACTTCGAGGTGCTGCACGAGCTCAAGCTCATCGTCGACCTCATGTGGGAGGGCGGCATCGCCAAGCAGCGCTGGAGCGTGAGCGACACGGCCGAGTACGGCGACTACGTCTCCGGCCCGCGCGTCATCGACCCCTCGGTGAAGGAGAACATGCAGGCCGTGCTCGCCGACATCCAGTCGGGCGCGTTCGCCAAGCGCTTCATCGCCGACCAGGACGCGGGCGCGCCCGAGTTCCGCGAGCTGCGCGCGAAGGGCGAGCAGCACCCCATCGAGGAGACGGGCCGCAAGCTGCGCGCGCTCTTCGCGTGGAAGCAGCAGGACGCGGACTACGTCGACGGCAGCGCTGCGCGCTAGGTCGCACGCTCGCACGACGGCCGGTCGCCCCACGGGGCTACCGGCCGTCGTCGTTGCGGAGCTCGCCCGCCGCTTACGCGCACTGACCGGCGTTCATCGGCGCATCTCGTCCTGCTGGGGGCAGTTCGTGCGCCCTCGGGCGCACGAACTGCCCGAAAGAGTACGGAGTGCGTGCGGACAGCGCCGCAGCAGGTCGCCACGACGCGCAGGAGTGCGACGCGCAGGAGTGCGACGCGCAGGAGTGCGACGCGCAGGAGTGCGACGCGCAGGAGTGCGACGCGCAGGAGTGCGACGCGCAGACGCGAACGCGGCTCAGCGCGGGGGAGTGGCGGCCCCCGCCGCGTGCTCGGGGCCGTACTCGTCCTTCCAGCGGATCGTCGGCTCGGCCTGCGGGCGCGGCCCGCGGCGCCCCGTGAGCAGCCACACCCCGAGGGCGATGAGCCCCTCGACGTGCGAGGCGAGGAACGCGCCGAGCACGAGCGGGGCGTAGAGCGCCCCGAGGTACGCGGCCGCGATGACGAGACCCGCCGCGGGCCCCCACGGCGCGGCGAGCAGAGCGGGCGCCGCGAGCATCACGAGCCACCACGGCCCGAGCCCGCCGGCATCGACGATCGCGAGCACGGTCGCCGCGATGAGCCACAGCGCCCCGACCGCGACCTGCGCGAACAGCAGCCGACCGAGCGCGCCGCCGTGGCGCAGCCAGCTCTCGAGCCCGACGGCGGCCCACATGACGCGCGCCCGCAGCAGGTGGATGCCGTTGTCGATGAGTGCGACCCGGAAGAGGTCGTCGGCGATGCGCCGCCGCGGGAGGCGCTCCGCGACGGGCGCGCGCCGGGCATCCTCGACCATCGCGTCGTGCAGGATCGCCGGGAGCGTCTGCGGGCCGTAGTTCGCGATGAGTCCCCACAGGAACGGCGGCACCGACGCGAAGTCGGTCGAGTTGCCGAGCGTCGGCGGCCGCGAGACGTCGTGCGCGGGCACCGTCACGACCGAGCCGTCGCGCGGGTCGCGGTACGCGAAGGCCTCTGTGACCTGGAAGTCGCGCCCCATCCTGTACAGCAGCGGCACGCCTTCGAGCGGCCGCCCGTCGGCGGTGATGAACGGCATGTCGACCCCCTCCGGCTCGACGCTACCCGGCCCCTCCGACCCTCAGCGGGCGTCGTCCCGAGGGTCGGTAGGGTGGCCGCATGACCGCCGACCGCCGCGAGGACGCCCTCGACTGGGGCGACCCGGATGACCCGAGCTGGGTCGATCCGGGCCGCGACGATCGAGTCGACGCCGACGAGCCCGCGCCCGGCGATGAGGGGGCGGATGCCCGCGACGGCGCCGCCGCGCCCATCGCGACCGCCGCATCCCCCGCCGATCGCCGCCGCAGCGCCGTGACGGCGGCGACGGGTCTCCTCGCCGGGGTGTACCTGGCCTACTCGGTCGGATGGATCCTGTCGATCGGCTCCCTGCCCCTGACAGGCGCGACGCTGCTGATCGAGGTCATGTACCAGTTCGGCGAGTTCCTCGCGATCATCGCGTGCGCGCTGTGGTTCGGCGCCGTCATGGCGCTCACGCGCGGTGGCCGGCCCGCCGTGCGGATCGGCTGGCTCGCGCTCGGCACGCTCGTGCTCGCGCCGTGGCCGCTACTGCTGGCGGTGCTGTCGTGAACGCCGAGGCGCAGGATGCGCCCGCCGCCGCCCGCCCCCGCTTCGGCGCGAGCCGGGTCGCCGTGACGATCGCGCTCGGGCTTCTCGCCGCCTGGTTCCTCTTCGACGGCGTCTCCAATCTGCTCGCCCTGCCGCAGCAGTTGCGTGCGCTCGGCCTCGCCGACCGCACGCCGTGGCCCGTTCTGGCAGCGAGCGTGCTCGCGCCACCCGTCATCTTCGCCCTCGGGCTCGTCGTGGGGCGGCGTCAGACTCTCACGCGGTTCACGCTCGTGCTCATCGTCGCGCTCGCGACGATCGCCACGACGCGATTGAGCCTCGTCGCCGCGGCCTCGGCGATCGTCACGGGCTGAGCCGGTGCGAGGCCGCGCGCCCGTCGTCGCGCTCGCAGAGGTGGTGCAGCGGCCCGGCGCCGCGGCCGACATCGAGCACCTCGGCCGCGCGCAAGGCTCTGCCGAGCCACTGCTTCGCTCGGGCGAGCGACCGCGACCAATCGCGCTCGCCCACCTGCAGGGTCGCGAGCGCCGACGACAGCGCGCAGCCCGTGCCGTGCGTGTGGGGCGTGGCGACGCGCGGCGCCGATGCCTCGGTCAGCCGAGGCGCGTCGCCGCCGCGCGGCTCGACGAGAACGTCCACGGCGAGATCGCCGGTGCCGTCGCCGCCGGTGAGCAGCACGCGCGAACCCCACAGCGCGGTGGCGTCGACGGCATCGTCGACGGCATCGGCCCACGACGCCCGGCGCGGTCGCCCGAGCAGCGCGGCGAGCTCGTCGCGGTTCGGCGTCATGATGTCGACCCGTTCGATGAGCGCTCGCATGCCGCCGATCGCGACGGGCGAGGTGAGGGTGCGACCCGTCGTCGCGCGCAGCACGGGATCGAGCACGACGATCGGCGGTCGGGCGCGATCGAGCCAGGCCGCGACCGCGCGCGCCGCCGCGGCGCTGCCGAGCATGCCGATCTTCACCGCGTCGATCTCGACGTCGTCGCTCACGGCGTCGAGCTGGGCTGTCAGCAGTCGAGCGCTCACCGGCCGCACGGCCCGCACGTCCGTCGTGTTCTGGGCGACGATCGCCGTGATCGCGGCCATCGCGTAGCCGCCGTGAGCGCTGATGGTCTTGATATCGGCCTGGATTCCCGCGCCGCCGGTCGGGTCGGTGCCGGCGATCGCGAGCACTCGCGGCGGCCCGTCCCTCACGGGCCCCACGCCGTGACGAGTCGTCGGGCCGCGCCGTGGGCGTCGTCGGCACCGCCGATCGCCGAGGCGACGGCGACACCCGCGGCCCCCGCACGACGCAGAGCGGGCAGATCGTCGGCCTCGATGCCGCCGATCGCGATGCACGGCAGCGTCGTGCTCGCCACGAGCGCGCCGAGCCCCTCGATGCCGAGCGGGGCGGGGTGGTCGGGCTTGGTGGGGGTCTCGCGCACCGCACCGACCCCGAGGTAGTCGACGCAGCCCGGCGGCAGTCGTTCGATCTCGTCGAACTGCTGCGGCGTCTGCGCCGAGACGCCCACGATCGCCTCGGCGCCGACGAGCCGCCGAGCGAGCACGGCGGGCACGTCGTGCTGGCCCAGGTGCACGCCGTGCACCAGCGCGTGCGCAGCGTGCGCGGCGAGGAACACGTCGACGCGGTCGTTCATGATCACCGTCGCGCGATCGCCGACCGCGCGGGCGACGGCCGAGAGCAGCTCAAGCTGACGCGCGGCCGAACCGAGCTTGTCGCGCACCTGCACGGTGCGGACGCCGGCGGCGACCGCCTGCCGCACCACCTCGACGAACCGCCCGTCGCCGCAGACCGCGTGGTCGGCGACGAAGTAGACCCCGCTCGGCGTCGGGCGCCGGTCGCTGAGCTCGACCGTCACGCCAGCAGCGCTCGCGCCCGAACGCCCTCGCCGTCGATGCCGGCGAGGGCGTCGAGGAAGGCGGGTGCGAAGCTGCCCGGCCCGGCCGAGCGCTCGGCTGCGATCTCCGCGGCGATCGTGTAGACCGCGCTGGCGGCGACGACGGCGACCAGGGGATCGCCGCCGGCCGCCAGGAAGGCCGCCATGACTGCGCCGAGGGCGCATCCGCCGCCGGTCATGGTCGTCAGTCGCGCGTGGCCGGTGCGCACGAGAACCGTGCGCTCGCCGTCGGTGACGAGGTCGACGGCGCCCGAGACGGCGACGACCGCGCCGAAGCGTCGGGCGAGCGCCTCGGCGGCCTCGGCGGCGGCGTCGACGCTGTCGGTCGCATCGACGCCGCGCCCGCCCGCGCCGACGCCGGCGAGCGCCATGATCTCGGAGGCGTTGCCGCGGATCGCGGTGGGCCGGGCGGCGGCGAGCTTGCGGGCGAGCGCCGTCCGCACGGGCAGCGCCCCCACGGCGACCGGGTCGAGCACCCAGGGCGTTCCCGCCGTCGACGCGGAGCGCACCGCGTGCTCCATCGCCGCCCGCTGCTCTGCGTGCGGAGTGCCGAGGTTGACGAGCACGGCCGAGGCGACGCCGGCGAAGAGGCCGGCTTCCTCGGGGATGTCGACCATGGCGGGAGCGGCGCCGAGAGCGAGCAGGATGTTCGCGGTCGCGTTCGCGACGACCACGTTCGTCAGGCACTGCACGAGCGGCGCGCTCTCGCGCACGAGCTCGAGCCGGTCGGCGACATCGTCGGCCGGGACGACGGTGCTCGCGGCATCAGCGCTCGTGGCGGAGGCGACGACCGCGCTCATCGCGACTCCTCCGCGATGCTGACGACCGGAGCGTCGAGCAGGATGCGCCCGCCGCGATCGACGAACTCGCGCGCTTTGCGACGCATGCCCTCCTGCCGATCCTCCTCCGACAACCCGCCGAACTCGGTACGGATGTCTTGCGAGATGCGCATCGAGCAGAACTTCGGCCCGCACATCGAGCAGAAGTGCGCGGTCTTTGCCGGCTCGGCCGGCAGCGTCTCGTCGTGGAACGCCTCGGCGGTCTCGGGATCGAGCGAGAGGGCGAACTGATCTCGCCAGCGGAACTCGAAGCGAGCCTTCGACAGCGCGTCGTCGCGGTCCTGCGCCCCGGGGTGCCCCTTGGCGAGGTCGGCGGCGTGCGCGGCGATCTTGTAGGTGATGACGCCCGTCTTCACGTCGTCGCGGTTCGGCAGCCCCAGGTGCTCCTTCGGAGTCACGTAGCAGAGCATCGCGGTGCCGTAGCGGGCGATCTCGGTCGCCCCGATCGCCGAGGTGATGTGGTCGTAACCCGGCGCGATGTCGGTCACGAGAGGGCCGAGCGTGTAGAACGGGGCGCCGTCGCACAGCTCCTGCTGTCGCTCGACGTTCTCGCGCACGAGGTGCAGCGGCACGTGGCCGGGCCCTTCGACCATGACCTGCACGTCGTGCTGCCACGCGCGCTTGGTGAGCTCGGCGAGCGTGTCGAGCTCGGCGAACTGCGCGGCGTCGTTGGCATCGGCGATCGAGCCCGGCCGAAGTCCGTCGCCGAGCGAGAACGCCACGTCGTAGCGTGAGAGAATCTCGCACAGCTCGTCGAAGTGGGTGTACAGGAAGTTCTCGCGGTGGTGCGCGAGGCACCAGCCGGCCATGATCGAGCCGCCGCGCGAGACGATGCCCGTCACGCGGTCGGCAGTCAGCGGCACGTAGCGCAGCAGAACCCCGGCGTGCACCGTCATGTAGTCCACGCCCTGCTCGCACTGCTCGATGACGGTGTCGCGGTAGACCTCCCAGGTCAGCGCGCTCGCATCGCCGCCGACCTTCTCGAGGGCCTGGTAGAGCGGAACGGTGCCGATGGGCACGGGGGAGTTGCGGATGATCCACTCGCGCGTCGTGTGGATGTCGTCGCCCGTCGAAAGGTCCATGACGGTGTCGGCGCCCCAGCGGGTCGCCCATTGCAGCTTGTCGACCTCCTCGGCGATCGAGCTCGTGACGGCCGAGTTGCCGATGTTGGCGTTGATCTTCACGAGGAACGCCTTGCCGATGATCATCGGCTCGGATTCGGGGTGATTGATGTTGCTCGGGATGATCGCCCGGCCCGCCGCGACCTCGCTGCGCACGAGCTCGACGTCGCAGCCCTCGCGCAGCGCGACGAAGCGCATCTCGGAGGTGATCTCGCCGCGTCGCGCATAGTGCATCTGCGTCACCCGACGGCCCGGCAGCGCGCGGCGCGGGGCGGGCTTGGCGCCGCGCCACTCGGCCGAGGCCGCGCCCCGGCGGATCGCCGCCCGGCCGTCGTCGAGCAGCGAGCGCTCGCGGCCGGCGTACTGCTCGGTATCGCCGCGATCCGCGATCCAGCCGGCGCGCACCGGCGGGAGGCCGACGACGGGATCCCCGCCCGGCCCCTCCGTGCGGTAGACCTCGAGCGGCGGATTGTGCTCGCCGTTCGGCGAGGGCGAGAGCGCGATCGAGGTGACGGGAACGGCGATGCCGTGCTCGTCGTGATGGTGCGAGAGAGTGCGTGCAGTATGCACGGAGCGGCCCCTTCTTCCTTCGCCGGCATGACCCGGACAGGTTCGAACGGTCCCGGGCGGCGTCAGCCCGGTTCTCAGCCCTCTGCCTCAGGGCTCCCGCGTGTGGATGCCGCCTACGGTAGCGCACGCCGCGCCCGGCCCGCACGCCCCGGCCCCGCGCATCCTCTGATCAGGCGATCGCGACCCAGAGCACGACCGCGATGAGCGCGACCTGCGCGATGAGCCGGGGCCAGAACGGCACAGCGATGCGCCCGAAGCGCTCGGGGTGCTTCGCCGCGTAGGCGTTGGCCGGGAATACGCACACGAGGAACACAGCGAGCGCGACGCCGGCCGCGACCCGCGTCGGCTCCCACAGCAAGCCGAGGCCGCCGGCGATCTCGCACGCGCCCGTGATCCACACGAGCCAGCGGGCGGAGAGGAGCCGATTCCGCAGGGCGGGAGGAATGATCGCGGCCATGCCGCGCACGAGGACCGGTACGAAGTGGAGGGCGCCCATGGCGATGAACAGCGCCGCCGTGATTGCGCGCGCGAGCTCGACGGGCGTCATGGCCGCCATTCTGCCTGCGATACCCTGAGAGCACCGATCGCCCCCGCCGGTGCGCGGCGATCGCACACCACCACCTCTCCTCGTTTCGCGTACACCCCTGCGTTAGGACCGTCCTCGTGACCAAGCCGGTTGTGCTCATCGCCGAAGAACTCTCCCCCGCCACGGTCGATGCCCTCGGGCCCGACTTCGAGATCCGTCAGGTCGACGGCACCGACCGCCCGGCGCTGCTGTCAGCGCTCGCGGACGCGAGCGCGGTGCTCATACGGTCGGCGACGCAGATGGACGCCGAGGCGATCGCCGCGGGCCGTCAGCTCAAGGTCATCGCCCGCGCGGGCGTCGGCCTCGACAACGTCGACGTGAAGTCGGCGACGACCGCGGGCGTCATGGTCGTCAACGCCCCGACCTCCAACGTCATCTCGGCTGCCGAGCTCGCGGTCGGCCACCTGCTCGCCCTCGCGCGGCACATCCCCGACGCGAACGCCTCGATGAAGCGCGGCGAGTGGAAGCGCTCGGCCTTCACGGGCGTCGAGCTGTACGAGAAGACGGTCGGCATCGTCGGCCTGGGCCGCATCGGCACGCTCGTCGCCCAGCGTCTCGCGGGCTTCGGCGTCGAGCTCGTCGGCTACGACCCCTTCGTCCCGCCCGCGCGCGCTCAGCAGCTCGGCGTGACCCTGCTGAGCCTCGACGAGCTCATGGAGCGCAGCGACTTCATCACCATCCACATCCCGAAGACGCCCGAGACGACGAACCTCATCAGCACGGCCCAGTTCGGGAAGGCCAAGCCCGAGCTGCGCATCGTCAATGCCAGCCGCGGCGGCATCATCGACGAGGATGCCCTGCGCGAGGCGCTCGCCACCGGCCGCATCGCCGGGGCGGGCCTCGACGTTTTCGTCTCCGAGCCGCCCGTCGGCTCGCCGCTGCTCGACCTTCCCTCGATCCAGCTCACCCCGCACCTCGGGGCATCGACCGACGAGGCGCAGGAGAAGGCCGGCGTCTCGGTCGCGAGGTCGGTGCGCCTCGCGCTCGACGGCGAGCTCGTGCCCGATGCGGTCAACGTGGCGGGCGGCGTCATCGATCCGAGCGTGCGCCCGGGCATCCCGCTCATGGAGAAGCTCGGCCAGGTGTTCGCGAGCCTCGCCGATCACGCCTTCGCGAGCATCGACGTCGAGGTGCGAGGCGAGATCGTCGAGCACGACGTCAGCGTGCTCAAGCTCGCCGCGCTCAAGGGCATCTTCGGGCGCATCTCGAGCGAGCAGGTCAGCTACGTCAACGCGCCGCTGCTCGCCGAGCAGCTCGGGGTCGCCGTGCGTCTCATCGCCGACGCGACGAGCGAGGAGTACCGCAACCTGCTCACGGTCCGCGGCGCGCTCGCGGACGGCACGCAGCTCTCAGTATCGGGCACGCTCGTCGGCGCGAAGCAGGTCGAGAAGATCGTCGAGATCAACGGCTACGACGTCGAGGTGCCGATGGCCGAGCACTTCATCGTCATGCTCTACACCGATCGTCCCGGCATCGTGGCGGTCTACGGCAAGGAGTTCGGCGAGGCGCAGATCAACATCGCCGGCATGCAGATCGCCCGCCACGAGGCCGGCGGCCCCGCGCTGAGCGTGCTGACGGTCGACTCGCGCGTGCCCGAGGAGCTGTTGGAGCGCGTGCGCGCCGCGATCGACGCGACCGTCATGCGCGAGATCACGATCATCGACGGCTGAGCGCGCTCGACGCGACAGGCCGCGCACACGACGACGGCGCCGCCCCCACCAGGGGAACGGCGCCGTCGTCGTAGTCGGGCGTGTTCGCGCTAGACGATGTCGTCGCGGCGCGTGACGCGGTCGCCCGTGACCGGGTCGACCGTCGTGTGCGACGTCGACGTGGAGCGGCGACGGCTCATCAGCACGACGCCGATGATGACCGTCACGACGCCGGCGACCATCAGGATGTACCCGATCGTCGACAGCTCGATCCAGTCGAGGCTGACGTTCACAGCGAAGGCGAGGATCGCCCCCAGTGCGAACAGGAAGATTCCGAATCCGATGCTCATGGTGGAGCTCCTTCCGTATCCGAGAGAGAACCTAGCGTTACCTGGACGCTTCGCGAAAGCCCTCCGCGGCGCGACGATCGGCGCACGCGATAGCCTAGAGAGCCCTCGCGCCCCGGAATTCCGGGCATCCGAGCGTGATGCTGTGAATCAGCCGTGCCCTCCCCCACGCGGGGGTCGAACGCCCCGTCCGCCTCATTCCGCCCCCGCAGGAAAGGTCTTCTATGTCCTCGACCATCGACTTGGCCGTCATCCCCGGTGACGGCATCGGCCCGGAGGTCACGACCGAGGCCCTCGCTGTCCTCCATTCCGCGGTCGGCGGTGGTGTCGCGATCGCCGAGACGCACTACTCGCTCGGTGCCGAGCACTACCTCGAGACCGGCGAGATCCTGCACGACGAGACCATGGAGCGCCTCGCGCGCCACGACGCCATCCTCTTCGGTGCCGTCGGCGGCGATCCGCGGGATGCCCGGCTCGCGGGCGGGCTCATCGAGCGCGGTCTTCTGCTCCGACTGCGATTCGCGTTCGATCACTACGTCAACCTGCGACCCACGCGCCTCTTCCCGGGAGTGACCTCGCCGCTGTCGAGCCCCGGCGAGGTCGACTTCGTCGTCGTTCGGGAGGGCACCGAGGGCCCGTACGTGGGCAACGGCGGGAGCATCCGCGTCGGGACCCCGCACGAGATCGCCAACGAGGTCAGCGTGAACACGGCGTTCGGCGTCGAGCGCGTCGTGCGCTTCGGATTCGCGCAGGCCGCTGCCCGCAGCTGCCGCCTGACGCTCGTCCACAAGACCAACGTGCTCGTGAACGCCGGCTCGCTCTGGCAGCGCACGGTCGACCGCATCGCGCCGGAGTTCCCCGGCGTGAACGTCGACTACCTGCACGTCGACGCGGCGACGATCTTCCTCGTCACCGACCCCGCGCGCTTCGACGTGATCGTCACCGACAACCTGTTCGGCGACATCCTCACCGATCTCGCCGGCGCCATCAGCGGCGGCATCGGGCTCGCGGCATCGGGCAACATCAACCCCGACCGCGCCTTCCCGAGCATGTTCGAGCCCGTCCACGGCTCGGCGCCCGACATCGCCGGTCAGCAGAAAGCCGACCCGACGGCGGCGATCCTCTCGGCGGCGCTCCTGCTCGAGCACCTCGGGCACCCGGAGGCGGCAACCCGCATCACGACGGCCGTCGCCGCCGACCTGGCCGGTCGCGGCTCGGAGAGGCGGTCGACGCGCGAGGTCGGCGCGGCCATCCTGGCGGCCGTCGAGCGCTGAGCACGACCTGCTCCGCGACCGCGGCGGAGTACCCTGAACCCACACTCCACCGTCGGAGAGCATCCGACGGCGATTCTCGAGGACGACCATGACGAACCTCCTGCCGATGGCGGACCAGGGGCTGACCTTCCAGGTCACCCGCAACGAGCACGCGATGAGCGCGGAGCAGCGCGAGGCGATCCTCGCCGCACCGGGCTTCGGCAAGCACTTCACCGACCACATGGTCGACATCTGCTGGAGCGAGAGGGGCGGCTGGCACCGCCCGCGAGTGCAGCCGTACGGCCCGATCGCGCTCGACCCCTCGGCGGCCGTGCTGCATTACGGGCAGGAGATCTTCGAGGGCCTCAAGGCCTACCGTCGCGGCGACGGCTCAATCTGGTCATTCAGGCCCGACGCGAACGCGCGCCGCCTGCAGCGCTCCGCGAAGCGGCTCGCGCTGCCCGAGCTGCCCGTCGAGCACTTCCTCGAGTCGCTGCGTCAGCTCATCGCCGTCGACGGCGACTGGGTGCCGAGCGCGCCCGAGACGAGCCTGTACCTGCGCCCGTTCATGTTCGCCAAGGAGGCCTTCCTCGGCGTGCGTCCGGCCCACAAGGTCGCCTACTACGTGATCGCGTCGCCCGCCGGCGCCTACTTCTCCGGCGGCGTCGCCCCCGTCTCCATCTGGCTCACGACCTCGTACTCGCGCGCCGGCAAGGGCGGCACGGGCGCGGCGAAGACCGGAGGCAACTACGCCGCCTCTCTCGTCGCCCAGGCGGAGGCCGCTGAGCACGGCTGCCAGCAGGTGCTCTTCCTCGACTCGGTCGAGGGGACGTATCTGGAGGAGCTCGGCGGCATGAACGTCGTGCTCGTCACCAAGGACGGCACCCTCATCACTCCGCACAGCGACTCGATCCTCGAGGGGATCACGCGCGATTCGATCCTGCAGCTCGCGGAGGATCGCGGCCACCGCGTCGAGCGCCGCCGCGTGACGCTCGACGAGTGGCGCGACGGCGTCGCCTCCGGCGAGATCGTCGAGGCGTTCGCGTGCGGCACGGCCGCCGTCGTGACCCCCATCGGCCTGCTCAAGGGCGTCGTCGACGGCGAGGCCTTCGAGATCGGCTCGGCCGACGCCCAGCCCGGCGAGCTGACGATGTCGCTCCGCCAGGAGCTCACCGGCATCCAGTACGGCCGCCGCCCCGACACCCACGGGTGGATGCTCCGCCTGGACGCCTGAGCGACGTGACCACCCGCTCCGCCCGCCAGCGGGCGCTGCACCGCATCGGCGTGCTCGCGCTCTCGAGCCTGTGCGGCGCGATCATCGGGCTCGTGGGCTCCGCGACTCACCAGTCGCTCCCGCCGGTCGGCATCGTGCTCGCGGCCTCGACGACCGCGCTGTTCCTGACGGGGCTCCGCGCCTGGGGCGACGATCGCGGTCCCGCCGCCGCCGGCGCCTTCGGGATCGGCTCGGTCGTGCTCGCCCTCGCGACCCCGGGAGCCGGGGCATCCGTGCTCATCCCCGGCAACCTGCTCGGCTACGCGTGGACGGTCGGCATCATGCTCATCGCGCTCGTCGTGCTCGCTTGGCCCCGCGTTCAGCGCCTTCACCGTCGACCGGCGGGTAGCATCGAGACGACCGCTTCCGATCAGAGAGACCCTTCAGCGCCGTGACCTACGTGATCGCCCTTCCCTGCGTCGACGTCAAAGACCGCGCGTGCATCGACGAGTGCCCTGTCGACTGCATCTACGAGGGCGACCGGATGCTCTACATCCACCCCGACGAGTGCGTCGACTGCGGCGCCTGCGAGCCCGTGTGCCCCGTCGAGGCGATCTACTACGAGGACGACCTCCCCGAGCAGTGGAGCGACTACTACCGCGCGAACGTCGAGTTCTTCCAGGAGATCGGCTCGCCGGGCGGTGCGGCCAAGGTCGGCGTGATCCACGGCGACCACGAGGTCGTCACGGCGCTCCCGCCGCAGAACTGACGCGGGGCCCTCGTGCCCCTCTCGTTGCCCGACTTCCCCTGGGACTCGCTCGCGCCGTTCTCGGCCCGTGCGCGCGCCCACGCCGACGGCATCGTCGACCTCTCGGTCGGCTCGCCCGTCGACGAGACCCCCGCGGTCGTGCGCGACGCGCTCGTGGCCGCGACCGACGCGCACGCCTACCCGCAGACGATGGGGACGCCCGCCCTGCGCGAGGCGATCGTGCGCTGGTACGCGCGACGGCGCGGCGTGATCCTCCCCGGCACGGATGCCGTGCTCCCCACGATCGGCTCGAAGGAGCTCGTCGCGCTCCTGCCGCTCCTCCTCGGCCTCGGCCGCGACGACGTCATCGTGCATCCCCGCACCGCGTACCCGACGTACTCGGTCGGCGGCGCGCTGCTCGGCGCGACCGCGGTCGCGGAGGACGACCCCGCGCGCTGGCCAGACGGCGCGCGACTCATCTGGATCAACTCGCCCGGCAACCCCGACGGCGCCGTCCTCGGCACCGCCGGGCTGCGAGCGGCGGTCGCGCGAGCCCGCGAGCTGGGCGCCGTGCTCGTCAACGACGAGTGCTACGCAGAGCTCGGATGGGAGCCCGAGCGCTGGGGCGAGACGACCGAGGCCGGCGGCGCGGGCGACCCGCGCGGACCGGCGCTCGTGCCGAGCATCCTCGACCCCCGCGTCGTCGACGGCGACCTGACCGGCCTGCTGAGCGTGTACTCGCTCTCGAAGCAGTCGAACCTCGCCGGGTACCGTGCGGCCTTCCTGGCCGGCGACTCCGCGATCGTGCGGCAGCTGCTGGAAGCGCGCAAGCACCTCGGGCTCATCCCGCCCGCGCCCGTGCAGGCGGCCATGATCGCCGCGCTCGACGACGACGCGCACGTCGCCGCCCAGCGCGAGATCTACCGGTCGCGACGGGATGCCCTTGCCGGCGCCCTGCGCGCGTCCGGCTTCCGCATCGACCGCTCCGAGGCCGGGCTCTACCTGTGGGCCACGCGAGATGAGCCGGCGCTCGACACCCTCGCCGCGCTCGTGGAGCTCGGGATCCTCGCCGCCCCCGGAACCTTCTACGAGGGGGAGGGGTCGCGGCACGTGCGGCTCGCGCTCACGGCGACCGACGAGCGCATCGCGCAGGCGGCGGAGCGCCTGCGCGCGAGCGTGGCGTGACGCGCATGCCGTGGCCGTCACTTGTGACGAGCCACGGTCATCCTTGGCGGACTTCCACAACGCCGGATCGGGCGTCTTGGTCGATGCGGTACTGGTCGCCGCGGTCGCCTAGGCTGTAGTCGGGTTCCTTCCGCGGACCGGCGCCACCCCGACGAACGCGGCCATCCCGCCACCACCCCCGACCCCACCAACGCGAGGAGGCGCTGTGAGCGACGCCGACAAGGCCATCCTGCAGTTCCCCGGCGGAACCGCGGAGTTCCCCATCCTGACCAGTGCCGACGGCGCCTCGAGCATCGACGTCTCGACCCTGACGAAGCAGACCGGCCTCACGGCCCTCGACTACGGATTCGTCAACACCGCCTCGACGAAGAGCGCGATCACGTACATCGACGGCGACCAGGGGATCCTGCGCTATCGCGGGTACGCGATCGAGGACATCGCCGCCAACTCGAGCTTCCTCGAGGTCGCGTGGCTCCTCATCTACGGCGAGCTGCCGAGCGCCTCCGAGCTCGCCGCGTTCGACGAGCGGGTGCGTCGCCACACGCTCCTTCACGAGGACCTCAAGCGGTTCTTCGACTCGCTGCCGCACCAGGCGCACCCCATGTCGGTGCTCTCGTCGGCCGTCTCGGCGCTGTCGACCTACTACGGCGACTCGCTCAACCCGCACGACCCCGAGCAGGTCGAGATCTCGACCATCCGCCTCCTCGCGAAGCTTCCCGTCATCGCGGCCTACGCGCACAAGAAGTCGGTCGGTCAGGCGTTCCTGTACCCCGACAACTCGCTGAGCTTCGTCGACAACTTCCTCCGCCTGAACTTCGGCACCATGGCCGAGCCGTACGAGGTCAACCCCGTCATGTCGCAGGCGCTCGAGCGCCTGCTGATCCTCCACGAGGACCACGAGCAGAACGCCTCGACCTCGACCGTGCGCCTCGTCGGCTCGACCGAGGCCAACCTCTTCGCCTCGATCTCGGCGGGCATCAACGCTCTCTCGGGCCCGCTGCACGGCGGCGCGAACGAGTCGGTTCTGACGATGCTCGGCCGCATCCGCGACAGCGGCGAGAGCGTCGAGCGCTTCGTCGAGCGGGTGAAGAACAAGGAGGACGGCATCAAGCTCATGGGCTTCGGCCACCGGGTGTACAAGTCGTACGACCCGCGCGCCAAGCTCGTGAAGGAGAGCGCCGACGCCGTGCTCGCCGACCTCGGCATCAGCGACCCGCTGCTCGACATCGCGCGCGAGCTCGAGCAGATCGCCCTCGACGACGACTACTTCAAGGAGCGCCGCCTCTACCCGAACGTCGACTTCTATACGGGCGTCATCTACAAGGCCATGGGCTTCCCGACGCGCATGTTCACCGTGCTCTTCGCGATCGGCCGGCTTCCCGGCTGGATCGCCCACTGGCGCGAGATGAACGACGACCCGCAGACGAAGATCGGCCGCCCCCAGCAGCTCTACACGGGAGCGCCCGCGCGCGACTGGCCGCAGCGCTAGCCGCGCGGCGCGGGCCGCGTCTGCGCACTGCCGTCCGCCGCATGGTGTTCGCTCGTTCGGAGTCGGCGCTGTGGGACACGGCGTGTCGCGCGCCTCGGGCGGCGCGTCGCGACGCCGAACCGCGCGACGGTGCAGTCGGGGACGGTGCAAGTCCCGCAGCTCCGGTGGCGCGACTCACGCGCCCACTGAATCGGGCCACGGACGGAGTGCTGCGGCCCAGACCGGGCCTGAGCGAGACCCGCACCGGCGCGCGTGGCGCGGCGCGTCGCCCTACGCGTGCAGCGCCTCGTTGAGCACGACGCCGGCGCCCGTGCGGGGCAGCACCTCGACCGCTCCGGTGAGCGAGTTGCGCCGGAACAGCAGACCGGCCACGCCCGAGAGCTGCGCAGCCTTCACGGTGAGTGGGCGGGCATCCTCGTCGAGTGCGCCGTCGAGCACGACGACCTTCGTGCCGGCGGTCACGTAGAGCCCGGCCTCGACGACCGAGTCGTCGCCGATCGAGATGCCGATCCCTGAGTTGGCTCCGAGCAGGGCGCGCTCGCCGATCGAGACGCGGTGCGCGCCGCCGCCCGAGAGCGTGCCCATGATCGAGGCGCCGCCGCCGATGTCGCTGCCGTCGCCGACGACGACGCCCTGGCTGATGCGGCCCTCGACCATCGAGGCGCCGAGGGTTCCGGCGTTGAAGTTCACGAACCCCTCGTGCATGACGGTCGTGCCCGGCGAGAGGTACGCGCCGAGACGCACGCGCGAGGCGTCCGCGATGCGCACGCGCGGCGGCGTGACGTAGTCGAGCAGGCGCGGGAACTTGTCGATGCCCAGCGCCGAGACGCCGGCCCGCTGCAGCGCGGGGCGGTTCGCGTCGAAGTCGTCGGGGTGCACGGGGCCCGCGGTCGTCCACATGACGATGGGCAGGTGCCCGAAGACGCCGTCGAGGTTGACGGTGTTCGGCTTCACGAGGCGGTGGGACAGCAGGTGCAGTCGCAGGTACGAATCGGGCGTGGATGCGGGAGCCGCGGCGAGCTCGATCTCGACCGTGCGGGCCTCCATCTTCACTCCTCGGCGCGCGTCCTCCGCCTCCAGGTGCTCGATATCGGCCGGCACGATGTGGCGGTCGCGGCCCTCCGGAAGGGTGCCGAGGGCGGGGGAGGGGAACCAGGTGTCGAGAATCCCGCCGTCGGCGAGGCGGACGGTGGCGAGGCCGTAGCCCCAGGCGTGCGTGAGCGGGCTGTCGGGCATGGGATCCAGGCTACCCGCGCCGCGAACTAGGCTCGTGCCGATGAACGCGCAGCCGATGAACGCCCAGCCACTGGCCCCCGCCCTCCTCGACGACGTCGTGGCGCTCACCGCCGCGCTGTGCGACATCCCGAGCGTCTCGGCGGACGAGCGCGCTCTCGCCGACACGATCGAGGCGACGCTGCGCGTGCACGCCCCGCACCTCGAGCTCATCCGCGACGGGGATGCGATCGTCGCACGTACGAGCCTCGGCCGCGCCGAGCGCGTCGTGATCGCCGGCCACATCGACACGGTGCCCATCAACGACAACCTGCCCACGCGTCGCAGCGTCGACGACGGCATCGACACCCTGTGGGGGCGCGGCACGGTCGATATGAAGGGCGGCTGCGCGGTGCTCCTCGCCCTCGCGGTGCGGCTCGTCGACCCCGCCTACGACATCACGTGGGTCTGGTACGACCACGAGGAGGTCGCAAGCGAGCTCAATGGCCTCGGCCGACTCGCGCGAACGCGCCCCGAGCTCCTCGAGGGCGACTTCGCGATCCTCGGCGAGCCGAGCAACTCGGGCATCGAGGGCGGCTGCAACGGCACTCTGCGCCTTGAACTGCGCACGGCCGGCCGCCGCGCGCACTCGGCTCGCTCATGGATGGGGGTCAATGCCGTCCACGCGCTCGCGCCGATCCTCGAGCGCCTCGCCGCCTACGAGCCCGTGACCGTGACGGTCGACGGGCTCGACTACCGCGAGGGCCTCAACGCGGTCGGCGTGAGCGGCGGCGTCGCGGGCAACGTCATCCCCGACGCGGCGACACTGACCGTC
Source organism: Microcella alkalica (assembly GCF_014137945.1). GTDB lineage: Bacteria > Actinomycetota > Actinomycetes > Actinomycetales > Microbacteriaceae > Microcella > Microcella alkalica. The sequence goes on from NZ_JACGWX010000001.1 coordinate 85,893, forward strand.
AACTACCGATTCGCCCCCGACAAGACCCTCGCCGAGGCCGAGCAGCACGTGCGCGATCTCGTGGCCGATCTCGACCCGCCCGTCGAGGTCGTCGTCACCGATGCGGCGGCGGGCGCCCGCCCCGGACTGGATGCTCCGCTCGCACAGCGCTTCGTCCAGGCCGTGGGCGCCGAGCCAGCCCCCAAGTACGGCTGGACGGACGTCGCGCGCTTCAGCGAGCTCGGCATGCCCGCCGTCAACTACGGCCCCGGCGACCCGTCGCTCGCCCACACCGACGACGAGCGCGTCCCGGTCGAGCAGATCGTCGCGTGCGAGCGCGGCCTGCGCGCATGGCTGACCTCGGCCTGAGCTCCCGCCCGGTGGGGGAGCGACTGCTCGCCCTCCCCCGACGCCCGCCGTGGTGGCTGAGCATCCTCGCGCTGTACGCGGGGTCGCGCGTCGTCTCCACGGGCGTCCTGCTGCACTTCGCCTCGCGTCAGCAGGCGAACGCGTGGACGACTGCGCAGCCCGAGTACCTCGAGTTCGCCCGCCTGTGGGACGGCACGTGGTACTGGATCATCGCCGCGGGCGGCTACCCAGACGCTATCCCGCGCGACGAGGCGGGCCTCGCGACGGAGAACGCGTTCGCCTTCATGCCCGTCTATCCGTTCGTCGTGCGCGGGGTGATGGTGCTCACGGGGCTGCCCTTCGCTCCCACGGCCGTCGCGGTGTCGGTCCTAGCCGGGGCGGTCGCAGCGCTGCTGTTCCACAGGCTCGTGCGAACGTGGCTCGACGAGCGCGAGGCCCTCCTCGCGACGGCGCTGCTGTGCCTCGCGCCGGTCTCGCCGATCCTGCAGGTCGCGTACGCCGAGGCGCTGCACCTGGCGCTGCTGCTCGGGGCGCTCCTGCTCGTCGTCCGGCGCCGCTACGCGCCGCTCGCGGTGATCGTCACGATCATGGCTCTCACGCGGCCGAGCGGTCTCGCGTTCGCCTTCGGGCTCGCGCTCCTGCTCGCCTGGCGGTGGTGCCGCGATCACCGCGCGCTCGAGCCTTTTCCGATGCGCGAGCGCATCGAGCTCGCGGCCGTGACCGTCATCGCGGGCCTCGCGGGTCTCGCCTGGCCGGGCCTCGTGGCCCTCCTCACCGGCGACCTGACCGGATACATCGACACCGAGCTCGCCTGGCGCCGCCCCTACATCGGACCGGTCGAGCTCGTTCCGTTCACGGCCTGGTGGCAGGGAGCGCAATGGTGGCTCGGCGACGCGGTCGGTCCCGTCGTCCTGGTCGTCGTGCTCGCGGCGGCGGCCGCGTCCTTCGCCCTCCCGCAGATGCGCCGGATGCCCGTGGCGCTCCGCTGCTGGATCGTCGCCTACGCCGTCTACCTCCTCGCAGTGTTCTTCCCGCAGTCGAGCACGTTCCGACTGCTGCTGCCGCTCGCGCCCGTGCTCGGTGCGATCGGCGCCGGAGCCCTCGCGGTGCGGCCGCGCTGGCTGCGCGCCGCGCTCGTCATGCTCCTGCTCGCCGCCTCGGTCGCGGGCCAGCTCGGCTGGGTCCACATCGCGTGGTGGGTCGATGGCGCGGACTGGACCCCGCCCTGACCGGGATGCGCGGCGCGGGCCGTGACGAATATCCACGACCGGGCCTCCGTCGATTTAGCCGAACGACCCGCGTACTAGATAATGAGGGCAGAGCTTTCATCGAAAGGGGAAACCGCATATGGCCGCCATGAAGCCGAGAACCGGCGACGGACCGATGGAGGCTGTCAAGGAGGGGCGACTGATCATCGTGCGCGTACCGCTCGAGGGCGGTGGCCGCCTGGTCGTCTCCGTCAACGATGACGAGGCGAAGGAACTTCACGACGCGCTCGCCGCGGCGATCTCCTGACGACAGCACCCGATGCGTGAACGGGGTCGAGCCTCCGGGCTCGGCCCCGTCTCGTGTTTCCGGGCGCGCTCGCGTCGTCGACCCCGCAGGCGACTACGCGCCGCGCTTGATGATCTGCAGGAGTCCGTCGCCGACTGGCGAGAGGGCGACGTGCACGGCGCTCGAGCCCGCGAGCTCGCCGATCACGGAGCGGAAGTCGCGCGTCGTCGCCTCGCGCTTGGCCGGGTCTGCGACGGTGTCGCGCCACAGCGCGTGGGGGATGAGCACGACGCCGCCTACGCGGACGAGCCGCAGCGCGTGCTCCAGGTAGTCCAGGAGGCTCTTGGCGTCGGCGTCGACGAGCACGGCATCGTAGCTCGACTCGTTCATGCGGGGGAGGACGTCGATCGCGCGGCCCGTGATCATTCTCACGCGAGCGGTCGCGTGCCCGGCGTCGGTGAAGAACTTGCGGGCGTGCTGCTGGTGCTCGGCCTCGAGGTCGATCGTGGTCAGGTGGGCGCCGGGCGCGCCGCGGAGCATCCAGAGCCCGCTGACGCCGAGGCCGGTTCCGATCTCGATGATCGACTGCGCGTCGACGACGGCGGTCGCGAGCGCCAGGTGGGCGCCCGTCGCGGCGGTGACGGGGTCGACGCCCTGCTCGACGGAGTGGGCGCGGGCCGTGGCGATCTCATCGGGCTCGACCGTCGACTCCTCGACGTACTTCCACGACAGTTCCTTGCTGGCCACGGGCCCTCCTTCTCGCTGACAGCCTAGGGGTGGGGCTCCGGTTCGCCCGGCTATTCTGAGCGGGTGTCCTTCGGCCTGACGTTCGAGAAGCTCCTGCTCATCGGACTCATCGCCGTGCTCCTCATCGGCCCTGACCGGCTTCCCGGATACGCGGCGCAGTTCGCGCGTTTCATACGGACGCTGCGGGACATGGCGAACGGCGCGAAGGAGCGCATGCGAGACGAGATGGGACCGGACTTCGACGACGTCGACTGGAAGAAGCTCGATCCTCGCCAGTACGACCCGCGCCGCATAATCCGCGAGGCTCTTTTGGAGGACGATGCGCAGCCCGTCCGGCCCCGTGCGGGAAGCGCGGCCGCGACGGTCACGGCGCCGGTGCGGGAATCGGCGTACGCGCAGCGCCAGCGGCTCCAGAGGGAAGGCCGGCCGGCGCCGTTCGACGCCGAGGCGACATAGCCGCGACATCCCCCGGTGCTCAGCGCTCACCGACGGTGCGGTAGCCCGCGACGACGCGTTCGGCCTCGACCGCCAGCAGTTCGAGCACGCGGCGCACGCTCGGGCGCTCGGCGCGGTCGGCGCGCATGAGCGCCGAGATCTGCCGCTCGGCGGGGAGGCCCGTGATCGGCCGGGTGACGATGCCGTTGCCGTGGCTGCGCGTTGTGAAGCGCGGAAGGATCGCGATGCCGATGCCGGCCGCGACGAGCCGCTCGACGATGAGGTTGTCCATGACGCGCTGCACGATGCGCGGCTCGCGCCCGACGGTCGCCCCAAGGCGCTCGAGCACGCGATCGTACGGGTAGCCGACCGGCGCGCCGATCCAGTGCTCGTCGACGAGGTCGGTGCCCCGCACCACGGTCTTCTCCACGAGAGGGTGGCCGGCGGGCAGGGCGACGTCGAACGGCTCGATCATGAGCGGCACGCACCGGAGCCCGTTCTCGTTCCAATGGGCGGGGATTCCCTGCGAGTCGGCGATGACGACGTCGTAGTCGGCCGTGAGCTGCGCGAAGTCGGGGAGGGGGAGATCATGGTCGGTCAGCACGATCTCGAGGCCCTCTTCGTCGCGCAGCGCGCGCAGCGCCCCGGGGAGGAGCATCTGCCCGGCCGTCGGGAAGGCGCTCACGGACACCGAGCCTCGCGGACTCTGCTTGAACTCGAGCCAGAGCGCCTCGGCGGACTCGATCGCGACCGCGATCCGTCGAGCGGTGTCGGCGAGCGCGAGGCCCGCCCCGGTGAGCTCGAGGCCGCGCCCGCGCTTCTCGGTGAGAGCGACGCCCGCCTCCCGCTCGAGCAGCTTGAGCTGCTGCGAGACGGCACTCGGTGTGCGGTGCGTCGCTGCCGCAACGGCGGTGATGGACCCCCGATCGGCGAACTCGCGGAGCAGTTCGAGGCGGCGTACATCCATGAAGCCATACTACATGGACGCATAAGAAACATTCGATTGTGCTGAAACGTCACGTGAGGTCGAATAGGGGTGCTCAGGAAACGAAAAGGAGAACGCGGACATGCTCGCCGGATTGCTCATCATCGCTCTGCTCGGTATCGCCGGAGCGGTCTCGACCGCCGTGGTGACGGCGAAGGACGGCTACCGTCGCGTGCCGTCGCTTCCGCGCCCATAGCCGCCGACTCCGTCGACTGCCGTCGGATCCCGCGCTCACCATTCCAGGGGTGGGAGCGGGTTCCGGCGGCAGTCGTCGTTAACGCTCGGATGCTCGGCGCGGGCAGCCCGGAGCCCGAGTCAGCGCGGTGAGACGGTGAGCGGGCGCCCTGCAAGTCCGCGGCCCCGCGCTGCAATCGCACGGGCGAGATCTCTGATCGCCTCGGCCGCCGGGTCGCCGTCGACGAGCACGATCGGCTCGCCCTCGTCGCCGCCCTCCCGCAGCGCGATCGACAGCGGCACCCGCGCGAGCAACGGTACGCCGAGCCGCTCCGCCGTCTCGGCCCCGCCGCCGGAGCCGAACAGCTCGAGCACGCTTCCATCGGGCTGCGCGAGCCCCGCCATGTTCTCCACGACGCCGATGACCGTCTGACCGGTCTGCCTCGCCACGAGCGCCGAGCGCTCGGCGACGTCTGCCGCCGCCTTCTGCGGCGTCGTCACCACGACGACTTCCGCGTGCGGCAGCAGCTGCCCCACCGAGATCGCGACATCCCCCGTGCCGGGGGGCATGTCGAGCACGAGCACGTCGAGGTCGCCGAAATACACGTCGGTGAGGAACTGCTGCACCGTCCGGTGCAGCATCGGCCCGCGCCACGAGACGGCGGTGCGCTCGTCCACGAACATGCCGATCGAGATCACCGCGACGTCGTGCGCGCGCGGCGGCATGATCGCCTCGCCGACGCGCGTCGGCTTCGCCCCGGCGATGCCGAGGAGGCCCGGGATCGAGAAGCCGAACACATCGGCGTCGACGAGGCCGACCCGCAGCCCCTGCTGCGCGAGCGCGACGGCGAGGTTGGCGGTGATGGTCGACTTGCCGACGCCGCCCTTGCCGCTTGTCACGGCGATGACCCTCGTGAGCGAATCGGGGGTGAACGGCATGGCGGGCCGGTCGCCGCGCAGGCGGGCGATGAGGGCATCCCGCACCGCCGGGGCCATCACGCCGACCGCGACGTCGACCGACGCGACTCCCGGCACCGAGGATGCCGCGGCGCGGACATCGCGCTCGATGCGGTCGGCTGCGGGGCAGCCCACGATCGTGAGCTCGAGGTCGACCGTGACGCGGTCGCCCTGCACGCTCACGCGGGGCACCATGTCGAGCTCGGTGACGGGCCGGCGCAGCTCCGGGTCCATGACGCGGTCGAGTGCGCGACGCACGTCCTGCTCGGTCGGCGTCGGGGGAGCGGCGTCAGCCACGGCGGTCGCGGTCGTCGGCGGCGACCGCGATCTGCTCGAGGTCGGAGCGGTCGAGCTCCTCCAGGAGGCTGCGCAGCTCGGCGCGGATGAACTCCTTGGTGGCGATGTCCTTCATCGCCAGTCGGAGTGCGACGACCTCGCGGGCAAGGTACTCGGTGTCGGCGAGGGTTCGCTCGGCGCGCTGGCGGTCCTGCTCGATCTGCACGCGATCGCGGTCGTCCTGGCGGTTCTGCGCCAGCAGGATGAGGGGCGCCGCGTACGAGGCCTGCAGCGACAGGATGAGCGTGAGGAGTGTGAAGTTGAGGGCGCGCGGGTCGAACTGCGCGCCCGCCGGGGCTGAGCTGTTGTAGGTGATCCAGACCGCGACGAACAGCGTCATGCCGATGAGGAACCACGGCGTGCCCATCGCGCGGGCGAAGCCCTCCGAGAATCGTCCGATGCGGTCGCGGCTCGTGAACTGCGGGCGGAACAGCGATCGGCGCTGCGACTTGGGTGCGTCGAGTCCGTCGCGACGTGGCCCGGAGGACGGGCGGCGGCGGCGGTCAGCGGCCATCGGCCGGCCTCCTCGACGACGAGCCGCGACCGGCGCGCGGCACCGGCGCAGGCGATCGGCGGCGAGCGCGCGGCGGGAGGGGAGCGTCGTGCTCGGCGCTGCGCCAGTCGTCGGGCAGCAAGTAGTCGAGAACGTCATCGATCGTGACGAGCCCGACGAGGCGGCGCGTCTCGTCGACGACGGGCAGTGAGACGAGGTCGTAGCTCGCCAGGCGGCGCGACACCTCGGCGGCTGAGGTGTCGGGCGTCACCGGCTCGATCGACTGGTCGAGCAGAGTGCCGAGACGCTCGTGCGGCGGGTAGCGCAGCATCCGCTGGAAGTGCACCATCCCGAGGTAGCGCCCGGTGGGCGGCTCGTACGGCGGCAGCGTGACGCAGATGGCCGCGCCGATCGCGGGGGCGAGCTCGTGCCGACGGATGAGCGCGAGCCCCTCGGCCACGGTCGCGTCGGCCGAAACGATGATGGGCTCGGTCGTCATGAGCCCGCCGGCGGTGTCGGCGTCGTAGGAGAGCAGGAAGCGGACGTCCTCCGCCTCCTGGGGGTCCATGAGCTCGAGCAGGTGCTCGCCGCGCGTCGTCGGCAGCTGCGCGATGAGGTCGGCGGCGTCGTCGGGCTCCATGTTGTCGAGCACGTCGGCGGCGCGGTCGTCGTCGAGCTGGGAGAGGATGCGCACCTGATCCGACTCGGGCATCTCCTCGAGCGCGTCGGCGAGCCGGTCGTCGGGAAGCTCCTCCGCGACCTCCATGCGCCGCTCCTCGGAGAGCTCCAGGAGCGTGCTCGCGAGGTCGGCGGGAAGCAGGTCGGTGTACTGGGCGATGAGCTGCTCGGCGCTCTGGCCGGTAACCCCCGACGCCCGCTCGGTCACGTCGACCCAGCGCGCGAAGACCGTGCCGCCCTTGGCGAACGGCGCGGCTGCGGGGCGGGGGCGGCGGAGGAACAGCTGGCCCACGGCCCATTCGCCCGGCCCCGACTCCTCGATCGCGACGTCCTCGATCGTGGCCTCGCCGCTGCCGTCGCGCATGGAGACCCGGCGGCCGATCATCTCGGCGAGGACCCGCACCTCGCCTCCGCGCTGCTCGAACCGTCTGAGGTTGATGAGGCCCGTCGTGATGATCTGGCCCGAGCCGATGCTCGTGACGCGGCCGATGGAGAGGAACACCCGGCGCCGGCCGGGCACCTCGACCACGAGGCCGACCACGCGCGGAGCATCCGTTCGCCGGTACACGACCAGCACGTCGCGGACCTTGCCGACCTTGTCGCCCGCGGGGTCGAAGACGGAGCACCCGCTCAATCGGGCGACGAATACTTTCGCGGCGCTCACGCTGAAACCCTACCGTCGGGCTGACACAATGAGCCGATGACGAACAGCAGCCCCTTCGCGCGCCGCACCGCCGCTTCGCCGGTCGTTCCGCGGGGCGACGTGCTCGGCACCTTTGACAGCTACCCCGAGGCGCAGAAGATCGTGAACCGCCTCGCTCTCGCCGACTTCCCCGTCAAGAAGCTGTCGATCGTCGGCAACGATCTGAAGACCGTCGAGAAGATCACCGGCAAGCTCACCTACGCCCGCGCGGCGCTCGCCGGAGCCGCGAGCGGCGCCTGGTTCGGCCTGTTCATCGGCCTGCTGCTGTTCCTGTTCTCGCCGACCGGCGACTTCTCGTTCATCCTCGCCGCGGCGCTCATCGGCGCCGGCTTCGGCCTGCTCTTCGGGGTCGTCTCGTACGCCCTCAATCGGCGGCGTCGCGACTTCACCGCCACCCATCAGGTGCTCGCGAGCAACTACCAGATCATCATCGATCCGAACCTGACCGCCCGGGCTCAGCAGGTGCTCGCCGAGGGCTCGGGCGGCTCGGCTCCGGCTGCGGTGGCGGCGGATGCTCCCGCCCCGGTCGAGCAGGGCCATGATCCCGAGCCGCCGCGGTGACCTCCTCAGCGACTGACCCCGAGTCGGGCATCCCCGCCTAGCCGTCGTCAGCGGAGGGCGGCGCGACCAAGCCCATGATGACCTTGGACACCCGTCGCTGGGTACGGCCGGAGGACCTCAACGCCAACGGCACGCTCTTCGGCGGCAGTCTGCTGCGCTGGATCGACGAGGAGGCGGCGATCTACGCGATTCTCCCGCTCGGCGACGAGCGCGTCGTGTTCGTCGATCTCGACGACGGCGGGATGCCTCTCGAGCCGGGCTACTCGACCATCACGGAGGACCGCGACCGCATTCCGCGGCGGCACGCGTCGGCGATCCCGCGGGGTCGACCCGACCGCTGAGCTCAGGGACGCGCTTCGCGAGCATCGCCCGCGCCGGGGGTTTGGCACGCCTACCCAAACGGGTATATGTTAGGACAAACCGACAATTGCCTCACCGGTGGGGCGATCGCTCGATGAGGAGTCCTGACATGAAGCTCGGCGTCTACACCGCGATCCTGCACGACCGCGAGCTCCCCGAGGCGCTCGACGTACTCGTCGAGCTCGGCCTCGATGGGGCCGAGATCAACGTCGGAGGGTTCCTCCCGCCTCGCCACCTCCCGATCGACGCCGTCTTGTCGTCCGACGTCGCGCGCGACGAGTACCTCGCCCTCTTCGCCGATCGGGGCATCGCGATCACGGCGCTCAACTGCAACGGCAACCCGCTGCACCCCGATCCCGCCGTGACGCACCGCGCCGACCTCCTCGCCGCGATCCCGATCGCGGCGCGTCTCGGAGTCGACCGGGTCATCACGATGTCGGGCTCGCCGGCGAATCACGCCGGCGGAGTCCGCCCCGCCTGGGTGGTCAACCCCTGGAACAGCGTCGACATGGACTCGCTCGACTATCAGTGGGACGAGGTCGCGGTGCCGTTCTGGCGCGAGGTCGACCGCCTCGCCGCCGACCACGGCGTCAAGGTCGGCATCGAGATGCACCCTCAGAACGTCGTGTTCAACCCCGCGACTCTCATCCGCCTGGTGGAGCGCACAAATGCCACCCACGTCGGCGCCGAGATGGATCCGTCGCACCTGTTTTGGCAACAGATCGACCCGATCGTCGCTCTGGAGCACCTCGGTGAGCTCGTGATCACCGCCGCGGCGAAGGACGTGCGCATCAACCCCGCTGTGGCGCTGCACGGCGTGCTCGATGACCGCTTCCGCCGCATGCCGGCGGAGGAAAACCCACTCGCCCTCGGCGGCGGCTACACGCTGTGCGAGTGGCCGACCGAGGCGGCGTGGGACTTCGTCGCCGTCGGTCTCGGGCACGATCAGGAGTTCTGGAATCGTTTCGTCGCGACGCTCGCGCGCACGGCCCCCGATGTCGACCTCGCGATCGAGCACGAGGACGCATCGCTCGGACGTATCGAGGGGCTCGAAGTCGCCGCCTCCACCCTGAAGGTCGCTTTGGCGAACATCTCGCGCGAGGCGACTGGACGTTAACATCTTAATGTCCTAACATATAGGCATTCCTCCCAACAGCAGAAAGCCGTACACAGACGTATGAGCAGCTCGACCAGCCCAGCCCCACTCGATCTCGTCGCGATCGGGCGCGTGAGCGTCGACATCTACCCGCTGCAGTCCGGCATCGGGCTTGAGCAGGTCGAGACGTTCGGCAAGTTCCTCGGCGGCAGCGCGACCAACGTCACGGTGGCCGCCGCGCGTCACGGCGACGCGAGCGCGATCATCACGGGAGTCGGCTCCGACCCCTTCGGCCGCTTCGTCGTCGCCGAGCTCGAGCACCTCGGCGTGAGCAGCCGCTTCGTCGAGACTCGCGACGGTCTGCAGACGCCCGTCGTCTTCTGCGAGATCTTCCCGCCCGACGACTTCCCGCTCTACTTCTACCGCCCCGAACCCGTCCCCGACCTGCAGCTCGCGGCCGACCGCCTCGATCTCGGCGCTATCCGCGACGCGCGGGTCTTCTGGGCCACGGTGACGGGCCTGTCGGCCGAGCCGAGCCGCAGCGCGCACTTCGCCGCGTGGGACGCCCGCGCCCGCGCCCGCCACACGATCCTCGACCTCGACTACCGCCCCATGTTCTGGGCCGACCCGAGCGAGGCCTCGGCGCAGGTCGAGCGCGCTCTCGGGCACGTCACGGTCGCTGTGGGCAACCGCGAGGAGTGCGAGGTCGCCGTCGGCGAAACCGAGCCGCTGCGCGCGGCGGATGCGCTCCTCGAACGCGGCGTCGAGCTCGCGGTCGTCAAGCAGGGCCCCAAGGGCGTGCTCGCCAAGACCCGCGACGAGGTCGTCGAGGTTCCGCCGCACTGGGTCGACGTCGTCAACGGGCTCGGCGCGGGCGACAGCTTCGGCGGCGCCCTTGTCCACGGCCTCCTGCAGGAGTGGCCGCTCGAGCGCATCCTGCGCTTCGCCAACGCCGCCGGCGCGATCGTCGCGAGCCGGCTCGAGTGCAGCACCGCCATGCCCACGACCGCCGAGGTCGACGCCGCGATCGAGAAGAGCAGTCGATGACCACCCTCGACCCGCGCCCCGCGAGCGCAACAGCGGCGTCCGCCCTCGATCTCGCGATGCTGCGCGACACCCGCGCCCACAACCCCGGCGCGATCGGCCAGGTGCTCGCGACGCGTCAGCGCCGCGACATCCTCGGCGCCGACGGCCGTCTGTTCATCGTCGCCGCCGACCACCCCGCCCGTGGTGCGGTCGCCGTGGGCACCGACCCGACGGCGATGGCCAACCGCGAGGAGCTCCTCGGTCGGCTCGCGGCGGCGCTCTCGCGCCCCGGCGTCGACGGCGTGCTCGGCACGCCTGACATCATCGACGACCTCGCGCTTCTCGGCCTCCTCGACGACAAGGTCGTCGTGGGCTCGATGAACCGCGGCGGGCTGCGCGGCGCCTCCTTCGAGATGGACGACCGCTACACCGCGTACACGGTCGACCGCATGCTGCGCGACCGCATCGACTTCGCGAAGAACCTCGTGCGCATCAACCTCTCCGATGCGGGCTCGCTCGCGACCCTCGAGACGACTGCCCGCGTCGTCAACGAAGCCTCCGATTCGCAGCTACCCATCATGCTCGAGCCCTTCATGAGCTCGTGGGTCGGCGGGCGCGTGCAGAACGACCTCTCGACCGACGCCGTCATCCTCTCGATCGCGATCGCCTCCGGTCTCGGGCACTCGAGCGCCTACTCGTGGCTCAAGCTGCCGGTCGTCCCCGAGATGGAGCGCGTCATGGCCTCCACGACGCTGCCGACCCTGCTGCTCGGCGGCGAGGTCTCCGACGATCAGGACGCGGCCTTCGACTCGTGGTCAAGTGCTCTCTCGCTGCCCAACGTCCGCGGCCTCGTCGTCGGCCGCAGCCTGCTCTACCCGCCCGACGGCGACGTCGTCTCGGCCGTCGACACGGCCGCCGCGCTCGTTCACGGCTGACCCCGCCTTCCCTCCTTCAGTCCACCTCGAACGAAAAGAAGACCCTCATGTCGAGCACCCCTGTCGTCCCGCACTGGATCGACGGCGCCGAATTCCCCGGCACCTCCGGCCGCACCGCCGCCGTCTTCGACCCCGCCCTCGGTGTCGAGACCAAACGCGTGGCGCTCGCTGACGAGAGCGAGATCCAGCGCGCCGTGGCGTCGGCGAAGGCGGCCTTCCCCGCGTGGCGCGACCTGTCGCTCGCGAAGCGCCAGCAGGTCATGTTCTCGTTCCGCGAGCTGCTCAACGCCCGCAAGGGCGAGCTCGCCGAGATCATCACGGCCGAGCACGGCAAGGTGCAGAGCGACGCCCTCGGCGAAATCACGCGTGGGCAGGAGGTTGTCGAGGTCGCGACGGGCATCCCGCAGCTCATGAAGGGCGAGTACAGCGAAAGCGTGTCGACCGGCGTCGACGTGTACTCTATCCGCCAGCCGCTCGGCGTCGTGGGCATCATCAGCCCCTTCAACTTCCCGGCCATGGTGCCCATGTGGTTCTTCCCCCTAGCGCTCGCGGCGGGCAACTCGGTCATCCTCAAGCCGAGCGAGAAAGACCCGTCGGCGGCGATCTGGATCGCCCGCCTGCTGAAGGAGGCCGGTCTCCCCGACGGAGTCTTCACGGTGCTGCAGGGCGACAAGGTCTCGGTCGACGGGCTGCTCGAGCACCCCGACGTCGCGAGCATCTCGTTCGTCGGCTCGACCCCGATCGCCCAGTACGTCTACGAGACGGGCGCCCGTCACGGCAAGCGCGTGCAGGCCCTCGGAGGCGCGAAGAACCACATGCTCGTGCTGCCCGACGCCGACCTCGACCTCGTCGCCGACTCCGCGATCAACGCCGGCTTCGGCTCGGCCGGCGAGCGCTGCATGGCGATCTCGGTCGTCGTGGCGGTCGAGCCCGTCGCCGACGCCCTCATCGAGAAGATCACCGAGCGCATGGCCACCCTGCGCATCGGCGACGGCCGTCGCAACTGCGACATGGGCCCGCTCGTCACCAAGGAGCACCGCGACAAGGTCGCGGGCTACATCGAGATCGCCGAGCAGGATGGCGCGACAGTCGTCGTCGACGGCCGCGGCGTTGAGATCGACGGCGACGCCAACGGCTTCTGGCTCGGCCCGACCCTCATTGACCAGGTACCGACGAGCTCGCGCGTCTACACCGAGGAGATCTTCGGCCCCGTGCTCTCGATCGTGCGCGTGAAGACCTACGCCGAGGGCGTCGAGCTCATCAACTCGGGCGCGTACGGCAACGGCACGGCCATCTTCACCAACGACGGCGGCGCGGCTCGCCGGTTCCAGAACGAGGTGCAGGTCGGCATGATCGGGATCAACGTGCCGATCCCCGTGCCGGTCGCCTACTTCTCGTTCGGCGGCTGGAAGAACTCGCTGTTCGGCGACACGAAGGCGCACGGCGCCGCGGGCGTACGGTTCTTCACGCAGGAGAAGGCCATCACCTCGCGCTGGCTCGACCCCAGCCACGGCGGCATCAACCTGGGCTTCCCGCAGAATTGAGCACGGTCATGACTCGTCCTTCCTCCGACACCGCGCAGCCGAACGCCTGGCTGCACCCGCGGGGCGCCCTCGCGCGCGACGCGTGGGAATCGGTCGTGGATGCTCGGCTCGAGGGCTGGCAGCACACGGGCATCCGCGTCGCCGAGCTGACGAGCGCACCGCTCGCGCTGCCCGCTGGCGAGGTCGAGCGCATCATCGTGCCGCTCGCGGGCAGCTTTCGCGTCGAGTACCAGACCGAGGGCGAGCGACTGCCGCACGAGCAGATCCTCGCCGGCCGGGCAGCCGTCTTCGACGGACCGACCGACGTGCTGTACCTGCCGATCGGCACGTCGGCCGCGATCAGTGGCGAGGGCCGCGTCGCGGTCGCCGAGGCGCCCGCCACGGTCTGGCACCCGGCGCGTCACGTGCTCGCCTCCGAGGTTCCCGTCGAGCTGCGCGGAGCCGGTCGCGCCACGCGCCAGGTGCACAACTTCGGCGTGCCCGGTGCGCTCGAGGCCGACCGCCTCATCGTGTGCGAGGTCATCACGCCTGCCGACAACTGGTCGAGCTACCCGCCGCACAAGCACGACGAGCAAGTCGAGGGCGTCGAGAGCGCGCTCGAAGAGATCTACTACTTCGAAGCGGCCGTCACGCGCGGTGTCCCGGCGACCATCGCCGACGCGGCAGACCCGATCGGCTACGTGCGCACCTACGCCTCCCAGGCCGGCGAGATCGACACGCTCGCCGAGGTGCGTTCAGGCGACATCGCGCTCGTGCCGCACGGCTGGCACGGCCCGTGCATGGCCGCTCCTGGCTACGACCTTTACTACCTCAACGTCATGGCGGGCCCGGGAGCCGAGCGCGCGTGGCTCATCACCGACGACCCCGCCCACGCCTGGGTGCGGACGACGTGGGCCGACCAGGCCGCCGATGCCCGACTGCCCTACCTGACTCCCGCAACCGCGGACCGACCGGAGGACCCCCGCTCATGATCACTCGACGCATGACCGTCAGCCAGGCGCTCGTCGAGTTCCTCGCCAACCAGTGGACTGTCGATGGCGTTCATCGCGAGCGCACCATCCCGGGCGTCTTCGGGATCTTCGGCCACGGCAACGTCGCCGGCATCGGGCAGGCGCTCAGGCAGGCCAACGCGACGCAACCCGACCTCATGCCGTACTACCAGGCCCGCAACGAGCAGGCCATGGTGCATCAGTCGGTGGGCTACGCCCGCATCCACCGTCGCCTGGGCACGTTCGCGAGCGCTGCATCCGTCGGGCCGGGCGCCACCAATATGCTCACGGGCGCCGCTCTCGCGACGACCAACCGCATGCCCGCGCTGCTGCTGCCGAGCGACACGTTCGCCACGCGCGTCGCGGACCCCGTGCTGCAGCAGCTCGAGCAGCCGCACGACATCGGCATCACCGTCAACGACGCCTTCCGCCCGCTGTCGCGCTTCTTCGACCGCGTGCAGCGCCCCGAGCAGCTCTACTCGATCGCCCTCAGCGCGATGCGCGTGCTGCTCGACCCGGCTGAGACCGGCGCCGTCACGATCGCCCTGCCGGAGGACGTCCAGGCAGAGGCGATGGATGTTCCTCTCGAGTTCCTCGCGCCGCGGGAGTGGCACCTCCGCCGGCCGCTGCCCGAGCGTGCTCCGCTCGCCCGCGCGATCGAGGCCATCCGCGGTGCGAAGCGCCCCATGATCATCGCCGGCGGTGGAGTGCTCTACTCGGCGGCCGAGGAGCAGCTGCGTCGGTTCGTCGAGCTAACCGGCATACCGGTCGGCACGAGCCAGGCCGGCGGCGGCGTGCTCACGTGGGATCACCCGCAGAACCTCGGGGGAGTGGGCGCGACCGGCACGCTCGCCGCCAACCGCCGCGCGACCGAGGCCGACGTCATCATCGGCATCGGCACGCGCTACAGCGACTTCACGACGGCCAGCCGCACCGCCTTCCAGAACCCCGACGTCACCTTCGTCAACATCAATGTCGCGGCGTTCGACGCCTACAAGCACGGGACGCAGGTTGCCGTGATCGCCGACGCGCGCGAGACGCTCGACGCCCTCCTCGACGAGTTCGCGGGCTTCCGCATCGACGCCGACGACGAGGCCGCGCTCGCGCGGTCGAAGGCGGAGTGGGACGCGCTCGTCGACGAGGCCTTCGTGCCGAGCGGCAGCCCGCTGCCCGGCCAGCCCGAGATCATCGGCGCCGTGCAGGCGGCCTCCGACCCGACCGACGTCGTGGTCCAGGCCGCGGGCTCGCTCCCCGGAGACCTACACAAGCTCTGGCGCGTGCGCGACGCCCTCGGCTACCACGTCGAGTACGCGTACTCGTGCATGGGCTACGAGATCGCGGGCGGCATGGGCGTGCGTCGTGGGGCGCCCGATCGCGACGTCATCGTCATGGTCGGCGACGGCTCG
The DNA here is from genome assembly GCF_014137945.1 of Microcella alkalica. Classification (GTDB taxonomy): domain Bacteria; phylum Actinomycetota; class Actinomycetes; order Actinomycetales; family Microbacteriaceae; genus Microcella; species Microcella alkalica. Next base: position 101,160 of record NZ_JACGWX010000001.1, read on the forward strand.
TACCTCATGCTCAACTCCGAGCTCGTCACGGCCGTGGCAGAGGGCCTGAAAATCATCGTCGTCCTCATCCAGAACCACGGGTACGCCTCGATCGGGCACCTCTCCGAGACGGTGGGCTCCGAGCGATTCGGCACCTGGTACCGCGCATACGACCCCGAGCAGCGCAACTTCCAGGGCGACCAGGTGCTCCCCGTCGACCTCGCGGCGAACGCGCGCAGCTACGGACTCGATGTCATCGAGATCGAGCCGTGCGAGGACGCGATCGCCCAGCTGAGCGCCGCGATGGCGACGGCGAAGGCCTCCGACCGGTCGACGGTAATCCACATTAACAGCGACCCGCTCGTCTACGCGCCCGACGGCGCGGGCTGGTGGGACGTCCCGGTCGCCGAGGTCTCGACGCTCGAGGCGACGCAGCAGGCCCTGACCGAGTACCGCGAGCAGCGTGCGCGCCAGCGCCCGCTCCTCGGCTGACCCGCACCACCTCGAAGGAGAGACGAGCATGACGACCACCGACACCGCCCAGATCCGCGTCGGCACCGCGCCCGACTCGTGGGGCGTCTGGTTCCCCGATGACCCGAAGCAGGTGCCGTGGCAGCGCTTCCTCGATGAAGTGCAGGCCGCTGGCTACCACTGGATCGAGCTCGGCCCGTTCGGCTACCTGCCGACCGACCCCCACCAGCTCGAGGACGAGCTCGGCAAGCGCGACCTGAGGCTCACCGCCGGCACGGTCTTCACCGGCTTCCACAAGGGCGATGAGCAGTGGGAGCGCGCCTGGCAGCAGGCGCTCGACGTCGCGGGACTCGTCTCGAAGCTCGGCGTCGAGCACCTCGTCGTGATCCCCGACCTGTGGCGCAGCGACGCCACGGCCGAAGTGCTCGAGGCCCGCACCCTCACCGATGAGCAGTGGAGCCGACTCGCCTCCGGTCACGACCGCCTCGGCAAGGCCCTGCTCGAGGACTACGGCATCAAGCAGCAGTTCCACTCGCACGCCGACAGCCACATCGGCAGCTACGCCGAGGTCGAGCGCTTCCTCGCCGAGACGGATGCTCGCTTTACAAACCTCTGCCTCGACACCGGACACTTCGCCTACTACCTCGGAGATAACGTCAAGTTGATGCGCGCGCACCCCGAGCGCATCGGCTACCTGCACCTGAAGCAGGTCGAGCCCGACATCCTCGCCGACACGCTTAAGAACGATCTGCCGTTCGTCGACGCGGTCGCCCGGGGCGTCATGACCGAGCCGGGAGGAGCCGGAGTGCCGGAGTTCGCCCCGATCCTCGAACTCGCCGCTGAGATCGACCCGCAGATGTTCGCGATCGTCGAGCAGGACATGTACGGCTGCGACATCGACTTCCCCTTCCCCGTCGCGCAGCGCACGCGATCGCACATCGCCGGCTGCACGGCCGCCGCGCGCTTCCACTGATCCGCCACCACCTCAGAGAAGAGATCCGACTCATGGATGACCTCCGCATCGCCGTCGTCGGCGCCGGCATGATGGGCGCCGACCACATCACCCGCATCACCCAGCGCATCGTCGGCGCGACGGTCAGCGCCGTCGTCGAGCCCGACGCGGGCCGCGCGGCCGCCGCCATCGCGAACGCTCCCGGTGCCCAGCACTTCACCGCGATCGAGGATGCTCTCGCGAGCGCTGTCGTTGACGCCGTGCTCATCGCCACTCCCGGGCAGTTCCACGAGCCCGTGCTGCTCCCCGCGATCGAGGCAGGCCTGCCGATCCTCTGCGAGAAGCCGCTCACTCCCGACCCCGAGTCGAGCCTGCGCGTGCTCAAGGCCGAGCAGAAGGGCGGCAGGAAGCTCATCCAGGTCGGCTTCATGCGCCGCTTCGACAAGGAGTACATGCAGCTGCGCGAGCTCATCGCCTCCGGCGACGCCGGCGCGCTGCTCGCCCTCCGCTGCGCTCACCGCAACCCCGCCGTGCCCGACAGCTACACGAACCCGATGCTCATCAACGACTCGGTCGTTCACGAGATCGACATCGTGCGCTACCTCACCGACTCGCCGGTCACGGCCATCGAGGTCAAGCGCCCGCGGCGCAACTCGCTGTCGCCCGCGCACCTCGACGAGCCGATCCTCGTGCTGCTCGAGACCGACCAGGGCGTGCTCGCCGACGTCGAGATGAACGTCAGCGTGCAGTTCGGCTACCAGGTCAGGACCGAGGCGGTCTTCGAGCGCGGCATCGCCGAGATCGGCCGCACCGGCGGCATGACCCTCTGGCAGGACGGCCGCTACGGTCACGCCGAGCACGTCTCGTTCAACACGCGCTTCGCCGAGGCATACGACGCGCAGATCCAGCGCTGGGTGCGCGCCGCGCAGGCGGGGGCCATCGATGGGCCGAGCGCGTGGGACGGCTATCTCGTCGCCGCCGCCTGCAAGGCCGGCGTCGAGGCGCTCGAGACCGGCCGTCGCGTCGAGGTCGAGTACGCCGCGCGCCCGTCGTTCTACGCCTGATCGTCACGAAGGAGACTGTGATGAGAATCGCCCTTGATCCCACCCCGCTGCACCACACGCACGCGTTCCTGGAGTTCCCGCGCGTCGCCGCCGAGCTCGGCTACGAGTGGATTCAGCTGACGCCGCACGTCGACTTCATGCCGTTCTTCCGCCATCCTCGCGCCGACCGGGCGCTGATCTCAGCGACGAAGAAGGCGGCGAAGGACGCCGGAGTGGGCATCTCGTCGCTGCTGCCGGTGTACCGCTGGTCGTCGCCCGAGGAGGCTCAGCGCGAGGCCGCCGTGCGCAATTTCCGCCGTCTCATCGAGATCGCCGTCGAGCTCGAGGTGCGCGTCATCAACACCGAGTTCAGCGGGCGCCCCGAGCGCAGCGAGGACTCGGAAGCGGGGTTCTTCCGCTCCATGGAGGAGCTCCTGCCGATCATCGAGCGCGAGGGTATCCGGGTGAACATCGACCCGCACCCCGACGACTTCGTCGAGGAGGGCCACGAGGCGGTGCGCGTCATCCGCTCACTCGACTCAGCGCACGTCGGCTTCGTCTACGTCGGCTCGCACACGTTCCACTACGGCGACGACGCGCCCGGCATCATCGCGGCAGCGGGGGAGAGGCTGGGAGCGGCGTACGCAGCCGATTCCTTCGACCACCACCGCTCGCACGGCCTGCGCTACATCTCGAACCCCCCCGGCAACACCGCTCGTGTGCACCAGCACCTCCGCATCGGCGACGGCGACGTCAACTGGGACGAGTACTACGACGCGCTGCATGCCGTGGGCTTCCTCGACCGCGATGATGCGCTCATCGTCTCGAACGTCTTCGCCGAGGACGAGCAGTGGGAGGCGATCAGCCGCTTCCAGCTCGAAGCCATCCGCGCGGGCATCGCGTCGGCGCATCGTCGAGCATCCTGAGCCCGGGCGGGGCGGGGTCCGCGGCGCCCTTCTCGGCGGCGAGACCCGCCCCGCTCGTATGTTCGCTATAAGTACATATGTCATGACAAACTATTGACCTTTTGACTCTCGCACCGTAGATTCAAAGAACAGCAACGTCGCTCCGGCTCCGCGCTACCCCTAGCGCCCGCGGAGCCCGCTATGAAGGGACACAACGAAGTGATCACCAGCACCATCAAGCGCAGCCTCTTGGGCTTCGGCGCTCTCTCCGCGTCCGCGATTCTCCTCGCCGGCTGCTCCGCGGGCGCCGCACCTGCAGCCAATGGCGAGGTCGCCGCCCTCGAGTCCGGCTTCGGCTCGCGCGCCGAGGAGCGCGACGTCTACTTCTTCACCTACTACAACCCGGCGGGCGACGCTTTCTGGGCCCAGATCCTCCAGGGCGCCGAAGACGCCGCGGCACTCGGCAACCTCGAGTTCACCCACCAGACCGCAGAGGGCGACTCGGCCACAATGGTCAACCTCGTGCAGACCGCCATCGCAACCGACCCGGCGTTCATCTTCATGCCCTTCAACGAGGGCGAGGCCTGGGTCGACGTCGCGTGCCAGGCTGCCGATGCGGGCATTCCCGTCATCGCCTTCAACGTTCCGGCTCCCGAGAGTGCGGGCGACTGCGTCTCCGGATTCGTCGGCCAGGACTTCTACGAGGTCGGCACTATCGTCGCGCAGAACCTGCTCGACTCGGGTGTCGTCGCCGAAGGCGACAAGGTGCTCATCACTGCCGAAGAACCGGACCAGCCGTACGCGCTCCAGCGCGGGGGCGGCGTCTACGACGTCCTCAAGGAGGCCGGCGTCGGCGTTATCGACCAGTCAGAATGGCTCCGCACCGGAGGTGAGGACGCCCCGGCTCTCGACGCGCTCACCACGTGGCTCGTCGCGAACCCCGACGTCAAGGCGGTCGTCCCCGTCGGTGGCACCCCGCACCGCAACCTTCCGGCAGCTCTTGCTGCTGCGGGCAACTCGACGACCAAGGTCATCGGCTTCGACACCGCTCCGGCGATCGTCCAGGGCCTGAAGGATGGCCAGATCCTCGCGACGGCCGACCAGCAGGGCTACATCCAGGGTTTCCAGTCGGTCATGCAGGGTGTGCTGAACCTCGACTTCGGCTTCTCGGCCGCGAACATCAACTCGGGTGGTCTCGGACTCATCACGAAGGAGACCGTCGAAAACATCGAGGCCCCGGACCTCCAGGGCGTCCGCTGGTAACTCCGCACCACTCGTAGCACCGGTGGGGTCGACTGGAGCATTCCTGGTCGACCCCACCGCCGCACCACCCCTCCCTCCCTCGGCGACGCGAGCCGCCCCCACTCTCATCAGCGTTGAAGGTAGAAACCATGTCAGATAGGAAATCGACCGACGTCGACTCCCCGGTCCTCGAGGTGACCCTCGCGACCGAGGCCATCACGACGCAGCGACGGATGTCCGACGCTCAGGCATCGACGGGCTTCGGCGCCCGTCTGCGTCACGACCTGCAGTTCATCCGCGGCCGCGGAGCCCTCGAGATCTCCGTGGTCCTCGTGGTCCTGCTCACCGGGTACATCACCGCGAGCCTCATCTCGCCGACAGGATTCGCGTTCCTGAATCCGAACAACCTCTCGGGCGTCATCTCGCAGGCCGTGCCGGTGCTCGCCATTCTGGGCCTCGCTGCGGGCATCCTCATGATCGCCGGCGAGTTCGATCTGTCACTCGGCGCGAACATCACCCTCAGCGCCATCGTCTTCATCAAGACGGCCGAGAGCGTGAACCTCTGGGTCGCGATTCTCGCCGGTATTCTGTGCGGGGTCGTCGTGGCGCTCGTCAACGGCGCGATCGTCGTCTACACGCGCATCCCCTCGTTCATCGCTACGCTCGGTATGAGTTTCTTCTGGATGGGCGCGGGCATCTTCATCAACGGCACCACGCCCGCGACGCTCACGACCTCGCGCGACGAGACGATGGTGTTCCTGTTCGCCCAGGACTTCGGCTTCTTCCGCTCGCAGCTCATCTGGCTCATCATCATCGGCGTGCTCGCGTGGCTGTTCCTGCACCGCCACCGTCGCGGAAACCACCTCTTCGCCGTCGGCGGCAACCCCGCAGCGGCCGAGGCCATCTCGATCAACCCCAAGCGGGTCAAGCTCATGGCCTTCGCGATCTTCGGCGGACTCGTGGGCTTCGCCTCAATCCTCATCGCCGTGCGCACCTCGTCGATGCAGCCGGGCGGTTCGGCCACCGAGGACTTCACGCTCTTCGCGATCGCTGCAGCGGTCGTCGGCGGCACCTCGCTGTGGGGTGGTCGAGGCACGGTGCTCGGCATCATCGTTGGCGCCGCGCTCATCGAGCTCATCCGGAACGGCCTGCTCCTCGCCAAGGCGCCCGGCTTCTACATCACCCTCTTCGTCGGCGTCACCATCGTCATCGCCGCGATTTTCAACAAGCTCATGGAAGGCAAAGCACGATGAGCGCTCTCTTCGCCCTGAAAGGCGTGACCAAGAAGTACGGCCCCAACACCGTCCTCAACGACGTGAGCTTCGAGATCGGCAAGGGTGAGGTCGTCGGCCTCCTCGGGGACAACGGCGCCGGCAAGTCCACGCTCGTCAAGATCATGTCGGGCGTCGTCCAGGCCGATCAGGGCGACTTCACGTGGGATGACGCACCCGTCGAGAAGATGAACCGCGACATCACCGAGCGACTCGGAGTCGAGACGATCTTCCAGGACTCTGCTCTCGTGCCGTTCATGACGATCACGCGCAACATCTTCATGGGCCGCGAGATCACCAACAAGCTCGGCTTCATGAAGATGAAGGAGATGGACTCGATCACCGCCGAGGTGCTTGACTCGGTCGTCACCATCGAGGGCATCAAGAGCCCCAAGCAACTCGTCGCCTCTCTCTCGGGCGGTCAGGCGCAGGCTGTCGCGATCGCGCGCGCCGTGCACTTCAAGCGCAGCCTGCTGATCCTCGATGAGCCCACCTCGGCGCTCGCCGTGCGCGCGACCGAGGCGCTGCTGAATTACCTCACGCACCTCAAGAGCGACGGCGTGAGCTCGGTGCTCGTCACCCACAACCTGCACCACGCGTATCAGGTGTGCGACCGCCACATCGTGATGAACCACGGTCGCAAGATTTTGGATGTCCGCCGCGAGGACACGACTGTGGAGGAGCTCACCGCCGCCGTCGTCGAGGGCGCGGAGGGCATCCGTCGATACCGAGAGGGTCGCTTCTAGCGAACCTCGAGGGAGGGAAGGCGGGGCTCGGCCGCGAGCCGGGCCCCGTTCCTTCGCTCCGCCGCACGAAGACTTGCACTTCACGGCTTGGCCGGGTCCCACTTGGTGGTGTTGGAAGGCCGGCGGGCCGTTCCTACTTTTCTACGAGCGTCACCTCGAATGCATAGACGTCGGGCTGGTAGCAGTGTCGGCCGAATTCGACCGCGCGGCCGGAGCCGTCGAAGGCGGTGCGCTCCATGGTGAGAACGGCCCCGCCGCGCTCGAGGCCGAGGATGTCCGCCTCCTCCGCGACCGCCTTGCGGGCGCCGATGCGTTGCTGGGCCACGCGCATCGTGATGCCGCGAGTGCGAAGCATCTGATACAGGCCGTGCTCCTCGATGTCAGAGGTCGACAGGTCGGCTACGTCGGCGGGGAGCCAATTCTCGAGGATCGCCACGGGGATGCCGTCGGCGCGGCGTACCCGGCGCAGGTGCACGACAGACGCGCCCTCGGCGACACCGAGGTGGGTGGCCACATGGCCAGGTGCCTCGACGATCTCCATCGAGAGCACGTCGGTGCTCGGGTGCTTCCCGCTCTGCACGAGATCGTCGTAGAGGCTCGTGAGCTCGAGGCCGCGAGTGACCTGGCCCTGCACGACCTGCGTGCCGATTCCGCGGCGTCGCACGAGAAGTCCCTTCGCGACCACCTCCTGGATCGCGCGGCGCACGGTCGGGCGGCTGAGGCCCAGCCGGTTGCCCAAGGCAACCTCGTTCTCGAGGCGGGCGCCGGGGGGCAGATCGCCCTGACGGATGGCCTTCTCTATGATCTGCGCGACCTGGAAGTAGAGCGGGATGGGCCCTGACCGGTCGAGCTGCATGAAGGTGCTGAGGGGCAGCACGACCTCGGGCGAGGAGGTGCCGGCGGCGGGCGCGGAGGCTGACATGCCCTCCACTATGCCAGTTTGACCTAACATTTCCGCACCGTGACATGGATCATGCGTCGGCGCCCGATCCCGAAGCGAAGATCTCGAGCACGCCGGTCGTGGGAGGAACGCCCCGCGGTTGATACGCTGACCCTGCACGATCGCTCCACCACAACCGAACATCGGGCCGCACAGCGAGTGCGGGAGAGCCGACGGGGCTGACGCCGCCGACGGCACCGAAGGAGCAAGCCTCCCCGCCAATCTCTCAGGTACGCGTACCGCTCTCGCCAGGCCACTCTGAAAAGCAGAGCGCATCCCGGCACCGCTGCCGCGACGAGCGCTCTCGCCCACGGTGAAAGCTCGCCACGACCGGCACGACCGGAGAGGGCGCGTGAAGCTCTCAGGCACCATGACAGAGGGGGAGTTCCACCGGCCACCAGCTGCGTCAGGAGAACTCCGTGTCCGATCCCACCGTGTCCGATCCGTCCGCCGCATCCGCGCGGTTCTCGCCCCTGCACGAGCAGCACGTCGCGCTCGGCGCGAGCTTCACCGACTTCGCCGGCTGGCAGATGCCCGTCCGCTACACCTCCGACCTCGCCGAGCACCACGCGGTGCGCACGGCGGCCGGTCTCTTCGACATCTCGCACATGGCCGAGATCGCGGTCATCGGCGAGGCCGCCGGCGCCTTCCTCGACGAGGCGCTCGCCGGGCGGCTGTCGGAGCTCGCCGTCGGCAGGGCGAAGTACTCGCTCATCCTCGACGAGCGCGGCGGCATCATCGACGACCTCATCGTCTACCGCATCACCGACCACGAGTTCCTCGTCGTCGCGAACGCCTCGAATAGGGATGCCGTGGTCGCCGCCCTCGAGGCGCGCACCGCCGAACACGGCGTCGCGATCGACGACCGCACCGACGCCACGGCCCTCATCGCGGTGCAGGGGCCCGCTGCGCGCGCGGTCCTCGAGGCGACGCCGCAGTTCCTCGCCCCCGAGCTCGACGACCTGAAGTACTACGCCTGGACGACCGGCACGTTCACCGGGCCCGAGGGCGAGAGTTCCGTCGAGATCCTCGTCGCGCGCACGGGCTACACGGGCGAGGACGGCTTCGAGCTCTACCTCGGCGTCGCGCACGCCGCGGCGCTCTGGCGGGCGCTCCTCGCCGCCGGCGAGCCGCTCGGCCTGCAGCCGTGCGGGCTCGCGGCGCGCGACACCCTCCGGCTCGAGGCGGGCATGCCGCTCTACGGTCACGAGCTCGGCACGAGCATCCAGCCCGTTCAGGCGGGGCTGGGGCGCGTCGTCGTGACGTCCAAGGAGTCGTTCGTCGGCAAGGCCGCGGTCGAGGCGGGCCCCGGCGAGGACGCGCGCGTTCTGGTCGGCCTCACCGCGGAGGGCCGCCGCGCAGCCCGCGCCGGCTACCCCGTCATGAGCGGCGAGGAGGTCGTCGGCGAGGTCACCTCCGGCGCCCTGTCGCCCACCCTCGGTCACCCCATCGCGATGGCCCTCGTGCACCCGGCCCACGCCGAGCCCGGCACGACCCTCGACCTCGACGTGCGCGGCAGCCGCATTCCCGCGACCGTCGTCCCGCTCCCCTTCTACACGAAAGAGGCCCGACCATGAGCGCAGTCCCCGCCGACCTGCAGTACACCGCCGAGCACGAGTGGGTGCGCCTCGAGGGCGACGTCGCCACCGTGGGCATCACGCAGTACGCCGCCGACGCGCTCGGCGACGTCGTCTACGTCGACCTGCCGAAGGTCGGCTCGAGCGTGACCTCGGGCTCGATCGTCGGCGAGGTCGAGTCGACCAAGTCGGTCGGCGAGCTCTACGCGCCGCTCGACGGAGAGGTCGTCGAGGCGAACGACGCCGTCGTCGACGCGCCCGAGACCATCAACTCCGACCCCTACGGCGAGGGCTGGCTCGTCAAGGTGCGCGTCGCCGAGACCCCGACGCTCATGAGCGCCGACGAGTACCGCGCCCTCATCGGCGAGTAGGAGCATCCGACCCCCATGTCTTTGGATTTCAGCGCCCGCCACATCGGCATCGACGACTCCGCGCGGCAGCTCATGCTCGACGCGCTCGGCTGCGCCTCGCTCGACGCCCTCATGGATGCGGCGGTGCCGACCGCGATCCGCCAGACCGCCCCGCTGCGCAGCCTGCCTCACGCCGCGACCGAGGCCGAGGCTCTCGCCGAGCTGCGCGCCATCGCCGCCGAGAATCGCGTGCGCGTCAGCCTCATCGGCCAGGGCTACTACGGCACGATCACGCCCGCCGTGATCCAGCGCAACGTGCTCGAGAACCCCAGCTGGTACACGGCGTACACGCCCTACCAGCCCGAGATCTCGCAGGGTCGGCTCGAGGCGCTGCTGAACTTCCAGACCATGGTGAGCGAGCTCGCCGGCCTGCACACCGCCAACGCCTCGATGCTCGACGAGGCGACCGCGGTCGTCGAGGGCATGCTGCTCGCGCGCCGGGCGTCGAAGAGTTCGTCGAATCTCTTCCTCGTCGACAGCGACCTGTTCGCCCAGACGCGCGCGGTGCTGGACGGCCGCGCCGAGGCTGTCGGCCTCGAGCTGCGCTACCTGCCGCTCGCCGACACCGACCCGGCCGACCTGCCCGAGGCGTTCGGCGTCTTCGTGCAGTACCCCGCCGCCTCGGGCCGCATCTGGGACCCGTCGGCGATCATCGCCCGCGTCAAGGAGCAGGGCGGGATCGCGATCGTCGCCGCCGACCTGCTCGCGCTCACCCTCATCACGAGCCCCGGCGAGCTCGGCGCCGACGTCGCCGTCGGCACCACGCAGCGGTTCGGCGTGCCCATGGGCTTCGGCGGGCCGCACGCCGGCTACCTCGCCGTGCGCGAGGGCCTCGAGCGCTCGATGCCCGGCCGCCTCGTCGGCGTCTCGCGCGACGCCGACGGCCGCCCCGCCTACCGGCTGACGCTGCAGACCCGCGAGCAGCACATCCGCCGCGACAAGGCCACGTCGAACATCTGCACCGCGCAGGTGCTGCTCGCCGTCATGGCGTCAATGTTCGGCGTGTACCACGGGCCCGACGGCCTGCGCCGGATCGCGACGCGCGTCGCGCGCACCACGGCGGCGTTCGCCGAGCGGCTCGCCGCCAACAGCGTCGAGGTGCTCAACGACGCCGCGTTCGACACGCTCACGATCGCCGTTCCGGGACGTGCCGATGACATCATCGCCGCCGCCCGCGACCGCGACATCCTGCTGTGGCGGGTCGACGCCGACACGGTGCGCCTGAGCTTCGACGAGCAGTCATCGACCGACTCCGCGCTGTTCGCGGAGCTCTCGGGCGTCTTCGGGTTCATGCCGGGGTCGGGGATCCCCGGCGCCGGCGCGTCCGAGCCGGTGACGCGCATCCCCGCCGCGCTCGAGCGCGAATCCGAGTTCATGACCCACCCGGTGTTCCACACGCACCGCAGCGAGACCGCGATGATGCGCTACCTCAAGCGCCTCGCCGACCGCGACTACGCGCTCGACCGCGGCATGATCCCGCTCGGCTCCTGCACCATGAAGCTCAACGCCGCGACCGAGATGGCCGCCGTCACGTGGCCCGAGTTCAGCGCGCTGCACCCGTTCGCACCGCTCGAGGACGTCCAGGGGTCGCTCGTGCTCATCGGCATGCTCGAGACGTGGCTCGCCGAGCTCACCGGCTACGACGCCGTGTCGCTGCAGCCCAACGCGGGCAGCCAGGGCGAGCTCGCGGGCCTCCTCGCGATCCGCGGCTACCACCGCTCGCGCGGCGACGAGCACCGCACTGTCTGCCTCATCCCGTCGAGCGCGCACGGCACGAACGCGGCCTCGGCGGTCCTCGCCGGGATGCGCGTCGTCGTCATCGCCACGACCGTGACGGGCGACGTCGACCTCGCCGACCTGCGCGCGAAGATCGAGACGCACCGCGACGAGCTCGCCGCGCTCATGATCACCTACCCGTCGACGCACGGCGTGTACGAGCACGACGTCATGGAGGTCACGGCCGCCGTGCACGAGGCCGGCGGCCAGGTGTACATCGACGGCGCCAACCTCAACGCGCTCCTCGGCTACGCCCGCTACGGCGACATCGGCGGCGACGTCAGTCACCTCAATCTGCACAAGACCTTCTGCATCCCGCACGGCGGGGGAGGGCCCGGCGTCGGCCCCGTCGCAGCCAAGGCGCACCTGGCCGAGTTCCTGCCCGGCCACCCGCTCGCCCAGATGGACGTCCACCCGCCGTTCGACATGACGACCGGCTCGGCCGGCACCAGCGAGCACCGCGGAGCGCCCGTCTCCGCCGCGCCGTTCGGCTCGGCGAGCATCCTGCCGATCTCGTGGGCCTACGCCCGCATGATGGGCTCCGAGGGGCTGACGGATGCGACGGCGAACGCCGTCCTCTCCGCCAACTATGTGGCGCTGCGACTCCGCGAGCACTATCCGGTGCTCTACGCAGGCGAGAACGGTCTCGTCGCGCACGAGTGCATCCTCGACCTGCGCCCCCTCAAGGAGTCGACGGGCATCGGCAATGACGACGTCGCGAAGCGCCTCATGGACTACGGGTTCCACGCGCCCACGATGTCGTTCCCCGTCGCGGGGACGCTCATGGTCGAGCCGACCGAGTCGGAGGATCTCGCCGAGCTCGAGCGATTCATCCAGGCCATGATCGCGATCCGCCTCGAGGCCGACCGCGTCGCGGCGGGGGAGTGGCCGGCGGGCGACAATCCGCTCGTGAACGCGCCGCACACGGCCGAGAGCGTCATCGCCGGCGAGTGGGAGCACCCCTACTCGCGCGAGCTCGCCGTGTACCCGGCGTCGCTCGTCGCGGACGACGAGCACGGGTCCGGCGCCGACGGCTCCGGCGGGTTCGGGGCGACGCGCGCCGACAAGTACTGGCCGCCGGTGCGCCGTGTCGACCAGGCCTACGGCGATCGCAACCTCGTCTGCGCCTGTCCGCCGATCGAGGCGTTCGCCTAGCGGCTCGTACCCGGCGGCCTCCTCGAATCTCGCGTGGTTGACGAAATGAAGGGAGCGACCGCGCCGTAGTCGGCGTGTCGCCAGCGACACGCCGGTGGAGGACCGCGGCTCCCTTCATTTGGTTCAGGAAGAGCGGACGACCACGCCCGCGCGAGGAGCGCCGCGGCTAGGAGGCGGCGGAGGCGTCGAGACCGGGCGACCCCGGCAGTAGTGCGAGCTGCTCGCGGATCGTCCTGGCGCTCTGGTACGTCACGCCGACGAGCGCGACGTGCTTCCAGCGCAGCACCCCGCCGGCATCGATGATGAAGATCGAGCGGCGCACGCCGACGCCGAAGAGCCCGACCCCGTAAGCGTCGACGACGTCGCCGCGCTCGTCGGCGAGCAGCGGGAAGGTCAGCTTCGAGCGGCGGGCGAACGACTCGTGCGAGGCCGCGCTCTGGCGGCTGATCGCCCACACCTCGGCGCCGAGCTCCTCGAAGCCGGAGAGTTCGTTCTGGTAGTTGCAGAGCTGCGAGGTGCAGCCGGGCGAGGCGTCGGCGGGGTAGAACGCGAGCACGAGGGGCGAGCCGCGGTGCTCGCGCAGCGAGAAGAGCCGGTGCTGAGCATCCGCGCCCCGCATTGTCACGCCCGGCAGGGTGAAGTCGGGGGCGAGCTGGCCGATCTCGAGCTGAGTCATGCGGTGAGGCTAGGCGGGCAAACCGAGAAGTTCCGGGAACTCTGACGCCGCCCAGGGGTATCCCACGAAGATCACTGCGTCGAGCGCTGTGTGGCCGATGACAAGCGGCAGGACGCGGCCCGTGCGCGTGTAGATCCAGCCGAACACGATGCCCATGACGAAGTTGCCGATGAACGCCCCGAAGCCCTGGTAGAGATGGTACGTCGCGCGCAGCAGGGCGCTTGTGAGGATGATCGCCCACGGGCTCCAGCGGAGGTCGCGCAGGCGGGCGAAGAGATAGCCGACCGCGATGACCTCCTCGATCACCCCGGCGCGGACGGCCGCGAGCAGGAGGACGGGAACCGTCCACCAGTAGGTGTCGAGCGCGGTCGGTACGACGGTCACGGTGATGCCCAGCGCGCGGCCGACGACGTAGAGCGCGAGGCCCGGGACCCCGATCAGCAGCGCGAGCCCGAGCCCGTCGCGCGTATCGCGCCAGGGCCGCGCACCGTCGATGCCGAGCCTGGCGAGGTGCGGGCGGGCGACCTGCCACAGCAGGAACGCAACGAGAGCGACGGCCACGAGGTCGAAGAAGATCGCGAGCAGCTGGTAGATCAGGTCGAAAACCTCGCGATCGTCGCGGGAACGATTGATCGTCGCCGTCTGCTGCGACAGCGGCACCTCGCTCGTCACGCGGTTGGCGATGGCGACGAGCGAATAGACCGCGCTCGCTCCGAGAGATAGGCCGAGCACGATGAGGATCTCCGCGCGGATGCGGCGACGAGAGGGGATGCCTGTGCTGACGTCGGTCGCGGCGGAGGCGGTCACGGTAGAAGTATCATGCGTCGTCCCCGTGAGGTGCCGAGCTCAGTTGTGGGAGAGGAGCAGGATTCGCCCTCTTAACGGCGTTGCTCTTTAGAGCACGGCTACACATCAGGACGCGATGAATGCTCGGAACAATCCGGGCAAGCGCGCGCCGGAGCGGGGAGATCAGGCGTAACGCGCAGGAATTGTGCGTTCTGAGGGCGGATGGGCGCAGTTTATCGGATCTGTGCACAGGAATGCTCGAATGTCGTTACTGGTGTGTAACGAATGCGCCTATGGTTTGGCGGGGATGTGACCCTCTCTCTAGGGTCATACCCAATAGGCGTGACGGCGCGCTCAACCTGCGGCCGACGCGTGTCCATCTTGCACAGGAGGAAAATTGCGAATCAGCAGAATCGGGGCAGCTAGCGCAGCCACGGTCGCGGCGAGCGCCCTCGTCCTCTCGGCTTGCGCTGCACCGCAGCAGGAGTCCGAGGTCGTCGAAGGAAGCTCCATCACGGTCGCGTGGAACCAGCCGTTCTACTCGTACAACAGCAACACGTCGTTCGGCAACGCCACCGCGAACGCGAACATCGTCTACATGACGAGCGGCGGGTTCAACTACTACGACAACACGCCCGAGCTTCAGCAGGACGAGTCGTTCGGCTCCTACGAGGTCGTCTCCGAGGACCCGCTGGTCGTGGAGTACACGATCGCCGATGGCGTGCAGTGGTCCGACGGCACTCCCGTCGACGCCGCCGACATGCTCCTCGCGTGGGCCGCCAACTCGGGCGTGCCCAACACGCCCGACTTCGACCCCGGCGAGTTCACGGACCCGGAGACCGGTGAGTTCACCGAGGACTACCCGACCGACGTCGTCTTCTTCGATGGCTCGCTCGGTAGCGGCCTCGAGAACGTCTCCGAGGTTCCCGAGATCGATGGCAGCACCATCACGCTCTCCTACGACAACATCTTCGTCGACTGGGAGCTCGTGTTCGGCGTCGGCCTTCCCGCCCACGTCGTCGCGCAGCGCGCGCTCGGAATCGAGGACGCCCAAGAGGCGAAGGATGCCCTCGTCGAGGCCATCCAGAACAACGACGAGGAGGCGCTCGCCTCGATCTCGTCCGTCTGGAACTCCGACTGGAACTTCTCGGAGATGCCCTCCGAGGAGGACGCCAACCTGCTCGTCGTCAACGGGCCGTACGTGATCTCGGACTTCGTGGCCGACCAGTACATCACGCTGACCGCCAACGAGAACTACACCGGCCAGAACACCCCTCAGATCGAAGAGGTCACGGTCCGCTTCATCACCGACCCGCTCGCGGCCGTCCAGGCGCTCGCGAACGGCGAGGTCGACGTCATCAGCCCCCAGGCCACGGCCGATGTGGCTGACGCGCTGACCGAGCTCGACGGCGTGACCGTCCTGAGCGGTGTCGAGGCCGTCTACGAGCACATCGACCTTCAGTTCGACCAGTCGAAGAGCGGCACGTTCAACGACCCGATCGTCCGCGAGGCCTTCCTCAAGACGATCCCGCGCCAGCAGATCGTCGACACGCTCATCAAGCCGCTCAACCCTGAGGCCGAGGTGCGCAACTCGCAGCTCTTCGTCCCGGGCGCGCCGGGCTACGACGAGACCGTCGCGGGCAACGGCATGGCCGAGAAATACGGCGAGGTCGACATCGAGGGCGCCGCGGCGCTCCTCGCCGAGGCCGGCGTCACGAGCCCCGAGGTCTGCATCCTCTACGCCACGAACAACCCTCGCCGCGTGAACGAGTTCGCTCTCATCCAGGAGTCGGCCAACCAGGCAGGCTTCAACGTGACCGACTGCGGCAGCGACGACTGGGGTGGCCTCCTCGGCACCCCCGGTGCGTACGACGCCACGTTCTTCGGATGGCAGTCGACGAGCCTCGGTGTCACCAACAGCTCGGCGACCTTCCGCACCGGCGGCATCAACAACCTCAACTTCTACTCGAACACCGAGGTTGACGACCTGCTGACCGAGCTCGACACCGAGATCGACCCGGAGCGCCAGATCGAGATCCAGCTCGAGATCGACCGTCTTCTCATGGACGACGCCTACGGCCTCACGATCTTCCAGTTCCCCGGCGTCACGGCGTACAGCGACCGTGTGGAGGGTGTCGACCCCGGCCCCCTCTCGCCGACGATCTTCTGGAACATCTGGGACTGGACGCCTCTCGGCAGCGACAGCGAGTAGGTCCGAGGCTCTCGGGCTGAACACGTCAGTCAGCTGACCCAGCACCAGGGGCGCTGGAGCCGCCACCGCGGCTCCAGCGCCCCACCGCTGGGCGCTCCAGGATTCAGTTAGGTAGGGTGCCATTTCCGATGGCCACATTCGTTATCCGGCGACTCATCGCCTCCGTCTTCGTCCTCCTCGCCGCGACGTACATCATGTACAACCTCGTGGCGCTCTCGGGTGATCCCCTCGAGGACCTCCGTCAGAGCAGCGCTCCCAACAAGGAGCAGCTCATCGAGTCACGAATACGACTCCTCAACCTCGATGTCGCACCGCCGCTGCGGTACTTCATCTGGTTCGCCAACGTCATCACCGGCAATTTCGGCGTCACCGTCGAGGGCCGCAGCGTCAATGCACTTCTCGAGCAGGCGCTCGGGTCGACCGTCCAGCTCGTGACGATCTCGACGATCGTCGCGATCTTCCTCGGACTGATCGTCGGCATCACGACCGCCCTGCGCCAGTACTCGGGATACGACTACAGCGTCACCTTCATCTCGTTCCTCTTCTTCTCGCTCCCGATCTTCTGGGTCGCCGTGCTCCTCAAGCAGTTCGTGGCCATCGGCTTCAACGACTTCCTCGAAGACGACCCCCAGCTGCCGGTGCCCGCTGTCGTGATCATGGCTCTGATCTCCGGAGCTCTATGGGCCTCGATCATCCCCGGCAACCCCCGGCGCAAGGCGATCACCTTCGGGATCGCCGCCCTCGCCACGGCCGCCGTGCTGACCCTGATGAACGCCACCGACTGGTTCAGCTACCCGGCGCTCACGATCGCCGGGGTCGCGGTCATGGGCATCGGCGCCGCGTTCGGCTTCACCGCCATGATCACGGGACTCCAGAATCGCCGTGCGCTCGTCGCCGCCCTCATCGTCGCGGGCCTCGGGATCGCGCTCTACTACCCGTTCCAGTTCAACCTCTCATTCTACGTGACCGAGTGGTGGATGCTTCTGGCGCTCGCCGTGCTCACGGTGATCGTCAGCGGAACGATCGGGTACTTCGCCGGCGGTCACGACCGTGGGCCGGTCATCCGGATCGCGATCTTCACCGGCGTCACGACCGCGTTCGTGATCGCGCTCGACCGCTTCATGCTCGTGTGGGACGACTACGCCCAGTCCGGGAGGATCCGTGGTCGCCCGATCGCGACCATCGGCGCATCGACGCCGAATCTCGAGGGCTCCCTGTGGGTGCAGGGCGTCGACATCTACACGCACCTCCTTCTGCCGACCATGGCGCTGATCCTGATCTCGTTCGCGACCTACACGCGGTACTCCCGAGCGAGCCTCCTCGAAGTGCTCAACCAGGACTACATCCGCACCGCGCGCGCGAAGGGGCTCTCCGAGCGCACGGTCGTCGTCCGTCACGCCTTCCGCAACGCACTCATCCCGATCGCGACGATCGTGGCCTTCGACATCGGCGGCCTCATCGGCGGCGCGATCATCACTGAGCGCGTGTTCGGATGGACGGGAATGGGGTCGCTGTTCCAGAACGGCCTCCAGCGCGTCGATCCGAACCCCGTCATGGCCTTCTTCGTCATCGTCGGCGGGCTCGCGATTCTGTTCAACCTGATCGCCGACCTCGTCTACGCCGCCCTCGACCCGCGAATCCGAGTGAACTGATGACCAACGCACCCCTCCCCGAGCCCGGGCACACCGCGGGCAGCGTGACCGACGCGGAGAACAACCTCGAGCTCAAGGAGATCGAGGGCCTCAGCCAGGGTCAGATCGTCCGCCGGCGCTTCTTCCGCCACCGCGGCGCGCTCGTCTCGATGGTTGCGCTCGCGCTCATCATCATCACGGCGTTCTCCTCCGTCGGTCTCGCCTTCAGCTTCTTCGGGATCGACATCCGCACCCCCGGCTGGTGGCAGTGGACGTGGACGCAGATCCCGACCCCGCAGAACGGCGGCGCGCCGACGCTGAGGCTCGTCCCCGAGTTCCTCGGCGGCGACGGCATCCGATTCGGTGACCACCCGTTCGGTCAGGACGAGGTCGGCCGCGACATCTTCGCCGTCGTCATGCGCGGAACCCAGCAGTCGATCGTCATCATGTTCGTCGTCGGCATCATCGGCGTCACGATCGGCACCGTCATCGGCGCGATCTCCGGCTTCTTCCGCGGCTGGCGCGACTCGGTCCTCATGCGCTTCACCGACATCATCATCACGATCCCCGTGATCGTCGTCGGTGCGGTCGTCGGTCGAGCCGTCGGCAACCAGGGGGCGTTCGCTCTGGCGATCGTGCTCGGACTGTTCGCCTGGACGGGACTTGCCCGTCTCGTGCGCGCCGAGGTGCTGAGCCTGCGCGAGCGCGAGTTCGTCGACGCAGCCCGGGTCGCGGGCGCGAGCAACCGCCGGATCATCTTCAAGCACGTGCTGCCGAATGCGATCGGCGTGATCATCGTCAACGCGACGCTGCTCATGGCCGCGGCGATCCTGCTCGAGACGGCCCTGAGCTTCCTCGGCTTCGGCGTGCAGGCGCCCGACACCTCGCTCGGGAAAATCATCAGCGACAATCAGGCGGCCTTCGGAACGCGGCCGTGGCTGTTCTGGTGGCCCGGTGCGTTCATCATCGCGATCGCGCTGTGCATCAACTTCATCGGCGACGGCCTCCGCGACGCGTTCGACCCTCGCCAGAAGCGACTGCCCAGCTCGCGAGCCCTCGCCCGCGCGACGGCCAACCGCAACGACCTCGCGCGCGCCGAGGCACTCGTGGGAACGCGCGGTGCCGACAACCAGGTCGACGGATCGCGCGCACCCCGCAGTACGACGACCCTCGACGAGGGCGACGAGCGGCCGACGCACGGCTCGCGAGGCGACGCCTGATGCTCGTCCTGGCTATCGCCGGATCAGAGCACGAGGCCCGCGAGGCACAGCGCCACGAGGCCCACGACGACGCCGATCTCGAGAACGTGCACGGTGCGTCGTGGCTGCGCCTCCGGCGCCTCGGGGCGCAGCAGACCGTCGTCGCGGAGCTCCTCCCAGTGGCGCCGGATCACGTTCGCAGCGGCGCCGCTGTCCGTGTTGAGCGCGTCGCCGGGGCGGATCGACCCGGCCACGTGCGCCGACTCCGAGACGCGAAGGTCGTCGCGACCGAGCGTCATGGGCGTCCAGCGCGAGCCGGCGGGCGCCGCCCAGGCCTCGATGCGCCGGCCGCCCGCGCGCAGGGTGAGCGCCCACTTCGTGTCGATGAGCTGGATGCCCTCCCAGGGCAGGTGCCAGGACACGAAGGGGTTCCGCACCACCACGCCGTCCTCGCGGACATCGACCTTCGGCAGCCAGAAGAGCAGCGCAGTGCCGTAGGCCATCAGGCCGAGCCACCAGCCGTAGCGCACGAGGCCGTCGATGTCGCCCGTCACCACGAACCCACCGAGACCCGCGAACGCGAGAGCCGTCATGACGACGGTGAGCACGCGGCCGAAGAGCGGACGGAAGACGACGGGCTGGAATCGCATGATGCCAGCCTGTCAGACCGCCGCGAACTGAACGCAGGGAAGGACCTCCCGTGAGCACCACCACCCCCACCGCCGTCGAGACCGTGCTCGAGGTCGAGAACCTCGGCGTCGACTTCTGGGTCGACGGCGAGTACTACCCGGCCGCCGTCGGCCTCGACTACCGCGTCAAGCGCGGCGAGGTCCTCGCGATCGTCGGCGAGTCCGGCTCGGGCAAGAGCTCGAGCTCGATGGCCCTCCTCGGGCTGCTCCCGCCCACCGCGCGCGTCACCGGCTCCATCAAGCTCCTCGGGCGTGAGATCGCCGGCCTCGACAACCGCGAGCTGCGGAAGGTGCGCGGCAACCAGATCGCCGTGATCTTCCAGGAGCCCATGACGGCCCTCAACCCCGTCTACACGATCGGATTCCAGATCGTCGAGACGCTCCGCACGCACTACGACCTCACGCCCGCCGCGGCGAAGGAGCGCGCGATCGAGCTGCTCGAGAAGGTCGAGATGCCCGACCCGCAGACGGCGTTCAACAAGTACCCTCACCAGCTCTCCGGCGGCCAGCGCCAGCGCGCGATGATCGCCCAGTCGATCTCGTGCGACCCTGTGCTGCTCATCGCCGACGAGCCCACGACCGCCTTGGACGTGACCGTCCAGGCCGAGATCCTCGAGCTGCTGCGCAGCCTGCGCACGCGGCTCGACTCCGCGATCGTGCTCATCACGCACGACATGGGCGTGGTCGCCGACCTCGCGGACTCGATCATGGTCATGAAGAACGGCGAGGCCGTGGAGCAGGGTACGGCGCTGGACATCTTCCAGCGCCCGCAGCATCCCTACACGCAGTCGCTGCTCGCCTCGGTGCCGCACCTCGGCCTCGAGATCTCGGAGACCGGCACCTCGCGGGAGTCGCCGTCGACGACGGCGACTCCCGTGCTGTCATTCCAGGATGTCGCGATCGAGTACCCCAAGCGCGGTCGCGTGCCCGCGTTCCTCGCGGCGGACGAGATCAATCTCAATGTGTACCCCGGTGAGATCGTCGGCCTCGTCGGCGAGTCGGGGTCGGGCAAGACGACGCTCGGTCGCGCTGCGGTCGGCCTCCTCCCCATCAAGAGCGGCTCGCTCATCTCGGCCGGCGTCGACATCTCCCGCGGCGGCGTGAAGGAGCTCAAGTCGCTGCGCCGCAAGGCCGGCATCGTCTTCCAGGACCCGGGGTCGAGCCTCAACCCCCGCATGCCGATCGGCGAGTCGATCGGCGAGCCGCTGTTCCTCGCCGGCGAGGCGGAGGGGAAAGATCTCGACAAGCGCGTCCAGGAGCTCCTGAGCTCGGTCGAGCTGCCGACGAGTTACCGCAACCGCTACCCGCACGAGCTGTCGGGCGGGCAGCGTCAGCGCGTCGGCATCGCCCGCGCCCTCGCGCTGACGCCAGAACTGCTCATCGCGGATGAGCCGACGAGCGCGCTCGACGTCTCGGTGCAGGCCCGCTTCCTCGACCTGCTCCAGGATCTGCAGCAGAAGCTGCACTTCGCATGCCTGTTCATCAGCCACGACCTCGCCGTCGTCGACATCCTCGCTCACCGCATCGCGGTCATGCACCGCGGGCGGCTGGTCGAGCAGGGAACTCGCGACGAGATCCTCCGCAGCCCCAAGGAGTCGTACACACAGCGCCTCATCTCTGCCGTACCGCTGCCTGACCCGGTAGCGCAGCGCGAGCGCCGCGAGAGCCGCCGCGCCGGGCTGTAGCGCACCGCGCAGAGGGCCGAGCGAGGCCAGGCCCCTCGCCGAGAGGGCGGTGGGTAGACTGGTCGCATCGCTCGGCCCTTTCTGCGTGCCCTGAGCCCCGAAGCCTCCCCGAACTGAAAGCTGTTTCCGTATGGCGCTCGCCACCCGCTCCGACCTGCGCAACGTGGCGATCGTCGCCCATGTCGACCACGGCAAGACCACTCTCGTCGACGCCATGCTGCGCCAGACCGACTCCTTCGCCGCGCACGCCCACCTCGAGGACCGCGCGATGGACTCGAACGACCTCGAGCGCGAGAAGGGCATCACGATCCTCGCCAAGAACACGGCGGTGACCTACAAGGGCAAGCACGCCGGCGGGCAGGAGATCACGATCAACGTGATCGACACCCCCGGTCACGCCGACTTCGGCGGCGAGGTCGAGCGCGGCCTGAGCATGGTCGACGGCGTCGTCCTGCTCGTCGACGCGAGCGAGGGCCCGCTGCCCCAGACGCGATTCGTGCTGCGCAAGGCGCTCGCGGCGAAGCTCCCGGTCATCCTGCTCGTCAACAAGACCGACCGGCCGGATGCCCGCATCGAGGCCGTCGAGGAGGAGACCCATGACCTCCTCCTGGGTCTCGCGAGCGACCTGCAGGACGAGGTGCCCGACCTCGACGTGGACGCCATCCTCGACCTCCCCGTCATTTACGCCTCCGGCCGCGCCGGCGCTGCCAGCCGCACGCGCCCCGCCGACGGCGAGCTGCCCGACAACGACGACCTCGAGCCGCTGTTCGAGGCGATCCTGCAGCACATCCCGGCGCCGACCTACGACGACGAGCACCCGCTGCAGGCGCATGTCACCAACCTCGACGCGAGCCCCTTCCTCGGCCGCATCGCGCTGCTTCGCATCTTCAACGGCACGCTCAAGAAGGGCCAGACCGTCGCCTGGGTGCGCCACGACGGCACGCACACCAACATGCGCATCACCGAGCTGCTGAAGACCCGCGCGCTCGAGCGCTACCCGGCCGAGTCGGGCACCGCGGGCGACATCGTCGCGATCGCCGGCATCGAGGACATCACGATCGGCGAGACGATCGCCGACCCGGAGGACATCCGCCCGCTCCCGGCCATCACGGTCGACGAGCCCGCGATCTCGATGACGATCGGCACCAACACATCCCCGCTCGTCGGCAAGGTCAAGGGTCACAAGCTCACGGCGCGCATGGTCAAGGACCGCCTCGATCGCGAGCTCATCGGAAACGTCTCGATCCGCGTCGTCGACATCGGCCGCCCCGACGCGTGGGAGGTGCAGGGCCGCGGCGAGCTCGCGCTCGCGATCCTCGTCGAGAACATGCGCCGTGAGGGCTTCGAGCTCACGGTCGGCAAGCCGCAGGTCGTCACGAAGACGATCGACGGCAAGCTCCACGAGCCGTTCGAGCAGCTCACGATCGACGCGCCGGAGGAGTACTTGGGAGCGATCACGCAGCTGCTCGCCGCGCGCCGCGGGCGCATGGAGGGCATGTCGAACCACGGCACCGGCTGGGTGCGCATGGAGTTCCTGGTCCCGAGCCGCGGCCTCATCGGATTCCGCACCGAGTTCCTCACCACGACCCGAGGCACCGGCATCGCGAACGCCATCTCGCATGGCTACGAGCCGTGGGCCGGGTCCATTCAGTCGCGCAACAACGGCTCGATCGTTGCCGACCGCGCGGGCGTCGTCACAAGCAACGCGATGATGACCTTGCAGGAGCGCATGTCGTTCTTCGTGAACCCCACCGAGGAGGTCTACGAGGGCATGGTCGTCGGCGAGAACTCGCGGGCCGACGACATGGACGTCAACATCACCAAGGAGAAGAAGCTCAACAACATCCGCTCCTCCACCGCGGAGGAGCTGGAGCGACTCACACCTCCCCGTCAGCTCACGCTGGAGGAATGCCTCGAGTTCGCCCGCGAGGACGAGTGCGTCGAGGTCACGCCCGAGAAGGTGCGTATCCGCAAGGTCGAGCTCGACCAGACCCTGCGCGCCCGCGCGACCTCCCGCCTCAAGAAGCAGAACGCCTGACCCGAGGAGCACCCATGCGCCGACCTCCCCACCGTCTCGCCGCCACTCTCGCCGCCGCTCTCGTCGGTGCGCTCGCCCTCGGGGCGAGCGGCTGCGCGACGGGCACGCCGCTCGACGACATCGTCGAGGGGCTCGTCGACCAGGGCGTCGAGCAGATCACCTCCGGCATCGACGAGTCCGTCCGCGGTCTCGTCGATGACGTGCTCGGCGGCGTCGAGTTGTCGACCGACGGCGAGCCGCCCGCGAGCTTCCCGCGCGAGGTGCCGCTCGTCGGCGACGTCCTCGGCGGAGGAGCGGGCCCCGACAGCACCGGCTGGGTCGTCCGCACGCGCATCGACGACGCGGGCGCGTTCGCCGCGGCCGCCGCGGCCCTCGAGGGAGCGGGATTCGCCGCGAGCGGCGTCTCGAGCGACACCGATAGCGGGTACGGCGCGTTCACGTCGAGCGCGTACCGCGTCGACCTGTCGGTCGCGACGGATGCCCAGGGCGAGGTCACGGCGACGTACGTCGTCACGCCGGCCTGAGCATCCGCCCGATGGTCGGCGATCGCCGGTGCTCGCGTCCCCGACCGCGCACTCGATGCATTCGCATGAAGCTGGACTGCACAGAAGGTAGGCTCTCGCCGTGAAGATCGCCCGATTCAGCACCGACGGATCCCCCCGGTACGGCATCGTCGACGACGATGAGCTCGTCGTGCTCACGGGCGACCCGATGTACCACGGCTACGACACGTCGGGCGAGCGCGTGCCGCTGTCGGATGCGAGAATCCTCGCACCGGTCATCCCGCGCTCGAAGGTGGTGTGCGTGGGCATGAACTACGCGGCGCACCGACGCGAGATGGGCCACGAGGGCCCGGAGACCCCGCTCATCTTCCTCAAGCCCAACACCGCGGTCGTCGGCCCCGGCGACCCGATCGTCATTCCGCCCGTCGAGGGGCGCATCGTGCACGAGGGCGAGCTGGCGCTCGTGATCGGCTCGGTCGCCAAGCGGGTGAAGGCCGAGAACTGGCGCGACGTCGTCTTCGGAGTGACGATCGCCAACGACGTCTCGGCGCGTGACGTCATGTTCGCCGACGGCCAGTGGGCGCGCGCGAAGGGCTACGACACGTTCTGCCCGCTCGGCCCGTTCATCGACACCGAGCTCGACCCCACGAACCTCGAGATAGAGACGTTCGTCGACGGCGAGCTTCGCCGCAAGGGCAACACGGGCGACCTCCTTCACACCATTCCTCAGCTCATCGAGTTCATCAGCGACGTGTGGACCCTCCTGCCCGGCGACCTCATCCTCACGGGAACCCCCGACGGGCTCGGCGGCTTCGTCGACGGTCAGACGATCGACATCACGATCGAGGGTCTCGGCACGCTCAGCAACCCCGCGAAGAACCGCGACGACCGCGACTACTGATCGGGGCCTCCGGCCCATGCGGCCCATACGGCGGATGCGCGGCAGGAGCATGATGGAGCCATGAGCTCCGTCCCCCCGGTAACGGCGGACGCGCCCGCCGTCGCTCCAGTGATGGATGTCGCGGCCGTCCAGCGCCGGGTCCGCTCGACGCTCATGGTCGGGCAGGTGCTCGCCGGCCTCGGCATGGGATCGACGCTGAGCATCGGAGCGATCCTCGCCGCCGAGGTATCCGGGTCGCCCGCCTACAGCGGGCTCGCGGCGACCGCGGTCACCCTCGGCGCCGCGCTCGCGGCGATCCCGCTCGCCCGACTCGCCGGCCGGTTCGGCCGCGCGCCCGCGCTCGCCGTCGGCGCCCTCGCGGCCGCGACCGGCGCCGTGCTCGCGATCGTCGCTGCGGGCCTGCCGAGCTTCCCGCTGCTGCTCGGGGCGATCGTGCTCATCGGCGTCGGCACGGCCGTGAACCTGCAGTCGCGGTTCGCCGCCGCCGACCTCGCGGCTCCTGCGACGCGGGGCCGCGACCTCTCGCTCGTCGTGTGGGCGACTACCGTCGGCGCGGTGAGCGGCCCCAACCTCATCGGCCCGGGCGAGCAGCTCGGCGCCGCGATCGGGCTACCGCCGCTCTCGGGGCCGTTCCTCTTCACCGTCGTCGCCCAGGCGCTCGCTGCGGCCCTCTACCTCGTCGCGCTCCGCCCCGACCCCCTGCGGCTCGCGCTTCGACTCGCACGCGATGCCGCCGCCGCGGCGACAGCGGCGGGGGAGTCGGCAACGGGAGCGGCGCGCAGCGACCGCGCGGGCATCCGGCTCGCCCTCATCGCGCTCGCCCTCAGCCACGCGACGATGGTGAGCGTCATGGCGATGACGCCCGTGCACCTCACCGACCACGGGGCGAGCCTCGTAGTCGTCGGCTTCACGATCAGCCTTCACATCGCGGGCATGTACGCCCTCTCGCCCGTGTTCGGCATCCTCGCCGACCGGCTCGGCCGGTGGTGGACGATCCTCGTCGGGCAGGCGCTCCTCGTCGCGAGCCTGCTCTTCACTGCGCTCGGCGCCGAGAGCGAGGTAGCCGTCGTTACGGGGCTGATCCTCCTCGGCCTCGGCTGGAGCGCCGCGACCGTCGCGGGCAGCGCGTTGCTCACCGAGTCGACCGCGCCCCAGCGGCGCACGGTCATCCAGGGTCGCAGCGACCTGTTCATGAGCGGCAGCGGTGCGGTCGGGGGCCTGCTCGCCGGGCCGGTGCTCGCCACGTCGGGGTACGCGGGGCTGTCGCTCGCGGCGATGGCGCTCGTGGCGGCGGTCGTGGCGACGCTGGTCGCGAATCGCCGAGGCCGCGCTGGGCCGACCACCTCCTAGGTCAGCGCGCCGACGACCACGGGGGCCACGTTCGGGGGCGTGCCCGTCGCGCGGCGTCGACGCAGGCTGATCGCATGTCGCGACAGGGGGTCGCGGCGTGCAGCCAGGCTCGGGGGATCCCGTGAGACAGCAGTTCGGCCTTGCCACCGTCGGAGTGGTGCTCATGTCGGCGCTGGTCTCGACTCCGTCGGGGAGCGCGCAACCGGGCGGCGCGGCTGCCGAGGCGAGCCAGACGCGGTCGGTGCCTGCGGCTGTCGGCAGTGCGCTCGAGTCGACTGCGGCGTCCCTGCCGAGTGCCGGCATAGCTCTCAGCGAGCGAGCGCTGATCCTGCGGAATACGAACGAGCTCCGGGCCGCGAACGGGCTCTCACCCCTGCGCCTCAACCATGCGCTCAACGACGTCGCGCAGGATTGGGCCGAGAAGCAGGCGGCGAGCGGGGTCATGAAACATCGCGTCGGCCTCGCATCGCTGTACCCCGCCGGGTGGTCGCGGGCGGCCGAGAACGTGGCGATGGGCTACCAGCCCGGCTCTGTCCTGGATGCCTGGGCGGCATCGACCGGGCACCGCGCCAATCTTCTCTCCTCGAACACGGACACCGGCATCGGCGCGGCTAGAGACGCTCGGGGCCGCTGGTTCTACACGCAGAACTTCGGTCGATACGCCAGCGCGCCGCCGCCGGTGCCCGGGTCGATGAACCGGATCGCCGGTCCGGACCGATACGCCGTCTCCGCGCAGACGTCGGCTCGAACCTTTCCGGCAGGAGCGTCCACCGTGTATGTGGCCTCCGGTGCGAACTTCCCGGATGCGCTGAGCGCCTCGGCCCTCGCGGGAGCCGCACGCGGCCCGCTCCTCCTGGTCGCCCCGGATTCCGTCCCCCAGGCAGTGCTCACAGAGCTGCGGCGCCTGTCCCCTGCCCGGGTCGTCGTTGCCGGCGGACCGGGCTCGGTCAAGCGACTCCGTGGTCGCCGTCCTCCGAACGGTCGTCGCCCGCGTCGACCGCATCTCCGGAGCCGACCGCTACGAGGTCTCGCGCCGTCTCGCCGTCGATGCCTACGGCGTCACCGGGGCGCCGACGGTGTTCGTGGCGACCGGGTCGGGATTCGCCGACGCTCTCGTCGCGCTGCATCCCGGCGTCCGTGCACAGCGCGATCAGCGCGCAAGCACCGGCCGACATCGTGCTGCTCGGCGGGCATGCGACGCTCGCCCCGACGGTGGCCGGCTTCTACCGCTGCTGAGCGCCGGCTGCCTGCCCGCCGGTAGGATCGCAGGCGATGACCTCCCCCGCCTTCTCCACCGCCACGGGCAGCGATGTCCGCGTGCGCTTCTGCCCTTCCCCGACCGGGACGCCCCACGTCGGCCTCGTGCGCACCGCCCTGTTCAACTGGGCGTACGCGCGCCACACGGGCGGGAAGCTCATCTTCCGCATCGAGGACACCGACACGGCCCGCGACAGCGAGGAGAGTTATCACCAGCTCCTCGACGCCCTGCGATGGCTGGGCATCGACTGGGACGAGGGCGTCGAGGTCGGCGGACCGCACGCTCCTTATCGCCAATCGCAGCGCGGCGAGATCTATGGCGAAGTCATCGAGCGGCTGACGGATGCCGGGCACCTGTACGAGTCGTACCTCACGCCCGATGAGATCGAGGCCCGCAACATCGCCGCGGGCCGCGACCCGAAGATGGGCTACGACAACGCCGAGCGCGAGCTCACCGACGAGCAGCGCGAGGCGTACCGTTCCGAGGGTCGTCAGCCCGCGCTGCGCCTCCGCGTGCCGGACACGGCGCTGAGCTTCACCGATCTGGTGCGCGGCGACATCACCTTCCCCGAGGGCAGCTTCGTCGACTTCGTCGTCGTGCGGCCGAACGGCGCCCCGCTCTACACGTTCGTGAATCCCGTCGACGACGCGCTCATGGGTGTGACGCACGTCCTCCGCGGCGAGGATCTGCTGTCGTCCACACCGCGGCAGATCGCGCTCTACCACGCGCTCATCGACATCGGCGTTGCCGAGGCCATCCCGCAGTTCGGACACCTGCCCTTCGTCATGGGGGAGGGCAACAAGAAGCTCAGCAAGCGCGACCCGGAGTCGAACCTCTTCCACCACCGCGACCGCGGGTTCATCCCCGAGGGCCTGCTCAACTACCTGTCGCTCCTGGGCTGGTCGCTCAGCCACGACCGCGACGTCTTCACCCTCGAGGAGCTCATCGCCGCCTTCGACGTGCGCGACGTCAACCCGAACCCCGCGCGGTTCGACCAGAAGAAGGCCGAGGCCATCAACGGAGACCACGTGCGGCGGCTGCCCCTCGACGAGTTCGTCGAGCGGAGCATCCCCTACTGCAGCGGCGCCGGCCTGTTCAACGACGTCCCGCGCCCGAAGGAGCGCGACCTGCTCGCGAAGGCCGCGCCCCTCGTGCAGGAGCGCGTCGGACTTCTGGGCGAGGTGCCGAGAATGGTCGGCTTCCTGTTCACCGACGATGACGAACTCGAGATCGAGGCGGATGCTCGAGCCTCGCTCGATGCCGACGCGGCCGCCGTGCTCGACGCCGGCATCGGCGCGCTCGAGTGGCTCGAGGAGTTCACGCCGGAGGGCATCGAGGCCGCCCTGCGCGAGGCGCTCATCGACGGCCTCGGCCTCAAGCCGCGACTCGCGTTCGGCCCGCTGCGCGTCGCCGTCTCGGGTCGACGGGTGAGCCCGCCGCTGTTCGAGTCGATGGAGCTCCTCGGGCGCGACTCGACCCTCGCCCGCCTGAGGGCGCTCCGCGCGACGCTCTAGCCCGGCCATCCCGGCGCCCCCGGATCGAGCCGCGTCGACCAAATGAAGGGAGCGGCGGCCCTGGCGACGGCGTGTCGTGTGCGACACGCCGCTGCGCAGGGTGTCCCGCCCTTCATGTGGGACGACCCCGTCGCGTTGCGGCCGGAACGCCCGAGGTCGGCTACGGCCGGTGCGCCTCCTTCGGCGCGGCAGGGGGCGCGGGCATGACCCGCACGTCGGCGACCCTCTGCGCGATCGCGATCTGTGCGGGGGGCCGCAGGAGCACCCAGGCCGCCGCCATGACGCCGGTGGAGAGAGCGAAGAGCCCGACGCCGAGCCAGCTCTCGGCGTCGTCGATCCCTGCGTAGATGGCGTTGAGGTTGCCGCGCGCGCCCGTGAGGAGGACGAGCGCGACGTGCGCGACGGTGAACGCCAGGAAGTACCAGAGCACCAGGCCGTGGGTGCGCCGAGCCGCCCGGTCGGAGAGCGGCCCGCGGGCGCGCATCCACCGATCCGGCCACACGGGTGAGAGCCGCAGCCCGGTGAGAGTCGCGAGCGGTGCGGCGATGACGACCGTCGCGGCGTAGAAGAGCTGCTGCAGGCTGTTGTACCGGGCCCAGCTGTCGTGGGCGGGCCAGTCGAGGGCGAGGTACTGTACGGCCGCCGAGACCGCGTGGGGGATGACTGCGAGGTCGGTGGGAATGAGACGCTGCCAGTGTCCGCTGGCGAACAGGGCGACGAGGTAGATGAGTCCCGTGATCACCCACAGGGTGTCGACGACGAGATGCCACCACGTGTGGAGGCCGAGGCGCGATGGGCTCTTCGCCGCGAGTGGGCCCGTCGTGCGCCTCGTGACGAACGCGGGCGGTCGCCGACCGGTGCGCAGGTGCAGACCGGAGCTCACGATGAACAGCAGGAGGAAGGCACTGAGCCAGTGCGTCCAGCGCAGCCACGCGGGGAATCCGTCGGGTGTGCCGGGCGGCGGGTCGTACGAGCCGGGGTAGTCGGCGACGAAGGATGCCCCGCTAGGGCTCTCGAGGAACGCGCGCGCCGCGATCATCGCGGCCGCGAGCACGACCAGAGCCGCGACGACCGCGAGCACGACCGCACGGCGGCGGAGGGCGGTCGGGCGCGGCACGTGCTCCACCGTATCGCCCTGTCGGGGGGCAGGCGCTGGGGGAGGGGTGGGCGGGGGCTCGGCGCGACGCGGCTAGGGTGGTCCGGTGTCTGACTTCCCCTCGAGAGTGCCCGAGTGGGTGCGATGGATCCCCGCAGTCGTCCTGAGCGCGATCATCATCGCTGCGGTGGCCTTCGCCGCCTCGCAGGGGCCGCGCCTCGCGGCGGGACCGGGGCCCGCCGAGACGAACGAGGTCGACGACCTCAACTTCTCGGTGTTCACCGACGAGGGCCTCGCGTTCATCGAGGAGCAGCGCATCCCGCGCATCGATCTGCGCGAGATCCCCATCGAGGCGGAGTCGCTCGGGCTGCCCGCCAGCGGCGAGGTCGTCATCGGCCCCCACGAGCAGGATCTCGACTACCGGCTCGTGCTGCTCGCCTCCGGCGGCGACGGCGGCGCGCGATTCACGACGTGGACGTTCACGATCGCGACGGAGGCGGGGGAGGTGCGCGAGCTGCGCGTGGCGCCGCCCCGGGAGATCACGTTCGGCACTTTCCGCGACGTCGAGGCGTTCGCGGTCGAGTCGGCCGAGCGCTTCGGCTATGCACCGATCGCCGACGGCACGCTCCTCGAGCTCGTGCTCGCGGCGCAGGAGAGCGGCCAGCCCGAGACGACACGGACGGAGTCCGGCGATCGGATCGGGCTTCCGACGCACCTGGAGATCACGTGCACGGGCGAGGCGTTCTGCGAGTCGGTCTTCGTCATCGCCGTCGAATGAGCCGGTCGGGGCGGAGCGCGCGCCCGGTCGCAGGGCGCGTTCGTGCCCGCCCGACCGGTAGGGTAAACTCGCATCTCGGCCCGCCTAGCGGTGTCACGGAGTCACTGCAAGGCGCGAGCCCGCAGTACCCCGGTGGGGTATGGTGTAATTGGCAACACGGCTGATTCTGGTTCAGTTGTTCTTGGTTCGAGTCCAGGTACCCCAGCGCTCTGAAGCCCCCGGTGATCCCGGGGGTTTCGTCGTCTCAGTGGACGTCGGGCGCCCGCGGAGCGGAGGCGGCGCGCGTACGCTCGACCCATGCGATTAGGGGTCATCGACGTCGGCTCGAACACCGTTCACCTGCTCGTCGTCGACGCGCACCCCGGCGCGAGCCCGGTGCCGTACCACTCCGAGCGGTCGACGCTGAGGCTCATGCGCTTCATCGACGACGACGGCGCGATCGTCGAGGAAGGGCAGCGGCTCCTCATCGAGGCGATCGTCAGCGCCGCCGCCACGGTCGCCGAGATCGGCGTCGACGACGTCATCTCGACCGCGACCTCGGCCATCCGCGAGGCGGCCAACGGCGAGGACGTCCTCGCCCGCATCGTCCGCGAGACCGGCGTCGAGCTCCAGGTGCTCTCGGGCGACGATGAGGCCCGCATCACGATGCTCGCCGTGCGGCGCTGGTTCGGCTGGTCGGCCGGCGAGATCCTGCTCTTCGACATCGGGGGCGGCTCGTTCGAGATCGCCCAGGGCGCCGACGAGTATCCGGATGCGCAGGTCTCCCTGCCGCTCGGGGCCGCGAGAGCGACCGTGCGCTTCCTCCGGGGCGACCCCCCGAATCGCGACGCGGTCTCGGCGCTGCGCGCGCACGCCCGCGCCGCCTTCACCGAGGCGCGCGACACTCTCTTCGCCGACCGGCCGAAGCCCACGCGCGTCGTCGGCACCTCGAAGACCATCCGCTCGCTCGGGCGACTGGTCGGCGGTCCGGCCGACCCTGTCACGGGCGCCCCGGCTCCGATCTACTACACGGGCCTCCGCGAGTGGGAGCCGACGCTGCGCGAGATGCCCTCCGACGTCCGGCAGTACCTTCCCGGCATCACGCCCGAGCGGGGCCCGCAGATCCTCGCTGGCGCCATCCTGCTGCGCACGGCGATGAAGGTCTTCGACGTGCCGACCCTCATCGTGTCGCCGTGGGCGCTGCGCGAGGGCATCGTCCTGCGCTACATCGACGCCCTCGATGCGCCGGGTCGGGTGCTGCCCGCGACGCCCTGACCTCCGTGCCGATATGGACAACGGCGATATAGATAGTTACGCTATCCATCATGCGGATGAGCGAGTTGAGCACGACCACGGGCGTTCCCGTGCCGACGCTCAAGTACTACCTGCGTGAGGGCCTGCTGCACGGAGGTGAGCGGACGAGCCCCAACCAGGCTCGCTACGACTCCAGTCACGTCGCGCGTGTTCGCCTGATCCGTGCGCTCATCGACGTCGGCGACCTGCCCGTGGCACGCGCCGCCGAGGTGCTCGCCGCGATGGAGCGCCCCGAGCTCGAGCTCAGCCACATCTTCGGCATCGCGCAGCGCTCCGTGACTGAGCGGCCCGGTGCCGACCTCCCCACGACGCCGACCGAGGAGTCACGCGAGCCATCCCGCGGCGAGCGGCGCATCGCCGAGCTCTGCGCGCGCCGCGGCTGGCGGGTGCACGGCGACAACCCCGGCCTCGCGATGGCGACGCGCGTGCTCGATGCCTACGAGGCCCTTGACCAGCCGCACCTCATCGCCGCACTCGACGACTACGCCGAGGCTGCCGAGCGCATCGCCGCAGCCGACCTCGCGACCGTCGCGGCGGCGGGCGAGCGCACGAGGGGCGATCGTGCCGCCATGGCGAACGTCGTCGTCATCGGCACGGTGCTCGGCGACACGCTCGCGGCGGGCCTGCGCCGAATCGCCCAGGAGGTCGAGTCGTACCGGCTCTTTCCGGACGGCGGCACCGAGACCCGACGCGCCGACCGACAGGATCCCTCATGCTGACCGACCCCCGCGCATCCCACGCCCCGTCGTCGGCCGCGGCCAGCGGCTCCGACGGCCGGGCCATGACCCGCCCCGACATCGCCCCAGGGTGGAGACTCGACCTGCCTCGGCAGCACTGGCACCGGCCGCTGCTCGGTCTCGCGATCGCGCTCGCCGCCCTCACCTTCGTTGCACTCGTCGGCTTCGTCGTCGACGACCGCGAGCTGCTCGGCCGACCGCTGTGGGAGAAGCCGCTGAAGTTCGCGATCTCCGGCTCGATCTACGCGCTCACCTGGTCGTGGCTGCTCGGGCACGTCCTGGCGCCGCGC
The DNA here is from genome assembly GCF_014137945.1 of Microcella alkalica. Lineage (GTDB taxonomy): Bacteria > Actinomycetota > Actinomycetes > Actinomycetales > Microbacteriaceae > Microcella > Microcella alkalica. The sequence continues at coordinate 134,263 of NZ_JACGWX010000001.1, forward strand.
GGCCGCCGGATCGCCTGGTGGGCCGGCACCGTCATCACGGTCACGCTGGCGATCGAGCTCGTCGTCATCGTCGGCTTCGCCGCCGTCGGACTCCGCAGCCACTTCATGGTCGACACGCCTCTGGCGGTGACCGCGTGGTCGATCATGGCGGGCGCGATCACGACGCTCTGGGTCGCCACGATCGTCGCGGGGCTCGCGATGTGGTCCCTCCCCGGTGCCGACCCGGCCCGGCGCGCCGCGCTTCGGGCGGGCATCCTGATATCGCTCGTCGGTCTCGCCCTCGGTTTCCTGATGACAGGCTCGACGAGCGGTCAGCTCGCCGACTTCCAGGGCGTCGCGGGCGCCCACACCGTCGGCCTTCCCGACGGCGGCTCTGGCCTGCCGCTCGTCGGCTGGAGCACCGAGGCCGGCGACCTGCGCATCCCCCACTTCATCGGCATGCACGCGCTGCAGGCGCTGCCCTTGCTAGCGCTCCTGCTCGAGCTCGCGGCCCGCCGGATCGGCGCGCTGCGCGCCTCTTCGATCCGCCGTCGGCTTGTGCTCGTGGGCGCGGGCGCCTTCGCGGCGGTCGTCGCGATAGTCACGCAGCAGGCACTGCGCGGGCAATCGATCGTGGCCCCGGATGCTCTCACGCTGTCATTCGCGGCCGTCGTCGCCGTTCTCGTCGCGGTGGCGGCCATCGCCGTGCTCGCCGTTGCTCGGCGCCCGACTAGGAGCCCTGGCGCTCGTCCAGACTCGCGCGCGCTGCGCCACTAGATCTCGAGCGTGTCGCCCGCCACGAGCGCGAAGAATCGGCCGCCGTTCGACTCGACGACGTGCTTGATGCGACCGTTCGCCATCGCGTTGCCGGCGTCGGAGTTCGCGCGCTCGTGCGTCGGGAACGCCCGACGCGGCCGCACGGCGTCGAGGTAGTCCATGACCTCGCCGATCTTGAGCCACGGCGCGCTCGCGGGCACCGCGAGCACGCCGACGGGCACGCCGGGGTCGGTGTACGAGTCTCCGGGGTAGTAGAGAGTGCCGTCGACCATGACCCCGAGGTTGTCGACCACCGGGATGCTCGCGTGGATGACAGCGTGCCGACCGCCCGAGAAGGCGAGCGTGAACGGCGCGGCCTCGCGGACATCCCCTGCCGCGACGATCTGCCAGTCGTAGCCCGGGTGGGCAGCGGCGACGCCGGCCGGGGCGAACAGCCGCGCCTCGGGGGAGGAGGCGAGCAGGCGGTCGAGGTGCTCGGGGGCGGCGTGGTCGGCGTGCTCGTGCGTGACGACGATGGCGACGAGACCCGGGGCGTCGAAGGGGGCGGTGAAGCTACCAGGATCGATGACGAGGCTCGCGCCGTCGCGCTCGATGACCAGGCAGGCGTGCTCGCGCTTGGTGAGGATCATGCGGCCACTGTAGTCACCGACCTGGCTTGACGCGCCACCCGGGCACGGCTCGCCAATGGTACCCCTGGGGGGTACTATCGAACAATGATCGACGACATCAAGAAGCGCTCACTCCACCGCGCGCGCATTCTGCAGGGCCAGATGCGCGGAATCGAGCGCATGATCGAGGCGGACGAGTACTGCGTCGACATCATCACGCAGTCGCTCGCCATTCAGAAGAGCCTTCGCAGCCTCAACAAGCTACTCGTCGAGAACCACCTGCGCACGCACGTGACCGACATGTTCGACGCGGGCGGCGATGAGCGCGAGAAGGCCGTCGCCGAGCTGCTCTCGGTGTTCGAGCTGCAGAACAACCGCGGCAGCTGAGGCGCGCTGCGCCGGAGAGCGTCGGGTGCGTTGCGCCGTCAGCTCGTCTAGCGGTCAGTTGTTGCGGGGTCGGCCGAGCCGAGCCGCAATCGAGTGACCGATAGGCGCGCGTACCGTGCGAGGACGAGGGTCGACATCCGCTCCTGGGGCAACGCCCCGCGCGCCCGTGGCGGTGCACGCCGAGTCCGTTCATCGGTCAGCTGTCGGGTGTTCGGAGTGGTCGTCCCGTAACTGCTGACCGATAGACGCGATCGCGCCCCGCAGGCCGCGCCCCGCGTCGCGCGGGCCGCGCAGCGCAGGCGGCGGGCGGATCCCCGGCGCGCCGCACCCCGCCCGCCCCGCGAGCACGATCGTTCCGCCCCCATAATCAGCAACTGTGACGACGATGCGCACGTTCGCGGTGGCGATCAACCCGACCGCCTCCTTCGGGAAGGGCCGCGACGTGGGACCGCGAGTCGTCGCCCTCCTGCGCGAGCGGGGTCACCTCGTGCACGAACTGGTCGCTGAGAGTCTCGTCGTGCTCCGCGCCGAGGCGGCCGCGCGGCTCGACTCGGGCGTCGACGCCCTGGTCGTGGTCGGGGGCGACGGGATGGTCAACCTGGGCGTCGAGCTCACGGCCAGCACGGGCATCCCCCTCGGAATCATCCCGAGCGGGACGGGCAATGACATGGCGCGCGGCCTCGGCATCGCTTTCGACGACCCCGACGCGGCGGTGCAGGGGATGCTCGCCGCCCTCGAGCGCGGACCTCGCGTCATCGACGCGGCCCGCATCGATCACGGCGCCGCATCGGCGGCAGGCGCGGCGCTGCATCCCGGCTCTCGCCGCTTCGCCTGCGTGCTCTCGGCGGGCTTCGACGCGATCGTCAACGAGCGGGCGAACCGCATGAGCAGGCCGCGCGGGCGCAGCCGATACACGATCGCGCTGCTCGTCGAGCTCGCGCGACTTCGGCCGATCGACTACCGGCTCGTCGTCGACGGCGTCGAGCACCGCGAGCGGGCCCTGCTCGTCTCGGTCGGCAACAACACCTCACTCGGAGGCGGCATGAAGGTCACGCCCGCGGCGCTGCTCGATGACGGCCTGCTCGATGTAATGATCGTGCGGCCGCTCTCGCGGCTGGCGTTCCTGCGCATCTTCCCGCGCGTATTCGCGGGCACGCATGTGACCGACGCGCGCGTCGTTACGATGTGCGGGCGCCGCATCCGCATCGAGGCCGAGGGCATCGTCGCCTACGCCGACGGCGAGCGCATCGCCCCTCTCCCGATCGATGTGGAGGTCGAGCCGGGCGCGCTTCGCGTGCTCGCCTGACGCCCCTCGAATGCCCGCGCTCGCGCGGATCGGAAGCGGCCGCGGCCGGTTTGGATTCCGCCTCGGACGTATGCCATACTCGTCCAGTCGCAAACGGCCCCATCGTATAGCGGCCTAGTACGCCGCCCTCTCACGGCGGTAACGCGGGTTCGAATCCCGCTGGGGTCACACTTCACGAAACCCCCGGTCATGCCGGGGGTTTCGTCGTCTCAGCCGTCGCGGTCGGATGCTCTGCGAGCCCCCGCCGCGAGCGGCGCTAGACTCACCCGAGCGAAGGGGAGTATCCCGATTCGCCTGATCCGTCACCACGGGCTCCGTTGTCGAGGCCCCGGGCCAGGCGCCGCGATCCGCGGGGGAGAGACTTTCGTCCCTCACCGCACCCCTGAACGGAAGGTCCCCGTGGACTACGTCATTCCCGCCTGGTTCGAGATCGGTTCGTTCGTCGTCCTGACGCTAATCCTGATCGCCGACCTCCTGCTCGTCGTCCGTCGCCCTCACGTGCCCAGCCCGAAGGAGTCGGGGCTGTGGGTGGCGTTCTACGTGACGCTGGCGCTGATCTTCGCCGGGCTCATGTTCACGATCGTCGGGCCGGACGCGGGCGGCGAGTTCGTCGCCGGCTGGCTGACGGAGTACAGCCTCTCGATCGACAACCTCTTCGTGTTCGTCCTCATCATGGCCCAGTTCTCGGTGCCCAAGAAGATGCAGCAGGAGGTGCTCATGGTGGGCATCATCCTCGCGCTGCTGTTCCGCGGCGTCTTCATCCTGCTCGGCGCGACGCTCATCGAGAATTTCAGCTGGATCTTCTACATCTTCGGCGCGTTCCTGCTCATCACGGCGGCGCAGCAGGCCCTCTCGGGCCGCGAGGACGACGAGGAGCGCGAGTCGAAGCTCATCGGCTTCCTGCGCAAGCGCATCTCGATCACCGACGAGTTCCACGGCATGAAGATCCGCACGCGCGTGCACGGCAAGACCTCCTTCACGCCGCTGCTCATCGTCTTCATCGCGATCGGCACGACCGACCTCATCTTCGCGCTCGACTCGATCCCCGCGATCTTCGGCATCACGCAGAGCCCGTTCATCGTGTTCACGGCGAACGTCTTCGCCCTCATGGGGCTCCGCCAGCTCTACTTCCTGCTCGGCCACCTCGTCGACAAGCTCGAGTACCTCAAGTACGGCATCGCGTTCATCCTCGCCTTCATCGGCGTGAAGCTCGTCCTGCACGCCCTGCACGAGAACGAGGTGCCCTTCATCAACGGCGGTGAGCCGCTCGCCGTACCGGAGATCGACACGTGGACGTCGCTCATCGTGATCGTCCTCGCGATGGCCGTGTCGGTCGCCGCGAGCCTGCTGAAGCTGCGCCGCGAGAACCGGTACATCCCGAGCCTCACGGGCCCGAGCGACGATGACGAGCCGGCCGTCGTCGAGGCGACTGCGGAGAGCGAAGCGACCGTCCGCGGGGCGCGCGACGCCCGCGAGGGCTGACCCGGCCCGCCACTGGGCGCTCCGCTCCGAACATCGCAGGGGCGGATGCTCGACCGGAGTGAATCCGGCACTGAGTGCTCCTCAACCAGTCGCTAGGGTTGTGCACCGACAGGTCGGTGAGCGAAGGGGCGTTGTTCGTGCGCGATGAGACGGTCGTTCCCGTCGGTTCCGGGATCACCCGCATCGCCGTCTCAGCGCAGACCTCGGCGGGCGCTGTGCGCCCGCTCAACGAGGACAGCTTCCGCGCCGAGGTACCCCTCTTCGTCGTCGCCGACGGGATGGGCGGGCACGAGCGCGGAGACGTCGCGAGCCGGACTGCCATCGCCGCGCTCGCCGAGCGCGTCGCAGCCGACGCGGTGCCGACGGTCGATGAGCTCATCGAGGCCATCGCAGCAGCGAACGACGCGGTCCGCGCGCAGTCGGAGCGCGACGGGGTCGACGGAGTCTCCGGAACGACGCTCGTCGTCCTCTCCCTCGTGCGGGGCGGCGGGGATGCCGCCTACTGGCTCGCGGCGAACATCGGAGACTCGCGCCTCTACGAGTGGACGGGCAGAGAGCTGAAGCAGCTCACGGTGGACCACTCGTTCGTGCAGGAGCTGGTCGACACCGGGCGACTCACCGCGGAGGAGGCCCTGGTGCACCCCGAGCGCAACGTCATCACGCGCGCCGTGGGCGTCAGGCCCGATGTCGTCGCCGACGTGTGGCTGCTGCCGGTCTCGGGCGAGCAGGTGTTCCTGCTGTGCTCCGACGGCCTCACTCGTGAACTCAGCGACGACGCGATCGCCGAGGTGCTCATGCGGCACGGTGCTGCCGGCGAGCCGTGCTCCATCGCGGATGCTCTCGTGGCAGCCGCGGTCGACGCGGGCGGCTCCGACAACGTCACGGTGATCGTCGTCGAGTCCTCCAGCGCGACTGCGCTCGTCGACGCGGGCGCGCACGACCGGATCGCCTCGACGCGCGACCGCGTCGGCGCCGAGCTGGAGGACACCCTGCCCCGATCGGGCGGCGGAGCGGCATGAGCGTGGTGTACCGGCCCGGGGTCAGCGCGCTGCTCGCCGTCCGCGACGGCGTGACCGTCGTCATCCTCGATGCGAATGCTCCACCCGAACTGACGCCCGCCTCGCTGTGGGATGCGCTCGCGCTCGCCGAGCCCGTGACGCACGTCCTCGAGGTGCTCTCCGCCGATGGGCTATCCGCAATGCCGCCGTTCGCGATCATCGACACGCGCGGGGCCGTCGCCCGCGCCTTCGTCCGGGGCGTCGTCACGATCTCCGTCGAGTCGAGCGGCGCGCGCGGCACGCTCGACGGCGCTGATGTGTCGACGTGGCGCGAGTCGGTCGTGCCCTCTTTCGATCGGATCCGCGTCGAGGCCGGAACGAGCCGCGTCGACGACGGCCAGGCTCTCCCTCTCGTGTCCGGAGTGGTTCGAGCCGCCGCCGTCGAGATCGGCTCCGCCAGCGCGGCGGTCCAGGCGGAGCCGGCCCCGCAGCTCGCGGCGGTCGCCGAGCAGACTCTCACCGAGCCGTTCGACTCCGAGCCCTGGCGAGCGGCGACGGCCTCTTCGAGGAGACCGTGGTGCGCACGCCCGCGGAGGCGGCCCTCATCGGCGACCATGACGGCCTCACCGTCGTCAGCCGGGACATCGCCGGCTTCGCCGAGCGCGAGCGGGTCATCCCTCCCGTCGCGTCGACGGAGCCCGCCCCGCCCTCCTACGTCGTGGAGGTCGATTCCGGGCGGATCGAGCCGCTCTCCGGCGTGATCGTCGTCGGACGCGCGCCGACGGCGTCGAAGGTGTCGAGCGGGGCGGTGCCGCGCCTCATCGTCATCCCCGACAACCCCGACATGTCGAGGACGCACGTTCGCGTGGCGCTCGAGGGCGACACCGTCGTCGTGACCGACCTCAACTCGCGCAACGGCACGACCGTCCGCATGCCGGGCGCGGCCCCGCAGCTGCTGAGGGCGGGGGAGGCTACGCCCGTTCTCGACGGCACCGTCATCGATCTCGGCGGGACGACGCTCGCCGTCAGGAGCCGCTGATGCGGCGCGCTCCCAGCACCCCGCCCGAGCTACCGGTCTACGAGCACGTCCGACTGCTCGGCGCCGGCGGGTTCAGCGACGTCTTCCTGTATCAGCAGCTCCTGCCGCGCCGCCTCGTGGCCGTGAAGGTGCTCATCGCTGACGGGCTCGACTCGGGAGCGCGGGCCGCGTTCGTCGAGGAGGCGAACCTCATGGCGCGCCTGAGCGCGCATCCCTCGATCGTCACGATCTTCCACGCCGACATCGCCGTCGACGACCGCCCCTACTTCGTCATGGAGTACTGCGCGGGCCCGAGCCTCAGCGAGCTGGCCAAGGGCGCGCCCTTCACCGTCGTCGATGCGCTGCGACGCGCGAGCACAAGGACGTCGTGCTCGGCGTGAGCATACGCGGTGCGATGGCGCTCGCCCGTGCGATCAAGACGTGGGCGATCGCCTCGGGCCGCACCTACGCGACCCCCGACGACGTGCGGGCGCTCGCCGTGCCCGTCCTCGCGCACCGCCTCATCGTCGATCCCGAGAGCGACTTCGAGGGCGTCACGCCCGAGCAGATCGTCGAAGGCATCCTCGCCGACATCGAACCCCCGGTCTACCGCGCCGCATGACGTCGGTCATCCAGCCCGAAGCGCGACGGGCGCGGCGATCGCGGCCCCGCCGTCCTATCGGGGCGTGGATGCCCCGCCGACGCCGAGCTCAGCCGACGGTTCGGGGCCCGGGGCCCATCGCCGCGGCGCTCCTGCTCGTCGGGCGGGCGACGCGAGGCGCGCTCGCCCCCATCGTCGGCGTCGTCTCACCGCTCGGCTGGATCGTGCTCGGGGCGGCCGTCGTCAGCCTGCTCGTCGGAGCCCTGCTCGGCTGGCTCGAATTCGTCGCCCTCGGCGCGGTCCTGCTCGCCGCTCCTGTGGTCTCGATCGCCTTCCACGCGCTCCGCGCCTACGAGCCGGGCGACGACCGCCGATACGTTCACTGGCGCACCTCCGCGCGCACGGGGCAGCTCATGGTGCGGCGGTTCGAGGAGACCAGGCGCTCGCAGCTCGTGATCCTCTTCGACGCCGACCGCGACAAATACGCGAGCGACGACGAGTTCGAGCTCGCCGTCTCGATCGTCGCCTCGCTCGGCGTGCAGGTCATCCGCGACGGCACGCTGGTCGCCGTGGTGAGCGAGGCGACCGCGCTGCGCACGGGGACCGCCTCCACGCTCCTCGACGACTCGTGCCGCCTCGAGCCCGTCACGACGAGGCATGCGAGCGCGCGCGAGTTCCCCAGGGCGGCGACGCTGCGGCTACCGCCGCCGAGCCTCGTCGTCCTCGTCGGAGGCTCCGGGCTCGCCGTCACCGATGCGCGCGCGGTGCAGACGCTCTTCGGTCGCGATGCCGTCACGATCGGTCTGCGTGCGGACTCCGCCGCCTCGAGCCGGATCGCGACCGTCGATCGGCTCCGGGTCGCGACCGTCGGCTCGCTCGCCGACCTCCCGCGACTCGTGCGGGGGATGTCGTGACGCCCCGTACTATCGCCGACGTGCTCGTCCCGGTCGTGCTCACCCGGCGATCGGGCTCATCGGCTTCGCCGCCGCCTTCGACTCCAGCGCCTATGCGCTCGCCGGTGCCGGAGGGCTCCTCGTCGGCACGGCGACCGCTCTGCTCGCGGCGCGACTGCGTCTCGGGATCCTCCCGACCGCGGGCCTCGTGCTCGCCGCCTGTTTCCTGCTCGGGACGCCCTTCGTCGCGCCGTCGGACGGCATCCTCCTGCCGTCGATCGCATCCCTGGCAGCGCTCGCGATCGGCGCTGTGTACGGATGGGCCGACATCCTCACGCTGCAGGCACCGCTGAGCCTTCCCGATTACGTCATCGCCGTCCCGTACGCCGCCGCGCTGCTCGTGGCCTTCACCTCGACGACCCTGGCCGTGCGCTGGTTGCATCGTCGGCGCACGGCGCCGCGCGCAGCGCTCCTGCTCATCGGGCCCGCGGCCGTCTACGCGACGGGTGTGCTCCTCGGCACCGACGAACCCGTGCTCGCCGTCGCCCGCGGTGCGGCGTTCGCCGGCATCGCCCTCGTCTGGCTGGGTTGGCGGCGTCGGGCCACGGCGACGACCTCGAGCGAGGCCGCACAGCAGCTTCTGCGTCGCAAGCTCGCCGGCACGGCGATCGTCGTCGTCGCGGCCATCGGGCTGGGCTCGGCCGCGGCGGGGCTGCTCGCCCCGCAGCCCGACAACCGATTCGTTCTCCGCGAGGAGATCGAGCCGCCGTTCGAGCCCCTCGAGTACCCGAGCCCTCTCGCCGGCTTCCGCGAGTACACCAAGGATCTCGTCGACACCGAGCTGCTCGTCGTCGAGGGGCTCCAGCCGGGCGACCGCGTCCGGCTCACGGCGATGGACGTCTACGACGGGGTCACCTGGAACGTCGCGGGCGCGAGCGAGGCGCTCGAGGGCTCGGGGCGTTTCCGACTCGTCGGCCGCACGATCCCCGAGCCGCCGCTCGCGCGCACCGATGGGCCCGAGCCCGTCACCGTCGACGTCGCCGGCTACTCTGACGTCTGGCTGCCGAGTGCGGGCTACGCCGCCGACATCGCCTTCCTCGACGGCGCCGAGGAGGGCGACGGAAGCCCCGAGCGCGTCGACGTCCGCTACAACGCCGCGACAGGCGCGACGCTCGTGACCTCCGGAGCGGGCGAGGGGCTCCGCTACCGGATCGCGACCGAGCGCCAGGTGATCCCCGAGGACGCCGCGCTCCGGGATGCCCCGGTCGCGCCGTTCGCGCCGGCCCCTGTCGTCGGGGTCCCCGACACGGTCGTCGCGCTCGCGACCGAGCTCACCGCGACCGCTGAGTCGCCCGTGGAGAAGCTCCGAGCACTCGAGCAGCACCTCGCCACGATCGGCTACTACAGCCGCGGAACGGCGTCGGATCAGGTTCCGTCGCGCGCCGGTCACGCCGCCGACCGCATGAACGACATGGTGACGCTGCCCAGCATGGTCGGCGACGAGGAGCAGTACGCCTCGCTCTTCGCGCTGATGGCCCGCAGTCTCGATTACCCCACTCGCGTCGTCATGGGGTTTCGCACCCCAGGTCTCCGAGGACGGGGGACCCGTGGTGGTGGTGATGGGGGACGACGTGACGGCCTGGGTCGAGGTCGCGTTCGAGGGAGTCGGCTGGGTGCCGTTCTTCCCCGTCCCCGATGAGACCGACGTGCCGCAGGACCAGATCCCGGAGCCGCGAACCGAGCCGCAGCCGCAGGTGCGGCAGCCGCCGCGCACCGACTCCGAGCAGGACGACCTCGTGACGGCGGTCGAGATCGAGGACACGGACGACGAGGAGCGCGACGACGCCGGTCTGCCCGGCTGGCTGCTGGGCGCGCTGCTCGAGCTGAGCCTCGTGCTCGTGCTCGCTCCGATGCTCGTCATCGCCCTCCTCAAGCGCCGACGGGCCGATCGGCGCCGTCGCGCGGCGGAGGGTCACCGCGCCGTCGCGGGGGCGTGGGGCGAGCTCGTCGACCGGTATCCAGAACTCGGCGCGGACATCCCGCAGCGCACGACGCGCGTGCACGTCGCGGCCGGCCTCACCGCGGGGGCTGCGGGGTCGGACGACGGGGCGGGCGCGGAGGGAGCAGCCCAGTCGCTGCACGCCATCGCCGTGCGCACGGACGAGGCCGTGTTCTCGGGGCGCGACATCGATGCGGGCGAGGCGGACGACCTGTGGGCGGAGGCGCTCGCGGCCGCGGCCGCCGCGCACGAGAGCGCATCGCGCTCGGCGAGGCTCCGCAGCCGCTTCCGGCTCGGGAGCGTCCGCGCGGCGGGCCGTCGACTCGTCGCCAGAGCGGAGACGGCGAGCCCTCTCCATCGACCTCCGGCCTCGCCCCCGATCCCGCCGATCGCCACAACCCCCTCGGCAATGGGCCCGCGCGAAGACTAGGATCTCTCGCGACCCTCGAGGGAGCTCGATGACCGAACACGACGACGCCCGGCCCGCCCGGCCGCTCATCACCCCGCCGCCCGGTCTCGTGCCCGACGCCGAGCGGGCTCCGCGCACGCCCGTCGTCCAGTGCGCGACCGGCGGCCCGCTCATCGAGATGCCGCCCGGTCTCGCCGATTCCGGCACGGTGCGGATGCCCGCCCCTCGTCCCGCGGGCGTCGTCGCGCCCGCCGCGCCGCCGACACCGCCGGCTCCCGCCGCCCTCGCGCCGGCACCGGCGACCGAGCGGCCTCCGACCCCCCACCCGACCTCGGTCACCGAGCCGCCGGTCGTGTCACCCGATTCGGCATCGCTCGCGATCGAGCTGCCCGACGGTCGCCGTCTTCCCGTGACCGGGCGCATGCTCCTCGGTCGCGACCCCGCCGAGCTCGACGGCTGGAGGGGCGCGGAGCTCGTGCGCCTGGCCGACCCGCAGCGTTCGGTCTCGAAGACGCACGCGGCGATCGAACCCGATCAGGGCGCTCTGCTCGTCCACGACCTGGCCTCGACGAACGGCACCGAGCGCGCGACGCCGCGCGGTCAGGTGCTGCCCGTGGCTCCGGGCCACCCGCTGCGCGTCGAGGCGGGCGACGCCCTCCACCTCGGCTCGTTCACGATCCGCCTCCTCGAGGGCCCGTAGGCGGTCGGCCCGGGCGCCGATGGTAGTCTGGGCGGATGCTTCTCGGTCGACTCCTCCTTCGTCGCCGCGGCGAGTCCTGATCCTCCAGGCCACTCTCGTCGCGGAGTCCGCCGTCGGCCGGAACCCCTGAACGAAGAAGGACACGAACGCGTCATGACCGATCCCTCCGCAGACACCGTCCGTCCGCGCACGCTCGCCGAGAAGGTCTGGGAATCGCATCTCGTCGCCAAGGGCGAGAACGGCGAGCCCGACCTGCTCTACATCGACCTGCACCTCGTCCATGAGGTCACCAGCCCGCAGGCCTTCGACGGCCTCCGCATGGCGGGTCGACCCGTCCGCCGACCCGATCTGACGATTGCCACGGAGGACCACAACACTCCGACCCTCGCGATCGACAAGCCCATCGCCGAGCCCACGAGCCGCATCCAGATCGAGACGCTGCGCAAGAACTGCGCCGAGTTCGGGGTCCGTCTGCACTCGCTCGGCGACGTCGAGCAGGGCATCGTCCACGTCGTCGGCCCCCAGCTCGGGCTCACCATGCCGGGCATCACGGTCGTCTGCGGCGACTCCCACACCTCTACGCACGGCGCGTTCGGCGCGCTCGCGATGGGAATCGGCACCAGCGAGGTCGAGCACGTGCTCGCGACGCAGACGCTTCCCCTCACGCCGTTCAGGACGATGGCCATCACGGTCGAGGGGTCGCTCCGTCCCGGCGTCACCGCGAAGGACATCATCCTGGCCGTCATCGCGAAGATCGGCACCGGCGGCGGTCAGGGCTACGTGCTCGAGTACCGGGGCTCCGCGATCCGGGCGCTGTCGATGGATGGTCGCATGACGATCTGCAACATGTCGATCGAGGCGGGCGCGCGAGCCGGGATGGTCGCTCCCGACGAGACGACCTACGCCTATCTGAACGGGCGCCCGCACGCCCCAGAGGGCGCCGACTGGGATGCCGCCGTCGAGTACTGGTCGACGCTCCGCACCGACGACGACGCCGTGTTCGACGCCGAGGTCTTCATCGACGCCGACGAGCTCGAGCCCTTCGTCACGTGGGGCACGAACCCCGGTCAGGGCGTCAATCTCAACGACTCCGTGCCCGACCCCGCGACGATCATCGACCCGAGCGAGCGCGCCGCGGCCGAGCGCGCGCTCGAGTACATGGACCTGCGGGCGGGCACGCCGATGAAGCAGATCCCCGTCGACGCGGTCTTCATGGGCTCGTGCACCAACAGCCGGCTCGACGATCTGCGCGCGTTCACCTCGATCATCAAGGGCCAGAAGAAGGCCGACGGCGTCCGCGTCATGGTCGTGCCCGGCTCGGCGCGCGTGCGCCTCGAGGCCGAGGCCGAGGGCCTCGACCGCATCGTCACCGAGTTCGGCGGCGAGTGGCGCTTCGCCGGCTGCTCGATGTGCCTCGGCATGAATCCCGATCAGCTCGCGCCGGGCGAGCGCTGCGCCTCCACTTCTAACCGCAACTTCGAGGGGCGTCAGGGCAAGGGCGGGCGCACGCACCTCGTGAGCCCTCTCGTGGCCGCGGCCACGGCCATCCGCGGCACGCTCTCGAGCCCCGCCGACCTCGTCGCCGACGGCATCCCGGTCGACCCGGCGCTGCTGGACGCGAGCGCGACCGACGCGACGAAGGCGGGTGTGTGATGGAGAAGATCACGACGATCACCGGGGTCGCGGTGCCGCTGCGTCGCTCCAACGTCGACACCGACCAGATAATCCCCGCTGTGTACCTCAAGCGCGTGACGAAGACCGGCTACGACGACGGGCTGTTCTCGGCCTGGAGGCAGGATCCCGATTTCGTGCTCAACAAGCCGGCGTACGCGAACCCGCGCGTCCTCATCGCCGGCCCCGACTTCGGAACCGGATCGAGTCGCGAGCACGCCGTCTGGGCGCTGCGCGATTTCGGGTTCCGCGCCGTGATCAGTCCGCGCTTCGGCGACATCTTCCGCGGCAACGCCGGAAAACAGGGTCTGCTCGCCGGTACGGTCGACGAGTCGACGATCGAGCGGATGTGGGCGGCGATCGAGGCGGAGCCCGGCCTTCAGGCCACAGTCGATCTCGAGGCGAGGAATGTCCGGATCGGCGATATCGTTGCACCCTTCAACATCGATGACTACACGAGGTGGCGTCTGCTGGAGGGGCTCGACGACATCGGGCTCACCCTCCGGGATGAGCAGGCGATCACCGATTTCGAGGCCCGCCGCGAGGCATGGCGACCCCGCACGCTCCCCGCCCGGTGACCCCGGGCAGAACGGAAGAGGCTTCAGTGACCAGCACCCTCGACATCGACTCGCAGAAGGCTGCAGAACGCGTCGGGCTCACCTCCGACACCATCGTGATCCGCGGCGGCAAGCCGCTCACCGGTCGCATCGAGGTCCGCGGTGCGAAGAACCTCGTCACGAAGGCGATGGTCGCCGCACTCCTCGCCGACGACCCCAGCACGCTGAAGTCGGTTCCCGAGATCAGCGACGTCCACGTCGTCCGAGGCCTTCTCGAGGCGCACGGCGTCGTCGTGACCGAGCAGGCGCCCGGCGAGCTGCTGCTCGACACGACGAACGTCCAGAGCGCCCACATCGCCGAGATCAACGCGCACGCCGGATCGAGCCGCATCCCCATCCTGTTCTGCGGCCCTCTGCTGCACCAGCTCGGCGAAGCCTTCATCCCCGACCTCGGCGGGTGCAAGATCGGCGATCGCCCGATCGACTTCCACCTCAACGCTCTGCGCGCCCTCGGCGCGACCGTCGAGAAGCTCGCCGACGGCATCCGCCTCACCGCCCCGAACGGGCTGAGCGGCGCACGCATCGAGCTGCCGTACCCGAGCGTCGGTGCGACCGAGCAGGTTCTGCTCTCCGCCGTGCGCGCGACGGGCACGACCGAGCTCAAGAACGCCGCGATCGAACCCGAGATCATGGATCTCATCGCCATCCTGCAGAAGATGGGCGCGATCATCTCGGTCGAGCCCAACCGCGTCATCGTCATCGAGGGCGTCGAGAAGCTGCACGGGTACCTGCACTCGGCGATCTTCGACCGCAACGAGGCCGCGAGCTGGGCGTCCGCCGCGCTCGCGACCCGCGGCGACATCGTCGTCGGAGGAGCGCAGCAGCAGGAGCTCATGACCTTCCTCAACGTCTATCGCAAGGCCGGCGGCCTGTTCGACGTGCTGGAGGACGGCATCCGGTTCTGGCATCCGGGCACGCCGTTGCGGCCGGTCATGGTCGAGACCGACGTGCACCCCGGCTTCATGACCGACTGGCAGCAGCCGCTCATCGTCGCCCTCACGCAGGCCGAGGGCCAGTCGGTCGTGCACGAGACCGTCTACGAGAACCGCTTCGGCTTCACCGAGGCGCTCAACGAGATGGGTGCCGACATCGTCGTCTACAAGAGCGGCATCGCGTCGATCACCCGCCGAGTGCCCCGCCGACCGCTGGAGCAGGCAGCCGTCATCACCGGCCCGACGCCGCTCCACGGCGCCGACGTCCGGGTCCCCGACCTCCGCGGCGGCTTCAGCCACCTCATCGCGGCGCTCGCCGCCGAGGGCACCTCGACGATCAGCAACGTCGGCATCATCAGCCGCGGCTACGAGCTCTTCATCGACAAGCTCGATCAGCTCGGCGCCGACTTCGAGCTCGCCTGAGCGGGCATCCCGGCCGCGCTCGCAGCACCGACTAGCCTGGTGCCGTGAGCGACGACACCCCCTCGAGCACGACTGCGGCTCCGCCCCCCGGCGGCCGGCCCGCGAAGCAGCGGAGCGAGAAGACGGCGATCTGGTACTTCCTCGCGGCGCTGCTTCTGCCGATCCTCACGGTGATGGCGAAGTACGTCACGATCGACGGACACAAGCTGCCGAAGCGCGGCGCGTTCATCCTCTCGCCGAACCACTACAGCGAGTTCGACCCGGTCGTCATGGGCCGATTCGTCTGGGGGCTCGGGCGCGTGCCGCGCTTCCTCGCGAAGTCGAGCGTCTTCAAGAATCCCATCGTCGGCGCGATCCTGCGCGCCTCCGGGCAGATCCCCGTCGAGCGCGAGGGCGGCGGCCGCTCCGCCGACCCGCTCAAGGCCGCGAAGCAGCTCGTCGACAAGGAGCTCGCCGTGATCATCTACCCGGAGGGAACGCTCACGCGCGATCCCGACCTGTGGCCGATGCGCGGCAAGACGGGCGCGGTGCGGATGGCGCTCACCGCGGGCGTCCCCATCATCCCCGCCGCCCACTGGGGTACGCAGCAGATCATGGCCCGCTACTCGAAGAAGATCAGCTTCGTCCCGCGCAAGCGCATCGTGTGCAAGATCGGCGACCCCGTCGACCTGAGCGACCTCATGGGCCGCCCGATCGACCAGGCAGTCCTCGCCGAGGGCACCGAGCGCGTCATGAGCGCGATCGCCGCCCTCCTCGGCGATCTGCGCGGCGAGACGCCGCCGGCTGAGCGGTGGGATCCAGTGAAGAACAATCAGAAGGAGACCGGCCGTTTTGAGTGACGTGACGCCCGCGCGCGAGCATCCGCCGCTGACCGAGGCGCTGCGCCTGCCGCTCGCCCAGATCGAGCCGGATGCCCTCCGCATCGCCGTCCTCGGCGCCGGTTCCTGGGGCACGACGTTCGCGAAGCTGCTCGCCGACGGCGGCAGCGACGTCGTCCTGTGGGCCCGCCGACGCGAGGTCGCCCAGGAGATCACTGAGACGCACCGCAACAGCGACTACCTGCCCGGCATCAATCTGCCGCCGAACCTGCGCGCGCACGACTCGCTCGAGCGCGTGCTCGCCGGCGCCCAGCAGGTCTACCTTTCGGTGCCGAGCCAGTCCCTGCGCTCGAACCTGCACTCGATCCGCGACATCGTGCCGCCCGATGTGCCGATCGTGAGTCTCATGAAGGGCGTCGAGAGAGGCACGGGCCGTCGCATGAGCGAGGTCATCGCCTCCGAGCTTCAGGTCGACCCCGATCGCATCGCCGTCGTCAGCGGACCGAACCTCGCGCTCGAGATCGCGAAGAGGCAGCCGACTGCGGCCGTGGTCGCGAGCTCGAGTCGGGAGACGGCGGTCGCCGTGGCCGCCGCGTCGACCAACGAGTACTTCGCCTCGTTCGTCAACACCGACGTCATCGGCACCGAGTTCGGCGGTGTGCTGAAGAACCTCATCGCCGTCGCGGTGGGCATCGCCGACGGCGTGGGATACGGCGAGAACACGAAGGCGTCGATCATCACGCGCGGCCTCGTCGAGCTCACGCACTTCGCCGTCGCCTACGGCGCGCGGCCGGAGACGATGTCGGGGCTCGCGGGGCTCGGCGACCTCATCGCGACGTGCGAGTCGAAGCTCTCTCGTAACAACACCGCCGGCCGGCTGCTCGGCCAGGGCTACGCCTTCACCGAGGTGATCGCGCAGATGAACCAGACGGCCGAGGGTCTGTCGTCTGTCGGTCCGATTCTCGAGCTCGCCTGTCAGCGCGGCGTGCACATGCCGATCGTCGCGCAGGTGGCGCGGGTGCTCGACGGGACGCTTGACCCGCGCGAGCTGGCCCCGCATCTGGCGACCGACAGCGACGAGCCGCAGGGCGAGTGAGGCCCGTGGAACCGGACGGTGCGCGAGCGCGCCGCATCCTGACCCCTGTTCGGGGGATGCCTGACGGTAGGCTGAACGCGTGATCACCTCGCTGGCTGGCGGCCGCGTCCTCGCCGAGAAGACAGGAGCGACGCCTCCGCGCGTCGTCGCCCTCCACGGCTGGGGGCGCGACGGCACCGACTTCCAGACGATCGTCTCCGGTCTCGACGCCGTGAGCCTGCACCTGCCGGGCTTCGGCCCGGCCCCGGCACCTGACGAGGTGTGGGGAACCGAGGAGTACGCCGAACTCGTCGCCGAGGCGATCGCCGCGTATGCGCCCGTCGTGATCGTCGGCCACTCGTTCGGCGGCCGAGTGGCCGTGCGCCTCGCCGCGCGGCGCCCCGAGCTCGTGCGCGGGCTCCTGCTCACGGGCGCCCCGCTCGTCCGGCTCGCCGCGCCCGCAGCCCCGCCGCTCTCGTACCGCATCGCTCGCTGGGCCAACGGTGCCGGCCTCCTGAGCGACGAGCGCATGGATGCCCTGCGCAATCGGCGCGGATCCGCCGACTACCGCGCCGCCCAGGGCGTCATGCGCGGCGTCCTCGTGAAGACCGTCGGCGAGAACTACGACGACGACCTCGCCGCGGTGACGTGCCCCGTGCGCATGGTGTGGGGCGAGAACGACACCGCCGCCCCGACCGACGCCGGTCGCGTCGCCGCCCAGCGCTGCGACGCGAGCTTCCGGGTCGTCAGCGGCACCGAGCACCTGCTCACGGGCGACCTCGAGCTCGCCGTGCGCGAGGAGCTCCTGACCTTCCTCGACGAACTGGATCGCACCGCATGACCCTGCTGACCTCGCCGTTCACACTCGTGGCGCTCGGCCTGGCGGTCGTCGCCGCCGTGCCCGTCGCCGCCCGCTGGCTGCGCGTCGCGCAGCGCGAGCACTACGTGCCGACCTGGGTGTCGCGCATGGCCGGGCTGTGGCTCAGCCGAGAGCCGGTTACGCTGCTCGGCGCGGCCGTCGCAACCCTTCTGGTCGTCGTCGCCGCGATCGGCATCGCCTCGACCGGAGCCGGCTCGTCCTTCGCGATCGCGGCCCTCGTCGCGATCGTGCTGATCGCCCTCCTGCCGGTCGGTCTGAAGCCGCGCGGCACCTCCGCGAAGTTCGTGCTCACCGATCGGGTCAAGCGGCTTCTCGCCGCGTGGGTCGCCGTGCACCTCGTGCTCGCGATCGCCCTCGCCGCGCTCCTCGGCGCCGCGGGGCCCGCGCTCGTCCTGCTCCTGAGCGCCCCCCTCACCGATCTGGCGCTCGCGATCACGGCCCCGATCGAGAAGGCCGGCTCGAAGCGGTTCGTCGAGCAGGCGCGCAAGCGCCTCGATCAGGTCAAGCCGCGCGTGGTCGCGATCACCGGGTCGTACGGCAAGACGAGCACGAAGAACTACGTCGCCCACCTGCTGTCGGCCACGTACACGACCGTCGCGAGCCCGGCATCCTTCAACAACCGCCTGGGCCTCTCGCGCGCCGTCAACGACAAGCTCGTTCCCGGCACCGAGATCTTCGTCGCCGAGATGGGCATCTTCGGTGCGGGAGAGATCCGCCAGCTGTCGACGCACTTCCCGCCCGACATCGCCGCGATCACCGTCATCGGCGAGGCGCACCTGCAGCGGATGCGCTCGACCGACGTGATCTTCCGCGCCAAGGCAGAGATCACCGAGCGCGCGCGGACGGTCGTGCTCCCGATCGACGACCCGCGCCTCGCCCGCCTCGCCGAGGAGTGCGCGGCCGCCGGCAAGCGCGTCGTGACCGTGTCGCTGCTGCCCGGGGCCGACGCCGACGTCGTGCTCGACGCGACGGGAGCCGACGAGGCCTCCGCGAGCGGCGCGGCGACCATCCGCATCGGGCGCGACGCCGCGCCCGCGCCCGTCACGATCTCGAGCACCGGCCACGCGATCAACATCGCGGTCGCGGCGGGCATCGCCCTCGCGGCGGATGTCCCCGTCGCGACGATCGCCGGCCGACTTTCCGATCTTCCCGGCTCGCAGCACCGCGCCGAGGTGCAGCAGGCTCCGAGCGGCGCGCTCATCGTCGACGACACTTACAATTCCAACCCCGTCGGGGCGCATCGCGCTCTCGAGGGCGCTGCGGTCCTCGCCGCCGAGCGGGGCGGCGGACTCGTCGTCGTGACGCCCGGCATGGTCGAGCTCGGGCCCGTCCAGGCCGAGCGCAACCGCGCGTTCGGCGCGGCGATCAAGGCCGCAGGCGCGACGCTCTACGCCGTCGGCCGCACCAACCGCGCCGCCCTCCTCGAGGGCTACGGCGAGGGTGCCCACGCGGTCGACTCGCGCGACGCCGCGGTCGCCGACGCCGTCCGAGCCGCCGCCGACCGGGGCGTTATCCTCTACGAGAACGACCTCCCCGACCACTACCCGTGAGTCGCCGCCCGGGGAGGGGCCACGCCGCGGCGCACGACATGACAGGGGAATCATGAGCGCTGCCGCGCAGTCCGCACCGTGGGCCGTCGTCTTCGGAGGGCCCAGCCCCGAGCACGAGATCTCCATCCTCACCGGCCTGCAGGCCGAGCGCGTGCTCACCGCCGCGGGCCACGCCGTCGTGCCGATCTACTGGTCGCCCACGGGCGAGTGGTTCCGGGTGCCCGTCGCGACAGAGGCGAAGGACTATCTCGAGGGCGCGCCGCGCGACTCGGTCGCGCTCGAGGTGAGGCTCTCCGGCGAGCCTGGTCTGTACCGCCGCAAGAAGTTCGGCGCCGAGAGGCTCGAGCTCGAGGCGTCCCTCCTGTGCCTGCACGGCGGTGTCGGCGAGGGCGGCGGGGCCGCAGCGGTCTTCTCGCTGCTGGGCATCCCCGCCACCGGGTCGACGCTCTTCGCCGGGGCCGTGGGCATGGACAAGCTCGCGTTCGGGGGCCTCATGACGGCCGCGGGCATCCCCTCGCTGCCGCGCGAGGCCGTATCGACTCTGCGCGAGCCCGGCTTCGGCGGGCCGTACATCGTCAAGCCGCGTTTCGGCGGCTCGTCGATCGGCATCGAGATCGCCGACGACATCGAGGCCGCGCGCGCACTCGCTGGCGCGAGCGTCCACTTGCGCAACGGCGCCGTGCTCGAGCCCTATCGGCCCGAGCTCGTCGACCTCAACATCTCGTTCCGCACGCACCCCGAGCTCGAGATCACGCAGCTCGAGAAGCCGTTGCGCGGCGAGCGCCAGAGCGCGCTCTACTCGTACGCCGAGAAGTACCTCGCCGGCGGCACCGGAGCCGAGGCCGGCCTGTCGAGCGCACCGCGCGAGTTTCCCGCCGAGGTCGCGGAGAGCGTGCACGAGACGGCGCGCGACCTCGCGGCCCGCGTCGCCGACGTCACGCGCCTCACGGGCGTCGTGCGCGTCGACCTCCTGCTCGACGAGGCGACGGGCGAGCTGTTCGTGAACGAGGTGAACTCGATCCCCGGCGCGCTGTCTCTCTACCTGTGGGCGCCGCAGCGGCCGGCGGCCGAGGTGCTCGTCGACGCGATCGTCGAAGCGCGCGACAAGCGCGTCGTCTTCCCGCAGGCCGGCTTCGGCGGCGGGGCCGCGCTGCGTGCCGCGGGCGGCATCGCGGGCAAGCTCGTCGGGCTCGACGGGCCGCGCGCGTAGCGCCCGAGCCGAGGCCGGACGCGCCCTGCGCGGCGTGTCGTCGCGGGGGAGCAGTCCGCCAGACCGACAGGCCGGCACGACCCCCCGATGGTGGGCCGCACTTCGCCGCGTGTCGTCGACGGCAGTCGGTCGGGCAGACGCGCGACGGCACTCGCGCGCGTCGCCGGCGCTACTCGTCCGCGGGGTCGTCGGCGCCGTCGTCAGGAGCGACGGTGCCGCCGCCGAACACGTCGGTCGCGGCGAGGCACCGCGTGGTCGGCTCGGTCGACGCGACGGCGGTGCTCACCGGGCGCAGGGCATCCGGGCCCCTGACCACGTCGTTGTCGACGATGACCTCGGTCGCCGGCTCGCGGCCGTAGGTCGTGAAGACGTACCGGGGGGCGTCGGACTCGTCGAGCAGCCAGTCGACGCCGTCGACGGTGAAGCACGGCAGCTCGCTCGGGCCGGGCGCCGGCAGCCCGCAGCGGTAGATGACGGCCGCCGGGTCTCCCCACGCGGCGGTCGCCTGCGCGTTGGTGGCGCGGCGGTCGAGCCCGGCGATCTCGTCGGGCAGGCGCACCGAGATCTCGGCGCACCCGTAGGCGTTCGACTCCGGGGCCGCATCGAGGTTGACGGTTCCCGCGCACGCCGCGAGCACGAGCGGAGCGCTCGCGATCAGGGCGACGGATGCCCGCCTCGCGCGGGCAGGACGGCTGCGGGTCGACATCGGTCACCACGCTACCGCGGCGCGCCTCCGCGGCGGCCGCGAGCCGCGCGGCCGGTCCCGCGCCCGTGGGTCGCCGCCGCGTGCACCGTCGCCCGGACGCGGAGCGGCGACGCGCTGTCGGCGCGGGCGACACGCCGGATTGCACACGTCCGACTCCGAATGAGCGAACAGGGGCGGGCGCGCGGCGCGGGCGGCGCAGCGCGGGCGGCGCGGGCGGCACGGGCGGCATGGCGCGGCACGGCGCGGGCCGCACGGGCGGCATGGCGCGGGCCGCACGGCCCGGCGGCGCGCGCGACTACGGCAGGAGCGCCCCGGCCCTCAGCACGAGCGAGCTCCACAGGGCGCTCAGCACGCCGAGCCCCATGAGCACGAGAGCCGCCGCGATCAGCCCGCGGAAGATCACGTCGGCCCGCTCCCGCTCGGGAGCCGCTGCGCCGCCGCCGGTGCGGGCGCGGCGCTCGAGTCGGCGCGCCCGCAGCAGCGCGAGCAGTCCGAGCATGAGCGCGAGGGGCGGCCCGACGAACCGCACGCCGTCGATCGCGGTGCGCACGGGGGCGGTCACCGCAAGCGGGGGAGCCACGAGCTGCGCCCCGATCACGAGCACCGCGCCGATCGCGGCGAGGGTCAGCAGCACGCGCGCCGCCGATCGCAGACGCTCGGGGGTCACGGCAGGCGCTCCGTCGTCATGGGGTCCTCTCCCGCGCCGGCTCCGCTCCGACGCGCGCGGGCCAGGCTAGCGTGGACGCCATGCCCTCCGCCGAGCCTGCGCCCGACCCGCACGGTGGCGCCTCCGACACCCTCGGCTCCATCGGCGAGCTCGCCGCGCTCGCCCGCATCATCCCGCGCCTGCCCGCGAGCGCGGTCACCGAGCTCGGCCCGGGCGACGACGCCGCCGTTCTGAGGGCCCCCGACGGCCGCGTCGTGGTGACGACCGACATGATGATCCACGGCCCCGACTTCCGGCTCGCCTGGTCGTCGATGCACGACCTGGGCTGGAAGGCCGCCGCCACCAACCTGAGCGATGTCGCCGCCATGGGAGCCCGACCCACCGGCCTCGTCGTCGCCCTCGCCGCGCCCGCCGAGACGCCGGTCGCCGACCTCGAGGCCTTCGCCGGCGGGCTCGCCGAGGCGTGCGCGGCGCTCGCACCCGGCTGCGGCGTCGTCGGCGGCGACTTGAGCGTCTCGCACACCCTCACGATCGCGGTGACGGCGTTCGGCGACCTCGAGGGGCGCCCGCCCGTGCGGCGAGACGGCGCGCGGCCGGGTGACGTCGTCGCGGTCTCCGGCCCCCTGGGGCTCGCCGCTCAGGGTCTCGCGCTGCTGTTCGAGCGCGGCGTCGACGAGACGGGGGCGCCGGATGCCGCGGCGGCCGCTCGACTGCGCTCCGAGCATCCCGTGCCCATCGCCGCCCAGCTCGCGCCGCACCCGCCGATCGCGGACGGCGCCGCCGCCGCGATCGCGGGCGCGACCGCGATGCTCGACCTGAGCGACGGGCTCGCGCTCGACGCCCGACGCGTGGCGCGCGCGAGCGGTGTCGTGATCGACCTCGACGGTCGGGCGCTCGCCGCCCACGGCACGGGCGTGCTCGCGCTGACCGGCGGGGAGGACCACTCCCTGCTCGCGACCTTCCCGCCGAGCGTGACGCTGCCCGCGGGATTCTCGGCTGTCGGCATCGTCGTCGCGCTCGACGAGCACGCGGGTGGGCGACCGGCGGTGCTCGTCGACGGTCACGTGGTCGACGAGCGCGGCGGATGGGATCCGTTCACGGAGTGGAGCGGCGAGGCGGACTGAGGCGAATCGCCGCTCCGATGTAAGAACGGGCCGCGTTCCGACATAGACCAGGTGATGAGGCGCTCGCCACCGGGGGCGGAGCCGGAGCAGGGGGTCGAACCGTGATCAGTCCGCACGAGCACCGCGAGCTCGCTCGGTGGGCCGCCGCGTGCGCCGAGCGCGCTCTCCCCCTCTTCGAGGCCGAGCATCCCGACGACCCGCGGCCGCGTGCGGCGATCGCCGCCGCTCGCGCCTGGGCGAACGGGGCGATCACGGTGCAGGCGGCGCGCGAGATCTCGTTCCTCGCCCATGCCGCTGCCCGCGAGTCGGCGTGCGCGGCCGCGGCCGATGCCGCCGCGCGCGCCGCCGGGCACGCCGCGGCGACCGCCCACCTGCCGACGCACGCTCCGCACGCCGCCGACTACGCGGCGCGCGCGGCTGCGGACCCGTCCGATGAGCGGTGCTGGCAGCGCGCGGCGATCGAGGCCGAGCTGCTCGCCGCCGTCACGCGGCAGTCGCAGCGCGAGCTCGACCGGCAGACGGCCTAGGGTTCTACCCGGGCGTCGCGCTCGCCGTCGCCCGCGACCGTGCCGACGCCCTCGTGGGCGACCTCGGCCTCGCCCCCGCCGGCGACCTCCCTGGTCGCCGCGAGCCAGAAGATCGCGGTCTCGCCGTAGTCGGAGCGCCGCTCCAGCTCGAGCCCCGACGGCCAGGCCGGCACGGCAGTCCGCGACGAGCGTTCGAGGACGACCACGGCATCCGCCGCCAATCGGGGCACGAGCGCGGCGAGCACGTGGTCGAGCTCGAGCCCGCCGAGCTCGTACGGCGGGTCGATGAAGACGAGATCCCACTCGCCGGGCGTGGAGGTCAGGTACGACTGCACCGGCTTCCCGCTGACCTGGATGCTCGGGCTCGACCCGCGCGGAGCCCGCTGCTCCACGAGCGCGGCGTTGCGCCGACAGACCTGCACCGCTGCGTAGCTGCGCTCGACGAGCAGCACCGACGCGGCCCCGCGCGACGCGGCCTCGAGCCCGAGCGCCCCCGACCCGGCGTAGAGGTCGAGCACGCGCGACCCGTCGATGAGGTCGCGCGCCTGCAGCGAGCTGAAGATCGCCTCGCGCACGCGATCGGAGGTGGGGCGCGTGCCGGCGCTCGGCACCTTCAGGGTGAGAGACCCGGCGAACCCGGCGATGATGCGCGTCACGGCTCCACGGTAGCCTCCAGCACGGCGCGATCGGTGCCGTCGGCGCGCGCGGCTAGCGTAGTGACCGTGACCGGCCCCCTCGACGCGAAGCTCGTCTCGGTGCTGGGCGACCGCAGCGCGAAGTCGCTGAGCAAGGCGTTCGGCATGTCGACGGTCGGCGATCTGCTCGCGCACGTCCCGCGCCGCTACGCCCGGCGCGGCGAGCTCACCGCCCTGAGCGAGCTGCAGGTGAACGAGTCGGTGACGATCGTCGCCGAGATCCTGAGCGTCACCGAGCGGATGATGCGGGCGCGCCGGGGGAGCATTCTGGAGGTGACGATCGGCGACGGCCGGGGCATCCTCGCCCTGACGTTCTTCAACCAGGCCTGGCGCAAGGCCGACCTCGTGAAGGGCCGTCGCGGCATCTTCGCGGGAAAGGTCGGCGAGTACCGCGGCATCCGGCAGCTCGCCCACCCCGACTATGAGCTGTTCGAGGCGGGCGACGAGCGCGACTCCGGACCGACCGTGCAGAAGTGGGCGATGCAGCCGATCCCGATCTACCCGGCGACGTCGACCGTCGCGAGCTGGCAGCTGCAGAAGGCGATCGCCGTCGCGCTCGACACGCTCGGGCCGCTCGACGACCCCATCCCCGCCGAGGTGCGCGCCGAGCGCGAGCTGCTCGACCACGCGACCGCCCTCGAGTGGATCCACCGGCCGGAGGACGACCGGCAGTGGCGCCGCGCCCGCGACACCCTGCGCTTCCACGAGGCGTTCCTGCTGCAGGTGGCTCTCCTGCAGCGTCGCGCCCTGCTGCGGGAGCAGCCCGCGACGCCGCGCATCCCGGGCGCCGAGCTCGCCGAGTTCGACGCCGGGCTGCCGTTCACCCTCACCGCCGACCAGGAGCTCGTCGGCCAGGAGGTCGAGCGGGACCTCGCCTCGCCCGTGCCGATGAACCGGCTCGTGCAGGGAGAGGTGGGCTCGGGCAAGACGCTCGTCGCCGTGCGGGCGATGCTCACCGTCGCGGAGGATGGCGGGCAGAGCGCGCTGCTCGCCCCGACGGAGGTGCTCGCGGCCCAGCACCTGCGCTCCATCGTGAGCGTGCTCGGCCCCGACCGCGCGGCCAGGATGCGCCCGGTGCTCTTGACGGGGCAGCTGAGCGCAGGGGAGCGCCGCGCGACGCTCCTCGCGATCGCGAGCGGGGCATCCCGCATCGTCGTCGGCACGCACGCGCTCTTGGGCGACAAGGTCCAGTTCGCCGACCTCGGCCTCGTCGTCGTCGACGAGCAGCACCGCTTCGGAGTCGAGCAGCGCGAGACCCTGCGCCGCAAGGGCAGCGTGCCGCCGCACGTGCTCGTGCTCACCGCGACGCCGATTCCGCGCACGGTCGCGATGACAGTCTTCGGCGACCTCGACGTCTCGACGATCGCGACGCTGCCGGCCGGGCGCATCCCGATCGTGAGTCACGTCGTGCCGCTCGCCGAGCGCCGCGAGCTGTGGCACCGCGTCTGGCAACGACTCGGCGAGGAGCTCGCGCAGGGCCGCCAGGGCTTCGTCGTCGTGCCCGCGATCGACCCGACGACCCCGGAGGACGACCCCGACGCGCTCGAGCCCGACGCCGAGGCGGCCGGTTCGCGCGGCGCCGACGGCGACCCGGCGGCTGGGGCGGATGCCCCGCCCCGCCCGCCCGCATCGGTCGCCGAGCTGACGCCCCTGCTGCGATCACATCCCGCGCTCGCGGGGCGACGGGTCGAGCCCCTCCACGGCCGCATGTCGACCGACGAGAAGGATGCGACGATGCGCGCCTTCGCCGCCGGCGAGATCGACGTGCTCGTCGCGACGACCGTCATCGAGGTCGGCGTCGACGTGCCGAACGCCTCGACGATGGTCGTCGTCGAGGCCGACCGCTTCGGCGTGAGCCAGCTGCACCAGCTGCGCGGTCGCGTCGGCCGCGGCGGCGTGCCTGGCCTGTGCCTGTTCGTCACCGCCGCCGAGCAGGGCAGCCTCGCCCGCGAGCGCGTCGAGGCGGTCGCGTCGACCCTCGACGGGTTCGAGCTCGCCTCGATCGACCTCGAGCTACGCCGCGAGGGCGACGTGCTCGGCGCGACGCAGAGCGGCGGCCGGTCGAGCCTGCGGCTGCTTCGGGTGGCGAAGGACGGCGATGTGATCGGGGATGCGCGCGAGGCCGCGGCGCTCCTGCTCGAGCACGATCCGCAGCTGGTGAGCATGCCCGCGCTGCGCGACGCGCTCGACCGCCGGCTCGACGACGAGGCGCGCGCGTACCTCGAGAAGAACTGACGCGGCCGACTCGCGGCAAGAGCTGGGCATCCGCCGTCGTCGACGTCAAGGCGCTCATCAGGTTCGCGCGGTCGACTAGCGTTACCCACGGGGTTCCACTGGGGGAGGACGCATGAAGGTCATCAGCTACAACCTCCGCAAGCACGCGGCCATCGGCGAGCTCGTCGACCTCGTCGACGCGCACTCGCCGCACCTGGTGTGCCTGCAGGAGATCGACACCGCGCAACTACCCGCCGAGCTTGGCCCCCTCCACCTCGCCGACGCGACCAAGCGCAACCGCCTCGGCCTCGCCGTCTACTACGACCGCGAGCGCTTCGAATCGACCGCGACAGCCGCCTTCGCGCTCAAGAAGTCGCTGCACGACCGCATCGCCGCCCCGGCTCACGAGCGCGTGCTCGGAACGCATCTGCTCGACCACGAGACCGGGCGCGAGCTCGTCGTGGCCTCCTTCCACGCCGCGCCGCTCACGGCGCTCAACTCGCTGCGGCGCAAGCAGATCCACGCCGCTCACGAGGCGCTCCGCGGCTTCGGAGCCGACCTGCCGACCCTCATGGTGGGCGACTTCAACTACCCCGTGTTCAAGGACTTCCTCGGCGCCGACGTCCGCGGCACCGGCTACGACCTGACGCTGAGCGACGCGCGCACCTACACCCGCTACAAGTTCTTCCGCGGTCACTTCGACTTCGCGACATCCATGGGGCTCGAGATCGACTCGGTTCGCACCCTCCGGCAGGGCGAGAGCGATCACCTGCCGATCCTCGTCGCCGCCGACTACCGCGAGCGGGCGGAGGCGGCCGCTTAGCATCCGCCCGGTGCGGCCCCGGTAGGCTGGGTCCGTGAGCAGAGTCGCCGTCATCCCCGGGTCGTACGATCCCGTCACCCTGGGGCATCTCGACGTCATCGAGCGGGCTGCGCGCATCTTCGACGAGGTCCACGTCGTCGTCGTGCACAACCCCGGCAAGACGGCCATGCTGCCGATCGCCCAGCGGGTCTCGCTCATCGAGCAGGCGATCGCCGATCGGGCGCTCCCCTCGGGCATCGTCGTGACGGGCTGGAGCGTCGGCCTACTCGTCGACTACTGCACCGACGTCGGCGCGACCGTGCTCGTGAAGGGCATCCGCAGCCAGATCGACGTCGCGTACGAGACCCCCATGGCGATCGTGAACCGCAATCTCGCGGGTGTCGAGACGATCTTCATGCTCCCCGACCCCGCGCACGCCCACGTGTCGAGCTCACTCGTGCGACAGGTCGCCTCGCTCGGCGGCGACGTCGCGCCGTACGTGCCGCGCGCGGTCGCGGAGTTCCTGCACTCCTTCGACGACTGACCGGGCCCCTTTTCGCCCGCTCGCCCTGACCCCGCAACGCGGAAGGCCGCCACCGGGGCGAGCCTCCGGTGACGGCCTTCTGATCGAGCCCTCCGAGACGGGGGGCGGGGATGCGCGGCGCACGAGCGCGCTCAGCGCGGGATGAGCGTCAGCAGCATCGTGCGCTGCATCGCTCGCTCACGCTGCTCGCGGGCGAGCTCCTGGCTGACGCGCGTCGCGCGGCGGTCGTGCTGCACGGCGACGGTCGATCGGCGGCTCCACTGCACGAGGGCGACGCCGACGTGCAGGGCGATCCGGTCGATCGGGCTGATCCGGCGCGCGGGAACGCTCCGGCCGCGTGGGTGCGACGGACGCACCGACTGCGAGTGACTCGGGCGAGTCGTGGTGGTGTTCATGAGTGGTGGTGATCCTTCACTGCGCGTGGGTAGCCGCCCGAGCGCGCGGTCGCGCCCAGGCGGAGGCCCGAGGGCGCCGCTCGTGGCGGCGGATGGGGAGCGGCGGCGTCGGCGCATCCTCACCATGGAGGAGCGGAGCGACTCGCCGTAAACGGGGCGGTGACCCGCAGGTGCACATCGGTCGACGAGCGGCGGCGAGAGCCGACGACCGCGAGCGCGCGGTGCCCGGGTCGGGCTTCTTCAGCGCCGCCACCGTCGAACCGGCGGCGTTCTGACCGACGCGGTTAGGCGGTGACGACGCCGACGAAGCCGGCGCGGATACGGGAGATTCCCGTGAGAGTGGTGATCAACATGCTGGCCTCCTTTCGGCGTCTCGTGGGCCCTCGTGCAGGGCCCCGAGAAACCTAGCGGCCCTCGCGCGCTGAGCGCAAGCATTTCGGGGAGATCGGCGCGTCCGCCCCTGCGGCTCGTCGCGGATCAGTCGACCGGGCGGTCGCTTCCCGGCGGCGCATGCTCTCGAGTCCATCGACGACGAGATCGGTCATGAGGGCGAATTCGGCCGCGTGATCGTGGTCGGCGTCGGCGATCACGGCGGTGATCGCGGGGTACTCGTCCCGCCGCTCCCCGCGGGCGACGGCAGCGACCTCCTCGCCCATCTGCGTGAGCGTCGCCCGGCGAAGCTCCTGCAGCGTGAAGCCCGTGATCGTGCCGTCGATGATGTGGAGAGAATGGCGGGCCAGCTGCGGCGAGAAGCCCGCGCCGAGCATCCTGGCCTGCAGCGATTCGGCGAAGCGCAGGCGGTTGCGGCCGACGGCGGGCCGCGCGGCAATGAGCTCGCAGGCCCAGGGCCGCGCGAGCAGCACTTCGTGGGCGACCGACATCGTCGCGCGCACCACTGCCGCCCAGTCGTCGCTTCCCGGCAGGGGATCCGCCCAGTCTCCGACGACGACGTCCACGAGCCCGTCGAGCACGTCGTCCTTGCCCCGGACATGCCCGTACAGCGACATCGCCTCGACGCCCAGCTCGGCTCCGAGCCGGCGCATCGTGAGCGCAGCCAGGCCCTCGCGGTCGGCGAGGTCGCGAGCGGCGAGCAGGATGCGCTCGCGGGTCAGCGGCGGGCGGGATGCGCGGGTCGCGCCCGCGCGCTCGTCGCGCTCGGGGGTCGCCTCCGTCGATCTCGCCATCCTGCCTCCTCCGCAGTCGCAGGGGACGCCGCCGAACCGATCCTTGACACGCGACCGTCGCCACGGCACCCTTACGTCGTAAGCATACAACGTAAGGAACACGATGAGAGCGTTCACCGTTCGCGGGTACGGCGGGCCCGAGGTCCTGCGCGTCGACGACGTTCCCGATCTCGTCCCCGGCGAGGGCGAGGTCGTCGTGCGCCAGCAGGCGAGCTCGGTGAACCCGCTCGACTGGCACACCATGCGCGGCACGCCGTACATCGTTCGCGTCGGCCGCGGCCTGCGCCGCCCCGCGAAGCCGGTGCTCGGCAGCGACATCTCCGGCGTGGTCGACGCCGTCGGACCGGGCGTCACCCGGTGGAGCGTCGGCGACGCCGTGCTCGGCTTCGCGGCCGCTGCATGGGCCGAGCGCGTCCTCGTGAAGGCGGAGGTCGTCGTCGCGCGACCCGCCGGTCTCGACCCGATCGACGCGGGCGGCGTCGGCGTCGCCGGCATCACCGCGTTGCAGGCGCTCACGCGCGCCGGCGTCGAGCGGGGCCATCGCGTGCTCATCAACGGCGGCTCCGGCGGCGTCGGAACGTTCGCCGTGCAGATCGCGAAGCTCCTCGGCGCGCACGTCACCGCGACGACGAGCAACCGGAATCTCGCCCTCGTCGCGCGCATCGGCGCCGACGATGTGATCGACTACGCCGTCGACGATGTCGTGCGGGGGATCCCGCGCTTCGATGCCGTGATCGACTTCGTCGGAGACCGCGGCATCGGCGAACTGCGCCGCGTGCTCACGCCCGAGGGCGCGCTCGTTCTCTGCGGCGATCCGGGCGGGCTCTGGATCAGGCCCATCGCGACGATGGCCGGCGCGCTCGTCACCGACCGGCTCGTTGAGCACCGCGTCATCCCGCTGCTCGCGACGCGCGATCAGGCCGACCTGCAGCGACTCGCCGACTGGCTCGGGACGACGGCGCTGCGCGTCGTGGTCGACCGCGTCGTCCCGCTCGCCGACGTCGCCGAGGCGGTCGCTCACGTGGAGTCCCGCCGCGCGCGGGGGAAGGTGCTGCTCGCGGTCGAGCAGTAGATACCCCCGGGGGTATGCTGGGGTCGTCCGATCGACCGAAGGAGACCCCTCGATGTGCCAGCAGACCACGTGCCGAAAGTGCGGCAGGAAGACCTGGACCGGCTGCGGCCAGCACGTGACTAAGGTGATGCGCGGCGTCCCGCAGTCGCAGCGCTGCCAGGGCCACGAAGCCGAGCCCGGCTTCTTCGCACGGCTCTTCCGACGCTGATCCGGGCCGCACGCGCTCGCACCGCGTGCGCCAGACTGGGGGCATGACCGCCCCGCAGATCGGCTACGCCGCCGCGCTCGAGCAGTTCGCGCCGCTCGAGGCGATCGAGCTCGCGGCGCTCGCCGAGCAGCACGGCTTCGCCGGAACCGTCGCGACGGAGGGCTTCCAGCCCTGGACGCCGCAGCAGGGGCACTCGAGCTTCGTCTGGAACGTCGTCTCCGCGCTGGGAGCACGGACGAGCGGGGCGCTGGGAGTCGGGCCGGTGTCGCCGACCTTCCGGTGGCATCCCGCGATGGTGGCCCAGGCATCCGCGACGCTCGCCGCGATGTACCCGGGGCGGCACTGGCTCGCGCTCGGCAGCGGCGAGGCGATGAGCGACCACATCGTCGGCGAGCGCTGGCCCGAGCCCGCCGAGCGCATCGCGCGCATGTTCGAGGCGCTGTCGATCATCAAGAAGCTCTTCGCGGCCTCGCTCGCCGGCCGCGACACCAAGCACGACGGCGACTTCGTGCGCCTCGAGACCGCGCGGCTCTGGACGATGCCCGAGGTCGCGCCCGACATCCTCATCCAGACCGCCGGCCCCCTGACGGCCAAGCGGGCCGGGCGCAGCGCCGACGGTCTTCTCATCGAGGCCGCGCCGATCGACCGCATCGGGATGCTCTTCCAGCGCTTCGAGGAGGGCGCGCGCGAGGCGGGCCGCGACCTCGCCACCACGACCCGGGTTCTGCGCCTGCACCTGTCGTGGGCTCCGACCGACGAGGAGGCGATGGCGAACGCGCTCGCCGAGTGGCCCAACGGCGGCATGCGGTTCGCGAAGAGCGACATCCGCTCGCCGTTCGACCTCGAGCAGATCGCCAAGCTCGTGCGACCGGAGGACTTCGCCCGGCGCGTCGTCGTCTCGGCCGATCCCGACGTGCACCGCGCGAACATCCAGGCGCACCTCGACCTCGGCTTCGACGCGGTCTACCTTCACAATGTGGGGCGGAACCAGCGCGAGTTCCTCGACGTGTTCGGCCGCGAGGTTCTTCCGAAGCTCACGCGATAGGAGAGACGTCGTGTCGTTCCAGGCCTACCTCGACTCGGTCGAGAAGAAGACCGGCCGCACGCCGCGGCAGCTCCTCGACGAGGCGATCGACCGCGGCTACGACGATCCGGCGGTGAAGGCGAGCGTGATCGTCGAGTGGCTCGCCGACGGTTACGGGCTCGGCCGCGGGCACGCCATGGCGATGGTGCACGTCATCAAGAAGGGCCCGCGGATCTCGATCACGCACGTCGAAACCGACGGCGTGCACCGCGACGAGACCGACGTGCTCTGGCTCGACGGAGCGGCGACGAGGCCGTCGAGCACCGCGTCGTGAGCGGCGAGGCGACCGCGGCGCCGAACCCCGGCGAGGGCGACCTCGACGCCGAGGGCCGACGTCACGGCCCGTGGCGCGAGCCCGACCCGCACGGCGGCACGATCGCGGGCGAATACGTCCACGGCGAGCGGCAGGGCCCGTGGACGCACTTCTTCGCCGATGGCCGCGTGCGCGGCGAGATGACCTACGAGAACGGCGAGCTCGTCGGCCCCAGCACCTGGTACCGCGCAACCGGCGGACTGCTGCAGCGCGGCGGCTTCCTCGACGGCGAGAAGCACGGTGGCTGGACGCGCTGGGACAGCGCTGGCCGTCTCATCGACCAGGGCGAGTTCGACCGCGGCGCCAAAACGGGGGAGTGGAGGCAGTACGCGCCCGACGGCTCGGTGCGGAAGGTGACCCAGCATCGCAGCCGACCCGACCCCTGAGCGAGGGGGTGCGGCCCTCAGTCGGTCGTGCCCGCCTCCTCGAGCGCCGCGAGCCACTCGGCCCAGAACGCCTTCCAGTGGTCGCCCTCCTCGAGGGTCGGCAGCTTCGCGTGCGCGACCGTGAGCGTCGTGCGGCCTCCCGGCGCGGGGTCGAACGCGAACGTGACGCGACCGAGAAGCTCGCCGTCGCGGCGCAGCTCGAACCCGGGCGACCGCACGCCGGGCCTTGAGCGGAGCACCGTCTCGAACCCCGGAAGCAGCGCGGCTCGGGCGTCGTCGTCGTGGATCATCGCGCGCGCCTCCTCCGGCGCCATGGCGACGATGCGCGAGCGCGAGACCGTGAACGTCCCGTCGGGCATCTGGCCGGGCAGCCGCAGCCCCGTGATCCGCTCGTACCCGACGGTCACGCCCTGCGCCCACCAGTCGTCGACGCCCTGCGCGACGAGCCAGGCCGCGATCGCGGGGTGACCGGCAGCGCGACCGGGCCCGGCGTCGATCGCGTCGACCCAGGCATCCCACCCGCGACCCGTCTTCTCGCGCACGAGCTCATCGGAGTGCTGCGGCTGCGCGACCCAGACGCGGGCTGGGGATGCCGTGGTCGCGCCGTCCGCGGCGCTCGCGGCAGCGTCGCGCGCCCTCGCCGCCTCGATCAGGGCTCGGCGGGCGGCTCCGTAGCGCTCGCCGGTCTTCTGCATGCGCTCGCGCACGCGCTTCTTGAAGGCTTCCTGCGTGGTCATCTCGACCCTCTCGTGCTCGCTCGACGCGCTGCCTCCGGCTCGCGCCCGGCGACCCGCGTCGGAACACGACGGTCGTCCTCGTCGAGCGCTCACGGCCCCCTCTGCCTCCTGCCGCGGGCGCGGCGGCCGGCAGCGCGAGCGCCGGCGGGGAGGTCGGGCGTGACGAACCGCCCGCGCCCACGGTACCGCCGCCGTCGTCGCGGGGGCAAGAAGCCCTTCTGGCGCAACCTGCGGAACCCTCACTATGGTGAGCGCGTGTACATCCTGCTGAGCGCGATCCCCGTCCTCGTGATGATCGCGTCGCTCGCCGACATCATCACGCGAGGCGAGCACGAGGTGAAGAACCTCAACCGCACCCTCTTGATCATCATCGTGATCCTCCTGCCGCTCGTCGGCAGCCTGCTGTGGTGGGCGGTCGGCCGCGAGTACCGGCGCAGCGAGCCGGCCGTCGGGTTCGGCGATCCGCTGCGCACCGAGGCGATCGAGCGGCGCCTCGCCGACCGCGCGACCTCGAGCACGGAGGCGGAGCTCGCTCGCCTCGAGGCCGAGATCGCGCAGGCCGAGAGCGAGGCGCGCATCCGTCGCCTGGAGGACGAGCTGCGGCAACGTCGAGGCGAGCCGACGCCCTCCTGAGACCGACCCGCCGCCGCCCCCGCTGCCCCTGCGATGATGGGCCCGTGACCTCTCCGCCCCTCGTCGTCTTCGGCATCCCCGGCCTGCCCGAGATCGCGGCAGGCGACGACTTGCCGCGCCTCATCGCCGACGCCGCGCGCCGGGCCGACGTGCAGCCCGGCGACATCCTCGCCGTCACGAGCAAGATCGTGAGCAAGGCCGAGGGGCGCATCGCCGCCGCCGAGACTCGAGAGCAGGCGATCACCGACGAGACCGTTCGCATCGTCGCGACCCGCGAGCACCCGGGCGGCGTCACGCGCATCGTCGAGAACCGCCTCGGACTCGTCATGGCCGCCGCGGGCGTCGACGCGAGCAACACCGCCGACGGCACCGTCCTCCTCCTGCCGCTCGACCCGGACGAGAGCGCGCGCCGCATCCGCGTCGCCGTCGAGGGGCGCGTCGGCGCCCCGATCGGCGTCGTCATCACCGACACCGCGGGCCGCGCCTGGCGCGAGGGCCAGACGGACATCACGATCGGCGCGAGCGGCGTTCGCCTGCTCGACGACCTCCGCGGAGCCCACGACGCGAGCGGCAAGCTGCTCGCCGTCACCGCTCCCGCCGTGGGCGACGAGATCGCCGCCGCCGCCGACCTCGTCAAGGGCAAGACGAGCGGGATGCCCGTGGCCGTCGTCCGCGGACTCGACCGCCATCTCGACCCGGCCGCGCCCGGCGGCCGCAGCCTCGTCCGCCCCGCAGCCGACGACATGTTCTACATCGGGCACCGCGAGGCTCACGAGGCCGGTCGGGCCGAGGGCCGGGAGGCGGGCTTCGCGCAGGGCTACGCCGAGGGGTTCGCCGAGGGGCAGGCGGAGGAGCGCGGCGCGAGCGGAGCATCCTGACGATTCATCACTCGAAACGGTTCTCTCGGCCGCTTTCCCGCGTCGGCGTGGAAGAGTGAGCGAGTGAGCACGATGACGAGCCCGATCCCCGATTCGCACCCGCACGCCGATCAGCCCCGAACCGCCCAGCCACTCGACGCGGATGCGTTCGCCGGGTACGGCGACGCGATCCGCCGCGCGATGAACGGCGTGCTCGACGGCAAGCCCGAGGCCGTCGACACTGCGCTCACCGTGCTGCTCGCCGAGGGCCACCTGCTCATCGAGGACGTCCCCGGCGTCGGCAAGACCGTGCTCGCTCGCGCGCTCGCGCGCTGCATCGCCGGCAGCGTCAGCCGCATCCAGTTCACTCCCGACCTGCTGCCCGCCGACATCACGGGCGTGAGCGTCTACCGCCAGCAGCAGGGCGTCTTCGAGTTCACGCCCGGCCCCGTCTTCGCCCACATCGTCATCGGCGACGAGATCAACCGCGCGAGCCCGAAGACCCAGTCGGCGCTACTCGAGTGCATGGAGGAGGGGCAGGTCACCGTCGACGGCCGCACCCACCGCCTCGAGGCGCCGTTCCTCGTCGTCGCGACGCAGAACCCCGTCGAGATGGAGGGCACCTATCCGCTCCCCGAGGCGCAGCGCGACCGCTTCATGGCCCGCATCTCGATCGGGTACCCGGATGCCGAGAGCGAGCAGCGCATGCTGCGCGACCGCGAGCACGGGTCGCCCCTCGATCGCCTCGACCCGATCGTCGACGTGGCGGGCCTGCGCCGCATGATCGCGACGGTCCGCGAGGTCTACGTGAGCCCCTCGGTCGAGGCGTACGCCGTGGCGATCGTGCAGGCCACGCGCGACGACACCGCGCTGCGCCTCGGGGCGAGCCCGCGCTCGACCCTGCAGCTCGTGCGCGCCGCCCGAGCCCGGGCCGCCCTCGACGGCCGCGACTTCGTCGTGCCCGACGACGTGGACGCGCTCGCGACGACGGTGCTCGCGCACCGGATGATCCTCGTGCCCCGGGCGCAGCATCCCGACGGCCGGCCCGTGCGCGGCGTCGAGGAGGTCGTCCAGCGCATCGTCGCCGCGACCCCCGTGCCGGTGCCGCAGGCGCCCCGCGCGTAGGGCGCGGCTCATGCGGGCACGGCGCGAGCGCGCGAGCGGAGGCCTCCCGAGGCTCACCGGACGCGGCTGGGGCTTCCTCGTCGTCGCCGCGAACCTGTTCGCGCTCGCGTACGGGCTGCAGCGCCCCGAGCTCGTGCCCGCCGCCGTCATCGCCGCCGCCGCGCCGCTCATCGCCCTGCTCGTCGTCGGCGCCTCCCGCCCGCGGGTGCGCGTCACCCGCCACCTCGACCCGGTCGTCGCGACCGAGGGCGAGCCCGTGCGCGTCGGCGTGCAGGTCTCCGGCCGCGCCCGCTCGGCCGAGTGGATCGAGCGCGTCCCCATGCGCCCCGGCTACGCCGGCCCCGGCCAGCTGCTCGAGGTGCGCGCCGGCCGCCCGCGCTCGCTCGGCTACCGCTACTGGCCAGCGCATCGCGGCCTCGTGAGCGTCGGGCCGCTGCTCATCGAGGATCGCGACCCGTTCGCCCTCGCGGTGCGCGTCACCGACACGATCGCCGTCGCGACGCAGCTCGTCGTGCCCGAGGTCGTGCCGCTCTCGCCCGGACCGGTCCCGGATCCCTCCGCCGAGAGCGGCCCGCGCACGACGCGCTCGCGCGAGCGAACCGCCGACGACGTCGTGACGCGCGAGTACCGGCAGGGCGACGCGCTGCGCCGCGTCCACTGGAGGGTCTCGGCGCGCCAGGGCGAGCTCATGGTGCGGCAGGACGAGCCGCAGGCCGGGCCGCGAGCGCGCGTGCTCCTCGATTCGCAGCGGGCCGGGCATCCCGATCTCGCCCGCGTCGCGGCGGCCCCGCCGACCGGGTCGCGCACCTTCGAGTGGAGCGTGCGCATGACCGCCGCCGTTGCCTCGCACCTCGCCGAGCGCGGGTACGCCGTCGACCTGCAGACCCCGGCGGCGCGACCGGCGGAGGCTCCGCGCGGCGACGGACCGATCGGCGAGCTTCTCGGCGAGCTCGCCATCCTCCCGCTCGCCGACCGCGGGCCGCTGCCGCCCGCGACGGCCGCGCCCGGCTCGGTGCCGATCGTCGCGATCGCGAGCAGCCCCGACGATGCGACGCTGCGGTGGATGCTCGCCCAGCGCTCCGCGGGAGCCCTCGGCGTCGCCCTGCTCGTGCGATCGGCGTCGACCGCGGCCGACGACCCGGGCGCTCTCGCGATCGAGGCCGCCTTCGCCGCCGCCGACTGGAACGTCGTGACGGTGCCGGTGGGGACGCCGCCCGATGCCGCGTGGCTCGCGCTCGTCGGGCAGCAGCCCGAGCTCACGGGGGCCGAGGCGCTCGCGGCGCGGGTCGCGGGGTCGGGCGGCGGGGCCGCTATGTCGGCCTCGGTCGCCTCGTCTTCCGCCGCCGGGGCTTCAGGGGGCGCGCGTGGCTGAGACCGAGGGCCCGGGCCTGCGCCGGGCGGGGGCGCGCGCCGGCCGTGCGGCCCTCCTCGTCGCCCTCGCCGCCCTGCTCATGCTCGCCGCAGCGCTCACCGCCTTCACGGTCGTGCTCGACGAGGGGCCGTGGTTCGCGACCACGATGGTCGTCGTCGCGGTCGTCGTCGGGGCCGGGCTGATCGCACGCCTGCGCGTGCGGCGCTGGCGTCCTCTGTGGTCGGTCGTCGTGTCGAGCGCCGCGCTCGTCGTCGCGCTCACCGCCGTGTTCGCGGCAGAGGTGTCGTTTGCCGTGGTGATCCCTACCCGCGAGACGTTCGAGCGCTTCGCCGAGCTCGTGGCGCTCGGGGAGCAGTCGATCGCGGAGCAGTCGATTCCCGCGGAGGCCGACACGGGCATCCGCTTTCTGCTCGCCCTCGGCGTCGGAGCGATCGCGATCGCGACCGACGCGCTCGCCGCGCTCAGCCGACGGCCGGCGCTCGCCGCCGTGCCGGCGACGGGGATCCTCGCCGTGCCCGTCGTGCTCGACCCCGGGGCTCTGCCGCTGGCGACCGTCGCCGGGACGGCAGCCGCGTACCTCCTGCTGCTCGCGCTGCATCGTCCCGCCGCGAGCGGCGGCGGCCGCGGACTCACGCGCGCCGTCGCCGCGACCGCGGCCGTGATCGTCGCCGCGCTCGTCGTGCCGCCCGCCCTGCCGTCGGTGCTCGCCGGCGACCGGCTGCCCGGCTCGGGTCCTGCGGGGCTCGTCACAGGCATCAACCCCGTCGTCGAGCTCGGCAACGACCTGCGCAGGCAGAACCCGATCACGGTGCTCACCTACACGACCGCTCTCGCGGGCGGGCAGTACCTGACGCTGTCGCACCTCGCCGAGTTCTCCGGCCAAGAGGTGTTGCCGGTGCTGTTCGACGCGCCCGTCGAGGACGCCGGAACGATCGGCCCTCCCGCCTGGTTCGACGACGACGTCGCGTTCACGAGCGTCGAGACGACCATCACGCTGCGCAGCGTGCGTTCGCGCTGGGTGCCGCTGCCGTCGGCGCCCGTGCAGGCCGACGGGCTCTCGGGCGGGTGGGTCATCGACCCCGACGGCGTCACGATGCGCACTGCCGAGGGGTCGATCCGGAACGGGACGTACACGGTCGAGAACCGGGTAGCGCGGCCGGCGCCCGAGCAGCTGCGTGCGACGACCGTGGACGCGGACGGGCTCGAACAGTACCGGGCGCTGCCAGAGGACCTCGACCCGGTCGTCGAGGCCACGGCGCGCGAGGTCGTCGCGGGAATCTCGAATCCGTACGAGCAGGCCGTCGCGCTGCAGCGCTTCTTCACCGACGGCGGCTTCACCTACTCGGAGGACGCCCCCGTCGCGGGCGGGTTCGACGGATCCGGTGCGGCGATCGTCGCGGCGTTCCTCGAGGCGCGGGCCGGGTACTGCGTGCACTTCGGCTCGGCGATGACGCTCATGGCGCGCACGCTCGGCATCCCCACGCGCATGGCCGTGGGATTCCTGCCGGGGTCGCGGAATCCGGTGATCCCGAGCGAGTACACCGTGTCGTCGGACGACCTGCACACATGGCCCGAGCTGCACTTCGACGGCATCGGGTGGGTGCGCTTCGAGCCGACCCCCTCGCGCGGCGTGACCCCCGACTACGCGACCGAGGAGGCCCTCACCCCCAGCGGCGCGCCCTCGCCCGACCCGTTCAGCCCGGAGCCGACCGAGCCGACCGCGACGGCCGCGCCGGGCGCGCCCTCGCCGGGGTCGTCCGGCGGGCCCGACCT
Organism: Microcella alkalica; assembly: GCF_014137945.1. Classification (GTDB taxonomy): domain Bacteria; phylum Actinomycetota; class Actinomycetes; order Actinomycetales; family Microbacteriaceae; genus Microcella; species Microcella alkalica. Next base: position 173,014 of record NZ_JACGWX010000001.1, read on the forward strand.
CCCCGACGAGGAGATCGACGCGGGCGGGACCGGTTCGGGCGGCCTGCTCGGGGGTCGTTCGACGATCGGCGGCGTGGATGCCCGGCTCGTGCTCGGCCTCGCGCTCCTGCTGCTCGTCGCGCTACTCGCCGCGCCCGGAGTCTGGCGCGCCGTGCTGCGCGCGCGTCGACTGCGCTCGCCGGATCCGCTCGACGCCTGGCGCGAGCTGCGCGACACGGCCCGCGACCTGGGGCTCCCCGCCGAGGCGACCCGCACGCCGCGCGAGCTCGCCCGCGCATGGGCTGCGGCCGGCGGCGCCGCCAGCGGTGCGACGGGCGCTGGCGCCGCTCGAGCCCCCATCGCGGAGGCCCCCGTCGTCCCAGGCCCGACGGCCGAGGAGCTCGAGGTCTTCGAGGCCGTGCGCCGCGCACTGGAGGCGCGGGCCTACGGAGCGCCGGCGCCGGTGTCGGGCGCCTCGGACATCCGCCCCGCCCTGCGCGCCCTGCGCGCGCGGACGCCGTGGTGGCGTCAGGTGCTCGCGACAGCCTGGCCGCGCTCGCTCGCGTCGCTCGAGCCGCGCGACCCCGCCCTCGAGCTTCCCGCCACCCCCGCCTGACGCCCGGCCTGCTGCCCGTCAACCTCGCTAGGACCCCTTGCCAATTGCAGGCACAACTGCACGCTGCCACCACGGCCGCCCGGCAGCGGGGGCCCCGGCCCTGGTTTGTGCCTGCACCTGGCAATGACAGTCGCACGACGAACAGTCGACCGGAGGTACGGATCAGGCGGTCCCCGCCGAAAGGCGACTCAGCGGTGATGATCGCCGCGACTGATCGCCGCGAGCACAGCGGCTTCGACAGCCGGCCAGTCGTGCATGACCTGCGCGTAGCTGAACCTGAGAACGCGATACCCGCGACGCGAGAGCTCGGCATCGCGGCGTCGATCGTTCTCGAAAGCGCTCGCCGTGTCGTGGAACTCTCGCCGATCGACTTCCACGACGAGCGCCGCCCCGATCAGGAAGTCGACCCGGCCAACGCCGGCGATGAGCACCTGGCACTGCAGCTTCGGCGTTCGACCCGCCATGCGCAACCGGAAGAGCGTTTCTGTTCCTGACTCGCAAACGCCGTCGATGCCATCGCGCCCGACTGGGTGTCCTCGGGCCGCCAGTTCCACGTGAAGTGAGGGCGCGACATGAAGGGCCGAGTCGAGCGACGCGAGATACAACTCGCGCGGCTGGCATTCACGCAGAGCAGTCAGAGCGTCGACCGGCGCCGCGCATCGCCGGGGGTTCGGAGTCGGGATGCTCCGTGCCCGACGAGGACATGGAGTCGGTGATCGTCGACGGCCCAGATCCCGTGAGTGCGAAGCGCCGTCGCGCAACTGATGACGCCGCCGATACGCGTCGCGTGCACCGCCTCCCTCGCGAGGTCGGGCCGGGCGAACCATCCCTGGCGAACGCGTCTGAGCACCCCGCGCCGCACCAAAGCGGCCACTCCGCCTCGGGTGAACCCGTGCGCATACAGCTCGTGCGTTGCCAGGAGACCGCCATGTTCCTCGAGAAGTCGGTGAAGATCGAGCACGGTGTCACCGTGCGCCACCGCCACCGTCGACTGTCGCGCGATCGGAACTCTGGTGGTGGCGACGGCGGCCCGGAGAGCTGTGGAGGGACTGCGTTGCCAGATGCAGGCGCAGCAGGCGGATCCGCGGGCACAGGCCTGAGCCATCGTGAACAAACGGTGACGGTGCCTGCATTTGGCAACGACACCACGGGCTGGGAGCTCCGAGGGGGACGGCCGTCGGGTCGGCCGCTACTGCGCGATGTCGCCGAGCACCCCGCCGGTCGCGCGCAGCAGGTCGGCGGGCGCGAGCTCGAGGTCGAAGCCGCGCCGACCCCCCGACACGAGCACGGTCTCCCACAGTGCCGCGCTCTCGTCGATGACCGTCGGCAGAGCCGTCTTCTGCCCGATGGGCGAGATGCCGCCGACGACGTACCCGGTCTTGCGCTCGGCGAGCTCGGGCGCCGCCATTGCCGCCCGCTTCGCTCCGACGGCCGATGCGAGCGCCTTCAGGTCGAGCTTCGCGCTCACCGGCACGACTCCGACCACGAGCCGCCCGTCGGCTTCAGCGAGCAGCGTCTTGAACACGCGCACCGGCTCGACGCCGAGCGCCGCCGCCGCTTCGAGCCCGTACGCGGTGACCGATGCGTCGTGCGCGTACGCCCGCGGCGTGAACGGGATGCCCGCGGCCGTCAGCGCGACCGTCGCCGGAGTCCCCGGCGCGGCCTGCGATCGCGGCCTAGCCATCCCCGTGGTCCGAGTACTCGGGGCCGTCCGCCGACACGACCCCCGGCCCACCGCTGCCCGGCCCCGCGACGGGCCCGCCGTGCGCCCGGAACAGCAGCATCGACGCCGGTTCGACGCACAGCCGCTCGCCCGGAACATGCGACGGCTGGAGCCCGGAGATGTCGTCGTGCGAGCTGTCCCACAGCAGCGTGTACCCGGTGACGCCGACGTGCGAGGGCAGCGTGACCTCGACCGATTCCTCGAGCCCGTGCACGATGAGCAGCACGCGGTTGAACGCCTCGAACTCGGGGGTCGAGGCGGCGAGGTACTGCAGGGTGCGCTCCTGCGGAGAGTCCCAGTCGAGCATCGTCATCGACCGGCCCTCCTTGTTGTACCAGTCCATCTGGGTGGCGCTCGGCACGGTCTCGCCCCACTTGCCGTACCGCACGGGTCGCAGCGCGGGGTTCTCCCGCCGCAGCGCGAGCAGTCGCGCCGTCACGCGCTGCAGGTCCTCCTGCCACCCGGCGCGATCCCACGAGTGCCAGGTGAGCTCGCTGTCGTGACAGTAGGCGTTGTTGTTGCCGCGCTGGCTGCGGCCCCATTCGTCTCCCGCGGTGATCATGGGGATGCCCGCGCTGAGCAGCAGGGTCCCCATGAGGTTCCGCATGGCCTTGCGCCGGTCGGCGATCACGCGCTGATCGTCGGTGGGGCCTTCGATGCCGAAGCTGTACGACCGGTTGCTGTCGGTGCCGTCGCGGTTGCCCTCACCGTTGCCGAGGTTGTGCTTGCGGTCGTAGGCGGTCAGGTCAGCGAGGGTGAATCCGTCGTGGGCGGTGATGAAGTTGACGCTCGCGAGGGGCCCGCGCTCGGCGGCGAACACGTGGGCGGAGCCGGTCATGCGTCGGGCGAGCGAGCCGATTCCTTCGGGCGCGGAGCCGGCGTGACGGGCGGCCGCGGCATCCGTCAGCCAGAAGTTGCGGGCGCGGTCGCGGAATCCGTCGTTCCACTCCGAGTACCCGGCGGGGAAGTTGCCGACCTGCCAGCCGCCGAGCCCGACATCCCACGGCTCGGCGATCATCTTGACGCCCTGCAGCGTCGGGTCGTCGAGGATCGCTCTCAGCAGAGGGTGGTCGGGGTCGTAGTGGGCGCGCCGGTCGCGGCCGAGGGTGGCCATGAGGTCGAAGCGGAACCCGTCGACCTGCACCTCGTCGGCCCAGTACCGCAGCGAGTCGAGGACGAGCCGCTGCGCGGCGGGGAGGGAGAAGTCGACGGTGTTGCCGCACCCGGTCGTGTCGATGTACGCGCCGTCGGGGGTGTGCCGGTAGTAGGAGGCGTTGTCGATGCCGCGGAGGCTCGAGGTGGGGCCATCGAGTCCCTCCTCGGAGGTGTGGTTGTAGACGACGTCGAGGACGACTTCGAGCCCGGCCTCGTGCAGCAGGCGCACCATGCCCTTGAACTCGCGGAGGACGGCTCCGGTGCCGCCGAACTGCGCCTGTCGGGTGGCGTACGCGGCGTGCGGGGTGAAGAAGTTGAGGGTGTTGTAGCCCCAGTAGTTGGTGAGGCCCTGCTTGATGAGGCGCTGCTCGCTGATGCTCTGGTGCACGGGCAGCAGCTGCACGGTCGTGACGCCGAGGTCTTTCAGGTACGCGATCGTCGTGGGATGGGCGAGGCCGGCGTAGGTGCCGCGCAGCTCCTCGGGCATGGCCGGGTTGAGCTTCGTGAGTCCTCTGACGTGCGTCTCGTAGAGCACCGTGTGGTCGAGGGGGATGCCCGGCTTGACCACTCCGCCCCAGTCGAAGTCGTCGTCCTGCACGTACGAGCGCCACTCACCGCTCGTCGTGCGGGCGAGGCCGCGCGCGTACGGGTCGATGAGGTGCCGGTGCGGGCCGAAGTCGTGGATCGGCCCGTCCGGCCCGTCGACGCGGATCGAGTAACGCGCGCCGACCCGCAGGTCGGGGTGCTCGGCGCTCCAGACGTGGTGGCGGTTGGGCCGCATCTCGACGGTCTGGGCGACCCAGTTGGCGTCGTCGGGGTCGAAGAGGCAGAGCTCCATGCGGGTGGCGTGTCGGCTGTAGACCCGCAGTCGGCCGCCGTGGGCCGTGGGGGTCACGCCGAGGTGGCCCAGGTGGCCGTGGGGGCCCGGGGCGTCGGCGCGAATCATGGACTTAGGCTAGGCGACAGCAGCCCGCGCACCCTGCCCGCACGCCGTGCGACGGGTGCGGGCGACGCGCCGTCGCCGCCGTCGCCGTCGTCGCAGCAGAGAGGGGATGCCGTGGTCGTCTATCTCGATCACGCCGCCGGTTCTCCGATGCCGGCCTCCATCCGCGGCGCTTACCTGTCGGCGCTCGAGCACGTCGGCAACCCGTCGTCGATCCACTCGGCGGGGCAGGCCGCGCGCGGCATGCTCGAGGATGCCCGCGAGCGCCTCGCCGCGACCCTCGGCGTCGACGCGGTCGAGGTGGTGCTCACGGGCGGCGGCACCGAGGCCGTGAACCTCGGGGTGAAGGGGCTGTTCTGGCAGCGGCAGGGCGGGGCGCTGACCGGCCTCGCCGCGTCACCCGCCGCTGGCGCCGCGCCCGACCGCGACGCCCGCCCACGCCCGCGCATCCTCGTCCCGCGCGCCGAGCACCACGCGACGCTCGACGCCGTCGAGTGGCTCGCCGCCCACGAGGGCGCCGAGCTGCGCTGGCTCGAGGTCGACGAGGTCGGCGCGCTGCGGCTCGACGACCTCGAAGCGGCACTGGGGGAGGCCGACAACGTCGCCCTCCTCACGATGCTCGCCGCCAACAACGAGGTCGGAACCCTCCAGCCCGTCGCGGAGGCCGCGGCGCTCGCCGCCGTCCACGGCATTCCCGTGCACGTCGACGCGATCGCCGCCTACGGGCAGATCCCGCTCGAACCGCTGCCACCGGGGGTGTCGGCCGTGTCGCTCTCGGCCCACAAGATCGGCGGACCCGTCGGCGTCGGGGCTCTCGTGCTGCGCCGCGGCGCCGACGTCGTTCCGCTGCTGCACGGCGGCTCGCAGCAGCGCGGCCGCTCCGGAACGATGGATGCCGCGGGAGCGGCCGTCTTCGCCGCAGCCTCCGATGAGGCCCACGCCGCGATCGCGGAGCGCGCCGCCCGCAAGGCGCAGCTGCGCGACCGCCTGGCGGCGGGCATCCTGGCTGCTCTGCCGCAGGTCGGGCTGCGCGGCGCCGCGGGCCGCGCAGCCGCTGCGCGCGCGGCCGGCCGCGATGCCGAGGCCGCGCCGTGGGCCGCGCGCGCCCTGCCCGGAACGCTGCACCTGACCGTGCCGGGGGCCGAGGGCGACTCACTGCTGATGCTGCTCGACCTCGCGGGATTCGCGGTCTCCACGGGCTCGGCGTGCCAGGCCGGGGTGCCGGAGCCGAGCCACGTGCTGCTCGCGATGGGCCTCGACGAGCAGACCGCGCGCGGTGCGCTGCGCGTGTCGCTCGGGCCCGAGACGACCGAGGTGGAGGTCGATGCTCTGCTCGCGGCCCTCCCGGCGGCGGTCGAGCGCGCCACGTCGGCGGGTCTTGCGGCGCGCATGCCGACCCTCGGGCGCTAGTCACGCGGCGGCGCCCGCACCGCCGATCTCCCGCTGCCCGGTTCTGCGTCGACACCATTGCCAAATGCAGGCACCGGCCGCGGCGTCGCCCGGATTCGCGCGGGACGACCCTTTGTCTATGCGTCCACTGCCTGCATTTGGCATCGACCCTGCGCGACCAGTCAGCCCCGACGACCGCGCGTACCCTTGACGGGTGCGAGTTCTGGCAGCGATGAGCGGTGGCGTCGACAGCGCCGTCGCCGCGGCGCGCGCGGTCGACGCGGGCCACGACGTCGTCGGCGTGCACCTCGCGCTGAGCCGCATGCCCGGCACGCTGCGCACTGGCAGCCGCGGCTGCTGCACGATCGAGGACAGCCTCGATGCCCGTCGCGCGGCTGATCTGCTGGGCATCCCGTTCTACGTGTGGGATTTCTCCGAGCGCTTCCGCGCCGACGTCGTCGACGACTTCATCGCCGAGTACGCCGCCGGCCGCACCCCGAACCCGTGCATGCGCTGCAACGAGCGCATCAAGTTCGCCGCCGTGCTCGAGAAGGCCCTCGCCCTCGGCTTCGACGCCGTGGCGACGGGCCACTACGCGCACATCGTCACCGACGAGCAGGGCAATCGCGAGCTCCACCGCGCGAGTGACGAGGCCAAGGACCAGTCGTACGTCCTCGGCGTCCTCACGACCGAGCAGCTCGCGCACGCGATGTTCCCGCTCGGCACGACCCCGTCGAAGGCGGTCGTGCGCGCCGAGGCGGCCGCGCGCGGGCTCACGGTCGCCCAGAAGCCCGACAGCCACGACATCTGCTTCATCCCCGACGGCGACACGCGCGGCTGGCTCGCCGGCCGCATCGAGCCGCAGCACGGCAGCATCGTCGACCGCGCCGGCATCCCCGTCGGCGAGCACGACGGAGCCACGAGCTTCACGGTCGGCCAGCGCCGCGGCCTCAACCTCGGAGTCCCCGCCCCCGACGGACGCCCGCGCTTCGTCCTCGAGGTGCGCCCGCGCACGAACGAGGTCGTCGTCGGGCCGAAGGAAGCCCTCGCGATCCGCGAGCTCGCCGGCGCCCGCGTCTCGTGGGCGGGCCTCGACCCGGTCGCGAGCGGGCTCACCCGCGTGACCGCTGAGGGGGATGCCTGGGCCCCGTTCCCGTGCGAGGTGCAGGTGCGCGCGCACGCCGACCCGGTCGCGGCGACGGCCCGGCTGGCGCCGAGCGCCCCGCCCGCCCCCGGGGCCGCCCCGGGCGCCGCCGGAGCAGCGGGCGCCGCCGAGCTCGTCGTCGAGGTCGACGAGCCCCTGTTCGGGGTGGCTCCCGGGCAGACCGCCGTGCTCTACTCGGGAACGCGCGTGCTGGGTCAGTGCACGATCGACCGCACCGTGAGCGCCGTCCCGGCCACAGCATCCTGACCGGACCTGTCCGGACCGGACCGGACCTGTCCGGAGCGGACCGCGCCCGAGCCCCGCGCCGCAACCCCCGGTCGCCCGTCAGTGGTCGCTCCTAGACTCTGAGCCGTGACTGACGCGCAGCCTGACGAGCACACTGCCGAGCACCCCGTTGAGCACCCTGCCGAGCACCCCGTCGACGAGCTCACCCGCGATGCGGCGCGCGCCGAGGTCGAGGCGCTCACGACGCGCATCCTCGAGCTGCGCGACGCGTACTACGCGCGCGACGAGCTGCTCGAGGACGACGCCACGTACGACGCGCTCGTGCGCCGCCTCGAGCTCATCGAGCACGCCTTCCCCGAGCTGCAGAGCCAGGATTCCCCGACCCAGACGGTCGGCGGCCGCGCCGAGACGACCCTCTTCGCCCCGGTCGAGCACGCCGAGCGCATGCTGAGCCTCGACAACGTCTTCAGCGCCGACGAGTTCGCCGAGTGGGCGGCGAAGGTCGAGCGCGACGCGAACCGCCCGGTCGCCTACCTGTGCGAGCTCAAGATCGACGGCCTCGCCCTCAACCTCCGCTACGAGCGCGGCGTGCTCGTGACGGCGGCGACGCGCGGCGACGGCCGCGTGGGGGAGGACGTGACGCAGAACGTCCTGCAGGTCGCGGGCATCCCGACCCGGCTCGCGGCCGATGCGGTCGAGTTGCCCGAGCTCGTCGAGGTGCGCGGCGAGGTGTTCATCCCGAAGGCGGCGTTCGATGAGCTCAACGCCCTGCAGCGCGAGGCGGGTGAGCGCGAGTTCGCGAACCCGCGCAACGCCGCGAGCGGCAGCCTGCGTCAGAAGAGCGAGGGCAAGAACGCCGCGCAGCTCGCGCGCATGCAGGACCGTCTGAGCCGGTTGCGGATGCTCGTCCACGGCATCGGCGCCTGGCCGAACCCGCCCGTCGCAGCCCAGAGCGAGGTCTACGGCCTCCTCGAGCGCTGGGGCCTGCCGACGAGCCCGTACGTCGAGGTGCACGACTCGGTGGAGGGCGCCGCGGGCTTCATCGCCCGGTACGGTGCCGATCGGCACAGCGTCGAGCACGAGATCGACGGCGTGGTCGTCAAGGTCGACGAGCTCGAGCTGCACGACGAGCTCGGTGCGACGAGCCGCGCACCCCGCTGGGCGATCGCCTACAAGTACCCTCCCGAGCAGGTCAACACCAAGCTGCTCGACATCGTCGTGAGCGTCGGCCGCACGGGCCGCGCGACGCCGTTCGCGGTCATGGAGAAGGTGCGCGTCGCGGGCAGCGAGGTGCGGCAGGCGACACTCCACAATCAGGATGTCGTGAAGCTCAAGGGCGTTCTCATCGGCGACACCGTCGTCCTGCGCAAGGCCGGCGACGTCATCCCCGAGGTGCTCGGGCCGGTCGTCGAGCTGCGAGACGGCTCCGAGCGCGAGTTCGTCATGCCGACGAACTGCCCCGAGTGCGGCACCCCGCTCGCCCCGGCGAAGGAGGGCGACATCGACCTGCGCTGCCCGAACGCGCGCAGTTGCCCCGCCCAGGTGCGCGGCCGGGTCGAGCACATCGGCAGCCGCGGAGCCCTCGACATCGAGGCCCTGGGCGAGGTGAGCGCGGCCGCTCTCACGCAGCCCCTCGTGCCGAGCATCCCGCCTCTTGAGACCGAGGCGGGCCTGTTCGCGCTGACCATCGAGCAGCTGCTGCCGATCGAGGTCGTGGTGACGGATGCCGAGACCGGGCTCCCCAAGCTCGAAGCCGACGGCTCCGCTCGTCGCCGCTCGCCGTTCCGTCGCAACACCACGGGCGCCGAGAAGAAGCGGGGGCTGGAGGGCCCGCAGCCGAGCTCGGCCGCCCTCACCCTGCTGGCTGAGCTCGAGAAGGCGAAGTCGAAGCCGCTGTGGCGACTGCTCGTGAGCCTCAACATCCGCCACGTCGGGCCGGTCGCGGCGCGAGCGCTCGCCGACTGGTTCGGCTCGCTCGATGCGATCCGCGCCGCGAGCGCGGAGGAGCTCGCGGCCGTCGACGGCGTCGGCGCGATCATCGCCGAAGCAGTGCAGGACTGGTTCGCAATCGACTGGCACGTCGAGATCGTCGACCGCTGGGCCGACGCGGGCGTGCAGTTCTCGACCCCCGGCCACCCCGGCCCGGGCGCGGCCGACGCTGCCGGGGGAGTCCTCGCCGGGCTCACGGTCGTCGCGACGGGCACGCTCGAGGGCTTCACGCGCGAGGGGGCGCAGGAGGCGATCATCGCCGCCGGCGGGAAGGCCGCGTCGGGCGTCAGCAGGAAGACGGACTTCGTCGCGGCGGGCCCAGGCGCGGGGTCGAAACTCGCGAAGGCCGAGCAGCTCGGGGTGCGCATCATCGACGCCGCGCAGTTCGCGATTCTGGTCTCCGAGGGCCCCGACGCGCTCCCCGCACCGACCGAATAGGCGCGCGGCGTCGTAGAACGTTCTGTTTCGGCACCAACTCCGACCCTCGCGAACCCCTTTGACCACTCCAGTCACACGGGCAACAACCCTGGATTTCCGCGGATTCTCGGCCCGCGTGTCCTCCTTTTTGTGGACACGCATACGGCACAGGTGGTGAACATTGCGGACGAATCCCAATGAGACCCCCCGATCAGAGGGCATTTCCCCTAGCATGAAAACGCGTCAGTCGACCCCGGTTCGGGGTTGTCCCCCACTGATGCCCTAGAGGGGAACCCGACCTTGCTGCTTGAGGCAACGGCAGTTCTGCTGGCCTCGTTGACCGTCGCGACGGTCACGGGGCCCGCCAGCATGCCCCGCTCGAGCGCCGTCCCGCACTCCGTCACGATCGAGGCGCCCAACTCGATGCGCGTCGTCGACACCGTGATCGGAGGCGTCGATCCCTCGTCCCCGCAGATCGTCGACGCCGCAGCTGTGAGCGTTCCCGCACTGCGCACGGCCCGCCCGCTCGCCGAGCTGGCCTCCCTCGGCGGCACGAGCCTCCTGCGCGAGCTCGCCGCGACCTCGCCCGCGACCGTCGCGACGCTCGCCGACCGCCACCCCGATACCGTTCGGCAACTGCTCTCGTCGCCGCCTGCACCGAGACTCGTCGAGAGCTGGTGGCGCAACCTCGATTCGCGCGCGCAGCTCTCGCTCGCAGCATCCGCACCGGAGCTCGTCGGCAACCTCGACGGCGTTCCCTTCGCCACCCGTAACCACGCGAACCGCAGCGTGCTGCGCGACACCATCCGCGATCTGGAGCTGAGCCTCGTCGGCGAGACGAGCCGCGCGCTCGCGACGCAGAGCAACGAGCGCCTGCAGATGCTCTACTCCGTCGCCGACGCGCTCGGCCCGTCGACCGCGAACCCGCAGCGCCAGCTCATCACCCTCGACACCGAGGGGGCGGGCAAGGCCGCGATCGTGCTCGGCGACCTGCAGACCGCCGACTACGTCAGCTACCTCGTCCCCGGGATGTTCATCAGCGTCGGCGGCAACATCGTCGAGTGGACGGACACCGCCGCCCGCCTCTACGACGAGCAGGTGGCCTGGCTCAACCTCCTCGCCGACGTCGGCGCCGAGCCCGAGACCCGGACCGTCGCGACCGTGGCGTGGATCGGCTACCAGACCCCGCACCTTCTCAACGTCGGCAGCCTCGACCTCGCCTACGAGGGCCGCGACGCGATCAGCGACGCCCTCATCGGACTCGAGACGCTGCGCCGCAACGACCAGCCGCACGTGAGCCTGCTCGCCCACTCGTACGGCTCCACCGCGGCGATGCTAGCCCTGACCGAGACCGAGGCCTCGGTCGACTCGCTCGCGATGATCGGCTCGCCCGGCTCGCCCGTCACGACGGCCGAGGAGCTGCACGTGCGCGGCGCGGTCTTCGTCGGCGAGGCGGCGTGGGATCCGATCTCGAACAGCTCCTTCTTCGGCGGCGACCCCGGATCGAGCGACTTCGGCGCGGCCGCGATGAGCGTGCGCGGCGGCATCGACGTCGTCACCAACCAGGTCCTCGTCGGCTCGACCGGCCACAACGAGTACTTCAGCCCCGGCACCGAGGCGATGCGCAACATGGCGCTCGTCGGCATCGACAAGGCCGAACTCGTCACCGACGGCACCGAGCGCGACAGCGGTCGCACCCTCGCCCTCGCGCTCGACTGAGCCACGACCACCGCCGTCAGCGGCGCCTCGACCGCCGCCGACCGCCGACGCGCAGAACGATCCGTGCACGCTCCGCACGGCGGGCGCGTCCGAGCGCGGTGCTACTGTGCCCTGGCACCCCGCGCGAACGGATGAGAATGCTGAGACCGTCGTTCCTCGGGCCCGTGGCGGCGATGATGCTCCTGGGCCTCAGCGGGTGCGCCCTCGAGAGCGCGAGCGAGGTCTCCGACACCGAGGCCCGCGACCGCTTCATCGCGGTCATCGACGACACGCAGCGCACGGTCGGCGGCGACTGGCAGGTCGACGACGACCCCACCTCGCGCGAGTGCACCATTCCGCTGTGGGTGAGCGGCCATCGCTACCCGGCCCTCCGCATCGGCGAGGCCCCGGCCTCGGTCGAGCGCACCGCCGACGCCGTCGAGCAGGCGTGGCGCGACGACGGGATGTCCGTGGAGCGCCAGCTCGTCGGCGACGTCGTCGAGGTCTCCGCGACGAGCGAGTTCGGCGAACTGTTCATCCTCCGGGTCAGCGAGAGCGCCGCGACGCTCCAGGGCGAGAGCGAGTGCCGCCCGGCGGCCTGAGCCCCCGGCCGCCCGTCCGCGACGCAGCCCGCCCGCCCCGCAGCCCGCTCAGTCGGCCGCGAACACGAGCTCGACGCCCGGGCCGGTGAGCACGAGCTCGCCCGCGCTGCGCTCCGCCCGCTCGACTTCGCCGAGGGCGGCGTAGTAGCGGCCCTCGAGCTCCATCTGCTCCGGGTCGGCGCACGCCGCCTCGGTCGTCGCGAATGAGCCGAGCCCGAGGCCGCCCATCGACGGGTCGAGGGTGCCGCTGTAGCTGTTGCACGTGCTGCGGCCCGAGAAGTCGCGGCCCTCGACCTCGAGGGTGATGGGGCTCGCCGCGTCGATGAACGCGCCTCGAGCATCCGCCCCGCTCGTGAGCACCCACGCGCCCTGCAGGGGCTCCGCGGCGACGGTCGCGTCGGCGCAGCCGGTCAGGAGCGCCGCGAGCGCGAGCGGAGCGAGCAGCGCGAGGGCGCGCATCCGTCGTCTGATCGTGGTCATCGTCGACCGCCTCTCGGGAGGTTCCGCAGCGGATCAGGGTCGTGCTGCGCCCAGTATGGCCGCCCGCGGAACGCCCCGCGAGCCCTCACTAGACTGGGGGAATCCCCCCACTGACGGCCCTCGAGGGAGCTGCATGTCTGAGATCACGCCCGAGCGCGTCGCCCATCTGGCGATGCTCGCGCGCATCGCCCTGACCGACGACGAGATCGGGAAGCTCACGGGTGAGCTCGGCGCGATCGTCGACTCCGTGGCGAAGGTGCAGGAGGTCGCGACGCCCGAGGTCGCCGCGACGAGCCACCCGATCCCGCTCACGGGCGGCATGCGCCCCGACGTGCCCGGCCAGACGCTCACCACCGAGCAGGCTCTCGCGGGCGCGCCCGACCACGACGGCAGCCGCTTCCGCGTCACCGCGATCCTGGGGGAGGAGCAGTGAGCGACCACAGCGCCGATCAGATCATTCGCTCCACCGCCGCCGACCTCGCGCACCGCCTCAGCACGGGCGAGGTCTCGAGCGTCGAGGTCACGCAGGCCCACCTCGACCGCATCGCCGCCGTCGACGGCGACGTGCACGCCTTCCTCCACGTCTCCGAGAGCGCGCTCGAGACCGCCCGCCAGGTCGACGCCGACCGCGCCGCCGGTGTCGCGCTGCCCGAGCTCGCGGGCGTGCCGATCGCCATCAAGGACGTGCTCTGCACGCTCGACATGCCGTCGACGTCAGGGTCGAAGATCCTCGAGGGGTGGGTGCCGCCGTACGACGCGACCGTTGTCGCGCGCCTCCGCGCCGCCCGCATGGTGCCGCTCGGCAAGACCAACATGGACGAGTTCGCGATGGGCTCCTCCACCGAGCACTCGGCCTACGGCCCGACGAAGAACCCGTGGGATCTCGAGCGGATCCCCGGCGGCTCGGGCGGCGGCTCGGCCGCGGCCGTCGCCGCATTCGAGGCGCCCGTCGCGCTCGGCTCCGACACGGGCGGCTCGATCCGCCAGCCCGGCGCCGTCACCGGGACGGTCGGCGTCAAGCCGACCTACGGCGGCGTGAGCCGCTACGGCGCGATCGCCCTTGCGAGCAGCCTCGACCAGGTGGGCCCCGTGTCGCGCACGGTGCTGGATGCTGCGCTCGTGCACGACGTCATCGGCGGGCACGACCCCCGTGACGCGACGAGCATCCCCGACCAGTGGCCCTCGATGGCGGCGGCCGCGCGGCGCGGGCTGACGGGCGACGTGCTGAAGGGCATCCGCGTCGGGGTCGTGACGGAGCTCGAGGGCGAGGGCTTCCAGTCCGGTGTGAAGCAGCGGTACCACGAGACCCTCGACCTGCTGGCCGCGGCCGGCGCCGAGATCGTCGAGGTGAGCTGCCCGCACTTCGAGTACGCGGTCGCCGCCTACTACCTGATCCTTCCGGCGGAGGCGTCGAGCAACCTCGCGAAGTTCGACTCGGTGCGCTTCGGCATGCGCGCGGACGTCACCGGAACGGTCGAGGACGTCATGGCAGCGACCCGCGAGGCGGGCTTCGGGCCGGAGGTGAAGCGTCGCATCATCCTCGGCACCTATGCGCTGAGCGCCGGCTACTACGACGCCTACTACGGCAGCGCGCAGAAGGTGCGCACGCTCATCCAGCAGGATTTCGACGCCGCGTTCGAGAAGGCGGACATCCTCGTCTCGCCCTCGGCGCCGACGACGGCGTTCAGGTTCGGCGAGAAGCTCGCCGACCCGCTCGCCATGTACCTCAACGACGTCACGACGATTCCCGCGAACCTCGCCGGGGTGCCCGGCATGGGCCTGCCGATGGGCCTCGCGCCCGAAGACGGCCTGCCGACGGGTCTGCAGCTCATGGCGCCCGCGCGCCACGATGCGCGTCTCTACGAGGCCGGTGCAGCGATCGAGCGGTTGCTCGAGGTGCAGTGGGGCGGCCCGCTGTGGGCGATGGCCCCGGAGCTGCGGCAGGCGTAGCGCGTTCGGCCCGCTTCGGGCGCGACCGGGGCTCGGTTCCGGCGCGACTGCGGCGAGGTTCAAGCGCGATTGCGGCGAGGTTCAATCGCGATTGCGGCGCGATTCAAGCGCGACTGCAGCGAGGTTCGGGCGCGGTTTGAGCATGGTTGGGAACGCTGTTCAGCCTCGGCCCGCGCAGCCTGGCACCTGCGGCCGCACACCCACCGCGAGGCCGACCCGTTGTGGTTCACGCGGCCAGGTCGACGCTGGTTATCCCGAACCCGCTTGAGCGTGCGCGTGCGCGTACGCGTACTCTCATGCGGGCTGTCGGTCGCGTTCGCGCGGGCGCTCGCGGTCGCGTTCGAGTTCTATGATGGGGTTCTTGCTCCTGGCGGGCATCGGTCTCTGCTCGGAATCGACCGATCTGGGCGGGATCAGTACGAGCTCTCCGCTCGATCGTTCGAGTCGCCAGCCGTTGTTGTGAAGCAGTAGGTGATGGTGACGGCAGAGCAGCACGCCGTGAGCGAGGTCGGTCGTTCCGCCTTCGGACCAGGGCACGATGTGGTGCGCCTCCGTCCACGATGGCGGGCGGTCGCATCCGGGGAACCGGCAACCGCCATCTCGAGCGGCGAGGGCGATGCGCTGGCGGCGCGTGTACAGCCGCGTCTCGCGGCCGAGAGCGACGACGTCGCCCCGCGCATCGATGACGATCGGCACGGCACCGGACGAGCAGCGGTGCCGGTCAGCAGTCTCGATGCTCACGGGCTCGGACTGGCCCTCGATGCGAGCAATGCCGCGCCCGGCGCGGAGGTCCCGCTCGGCGACGATGACCTGCACGGCGGGGGAGCGGGTTCCGATGATCTCGGTGGGCGCCACGTCGCCGCCGAGGCGCACGAGGTCGACCAGCGCATCGAGGGCGAGCTGCTCGGTCGTGCGGAGGTCTGCTGCGATTCGCTCCGCACGGTCACGCTCGCCGGGGCTGACGAACCGCGGACCGCCGCGTCGCGGCGAGGTCGCGCCGTCGACCGCGTCGCGCACGAGTGCGGCCGACTCGGGGTCGAGCAGCCCGTTCAGGCGGGTCATTCCGTCGGGTTGGCGGCTCAGGAAGAGGTATCGGCGATCACGCATCGCCTGCTCGCGCTCGGCGACCTGCTCGGGCTGGCCTTCGAGGTCAAGAAGTGCGCGGGCGTCTCGCGCGTGCACGGCGAGCTGCTCGAGCGTGAGCAGTGCGGCCTGCGCGACGAGCTGCCGAGCTGCGGCGGCCAGCTGGAGGGCTGTCACGTGGTCGTCGGGCTGGCCGAGCGCGCGAGCGATCGCGTCGCCCGCCTCGACGCTCACCCGGGCCTCCGCGACCGCAGCGGCGACCGGCGCGAGCCACGCCTGCGTGCGAGCAGAGATGTCGGCTGCGGAGTGCGGATCGGCTGCGATCGCTGTCCGCTCGAGGAGCGACCCCATGCGCACGAGGGCGGCGGCGTCGCGGGCGCTGGTCGCGGTCAGCTGCTGGATGAGGTGCTGCGGGGTGCGACTGCCGAGCCGTTGCGCCAGGCCGTCGTGGCCGAGGGAGTGGTGCGAACGTCGGGCGATCTCATCCGCGAGGATCGCCAGATTGGTCTCGGTGCGGCGACGCAACTCAGCCAGCCGTGACTGCACCGCGAGCAGGGCATCGTCGGTGAGCTGCCCCACGGCCGACCCCGCGAAGAGCATGAGCGACGGCACGTCGAAGGTCGCGTCGGCAGCCGGGAGGCCGCTCGTCACGATGTTCGAGTAGGGCATGGCAAATTCTCTCGCAGTCTCGAACTGATGTACAGCCGCTGAGCCGACCTCGTGGACAAGATGCCAGCTTGCTCGCTGTGGAGGAGCGGCAGAGTCGAGTGGGCTGGTGAAAGTGGCTCCACCTCGCCCCGAAACCGCCCCTACCCCCGCCCACCGCACTCCCCAGCATCCCGCTTCGCCTGCAAGAATCGCCCCCGATGACCACTCGCCTCGCCAGCCTCGCCGCCTATACGGTGCTGCCGCTCGTCGGCGTGCTGCTGCTCGGCTGGGACTGGCGCGAGATCGTGCTGCTGTACTGGCTCGAGAACGTGAGCCTCGGCATCGCGATGCTCGTGAAGCTCATCAGGTCGGCTGACGCGCCGGGAGGCCACGACCCCGAGGTCGTCGGCACCCTGACCGTCAACGGCAATCGCGTGACGGGCCCCGTGTCAGGCCTCATCCTGGCCGGATTCTTCGCCCTGCACTACGGCATCTTCACCCTCGTGCACGGCGTCTTCGTGCTCCTCCTCATCAGCGGAATGTTCTTGCCCGGCGGCACCCCCGACGGCCCCATGAACGGGGGTGGCGCGCTCCTCGTCTGGGTCATCGCCGGCGCGATTCAGGTGATGGCGGCAATCATCGGCCCGCTACCCGCCCGACGCGGCTCGGCCCTCATGTTCAGCGCCTACCCGCGCATCATCGTGCTGCATGTCTCGGTCATCCTGGGCATCTTCGCCATCAGTGCGCTCGATTGGGATGCCGCGGCCGCCCTCCTCCTCATCGCCCTTCATGGGCTCGTCGACGGTGCGGGGTGGATGCTCTCCGCCGCCCGCGACCGCCGTGCGAGCAGCACGGTCGCATCCCCGCCCCCCGCCTAGGATTGGGGCATGGCGCGCGCAGAACTCATGGATTTCGACCAGGCCCTCGAACTGTTCGAGCCCGTGCTCGGCTTCGAGGTGCACGTCGAGCTGTCGACGCAGACGAAGATGTTCTCCGACGCCCCGAACCCGGCGTTCGGCGGCCACGAGATCACCGAGCCGAACACGGCGATCACGCCCGTCTGCCTCGGGCTTCCTGGCTCGCTGCCGGTCGTGAACGAGACGGCAGTGCGCTACTCGATCTCGCTCGGGCTCGCGCTCGGCTGCCAGATCGCGCCGACGAGCCGCTTCGCGCGCAAGAACTACTTCTACCCCGACCTCGCGAAGAACTATCAGATCAGCCAGTACGACGAGCCGATCGCCTTCGAGGGGATGCTCGAGGTCGAACTCGAGGACGGCACGCTCGTGCAGGTTCCCATCGAGCGCGCCCACATGGAGGAGGACGCCGGCAAGCTCACGCACGTCGGCGGCTCGACCGGCCGCATCCAGGGCGCCGAGTACTCGCTCGTCGACTACAACCGCGCCGGTGTGCCGCTCGTCGAGATCGTGACGAAGCCGATCTACGGCGCCGAGCACCGCGCGCCGGAGCTCGCGAAGGCCTACGTGTCGACGATCCGCGACATCGTGCGCGCGCTCGGCATCTCGGAGGCCCGCATGGAGCGCGGCAACCTGCGCTGCGACGCGAACGTCTCGCTGCGCCCGCGCGGGCAGGCTGCGCTCGGCACCCGCACCGAGACGAAGAACGTCAACTCGCTGCGGAGCGTCGAGCGGGCCGTGCGGTACGAGATCCAGCGCCAGGCGGCGATCCTCGCTGCAGGGGGGACCATCACGCAGGAGACCCGTCACTGGCACGAGGACACCGGCGCGACCTCGCCCGGCCGCCCCAAGAGCGACGCCGACGACTACCGCTACTTCCCCGAGCCCGACCTGCTGCCCGTCGCGCCGACGCCGCAGCTGATCGCCGAGCTGCGCGCCGCGCTCCCCGAGGCGCCGGCCGCTCGCCGTCGTCGCCTGAAGGAGGAGTGGGGATTCAGCGACCTGGAGTTCCGCGACGTCGTGAACTCGGGCCTGCTCGTCGAGGTGACCGACACGGTCGCCGCGGGCGCCTCACCCCAGCAGGCGCGCAAGTGGTGGACGGGCGAGATCGCCCGCATCGCCAACGCGCAGAACGCCGAGCCGGCCGCGCTCATCTCGCCGCAGCATGTGGCCGAGATCGTGGCGCTCGTCGAGTCGGGTGCCCTGACCGACCGCCTTGCTCGTCAGGTCGTCGAGGGCGTCATCGCGGGGGA
Source organism: Microcella alkalica (assembly GCF_014137945.1). GTDB lineage: Bacteria > Actinomycetota > Actinomycetes > Actinomycetales > Microbacteriaceae > Microcella > Microcella alkalica. Next base: position 191,243 of record NZ_JACGWX010000001.1, read on the forward strand.
GGGTTCACCCGCTGTTGTCGTGTCGGCTCGTGGGCTCGAGGTCGTCTCGGACGACGGCGCGCTCATCGCCGCGGTCGACGCGGCGCTCGCGCAGCAGCCCGACGTGCTCGAGAAAATCCGCGACGGCAAGGTGCAGGCCGCCGGAGCGGTGATTGGCGCCGTCATGAAGGCGATGGGCGGCAAGGCTGACGCGGCTCGTGTGCGCGAGCTGGTGCTGGAGCGCGCTGCGCAGTAACGAGACTCAGCGCCGGCCGGCGTCGAGACTTGTACACACTTCGTCAACTCAAGTTGACATCACAGGAGTCACCGTTACACTTGTGACACTTACCGACGCGACGTCAACGCTAGACGGCGCTAACGTCAATCAACGCTCAGACCATTGATGTCAACTCTTTGAGCCCAAGACAGGTCTATTATGCCCACCCTGAATCACTCCGATTTTGATACCGAATCTTTGCGCATCCTCGAGGCGGCCGAAAGTGCCCTTCCGGAGGGCAAAGTCCGAGATGCAATTTCCGCCATCAGAGAGGCTTCTAACGGCTCCACTGCCGTGGTTCTCGCCGCGACTGAGGAGTTCAGCACCACCGAGGCTGCATCCATTCTTGGAATCAGTAGACCTCATCTCTACAAAATTCTTGACTCTGGAGCGCTTCCATTTAAGACTGTTGGAAAGAACACTCGACGCGTGAGCGGTGAAGACCTTTATCGATATCTCGATCAATTCGCAGCAGCGCGTAAGTTTGCAGCTCAGGCTGTATTTGATGGCCAGCGCCTTGAGGACCGAGCTCTCAACGACATGTAGCCTTGCGGTTCGGCAGGTAAGGTTGGACTCGTGGTCTTTCATCGACGAGTCACTTTCCGTTGTCTACTGGAAGATCTCACGGGTTGGAGCGACGCCAGCCACGCTAGTTTTGCAACTCGCCTGGCTGGCGTCACGCGCGATTGCGCTGCCGGTCGTCAACCGCGAGATGTTGTCGCCCAGACGCTGAGGTCGGGCCCTCATCTGTCCAAGCTGGACCATTCGGTCATTCGCTACTTCGACCGGATCTTCGCAGTTGATGAGCCTGAAATAAAGCGCGAATCAATCAGCGCTGTGACGGACCGTCTTTGGTGGAAGTTGAAAACGGCGCGCTGGCGTGGGGCGGCGCTTCCTGACCTGAACTCTGAAGTGGTCTGGTTGTGCGTTGCAGGACTGAGGTCTGCCGGATCAAGGGAGGACTTTTACGAGCGATTCGAACGTGAATGCTCGACAGATTCAAGTATGTTCCTTCCCGAAGAAGCTGATGAGCTACTGCGAGAAATCGAACAGGACCAAGTCAGACTTAGTGCGTGGCGGCTACAGCTTCAAGTGTCGATTCTGGTGATGATTGGTCATGCTGTGGCGGGCGCTCCACCGTCCGCGGCGTTGTCGGTGCGTCACCCGAAGAGAGATGACACACTTGCAAGTGTCTCCGTCTCGATTGACGAGTTGACAATCGACGGGGACACATTGACCGAGGCGCTAGTCGTGCTGGAGATAGCTCCGGGTGCTGACGAAGCTTGGCGGCCGCTTCTCTCGCAAATCGTGGTGGGCACGCTATCGTCCACGGTCGAGGACGTCAGGATTGCGCCCCTCGGTAGTCCGGGTGAGTTTGCGTTGTCGTACGGCGTCTACGTCGATCAGGAATTAAGCGACGAGGTCGAGCGCGCGCTAGAAAATCGGCGTCCATTGCGTCTGTCTGGGGACATCCATCAGGGAGCCATTGCACATTTCTCGCCACGCGAACACTTGACTGAGGCCACCGTCGAAGGTTTCCCAGTGGAGGCGCTGTGCGGGCACTGGTTCGTGCCATCTGCGGACTTCCTCGGGAAGCCAACATGCTCGGTGTGCAGCGAAAGGTACGACAGCCTGACGCCTGAGGCCTGACGGTGCATTAACCGCTACCGATGACCTAAGGCCGCGGGTCCTCCGCGTCGTACTCGCGCAGCGTCCGCTGCACGCGCAGGATGACCGCCGCAGCGACCACGATCACGAGCCCGCCCAGCAGCGGCGGGAACCACAGCAGCGCCGTGATGCTCAGCACCCCCACGTAGAGGTCGCCGACGCGCGGCCCTCCCGTGACGACGACGGTGAAGAGGCCCTGCAGGCGCCCGCGCATCGCATCCGGAACCGACGCCTGCAGCATCGTGTTCCGGTAGATCATGCTCACGCTGTCGGCCGCGCCCGAGAGCGCGAGCAGCACACTCGCCGCGATGAGCGCCGGCCAGTTCACCGACGACCAGGACTCCGATACCGGCTCACCGGAGAGCGCCGCGAGCAGCAACACGACCCCGAACCCGATGATCGTCGCCCCGTAGGCCACGACTCCCGCGATCACGCCGAGCCCCTGCCGACGCACCGCGCCGAGCCGGCCCGACAGCAGTCCGAGCCCGAGCACCCCGACCGCGATCGCCGACGTCAGCACGCCGACCGTGATCGCCCCGCCGCCGATGAGCAGCGCCCCGATCGCCGGAAACAGTACGCGCGGGTTGCCGAACGTCATGGCGAAGATGTCGAGCAGGAACGACGCGCGAATGTTCGGCGCCACCCGCATGAACCGGATCCCCTCCACGACCGACCGCAGCCCCGGCTTGAGCACCTCGCCCTCCGGCTTCACCGACGGCAGCGTGTAGAGGCCGAAGAAGGCTGCGATGAACAAGAACGTGTCGATCGTGTACGTCCACGAGATGCCCACCGACGCCACGAGCACGCCCGCGAGCGCCGGACCGACCGTCAGCATGAGACCGCCGCTGATCCCGCCGAGCGCCCCCGCCGCCGGCAGCAGCTCGCGCCGGATCAGCCGCGGCACGATCGCCTGCCTCGCCACCCCCACCATCGTCGCCGCGACCGTGTTGACCGTGATGAGCAGATACAGCGGCAGGACCGGTTCCGCCCCCGACCACGAGTACACCGCGAGCCCCGCCGTCGACCCCCACGCGACGATCGCCGACAGCAGCGCGACGATGCGCCGATCGAACGAGTCGGCCAGCACGCCGCCGTAGAGCCCGAACACGACCATCGGAACGAGGGCGAACGCCGCCACGTACGAGACGGCCAACGTCGACTGCGTGCGGTCGTAGACATCCAGGCCCACCGCCAGGATCGTCATCTGGCTGCCGATGCCCGTGATCGTGCCGCCCACCCACATGCGGGCGAACGCGGGGCTCTCCCGCAGCGGAGCGAGGTCGACGAGATGGCCGCGGGTGAGCGACGCGCGAGGAGCGGTGATGGTGGCCTCCGAAGAAAAACGCACCGGCGAGGGATGTCCGCGGTGCGACCCTCCATGCAATCACGACCGCGCCGCCCGCATTCCCCGCGCGGCCCCCGTCGCCCGTCGGTGCAACACTGTCGGAATGCCCGTCGCCTTCGACTTCGACGCCGCCCTCTTCGAGTGGAGCGGCAACGCCGCCTGGCACTTCGTCGCCGTGCCCGAGCCGATCAGCGACGAGATCGCCGCCCGCATGGAGGGCTTCACCCGCGGGTTCGGGAGCGTGCGCGTGAAGGTGCGCATCGGCGGAACCGAGTGGGCGACGAGCGTCTTCCCCGACTCCACGACGGGCTGCTACCTCCTGCCCGTGAAGAAGGCCGTCCGCCAGGCCGAGGGGCTCGCCGCCGGCTCGACCGCGCGCGTGCACCTCGAGCTCGCCGACATGCGCCCGTAAGCCTTAGGCGTACGTGACGCCCGTCATGCGCTCCGACTCGCTCCACAGCAGCTCGCCGATGCCCGGCTCGAGCGCCCCATCCGGTACCGCCGCGTGCGTCGTGCCGCCGCGCAGCTCGCGGCGCCCGTTCGGGCCGTAGTAGCCGCCCGGCTCGACGTCGGGGGCGGTCGCGACATAGATGGAGGGGCGCGCTCCGGCGGCTCCCGACTGACCGACGAGCAGCGACAGCGTCATCGCCCACTTCGGGATCGGCTTCTTGCCGAAGCGCGGCCCGTTCGAGGCGAGGTTCGTCGTGCTGAAGCCGGGGTGCGCGGTGACCGACGTGAGTCCCCAGCCCGTGGCGTCCGACCGCGCCTGCAGCTCGCGGCCGAACACGAGGTTCGCGAGCTTCGTCATCGCGTACACGCGCCACGCGTCGTACGCAGCCTCGCCGACGAGCGCCTCGCGCGTGATGCGCCCGGGCCGCGCGGCGATGCTCGCGGTCGACACCACGCGCGGAGCTTCCGCCGCCCGCAGCGCCGGCAGCAGCAGCCCCGTGAGGGCGAACGGCCCGAGGTGGTTCGTGCCGAACTGGAGCTCGAACCCGTCGGCGGTCTCGAGGCGCTCGGGCACCGCCATGACTCCGGCATTGTTGACGAGGATGTCGAGGGGGCGCGACTCCGCCACGACCTGCGCCGCGAAGGCGCGCACGCTGTCGAGCGACGCGAGATCGAGCGACCGCACCTCGAGCGAGCCGCGAGGCGAGCGGGCGAGGAGCTCGCGGCGAGCATCCGCCCCCTTCGACGCGTCGCGCGAGGTCATGATCACGTCAGCGCCGGCGGCGGCGAGAGCGCCGGAGATATCCAGGCCGAGACCGCTGTTCGCCCCCGTCACGATGGCGAGACGACCCGTCAGGTCGGGCAGCGGGCGGTCGAGGGCGGGTCGGCGAGGCATGCGTCATTCCTATTCGACGGCCGCTGGGAGAAGGTCGGCGCCGGCGGGGCTCACTCCGTCAACGGAGGCGCGGCGGGGTCTGCGGCGTGGTCGGGCACCCGGTCCGGCTCATTCCACGACCGGACGACGCCCCACGCGACGGCCGCGATCGGCACCGCGAGGATCGCCCCGATCACCCCGCCGAGGATGGTGCCGACGGCGAGGGCGAGGAGGATCACGAGCGGGTGCAGCTTGACCGCCTGCGACAGGACGATCGGCTGCAGGAAGTCGCCCTCGAGCTGGTTGACGGCGATCACCACGATCACCACGATGAGCGCGATGATCGGGCCGTTCGCGACCAGTGCGACGAGCGCGGCGAGGATGCCCGCCGCCGTCGCGCCCACGATCGGGATGAAGGCGGCCAGGAACACGATCGCGGCCAGAGGCAGCGCGAGCGGGACACCCAGCAGAGCCAGCGCGGCGCCGATCGCGACCGCGTCGACGAGCGCGACGATCGCCGTGCCGCGCACGTAGCCGCCGAGCGTCGTCACCGTCATGCGGCCCAGGCGCCGGCCGCGGGTGCGCGAGCTCGGCGAGACGGGCTTCAGCAGGAACTCCCACATGCGATCGCCGTCCTTCAGGAAGAAGAACAGAATCACGAGCAGCAGCGCGAACCCGGCGAGGAGCTCGCCCGCGAAGCTGACGCCCGCGAGCGCGCCCGAGCCGAACTGGCTGCTGCTGACGAAGTCGGTGACCTGCTCGCCGATCGAGTCGGGGTCGACGTCGTCGATGAGATCGCCGATCGGCAGCGGTCCCGTGCGGATGAGCTCGAGCAGCTCGTCGAAGCCCTGCGACGCCGACTCGACGAGTTCGGGCCACTGGCGGCGCACCGCGAAGGTGATGAGCGTGATGACTCCGGCGAGCAGCGACAGCGCCAGCAGCAGCACGAGCCACGCCGCCGCGAGCGCGGGCACTCCGCGCCGCCTCGCCCACCCGACGAGCGGCGCGAACGCCGACCCGAGCACGAGCGCCAGCAGCAGCGGGATCACCACGAGCCGCAGCTGCACGAGCCCGTAGATCACGGCGATCGCGGCGATGCCGATCACGATGATCTGCGCGCTCCGCACGGCGACGCGCCCGAGGCGGTCGGTCATCAGGGCGCTCAGAGCGGGGCGGGGTCTGATCTCCGTCATCGCCCCAGCCTGGCACGCCGGTCGATTCGAGGCAGGGGATGCGCACTGCCTGCGTTCAGATCCCGTCCCCACGCAGCGCGAAGGGCCCGGCGCCACCGCACCGAGCCCTCCGCCGTCTGTGCCCCGACTGCCGCGCCGGGGGAGCAGCGTCTACGCGTGCTGGCCCGCGTGGACGCCCTCGCTGATCTCCTCCAGGACCTTCGCGCAGAACGCAGGCAGATCGGCCGGCGTGCGGCTCGAGACGAGACCCTGATCGGTCACGACCTCCTCGTCGACCCAACGCGCGCCAGCGTTGACGAGGTCGGTGCGCAGGGACGGGTAGCTCGTGTTCTCGCGGTCGCGCACGACGTCCGCCTCGGTGAGGATCCACGCACCGTGGCAGATGACACCGACGGGCTTGCCCTGCTCGAAGAAGCGCTTCGTGAAGGCGACGGAGTCGGCGTCCATGCGCAGGTGGTCGGCGTTGACGACGCCGCCGGGGAGCACGAGCGCGTCGAAGTCGTCGGCCGAGACGTTCGCGACGGCCGCGTCGACCGCCTGCGAGTGGCCCTTCTTGCCCTCGACCGAGCCGTCCTTCGGCGATACGAGCGTCGGCGTCGCGCCGGCGTCGCTCACGGCATCCCACGGCGCCGTGAGCTCGCTGTCCTCGTATCCGTCGGTGAGCAGGAAGGCGACGGTGCGTCCGGTTATGTCTGCCATCAGATCTTCTCCTTCGGTTCGATGCGTCGGCCACGCTAACGACGTCGACGATCCACCGGGGCGCATTGCCAGGTGGCACCAAGCCGGCGGACACGCGGCGTCCAGGCGCGGTTTTTCGTAAGGTGGTGCACATGTCGGCGGCCCTGGTGCCATCAGACTGACGCGCTGCTGCTGACCGCGCGCGTCACGGGCGGTCCGTCTCGATTCGGGTTCGAGGCGGGCCGCTCTGCTTCATGCTGGAGGGCGGCACCGGCTCGCCTCCCGACCCGGCTACCGCTGCCGCAGCCGGATCAGCCGCGTCTGCGTCGACTCGTCGAGCGCCGCGATCGAGTTGCGCGACTTCACGAACTCCGAGAACGACCCGAAGCCGAGCGCCTTCTCGTTGAACGAGGGGTCGAGCCGCACCATGAGGTTCTTGACCTCCGAGGCGTGCACCCACTCGCTGTCGACCTCGCGCTCGTGCGCCTGCTGCAGGGCCCGCATGAGCAGCTTCGTCCACGTCTTCTGCGATGCGCTCGAGACCGACGCGCTCGCGGCCGACCCGCCTGACGACGCACGCCGCGCGGTCGACTTCTTCGGGGCATCCTTCGTCGGGGTCTCGGTCGCCGCGGGCACCTCGACGGCGTCGTCGAGCTCGGCGGCGATGTGCTTCGCGGGGCGGATGCCCGGCATCGAGTCGTAGTCGGCGAACTCGTTGCACGCAGCGGCGAGCGACTTGCTCGTGCCGCCGGCGACGCCGACGCCGACGACGTACCGCCCGAGCCGCTTGGCGCGCTGGGCGAGCGGGATGTAGTCGCTGTCGCCCGCCGCGATCACGACGTGCGTGATGTCGGGCAGGCGGAAGAGGTCCTCGATGACGTCGACGGCGAGGCGGATGTCCGCCCCGTTCTTCATCTGCGCCGTGGCGGGGAAGAGCTGGGTGAGGTCGACGGCGCGCTCCATGAGCTGCCCCTGGTAGCTCGCGTTGACCCCGACGGACCAGTCGGCGTACGCGCGGCTCACGACGACGTCGCCGAAGGAGGTCGCGTAGTCGAGGATGGCGCTGATGTCGACGGTCGCGGCGCGGATCTTCGCGAGCTGCTCCTCGCTCGCGCCCGTGAGGCCGGGGCCGAGGCGGTAGACGTTGTCCTTGCGCCACGCGCCGCGGCCGTGCACCTGGTCGTAGCGCGAGATGACGATGTTGTCGAAGTCGATGTAGACCGCGACGCGGTTCTCCGGATTCCCGGCCATGCGGCTCCCTCTCGATGGGGTCGGTGGAGCCGACCCGCTGCCCTCATCCTGTCAGTCGGCGGTGCCGCAGGCGCTCAGAACGGCGCCGGAAGGTCGAGCAGGGGCACGCCGTCGAGCGGCACGACGAGCACGGCGAGGGCGAGCAGGTTGAGCGCGACGATGCTCCAGAACACGGCGCGGAAGCCGGGCTTGACGGTCTTGTGCCGCCAGATGTTCTGCGCGACGATCGCGCCGGGCCAGCCGCCCGCGAACGCGACGAGGTGCAGGGTCGACTCGGGGGTGCGCCAGCCGCCCGTCGCGGCGTTGCGCTTGTCGCTCCAGTACAGGAGCGCCGAGGCGAGGCTCAGGCCGCCGTAGAGCGCGACGACCCAGGCGGGCATTTCCCACACGAGGAGCCCGAGCGCGAGCACGGTCACGAGCGTGCCGACGCTCAGCACGTCGACGAAGACGCGGGCCGCGGAGGCGGCGCCCCGCTGTCGCCCGCGGGCGAGGCCGTCGCTGCGCGGCATCGCGACCGCGCGGGCCACGCCCTCGATGCCGGCGTCGACGGCCTGCGCCCGCCCCGTCGCATCGACCTCGATGACGAAGTGCACCCGATCGCCGTTCGCGGGCCTGCGCTCGAGGGGGCCGAACGCCGAGACGTGAACGAAGACCTTCGGGCCGAGCACGTCTCGGCGGATGAACCCGAAGCCCCGGTCGTCGTTCCAGCGCGTGAGGACGCCGGAGTGCCTGGCGGTCGACGGCGGAGTCATGCGGCCACCTTCCCACACCTGAGGCACACCCCGCCCTGCGGAGCAAGCCTCTCCCCGTGCTGATCGATCCTCTGTACAGTGAGGCCATCGACGTTCCGTGAGCGATCGTCACACACAGCGCGGGGGCACCATGCACGGCACGGTACGGCACGGCTCGGCACGACACGACGGCACGCGCGACCACGGGGTGACGGATGCCCGCGAGCGCTCCCGGCATCGCGAACGCCCGATCGCCGCTGCGCTCGCCGTCGCGGGGCTGGCGATGCTCGCCGGCTGCGCCCCGAGCGTCGCGGACCAGCAGGCTCCCGTGTTCGCCTCGACCGAGTCCCGCTCGGACGAGGCCGTCACCGCGGCGTGCTGGCGCGTCGCCAACGCCATGAGCCTCGCCACCAACGCTCAGCGCGGTGCGGCGGAGGGGCGCTGGGCCGAGGCGGAGGCCGACGGCGCCTATCGCGCCGCCGCGCGCATCCTCAACTACATCCCCGTCCCGTCGAGCTCGCCCGTCGCACTGCCGCTCATCGTGCTGCAGGAGCTCGTAGACGCGCCCGCGGCCGGCGAGAGCGACCCCGGCCTAGACCCCGCCGACCCCGTGTGGCAGCGCACCGTCGACCGGGTCATGACGACGTGCATCGACGAGGGCGTCCCCGTCGTGATCGACGAGTGGACGTCGTGATGGGCGCCCTGCTCGTCCAGCGCACCGGTCGACCGCCGATGATGGCCCTCGACGGCCCCGCGTGGCAGCTCGATCAGCGCTCCGTGCCGACCACGTGGGTCGCCGTGTGGGATGCCCTGCGCTCCGGTCCCGGCGTCATCGCCGGCCCGTCCGCGCTCGGGGCGCCCGGCTCGCGCGCGGTGCTCGTCCCCTCGGTCATCAACCCCGAGCCCGGCACCTCGCTCGCCCCCGGCGGTCACGCCCTCGAGCCGGCGCACCTGCACAGCCCCGCCGACACGAGCATGCACGTCGTGCTGCCCGCCGAGCGCGCCGCTCTCGTCGTCGCGCAGGGCTGGGGCATCGCGTGCCCGCGGGCGGTCCACGGCACGGAGGTCATCCTGTTCGGCCCGCGCGACGAGGCCGAGCTCGACGTCGTGAGCGCGCTCGCGCGCGAGAGCGTGCGCTGGTCGCTCGCCCGCAACGGCGTGACGGTCTTCCAGCGCCGCGCGCCCGCGCCCGACGGGAGCGTCGCCGAGGTGGGCGCCGCCGTCCTCGCGACGGCAGCGCTGCTCGCGGCCTCGGTCGTCGGCGACGAGCTCGCCGACGCGGAGGAGCAGCGCGCGGGCTGACCGGCGTCAGCGCGCGAGGAGTCGATCCTCGGCGTCGTAGTCGAACCAGCACGCGGCGCCGTAGCGGGTGGCGAGGGCCGGGAACCGCTCGCGCCAGTCGGCGTCGCGGACGGCGTCGAGCATCCAGTCGACGGCGGAGCCGATCGTCGCGCGGTGCGAACCCACCGGCTCGTAGCCGAGCTCGACGCGCGCTGCCTCCATCGACAGCACGACGGGCCTCGGCACCGCCCACGGGTGCGCCCCGACGCCGTCGACGGGGCCGCCGTCGAGAAGGACGAACTCGGCGGTCCGGCCGAGGTGGGCGAGCACCGCGTGGCCGATCTCGAGCGCCGTCGGCGCCGGATCGTCGACGGCGTTGAGCACGCGCCGACCCGGCCGCTCGCCCGCGAGCCGCACGAGCTCGGCGACGTTGACGCTCGCGCTCGTGCTGAAGCGGCTCTCGCCGCGGTGCGCGAGCGGGATGCGCTCGCGGCCGTCGAGCGCGCGCTTGATGAAGAACCACTCCCGCAGCGCGGGGGAGTGCGGGCCGTGGATGGCCCCCGGCCGCAGGATCGTGACGGGAAGCCCGTCGATCGCGAGAAGGGCGCGCTCGAGCGCGGCCTTCTGCGCCGAGTAGCCCGGGTCGCCATCCGCGTCGACCGTCGCGTGCGACTCGGCGACCGGCACGGGAAGGACGGGGAAGTCGTCCTCGCCCGTCGCCGTGTCGAGCCAGGTCCCGCTCTCTCCGCGATAGACGGATGCCGTGGAGACTACGACGACGGAGCCCACGTCTCCGACGAGGCGGCCGTGCACCGCGGCATCGTCCGGCGCGAAGGCGAGGCAGTCCAGCACGAGGTCGGCGCCGCGGCAGAGGTCGACGAGCGCGTCGACGTCGGACCGCTCGACGAGCAACGTGCGGGCCTCCTGGAGGGCGCCGGCGGGAGTCGTGCGCTCACCGCGGTGCGCGAGCGTGACCGACCAGCCGTCGTCGAGGAGGGTGCGCGCGGTCGCGACCCCGAGTTGACCGGTACCTCCCAGGATCACCGCTCGTCGGCTCATGGTCCCGAGCCTATGGGGAAGTCGGGCCTCCTTCGCGGCTTCGCGCGCCGCTCGTGGGCTGTCAACCCCCTTCTCGTGGGTCGGGGCCGTGCCTACCGTGGCTGGCGCATCACACGACCCGAACGGCGCGACCGCGCCACCCGGGCATGAGGGAGGTCATCATGACGAGCACCATCCATGCAGATGTCGTTGTCGACGTTCCCGTCGGCGTCGCGTACGACCAGTGGACCCAGTTCGAGTCCTTCCCGGACTTCCTGAGCGGCGTCGACAGCGTCACCCAGCTGGACGATACGAAGCTCCACTGGGTCGTCTCGGTCGGCGGCGTCGAGCGCGAGTTCGATGCGGAGATCACCGAGCAGCGCCCCGACGAGGTCATCGCCTGGCGCAGCACGGAGGGCGAGCTCCACTCCGGTCGCGTCGTCTTCACGCCGGAGAGCGCGGAGTCGACCCGCATCGACGTCGAGATGGCCTGGGAGCCGAGCGGCTTCGTCGAGAAGGTCGGAGCGGCCCTCAACATCGACCAGGCGCAGGTCAGCAGCGACCTCCGCGACTTCAAGCGCCTGATCGAGGAGCTCGGAACGCCCGAGGGCGCCTGGCGCGGCGAGGTTCACGGCGGGACGGTCACCGACCGCGACAGCGACCTCGCGCGCGAGACGGGCTTCGACGAGCGCCCCAGCATGCTCTAGGGATCGCACGATAAAGCCCCCGGGCATGACGAAGGGCCCCGCCTAGGCGGGGCCCTTCGTGGTTCGTGCTCGACGACTAGGGCGTGTCTCCTAAGCGTTTGAGCCAGAGTGTAATGGCTCGCAGGACCGCGCCGCCGCGGTAGGTGAGCGCGAGTTTGTCGTATCTGGTGGCGAGCCCACGCCATTGCTTGTCTTCGTTGAAGCCGCGTTCGACAACGTTGCGACCCTTGTAGTCCTCGACGTCGTAGCTGACTGGTCGCCCGCCACGGGAGCCGCGACGCTGCCGGTGTCCCTGCTGGTCGGAGGGCTCGGGGATCACGGCGACGATCCCGCGTTCGCGCAGGCGGGTGCGGATGGCACGCGAGGAATACGCCTTGTCGCCGCGGACGCGGTCCGGTCTCGAGCGGGGCCTGCCCGGGCCACGCCGGCCAACTTTGAGGTGGTCCATGAGCACGGGGAACATCGGGGCATCGCCGGCCTGCCCGGGGCCGACCAGCACGACCAGCGGTAGCCCGCGGCCGTCGACGAGGTGGTGGATCTTCGTGCTCAACCCTCCGCGTGACCTGCCAATCGCGTGGTCAGGCGGCTCCTCCCGCAAATTCTTGTAACTCGATAGAGCCCCCTGTGTCGCGCGGGAGGTTCGTTGCGTGCTGATGCGCACGGTTGATGGTGGAGTCCACGCTGACGGCCCATTCGATCTCGCCCGCTGCGTCCGCGTCAGCGAGGATCTCGGCGTAGATACGATCCCAAGTGCCGTCTCCGCTGAACCGGCGATGACGCTTCCACGCGGTCTGCCACGGCCCGAACTCGGCGGGCAGATCACGCCACGGCGAACCCGTCCGATACCGCCACACGATCCCCTCCAGCACCCGACGATGCTCCTGAAACGGTCGCCCGCCCTTGCGGGAAGCGATCGGCATCAAAGGCTCGATCCGAGCCCAAGCAGAATCCGACAAAGTACGAGTACGCGTCACGCTCCCAGCCTGCCGCAACATCCCGCAGAGGTTACGAGACACGCCCTAGTCGTCGAGCGGGCGGTCCTTGCGCTTCACGCTCGAGTGGCGGGCGTGGTGCATGCCCGCGAGCCGCGAGTCCTCCGTGAGGTCGAGACCGTGGGTGCTCGCCGCGGCGATCGCCATCTGCTCGAGCCACTCGCGATCGATCTCGGGGTGGCGGCTTCCGCTGTAGCGGAAGTACATGGGGATGGAGGCGTCGATCCAGATGGCGCTGCGGCCATCGCCGACGGCGGGGGAGTCGCGCCAGCTGAAGAAGAAGTTCTCTCCGCGGCGAAGCTTCGCTGACATGACGATCTGCACGTGTGCGAGGACGCGGTCGTCGAACTGGATCTCCATCGAAGGCGATCCGTAAATGAGTGCACCCATGATGGTGCTCCTTCCGCTGCGCGGTGTGGTCGTGCGCAAGAAGTGAAAACCTGCCGCCGCTCGTTCGCAAGGGTAACGACCCGCGACCCCCTTGTGGGGGGTGGAACGGCTTTATTGCACCGATGAGACAGATCGGAACGTTCCGTCAACCCTGAGCAGGGGATCCGGCGGCGACCTGGCACAATGGGAGCACCATGAAGATCTTCGCCGTCGTCATCGCGCTCGTACTCTTCCTCGCGTCGTTCCCGCTGTTCGCGTACGCCTTCTGGGTTCCGGAGGAGTGGGCGGCGCTGACGTTCTTCCTCGGCATCATGTCGGTGACGCTGTCGCTCGCGATCCCGTTCAACCTCCTCGGTCGCCGCGACTGACCCCGGCGCCTCGCCACCGAGCGGCGAGCAGCGGTCGATCCGGGCGGCTCAGACGGTCTCGAGGATGCGCGCGGTGAACGCCCCGACCCGCTGAGCGAGCCCCGCGCTGCGCCGCGCGATGAGCTCGTCGCGCATGAGCCGCATCTCGCTCATGCCGGGAAAGATCCGGATCATGATCGAGCACGCGAGATCGGCGCAGATGTAGGTTCCGATCGAATTGCCGTCGCGACCGGCGCGACCGCCGCGGCGGGCGCTGAACATGAGCACCTGCGTCGCCGGCTGCGGCGTGTGGCACAGCGAGCACATCGCGCCGATCCCGGGACGCAGGGTGCTCGAGGCCGCACGGAGCACGACGCCGACCGGGCGGTCGTCCACCCAGTGCACGAGGTAGCCTCGCAGCGATCCCTGCGGGTCTCGCCAGCCGAGGAACTCGCGATCCTCCCAGACGACCTCGTGCAGACCGGGGAGCTCCATGCGGTCGATCTCGGCCGGGTCGGCATTGATGATCGAGGCGGCGATCTGATCGGCGGTGAGCGGCTTCATCCCCGCCAGGGTACGACAGCCGCCTGCGCCGGAGCGCATGATCACGCGGTCAGGTGTCCGCACGGAGAACTCCCGCTGTGAATGCGTCGGTGCCGGGCGCATGCGCGGCCAGTGGTCGGATGATGCGCGGCCCCCGCACAGCGGCGCGCCACTCGTGCGGCATAGCGTCAGCGGAGCACGGTCAATCGACCGCCGCGGGCGCCTCGGCGCCGCCAGCCCCGTCCAAGGAGTGCCTCATGGCCACTATCGTCGAAACCGCCGTCTCGGCCGGCTCGTTCACCACACTCGTCGCCGCCGTCACCGCGGCCGACCTCGTCGACACCCTCAACGGCGAGGGCCCGTTCACGGTCTTCGCCCCGACCGACGACGCCTTCGCCGCGCTGCCCGAGGGCACCGTCGAGGCGCTCCTCGCGGACATCCCGAAGCTCACCGAAATCCTCACCTTCCACTTGGTGCCCGGCGCGGTCCACGCCGCCGACGTCGCCGACGGCCTCGCCGCAGCGACCGTCAACGGCGCCGAGCTCCACTTCTCGACGACCGACGGCGTCACCGTCAACGGCGCGAAGGTCGTCACGGCCGACATCGTCTGCGACAACGGCGTCATCCACGTCATCGACGCGGTGCTGCTGCCGTAGGACTGCAGGAACGACGAAGGGGGCGGCTCCGAGATCATCGGAGCCGCCCCCTTCGGTGCGTCGTGCGGCGTCGTTACGCCTGCAGCGCGAACTGCGCGTCGATCGTGATCGTGACCTGGTCGCCCAGCAGGAAGCCGCCGGCCTCGAGCGGAGCGTTCCAGCTCACGCCGAAGTCGTGGCGGTTGATGGCGGTCGAGCCGCTCGCGGCCGCCTTGAGGTTGCCCCACGGGTCCTTCGCGATGCCGCCGAACTCGCCCGTGATCGTCACGGGCTTGGTGACTCCGCGGAGGGTCAGCTCGCCGTCGAGGAGGACGGCCTCGCCCTCGGCACGGATGCCCGTCGACCGGAAGGTCATCGTCGGGAACTGCTCGGGCGCGAAGAAGTCGTTGGTGCGCAGGTGCGCGTCGCGGTCGGCGTTGTTGGTGTTGATCGACGCGACGTCGACCGAGACCTCGAGGGTCGAATCGAGCGGGTTCTGCGCGGCGTGCACGGTGGCGTCGAAGGTCTCGAAGGTGCCGCGGACCTTGCTGATGGCGAGGTGGCGCACCGAGAATCCGATGACGGTGTGGGTGGGGTCGACGACCCAGGTGCCGGCGACGTAGCCGGGAACGCTCTCAGCGGTGATGGTCATATCTGTCTCCTCAGTTATGCAGTGACGGCGCGGTGGCGCACAGGTCAATGCAACTGAATGGAGTGATCGATCTATTCCCCGGCTCGGTGAATTTTTCGGGAACCGCCGCCGCATGCTCGAATAGGGCCGTGCTCGAAGCCTCTCGCGACCGACTCGTCGGCGCTCTCCGCGCCGATCTGGCCGCCGCCGACTACACGGTCGACGCCGTCCGCCGACTCTGGGGCGACGAGGCCGACGCCGCCCTGCTCCGCGCTGACCGCGTCGTCGCGCGCCGCGCGCTGCGAACCGCGCCTCGGTCGCCGCTCGCGACGCTCGCCCGCGCCTTCCTGCTGGCCGACCCCGTCGACTCCAACGCGCTCGCCGAGGCGCTGCCCTCTCTCGGCCTCGGCGGAGCCCGAGAGCTCGGCATCGCCGGGCCACATGCGGAGGGCGCGTGGCGCGCGCTTCTCGACCTGCGCCCGTATTCCGCGATCGACGCCACGGGCGCCGTGTCGTGGTGGATCGTCTCCGACCTCGGCGAGCTCGCGACGGGGGGTGCGCTCGACGCGGGCCACGTGCTCGGCGTGGGCGGAGCATCCACGACCCTCTCCTCGCTCATCCCCACGAGCCCGGGGCGACGCGTCCTCGATCTCGGCACGGGATGCGGCATCCAGTCCCTGCACGCATTCCGCCATGCGGGCGCGATCGTCGCGACCGACATCTCGCGCCGCGCGCTCGAGCTCGCCGCCCTCACCCTCCGGCTCAACGGCATCCCGCTCGGCGCGGAGGGCGTCGACCTGCGGCTCGGCGACCTCTTCGCGCCCGTCGCGGGGGAGCGCTTCGACCGCATCGTCTCCAACCCGCCGTTCGTCATCACGCCGCGCCGCGCCGGGGTGCCGCTCTACGAGTACCGCGACGGCGGTCGCGTCGGAGACGGAATCGTCGAGGAGGTCGTGCGCGGCGTCGTCGAGCACCTCGAGCCGGGCGGCACCGCCCACCTGCTCGGCAACTGGGAGTACCGCGACGCGATGGGCGGCGACGGACTCGCACGCGTGCGCCGCTGGGTCGAGGAGGCCGGGCTCGACGCGTGGATCATCGAGCGCGAGCGGCAGAGCCCCGCGCAGTACGCCGAGACCTGGATCCGCGACGGAGGAACGCGCGTCGGCTCGCCCGAGTTCGAGGCGCTCGCCGAGGAGTGGCTCGCCGACTTCGAGGCCAGAGGCGTCACCGGCGTCGGCTTCGGCTACATGGTGCTGCGCCGGCCGAGCGACCCCGCCGCACCGCGCCTCGTACGCACCGAGCGCCTGCTCGAAGAGCTCGGAAGCACGCCGACCGGCATCGGCGACCACCTCATGGCCGGGTTCGCCGCCCACGACGCCATCGCGCGCCTCGACGACGTCGCTCTCGCCGGCCTGCGCCTGCGTGTGGCGCCCGACATCACGGAGGAGCGCCACCAGTGGCCGGGCGCCGACGGACCGACCGTCATACGGCTGCGGCAGGGCGGCGGCTTCGCGCGCAGCATCGACGCGGATGCTGCGCTCGCCGGCCTCGTGGGCGCGAGCGACGGCGAGCTCTCGGTCGCTCAGCTGATCGGGGCGCTCGCGCAGCTTCTCGAGATCGACGAGGCCGCGCTCGCCGACGACCTACTGCCGCGCGTGCGCGAGCTCGTGCTCACGGGTTACCTGACACTCGACGTCTGAGGGCGCCCGACCAACGGGGCACCGTCGCGAGGATCGCGAGCGTGCTGAAGGCGGTGCCCCACTGCGCGACGTGCCAGCTGCCCGCGCTCCAGCCGCCGCTGAGCGGCTCACCCGTCGCGGCCGCGAGGTCATCGACGAGTCCGATCCCCAGCGTGAGCAGCGCGGGCTGCGCCGCGACCGCCAGCGCGCTCGCGAGGATGGCCGTGAGCGCGACGAAGCGCTGAGGAGCCAGCACGCGGTCGAGACCTGCGCGGGGCATCCGGCCCAGGAGGAAGACGGCGACGGCCGCGGCGACCGCGAGCACCGCCCACACCACTACGGCGACGACGAACCCGGCGAGGCCGGCGGGCTCCCACGCGTCGTAGACGGCGCCGAGGGGCAGCGCGCCGCCAGCGAGTGCGAGCGGGTGCTCGACCGTCAGGACCCACGCGATGACGGCCGCCCAGGCGAGCAGCGCGCCGGAGAGCAGCGTGCCGAGCGTGCGCCGCGAGACTCGGCGGCGCGACGCGGGGGTGGGGTGCTCCGACTCCCAGCCCTCGGGGAGGATGATGCGGGGCCCGCCGGGCAGGCGCGGGGCATCCCAATCGCCGCTCGCCAGCCGGTCGACGCCGCGAACCCCGCGACGGATCGCGAGCACGTTGAGAACCGCGCCGGTGACCACGAGCAGGAGCGCCACGATCGGCGCGAGCACGCCCCACGCGGTCGCCACCGCGACGACGACGTCGGGGGTCGCCGGCAGGAGGCGCACGAGCGCGCCGGGCGACAGCAGCCACGACAGGAACGCGAGCGGCGCGAGCAGGAAGCACGTGATGCCCCAGCGGGCGAGGGCGGTGGCGCGCATGCGACTCCTCGAGTGATCGGCTGCGGCCACCCTAGCGAGGCCCGCCCTGACCGGGGAGGCCGCCGCGGCCGGGTTCGCTGACGGCGTGCGGCGCTCTCCGTACTGATTCGGTCAACGTGGACGCCCGGGGGCGCGCGACGTGTCCGGACGAGGACGATGTGCAGGCTTCGGGCGAGCAAGTGGCGCCCGTCGGTCGATCCCGTCTCTGTCGAATCGATTCGACGGCGAGCGCGAGGCGCGGCTACAGTGGCGCGCATGAAGCTGCGCACCCTCGGGAACTCCGGAACCGCCGTCAGCGCCGTCGCGCTCGGCACCATGACCTTCGGCGCCGAGGCGGACGAGTCGGCGAGCCACGAGATGCTCGACGCGTTCGCCGAAGCCGGCGGCACGCTCATCGACGCCGCCGACGTCTACGCCGGCGGGCTCAGCGAGGAGATCATCGGGCGCTGGATGGCGGGCAACCCCACGACGGCCCAGCGCATGGTCATCGCGACGAAGGGCCGCTTCCCCATGGGGCCCGACGCGAACGACCACGGCACTTCGCGCCGCCACCTCCGCCGGGCGCTCGAGGCCTCGCTGCGTCGACTGGGCGTCGACCACGTCGACCTCTATCAGCTGCACGCGTGGGATCCGATCACGCCGCTCGACGAGACGCTCGGGTTCCTGGACGACGCCGTGCGCTCGGGTCTCATCTCGTACTGGGGTCTGTCGAACTTCACGGGCTGGCAACTCACCAAGGCCGTCCATCGCGCGGCCGCGGTCGGGATGTCGGCGCCCGTCACCCTGCAGCCGCAGTACAGCCTGCTCTCTCGGGAGATCGAGTTCGAGATCGTGCCGGCGGCGCTCGATGCGGGCCTCGGCCTTCTGCCGTGGGGGCCGCTCGCCGGCGGCTGGCTCACCGGCAAGTACCGCCGAGACACCGCCCCAACCGGCGCGACTCGGCTCGGGGAGGACCCGAACCGCGGAGTGGAGGCGTACGACCGCCGCTCGGCGGAGGAGCGCACGTGGGTGGTGCTGGATGTTCTGCACGCGATCGCCGACGACAACGGCGTGCCGCCCTCGCGCGTCGCGCTCGCCTGGCTGCAGTCACGCCCCGGCATGACGAGCGTCATACTGGGCGCGCGCACGGTCGACCAGCTGCGCGACAACCTCGCCGCGGGTGACCTCGAGCTCAGCGCGGAGCAGCTCGGCCGACTCGACGCCGCGAGCGCCCCGCGCGTGCCCGACTACCCGTACGGCGTGCTCGGCGTGGAGCAGCGGGCCCGTCGACTCTGACCGGTACCGTCGCCGGGTGACCGCCTCACCCCTCGGCCCCGGCTCCTCCGATTCCTTCGTCGACCCGTACGGCGGCGACGTGCTCGGCGGGGACTGGCGGGCGCGCGGGCGCGTCGTGGTGCCCGAGGTGCCGGCTGAGCGCGACCTCGTCGTCGAGCTGCCCGACTCCGGATTCGTCGGGGCGGTCCTGCGCGTCGAGCTCGGTACCGTGCACCTCGAGGATCGCGTCGGGAGGGTCAGGGTCTTCCCGCTGGGGGCCGGGTTCCTCGTCGAGGGCGCGCCGGTCATCCTCACCGCCCCCGCCGCGGCGAAGCCGGAGGGTCGCCAGCGCACCGCGAGCGGCTCGTTCGCCGTCGAGCAGCAGCGCGCGCGTGTGGCGCGCGGCAGCCGCATCTGGGTCGAGGGCAGCCACGACGCCGAGCTCGTCGAGCAGGTGTGGGGCGACGACCTCCGGGTCGAGGGCGTCGTCGTCGAGTACCTCGAGGGCGTCGACGACCTCGCCGAGCGGCTGCGCGAGTTCTCGCCGGGCCCCGGTCGCCGCGTCGGCGTGCTGGTCGACCACCTGGTCGCCGGCTCGAAGGAGGAGCGCATCGCGCGCGAGGCGCTGCGGGGCGCGGATGCCGGGCACGTGCTCATCGTCGGCCACCCGTTCATCGACATCTGGCAGGCAGTGAAGCCCGCGCGCGTCGGCATCGCGGCCTGGCCCGACGTGCCGCGCGGGGAGGACTGGAAGACCGGGGTGCTGCGTCGTATCGGCTGGCCGCACGGCTCGCAGGCGGAGACCGCGGCGGCCTGGCGCAGAATCCGCGGCTCGGTGCGCAGCTACGCCGACCTCGACCCCGTGCTGCTCGGGCGGGTGGAGGAGCTCATCGATTTCGTGACGGCCGATGGCTGACGATTGGCGCGCGAACGCGCCCTGACATGACGAAAGCCGCCCCACATCATCGGGGGGCGGCTGTCGTGAGGTTCGCGCGATCTCTCACGCGAAGCGCTTCAGTCGGTGAGGACTAGAGCGGGCGGATGTTCTCGGCCTGGAGGCCCTTGGGGCCCTGGGCCACGTCGAACTCGACCTTCTGGTTCTCATCGAGCGAACGGTAGCCGTTGCTCTGGATGGCCGAGAAGTGCGCGAACACGTCGGCGCTTCCGTCATCGGGGGTGATGAATCCGAAGCCCTTTTCGGCGTTGAACCACTTAACGGTGCCTGTCGTCATTTCTGACTCCCTTGTTTCCTACTTCACGGAGTTTCGACTGTCGAAACCACCAGTCGAACCAACTCGTGAACCGTATCCATCGGGGAGTAGCGACCTGCTTGGTGTTCCAGGACGCCCGGCGCAGCGAGGCGTATCAACTTCTCTGCTCACAGTAGTGCACACCCCGGCATCCAGCACCATCGTCACCGAGTTGTTACCGACGATGCACACAGCCCGCTGCGAGGAGAACGGCATAGCGTCGGGCGCGACCGACACTCTTGCTCCCGATCCAGGAGACGAAACCATGAGCCTCTTCGACCGAATCTTCGGCAGCCGCACCCCCGAGCCCGACGCCGCCCCGCCGCCCCGCGCCCCGCGCGGAGACGACGAGCGAGCCGTCGAGCGCTACCGCTACCTGCTCGAGACCGCGCCGCCGGAGGCGATCGAGCGCGTTCACGCGGAGGCCTTCGCGAAGCTCACCCCGGAGCAGCGCCGCATGGTGTTCGACCGGCTGTCCGAGTCCGCGCCCGAGGGCGAGGCGCCCCGCGACGACCAGCCGGCGACGCTCGCGCAGGCGGCGACCCGCTCCGAGCTGCGGCAGCCCGGCACGATGGAGCGCTCGTTCGCCGGGCCCTCCTTCGGCAGCATGATGGGCGCGTCCCTTCTCGGAACTGTTGCGGGCTACGTGGTGGCCTCCGCTCTCGTCAGCGCCTTCCTCCCGCCGATGGAGGGCGGCGGAGCGGAGGCCGACGGCGGTGGCGACGGCGATGCCGGCGAGGCCGGCGCCGGTGACGCGGTCTCGGGCGACGCGGGCATGGACGGCGGCGACGGCGGCGGCTTCTTCGATGCCGGCGGATTCGACGACGGCGGCGGCTTCGGCGACTTCGGGTTCTGAGGTGCCCCGCGCGCGCGACCCCCGGGCCGGACGCATCGAGCCCGGCCCCGGCCAGGAGTCGGTGTGGGACTATCCGCGCCCGCCCCGCGTCGAGCCCGTGGCCGCGCGAGTGACGATCGAGCTCGGCGGCACTGTGATCGCCGACACGACGCGCGCCATGCGGGTGCTCGAGACGAGCCACCCGCCCGCCTATTACCTGCCGCCTGATGACTTCGCGCCCGGCGCGTTGCGCTCAGCTGACGGGTCGAGCTTCTGCGAGTTCAAGGGTCGGGCGGCCTACGCGGACGTGCTCGGCGGCGACCGGCTCGCCCCGCGGGCGGCCTGGTTCTACCCCGAGCCGAGCAGGGGCTTCGAGCAGATCGCGGGCTGCGTCTCCGTCTACCCCGGGCGCATGGATCGGTGCACGGTCGACGGCGAGGTCGTGACGCCGCAGGAGGGAGACTTCTACGGCGGCTGGATCACCGCCAACGTCGTCGGCCCCTTCAAGGGCGCAGCGGGCACCCGGGGCTGGTGACGGCGAGCGGGTGACGCGCGGCCGCTGATCGTTTCGGGCGGCCGAACTGCGGCCCGGGCATCCGCCCTGGCACACTGACCGCGTGAGCCAGGCGACGCGCCCCGATGAGCCGAGCCGCGCCGAGATGCGGCGCTGGCGGCGCTACCTCGCCGACGAGCGCGCCGAGGCCGCCGTCTACCGCGACCTCGCCCGTCGGCGCACGGGCGAGGAGCGCGCGATCCTGCTCGCCCTCGCCGACGCCGAGGGCCGTCATGAGGCGCACTGGATGTCGCTCCTGGGGGAGCACGCGGCGCGCGTTCCCGCCGTCTCGCTCCGCACGCGCATCCTGGGCTTCTTCGCCAGGCGCTTCGGAAGCGTCTTCGTTCTCGCCCTCGCGCAGCGAGCCGAGTCCCGCTCGCCGTACGAGTCGGACGCGCACGCGACGCCCGCGATGGCCGCCGACGAGCGGATCCACCAGGAGGTGGTCCGCGGGCTCGCCGCGCGGGGTCGCGTGCGGCTGGCGGGCACGTTCCGGGCCGCGGTGTTCGGCGCGAACGATGGGCTCGTCTCGAACCTCGCCCTCGTGCTCGGGATCGGCGCGACCGGCGTCTCGGCGACGACCGTGCTGTTCACCGGGATCGCGGGCCTTCTCGCGGGCGCCCTGTCGATGGGAGCGGGGGAGTACGTGTCGGTGCGCTCGCAGCGGGAGCTGCTCGCCGCATCCTCGCCCGACCCCGATGCGCACACGGCTGTGCCGCACCTCGACGTCGATGCCAACGAGCTCGCTCTCGTCTATAGGGCGAGGGGGATGACCGAGGAGGAGGCGCTCGATCACGCGCGCGCGGTCGTCGCCGAGTACGATCCCGCCGTAGCGTCTGCGCGCGCCGCCGAGCTCCGCGAGCTCGGGGCCGCGGCCGAGGGCCACGAGGAGATCGGCTCGGCGTGGGGGGCAGCGGCGTCGAGCTTCAGCTTCTTCGCCAGCGGCGCGATCATCCCCGTCATCCCTTACCTGCTGGGGCTCACGGGGCTTGCGGCGGTCGTGACTGCGGCGGTTCTGGTCGGCATCGCGCTGCTCGTGACCGGCACGATCGTGGGCGTGCTCTCGGGCGCCTCGCCGTGGCGGAGGGCTTTCCGTCAACTCGCGATCGGCTACGGAGCCGCTGCCGCGACCTACGCTCTGGGCCTCGCCTTCGGAACGACTATCGCCTGATCAGGGCCGGTTTCGGGTCACAGCTAGCCACGCGGCTCCCAGGGGTTCTCCAGGTTCGCACGCGCACTCTGGTATAGCGGCTCCGACAGCCGTAGGGGAGAGCATCCCCGGTCCGATGACATCGACCGGGTGCGGTGCGATGACCTCCTGCCGCCGGCTCAACTGATCTGGTGCGAATGCGCAACGACGTGCACAGCCCGTATTCGATCAGCGCCACCTTCCGGCCGCTGCCACGAGAAAAGCCCCACGCTCCATGCCCCCTTCGTTCCACCGTTCCCGCCTGCGCGCCGTCGTGCGCCCCTCGCCCTTCCTCCCCGCTCGCGCGATCGATCCCGTCCACCTGCGCGAGCAGGTGCTCGCGATCGCCGTCGCGGTCGCCGCCGCGTCTGTGCTCGCCGGCAACGGCGTCGCCGCCATCGGCTCGACGCTCGACGAGGAGCAGCGCACCGCTGCACTCCCGCGCCCGCAGTCGTATTCCGTGAGCGCTGCCGCGCCGATCGCCCCAGCCCTGCGCGAGGACTTCACCGTCACGTGGACGCCCCCCGTCGTCTACCCGCTCGGCCCCGGGGCGGAGCAGACGGACGGCTTCGGCCACCGCATCGCCCCCTGCCCCGGATGCTCGACCGACCACAAGGGCGTCGACTGGACCCCGGGCGAAGGCACGCCCGTCGGCAGCATCGCCGACGGCGTCGTCACCGCGGTCGGCTACGACGGCACCTTCGGGCTCCGGGTCGAGATCGAGCACGTCATCGATGGGCAGGCCGTGACCACGCTCTCCGCCCACCTGCAGGACGGCTCGGTCCCGGTTTCCGTCGATCAGACGGTCGAGGTCGGTCAGCTCATCGGTGCGGTGGGGTCCACCGGCCAGAGCACGGGGCCCCACCTGCACTTCGAGATTCACGTGGGCGGGGCGCCGATCAACCCGGTGCCGTGGCTTGCGGAGAACGTTCGCACCGAGCCCCGCTGAGGCGACGACCGAACCGAAGTACGGTCGACTCCGAATCTCAGGTGCTTAGACTGACGCTCAGCCGCGATGCCGCGGCGCGCGTCAACCGGATCACCGAGGAGACAACCAGTGTCGATCGCCGCTTTCGCCCGACGGATCGAGCTGCAGACGCGGCCCATCCACCCCGAGACGCAGGCCGCGCTCGACAAGCGCTGGGCCGAGCTCCCCGAGCACGCGAAGACGCCCGAGCAGCTGCTCGGCAAGTGCGCCGTCGGCTGCGAGGGCACGCATGGCGTGTTCCCGAAGTGCAACCTGACGTGCTCACCCTGCTACCACTCGGCCGACGCCAACAAGGTGCGCATCGACGGCGACCACACCGTGACCGAGGTCACCAAGCAGATGGCCCTGCTGCGGCAGGTCCGCGGCCCGCGCGCGCACGCCCAGCTCATCGGCGGCGAGGTCAGCCTCCTGCCGCCCAAGGCGCACCGCGACACGCTCAAGGCCATGCGCGCGGTCGGCCGCGAGCCGATGTCGATGACGCACGGCGACTTCGACTACGACTACCTGCTGGATGTCGTGCTCGACGACGACGGGAAGCCTGCTTTCCAGAAGGTGTCGTTCGCCGCGCACTTCGACTCGCTCATGCGCGGTCGTCGCGGCGCCGTCCGCCCCCGCAGCGAGGCCGAGCTCAACCCGTTCCGCGAGAAGTTCGTCGACATGTTCATCGACCTCGAGAAGCAGACGGGCGTGAAGTCGTACCTCGCGCACAACATGACTGTGACGCCGACCAACCTCGACGAGGTCGAGCAGGTGACGCGCGACGTGCTCGGCATGCGCTACGACATGATGTCGTTCCAGCCTGCGGCCTTCATCGGCGACGACCGCCGCTGGAAGGAGAACTTCGAAGAGGTCACGATCGACGCGGTGTGGGATCGCATCGAAGCCGGCGCGGGGCAGACGCTCCCGCATAAGGCCGTGCAGTTCGGTGACCCGCGCTGCAATCGTCACACGGTCGGCGTCATGGTCGACGGTCGCTTCGCTTCGGTGCTCGATGCCGACGAGCCGAAGGACATCGCGGCCCGCGACCGCTTCCTCAAGCACTACGGCGGCATGATCTTCGGCGACATCCCGCGGTGGGCGCTCACCGTGAAGGTCATCCGAGCGATCCTCAGCCACCCGCAGGACCTCCCGCCGCTCATCGGACTCATGAGCCGCATCGTCAAGCGCGGCGGCGGCGTGCGCCAGGTCATCCGGGCCGCCCGCACGGGCAAGGTGAGCTTCAAGACCTTCGTCGTGCACAACTTCATGGACGCCGAGCAGGTCAAGCCCGCGTGGGACATGATGAAGAAGGGCATCGTCGCCGGTGACCCGAAGCTCAAGGAGACCCAGGAGCGCCTCGGGGCATGCATGTACGCGATGAGCCACCCGGAGACGGGCGAGCTCGTCCCGGCGTGCGCTCAGCACTCCGTGCTCGACCCGATCGAGAACATCGGCCTGCGCACGCTGCTTCCGCTCGAGCCGAAGAGCGAGCGCCGCACGGGCATCTCGAACGGCAAGGCCGACGAGCTCGTCTCCGACGGCTCGCGCTGGTAGGTCGCTCGTCGCTGCCCCGCGCGACGCCCGCGGCCCCGCACCGCAGCGCCGAGGCGCCGCACGAATGCACGGGTTTGTGGCGAGTGTTCGGAAAAGTTCGGGCTCACCCGCCACAAACCCGCGCACTCGCGAGGGGAGCAGGGTCAGCCTGCGACGACCGTGCAGGCCGACCGCGGGATGAGCGCCGTCGCGCGCTCGCCGATCGCAAGCGGACGGCTCGCAGGAACCTCGGCGGTCAAGCGGGGGCCGTCGACTGACCCGGCCGGAGCATCCGCTGCCTGATCGGTGAGCGCGAGCGCGAGCTCGGCCCGCGGTCCGCGCGCGCGTCGTTCAGCGACCACGACGTCGACCGCGACGAACCCCTCGGGGGCGGATGCTCCCGCCGCGGCCACCTGGACGGCCTCCTGCCGGACGACGAGCACGCCCGCACCATCGGCCCACGTCTCGCCCGCGGGAGCAGCGACCCGGCCGATCGCGGACTCGTGCACCCCGTCGCGGACGACCCCGGCGAGCTCGATGCGCCCGCCCATGAGGCGCGACACGTCTAGCGACACGGGCCGCGTGTAGAGCCGCTCGACGACATCGTGCTGCAGCAGGCGCCCGCGCTTCAGCAGCGCGACGCGATCGGCGACGATCGCCGCCTCGTCGCGGTCGTGCGTGACCATGACGACGGTCGGGGCGACCTGGGCGCGGATGGCCGCGAGCAGCGCGTGCATGTCGGAGCGCAGCTCCGGGTCGAGGGCGCTGAACGGCTCGTCGAGCAGCAGCACGCGGGGCCGGGCAGCGAGGGCCCGCGCGAGCGCGACACGCTGCTCCTGCCCGCCCGAGAGGGCGGTGACGGGGCGCGACCCGAAGCCCGCGAGCTGCACGAGCTCGAGGAACTGGGTCGCATCCGCCCGCGCCTCGCGCTTGGACTGCCCGGCGACGGTCGCGGCGAACGCGACGTTGTCGAGCACGCTCAGGTGCGGGAAGAGCAGGGGCCGCTGGAAGACCATCGCCATGCCGCGGCGCTCGGGGGCGAGGCCGGCGACGTCGGCTCCGTCGACGAGGATGCGGCCCGAGCTCGGAACGTCGAGCCCCGCGATCGAGCGCAGCACGGTCGACTTGCCCGAGCCGGACGGCCCGAGGATGGCGAGGCAC
The DNA here is from genome assembly GCF_014137945.1 of Microcella alkalica. Lineage (GTDB taxonomy): Bacteria > Actinomycetota > Actinomycetes > Actinomycetales > Microbacteriaceae > Microcella > Microcella alkalica. The sequence goes on from NZ_JACGWX010000001.1 coordinate 217,536, forward strand.
TCGCCGGGCGCGACGGAGAAGGAGACGGCGTCGACTGCGGCGTGATCCGCCCCGTCGAAGGTCTTCGTCAGGGCGTCGAGGGCGAGGGAGGCGCTCATGGCGAGCCTTTCGGGGATCGGCTGGGCGTCGGAGCGGCGAGGCGCCCGCCCGCGTAGCGGCGGCCGAATCGGCCGAGGGCGAGCAGGAGCAGCAGGGGCGGGATGATCGCGCTCACCGAGAGCACCGCGACGACGGCGTCGTTGCCGACTCCCGCCGCGAACGCGCCCACGAGCAGCGGCAGCGTGACGAGCGTGCCGCCGCCGACGAGGACGGTAACGACGTAGTCGCTCCAGCCGACGAGGAAGGCGAGGAATGCGGCGCGCGCGAGCCCTGGGGCGACGAGCGGCAGGTGCACGCGAGCGAGCACGTGAGCGCGCGAGGCGCCGAGCGTGCGGGCCTCCTCCTCGAAGGCGATGTCGTGGGCGGCGTAGGCGACGCGCATCGTGTAGACGGTGTACGGCAGCGCGGCCGCGACGAGCAGCAGGAGCACCGCGATCGTCGCCGGCACGCGCGCCCGCAGCAGCACGATCGTGAGCCCCATCACGGCGACGAAGGCGGGGAGGGCGAGCGGTGCCAGCAGGATGCCGCTCACGAGCCGCGGCGCGGGCACGCGTCCGAACGTCAGTGCGCGCGCCGCGAGGGCCCCGAGAGGCGTCGCGATGGCCGCGACAGCGAGCCCGAGCAGGATCGACCGGCCGAACGCCGGTACGCCGCCCTGAGCGAGGGCCTGGGCGAGCCCGTCGAATCCCCACTCGGTCGGCAGCGGCGAGGGGAAGGACCACCGGTTCGCGACCGACCAGATGAGCAGCGGCACGACCGGGAGCGCGAACCACAGCGCGAGCAGCGCCGCGACGCCGATGCGCACGATCCGCCCGACCGGGCGCGGGCGCATGAGTCCGCGCGAGCGCGTCGTGCGGGGATCGGGCGTGATCCGCTGCCCGTACGGGATCATCATCGCCACGGGCAGCTCACCACCACGGTGATCACTTCCACAGCGGCGTGCGCCGCAGCATGGCCATGCCGATCGCGACGACGAGCAGCGAGACGAGCGTCGTCACGACCGCGACCGCGGCCGCTTCGGGCCGCGAGGTGAGCGTGATCGAGGTGAACAGCCGGAAGGCGAGCACGGGAAGCGGCTCGGGGTACGGCCGGCCGAGCAGCCAGGCGACCTCGTACGAGCCGAGCGTGTAGACGAAGATGATGATCGCGCTGACGATGACCGCGGGCGTCGCGAGTGGGATGACGACGTGCCGCAGGCGGCGGGCGCGGGATGCGCCGAGCAGGGCCGCGGTCTCGTCGTAGCGGGCGACGCGCGTGGCGAGCACGCCGGCGACGACGAGCGCGACGAACGCCGATTCCTTCCACGTGTACTCGAGGACGACCGCGACCCACCACGGCCCGCCCACGAGGTCGGGCCACACCGCGGACGGAATGCCGAACAGTCGCGGGATGAGCCCAGAGTCGGCGATGAGCAACCCGATCGACGCCGCCCCCACGAGGTGCGGAATGGGGATCGTCAGCGCGCTCAGCGCCGCGACCACGCGACCCGTCGTGCGCCCCTGCGTGATGATGATCGCCGCCGCGAGCCCGATGACGCACGACAGCACGGTCGACGCCGTCGCGATGCCGAGGGACAGCGCGAGGCCCGTGAGCAGCTCGTCGCCGTTGGCGACGTAGGCGTCGAGAGAGAATTCGGCCTCGCCGACCAGCGGAAGCAGGCCGACGCTCTGGATCACGGACATCCCGATGCCGCCGACGACGACGAACCCCGCGATCAGGAGGGCGGGCGCGACGAAGGCGAGCGCCATCCAGCGGTCACGAGCGGCGGATGCCCGGGGCCGGGCGCGCGCGATCGCGGCGCCCGGCCCCGGGATCGGCAGCATTCTTCCCGGCTCGCCTACTGCGTGAGCACGAGTCGGCGCCACTCCTCGTCGATCGGCGTCACCCACGCCGATGCGAGCTCGGGGTTGGCGTTCTCGCTCAGCACGTCGTACGTCGGGACGACCGGCGACTCGGGCAGCGCGTCGAACAGCGCGCGGTCGTCGGCCTCGAGGCGGTCGAGGTCGAGCACCGTGAACTGGCCCCACACGTCGGGCTCGGCCTTCGCCGCCTGCTGCTCGGGCGAGAGCGACAGGTTCGCGACGACCATCGCGCCGGCCTTGCTGCCGGAGGTCGAGGCGAGACCGAGGAAGCTCGCGTTGCCGACCGTGCCCTCGTCGAGCGTCAGCACCTTCGTGCCTGCGGGGTAGGTGCCGTCCGCGACGAGCTGCGTGAGCGTCGCGGGGCCGTAGGTCATCGTGAAGTCGACCTCGCCGTTCGCGAACAGCTCGTTGAGCTCGTTCGAGTTCTGCGGGTAGGTCGTGCCCTCGCGCCAGAGGAACGGCCCGAGATCCTGCAGCTCCTCGAAGAGGGCCGGGGTCAGCTCGGCGAAGTCGTCCTCGCTGTAGGCGAGAGGAACGTTCTCGTAGCCGCCGTTGACGCTGTAGAGCACCTCGCGCACGAAGACGGAGCCCGTGAAGTCCGGCGGTGCCGGGTAGGTGAATCGGCCCGGGTTCGCGCGCGCCCAGTCGAGCAGCTCGTCGAGGCTCGACGGCACGTCGGTCACGGTGTCGCTGTTGTATACGAACGTGAACTGAGCCTTGTGCCAGGGGGCCTCGCAGCCGTCGACGGGCGTGCCGAAGTCGTCCAGGAGCAGCGGGTCGTCGGGGTCGGTGAGCTCCATGTTGGGCAGCAGGTCCGTCCAGCCGCACTCCCACGCGCCGGCCTCCTTGCCGGTGCCGAAGTTGTTGCCGTTGACCCAGACGAGGTCGACCTCGCCGTCGGTCTCGCCGGCCTGCACCTCGCTGAGGATGCGGTTGAGGGCGTCGGGCGTGTCGACGATCGGGACCTGCTCGAGCGTGACGCCGAGCTCGGCGGCGGCCGGGATGAGCACGGTGTTGACGTAGTCGTTGCCCTGCTCGTCGCCGCCGTACATCCAGAGCTTGACGGTCTGGCCCTCAGCGGCCTCCAGCACCTCCTCCCACGAGTCGTACTGCTGGTCGTCGCTGCCGGCGGCGGGCTCGGCCGAGCAGGCGGCGAGCGAGGCGACGAGGCCGAGCGCGAGGGCGCCGGCGACGGCTCCTCGACGCAGGGGGATGCGGTGCATGGGAACTCCAGGAGGCTCGGGACCCCGACCGCGGCGGCGGGGTCGTCTGCGTGAGTGACGCGGTGGTGGGTGGTGGTGCGGTGGATGCAGCGATGATCGGCCCCGCGGCCGTGATGCCGTTGCCGGGGTAGTCGCCTACGGCCGACTCTAGACTGACCGCGATGACACCCCGCTCAGGCTTCCCCGCCGCGAGTCGAGCCCGGCCCGCTCGCCGCGGTGTCGTGGTGCGCGCCGTCGCTCTCGGGTTATTCGTCGCCGTCGCCGTCGCGGTTGGGGTGCTCGTGCCGCTTCCCTCGGTCGACGAGATCAGAGAGGCAGTCGCCGAGCTCGGCGCATGGGGCGGCTTCGCCCTGGCGCTCGCCTACGCGCTCGTGACCCTCACACCGGCTCCGAAGAACGTCTTCTCGATCGCGGCCGGCCTCGCCTTCGGATTCTGGACGGCGCTGCTCTGGGTCTACCTGGGCGCGCTGCTCGGCGCGGCGGTCGCCTTCGCGCTCGGACGCGCGCTCGGCCGCGACGCCGTGGAGCGCTTCACCGGCGCTCGCGTCGCCCGCCTCGACGATCTTCTCGCCCGCCGCGGACTGCTCGCCGTCCTCGGCGCTCGCCTCGTCCCCGTCGTTCCGTTCACGGTGATCAACTACACCGCGGGTCTCACAGCCGTCCGTCGTCGCGACTACGCGCTCGGCACGGCGCTCGGCATCATCCCGGGAACGGTCGCCTACGTCGCCCTCGGAGCCTTCGGCCTCGAGCTCGGCTGGCCAGTATGGGCTGCGCTCGGCGTGCTCGGCGCGCTCACGCTCGCGGGCGCCGTCGTCGCGTGGCGCGGTCGCGGCGGCGGCATGGATGCCCGTCGCGCCACCCGCGAGGAGCGCGCCTGATGCTCGACCGCCCCGTCCGCGCCCTGCTCGAGCGGCCCGTCGGTGCCCTCGCCGCGGCGCTCGACCGCCCCGGCATCACGCCCGACGGCCTCACCCTCGTCGGCCTCGCGCTCGGTGTCGCCTCCGCCGTCGCCGCGGCCACCCAGCTCTGGGCGCTCGCGCTCGTGCTGTGGCTCGTATCGCGCGTGCTCGACGGCCTCGACGGAGCGCTCGCGCGACGGCGCCGGGCCGACGGGCGGGTCTCCGGCGACAGCCAGGCAGGCGGATTCCTCGACATCACGGCCGACTTCCTCGTGTACGGCGCGACCGTGCTCGGAGTCGCCCTCGGCGCGACGGCGGCGTTCGACGCGCCGTGGCAGCCCTTCGCTGCCGTCCTGCTCGCCTACTACGTCAACGGTGCGGCGTTCCTCGCGTTCAGCTCGATCGCCGAGCGCACCGGGCGCCAGCTCGACGACGGGCGCTCGCTGTCGTTCCTCGGGCGGCTCGCCGAGGGCACCGAGACGATCGTCGTGCACAGCCTCTGGCTCATCCTCCCGTTCTGGTCATGGCAGCTCGCCACGGCGTGGGCGGTCTTCGTCGGCATCAGCGCCGTGCAGCGCATGGTGGCCGGGTACCGCGCGCTGCGCTGACCCGCGCGCGGGCTCGTGCGCTCGACCGCGCGGGGCGCTCGGGGCTAGCGGGGCTAGCGCATCCGCCAGGCGGTGATGCGCGCGAGCACGGCGATCGCGCGGGCGAGCGCGCCGGAGCGCAGTCGGCCTCGGACATCCGCCACCGCCGCGTTCCACAGCGCGTCGCTGTAGGTCGGGTAGGCGTGGGTCGTGCTCGCGATGTCGCTCGTGCGGAGGCCCTGGCGAACGGCGAGGGAGGCCTCGCCGAGCGATTCGCCGGCGCGGGGCCCGACGATCGTCGCCCCGAGCACGCGCCCGCGGCCGTCGATGACGAGCCGCGTGAATCCTGAAGTGCGGCCGTCGGCGATCGCGCGATCGGTGTGGCGGTGGCGCACCTCGCTCACGGTGCACCCGTTCTCCTCCGCCTCGGACGGCAGCAGCCCGACTGCGCCGACCTCGGGGTGAGTGAAGGTCACCCGGGGCACGGCGTCGCGATCGATGCGTCGGCGCAGGCCGAGGATGGCGTTCGTCGCGGCGATGCTGCCGTTGACGCCCGCCGTGTGCGTGAACTGCGGCAGCCCGCTCACGTCGCCCGCGGCGAGGATGCGGCGGTTGCTCGTGCGCAGCGATTCGTCGACGGTCACGTGGCCGCGCTCGTCGGTGCGCACGCCGGCGGCGTCGAGCCCGAGGCCGGCCGTGCGGGGGCGGCGTCCGAGCGCCACGAGGAGGCGATCGAAGGGCACGCGGTCGCCTGTCGACAGGTGCAGGATGCCCGAGAGGCGGTCATCCGCCCCCTCGACCCGCTCCACCGTCGTCGCGACCCGCACGTCGACGCCGTCGGCGACGAGCGCCTCGGCCACGATCGCGCTCGCGTCCGGATCCTCCTTGGGCAGCAGGCGCGCGTTCCGCTGCACGAGGGTCACCTGCGCGCCGAGACGCGCGAACGCCTGCCCGAGCTCGCACCCGATCGCGCCGCCGCCGAGGACCACGAGCCGCTCGGGGCGCGAGGTCAGCTCCCACACCGAGTCGCTCGTGAGCACCTCGACGCCCTCGATCCCGGGGAGGTCGGGCACGTCGGGGGAGGAGCCGGTCGCGATCACGGCCTGCCGGAAGGCGATCGCGCGACCGTCGATCTCGGCGGCGCGGGGGCCGGTGAAGCGCGCGCGGCCCATGACGACGAGCGCCCCGGCGGCCTCCGTGGCCTCGACCGAGTCGACCGGCTCGATCTCGTGGATCGCGCCGTGCACGTGGGCGAGAACGGCCGCGAAGTCGACGTCGACGGCCCCGGTGGCGACGCCGAGCGCGCGGGGATCGACCGCCGAGTGGGCGGCCTCCGCGGCGGCGATGAGCGACTTCGAGGGCACGCACCCCGTCCAGAGGCAGTCGCCGCCCATGCGGTGCGCCTCGACCAGCAGGGCCGTCGCGCCGAAGCCCGCGGCGGTCTTCGCGGCGACCAGTCCGGCGGTTCCGCCGCCGATCACGAGGAGGTCGACGTCGGCGGGCAGGTCGGCGAGCGCGGTCATGGCCCGAGGCTACTTCGGGCGAGGGCGGGTTATGCTCCAAACGTGGCGCGCGAACGATATTCCTCCGGCGCGCGCCTGTACGACGCGCTGTCGGCCGAGTGGCCGGTGTACCGCGTCGGCAGGACGACCGCGATCGCGCAGCTCGATCCGCGGCCGGGCGAGCGCGTGCTCGATCTCGGGTGCGGAACGGGCCTCAACCACGCGCTCCTCGACGCGGCCGTCGGGCCGGACGGCGCCGTGCTCGGCGTCGACCGAAGCGCTCAGATGCTCGCGGCCGCCCGCCGCAGAGCCGAACGGTACGGCCTGCGCACCGTGCGCCTGCTCGAGGCCGATGCGACCGAGCTCGACGTCGATGCCGCGCGCGAGGCCCTCGGCGGGCCCGCCGACGTGGTCATCGCGACCTACACCCTGTCGATCATGAGCGACCCGGCCGAGGCGTGGCGCCGCGCTCTCGCCGTCGCCCGCCCCGGCGCGCGCGTCGCGATCGTCGACATGCAGGAGCCCCACGGATCCGCGCGGATCGTCTCCCCGCTCGCGCGCGCCTTCGCCGGCTTCGGCGGAGCCGATCTGAACGCGCGGACCTGGCGGATGATCGAGACCGGAGCGCGCGGAGTGAGCGCGCGCGGTCTGCGCGGCGGCCACATCCAGGTGCGCGTCGGCACCCTGCCCGACACCAGCCCGACCCAGGAGGCTCGCCCGTGACCGACCGCGCCGCCCTGCGCCACCTCGAGAGTGCGGATGCGCCCGCCCTCGTGACGCTCAACGATGCGGCGCATCCGGCCGTCCCGATCACGAGCGCCGACGAAATGCGCGCGCTGCTCGAGCTCGCGGGCCTAGCCCTGGGGCTGGAGCGCGACGGCGCGCTCGTCGGCTTCGTCATCGCGATGCACCCTGGGGCCGCGTACGCGAGCGAGAACTTCCGCTGGTTCGAGGCGCGCGGCACGGGCCATGTCTACGTCGACCGCATCGTCGTCGCCGAGAGCGAGCGAGGCAGGGGCCTCGGACCGGTGCTCTACGACGCGGTGTTCACCGAGGCGCGCAGGCTGGGCCACCCGGAGGTCACCTGCGAGGTCAACCTCGACCCGCCGAACCCGGGCAGTCTGGCCTTCCACTCGCGGCTCGGTTTCGTGCAGGTCGGCACGCAGGCGACGAAGGGCGGCAGCATCACGGTCGCGCTCATGGCGGCGCCCGTCGAGCGCTGATCGGCTACGGCCTGCGCATCCACTCGGTCGCGAGCACGGCGGCCTGGGTGCGGCGCTGCAGCCCCAGCTTCGACAGGATGCCGCTGACGTAGTTCTTCACCGTCTTCTCGGCGAGGAACAGCCGCCCGGCGATCTCGCGGTTCGAGAGCCCCTCGGCGATGAGCGCGATGATCTCGCGCTCGCGGGGTGTGAGGTCGGCGAGCGGCGAGCCCGCTCGGGTGTCGGCGCTCGCCGCGGTCATGCGCGAGCGCACGCGCGCGACGACCTCGGGGTCGAGCAGCGACTCGCCTCGGGCGACCCGGCGGATCCCCTCCACGAGCCGCGTCGCCCGCACCTCCTTCAGGAGGTACCCGTCCGCGCCCGCGAGCACGGCGCCGAGCACGGCCTCGTCGTCGTCGTACGAGGTGAGGATGACGCACCCGATGGACGGGTCGGCCGACTTCACGTCGCGGCAGACGTCGATGCCGCTGCCGTCGGGCAGCCGCCCGTCGAGAACCGCGACCGTGGTGCCCGCCGCGATGATGGCCTCGGCGGCGCCGGCGACCTCGCCGGCCTCGCCCACGACGACGATGCCGTCCTCTTCCGCGAGGAGGTCGGCGAGGCCTCGACGCACGATCTCGTGATCGTCGAGGAGGAAGACGCGCACCGGGTCGCTCATGACGCCTTCCAGGGTACGACCCAGCGAAGCTGCGTGCCGCGCGGAGATGCGGGGCCGATCGCGAAGGTGCCGCCGAGCTCGACGGCGCGAGCGCGCAGGTTCTCGAGCCCGCTGCGCCTGCCCGAGACGGGCATCCCGATGCCGTCATCGGTGATCGTGATGACCACCTGGGCGCCCCGCACCGCCATGCTGACGGTGACGGCGCGCGCGCGGGCGTGGCGGACGGCGTTCGACAGCGCCTCCCGGACGACGGCCGCGACCTCGTCTCCGAGAGAGGTGTCGACGAGAGTGTCGACGGGGCCGCTGAACTCCAGTCGCGAATCGAGGTCCTCGCCCTCGAGGGTCTGGCGCACGAGGGTGTTTATGCGAGCGCGCAGGCTGTACGCCTCGGCGGCAGGGGCAGCGGAGAGCCGGTAGATCGCCTGCCGGATCTGGCGGATCGTCGCGTCGATCGCGTCGACCTGAGCGGCGATCTTCGCACCCATCGGGGAGGTCGGGTCGCCCACGGTGCTCTGCAGAGTGAGCCCGATCGCGAACAGCGACTGGATGACGTGGTCGTGCAGGTCGCGCGCGATCCGCTCGCGCTCGTCGGCGAGGGCGAGGCGCTGCTCGTCGATCCGCGACAGGGCGAGCTCGCGGGCGATCGCGACGGACCGGGCGAATCGCTCGGCCGTCTCGCGCTCGCCCTCCTCGAAGGGATGCCCGTCGGGCCCTCTGACGATCTCGAGCGTCCCGAGGCGTCGCTCCTCCGCTCCCAGCAGGGGCACGTCGAGGCGCGGGCCGTCGCCGAGCGCGTCGCCAGCCGTCGCCGCGAGCTCCGCGTCGCCCTCGCCGATGCGGAGGACGACGCCGCGCGCCTCGGACACCGCGAGGACCGTCTCGGCGACCTCGGCGGCGTCGTCGGGACTCAGCTGACCCGCGAGGAGCCGCTGGATGACGCGCTCGGAGGCCTCGAGCCAGCGACGCTCGGCCTGCGCGCGCTCGTAGAGCCGGGAGTTCGCGATCGCCGTTCCCGCCATGGCGGCGAGGGTCGTGATGAGCGCCTCATCGACCTCGTCGAATGGATCGCCCCCCGCTCGCTCGGTCAGGTAGAGGTTGCCGAACACGGCGCCGCCGACGCGAATGGGGACGCCGAGGAAGGAGCCCATGGGCGGGTGGTGCGCGGGGAATCCGGCCGAGCGTGGATCGTCGGCGAGCCGATCGAGCCGGATAGTGCGGGCGTCCGTCACGACGGCGCCGAGGATCCCGTGCCCGGTGGGGAGGCTGCCGATCCGCTCCGCCCGCTCGACCGTCAGACCGGAGTGCAGGAACCGCTCGAGACTGCCGTCGGGGGCGATGACGCCGAGGGCGCCGTAGCGCGCGCCGACGAGCTCGCGCCCCACCTCGACGATCCGCTGCAGCGCGTGCGTGAGGTCCAGCTCGCGCGTGACGGTCTGCGCGGCGGAGACCAGCAGCGCGAGGCGGTCGCGACCCGCCGCCGAGTCGTCGGTGCGGTCGAGGATCCGCGAGACGAGGGCGGTGAGGTCGCCGTGCCCCTCGATCTCCACGCGCTAGGGCTTCGTCGGAGTGGAGGCCGTCTCGATGGTCTCCTTCACCATGAACGGGCGCAGCTGCACGGGCTCGATCTTCTTCTCGTGCTTCTTCGCCGCACGACCGCGGGCGATCAGGTTGAGAACCTCGACGCCGATCGCGAACGCGATCGGGCCGTAGATGAGCGCCTTGTCGACCTTGACATCGAAGCCCTCGGCGATCAGCATCGCGCCGATGAGCACGAGGAATGCCAGCGCGAGCATCTTGACCGTGGGGTGGCGGTTGACGAAGTCGCTCACGGCCTTGGCGGTGAAGAGCATGATCAGCACGGCGATGACGACGGCGGAGACCATGACCCAGAGCTCATCGACCATGCCGACGGCGGTGATCACCGAGTCGATCGAGAAGACCATGTCGATGAGGATGATCTGAACGATCACGGCGCCGAAGGTTGCGGCCTTGCCGCCGCCTGCGGCGTGCGCCTCCTCGCCCTCCAGCCGCTCGTGGATCTCGGTCGTCGCCTTGTAGAGCAGGAAGAGGCCGCCGACGATGAGGATCAGGTCCTTGCCGGAGAAGCCCATGCCGAACAGCTCGAAGAGGTCGGCGGTGAGGGTGATGACCCATGAAGCCGCGAAGAGAAGCGCGATCCGCATGAACATCGCGAGCGTGAGGCCGATGATGCGGGCCTTGTTCTGCTGCTCGGGCGGGAGCTTCGCGGCGAGGATCGAGATGAATACGACGTTGTCGATGCCGAGCACGATCTCGAGCAGGAGGAGCGAGGCGAAGGCGATGAGCAGCTCTGGCGTGAAGACGATGTCCATGCCGAGGATCCTAGTGAGCCGCTCGGTCGGCGGGGCTCAGGGCGTCGCGTCCTCCCAGCCGAGCCTCCTCTTGACGACCGCTGCCGCCTCGGCCGGCCAGTCGCTCCAGCGAGCGATCGCGGTCGCCTCGGCGACGTAGAGGAGGCCGCGCGCGGCGGTCTCCGGGTCGCGCTCGAGGGCGCGCTCGATGACGGCGGAGAGATCGGGATGCACCTGCTCGAGCCGCCGATAGACGTCCAGATCGTCGAGCCGCGGGTCGTTGGCCCCCGGGACGACGCGCCGATGGAGCGCGAGGAGGTGGGCGAGTGCGTGCGTGCGTATGAACTGGCCGGCCGTCAGGGTCTCCCCGCGGCGCGACCGGCCGACCCCGATGAGCAGAAGCGAGAGGAACAGCTGGGCGTGCTCGAGCGGTGAGCGCTCGGAGCCCGGCTTCGGCTTCGCCGCGACATCCTTCATCGTCGCGTAGACGCCGCCGCGGTCGAGCGGGACCTCGAAGGCGTTCGCGTGGGCCAGCGTCAGCTCGTCGGGGGCGAACACGGCGAACTCGAGAACGTGGCCGTCTCGGTAGACGCACTTGAGGCCGTGCGCGGTCTCGCGCGCGGCGATCACGAGCTGGTCGTGGTCGGGCAGCCATCGCAGATCGGTGCGCATCGCCTCGGCGTCGTGGTGGCTGGAGCACACGACGAGGAAGTCGTGGTCGCTCCACTCGTCGACGCGCGAGCGGTCGGCGGTCGATCCGGCGAGGACGAGGCCCGTGACCTCGGGGCGGGATTCGAGGGATTCGATGAGCCGGTCGAGGTAGGCGGAAAACGCGCGGCGGACGCCGCTGATGTCGAGCATGCGCACCACCCTAGGGGCGGAAGAGGCGTACACTGAGCGCTGTACACGGGAGTCCGGTGAGCCGGGCTGAGAGGAAGCTTCTCCAAGCTTCGACCGTCGAACCTGATCCGGATCATGCCGGCGAAGGGAGGACTTCTCGCACCCGTGCCGAACCGTTCGGCGTCCTCCGACGCCCTTCTAGAAAGGCACGAACATCATGGTCTCGACCGCACCCTCGACCACTTCCGCGGCCCGCGCGCCGCGCCCCTCGATGCGGTGGCGCGTCGTCGACATCGTCATCGCGAGCGTCCTCGGCGTCGCGGGCGGCCTCGTCATGGTGGTGTGGAACCTCACCTACCAGCCGATCACGGCCCCGATCGAGGCGGCGCTGCCCGGCCTGCAGGCGCTGCTCTACGGCGTCTGGCTCTTTCCCGCGGTGCTCGTCGGACTCGTCGTGCGGAAGCCCGGCGCTGCTCTCTACGGCGAGCTCGTGGCGGCGGCCACCTCGGCGCTGCTCGGCGGGTTCTGGGGCTGGACGGCGATCCAGTGGGGTCTCGTGCAGGGCCTGGGCGCCGAGCTCGTCTTCGCGCTCCTGCTCTACCGCGCGTGGGGTCTCGTCCCCGCGATCCTCGCCGGCCTCGGCGCGGGGGTCGGCATGGCGATCATGGACCTCACGTTCTACTACGCCGACTCGCGCCCCGAGTTCGTCGTGATCTACGCCGCGAGCGCGATGACCTCCGGCGCCATCCTCGCGGGCGGCGGGTCGTGGCTGCTGACGCGCGCCCTCGCGCGCACGGGCGCTCTCAGCCGGTTCGCGGCAGGTCGCGAGCACGCGGCGCGTGCCGATTCCTGACACCGGTCGGCCTCCAGGCGGGGATGAAGCTCTCGCGCCGACCACGGGCGCGGCATCCCTCGCCGCCGAGGCCTGGAGCTGGACCCCCGCGGGCCGCGCCGCGCCCGTGCTCGCCGGCCTCGACCTCGCGATCGAGCCCGGCGAGCGCGTGCTGCTCCTCGGCGCCTCCGGCAGCGGTAAGTCGACGCTGCTGCAGGCCTTCGCCGGCGTGCTCGGCGGAGACGACGAGGGCGAGCGCGCGGGAGTTCTGACGGTCGACGGCCGCGACCCCGCGCACGCGCGCGGCCGCATCGGCCTGCTCCTGCAGGATCCGGACGCCCAGCTCGTCCTGGCTCGCGCGGGAGACGACATCGCGTTCGGCCCGGAGAACCTCGGCGTTCCCGCGGACGAGATCCGCCGGCGCGTGCCGCTCGCGCTCGCTGCGGTCGGGCTCGACCTCCCGCTCGACGCCGATACGACTCGCCTGTCGGGAGGGCAGAAGCAACGGCTCGCACTCGCGGGCGTGCTCGCACTGCGACCGGGGGCGGTCCTGCTCGACGAGCCGACCGCGCAGCTCGACCCGGCGGGCGTCCGCGAGGTCGCCGCGGCGGTCGCCGCGCTCATCGCCGACCGCTCGATGACCCTTCTCGTCGTCGAGCACCGCGTCGACGTGTGGGCGCCGCTCGTCGATCGCGTCATCGTGCTCGAGCAGGGGCGGGTCGCGGCCGACGGACCGGTCGCCGACGTCATGCGCGCGCAGGGCGAGGAGCTCGCCGCGCGCGGGGTGTGGGTTCCCGGGCGCGCGCCGGAGCATCCGGCGCCGGCGTCGCGCGCTCCGGGCGAGACTCTGCTGAGAGCGCGGGGCCTCGCAGTGCGACCGCGCGGCGGAGCGGTCGTGCAGGTCGGCATCGACCTCGACGTGCGCGCGGGCGAGGTCATCGCGCTCACCGGCGTGAACGGGGCGGGCAAGACGACGCTCGCCCTCACGCTCGCGGGCCTTCTCGATCCGGCCTCCGGCGATGTCGTGGCCGGGGATGCCCTGCGCGCCGTCGATCCTCCCGTCGAGGAGCCCTCGCCCTCGCGGTGGAGCTCGCGCGCCCTCGTCGCGCGCCTCGGCGTCGTGTTCCAGAACCCCGAGCACCAGTTCGTCGCGCCGACCGTCCGCGAGGAGCTCGCGGTCGGCCCGCGCGCGCTCGGCCGCACCGAGGAGGAGGCCGCGGCGATCGTGGAGCCGCTGCTCGACCGGCTGCGGCTGCGCGCGCTCGCCGGATCGAGCCCGTTCACGCTCAGCGGTGGCGAGCAGCGGCGGCTCTCCGTCGCGACGGCCCTCGCGACGGCGCCGCCCGTGCTCGTGCTCGACGAGCCGAGCTTCGGGCAGGATTCCCGCACGTGGGCCGAGCTCGCGGCGCTGCTCGCCGCGCATCGAGACGCCGGCGGCGCGATCGTCATGGCGACGCACGATCGCGAGCTCGTCGCGGCGCTCGGCGCGCGCGAAGTGGTGCTGCCCGCCGCCGGTGTCGCTTCACCCCTCACCGCCACCCGCGGCGTCTATCGCTCAGTCGTTGCGGACGACCTCTCGGACGCCCGCAGCGAGCGACCGATAAACGGTGGGGAAGCATCACGCGCACCGCGCCCGCGGCGCACCGCGCTCGTCGAGCGCCTCAACCCCGTCGCCGCGATCGCCGCGAGCCTCATCCCGGCCCTCATCCTCATCGTGACGCTCGACATCGTCTCGGCCGGCGTCGCCCTCGCGCTCCAGCTCGCGCTCCTGCCGCTGCTCGGAGCACCGCCGCGCCTGCTCCTCCTGCGGCTGTCTCCCGTGCTCATCGCGGCGCCGCTCACCGCGTTCACCCTCCTGCTCTACGGCGAGGAGGGCGGCCGCGTCTACGCGGAGTTCCTGCTCGTGCGCATCAGCGACAACTCGATCGAGCTCGCCGGCGCGACCTTCCTGCGGGTGCTCGCCATCGGCATCCCCGCGATCGCGCTCTTCGCCCGCCCCGACGCGACGCGCCTGGGCGACGCGCTCGGGCAGAATCTGCGCCTCCCCGCACGGTTCGTGCTGGGCGCGGTCGCGGCGCTGCGGCTCGTGAGCCTCATGCGGGATGACGCTCGCATGCTCGAGCGCGCCCGACGCGCCCGCGGCGTCGGCGACCGCGGCGCCGCCCGCCGGGTCGCCGGACTCGTGCTGTCGCTGCTCGTGCTCGCCGTCCGGCGCGGGTCGAGCCTCGCGATCGCGATGGAGGCGCGCGGGTTCGGCGCGCCCCTTCCCCGCACGTGGCTGCGACCCTCGCCGTGGCGAGGCATCGACTCCGCGGCCGTCCTCATCGGCATCCTGATCTCCGCCGCCGCTCTTGCCGCGGCGCTGCTGACGGGCGAGTTCAATGCGATCCTCGACTGAGCGCCCGCGTGTGACACTCGTCGACGGGCGATCGGGTTCGGGGAAGACGACGTGGGCGACGGCTCTCGCGCGCCGCTCGGGTGCGCGGCTCCTGAGCCTCGACGAGGTGTACCCGGGGTGGGACGGCCTCGAGGCGGCCGAGGCGCACGTCATCGCGCACGTTCTGGTCCCGTTCGCCGAGGGTCGCCACGGTCGTTACCGCACGTGGGACTGGGCGCGCGCCCGCCCGGGCGAGTGGCGAACGGTGGATTCCCGACTCCCGCTCGTCGTCGAGGGCTGCGGCGCGCTGAGTCCCGCCTCGCGATCGCTCGCCGATCACGGCGTTTGGATCGAGCTCGACGACGCTGCGCGGCGCGAGCGAGCCGTCGCCCGCGATGGCGAGAGCTTCGCGCGCGAGTGGGAGCGCTGGGCGCGCCAGGAGGAGTGGCACGCGCGGCTGCACGACCCGCGCGGGTGCGCCGACGAGATCGTCTTCGGGGCACGTCCCCCTGAGCTCGACAGCTCGAGCAGCGAGCAGCGCTAGTCGAGCCAGCGGTCGAGCACCGTCAGCGGGTCGGCGAAGCGCCAGGCGATGCCCGGCTCGGTGATCGCGCCCGCCGTCTCGACGCGCACCGACTGCGTGCGCCCCGGGGTCTCGATCTCGAGCCGCCCGACGCTCTGCCCGCGCAGCACGGTCCGCCGCTCATCCAGCACGAGCCGAGACTCGACCTCGCCGGCGTCGAAGGCGAGCACGCTCGCAGGCTCGACCGCGACGAGGTCGACCGTGCGCCCCCAGTCGGAGGTCAGCTCACCCACGATGTCGCCCACCTCGACGACGGCGAGCGGCCTCACGCCCGATTGTATGGAGGGCACGAGCGTCTGCAGGGCAGAGTTCGCCGCCTCGTAGCCGGGCTGGCCGATCATGACGGCCCCGACGAGCTCCTCGCCGACCGGCACGAGCATCACGAAGCAGACGCCCGCGGCGTCGGTGTAGCTGTTCGCGGCACCGAGAACGCCGAGCGAGGGCGCGACCGCGGCGTTGTCGTTGAAGCCGGCCGTGTTGGCGCGCAGCGGCCGCTCGCGCAGGAGATCCACGAGCACCGGGTCGGCCGCTGCGAGCTGGGCCAGTACCCCGAGATCGCGGACGGGGGCGACGGAGGCGCGATTGAGGCCGGTGGCGTCGACGACGACGGTGTCGGGCATCCCGTTCTCGGTCAGCCAGTCGGATGCCCGCTCGAGGTACGCGTCCGTGCTGCCGAACACCGCGTCGGCGAGGAGCTCGGCGGTGTTGTTGCCCGAGCCGATGACCGTCGCGATGAGGAGATCGCGCACCGTCCAGCTCTCGGAGATGCCGACGGGGACGATGCGGATGCCTCCGGCCTGCAGACCGCGCTGCCGTTGCAGGTCCGCCTGGTCGATGACGATCGTGGTTCCGGTTCGGCCGGCCTCGAGCTCCGCTTCGTCGATCGCGACGAGGGCCAGCACGAGCTTGGCGATGCCCGCGATCGGCAGCTGCTCGGCCGAGCCTCCCGTGATCGGCTCGCCCTCCGGCAGCGCGACGGCCGTCGCCCCGCCCTCCGGGAGGACGATCGAGGCGGCGCCGGCGTCGAGCGCGGCCGTGTCGAGCTCGCGCTCGACGGGAGTGAGCGACGGGATGGGGCTCAGCAGGGCGCCGGCGGCGTACACCGTCGCGAGGACGAGCAGGAGCGCGAAGAGGCTGCTGATGGTGCGCGCGACGCGCCTCGCCGGTTCCATGCGGTCAGGGTAGGCGGCTCTGCGCCGCGCCGTGCGAGGGGCGCGCCGGGCTCAGGGATCAGCCCCAGCCGAGGCGGTGCAGCTCGTCGTCGTCGATTCCGTAGAAGTGCGCGATCTCGTGCACGAGCGTGATGTGGATCTGGTCCTTCAGCTCCTCCAGGTCGCCGTCGGCCACGGCGAGCAGAGGCTCGCGGAACAGGACGATGCGGTCGGGCAGCTCGCCGAAGCCGTACTGCCCTCGGTCGGTGAGCGCGACGCCCTGGTACTCGCCGAGGAGGTCGAGCGAGCCGTCCTCCGGGCGGTCCTCGACGACGAAGACGAGGTTCTCAAGGCCGTCGACCATATCGTCAGGCAGGTCGTCGAGCTCATCGACGACGAGGGCCTCGAACGCTTCCACGTCCAGGTCGAGCGGGGGGAGGTCGAGCGGCGGGCGGTCGTCGTCGCTCACGCGCGCCGCTCCTCGGCGAGATCGAGGACGCGCACGAGGTCGTCCTGCATCCAGGCGAGCCAGTCGTAGAGGTCGCGCATGCCCTCGCGGTCGTCGCCGACCTCCATGCGCTCGGCGAGCACGAGGCGCAGGTCGCCGATCGCTCGCACCCAGTCGAGCGCACCGGCCTCATCGAGGCGGATGCGTGTCGACTCCGACGCGGCCGACGCGTCGGCGAGAGCCGCCGCGAACCGCGAGGCGAAGGAGCCCTTGCGCTCGGCGAGCGCGCGGCGGCTCAGGCGGCGCCACTCGGCGGCGGCCTCCTCATCGTCGCGGTAGGCGTCGGGCAGCAGACGGGCGACTGCCGGGTCCGAGCCGGAGAGCGACTCGTCGTCGGCGGCCTCGCCAAGCAGCGCGGACAGCTGCGCGGCGAGCGAGGCGAGGATGCGCGCCTCCTCCGGCTCCACGACGGCCTCGAAGCCGCCGTCGACGAGCACGAAGCCCCTCATCGGGGCGCCCTCTCGAGCGTCGCCCAGAGCCCGTACTCGTGCATCGCCTCGACGTGCCGCTCCATCGCCTCGCGATTGCCCTCGGCGACGATCGCCCGACCCTCGGTGTGCACCTGCATCATCCGCTGCTCGGCGGTCGGGGCATCCATGCCGAAGTGACGGCGGAAGACCCACGCGACGTAGCTCATGAGGTTGACCGGGTCGTTCCAAACCACCGTGCTCCATGGCACCTCGCTCGCGTGGAGCTCGCGCCGCTCGACGTCGACGACCTCGTCGATGAGGGGAACAGCGGGGAGGGCGACCATGCGTCCATTCTCCCGCACCGCTCCGACGGGCCTCGACGCGGTTCGCTGCGGATCAGGCCGACTTCTTCGCCGGGGAGGCCTTCGTGCTCGCGGTGCTCTTCTTCGCCGAAGCGTTCTTCACCGGCGCCTTCGCGGCCGAAGCAGCCTCCTTCGGAGCCGCTGTCTTCGGAGCAGCCTTCTTCGGAGCAGCCTTCTTCGAAGCAGTCTTCTTCGACGTCCCGCCGCCCTTCTTCTTCGCCCGGTTCGCGTCGATGCTGCGCTGCAGCGCATCCATGAGGCTCAGCACCTCGCCGCCCGAGTCCTCATCGTCCTCGGTCTCGCCGAACGTCTCCTCCGTCGACATCGCATCGCCCTGCGCGAGCTTCGCCTCGACGAGCTTCCGCAGCTCGTCCTGGTACTCGTCGCTGAACTGCTCGGGCGCGAAGTCGGAGGCGAACGATTCGACGAGCGACCGGCTCATCCGCAGCTCCTTCGCGCCGATCCGCACTGCGGCGTCGAGGGAGGGGAACCGCGCCTCGCGCACCTCGTCGTCCCACAGCAGCGTCTGCAGCATGAGCACGTCGCCGCGGACGCGCAGCGCCGCGAGCCGCGTCTTCTGCCGCAGCGAGAACAGCACGATCGCCGTCCGATCGGCCTCCTCGAGCGTGCGCCGCAGCAGCACGTACGCCTTGGGGGAGGAGCCGTCGGGCTCGAGGAAGTAGCTGCGGTCGAACATGATCGGATCGATCTGCTCGGTCGGCACGAACTCGACGACGTCGATCTCCTTGCTGCGCTCGCTCGGCAGCGTCGCGAGATCGTCGTCGGTGAGCACGACCGTGCGCTCGCCGTCGTCGTAGGCCTTGTCGATGTCGCCGTACGAGACGATCCTCCCGCACACCTCGCATCGACGCTGATACCGGATGCGCCCGCCGTCGGCGTCGTGCACCTGATGCAGCGGCAGGTCGTGGTCCTCGGTGGCGCTGTAGACCTTGACGGGGACGTTGACGAGCCCGAACGTGATCGCGCCCTTCCAGATCGATCGCATGCTCCCAGCGTGCGCGCGGTGCGAGCACACGCCAACCCCCTTGCGCAAAGGGGTGGCGAGCGCGGATGCCTCGGCGCGAGCATGGCGGAATGGCGAGCTCAGACACCCGGGTGACCATCGAGGGCCGCGAGCTCAAGCTCACGAGCCTGGACAAGGTCATGTACCCCGAGACCGGCACGACCAAGGCCGACGTGCTCGCGTACTACGCGACCGTCGCGCCCGCCCTGCTGCCGCACGTGCGGAACCGCCCGGCGACGCGCAAGCGCTGGGTCGACGGCGTGGGAACGACGGAGAAGCCCGGTCAGGTGTTCTTCCAGAAGAACCTCGACGCATCCACGCCGCAGTGGGTCGAGCGGGCCGAGATCCAGCACTCCGACCACGTCAACGAGTACCCGCTCGTCAACGACGCCGCGACGCTCGCCTGGCTCGCGCAGATCGGCTCGCTCGAGATCCACGTTCCGCAGTGGCGCATCGGCAGGGCCGGGAAGCCCAAGAGGCCCGACCGGCTCGTGCTCGACCTCGACCCGGGGCCCGGCGTCGGACTGCTCGAGTGCGCCGAGGTCGCGCGGCTCGCACGGAGCATCCTGAAGGACATCGGGCTCGACCCGCTGCCGGTGACCAGCGGGAGCAAGGGCATCCACCTCTACAGCGCGCTCGACGGTGCGCAGACCTCCGACGAGGTACGAGCGGTAGCGCGAGAACTGGCGCTTGCCCTCGAGGCCGATCACCCCGACCTCATCGTCAGCGACATGAAGAAGAGCAAGCGCGAGGGGCGCGTGCTCCTCGACTGGAGCCAGAACAGCGGCGCGAAGACGACCGTCGCGCCGTACTCGCTGCGCGGGCGCTCGCGGCCCATGGTCGCCGCCCCGCGCACGTGGCGCGAGCTGTCGTCGCCGACCCTCGCCCACCTCGACCATCAGGAGGTCATGCGGCGCGTCCGCAAGCGCGGCGACCTGCTCGCGCCGCTCGAGGAGGCCTACACCGACGACGACGAGGAGGACGACCGCCTCGCGACCTATCGCTCGATGCGGGATGCCCGGCGCACGCCCGAGCCCGTGCCCGAATCGGTGCCGCCCCCGACCGACGGCCGCCGCTTCGTCATCCAGGAGCACCACGCGCGGCGCCTGCACTTCGACGTGCGGCTCGAGCGCGACGGCGTGCTCGTCAGCTGGGCCGTGCCGAAGGGGCCACCCGACGACCCGGCCGTGAACCGCCTCGCGGTGCCGACCGAGGACCACCCCATCGAGTACCTCGACTTCGAGGGCACGATCCCCGCCGGCGAGTACGGCGCGGGCGAGATGACGATCTGGGACTCCGGAACGTACGACCTCGAGAAGTGGCGCGACGGCGAGGAGGTCATCGCGACGCTCCACGGGCTGCGCGGCTCGCACCGCTACGCGCTCATCCGCACGGGAGAGAGAGCGCCGGCGGGCGTCGCGGGGCCCGGCCGGGCGCAGTGGATCATGCACCTCATGGATGACGCGCGCGGGAAGGCGTCGTCGCCGACCGCTCCCGCCGCCCCCTCCCGGCTCGCCGAGCGCACCGGAAGGCGCGTGCTCCGCGGCAGCGCCCGAGCCGCCCCTGCGGGCGACTCGGCGGGCGCCGCTCTCGCCCCCATGCTCGCCACGGCGGGCGACGTCGCCGACATCGCCGAGCCCGAGGAGTGGGCATTCGAGATGAAATGGGACGGCATCCGCGCCCTCGCAGCCTTGGACGACGGCGCGCTCGGGCTGCGCAGCCGCAACGGCGTCGACCTCACCGCCGCCTACCCCGAGCTCGCGGCGCTCGCCGACCTCATCGAGACCTCGGTGCGCAGCGCGGGCCCCGTCGTCCTCGACGGCGAGATCGTCGTCCTCGACGACCGCGGGCGACCCGATTTCGGTCTCCTGCAGCGCCGCATGGGCCTCACGAAGCCGCGGGAGATCGCCGCGCTCGCCTCGGCTGTGCCCGTGCGGGTCATGCTCTTCGACGTCCTCATCGCCGGCGGGGCGGATGCCACAGGGCTCGACTATGACGCCCGCCGCGAGCTCCTCGCCTCCGTCGTAACCGAGCAGGGCCCGGTGCTCGCCCCTCCCGCATTCGCCGGCGACCTCGACGACGCCCTCACCACGAGCCGCGAGCTCGACCTCGAGGGCATAATGGCCAAGCGCCGCGACAGCGTCTACCGCCCCGGCAGGCGGTCGAGCGCGTGGATCAAGCTCAAGCACGTCCGCACGCAGTCGGTCGTCGTCGGCGGCTGGCGGCCGGGGTCCGGCCGGCGGGCCGACGGCGTCGGGTCGCTGCTCGTCGGGGTTCCGGAGGGGCGCGGGCTCGCGTACGCGGGCCGGGTCGGCTCGGGGTTCGGCGAGCGCGAGCTCGGAGGGCTGCGCGACCGCCTGCAGGCGCTGGAGACCTCGCGGTGCCCATTCGCGGGCATCCCGAGCGCGGAAGCCGCCGACGCCGTGTGGGTGCGCCCCGAGCTCGTGGGGGAGGTCGCGTTCACCGAGTGGACGGCGACCGGGCGCCTGCGGCACCCCGTGTGGCGCGGCTGGCGGAGCGACGTCGCGCCCGACGACGTGACGCGCGAGTGAGGGCGGAACGACGAAGCCCCGGTCCGCAGTGCGGAACCGGGGCTTCGAGCTGGGGTGAGTAACGGGACTTGAACCCGCGGCCCCCTGGACCACAACCAGGTGCTCTACCGACTGAGCTATACCCACCAGGCGTCGGCGCCGAGGCGCGACCGCTCAATGGTAGTACAGCCGAGCGGGTGCTCGCGCACTCAGCCGATGCGCGGTGCCCAGTGCTCGACGACGCTCGCGGCGACCGCCTGGGCCTCCTCGCTCGTGGGACCGGGCTCGGCGATGAAGCCGACGCGGCGGTAGTACTCCAGCTCGCGGATCGACTCGAGAATGTCGGCGAGCGCGCGGTGCCCGCCGTTCTTCGCGGGGGAGTTGAAGTAAACGCGCGGGAACCAGCGGCGCACGAGCTCCTTGATGCTCGAGACGTCGACCGAGCGGTAGTGCAGGTGCGCGTCGACGCGGGGCATGTCGCGGGCGAGGAAGGCGCGGTCGGTGCCGATCGTATTGCCCGCGAGCGGTGCCTGCCCGGCGGTCGGCACGTGCTCGGAGATGTAGGCGAGGACGGCCTCCTCGGCCTCCTCGAGCTTCGCGCCGTGCTCGAGCTCGGTCAGCAGCCCCGACGACTCGTGCATCTGGCGCACGAAGTCGCCCATGCTGACGAGCGCGCTCTCCGAGGGCCTGATGACGACCGCGAAGCCCGGATGCACGGGCTCGAGGTCGTAGTCGGTGATGACGACGGCGACCTCCACGAGCTCGTCCCTCGACATATCGAGACCCGTCATCTCGCAGTCGATCCAGACGAGACGATCGGTCGCAGCACTCACCCCGGGAGTCTAACCGTCAGCTCCGACGGCCTACGCTGGGCGGGTGCTGCTCGAGCTCTACACCTCCGCCTTCTGCGACCCGTGCCACCGGGCGCGCGAGGTCGTCGCCGAGGCGCAGCGGCTCGTGCCCGCGCTCGTCGTGGACGAACGGGATGTCGCGGCCCATGCCGAGCGAGCCGAGGAGCTCGGGATCACGACGACGCCGACGACGATCATCCGTCGCACGGACGGCACCGAGGTCGTGCGCGCCGCCGGAGCGCCAACGCTCGCGCGACTGCTGACGGCTCTCGCGCAGGCCGCCGAGTGAACGAGGCCCTCCGCTACCCTGGAGACCGCCAGCCCTCGTAGCTCAATGGATAGAGCATCGGCCTTCTAATCCGGTGGTTGCAGGTTCGAGTCCTGCCGGGGGCACACCCTATTGTTCGCTACCGAACGGCCGTTCCTCCGTAGACTCGCAATCACCTATCCGGGGAGGCCCACCAGGCCGAGCCGGTAACCCATCCACACGAAGGAGTGCGGTCGTGAGCGCCAAGCGTCCCGTCGAGCTGAACGAGCTGCTGCCGCAGGTGATGGCCGGCATCGAAGGTCTGAAGGCGACGTACGGGTCATGGGATCAGCATCCCTCGCTGCACGCCGACCCGGACGAGGTGCACGCCGTCCTGGGGGAGCTCATCGAGCGGCTCGATGACAACTATCCGTACTTCCACCCGCAGTACGCGGGCCAGATGCTCAAGCCGCCGCACCCCGTCGCGACCGCCGCGTACCTCGCGACGATGCAGCTCAACCCCAACAACCACTCGATCGACGCGAGCCGCGCGACGACCGCGATGGAGCACGAGGTGCTCGACCAGCTCGCGGCGATGTTCGACTACCCGAGCGACTTCATGGGCCACCTCACCTGGAGCGGCACGACCGCGAACCTCGAGGCGCTCTGGATCAGCCGCGAGATCGCGCCCGGCAAGGCGATCGCCCACAGCGCGGATGCTCACTACACGCACTCCCGCATGGGCGAGGTCCTCGGCATCGACACGGTGGGCATCCCGACCGACGCGATCGGGCGCATGGAGCTCGAGGAGCTCGAACGCGAACTCGCCACCGGGCGCATCGGCGTCGTCGTCGCGACCCTCGGCACGACGGGCCTCGGCGCGGTCGACCCGCTCGCCGACATCATCCCGCTCGCGCGGCGGTACGGCGCGCGCATCCACGTCGACACCGCCTACGGCGGGTTCTTCGCGATCATCGCCGACGAGCTCGATCCCGAGACCGCCCGTCACTTCCGGGCCGTCAAGGACGCCGACTCGGTCGTCGTCGACCCGCACAAGCACGGCCTGCAGCCCTACGGGTGCGGAGCGGTGCTCTTCAACGACCAGTCGATCCTGCGGTACTACCACCACGAGTCGCCGTACACGTACTTCGCGAGCACCGAGAGGCACTTCGGAGAGATCCAGCTCGAGTGCTCGCGCGCGGGAGCGAGCGCGGCGGCGCTGTGGGCGACTCTGCGGGTCTTCCCGCTCACGAAGGAGGGGCTCGGCGGCGTCGTGCTGCCCGGCTATCGCGCGGCGCAGCAGTGGCACTCCCTCATCAGCGAGTCGGACATCCTGCAGCCCTACCAGCGGCCCGAGATCGACATCATCACCTACCTGCCGCGCGTGCGCACGATGACCGAGCTCGACCGCACGAGCCACGCGATATTCGAGATGGCCGCCGACACGGCGCGACCGCAGCAGACGCATCTCGCCACGTACGTCGTGAAGCCCGACCAGCTGCGCGTGCGCGGCATCGACCTCGTCGAGGATGCCCCGACCGGGCGCATCATGCGCAGCGTGCTCATGAAGCCCGAGCATGAGCCGCTCATCCCCGAGATGCACTATCACGTGTCGATGTGGTCGCGGCGCGCGTACGCCGCGACGCACGACGGCGCGGTGCCCGCCGAGAGCGCCGAGGCGCCCGTCGGCTGAGCCGGCGGACGCCTCGAGGAGCCGCTGAGCGCTAGTTCTCGTCCTGCGGGTTGATGCGATCGCGGACGTTCTGCGCGGGCATGGGCGGCGGCGCGCTGTCGTCGCCCGGCGTCGACGGGCTCTCACCCCGGTGCTCGACCACGAACGCCTGCGTCGGCACGGGGTCGCTCTCGCGCGCGTCGATCTCGCCTCCGGGGCTCGACGTCGACGTCGTGAGCTGCGGGGCGAACGGCGTCGAGACCACGAGGGGCGTTCCGGCGTTCGGGGGAGTCACGGGGGGCTCGTCGCTCGACATCGGGCCGACGGCCGAGCGACTCGGGGTCTCGGCTCGGGCGACGGTCGCCGTCGTCGAGGTCGCGGGGGTCACGGCGGCCGACTCGCGCTCGGGCGTGCGCTCGGCCTCCCAGTGGGCCTGCTCGGCTACGAGCTGCTGCTCGGCCGGGTCGGCCTCGTACTTCCAGCGCTCGAGGTCGGCGCCGAAGAGCTTCTTCGCGTGGCGGGGCTTCTCGCTCCAGGCGATCAGGCGATCGCGGTACTCGGCGAGGGTCTGC
The DNA here is from genome assembly GCF_014137945.1 of Microcella alkalica. GTDB lineage: Bacteria > Actinomycetota > Actinomycetes > Actinomycetales > Microbacteriaceae > Microcella > Microcella alkalica. The sequence continues at coordinate 241,879 of NZ_JACGWX010000001.1, forward strand.
TGCGCCTGGAAGGAGAAGCCGGCGGAATTACGCTTCATGTCCTCCAGCTGGTGCGCCGCCCAGTTCGCCGCGAGAGCGGCACCGGGCACGGGCAGCAGGCGGATGCGCGTCTCGGCCTCGCCGATGAGGTGGTCGACCTGCACGCGCTCGATCGTCCCGATCGCGTTCCAGCCGGCGGCCTTGCGGCCGGCGAGGACGAGCGCCTGCACGGCGGCGGTGAGGGCGTCGCGGTTGTACTGAGCGATCACCCGCTTGGTCGAGCCTCGCCCGATGAGCCCGGCGATGATGCCGGAGACGATGATCGCGATCGCCGGGATGATCGTGCTCGCGGTCACGCGCCGGCCCTCCGGCGAGCCGAGCCAGTCGAGGATGCCGTTAACCCATTCCATGTTCGCAGGCTACTCCCGGGGCGGTGCGGGCCCCGGATACGCCACACCTGAGCCGAGCATCCGGACCATTCAGCGAACGGTCGTGATGGGTCCCGTCGTCAGAGCGAGATCGGCGTCCACGACCTTACCGACGCGAGCGGTCTGGGCGAGGATGATTCCCGCGAGCACGACGGCCGCCCCGACGATCTGGACGAGGTCGAGGGTCTCGCCGAGCCACGCCCAGGCGACGGCGAAGGCGAAGATGACCTCGGAGGAGGCGACGATGCCCGCCGCGGTCGCCGGAAGGTGACGGAGCGCGGCGAGGCTCAGCAGGAACGGCGCGAAGGTGCCGAGGACGACGTTCCACAGCAGCGGCAGCCACATCGGGACCTCGAGCGAGCCGTGGACACCGCCGAGGTCGACGGGCGTCGTGAAGACGCCGCTGTCGAGCTCCCACCAGCCGCTCACGAACGACCAGAAGACCGTCGCGATGAGCATCGTCCAGAACGACACCGCGAGGGCCGACGTCTTCGCGACCTGTCGTTCGCCGATCAGGAAGTACAGGGCTAGGCAGATCGCGGCGGCGATCGCGAGCAGCACCCCGAGGGCGTCGAGGGTGCTCGCCCACACGCGCGCGACGACGGCGAGGCCCGCGAGCACGAGGACGATCGCGATCCACAGCCGCGTCTTCACCTGCTCCTTGAAGAAGAAGTAGGCCACGAGCGCGACCATGAGCACGGCCGTGTACTCGAGCAGCAGGGCGATGCCGACGGGCAGGCGCTGGACTGCGGCGGCGTAGGTCGCCTGCAGCAGTGCGACGCCGACGATGCCGAGCACGATCATGATCGGCCACTGACGGCGGGGGAGGCGGAAGGCGGCCCGGTCGATCGCGAGCAGTACGAGGCCGGCGACGATCGCCGTCCCGAGAAGTCGGAACTGCGTGACCTGGGCGGGGCTGAGCCCGGCCTCCATGGTGATCTTGGTGACGCTCCCGTTCGCGCCGAACAGCACGGCCGCCGCGAGGGCGAGGATGTAGCCCACTCAGCTCCTCGAACCCGTGCCGTGCACGGCGTGCGGCTCGATCGCGGCGATCTCGTCGGCGGTCAGGGCGGCGCCGTTCAGCGCGTCGAGGCTGTCGTCGAGCTGACGCACGCTGCTGGCGCCGATGAGGGCGCTCGTGACCTGGGGGTGGCGCAGCACCCAGAGCAGGGCGAGCTGCGCGAGCGACTGCCCGCGCGTCTCCGCGATCGCGTTGAGGGCGCGCGCCCGACCGAGGTAGGCGTCATCGATGTTGTCCTCGCTGATCCAGCGCCCTTCCGACGCGCGAGAACCCGCGGGCACGCCGTCGAGGTACCGGTTCGTCAGCAGGCCCTGGGCGAGCGGCGAGAAGACGATGCTGCCGATGCCGGTCTCGGTGAGGGCGTCCAGCAGACCCTCCTCCATACGGCGGTCGAACATGTTGTAGCGGGGCTGGTGGATGAGCAGCGGCACGCCGAGCTCCCCGAGGATCCGCTGCGCCTCGCGGGTCTGCGCCGCGTCGTAGTTCGAGATGCCCGCATAGAGCGCCTTGCCGCTCTGCACCGCGGTCGCGAGCGCGCCCATGGTCTCCTCGAGCGGCGTCTCGGGGTCCGGGCGGTGGCTGTAGAAGATGTCGACGTAGTCGAGCCCCGTGCGCGTCAGACTCTGATCGAGCGAGCTCAGCAGGTACTTGCGCGAGCCCCACTCGCCGTAGGGGCCGGGCCACATGTGGTACCCGGCCTTGGTCGAGATGACGAGCTCGTCGCGGTAGGGCAGGAAGTCGTCGTGCAGGATGCGCCCGAAGTTCGTCTCGGCGGCGCCGTCGGGCGGGCCGTAGTTGTTGGCGAGGTCGAAGTGCGTGACGCCGCGATCGAACGCGCGGCGCAGGATGGCGCGCTGCGTCTCGATCGGACGGTCGTCGCCGAAGTTGTTCCAGAGCCCGAGCGAGATGCGGGGCAGCTTCAGCCCGCTGCGGCCCACGCGGGCGTACTCGAGCTGCTCGTAGCGGTCGTCGGCGGCGATGTGCGGCATGCGGCCAGCCTATCCGCCGAGTGCGAAGCATCGAACCGATTCGATCGGGGCGGATGCTCGGCTCGCGCCCCGCGCGCCCGCCTACGATGGCGGCATGCGAACCTTCCATCTCGCCGGCGGATGCTTCTGGTGCCTCGACGCCGTCTACCGCGTCCTCGACGGCGTTCATGACGTCGTCTCCGGCTACACCGGCGGCACCGTCGCGAACCCGTCCTATGAGGCGGTCTGCACGGGGACGACCGGTCATGCCGAGGCCGTCAAGGTCGTCTTCGATCCCGAGGTCATCCCCGCCGACGTCATCCTCGACGTCTTCTTCACCCTGCACGACCCGCGACAGCTCAACCGGCAGGGCGCCGATGTCGGCACCCAGTACCGCTCGGCGATGTTCTACGCGGTCGACGAGGAGAAGGCCATCTTCGAGGCCGCCCGCGACCGCGCCGGCGGCTACTGGGAGGGCGGCATCGTCACAGAGATCACGCCCCTGCCCGAGTGGTACGACGCCGAGGAGTACCACCAGGACTTCTTCGCGAAGAACCCTGGCCAGGGGTACTGCCTCGCCGTCGCGCTGCCGAAGGTCAACAAGATCCGCTCGTCGTACGCGCCGTACATCCGGGCCTCCTGAGAGCTCGCCCACGAGGGCTCGACACCGGCCCTCGCGAGGCGTAGCGTCGGCGGCGCACGGCGCGAGCGCGCCGCTCGGAAGGAGCTCGACGATGAGCATGACCACCGGAACGCAGACCTGGGTCGCCGCGGGCCCCGCCGGCACCGTCGGATCGATCCACCGCGACGGGGAAGGCTTCCTCGTGCGGGTGCGAGTGCAGAGCGAGGCCCGCGGGCCGTACCCCACGCTCGAGGCTGCCAAGCGCGCGCTGCACGCGGCGCTCGGCCCCGGTGCGGAGCGGCCCGACTTCCGCGAGCACTGACCGGCAGCGCCCACCGCCACCGCGCCCGCCGCCACCGCGCACGCGCTCGCTGACCTCCGCTCGTCCACACGACGGGCGGTGAACCCGGTCATGCACCGGTAGCGCCCTCCGCCGGTCGGCCGACCTCCTGTCGCGCATCCTCGTCGCGGGCGCCGGCGTTCTCCGGCACGAACCGCCGGCGCCCACCCGACACCGATACGTCTGGAGGACGCCATGACCGACACCATCACCCTCACGGGGCTCGTCGCCACGACCCCCCGCCACATCGTCACGAGCGACGGGCTCGCGATCACCTCGTTCCGGCTCGCGAGCAATCAGCGCCGCTACGACCGAGCGAAAGCCGCCTGGGTCGACGGCGACACCAACTGGTACACCGTGACGAGCTTCCGCCAGCTTGGAACCCACGTCGCGAGCTCGGTGCACAAGGGCGAGCGCGTGATCGTCTCCGGGCGCGTTCGTATCCGGGACTGGGAGAGCGGGGAGCGGAACGGCACGACCATCGAGATCGACGCCGATGCCGTCGGCCACGACCTGACGTGGGGCCGCTCGAGCTTCACGCGCAGCATCATCGTCGGGCGGGGCGGCGAGGATCGGGCGGCGGATGCTCAGCACGAGCAGCCCGATCCCGTCGAGGTGCCCGACGACGCGTCGTCGCTCGAGCCGCGCGAGTCGGCCGACGTTCCCTTCTGACGCTCGGAGTCGCGCCTCGGTTCTCGGGCAGAACGCTCGCGCCCACCCTCGGGCGGTGCGGCGGCTCAGCGGACCCGGATGCCGCCGCGCTGCCAGAGAGTGACCGCGGCGACGCGGGGGTTCGCGTTCTCGCTCGTGTCGAGACCGAGAGCGGTGAAGAGCCGCGCGAGCATCGTCTCGACGGCGCGCACGGTCGTTCCGCGGTGCTCTGCGAGCGCGCGCGTGGACGCCCCCTCGGCCAGCAGCCGGAGCACATCGGCCTGCGCGGCCGTCACCGTGGGCACATCGTCGTCGCCGATGCGCACGTCGTCGTCCGGCTGTCCGCTGATCGAGCGGTGCACCGCGTCGATGAGGTCGTCGATCGCGCCGAGCTGCGACTTCACGAGGTAGACCACGCCGGGCGGGATGCGCCCGGGGTTCGGCACCGCGAGTTCCGGTGAGCGGTGCGAGGTGAGCACCACGAGGCCGACCCACGGGTAGTCCTCGGAGACGGCGCTCAGAAGGTCGGCGCCGGACTCGGCTGAGCCGAAGTTCAGGTCAGTGATGAGCGCGTGCGGATCGGTGTCGCCGACGGCCGTGAGCGCGTCAGCGACCGAGGTGGCCGTCGCGACCGCGAAGCCGCGCGCACTCATCCCCCCTGACACCAGCGAGACAGTGAAGGCGTCATCGTCGGCGACGACGATACGCATCGCTCGTGTCTCGGTCGTCATCGCGACTCCTCGCTCGGGTGGGACGAACCGTTCTGTCCATCGTGCTCGTGGCCGCCGACGCCGTCAAGCACATCGCGGATCGTGGTCAGCAGCAGGCTCGTCGTGTACGGCTTCGGCAGGAAGGCGGCGACTCCCATTCCCGCGCTCCGGGCGGCGCCGCCTGCGGACGTTAATCCGCTCGCCGCGATCACCGGGATGTCCGGGTGATGCTCCTCGAGATAGGCAGTCGTGGCCGCCCCGTCCATGAGGGGCATCATCATGTCGGTCAGCACGAGGTCCACGGCGGTGCCCGGCGCCTCGACGAGATCGATCGCGTCACGCCCGTTCTCCGCCACCAGCGTCCGGTAGTCGTAGCGCTGGAGCGTGCGCGAGGTGATGAGGCGGATGGTGGGGTCGTCGTCGACCACGACGATGAGCTCGCCTCGTCCGCGGGGCAGCGCGCGCGTCGGTATGCGGGGTTCCGACGACGCTCGGGCGTCACCGCTCGCCGTGGGCAGGATCACGGAGAAGCGCGTGCCGCGCTCGGGCTCGCTGTACACCCGGATGGTGCCGCCGTGGCTCTGCGCGATCGCGAGCGAGCTCGCGAGCCCGAGCCCCGTCCCCTTGCCCATCGACTTCGTCGTGTAGAACGGCTCGAAGATCTTCTCCGTCATCTCGAGGGTCATGCCGTGCCCGGTGTCGACGACATCGATGATGATGTGCGCTCCCGGCTCGACCTGGAACGCCTCGGTCGAGAAGGAGTCCTCGAGGACGATCGTCGATGCCGTCACCCTCAGCTCGCCGCCGTCGGGCATGGCATCGCGGGCGTTCGTGACGAGGTTCATGAGCACCTGGATGAGCTGCGTCGGGTCGCCGAGAGCACAGGGCAGGCCGTCGTCGATCTCCGCGGTGAAGCGGATCGCCGCGGGAAGAGCGTCCGCGGCGAAGCGCTGCAGTTCGACGAGAAGCGAGTCGATGGCCACGCGATCGCGTCGGCCCTCGACGCCGCGGGCGAAGGCGAGCACCTGGCGGATCATGTCCGCGCCGCGCTTGGACGCGGACTCCATCGTGCTCAGCAGCTCCAGCCGGTCCGGATCCGTCTCCGTGGACTCCAGCAGCTGGATGGACATGAGGATGGGCGTGAGCACGTTGTTCAGGTCGTGAGCGATGCCGCCGGCGAAAGTCCCGAGGCTCTCCATCCGCCTGGCGCGCGTGCGGAGGTTCTCCTCGCGCCGCCATGCCGTCACGTCGGTGTCGACGGAGAAGATCCGGTCGGGCGCCCCGTCGTCTCCTCGAAGGAGCTGCCAACGGCTGTCGATGATGAGCGACCGGCCGTCGCGCGTCGTGCACGGCAGCTCGTCCGACCAATACCCCTCGCGCAGCGTCACCTCGAGCGCCTCGTCGAAGACGTCGTCGGCGACGCAGATCAGCTCGCGCAGCGGGCGTCCGACCGCGTCGTCGGCGGCGGCCCCGTAGAGCGACTCGGCGGAGCTGTTCCAGTAGTGGACGACGCCGTCGAGGGCCCGCACGACGATCGCATCACGCGTGGCATCGATGAGCTCGGCCTGGTCCGCGATCCGCCGTTGAGCCTTCACCATCTCGTGGCTCGCCCGCTCGTCCTCGGTGACGTCGCGGATGTAGAGGGCGATCCCGGTCGCGGTGGGGTACGCGGTCACGTCGAACCAGCGCCCGAAGGCGTCAGGAGTCCTGACCGTCGTCCTGATCTGCTCGCGCGCCGTTCGCTGGTAGGCGACCTCGAGCTCGGTGTCGGCGAGCTCAGGGAAGCTCTCCCAGAGACTGTGGCCCTCGATCTCCGAGAAGGTGCGGCCAACGAGTTCCTCGGCCCGATCATTGGCGTACAAGAGACGCCACTCGTCGTCCAGGAAGATCAGCCCGTCGCTGAGCGAGTTGAGCGTGAGGTCCAGCCGCTGCTGGAGGATCGCCGCTCGCTCGTGGGCCGCTGTCGCCTCCGTGACATCCCAGATCGCCCCGTGCGCAGCGACGACGACGCCGTCCGGGCCCGTCGTCGGTCGCCCGAGGACCTTGACGATCCGCGACCGGCCGTCGGTGGTCGTGACGATGAGCTCGAGGTCGATCGTCTCGCCCTGCTCGAAGCACGCGCCCACCGTGCGCGCGATCGCCTCGGCGTTCGCAGGGGCGAAGAGCTGCGCCGCACGATCGAGGGGGAGGACGGACTCGTCCTCTGATCCGAGGATGCGCTCCGCCTCAGGGCTCAGCGTGAGCAGGGTCGTCTCTCGATCGAGGGACCACCCGCCGAACGCGGCGAGCTCGCCGGCGATCCGCAGCAGTTCGTCCGCCCGCGCCTTCGCGCGCTCCCGTTCCTCGACCTCCGCGATCGCGGAGGCGTGGACGAGGACGGCGATGACCTCGCCGTCGACGGTGACCGGACTGTACGTCACCTCGGCGTGACCCGCTCCGTCCGGTCGTCCGACCGTCCGGAAGCGGCAGGTCTCCCCCTCGAGAGCGCGCGCGAAGCGATCGTCGATGATCGCGCGATCCGCCTCCGCCGCCCACTGCGTGTGGAGGGAGCCGATGAACGCGCTGCGGGGGATCGCTCCGCGCGCCTCGAGCGCCGCGGTCGCCCCGAGCACCGTCCCGGAGGGGCCGACGAGGAGGATGGGATCCGGATACCCGGCAGCGAGGGTCTCGAGAGCTGTCGCGAGACCGAGCGCCCGGTCGTCGATGTGGTCATCCCGCACGATCGGAGCTCCCGCCTGAGCCGTCGGGGAGCAGCGAGCGGACGATGCGGGTGAAGTCCGCGAGCTCGATCGGCTTGCGTGCGAACCCGTCGACGCGGTCGAGCAGGGCGGGGGCATCCTCGTCGCTCAGAAGCAGGACGCGGGGGGCGGACACGCGCGCGGACAGCGCGTCGAGGCTCTCGACGGCGGTGCCACCCGGCATGTTCAGGTCGAGGATGACGAGATCCACGGAGACCGCGGGATCCAGATGGATGACCTCGCTCGTCGTGCGCGCATCGATGACGGCGCACCCCATGCCCGTGAGCGCCATGCGCAGCACGGTCCGGACGAGAGGATCGTCATCGGCGACGAGGACCGTGGCAGTGGAACCTCCGGGGGCTGCCATGTGCTCAGTGTATGGCGAGGGCTCTTCGCCTAGGCCCCTCCGTCCGGGGGACGGCCCTCGGCGAGAAGAGACAGATCGTGCGACGCGGCGGCCAGATGGTCGAGGACCTGATCGGTGACGGAGGCGAGCGCGCCCGGCGCCGCGTCGGCGTCGGAGAAGAAGGTCAGGGCCATGACGCACGCGGCGATCCGCCCCTGAACGGGGCCGTGCATGAGTTCGCTCAATCGGTGTCTCTCGCGCTCGACGGCGGCCTCGTGCTCCTCCTCGAGCCGATCGACCTCGCTCCGAATCCGCCTGAGCTCCCGCTCGTCGTCCTCGTTCGCGCGGACGATGACGAGACACGCGACCACGGTGGCGCACGACCCGATCAGCGTGCCTCCCAGGCTGGGGAGGATCGCCGCTCCTTGCCAGGTGATGGGGTCGATACCGCTGTGCAGCATCACCCAGGAGGAGACCAGGACGGCCGCGCCGATCGCGGCGAGGGTGACGTGCAGGGCGCGAGCCCGTCGCAGGGCGGGCGATCGTCGAGACACTTGAATCGTCGCCGCGAGCGCGACGCCGCCGCCGAGCGCGGCGATGACGATCTCCGTCGCGGCCAGAGGGCCGAACAGACGGGCTCCGTCGGGAAGCACGATGGCGACCGTCTGCCCTGAGACGCCCGCGGCCAGCAGCCAGGGACGGCCGACGGGGAAGTCGAACGCTTCACGGAGCGATGCGCGCCGCGATCTCGACTCGCCCGGGCCGTGCGCGGGCTTCGCCGAATCGACAAGGTCTGCCGTCTCGTCGTGGAGTCGGGAGAGCCTCAGGCTGATCTCGAGGAACGCGTCGCGGTCGAGACTCTGCTGCACCGTCAGGAGCCGACCCTGGAGGTCATCGAGAACCGGAGCGACGGTGCGACGGATGGTCTGCGCGAGTTGCCTCCGCATCTGCATGCCCGATTCCGCGGTGTGGGCGGTCGCCTCCTCCAGAGCGCGGCGCGCGGCCTCCAGCTCGCCGATCACGGACTGTCGGCGCCCGATCTGGGCGAACCCGTACACGATCGCCGGCCCCCAGGCCGCGGTCATCACGATCCAGGCGGCTGCTCGGAACAGGAGCTCGCCGGGAACGCCGGCCACGACCTCCGCGATGGCACTGCCCACGACGGCCCGGACGAGGCAGGACAAGACCCAGAGGGCGGCCACCGTCCAGATCGACAGGATCGCTCGGCGTCGTCGAGCGAGATGACCGCCGCCGACGAGGATCACCCCGGCGACAAGATGTTGAACGACGCCCGACAGCAGCGGCCACCACCACTGCGGGTACGGCGTGGCGGACTCGCGCAGCAGCACGATCGACAGGGTGCCGGGGAATAACGCGAGCCAGAGCATCCAGTGGGTGGCCCAGGGGCCGCCGAGCGCCTCCCGCAGAGTCACGCGGTCTCCGATTCGTCGGGTACTCAGCGCAACGGCCACGTTGCCATCCTGCACCAGTCGTAGAGATGAGAAGCGGCCGCCCCAGCTCAACCCGAATGAGCCGGGGACGGCCGCAGTGTCACTCGGCTCTCTCACCCGACCCGAACGGGCGAGTGAACCGGTTGCGGTCGGCGGCCCCGGGAGTCCCCCGACTCCCAACCGCTGTCCTTGCACTGATAGTGCTCCGTCCTCGACGGGGGCGCAAACATGGCGATCGCGCGGTGTTCGGATTTCGAACGCTCGGTCTACCGTGGCCGGATCCGACTGCGAGCCGGTCACCGCGGCAGCCCACGTAGACTCGTCGCGGTCGGCCGTCTGGCCGCCGGGAAGGGCGGTTCGGATGCGAGCGAGCGCGAGGCGGGCATCCGCCCTCATCGTCGCAGCCGCTGCGATCTCTGCGATCGTCGTGGGCTGCACCGCGGCCCCCGAGCCTCCCGTCGCGACGCCCTCGGGCGCGGCACTCACCCCCTCGTCATCCGCCTCCGCGTCGCCCGAACCCGAGCCAGTGGAGCCGGAGGTCCCTCCGTTCGACCCCGCGGCGGAGGCTGAGGCGAACCTCCCAGTCGTCGAACAGGCGCTCGCGCCAGTTGCGTCGGCAGGGGGGATCCCGGCCGGCCGCAGTGTCGTCGAGGCGCTCACCGCCGCAGGGATCCCGCTCGACGCGATCCAGATCACGCCCGACCGCACCGCGATCGGCCTCCCGGTCGACGCGCTGCTGCTCTCGGTGCGCTCGGGGGGATCGTGCGTGCTCGGGCAGTTCGACGGCGACGCTCTCACGACGACGACGGAGCCCGCGCTGGCCTCCGGGGCGTGCCTGTTGGGGGCGACGGCCTCTCTAGACTGAGAGCATGGCCGAATTCATCTACTCCATGGTCCGCGCCCGCAAGGCGGTCGGTGACAAGCTCATCCTCGATGACGTCACGATGTCGTTCTTCCCGGGCGCGAAGATCGGCATGGTCGGCCCGAACGGCGCCGGCAAGTCGACGATCATCAAGATCATGGCCGGCCTCGACCAGCCCTCCAACGGCGAGGCCCGCCTGAGCCCCGGCTACACGGTCGGCATCCTCATGCAGGAGCCCGAGCTCGACGAGTCGAAGACCGTTCTCGAGAACGTCCAGGACGGGGTGCGCGAGCTGCACGACAAGATCACGCGCTTCAACGAGATCTCCCTCGCCATGGCCGATCCCGACGCCGATTTCGATGCGCTGCTCGCCGAGATGGGAACGCTGCAGGAGGACATCGACGCCGCGAACGGGTGGGATCTCGACTCGCAGCTCGAGCAGGCGATGGATGCCCTGCGCTGCCCGCCGGGCGACGAGGTGATCACCCACCTCTCCGGAGGCGAGAAGCGCCGCGTCGCGCTCTGCAAGCTCCTTCTCGAGAAGCCGGACCTGCTGCTCCTCGACGAGCCCACGAACCACCTCGACGCCGAGAGCGTGCAGTGGCTCGAGCAGCACCTCCAGAAGTATCCGGGCGCCGTCATCGCCATCACGCACGACCGGTACTTCCTCGACCACGTCGCCGAATGGATCGCCGAGGTGGACCGCGGTCGCCTGTACCCGTACGAGGGCAACTACTCCACGTACCTCGAGAAGAAGGCCGCGCGCCTCCAGGTGCAGGGCAAGAAGGATGCCAAGCTCGCCAAGCGCCTCGAGAGCGAGCTCGAGTGGGTGCGCAGCAACGCCAAGGGCCGCCAGGCCAAATCGAAGGCCCGCCTCGCCCGCTACGAGGAGATGGCGGCGGAGGCGGAGAAGACGCGGAAGCTCGACTTCGAGGAGATCGTCATCCCCGTCGGCCCGCGTCTCGGCGCCCAGGTCATCGAGGCCTCGAAGCTCACGAAGGGCTTCGGCGACCGCGTGCTCATCGACGGGTTGAGCTTCACGCTGCCGCGAAACGGCATCGTCGGCATCATCGGCCCCAACGGCGTCGGCAAGACCACGTTGTTCAAGACCATCGTGGGCCTCGAGCCGCTGGACGGCGGCACGCTCAAGATCGGTGAGACGGTCGACATCTCGTACGTCGATCAGAGCCGCGGCGGCATCGACCCGAACAAGACGCTGTGGGAGGTCGTGAGCGACGGCCTCGACTACATCCAGGTCGGCAGGACCGAAATTCCCTCGCGCGCCTACGTCTCGCAGTTCGGCTTCAAGGGCCCCGACCAGCAGAAGAAGGCCGGGGTTCTGTCTGGCGGCGAGCGCAACCGCCTCAACCTCGCGCTCACGCTCAAGCAGGGCGGCAATCTGCTGCTGCTCGACGAGCCCACGAACGACCTCGACGTCGAGACGCTCGGCAGCCTCGAGAACGCGCTGCTGGAGTTCCCCGGCTGCGCCGTGGTCATCACCCACGACCGGTGGTTCCTCGACCGCATCGCCACGCACATCCTCGCCTGGGAGGGCACGGACGAGGACCCGAGCTACTGGCACTGGTTCGAGGGCAACTTCGAGTCGTACGAGGAGAATAAGATCGAGCGCCTCGGCCCGGACGCGGCCAAGCCGCACCGCTCGACGTACCGCAAGCTCACGCGCGACTAGGGCGGGGCGGCGACCAGCGCATGACGCGCATCCACGTTCCCATCGCTCTGCGCTGGAGCGACCTCGACGCCTACGGGCACGTCAACAACGCCCGCATGCTGACGCTCCTCGAGGAGGCGCGCATCGAGGTGTTCTGGCGCGGGCGCGGTGCCTCGGCGACGCCGTTGCCCGAGCTGCACATCGACGAGGGCGCGCAGAGCCTCATCGCGCGGCAGGAGGTCGAGTACCTCGCGCAGATCCCGCATCTGCGCGACCCGCTCGACGTGCAGCTCTGGATCGGCGCCCTCGGGGGAGCGAGCCTCGACGTCTGCTACGAGGTGTGCTCGCCCGAGGGGGCGGAGCCGCACGTCGTCTTCGCCCGCGCGATGTCGACGCTCGTCCTCGTCGACGAGCAGACCGGGCGGCCGCGTCGCATCAGCGACCGCGAGCGCGCGCTGTGGGGGCCGTACCTCGAGGAGCCCGTCGCCTTCCGGCGCCGGAGCTGACGCCGCGCCAGGCGCGCAGCGCCGCTAGGTCGCCGGCGCGAGCACCCAGAGCACCTCGCACCCCTCGGTCGTCGAGGCGTTCCGCCAGGTGTGCGGGTCGCGGCCGCGGAAGGTCATCGAGTCGCCCGTGCCGAGCTCGTGCTCGTCGTCCCCGAGAACGATCGTGAGCCGACCCGCGAGCACGTACACGAACTCGACGTCGCAGTCGAGGCTGTAGAGGTCGTCGCCGGCCGTGCCACCCGGTTCGATGATCGACCGGATCACCTCGACATCGGTCTGCGTGCCGGGCGTGAGGAGGACCTCCTGTGCCCCCTCGCCGCCGAAGTTGATGGGCGCGCCGTGGCCGGCGCGCACGATCTGCGAGGGCGGCGGCTCGAACAGCTCGCCGACCTTGAGGCCGACGGCCTCGCAGATGGCGACGAGTGAAGCCACGGAGGGCGAGACCTGGTCGCGCTCGAGCTTGCTCACGAACCCCTGGCTGATGCCGGCCGCCGTGGCCACCGCGTCGAGGGTGAGTCCGCGCGCGAGGCGAGCGGCTCGCAGGCGGGCGCCGATCTTCACGTCGCTCGTCATGTCTCTATCCTGGGCCATTTCCCCCTCGTCCGCCGTCGGTCTCAGTCGTGCTCGATCGCGACCGCCCGCACGGGAGCCCCGTCAGCGGCCTCGAGCTTGAGCGGCAGGACCGAGATCAGGGGATGCCCGCTCGCGATCGCGCCGAGATTGGTCAGGTTCTCGATGATGACGCCTCCGACCTCGGCGATGAGGTGATGGCAGGGGAACCCGACGCCCGGGTGCTCGGCGTCGGGCGTCTCGTCGAGGTTGACGGCGTCGATCCCGATCGTTCGGATGCCGCGCTCGAGCAGCAGCGCGCACGCCTCGGCGTCGAGGTAGGGGTGGTCGAAGTAGGCGGCCGTGCCATAGTGGTCGCTCCATCCTGTGCGGAGGAGCACGATGCGTCCGGGCTGCAGGCGCTCGACGACCGGAGCGATGTGCGCGGGGGTGATGCGTCCGCGGGGGCCCGCGTCCCGGGCATCCACGATCACGCCCTCGCCGACGAAGCGGTCGAGGGGCAGCTCGTCGATGCGGGGGGTGGCGTCGTCGAAGTGGAAGGGCGCGTCGACGTGCGTCCCGCTCTGCGACCCCATTGTGACGGCGAGCAGGTTGAAGCCGTCGCGCGCGATCGTGCTGTGCGGAGTGAGCGAGACGACGGGGTCGCCGGGGTACACCTGCGTCGCGCTCGACAGCGCGACCGAGAGATCAACGACACGATTTATCTTCATAGGCAAGAACTTTTGCACATCAGGCATATCCGGGTCTATATTCGGGCCAACCCCGCACGTCCACCCCGATGAGAAGGAACCTTCATGACGGACAACAGAGTCGTTGTCGATCATTCCGACGTCGCCCTCAACGCCCGACCGCGCGCGACCGAGATCGAGCAGCGCGGCATCGACACCGTTCCCGATGCCGATCGCACTTCGACGTGGGTCGACCTCATGCGCATCCAGTTCGGCGGCGCGAACACCTTCGCCACGGTCCTGCTCGGCACCTTCCCGATCGTGCTCGGCCTGTCGTTCTGGGAGGCGGTCGGCGCGACCGTGCTCGGCCTCGCCGTCGGCATCCTCGTCCTCATGCCGATGGGCCTCTTCGGCCCGAAGACGGGCACCAACAACGCCGTGTCCTCCGGCGCGTTCTTCGGGGTCCGGGGCCGCGTCGTCGGCTCGTTCCTCTCGCTCCTCACGGCCGTCGCGTTCTACTCGATCTCGGTGTGGGTCGGCGGCGACGCCCTCGTCGGCGCGCTCAACCGACTGCTCGGCGTGCCCGACTCGGTCGGCCTGCGCACGCTCATCTACGGCGTCATCGGGCTGATCGTGATCATCGTCGTCGTGTACGGCTACCAGTTCATGCTGCTCATCAACAAGACCGCGGTCATCGCGAACTCGGTGCTCTTCCTGCTCGCGATCGTCGCGTTCTCGGGCACGTTCGACGCCGGCTACGACCCGGGCCCCGAGGCTTACGCGCTCGGCAGCTTCTGGCCGACGTTCGTGCTCTCGGCGCTCATCGTCATGTCGAACCCCGTGTCGTTCGGCGCGTTCCTCGGTGACTGGTCGCGGTACATCCCCGCCACGACGCCCGCGCGCAAGCTCTTCGGCGCGACTGCGCTCGGGCAGGGCCTCACGATCATCCCGTTCCTGTTCGGCGTCGCGACCGCGACCCTCGTCGCCGGCGAGGCCGACTACGTCTTCGCGCTCATCCAGGAGTCGCCTCTCTGGTACGCCGTGCTGCTCATGGTCGTCGCCTTCATCGGCGGTCTCTCCACGGGCTCGACCTCGCTCTACGGCACGGGCCTGGACTTCTCGTCGGTCTTCCCGCGCTTCAGCCGCGTGCAGGCGACGATCTTCATCGGCGTCATCGCGTTCCTGTTCATCCTGCTCGGTCGCCTCTTCTTCGACCTGCTGGGCGCCGTCAACGCGTTCGTCGGCGCCATCATCGTCACCACGGTTCCGTGGATGATCATCATGGCGATCGGCTACTTCGTCCGTCGCGGATCGTTCGACCGCTCCGACCTCCAGGTCTTCAACCGCGGCGAGACCGGCGGCCGGTACTGGTTCTCGAACGGCGTCAACTGGCGCGGCATGGTCGCGTGGGTCGTCTCCGCCGTGCTCGGCCTGCTCTTCGCGTACTTCCCGCCCGTCATCGAGGGCCCGCTGAGCGGGGTCGCCGGCGGCGTCGACCTGAGCCTCATCGTCGCGATCGTCTCGGCGGCGGTGCTCTACATCGGCGCCCTCATGCTCTTCCCGGAGCCGACGTACGTGTTCCCGCCCGACGGGCCGCGCGTCGTCCGCGAGCAGAGCGCGCCGCTCACGCCCATCGAGACCGACCACCGGTCGGGGGCGGCGAAGGCCGCGGCGCGCCGCGCCGGCTGAGCGGATGCCCGGGGCGGCCCCGCAGACCGCTCCGGGCTCCCCGCCCGCTCGCCCCGGGCATCCCGACCCGACGCATACCAGGAGGACCCCGTGGAGCAGCGCACGCCCCGCGTCACCGAGAACGGCAACATCGGCCAGGTAGACGCGACCCAGGTGCCCCGCTACGGCGGCGCCGCTACGTTCGCGCGGTTGCCGAGGTGGGACGAGGTCGACCGCGCCGACGTCGTCGTGCTCGGCGTGCCCTTCGACACCGGGGTGAGCTACCGGCCGGGGGCGCGCTTCGGGCCGTCGCACATCCGCGAGTCGTCGCGCCTGCTGCGGCCCTACAACCCTGCGCAGGATGCGAAGCCGTTCGCGATGCAGCAGGTCGTCGACGCCGGCGATATCGGCGTGAACCCCTTCGACATCGCCGAAGCGCTCGCGACGATCGAGGCCGAGGCGACGCGCGTGCTCGACTCGGGAGCGCAGCTGCTCACTCTCGGAGGCGACCACACGATCGCGCTGCCGCTGCTGCGCGCGATGCACGCGAAGCACGGGCCCATCGCGGTCGTGCACTTCGACGCCCACCTCGATACGTGGGACACCTACTTCGGCGCCGACTACACGCACGGCACGCCGTTCCGCCGCGCGTCGGAGGAGGGGCTGCTCGCGCACGACTCCTGCCTGCACGTCGGGATCCGCGGGCCGCTGTACACGGCCGACGACCTCACGGAGGACGGCGACCTGGGCTTCCAGATCGTGCACTCGACCGAGATGGATGCCCTCGGGGCTCCCGGCGTCATCGAGCGCATGAGGGCGCGCGTCGGCGATCGCCCCGTCTACGTCTCGATCGACATCGACGTGCTCGACCCCGCGTTCGCGCCCGGGACCGGCACGCCCGAGGCGGGCGGATTCACGAGCCGGGAGCTGCTCGCGATGCTGCGGGGCTTCGCCGACGTGAACCTCGTCGGCGCCGACATCGTCGAGGTCGCGCCCGCCTACGACCACGCGCAGATCACGGGCATCGCCGCAGCGCACGTCGCGTACGAGCTGCTCACCGTCATGGCGCGACGCCGGAGCGCGTCGTGAGCGCGGCGGCTGCGCCCGACGCGTCCGTCGTCGCGGCCGTGCTCGCGGCCGCCGACGCGATCGTCGACGACTTCGCCCACCACCGCACCGAGGCGTACTTCGCCGGCTTCGCCGAGGACGCGACCTTCGTCTTCCACACTGCCGACCGCCGGCTCCAGAGCCGGGCGGAGTACGAGGCGCTGTGGGCGCAGTGGGAGCGCGAGGACGGCTTCCGCGTGCACGCCTGCCGATCGAGCGACCGCTGCGTGCAGCTGCTCGGCGACATCGCGATCTTCACGCACTCCGTCGATTCGCGCATCGAGCTCGGTGGCTCGGTCGACGACGTGACCGAGCGCGAGACGATCGTCTTCGCGCTGCGCGACGGCCGGTGGGTCGCCGTGCACGAGCATCTCTCGCCGCGCGCCTAGCGCTCCACGGCGCACGATCACTCCTGCGGAATGCGGACCATGCCCTCTTGCGCGACGCTCGCGACGAGCACGCCCTCGCGCGTGAAGATGCGGCCCATCGACAGCCCGCGGCCGCCGATCGCGTTCGGCGACTCCTGCACGTAGCAGAGCCACTCGTCGACGCGCGCGGGGCGGTGCCACCACATCGCGTGGTCGAGGCTCGCCATCTTCAGACCCGGCGTCGCCCACGACTGGCCGTGGCGGCGGAGGATCGGTTCGAGGATGGAGTAGTCGCTCGCGTAGGCGAGCGCGGCGCGATGCAGGTTCTCGTCCTCGGGCAACGGGCTCAGGGCGCGCAGCCACACCGCCTGGTGCGCCACTCGTTCGCTGCCACCACCGAAGTAGAGGTGGCCGGGCGCGTGCCGCAGGTCGAAGGGTCGCGCCGTCGCCCAGAAGCGCGCGACGGGGTGGTCGAACTGCTCGAGCACCTCCCGCGTGCTCGGGAGATCCTCCGGCTGCGGGATCCCCTCGGGCATCGCCGCCTGGTGCTCGAGCCCGGGGTCGTCGTCCTGGAAGGAGGCGATCATCGACAGGATCGGCACGCCCTTCTGGAACGCCTGGGTGCGCCGCGTCGAGAACGAGCGGCCGTCGTGGATGCGGTCGACGGAGAACGTGATCGGCTCGTTCACGTCGCCCGGGCGCAGGAAGTAGCCGTGCATCGAGTGGATGAGCCGGTCGCCCTCCACGGTTCGCGTCGCTGCGAGCACCGACTGCGCCATCACCTGCCCGCCGAAGACGCGGCCCTGCGGCATCCACTGGCTGGGGGCGGTGAAGATGTCCTCCGTGGTGCGCGCGCCGGTGTCGGCGAGGTCGAGCGCCTTCAGCATCGCGGCGACGGGGTCGGGGGCGGCGTCGGCGTAGGGGGAGGTGTCGGGGGGCGGGGCGTCGGTCACGCCCGTAGTCTAGGGAGCGATGTCGAGCATCCTCTCCCTCCCCGACGCGGCTGCGGCGCACGATCTGCAGGTGCTCCTCGGGCGCGCGGCGAGGCTTGACGAGAACGCCGCCGTGCGGCTCATCCTCGACTCGGGCGTGCTCGCCGTGTACGTCGCGGTGCTCGCCCCCCGCGGCCTGCTCGATCGCGGACCGACCGTGCTCGGGCTGCGCACGCTCGACGCCGAGGGAGAGCCGTTCGACGAGGTCGTCCCGATCCGGTCCCTTCTGGCGAAGACGGATGCGGCGGTCGCCTCTGCGACGGACGGCCCCGTCGCGCTGACCCTGCCCACGAGCGTCAACACGGTGGTCTGGGCGGCGATCTCGCCGCCCCGCGGCGGGTGGCAGCGCATGCAGCCGATCGAGGCATCCGTCTTCGATGGCGCGGCCCGCGCGGGTATCGACGAGGTCGCGGCGGCGGTGCCGGACGCGCTCGGCTCTGATCTCGTGCATCGCGTTCGCACCGAGGTGTGGGGGAGGCCGATCGAGGGCCTCGACCACGTGCCGGCGGGCGCGGCGTTCGCGGCGTTCTCTCTCGGATTCCTCGGCGAGGACGCCGTCGAGCAGTTCGCGTCGGGCTCGTGGCTGCGGTTCTCGACGCAGCGCGGGCATGTGCTCGTCAAGCAGGCCGGCTGGACGCTCGGGCGCTGAGGCCCGCCCGCTCATCGGCGGGTCGCCCTTGTCTTCCCAGCCCGGTCTGGCTACGGTCGAGGCAACTCGGGGCAACGGTGCCCCGGTCAGTCATGCGGCCCACCGGCCGACGGCTGTGAGGATCGACCGCCCTCGGCTCACCCGCACGAGGAGCGGCGGATCGGAGATGCGATGCGAACCACTGTGCCCGAAACGCGAATCGAGGCGGAGCTTCCGAGCCCGCCCGAGGAGCTCGTGCAGCTGCTCGACCACGAGGGTCGGCGCGTGGGGGATCCGCTCTACGATCCGTACGTCTCCGACGTCTCGGGCGAGGCTCTCGTCCGCCTCTACGAGGATCTCGTCGTCGTGCGCCGCATCGACGTCGAGGCGACGGCCCTCCAGCGCCAGGGTCAGCTCGGGCTCTGGCCGCCGCTGCTCGGGCAGGAGGCCGCCCAGGTCGGCTCGGCCCGGGCCCTTCGCGCCGACGACTTCGTCTTCTCGAGCTACCGCGAGAACGCCGTCGCCTACTGCCGGGGCGTCGAGCTGCCGCAGCTCGTCGAGGTCTGGCGCGGCACCGCCCAGTCGGGCTGGAACCCGTTCGCCGTCAACATGGCGACGCCGCAGATCGTCATCGGCGCGCAGACCCTCCACGCCGTGGGCTACGCGGTCGGCTGCCGGCACGACGGCGTCGACACCGCGACCATCACCTACTTCGGCGACGGCGCCACGACGCAGGGCGACGTCAACGAGGCCATGGTCTTCGCCGCGTCCTTCGGCGCGCCAGTCGTGTTCTTCTGCCAGAACAACCAGTGGGCGATCTCCGAGCCGGTCGGGCTGCAGGCCAAGCGCCCGATCGCCGAGCGCGCTCCCGGCTTCGGCATCCCGAGCATCCGCGTCGACGGCAACGACGTCCTCGCCGTGCTCGCCGCGACGCGCCGCGCCCTCGAGCGGGCCCACCGCGGGGATGGCCCCACCTTCATCGAGGCCGTGACGTACCGCATGGGACCGCACACGACCTCGGACGACCCGAGCCGCTACGTCGATCCGCTGCAGCGCGAGGAGTGGGCGGCGAAGGACCCGATCGCGCGGGTGGAGGCGCACCTGCGCGAGTCGGGCATCCTGACCGACGCGGTCGCCGCATCCGTCGCCGCGACGGCCGACGAGGTAGCCGCCGCCTTCCGAGCCGGCTGCCTCACCCTGCCGAACCCCGCGCCGCTGTCGGTGTTCGACCACGTGTACGCCGAGCCGCATGCGGGGCTCGCGCGCCAGCGCTCGCAGCAGGAGGCCTACCTTCGCAGCGTCGGCGAGCTCGAGGGAGGCGCGGAATGACCGAGCTCACTCTCGCGAAGGCCGTCAACTCGGGCCTGCGCCGCGCGCTCTCGGACGACGACCGCGTCGTGCTGCTGGGTGAGGACATCGGCCAGCTGGGCGGCGTCTTCCGCGTGACCGACGGCCTCCAGCGCGACTTCGGCACAGATCGCGTGATGGATATGCCGCTCGCGGAATCCGGCATCATCGGCATGGCCATCGGTCTCGCCTACCGCGGCTTCCGGCCCGTGTGCGAGATCCAGTTCGACGGCTTCATCTACCCGGCGTTCGACCAGATCGTCGCGCAGGTGGCGAAGCTGCACTACCGGACGCGCGGCGCCGTGCGCATGCCGATCACGATCCGCGTGCCGTTCGGCGGCGGCATCGGCGCGGTCGAGCACCACTCCGAGTCGCCGGAGGCGTACTTCGCGCACACCGCGGGGCTGCGCGTCGTGACGTGCTCGACGCCGCAGGACGCGCACACGATGATCCGCCAGGCGATCGCGTGCGACGACCCCGTGCTGTTCTTCGAGCCCAAGCGCCGCTACTGGACGAAGGGCGAGGTCGAAGAGGACGCCGAGTTCCCGTTCGACCGGGCGCGCGTCGTGCTCGAGGGCGCCGACGTCACGATCGTCGCCTACGGGCCGCTCGTCGCGACCGCGATCGACGCCGCGATCGCCGCGAGCGACGACGGCATCTCGATCGAGGTCATCGACCTCCGCTCGCTCTCCCCGCTCGATCTCGACACGGTCGAGGCGAGCGTGCGGAAGACCGGGCGGCTCGTCATCACCCACGAGGCCGCGCAGTTCGGCGGGCTCGGCGCGGAGATCGCCGCGAGCATCACCGACCGCTGCTTCCTGCACCTCGAGGCGGCGCCCGCGCGCGTCACGGGCTTCGACACTCCCTACCCCAGCGCCAGGGCGGAAGAGCACTTCCTGCCCGATCTCGACCGCATCCTCGACGGCGTCGACCGCGTGCTCGGCCGCCAGAACGCCCTCACCGGCTGGAGCGCCTCATGACCGTCCACGACTTCCGCCTCCCCGACCTCGGCGAGGGCCTCACCGAGAGCGAGATCGTCGAGTGGCACGTCGCGGTCGGCGACCGCGTGACGCTCAACCAGACGCTCGCCGACGTCGAGACGGCGAAGGCGATCGTGCAGCTGCCGTCGCCGTTCGCGGGCATCGTCGCGGCCATCCACGCCGAGCCGGGAACGACCGTCCAGGTGGGCGCTCCGATCGTCTCGATCGAGGTCGCGGCGGATGTTGCGCTCGCGTCGAGCGCCGGCGACGCGTCGCCCGCCGCCGAGGTGCCCCCGGCGTGGGCGGGATCCGCGCCCCCCGTCTCGACCCTCGCGGCCCCCGAGTCGGAGGCGCCCTCCGCTGCCGAGGTCGCCGAGCCCGCCGCCGAGCGGCAGTCGGTACTCGTCGGCTACGGCCCCGCCGTCGAGACCGGCCGGCGCCCCAGGCGCAAGGCTCGCAGCCTGCCCGAGCGATCGGCTGACCGGTCGACCGTCGGCGGCCCGGCCGGCAGCGGCGGGGGAGCGGGCCGCGGCCCGAACGCGCCCCGGGGCGCCGCGCTCGCCACCCCGCCCGTGCGGAAGCTCGCGCACGACCTCGGCGTCGACCTCTCCGAGGTCGATGGAACGGGCGACAGCGGCCAGGTCACGCGCGCCGATGTGACCCGCTTCGCCGGGAGCGGTCGAGCCGCGGCATCCGCCCCGTCGACGACCGGGGCGCCCGGCGCTCGCGCTGACGGCCGCCCCGCCGAGGTGCGCCACCCGATCAAGGGCGTGCGCAAGGCGACGGCCGAGGCGATGGTGCGCAGCGCGTTCACGGCGCCGCACGTGACCGAGTTCCTCACGGTCGACGTCACGGCGTCGAGCGAGCTCCTCGCGCGGCTCAAGGCGCGCGGGAAGAGCGCGTCGATGCTCGCGCTCGTGAGCAAGGCGTTGTGCATCGCCGTCGAGCGGAATCCGAGCCTCAACGCGCGCTGGGACGAGTCGAGCAACGAGATCGTCGAGCTGCGCGACGTCGGCCTCGGGATCGCCGTCGCGACGCCGCGCGGGCTGCTCGTGCCGAGCATCCCCGACGCGGGGTCGATGACGGTGCCGCAGCTGGCCGACGCGATCCGCGAGCTCGCGGCGACCGCGCGCGACGGCCGCACTCCGCCGTCGTCGCTCAGCGGCGGCACGATCACGATCACCAACATCGGCGTCTTCGGCGTTGACGCGGGAACGCCGATCATCGTGCCCGGCGAGGCGGCGATCCTCGCGATGGGCGCCGTGCGGCGCACGCCCTGGGAGTTCGAGGGGGGCATCGCGCTGCGCGACGTCATGACGCTGAGCGTGTCGTTCGACCACCGCATGGTCGACGGCGAGCAGGGGTCGCGGTTCCTTACCGACATCGGCGGGATCCTGAACGACCCGGCGAGCGTGCTCGCGCTCGTCTGAGCCTCGCGCGGGGCGTGGCGCCGCCCCGCGCCGCCCGCTCGCCTCGCGGCAGCGATCTCGCCCGGGTGAGCCCGAAAGTTGCAACTGAGCCCGAACTTTCGCACTCATGTGCGACTTTCGGGCACAAGAGGAGCGGATGTGGAGGGGCCGACTCGCCGCTGGTCGCGGCGCGGCTACGCAGCCAGCGCCGCGAGCGCCATGCTCTCGAGGATGCTCCGCGCCGCCCGCGCCCCGCCGCGCGAGCTGTGCGGTGTCGAGTTGATGAGCCCGAAGCACGCGTGCGCACGGGTGCGCAGTGCGACCCGCGCGTCCGCCGGACGCAGCCGCGCCAGCACGTCGACCCACAGCTCGACGTACTCCCGCTGCAGCGTGCGCACGGTGTGCCGATCGTCGCCGGCGAGCGAGTCGAGGTCGTGATCCTGCACGCGGATGATGTCGGCGTTCGCGAGGGCGAAGTCGACGTGGAAGGCGACGAGGCCGGCGAGCGCGGCGGCATCCGACGTCGCGCCGGCCACGACGGCCCGCCCGCCCTCGAGCAGCCCCTCGCTCGCGCCGACGAGGATCGCCGCGAGCACCGCCTGCTTGCTCGCGAAGTGCTTGTAGACGGCGGGCCCGCTGACCCCCGCCGCGGCGCCGAGCTCGTCGAGCGAGACGCGCGGGAATCCGCGCTCGGCGAAGAGCTGCGCGGCCGCCCGCAGCAGGGCCGCCCGCCGCTCGGCCTTGGCCCTGTCGCGCGCCGTCGCGAGGCCGGGGGAGGCCCCGGCACGCGCATCCGTCGTCGCCGTCATGCGGCCAGTGTAGACATCCCGGTGAACGATGACTAACCTGAACTGGTGAGCGACCGTTAACCGAACGGTCGCCCGGCACCCAGATCGCAGCAGGGCCAGAAGCCCTCGACGAGAAGGAGCGGTCGATGGCGACCCTCGGCACGAGCATCCCCGCCGCATCGGCGGCGGGCGGCGCGTCGAGTGCGAACGCCGCCGCCATGCACGCCCTCGTCGACGACCTCAGGGCACGCCTCGCCGCCGCGGCCCTCGGCGGCCCCGAGCGCAGCCGCGAGCGGCACGTCGCGCGTGGCAAGCTCCTCCCGCGCGACCGCATCGACGCGCTGCTCGACGACGGCAGCCCCTTCCTCGAGCTCGCCCCGCTCGCCGCGCACGGACTCTACGACGACGAGGCGCCCGGTGCGGGCGTCATCGCGGGCGTCGGGCTCGTGCACGGCCGCCACGTGCTCGTCATCAGCAACGACGCGACCGTCAAGGGCGGCACCTACTTCCCCATGACGGTCAAGAAGCACCTGCGGGCGCAGGAGGTCGCGCTCGAGAACCGGCTGCCGTGCGTGTACCTCGTCGACTCGGGCGGCGCGTTCCTGCCGCTGCAGGCCGAGGTCTTCCCCGACCGCGACCACTTCGGGCGCATCTTCTTCAACCAGGCGCGGATGTCCGCGGCCGGCATCCCGCAGATCGCCTCCGTCATGGGGTCGTGCACCGCGGGCGGCGCGTACGTGCCCGCGATGAGCGACGAGACCGTCATCGTGCGCAACCAGGGCACGATCTTCCTCGGCGGGCCGCCGCTCGTGAAGGCCGCGATCGGCGAGGTCGTGAGCGCCGAGGAGCTCGGCGGCGGCGACACGCACGCGCGCATCTCGGGCGTCGTCGACCACCTCGCCGATGACGACCGGCACGCCCTCGACATCGTCCGCGACATCATCGCGACCGTGCCGCCGCCCGCCGCGCCCGCGTGGGAGGTCGGCGAGAGCATCCCGCCCGCGGTCGACGAGAGCACTCTCTACGACGTCATCCCGCCCGACGTGCAGTCGCCGTACGACGTGCGCGAGGTCATCGCGCGGCTCGTCGACGGCGGAGGCACCTGGCACGAGTTCAAGCGCGAGTACGGCGAGACCCTCGTGACGGGCTTCGCGCGCATCCACGGCCACCCCGTCGGCATCGTCGCCAACAACGGCGTGCTGTTCAGCGAGTCGGCGGCGAAGGGCGCGCACTTCATCGAGCTGTGCGACCAGCGCGGCGTGCCGCTGCTGTTCCTGCAGAACATCTCGGGCTTCATGGTCGGGCGCGACGCGGAGGCGGGCGGCATCGCCAAGCACGGCGCGAAGATGGTGACGGCGGTCGCGACGACGCGCGTGCCGAAGCTCACGGTCGTCATCGGCGGCTCATTCGGCGCCGGCAACTACTCGATGTGCGGCCGGGCCTACTCGCCGCGCTTCCTCTGGATGTGGCCGAACGCGCGCATCTCGGTCATGGGCGGGCAGCAGGCCGCCGCCGTACTCGGCACCGTAAGGCGCGACCAGCTCGGCGACGCGTGGAGCGCCGACGAGCAGGAGGAGTTCGAGCGCCCCATCCGCGAGCTCTACGAGAGCCAAGGCAGCCCCTACTTCTCGACCGGTCGCCTGTGGGACGACGGCATCATCGACCCCGCCGACACCCGCACCGTGCTCGGTCTCGCCCTCGACGTCTGCAGCCGCGCCCCGCTGCCCGACCCGGCCTTCGGCCTCTTCCGGATGTGACGGCGATGACCAGCCACGACCTGCCACGCCCCTTCGGCTCCGTGCTCGTCGCGAATCGCGGCGAGATCGCGTGCCGCATCATCCGCACGCTGCGCGAGCTGGGCATCCGCTCGATCGCGGTCTGCAGCGACGCCGATGCGGATGCCCGCCACGTCGCGCTCGCGGATCTCGCCCTGCGCATCGGCCCGGCCTCCGCCGCCGAGAGCTACTTGAGCGTCGAGGCCGTCGTCGACGCCGCCCGCCGCAGCGGTGCCGAGGCGATCCATCCGGGCTACGGGTTCCTCAGCGAGAACGCCGAGCTCGCCGCCGCGTGCGCCGAGGCCGGCATCGTGTTCGTCGGGCCGAGCCCGCGCGCGCTCGAGGTCATGGGCGACAAGATCCGCGCGAAGGCGCACGTCGCCGAGCGCGGCGTCCCGACCATCCCCGGTTTCGGGGAGGTGGGGACGACTGACGCCGACCTCGTCGCGGCGGCCGACCGCGTCGGCTTCCCGCTCATCATCAAGCCGTCGGCGGGCGGCGGCGGCAAGGGCATGACGGTCGTGCACAAGGCGGATGCCCTGCCCGACGCGCTCGCCGGTGCGCGCCGCGTCGCCCTCAAGGCCTTCGGCGACGACACGCTCCTGCTCGAGCGCTTCATCGCAGCCCCCCGCCACATCGAGGTGCAGGTGCTCGCCGACACGCACGGCACGACCGTGCACCTGGGCGAGCGCGAGTGCTCGCTGCAGCGCCGCCACCAGAAGATCATCGAAGAGGCTCCCTCTCCCTTGCTCGACGAGGCGACGCGCGCCGCGATCGGCGAGGCCGCGTGCGAGGTCGCCCGCAGCGTCGACTACGCGGGAGCCGGCACCGTCGAATTCCTCGTCGCCGATGCCCGCCGCGACGAGTTCTTCTTCATGGAGATGAACACGCGCCTCCAGGTCGAGCACCCCGTGACCGAGCTCGTCACGGGCGTCGACCTCGTCGAGCAGCAGCTGCGCATCGCCGCGGGGCACCGACTCGACCTTCCGCCGCTGCGACTCGACGGCCATGCGATCGAGGCGCGGCTCTACGCGGAGGACCCGGCGAGCGGGTTCCTGCCCTCGACCGGCACCGTGCGGGGGCTCGCCGAGGCGAGCGGGCCCGGCGTGCGCGTCGACTCGGCGCTCGTCGAGGGGCTCGTCGTCGGCGCCGACTACGACCCCATGCTCGCCAAGGTCATCGCGCACGGTCCTGATCGCGCGACGGCTCTCGCTCGACTGGATGCCGCTCTCGCGTCGACGCGCGTGCTCGGCCTGCGCACCAACCGCGCCTACCTGCGGCAGGTGCTCGCCGACCCCGACGTGCAGGCAGGTCGCCTCGAGACCTCGCTCATCGAGCGCATCGTGCCCGCGTCGGCCTCGTTCGACCCCGCGTCATCGGCGACGGATGCCGCGGCCGCCGCGGCCGCGGCCCTGCTCGAGCACGCGCGTCGGCTCGAGCGGGCCGCCGTGGGCCCGGCAGCCCGAGCCGCGAGCGCTGCCCGCGCGGCGAGCCCGCTCTGGCGCGCGCCGAGCGGCTTTCGTCTGGGCGAGCACCGCCCGGCCCGGTATGAGCTCGTCGACGTCGCTGCAGGCCCCGAGGCCGAGCCCGTGATCGTGCTCGTCAGCGGCTCGCCCGAGGATGCGACCGTGCGTCTCGGCGCGTCCGAGCCCGCTGCGGCCCGGGTCTCCGAGCGCGACGGTCTCGTGACCGTGCACCTCGACGGCACCGCGCAGACCTTCGCCGCGGCCCGCGACGGCGACGTGCTGTGGTTGCAGCCGACCGCCGCGGATGCCGGCGCCGCGATCGCGTTGCGCGTGCTCGACCGCGCCGCTCGCGCCGCCGCGCACGCCGACCGCCGCCGTGCCAGCGGCTCGGGCATCGCGCCCGGCGCCGCGAGCCCCGAGCTGCGCGCGACGATGCCCGGCGCGGTCGTCGCGCTCGGCGCCGCCGACGGCGACCGCGTCGAGGCCGGCCAGCCGATTGTGACCGTCGAGGCGATGAAGATGGAGCACGCCGTGCTCGCTCCGCACGCCGGCGTCCTCCGGCTCGGCGCCGCCGTCGGCGACCAGGTGCGGCAGGGCCAGGTCGTCGCGCGCATCGAGCCCGACGCCGAGCCCGAGTCCGCAGTCGCGGGCCCGCACGAGACCACCGCGGCCGGCGAACCCGACGCGACCGCCGCATCCGCCCCCCACGAAGGAGCCCCCGCATGATCGAGTTCACCGAGGAGCAGCTCGAGCTGCAGAGCATGGTGCGCGAGTTCGCGAACGAGGTCGTCGACCCCGCCGCGTACGAGGCCGACCGCACGAAGACGCTGCCGATGGCGGTCGTGAAGCAGATGGGCGAGATGGGGCTGTTCGGGCTGCCGTTCCCCGAGGAGTACGGCGGTCAGGGCGGCACCTACGTCGAGCTGTGCCTCGCGATCGAGGAGCTCGCGCGCGTCGATCAGTCGATCGCCGTGACCCTCGAGGCCGGGGTCGGGCTCGGGGCGATGCCGATCTTCCGCAGCGGGACGGAGGAGCAGAAGCAGCACTGGCTGCCGCGGCTCACCTCGGGCGAGGCCCTCGCGGGCTTCGGACTCACCGAGGCCGAGGCCGGCTCCGACGCGGGCGCGACCCGCACGACCGCGCGGCTCGAGGGCGGCGAGTGGGTCATCGACGGGTCGAAGCAGTTCATCACCAACTCGGGCACGCCCATCACCGAGCTCGTCACGGTCACGGCGGTCACGGGGCGCGATGACAGCAACAAGGCCGAGCTCAGCGCGATCCTCGTGCCGTCCGGAACGCCGGGCTTCACCGTCGAGCCCGCCTACGACAAGGTGGGCTGGCACGCCTCCGACACCCACCCACTGACCTTCCAGGGCGCGCGCGTGCCCGAGGAGAACCTGCTCGGGGAGCGCGGGCGCGGGTTCGCCAACTTCATCCAGACGCTCGACGAGGGCCGCGTCGCGTTCGCCGCCCTCGGCACGGGAGCCGCGCAGGGCTGCCTCGACGAGGCGATCGCCTACGCGAAGAGCCGCAAGGTCTTCGGCCGCCCGATCGGCGCGAACCAGCACATCGCCTTCACGCTCGCGCGCATGGAGGCGCGCGTGCACCAGGCGCGGCTCGCGACCTACGACGCGGCGTTCCGGCTCGTGTCGGGCCAGCCTTTCAAGAAGCAGGCGAGCATCGCCAAGATGGTGGCGAGCGAGGCGGCGATGGACAACGCCCGCGACGCGACCCAGATCTTCGGAGGCTACGGATTCATGAACGAGTACCGCGTCGCCCGGCACTACCGCGACTCGAAGGTGATCGAGATCGGCGAGGGAACGACCGAGGTGCAGCTGATGATCATCGCGCGCGAGCTGGGGTTCTCGTGAGCACCGATGCGCCCGCCGCGGGCGAGGGCGAGGGCCGCCGCATCGTGCAGCGCGGCCTCTGGTTCGAGGAGTTCGACGTCGGCACGACGTACGTCCACGCCCCGGGCCGCACGCTCACCGAGGCCGACAACGTGCTCTTCACGACCCTGACGATGAACACGCAGTCACTGCACCTCGACGCGGCGTGGTCGGCCGCGCAGCCGTTCGGCGAGCGCCTGGTGAACTCGATGCTCACGCTCTCGACCCTCGTCGGGGCATCCGTCGCCCAGCTCACGCAGGGCACGATCGTCGCGAACCTCGGATTCACCGAGGCCTCCTTCCCGCACCCGATGCGCCACGGCGACACCCTCTACAGCGAGACGCTCGTCGAGGCGAAGCGTCTCTCAGGCTCGCGGCCGGGGCAGGGGATCGTGACGCTGCGCCACACGGGCCGCAATCACGACGGCGTCGTCGTCGCGACCGCGACGCGCTCGACGCTCGTCTGGTGCGAAGGCGCGGCGCCGTGAACATGCCCGGTGCCGCGGGCTTCGCGCTCGGCCCGGCGATCCTGTTCGTCCCGGCGGACCGCCCCGAGCGCTTCGCAAAGGCCGCCGAGCGCGCCGACGCGGTCATCATCGATCTCGAGGATGCCGTGGCGCCGGCCGGCAAGCAGCGCGCGCGCGAGGCGCTGCGGGCCTCCGATCTGGACCCGACCCGCACGATCGTGCGCGTGAACGCGCGCGGCACGGCCGACCACGCGCTCGACGTAGCCGCCGTGGCGGACACCGAGTACCGCAT
Organism: Microcella alkalica; assembly: GCF_014137945.1. Taxonomy (GTDB): domain Bacteria; phylum Actinomycetota; class Actinomycetes; order Actinomycetales; family Microbacteriaceae; genus Microcella; species Microcella alkalica. Next base: position 270,584 of record NZ_JACGWX010000001.1, read on the forward strand.
CCTCATGCTGCCGAAGGCGGAGCGGTCGGCGGATGCCGCCGCGCTCGCCGCGGAGACGGGGTGCGCGATCGTCGCGCTCGTCGAGACCGCCGCGGGGGTGCTCGCGGCCGAGGAGCTCGCCGCGGAGCCCTCGGTCGTCGCGCTCATGTGGGGCGCGGAGGACCTCGTCGCCTCGCTCGGCGGATCTTCGAGCCGCGGCCCCGACAGCCGCTATCGCGACGTCGCGCGCCACGCCCGAGCGCGCGTCCTGCTCGTAGCGGGCGGGCACGGGAAGGCAGCGATCGACGCCGTGCACCTCGACATCGCCGACCTCGCTGGCCTCGAGGAGGAGGCCCGCGACGCGGTGGCCCAGGGATTCGCGGCGACCGCGTGCATCCACCCCGGGCAAGTCGAGACGATCAGGGCCGCATACAGGCCCAGCGCCGACGAGATCGCCTGGGCGCATCGAGTGCTCGAGGCGGCGTCGGCCGCGGGTGCCTATGGCGTCTTCGCGCACGAGGGCCGGATGGTCGACGAGCCGGTGCTGCGTCACGCGCGTCGGGTGGTGCAGCGCGCGGGGGAGTAGCCCTACTCCTCGAACGTGTTCACCATCGCGTGCGCCGCGCGCAGCATGTGATCCCAGATCGCTTCCTCGTGCAGGGGCGGCAGCGCCAGTGAGTCGAGCGCCGCGCGCATGTGCGTGAGCCAGCGGTCGCGCGCATCCGGGCTGACCTTGAAGGGCATGTGCCGCATGCGCAGTCGCGGGTGCCCGCGCTGCTCGCTGTAGGTCGTCGGGCCGCCCCAGTACTGCTCGAGGAAGGCGGTCAGCCGCCAGACGGCGCCCTCCATGTCGTCGTCGGGGTACATCGGGCGCAGCACGGGGTCCGACTCGATGCCCTCGTAGAACTTCCGCACGAGGCGCTCGAAGGTCGCGTGCCCGCCGACCTGCGCGAACATCGGGTCGGTCGGTCCGCCCGTGGGGCCGAGCGTGAGGTCGGCCATCAGTCGCGACCCGTCGCGGCGTCGTCGTCGGCCGCGCGCGCGACCGGCTTTGCCGACGTCGCCGGCTTCCGCCCCGCGCCGGCCTTCGCGTCGAGCCCGTCGAGCACGAGGCGGTTGAGCGCCGGAAGGGCGACGCCGAGCTCGTCGAGGGCGTCCTTCATGCGTCGGCGGAGCTCGCGCGCGATGTCGAACTGGTCGCCCGAGCGCACCTTCACCACCAGCCGGATGACGAGCGCCTCGGCCGAGATCGACTCGATGCCCCACACCTCCGGCTTCTCGAGGATCTTCCGCTTCCAGGTCGGGTCGTCGGCCATCGCCTGCGCCGTGTCGAGCATCGTCCTCTCGACGGAGTCGATGTCGGCCGTGTACGGAGCGGGGATGTCCAGGATGACCCGCGCCCAGCCCTGCGACTTGTTGCCGACGTTCGTGATCTCGCCGTTGCGCACGTACCAGAGGGTGCCGTTGACGTCGCGAACCTGTGACACGCGCACGCCCACCGTCTCCACGACGCCCGAGACTGCTCCCTGGGTCGTGACGAGATCGACGATGTCCCCGACGCCGAGCTGGTCCTCGAAGACCATGAACAGGCCGTTGAGCATGTCCTTGACGACGTTCTGCGCGCCGAAGCCGAGGGCGGCGCCGAGGATGCCCGCCGAGGCGATGAGCGCGGTGACCGAGAACTGCAGCTCGCTCAGCACGAGCACGATCGTGACCGACACGATCGCCCAGGTCACGAGGTTGTTGAGCACCGAGCCGATCGTGCGGGTGCGCTGCACGACGCGCACCGCCATGAGCGGCGAGGCGCTCAGCTCGACCGTGTGCTCGACGGCCTGCGCCCTCTTCACGCCGTTGACGACGCGATCGACGACGCGCCGGATCGACACCCGCAGCAGCGCCCGCAGCACGATCGCGCCGACGACGACGCCGAGGATGCGCAGCGGAACGCGCCACGCCAGGTACCAGGCGTAGACGCCGTCGCCGAGGGCCGACCAGTCGAAGGTGTCCATCGCCTTCAGCTTAGTGACGGGCGCGCCGGAGAACGGCCCGAGGGCCCCGTCGTTCGACGAGGCCCTCGGGGTGCTCCGGCCGAGCATCCGCCGCAGGATGCCCGGGGCGATTCGTCTACGCGCGGTCGCGATCCTGAGCGGCGAGCGCCCGCTCGACGCCCGCGAGGTTCTCCGAGACCATCCGACGCAGCGCGGCCGGCTGGTCGGGGTTCGCGTCGAGCCAGGCGCGCGTCGCGTCGACGAGCCGCAGCGACGCGAGGGGCGCCGGGTAGAGGCCGAGGATGAGGTACTCGGCGATCTTGTAGCTGCGGCTCTCCCACACCTCGACGAGCGCGTCGAAGTAGCGGCCGACGAGACCCTCGAGCCCAGCGGGGTCGTTGACGTGCTGGAAGCCCATCGTCGTCATCCGCACGATCGCGTTCGGCACCGAGTCGTCGGTGAGCAGGTGCTCCATGACGGCGGCCTTTCTCGCCGCGTCCGGGAAGGCCGCGTTGGCGCGCGACGCCGCCTGCTGCCCGTTCGATGTGTTGTCCTTCGCGAGGGCCGCGTCGATGTCGCCCGGCGTGATCGCGCCGACGAGGGCGAGGCCCTCCAGGAGCTCCCACTCGAGGTCGGTGTCGACGCCGAGCCCATCGAGCGCGATCGAGCCATCGCGGAGGCCTGCGAGGATCTCGCCGTGGGCGGGCGTCGCGACCATGTTCGCGAAGAACTTCACGAACTGGAACTGCGCGTCGCTGCCGGCCTCCGCGCTCTGCGCGAGTGCCCACAGCGCGTCGGCGACCTCGGCGATCGTCGCGTCGCGCCGCGAGGGGTCGACGTAGAGGCGGGCGACGGTCGTGAGCTGCGTGAGCGTCGTGCGGATCGTCGTCGACTCGGTCTCGGTCGCGATGTTGTTGAGCACGAGCCGCACGTAGTCGCGCGGTGCCGCTTCGGCGTCGCGCGTGGCGTCCCACACGGCGCCCCACACGATCGCGCGGGCCAGCGGGCTCTCGATCGCCGCGAGGTGCTCGATCGCGACGGCGAGCGAGGCCTCGTCGAGGCGGATCTTGGCGTACGCGAGGTCGTCGTCGTTCAGCAGGATGAGCGCGGGGCGGCTCCGGCCCACGAGCTCGGGCACGTCGGTGCGCTCGCCGTCGACGTCGAGCTCGAGGCGGTGGGTGCGCGTGAGCGCGCCATCCACGAGGTCGTAGAAGCCGATCGCCATGCGGTGCGGGCGGATCGTCGGGTAGTCGGGCGCCGCGCTCTGCAGCACCGCGAACGCGGTGATCGTGCCCGACTCGTCGACCGAGAGCTCGGGGCGCAGCGTGTTGACGCCCGCCGTCTCGAGCCACTTCTCGCTCCACGAGGTGAGCTCGCGTCCGCTTGCGGCCTCGAGCTCGACGAGCAGGTCGCGCAGCTCGGTGTTGCCCCACGCGTGCTTGCGGAAGTAGGCGGAGACCCCCGCGAAGAACGCCTCCTGGCCGACCCACGCGACGAGCTGCTTGAGCACGCTGCCGCCCTTGGCGTACGTGATGCCGTCGAAGTTGACCTGCACGTCCTCCAGGTCGTTGATCGTCGCGACGACGGGGTGGGTCGACGGCAGCTGGTCCTGGCGGTACGCCCAGCTCTTCTCCATCGCCTGGAAGGTCGTCCACGCCTCGTGCCACTCGGTGGCCTCGGCGGTGGCGATCGTCGACGCCCACTCGGCGAACGACTCGTTGAGCCACAGGTCGTTCCACCACTTCATGGTCACGAGGTCGCCGAACCACATGTGGGCGAGCTCGTGCAGGATCGTGACGACGCGGCGCTCCTTGATCGCGTCGGTGACTTTCGAGCGGAAGACGTAGGTCTCGGTGAACGTCACCGCTCCCGCGTTCTCCATGGCGCCGGCGTTGAACTCGGGCACGAAGAGCTGGTCGTACTTCTCGAACGGGTACGCGACGCCGAACCTCGACTCGAAGTACTCGAAGCCCTTGCGGGTGATGTCGAAGATGTAGTCGGCGTCGAGGTACTCGAACAGCGAGGCGCGCGCGAAGATCCCGAGCGGGATCGTGCGGCCGTCGGAGCTCGTCAACTCGCTCGTGACGCTCTGGTACGGGCCCGCGATGATCGCCGTGATGTAGCTCGAGATGCGCTTGGTCGTCGCGAAGACGGACGTGGCGCTGTCGCCCGACTCCTCGCGCGACTCGGCCGGCGCGTTCGAGACGACGACCCACGACTGGGGCGCGGTCACCGTGAAGCGGAACGTCGCCTTGAGGTCGGGCTGCTCGAAGACCGCGAAGACGCGGCGGCTGTCGGGCACCTCGAACTGCGAGTACAGGTAGACCTCGCCGTCGACCGGGTCGACGAAGCGGTGCAGGCCCTCACCGGTGTTGGTGTACTGGTGGTCGGCGACGACCGTGAGCTCGTTGCGCTCGGCGAGGCTCTCGAGGCGGATGCGCGTGCCGTCGGCGATGGCGGCCGCGTCGAGCTCGACGCCGTTGAGCGTGACGCTGTGCACCGTGCGGGTGATCGCGTCGATGAACGTGCTCGCGCCGGGGATCGCGGTGAAGACGACGGTCGACGTCGACCGGAACACCTCGGCTCCCGTGGTCAGGTCGAGCGCGATGTCGTAGCTCTCGGTCTGGACGAGCGACGCGCGCTCCTGGGCTTCGGCGCGGGTCAGATTCTCTCCGGGCACAGCGGGGCCTCCTTCGGCACACAGGGGAAATGCTCGGCTCGTGGCGGAGCGCCTCCACCTTATTCGGCGAGACAGGGCAGAGGGGGGGAACGCGGCCCGTGCGCTCAGGCGGGGGAGCCGGTCGCGAGGCCCAGGGCCTGCGCCGCGTCGAGCAGACGGGTGTCGTAGGCGACCAGAACATCGGCCTCGGTGCGAAGTGCCGTGGCCAGATGCAGGGCGTCGAGGCTGCGAAGGTTCGGGCCGGGAAGCACACCTGCCTCATGGAAGATCGACCGCGTCGGTTCGACCAGATCGATGCGTGCGAGGAGCTCGGAGACCGACGACTGCGCAAGATCCACGCGAGCAGCGAGTCGACGCAGCTCGGTCTCGAGCAGGGCGCTCGACACGATCTCGCGACCGGGGTCGGCGCGATCGAGATACGCAGTCAATGCATCCGATTCGCTCTCGTCGACCAGCACCTTGGCGGCGGCCGACGTGTCGAGGTAGATCCTCATCGCTCGTCGCGGAGAGCCTCGAGTGCAGATGCCGTGCTCTCGCTCGTGCGTGAGCGCGAGATCTCGGCGAAGGGGCGTGCGCTGGTCGCGCGGCGGATGCGCAGAGATCCGTCGGGCGCCGGGGGGCTCAGTAGCGCGACCACTTTGCCGTGGTTCGTGATCTCGTAGGTGCCCCCTGCGGAGACATTGCGGAGGATCTCTGAACTGCGATTGCGCAGATCGCGGTGTGCAAGTCGTTCAGCCATGTCGCCTCCCTCAGTGTAGCAACTGTAGCATTTTGGTGGATCCGAGCTCTATGCGGCCACGCGCATCCACACGATGCCGTGCGCGGGGATCACGAGGTCGCGCCGCAGGTCGATCGTGCCGCCGACGATCAGGTCCTGTCCGGTCGCGGGCAGCCCCGAGAGCGTGAGCGCGGTGACGGTCTGCGGGTCGTCAGCGACGTTGGCGAAGCAGACCACGCGCGTGCCGGCCCCCGGCCGCTGGTACCCGATGACGTGCGGGTTGCGGGCGTCGAAGGCGATGAGGGTGCCGCCGGCGAACTCCGGCGTCGTGCGACGCACGGCCAGCAGGCGCGTGAGGCGCGAGTAGAGCATCCCCGCCGCCGTCGTCACGTCGTGGCGCTGCGCGTACAGGTCGGCCGGGTACGGCGGCCGGTTGACCCAGCGGCTGTCGTCGCGGTGGGCGGGGTCGGCGATGTACGTGTAGTCGTTCAGCTGGCCGACCTCGTCGCCGAGGTACAGCAGCGGCACCCCGCCGGTCGAGAGGGGGATGCTGTGCGCGAGCACGATGCGATCGATCGCCCCCGCATCGCCCGCTTCGAGCCCGGCCAGAGACGCGGTCGTGCCCGAGATGCGGCAGTCGCCCGTCTTCGGGTTGTCCTGGAAGGGCACGCCGCGCGCGAACGAGCCGGGGAACCGGTCGACGAAGAAGCTGTTCAGGAAGCGTCGGTGGCTGTAGCCGTCGATGCCGAGCTCGGCGGCGTCCTCGTCGGCGAAGGTCCATCCGATGTCGTCGTGGCTGCGCACGTAGTTGACCCACGCCGTGCCGGCCGGCAGCGCGTGGCGGCGCTCGAGGGCCTGCTGCAGCAGGCGGCCATCGCGCGTCGCGAGCGAGTTCCAGATGAGCGCCATCTGGAGCGGGTTGTAGCTGAGCTGGCACTCCTCGGGCGAGATGTACTGGATGACCTCGTCGGGGTGCACGATCGCCTCCGACTTGAACAGCACGGCCGGGGCGGCGATGCGCAGGGCCGCGTTGAAGGCCCTGATCAGAAGGTGCGCCTCGGGCAGCGACTCGCACTGCGTGCCGAGCTGCTTCCAGATGAACGCGACGGCGTCCATGCGCAGGATGTCGACGCCCTGGTTGGCGAGGAACAGCATCTCGCCGGCCATCGCGCGGAAGACCGCGGGGTTGGAGTAGTTGAGATCCCACTGGAAGGTGTGGAACGTCGCCCAGATCCAGCGCCCCGTGCGCGTGCCGTCGGGGGAGTCGGGCATCGGCACGAACGAGCGGGGGTGGTCGTCGGGGAAGATCTCGCGCACCGTGCGCTCGAAGGCGTCGGGCATCTCCCGGTCATCGAAAACCCAGTAGTAGTCCTCGAACTCGCGCTCGCCGTTCAGGGCCCGCTGCGCCCACTCGTGCTCGTTCGAGGTGTGGTTGAAGATGAAGTCGACGACGAGCGCGATGCCCGCCTCGCGCAGCTCGGCCGCGAGCGCCGTGAGCTGGGCCATGTCGCCGAGCGCGGGGCTCACCTCGCGGTAGCTCGACACGGCGTAGCCGCCGTCGCTGTTCTCCTCCGGGGCGAGGAAGAGCGGCATGAGGTGCAGGTACGTGAGCCCGAGCTCCTGGAAGTAGGGGATGCGCGGGCTCACGCCGCGCAGATCGGTCGCGTACCGGTCGACGTAGATGACGCCGCCGAGCATCCGGTTCGAGGTGAACCAGTCGGGGTCGGCCTCACGGGCGGCGTCGAGCGCCCGCAGCTCGGCGGGGCGGGTCTGCCAGCTCGTCGCGAGCTGAGCCACGAGCAGCTCGAGCTCGCGGTCGGTGCGCTCGCTGTCTCCGTACACCGCCCGGAAGAGGTCGGTGAGTCGGGGCAGCTCGCGCGCGGCGCGCTCGTGCAGTCGGGCCCAGTCGTCATCGGTCGTGCTCGAGAGCCGAGCGCCCTCGATCGCGGCCTGCAGCGCCTGCTCCATCGCGGCATCCCTTCGTCGGTGCTCGTGCCTCGCGCGAGACTGTTGTCCAGATGGACAACGTGTGCCATCCTTGCGTTATGGCGTCCACCGTATTCGAACGCGACCGTCCTGACCTGCGTGTCGTCGAGGCGTCGCTCGCCGACACGCGCCTCTCGGTCTTCTGGCTCGACGACCTGCCTGCCCGCGCGCCGCATCCGGCGCTCACGACCCGCGAGCGCGCCGATCTCGCGGTCGTCGGCGGCGGCTACGCCGGGCTCTGGACGGCGCTGCTCGCGAAGGAGCGCGACCCCGGCGCGCGCGTCATCCTGCTCGAGGCCAAGCGCATCGGGTGGGCGGCCTCCGGTCGCAACGGCGGGTTCGTCGAGGCCACCCTGACCCACGGCGCGAAGAACGGTGAGCAGCGCTTCGTCGACGAGCTCGAGACGCTCGATCGGCTCGGCATGCAGAACCTCGACGACATCGAGGCGACCGTGCGCGATCGCGACTGGAGCTGCGACTTCGAGCGCGTCGGCTCGTTCGCCGTAGCGACCGAGCAGTACCAGGTGCGCGAACTCGCCGAGGCGCACGACGGTCGCACCGAGCACTTCTACGACGACGCCGCGATGCAGCGCGAGATCGCCTCGCCCACCTACCAGGGCGGGCTGCTCTCGACGCGCGACACCGCCCTCGCGCACCCCGGCAAGCTCGGGCGCGACCTGCTGCGGGCGTGCCTCGAGGCCGGCGTCGAGGTGTTCGAGCACGCGCCCGTGACCGCGCTGCGCGCCGAGACGGATGCCGTGGAGCTGTCGACGAAGGCCGGCGGCGTCGTGCGCGCCGATCGCGTCGCCCTCGCGACCAACGCCTTCCCGTCGCTTCTCAAGCGCTACCGCCTGCACACCGTGCCGGTATACGACTACGTGCTCATGACCGAGCCGCTGTCGACCGATCAGCTCGCCTCGATCGGCTGGAGCGGCCGCCAGGGCGTCGCCGACTCGGCCAATCAGTTCCACTACTACCGACTGAGCGCCGACAACCGCATCCTGTGGGGCGGGTACGACGCGATCTACCACTACGGCGGGCGCATCCGCGCCGAGTACGACGACCGCCGCGAGAGCTTCGAGACGCTCGCGAGCCACTTCCTCACGACCTTCCCGCAGCTCGAGGGCATCCGGTTCACGCACCGCTGGGCGGGCGTCATCGACACATCGAGCCGCTTCTGCGCCTTCCACGCGACCGCGCACGGCGGTCGCGTCGCCTACTCGGCCGGTTTTACCGGGCTCGGCGTCGCCGCGACCCGCTTCGCCGCGAACGTCATGCTCGACCAGCTCGCGGGGCTCGAGAGCGAGCGCACGGCCCTGGCGATGGTGAACCAGCTCCCGCTGCCGTTCCCGCCCGAACCGGCCACGTATCCGGCCGTGCAGTCGGTGCGCAGGGCGCTGGATCGCGCCGACCACCGCGAGGGCCGTCGCAATCTGTTCCTTCGCACGCTCGACGCGGTGGGGCTAGGGTTCGACTCGTGACCTCTCTTCCGCTCGACGCGCCCACGATCGTCCAGGCCCTCGAGCTCGAGCTCGAGCTCGAGCGGGTCGACCCCGAGCAGGTCGTCGACGGCGACCCGCACGTCGGGTCGGTGGCCCTCACCGAGCTCGACGACTGGGAGGTCGGCGTCTGGGAGATCACACCTGGCATCGTCACCGATGTCGAGGTCGAGGAGGTCTTCATCGTGCTGCGCGGCCGGGCGATCCTTCGCCGCGAGGACGGCTCCGAGACCGAGCTCGTCCCCGGCTCGGTCGGTCGTCTCGAGGACGGCGAGGAGACCGAGTGGGAAGTGCTCGAGACGCTGCGGAAGATCTACATCGCCTGAGCCCCGCCCGCGCGGCGCATCCGGCCGTAGCGATCGCTACCAGGTCGATTCGCCGCGGATGACGACGTCGCTGCCGCCGTCGATGAAGACGACCTGACCGCACAGGTGGGTGTTCTCGACGCTCGTGAGGTAGGCGATGAGGTGCGCGACGGTCTCGGCCTCGGCGATGCCGTTGAGCGGCATCGGCACCATGTCGAGGACGGCCTTCCTGGACTCCTCCGTCGCCGTGTACGTCGCCGTCATGGGCGTGCGGATGATGCCGGGGGCGACGCCGTTGAGAGGGATGCCCGAACCGGCCCATTCGTCGGTCGCCGCGCTGCGGCGGATCCACCGCACGAGGGCCCGCTTCGTCGAGCTGTAGATGAGCCCGCCGGCGCCCTCGTCGAGGAGCTCCTTCGCACGGTGGAGCGCCGCCGGTTCGTCGTGGGCGAGGCACGCGTCGACGAGCTCGTCGTCGACGGGGAAGAGCGACGCCATCGACGCCGTCGCGACCGCGCGCGGGGCCGACGACCCGGCGAGGAGCGGGCGGAGGCAGTCGAGGGTCGCGAGCGCGCCGAAGTAGTTCACCGCGACGGTCGCCGTCGACTCGGTCGCGAGGCCGGCGTTCGCGATGACCGCGTCGATCGTGCCGCCGCTGAGGTCGCGGGCGTGCTCGACGAGGGCGGCGCGGCCCTCGTGCGTCGTGAGGTCGGCGACGATGTCGGCGTCGTGCATGTCGACGCCGATGACGCGGTGGCCCTGGGCGGCGAGCAGGTCGGCGGTCGCGGCGCCGATGCCGCTCGCCGAGCCCGTGACGAGGTAGGTGCGGGTCATGGTGACGACTCCTTCGTCGATCGGATGCAGCCTCAGCTTTCCACCGGGCGCGAGCCGTCGCCAGGGACCTTTGACCCGCATCCCGCGGCCCTAGAATCGAGGTCATGCGCATCCACGTGGCCACCGATCACGCCGGTCTCGACTTCAGCCGCACGGTGCGCGAGCACGTCGCGAGCCTCGGTCACGAGGTCCACGATCACGGGCCCGTCGACTACGACCCGCTCGACGACTACCCGGCGTTCTGCATCAATGCCGCTCGCGCCGTCGCTTGCGACCTCGAGCAGGGCGTCGAGGCGCTCGGCATCGTGTTCGGCGGCTCGGGCAACGGCGAGCAGATCGCCGCCAACAAGGTCCGCGGCATTCGCGCCGCCCTCGTCTGGAGCGACGCGACCGCGATCCTCGCCCGCGAGCACAACGACGCGAACGTCATCGCGATCGGCGCCCGCCAGCACTCCGTCGAGGAGGTGCTGCGGTTCATCGACGTCTTCGTCTCCACGCCGTTCCCCGGCGACGAGAGGCACGCGCGCCGCATCGCGCAGGTCGGCGAGTACGAGTCGACGGGCGCCATCGTCGGCCACGGCATCGTCTGATCGTGCCCGAGGGTCACTCCGTCCATCGCATCGCCCGCCAGTTCGGGCGCCACTTCGTCGGCCGCCACGTCAGCGCGAGCTCGCCGCAGGGGCGATTCGCCGACGGGGCCGCGATCCTCGACGGCCGGACGATGAGCGATGCGCGCGCCGTCGGCAAGCAGATGTTCCTCGAGTTCGACGATGCGGTGTGGCTTCGCGTCCACCTCGGCATCTACGGCGCGTGGGACTTCGCCGGCGACGTGCGGGGCGATCCGACCACGCGGGCGGCGAACGGCCGCATGGGGCAGACGGGGATGCGCGGAGCATCCGACGACGACGCCGCAGCGGCCCCGACCACGGTCGTCGGCGCGCACGAGGAGTCGCTCGCCTCGATCGGCGCCCCGCGCCGCACCCGACTGCGGATGGCCGAGCAGGAGACCGAGAGCGCCGTCGACGACCTCGCGCTCGAGGGCTTCCCGCCCGACCCGATCGGCGCGGTGAGGGTGCGCCTCCTCACTGACTCGGCCGTCGCCGACCTGAGGGGCCCGACCGCGTGCGAGGTGCTCGACGCGGCCGGTGTGCAGCAGGTGATCGACAGGCTCGGGCCCGATCCGCTCATCGACGACGCCGAGGCGGGGGAGGATCGCATGCTCGCGCGCATCCGCCGCCGTCGTGTGCCGATCGGGCTGCTGCTCATGGACCAGTCGGTGGTGAGCGGCATCGGCAACGTCTACCGGGCGGAGATCCTCTTCCGCGCACGGCTCGACCCGCACGCGCTCGGTGCGGACCTGCCTGAGGAGGTGATCCGCGGCCTGTGGCGCGACTGGCGCTACCTTCTCGGCGTGGGCGTCGACACCGGGCAGATGCTGACGATGGACGGCCTCGACGAGGAGGCCCGTCGCCTCGCCCTGCGCAACCGCGCCGACCGGCACTGGGTCTACAAGCGGGAGGGCCTGCCATGCCGCTTGTGCGGAACGCACATCGTCATGGAGCTCGCCGCCGCTCGCAAGCTCTACCACTGCCCGAGCTGTCAGGTCTGAGGCCCGCCATGCGACACACCCCCCACTTCCTGCTGACCGACACCGCCGAGGTGCGCCGCCTCGTGCGCGACAACCCGTGGGCGACGATCGTGTCGCACGTGCCCGAGCGCGGCATCGTCGCCTCGCACTACCCGTTCCTCCTCGATGAGCAGGCCTCGACGGGCGACGACATCGTGCTCGTGAGCCACGTCGGTCGCCCCGACGAGCAGCTGCACGGGCTCGGCGAGCGCGAGGTGCTCGTCATCGTGCAGGGTCCGCACGGCTACATCTCGTCGTCCTGGTACGCGGAGGGCGACATCGTCCCGACCTGGAACCACGTGACCGCGCACCTCTACGGCACGCCGGAGATCCTCAGCGACGAGGAGAACCTGCGCGTTCTCGCGCACCTGACCGACCACTTCGAGAGGGAGGTCGCCGAGCCGCGCGGCCTCCACCTCGACCCCGAGAAGAGCGCGCGCATCGCGAAGGGCACGGTGGGCATCCGCCTGCGCGTCACCCGCTTCGACGCGCGCGCGAAGCTCAGCCAGAACAAGACCCCCGAGGTCATCGACCGCATCCTCGGCGAGCTCGAGGGCGACGGCCCGTACGCCAGCACGGGCCTCGCCCGCGAGATGAGGAGACTCCATGATCCGCGCCATCCGTGACGCTCGACCGCTCGGAGGCCACGCGCCGATCGACGTGACGATCGCCGACGGCGTCATCACGGGCATCCACCCCGCCGGCACGATCGCCGCGGGCGAGGGCGTCGTCGATCTCGACGGTCGCTTCCTGCTGCCGGGGCTGTGGGACGAGCACGTGCACCTCACCCAGTGGGCGCAGCACCGCCGCCGGCTCGATGTGTCGGGCGCGTCGAGCGCGCGCGACGTCGCCGATCGGGTCGCGGATGCTCGTGCGCACGCGGCGCCGGGCGACACGATCGTGGGCGGAGGCTTCCGCGACGCGCTCTGGCCCGATGCGCCGAGCGCCGCCCTGCTCGACGCCGCTGCGCCGGATCACCCGGTCGTGCTCGTGAGCGCCGATGTACACTGCGCCTGGCTGAACTCCGCGGCCCTCGACCGATTCGGAGCCGAGCTCCCGGTCGCCGAGCTCGCGGCGGCGCGCGCGACGGGGCTGCTGCGCGAGGAGGCCGCGTTCGCGGTGACCCGCCAGCTCGACGCGGCGCCGGATGACGTCCTGGACGAGTGGGTCACCGAGGCGGCGCGCGAAGCGGCCGCGCGCGGCGTGGTCGGGGTCGTCGACCTCGAGATGCGCTGGAGCCTCGACGACTGGCGCCGCCGCACCGCCGCCGGATTCGACGGCCTCCGGGTCGAGTTCGGCGTCTACCCCCAGCACCTCGACCGCGCGATCGAGGCGGGCCTGCGCTCGGGCGCCGTCATAAGCGAGACGGTCTCGGTCGGCCCGCTCAAGGTCATCACCGACGGCTCGCTCAACACGCGCACCGCCTACTGCTGCGACCCGTACCCCGAGGAGGCCGAGCACCCCTACGGCCTGCTCACGGTGCCGCCGTGCGACCTGCACCCGCTCCTCGCGCGCGCCTCGGAGGCGGGCTTCGCGCTCGCCGTGCACGCGATCGGCGACGGCGCGAACAGGGTCGCCCTCGACGTCTTCCACAAGCTCGGTCGCGGCGGCCGCATCGAGCACGCCCAGCTGCTGCACGACTCGGATCTCGCCCGCTTCGCCGCTCTCGGCGTGATCGCGAGCGTCCAGCCCGAGCACGCGATGGACGACCGCGACGTCGCGGAGCGCTTCTGGCCGGGCAGGACACGCCGCGCGTTCGCGCTGCGGTCGCTGCTGGATGCGGGAGCGACGATCGTGCTCGGCTCGGATGCTCCCGTGGCGCCGCTCGACCCGTGGGTCGCGATCGCGGCCGCGACGACGCGATCGCGCGACGGGCGTGATCCGTTCCACGGGGAGCAGGCGATCACGCCCGCCGAGGCTCTCGCGGCGTCGACCCGATCACTCGTCGCGGTGGGCGAGCGCGCGGATCTGGTCGCGGTCGAGACCGATCCGCTGACGGCATCGGGAGATGCTCTGCGCACGATGCCCGTCGCCCTCACGCTGCTGGGCGGGCGCGTGACGCACGCCGCGCTGCCGCAGCTCGCGCGCTCCTAGTCGCGGCGACGGCCGCGACCCCGAGGGGGCCGCGGCCGTCGCACGCGCAGGTCGGGGGTGGATCTGCCTCAGGCCTCGGCGATGTGCGAGAACAGGAACCAGCGATCCTTCTCGAGGTCGGCGGTGATCGCGATCGCCAGATCCTGGCTCACGGGGTCGATCTCCTCGAGACCCTCGATCGCGGCGCGGAGGCTCACGAGCGCAGCGTCGATGCCGGCGATGACGTCGGCGATGAACTCGTCGCTCTGCGCGAAGCCGGCGCGCACGGGCGGCACCGACGTCTTCTTCGCGATCGTCTCGGTGCGCGCGTCGAGCGGGAGGCCCAGCGCGACGATCCGTTCGGCGGCGGTGTCGCCGTACTCGCGGGCGTGCTCCACGAGCGTGTCGAGAAGCTCGTGGACGCCGATGAAGTTGCGGCCGCGCACGTGCCAGTGCGCCTGCTTGCCCTCCAGGGCGAGGGCGTTGAGGTCGATGACGACGGGCTCGAGGTACTGGGAGACGCCCGAGATCATGTCGGCATCGGTCGTCGCTTCGGGGGCGGAGGTCACATCCGTCATGGCGTGGTCCTTTCAAGTCGTCGATCGTGGGCGAGCGGCGCTCGTGGCGCGCGCTCCTCGTCCACGCTAGATCGGGCAGGCACCCCGTGGAGCCGACTCCCACCCCGCTCCCAGGGCGGGCGCGAGTCGTCGGGCGGAGTCAGCGCAGGTCGCGGATGCGTCGCGCGAGGTCGCGCGCGTTCTGCAGACGCCGCTCGTACCGGGCGGCGATCGCGACGACGATGACGCCGGCGAGCCCGAGCCACAGCCACCACTCGACGGAGCGGCCGATGTCCTCCAGGAGCGGCCAGCTCTGCACGATCAGGTGGACGAGCAGGACGATCGCGCCTATGAGCAGGGGCGCCTGCAGGCGGCGGATCGCGCCCCCGACGGCGACGGCGGTGGCGACGACACCCAAGGCGACGACGCGCCAGAGAGCGGGGTCCTGATCGACGGCGACGAGCGAGGGCACGAGGAGGAGGACGAGACCGGGGGTGAGCCACACGGCGCTGCGGGCGGGCTCGTCCCGCTCGAGGCGGAGCGTGCCGATCGCGAGGAGCGCGAGCGCGATCGGGAGGCTCACGAGCTCCACGGGGTCGACCGCGCCGCCCGCACCGAGGATGCCCGCCGCGAGCGCTCCGAGACCCGTTGACCCCGCCGACACCATGTCGCGCTCACGCCGCTCCGGCGCGAGCCAGGCTCCGACGGCGACGGCCGCGAGCACGATCACGAGGAGGATCCCGCGCATCTGCTCCGCGATCGGAAGGCCGCCCGCGCCGGCTGAGGCGGCCAGGTCGACGGACTGGACCACGGCGAGCACCCCCAGCACGACGAGCGCGGCCGACGAGAGGCTCGAGGCCAGCCCGGGAATGCGCGCGTCGAACTCACGGGCGCGCCACGAGACGGCAAGGGCGACGACGCTCGCGATCACGCCGACCGCGAGGGCTCGAAGGAGCGAGTCCTCCGCGCTCGCCAGCGCGAGGGGAGCGCCGGCGAGCAGCGCGGCGAGGGCGATGAGCGGTGCGACCGCACGGCTCGGCGCCCTCTCGTCGCCGCGTCGGACGACGGCGAGACGCGCCGCGACCAGGAGCACGATGCCGGCGACGGGCAGGACGAACGGCTCCGGTGCGGTCTCTCCGGTGGCCTCCAGCTGGGTCCAGAGCGCGAGCGAACCGAGCGCCAGAGCGCCCCAGCCCAGGTGGCGGCGGCGCGAGCGCGACCCGACGAGCCCATCCCGGTCGATCGCCAGTAGCAGGAGGAGCATCGCGCCCGCCAGCAGCAGGAGCGCCCCGTCGCCACCGGCGAGCGCTGCCGTCGAGCCGCTCGCGGCCGAGCCGAGCACCACGATCGCGCCGAGAGCCGAGGTGACGGAGTCCGTCACCGCTCGACGCCGGGAGTCGGGCGCCCGGAGCGCGTGCGCGGCGAGGCTCGTCGTCGCGACGACGATGAGCGCGAGCAGCGCGACGGCTCCGCTCACGTCGGATGGCACCGAGCTCGGGGTCGCGTCGAGCAGCGTCGCGCCGGCGAGGACGACCGCGAGGCCGGGGATCAGCCCCGCGGAGATGAGCCCCTCCAGGTGACGGTCGTCGGGAGAGGCCGCCGAGTCGTGGGCGCCGCGCCGCGATCGGACGAGGACGATCACGAGAGCGCCGAGGCCGATGGTGGCCGCGAGCGCCGCACCGAGGGCAGGGGCGCGCAGGTCGAGCGCGGCGAGCGCGCCCAGCAGGACGGCGACCGCGGAGGCAGCCCGACGCTCCGTGCGGTGCATCCGACCGAGCTGGGCCGCCAGGAGGACGATGCCCGACAGGGCGAGGGCGAGGGCGGAGGGCGCGATCGTCGGCGACGATCCATCGCCGACGGTCGTGCCGTCGAGGAGCCCCGCTCGTGCGACGTCGTCGGCGAGTGGGATGCTCGCGAGGATGACGATCGCCGAGGCGGTCGCGACGGCGATCGCGGTGACGACCGGATGAGCCGGGAGCGACCGGCAGATGGCGACTGCGGTGACGGCGACCGCCGTGCCGATGATCCATCCGCCTGTGACGGCGGGCGCGACCAGCAGCACGAGCACGGCGGAGCCCACGGCGAGCGGCGCCAGGAGCGCCTGCACGGCGCGGCGATCGTCGGGAGAGTCGATCCGCCCGGAGGCGTGGAGGAGCAGGCTCGCGCCGATCGCGAGAACGGAGAGGACGACGACGATCGCGATCCACGTCCCGAGCAGCGGCACGGCGGCGACCGCGAGGACGCCGACGACGGCCGTCAGCGCGCGTGCCCGCGCGCGGAGGACGCCGCGCGCCGCCCAGCCGGCGACGACGAAGCCGAGTGCCAGGAGCAGGCCCGCGAGCGCGGCCGGGATGACCGGCTCGGGGTCGACGATCGTGCTCGTGGTCAGCGTGCCGAGCGACGACGTCGGGGCGAGCGCCGCCTCCGCCGCGGCGCCGAGACCGACGATCGCCGCGACTCCCGCGAGTGCGGCGGCGAGCGCGGCGGCCGTGATCAGAGCGGTGCGCAGCGCGACGGTGCCGGGGGAGGGCTCTCGTCGCGCGACGCCGAGCTCCAGGACGACGGCGATGGCCGTCGCGACCAGGAGCGGCAGCCACACGGCCGTATCACCCGCGGGGAGTCGTGCGGCGCCGATCGCCGACCCCGCAACCGCGGCGAGGACCGCGAGCGCGCCCGTGGCCGCGGCGAGCCACCGCTCGAGCGCGTGCCCGGCGTCGGCGACTCGGGCGACCAGTGCCGCGTGGGCCAGGGCGACGAGGGCGAGCGCGATGCTCAGCACGAGCGTCGCGGTCGCATCGTCGAGCCCGAGAGTGATCGCGCTCCCCGCGACCGTGCCGAGGCCGATCGCCGTCAGCACGGCGATGAGCCGCGCGCCGCGGGCGATCCCGGGCGTCTCGCGGCTCGTCAGCACCGGGTGCGCGAGCGCGGCCGCCGCTCCGACGATGCCGCCGACGGCGGTGCTCGCCCCGGCGAGGATCGTCGACCCCCACTGCGCGTCGAGTGGCGCGGCGAGGTGGGTCGCGAGCATGGCCGCGCCGAGCGGCACGAGCAGTGCGGCGCCGAGGGCAGGAGAGTGCAGGCGCCCGAGCCGCGACCACGCGACGCACACGAGCCCGACGACGACGAGCGCCGCCCCCCAGTAGGCGAGCTCCGGCTGCGCACCGATGCCGAGCGGTTCATTCTCGCGCAGGGCCCACGCGTCGAGGACGAGCACGACGGTCCCGAGAGTTGCGAGACCCTCGGCGGTGGCGCTGAGCCCGCGCCGCGAGAGGGCGGCCGCGGCCGCGAGGGTCGCGAGGGTCCCCGCGGCGACGATGAGCATCCGCACCGTCTGGCCGTAGGTGAGGAACGCGTACACGAGCCCGAAGACCGCGAAGACCGACAGGAGGCTGATGCCGATGATGATGAGCGCGATCTGGATGCTCGAGCGCCCCGATCGCGGAGAGGCAGGGGATGACGCGGCGGGCAGCGCGGACTGCGAGGGCGGCGCGGCGGCGGTCGCCGCGTGAGCGAGCGTCGCGGCTGCGACGCCCACCGGCGCGCTGGCGGCGGTCGCGGCGGCCGCGCCCTCGCGCCGGATGCGCCCGATGAGGGCGACCCGGGCATCCAGGAGATCGGCGGCCTGCTGCGAGACGCGCGCGAGCTCGATCGCGGACGGCTGAGTGAGGTCGAGTCCGCAGCGGGCGCAGCGTGCTGCGCGCAGGGGCGTGAGGCAGACGGGGCACACCGAGGTCGAGCGCAGCTCGAGCGGCGACCGAGGGAAGGCCACGGGGCCGGCGAGGGCGACGTCGGCGGCGGTCGAGGCGCCACTGCTCTCGGGGTCGGCGGGCGGGCTGAGGGGCGGCACGACGCTCATGCGGCACAACCTATCGGCCGGTGCTCGCCGCAGCGCGTCTCCGCGCGCGTCAGGTGTGCGAACACGCGCCGCCGGGTGCGGTGAGGACGAGCCGCGGCGCGGCAGACTGTCGCCATGCCGCCCGTGACGCCCGACGAGTTCGCGGCCGTCTACGCCCGGCACCTGCCCGCCGTGAGCGCGTACCTCGCCCGACGCGTCGAGCGCGACGCCGTCGACGACCTCGCCGCGGACGTTTTCGCAGTCGCCTGGCGCAAGCGCGAGACGGTCACCGAGGGCGAGGAGCTCCCGTGGCTCTACCGGATCGCCTCGTACATGGTCGCGAATCACCGCCGTCGCCACGTCGCCCGCGCGAACGCTCTCGCGATCCTGGCGGCCCCCGACTCCGCGCCGAGCACGGAGGACATCGTCCTCGGCGACCTCGCCCTCGCCCGCGCGTGGGAGGAGCTCCGCCCGCGCGACCGCGAGGTGCTCGCCCTCGCCGTGCTGGAGGACATCCCGGTGAGCGCGATCGCCGTCGCCCTGGCGATCACGCCCAACGCGGTGAGCGTGCGCCTGCACCGAGCGAAGAAGGCGCTCGCCGAAGCGCTCGAGCGCGCCAGGGCGCGCGACGCGGGGGATGCCCCCGCCGCCGGCCGCGACTGATCGCCCCGACCGGCCCTGCGCGAACCGATCCACGATCGCGCTGAAAGATCCGCCCGCGCGCCGACATATACCGGGTATGAGCAGCGAACAGCACGACGACGCAGCCGCCCGCCTCCGCCGGGCGATCGACCACGGCGACGTCCCGGTCCTCTCCTCCGACATCGTCACGGGAGCCCCGGGCCGCCGCGCCCCTCGCCTCATCAACCACGGCCGGGTCAGTCGCGCCGCCGGTGGCGCCGTTCTCGCGGTCGCCGCCGTCACGGCCGGGTCGCTCGTGATCGCCCAGCCGTTCACGTCGCGCGCTCCCCTCTTCACGGCCGCAGCCGGTTCTGCCGAGCAGTCGGCGTTCGGCGCCGCCGCCGAGTCGAGCGACATGCGCATCGGCATCTGGAAGCAGTACGAGTACGTCGCCGGCGACGGTCTCTCGACCGCCGGCGGATCGGGCGCCGTCTACGCCCTCGAACGCAGCGGCACGCCCGAGGCGACGCTCGACGACCTCGCCGGCGTCTTCGACCTCGTGGGCGACGCGATGCGCTCGAGCTACTACGACGACAGCTACCCCTCGTACGTCGTCGGCCCGGAGGATGGCTCGGCGCCTGCGCTCACGATCACGTGGGCGGGCACGGCGAGCTGGTGGTACAGCGACCCGTCAGGGAGCGGGTGGACGACGTGCGCGTCGCCGGGCGACGCCGGCTCGTCCGACTCCTCCGACGGCGGCGCCGCCGAGGCTCCCGCCGATGAACCGCTGCCCGAGATCGCGCCCGACGTCTGCGAGCCTGTGCCGCCCGCCGATGGCGACATGCCGAGCGAGGCCGAGGCGCGCGACGAGGCCGCCGCGATCCTGACCGCGACCGGCCTCGATGTCGACGCGGCGGACATCCGTATCACCGCCGACGCGTGGCAGACCGTCGCGAGCGCCAACCTCGTGGTCGACGGCGTCGCCACCGCGCTCGACTGGGCTGTCGCGTGGGGGCCCGGCGGCGAGATCGCGTGGGCCTACGGGCACGCGGCGGACGTCGTGAGCAAGGGGACCTTCGGCACGGTGTCGGAGCGCGACGCCGTCCCGCGCCTCGCCGACGGCCGCTGGTTCGGAGCCGCCGGCCCCGAGTTCCAGGGCGCAGTCCGCATCGCCGAGATGTCGGCCGACGGCGTCATCGAGCAGCGGATGTCCGGCACCGACGGCGATGGAGCCACCGGATCGAGCGGCACGGCCGTCGACCCCGGCATCGAGCCCGCGCCGGCTCCGACCCAGCCCGCGCCGGCTCCGACCGACCCCGCCGCGCCCGCCGAGCCCGAGCCCATCCAGCCGAGCCCGATCGATCCGATCGCGCCCGAGCCGACCGAGCCGACCGAGCCCGCCCCCGTCGAGCCGTCCCCGGTCGACCCGAGCGAGCCCCCCGTCGTGGAGCCCGAGCCGCTGCCCGAGCCGACCCCGGAGATCGAGGTCGTCACTCTCGACGAGGCTCGGTCGACGCTCCTGCTCATGTGGGACTCCGAGGGCGACGCCTGGCTCGTGCCCGGCTACGCCTTCCAGCAGTCCGAGGGCTGGTGGAGCTCGGTCGCCTCGCTCGTGGACGGCGTGATCGCCCTTCCCGAGCCGGTCGAGTACCGCATCGAGCCGATGCCGCTCCCCGCGGAGGAGTAGCGGTTCGCGGTGCCTCCGGCGGCGTGGGCGCAGCTCGCCCGGCGGGCGAGCCCGCGCGTCAGCTGCGAGCGATGCGGCGCAACCAGCGATACAGAGGGGATGACGGGAATCGAACCCGCACCATCAGTTTGGAAGACTGAGGCTCTACCATTGAGCTACATCCCCACGAGGCCGAACGGGCCGCGTGCGAGAGCCAGCGTAACGCATCATCACGAGCGCTCGGCGGCAGTGCCGCAAGGCTCGGCTAGACTTACCGAGGCCGTTTTGCAGAGACCTCGTGTCTTCCGCCCAACTGGTCGATGGTCGCCAGTCATCGGGGCGTAGCTCAGCTTGGCTAGAGCGCCCGCTTTGGGAGCGGGAGGCCGCAGGTTCAAATCCTGTCGCCCCGACCAGACCCATCAGCCCCGAAAACCTCAGGAGAATCCCCAATTGGTCCAGTCCACGGTTGAGAAGCTCAGCGCCACGCGCGTCAAGATCGCCATCACGGTGACGCCCGACGAGCTCAAGCCCAGCATCGATCACGCGTACAAGCACATCGCCCAGTCGGTGAACATCCCGGGCTTCCGCAAGGGCAAGGTGCCTCCGCCCATCATCGACCAGCGCGTCGGCCGCGGCGAGGTCATCAACCACGCGGTGAGCGAGGGCCTCGACAAGTTCTTCAGAGACGCGGTGCAGGAGCAGAAGCTCCGCACGCTCGGACGCCCGTCGGCCGACGTCACCGAGTGGCCGAGCGAGAAGGACTTCTCCGGCGACCTCAAGGTCGAGATCGAGGTGGATGTCCGTCCCGAGTTCGAGATCCCGGCGTACGAGGGCGTCGAGATCACGGTCGACGCGGCCGAGGTCTCCGATGAGGAGGTCCAGTCGGAGCTCCAAAGCCTGCGCGGCCGCTTCGGCACGCTCGTGACCGTCGACCGCCCCGCGACGACGGGCGACTTCGTGCAGATCGACCTCGTCGCGACCGTCGGCGGCTCGACCGTCGACACCGCGACCTCGATCTCCTACGAGGTCGGCTCGGGCGAGCTCATCGAGGGCATCGACGAGGCGCTCGACTCGCTCAGCGCGGGCGAGACCACGACCTTCGAGTCGGTGCTGCTCGGCGGAGACCACGAGGGCGAGACGGCCCACATCGAGGTCACCCTCCAGTCGGTGAAGGAGCGCGAGCTCCCCGAGGCCGACGACGACTTCGCGCAGATCGCGAGCCAGTTCGACACGATCGGCGAGCTGACCGACGACATCCGCGAGCAGGTCAAGCGTCAGAAGGCGTTCGGCCAGGGCGCTCAGGCCCGCGACCTTCTCCTCGAGAAGCTGCTCGAGCAGGTCGAGATCCCTGTGCCCGAGGCTCTCGTCGAGACCGAGGTGCGCCGCCACCTCGAGAACGAGAACCGCCTCGAGGACGACGAGCACCGCGCCGAGGTCACCGAGTCGACCGAGAAGACGTTCACGAGCCAGATCTTCCTCGACGCCCTCGCAGAGAAGGAGGAGGTCAAGGTCAGCCAGCAGGAGCTCACTCAGTACCTCATCCAGGGCGCCGCGCAGTACAACATGGAGCCGGGCGAGTTCATCAAGGTCCTCGACCAGAACGGCCAGATCCCGCAGATGGTCGGTGAGGTTGCCCGCTCGAAGGCGCTCTCGATCGCCCTCAGCAAGGCGAAGGTCGTCGACAGCAGCGGCGAGACCGTCGACCTGTCGGCGTTCACGGCCGCCGCGACGGCTCCCGTCGCCGACTCGGTCGTCACCGACGACGAGGACGACCACGAGGGTCACGACCACGAGGGCCGCGACCACTAGTCGAACCCGCAGTCACGCCGACGGGCCCGGAGCATCTCGCTCCGGGCCCGTCGTCCGTCTCACCCGAGCCGCTGGCCGAGGATGAGCCCGCCGTCGTCCTCGACGGCGACCTCCGTCAATCCGAGGTGCCGGTAGAACCCCATCGCCCGGGCGTTCGATGCGTCAACCCCGAGGTGTACGCCGGTCGCGCCGCGCTGCTCGAGGCGCTCGAGGAGCCGCTCGATGAGCATCCGCCCGATGCCCTGCCCCTGCGTGCGGGGCTGGAGGTTCACGTGGAAGTGGGCGGGGAACGGCCCGGTGATCGTCGGCGGCGTGCGATCGGGGCGGTGGATGCTCCGCACGAGCTCCGCGTCGGCCTCCCGCCGCTCCACCCCGAGCCGGTACCGCTCGCGCCGCGCGGGCCACCACTCGCCCTCGCACCACTCCTCGAAGTCGGATGTCGACGCGACCCCCACGAGGTAGCCGACGACCCCCGCGTCGTCCTCGTCGACCTCGCGCATGGCCGGGTCGTGCACGGCCTGCGGCCCCGCCCAGTGGTGCCCGAGGAGGTCCGGGTCGTCGTGCCGCGCCGTGGCATCCGAGCCCGCGTCGCCGGTCTGCAGGCACACGCGGTAGAGGGCCGGGAGGTCGGCGGGGGAGGGCTGCCGGAATCGCATCACGGGGCCACGGTAGCGACCCGCGCGACGCGTGCTCTGCCCACGGCGAACACGGCCGGGCTCGCGGGTTGGCTTCTGTAGATTCGAACCACGAGACGAACAGGAGCTCAACCCCATGGCCGAACCGGCAATGCCCACCAGCGTTTTCGATCGACTCCTCAAAGACCGGATCATCTGGCTCGGTTCCGAGGTGCGCGACGACAACGCCAACGAGATCGCGGCGAAGCTGCTGCTCCTCGCTGCGGAGGACCCGCACAAGGACATCTACCTGTACATCAACTCGCCTGGCGGCTCGATCACGGCGGGCATGGCGATCTACGACACCATGCAGTTCGTGCCGAACGACATCGTCACGGTCGGCATCGGTATGGCGGCCTCGATGGGCCAGCTTCTGCTGACGGCCGGGACGAAGGGCAAGCGCTACATCACGCCCAACGCGCGCGTGCTGCTGCACCAGCCCCACGGCGGCTTCGGCGGCACGGCGAGCGACATCCAGACGCAGGCCCAGCTGATCTCCGACATGAAGCAGCGTCTCGCGGCCATCACCGCCGAGGCGACGGGCAAGTCAGTCGAGCAGGTCAACGCCGACGGCGACCGTGACCGCTGGTTCAACGCCGAGGAGGCCCTCGCGTACGGCTTCGTCGACCACATCCGCTCCTCGGCCACCGACATCGTCGGCGGCGGCGGAACCCAGGCCTAGGCATCCGCGAGTACGAGAGAGAGACCCCAATGGAGACCCCGAACCTCGGCGGCACCCCGCTCGCGATGCCGAGCAGCCGCTACATCCTGCCCAGCTTCGAGGAGCGCACGGCCTACGGCTACAAGCGCCAGGATCCGTATGCGAAGCTCTTCGAGGACCGCATCATCTTCCTCGGCGTGCAGGTCGACGACGCGTCGGCAGACGATGTCATGGCCCAGCTGCTCGTACTCGAGTCGCAGGACCCAGACCGCGACGTCGTCATGTACATCAACAGCCCCGGCGGCTCGTTCACGGCCATGACGGCGATCTACGACACCATGCAGTACATCCGCCCGCAGATCCAGACGGTCGTGCTCGGCCAGGCAGCCTCGGCCGCGGCGGTGTTGCTCGCGGCGGGCTCGCCCGGCAAGCGCCTCGCGCTGCCGAACGCGCGCGTGCTCATCCACCAGCCGGCGACGGGCGACGCGGGCCGCGGGCAGGCGTCCGACATCGAGATCCAGGCGAAGGAGATCGCCCGCCTGCGCGAGTGGCTCGAGCACACGCTGTCGAGGCACTCGAACCGCACCGTTGAGCAGGTCAACAAGGACATCGATCGCGACAAGATCCTCATCGCCTCCGAGGCCCTCGAGTACGGCCTCATCGACCAGGTCCTCACGAGCCGCAAGACGATCCCGGCGCTCACCGCGAGTTGATGACCGCCGTGCCGACAGGCGAACGGCCGCGGGCCCCGCATCCGATCACCGGATGCGGGGCCCGCGGTCGTCTCCGTGCGCGTCAGTCGCCGGCCGGGCGGCGTCGATTCGCGAGCACGATGATCGTCGTGATGGCGGCCGCGGCAAGCAGCCCGCCGCCGATCCATGCCACGGCGGCGAGCACCGCGCCGGTCTCGTCGGGCACCGCACCGTCGCCGGCGGCGCCGTCAGCGCCGTCAGCGGCCGGGGTCTCTCCGCCGCACGCGGGTGCCGCGGTGGATCCCTCGGTGACGGGCTCCTCCGCCTCGGGAGCGTAGGTGAACGCGTACGTCTCCGACAGCGTGTGGCCGTCGCTCGAGACGTACTGGAACGTCATCGCGTACTCGCCGGGTTCGCCGGCCGCGGCCGGAGCCGTCATCGACGCTCCCGACACCTCGACGCATCCGTCGCCGTAGTAGAGCCCGTCGGCGTCGGTGACGACGATGGCGAAGGCGTTCCCGTTTCCCTCGAGCGTGAGAAGAGGAGCGTTCGCCGTGATCATCCAGTTCTCGGGCAGCTCGGTGAGCGTGGCACCTTCGGAGGGGGTCGACTCGACGACGTAATCGTGCGCCGCGGCCGGGGCCACGAGCCCGCAGACGACCATCACGGCGCCGGCGAGACTTGCACTGGCCAGTCGCGCCGCCCGTCTCGCCGCGCTCACGAGGACGCACCTCGGCGGCGGATGAGCGCGAGCGCGAGTGCGACGGCTCCCGCGACGAGGCCGAGAGCGCCGAGGATGCGCGCGATCACGTCGCCCCCGACGATGGCAGCGGACCCGCTGGTGAGCTCGGTCGAGCCGGCCTCGTCTGAGGGCTCCTCGCCGTGCTCGGAACCCTCCTCGTCTCCGTGCTCATCGCTCTCGTCCGAGGCACCTGCGGCGCCGTGACCGCCCCCGTGTCCGTCGCCGCCCTCGATGGCTTCCGTGGTCGTGAACGCCGGCACAAGATCGCCGTCCCAGGTGACATCGCCGACGGTGCAGTCCTGTCGGACGGGGAACTCGAGAGTCTCGCCCTCCGTCTCGGGCAGGGTCATGGTCAGGTCGAAGGAGTCGCGGACCTCGCTCGGCAGCGGCTCGTCCTTCGCCGTGTAGACCACTTGCGCGACCCGCTCGGCGCCGCTGTCGCCAGCCTCGAGCACGCGCTCGACAGTCCAGTTGGCGTTAGCGGAAGGAGTGACGGTCGGGATGCTCTGCGGGATCGTGATGGTGACGATCTCGGTCGGGGAGGCCTCGCAGCCGTGCGGGATCGTGAATGTCACGGTCGCGCGAGAACCGGCGGCGCTGGAGTCGGGCTTCGCCGTCGCGTCCGCGTGGGCGGGAGCGGCGATGACGAGAGGAAGCAGGAGGCCGGCGGCGAGAGCGGCGGCGGCGGTGGTGCGGGTGCGTGCAGTCATGGGAGTGTCCTTCAACGTTCGAGTGCGCGGGGCGCTCAGGGGCGCCGCGATTCGCGCGGATGGCTGTGTGGTCGTGGGATTGGCGCGATCAGCGCGCGCGAGCGACGACCGGCGGCCCGCGCCGGCCCGACCCGCCGAGGACCAGGACGGAGTGGAGGGCGGACCGTTCGACGCTGCGCTCACCGGCGCGACCCGCGAAGACAACCTGCGGGGTGAGAAGCGGCTCGAGCAGTCGAGCCAGGGCGAGCCCGAGAGCGTCGAGCGCAGTGGCAACGGCCGACGATCCCCGGCGGAGGAGGACGTACGAGGCGACGGCCGCGACGGCGTGATGCAGCCCCATGAGCGCGGTCGCTCCCGCGAGGGGTGCGGCCGCCTCGATCGGGATGCCCGCGGGCGCGATCGCGGCGCTCGCCGCGTCGAGCCCGCCGTGCGTCGCGTGGCCGACCGGGGCATCCCCGCCTGTCGCGACGGCGGATCCGCCCGCCGGGCCCAGCAGCGAGAAGACGAGGTGGAAGACGGCCTGGTCGAGAGCGACGACGCCCGCGAGGCCGAACCGGGACAGGCGGCCGGTGCGGAGCGCGGAGAGCGCAGCCATGCCGACGAAGCCGGAGACGCCGACGCCGACGATCAGGGAGAGGGGGTGGGGCGCCGCGCCGCCCGCGAGAGTGTGGGCGGAGGCCGCGATGGCCGTGGCGACGAGGGCGACGATCCACGACGCTGCGACGCGCGAGCGTCGGGCGGCTAGGTCGGCGTGCATCCTCATGTCCCTTCCAGGGTACGCCCGCGGAGGCGGGTCGAGCTGTGTTCGGAGCGGAGCCCGCAGCCGACGGGCGCGCGGCGCGTCACGAACGTCGGCTGGTCGGGCTAGGCTCGGGGGCAACCAGGGAGGAGGGCGCCATGGCCCGCATCGGAGAAAGCGCCGACCTGCTCAAGTGCTCGTTCTGCGGCAAGAGCCAGAAGCAGGTCCAGCAGCTCATCGCCGGCCCCGGCGTCTACATCTGCGACGAGTGCGTCGAGCTCTGCAATGAGATCATCGAGGAGCGCCTGGCCGAGTCGAACGAGCAGGCCACGGCCGAGTTCGACCTTCCGAAGCCGAAGGAGATCTACGCCTTCCTGGAGGAGTACGTCATCGGTCAGGTCGCGGCGAAGAAGTCGCTCTCCGTCGCCGTCTACAACCACTACAAGCGCATCCGCGCCCGACAGACCCTCACCGCGGCCGATCAGCTCGCCGACGATGTCGAGATCGCCAAGAGCAACATCCTCCTGATCGGCCCGACCGGCTGCGGCAAGACCTATCTCGCTCAGACCCTCGCGAAGCGCCTCAACGTGCCCTTCGCGGTCGCCGACGCGACCGCCCTCACCGAGGCGGGCTACGTGGGGGAGGACGTCGAGAACATCCTCCTCAAGCTCATCCAGGCCGCAGACTACGACGTCAAGCGCGCCGAGACGGGCATCATCTACATCGATGAGGTCGACAAGATCGCCCGCAAGGCAGAGAACCCGTCGATCACGCGCGACGTCTCGGGAGAGGGGGTTCAGCAGGCCCTCCTGAAGATCCTCGAGGGCACCGTCGCGAGCGTGCCTCCGCAGGGCGGCCGCAAGCACCCGCACCAGGAGTTCATTCAGATCGACACGACGAACGTCCTGTTCATCGTCGCCGGCGCCTTCGCGGGCCTGGAGGACATCATCAGCCAGCGTGCGGGCAAGCGCGGCATCGGCTTCGGCGCCCCCTTGCACGACAAGACTCAGGAGCTCGACATCTTCAGCGAGGTCCTCCCCGAGGATCTCCACAAGTTCGGGCTCATCCCCGAGTTCATCGGCCGCCTGCCCGTCGTCACGACCGTTTCGCCGCTCGACCGCTCGGCGCTCATCGACATCCTCACGACGCCGCGCAATGCGCTCGTGCGCCAGTACCAGCGCATGTTCGAGATCGACGGCGTCGAGCTGGAGTTCGAGCAGGACGCCCTCGACTCGATCGCCGACCTCGCGGTGCTGCGCCAGACCGGCGCTCGCGGCCTGCGCGCGATCCTGGAGGAGGTGCTCGGGCCCATCATGTTCGAGGTGCCCTCGAACGATCAGGTCGCGCGGGTCGTCGTGACGCGCGCCGCGGTTCTCGAGAACGCCGCGCCCACGATCGTTCCGCGCCGCCCTGTGCGCCGCGAGAAGAGCGCGTAGCCCAGCGACGTCCCTCCGCGGCGCGTCCTCGACCGGCTCGGGGCGGACATCCGCTCTCGCCGAGCACCGGATGCCCGGTCTACGCTGACGCCATGATCGAGTCCCAGCGCGACCGCCTGCGAGCACTGCCCGACTTCCCCGCCGAGCTCCCGTCCTTCGACCCGGATTCCGCGCACGCCGACCCGCAGCAGCTCTTCGTCGGCTGGCTCGACGACGCCCTCGCGCACGGCGTCCTCCAGCCGCACGCCTTCACGCTCTCCACCGCGGGCCCGACCGGCCACGTCACCGCACGAACGCTCATCCTCAAGGATCTCGTCGACGGCCTCTGGGTCTTCGCGGGCGCGCGCTCGACCCGCAAAGGCGTCGACCTCGCCGCGAACCCCTTCGCGTCGATGACGTTCTACTGGCCGGCTCGCGGCCGCCAGGTGCGGGTCACGGGCGAGGTGGAGGAGCTCTCGAGCGAGGTCGCCGCCGCTGACTGGCGCGCCCGCCCGGCGAGCACGGGCGACTCGAACCCCGACTGGGCGGCGTGGGCGCTGAGCCCGACCGAGGTCGAGTTCTGGCAGGCGCGCCACGACCGCGACCACGTGCGCCACTGGTACCGCTTCGGCTCCTGACGCACGCGCCCGACGCGCGCACTTAGCCTGCGCAACCGGCGCGCGCGCCTGATGCCGCTGCCCGGCGCTCGGGAATGACCGAGCAGGTCGAATCGTTTCGATAGGATGTCCGCGTCCCCGATCGTCGAAGAGGTCCCGTGAGCTTCCCCACCGCGCCCGTGCCCGTTCTCGACCCCGAGGAGGGATTCGTCGCCCGCGACCGGCACGGCAGTCCGCTGAGCCGGCGCCGCGTCATCGCGGCCCTGCTCGCCCTGAGTCTCGGTGGGTTCGGCATCGGCTCGACCGAGTTCGTGGCGATGGGCCTGCTGCCCGAGCTCGCGATCGACCTCCTGCCGGGCATCCACGCTCAGAACACCGACGTGGCGATCGCGCAGGCCGGCTGGCTCATCACCGCGTACGCGCTCGGCGTCGTCGTGGGCGCGCCCACGATCGCGGCGTTCGCGGCGCGCGTGCCGCGCCGCACCCTGCTGCTGTGGCTCGCCGCCGCGTTCACCCTCGGCACGATCGCCTCGGCGACCCTCCCGACCTTCGAGACGGTCCTCGCGGCGCGGTTCGTCGCGGCCCTGCCGCACGGCGCTTACTTCGGCGTCGCCGCGCTCGTCGCCGCCGACCTCATGGGCCCGGGGAAGCGCGGTCAGGGCGTCGCGCTCGTGCTCTCGGGACTCACTGTCGCGGCCGTCATCGGCGTGCCGGTCATCACCTGGGTGGGACAGAACCACGGATGGCGCCCCGCGTACCTGCTCGTCGCCGCGCTCTTCGCCGCGACGTTCGTCGCCATCCGCGTGCTCGTGCCCTGGCAGGCGGGCGACCCGACCTCGACCGTGCGCTCCGAGCTGAGCGCCTTCGCCAGGCCCCAGGTGTGGATCTCGCTCGGCGTCGGGGCGATCGGCTTCGGCGGCTTCTTCGCCATGTACACCTACATCGCGCCCATGGTGACCGAGCTCAACGGGCTCGCAGCCGGCGTCGTGCCGATCATCCTCATCACGACGGGTGTTGCGATGACGATCGGCAACCTCGTCGGCGGCCGCCTCGCCGATGGCGGAACGGTGCGGGCGATCTTCCAGGGCTTCGCCGCCCTCATCGGGTCGCTCCTGCTCCTCGCGCTCGTCGGCGGCACGGTCGCCGGGCTGTTCGTCGCGACGTTCATCGTCGGCTTCGCCGCCGCCACCGTGAGCCCGATCATCCAGACCCGGCTGATGGATGTCGCCGGCCGCTCGCAGACGCTCGCAGCGGCCCTCAACCACTCGGCCCTCAATCTCGGCAACGCGATCGGCGCGTTCCTCGGCGGGCTCGTCGTGGCAGCGGGCTGGGGCTATCTCGCGCCCGCCTGGGTCGGACTCGCGCTCGCGCTCGGCGGAGCGGCGCTGGCGGTCGTGAGCGTCGCCATGGAGGGCAGAGGCGTCACGACGACCTGAGTCGGCGCAGGCGGCCGGCAGGCTCCTAGGCGGTGAAGGTGCCCGGCGCGTCGACGAGGATGCCGTCGGTGATCGCCTGCTTGCGCAGACCCACCTTTGTGCCGACGTCGATGCCCGCGATGCGGTACTTCTCACGGATGCGCTTGAGGTAGCTCTTCGCAGTCTCCTCGGAGATGCCGAGCTGGTAGGCGACGGCCTTGACGGGCTCGCCCGCGCCGTAGAGGGCCATCACGCGGCGCTCCTGGGCGCTCAGTCGCGGTGATCCGCCCACGTCGGCGGCGTTGAGGGCGAGGTCGAGCTCGGCCGAGATGAACGACTCTCCGGCCTTCGCGGCGCGGATCGCCTCGACGATCATGCCCGCGTCCTCGCTCTTGACGAGGTAGCCGAGCGCGCCGGCGTTGAGCGCCTCGCGCACGACGTTCGGCTCGGAGTACGTACTCATGAGCACGACCGCGACGCCCGTGGCGCGCAGGGTCTGGATCTTGAGCGAGACGGGGATGTTGTCCTTGAGGTCGAGATCGAGCAGCACGACCTCGACGGGGAACTCGGGGTGCGCGAGCAGCTCGGGCCAGCTCGCGACCGCGGCGACCATCGAGATGTCGTCGGCCGCCTGCCTGATCCACTCGGTGAGGGCCCCGAGGAGCATGCGGTGATCGTCGACGAGGGCTAGACGGATGGGGTCGCTTCCTGGTGCCATGTTTCCAGTCCTCCGACTTGGTGAGCAGGTGCTCCGGTGCTTCTGCTGCTGGCTCGCGCGCTTCGGGTGCGCGGCTCGCCCTGGATCAGGTCGTGCGGCCCGCGTCGACGGGGTTCTCGACGGGGCAGTCGATCTCGATGCGGACGATGCTCGATGCCGTGCTGTCACTGTAGCGGCCGACCCGGTCCAGAGCCTCCCACACACCCGGGTCGACACGATTCCGTCGGAGTCCCGCGATCTCGAGGCGGATGGGGATGATCGAGCGGCCGTCGGAGTCGACGCGTCCGCTCGACATCGGGCCGAGCTCGACTGTGACGGACTCGGCCGGCGTGGATCCGAGCGGATCGGCGCCGAGCATCCACAGCGCCGCGAGCAGGGCGTCGCGCTGGACGTCGTCGAGGAGGCCCGCGAGCGTTCCCGGGTCGCTGATCGTGACGCGGCGGCCGAGCTGCTCCGACTCGGCGACGGCGTGGAAGAGCCAAGTCTCGCGGCGGCCCTCGAGCAGGTGCAGGCGCAGCTCGGTCGCGAGCGTCGCGGCGCGCGACGAGTACTCCGGCGGCAGCGGGAGGGGAGTGCCGCCGACCGCGACCGCGTCGAGGAGCTCCTCCGCGGCGAGGTCGAGCCGCGCGAGCTCCTCGGAGGCGAGCATGCCCACGGCGAGGCGCGGCGCGGTGACGGTCGACTGGACGAGGACGCGGTCGAGCTCGCGCTTGAGCATCCTCTCGAAGCCCGCGACGAGGAGGACGCCCGTGATGCCGGGAGCGACCGCGAGGGCGAGCGTGACGAGCTGGTGGGGGATCGTGACGGGCGTGAGCGGGGTCGTGAGCATGATCGCGACGACGAACGCGAGGCCGAGGGCACCCGTCGCCACGAGGACCTCCCAGCCCGCCCGGAGCGTCACGACGATGAGCAGCACGAAGCCAGCGCTCACCGAGGCCGTCGCGTAGCGGCCGATGTCGCCGAGCGGGGCGATCGTCATGAAGTCGAGCCAGACCACGGCGGCGAGCGCGGCGAGGAAGAAGGCGTAGAGCCAGTCGGGCAGGCGCTCGCCCGTCGCAGAGATCGTGACGATGAGACCCAGGAAGGTCACGAGCAGCAGGAGCCACGCGCCGAGTCCGGGCAGCAGGCTCGGGTACTCCTCGGCGCGGAGGAAGAACAGGCCCACGCCGATGATCGACTGCAGGGCCGCGATGATCGCCATGCCGATCCCGAGGAAGCCGGAGCCGAGCGCAGAGGCGTGCGTCGAGGTCGCCGTGCCGCGGCGCACCGATGAGCGCGCGCCCGCGCGGCGGAGGCTCCCGCCGAGGGTGCTCTCCTCCGGGATGGTGTAGCGCATTCCGGTGCGCGAGCTGCTCATCGGCGCGGCACCTCCAGCATCACGGTCGTGCCGGCGCCGGGCGTCGAGAAGACGCGCGCGCTGCCGCCGACGTTGCCGAGCCGCCCGACGACGGACTCGCGGAAGCCGAGCCGGTCGGAGCTGATCGACTCGGGCGAGAACCCGACGCCGGCGTCGGTGACGACGGCGCGGACGATGTCGGCGCTCTCGGTGATCGTCACGTCGGCCTCCTCGACGCCCGCGTGCCTTCGGACATTCTCGAGGCACTCGGCGAGGGCGAGCAGGAACGCGTCGAGCACGTCGTTCGGCAGGAGCACGTGGCCCGTGCCGTGCCAGCGGACCGTGAGCCCCATGCGGAGGAATCGCTGCTTGACCGACTCGAGCGTCGTGCCGAGCGTCGTCTCGCCGACGGGCTCGAGACTGTACGAGCCCGAGAAGCGCGGCATGGGCGTCGAGCCGAGCCGCAGCTGCCGCAGCAGCCGGGCGTCCTCCTCCGCCTGCTGACGCAGGGCGTCCTCACTCACCCCCACGCCGGAGTGGGCGAGAAGGGTGAGGGTCGCGAGCACCGTGTCGTGCAGGAGG
Source organism: Microcella alkalica (assembly GCF_014137945.1). Classification (GTDB taxonomy): domain Bacteria; phylum Actinomycetota; class Actinomycetes; order Actinomycetales; family Microbacteriaceae; genus Microcella; species Microcella alkalica. The sequence continues at coordinate 303,062 of NZ_JACGWX010000001.1, forward strand.
CGGGCACCCTGGCGGCGCTGGGCCTCGAGCTCGCTCGCCTGGCGCTCGGCCTGATGCGAGCGCCCGATCTGCTCGATGCGCCGCAGCGCGCGCTGCACGCCGGCCGTGACCCAGATGCCGATGATGAGGGTGATGACCCAGCCGGCGAGCGTCGCGATGGCCGGGACGGAGATGAGCCCGCGCGTGGGCCCCGCGGTGGCGACGAGGATGCTCGAGCCGAGCGCCCCGAGCGCCCAGACGATCCAGCGACCGGTGCGCTCGCTCAGCACCATGCCGACGGCGCCGAGACCCGCGGCGCCGAGCGGCGCGAGCGAGATGGGCAGCGCGACGTTCGCCGATTCCCCCCACGGCAGCTGCGCGAGGGCGAGCGCCCCGCAGCCGAGCACGATCGACAGGATGACCCAGCCGAGGTTGCCCGATCGCCCCACCATGACGAGCGCTGCGGCCTGGCCGGCGAGCACGATGATCACGGACGGCAGCACGTCGGGGTCGACGATGCCGGGGAGGGCGACGCAGATCGCGGTCACGGCGACGCCCGCGAGCCCGAAGGCTCGAGCGGCGCGCTGGAGGAGCGCGCGGCGCTCCTTCGCGATCAGGTCCATGCTTCTCCGTCGGGGAGCGTCGGGTCGCTCCAGTGTCAGTCTGTCACTTGCACTGCGCTTCAGTCATCAGCAGCGCAGGCCGCGGTGATCGCCGCGTAGACGGCCTCCTTCGTCGCCTCGTCGGAGACGACCGTGACGATTCCCCTCCGCTCGCCGATCGCGGCGCCGACGCGGAAGAGCGTGCCCTGCTTGTCGTCGGCGATCGCGTGGGCGTCGCAGCGATTGGGCGAGAACCGCAGGGGCACGACGATCGGGGCGTTCGGAGGGTCGGACGTGTCGATGGCGATCGAGAGCGGGATGCCCTCCGCGCGATCGCCGTCCGCATCGAGCGCCCCGAGAAGAACGGTGCCGCCCACGCTCTCGAGGCGCACGACGTCGGCGCCGCCGTCGTCGCCGACCGGACCAGGCAGGGCCGTCACGATCAGCTCGACCGCGATCGTCCCGTCGGCGCCTCCTGCACCCGTGCCGACGGCGCTCACCGTCAGCCCGACGCGCTCGCCGAAGGCCTCCGCGAAGCACGCCGACTCGACCCACGCCGCCCACTGGCCGATCCGGTCGGTCGTCGGCACGCGCAGCTCGGCGGTCGACCCGTCGGCGAGCGGCACGAGGAGAACGGCCTCGGGAGAGGGGGCGGTGGCGGCCGGTGCGGCCCGCGCGTCGAATCCCGGGCACCGCGGGTCGACGAGCGTCATCGGGAGATCCAGGGTCGCGCCGGCCGGGATGAGCACCTCGTCGCGGCGCTCGAGAGGCGCGCTCAGGAGGGGCGAGTCGAGTCGGGCTCCGTCGAGGGCGAGCGGGGCATCCCCCTGGTTCGTCACCGAGAGCTGGATACCCCCGCGAGCAGGGTCCACCCGCGTCCTGTAGACGTCGGCGACGACCCCGATCGCATCGGTCGAGGAGGGGAGGCTCGATGAGGGCGTCGGGCGCGGTCCGCCGTCGTCCGCGGAGGACGCGGCGCATCCGGCGAGCACGAGTCCGACCGTCGCGAGCGCCGCGAGCCCGACCGCGCGCACGGTGCGACGGAGCGGGCGCGCGCGCACGTCAGCTCGCGAGCAGTGCGGCCAGCTGGGGCCCGACGAGGTCGTTCTCGATGAGGAACGCGTCGTGACCGAACGGGGAGGAGACCACGACGGCCTCCCTGCCGTGGATGGTCGAGGGGAGCGCCGCGGCGATCGCCTGCTGCTGCTCGACCGGGAAGAGACGGTCGGTGTCGATCCCGAGGACGAGCGAGCGCGCGGTCACCGCAGCCAGCGCCTCGGCGAGCGAGCCCCGCCCGCGCGTGACGTCGTGCGAGTTCATCGCCTCGACCAGGCGCACGTAGCTGTTGGCGTCGAAGCGGCGCGTGAACTTGTTGCCGTGGAAGTCGAGGTAGCTCTCGACGGCGAATCGCCCGCCGCCGCCGAGCGGGTCGAGCACACCCTGCCACGACCGCTCGAAGCGCTCGTTGAGCTCGTCCGGCGAGCGGTAGTTGAGCAGCGCCATGCGCCGCGCGAGCGCGAGCCCGCGATACGGGCCCTCGGCCTCGTCGTAGTAGTCGCCGCCGCGGAAGGCCGGGTCCATCCGGATCGCCTCGAGCTGCACCGAGTTGAGTGCGATCTGGTCGGCGCTCGAGATCGCGGGAGCAGCGAGCACCGCGAGGCGCTCGACGCGCTCGGGGTGTGTGACGGCCCACTCGATCGCGTGCATCCCGCCCATCGAGCCGCCCACGACGGCGAAGAAGCGCTCGAGGCCGAGCCGATCGGCGAGCAGCCGCTGCGCCCCGACCTGGTCGCGGATCGTCACGTACGGGAACCGCGACCCCCACTCCGCGCCCTCGGGCGAGAACGAGGCGGGTCCTGTCGAGCCCTGGCAGCCGCCGAGCATGTTGGGGGCGATGACGAAGAATCGCTCGGTGTCGATCGCGAGACCGGGGCCGACGACGCCGCTCCACCAGCCTGAGGTCGGATGCCCGGGGCCGGGCTTGCCGGCGAGGTGGCTGTCGCCCGTGAGCGCGTGGCAGACGAGCACGGCGTTGCTCGCTTCGGCGTTCAGCTCGCCCCACGTCTCGTACGCGAGGCGCACGTGCGGCAGCCGAGCGCCTGATTCGAGCTCGAGGGGCCCGAGGTTCGCGAAGAGGCGGTCGCCCGCCTCGTCGCCCTCGCGCCAGGCGCCCGTGACGGGCGGCGTGCCGCGCAGGGCGCGACGGTTCGCCTCAGTGATGAACGCCGAGGGGACGGTGTCTTCGGAGGTCTGCCAGTCCATGTCGACTCTCATTCTGACGCAGACGACGACGGGCCCTCGCCAGCGGCTGGCGAGGGCCCGTCGTGGGAGCGGATTCCGGTGTCAGTCCTCGCGGTTCGCCGCCACGACAGCGCGGGCGGCCGCGAACCCCGCCTCGAGATCGGCGATGATGTCGTCGACGTGCTCGAGCCCGACCGAGAGCCGCACGAGACCCGGCGTGACACCCGCCGTGAGCTGCTGCTCGGGGGTCAGCTGCGAGTGCGTGGTGGACGCCGGGTGGATGATGAGGCTGCGCACGTCGCCGATGTTCGCGACGTGGCTGAACAGCTCGACCGAGTCCACGAGCGTGCGGCCGGCGTCGACACCGCCTTTGAGCTCGAACGACAGCACGGCGCCGACGCCGCGGGGTGCGTACTTCTGGGCCGCCGCATGCCACGGGCTCGAGTCGAGCCCGGAGTAGTCGACTGTCGCGACGTCCGGATGCGCCTCGAGCCAGCGGGCGACCGAGAGCGCGTTCTGCACGTGGCGCTCAATGCGCAGGCTGAGGGTCTCGATGCCCTGGATGAGGGCGAACGCGTTGTCGGGCGAGACGGCGGCGCCGATGTCGCGGAGCAGCTGCACACGCGCCTTGATGATGTAGGCGATGCCGTCGCCGAGCACGCCCGTGTAGCTCGCGCCGTGATACGACGGGTCGGGCTCGGTGAGGCCGGGGAACGTCGAGGCGTGCTGTGACCACGCGAACTTCCCTCCGTCGACGATGACGCCGCCGAGAACCGTGCCGTGACCGCCGAGGAACTTCGTCGCTGAGTGGACGACGATGTCCGCTCCGTGCTCGAAGGGGCGAATGAGGTACGGGGTCGCGATCGTGTTGTCGACGATGAGCGGCAGGCCGTGCTCGTGAGCGACCGCAGCGACGATCTCGATGTCGAGGATGTTGACCTTCGGGTTTCCGACCGTCTCGCCGAAGAACAGCTTCGTGTTCGGGCGGACGGCGGCGGCCCACGCGGCCGGGTCGTCCTGGTCCTCGACGAAGGTGGTCTCGATGCCGAGCTTCGCGAGCGTGTACTTGAAGAGGTTGTAGGTGCCGCCGTAGATGCTCGACGACGACACGATGTGGTCGCCCGCTTGGGCGATGTTGAGCACGGCGTACGTGGTGGCCGCCTGCCCGGAGGCGAGGAGCAGGGCGGCGGTGCCGCCCTCGAGCGCCGCGACTCGCTGCTCGACGACATCCTGCGTGGGGTTCTGGATGCGCGTGTAGATGTTTCCGAACTCGGCGAGCGCGAACAGGTTCTTGGCGTGCTGCGCGTCGTTGAACACGTACGCCGTCGAGCGGTAGATCGGCGTCGCGCGCGCGTTGGTGGCGGGGTCGGGCTGGGCGCCTGCGTGGATCTGCAGCGTCTCGAACTGGTAGTCGCTCATCGGGAAGGCTCCTCGTGGGGTCGCTGGCCGGGCGGTCGACGGCCGGCGCACGCCCACGCTACGGAGGCGGGCATCCGGCGGTCAATGGCGCCGACACACGCCGTAACGCGCTCAGCGCCTGCGCGCGCCCGTCGGGTCGGTGCGCGACGGCCCGATGCGCAGTGGACCGGTCTTCGTCTCCTGCGCCGGTCGGAAGATCCACGACGGCTTCGGCTCGATGAGCGGGCGCGTGACGCGGCGCACCACCGGGCTCGCGAGCAGGACGGTGATCGCGACGCTCGCGAACAGCAGACCGAGCAGCCACGTGAACGACGAGTTGTCGCCGCCGATCACGCCGGACTCGCGGATCGGCCACAGGACGAAGGAGTGCAGCAGGTAGACGTACATCGTCGACTGGCCGAACGCGGTCATCCACGTCTCGTGGCGAGGGACGAGGACGAAGACCGCGGCGGTCAGGAGGATGGCGAGGGCGATGAGGAGCAGCCGCACGGCGCCCGCCCACCACTGATCCTCTCCGAGCCCCTCGTAGGAGTCGTCGTAGAAGAACCAGAAGCGCAGATCCATCTCGCGCCACACGTCGATGAACGCGACGAGCACGGAGCCCCAGCCGACGAGCACCGCGGCGCCCGCAGCCCGCACCGGCACGGTCTGCCGGTCGACGAGGCGCCAGCGATCGACGATTCCCCACTCCTTGAGCTTCCAGCCGAGGACGAAGAATGGCAGGATGCCGATCGCGCGCGACAGCGAGAAGGTCGAGTCGACGTTCGAGAGGTATCCCACGCCGACCGAGAAGACGATCGCCCACAGGAGCGGCCAGCGCACGAGCGCCAGGTAGGGCAGCACGAGCCGGAAGATCCCTAGCGCGAGCAGGAACCACAGCGTCCACGACGGCGTCGTCGGATTCACGGCGAGCGTGCCGGAGGCGGCGAACTGCAGGAGCGTCCAGATCGTCTCCATGATCACGTACGGCAGCAGGATGTCGGTGATCACGCGCTGCATCTGCCGTGCGGTGGGGGGCCCCGACTTGGAGAAGTACCCGCTGATGATCGCGAACGCCGGCATGTGAAAGGCGTAGATGAACAGGTAGACCACGAGCGCGTTGTCGCTCTCGTACGTCAGGCGCTGGATGGCATGGCCCGCGACGACGAGTGCGATGCAGACGAACCGGGCGTTGTCCCAGAACGGCACGCGCTCGCGCTGCGGTCGCGTTCGGCTCGGCGAGGTCGGGGTCGCGGTCGTGCTCATCCGCCCAGGCTAGGCCAGGGTCCCGAGTGCCGGAGTAGCGTTGCCCCATGGCCGACTCGACTGCTGCCCCGACCCTGCGCGCCGTCGTGACGGGCGCGAGCTCCGGCATCGGCGCCGCCACCGTGCGCCTGTTGCGCGCGCACGGCTGGCAGGTGACCGCCGTGGCCAGACGCGCCGACCGGCTCGCGGCGCTCGCCGACGAGACCGGGTGCGCCGTCGTCGTCGCCGACCTGACGAGCGCCGATGATGTGGATGCTCTGGCCGAGCGGGTGCGCGCCGCCGGCCCCCTGCACGCCCTCGTCGCCAATGCCGGCGGAGCCATCGGCACCGACCCGGTCGCGACCGTCGCGGCCGACACCCTCGCGGGGATGTTCGAGCTGAACGTGCTCACGGCCCAGCGCGCGATCGCCGCCCTGCTGCCGTCGCTGCGGCTCGGTGCCGTCGATCGCGGGTCGGGCGACATCGTCGCCGTCACCTCCACCGCCGGGCAGGTCGCGTACGAGGGCGGAGGCGGCTACAACGCCGCGAAGTTCGCCCTCCGCGGGCTCCTCGGGGCGCTGCGCCTGGAGCTCGCCGGCGAGCCGCTGCGCGTCGTGCAGATCGCCCCTGGCATGGTGCGCACGGAGGAGTTCGCCGCGAAGCGGTTCGGGGGCGACCAGGAGAAGGTCGACGCCCTCTACGCGGGAGTCGAGCATCCTCTGCTCGCGGAGGACGTCGCCGAGGCGATCGTGCACGCGATCGAGCTTCCGAGTCACGTGAACCTCGACGAGGTGATCATCCGGCCGGTCGCCCAGGCTGCGCAGCACAAGCTCGTGCGCGAGCCGCTGCGCGTGCGCGAGAGCTGACCGGCGTGGCAGGAGCACCAGGGCCGGCCGACGGGCTCGACGGGCTCGTCGCTGCGGACTGGGCGGCCGCCCTCGCACCCGTCGCCGACCAGACCATCGGGCTCCTCGCCGCACTCGAGGCGGAGGCCTCGTCGGGATCGCCATTCCTGCCGGAGGCCTCGCTCGTGCTGCGCGCTTTCCGCACGCCGCTCGCGGACGTCCGCGTGCTCATCCTCGGCCAGGACCCGTACCCCACGCCCGGTCATCCCGTCGGCCTGAGCTTCGCCGTCGACCCGGGCGTGCGCCCGCTGCCGCGGAGCCTCGCCAACATCCATCGCGAGCTGCGCGACGACCTCGGCGTCGAGTCGCCGCCGCATGGCGACCTGTCGGCCTGGGAACGCCAGGGAGTGCTGCTGCTCAACCGCGTCCTCACCGTGCGGCCCGGTGCGCCCGGCTCGCATCGGGGGAGGGGCTGGGAGGAGGTGACGGGATGCGCGGTGCGCGCGCTCGCGGAGCGGGGCGGCCCGCTCGTGGCCATCCTGTGGGGCCGCGTCGCGCAGTCGGCGCAGCCCTTGCTCGGCGAGGTCCCCGTCGTCGCGAGTGCTCATCCCAGCCCCCTGTCGGCTCGCTCGGGCTTCTTCGGCTCGCGCGTGTTCTCGCGGGCGAACGCGCTCCTGGAGCGACAGGGCGGCACCGCCGTCGACTGGTCGCTGCCCGCCTAGACTGGGCGCGTGCTGGAGGAGGAGTACCAACCGCGACGCGTGCTGCCGCCGCACCTGCGCAAGCATCCGGAGCCGGAGGCGCCGTTCGCGTACACGATCCGCGACGCGACCGAGGCGGATCTGCCGTGGGTGCGCGAGATCTACAACCACTATGTCGCCAACTCAACCGTCACCTTCGACGAGAAGCCATGGACCCTCCGGGCGCTCAAGACGAAGTTCGCCAAGGTCCGCGCGCTCGGCCACCCCTTCCTCGTGGCCGAGTCGCCCACCGGCGTGATCCTCGGCTTCGCGTACGTGTACCCGTGGAAGGAGAAGGCGGCCTACCGGTTCACGGTCGAGAACTCGATCTACCTGGGGCCCGCGTCGACGGGGAAGGGCCTCGGGCGGGCGCTCCTCGGCGAGCTCCTCGAGCGATCGCGCGTCGCGGGGATCAAGGAGGTCATCGCGATCATCGCCGATCGCGGAGCGGAGGCCTCGATCGCCCTGCACGAGCAGTTCGGCTTCCGGAAGACGGGCGAGATGGCCCGCGTCGGCTTCAAGTTCGAGCGCTGGCTCGGCATCGTCATGCTGCAGAAGTCGCTCAAGAAGCGCTGACGCGCCGAGGCACTCAGTTGTAGACGACGTCGAGGATGTCCGCGGCGATCACGACGGCCTCCTCGTAGAAGACCTCGCCGCCGAGCAGCGTGACGACCGAGACCCACGCGTCATCGGTGATGACGTGGTGCACGGCGCCCGGCCCCTCCTCGTCGCCGAGGACCCAGAACGTCGCGTCGCCGTTCACCGTCTCACCGGTGTTGAGCCCCTGCGCGGCCAGGTCGGTGACGATCTGCGCACGGTTCGCCGTCGACACCGGGGCGACGCTGAGCGTGAACGCGGCGATGTTCGGCCGGGCGGAGTCCTCGTAGAAGCAGCTGATGCCGCCGGCCGCCTCCTCGCGCGTCGGCTCGGGCAGGTAGGTCGCTCCGATGTCGGTTCCCGGGCCGCCCACGAGCGAGATCCCCTGGGCCAGGAAGAACTCGACGCGCGCCTCGGGGATGATGACGGTGCAGTCGGCCGGCATCGCGAAGGTCTGCTCGACCGGCGCCGGCTCGGTTGTCTCGACCGGAGTCGGCTCGGTCGGAGCCGGCTCGACCGTGTCGACCGCTGCGGGCTCCTCCGGCTCGCTCGCGCAGCCGGCGAGGCCAAGGGCGAGCATGAGGGCCGTGGCGCTCGAGAGCAGACGGATCGGGGTCATGTCACTCCTAGGCTGCGAGATCGTCGGCGCGAATCTAACAGCCGTCGAGACGCCGTCACTCCGCTCAGAGACCCGGGGGCCGCCCGGCCGGGCCTTCGTTGCGGAATCGTTGCACGGGGCCGGTCGCTAGGCTCGCGAGAGTGTTCGAACTCCACCACCTGAGCGCCCTCGAGCAGTGGGAATGGCTGCACTCGAAGCGGATCTCGCCGAGCGAGCTCCTCGAGCACTACCTGACGCGCATCGATCGGATCAACAGCGAGGTCGGCGCTCTCACGGTCGTCGACGCCGATCGGGCGCGGCGTCGCGCCCGCGAGGTCGAGACGTCGGTTCCGCGCACGGCGCCGCTGTGGGGAATCCCCGTCGCCGACAAGGAGCTCGTGCCACGCGTCGGCCAGCGGACGACGTTCGGCTCTCGACTGCACGCGGACGCCGTCGCGACCGAGTCGCACGAGCTCGTCCGACAGCTCGACGCGGCCGGCGCCATGAGCGTCGGTGCGACCGCCGCCCCGGAATACGGGCTCGCGTCGTACACCGAGTCGCTCGTCGCGCCGCCAGCGAGGAACCCCTACGACCTCGCGCGAGGCGCGGGAGGCTCGAGCGGCGGGGCGGCCGCGGCCGTCGCCGCCGGTCTGCTTCCGCTCGCGCCCGGGAGTGACGGGGGTGGGAGCATCCGCATCCCCGCCGCCGCATGCGGGCTCGTGGGGCTCAAGCCGTCCCGCGGTCGTATTCCGGGCGGCAGCGGGCTCGACCGTCTTGCGGGGCTCGTCGTCCCCGGTCCGATCGCGAGAACCGTGGCGGATGCTGCGCTCATGCTCGATGCCCTCGTGGCCGCCGCGCCCTGGGAGTTCGCGACCCGCGCCCCCAGTCCCCACGACGGGCCGTTCCTCGGCGCGGCGGTGCGGGGCGAGGGCCGATTCCAGCTCGGCGTGATGACCGCATCCCCGTGGGACGAGTGGACGGACATCCGCATCGCCCCCGAGGCTCGCGCGGCGCTCGACGAGGCGATCGCCGAGTTCGCGGCGATGGGTCACTGCATCGGGGAGGTCGCGCTCGACGCGGAGCCCGACTACGGCACGCACTTCCGCACCGTGTGGATGGCGGGTGCCGCGGGGATCCCCGCGCGGACGCAAGCCGAGCTCGCGCTGCTCGAGCCGCTCACCGCGTGGCTCGTCGCGCAGGGGAGAGCCATGCCCGCCGAGCGGCTCGTCGAGGCTCTCGCGTGGCTCACGGGCTTCGAGCGCCGCGTCATCCGTCGGTTCTCGAGCGTCGACGTCGTCGTCACGCCCGCGGTGGCGATGACTCCGCGGCCGCTCGGCTGGTACGACCAGTCGGATGCGGAGCGGAACTTCGACCAGCAGGTCCGGTACACGCCGTGGACGAGCTTCGTGAACGTCAGCGGGCTCCCCGCCCTGACCCTGCCCGTCGGACTCACGCCCCCTGACTCGGCCGAGCCGGGGCTCCCGATGGGCGTCCAGCTTATCGGCCGGCCCGGCGGCGAGGCCGACCTGCTCGCGCTCGGCGCGCAGTGGGAGCGGCGCCGTCGCGCGCGGCTCCACCCGCCCCAGTGGTGACGTCGGGCGCGCTCCGTCGCGGGTGATCGGCGCGCGTCAGCGCTCGACGGCGGTCGGCACGCCGATGCGCTGCGCGACCGCCTGCCACAGCTCGTCGGCCAGACGCGCGTCGCTCGCGCTCGGATGCGTCGCGCCGAGCGGGTCGAGCCCGTCGAAGTACGTTCCGTTCGGCACGCCCAGCTCAGGGGTGTCGACGAGGTGGACGAGCGGCGCGGCGCCGGCCTCCGGCGAGATCTGCATCGATCCCGCCACCAGCTGGATCAGCCGCGCGGTTCGCGACTCAGCGCCGAAGCCGCTGCGCACGTACCCGGGATGGAAGGGGTAGGCCTCGAGCCCGGTGCGCGCTGCGAGCGATCGCGCGTAGAGGATCGTCGCGAGCTTGCTCGCTCCGTAGGCGCGCCATCCCGCACCGTAGCGGCGATCGGCGAAGTCGAGATCGTCGAGGCGCAGGCCGCCGAGCCGGTTCAGCACGCTCGACGTGAGCACCACGCGCCCGGTGTCGCGAGCCGCTCGCAGTCGTGGCACGAGCAGCTCGGTGAGCAGGGCGGGTGCGAGCACATTGCGCTGGAGCGTCGCCTCGTTGCCGTCCGGGGTCGTTGTCCGTCGGCTCACGATGCCCCCGGCGTTGTTGACGAGCGCGTCGATCCGCGGGAAGCGCGAGAGCAGCTCGCTCGCGAGAGCGCGCACCTGGTCGAGCTCGTCGAAGTCGGCGGTCAAGGGGATGCCTCCCGCTCGCGCGGCGACGGCGGCCGTCCGGTCCGCGTCCCGACCGACGACCGCGACCTGCCACTCGCGCCGTGCGAGCTCGACCACCGCAGCGGCGCCGAGGCCCGAGCTCGCTCCCGTGACGACGACCGTGCGCATCAGAGGTAGCCGCCCGATTCCAGGCCAGCGGCGATCTCGAAGCGGTTGCGCAGCGGATCCCGGCCCGCCGCGAGGTACAGGGGGATCATCGCGAGGCCGTACCGGCGCCACTGCGCGCGGTGCGCGGCCTCGTGCGCCAGCACGCGAGGGCTGAGAGCATCATGGGTCAGGTAGACGGCTCCGAGGGTCGTCCCCCCGCGGCCGAACGCCCAGCGCGGCATCCCCGCGCAGACGATGACCCCGCCGCGACGGGAGACGCGGAATCCGCTGAGCACGGCGCCCCATGCGAGAGCGAGCGCGGTGACCAGCGCGTACCCGGGCAGGGCGACCACCGGATGCAGCCCGAGCCGGCGCAGCCACCGCACGCGCGCCAGCGCGCCGACCGCTCGCGCCGCGCGCGCGGTGGCGGCGGGTCGAGAGCGGACCGCGGTCATGCCCCATTCCTAGCAGTTGTGCGCGACGCGGGTGGGAGGCCGTCCCGGGCTCAGGCGCGACGCTGCGCGCGATCCGTCTCCAGCAGCCGCAACCAGATCTCGCTCATCGTGGGATACGAGGGGACCGCGTGCTGCAGCCGGGCGATCGGGACCTCGCCCACGATCGCGATCGTGGCGGCGTGCACGAGCTCGGCGACGTCGTCTCCGACGGCGGTGAACCCGATCACGACATCGCGCGCGTCGTCGATGACGAGGCGCGCCCGGCCTCGATAGCCCTCCGCGTGCAGGCTCGCGCCCGCGACGTGCCCGATCTCGTAGTCGGAGACGCGGATCGCGAGCCCTCGCCCCGCGGCGCCTGCGGCGGTCATCCCGACGGAGGCGACCTCGGGCGAGGTGAACGCGACCGACGGGACGGCGTCGTGGTCGGCGGTCGCGGAGTGGGCGCCCCAGCGGCTCGCGTCGACCTCCTCGCCGCGAGCTCGTGCGGCGATGACGTCGCCCGCGGCGCGCGCCTGATACTTGCCCTGATGCGTGAGCAGTGCCCGGTGGTTGACGTCGCCGACGGCGTAGAGCCAGTCGTGCCCGTCGACGCGCAGCGAGTCGTCCACGTGCAGCCACGCGCCGGGTTCGAGACCGATCGTCTCGAGACCGAGACGATCGGTGCGAGGCCGCCGGCCGGTCGCGACGAGCACCTCGTCCGCCTCCACGCTCGCGGCGCCGCCCTCGAGCCCGATCATCACTGTGCCGTCGGCGCGGCGGTCGACGCGCGTCGGCGAGGCGCCCGTGAACACCGTGACGCCCTCGTCGCGGAGCCGCCGGCTCACGAGCTCGCTCGCGAACTCCTCGAGGTTCGACAGCAGTCGGCCTCGGCTGATGAGCGTCACCGTCGAGCCCAGGCCGGCGAACGCGGTCGCCATCTCGCAGCCGACCACGCCTCCGCCGATGATGGCGAGCCGCTCGGAGACGCGCTCCGCACTCGTCGCCTCGCGCGATGTCCACGGGGCGGCCTCCGCGAGGCCGGGGATGCCCGGGATCGCCGCGTCGGAGCCGGTGCAGATCGCGACGGCGCTGCGCGCGATGATCACGCGCTCTTCCCCGTCGGGCGTCGTCACGACGACCCGCCTCGCGCCGTCCAGCCGCGCCTCGCCGCGCACTAGCGCGATACCGGCGCTGTCGAGCCAGCGCACCTGCCCCGAGTCGTCCCAGTGGCTTGCGACCGCGTCGCGGCGCGCGAGCACCGCCTCGACATCGAGCCGACCGGTCGCAGCCTCGCGCGAGCCGGGGAGGGCGCGGGCGGCGCGCAGGGCGGACACCGATCGGACGAGCGCCTTCGACGGCATGCAGGCCCAGTACGAGCATTCGCCGCCGACGAGCTCGCTCTCGATGACGACCGCCGTGAGGCCGCCCTGCACGGCGCGGTCGGCTACGTTCTCGCCAACGGCGCCCGCGCCGATGACGACGAGGTCGTACGCCTCCTCGAGCGGGGCGGTCGTCGCCGCGGTGGCGCGGAGCGGGCGGGGCGGCTGGGTCACGGCGCGGCTCCTATCGGCTCACGAAGCGGGGAGTCTCGCGACGGAGGAAGGCCTCCATGCCGATGCGGGCATCCTCGGTCTGCATGAGCCGCACGAGCTCGCCCTGCAGGCGGGCGGCCGCCGCCGCGGGGCCCTCCGCGACGGCGAGGCGGGCGTTCTCGAGGGTCGCCTGCACGGCGAGCGGCGCCTGCACCGAGATGCGGTGGGCGAGCTCGACGGCGCGCGCGAGCTGCTCGCCCGGCTCGACGATCTCGGAGACGATACCCATGCGGGCGGCCTCGACGGCGTCGAAGCGGTCGCCGGTGAGCATCCACCGCATTGCGCTGCTCCACCCGGCCACCGCGGGGAAGCGGAGGGTCGCGCCGCCGAACGGCAGAATCGCGCGGGCCACCTCGAGCTGCGAGAACGAGGTGTCGCTCGCGGCGACCACGACGTCGCTCGCGAGCGCGAGCTCGATGCCGAGCGTCAGGCACGTTCCCTGCACGGCGAGCACGACGGGCTTTCTCACGCGCGGCCCCTGCACGCCCCAGGGGTCGATGCCGCCCTCGGGAACCATCGCGAGCCCCTCGGGGCCCACGCGAGGAGCGATGTCGCCGAGATCCAGGCCGCCCGTGAAGTGGTCGCCGTGGGCGAAGACGACGCCGACGCGGGCCTCCTCGGCGCGGTCGAGCTCGCCGTACGCGAGCGCGAGCTGCTGGAGCATCGCGAGGTCGGCGGCGTTGCGCTTGTCGACGCGATCGAGGCCGATGAGCAGAAGATGGCCGTCGCGCTCGACGGTGACGCGGCGCGGAGCGGCGACGGCGGTCGGGGCGGCGGGGGCAGCGGGGGAGTCGGACATGCGCGCCACTCTAGCCACCGCCGTCGGCGACCAGCCGATGCGGTCGACAGAGCGTCGTCAGGCCGCGGGAGGGGCCTCGGGTGCGCTCCAGCCGGCCGAGGCCGACACCGCCCCGGGAACGGGGCGCGTGAGCGCGGAGATGATGCGGAGGATGCTCGGCAGGTCGTCGCCCGCAGCCTCCGCGCTCGCCGGGGCGAACTCGGTGACGCCCGCGCCGGAGAGCGGGAGGGCGGCGCGCGCCGCGCCGATCGCGGCGACCAGCTCGGAGACCGTCGTGCCGAACGGCGTGGGGAAGCCCACGCCGCCGAACTCGGCCGGGTCGATGACGTCGAGGTCGACGTGGATGTAGAGCTCGGTCGCGCCCTCGGACGCTCGTTCGGCGACGGCGGCTCCGACATCGACGACCGCGACATGGGCGATCCCGAGGCTCTCAGCGGCGTGCTCCTCGGCCGGGTCGAGGTCGCGGGCGCCGACGAGCAGCACATCGGCGGGGGCCACGAGTCCCTGGTCGATGATCGACCGCAGCACCATGCCGTGGAAGGCGCCGGAGGGCGAGCTCGTCGGCGTGTTGAGGTCGGCGTGCGCGTCCGCCCAGACGAGCGCGGTGCGGCCTCGCCTGGCGACATGCTCGATGGCGGCGAGCTCGACTCCGCAATCCCCGCCGATGGTGATCGCGGGCCCGTCGATCTCGGCGAGAGCCGTCGCCTGCCGTTCGCGCACGATGCGCAGCGAGCTCCAGCGGTGGATGCCGGTCTGCTCGGCGTCTCCGGCCTCGAGAGGCACCTCGATCACCGTCGTGGCGCTCGTCGGCAGGTCGCCGCGGATCGCCTCCGCCCCGTCGACGAGCCGCATCGCGCGCTCTGCTCCCGAGCCCTGCCATTGGGGTACCACGACGAAGTGCGCTGCCATGGGGTCAGTCTCGCACCCGTGCCGGGCGGAAGGGGAGGACCGAGAGTCCCGAGAGCGCCGCCTCGAGCGGCCCGCGTCGCCCGAGCGCCTCGCACGCGAGACCCACGGCGACCCCCGCGACCGAGAGCACGATGAGGATGCCCCAGCCGACTGCGCCCTCGAACCTGCCTGCGCCGCCGAGCGGCGCGAGCGCGGCGACGACGAGCACGTGCCCGACGTACACCGTGAGCGCGACGCGACCGAGGGCGCGCAGCGGTTCGAGGACGAGCCGCGCGGTTCGCGGGGCGGCGGCGGCCTGGCTCTCCGGAGTCGCGGGGTCGAGAAGGACGAGCAGGAGCCCGAGAGCGGCCGCGGCGAGGCCTCCCGAGCCGAGCAACTCGGCGATCGTGCCGGAGTGCGCCTCCGCCGTGATTTCCTCGATCCCGAGCGATGCGCCGCCGGTGATCTGCGGCAGCAGCATCGCGGCCCCGTAGCCGACGATGCTCGCCGAGGCCCCGCCGAGCACGAGCGCCAGCCGCACGCGCCGCCGTCCGAGGCCCGAGCGGGCGGCGAGAAGGCCAGCCGCGAGCACCGGAACCCAGAGCAGCGCCGGGTACCAGCCGGTGAGCAGGTATTCAACCGCCGTCGCGGCCGGCTCCTGCTCGGGAACGCCCGCGCGCTCGACGGCGTCGCGGAGCGCGGGCCCGATGACGAGCACGGCAGCGCCCACCGCGGCGAGGGCCAAGCGCGGGAGGAACAGGAGCGGCACCATGAGCAGGAACATCACGCCGTAGTAGTCCAGGATCACCGCAATCCCGTGGGGCAGAAGCCACAGGAGCACGCCGGCGAGCACGAGCGCGAGAGCGCGGATGAGGAGGCGCAGCTGCCGCTCGGAGCGCTCGCCGGCGGGAGAGGGAGCATCCTGCCCCGTCATCAGACCGAGCGAGACGCCCGCGACGAGCGCGAACAGCAGGGATGGGCGGCCGTCGACGACGAGCTCCGTCGCCCCCAGCCCGCCCGAGCGAGGGACGGTGTGCGCCGCGATCATGCCGAGCACCGCCAGCCCGCGCGCGGCATCGACCCCCGCCCAGCGCGGACGGGGGTCGATGGCGGTGCGATCGGCAGCGGCCAGGCGCGTCAGCCCTGGATTGCCGAGGGAGGCGTCGATCCGGAGGACGAGCCGAGCTTGAGCGCGGCGAGGCGCGCCTCGATCTCCGCGGACTCGCTCGCGTCCTCCAGGCTCTCGAACTGAGCGTCGAGGCTCGAGGAGGCGAGCTCCTGCTGGCCCATGACCCGAGCCTCCTCGCGGCGCACCTTCTCCTCGAAGCGGCCGAGCTCGCTCGTTGGGTCGAGGATGTCGATGCTCTTCACGGCGTCGAGCACCTGCGACTGCGCGTCGGCGATCTTCGAGCGGGCGACGAGCTCGTCGCGCTTCGCCCCCAGCTCGCCCAGCTTGCCGCGCATCTGCTCGAGGCCCGTCTTGAGCTTCGCGACGATCTCGGTCTGCGCCTCGATCGTGGGCTCGGCGCCCTTCGCCTCGTTCTCGGCGCCGAGCTGACGGCCGAGCGCGACCTTCGCGAGAGTGTCGAACCTGTCGGCGTCGGCGGCGTTGCCGCTCGCGCGCAGCTCATCGGCCTTCGCACTCGCGGCCGCGGCCTTGCGACCCCAGTCCTGCGCCGCTGCGACGTCCTCCGCGTGATCCTGCTCGAGCAGCCGCAGGTTGCCGATCGTCTGGGCGATCGCGGCCTCCGCCTCCTGGATGCTCGCGGAGTAGTCGCGCACCATCTGGTCGAGCATCTTCTGCGGGTCCTCCGCCGAATCGAGCAGAGCGTTGATGTTCGCTCGGGCGAGCTGGGCGATGCGTCCGAAGATCGATTGCTTCGTCATGTGCGTGCTGCCTTTCTGTCGGGGATGCCCGTGATCGTGCGATCGGGGCGGGGGATGCCGTGAGGGGAGCGGGTCAGAAGCGACCGCCTCCGCTGCGTCGCCCGCCCGAGCGCACACCGCCGAAGCTGCCGCCTCCCGAGCGCCGGGACGAGCCGAACGTCGGGGAGCCGCCGCCGAATCCACCGGGGAACCCGCCGCGGGAGGGCCCGCCGAAGCCGCCGCGCGAGACGCCTCCGCTGAGGAGTCCGCCCAGGAGCCCGCCGATGATCGCCTCCCCGAGGCCGCCCCCCGATCGTCCTCCGCCCAGCAGCCCGCCAGGGAAGCCGGGAAGGCCGACGGGCGCACCGCCGGTCATGGTGGACGAGACGTCGGCCTCGGCCTGGCGCAGCGCCTGCGCCGCGAGCTCCGCCGCGCGCTGCGCGGCCTGCAGCGACTGCTCCGGCTGGTCGGCGGGAGAGCGCACCGCGGCATCGAGCTGCGCCTGCGCCTCCGCAAGGGCGGAGCGCGCGCTCGCGCCGACACCGCCGCGATGCGCTGTGATGTACTCGGCCGCGCTCAGGATGCGGCTGCGGGCGGCGGCTAGGGTTCGGTCGAGGGCCCCGGCCGCGGCCTGACGGCGCTCGCCGATCTCCCGCGCCGATGCGAGCGCCTCATCGAGTCGGCGGTCGGCGACGACGAGGGCCTGAAGAGCGTCGACGGGGTCGGACTCGCCGCCTTCGCTGGCGGCCAGTGCCGCCTCGGCGCTCGACGCGGCCGAGCGCACCGTCGGGTCGTCGGGCAGAGCGGAAGCCGCCTGGAGTCCGGAGCGCAGGTCGTCGCGCTGGGCCTGGAGATCCGTGCGCGCCTCGACGAGCTCGGCAGCGAGGCGGTCGATCGCGTCGAGGGAGCCGCGCAGCTGCGCGACGGCGAGCTGGCCGGCGCGGACGGCGACCGCGGCCTCGCCCGTCGCGCCGGCTGTCGACTTCGCCTCGGCGTCCAGGATTTCCTCGCGGATGAGGGCGAGCAGTCGGGCGGTCTGCGCAGGAGTGTCGGCGATCGCCGCGATGGCGTCGCGCGCGTACTCGTCCTGCAGTCGGCCCACCGTCGTGGTCGCCATCGCTGCGCGCGCCTCGAGCTCTTCCTCGGTCGCGGTGAGCGCGGCGAGCGCGTCGGGCAGCGACTGCTCGACATCGCGAAGGGCGTCGAAAGCCTCCTCCTGCTCCTCGAGCAGGTCGTCTGCCTCGTCCAGGAGCGCACCGATCTGCTCGAGTGCGGCACGGCGATCGGGCTCGGCGTCGGGCTGGGCATCGCCCAGAGTGCGTCGAAGGCGGAATGCCTCGGCGACGCGTTCCCGAGCGGCGTCGAGCGCGGCACGGAAGCCCGCAACCGTCTCGCCCCCGAACTGGGCCTCGGCGAACCCGAGCTCCTGCTCGCTCGTCGTGAGCGCGTCGTCGAGCTGCACGAGCCGGCGAGCGGCATCGCGATCGAGCTCGTCGATCGAGGGCTCGGGCGGGCCCGCGATATCGGGGCGCTCGCCGCCGCCGCCGCTGCGGGAGCCGCGTCGCGCTCGCATCACGATCCACACGAGGAGCGCGATGACGGCCAGTCCCGCGATGATCGCGATGAACGGGATGCCGCCGCTCGAGGCGTCCTCGCCTCCCGCGCTCTCGCCGCCGGAGCCGCCGCCCGCCGGGCTCTCGCCGCCGAGAGCGTCGGCGTAGGCGACGATCGCGTCGGCGAATCGGTCGTCGCGAAGAGCCGGGATGAGTCGATCGACCTCGGCGCGCTCGGCGACCGAGGGGTCGACCGGCCAGTCGGGCCCGTAGGAGAACGCGTAGGCGCGTTCGTCGACCGAGATCGCGAGCAGGGTGTCGCGGTCGCCGAGGGAGGAGAGCACGGCCGACTGCTCCGCCCAGTCGAAGCTGTCGGCAGCGCCGTCGAACCGGTCGGTGACGACGACGAAGAGACCGGCGCCGGTCTGATCGAATAGCTCGTCGAGCGCGCGCTCGACCCGGGCGGTGTCGCCGCTCAGAGCGCCCGCCGCGTCAAGCACGTAGGCGCCGTCGAGATCGAGGGGCTCGGATGCCGCCGCCGGCACCGCGACGCCGATCGCCACGGCGATGCCGGCGGTCGCGATCGCGGCTCCCGTCACGAGCCGTGCACGCCTGAGCGACCGGCCGATCGCACTCATGGTTCTCCTCCGACTCGCCCTCGCGGCCCCGTTCCTCCGGGGCGCCGATGGTGCCGGAGAGTCTAGCGATGCTCGACGTCGCGGCGTCGAGAGCGCTCAGCGTCCTGACGGCTCAGTCGGCGAGTCGGCGGCGCAGCAGGTCCAGCTGTCGGTCGAGCTCCGCGGGCAGCCGGTCGCCGAAGGTCGCGAAGAACCCCTCGATGTCGTCGGCCTCTGCGAGCAGGGCGCCCTTGTCCTGGGCGAAGAGCTCGCGCACGCGGTCCTCGCTCAGGTCGAGGCCGTCGAGGTTGAGTCCGTCGGCGGTCGGGATGGATCCGAGCGGGGAGTCCTCGGCGCACGCGGTGCCGTCGAGCCGTTCGACCATCCACTGGAGGACGCGCGCGTTCTCGCCGAAGCCCGGCCAGAGGAAGGAGCCGTCGGCTCCCTTGCGGAACCAGTTGACCTGGAATACGCGCGGCACGCGGGCGGAGCGGCGCAGGCGACGACCGAAGTCGAGCCAGTGAGCGAAGTAGTCGCCCATGTTGTAGCCGCAGAAGGGCAGCATCGCGAACGGGTCGCGACGCAGCTCGCCCACAGTGCCTTCGGCGGCCGCCGTCTGCTCGGATGCGATCGTGGCGCCCAGGAAAACGCCATGATCCCAGTCGCGCGCCTCTACCACCAAGGGCACGTTCGTCGCTCGGCGGCCGCCGAAGATGATGGCGTCGATGACGACGCCCTCCGGGTCCTCCCATGTGCTCGCGATGGACGGGCACTGACGGGCGGACACGGTGAATCGGGAGTTGGGGTGCGCGGCCGGGACACCGGACTCGGGGGTCCAGGCGTTGCCGCGCCAGTCGATCAGGCGCGCGGGCGGCGCGGAGGTCATGCCCTCCCACCACACATCGCCGTCCTCGGTCTTGGCGACGTTCGTGAAGACGGTGTTCCCCCAGAGGGTGTCCATCGCCGTCGGGTTGGTCGTCGCACTCGTGCCGGGCGCGACGCCGAAGAAGCCCGCCTCCGGGTTGATCGCGCGCAGGCGGCCATCGGCACCGATGCGCAGCCAGGCGATGTCATCGCCGATCGTCTCGACGGTCCAGCCCGGGATGCTCGGCGAGAGCATCGCGAGGTTGGTCTTGCCGCACGCGCTCGGGAAGGCGGCGGCCAGGTGGTAGGCGCGGCCGGTGGGCGCGGTCACCTTGATGATCAGCATGTGCTCGGCGAGCCAGCCCTCGTCGCGCGCCTGGACGGAGGCGATGCGGAGCGCGAAGGCCTTCTTGGCGAGGATCGCATTGCCGCCGTAGGCCGAGCCGTAGGAGAAGATCTCGCGCGTCTCGGGGAAGTGCACGATGTACTTCGTGTCGTTGCAGGGCCAGGCGGCGTCCTTCTCGCCCGGGGCGAGCGGGGCGCCCACGCTGTGGATCGCGGGTACCCACTCGGCTCCCGCCGCGATCGCGTCAAGGGCCGCGGTGCCCATCCGGGTCATCGTCCCGGTGCTGACGACGACGTAGGGGGAGTCGGTGACCTGCACGCCGAGCTTCGCCATGGGCGAGCCGATCGGGCCCATCGAGAAGGGCATGACGTACATCGTGCGCCCGCGCATCGAGCCGCGGAGGAGGTCGGTGACCTCGGCGCGCATGCGCACCGGGTCCGCCCAGTTGTTGGTCGGGCCGGCGTCGATCTGCTCCGCCGAGCAGATGAAGGTGCGCGACTCGAGACGGGCGACGTCCGCCTCGTGCGAGCGGGCGAGGAAGGAGTAGGGGCGCAGTTCGGGGTTCAGCTGCTCGATCGTGCCGTTGGAGACGAGGAGCTGCAGAAGCTCGTGGCGCTCGCGCGTCGACCCGTCGCACCAGTGGATGTCCGCGGGCTGCATCAGCTCCGCGAGCTCGGCGACCCAGGCGGAGACGTCGGCGGGGCGCTCGGCGTCGGCGCCGGGGGAGACTGACTGAGCCGCCTCGAGGGTTGAATCGGTGCGCGGGTGGTCGAGCAGCGTCATGATCGTCTCTCCGTCCTGGGAAGAAATCCCTGTTACGCCAATGATGTCGCTCCGTAGACGGCGATTATCCGAAGCCCTGCGTTAAAGAACCGCCGATCTTTCGCTATTGTCAAGGCATGAGCGACCTTGTCACCCTCGGCCAGCGCATCCGTCACTTCCGCTCGGCCACCGGGCTCACCCTCGACCAGCTGGGCGAGCTCGTTGGCGTCGCAGGTAGCCAGCTCTCCCTCATGGAGAACGGTCGCCGCGAGCCGCGCATCACCCTGCTCACGGCGATCGCCGACGCGCTCGGCGTCGCGCTCTCGGATCTCCTGGAGGAGACGCCGCCCTCCCATCGCGCGGCGCTCGAGATCGAGCTCGAGCGGGCGCAGCGCTCGGCCCTCTACGCATCGCTCGGCCTTCCCGCCGTGCGCGCATCACGGTCGATGAGCGATGAGGTGCTCGAGGCGCTCGTCGGCCTGCATCGCGAGCTCGTCGAGCGCGAGCGCCAGACGATCGCGACGCCGGAGGAGGCCCGCCGCGCCAACACCGAGCTGAGGCACCGCATGCGCACGCTCGACAACTACCTGCCGGACATCGAGGAGCTCGCGGAGCGCACGGTGCGCGACACGGGCCACACCACCGGAGCGCTCACGCACCGCGAGGTCGGCCTCATGGCGAAGAAGCTCGGCTTCGAGCTCGTGCACGTCGGCGACCTCCCGCATTCGGCGCGCTCGGTCATCGACCTCGAGAACGGCCGCATCTACCTCCCTCCCGCCTCCATCCCCGGCGGCCACGGCCTCCGCTCGATGGCCCTGCAGGCGATCGCGCACCGGCTCCTCAGCCACGAGGTGCCGAGCACCTATGCCGAGTTCCTCCGCCAGAGGCTCGAGATCAACTACTTCGCCGCAGCGTGCCTCATGCCCCGCGAGCAGTCGGTGGCCTTCCTCGCGCAGGCCAAGGCCGACCGCAACATCGCGGTCGAGGACTTCCGGGACGCCTTTGGCGTGACGCACGAGGCGGCCGCGCTGCGGCTGACGAATCTCGCTACCTCGCACCTCGATCTCACGCTGCACTTCCTGCGCGTGGGCGACGACGGCGCCGTCTACAAGGCCTACGAGAACGATGGGCTCCGCCTGCCCGTCGACGTCACCGGCTCGGTCGAGGGTCAGCTCGTGTGCCGGCACTGGAGCGCCCGCGTCGCCTTCACGCGGACCAACAGGACGACCGAGTTCTACCAGTACACAGACACTCCCGAGGGCACGTACTGGGAGTCGACGCAGACCGGCACGAGCGCGAGCGACGAGTTCTCGATAACCGTCGGCGTGCCGTTCGCGCAGTCGAAGTGGTTCCGCGGACGGGAGACGACCAACCGCAGCGTGTCGACCTGCCCCGACCCTGCCTGCTGCAGGCGGCCCTCCGGCGACCTCGCGAGCCGGTGGCGGGGCAAGGCGTGGACGAGCGCGAAGCTCCACGCGCACATCCTCTCGCCTCTGCCCAGCGGCACCTTCCCCGGCGTCGACGATCAGGAGCTCTACCGCTTCCTCGAGACGCACGCCGAGCGCGTCGACGACTGAGCTCAGAGTCGGCGGGCGCCGTCAGCGCTCGAGAGTCGGGGCGGACGTCACGCCCTGCGCCGCGTCGGCGGCGCCCTTGGGAAGACGGCGGACGGACGCGCGCCGACGGCGCCGCAGCGTCATCGAGCGCATCTCGTCCATCTTCCCGAAGCACAGGAGGCGGTCCTCCGCCTGCAGATCCTGCCGAGCGCGAGGGTTGGGGATGACGGTCGTTCCGCGATTCAGGGTCAGCACCGTGATGTCGCGATCGAGGATGCCCGACTCGCCGAGGGTCTTGCCGACGATGTCAGCACCGGCGTGCACGACGAGCTCCGCGACGCCGTAGCCCGTCGACACGGCGAGCCTCTGGCGCACGTCGATGTCCGGGAACGCGACCTCGTGCGCGATGTAGTCGATGATCGCGCCGGCGACGTCGAGCGTCGTCGCCCGTTCGATGCCCTCGAGGCCGGGGGAGGAGTTGACTTCCATGACGAGGGGTCCGTCGTTGCCCTCCAGCATGTCGACGCCCGCGACGCGCAGCCCCATGATCTGCGCGGATCGAACGGCCGCGCGCTCGTACTCCGGAGTCAGCGACACCGCCTCGACCGACCCGCCGCGGTGGACGTTCGATCGGAACTCGTCGCCCTCGGCCGTGCGTCGCATGGCCGCGACGACGCGGTCACCGACGACGAGGGCGCGGATGTCGCGCCCTCGGCTCTCGGAGATGAACTGCTGGATGAGGACGTTCTGGTTCGTCGAGTGCAGCGTCTCGATGATGGCCTCGGCGACCTTCGCCTGGGGGGCGAGGATCACGCCGATGCCCTGCGTGCCCTCGAGGAGCTTGATGACGACGGGAGCACCACCGACGCGCTCGATCGCGGGGCGCACGTCGGCGCGGTTGCGCACGAACGCGGTCGCGGGCATCCCGATGCCGTGTCGGCTGAGGATCTGCGTGGCCCGCAGCTTGTCGCGGGCGTTGCTGATTCCGTTGGAGGTGTTGGGCGTGAAGACGTCCATCTGCTCGAACTGGCGCACGACGGCCGTGCCGAAGTAGGTGATCGAATTGCCGATGCGCGGCAGAATCGCGTCGTACGTCGACAGCGGGCGGCCGCGGTAGTTCAGGTCGGGCTCCGGCCCCGTGAGGTCGACGGCGAAGCGGAGAGTGTTGAGGACCTTCACGCGGTGGCCGCGCTGCTCGGCGGCGGCGCGGAGCCGCTGCGTCGAATACGAGTGCGGGGCACGCGAGAGGATGGCGATTTTCATGGAGCGCCCCTGACAAGATGAGGGTGTGACGGAGTCCGCCCATTCAATCACCATCGTCGGATGGCGAGAGTGGATCGCCCTGCCCGGCGCCGGCATCCCCTGGATCAAGGCGAAGCTCGATACGGGAGCCCGCACGTCCTCGGTGCACGCCTACGACGTCGAGCTCGTCGGCGAGGGCGATGACGAGCGGGTGCGATTCCGGATCCGCCCCTGGCAGGAGTCCGCCGACGACGCCGTGGTCGTCGAGTGCCCCGTGCACGATCGGCGGAGCGTGCGCAGCTCCTCCGGGCACGTGGAGGAGCGGCTCGTCGTCCTCATGGACATCGCGATCATGGGCCGGCCCGTGACGACCGAGGTCACGCTCAGCAATCGCGACACGATGGGATTCAGGATGCTCATCGGCCGTCAGGCGCTGCGCCACGGCTTCGTGGTCGACTCGGCCCGGTCGTTCCTCGGCGGCCGCGCGCCCAGAGAGGTGCGCCGCGCCAACCGCGGTCGCTGACCGCCGAACAGAAGAGATTGCTCGCGCCCCCGACAGGATTCGAACCTGCGGCCCTCAGTACCGGAAACTGATGCTCTATCCCCTGAGCTACGGAGGCGAGAGTCAGCCTAGCGGGTTCCCCGCGGTGGTCGCGCCGTGCCAGCATGTGCCCATGACGCCGGTGACGGTCCGCACCGCGCTCGTCCGCGAGGTCGGATGCGCGGTCGACGGGGTGCTCGGAGAGCCCGCGGCGCTCGTGCTGGCGATCGCCGTCGCCGACGGGGAGGGGCTGTCGCGATCGGAGCGCCTCCGCGTCGCGGTCGATGGCCGCGCGCTCGACGTGGCCGAGCATCCCGGGCCCGTCGGGACCCGATGGCACACGGTCGACGCGCCCGCGGGGGTGCTCCGAGTCGAGTACGAGGCGATGGTTCGCGGGCGTGCTCGGCCGGCGACCGTGACGCCGCTCGAGCGGATACTCGACGTGCGCCCGAGCCGCTTCGTGCAGAGCGACATCCTTCCCGCGCTCGTTGACAGCGAGGTCGTGCGGGCCTTCGCCGATCTTCCGCCGCTCGACCGCCTCGGAGCGGTCAGGGAGGCGGTGAGCGGCGCTCTGGAGTACTCCTGGGGCTCCACGCGGCCGACCGACGGCCTCGCCGAGCCGCTCGAGGCGGGGGCGGGCGTGTGCCGTGACTTCGCGCATGTCGTCGCGGGTCTGCTGCGCGCGACCGACCTGCCGGCGCGCGTCGTGTCCGTCTACGCGCCCGGCCTCGATCCCATGGACTTCCACGCAGCCGTCGAGGTCGCGGTCGGCGATGAGTGGCTGCTCGTGGATGCGACCGGCCGAGCGCCGAGGAGGACGATGGTTCGCATCGCGACGGGGCGGGATGCCGCGGACACCGCGTTCCTCGCGAGCGACGGCTCGGCACTCGCCTTGACCGCTGTGCGGGTGCGGGCCGAGGCGAACGACCCGTCGCCGGAGCGGCCCTCCGAGCTCGTCGCGCTCGGCTAGGTGTTCTTCCTCGTGAGGTTGTGAACGCGATCCGAGGGCACGAGCCCGCCCAGGCCGCTGTGGGGTCGGTGGTGATTGTAGTGATGCAACCATCCCGGCGACGATGCCGGCCGTGAACTGCGGTCCGTCAACGCCAGCCCGGCCCGATATCGACGCGACCAGCGCGACGCCGTCGCCGGCGAGCACTGGAAGTGTTCCGCAGCGACCCGAACGGGCCAGCCGTCATCAACGATCAACTACGCCAGTCGGCGGCGTCCCTCCGGCGTCAAGGGAGCATTAGCGTGAGTCACGAAGACCTCCGGTGATGATGCGAGTGCGGTTACCCACGTCGTCCCGGAGGTCTTCGCCTACCCCAGACGTTCGCAACGGGCCGGGGAAGAACAGCTAGGAGAGCGCCGCTCGCATCGGCTCGGCGAACGAGCTCGCCTCGCCGGGGTCGGTGAGCACCGGGGAATCGATGACGATCCAGTAGTCCTCGCCGGTGATCTCCGTGTGCCCGCTTCCGCCACTCACCCGGAAGAACCCGTCGGGGATCACCGGACTCGGCTCCGCGCGGTCGGGAGCTGTCGACCGGACGGCGGCGAGCGAGTCGGGGGTGAGCCGGATGACGCCGGCCGAGATGCGTGCTCCGCTCGTCTGGTTGAGCCAGCCGCAGGCGATCCCGCCGGAGGCGACGATCGTCTCGACGAGCTCGCTGTGCCGGGGCGCGGGGTCGGAGCCGATGTTGGGGTTGAATTCGTAGAGCGCGTCCGGGGTCATGAGCTCGTCGCAGGAGATGCCGAGGGGGAGCGCCTCGAGACCGCTCGCAGGAGGCGTCGCGGATGCCGAGGGCTGCGGGGTCGGCTCCGACGGGCTCGGACTGGGCGCGCTCGAAGGCGACGCGGTCGCGCTCGGCTCGGAGGTCGCCGAGGGCGTCGGGGCCTCAGCCTCGGTCGACGGAGCGCATCCGGCCGCCAGTGCGGCGAGGACGACGGCGAGAGCGGTGGCGACGACGCGGGACGGAGTCATGCCGACAGTGTGACGCGCCCCCGGCCGGATCGGCCGGAGCGACTGACAGTTAGGATCAGACTTCGTGAATCCCGACCTCCTCGCCTCGTCTCTGCTCGCCGCCGTCACCGCCGCGGTCCAGGGACGCGACGGCGAGGCGGCGGACTCGCTCTCGGTCGGCGACATCGCGCTCGAGCGTCCTCGCAATCGCGATCACGGCGACTGGGCGACGAGCGTCGCCCTCAAGCTCGCCAAGCGCATCGGGCTCACTCCTCGCGCTCTCGCCGAAGAGCTCGCGACCGCGTTCGGCGCGATCGAGGGAGTCGCGAGCGTCGAGGTCGCGGGGCCCGGCTTCCTCAACATCCGCCTCGAGGCGGGAGCGGCCGGCGCACTCGCAGCGGCCATCGTCGCCATGGGTGGCGCGTACGGCGGCAACGACGCGCTCGCCGGCCAGTCGATCAACCTCGAGTTCGTCTCCGCGAACCCGACCGGGCCCATCCACCTCGGCGGAACGCGGTGGGCGGCAGTGGGGGACTCACTAGCGCGTCTGCTCTCGATCAGCGGTGCCGCGGTGATCCGCGAGTACTACTTCAACGATCACGGAGTCCAGATCGATCGCTTCGCGCGGAGCCTCGTCGCCGCCTATCGGGGCGAGCCCACTCCGGAGGACGGCTACGGCGGGCAGTACATCTCCGACATCGCCGACCGGGTGGTGGCGACCCGCTCCAACCTCGGAAGCCTCGACGGCGCCGAGCTCCAGGAGGCATTCCGGGCGAGCGGCGTCAACCTCATGTTCGACGACATCAAGAAGAGCCTGTCCGATTTCGGAGTGCACTTCGACGTCTACTTCCACGAGAACAACCTGCACGAGAGCGGCGCGGTCGACCGAGCGATCAGCCGCCTTCGCGAGCTCGGCCACATCTTCGAAGAGGATGGCGCCGTCTGGCTGCGGACGACGGCGTTCGGAGACGACAAGGATCGCGTCGTCGTCAAGTCGAACGGCGAGGCCGCGTACATCTCCGGCGATCTCGCGTACTACCTCGACAAGCGCGAACGCGGATTCGACCGCTGCATCATCATGCTCGGGGCCGACCATCACGGATACGTCCAGCGGATGATGGCGATGTGCGCCGCGTTCGGCGACACTCCGAACGAGAACCTGCAGATCCTCATCGGGCAGATGGTCAATCTCGTCCAGAGCGGCAAGCCGGTGCGCATGTCGAAGCGTGCGGGCACGGTCGTGACGATGGAGGACCTGGTCGACGCGGTGGGGGTGGACGCCGCCAGGTACGCGCTCGTGCGCAGTTCGAGCGACTCCAACCTCGACATCGACCTGGACGTGCTGCAGAAGCGCAGCAACGACAACCCCGTCTTCTACGTGCAGTACGCCCACGCGCGCACCCACCAGGTGGCGCGGAACGCGGACGCGGCCGGAGTGGACGGCTCGCAGTTCGCCGCCGAGCTGCTGACCGACGAGACCGAGAGCATCCTGCTCGGTGCCCTGGCCGAGTTCCCGCGCATCGTCGCCCAGGCCGCGAGCCTGCGCGAGCCGCATCGGGTCGCGCGCTTCCTCGAGGAGCTCGCCGCCGCCTTCCATCGCTGGTACGACGCGTGCCGCGTCACCCCCGTCGGGGACGACCCGGTCCAGCCCGTCCACCACTCCCGCCGGGTGCTCGCCGATGCGACGGGACAGGTGCTCCGCAACGGGCTCGACCTCCTCGGCGTGTCCGCACCCGAGAGGATGTGACGATGTCCTCCGCGAGCACGCCCGACCGTCGCTCCGATCGCGTCGACCCTGCCGTCGCCGCGACCCTCTCCGACGCGCGCGCCTCCGACGCGGCGTCGCCGCCCGCCTCCGCGCGACGCCGGGGCGGGCGCCGCGCCGCGATCGTCCTCGGGGTGACCGCGGCCGTCCTCGGCGTCCTCGTGATCGGGGCGGCGGTCGCCGACGGCGCCGTGCGCGGTGCGATCCGCGACGAGGTGGCCGATCGGGTTCGCGCCTCCCTCGAGCTCGACCCCGAGCATCCCGTCGAGGTCGACATCGCGGGACGATCGGTGCTCTGGCAGATCGTGACGGGGCGATTCGAGCGCGTCGACGTCGACGCGGGCGAGATCTCGGCCGGAGACCTGGCCGGGGCGCTGACGATGTCGGCCACGGGCATCCCGACCGACAGCACGCAGCCCACCGACCGCGTCGACGCGCAGTTCGTCGTCGCCGAGGGAGACATCGCCGCGATCGCGGGAGCCCTGTCCGGCGCCTCGATCGACGAGGTCGCGCTCGACGACGGCCAGATCCGGTTCCGGTCGACGCTCGACCTGCTGGGGTTCCAGCTCGAGGTCGGCGTCGGGCTCCTTCCCGCGGCGGTCGACGGAGCGCTCAGCTTCACTCCCGCCTCGCTCGTCGTCGGCGAGGAGGAGATCGATCTCGAGAGCTTCGCCGAGCAGTTCGGCGGCCTCGGCGGCGGGCTGCTCACGGCGCAGTCGGTGTGCGTCGCCGAGCACCTCCCGAGCGGTCTGCTGCTCGAGGAGGTCGTCGTGGAGGACGACGCTCTCGTCATCGCCCTCGGCGCGGACGACGTGGCTCTCGACGGCCCTGCGCTGTCGCAGCGCGGAACCTGCTGACGATCTAGACCTCCACCTGCTCGCCCTGCTCCGGCACTCGAGCGCGAACACCGAGCTCGCGCTCGATGCGGCCCCGCAGCACGTCGGCGGCATCCGGCTCGCCGTGCACGATGTAGGCGCGCTCGACGCTCGCGCCGCGCATCCAGTCGAGGATCTGCTCGGCATCGGCGTGCGCGGACATGCTCTGCAGCTGGACGACCTCGGCGGCGATCGGCACCTCCCGACCGAAGATCCGCACCGAGTCCGCCCCCGCGGCCAGCGCGGCCCCTCGCGTGCCGCCCGCCTGGTACCCGGTGAGCACGATCGCGTTGCGGGGGTCGCCCCCGTACGCGGCGAGGTGGTGGAGGATCCGTCCGCCGGTGAGCATGCCGCTCGCGGCGACGATGACCATGGGCCCGCCCCGCAGGTTGAGCAGCTTGGAGTCATCGACGGAGTGCACCATCGTGGCGAGCTCGTACAGGTCGGCCAGATCGTCACCGGCCACGCGGTGCTCGTCAGGGTGCGCGCGGTACATGGCCGTCGCATCCACCGCCATGGGGCTGTTGAGGTAGATCGGCACCCGGGGGATCCTGCCTGCGCGGCGCAGTCTTGACAGGTGCAGCAGGAGCGCCTGGGCGCGGCCGACGGCGAACGCCGGGATCATGACGACGCCGCCACGGCCGAGAACGCGCTCGAGAACAGGAGCGAGCTCCTCCGCCGGGTCCGTGACGGGGTGCGCACGATTGCCGTAGGTTGACTCGACGAGCAGCGCGTTCGTCGGGGGCAGCGCGGCGAGCGGCTCCGGCGGGATCATGAGCGCGTCGTCCGCCCGCCCGAGGTCGCCGCTCACGTGCAGGGAGCGCCCTGCCGACCGGAGGCGGATGTGCGCTGCGCCGAGGATGTGCCCGGCGTGGTGGAGCTCGGCCTCGACGCGACCGGGGAGCGCGATCGTCTCGCCGAACCGGCGCACGCTCACGCGCTCGAGCGCTCGTTCGGCATCGGCCGTGGTGTAGAGCGGCGCCGGCGCGGCGTGCTTGGAGTAGCCCTTCCTGGCCGCGAACCTCGCCTCCTCCTCCAGCAGGTACGCCGAATCCGGCCACAGCAGCCCGACGAGGGAGGCCGTTCCGGCCGAGCACACGATCGGCCCGGCGAAGCCGTCGCGGACGAGGGCGGGGAGGTACCCGGAATGGTCGAGATGCGCGTGCGTGAGCACGACGGCGTCGATGGACGACGGCGGAATGGGGAACGGGGCGCGATTTCGCAGACGAAGCTGCTTGTAGCCCTGGAACAGCCCGCAGTCGATCAGGATCCGTGATCCGCCGGCTTCCAGCAGGAACCGCGATCCGGTGACGGTTCCCGTCCCTCCGAGGAACCGCAGAGTCGGGCGGTCGTCGTCGGCCATCGTCGCTCCTTCCGCGACGGATGACGTCGTCTCGTCGCACGCCCAGTGTGCTCTCGTACTCGCGCGTCGCCCAGGGGCGAAAGGCCCAGGTCCGTGCACGATAGAATTTCCCTGGCTTCAGGGACCAATCCGGGTTCGCTCGCCTCACTCCCGTGCAGAGACTTCCGTGCAGATCCCCGTGAGGTGCGTTCCGTGTCCGTCAACCCGCTCGCTCCGTCGTGGCTCCGCCACCCCGATGACGCGAACGCGCTGCCCGCGCACGTCTGGCCGTCCTCGGCCGCGCGCGGCGCCGACGGCTCCCTCGTGATCGGCGGCGTCCGCACCCCGGCGCTCGCCGCCGAGTTCGGCACGCCCCTGTACGTGATCGACGAGGCGGATGCGCGTGCGCGCGCCGCTCGGACGCTCGAAGCGTTCCGCACCGCCTTCGCAGGCCTCGGCGCCGAAGCCGTCGTGTACTACGCCGGGAAGGCGTTCCTCTGCACGGAGGTCGTGCGCTGGATGCTCGACGCCGGCCTCAACATCGACGTCGCGAGCGGTGGCGAGCTCGCGGTCGCGCTCGCGGCGGGAGCCGACCCGACCAGACTCGGCCTGCACGGCAACAACAAGTCGCTCGCCGAGATCGACCGCGCCGTCGGCGTCGGCCTCGGGGCGGTCGTCATCGACTCGCTCGTGGAGGTCGAGCGCGTCGCCGAGGCGGCCGCGCGGCACGGTCGCACGCAGGCGGTGCGCGTCCGCATCAACTCCGGCGTCCACGCCCACACGCACGAGTACCTCGCGACGGCCAGGGAGGACCAGAAGTTCGGCATCCCGCTCTCCGAGGCCGCTGAGGCCGTGCAGCGGATCCGCGCGCACGAGCCGCACCTGCGCTTCCTGGGCCTCCACTCCCACATCGGCTCGCAGATCTTCGTCGTGGACGGCTTCCTCGAGGCCGCGCGCCGCCTTCTCGCCGTCCACGCTGAGCTTCTCGCCGACGGCGATGTCCCCGAGCTCAACCTCGGCGGGGGCTTCGGCATCGCCTACCTCGACGGAGACGAGGCGCCCGTCATCGAGAGCATCGCTTCCGGCCTCGCCGAGGCGATCGGGTCCGTGTGTGCCGAGCTGGGCATCCCGGTGCCGCGCATCGCGGTCGAGCCGGGCCGCACGATCATCGGCCCGGCGGGCGTGACGCTCTACGAGGTCGGCACCACGAAGGACGTCGTCGTGCCGACCGACGGCGGCACGACGGCTGTCCGGCGCTACGTCAGCGTCGACGGCGGCATGAGCGACAACGCCCGCCCCGCGCTCTACGGCGCCGACTACGGCGTGCGCCTCGCCGGGCGCGCGTCGGGCGCCGACCCCGCTCTCGTGCGCGTCGCCGGCAAGCACTGCGAGAGCGGCGACATCGTCGTGCAGGCCGACTACCTGCCGGGCGACGTCGCCCCCGGAGACCTCGTCGCCGTGCCCGCGACCGGGGCCTACTGCTTCTCGCTCGCGAGCAACTACAACTACCTCGCCCGCCCTGCCGTCGTCGCGGTGCGCGACGGCTCCGCGCGGGTCATCGTGCGCGGCGAGACCGAGACCGACCTCCTGCGCCGCGATGCCGGAATCGCCGACCCCGCCGACCCGACGCACCCCGCTGCCCGACCCGAGAGGATCACCCAGCCGTGATCGAGTACCGCAACCTCCGCATCGCCCTGCTGGGGGCCGGCAGCGTCGGCGCCCAGGTCGCCGACCAGCTGCTGACCCACGCCGACGAGCTCGCCGCGCGCGTGGGCGCGCGCCTGGAGCTCGTCGGCGTCGCGGTGCGCGATGTGGATGCTCAGCGCACGACCGACATCCCGCGCGAGCTGCTCACGGCGGATGCCGAGTCGCTCATCCTGGGGTCCGACATCGTCGTGGAGCTCATGGGCGGCCTGGAGCCCGCGCGCACGCTCATCCTCCAGGCCCTGACCTCGGGCGCCGACGTCATCACCGCCAACAAGGCGCTGCTCGCCACGCACGGCCCCGAGCTGTTCGAGACGGCCGAGCAGGTCGGCGCGCAGCTCTACTACGAGGCCGCGGTCGGAGGGGCGATCCCGATCATCCGCCCGCTGCGCGATTCGCTCGCGGGCGATCGCGTCACGCGCATCCTCGGGATCGTCAACGGCACGACCAACTTCATCCTCGACCGCATGGACAAGCACGGCGAGACCATGGAGCAGGCGCTCGCCACCGCGACGGAGCTCGGGTACGCCGAGGCAGACCCGACCGCCGACATCGGCGGATACGACGCGGCGCAGAAGGCGGGGATCCTCGCGAGCCTCGCCTTCCACACCCTCGTGCCCGCCGAGGCCGTCTACCGCGAGGGCATCACCGAGGTCTCGCTCGACGACGTGCGCGCCGCGCGCAAGGCAGGCTACGTCGTCAAGCTGCTCGCGATCTGCGAGAAGATCGTCGACCCCCTCACGCTCGAGGCGGGCGTCTCGGCGCGGGTCTACCCCGCGCTCATCCCCGACGAGCACCCGCTCGCCGCGGTGCACGGCGCCAACAATGCCGTCTTCGTCGAGGCGGAGGCCGCCGGACCGCTCATGTTCTACGGCGCGGGCGCCGGCGGCATCCAGACCGCCTCGGCCGTCCTCGGTGACGTCGTCTCCGCTGCGCGCCGCCATGTCGTCGGCGGCCCCGGCGTCGCGGAGTCGACGCACGCGAATCTTCCGGTGCTGCCCATCAGCGCCGTCACCACCCGCTACCAGATCACCCTTCGGGTGGCGGACCAGCCCGGCGTGCTCGCGACGATCGCGACCCTGTTCAGCGAGCACGGGGTCTCCGTCGAGACGGTCGAGCAGTCCGTCGTGTCGATCAGCGAGCGCGAGGGAGCAGCCGAGCCCGCCGCTACTCTGGTGATCGGCACCCATGAGGCCTCGGATGCCGATCTCGCCGCAACGGTCGCGGCACTGACCACCAGCACGGTCGTTCACAGCGTGACCGGCGTGCTGCGAGTAGAAGGACTGTAGATGGCGAAGCAGTGGCGCGGTGTTCTGCACGAGTACGCCGACCGACTGGACATCAGCGACGCGACCCCGATCGTCACGCTCGGCGAGGGCGGCACGCCGCTCATCCCCGCGCGCTACCTCTCGGAGCGCACCGGCGCCGAGGTGTGGGTCAAGTACGAGGGCATGAACCCCACGGGCTCGTTCAAGGACCGCGGCATGACGATGGCGATCTCCAAAGCCGTGGAGCACGGCGCGAAGGCCGTCATCTGCGCCTCGACGGGCAACACCTCGGCGTCCGCCGCCGCCTATGCCACGCACGCCGGCATCACCGCGGCCGTGCTCGTGCCCGAGGGCAAGATCGCGATGGGGAAGCTCAGCCAGGCCGTCGCGCACAAGGCCGAGATCATCCAGATCCAGGGCAACTTCGACGACTGCCTCGACATCGCTCGCGAGCTCGCCGCGAACTACCCCGTCCACCTCGTCAACTCGGTCAATCCCGACCGGATCGAGGGCCAGAAGACCGCGGCGTACGAGGTCGTCGAGGTGCTCGGCGACGCGCCGGACTTCCACATCCTGCCCGTCGGCAACGCCGGAAACTACACGGCGTATCACCGCGGCTACCGCGAAGAGCTCGCGCGCGGCGCGGCCACCACGCTTCCCCGCATGTTCGGCTTCCAGGCCGCCGGCTCGGCGCCGCTCGTGACGGGGGCCGTCGTCCGCAAGCCCGACACGATCGCGAGCGCGATCCGCATCGGCAACCCGGCCTCGTGGGAGCTCGCGCTCGCCGCGCACGCCGACAGCGATGGCTACTTCGGGGCCATCGACGACGCCGGAATCCTCGAGGCGCACCGCCTCCTGTCGCAGGAGGTCGGGGTCTTCGTCGAGCCGGCCTCGGCGATCTCGGTCGCGGGTCTGCTCGAGCGAGCCGCGGTCGGGGCCATCCCGCGCGGCGCGCGCGTCGTGCTCACCGTCACCGGCCACGGCCTGAAGGACCCGCAGTGGGCGCTCAAGCGCGCCGACGGCAGCGAGGTCGCCCCGACCGTCGTGCCCGTCGACACCGCTGAAGTCGCCGACGTGCTCGGCCTCGTCCGGGGCGGGCACTGATGGCAGTCGACCCCCGCCTCGCCGGCCGCCGCGTGCACGTGAAGGTGCCCGCGACGACGGCGAACCTCGGCCCCGGCTTCGACACGCTCGGGCTCGCTCTCTCCGTCTACGACGAGCTCGACGTGGCGGTGCGCGAGGCGCCCGGCGCGACGGTGCGCGTCGAGGGCGTGGGGGAGGGGGAGGTCCCGACCGACGAGTCGAACCTCATCGTGCGGTCGATCAGGCACACCTTCGATCACTACGGGATCGAGATGCCGGGCCTCGAGCTCGTCGCGCACAACGTCATCCCTCACGGCCGAGGCATGGGCTCGTCGGGCGCGGCCATCGTCGGCGGCATCGTGGCGGCGAAGGGCCTGCTCGAGGGCATCGTGGACATCGACGCCGATGGGCTCCTCGCTAGGGCGACGGAGCTCGAGGGTCACCCCGACAACGTCGCACCGGCGCTCTTCGGCGGCCTCACGATCGCGTGGATGACGCCGCAGGGCCCGCAGCACAAGCGGCTCACCGTGCATCGCGGCGTCTCGCTGCTCGTGTGCGTTCCCGAGTCGACGACGATGTCCACCGCGCTCGCGCGGTCGCTGCAGCCGGCGTCCGTCCCGCACGAGGACGCGATCTTCAACGTCTCGCGGTCCGCTCTGCTGATCGCCGCACTGATCCAGAGCCCCGAGCTGCTGTTCGCCGCGACGGAGGACAAGCTGCACCAGAACTATCGCGCGAGCGCGATGCCCGAGACGGATGCCCTGATCCAGGCGCTCCGCGCGAAGGGTTTCGCGGCCGTCGTCTCGGGCGCCGGCCCGTCCATCCTCGTGCTCTGCGGCGATCCCGCGCAGCGCCTCGCCGCCGCGGAGATCGTGGCGGAGAACGCCGCCACACCGTGGCAGTCGCACATGCTCGCGGTCGATTTCAAGGGTGCTACAGTGGTGGCGCATCCGGTCGAGGCCGCGGCTTAGGCCCACCTCCCCGGGCATCCCCAAGCAGCTATCGCTTTTTCACCGGCTCGTACCGCGGCATCGCGTTGCGCCCGTTTCCCGGTTCATCATCACCGCCTCCCGTGCGGTCGGTCCGAAGCGATCAGCATCCTCCGCGGCACCATGCCCGGAGTCGAAAGGACACCACCTCCGTGACTGACATCACCGACCGCGACTCGAGCGCGGCCGCAATCGACCTGACCACCCTGAAGCTCCCGCAGCTGCAGCAGCTCGCCACCGAGCTCGGCATCACGGGGGTCTCCAAGCTCCGCAAGGGCGACCTGCTCGCGGCGATCGTCGCCGTGCAGGGAGGCGGGAGCGTCGGCGCCGACACCGACCTGTCGACCGACGCCGTGCCTGCCGTCGACGAGGCACCTGCCGAGGCCACGGGCGATGCGCCCGCCGCCTCGGCCGACGCGCCCGCCGCCGGTGCCGGAGCGCCCGCCCGTCGCGGCTCCCGCCGCGTCACGAGCGGCACAGTGACGGCCGCTCCGACGCAGGCCCCCGACGCCGCTGAGCCCACTGAGCTCTCCACTGACGCAGACGCCGCGACCGACGCCGCAGCCGAGACCGCCGACGAGGGCGACCGTTCGCCCGCCGAGCGCCGCGCGGGCCGCCGTTCCGCCCGCGAGCATGCGGCCGGCGCCTCCGCGGGCGTCGCCGTCACCCCGGCCGAGGACGCCTCCACGATCGACTCCGAGCGCTCGGCGGACGCCGAGGCGTCCGACGACGACTCCGAGAGCGGAGGCGGCCGCGGCCGCAACCGCAACCGCAACCGTCGCAACCGCGACCGCAGCCAGAACGGCCAGAACGGCCAGAACGCCGAGCAGGGCGACGCCGCCCCGAGCGGTCGACAGGGCGCGCGCGGTCAGGACGCGCAGCAGGCGCAGTCCGGTCAGCAGGCGCAGTCCGGTCAGCAGCCCCAGTCCGGCCAGCAGGCGCAGTCCGGCCAGCAGCCGCAGGGCGGCCAGCGCGGCCAGCAGAATCAGAACGGCCCGCAGAGCGAGCGCGCCGATCAGGACGCCGACGGCCGTGGCCGCGGTCGCGGTCGTGACCGCAAGCGCGGGCGCGGCCCCGCGGGCGACGACTTCGAGCCCGAGGTCGGCGAGGACGACGTCCTCATCCCCGTCGCGGGCATCCTCGACGTGCTCGACAACTACGCGTTCGTGCGCACGACCGGCTACCTCCCCGGCCCGAGCGACGTCTACGTCTCGCTCGGCCAGGTGAAGAAGTACCACCTGCGCAAGGGCGACGCCGTCGTCGGCGCCATCCGCCAGCCCCGCGAGGGCGAGAGCCAGGGCCGCCAGAAGTACAACGCGCTCGTCTCGATCGACTCGATCAACGGCCAGACGATCGAGGAGGCCGCCGCGCGCGTCGAGTTCGGCAAGCTCACGCCGCTCTACCCGCAGGAGCGCCTGCGCCTCGAGACCGAGCCGCAGAAGCTCTCGACCCGGATCATCGATCTCGTCGCCCCGATCGGCAAGGGCCAGCGCGGCCTCATCGTCTCGCCCCCCAAAGCGGGCAAGACCCTCGTGCTCCAGGCGATCGCCAACGCGATCGCCAAGAACAACCCCGAGGTCCACCTCATGGTCGTGCTCGTCGACGAGCGACCTGAAGAGGTCACCGACATGCAGCGCTCGGTCAAGGGCGAGGTCATCGCCTCGACCTTCGACCGCCCGGCCGAGGACCACACGACGGTCGCCGAGCTCGCCATCGAGCGCGCGAAGCGCCTCGTCGAACTCGGCCACGACGTCGTCGTGCTCCTCGACTCGATCACCCGCCTCGGCCGCGCGTACAACGTCACCGCGCCCACCAGCGGGCGCATCCTCTCGGGCGGCGTCGACTCGGCCGCTCTCTACCCGCCGAAGCGCTTCTTCGGCGCCGCGCGCAACATCGAGGACGGCGGCTCCCTCACCATCCTCGCCACCGCGCTCGTGGAGACCGGCTCGAAGATGGACGAGGTGATCTTCGAGGAGTTCAAGGGCACCGGCAACATGGAGCTCCGACTCTCGCGCCAGCTCGCCGACAAGCGCATCTTCCCCGCCGTCGACATCTCCGCCTCCGGCACCCGCCGGGAGGAGATGCTGCTCGGCTCGGAGGAGGTCAAGGTCACGTGGCGCCTGCGCCGCGCCCTCGCCGGCCACGACACGCAGCAGTCGCTCGAGGTCGTACTCGGCAAGCTCAAGGAGACGCAGTCGAACGTCGAGTTCCTCGTGCAGATCCAGAAGGCGCTGCCTCAGGCCGACCGCAGCCAGCCCGCCCACAAGGAGGACTGATCGCGGGGGCCGAGCGCCCCCGCCCACGAGGGAGTACCCATGTTCGACTCGGTCACCGCACTCATCGCCGAGCACGAGGCGCTGCAGGAGCAGCTCGCCGACCCCGCGGTGCACGCCGATGCGGCCCGCTCCAAGAAGCTCAACCGCCGCTACGCGGAGCTCAGCCGCATCGTTCACGCTCACGAGCTGTGGGTGCAGGCGCAGGATGACCTGGTCGCCGCGCGCGAGCTCGCCAAGGAGGACGAGGCCTTCGCCGAGGAGGTCCCGAGCCTCGAGGAGCGCGTCGCGACGACGCAGGAGAAGCTGCGTCGACTGCTGATCCCGCGCGACCCCGACGACGGGCGCGACGTGATCATGGAGATCAAGGGCGGCGAGGGCGGCGAGGAGTCGGCGCTCTTCGCGGCCGACCTGCTGCGCATGTACTCCTACTACGCCGAGTCGCGCGGCTGGAAGGTCGAGGTCCTCGACTCCACGCAGAGCGACATGGGCGGCTTCAAGAACGTCCAGGTGGCGATCAAGTCGAACGCGACCGACCCATCGCAGGGCGTCTGGGCGAGCATGAAATACGAGGGCGGCGTGCACCGCGTCCAGCGCGTGCCGGCCACCGAGTCGCAGGGGCGCATCCACACCTCGACGACCGGCGTCCTCGTCTTCCCCGAGGTGGACGAGCCGGAGGAGGTCGAGATCAGCCAGAACGACCTCAAGATCGACGTATTCCGCTCCTCCGGTCCGGGCGGTCAGAGCGTCAACACGACCGACTCGGCCGTGCGCATCACGCACCTGCCGACCGGCATCGTCGTGTCGATGCAGAACGAGAAGAGCCAGATCCAGAACCGGGAGGCCGCCATGCGCGTCCTCCGCGCGCGCATCCTCGCCAAGCAGCAGGAGGAGATCGACGCCGCGGCGAGCGACGCGCGCAAGAGTCAGATCCGCGGCATGGACCGCTCCGAGCGCATCCGCACCTACAACTTCCCCGAGAACCGCATCGCCGACCACCGGACCGGCTACAAGGCCTACAACCTCGACGCCGTCATGAACGGCGCGATCGGGCCGGTCATCGAGTCGTGCATCCAGGCCGACGAGGAGGCGCGACTCGCCTCCCTCGGCGAGACCGCGTCCTGACCTCGCGCAGGCGCGCTCCCGCATGACCTCCTCCGATCTCGAGTCGCTGCGACGCGACGCGATCGATGCGCTCGCCGTCGCGGGCATCCCCGCGCCGGAGGTCGACGCCGACCTCCTCATCGGGCACGTCCTCGGTCTGTCGCGCGGCGCGGTTCAGGCCCGCGCGCTCACCCGCAGCCCCATCGACGAGCAGGATGCGCGGGTCATCCGCGCCGCGATCGTCCGCCGCGCGACGCGCGAGCCGCTCCAGCACATCACGGGTCTCGCGCCCTTCCGCTCCCTCGAGCTCGCCGTCGGCCCCGGCGTGTTCACGCCCCGCGCCGAGACCGAGTTCGTCGTGCAGTTCGCGATCGACGCCCTCGCCCTCGTGCCGAACCCTGAGCCGCTCGCGGTCGATCTGGGCTCCGGCTCCGGCGCGATCGCCCTGGCGATGGCGACCGAGGTGCAGCACGCGCGCGTCGTTGCGGTCGAGAAGTCACCGGAGGCCCTTCCCTGGACGGCCCGCAACATCGAGCGCCACGGCGACGGCCGCGTGCGCCTCGTGGCGGGCGACCTCGCCGATGCGCTGCCCGAGCTCGACGGCCTCGTGGACGTCGTCGCCTCGAACCCTCCGTACATCCCGCTCGGCGCGGTGCCGCGCGACCCGGAGGTGCGCCTGTTCGATCCGGCCGCGGCGCTCTACTCCGGCGAGGACGGTCTGGATGCCGTGCGCGCCCTCTCGCGGACGGCCCGCCGCCTGCTCCGCCCCGGCGGCGCCCTCGTCATCGAGCACGGCGAGCTTCAGGCCGCCGAGCTCGCCGCGATCCTCCGCGCCGACGGCTTCTCAGCCGTCGCCTGCCACCGCGACCTGCTCGGCCGCGACCGCGCGACGACCGCGCGCCGCTGAGGGATCACACGACGGCGTGCGGGTACTCCGCCGACCGCCCCTGGAACGCCAGGATCGCTGCATTGCGCACGCGGCCATCCTCGATCTCGATCGCACGGCTGATGGTGTCGGAGCCGGCCCAGGATGATGGGCCCTCCATGACGGTGCGGAGGAACGGCATGAGCGCCTCGCTGATCTCCCACGTCGTCGAGTTCCAGAGTAGCGACGGGCTGTGGTCGACGGCGTAGTAGTTCGTGGAGTCGCCGACCGTGAACATCGGATCGGCGAACGAGGTCGGCCGCGCCCAGCTGAAGCCCATGCCCTCGTCGATCGAGACGTCGACGATGAGGCTGCCGGGGCGGAACGCGCCGAGGTCGTCCTCCCGCAGGTACGTCAGTGGGGCATTCGGGTCCTGCAGCGTGCAGTTGACGACGATGTCGTTCGCGGCGAGGAACTCCGGCAGGGCGACCGGGCCGTCATCGGTGTTGACGGTGCTCGCGAACGGCGACTCGGCATCGTGTTCGAACTGCACGATGTCGACCGAGGGGATGGGCGAGCCGACGGCCGCGATGTCGCGGTTCGTGAGCACGCGCACATCGTGGATGCCGTGCGCGTTGAGCGCGGTCACGGCCCCGCGCGCGGTCGCTCCGAACCCGATCACGACCGCGCTGAGGCGGCGGCCGTAGTCGCCCGTCGAGCCGCACAGCTCGAGCGCATGGATCACCGAGCAGTACCCGGCGAGCTCGTTGTTCTTGTGGAACACGTGCAGCCCGAACCCGCCGTCGGAGCGCCAGTGGTTCATCGCCTCCCACGCGATGAGGGTCAGGCGCTTGTCGATCGCGAGCTGGGTGATCGCGCGGTCCTGGACGCAGTGGGGCCAGCCCCAGAGCGTCTGGCCGTCGCGCAGCTCCTCGAGGTCGGCGGTCTGCGGCTTCGGCAGCAGGACGACGTCGGCGAGAGCGATGACCCCGGCGCGCTCGGCCATGCCGCCCACGAGAGGTTCGAGCTCCGCATCCGCGATGCCGAACCGCGACCCGTACCCGCGCTCGAGCGTCATGCGTGCGCGCAGATCGGCGTCGATGCGCTCGAGGTGCCCCGGGTGGATGGGCAGGCGTCGCTCGTCGGGCTTGCGAGAGGTCGCGATGACGCCGAGGCGCAGCGGGCCGGACGCGGGGGAGGGGGAGGTCATACCCCACTGTAGAGCGGGGCCCCGGGCGGCCCCGGGCGCGACTACGCGGCGCGAGCCTCCGCCGCGAACTCCTCGATCGCCGCGCGCAGCCCGGCCGCATCGCGGTAGAGGTGCGCGCTGATGCCGATCGACGCGGCGCCCTCGATGTTCTCGGGCCGGTCATCCGTGAAGAAGGCGCTGCCGGCGGTGACGCCGTAGTGCTCCAGGACGCGCGAGTACACGAGCGGGTCGGGCTTCCGCGCTCCGAAGGCCGCGCTCGCGTGCATGTGCTCGCGGCCCATGATCTCCACGAGCTCGGGCGCGACGACGTGCAGGTGCTCGTGGATGAGAATGCCGTTGTTCGTCAGCAGCGCGACGCGGCCGAGCTCGCTCGCGCGCCGCACCGCCTCGAGCGCAGCGGGCCGGGGCCGCGTCGCCTCCGAGCGGATCCGCACCCACTCCTCGACGGGGATGTCCGCCCCGATCGCGTCGTTCACCGCGGCCAGGTAAGCATCGGGCGTCGCGGGCGTGCCTGCCTCCGCCTGCCACTCCAGCCCGGAGATCCACCACCGGCGCCGCAGCTCGTGCAGGTCGTGCCCGGTGATCTCCGTGAGGTCGGCCATGCGCGTGCGCCAGTCGTAGTCGTAGAGGACGTCGTCCATGTCGAAGAGGAACAGCAGGCTCATGCGCGTAGGTATCCCGTTCGGTCGACCAGGGGGAGGAGGCCGCTCGGCGGCGGCCCGTCAAGCATGCCCCACTACGATGAACGCATCATGACCACCGTGTTCGACTGCTCCGTCGAGGCCGAGCTGCTGGCCGGTCTGCGCGCGGCTCGGGGCGCCATCGGGCGCGGCGAGCTCGTCGTCCTCCCGACCGACACCGTGTACGGCGTCGCCGCCGACGCCTTCCGTCCCGAGGCCGTCCAGCGGCTGCTCGAGGCCAAGGAGCGCGGGCGCGACGCCCCGCCTCCCGTGCTCATCCCGGGCATCCCGACGCTCGCCGCTCTCGCCGAGACGGTGCCGCCGGAGGTCGAGGCCCTCGTCGCCGAGTTCTGGCCGGGCGGGCTCACCGTGATCGTCGAGGCGCGCGAGTCGCTCGTGTGGGATCTCGGCGAGACCCGCGGCACGGTCGCACTGCGCATGCCGGACAACCGTCACGCGCTGCACCTTCTCGCCGACACCGGCCCCCTCGCCGTCTCGAGCGCCAATATCAGCGGGATGCCCGCCGCGCGCACCGCGCAGGAGGCCATCGACATGCTCGGCGACCGCATCGCCGTCTACCTGGACGGCGGCCCTGTGGGGGAGGGGAGCGACCCTGCGCGCGACCCCGGGTCGACGATCGTCGACGCGACGAGCCTCCACCTTCCCGAGGGGCGGCTGCGCATCGTCCGCCACGGCGTCATCCCCGACGACGAGATCGCCCGCGTCGTCGGAGCGGAGCGCCTCGCGTGACCTTCTACGCGCTCGTCGCGCTCATCGCCGCGATCGCGAGCTTCGCGGTCGGCGCGACGGTGCTCGCGCTGAGCCACCGCTTCAAGCTGTACCCGGGCATCCGCGACCGCGACGTGCACACGCGCCCGACTCCGCGACTGGGAGGCATCGGGATCGTGCTCGGCGTCGCGATCGCGCTCGCCGTGGCGTCGCAGATCAGCTGGTTCGAGCGGGTGTACTCCGACCCGTTCCCGATCCTCGCGATCGTAGCGGCCGCGGTCGTCATGCTCGTCGTGGGCGTCGCCGACGATCTGTGGGATCTCGACTGGATGACGAAGCTCGCCAGCCAGATCCTCATCGCGGGTTTCCTGGCGTGGGCGAGCCTGCAGATCGTCTCCCTGCCGATCGGCCCGGAGAACGGCATCACCGTCCTCTCGCCGACCCTCTCGCTCATCGTCACAGTGCTCGCGATCGTGCTCGTGATGAACGCCGTCAACTTCATCGACGGCCTCGACGGCCTCGTCGCCGGCGTCACCCTCATCGCGGGCGGCGTGTTCTTCATCTACAGCTACATCCTGTCGATCACGACGAACCAGTCGGCGTTCAACCTCGCCTCGCTCACCATGGCGGTGCTGCTGGGCGCGACCGCAGGCTTCCTGCCGCTGAACTGGCACCCGGCGAGGATGTTCATGGGCGATGGCGGAGCCCTCGTGGTCGGGATGCTCATGGCCATCTCGACGATCACCGTCACCTCGCAGATCAACCCCAGCTCGATCGATCGCAGTCAGCTCCTGCCGGCGTTCATCCCGCTTCTGCTGCCATTCGCGGTGCTCGTCGTCCCGCTGCTGGACTTCGGCCTCGCGGTGCTCCGCCGGCTGCGCGCGGGCAAGTCGCCGTTCAGCGCTGACCGCCTGCATCTGCACCACCGCCTGCTCGACATGGGGCACAGCCACTTCCATGCGGTGCTGATCTTCTACGCGTGGACCGCGGTCATCGCGGTCGGAACCCTGCTGTTCATGTTCGTGCCGTGGGAGTGGGCGCTCACGGCGGTCATCCTCGGGCTCATCGCATGCACGGTCGTCACGCTCGCCCCCCTCAGCGCGCGGAAGCGCGCGGAGGCCGCGGCGCAGTCGAGCCACGATGCCCACGGTCCTCTCGCGCGATTCGACCCGCTCGACGCCGCCGCACCGCCCATCGACACCGAGTTCGACGAGAACGACCCCGTGTTCGACACCCTGACCCGATCCCGTCGCCAGCCGGAGGAGACCCGATGACCGCCGCCGACCGCCCCCGCACCTCTGCGGCTCCCGCTCTGCGGCTGTCGCTGATCTACGGCGCCTCGCTGAGCGTCGCGATCGCCGTCGTCGGCAGCGTCGTCGGCGCTCTCGTCGCCGAGCTGCCCGGGCTTCTGAGCGGTCTCATCGGCGCCGGCATGGGGTTCGTGTTCCTCGCCGTGACCGCGGGCAGCATCCTGCTCGCCGACCGCGTGACGAAGGGAGATCTCCTGTCGCCCGCGTACTTCGGCATCGTGCTGGGCGCCTGGCTGCTCAAGTTCGCCTTGTTCCTCGCCCTCGTGTTCACGCTCCGCGACGCGACCTTCGTGGAGCCGACGGTCCTCTTCGTCACCCTCGTGATCGCCGTGCTCGGCGGTCTCGTCGTCGACCTGATCGCCGTCTCGCGGGCGCGCATCCCGTACGTCAGCGACGCCCGCCCGATCGCCCCCCAATAGCACGCCGAGCGGCCTCGTCGAGGTCGCCGCGCGGGCATCCGCGCACCCGATGCCGATTCGGTCGAGGCCCTTTTCCTTGATAGGGTGAGGTCAACTGCCGATCGCCGCGGCACACCTGTGTGCCGCCCCGATTCTGGAGACTCCCCTGAGCGCTGCCGCCCTGATCCCCCTGCTCCCGTTCGCGACCGAAGATGGTTCCGAGGGAGGCTTCTCGGGTCCGTCGATCCTCGATTTCTTCCCTCCCGCGGTGCTCTTCGAGGGCACGCCCTTCGAGCTCAACCGCATCATGATCCTGCGCCTCGTCGTGGTCGCGCTGCTGATCCTCCTGTTCTGGCTCGGCACCCGGAAGATGCAGCTCGTCCCCGGCCGCTTCCAGGGCACCGTCGAGATGGGTCTCGACCTCGTGCGCGTCAACATCGCGGAGGACCTGCTCGGCAAGAAGGACGGCCGCCGCTTCCTTCCCCTGCTGACGACGATCTTCTTCCTCGTGCTATTCATGAACCTCACGGGCATCATCCCGGGCATCAACATCGCGGGAACCTCGGTCATCGGCCTCCCGCTCGTGCTCGCGGTGGCCTCGTACGTCGCGTTCATCTACGCGGGTCTGCGCAAGCACCCCGGCGCGTTCCTCCGCAACGCGCTGTTCCCGCCCGGTGTGCCGTGGCCGCTCTACATCATCGTGACGCCGATCGAGTTCGTCTCGATGTTCATCCTGCGTCCGATCACCCTCACGCTCCGACTCCTCATGAACATGGTCGTCGGCCATCTGCTGCTCGTGCTGTTCTTCTCCGCCTCGGCCTTCTTCATGACCGACCTCGGCGGCGGCTGGATCCTCGCGGGCGTCGGCACGCAGCTCTTCGGCGTGGCCTTCACCTTCTTCGAGATTCTCGTCTCGGTTCTGCAGGCCTACGTCTTCACCCTCTTGACCGCTGTCTACCTCCAGCTCGCGCTGGCGGAAGAGCACTAGGCCGGGCTCCCGCCCGGTTCATCCAACACGGAAGGAAACACCCCTCGTGGACGCAAACACTGTTCTCGCTGAGCTCGAAGGCAACATCGCGACGGTCGGCTACGGCCTCGCCGCGATCGGCCCGGCCATCGGCGTGGGCATCGTTGTCGGCAAGACGATCGAGTCGGTCGCTCGCCAGCCCGAGCTCCAGGGCCGTCTGACGGTCCTCATGTACATCGGTATCGCGTTCACCGAGGCGCTCGCCTTCATCGGTATCGCGACCTACTTCATCTTCGTCTAAGGGATCGCTCGTGCTTGAGGCACTCACCATCGCGGCGGAGGAGACGGTCAACCCGCTCCTTCCGGCGTGGTACGACATCGTCTACTCGATCATCCCGTTCCTGCTGGTCCTGTTCGTGTTCTGGAAGGTCGTTCTTCCGCGCATGCAGGCGACGCTCGACGAGCGCAGCGCCAAGATCGAGGGCGGCATCAAGCAGGCCGAGTCGGCGCAGGCCGAGGCGAAGGCCGCGCTCGAGGAGTACAACAAGCTCCTCGCCGAGGCCCGCGCCGAGGCGTCGAAGATCCGCGAGCAGGCCCGCGTCGATGGCGGAGCCATCCTCGCCGACCTCAAGGAGCAGGCGAGCGCCGAGGCTGCGCGCATCACCGCCACGGCTCAGCAGCAGATCGAGGCCGAGCGTCAGGCGGCTCTCG
Organism: Microcella alkalica; assembly: GCF_014137945.1. GTDB lineage: Bacteria > Actinomycetota > Actinomycetes > Actinomycetales > Microbacteriaceae > Microcella > Microcella alkalica. The sequence continues at coordinate 348,032 of NZ_JACGWX010000001.1, forward strand.
TCTCGCTCCGCGCCGAGGTCGGCACGCTCGCTCTCGATCTCGCGAGCGGCGTCATCGGCGAGTCGCTCACCGACGACAAGAAGGCCACGGCCATCGTCGACCGCTTCCTCGCCGACCTCGAGGCCTCCGAGAAGGCGGCCAAGTAGGCATGGGCTCAGCTACGAGAAGCGCCCTCGAGTCGGCCCGCGCGCAGCTGGCCGCCTCGACGGGCATCGATCTCGCCGCCGGAGAGCAGCTGCTCGTCGCGGCTCGCACGATCGGCTCCTCGACCCAGCTCACGAGCGCTCTGACCGATTGTTCGGTCGAGCCCGAGGCGAAGGCCGAGCTCATCGGCTCGATCTTCGGCGGGTTCACGGCTCCGGCCCGCGCTCTGCTCGAGGGCATGGTCGCGAACCGCTGGTCGAGCGGCGACGAGCTGCTCGCCGGCATCGAGGAGATCGGTATCCGGGCCGTCGCCCAGTCGGCTCCGGCGTCGGTCGAGGTCGAGAGCGAGCTGTTCGCGTTCGGTCGCGCCGTCGCATCGGATGCTGAGCTCGAGCTCGCGATCGGCAGCAAGCGCGGCGAGGCCGAGGGCAAGCTGTCGCTCGTGCAGAGCCTGCTCGGCCGCGCGGCGAGCCCGCAGACCATCGCGATCGCCGGACATCTCGTCCAGCAGCCGCGCGGTCGTCGCATCGGCGCCCTCGTGCGCCACGGCGCCGCGCTCGTCGCCGATGTCGCCGGGAAGGGCGTCGCGACCGTCACGGTCGCGCAGCCGCTCACCGACGCTCAGCGCGACGCGATCAGCGCGAGCCTCGAGCGCCGCTACGGCCGCGCGTTCACGCTCGACCAGGTTATCGATCCCGCCGTCATCGGCGGCGCTCGCGTCCAGGTCGGCGATGAGGTCATCGACGGCAGCGTCGCGGCCCGACTGACCGAACTCAAGCTCCGGCTGGCCGGCTAGGCCTTCGCCGTCACACCAGAACGGGCCCTCGCCGGGCTCGAACGAAAAGGGAAGAACATGGCAGAACTGACGATCAGCCCGGACGAGATCCGCGACGCGCTGAAGAACTTCGCCAAGGGCTACGCTCCCGGCGCAGCGGTCGCGACCGAGGTCGGCCGCGTCACCGACGCCGGTGACGGCGTCGCGCACGTCGAGGGCCTCCCGGGCGTCATGGCGAACGAGCTCATCCGCTTCGCCGACGGCACCCTGGGCCTGGCGCAGAACCTCGACGAGAACGAGATCGGCGTCGTCATCCTCGGCGAGTTCACCGGCATCGTCGAGGGCATGGAGGTGACCCGCACCGGCGAGGTCCTCTCCGTCCCCGTGGGCGACGGCTACCTCGGCCGCGTGGTCGACCCGCTCGGCGCGCCCATCGACGGCCTCGGCGACATCGCGTCGGAGGGCCGCCGCGCTCTCGAGCTCCAGGCCCCCGGCGTCATGCAGCGCAAGAGCGTGCACGAGCCCCTTCAGACCGGCATCAAGGCGATCGACGCCATGATCCCCGTCGGGCGCGGCCAGCGTCAGCTCATCATCGGCGACCGCCAGACCGGCAAGACGGCGATCGCGATCGACACGATCATCAACCAGAAGTCCAACTGGGAGTCGGGCGACGTCTCGAAGCAGGTTCGCTGCATCTACGTCGCCATCGGCCAGAAGGGCTCGACGATCGCCGCGGTCAAGGGCGCGCTCGAAGAGGCCGGCGCGATGGAGTACACGACGATCGTCGCCGCTCCCGCGTCCGACCCCGCGGGCTTCAAGTACCTCGCCCCCTACACCGGTTCGGCCATCGGCCAGCACTGGATGTACGGCGGCAAGCACGTCCTCATCATCTTCGACGACCTGTCGAAGCAGGCCGAGGCCTACCGCGCCGTGTCGCTCATCCTCCGTCGTCCCCCGGGGCGCGAGGCCTACCCCGGCGACGTCTTCTACCTGCACTCCCGTCTGCTCGAGCGCTGCGCGAAGCTCTCGGACGAGCTCGGCGCGGGATCGATGACGGGCCTCCCGATCATCGAGACCAAGGCCAACGACGTCTCCGCGTACATCCCGACGAACGTGATCTCGATCACCGACGGCCAGATCTTCCTGCAGTCCGACCTCTTCAACGCCAACCAGCGCCCCGCGGTCGACGTCGGAATCTCGGTCTCGCGCGTCGGTGGTGACGCCCAGGTGAAGAGCATCAAGAAGGTCTCGGGAACGCTCAAGCTCGAGCTCGCGCAGTACCGCTCGCTCGAGGCGTTCGCGATGTTTGCCTCCGACCTCGACGCGGCCAGCCGTCGTCAGCTCGCTCGCGGCGCTCGCCTCACGGAGCTCCTGCGCCAGCCGCAGTACTCGCCCTACCCCGTCGAGGAGCAGGTCGTCTCGATCTGGGCAGGCACGAAGGGCAAGCTCGACAACCTCGAGGTCTCCGACGTGCTCCGCTTCGAGCGCGAGCTGCTCGACCACCTCCACCGCAACACCTCGATCCTCACGACGCTGCGCGACAGCAACGTGCTCGATGGCGACACCGAGGCCGAGCTCGAGAAGGCCGTCGACGCCTTCGTGCTCGAGTTCCAGGGCGGCGCGAACGGCGGCGTGCACGCGGGCCACGAGGAGTTCGACGAGACCGAGGCGGAAGACATCAACCAGGAGAAGATCGTCCGCCGCAAGCGCTAGGTCGCGACGGCGGGCCCGCACCGACACGGAGCAGGGCCCGCCGCCCACCGGCACCGAACATCCTCACCCCCCGACAGAAAGAGAGACATGGGAGCGCAGCTTCGGGTCTACCGGCAGAAGATCAGGTCTGCCCAGACGACCAAGAAGATCACGCGTGCGATGGAGCTCATCTCCGCCTCGCGGATCCAGAAGGCTCAGGCGCGCATGGCCGCGTCGGCGCCCTACGCACGTGCGGTGACCCGCGCCGTCTCGGCCGTGGCCACGTACTCGAACGTCGACCACGTCCTCACGACCGAGCGCGAGAACCCGCGCCGGGCGGCCGTCGTCGTGTTCTCCTCCGACCGCGGTCTCGCGGGCGGCTTCAGCTCGCAGGTCATCCGTGAGGCGAACGAGCTGCGCACGCGGCTCGAGGGCGAGGGCCTCGAGGTCGTCAACTACCTCGTCGGCCGCAAGGCCGTCCAGTACTACGCATTCCGTCGCCGCACTGCGGCGAAGGAGTGGATGGGCGGAACCGACCAGCCGACGTTCGAGACCGCGAAGGACATCGCCGACACTCTCGTCGACGCCTTCATCGCCAGCGGCGAGAACGAGGGCGTGGACGAGATCCACATCGTCTACAACCGCTTCGTGAGCCTCGTGACGCAGACGCCCGAGATCGTGCGCGTGCTGCCTCTCGAGATCGTCGATGGGGTCGAGGAGCCGGGCGAGAGCGACGTCCTGCCGCTGTACGAGTTCGAGCCGGAGGTCGACGATGTCCTCGGCGCCCTCCTGCCCGTCTACATCGAGAGCCGCATCTTCAACGCGATGCTGCAGTCGGCGGCATCCGAGCACGCCGCACGTCAGAAGGCCATGAAGTCGGCCACCGACAACGCGGACAAGCTCATCCGCGAGTACACCCGACTGGCGAACAACGCTCGCCAGGCCGAGATCACCCAGCAGATTTCCGAGATCGTGGGCGGCGCAGACGCCCTCGTCTCGGCGAAGTAAGCACCGAGAAAAAGGGACGAACCCATGACCACGACTGCTCCGGCCGAGAAGGCCCCCACCACGAGCGCCGGCGTCGGCCGCATCGCTCGCGTGACGGGCCCCGTTGTCGACATCGAGTTCCCGCACGACGCTATCCCGGGCATCTACAACGCCCTGCAGACGACGATCACGATCGGTGACGAGTCGACCGTGCTCACGCTCGAGGTCGCTCAGCACCTCGGCGATGACCTCGTCCGCGCGATCGCGCTCAAGCCGACCGACGGACTCGTCCGCGGCCAGGAGGTGCGCGACACGGGCGAGGCGATCACCGTCCCCGTTGGCGACGTCACCAAGGGCAAGGTCTTCAACGTCCTCGGCGAGGTCCTCAACGGCGAGCCCGGTGCGGCCGTCGAGGTCTCGGAGCGTTGGCCGATCCACCGCAAGCCGCCGTCGTTCGATCAGCTCGAGTCGAAGACGCAGCTCTTCGAGACCGGCATCAAGGTCATCGACCTCCTCACCCCGTACGTGCAGGGTGGCAAGATCGGCCTCTTCGGCGGTGCCGGTGTCGGCAAGACCGTCCTGATCCAGGAGATGATCCAGCGTGTCGCGCAGGATCACGGCGGTGTTTCGGTGTTCGCCGGTGTCGGCGAGCGCACCCGTGAGGGAAACGACCTCATCCACGAGATGGAGGAGGCGGGCGTCTTCGACAAGACCGCACTCGTCTTCGGCCAGATGGACGAGCCGCCGGGAACGCGTCTCCGCGTCGCCCTCTCGGCGCTCACGATGGCCGAGTACTTCCGCGACGTGCAGAAGCAGGACGTCCTGCTCTTCATCGACAACATCTTCCGCTTCACGCAGGCCGGCTCGGAGGTCTCGACCCTCCTCGGCCGCATGCCCTCCGCGGTGGGCTACCAGCCAAACCTCGCCGACGAGATGGGCATCCTGCAGGAGCGCATCACCTCCACGCGCGGTCACTCGATCACCTCGCTGCAGGCGATCTACGTCCCCGCCGACGACTACACCGACCCGGCCCCGGCCACGACGTTCGCGCACCTCGACGCCACGACCGAGCTCAGCCGCGAGATCGCGTCGAAGGGTCTGTACCCGGCCGTCGACCCGCTCACCTCGACGTCGCGCATCCTCGACCCCCGCTACTTGGGCGAGGACCACTACCGCGTCGCCACGACGGTAAAGGCGATCCTGCAGAAGAACAAGGAGCTGCAGGAGATCATCGCCATCCTCGGTGTCGACGAGCTCAGCGAGGAGGACAAGATCACGGTGTCGCGTGCGCGCCGGATCCAGCAGTTCCTCTCGCAGAACACCTACATGGCCAAGAAGTTCACGGGTGTGGAGGGCTCGACCGTTCCGCTCAAGGAGACGATCGAGTCGTTCGACGCGATCGCCAAGGGCGAGTTCGACCACGTGGCCGAGCAGGCCTTCTTCAACGTCGGCGCGATCAGCGACGTCGAGGAGAAGTGGGCTCAGATTCAGAAGGAGAACGGCTGATCATGGCCGAGCTCACCGTGAGCGTCGTCTCGGCTGACCGCGAGGTCTGGTCGGGGACCGCGAAGCAGATCGTCGCCCGTACGACCGAGGGTGAGATCGGCATCCTGCCCGGCCACGAGCCGATCCTCGGCATCCTGAGCGCGGGCGAGGTGCGGATCACGCCGGTGAGCGGCGCGCCGCTCACCGCGCGCGCGGAGGACGGCTTCCTCTCGGTCGAGAACGACACCGTGACGATCGTCGCGGGCCAGGCCGAGCTCGTCTCCTGACGTGTCGAGCTCCGGAGCCCCTCGGGGCGCCGGGCAGCGGGCGGACGCGTCGTGACGACGCTCATCCTCCCGCCCTCCGAGACCAAGCGTGACGGCGGAGCCGCGGGGTCGTGCTTGGATCTCACGGCTCTGTCGTTCCCTGATCTGACGGATGCCCGGCGCGACGTCCTCGACGCGCTCGCATCGCTTCTCTCCGACGATGAGGCCGCCGCGCGCGCTCTGAAGCTCTCGGCGCGAGCGGCCGACCGAGAGCTCGCTCGCGACCGGGCGGTTCGAGCGACCCCGACCATGGCCGCCATGGACCGCTACACGGGTGTCCTGTACGACGCTCTCGGCGCCTCGGTTCTGTCGCCCTCAGCACGAGCTCGCGCCCACCGGCACGTGCTCGTGCACTCGGCGCTGCTGGGTCTCGTCGGCGCAGGCGACCTGCTCCCCGCCTATCGGCTCTCCCACGACTCCCGTCTGCCGGGCCTGGCGCTCAAGCGGCATTGGAGCGCCGCGAACGCTGCGGTCCTCGCCTCTCTCGACGGGCCGATCCTCGATCTCCGGTCGGAGGGCTACGCCGCTCTGGGCCCGCTGCCCGAACGGGACGACGCGCTCTTCGTCCGTGTCGTCTCGATCGGGGAGGACGGGGCCGCCAGAGCGCTAAACCATTTCAACAAGAAGGGCAAGGGAGCCTTCGTGCGCGATCTGCTCGAGCACGGACCTCTGCCGGAGACGATCACGGACGTCATCGCGGCGGCAGGGGAGTGCGGGTGGCCGCTGCGTCCTGGTGCTCCCGGCGAGCTCGAGCTCGTCGTTCCCGCGACCCTGGAGGGATTCGCCGCCGCGAGCTGATGGCAGAGCCTTCGGGCGGCTGCCGCGCGGGCGCCGGCCGACTCATCCGCTGACGCGCCAGCAACCGGCGAGGTGATCGTCGACGAGACCCGACGACTGCATGAGCGCGTAGGCGGTCGTCGGGCCCACGAACCGGAGACCTCGTGCCTTGAGCACTCGGGCCAGCGCGATCGATTCGGGCGTGGTCGCCGGGATCTCGGAGAGTGATCGCGGTCGTGCGCGGCGGGAGGCGGGCGCATGCGACCAGATGAGCGCATCGAGAGCACCCGGCTCCTCGCGCACCCACGGCGCGATGACTCGAGCGTTGGCGATCGTGGCGGCGATCTTCGCGCGATTGCGGATGATGCCCGCGTCGGCCGTGAGTCGCTCGACGTCGCTCTCATCGAAGGAGGCGACGACCTCCGGATCGAAGCCGGCGAATGCAGAGCGGAAGGCGGCGCGGCGCTTCAGGATCGTGATCCAGGACAGCCCGGACTGGAAGGCCTCGAGGCTGAGCTTCTCGAACAGGGCGCGGTCGCCGCGGAGCTCGCGGCCCCACTCCTCATCGTGGTACCTCCGGTACTCGACATCATTGCCGACCCAGCCGCAGCGCTCGCGGCCGTCGTCGGCGGCGAAGAGGTCGGTTCGGATCGGCATCAGCGGTGCGCGATGCCCTCGTGATCGAGCAGCCACGCCTTCGTGGGGACCCCGCGGCCAGCGCTGTAGCCCGTGATGCGTCGGTCGCCGGCGAGGACCCGGTGGCAGGGGACGAGCAGCGGGACGGGGTTGGCTCCGACAGCTCCGCCGACGGCGCGACCTGCGGTCGCTCGGCCGGTCGCGCGGCCGAGCTCACCGTAGCTGCGCACCTCGCCGAACGGGATGGCGTCGAGCTCGGCCCAGATCGCGCGCTGAAAGGCGGTGCCGCCGAGTCGAATCGGCACGTCGAAGTCGTGACGATCTCCGGCGAAGTACTCGCGCAGCTGGGAGGCCGCGCGCTCCAGGACGGCCGTCGGCGCATCGGGCGCCTCGCCGCCGCGGAACCCCTGGGCCGTCTCGATCTCGAGCCGGGTGACCGCCTCGTCATCGCCGAGGAGGAGGATGCGGCCGAGCGGCGAGTCGACGACGAGTCGACCGGTCGTGGGCGGCGCCACCGCGGGCGCCACCGCGGGCGCTGCGGCGGCGGACTCCGGCGCGGTCGAGTCGGTGAGCGGGGCGGGGACGGCGGGGGCGGTGGTGCTCGTCATGTCCACAGGCTAATCGCCCCGTGGCATCCCCGACCGGCGGGAATCGGACGCGGGGGACGGACGCGCGGAGGAGCACAGCTCGGGAGGAGCGGCGCAGCCGGCTCCCGCTCGACTGCGCCAGGATGGAGGGATGAGCGAGATGACCCACCGCACCCTCGGCCGCTCCGGGCTCCGCGTGTCGACGATCGGCCTCGGCTGCAACAACTTCGGTCGCCCGGGCAGCGCGACCGAGACTCAGGAGGGCACGGCGCGCGTGCTGCACGCCGCCCTCGACGCGGGGATCACCCTCCTCGACGGCGCCGACATCTACGGCTACGCCTACGGCCGCAGCGAGACGATGATGGGCGAAGCGCTGAAGGGTCACCGCGACGAGGTCGTGCTCGCGACGAAGTTCGGTCACGCCGACTACGAGAGCCCGATCCCGCACTGGGGCGCGAAGGGCTCGCGCCGCTACATCCGCCTCGCCGTCGAGGGCAGCCTGCGGCGTCTGCAGACCGACTGGATCGACCTGTACCAGTTCCACACTCCCGACCCCGCGACGCCGATCGAGGAGACCATCGCCGCGCTCGACGAGCTCGTCGACGAGGGCAAGATCCGCTACTTCGGGCATTCCAACTTCGCCGCCTGGCAGCTCGTCGAGGCCGACCTCGTCGCCGAGTTGCACGGCCATGAACGCTTCATCTCCGCCCAGAACGAATACAGCCTGCTCACGCGCGGCGCCGACCGCGAGCTCCTGCCGGCCGCCGCGGCTCGCGGCGTCGGAGTCCTGCCCTACTTCCCGCTCTACAACGGCCTGTTCACGGGGAAGTTCACGCGCGACGGCGGGCCGGCCGACTCGCGCATCATGCGGCAGCGCCCGCATCTGGTCGAGAACGCGCCGTGGGACCGCGTCGAGGCCTACGCGGCCTTCTGCGAGAGCAGAGGGGTCGGGATGCTCGAGGCGACGGTCGGCTGGCTGCTGAGCCGCCCTGCCATCGCGAGCGTCATCGCGGGTGCCACGACGCCCGAGCAGGTCACGCAGAACGCGGCGGCAGCGGATGCGTGGACGCCCACGCCCGACGATCTTGCGGCCATCGACGAGATCCTGCCCACGAACGACGTGCTGACGAGCTACTGACGTGACGACGCGGCGGCGTCTCGGCGCTCTCAGCCGCCCGTCGGCTCGTCCACTGCGTCGCGCTCCTCGATGGGCACGAGCTCGACGTTGATCGAGCGGTTGAGCTCGTCGGCCTCGGCGTTGAGCGCCTCGAGCTGCTCGAGCAGGGCGTTGTACTCCGCGACGAGAGCGTTCGTTGCCTGCAGGCGCGCGTTGAGATCCTGCTGCCGCGCGACGAGCGCGTCGCGATCGCGGAGGAACACCGACTGGCTCGTGTAGCCGCCCGGCTCTGCTGCGCGCTGGTTGAACGCGGTGATCTCCGCCTCGAGCGCTGCGGCGTCCACGTCGTAGGCGGCCTGCTCAGCGTCGATCCGGGCGCCGAGCGCCTCGAGCTCGTCGCTCAGAGCCGTGAGCCGTGCTTCGAGATCGGCGAAGAGTGCCGTGATGCGCTCGCTGAGTGCGACCGACGCCGCTCGGTCGTCGAAGTAGCGCGCGTAGTGCACCTCGAGCGCTGCGGGCACGGCGGCGATCTCGCTGCCGATGATGGCGTAGAGCTCGGGGATCCGGGAGCTCGGATCCTGCGCCTCGTACGCGGCGATGCGCTCGACGAGCTCGTGATCGGGGCCGAGGGCGGCGAACGCCTCCTCGAGGAGGGGAGCGAGAGCATCCTGCTCGTCGGCCGTCAGGCGATCCCACGCGGCGTGCAGCATCTCGTGGGCGGCGACGATGGGCTCGAGCGCCGCGAGGTCGGGATTCTCGACGTCGTAGAGGTAGATGCGGCCGTCGTCGAGCGTGTAGCAGCCGAGCACCCCGATGCCGGGCTCGTCGGTCGAGCAGTAGTCGTCGAAGTCGTCGCCGGGCACGATTGCCGTGAGGCTCGCGTGCAGGAGGTCGACCCCCTCCTCGCTCATCCCTGCACTGACCGCGTACTCGGCGACGACCGGGTCGAGGTCGGTCGTCAGCACGGTCACGCGATCGGCGACGATGCGCGGGTTCGCGGCCGCCCACGCGGCTCCCGCGATGACGGCACCCTGGGCGCCGATCGCGAGCACGGCGAGCCCGATCAGGATGCCTCTTCCGCCGCGCGATCGCGCCCGGCGGCGATGCGCGGGCGGGGTCGGGGTCACGCCCCCACGCTACCGGCGCCTCCGAGCTCAGCCGGCGAGGACAGCGATCGCGGCGTTGAGTGTCGTGGCGTAGAGCACCCAGAGCCAGTACGGAACCATGAGTACGGCGGCGGTCCTGCTCACGTCGCCGAAGCGGATGATCGATGCGAGCACCGCGAAGTCGAGGGCGACGATGATCGCGAGCGCGATCCACAGGCCGGGGCCCCCGATGAGCGAGCCGAGGCCGAAGAATGCCGGGGTCCAGATGGCGTTGAGGGCCAGCTGCACGCCGTACACGGTGAGAGCGCGGGTCCGCTCCGGCGAGGCGGGCCGTCGCCAGACGAGCCACGCGGCGATCGACATCGCGCCGTACAGGACGGTCCACACCGGACCGAACACGGCGTTCGGGGGAGTCCACATGGGCTTGGCGGCGTCGGCGTACCAGCCGTCGATCGCGGGCTGCGAGATGAGCGAGCCCACGAGGCCGATGAGAAGAGAGAGGGAGAGGAATCCGAGGAGCGCGAGCCCGGAGCGGAGCCCGGAGCGGTCGGCGATGTGCGTCGTCGTCGCGGTGCGCATGTCGGTCATCCGGCCCTCCTTCCGCATCGCAGAGTAGGGGGGCTTGCTCCGAGCCTCCTGCGCGTGCGCTGGGCGGGAGCGGGTCAGCGACCGACGAGGGGCGCCATCGCGCGCTACCGTTCCTGCGCGATGATCCGGCGGAGCGTCTCCATCGGCAGCTTCGGCCGGCGCTGCTCATCGAGGAGTCCGTTCGCCTCCTGCATCGTGTCGGTCAGCTGCGTGTAGCACCAGCCCGCGAGATGCTCGCTCGAGTCGAGCGCCTGGATGAGCGCCGTCAGATGCCGTTCGAACTCCTCGGTCGAGTGCGCGACCGCATAGCCCCACGTGCCGTCTCCTTCGGCGCTGCCGGGAGCCCAGGTGACCCCGCCGAACTCCGAGACGATGATCGGGGCACCGGGCACCGGTGAGCTGCCGGGCGCGATGACCCGTCGGCCGGCCGGGCCGACTCCGACGACGGCCGCCTCGATGGCCGCGCTCGTTGCGTAGCTCTGAGCCAGGCGCTCCGGATCCATCGTGTAGTCGTGCAGAGTGAGCAGGTCGGAGGTCGCGTGCTCCCAGCCGTCGTTGGAGATGACGGGGCGAGTGGCGTCGAGGGCCTTGGTGAGCCGGTAGAGCGCCTCCGCGAAGTCGCGCTGGCGCTCGTCGTGCGCGATGTGCTGGATGCCCCAGCTCTCGTTGAGCGGCACCCACGCGACGACGCACGGGTGCGATCGGTCTCGTGCAACGGCTTCGATCCATTCCCGCGTGCTTCGGGCGACGGCGGTCGGACTGAAGTCGTAGGCGCTCGGCGCCTCCGCCCAGACCATGAGCCCGAGCCGGTCGGCCCAGTACAGGAACCGCGGGTCCTCGATCTTCTGGTGCACGCGCGCGGTCGTGAACCCGAGCTCGCGGATGAGCTCGACCTCGCGGCGGAGCGCCTCAGCGCTCGGAGCCGCGAGGTGGGACTCGGGCCAGTAGTTCTGGGCGAGCACGGCCCGCACGCGGTGAGGACGATCGTTGAGGAGGAATCGCCCGCCGTGCCAGCCGATGCGCCGCAGCCCGACGTACGAGAGCACGGCATCCGCTGCGCCGTCGGCGCGGAGCGTCACGGCCGCGTCGATCAGGCGCGGATGCTCGGGCGACCACAGGAGCGACTCGTAGGCCTGCCCGTTGCGCATCGCCGGGAGCTCGAGCGTCATCCGGATCTCGTCGCGGTCGGCTCGCACGCTCCCGCTCGCGAGAACGACGTCATCGTGTCGCAGCTCGATCGCGAGCTCGCCGGTCGACGCCGGTGTCCGGGTGAGACGGACGACGGCGGTGATGGTTCCCGCGCCGAGGTCCGAGTCGAGGTCGACCGACGCGATCGCGGTGCGCGGCGTGCGCTCGAGCCACACCGGCTGCCAGATGCCGGACGTCCTGCTGTACCAGATGACGTGCGCCTCGTCCTCCCAGTCCTGCTTGCCGCGGGGCTGCGCCGTGTCGCGCGCGTCGTCCTCGGCGCGCACGACGATCGCCGCGCCTGCGGCCAGCTCGGGGAGGCACCGGCTCAGATCGGCCGAGAACGGAGTGTGGCCCCCCTCGTGCTCGGCGACGAGCTGACCCTCGACCCACACGCTCGCCCGGTAGTCGACCGCGCCGAAGTGCAGCACGAGCCGCTCGCCCGCCCCGGCCAGGTCGTCGGACGTGAGCAGGCGGCGGTACCAGAGAACCCGATGGGGTCCGAGATCGCCGATGCCGGATGCTGGGCTCTCCGGCGGGAACGGCACGGTGATGCGGCCCTCCAGAGACACATCGCCACGCCACCAGCCGCCCTCGAGGCCGTCACCGCCGGGGTCGAGGGCGAACTCCCACTCGCCATCGAGCGAGACCCAGCGGGAGCGGATCAGGCGCGGTCGTGGGTGCGAATCTCGGGCGGACGTCATCGGCGACTCGGCGTGCATCCCGCCATCATGACGCACTATTTCAGCGCTGTAAAGCCGATATCCCTTCACGCGGGGCGGTGTCGCGCACGGCGAGCCGGTGCGGAGCGATGCGGTGCCGGCCCGGCCCGGCGAGCCCGTCGATGCGCTCGACGAGCATCGCGAGGGCGATCTCGGCGATCGCGCGCTTGTCGGGGGAGACGCTCGTGATCTGAGGGAACGAGTAGCGCGAGAGCGCCGTGTCGTCCCACCCGACGATCGCGATGCGCTCGGGCGTCTCGACTCCGCGCTCGTGGAGCGCGCGCAGCGCGCCCACCGCGAACTGGTCGTCGCGACAGACGATGCCGTCGATGCGGTCGCCCGCATCGAGTGCGGCGTGCACGGCGGCGGCACCGGCTTCCGGCGAGAAGTCGTCGGCCGTCAGAACGCGGTCGGCTCCCGGTCGGATCCCAGCCTCCTCGAGCGCGAGCTGGAAGCCTTCGAGGCGGCGATCGGTCGTGACCGTCACGTCCCCCCGGACGGCGCCGAGGAAGACGAGCTCCCGCCGACCGAGGAGCAGCAGGTGCCGCGTAGCCTCCGCCGCCGCCACGACGTTGTCGATCATCACGTGGTCGGTCGTGAGAGGAACAGCGGCCTCGCCGATGAGGACGAGCGGAGTGTCGCGATGGAAGCGCGAGATCTCGAGGCTCGTCATGCTCACCGGGTGGAAGATGACGCCGTCGACGAGTCCCGCCTCACGGTCGCGGAGGACGGCGTGCTCGCCCTCGGACGTCGAGAGAGTCTGCTCGAGGATCACGCGGAGGCCGCGCTCGAGCGCGACCTCCGCGACGTGGCGGGAGAGCTCGGAGAAGTAGGGGTGATCGATCTCCGGTACGGCGAGGGCGATCATCCCCGTTCGGCCCGTGGCGAGACGGCGCGCGGTGAGATTGGGGCGATAGCCGAGCTGATCGATCGCGTCCTGGACGCGCTTGCGCATCTCGGGCGTCACGTGGGGGTAGTCCCGCACTACGTTCGACACGGTCTTCATCGACACGCCTGCGAGGGCGGCGACATCGGCCAGTCGTACGCGTGCCATGTGGTGATCCTCTCCTCGTGCGTGGCCAGGATATGCGCGCAGGGTGGTTGACATCGCATTTACAGCGCTGTAAGTTGTGGCGCGTCGCGAGATTCCGCCGCCGCTGTCGGCGCGGGCGCTCGCAACCGGCCCGCACGCGGGCTCCCCAACGAAGAGGAGAATCCCATGACGCACCACCGTCCCCGCGGCCCCCGCCGCCCCATCGCGGCGCTGGGCGTCGCCACGGCATCGGCACTGGTCCTCGCGGCCTGCGCCGGCGGAGGCGCTGCCGAGGACTCGGCAACCGAGTACTCCGGCGAGTACACGGGCCCCGCCGTCGAACTGTCCTTCTGGAACGGCTTCACCGGCGGTGACGGCCCGTTCATGGAGCAGATGGTCGCCGACTTCAACGCCGAGCACGAGAACATCGAGGTCGTCTCCAACACGCAGCCGTGGGGCGACCTGTACCAGCGCATGCCCGCGGCCCTGACCGCGGGAGAGGGCCCGGACGTCGCGGTCATCCACCTCGATCAGATGGCGACCTTCGCCGCGCGCAACCTCCTGACTCCGCTCGACGGCCTCGCCGACGGCGTCGGACTCAGTGCCGACGACTTCACGGACGAGGTCTGGACGGCCGGAGAGTTCGGCGACGCACGGTACGGCATCCCGCTCGACGTCCACTCCCTCGCCATGTACTACAACACCGATCACTTCGAGCAGGCGGGGATCACGGAGGCGCCGACGGACGAGGCGTCTCTCATGGCCGCCCTCGACGCACTCCAGGAGGCCGGATTCGAGACCCCGTTCTGGATGCCCAACCGCTGGCCGGCGCACCTCATGAACCTCTCGCTCCAGTGGCAGTTCGGCGGCGAGCCGTACGCGGGCGACGGCAGCGCGGTCGAATTCGCCGAGGAGGCCGGAATCAGGGCTCTCGAGTGGCAGCGCGGGATCGTCGAGGCGGGCTACAGCCCCGCGGAGGTCGCCATCGACGCCCAGTACCTCGCGTTCAAGAACGGCGAGACGTCGATCACCTGGGACGGCATCTGGCAGATCAACGACCTCGAGGCGTCCGGCCTGCCGTACGCGGCCGCGCCGATCCCCGTGATCGGCGAGAACGCCGCCGTCTGGGCCAACTCGCACAACTTCGTGATCCCCCGGCAGTCGGGGGCGGACGACAACACCGTGGCTGCGGCGCAGGTCTTCGTGGCGTGGATGAGCGAGCAGTCGGGCACCTGGGCGGGCTCCGGGATGATCCCGGCGCGCCAGTCCGTCCGCGACAGCGGCGTTCTGGACGGCACCGCTCAGGGCATCGTCGCCGAGCAGATCGACGCGATGCGCTTCCTCCCGCCGGTCCCCGGCATCGGAACCGTGCAGGCGGAGACCCTCGAAGTCGCCGTCTCCGAGGGCATCCTCGGAACTGCGAGCCCCGAGGACGCCATGACGGCCGCCGCGAGCGACGCGGAGAAGCTCCTCGAGGAGAATCGCGCGGCGTTCGGCGACTGAGCCGACCGGGCCGGGGGCGCTGCGTCCCCGGCCCGGCGCTCCGCCACCGAGCGCGCGGGAACCCGTGCGCTCGAACCTCCCGATCCGTCTCATCCAGGAAGGCCCTCATGGCCGTCGTCGCCCCAAAAGAGTCCGCGAGCCCCCGCGCCGCAGGTGCGCGAATCGCTCCAGCCCGATCCGAGAGGAGCAGGGCCGCTCGGTCAGTGGCCGGCCGTCAGCAGGCGCCGTGGACGCCCTGGGCGTTCATGGCGCCCTATCTCGTCCTCTTCGGCGTCTTCGTGCTGGTCCCCGTGGTCCTCGGCGGCTGGATGAGCCTCCACCGGTGGGACTACACGCTGCCGAACAAGCCGTTCGTCGGCCTGGAGAATTACCGGCAGCTCTTCGATCCCACCAGCTCGTCGTCGCAGGTCTTCTGGGGTGCGATGCAGGCGACCGGCATCTTCACCGTCGCGAGTGTTCCGCTCCTGCTGGTCCTCCCGCTCCTCGTCGCGCTCCTCATGCGGCGGTCGTTCCCCGGCAGGAACCTCATGCGCGCGATCTACTTCGCCCCGTACGTCCTCGGCGTCGCCGTCGTCGCCGTGCTGTGGAGGTACCTGCTCGACAACAACATCGGCGTGGTGAACCAGACGCTCGGCGCACTCGGCCTGCCGGGCGATGTCGCCTGGACGACGTCCGTCCCGGCGGCGTGGGTGGCCCTCGTCGGCGTCACCGTGTGGTGGACCCTCGGATTCAACGCCGTCATCTATCTGGCCGCCCTGCAGGACATCCCCGGGGAGCTGTACGAGGCGGCGCGCGTCGACGGCGCGAGCCCATGGCAGCAGTTCCTCAACGTCACGCTCCCCGGTCTGCGGCCGATCTTCGCCTTCATCGTCGTCATCACTCTCATCGCCTCGGCGAACATGTTCGGGCAGTCATACCTCATGACGCAGGGCGGGCCCGGGCGCGAGACGCGCACGGCCATCTACCAGATCACCGAGACGGGGCTTCGCGGTTTCCGCATGGGGGAGGCGTCGGCGATGAGCTACGTGCTGACCGCCGTGCTGCTCCTGGCGAGCGCCGTCGTCTTCGCTCTCCTCCGCGAGAAGAAGGGAGCCGGCCGATGACCGCCGTGCGCACGACCGAGCAGTCGCCCACCAATGGGCAACGGCCCGCCGCTCCCGCGCGGCGACGAGCCCGGCGGTCGGCGGGCTCCCGCATCGGCGGGATCCTCCGGGGCATCGTCCTCGTCGCTCTCGCCCTCGCCTACATCAGCCCGCTCGTGTTCATGCTTGTCACGTCGTTCAAGACCCAGGGCGACGCGACCGCGGTGCCGCCGAGCCTCATCCCCGACCCCTTCACGCTCCAGGCGTACGAGGAGATCCTCGCCACGGGCGGCGGGACCCCGGTGCTCCGCTGGTTCGGAAACAGCATGCTCGCCGCCGCCGCGCACGCGCTGCTGGTGGTCGTGGTGTCCTCGCTCGCCGCGTACCCGCTCGCCCGCATGAGCTTCCGAGGCCGCGGGGCGGTGCTCACGATGATCGTCGTGACCCTCCTGGTGCCGCCGACGATCCTCATCATCCCGAGCTTCCTCATCGTGAGCGAGCTGGGCTGGCTGAACACGCTCTGGGCGATCGTCATCCCGACGGCAGCGGGCGCCTTCGGCGTCTTCTTCATGCGCCAGTTCTTCGTCTCGCTGCCCATCGAGCTCGAGGATGCCGCCGCGATCGACGGCGCCAACCGCTGGCAGGTCTTCACTCGGATCATCCTGCCGCTCGCGAGACCTGCTCTCGCCACGCTCGCGATGCTCGCCTTCCTCACCAACTGGAACGACTTCCTCTGGCCGGTGTATGTGCTCTTCAGCCCCGACCTCCAGACGCTGCCCGCCGGGCTTGCCACGCTGCAGTCCTCCAACGCGGTCCGATACGACCTGCTGATGGCGGGTGCCACGCTCGCGAGCATCCCCGTTCTCATCCTGTTCGTGTTCCTCCAACGATTCATCATCGAGGGCGTCGCCCGCTCGGGAGTGAAGGGGTGAGCCGGAGACGCCTCGCGACCGCGATCGCCGGAGCGCTCATTCTGAGCGGATGCGCGGTGGATTCGCCGGGCGAGCAGAGCACGCCGCCCGCGGCCGAGGCGGTCGAGCCCGCGATCGCCCGCGACTTCCCCGACCCCGACGTCCTGCGCGACGGAGACCGGTACTTCGCCTACGCGACGAACGCGAACCTGCGCAACGTCCAGGTCGCGATCTCGGACGACCTCGAGCAGTGGGAGCTCCAGAGCGAGGACGCCCTGCCGGAGCTGCCGACGTGGGTGATCCCCGGCAAGACCTGGGCGCCCGAGGTCACGTCGTTCGCGCCGGGGGAGTACACGATGTACTTCACCGCGACCGACGCCGAGAGCGGCCGGCAGTGCATCGGCCGCGCGGTCGCGACCGACCCGCTGGGGCCGTTCGCGAGCCCGGACACCGGCATGCTCGTCTGCCCGGTCGATGAGGGCGGCGCGATCGATGCGGGCGTCGCCGAGGTCGATGGCGCTCCTTACCTGCTGTGGAAGAACGACGGAAACTGCTGCGGACAGGACACGTGGCTGTACGCGTCGCCGCTCTCGCCGGACGGCTCGACCATCACCGGCGAGAGGATTCCGCTCATCAAGCAGACGGAGGACTGGGAGGGCGACCTCGTCGAGGCGCCCACGCTCGTCGAGCGAGGCGACTCGCTCGTGCTGCTGTACTCGGCGAACGGCTACGGAGGCGACGAGTATGCCGTCGGCCTGGCAACGGCCCCCGCCCTCGTGGGTCCGTGGACGAAGAACCCTGAGCCGCTCCTCGAGACCGATGGCTCGCCGTTCCGCGGACCGGGAGGGCAGGACCTCGTCAACGCACCGGACGGATCGCCTCACCTCGTCATCCACAGCTGGAATCGCTCGTACAGCGCCCGCGAGATGCACGTCGTTCCGGCGGAGTGGAGGAGTGACACGGAGCTGGTGCTGACCCTGCCCTGATCGGCATGCGCGCGTGCCGGGCAGGAGCGACTCAGTGCCCGATGAGCGACGCCATCGCACGCGCGATGAGCGAGGGGCGACGCGTGAGCCGCTCTTCCAGATCTGCGCCCGTCATGGCGAGGAGGCCGGCGTTCGCGCCGAGGAACCGCAGCGGCTCCGGCTCCCACGACGGCGAGCGGTGCCCGACCCACGGCAGGCGAGTCAGCTCGGTGTCTGCGCCCGTGACGAGGTCGGCGAGCGTCCGGCCCGCGATGTTCGTCGTCGACAGCCCGTCGCCGACGTAGCCGCCTGCCGAGCCGAGCCCCGTGCGCCGGTCGTAGATGACGCTCGCGTGCCAGTCGCGGGGAACCCCGAGCGGGCCGCCCCACGTGCTGCTGATCTCGAGCGGCGGCAACTGGGGGAACAGCTCGTGCAGAGTGCGCCGAAGGTGGTCGAAGACGCCGCTCACCCGGTCGTACTCCGGCCGAATGGCGCTGCCGAAGTGGTACCGCGCTCCGCGGCCGCCGAAGGCGATGCGGTCATCCGCGGTGCGCTGTCCGTAAATGACGAGGTGACGGCCGTCGGAGAAGGTCTGCCCGTGCGCGATCCCGATCTCGTCCCACGCCGTGGCCGGAAGGGGCTCGGTCGCGATCATGAGCGAGTAGAGCGGCAGGATGCGGCGGCGCGACTGCGCGACCGTCGCCCCGTATCCCTCCAGCGCCGCGATCACGTGCCGAGCGCGCACGCGCCCCCGAGTCGTCTCGACGGCACCCGGCGCCCACGAGGTGACCTCGGTGCCCTCGAAGATCGTGGCGCCGCGCCGCTCGACGATGCGGGCGAGCGAGCGCGTGAGCCGTGCAGGGTGCACGCGCGCGCACGCGGGGTCGTAGACGGCGCCGCGCGAGTTTGAGGCGCGCACGCGCTCGGGGCCCCAGAGCTCGAGGGCGTCGGCGCCGAAGGCGCGCGCCTGCTCGACCTCGGCCCGGGCATCCGCCCACTGGGTGTCGGAGCGCGCGAAGACGACGGTGCCGCCTTTGACGTAGTGCGCGTCGATGCCCTCGGCCGCGATGACGCGACCGACCTCGTCGACCGTGTCGATCATCGCGCGGCGCATCGCGATCGCTGCGGTGCGACCGTGGGCCTGGGCGAGCGACGCGGCCGACCGCGGGAAGAGCGCCGAGACCCAGCCGCCGTTGCGGCCGGAGGCGCCGAAGCCCGCGATGCGCTTCTCGAGCAGCGCGATCCGCAGCGTGGGGTCGCGCCTCTGCAGCTCGTACGCCGTCCAGAGGCCCGTGAGGCCTGCGCCGATGATCGCGACGTCGCTGTCGAGGTCGCCGGGCAGCGCCGGGCGCGGCGACAGGTCGTCGCCGGCCGTCGCGTGCCAGTGGCTCAGGCCCGCGTAGTGATGAGCCGAGTGCGCCGCCGAGTGCACGAGGGAGGCGCCGTCTAGAGCCGCGTCCACGCCTCGGTGAGCACCTTCCGCAGGATGCCCTCGATCTCGTCGAACTCGGCGGGGCCGATCGTGAGCGGGGGAGCGAGCTGGATGACGGGGTCGCCGCGGTCGTCGGCGCGGCAGTAGAGCCCGGCGTCGAACAGGGCCTTGGAGAGGAAGCCGCGCAGCAGGCGCTCGGCCTCGTCGTCGGAGAAGGTCTCCTTCGTCTCCTTG
Source organism: Microcella alkalica (assembly GCF_014137945.1). GTDB lineage: Bacteria > Actinomycetota > Actinomycetes > Actinomycetales > Microbacteriaceae > Microcella > Microcella alkalica. The sequence goes on from NZ_JACGWX010000001.1 coordinate 367,322, forward strand.
TTCTTCACGAGCTCGATGCCGAAGAAGTAGCCCTCGCCGCGCACGTCCCCGACGATCGGGAGGTCCTTGAGGCGCTCGAGCGCCGCGCGGAACTTCGGCGAGTTCTCGCGCACGTGCTCGAGGATTCCCTCCTCCTCCATGATGTTGAGGTTCTCGAGGGCGACGGCGGCTGAGACCGGATGCCCGGCGAAGGTGTAGCCGTGGTAGAACGCCGTCTGCCCGTGCGTGAAGGGCTCGTAGAGGCGATCGCTGACGATCATCGCGCCGAGGGGCGAGTAGCCGCTCGTGAGGCCCTTCGCGCTCGTGATGATGTCGGGGACGTAGCCGAGCGCGGTGCAGGCGAACATCTCGCCGATGCGGCCGTAGGCGCAGATGACCTCGTCGCTCACGAGCAGCACGTCGTACTTGTCGCAGATCTCGCGCACGCGGGTGAAGTAGCCGGGGGGCGGCGGGAAGCAGCCGCCGGAGTTCTGCACGGGCTCGAGGAACACAGCGGCGACGGTGTCGGGGCCCTCGAAGAGGATGGCCTCCTCGATGCGGTTGGCGGCCCACTGGCCGAACTCCTCGAGAGAGCCGTGGAAGCCCATCTCCTCCGCGCGGTAGTAGTTCGTGTTCGGCACGCGGAAGCCACCGGGGGTGAGGGGCTCGAACATCTCCTTCATGCCGGGGATGCCCGTGATCGCGAGCGCGCCCTGCGGCGTGCCGTGGTAGGCGATCGCCCGCGAGATGACCTTGTGCTTCATGGGCTTGCCGGTGAGCTTGAAGTACTGCTTCGCGAGCTTCCAGGCCGACTCGACGGCCTCGCCGCCGCCGGTGGTGAAGAACACGCGATTGAGGTCGCCCGGCGCGTAGTCGGCGAGGCGGTCGGCGAGCTCGATCGCCGTCGGGTGCGCGTACGACCACAGCGGGAAGAACGCGAGCTCCTCGGCTTGCTTGCGGGCCGCCTCGGCCAGGCGCTCGCGGCCGTGGCCGACCTGCACGACGAAGAGGCCCGAAAGGCCGTCGATGTACTTCCTGCCGTGCGAGTCGTAGACGTGGTGGCCCTCGCCGCGGACGATGATCGGCACGCCGGCGCCGGACTCCATGCCCGACTGGCGGGCGAAGTGCATCCAGAGGTGGTCGCGCGCCATCGTCTGCAGCTCGGCCTCGCGCGCGCCGCCGATCGAGCCGGGCAGCTCGACGCCCGGCAGCTCGCCGCCGGGCGTCGCTCCGTGCGCGCTGTGAGTGTCGTGGGCCGTCTCGGCCTTCTTCTTCTTGCTTCGAGTGAAGAGTGTCATCGTGTTCCCCAGTTGTAGAACTGCTTGAGCAGTCGCAGATAGACGAACGTCTCGGTCGTCTGAACGCCGTCGATGCCGCGGATCTGCTTGTTGAGCAGATCGATGAGGTCGTCGTCGTTCTCGCAGACGACCTCGGCCATGATGTCGAAGCTCCCCGCAGTCAGCACGACGTAGTCGACGGCCGGGATGCGCGCGAGCGCCTCCGCGACCGAGGTCGTGTCGCCGGCCACGCGGATGCCGATCATCGCCTGACGGTAGAAGCCCAGCTGCATGGGATCGGTGACGGCGACGACCTGCATGACGCCGGACTCGGTGAGCCTTTGGACCCGCTGGCGGACGGCCGCCTCGCTCAGGCCGACCGCCTTGCCGATCTCGGCGTAGGAGCGCCGACCGTCGTCCTGAAGCTGCTCGATGATCGCCTTCGAGACGTCGTCGAGCTGAACGGGCTTTGAGCGGGCTGCCATGAGCCGATTCTGTCAGTGGTTGCCGGCGAACTCAAGTGAATCCGCACCAGGAGCCGGATTCGCGCGACGGAATCCGTCGAATTCGCCTGGAATCCGCGCGAGTCGAGCGCTACAGTTCCCGCATGAGCGTTCCCACTCTGAGCAACATCGTCGACGGCCGCGCCGTCGCAAGCCGCGCCGACACCGGCATCGACCTCATCGACCCCGCGACGGAGGAGGTGTACGCGCGCGCCCCGATCAGCGCGCCGGAGGAGATCGACGAGGCGTACCGCGCCGCCGAGCGCGCGTTCGCGCACTGGGGGCGCACGACGCCGGCCGAGCGGCAGCTTGCGCTGTTCCGGCTCGCCGACGCCGTCGCCGAGCACGCGGAGGAGTTCGCCGATCTCGAGTCGCAGGACACCGGAAAGCCCCGCGCGACGCTCGTCGCCGACGAGATCGACCAGTCGGTCGACCAGCTGCGCTTCTTCGCCGGGGCCGCCCGCGACCTCGACGGCCGCTCGGCGGGCGAGTACCTCGCCGGTCACACCTCCTCCGTGCGCCGGGAACCCATCGGCGTCATCGGCCAGGTGACGCCGTGGAACTACCCGCTCAACATGGCGGTGTGGAAGATCGCGCCCGCCATCGCGGCCGGAAACACGGTCGTGCTCAAGCCGAGCGACACGACTCCGCTCTCGACGCTCAGGCTCGCCGAGCTCGCAGCCGAGCATCTGCCCGCTGGCGTGCTCAACGTCGTGCTGGGCGACCGGAGCACGGGCACGGCCCTGCTGCAGCATCCCACCCCCCAGATGGTCGCGATCACCGGCTCGGTGCGCGCCGGGATGGAGGTCGCGAAGTCGGCGGCGAGCGATCTCAAGCGCGTGCACCTCGAGCTCGGGGGCAAGGCTCCCGCGATCGTGTTCGCCGATGCCGACCCCGAGCGGGTCGCCGAGGGGCTCGTGCTCGCCGGCTACGTCAACGGCGGGCAGGACTGCACCGCCGCGACGCGCGTCATCGTCCACGAGTCCGTGCACGACGCGGTCGTCGAGGCCCTCGCCGCCCGAGCCCGCAGCCACGGCCGCACCGGCGGGCCGCGCGAGGAGGGCATCCTCTACGGAGCCCTCAACAGCGCCGCGCAGCTCGAGCGCGTCAGCGGCATCGTCGAGCGGCTGCCAGCGCACGCCGACATCGTCGCGGGAGGGCGCCGCCAGGGCGACCGGGGCTACTTCTACGAGGCGACGATCGTCACGGGCGTGCGGCAGGACGACGAAGCGGTGCAGGAGGAGATCTTCGGCCCGGTGCTCACCGTGCAGACGTTCCGGGACGAGGCCGAGGCGCTCGCTCTCGCCAACGGAGTGCGGTACGCGCTCGCGGCCTCGGTGTGGACGAACGACCACGCGCGCGCGATGCGCCTGAGCCGTGACCTCGACTTCGGCTGCGTGTGGATCAACACGCACATCCCGTTCGTCTCCGACATGCCCCACGGCGGGTTCAAGCACTCCGACTACGGCAAGGATCTGTCGCACTACGGCTTCGAGGACTACACGCGCATCAAGCACGTCATGACCTACCTCGGCGAGTGACGCGCGGTCGGGAGGCGCACCGGCCGCTCCCTCTCGAGAGCGGTAGCGTGGTGGCCATGGGGGAGATCGAGGGGGATGCCGCCGACACCGTGATCCGGCGCCGGGCTTCCGGCGAACCGCTTCAGGATGCCGCTCAGGTATCCGCCGCCCCGCAGCCGCACGGGGACGAGCCTCCGGGCGACGACACGGTCATCCGACTCGTCGAACCGTTTCTGCCGTCGCGCAGCCGGGCCGCGGACCGGCCGGTCCTGCTGCTCGACTCGCTCCTGCCGAAGCGACCGGGTGCCGGGCCGGACGGCGACGGCACCGGGGAGTCGCATCCGCTCGGCGAGCAGGCCGACTTCGCCCTCCGCGTGCCGGGGCTGGAGCATCCCGTGCTTCTCGACCTCCCCGTCGTGATCGGTCGGCGCCCCGGGGCGAGTCGCGTCCCCGAGGTGCCCGCTCCGCGCCGCATCGTGGTCCCGCCGGAGCGTCAGGGGGTCTCGGGCCGGCATGCGAGGATCGAGCAGCTCGGCGAATCGGTCGTCGTGACCGATCTAGGCTCCAGCAACGGGACCGTCGTACACTTGCCCACGGGTCCGCAGCTGCGGCTCCGACCGGGTGAGTCGTGCGTCGTGCTCCCCGACTCGATCATCGCCCTCGGCGACGAGATCGACATCGTCGTCATGGCGGTCGACCGTCCTCAGTCATCCCGGAGAACCACGTGACCGCGCTCGGCCGCAGCACCGTCCGCCATGTCGTCGGCTTGCCGCACCGCGGCGAGGTCATCGAGCTGTCGTGGCACGGCGTGACGCACACCGGCTACCGGCGCGCGGCGAACGAGGACAGCTACCTCGCCGACGTCCCGCTGTTCGCCGTGGCCGACGGCATGGGTGGTCACGCTAACGGCGATCGGGCCTCCGACTCGGTCGTCCGACGGTTGCAGGCTGCTGTCGACGGCGATTTCGTCACGAGCGACGCGATCGCCGAGGCCCTCCGGCTGGCGACGTGGGACATCCACGAGATCGACGAGGAGGATCGCGGCATCGGCACGACCGTGACCGGAGTGGCCCTCACGATGCACGGCGGTCGGCCCGTCCTCACCGTCTTCAACGTCGGTGATTCGCGCGTCTACAGTTTCATCGGCAACGAGCTGCGGCAGGTCACGACAGATCACTCGATGGTCCAGGAGCTCGTGGACTCCGGTCAGCTGGCGGCGGCAGAGGCAGACAACCACCCCGAGGCCAACGTGATCACGCGCGCGGTCGGTTTCTCGACCGAGCCGGAGATCGACTTCGCGAGGATCCCGCTCGAGCCGGGGATGCGTCTGCTCCTCTGCTCGGACGGGCTGACGAAGGAGGTGCCGCCCGAACGGCTGCGCCTGCACCTCGCCGCTCGGCTCAGCGCACGCGAGACGGCGAACGCCCTCGTCGACGCCGCGCTCGCCGAGGGCGGCCGCGACAACATCACGATCATCGTCGTCGACGTCGTGCGCGCCCCCGATTCGATCGACTGATCCCGGACGTTCTGAAGTCGCCACGCCCCGGTGCCGCGGAGACCCGGAGAGGCGGCCTCCTCGTACACTGAGGGTGACTCGAGCGGGGAGGGGGGATTCCGTGGCACGCCGCCGACCGTCAGAGCCGCCGATCCTTCCCGGATTCACGCATATCCGCCTGCTGGGCTCGGGCGGCTTCGCCGACGTCTTCCTCTACGAGCAGAACATGCCAAGGCGCCAGGTCGCCGTGAAGGTCATGCTCGCCGACGTCGTCACCGAGAACGTGCGGCAGATGTTCCAGGTCGAGGCGAACCTCATGGCCCAGCTCTCGGCACACCCCGGCATCCTCACCGTGTACCAAGCGAGCATCTCGGCGGACGGCAGGCCCTACCTCGTGATGGAGCTGTGCTCCGCACGACTGGCGGACCGCTACCGAAAGGAGCGTCTCCCGGTGGCGGAGGTGCTCCGAATCGCGGTGCAGATCGGCAGCGCGATCGAGACGGCCCACCGCGCCGGCGTGCTGCACCGCGACATCAAGCCATCGAACATTCTCACGACCGCGTACGGCCACCCCGTGCTCTCCGATTTCGGAATCGCTGCGACGCTGAGCGCGGCCGCGAGCCACGACACCGTCGGGATGTCCATCCCGTGGTCCGCGCCCGAGGTCCTCCTCGACCACACGCCGGGAACGGTGCAGAGCGAGGTCTGGTCGCTCGCGGCGACCACCTACTCACTTCTCGCGGGGCGCTCGCCCTTCGAGGTGGTCGACGCCCCGAACACCTCCGACGAGCTCATTGGCAGGATCGTGAAGGCGCGAGTTCCCGCGATCGGGCGTGACGACGTCCCCGAGGCTCTTGAAGCGGTCCTCCGACGCGCGATGTCGCGCGACACGGCTCGTCGGCAGCAGAGCGCGATGGAGCTCGTGCGCGAACTGCAGCGGGTCGAGCTCGAGATGGGGCTCGTCCCGACCCAGGCCGACGTGTCGGTCGAGGAATGGGCACTCGCGACCGTGTCCGACCCGGGCGACCGGACGATCGTCAAGGCCGTCGCCCACTCGACCTCCGACGGACGGCCCTCGCGTCGCCGCCGTCGTGCGACCGCGGTCGCCGTCACCGGCGCGGCGGAGTCCGCAGAAAGTTCCACTCAGGGCCGCGGCGGGCGCTCGAACAAGCGCGCCGCGGGGTCGCGCGCGACGGCCGCCGTCCTCGTGCTCGCGTCGCTCGTCGTGATCGGGCTCGGAGCGGTGGCGACGATGCTCGCCCTGCGCGGCGACGATGCGATCCCGCGCGTGACGGGAGTCCAGGCCGCCCAGGACGGCGGGACGATCGTGTTCACGTGGGACGACCCCGAGCTGGTCGAGGGCGACACTTTCCGCGTGCAGGTCACCGGTGGATCACCGACGGTGCAGCGTGCCGCCGAGTTCGTCGTCGCTGCGGCGCCCGGCGACAGGGTCTGCGTCACGGTGAGCGTCGTGCGAGAAGGGCGCGTCGGCGATGCGAGCGGCGAGAAATGCGCGAAGGCGGGGGAGTGAGGTTCTGATGCGCCGATTCCTCCGCGCTCGACGGTCGAGCGTCATCACCGGCACCAGCTCGGCCCTCGTGGCCGCAGTGATCGCGACGATCGCGATCGTGTCGCCGGGGTTCGAGGTCCAGCGTCTCGACCTCAACGACGGCTCCGTCTGGGTCGCCAATGGCGATCAGCGCTCGATCGGTCGCGCCAACCTGCAGATCTCGGCGCTCGACACCGTGATCGAGGCAGAGGGCTCTGACCTACGCATCATCCAGTCGGCGAACGACATCGTCGTCGTGGACAGCGTCAACGCAACCGCCGAGATCATCGACGCCGCTCGCTCGGAAGTGGTCGAGAGCGTCCCGCTGCCCCCTGACGAGCCGTCTCTCGACGTCGATGACGAGACCGCCGTCGTCCACAGTGCAGGTTCGGGGGAGACCTGGATCGTGCCGCGCCTGCTGCTCGGCGACTTCGACGCGGCGTCATCCGCGCCCCTGGTGTTCGGAGAGGGATCGGCGATCGCGCTCGACGCGCAGTTCGGAGTCGTCGCTGTGTCGCCCGCGGGCGGAGAGGTTCTGAAGATCGATCCCGAACGACCGGACGTCGTCGAGGCGCGATGGGCGATCCCGATCGAGTCGGATGACGCCGTCCAGATCTCCATCGCCTCCGACCGCTGGGTCGTCCTGGAGACCTCAGGCAGACAGGTGCACACGCCGAGCGGCGTCATCGACCTGAGCGAGCTGCTTCCGAACGGCTCGACGCCTGTCCTCGGAGCAGCCGACGCGGCATCGCCCACCGCGCTCGTCGCGCACCGCGGAGGCCTGCTCGCGGTCCCGCTCGACGGAGGCGAGCCGCGAGCCCTCGTCGAGGGGCGCGACGGTGTCCCGGCCCGGCCGGTCATCGTCGACGGCTGCGTCATCGCGGCGTGGAGCGACGGGTCGGCGTGGAAGGACTGCGCCGGGTCGTCCGACTTGCTCGCGCTGTCGGGCGTCGCACCCGGCGCTGACCTCGTGCTGGCCGTGCGTGACGATCGGGTCCTGCTCAATGACCGTCTCTCCGGTGCCGCATGGGCCGTGCAGTCCGACGGTGCGCTCATCGACAACTGGGACGAGCTCCTCCGCGAGGAGGAGGACGAGCAGGAGGCCGAGCTCGACCGTCTGGACACGCCGCCCGAGCTCGAGCTCGCGCAGCAGCCGCCCATCGCCGTCGACGACGAACTCGGCGCCCGCCCGGGCCGGTCGACTTCGCTGCCGGTTCTGCTCAACGACTCCGACCCGAACGGCGACGCGCTGCTCGTGAGTCAGGTCGAGGCGATCGACCCCGAGGTGGGCCGCCTCGACATCGTCGGGGAGGGGCAGTTCATCCAGCTCGCCCTGGAGCCGGAGGCGCGTGGTGAGCTCGAGTTCGCGTACTCCATAACCGACGGACGCGGCGGCACCGCGACGGCGATGGTGCGGGTGGATATCCGCGAACCCTTCGAGAACGGCGCTCCCGTGCAGGCTCGGCCATCGAAGACCCTCGTGTCGGAGGGCGGCAGCGTCACCGCAGGCGTCCTGGGCGACTGGGTCGACCCGGACGGCGATCCGCTCTACCTCGCCGACGCGACCATAGCGTCGCCGGATCGCGCGAGCTTCCGACCGGACGGCCGAGTCACCGTGCAGGAGCTCGGCGGGGTCGGTGGGCTGCGGCCGGTGGCTCTGACGGTCTCCGACGGCACCGCGACCGGGGCTGGAACCCTGTCGGTGACGGTCCAGCCGAGTGGCCAGACCCCGATCATCGCCGACCCCTTCGTCGTTCTCGCCTACGCGGGTCAGGAGGTGAGGATCGAACCGCTCGTGCACGTGAGAGGAGGCACCGGACCGATCCGGCTCAGCGCCGTCCCCGCGAAGCCGGGAGCGACGATCACCTCGAGCCTGGATCGCGGCATCGTCCGCTTCGTGAGCGACGAGGTCCGCACGCACTACCTCGAGTACGTCGTCACCGATGGCGAGCAGACCGCGACCGGCCTCATCCGGGTCGAGGTCGCATCGCCGCCCGCAGCCGGTACGGCGCCGATCGCCATCCCCAAGACGGCGTTCGTGCGCACGCTCAGCAGCGCGACCATCGCGGTGGCGACGACCGACATCGACCCGGGAGGCGGAGTCCTCGTCGTCACGGGCGTCACCGATGTGCCGAGCGAGAGCGGCATCCGAGCCGAGATCCTCGAGCAGCGCGACGTCCGCGTGACTCTGACGCGTCCGCTCGCGGGCCCGACCGAGATCGCGTACGTCATCAGCAACGGCGCAGCGCAGGCGACCGGCACCATCACCGTCATCGAGATCCCACCGCTCGATCGGATCCAGCCGCCCATCGCGCGCGACGATTCGATCATCGTGCGGGTCGGCGACGCCGTGACGATCCCCGTCCTCGACAACGACGAGCACCCGGACGACGAGCCCATCACGCTCGGCCAGGAGCTGCCGCTCGGGCTCGAGGGGGAGTCGGGGCTGCTGTTCGTCTCCGGGGACGCCCTTCGCTACCTCGCGCCCGACGCACCCGGCGAGTTCACCGCGGTCTACGAGGTCCTCGGGCCGCTGGGGCTCGAGCGCGCCCAGGCGACCGTGCGCATCAGCGTCCGCGAGGTCGACGAGTCCACCAACACCCCGCCGGTGCCGAGGACGCTCACGGCCCGAGTCATCGCGGGAGAGACCGTCCGCATCCGGATCCCAGTCGAGGGGATGGATCCCGACGGCGACAGCGTGCAGCTCATCGGCCAGGAGACCGCGCCGGAGAAGGGCACGGTCGTCGAGACGGGGCAGGACTACCTCGAGTACGAGGCCGGCGTCTACAGCTCCGGCACCGACACCTTCCTCTACACCGTGGTCGACGCGATCGGCGCGCGAGCGACGGGAGTCATCCGCGTCGGAATCAGCCAGCGTCTCGAGGGCGCCCGGAACCCCGTCGCCAACGACGACCAGGTCACCGTGCGCACCGGTGTGAGCGTGCTCGTTCCGGTGCTGGAGAACGACACAGACCCGGACGGCTCACCGCTGCAGGTCGTGGCCGTGGAGTCGACCGACGCGGAAGCCGAGGCCGAGGTCGTCGACGGCCAGTACGTCCGGATCACGCCGCCCGAAATGGAGGGCCGCTACGGATTCGTCTACGCGATCGAGAACGGGCTGGGCGGGGCATCCCAGGCGTTCGTCTCGGTCGTCGTACTGGAGGACGCTCCGCTCACGCCGCCGGTCGCCCGCGACACGGTTCTCGAGCTCTCCGACATCCTGGGCGTCGACTCCGTCGACGTCGACGTGCTCGCCCGGGTGTTCTTCGCCGAGGGCGAGGTCGACGAGCTCGGGCTCGAGCTCGTCGACGGGTACGAGGGAGGGGCGCGCATACTCGCCGACGGCAGGGTGCGCGTCGATGTGGCCGAGCAGCGCCAGATCATCCCCTTCGTCGTGCGCCACCCCGTCGACCCCTCGGTGCGCGCCTACGCCTTCATCTGGGTCCCCGGAACCGACGACGCATTCCCCCAGCTGGACCGACGCGCTCCGCGGATCGAGGTCGAGAGCGAGGAGACGGTCACGATCGACATCAACGACTACGTCCTCGCGGTCGGCGACCACGGGGTCCGCATCACCGACAGCGCCACCGTCCAGGCCACCAACGCGAACGGGGACGAACTGGTCGTCGACGACGACACGCTGCGGTTCACCTCGGCCGACCTGTACTTCGGGCCGGCGTCGGTCTCGTTCGAGGTGACGGACGGCACGAGCGCGGACGATCCCGAGGGTCGCGTCTCCACGATCGTCCTTCCCATCACCGTGACGCCGCGCGAGAACCAGCCGCCCGCCCTCCTGGGCGCCTCGCTCGAGCTCGAGCCCGGACAGCAGCGCGAGTTGGATCTCGTTCGGATCACCTCATACCCGTACCCGGACGACCTCGACGAGCTCGCGTACGCGATCACCGGCGGCCCCGGCGACGGCCTGGCCGCGCGCGTCGAGGGACAGCGTCTCATCATTCGCGTCGACGACGACGCGATCAAGGGCACCACGAGCTCGGTCTCGCTGTCCGTGCGCGACGACGCGGTCGAGGGGACGGGCGGACGCATCCAGGTACTCGTCGTCCCATCGACCCGACCGCTCGCCCGGCCGGCGGATGACGTCGCAATCGTGCCCCGCGGCAAGACCACCATCGTCGATGTGCTCGCGAACGACCTCGCCGGCAATCCCTTCCCCGATGAGCCGTTGCGTGTCGTCGCGATCCGCGGGATCGATGGCGCTGATCTTCCCGCGGGGGTCTCCGTCGCCCCGACGAACGGAGGGCAGAGCCTGGGCGTCACGGTGACGGTGGACGCCGCACCCGCAGACGCCTCGATCCAGTACCAGGTCGCCGACGCGACGGACGACCCCGACCGCTACGTCTTCGCGAGCGTCCGGATCTCGGTCCAGGACGTCCCTGACCCGGTCACCGATGTGCGCGTGCAGTCGTACGGCGACCGCTCGCTCGACATCGCATGGGCGCCCGGCAGCGCGAACAATTCGCCGATCGAGGGCTTCGAGGCGATCGTGACGCGCGCCGACAATGGCTCGGTGTTCACGACCGTCGATTGCGCCTTCTCACCGTGCTCCGTCCCGACGCCGGGCAACGGACCGGACAACCGCGTGCGCATCGCTGTCGTCGCGATCAACGCGCAGGGCGCCTCCGATCCGGCGTCGCTGCCGGAAGCGGTCTGGTCGGATCTCGTTCCCCCCGCACCCCCGATCGTCGGGATCGAGCCGCTCGATCGCGGGCTCCGGGTCGGCTGGAGCAAGCCGGCGCAGGGTGCTGACGCCTCGCCGATCCGCTCCTACCGCGTCGTCGTGGGCACCGTCGTGCGCCAGCTGCCCGTCGGGGCGGGCGATGCGGCGGGAACCGTGTACTGGCTCAACGTCCTCGACGCCTCGCTCGAGAACGGCACCTCCTACGCGGTCTCTGTCAGCGCGCGCAACGATTCCTTCGACCCCCTGACCGTCTGGAACAGCTCGACCGGTTCGGGGACGCCGGCGGGGCCGCCTCTGCTCGTCGGCGCTCCCAGCGCGAGCGGATCGACGACGGGGACGGGCGCTGCCGACCACAGCGTGAGCGTGTCATGGGCTGGCGTCTTCAGCCCCAACGGCCGCTCCGTCCAGAACCACTACGTGTGGATCAGCGACTCGGGGTCGGCGCCGGACTGCACGGTCACCGGTGTCGACGTCGGCGATCGTTCGCACTCGCCCCCGTCCGGCACGCGAACGGTGAGCGGGGAGACGACTGCGCTCACGATCGACGGGCTGTCCGCTGACGTGCAGTACCGCGTCGTGGTCTACGCATACAACGGCCAGGGCTGCGCTGCGAGCGCCGAGGTGCGCGCGACCCCGCGCGCGACGCCGGGAACCGTCACGAGCATCGTCGCGAGCGCGCCGCAGGCGAACGGGGACGGCCGCTGGGATGTCGTGCTGCAATCCGCCGCGACATCGACAGGCGCCGCCAAGCTCGTCCGCTACCGTCTCGTCGTCGACGGCACGGCCGTCGCGGACTCCTCCGTGGTGTCGATGCCGACGGTGCTCACGACGCCCGACGGCGCTCACTACGGCCGCGGCCTGCAGGTGCAGGTGCAGGCGTGCGAGCAGAACGAGACGCTGCTGTGCGGCGGGTGGTCGGGGCTGTTCCCGATCGACACGGCGATCAGGATCGATGCCAAGCCGGCCTTCACCGAGAGCGCCCCGGCCCCTGCGGAGCGGGAGGTCACGATCAACTGGACTCCGGTGACGGGCACCGCCTACGACGCGGTCGAGACACGATGCCTCGGCGGCGAGGTCGTCGCGGAGGACCAGGTCGCCGGCACGTGCACGCTCCGGATGCCGCCCGCCGGGAGGCCGCAGCTGAGCATCAGGGTGACCGACGCCGGGGTCGCCTACACGAGAACCTACGAGCCGTGAGGCAGGGTGGGAGCCGAACGGGCATCCGTCGACGAGAGGCAGCATCGCAATGACCATGACCCCCGACCAGGCGCGCTGGTTCGCCGACATCGCCGGCCGCATCGTCGCCAACGTCGAGCAGGTCCTCCTCGGCAAGAGCTACGTGATTCGCCTGAGCCTCGCGGCGATGCTGAGCGAGGGGCATCTGCTGCTCGAAGACGTGCCGGGCACGGGCAAGACCTCACTCGCTCGCGCGCTCGCGCAGAGCATCCGCGGCACCACGACTCGCGTGCAGTTCACGCCCGACTTGCTTCCGGGCGATATCACAGGGATCACGGTCTACGACCAGCGCTCGGGGGAGTTCTCGTTCCACAAAGGGCCGGTATTCGCGACCATCGTTCTCGCCGACGAGATCAACCGCGCCTCGCCGAAGACGCAGTCAGCGCTCCTCGAGGTCATGGAGGAGGGGCACGTCACGATCGACGGCGTCGAGCACGAGGTCGAGGCGCCGTTCCTCGTCATCGCGACGCAGAACCCGATCGAGCAGGCCGGAACGTACCGGCTCCCCGAGGCGCAGCTCGACCGCTTCCTGATGAAGACGGCGATCGGATACCCGGATCACGCCGCCACCGTCCGCATCCTCGACGGCGCGGGCGGACCCCGAGCCTCCAAGCTCGAGCCCGTGGTCGGCCTGGACGTCGTCCGTGATCTCATCGGCGCGGCCCGCACGGTGCACGTCGACCCGGTCATCACCGACTACGTCGCGCGGCTCGTCGAGGCGACGCGCACGCACGAGGATGTCCGGCTCGGCGCCAGCGTGCGCGGCGCGCTCGCCCTCGTGCGCTGCGCGAAGACCTACGCCGCCCTCGAGGGCAGGCACTACGTGATCCCCGACGACGTCAAGGCTCTCGTCGAGCCCGTGCTCGGCCACCGGCTCATCCTCGACCCCGAGTCGGAGTTCGACGGCGTGACCGCGTCCTCCGTGATGGGCCAGGTGCTGCTCGAGACCCCGCCGCCGAGCGATCGGGTCGCCGTGTGAGCTCGCGCACCGTCGAGGGTTCCAAGCGAACCGCCACGCGCGGCCGCACTGAGGAGCGCGCTCATCGTGGCGTCGATGAGAGCACGCTCGCGTCGACCGTGACGACGGCGAGGACGCGGATCGTCGGCACCCGGACGGGGCTGACGGCGGATGCCCTCGTCACCGTCGTCCGCGTCGGCCGTGCCCTCGGGGCGGGGCTCGATCACGCCAGACGCGCCGCGTCGTCGGTCGTCACCCCCGTGGGCTGGACCCTCGCTGCCGTGGCCCCGCTGTCGCTCCTCGCCGGCTACCTGTGGGGGTGGAGCGAGCTCGTCGTCGTCGGCACCGCTGCCGCGACGCTCGCCCTCGTTGCGCTCCTGTACCTGATCGGCCGCACGCCCCTGTCGGTCGAGCTCGTCACGCCGCCGAGCCGCGTCGCGGTCGGCGACCCGGCGGTCGCGCGGCTCGCGGTCGCGAACTCGTCGCGCCGCCGCGCTTTCGGCGTCTCACTGGACGTGCCGGTCGGGCAGGGCATCGTGCCCGTGGCCCTGCCCGGCCTGGCGCACGGCGCGCGAGTCGACCGCGACATCCCCGTGCCGACGACGCGGCGCGGCCGGCTCGTGCTCGGCCCGGTGCGGACCGTGCGCGCCGATCCGATCGGGCTCGTGCGCCGCGAGGTGACCTTCACGGAGGCAGTGGAGATCATCGTGCACCCACGGACGACCGACATCCCCTCGACCTCGAGCGGGCTCGTGCGCGATCTCGAAGGGCAGGCGACCCGCGACCTGACTCCGAGCGATCTAGCCTTCCATGCGCTACGCGAGTACACTCCCGGCGACGACCGGCGTCACATCCACTGGAAGTCGACCGCCAAGACCGGCACCTTCATGGTGCGACAGTTCGAGGAGACCAGGCGCAGCCACCTCGTCGTGGCTCTGAGCATCGCGAGCATCGACTTCGCCTCGGACGCGGAGTTCGAGCTGGCCGTGAGCGCCGCGGGCAGCCTCGGTGCGCGCGCGATCCGCGACGCGCGCGAAGTCTCCGTCCTCGTCTCGGCTCTCACGCCCGAGTTCGCCAAGCGCACCGTCGTGGCCACGCGCGACCTGTCGACCATCGCACCGGGGCGCCTCCTCGACGACCTCGCACTCGTCGAGCTGAGCCCTTCGGCGCTGGGCGTCGTGGACGTCAGCAGGCTCGCCGGCGGCGGCGCTCGCGGCGTGTCCGTCGCCTTCCTCGTGATCGGCTCGAGCGTCAGGCCCTCGCGACTGCGCACGGCGGCTGCCGCTTTCCCCCCGTCCGTCGAGGTCGTCGCGATCCAGTGCGACCCCGAGCACGTTCCCGGTCGCCGACGGCTGAGCGGTCTGAGCGTCATCACGATCGGCTCGCTGTCGGACCTACGACGTGCGATGAGGGGCGCCGAGCAGTGGTGAACGCGGCTCCCGGCGGCCGCGTCAACCCTGGGCGACCGTCGGCCCGGCGATCGGCGCGGCGCCCTGCCGCGCTCGCGGCCCCGCCGCGGCCGGCGGTCCTCGCATCATCGCTCGCATTCACCCTCCTGTCGTGGGCGTTCGTCTCTGCGGCGCTCTGGCCCGTCTACCGCGCGGTTCCCTTCGTGGTGCTCGCCGTCGTGGCCATCGCCGCAGGCACGGCGATCGCGGCTGCCGGGGCCCTGCTGCGTTGGCCGGCATGGGGCGGGATCCTCGCATCGGTCGCCGTCCTGACAATCATCGGCGTGCCCCTCGCCGTGCCTGAGCGGACGGTCTACGGCATCCTCCCCGAGCCGGCCGGTCTGCTCGAGCTCACCTCCGGCATCGTCCTCGGGTGGCGGCAGTTGCTCACGATCGACCTCCCGGTTGGGTCCTATCAGGCCCTGCTCGTCCCGGCGCTCGTCCTGCTGTACGTCGGATCTCTTCTGACGGCCTCGATCGCTCTGCGTACCAGAAGGCCCGCCCTCGCCGGCGCGGTTCCCGGGCTCGGATTCCTGCTGGCGGTCGCCCTCGGTCGCGACGATCGTGCGGTCCCCCTCGTCACGGCCGTCGCGCTCGTCGTCGTCCTCATGCTGTGGGTCGCCGTGCTTCGACGTCACCGCCGGACCGACTCTCTCCGCGCGGGCGGCGCCGACAACCCGCTGGATGCGCGTGGCGCCGTCGTACGCTCATTCGCCTCGGCGACGGCACTCCTCCTCGTCGCGGGCGGGGCGGGTGTCGCCGCAGGGGTCACCGCGTCACCCTCGACGGACCGCGTGGTGTTGCGCTCGATCGTCGAGAGGCCATTCGACCCGCGCGAGCTGCCGAGCCCGCTGGCCGCGTTCCGTGCCGCGTTCGACCCCCCTCGGGCATCCGAGATCGCCCTGCGGGTCTCCGGCGCTCCCGAGGGTTCGCGCGTGCGCATCGCGACCCTCGACAGCTATGACGGCGTGGTTTTCGCCGTCGGCAGCGCCGAGGTCTCCGCCGCGTCGGGGAGCTTCGTGCGGATCGCCACCGAGCGGGAGGTTGAGTCTCCCGGTGAGCGCGCCGCGATCGAGATCGAGGTGGTCGAGGGCACAGGCAGCTGGCTGCCGACCGTCGGCGAGTTCCGCGGAGTGCGCTTCGCGGGCGACGACGCCGCTGATCTGCGAGATCGGGTGAGGCTCAACGCCACGACGGGGACGGCGGCTCTCATCGGTGGAACGGAGGCAGGAACCACCTACGTCCTCGACGCCGTCGTCCCGGAGGAGCCTGGCGTCCGGCTCGCAGAGAGCTCGCCTGGCGCCACCGCCGTCCCGGGGATCGCTGCGGCCTCCGACGAGCTGCGCGCCTGGCTCGACGGGGTCACGGCCGGCGTCGACGGCGCAGGACCAGGTCTGGCCGCTGCTCTCGAGGCCATCAGGGAGCAGGGGTACGTCTCCCACGGGGTCGACCCGGCGCAGCCGGCGAGCCGGTCCGGCCACTCGCTCGACAGGATCGGGGAGCTGCTCACGCGCCGCCCGATGGTCGGCGACGCCGAGCAGTACTCGGTGCTCGCCGCTCTCATCGCGCGCGAGCTCGGGTTCCCCTCCCGCATCGTCCTCGGGTACGGCCCGATCGCCGGCGCGCAGGAGTCGCTGCGATCGGACGACCTGACAGCCTGGATCGAGGTCGATGTGGCGGGGGAGGGCTGGGTGCCCGTCGATGTCATGCCGCCGGAGCGGGAGATCCCTCCGGCCGAGCCCCAGGAGCCGGTCCCGGTGTCGCGGCCGCAGAACGCGGTTCAGCCACCGGCGGAGGTTCCGCCCGTCGCCGACGAGCAGTCCCCGCCCGAGATCGAGCCGGGCGAGCGTCCCGAGCAGGACGACCTGCTCACCCTCCTGCTCACGATCGCGAGGTTCGTCGGCATCGTCCTCGCCGTCGCTGCACTCATCGCCGCGCCGTTCGTCGGCGTGGTGGCGGCGAAGGCGCGGCGTCGTCGGCGGCGTCGTCGCGCCGCCGACCCGACCACGCGCATCCTCGGTGGGTGGCGCGAGGTCACCGACGCGGCCGCCGATCACGGGCTCGAGATCCCGGTGGGCGCGACTCGGCGCGAGGTGGCCAGGATCATCGGTCAACCGCAGGCCGGCGTTCTCGCGCGCGTCGCGGACCGCGTCGACTACGCACCCGAGCCCCCGCAAGCCGGCGAGGCCGATCGCGTCTGGACGGCCGTCGACGCCGTGCGCGCAGCGCTCGTCGCCGGCAGGCGCCGGCGCGAGCGGTGGCGCGCCGCGCTCTCGGTGCGCTCCCTGCGCCGGTATCCTGGCCGCTCCAGGACCGAGCGGGGGAGGCGAGCACCGTGATCTGCCAGCACTGCGGTGCCACCCTGCCGCCCATCGCCATGTTCTGCGGCGAGTGCGGTCGATCGGTCGCAGCCCGCAGCCCGGTCGTCCCCCCTGTGCCCCTGACTTCGGCGGCGATGCCGTTCTCCGCCAGCGATCCGCTCTCCATCACGCCCGCGACTCCGCCGGAGCCCGACGACCCGCCCCTGGCGCAGCCCGCCGCGCCGATCTCGCCGCCCGCGCCCGCCGCCGCACCGCGACCTGCGGAGCGAGGCTGCCCGCGCTGCGCGGCATCGCCCGAGCCCGAGGACGTCTACTGCGGGACGTGCGGGGAGCAACTCGATCGACCCGCCGTCGAGGAGACCGTCGCGAGCCCGGCGTCCTCCGTGTCCAGCCCGATCCCCGAGTCCGCCCCGGCTCCGACGGCGATCGTCGCGCCGAGGCCGGCGCTCGCTCCGGGATCGGTTCCCGCGGTCGCTCTCGCGCCGGCGCCGTCTGCGGTCGCCTCGACTCCGCCCGAGCCGACTCTCGAGCCGGACACCGAGAACACCCGGCTGGTCCCGCGCGGGTCACCGGGCGCGCGCTTCGTCCTGCAGTTCTCGACAGGCGAGAGCTACACCGTCCTCGGCTCCGGGATCATCGGCCGGAACCCCAGCCCCGAGCCGGGAGAGGCCGTCGACCACATCGTCACGATCGTGGATCCGGGCCGCTCCGTCTCGAAGTCGCACCTGGAGTTCGGGCAGGACAACGGCGTCTTCTGGGTCAGCGACCGACATTCCGGCAACGGCTCCGTCATCCGCGAGCCGGGCTCTGAGGCCCGCTACTGCGAGCCGGGTCGCCGCTACCGCGTCGTGCGAGGGACGCGCATCGACATCGGCGAGCAGTTCGTCGTCGTCAGCTAGGACGGCTTCTCCTCCTCAGGGTCGCTGGCAAGCTCGCGATCCACGAGCGAGCGGGCACGGCACCGGCCTGCGAGATCCGCGCGGTTGACTGCCCGCATGACCGCGCTCGTCATGCCGCCTCTCCCGACTCCGCCCACGCCTCCTCCGCACACGCCGTTCCCCGTCATCGCCGTCATCGCCCCCGCGGTCGGCGCCGTCGTCATCCTCCTGATCACCGGCTCGGTGTTCGTGCTGGTCTTTGCCGCGCTCACGCCGCTCATCGCCATCGCGACGACTCTGGATGCGCGCCGCACCGCCCGCCGCCACGTGCGCGAGGAGGCGGCGCGCTTCGATCGCGACTGCGCCGCGTGGCTCGCCCGAGTGCCCGAGCTACACGCGCTCGAGCGCGCGCGAGCCGACGCGGCGCGACCGCCGCTGCACGAGCTGCTGCGCGCCGGTGACCCGCAGTGCCCTGCTGATGCACCCGTCCGCGTCGGCGTCGCGCCCGGTCCGAGCGCGATCGCCCCTGAGCGACCGGCGGTTCTGGACGACGGACCGGTCGCGCGACGTCTCGCCGAGCTCGTCTCCCGCGCGTCGCTGCACCCCGCGCTGCCCGTGGCCGTCCCCGCGGGCCCGATCCGGATCGTCGGGCGAGGGCGCGCCGCCGACTCGGTCGCCCGTCTGGTGGGCCTCCATCCCGCGTGCGTGGTCGATCGGGTGCGCACGGCGCGCGTCCCGCACGGAGATGCCGGTGCTGCGCTCGTTCCGGTCGAGCTCGTCGTGGAGTCGCCGACGCGCATGCGCGTGCGGCTGCCGGACGGCGTCGAGCACTTCGTGCAGCCGGAAGGGGCGACGCTGCGGGAGCAGGAGCTCGTACTGCGGCGTCGTTCGCCCGGCGTGGCAGCGCTTCCGCCGTCGGTCGCGTGGTCCACGATCCGAGCGGAAGCGATCGCGGGTTCCGTCGGAAGCGAAGCGGCTCCCGGCGTCATCGGCGTCGATGCGGCCGGTCCGGTCGGGATCGACCTCCTCGGCGACGCTCCGCACGCCCTCGTCGGCGGTACGACAGGAAGCGGCAAGAGCGAGTTCCTCCGGACGGTCGCCCTCGCGTGGGTCGAAGGAGCATCCCCCGCTGATCGATCGATCCTCCTCGTCGACTTCAAGGGCGGTTCGGCGTTCGCCGAGCTCGCGATCCTCCCGCACGTCGCCGGCCTCCTGACGGATCTCGATGCGGTGGCCGCAGAACGCGCGCTGCGGAGCCTGCGTGCTGAGATTCGACGCCGCGAGCGCGTCCTCCTGACGAACGGCGCCAGGGAGATCGGCGACATGCCATCAGGGGTTCTGGCACGGCTGCTGATCCTCGTCGACGAGTACGCCGTGCTCGTCGAGAGCTTCCCCGAGCTACAGCCGCTCATCGCCGACATCGCGGCGAGGGGGCGCTCGCTGGGCATGCACCTCGTGCTGTGCACGCAGAGACCCGCGGGGGTGGTGCGCGACGCGGTCGCCGCCAACTGCGGCATCCGTGTCGCATTCCGGATGGCGAGCACCGCGGAGTCGAAGGGTTTCCTCCCCGGCCCGCCCCCGCCGGATGACTCACCGGCGGGGCGTGCCGCGCTCGCCGTCGCTGGCCGCTCGAGCAGCGTGCAGATCGCGACGATCGGGATGAGCGACATCCGCGCCGTCGCCGATCGGTGGAGGGCGGCGGAGCCTGCGCCGCGACCATGGCTTCCGCCGCTACCCGACCACGTGAGGCGAGCGCACACTGCCGCGATGGAGGCCGAGCCCGAGAGCGAGAGCGAGACCGCGAGCGGCCCCGCGGACGGTCTCCGCCTGACGATCGGCATCGTCGATGATCCAGATCGACAGCGTCGACTCCGCGGCGAGTGGTCGCCGCAGCGGGATGGCGCTCTGCTCATCGTCGGCGGCCGGGGGAGCGGAGCGGAGGACGCCCTCGCCGTGCTCGGCGAGAGCGCCGTCGCCGCGGGATGCGATGCGGTGGTGCTCCCGCGGCGGCCGGCGGACGCCGTCGGCGCGCTCCTGGAACTGCGCGAGGAGCTCGAGAGCGGTCCGCGCGCACCGGACGGTCCGCGCCGACTGCTCCTCCTGCTGATCCCGGAGATCGATGTCCTCGTCGCAGAAGCCGGCGATCGGGCCATCGACGTGCTCGAGGCGCTCGACGCTGCTGACCGCCGGATCCGCCGCCGAGGCGGAGCCATCGCCGCGAGCTGCTCCTCGGTGCTCCGTGCCCGGGCGGGGGTCGTGGGCCGCTTCGACTCCGTGCTCCTGCTGCGCGCGGCGTCGCTCGATGATCATCGGGCCGCGGGCGGGTCACCGGCCGGTTTCGACCCGTCCGCCCCTCGCGGGCGCGGCCTATGGCGCGGCCGGGCGATCCAGGTGCTCGAGCGGGAGCAGGAGCCGATCGCTGCGCGCATACCCGTCATCCCCGTCTGGAGCCCTCCCGCCGGGCTTCCCATCGCTGTCGTGTCGCCTCGACCCACGGTGACAGCGGACCGGCTGCGACGCCGAGGCATCGAGGTCGGGAGCGACCCGATGGTGCTCGCCGGTGTCGGTGCGATCGTCGCGGACGGCTTGCGCGGCGGACCCGCGCACGGTGTCGTCGTCGCCGACGCCGAGACGTGGCAGGCGACGTGGTCCGCCCTCGCACTCGCCCGCCGCGAGGGAGTCGTGGTGCTCGTGGACGCGAGCGAGAGCGACGCGCGCGCGGTGCTCGGCGCGCGCGCGAGGATCCCTCTTCGCGACGACGACGCACCCGACGAGGTCATCGTCGTCGACTCGCGCGGGCCGTTCCGAGCCCGGTGGGCAGAGCTCGAACCCGACCTAGGCAGCGCCGCGGACCGCATCGGATGATGAGGCCCGCGGCGATCGGGGGATCAGCTGATCGCGCTCGCGAGATCGATCGAGCTCAGCCCGTGGGCCGCACCGACGGGCTCGTTGGTGACGTTCCCGTCGTGAGTGTTGAGTCCGAGCGCGAGAGCAGCGTCGGCCCGGAGCGCGTCGCGCCAGCCTCGGTTCGCGATCGCGCGAACGTAGGGCATCGTCGCGTTCGTGAGGGCGTGGGTCGAGGTCGACGGTACAGCGCCCGGCATGTTGGCGACGCAGTAGAAGATGCTGTCGTGCACCGAGAAGGTCGGCTCGGCGTGCGTGGTCGGCCGCGAATCGGCGAAGCACCCGCCCTGGTCGACCGCGATGTCCACGAGAACGCTGCCCGGCTTCATGCGTGAGACGAGCTCGTTGCTCACGAGCTTGGGGGCTCTGGCGCCGGGGATCAGGACCGAGCCGATGAGCATGTCGGCTCGCACGGCCGCCCGCTCGATCTCGTAGCCGTTCGACGCGATCGTCTGGACCCGCCCGGCGTACAGCGCGTCGAGTTCGCGCAGACGCTGGATGTTGGTGTCCAGAACGGTCACGCGGGCCCCGAGGCCCACGGCCATCGCGACCGCGTTCGTGCCGGCGACGCCGCCTCCGAGCACCACGACATCGGCCGGGTGCGTGCCGGGGACGCCGGGGACGAGGAGTCCCGGACCGCCGTTGGGTCGCATCATCGCGTTGGCGCCGACGATCGGCGCGAGCCGCCCGGCCACCTCGCTCATGGGGGCGAGGAGGGGGAGAGCGCGGGAGGGGAGCTGCACCGTCTCGTAGGCGATCGCCGTCACGCGAGCGTCGAGGAGGGCCTGGGTAAGCTCCTTCTCGGCGGCGAGGTGCAGGTAGGTGAACATCACCATGCCTGGCCGGAAGTGGGCGTACTCAGAGGCGATCGGCTCCTTGACCTTGAGCAGGAGCTCTGCCTCGCCCCACACCTCTCCGGCATCGTCGACGATGCGCGCGCCCTGACCGGCGTACTCGTCGTCCGTGATCGACGAGCCGAGGCCTGCGCCCGCCTGCACGATGACCTCGTGCCCGTTGGCGACGAGATCGTGCACGCCGGCAGGCGTGATCGCCACCCGGTACTCGTTGTTCTTGACCTCCGCGGGGACCGCGATTCTCATGTTGTCTCTCCTGTGTCGGCGCGCGTCAACCCGGGTGCCATCGCCACGGTGCGCTGCGGCATCAGCGTAGCGCTCCACAGCGATGGAATCCGCACCTTTTCTCGCCCGGATGTGCTGATTTCGTGAAGATTGTGTTTCAGAATGGACGAATCGGGCCGCACATGGTGCGATGCCTGGGGCGGTGTGCCAGTATCGAGCCACCGTCACAGCACCCGCGTACACCGTCGTACCTGATTCGCGTTAGGAGCAGCGCCCATGCACCGTCCGCTTCCCGAAGACCCGATGATCCGCAGCCTGATCGCCCAGGCCAAGCGAGCCCAGATCAGCCGCCGTGCCATGCTCGCCGGAACCGGCGCCGGCGCTACGGCTCTCGCGCTCGCCGCGTGCTCCACCGGCTCCGAGGAGCTCTCGCCCGCTGAGGACCAGTCCGAGAGCGACAAGACGCTCAACTGGGCGAACTGGCCCTTGTACATCGACGAGGACGAAGAGGGCAACTACCCGACCCTGGAGCGCTTCCAGGAGGAGCTCGGCATCGAGGTCAACTACCTCATCGACGTTGACGACAACAACTCCTACTTCGCGAAGGTCCGCGACCAGCTCGCTCTCGGCCAGGACATCGGGGCCGACACCGTCTGCCTCACCGACTGGATGGTCAACCGCTGGATCCAGCTCGGGTACACGCAGGAGCTCAACAAGGACAACATCCCCAACGCGTCGAACCTCGTCGCAAGCCTCCAGGACCCGGCGTTCGACCCCGGTCGCGCGCACTCGCTGCCCTGGCAGGGCGGATTCGCCGGCATCGCCTACAACGTCGAGGAGACCGGCGAGGTGCGCTCCGTGAGCGACCTCTGGCGCTCCGACCTCTCCGGTCGCGTCGGAGTGCTCTCGGAGATGCGCGACACCATCGGCGTCATCATGCTCGAGAACGGGGTCGACATCTCGGGCGACTTCAGCGCCGACGAGTTCAACGCCGCGCTCGACGTCTTCCGCGAGCAGGTCGAGTCCGGCCAGATCCGCAACGTCCGCGGCAACGCGTACACCGAGGATCTCGTCAACGGCGACACGCTCGCCGCGATCTGCTGGTCGGGCGACATCACGCTGCTCAACTTCGAGGCCGGCTACGAGAAGTGGAAGTTCGTGCTCCCCGAGGGCGGCGCGACGCTCTGGAACGACAACTTCCTGATCCCGATCGGCTCGCCGCGCAAGACGAACGCCGAGACGCTCATCAACTACTACTACGAGCCCGAGGTGGCTGCCGAGGTGGCCGCCTGGGTGAACTACATCACCCCCGTCGAGGGCGCCTACGAGGCCGCCATCGCGATCGACCCCGAGCTCGCCGAGAACCAGCTCATCTTCCCCAACGCCGACACCCTGGCCCAGGCGAAGATCTTCCGCGGGCTCACCGCCCAGGAGGAGAACGAGTTCCAGTCGGCGTTCCAGAGCATCCTGCTCGGCTCGTAGTCC
This sequence comes from Microcella alkalica, assembly GCF_014137945.1. Taxonomy (GTDB): domain Bacteria; phylum Actinomycetota; class Actinomycetes; order Actinomycetales; family Microbacteriaceae; genus Microcella; species Microcella alkalica. The sequence continues at coordinate 390,653 of NZ_JACGWX010000001.1, forward strand.
GATCTCCATCCCTCTCATCCGAAGGAGCGACACCGAGGTGTCCATGAGCGCTGTCCCGCACTCGGGCTTCGCCGAAGCGGGTGCCGACCTCGAACTGGTCGGCATCACGAAGCGGTTCCCCGGCTTCACCGCCATCGAGGATCTCGACCTGCGGATCCCCGCAGGGTCGTTCTTCGCGCTGCTCGGCCCGTCCGGCTGCGGCAAGACGACGACCCTGCGGCTCATCGCAGGCCTCGAGGAGCCCACGGCGGGCCGCATCCTCATCGGCGGCAAGGACGTCACGGCGACCAAGGCCTTCCAGCGCCCCGTCAACACGGTGTTCCAGAGCTACGCGCTCTTCCCGCACATGACGATCATCGAGAACGTCGCGTTCGGCCTGAAGAGACGCAAGATGGACAACGCGGATGCTCTGGCTCACGAGGCGCTGCGTCTCGTCGAGCTCGACCACGTGTCGTCCCGAAAGCCCTCCCAGCTCTCCGGCGGGCAGCAGCAGCGCGTGGCGCTCGCGCGAGCGATCGTGAACCGACCGGCGCTCCTGCTGCTGGATGAGCCGCTCGGCGCGCTCGACCTCAAGCTGCGGCGGCAGATGCAGATCGAGCTCAAGGCCATCCAGGACACCGTCGGGCTGACGTTCCTCCACGTGACGCACGACCAGGAGGAGGCCATGACCATGGCCGACACGGTCGCGGTCATGAACAAGGGCGTCATCGAGCAGATGGGTCCGCCGCAGGAGCTGTACGAGCTCCCGCACACCGCGTTCGTGGCGACCTTCCTCGGCCAGTCCAACCTGATGACCGGTCACGTCGTCAGCTCGAGCGGGAACTCGATGGTCGTCGACGTCGCGGGCAACCGCGTCGAGGTCCCGCGAGAGCGGGCTCAGCGGCACGCCGGCGAGGTCGTGGTCGGCGTCCGACCCGAGAAGGTGACCCTGCACGGTAGCGATCCCGCACGGCAGTCCGGGCGGAATCTCGTGGGCCCTGGTCGGATCACCGATGTCTCCTTCAGCGGCGTGAGCACGCAATACGAGGTGACCTCCCCTGACTTCGGAGTGTTCACCGTCTTCGCGCAGAACACGAGCATCTCTCGCATGCATCGCGACGGCGACGAGGTCTGGATGAGCTGGGACGTCGGGCACACCTTCGGCCTCGCCGACGAGCCCTCGATGGTTCCCGTCAACCGGTTCGACGAGGACACCGACACGAGCATGATCGCGACGCAGCGCCGCGAGCAGCTCGAGGCGGAGCTGGAGGGGGCCTGACCCATGGCCTTCGGCGCCTTTGCGACCTCCACGACGGCGGCTGAGCCGGCAGCCCGCAGGAAGAGCCCCATCGCTCTGCTCCTGTTGCTGCCCGGACTCCTCTACCTCGGGCTCTTCTTCCTCGTCCCACTCGTCTCCCTCGTGATCACGAGCCTCCAACAGCCGGACCCGGTCGTCTTCGGCCAGTACGAGAACGCATTCCGATGGGAGAACTACGTCACGGTGCTGCAGCAGTACTGGCCGCAGACTCTGCGCGCGTTCGGCTACGCGGCGCTCGCGACGCTCTTCGCCCTGCTGATCGGGTTCCCTCTGGCGTACTTCATCGGCATCACGCTTCGGCGCTGGCCCCTCCTTCAGGCGCTCGCGCTCGTCCTCGTCATCGCGCCCTTCTTCATCTCCTTCCTCCTGCGCACGATCGCGTGGAAGCAGCTGTTCTCAGACGAGGGCCCTATCGTCGGCTTCCTGCAGGCTCTCGCGATCCTGCCGGGGGATGCGGCGATCACCGGGTCGGCATTCGCCGTCGTCTTCGGACTCACCTACAACTTCATCCCCTTCATGACCCTGCCGATCTACACTTCGCTCGAACGCCTCGATCTGCGCTACGTCGAGGCGGGTGGCGATCTCTACGCGAGTCCGCCCTCGACGTTCCTCCGCGTGACGCTGCCGCTCGCCGCTCCCGGCATCATGGCGGGCACGCTGCTGACCTTCATCCCCGCTGCGGGCGACTACGTGAACGCGAGCCGTGAGTTCCTCGGCTCGACCGACACCGCCATGATCGGCAACGTGATCGAGGCCAACTTCCTCGTGCTGCAGAACTTCCCCGCGGCCGCCGCGCTCTCGCTCGTGCTCATGGCGGCGATCTTGATCCTGGTCAGCGTCTACGTGAAGCGCAGTGGAACGGAGGATCTGCTGTGAGAGGCTTCGGCAAGTACGCCATCTGGGTGTACTCGGGCATGGCGCTCGTGTTCCTGATGGTTCCGATCATCTACACGATCGTGTTCTCCTTCAACGACTCCCGTCGCACGAACATCGTCTGGCGCGGCTTCACGTTCGACAACTGGCTCAACGTCTGCAGCGCGCAGGGTGTCTGCCAGGCGTTCGCGAACAGCATCCTCATCGGTCTCGTCGCGACGGTTCTCGCGACGACGCTCGGGACGATGATCGCGATCGCGCTCGTGCGCTACCGCTTCCGCTTCCGCTCGGCGACGACGCTCCTGCTCTTCCTGCCCATGGCCACTCCCGAGGTCGTCCTGGGCGCGGGCCTTGCCGCTCAGTTCCTGCAGGCGGGCGTCGGCAAGGGAATCGGCACGATCATCCTCGCTCATACGATGTTCTGCATCAGCTTCGTCGTTGTGACCGTCCGAGCGCGCGTCGCGAGCCTCGACCCCGCTCTCGAGGAGGCGGGTCGAGACCTCTACGCGTCGCCGCGCGAGGTCTTCTGGCGCATCACGTTCCCCCTCCTGCTGCCGGGCATCACGGCGGCCGCGCTCCTGTCCTTCGCCTTGAGCTTCGACGACTTCATCATCACGAACTTCAACCGCGGTGCCGACGTCACGTTCCCGTCGTACATCTACACGGCGGCCGCACGGGGGATCCCCGCGGAGGCGAACGTCATCGCCTCCGGCGTCTTCCTGCTCGCGATCGCACTCGTGCTCATCTCGCAGTTCTCGGCCGCCGCCCGGCGCCGGAAGCTCGCCTTGACGCCCTAGCCGAGAGTCACGCGGAGAGCCCCGACCGGCTCTTCGCCGCCGAGAACGGGTTCGGCGATGTCGTCGAGGAGTTCAGCGACGGCATCGGGGTCTACGAGCCCCTCCGCGAGGAGCAGCGCGAGGGCGACGGGAGTCGTCGCGCGCATGGAGCCGTCCAGCACCTTCACGGCGACTGCCGCGCCCGAGGGCGAACCGATGACGACGAGACCCTCCGCACCGATCTTCGCCAGGACACCGAGGCGCTCGATCGCGAGGGTGTTGGCGCGGCCGTGTCCGTCGATCGCCCACGGCTCGGCGGCGACGGCCTGCATGAGCCGGGCCGCGTCCGGGGTGCGGCCGCTCGCAACTCGGGCGATGCCGCGCGCGAGGGCAGCGAGCGAGGTCGCGTGCAGCGGGGCCCCGCACCCGTCGATGCTCGTGCGTCGACCGGCATCCCCCGTCCATTCCTCGATCGTCGACCTGATGCGCTGCTGCACGGGATGCTCGGGATCCAGGTACGTCGCCGGGTCCGCGCCCAGCGCGTCGCTCGCGCGGAGGAACCCCGCGTGCTTGCCCGAGCAGTTCATGGCTTCGCGCGCTGGGCCGAGATCGGAGGCGAGTCGTTCAGCCCGTTCGCGGGTGCCGAGGGGCCACTGGGCCGGGCACTGCAGGGCGGAGGCATCGCGCCCGTCGGCTGCGAGCATCCGCTCGACGACCGCGATGTGCGCGAGCGAGCCGCAGTGCGAAGCGGTCGCGAGCGCGAGCTCGTCATCGGCGAAGAGGGCTCCGGTGCCCAGCACGGCGATCGACTGGAGGGGCTTGAGGGTCGAGCGGGGATAGATCGTCGCGTGCACGTCGCCGATCGCTCGCAGCACGCGACCGTCGGCATTCACAACCGCCGCGGCACCGAGGTGTCGCGACTCGATGAGCCCTGACCGCTCGATGACCGCGAGCTCGACAGAGCCCGCTGCGGTCAGCGGGCCATCGCCGCGAACGCCTCGGTCGCTGTGAGCGCTCACGCCTCCGAGAGCACGGTGTCGAGCACGGCGACCGCCTCGCGGAGGAGCTCGTCGGTGATGACGAGCGGAGGCAGGAAGCGGATGACATTGCCGTAGGTGCCCGCGGTGAGCACGAGCACGCCGTGCTGTGCCGCGGCCGCTGCCACGCGCGAGACCGTCGCCGCGTCGGGCTCGTGGGTCTCCGGGTCGACGAACTCGATCGCGATCATCGCGCCGATGCCGCGCACGTCTCCGATGGCGGGGTGCTTGGCCTGCAGCTCGCGCAGCAGGGGCACGAGCGTGCCCTCGATCCGAGCGGCCTCGTGAAGAAGCCCGCGCTGCTCGATCTGCTCGAACACGGCGATCGCAGCGGCGCACGCGACAGGGTTGCCTCCGTAGGTGCCGCCGAGTCCGCCGGCGTGTGCGGAGTCCATGATCTCCGCGCGGCCGACGACGCCGGCGAGCACCATGCCGCCTGCGATGCCCTTGGCGGTCGTGATCATGTCGGGCACGAGGCCGAAGTGCTCGCTCGCGTACCAGGCCCCAGTGCGGGCGACGCCCGACTGCACCTCGTCCGCGACGAACACGATGCCGTTCGCGGTGCACCACTCCTGCAGCGCGAGGAGGTAGCCCTCCGCGGGAACGATGAACCCGCCCTCGCCCTGGATCGGCTCGGCGACGAGGCACGCGAGATCCTGCGCGCCGACGCGCTTCTCGAGGTAGGAGATCGTCCGCTTGGCCGCCTCGGCCCCCGTGAGGCCGTCATGGAAGGGGTACGAGTTCGGTGCGTGGTAGACGTCGCCCGCGAAGGGACCGAAGCCGAGGTTGTACGGCATGGCCTTGAAGTTCATCGCCATGGTCAGGTTCGTGCGGCCGTGGTAGCCGTGGTCGAGAACGGCCACGCCGTTGCGGCCCGTGTGCTTGCGCGCGATCTTGACGGCGTTCTCGAGCGCCTCGGCGCCGGAGTTGACCAGCACGACCTTCTTCGCGTGATCGCCGGGCGTGTGCTTCACGAGCAGCTCGGCGACGCGCACGTACGGCTCGTACGGGGTCACGGTGAAAAGGGTGTGGGTGACCTTCGCCACCTGCTCCTGAACCGCGGCGACGACGGCGTCGTTGGTGTGGCCGACGCCCATGACGCCGATTCCGCCGCCGAGATCGATGAACTGATTGCCGTCGACGTCGACGACGATCGCGTCGTGCGCGCGGTCGATGTAGATGGGCAGGGTCGTGCCGACGCCGCCCGAGACGACCTCGAGGCGGCGAGCGTGCAGAGCCTCGGACTTCGGGCCGGGCACGGCGGTGACGATGCGGCGCTCCTGGGCGATCTCGTGGTCGCCGACAGCGCTCGGGACGGAGGCGGAGAGGGTGTCAGTCATGGTGGGATTAGTCTACTCCCGGGTGCTCCGCCCGGGCCGGGAAGGAGCACCGTGAGCGCGCACCACAGCTACGCCATCCGGATCGAGTGGACGGGCGACCGGGGCGAGGGCACTGCGTCGTACCGTGCGTACGGTCGCGACCATCGCATCCTCGCCGACGGCAAGAGCCACGCCATCGACGGGTCGAGCGATCGGACCTTCCACGGCGACGCCGAGCGCTGGAATCCCGAGGAGCTCGTGATCTCCGCGCTCGCCCAGTGCCACATGCTGAGCTACCTGCACATCGCCTCGACGAACGGACTCGTCGTCGTCGACTACACGGACGACGCGACCGGCACGCTCGAGACCGTCGGCGACGGCGGTCGGCTCACCGAGGCCACGCTGCGGCCGATCGTCACGCTCGCGGCGCATCACACGGCGGAGGATGCGGACCGGGCCGGCGAGCTCCATGAGCGGGCGAGCGAGCTGTGCTTCATCGCCAACTCGGTGAGCTTCCCGGTGCACCATGAGGTGCGCATCGTCATCGCGCGAGTGTAGGGATCCGCTCGGAGCCGCCGTCAAGGCGGAGCGTGGGAGAATGGGGATTTCGTGCCCGCTGACGCAAAGGACTCTCTCGTGCGCCGCACCTCCGCTCTTCTGCTCTCGCTCGGCCTCGTGGCGACGCTCGCCGCCTGCTCGCCCGGAACGGAGGACAACGCCGCCGACGGCGCGAACGACGCCTGCCCGCTCACGGGTTCGGGAGGGTCGTCCGAGGCCGTCACGGTCGGCGGCGACATCGATGCACAGCCTGAGATCTCGTTCGTGGGCCCTCTCGAGCCGGAGGAGACCGAGCGCACGGTCGTCATCGAGGGCGAGGGAGCCGCCGTCGCCGAGGGCGACACGGTCAATGTGGACTACACGATCCTGAACGGCGGCACCGCCGAGCAGATCGAGTCCACGTACGAGGCAGGCCCGACCGTGCAGGTGCTGATCGACAGCGAGTCGCAGCTTCTCTCGGGCCTGTCGAAGTCGCTCGTCTGCGCGACCGAGGGCTCACGCGTTGTGGGCGTCATCCCGCCCGCCGAGGCGTTCGGTGCGGAGGGGCAGCCGCAGTTCGGGCTCGAGGCCGAGCAGTCGCTCGTGTTCGTCGCCGACGTCGTGTCGATCGCAGCGCAGCCGCTCGAGCGGGCTGAGGGCACCGAGGAGGACGCGCCGGAGGACTTCCCGGCGGTCGAGCTGGCGGAGGACGGCGCGCCGACGGTCACGATCCCGGACGAGGAGCCGCCGGCGGACTTCCAGCTCGCGACGCTCATCCAGGGCGATGGCGAGGAGGTCGGCGCCGACGACACCGTGACCGTCCACTACACCGGCATCAACTGGAACACCGGCGAGATCTTCGACTCCAGCTGGGAGCGCGGCCAGCCCGCGTCGTTCCCGACCGGCGGCGTCATCCCCGGCTTCCGCGACGCGCTCGTCGGCCAGCTCGTCGGGTCGCAGGTCATCGCGATCATCCCGCCCGAGTTGGGCTACGGCCCCCAGGGCGGCACCCCCGACGGCTCGATCGGCGCGGAGGACACGATCGTCTTCGTCGTCGACATCCTCGCCACGAGCTAGGGTCGGGGATGCCCGGCGCGCGTCGGGCAGGATGGTGAGCATGCGCGATGTCATCATCCTCGGCTCCACCGGCTCGATCGGCGTCCAGGCGCTCGAGGTGATCGCCGCCAACCCCGACCGCTTCCGCGTGGTCGGGCTCGCGGCCGGTCGCAACCGCGAGCTCGTCGAAGCTCAGGCGCGCGCCCATTCCGTGGAGCACATCGCCCTCGGCGCCGACGCGGCGGCCGAGCTGGTGCGGGATGTCGCCTGCGACGTCGTGCTGAACGGCATCACGGGCTCGGTCGGTCTCGCGCCCACGCTCGCGGCGCTGCGCGCGGGGCGCATCCTGGCGCTCGCCAACAAGGAGAGCCTGATCGTCGGTGGGTCCCTGGTGACGGGTCTCGCCGCCCCCGGGCAGATCGTGCCGGTCGACAGCGAACACTCCGCGATCGCCCAGGCGCTGCTCGCGGGAGACCGCCACGAGGTGCGGCGGCTCGTGCTCACGGCCAGCGGTGGGCCCTTTCGCGGACGCTCCCGCGCCGAGCTCGCCGAGGTCACGCCGGCCGATGCGCTGGCGCACCCGACCTGGGACATGGGAAAGGTCATCACGACCAACTCGGCCACGCTCGTGAACAAGGGGCTCGAGGTCATCGAGGCGCACCTGCTCTTCGATGTGCCGTACGACCGCATCGATGTGACCGTGCACCCGCAGTCGATCGTGCACTCGATGGCGGAGTTCGTCGACGGCTCGACCATCGCGCAGTGCTCGCCGCCCGACATGCGCCTCCCGATCTCGCTCGGGCTCGACTGGCCGCATCGGGTGGCCGGCGTCGGCGTGCCGCTCGACTGGACGTCGGCCAGCACATGGGAGTTCGCGCCGCTCGACGAGGAGGCCTTCCCCGCGGTCGCCCTCGCGAAGAGTGTGGGCGTCGCCGGGGCCACGTTCCCCGCGGTGTTCAACGCGGCGAACGAGCAGGCGGTGATCGCCTTCCACGATCGCGCCGTGAGCTACCTCGGAATCCTCGACGTCGTGCGCGCGGTCGTCGACCGTCACGACGCCCTGCCGATGACGCTCGACGGCGTGCTGGAGGCCGAACGCTGGGCGCGCGCGGAGGCCGATGCCCTCATCGGGAGCGGGGCTTTCGCAGGCTAGTGACTGCGGACCTCGGGGGCTCAGCCGCCCGGCTTGCCGCGATCGTCTGGGGGTCCGGGCTCACCGCCGTTGCCTCGGCCGTTGCCGTTGCCCGGCTCGGCCTCGCCGCCGGATGAGCCGCTCGTCCCTGTCGAACCGCCCGTCGAGCCGCCTGTGCCGGTCGAGCCGCTGCTCGTGCCCGCACCGCTGTCGGTCGGGCTCGGGCTCGGTGCCGGCTCGCGCGTCGCTTCCGCCTCCCGGGCGAGAGCCGTCTCGAGGTCGTCGCGCACGAGCGCGATGGCGGCCATGATCGCGTCGAAGCGAGCGTCGCTGAGCTCGCCGCGCGAGAACGCGGCGATCGTCGCGGCCTCGAGCTGGTCGAGCGAGCCTGCGGCGGCCGCATGATCGCCCACGCTCGCCGCCTCCGAGAGGGAGAGCACGACCGACTGGAGCTCGCTGGCGGCCGTCGGCGAATAGGTGCGGGCGGGCGAGCTCGGCGCGCACCCGGCGAGGGTCAGCGCGAACGCTAGAACAAGACCAGACGTCAGCCGTGCGATCATGGCGCGACCAGTCGCTGCAGCAGTTCGAGGTGGTAGCCGAGGATGCCGTCCACGACCGGATAATCGGGGACCACGGCCTCGACGGGGGCGGTCGGCTGCGCGGTCAGCAGGAGCGGGAGCCCGACCGAGAGCGCGGCTACCATCACTCCGACCGCTGTGTACAGCGCGAGCGCACGTCTGCCGCGGCGAGGGGTTCCCCGATACTCGTCGCGGCCGCGGAGACGCACGCGACGCGATTCCGCCGTCGAGACGACGGGATCGACGGCGATGGCTCGCTCGATGGTGAGGCTGGGCTCGACGGGGGAGGCGGCCATGGCGGCAGCGGCCTCGCAGGCGGAGCTCGTCACCGATTCCGCGGTCGGTGCCGAGCTCCCAGCGGTCACCCGTCCCAGACGGCGGAGCCGGCGGAGGAGGTCATCGGCCGCCGGGCGGTCGCCGGGCTCTCGTGCGACGCAATCGGCGATGATGTCGCGCCACGCATCCGGAATGCTGTCGGGGATGGCGGGAGGTCGATGCAATCGGGCGGCGAGGGCCTCGATCCCCGTGCCGGGGAACGCCCGCTCGCCGGTCATCGACTCGAGCATGACGAGCCCGAGCGAGTACACGTCGCTCGCCGGTCCGACGTCTGCCCCGATTGCCTGCTCGGGGCTGAGGTAGTGCGCCGTGCCGATGACCGAGCCCTCGCTCGTCTGCCGCGTGCTGTCGATGATCCGGGCGATTCCGAAGTCGGTGAGCTTCGCGACGGGCAGGCTCCCGTGCGTCCGCTCGCCGGGGAGGAGGATGTTGGCCGGTGTGACGTCACGGTGCACGATCCCGAGGGCGTGCACGTAGGCCAGGGCGTCGGCGATCGATCGGCCCATCAGCCGCACGGCCGCCGGTGCGAGGGGGCCCTGGCGCAGGCGCTGGCGGAGATCCGGGCCGTCGACGTACTCGAGCACGATGACGCCCTCGCCATCCTCGCTCTCGAACGCGTCGTACAGCGTGACCAGACCGGGGTGGCTCAGGCCGGCGAGCACGCCGATCTCGGCACTCTGCCGATCGAAGTCCCCGCGGTTGGTCCCGGAGAAGAGCTTGAGTGCGACGGAGCGCCCGAGAGCGGTGTCGGTCGCGGCGAACACCGTCGACATGCCGCCGCGGCCGATGAGTCGCTCGATGCGGTAGCGCTCGCCGATGAAGCGCCCGACCCGGGGGTTGAGCGCACCGCCGTGGACCGCCTCGATCGTCATCGCCCTCACGGTATCCCCGGATGAGCGCGAGGCCTCATCTCGGAGTGGGGGTTGCGATGGGGGTCAAAGACGGGTAAAAGGGCTCCCGCCCACATCTTGGTGGGTCAGAGCCGACGCGCGCTCAGTCGTCGTCGTCGTCGTCCTCGTCGCGATCCCGCTTGTCCTCTGCCGCTCGCCGTGCGGCTTCCTCGGCGGCGGCCTGCTCAGCCGCGGCCTGCTCCGCAGCGGCGATGGCGGCATCGACGTCGGCCCGGACGAGCGCGAGAGCGGACATGATCGCGTCGAACCGCTGCTGCGTGATCTCACCGCGCGCGAGCGCGGTCGACGCCGACGCCTCCAGCTCGAGAAGCCGCGTCCGCGTCGTCGCCCAGTCGCCGGCCGCCGAGGCGTCACTCACGGCCAGGACGTGCTGCTGCAGTTGCGCCGCGGTGTCCGCGTCGTAGCTCGAGCCGGGCACGCAGCCCGCAAGAAGACCGACGACGAGAGCACCGCCCGTCAACGCCGCGCTGATCCTGCGCGTCACGGCGCCACGCTCCGCTGAAGCTGCTCGAGGTGCTCGCCGAGGACGCCCTCGACCGCAGGGTACGCGGGCTCAGCCGGAGGGGCATCCGCGAAGACGAGCGAGGCAATCGCCGTGGACGCTCCGTAGCCGACGAGTACGAGGGCGATGGCCGCGAGGATCGTGACCGCGACAGCGATCGGCCTTGTCTTGAGCACCTCAATGCGAGCGTCGATCCGGCTTCGGCGGTCCGACGGGATGCCCGCGGCTCGATCCGGGGCGCGCGTCGCGTCGCCCGCGCCGGGCCTCGACATCGCAGCCGTGGGTTCGTCGGCATTCATGACCTCGGTCGCCGCGGTCGCCAGAGCGGGGAGGACGCGCGTCGCGTCGAGCGACTCGTCAACGGGTCGGAAGGCCGGGATGCTCGCGATGGACCGCAGCCGCTCGGCCGCCTCCCGCGCCGTCGGGCGGTCTCCCGGTTCCCGAGCCGTCAGCGCGCGGATGAGGCCGTTCCACTCCGGGCTCATGTCGGGAGGCAGGAAAGGATCGCGGGCAAGGCGGGCGGCTGCCGACTCCACGCCCGTACCGGGGAATGTGCGCTCGCCGGTGAGGGCCTCCAGCAGGACGAGGCCGAGGGAGTACATGTCACTCGCGGCGCCGACCTCGCCTCCCACAGCCTGCTCGGGGCTCAAGTAGTGGGCGGTGCCGAGAACGGCGCCCGTCGCAGTGACGCGCGTCTCGTCAACGAGACGCGCGATGCCGAAGTCGGCGAGCTTCGCCCGCGGAGCGGTGTCGGTGCCGTCGTGCGCGGGGACGAGGATGTTGCCTGGCTTGACGTCGCGGTGCACGATGCCGCGATCGTGGCTGTAGGAGAGCGCGTCGGCGACGGCGGCGCCGATGACGGCGACCTCCTCGCCGGGCAAAGGCCTGTCGTCCATCGTCTGCCGGAGGTCATCCCCCTGGACGAGCTCGAGGATGAGGACCGCGCCGCCGTCCTCCGTCGTCGACGCGTCGTACAGCGTCACGAGCCCGGGGTGGTTGAGCGAGGCGAGAAGGGCGACCTCCGCCTCGTGGCGGCGCATGTCGTCGCCGTCCGCGAGCTCCGGCTTGAAGATCTTCAACGCGACGCGGCGCGGGAGCTGCTGGTCGGCGGCCTCGTAGACGGTCGCCATGCCGCCTCGGCCGATGAGCCGCTCGACGAGGTAGCGGCCGGCGACGAGGCTGCCGACGCGCTCGTCGACGGGCTGCACCCTCTGCTCGGCCTGCGCGGCCTGTTCTACCCCCGTCACGGGGACTGATCGTACCCTGCGCATCGGGCACCCGTCAGGCCCCCGCTCAGCCGCGGCTCAGGGCCGCCGTCGGGCGACGGCGATACAGTGGCGCCGTGGAGCCCGTTCTGCTGTACATCCTCGGCGTGCTCGTCGTCGTCGTCGGGCTCGTCGTCTCGATCGCGCTGCACGAGCTCGGTCACTTCGTTCCCGCCAAGCTCTTCGGCGTGCGCGTCGGCCAGTTCATGATCGGCTTCGGTCGCACGATCGTCTCCTGGCGACGCGGAGAGACCGAGTACGGGTTCAAGTGGATCCCTCTCGGCGGCTACATCTCGATGGCGGGGATGTACCCGCCGGTCGAGTCGGGAGGCCGCGCGCGCACCGCCTCCACGGGTTTCTTCCAGACCCTCGTGCAGGACGCCCGATCCGCTTCGGCCGACACGATCGTCGACGGCGAAGAGCACCGCACCTTCTACCGCCTCCCCGTCTGGCAGCGTGTCATCGTCATGCTCGGCGGGCCGCTCATGAATCTCGTCATCGCGATCGTGCTCTACGCGGTCCTGCTCATCGGCTTCGGCCTCCCGCAGCCTTCCACGACCCTCGGCAGCGTGTCCGAGTGCGTGCTGCCGGCTACAAGCGAACGGCAGGAGTGCGAGCCTGGCGACCCCGCAGCCCCCGGCGCGGAGGCGGGGCTGCTGCCGGGGGACCGCATCATCGCGATCGACGGGACGAGCATCCGCGAGTGGGGCGATGTGACGGGCGTCGTCCGCCCCTCCGCCGGCCGCTCCCTCCCGGTGATCGTAGAGCGCGACGGTGCTGCGCGCACCCTCACGATCATCCCGCTGCAGATCGAGCGCTACGCGATCGACGCCGAGGGCGAGCCCGTCGAGGGTCCCGACGGCGAGCTCCTGACGGAGGAGGTCGGCTTCGTCGGTATCGCGCCGGCCTTCGAGACGGTGCAGCAGCCCGTCGGCGAGGTGCTTCCGGCCGTCGGCGACAACGTCGACGCCGTCGTCGGCATCATCCTGAATCTCCCGCAGCGCATGATCGACGTCGCCGAGGCCGCTTTCGGCCCGGACGAGCGCGATCCGAACGGCCCCATCAGCGTCGTCGGCGTCGGACGCATCGCGGGTGAGATAGCGAGCCTCGACTCGGCGCCCGTCGCCGACCGCGTCGCGAGCCTCGTGGGCCTGCTCGCCTCGCTCAACGTCGCGCTGTTCGTGTTCAACCTCATCCCGCTCATGCCCCTCGACGGCGGCCACATCGCGGGGGCCCTCTGGGAGGGGCTGCGGCGCGCTGTCGCCAAGCTCACCCGTCGCGCCGATCCCGGGCCGATCGACACGGCGAAGCTCGTGCCGTTCACTCTCGCGGTGGTCGTCGTGCTCGGAGCGATGAGCGCTCTGCTCATCTACGCCGACATCGTGAAGCCCGTCTCGCTCTTCTAGACCCGGCGTCGGATGCTCGCCCCCGGGCTCACGCCCGCTCGAGCAGGATCGCCTCGCCCTGACCGCCCCCGCCGCACAGGGCGATCGCGGCCCGGCGGGCCCGCCCCGCCGCGACCGAGTGCGCGGCGTGAACGGTCAGTCGAGCCCCGGACGCTCCGATCGGGTGCCCCAGGGCGATCGCCCCGCCGTCGGGGTTCACGTGCGCGAGGTCGAGGTCGAGATCGCGCGCCGACTGCAGCGACACGGCGGCGAAGGCCTCGTTGATCTCGACGTGGTCGAGCTCGTCGGCTCGCCATCCGGCGCGCTCGAGCGCGCGCGCGATGGCGCGGGCGGGCTGCCCGTGCAGCGAGTTGTCCGGCCCCGCGACCTGCCCGTAGTCCACGACGCGCGCGAGGACGGTCGCCCCCTGCTCGCGCGCCCACGACTCGCGGGCGAGCACGAGCGCGGCGGCGCCGTCGCTGAGCGGGGACGCGTTGCCCGCGGTGATGGTGCCGTCGGCGGCGAAGGCGGGCCGCAGGCGGGCGAGCGAGTCGACCGTGCTGTCCGCCCGCACGCCCTCGTCGTCGATGACGGTCGTCGACCCGCCCCGAGCGGGCACCTCGACCGGAGCGAGCTCGGCGGCGAACCGGCCCGCCTCGTGCGCCGCCGCGGCGCGCTGATGCGACGCGGCCGCGACCTCGTCCTGCTCGACGCGCGTGATGCTGAGCGAGCTCACGTGACGCTCGGTGCTCTCGCCCATCGAGATGCCGTCCGTCGTGTCGGTGAGCCCGTCATGCGCGACCGAGTCGAGAGCGCTCACCGTCCCGTACGCCCAGCCCAGGCGGCTGCCGGGCAGCAGGTGAGGCGCGTTGGTCATCGACTCCTGGCCGCCGGCGACGACGACGTCCGCGTCGCCGAGGCGGAGCATCCGCACCGCGTCGACGACGGCGACCGCGCCCGACAGACAGACCTTGTTGAGCGTCATGGCGGGGACGGACCTCGGGATGCCCGCCGCGCGCGCCGCCTGGTGAGCCGGGTTCTGACCCGACCCGGCCTGCAGCACCTGCCCCATGAGCACGTGGCTGACCGCCTCGGGCGAGAGACCGGACTCGGCGAGTGCAGCGGCGATCGCGGTCGTTCCGAGCTGCACGGCCGTGAGCGGGGCGAGGGCGCCGCGCGCGCGACCCTGGGGGGTGCGGGCGGCGCCGATGATGACGATGTCGTCGGACATGGGAGGGCTCCTTCGCGCTCGTCCGCGCGCGTCGTGAGCGCTCGTGCGGATACGAACGACAGTACCCCCGTCGGGTCGGTAGGGTGCAGGTGCCGAGTCGACCTGTGAGCGGCAACGGGGCCGCACCGTCCGTCGACTCGGGAAGGGACGAAGGTCGTGTCCATCGACAAGACGGTCGGCTCGGCTCACGAGGCCGTCGCCGACATTCCGAGCGGGGCCAGCATCGCCGTCGGCGGGTTCGGACTCTGCGGCATCCCGATGGTGCTCATCAAGGCGCTGCTCGACCAGGGCGCCGACGAGCTCAGCATCGTGAGCAACAACTGCGGCGTCGACGACTGGGGGCTCGGGGTGCTGCTCGCGGCGCGCCGCATCCGGAAGATGACATCGTCGTACGTGGGCGAGAACAAGGAGTTCGAGCGTCAGTTCCTCTCCGGTGAGCTCGAGGTCGAGCTCACCCCGCAGGGCACGCTCGCCGAGAAGCTCCGCGCCGGAGGCTCGGGCGTCGCGGCGTTCTTCACCCAGACCGGCGTGGGCACTCCCGTCGCCGAGGGCGGCCTGCCGCAGCGCTACGCGGCCGACGGCGGCGTCGCTCTCGCCTCCGCGCCGAAGGAGGTCCGGCGCATGACCTATCGCGGCGCCGAGCGCGAGTTCGTGCTCGAGCCGGCGATCACGACCGACTTCGCCCTCGTCCACGCCGCCGTCGCCGACCGCCACGGCAACCTCGTCTTCGAGAAGTCCGCGCGCAACTTCTCGCCGCTCGCCGCGATGGCTGGCGGCATCTGCATCGCGCAGGTCGAGCGGCTCGTGGAGCCCGGCGATCTCGACCCCGACGCCGTGCACCTGCCCGGCGTCTTCGTCGACCGCGTCATCGTCGTCGGCCTCGACATCGAGAAGCGCATCGAGCGCCGCACCGTGCGAGCGACGGCCGCGACGGAGGGGGAGTGACATGGTGCTCACGAGAGAGCAGATGGCCGCGCGCGCCGCGCGAGAGCTCGCCGACGGCTCGTACGTCAACCTCGGCATCGGCCTGCCGACGCTCATCCCGAACGTCATGCCGGAGGGCGTGAGCGTCGTCCTGCAGTCGGAGAACGGCATCCTCGGCGTCGGCCCGTACCCGGCCGAGGACGCCGTGGATCCGGACCTCATCAACGCCGGGAAGGAGACGGTCACGATCGATCCCGGAGCGGCGTTCTTCGACTCGGCGCTGAGCTTCGGGATGATCCGCAGCGGCAAGATCGACGCGGCCGTGCTCGGCGCCATGCAGGTCTCGCAGTCGGGCGACCTCGCGAACTGGATGATCCCCGGGAAGATGGTCAAGGGCCCGGGCGGCGCGATGGATCTCGTCCACGGCGCTCGCCGCGTGATCGTCCTGATGGAGCACGTCGCGAAGGACGGCTCGGCGAAGATCGTGCGCGAGTGCTCGCTCCCGCTCACCGGGCGGGGAGTGGTCGACCGGATCATCACCGACCTCGCCGTGATCGACGTCACGCCCGACGGTCTCGTGCTCGTGGAGTGCGCGCCGGGCGTGAGCGTCGAGGAGGTGCGCGCCGCGACCGAGCCCGGGCTCCTGCTCAGCCCGGTGCTCTAGTCTGGGCTAGTCCCTGAGGGGCGCTCGCCGCGCCCGTGCTCCGCCCGAAAGTCGAGTCGTAAGTGCCTGCTGTCAATCTCGGAATGCCCAAGGTGCCCGAGGTGCTTGCTCCTCGCCGCAAGACCCGCCAGATCAGGGTCGGCAAGGTCATGGTGGGCAGCGAGCACCAGGTGAGCGTGCAGTCGATGACGACGACGCCGACGACCGACATCAACGGCACCCTGCAGCAGATCGCCGAGCTGACCGCGACGGGCTGCGACATCGTGCGCGTTGCCGTGCCCAGCCAGGACGACGCGGATGTCCTGCACATCATCGCGAAGAAGAGCCAGATCCCGGTCATCGCCGACATCCATTTCCAGCCGAAGTACGTCTACCAGGCGATCGACGCCGGCTGCGCCGCGGTGCGTGTGAACCCCGGCAACATCCGCAAGTTCGACGATCAGGTCGCCGAGATCGCGAAGCGGGCGAAGGACGCCGGGGTGAGCATCCGCATCGGCGTGAACGCCGGCTCGCTCGACCCGCGCCTGCTGCAGAAGTACGGCAAGCCGACCGCCGAGGCCCTCGTCGAGAGCGCCGTGTGGGAGGCCGGTCTGTTCGAGGAGCACGACTTCCACGACTTCAAGATCTCGGTCAAGCACAACGACCCGATCGTCATGGTCAAGGCCTACCGTCAGCTCGCCGAGCGCGGCGACTGGCCGCTGCACCTGGGCGTCACGGAGGCCGGCCCCGCCTTCCAGGGCACGATCAAGAGCGCGACGGCTTTCGGCATCCTGCTCGGCGAGGGCATCGGCGACACGATCCGCGTCTCGCTCTCCGCCCCGCCGGCGGAGGAGGTCAAGGTCGGGCTCAAGATCCTCGAGAGCCTGAACCTGCGCGAGCGGAAGCTCGAGATCGTCTCCTGCCCGTCGTGCGGCCGAGCGCAGGTCGACGTCTACACGCTCGCGGAGGACGTCACGAAGGGCCTCGAGGGCATGACCGTGCCGTTGCGCGTTGCCGTCATGGGCTGCGTCGTGAACGGCCCGGGCGAGGCCCGTGAGGCCGACCTCGGCGTCGCCTCGGGCAACGGCAAGGGTCAGATCTTCGTCAAGGGCGAGGTCATCAAGACCGTCCCCGAGTCGGAGATCGTCGCGACGCTCATCGAGGAGGCCAATCGCCTCGCCGCATCGATGCCGGCGGGTGCCGTCGGCGAGCCCGAGGTCGTGACCGTCTAGCGACTGCCGCGTCGCGGCGCGCTGTCCCCTCGATGGGGGACTGAACCGCGCACCCGACGAGTCACTACAGTGGGGGCATCGGCAGGGGGCCGTTCTGACTACTTCGCCGGGGGGCGGCGGTAGGACTCGCGAGGGTCATCAGGGGGATCCTCCGTCGTGCAGGTTTCCCGCTGCGCGCACTCTCGCGCGACGGGAAGGGCCTGCGAGCGACCCAAGCCCCCCTTGCCGTCGCTCGCAGGCCTGTTTCATTGTGCACTGCGATCGCGGGATCCCCTCGAACGGGGGGTGCCGTGTCGGATGCCGCTCTCCGCCACGAACTAGGCTGAACGGGTGCCCACCCGCCTCTCCCAGCTCTTCGTCCGCACGCTCCGCGACGACCCCTCCGACGCCGAGGTCGCGAGCCACCGGCTTCTCGTCCGCGCCGGGTACATCCGCCGTCAGGCGCCCGGCGTCTTCGCCTGGCTGCCGCTCGGCCTGAGGGTCCGGCGCAAGATCGAGGAGGTCATCCGCGAGGAGATGGCCGCGATCGGCGCGCAGGAGGTCCTGTTCCCCGCGCTGCTGCCCCGTGAGCCCTACGAGAGGACGGGACGATGGACGGCCTACGGCGACGGCATCTTCCGACTGCAGGATCGCCGAGGGGCCGATTACCTTCTCGCGCCCACGCATGAGGAGGCCTTCACCCTGCTGGTGAAGGACCTGTACTCGAGCTACAAGGATCTGCCTCTGTCGATCTACCAGATCCAGGACAAGTACCGCGACGAGGCGCGGCCCCGCGCCGGCCTCCTGCGCGGCCGCGAGTTCTCGATGAAGGACGCCTACTCGTTCGACTACACCGACGCGGGGCTCGACGCCTCGTACCAGGCCCAGCGCGACGCCTACGAGCGCATCTTCACCCGGCTGGGAATGGAGTACGTCATCGTCGCGGCCGACAACGGTCTCATGGGCGGGGCGCGCAGCGAGGAGTTCCTGCATCCCACGCCCATCGGCGAGGACACCTACGTGCGCTCGGCGGACGGGTACGCCGCGAACGTCGAGGCCTACCGCTCCGCCTCGCCGGAGCCGCGTCCGATCGAGGGCCAGCCCGCCGCGCTCGTGTTCGACTCGCCCGGCACGCCCACGATCGCCACGCTCGTCGCGCTCCTGGAGGAGCGCCACGCCCGTGCGGAGGAGCCCTGGACCGCCGCTGACACCCTCAAGAACGTCGTCCTGCGCCTCACGCACCTCTCGGGCGAGACCGAGCTCGTCATCGTCGGGCTGCCCGGCGATCGCGAGGTCGACATGAAGCGCGCCGAGGTGGCCTTCGCCCCCGCGGCCGCCGATGCGGCGACCGATGAGGACTTCGCGAAGCACCCCGGGCTCGTGAAGGGCTACATCGGCCCGTGGTCGGCGGAGGGGCCGGTGCTCGGCGAGGCCTCGAGCACGGGCATCCGGTACCTGGTCGACCCGCGCGTCGTCGACGGCACGGCGTGGGTGACGGGCGCGAACGAGCCGGAGAAGCACGTGCTCTCGCTCGTCGCGGGTCGTGACTTCGTCGCCGACGGCATCGCCGACATCGCCGAGGTGCGCGAGGGCGACCCCGCGCCCGACGGTTCGGGGCCTGTCGAGCTCGCGCGGGGCATGGAGATCGGTCATGTGTTCCAGCTCGGTCGGTACTTCGCCGAGATCCTCGACCTCACGGTGCTCGACGAGAACGGCAAGCGCGTGACCGTCACGATGGGCTCTTACGGCATCGGCGTGACGCGCATCCTCGCCGCGATCGCCGAGGCCAATCATGACGAGCGCGGTCTCATCTGGCCCCGCGAGGTCGCGCCGTTCGACGTGCACGTCGTCGCGACGGGCAAGGACCCGGTGGTCTTCGAGATCGCGGAGACGCTCACGAGCGAGCTCGAGGGGCAGGGCGTCGACGTGCTGCTGGATGACCGCCCGAAGGTCTCGCCCGGCGTCAAGTTCGGCGATGCCGAGCTGCTCGGCGTGCCGCTCGTCGTCATCGTCGGCCGGACGGCCGCCGAGGGCACCGTCGAGTTCTGGGACCGCCGCTCGGGCGAGCGCCGCGACCTCGCGATCGCCGAGGTGCCCGAGGCCATCCGCTCCGCCGGGTGACGCCCGTCCGGTACCGTGGGAGCACCGACCCCGCTCGAGGAACGCGCGCGGGGAGTCGACCAATCGAATAGCGGAGGTACCCCACGTGGACATCGACCTGGCAGTCCTGAGGATGATGGAGCGCGAGCGGGAGATCCCGTTCGACGAGCTCGTCCAGATCATCGAGCAGGCGATCCTCACGGCCTACCTCAAGCACACCGAGCAGCCGGACCAGCGCGGCTCCGACCAGCCGCAGCCGCGCGTCGAGCTCGACCGCAAGACCGGCCACGTCACGGTGTACGCCCCCGAGTTGGACGAGGAGGGCGCGCTCGTCGGCGAGGCGCCGGACAGCCCGGACGACTTCGGCCGCATCGCTGCGTTCGCCGCCAAGCAGGTCATCAACCAGCGCCTGCGCGACATCGGCGACGACAAGGTGCTCGGCGAATTCAAGGGCCGCGAAGGCGACATCATCGCGGGCGTCATCCAGCAGGGCCCGAACCCCCGCATGGTGCACATCGATCTCGGAGCGATCGAGGCGATCCTCCCGCCCGAGGAGCAGGTTCCCGGCGAGGAGTACCCGCATGGCCAGCGCATCCGCGTCTACGTCACGAGCGTCTCGCGCGGCCTCAAGGGCCCGTCGATCACCGTGAGCCGCACGCACCCCTCCCTCGTGCGCCGCCTGTTCGCGCTCGAGGTGCCGGAGATCGCGAGCGGTGTCGTGGAGATCACGGCGCTCGCGCGCGAAGCGGGCCACCGCACGAAGATCGCCGTCCGTGCGACCGAGCCCGGCGTGAACGCCAAGGGCGCATGCATCGGCGAGCTCGGTCAGCGCGTCCGGGCCGTGACCGCCGAGCTCGGGAACGAGAAGATCGACATCGTCGACCACTCCGACGACCTCGCGACGTTCGTGAAGAACGCGCTGTCGCCCGCGAAGGTCACCGACGCCTTCGTCATCGACCCGGCGACGAAGGCCGTGCGGGCGCTGGTTCCCGACTACCAGCTCTCTCTCGCTATCGGCAAGGAGGGCCAGAACGCGCGCCTCGCCGCGAAGCTCACGGGCGCCAAGATCGACATCCAGCCCGACTCGGTGATGGAGGACTGATCCTTCCGCACGACACGCCCGGCTCGGGCGATGGGGAGGGGAGGGGGTAGTATGGAACCCGTCAGAACGTGCATCGGCTGCCGTCGGCGCGCCTCCCGCTCCTCGCTACTGAGGGTGGTGGCTCGCGATGGAGCGGTCGAGCCGGATGTCCTGAGCCGCTTGCCGGGTCGGGGCGCGTGGGTGCATCGCACCCGCGACTGCGTCGAAACCGCGACTGCGCGGCGAGCATGGGCTCGCGCGCTCCGTGTCGCTGGTCCGCTCGACGCGGGGCCGGTTCTGACGCACATCGGATCCGACGGATCCACGAGAGAACAGGCTGATCGGCTCTTGGACAACTAATGAGCGACTCGAAATGAGTTTCGTCAACCCCTAACGGTCCGCCCCTGCCTGGGAGCGGACCCCAGACAGGAGAATTGTGGCTGGAAAACCACGCGTGCACGAGATCGCGAGCGAACTCGGCATCGAAAGCAAGGTCGCCCTCGAGAAGCTCAAGGAGCTCGGCGAATTCGTCAAGGGACCGTCGTCGACGATCGAGCCTCCTGTGGCGCGCAAGCTGCGCCAGGCGCTCGAAGCGGCCGGCGTGACCGCGACCAAGGCGGCCGCAGCGCCGGCCCCGAAGGCCGCGCCCCCGGCCAGGCCGGCGGCGCCCGCCGCGCCGAAGGCCCCCGAGGCCGAGGCGCCGGTAGCGCCCGCCCCCGCCGCCCCCGCCGCCCCCGCCGCCCCCGCCGCTCCTGCGGCTCCTGCGCCGCAGGCTGACGCGGCACCGACGGAGCAGAAGCCCGCCGAGTCGAAGCCCGCAGACGGCAAGCACCCCGGCCCCGCCGCCCCCGGCGCGCCGCGACCCGGCAACAATCCCTTCGCCTCGCAGCAGGGAATGGCCCGCCCCGGCCAGCCCCGCCCGGGGAACAACCCCTTCTCCTCGACGCAGGGCATGCCGCGTCCCGGCGGCGGGGCGATTCCGCGCCCGACCGCTCCGCGTCCGGGCGCCCCGCGTCCCGGCGCTCCTCGACCCGGTTCGCCGCGTCCCGGCGCTCCGCGCACCAACGCGCCGTTCCAGGCCCGCACCGGCGGCCCCGGTCGTCCCGGCGGAGCCGGCGGCGCTGGGTTCCAGCGTCCCGGCGGCGCTCCCGGTGGTGGCTTCAGCGGTCCGCGCCCCGGCGGTGGCGGTCGCGGTCGCGGCCCCGGCGGCGGCACGGCTGGTGCGTTCGGCCGCGGCGGCGGCAAGAGCAAGGCGCGCAAGTCGAAGCGGACGAAGCGGCAGGAGTTCGAGATGCGGGAGGCTCCGTCGGTCGGCGGAGTCAGCGTTCCCCGCGGCGACGGCAAGACGGTCGTCCGTCTGCGCCAGGGTGCTTCGATCACCGACTTCGCCGACAAGCTCGAGACGATCAGCGGCATGAACTGCCCTCCCGGCAACCTCGTGACCGTGCTGTTCCACCTCGGTGAGATGGCCACGGCGACCGAGTCGCTGGACGGCGCGACCTTCGAGGTCCTCGGTGCCGAGCTCGGCTGGCGCATCGAGATCGTGTCGCCCGAGGACGAGGACAAGGAGCTCCTGGAGGGCTTCGACATCGACCTCGACGAGGTCGACGACGAGGAGGACCTCGTCATCCGCCCGCCCGTCGTCACGGTCATGGGTCACGTCGACCACGGAAAGACCAAGCTGCTCGACGCGATCCGCGAGGCGAACGTCGTCGCGGGCGAGGCCGGCGGCATCACCCAGCACATCGGCGCGTACCAGGTCTGGACGGAGCATGAGGAGATCGAGCGCGCGATCACCTTCATCGACACCCCGGGTCACGAGGCGTTCACGGCCATGCGCGCCCGTGGTGCGCAGGTGACCGACGTCGCGATCCTCGTGGTCGCGGCCGACGACGGCATCATGCCGCAGACGGTCGAGGCGCTCAACCACGCCCAGGCCGCCGGTGTGCCGATCGTCGTCGCGGTCAACAAGGTCGACAAGGAGGGGGCCAACCCCGCCAAGGTGCGCCAGCAGCTCACCGAGTTCGGTCTCGTGGCCGAGGAGTACGGCGGCGACACGATGTTCGTCGACGTCTCGGCGCTGCAGAAGAAGGGCATCACCGAGCTTCTCGATGCCGTTCTGCTGACGGCGGATGCTGGACTCGACCTGCGCGCCAACCCGAACCGCGACGCCCGCGGTGTCGCGATCGAAGCGCGCCTCGACAAGGGCCGCGGCTCGGTCGCCACGGTGCTCATCCAGGCGGGAACGCTGCGCGTCGGCGACCCGATCGTCGCGGGCACGGCCTACGGCCGCGTGCGTGCGATGACCGACGAGAACGGCGAGAAGGTCGAAGAGGCCTACCCGTCGCGTCCCGTGCAGGTGCAGGGTCTGTCGAGCGTCCCGCGCGCCGGTGACACGTTCATCGTCACCGACGACGACCGCACCGCCCGCCAGATCGCCGAGAAGCGCGAGGCCGCTGAGCGCAATGCGTCGCTCGCGAAGGCGCGCAAGCGCATCAGCCTCGAGGACTTCACGAAGGCCCTGGAGGATGGCAAGGTCGAGTCGCTCAACCTCATCATCAAGGGCGACGTGTCGGGTGCCGTCGAGGCGCTCGAGGAGTCGCTCATGAAGATCGAGGTCGACGACAGCGTGCAGCTGCGCATCATCCACCGCGGCGTGGGCGCCGTCACCGAGAGCGACGTCAACCTCGCGACGATCGACAACGCGATCATCGTCGGGTTCAACGTGCGCCCCGACACGAAGGCGCGCGAGCGCGCTCAGCGCGAGGGCGTCGACATCCGCTTCTACTCGGTGATCTACGCCGCGCTGGAGGAGATCGAGAGCTCGCTCAAGGGCATGCTCAAGCCGGAGTTCGAAGAGGTCCAGTCGGGCGTCGCCGAGATCCGCGAGATCTTCCGCTCGTCGAAGTTCGGCAACATCGCCGGTGTCATCGTCCGCTCCGGCACGATCACGCGCAACGCCAAGGCGCGCGTCATCCGTGACGGCGTCGTGGTCGGCGACAGCCTGGCGATCGAGTCGCTGCGACGGTTCAAGGACGACGTCACCGAGGTCCGCACGGACTTCGAGGCGGGCATCGGCCTGGGCAAGTTCAACGACATCCAGATCGGCGACGAGATCGAGACGATCGAGATGAAGGAGAAGCCGCGCGTCTGATGACGCCGGCCACGGGCCCCCGCCTCCTCACGAGGCGGGGGCCCGTCCCACTACCCGCACCACCAGCAAGGGGAAGAAGTCATGGGTGAGAGCCCCCGCGTCCGCAAGGTCGCCGATCGCATTCACGAGGTCATCGCCAAGCGGCTCGAGCGCGGCATCCGCGACCCCCGCATGGGCTTCGCGACCATCACGGCCGTGCAGGTGACGGGCGACCTCCAGCATGCGAGCGTCTTCTACACCGTGTACGGCACCGACGAGGAGCGCGCCGACACGGCCGCGGCCCTCAAGGCGGCGACGGGGATGCTCCGCACCGAGGTCGGGCGCAACCTCAACACGCGGCTCACGCCGTCGCTCGAGTTCATCCTCGACGGGGTCCCCGAGAACGCCGCCGCCATCGAGGCGCTGCTGCGCGAGGCGCGGGAGCGGGATGCCCGCACCGAGGCGGAGGCCGCCTCTGCCGAGTACGCCGGCGACCCGGACCCCTACGTCAAGCCGCGCGAGTTCGACGAGGACGAGGACGAGCCCAGCGAGCGCTGAACGCGTCTACTCGGGAAGAGCCAGAGCGTTCCCGCCCAGCAGGACCATGGCGGCCATCACCACGAGCGAGCCGCCGACGATGAGTGCTCCCATGACGCCGAGCACGCCGAGCAGAGCGCCCTCGAGCTTGCCGAGCTTCTCCGTCGACTCGGACGGGGTGGGGTTGCCGGGCAGCGTCATCGCGGGCTCCTCGTGCGGTGCGGCCCTCGAGCGCGAGGGCGGGGTGGTCGGGGGAGCGGCGAGCCGCTCACGA
Source organism: Microcella alkalica (assembly GCF_014137945.1). GTDB lineage: Bacteria > Actinomycetota > Actinomycetes > Actinomycetales > Microbacteriaceae > Microcella > Microcella alkalica. Next base: position 414,791 of record NZ_JACGWX010000001.1, read on the forward strand.
GCATCCTGATCATTGTCGCTCATGATCCCCTGCGCGCGGTGCGCAGGGCGCGCCCTCAGCGGGCGATGGTCGTGCACTCGTCGGCCGAGTCGGGGAGTCGGCGCATCCGCAGGAGCGGCGAGAGGACGACGAAGCCCGAGCCCAGGAGCATGCCGACGAGCGCGATCTGCAGCGTCGTCGCGATGCCGAGCTGCGCGGCGAGAAGCCCGGAGAGCACTCCCGCGATCGGCATGACGCCCCACACGACGAAGCGGATCGACGCGTTCATGCGCCCGAGCAGCGGCAGCGGGCAGATGCGCTGCCGGAAGCTCACCTGCGCGATGTTGTAGACGAGCACGGCGATCGCGCTGAGCGCCTGCCCGAGCATGAGGAGCGGGATCGCCGCGGCCGGCAGGAGCGGCATGAGCACGATCGGGATGAGCCCGACGACGCCGAGGAGGGCCGCGACGGGGATGATCGTGCCCTCGCCGACGATCGCGCTCAGCCGCGCAGCGACGATCGCGCCGACGATGCCGCCGATCGCGCCGACCGCCGTGGCGATGCCGAAGATCTCCGGGCCGAGACCGAGGTCGCGCAGCACGAGCAGCGGCAGCATCGTGAGCCCGATCGTGGCGAAGAAATTGGTCGAGGCGGTGCAGAGCGTGATGGCGCGCAGCAGCCGGTTGCCGAACACGAAGCGCAGGCCCTCGGCGATCTCGACGCGCAGCGGTCGGCGATCCTCCTTGGGGCGGGCGACCTCGTCGTCGCGCACGGTCGCGAGCATGACGAACGAGCCGAGGTACGTCGCGGCGGTGGCGACGAGCAGTACGGGCGCCTGCACGATCGTGAGCAGCAGGCCGCCCAGTGCGGGGCCGCCGACGCCCGCGAGCTGCGCGGTGGACTCGAGCTTGCCGTTGGCGTCGGCGATGCGGGCGCGCGGAACGAGCACCGGGATGTAGCTCTGGTAGGCGACGTCGAAGAAGACCGTCGCGACGCCGACGACGACGGCGAAGAGGATGAGGTGCCAGACCTCGAGCACGCCCGCCCACCACAGCAGCGGAACGGCGGCGAGGGCGAGAACGCGCACGGCGTTCGCCCGCATCATGATGGGACGCTTGCGGGCGCGGTCGATCCACGCGCCGGCGGGCAGTCCGACGATGAGGAAGGCGAGCGTGCCGGCGGCGCCGAGCAGCCCGACCTCGATCTCATCGGCGCCGAGGAGGATGATCGCGAGCACGGGCATCGCGAGGAACCCGAGCTCGCTGCCGAGCTGCGCGCCCGCCTCGCCGCCCCAGAAGCGCAGGAAGTTCGGGCGGCGCCACAGCGATGGGCCCGAGGAGGGGGCGGCGGCGGTCGGCTCGGTGGTCACGGCTGCCAGTCTGCCGTCACCGATTGAGAAGTGTCAATCGCTTCTTCCGGCGCGCTCTCACAGCGACTACGGTGGTCGGCATGAGCAGCGAGGATGCCCGCGAGCGTGCGGCGAGGCGCGCCCTGTCATCGCCGCTGCGGCTGCGAATCCTCCGCTACTGCCTGTACGAGTCCCACTCGAACCGCGAGATCGCCGTGCAGTTCGGCCTCAATCCCGGCACGAGCCTCCATCACGTGCGCACGCTCGTCGACACGGGCTTCCTCTCGGCGGAGGATGCGCGCCCCGGGCGGCGCGGGAGCGTGGAGATCCCGTACCGCGCGACGGGCAAGTCGTGGGACTCGCCCACGGAGGGCGGGGGAGACCTGCTGATCCGCACCTTCCTGGAGGAGATCGAGGGGCGCGACCTCGACGAGCTCTTCATGGTCCGCATGGGCTTCAAGCTTCGCCCCGACAGGCTCGAGGAGCTTCAGCGCAGGCTCGTCGACCTCGTGCTCGAGTTCCACGGGTCGCCCGACGACGACGGCGAGCTGTCGAGCCTGTTCATCGCCGGGCACCCGGAGGATCGGCCCGAAGCGCGGCCCGCGCCCCGTCAGGGGCCGGGCAGCTCGTAGCCCTGCTCGTGCGGCGGTGATCCCTGGGCGAGCGGGGAGCACATGACCTCGCGGCCGGTGTCGTCCCGCTGAGTGGTGGAGTTTCTCAACACCGTGCGGGATCAGCTTCTGGTGATCATGCCGCAGTGAGGTCGGGGATGGCTTCCTCCTCGGTTTCAGCGTCGAGGAGTTTCATGGAGTGCTCGGAGAAGTAGCGGCGGTCGGCGCCGTCCCATTCGTCGTGCTGCTCGATCAGGACGTGCCCAGCCAGGCGCAGCAGCGCGGCCGGGTTCGGGAACGTGCCCACCACATCGGTGCGACGTTTGATCTCCTTGTTGACCCGCTTCAGCGGGTTCGTCGACCGAATCTGCCGCCAACGCGCAGGCGGGAACCCGGTGAACGCGAGTAAGTCGTTGCGGGCTGATCCGAGCATGTCAGCGACCTTCGGATGCGAGCGGCTGAGCATGCGAACCACTTCGTCGAACTGGGTGCTCACATGCTCGGCGTCGGGTTAGGCGAAGATCGTGCGGATGATCGAGGCGACCATCGGGCCGGCGGTCTTCTGCACGTTCGCGAGCACGTTGCGCATGAAGTGAACTCGACATCGTTGCCAGCTGGAGCCTTGGAAGACGGTGTCGATAGCGGCGATCAGACCGACGTGAGCGTCGGAGATCACCAGTTTCACCCCGGTAAGCCCGCGGGCCTTCACAGAGCGCAGGAACGTGGTCCAGAAAGGCTGCGATTCGGTGTCTCCCACCTCGAAGCCGAGCACTTCCCTGCGGCCGACCGCGGCGACACCGACCGCGAACACGACCGCTTGTGAAACCACCCGTCGACCGACCCGGGCTTTGCAATAGGTCGCGTCGAGTGTCCCGCGTCAAGTAGTTGGCAGGGTTTCTTCGATTTCGAAGTTGGGGATGGTGGGGTCGGCCAGGCCGAGGTGCACGTCGATCGGCCGGTTCCAGGCGATCGCTTCGTGAGGACGTTCGGTGTTGTACTCGATGCGGTAGTCCTCTGCGCGTTCGACGAGGGTGAGCGCGTCGGGGATGTCGTCGAGGAACAGCCGCTCGTATTTCAATGTTCCGAATCCGCGTTCGCGTGACCCGTTCTGACCCGGTGATCTCACTCGGGTGCGGACGTGACGTAGCTCGGGGTGGCGCATGATGAACAGCTCGAAATTCAGCGACCGGAACGGGCCGCCGTTGTCCGTCACGATCGTCACCACCGGCAGCAGCTCACCGGTCTCGGGATCGATAGGGCAGGTGTCGACGAGCGGGTGCCCGAACATCGCTTCGTAATCGACCAAGGCGAGCTCTATCGCCGCGATCGCGTCGTGCTGATTCGCTGTCGGCGACACGTGGAACGGATGCTCGACCTTGGAGAACCAGTCCCGGCACCCGGCGATCCGCCAGGTGCCACCGGTCGTGGTCTCGAACTCGCTGAAGTCCAGCTGCCACACCTGATTGGGCCCCGTCGGGTTCCTCGCGAACGCGGCCTTGCGATCCGCCGCGAGCTGGCGGCGCTGCCTCTGGTACTCGGACGGCAGGATCAGCCCGTCATCGCGCAGCAGCCGCAGCACAGTCGCCTGCGACACCTTATGACCGTCATGCCGCGTCATCGCCCAGATCTTCCGATGACCCCACGCCGGATGCGCCAAGGCGTGTTTCGTGGCGAGCTCGCGGGCCGCCTCCCTCGCCGGCTGCGGCCACGGGCCCTTCGGCGGTCGGGACTGCTTCGCTTTGGCCTGCCAGCGCCGCCAGGTGCGTTCGGGCATGTCGATCAGCTGGCAGAACCTCGAAGTCGACATGCCCGCCTCGACGCGGATCACCTCGAGGTCCTCGAAGGGCCCAAGCGGCCCTCGGCGCTCTTCTTCCAGACGCGGATCTCAACCGCTGCCTCACCCAGAGCCTGGGTGAGCTCGGCGACCTCGTCCTCGAGTTGCTGCTCCCGGGTCGAGGGCTTGGACTTGCCCGCCTCGATCCCAGCCTTGCCGCCCTCGAGGAACTGGCGCTTCCAGTTCCCGATCGCTTGCTCGGAGACCTTCTCACGGCGGGCTGCCTCGGCGATCGTGATCTCGCCCTGCAGCACGGACAACACGATGCGGAGCTTCTTCTCCGCGGGGATCGTGGGGGGACGACTCATGACATTCAGACCTTTCAGCTGGGGCGTTGCATCAGCAACTAACTACCCCTGCCAAACATTCTGACGCGCGACAGGAGCACAACTCGGCCTCCGCACGAATCGCCACAAGGTTGGGATCACCCCCGCACGAGCGGGGAGCACGCGCCACCCTCTGCGGCGAGCTTCCGCGCTCTGGGATCACCCCCGCACGAGCGGGGAGCACACATGCGACTCATTGTGCATCTCGGTACTGGGGGGATCACCCCCGCACGAGCGGGGAGCACTCGTCGATCAGCTGCTGCCATTCCGGCCAGTCGGGATCACCCCCGCACGAGCGGGGAGCACGCCCACTATTCGGGGCCGGACGCTACTCGCCAGGGATCACCCCCGCACGAGCGGGGAGCACGACATCATCCACAGCTGGCCCTGACTGCCACCAGGATCACCCCCGCACGAGCGGGGAGCACGACATCATCCACAGCTGGCCCTGACTGCCACCAGGATCACCCCCGCACGAGCGGGGAGCACCCTTGGCTGAGCGGATTGCTGCGCGGCCAATTGGGATCACCCCCGCACGAGCGGGGAGCACGATCTTGCTTCGGTGGGGCAGCGGTTGCGGGAGGGATCACCCCCGCACGAGCGGGGAGCACGTCCGGGTGACAACACAACATACGAGTCGCCAGGGATCACCCCCGCACGAGCGGGGAGCACTCTACCTGATCAGCGATTTTACCAACGAGTGCGTGTTTGCCGTTTCATTTCTCGTGTGACTCAGGTTTCGCGTGGCGAGCCAGCATTCTGCTCTTGCTCGCGTTGCTCCAGCCGGGCCTGAGCTGTGGTGGTGGGTTCCGATGCCCTGCCGCGGGCCGAAGTATGAGTTGTATTCCGTCCAGGTCGACGGGTATCCAATCGTGCCGATGGACCGTGAACGCGAGCCGCTGCTCACCCCGAACCGAGTGAATCATGATCGCTCTGCCGTCCTTGGCCAGTTCGACTACGCGTTCCCACAGGAGATCGCGCACTCGCGCCGTCACATGACCGACGAATACGCCTGCACTGATCTCAAGTAGCCACCGTGTCAGGTGCCCGCGCAGTCCTGCGGGGCACGCGGTAACGACGATCACGACCATGGCACCCCCCTATCCATAGTCCACTCCGGCAGCAACACTGCGTTCCGCGCCGTCCCACAGCCTCACGACGTTGAGTTCGCTCATCTCGTCGTCACGATCGTCGGGGAGAAGAAGTGTGTGGAGGTCGCGAGTGCACTGCTTCAGGATTGAACCGTCGAACACCGCGTCTCGCACCGCGTGGCGGGTTTCCGCGGCGATGTCGACGGGGCCGGCAGCGACGACATTGAAGGCGGCGGGGATGCTCACCTCCGCCTTGTAGAGGTCGGCAATGTCGTATACGAAAGACCTGATGTGCCCAGTGTGCACGAACCCGAGCCCGGGTGAGCAACCGAGCGCAACGATGACGGCATGCACGATGCCATAGAGGCAGGTGTGGGCGGCTGACAGTGCCATGTTGATTGCGTCGGAGGCCTCAAACTCGTCGGGATCGTAATCCCGCCGATCCCACTTGACACCGGTTCGTCGCGCTTCTTGACGATAAACCTGGCGCACGCGTGCACCTTCGCGACCACGAAGCTGCTGCATCGTGAAAGTACGGACATCCTCATCCGGAAACCTCATGCAGTACATCGCCCGTGCTACTCGAAGTCTGCTCGACTGATTGGCGAAGGCGCGTGCCTGAGCTTCGAGTAGACGTGAACTTCGAGCGAGCGAGCGACCGTGCGCGTAGTACCGCACGCCCCGCTCTCCGACCCAAACAACCGTGGAACCGCACTCGGCGAGTACCACCATGGCCTGGTGGCTGACGGTCGTACCGGGGCCGAGCAGCAGCGCACCGAGAGATGCGGCAGGGATGTGGATGGTGCCGCGCTCGTCTGTCGCCGTGACGGCGTTGTGCTCCCGATGGATCACCGCTCGTTCGACGTAGACGAATGAGAGGCGGTCCTCCGCGCGGACCAACTCGGGAAGGTCGGGCGGTGGAGAGCCAGGTATCTTCGCCACGGGCTATCTCGCCGCCACCGTAAGAAGTCCGCAGCCATAGCCCTTGGCGCGGCCGACGCCGTGCGTAAGCGCGTGACGGAACCGGTCCGCGTCGGTCACTTCGAGGCGCCCGTCGTAACGAGCCGTCACAAGGGTGACGGTGTTACCGTTTCGACGGAAGCTCCGCTTGATTCTCTCACTGACGATAACGTTCGGTTCGCCCGAGGTTGGCTCAGGTATGCGAAAGCCATGGTTATCAGTCCGGCCAAGCAACCAATCTCGCTGCTGATCGGCCGTGACGTGCCCGAGTCGTTTGCCTGCGTGATCCGGTTCGCGGCTCTGCTTCACCGGGTTCGCGGTCAGGCGGAACGCATAATGCTGGCCGGCCGCGACTCGCCCCAGGAGTGGCGTGTAGTCGCGGGTGTCCCAGGTGGCGGTTGTCGGCCATCCTGCCTGTTCTATGAGGTGGGTGAGGTCAGGGCGTTCGGGGCTGACGACATAGAGCCACAGGTGCGGATGCTCACGATCGATTCTCCAGAGGACGCGTCCGTCGGTCGTCGGGCCGCTGGAGTCCGGCGGGAAACCCGCGAGCACAGCGGCATGGAGGGCTTGCGGAGAGGCGAGCAGACGTCCGGTCCCGCGCCGCGCCGGGTTCAGTGCCGCCTGGGTCAGGAACACTATCGAGCCTCCAGCAGCGTCATCGGTTCGTGCGCCGAACCCGGTGGAGGAGCGTCGGTCACGCCGAAAGGATTGTCGACCACGACCGCGGGTTCGTGCACCATGGTCCGCCAGTCGTACTCTCGTCGTTCCGGGTCGAAGCTGAGCGGCAGGTCGCGGATGATGTCGCCGCGTTCGCCAGCATTAACGGCGTCGCGCACGAACGGCAACTCGACGCGCTTGACCCGTGTCCGTCTCTGGTGGTGCTCGGAAGCATGCCATTTCTCCTGTCGCAGAACATCCGCGAGCGTGCCAGGTCGGATGCCGAGCGAGACGATCCCGGTCGGCGGGCACGAGCGCCGTCCGAGATAGAGCGGGAACGCCGGGCTGTTCACGGCCTCGTGGATGCCGTCCAGCAGGGTGGCGTCCGCTTCGAGCCCGGCAACGAACACCGCGTCGGCGAGGTAGTAGCGGTAGGACAACGCCGAGTGCTTCCAACTAGGGTGGCGTGCAGTCTGGAAGTCGCGGATCAGGCGACCGGGTTGCTCGGTTCGCACCCCGTATAGGAGGTGCGTGAGATCCTCGATCGGATCGGTGCGTCTGCGCCCCTGAGCCGCAGCGATGAGCCCGATGACTCCGCTCTTGGTCGGTTCGGTTCCGGTCTGCCGACGCGTGAAGCGGCTCGAGTCGCCCCAGGACTGCAGCGGGCCGGCGAGCCGGAGAAGTAGCACGGTCACCGTGTCGCCCCGAGCCGCTCCGCGACCGCGCTCTCGACCGCCTTCACGAGCTCGTCGAGGGTGACGGGGTTGCCCAACCCGCTCAGCGGCTCTGTCTGGGTTCCGGTGCGCAGCACGAAACTAGCCACCGGCTTCTGCGAGTAGGCCGTGTCGACCTCGCGAGCGTAGTCGGCGAGCCGGGTGCTCGCCCGATGCAGGCGGGTTTCGTCTTCGTTCGCGACGACGGCATCCTCGAACGCCCCCGCCAGGTTGACCGGTTGCCGATCGCGTATGGTGACCAGAGCCGCCTCGGGCAGGCTGCGGTTGGCGAAGGTGTTCTGCTTGCCGGTGGGCATGCTCGTGATGAAGGCGCGGAGGAATGCTCCGACAGCTGCTGCACTCGCCCCGGGCGAGCCGAGTGTGGTGTCGAGGGCGTTGCTGTCAACCGTGGCGTAGCGGTAGAGCGTGGACGAGTTGAACTCGACGGTACCGATCATCCCGGCTCCGGCGTTGTCCTCTGGCGACTTGTCATCGACGGCGGTGAAGTAGTCGTATTCGTTGTCGACGGCGTGCACACTGATGGCGTGGGAGACTTGCGCTGCAGCATCCACATTGATGTCAGGGGCATCGGCCACCATCCGCCCGAAGAGCGCCATGTCGATGCTGTGGTCGCGATTGGCTGCCTCCTTCACGGCTTTCTTGTCGAGAACGGTGCCGCTTCGTTCGGACTGGACGGCGAGGGTGGCGAGGTGGCCGAGTTGGCGGGCGCTGAGGAAAATCAAGTAGCTGACCTCGGCGGTCGGCTCAGCCTCCTCGTTCTTGCCCTTCTTCGGCTTTTCGACCTTGATGCCCGCCGTCGTGAGCACTTTCTCCGCGAGAGACTCGGATTGCTCCGCGAGCTCGGGGGCTTGCTCGGCGATCCGTTGTGCGATCAGTTCGACGACCTTCTTGGTGCGGACTCCGAGCTCGGCCGGATCGAGCGTTTCGTTGAAGGCGGTCCGCGTAGCGCGTTTCCACGCCTGGCTGGAGACCCGGGCGCGGCGAGTCCCGCCATAGATCGCGGTCTTGGGGCTGCCCGTGTCGTCGCGGTTGAGGTTGCTCGGCGGCACGGTGTGGAGGATGTGGATGTCGACGATAGTACGGCTCATGATTGCTCCCTCTGAGGATCGGTGTTCTGTGCAGTGGTTTCATCGGTTGCCGTGGTGGTTTTGGGTTCTGCCCGGTAATAGTCCCGCCCCCAACGCAGGCGTACACCGTTGCGATGGGCGGGACTCTGGAGGTCGAAAAGGTCCGCGGCGAACTGCCCATAATCGAGCGGGATTCGTGCCGCGCGGAATTGCGTGACCAGCCCACGGGCGTGCACGAGTGCTTCTTCGAGAGCCTCCGCTGTGGCAAGGGCCTGGAACCGTCGGAGCACGGCCTGCTCGCTCGATGTCTCCCGTCGGCTCAGCTGGCGGGCTGCCGTGCCGAATCCCACTCCGGACCGATGCATGGACTCGCTCACCGACTGCTGGTGGGCGGCGAAGAGTGAAAGGGCAATGTGGACGGAGCGTTCGGCCGCGGTGGGTTTGTCATCGCGACCGCTGTACTGCGCGGGGAGGCCGAGGGTCTCCTCCCAGAGCAGAGGATTGCTCCCTGGCTCCGCCCCACTTCCTCGCCTCAGCCTCGCCAGGGTCGCGGTAGCTTCTCCCCGACCGCCTTCGGAGCTGCGATGCAGGTCGATGACTCGTTTTCTCACGAACTCCTTCAGGTCGTCGGTGTGGGCGCTCATCGGGGTCCTCCTTCCGTGCTTGCTGTTCCGGTCGGTTAGGTGTTTTCGGCCGAGGTCGACAGCGCCCTGGCGAGCGCTCCCAAGAACCAGCCGTGTGCTTCAGATGCGTTGATGTGCTTGCCGTCCTTCTCGCGCCCAATCCACGACGCGGGTCCGGCATCCTCCACCCTCTGGTCACCGAGCTCGCGCAGGACTCGGTACGCCTCCGCATACCAGTCCTCGCGGGCCTCCGTGGGAGAAGTGCCCGCGGCGAGTTCGCTGAGCCATCGGCGGAACGGGGCGTCGAGGGCGAAATAGCCGAGTTCTCGGGCACGGTCGCGGGCGCCCTCCGCCTCGCCGCCCGCGGCGACCGCGAGATTGCCGGCGAGGTTGACGAGGGCGGTGACGGCGCTGTCGGTGTTCTCGACAGCGGTCACCGCGGCGGCGGCGAGCGCGGTGCCCCGCTCGGCGAGCAGCACCGAATGGATGGTCAGGGCATCGTCGATGAGTTCGTCAACGACGGAGCTATTCGAGCCGTACGCGACGCCGATTGCTCGTGTGCGCAGCACATAATCCTCATCGAGGATCCCTTCGACCTGCAATTTTGCGATCCAGGAGAGGTTTCCCGGAGGTAGTGAACGCGATCCTTCGGTGCCGAGCTTGTCCTGGGTGGCTTGCGGAAGTAGAGCAGCAAGGCCTCGCCACAACGCGCGTTCCGGGGCGTGAGTGCGCGCCATGTAGACGCGTGGCAGGCCCAGCTTCTTCTCCTGTGGCTCGCTGCGCCGCCAGGCTGTCATATTTTCGGCCGGGTGCCGGTTCTGCGACCAAAGCTGATCCCCGTTGGAAAGCAGGACACCGGTGACCTCGTCACCCTCGGCTGCGAGCTGGATTCTGCGACTCTGCCATGTCAACAGGTCGAGTTGGCCGGTCGGGAGCCAGTCCTCGCCATCGTCGCCGGTCCTAACACCGGCGCCAGGCAGGTTCTCACGTTCCCAGATCGGGACGTCGTTGGGCGAGTCCACCCGTGCTCCAGTGCTGATGTCGCCGAGCACGAGATTGAGGAGCAGGGTTTCGCGCAGCGTGGCACCCTCGATCACCAGGCCGCCGATCGATCCGGCCCAGGCTGTTCCGATGGGGTAACCCTTGCCTCCCTTCACGCGATCGTCACCCACAACTCCAGACTTGATTCCGGACGGGTCGAAAGCCTGTGCGTGGATCAGCCAGCGCGCAGCCTCGGCGAGGCCGATCCGTTCGACCCCTCGTCCGCGCCGAGTGGTGAAGTATGGCTCGCCGTTGGGAACATCCGCGATGATCCGTTCGAGTCCGGTGACCTCGCCCGTCGCGGTGTGCAGCCCGGCCACCTGGTAGAACGGTTCGCTCGGGTGCAGCAGGTCGAAACGATGCCGCCACTGGTCGAGGTAGCCGTCGGTCACTTCGCTCAAGGGTTCGGGGCTCGACCAGAGACGGCCCCAGAGCTCGACGGGGGTCATCCCGCCTGAGTCGATGATCGGGCGAACCGCGGAATGCAGGATCGCGAGTAGCAGCCTCACGAGCGCGAACGTTTGTGTGGGCAGCTCACCGACGACCGAGCGGATGTCATGCGCTTGCGCGAAGGCCTCGCGCAGCGACACCTCGCGCACGCCGCCGTCGAAGCGCACGAGTAGCCACGGCTCGCGGGTGAGGTCGAAGGTCGGAGGAGACACGTCGGGAGACATCAGGGGGCTTCCTTTTTGGCTGCGGCGGAATCCGTCACTTCGAGGCCGCGCTCGCGGCTGTATTGCAAGTCCCACTTGCCGACTCGCCCACGCAGTTGGTCGTCGAGAACGACGACCAACTGTCCGCTGAGCCAGCGGGACTGCTGCCAACCGGGGTAGGCGTTGCGCTCGAGTTCCCGGATGACCGCGTCGATGTTCCACGGCTTGCTCATGATCCCGGGCAGCCGGGTGCTCGAGTTCGCGGCGGCGACGGCTGAGGCGTAAGGCGGTTCCGTATCTATGGGCAGGCTGCGCCCGCCGCCTTCGGGCAGGCTGTCCAGCGTCCGGAGTTCTTCCTCGTTGCCCTGCACGAGGATCACCTCGAGGGTGTCTTCGCTGTCGCGGACCTGGGCACGCCCTCGTTCCTCGTTGGCATCGCCGATGCCGCGGTCCAGCCATCCGAGTAGTGAGCCGTTCTGGGTCTCGATGTCCCGAAGGAGAAACGTCTTCGCACGCTCCTCTTTCTCGGCGCGCTCAATCTTCCATATCCGGCGGGCCGCATCCATCGCCTCCGACCACGCGGCTGGGGTCGCGGCGCGCTTCTCGAAGGCGGCTTCCACGAGGCGGGGAATGTCACTGGGGAGCGCAATGGGTTGCCCGGCGAGGTGACTGTCGAGGGCGACCAGACTGCGGAGCAGGGTGTAGTCGCCATACACGAAAGCGGAGCGCTTCTCCAGTTCGGGTGGCGCCGTAGCCCAGTTCTCGACGCCGGTGATGAGACAGCGTGGTTCGGCGACCGCGGCAGGGCGGTGAGATCGGGGATGCCGATGCAACCGCCCGATCCGCTGCAGCAGGAGGTCTGTGGGGGCGAGGTCGGTGACCATAAGGTCGAAGTCGATGTCGAGAGACTGTTCGACGACCTGGGTCGCGACGATCACCGCGCGGTGCGGCCGGCGTTCGCCGAACTGTTCCGGCAACCCCGGTGGCCCAAAGTGCGTGCGCAACCATTCGTCGTTGCGGGCACGGTCGGCGGCGACGAACCGCGAGTGCATGAGACGCAAGTCGACCTCGAGATCCAATTCGTTCTCCAGCAGTCGCATGGTTTCCTGCGCCCGTCCCACCGTGTTGCGGATCACAACAGCGCACCCACCGTCGGCGAGGCGTTCGCGCAGCAGCACCAGCAGGCTCGCATCGTCATCAGCGAGGCGTTCGAGGGTCACGTTCGTGGCACGCCCGGACGCCGGAACGGCGTGGACGAGCGGATCAGGATCCCTGGTGGCGGTGATGAGCGGGTAGCCGGCGAGTTCTAACGGGCTCGCGGAGTCCTCGACCGGCTGCACCGAGCTGGGTGACTGGCTGGCCTTGAGCAATGCGGCGAGGCTCGAACCATCCGCCTCCTGAACCCTGGGCAAGGAAGCCGCTTTCTCGCGTACTCGTTCAGCAGCCGAGGTGCCACCGCGATAAGCCTCGAGAAGAGCCTTCCGTTGCGCCGACGGGAGCGTCGCCGACAGCAGGACGGTCGGCACGCCGTAGGCTCCGAGCCAGTGCAGCACCCGCTCCAGATAGGTGCTCATGTAGACATCGACGGCGTGGACCTCGTCGATGATGACGACCTTGCCGACGAGGGCGAGGTGGCGCAGCATGAGGTGTCGCGTCCTTAGTGCGGCGAACAGGATCTGGTCGATCGTGCCGACGACGAAGTTCGACAGCGGGCCCTTCTTGCGGCCCGACAGCCACTGGTGCGCGATCACCACTTCGGATGGCATCGATCGGTTGCGCCTTGGTTCGTAGGCATCGTCCCCGATCGCTCCAAGCCGACTGTCACGGCGAAGCTCGGTGAACTCCTTGTTGAGTGAAGCCTTGCTATGGGCGAGGAAGAGGCTGCGGGCATCTCCCTGCGCCGGCAGGTGGTCGATCCAGGCGCGGACACGAGAGAACATGGCATCGCTCGTGGCCATCGTCGGCAGGGCGACGAAGCATCCGCCCGCCCCGCTGCGCTCGGCGAAGATCTCGGCGGCGGCAAGGGCTGCTTCGGTTTTCCCCTCGCCCATGGGCGCCTCGATGATCATGAGCCCCGGCCGGTCGACCGCCCACGCGACCTCGACCGCGGCGAGTTGCACCGGCCGCGGTGTGGCGCCCGCGGGCAGGTCGAACCGTTCGGCATACAGGGTGGCGGCATCCTGGGGTGGCGCGAGCGGATGCCAGGCCGGGGTGAGCATGACGTCCTGCCAGGCGTCGGCGGCACGATCCAGCGAATCGCGATGGTCGTCATAGCGGAATCGTTCGGAATCACTCGCCAGCCAGTCCGCGACGATCACTGTCGCGGTGATCAAGATCTGGGCGTCCAGGCCCAGCGGCTTCCGGGACCAGTCGGCAAAATCAGCCGAGGTCACCCCGGCGAGAGCCGCAGCAAAGCCGGCCAAGCCGTCCTGCGCCAGGCGCCAGGTCGGCGCCTCACCAATAAGCGTCGGGCGCCAAGGAACACCCAGGAGTTCGCCGTTGGTCGGCGTGACTCCGTGGTGACTCCCCGGCACGACGGCGTAGCTTCGGGCGACTTCCCTGTTCCAGCCGTGGCACTCCTCGAGCCAGCGGCCGAGCAGGTGCATGCTCGCAAGCGAGTGGGGAAGGAGCGCACGTTCGCTGGCGAAGGCGTGGAAATCGAATCCGGCACCCCGCATCCCTTCGCAGAGTTCGGGCACCTGCATCTGGAACGCAGCGGTGGCCTTTCCGAGGTCGTGGGAGGCGGCCAGCCAGACCAATCGACGCCGGGCCTGCGCTTCATCGTGGAGATCGGCACTCAGGCGTCGGATGACGCCGCGTGGCAGCCACTCGTCCCAGAGCAGTCCGGCGACCGCTGCACTGTCCGCCATATGCCGCCAGAGCAGGAGAGACGAATTGGTGGTGCGATCGGATTTCGCCCACGGCAAAGCGGCGGGACCAACCGGACGCGTCGCCGCCACATCCCCTCCTTTCGTCAGTGTTTCCTGCTCAACACCCCAACCATTTCGGAGGGATCGTCAGGGTCAGGGTAGGGGCACGCGCCGACATTGGGTAGGCTGACGAGCCTCACTTCCCCTCTGCGGAGCGGCCCGCGCCCCGTCAGGGGCCGGGCAGCTCGTAGCCCGACTCGCGCGAGCCGGTTGCGAGGCCGTCAGCCAGAAGGCCGGCCAGGGCGCGCTCGCGCTGCACGGCATCCGCCCACAGGCCGTCGATGATCTCGGCGGGGACCGGCCCCTCCGCGTGGCGCAGCTCGCGCATGATGAGGCCGCGCACCTGCCGGTCGCTGCCCTCGAAGCGCGCCTGACGCGGGGCGCGGGGGCCGTCGTAGTCGGGGTAGCCCGCGGCGCGCCAGGCGCACAGCGCGGCGAGCGGGCACGCGTCGCAACGGGGGGTGCGGGCGTCGCACACGACCTGGCCGAGCTCCATGAGCCCCGCGTTCATCAGGCGGGCATCCGCAGCATCGTCAGGGAGGAGCGCTTCCATGTCCGCGAGATCCGCGCGCGTGCGGGCCGGGCCCGCCGCCCCGCGGCCATGGATCGCGCGCGCGATCACGCGGCGCGTGTTGACGTCGACGACCGGCGCGCGCACGCCGAACGCGAAGCTCGCGACCGCGCGCGCGGTGTAGTCGCCGATGCCGGGGAGGGCGAGCAGGGCATCCACGTCGCTCGGCACCTCGCCGCCGTGCCGCTCGCTGATCGCGACCGCCGCGGCGTGCAGGTTGAGCGCGCGACGCGGGTAGCCCAGGCTATCCCACGCGCGCACCGCCTCGGCGGGGGAGTCGGCGGCGAGCGCTTCGGGCGACGGCCAGCGCGCGAGCCACTGCTCGAGCCGCGGGATCACCCGGGCGACCGGGGTCTGCTGCAGCATGATCTCGCTCACGAGCACGCCCCACGGAGAGAACCCCGGTGCGCGCCACGGCAGCGGCCGTGCGTTCGCGAGGAACCAGGGGATGACGCGCCCGCTGGGGGAGGACTCGGCGGCCGTCACGCCGCAAGCCTAGGCTGGCGCGATGAGCGTTGTCCGCTGAGGGCTCGTACGGGCCCGAAGCACTCAGCCTCGCCGCCTAGCGTTGCGGCATGCGCGTACTCGTCACCGGAGCGACCGGCTACATCGGCGGGCGGCTCGTGCCCCGACTGCTGGAGGCCGGCCACGACGTTCGCGTCTTCGTCCGCGACCCCGAGCGGCTGCGCGAGGTGCCGTGGGGCGACGAGGTCGAGGTCGCCTCGGGCGACCTGCAGCACGCTGCAGACGTGCGCGCGGCCGCTCAGGGCGTCGACGTCCTCTACTACCTCGTGCACTCGATGGCGAGCTCGGGCGACTTCGAGGAGACCGAGAAGCGCATCGCCCGAACCGTCGCGACCGAGGCGAGGGCCGCGGGCGTCGGGCGCATCGTCTATCTGGGCGGCCTGCACCCCGACGGCCCGCTCTCACGGCACCTGCGCAGCCGCAAGGAGGTCGGCGACATCCTGCTCGCGAGCGGCGTGCCGACGATCGCACTGCAGGCCGGCGTCGTCATCGGGTCGGGGTCGGCGAGCTTCGAGATGATCCGCCACCTCACCGAGGTGCTGCCGTACATGCCGGCGCCGAAGTGGGTGCGCAACTTCATCCAGCCGATCGCCGTGCGCGACGTGCTGCACTACCTGATCGAGTCGGCGACGCTGCCGGCGAGCGTGAACCGCGCCTTCGACATCGGCGGGCCCGACGTGCTGCGCTACGGCCAGATGATGAACGGCTACGCGGTCGAGGCGGGCCTCAAGCAGCGGCCGATCGCGAGCCTGCCCGTGCTTACGCCGTACCTCGCGAGTCAGTGGGTCAACCTCGTCACGCCCATCCCGCGATCGCTCGCCGTGCCGATCATCTCGAGCCTGCAGTACGACGCGGTCATGCGCGAGCACGACATTGACGGCGTCATCCCGCCGCCGCCCGGCGGGCTCACGGGGTACCGCCTCGCCGTGCGCTACGCGCTCGCGAAGATGCGCGAGGGTGAGGTCGAGACGAGCTGGCGCAACTCGGCGGTGCAGGGCGCCCCGAGCGATCTGCTGCCGAGCGACCCCGACTGGAGCGGCCACACCGTCTACACCGACCTGCGCGAGCTCGACACGCTCGCACCGCCGGAGGCTCTCTGGGCTGTCGTCGAGGGCATCGGCGGCGACAACGGCTGGTACTCGCTGCCCGTCGCGTGGGCCGCGCGCGGCTGGCTCGACAAGCTCGTTGGAGGAGTGGGGCTGCGTCGTGGGCGCCGCGACCCCGATCGTCTCGCCCCGGGCGATGCGCTCGACTTCTGGCGCGTGGAGCAGATCGACCGCGGCCGATTCCTCCGGTTGCGCGCCGAGATGAAGGTGCCGGGGAGGGCCTGGCTCGAGTTCACCGTCCTCCCGCGTCCGGGCGGAGGTTCGACGCTGCGTCAGCGGGCGATCTTCTTCCCCTCGGGCCTCGGTGGGCGCCTGTACTGGTTCGCGATCGCGCCGTTCCACGACGTGATCTTCGCCGGCATGGCATCCTCGATGGCGAAGACCGCCGTCTCGGGCCGCCCGGTTCGACGCTGAGGCGATCGCGAGGGGGCTCGCTGTGCGGCATGCGACGGTCTCGAGGGCGGATGCGGCGCGCACGCGCCTCGTCGCGCTCGTCGCACTCGCCCTGCTGCTGGGCCTGCTCGGCTCGGTGATCTCGGCGCCGCAGCCCGCTCGCGCCGACGAGAGCGAGGGGCTCTTCTCGCTTCTGGATCAGGCGCGCAACGGCGAGGGCCGATCCTCGTTCGAGCGAGTGGCCGCGCTCGACGCCGTCGCTCTCGAGTGGGCTGCCTCGATGGCCGCGTCGGGGGCGAACGGCTCGACCTGGGGGGTGCAGCCGCCAGAATCCGTCGCCGCGCAGCCCGCCCCGGCACCCGAGGCCGCGACGTCGCCCGACCCCCAGCCCAGCGTGATCGACCGGGAGCCCTCACGCGCACCGACGCCGCTCCCCTCGCCGAGCGCGACCCCGAGCCTGTCGGCGACCGTCGAGCCGAGCGCCTCCGCGACACCCGACCCCGCTCCCTCGCCGTCCGACCCGGCCTCCGTTGTGTCCGGGTCGACGGCAGGCGCTCTCGTCGCGCTCGCGGTGCTCGCCGCCCTCGTCGCGGTCGCCGGGGCGCTCGTGCTTCGCCGTCGGGGCAGTCGCGCACGGCACTAGCGGCGCCGTTCAGCGCTGTCAACCGTGTTCCCGACGGGGCGTCCGTGCGCGAGCATCACTCGCAGGCCGCCCTACCGGAGCGGCTCTCGATCCGGAGACGACGGCGTCCAAGGAGGACGACATGATGCGCACCGTTTCACACCGAGAACTGTCCACCGGCGTTCGCGCCCTGATCCTCGCCGGCCTGCTCGGGCTGCTCCTCGCCTTCGCGAGTATCGTCGCGAGCGGGGCCGCGGCAGCCGCCGCGAGCGGCTCGCCCGCCGGGGTCGCTCCGCTGTCGGCCACCGCAGAGCCGACCGAGGAGCCGACCGAGGAGGAGCCACCCGCAGAAGAGGCCCCCGACGAGCCCGTCGAGCAGGACAACGACATCGTCGTGACCGACGACGACGGCTTCCCGCTGTGGGCGACCGTGCTGCTCGTGGTGCTGGGCATCGCCCTCGTCGCCGCGATCGCGTACGCCGCGACGCGCGACCGCGACCGACGCGATCGCATCTAGCGAGCATCCGGCACCGAACCGACGCGGCCCGCTGCACCTCCCACAGGGTGCGGCGGGCCCCGTCATGTCCGGGCGGATGAGACGGCCCCGATTCAGGTCACGAAACGGTAACGCGATGGGATAGGGTGGCGGAACCCTGCACCGAGGCAGGCTCCCCGACCCACGGAGCGACGTCGATGGCGACAGCGCGAAGGCACGAGAGCGGCGCCCCGCGTCCGTACTCGGTGCGACGGATGTCCGTCTCGGCCGCCGCCTGCATCGCGCTCGTGCTCGTCATGGTCGTCGACCACGACGCGGCCACCGTCCACGCCGCGAACATGTGGGGCACCTTGCGCGAGCCGGGTCAGCCCGCGTTCATCGCCGGCCACCGAGGCGACCGCGCCACCGCGCCGGAGAACACCATCCCGGCCATCCAGGCCGCGCTGGACTCGAGCATGGAGTTCGTCGAGATCGACGTGCGCACGACACTCGACGGCGAGCCCGTGCTGATCCACGACGAGACCCTCGAGCGCACGACGACCGGCACGGGGCTCGTCGAGGAACGCCTCTGGGCGGAGCTGCGGGAGCTCGACGCGGGCACCTGGTACGCGCCGGAGTGGGCCGGCACGCGCATCCCGCACTTCGACGACTTCATCGACGTCTTCACGATCTCGCGAAAGAAAGCACTCGTCGAGCTCAAGGACATCTGGAGCGAGGACGAGCTCGAGTCCATCGTGAGCGCGATCTACGTCGCGGGCGTGCAGGACAGGATCGTGTTCGCGAGCTTCGAGATCGGCACCCTCCACAACCTCGCACGGGCGGCACCGAATCTGCCGCGGGTCGTCCTGAGGCGGACGCTCCCGGCTGATCCGGTGCGGCTCGCCCAGTACTACGGGGCCGCGGCCGTCATGACGCGGCTCGCGGAGGTGCGCGCTCGTCCGGAGGTCGTCGGCGCGATGCACGAGGCGGGCCTCGGCATCATGCTGTACACGCTGAACTCCGAGGAGAGCTGGAGCGAGGCGCTCGCCTACGGTGTCGATGGCGTCGTCACCGACGAGCCGAGCGCGCTCGACGACTGGCTCGCCGCCACCGCACCGGGTACGTGAGGCCCCGACGGCGCTCGAACCGCGTGGGTCCAGCTCGCCGCTCTGCTCGTCGCGCTCGTGGCCGCGATGCGCGCGGTGATGCTCCGAGCGACGCGCACCGTCGCGGCTGGCGCACGGCGGTGCCCGCTCGGCATTCGGTCGGCCTGCCCGCCCTCACGCTGCTCGCGGTGGTCACGGTGTTCGTCACGGGGATCATCGTGAGCGAGGAGGGGCGAGGCGGAGCCCTTCCCGGCATCCTCATCCCGGTCGCGATCGCTCTGCTCATCCGCATCGGCATCTGCGTGTGGAGGTCGCCGCTCACGGTGGAGGGCTCCGAGCTGCCGGACCACATCCGCGGTCTCGAGCAGTACATCGAGCTCGCCGAGGCAGAGCGGATGCGCGTGCTGCAGTTGCCGCAGGGCGCACTGCGCGACCAGGCGGAGGTGGAGGATCGCGACGAGGCGCTGCGCGTCACCGAGCGCCTCCTGCCGCGGGTCATCCGGCGGGGGCGGGGGAGGCGGAGGCGGCGGAGGGGTCTGAGCGCGGCCATCTCGGCCGGGTGACGTCCCCTGGGTTGGTGTAGTTTCCCGGCTCGAGTGTCACGTCAACGACGTGGTGAGCCATCGTGCGATGGTCAGTGAGAACTGTCTAGGAATCTCACGGAAGGACACACACGCACGATGGCTCTTGACCAGTCTGCCCTCCTGGAGCTGCTCGGGGAACTGAAACTCACCGATGTCACCGACCGGATCCGCATCGCGACCGAGACGCTCTACCAGGAACTGATCGACGCGGAAGCGACCGCGGTGATCGGCGCGAACCCGTTCGAGCGATCCGCGGCCCGAACCACGCAGAGGAACGGCTCCCGGCCGAGGACGCTCTCCACGACCGCCGGGGATCTGGAGTTGCGGATCCCGGAGCTGCGGCAGGGATCGTTCTTCCCGTCGCTGCTGGAGCGGCGCCGCCGGGTCGATCAGGCACTGTTCGCGGTGGTGATGGAGGCCTACCTGCACGGCGTCTCCACCCGCAAGGTCGATGATCTGGTCAAGGCGCTGGGCGCTGACACCGGGATCTCGAAGTCCGAGGTGTCCAGGATCTGCACCGACCTGGACGCTGAGGTCGCAGCGTTCCGCGACCGCGATCTCGCGGCGATGCCCTACCCGTATGTGTTCCTCGACGCGACCTACTGCAAAGCCCGGGTGAACCACCGGGTCGTGTCGCAGGCGATCGTCGTGGCCGTCGGTGTTGCCGCTGACGGACGTCGCGAAGTCCTCGGCTTCGACGTCGGCGACACCGAGAACGAAGCGTTCTGGACCAGCTTCCTCCGCTCACTCAAGGCCCGCGGACTCGGCGGGGTGAAGCTGGTGATCTCCGACGCCCACACTGGGCTGAAGAAGGCGATCAGCACCGTCCTGCAGGGTGCTGCCTGGCAACGCTGCCGGGTGCATTTCATGCGCAACGTGCTGTCCATCGTCCCCAAAGCCAGCAGTGAAATGGTCGCCTCGATCATCCGCACGATCTTCGCCCAACCCGACAAGGAGCATGTTCAGGCCCAGTTCGACGAGGTCGTGCGCATGCTCGAGCGTTCCCACCCGAAGGTCGCCGGCATGCTCTCCGACGCCCGAGACGACCTGCTTGCCTTCACCGGGTTCCCGCAGAAGCACTGGCGGCAGATCTGGTCCACCAACCCGCTCGAGCGGGTGAACAAGGAGATCAAGCGCCGCACCGACGTCGTCGGCGTGTTCCCCAACCCGGCCGCGCTCCTGCGGCTGGCCGGCGCCGTGCTGGTCGAGCAGCACGACGAGTGGGAAGCCGGCGACCGCCGCTACTTCTCCGAGCACTCCATGCGGCAACTCGAAGCCCATAAACCCACCCAAGTCGAGGAGGTGGTCATCCCCGAAATCGCTGCGGCATAATCAAACCCAGCTGACCGCACGGTATCGAGAAACTCCACCACTCAGCGGGACGTCACCCTCGGCCGAATCCCGATCTTCCACTGCGGATTTCTCGGGTCGCGCCACCAACGGGACCGAAGGAGGCGTAGACTGCTGTCAGCTTCCCGAGCCCACCGCGTCGTTCTCGACCGGGTCAGGGCGCGGAGGCACCGACTCCGAGCACACCGGCGGGGTCACTGCACACCGGTTCATCACGGGTGCCGATGGCGGTTCCGCAGACGGATGCTCCTTCGAGGTCCGGATGCCCCGCCCACGCACCACAGCATTCCCGCGGTCATCGGCCGCGCGTTCCCGAGGAGGGGCATGGCCCAGTCCGGCCAGCGTGTCAAGTCGTCCCAGCGCAAGGGCGGTTCGCCGACCCGTCGTCGTCGCCCGCTCGACGAGCAGGGGATCATCCCGATCCTCGCCCGCGCGGTGCGCGAGGTGGAGAACGCCGCCGAGCGAGGCGGCAAGGTGAGCCCGTCGAACCGCACCAAGTTCCAGGTCGCCGCGCTGCTCGTGCGCGAGGAGCGCGCGCGCGTGAAGGAGGACCGCGAGGTTCCCGAGGGCGAGCGCGCCGAAGTGCTCAAGCGCCTCGACGGCCTCGCCGGCATCATGGCGAAGACCGCTGCGCGCGACACGACGCTCATCCAGCTGCTCGCCCCCGATGCGAAGGTGTCGGATGCGGCGAAGCTCATGCGCCGCGACATGCTGCTGGCGTCGGGCGCCGAGCTCGAGCCGGACGACCTCATCATCGTCACCGAGCCCGCGCCCGTGAAACCGGAGGTCGCGAAGCAGGTGATGCCGACGTCGGTGAAGCGCGCGCAGCTCGCGAACCCGTTCCTCGCGCCCGACTTCTCGGCCCTCGCTTCGCTGCCGAAGCCGCAGACGGCACGCCTGTCGAACTGGGAGCTCATCGAACCGCTCTTCCGCTCGTTCGAGTACGGGGCAGGTGGCCAGGCGGCGTCGATGGATCTTCCGGAGGCGGGCTCGCTCGTGACCCCCGGCGGCATGGAGCTCATGCGCCACCAGGCGCGACTCATCGAGGCGGTGCGCGCGGGGCATCGCTCGTTCCTGCTCGCCGACGAGCCGGGCCTCGGCAAGACGGCGCAAGCGCTCATGGCGGCGAACGTCGCGCAGGCGTTCCCGCTGCTGGTCGTGGTGCCCAATGTCGTGAAGACGAACTGGGCGCGCGAGGTGCAGCGGTGGATCCCGCAGCGCTCGTCGACGGTCGTGCACGGGGATGGCGACGACCTCGACGCCTTCGCCGACGTGATCATCGTCAACTACGAGATCCTCGACCGCCACGTCGGCTGGCTCGGCCGCTTCGGTTTCAAGGGCGTGGTCGTCGACGAGGCGCACTTCATCAAGAACGCCACCTCGCAGCGTTCGCGCCATGTGCAGGCGCTCGCCACGAGCATTCGTGCGGTGACGCCGAAGGCGCTCATGATGGCGCTCACGGGTACGCCGCTCATCAACCAGATCGAGGACTTCCGGATGATCTGGAAGTTCCTCGGCTGGATCGACGACAAGAAGCCGCTGGGCGAGCTCATGGTGAAGCTCGAGGAGACGGGTCTCACGCCCGTCGACCCCGGCTTCTTCGCCGAGGCGCGTCGCTGCGTGATCGACATGGGCATCGTTAGGCGCAAGAAGGTGGATGTCGCTGCCGACATTCCCGCCCGTCGCATCGCCGACATCCCGGTCGAGCTCGACGACGAGTACGGTCGCTCGATCCGCGACTCGGAGCGCGCCCTCATCTCGCGTCTCGTGGAGCGCTACCGCCGCGTGGCGGCGGCGCGCGAGGTGCCGCCGGTCGGAGTGGACGCCGAGCTCGTGCGCCTCGTCGCGCAGTCGGAGCTCGAGGAGTCGAAGGGCTCGACGAACGGCGACAACGTGTTCACGCTCGTGCGCCGCATCGGCACGGCGAAGGCCGTGCTCGCGGCGGACTACACGACGCAGCTGGCGCGCAACGTCGGCAAGGTCGTCTTCTTCGCCAAGCACATCGACGTCATGGATGCTGCGGAAGCGCACTTCGCCGCAGCGGGCCTGAAGTCGGTGAGCGTGCGCGGGGACCAGTCGACGAAGACGCGCCAGGAGGCGATCGACGCGTTCACGAACGATGAGGATGTCGCGGTCATCGTGTGCTCGTTGTCTGCTGCCGGCGTGGGCCTGAATCTGCAGGCGGCGTCCAACGTCGTCCTGGCTGAGCTGTCGTGGACGTCGGCGGAGCAGACGCAGGCGATCGATCGCGTGCACCGCATCGGTCAGGAGCTTCCGGTCACCGCGTGGCGCATCCTCGCGGCGCAGACGATCGACGCGCGCATCGCCGACCTCATCGACTCGAAGGCGGGCCTCGCGGCGCGCGCTCTCGACGGATCGGACGAGGTGCTCTCGCAGGAGGGCACGGTGCAGCTGCAGGCGCTCGTGGCGATGCTGACGGAGGCGCTCGGCCGCTAGGGCGTCGTCGCCGTTCGCTGCTGGTGCTCGCGACGCGATCCCGCTCGCGCAGCGAGAAGTGGGCGGCAGTGCCGGGCCTGCTCGAGCGCGACCTCGACGCTCACCGCGATCCGCGTGCCGCTGCGGATGTCGCGCGAGCTCCAGTGGAGCACGGGCGGTGGGGACGTTTCGTCCTCGAAGGGCCACGTCGCGATCGTGAGCTCGCTCGGTCGACGCGAGGTGTTCTGGCGCACGACGACATGCAGGCCGTCGTCGACCCGAAGAGCCGCGCGGTCGACGATGTCGTGATGCACGAGGGCGCTCACGCAACCGAGCGGACCACCGATCCGCCACGCCCGGGCGCCGTCCCGCGGGAGGTCGGGCCGGCCGTACCAGCCCTTGCGCAGCCTCACTAGTCGCTTCCTGCGGAGGAGGAACCGGATGCTCATCTCATCCACGCCGGCACTCAGCAGCTCCGCCGTCGCGACGATCCCACCGTGGTCGTCGAGCACCCGCTCGTGGGGGAGTCGCGCGTCGCGGGGAGCCGCCATCCCCTCGAATGGCGAGAAGTCGAGTAGGCAATCCTCCTCGATGACAGATACGGCGGCGAACCAGTCGGCCATCACGCTGCGAACGCCCGGGGGCGCGACCCAGTGGGTGGGATCCATGACCGGCACAATGGCCCAGCCGCCGGCGCGTTGACGCGAGCGCCTGCGAAAACAGCAATCCCGTGGGCTTCACTCACGATGTGGAGGAGTGACGAAAACGGATTACGTCACTCCTCCACATCGTGAGGGTGCCGAAGTCGACGGCGAGGTGCGGCCGCGCAGGTGGGCGCAGGCGCGCTCAGGCGGGGCGGGCGCTCGCGCGGTCCGAGCTGACCAGGTGCTCGACCGCCGCGAGGGGGATCGGCAGCCACGTCGGGCGGTTGCGTGCCTCGTACATCGCCTCGTAGACGGCCTTGTCGAGCTCGAAGGCGTCGAGGAGGGCGCGGTGGGCTCGGAGATCCGTGCCGGACTGGGCGATGTACCCGTCGAGGAAGGCGCGGCGGCAGCGGTGCGCCCACTCGGGGTCGACCGCGTCGCGAGCCGCGGCATCCGCCGCCGTGTTGCGACGCGCGCCGACGACGTAGTCGAACGACCGCAGCATCCCGGCGACGTCGCGCAGCGGCGAGTCGACGCGGTTGCGCTCATCGAGCGGGCGCAGCGGCTCGCCCTCGAAGTCGACGAGCACCCACTCGCCCGTCGATCGGCGCAGCACTTGCCCGAGATGGAAATCGCCGTGGATGCGTTGCAGCTGCGGCCACGGAGCATCCTGCGCCGCGTCGTACACCGCCTCGATCGCCGGGCGCAGCGCGCGCAGCGCCGGCACGTCGGAGGTCGCGACCGACAGGCGGTGGTGCCAGTTCGCGACGAACCCCACGATGTCGCCGAGCGTCGCGTCGCGCGTCGGCATGGCCTGCGCGAGACCCGTGTGCACCTCGGCGGTCGTTCGGCCCAGACGCTCGGCCTCGGCGCTGAAGTCCTCGTTGGCCGCCGCGGACGCGAGCGCGAGCTCCCACCCGTCGGTCGCATCCGTCACGAACTCCTGCGCGAACGCCAGATGACCCATCGCCGTGCGGTCGCCGTGGTAGGGGTCGTTCCAGTAGCCCGTGACTGAGCCCAGCATGCGCGGCACCTGCCGGTACCCTCGCGAGGTGAGCGCCGAGGGCAGCGTCACATCCGGGTTCTCGCCCGTGTGCACGAGCCGGAAGACCTTCGCCACGAGCGGCGCCTCGCCGCCTTCGTCGAAGATGACCGACGTGTTCGACTGCTCGCCCCCGTGCACCCGCGCGCGCCGGTCGCTGCGATGGATGTGCATGCGCTTCAGCAGCGCCGAGGTGTATGCGGGGTCGTGCGCGCCGTCGAAAAGGTAGTCGTCGTCGGAGTTGCGGCCGATCAGGTGCGGCCCCGCACCCTTCGGGATGGTGCGGCGGGCGACGAGAGGCACGTGGTAGAGCGAGGGCGGGTTGTTCGCGAGATCACGCAGGATCAGCACCACGACGCGGGCGTCGGGTTCCTCCGTCGGCCACTCCTCGCGCGTCACCTCGAGAAGGTTCGGAACGCGGCCCTTGCCGGCGTACCAGCGCTGCCGGCTCATCCAGTCGGTCAGGCACTCCAGACTGCTGCTCATGTCTGCCACCCTACGCGCGTGCGTTCCGGGCTGCCGAGGAACGTCCCGAGGACTCCCAGGCCCAGCCTGATCAGCGGAGCCGCCGGCGCAGGAAACCGTTCATCGCGGCGCTCAGTTCCGAGTCGATCGATCGCTCCGCTCCATCGACCGATCGGACGGGTGCAGCGTGCCGCACGCTCGACACGAGCCACGCCGCATCCGCCTCCTCCAGATCGGCAGGGCGCAGGGTCGCGACGCGACCCTGCAGCCCCCAGTCGGGCGCCGCGGCGAAGAGATCCACCTGCGTCGTGCCGGGGAGGATGCCGAGGTCCGTCGGCGGTGTGAGCAGTTCGGCGCCGCGACGAAGGACGAGTGTCGACGTCGGCCCCTCCAGCAGCAGCCCGTCGCTGGAGACGAAGAGCGCGTCGTCCGCGCCGCGCCGTGCAGCCTCGCGGACCGCCGCGCGATTGACCGCGTACGACAGCGACTTCGCGCCGGCGAGCAGCCAGGGGGATGTCGCGGCCGCGTCGCTGCGCAGCCCCCGATCGAGCAGCACGACGTCGATCCCCTCCGTCCGCTCGCGTCGGAAATCGCCGGAGACCGTCCCGTACGCCCAGCCGGTCGGCATCGATTGCCCCTCGACGCCGCGGGTGAGCACGGTCTTGACCCAGGCCTCCTCATGATCGGCGAGGAGCTCAGCGAGGGCGCGCACCGCATCCGCCCACAGTGACGGGTCGGGCTCGGGCAGGTCGAGCATGCGCGCCGACCGTGCGAAGCGCTCCAGGTGCGCGTCCAGGGCCTGCGGGTGACCGCTCCCGATGCTGATCGTCTCGAAGACGCCGTCGCCACGAGTCGCCGCGACGTCGGTCACGCGCAGCTGCGAACTCTGCGGGTCGGCGTCGACCCAGCCGGTCGCGTGCCCCTCGACATCGTGCTCGACGAGGAGAAGATGCTCGGGCGCCGACATGTCAGCGCCTCGCCACGCGGTGGTGGAGGCGCGTGATCGCGACGGCGAGCGCCGCGAGGGCGATGATGAGCACGGCGATGCCGACGACGTACAGGACGACGCCCGGCACGCCCGCCGGGCCGAACGGCTCGAGGAACGGGTACGGGTACCAGCCGGTGAGGGCGCCGTGCACCATCGTCACACCGACCCAGATGAGCGGGAAGCTCACCGCGAGCCCCATCGTGCTCCAGCGCAGGCGCGGCCTCGTGGGGTTGAGCAGCCAGTCGAGGGCGATGTAGATCGGGATCCACACGTGCAGGTTCTCGTTCGGCCACGGCGGTGCGACGTAGCCGTCGTCGTTCGGGATGCCGCGCAGCAGCAGGTTGTAGACGACCCCCGTCACGACCGCGTAGGCGAAGACGCTCGCGCGGATCGCCCCGTACAGGGGCGGGTCGATCGGCGTGCGGAAGGCGAGGATGCCGCCGACGATGAGGACGACGATGTCGATGAGCGCCGTCTGGATCGTGAAGTACGCGAAGTACTCGGTCGGCTCGAAGCGGCCGACGGCGACCTGGTCGCTCACCTGCCAGACGATGCTCGCGAGCACGCTCACCCCCGCGACGAGGCTCAGGATGCCCGCCGTGCGCCGCAGACGCAGGATCACCACGCTCGGTGTGGGCTCGGCGATTCCGAGCTGCGGTTCGCGGGAGGCCGTCCCGTCGGCGGGCGGCTGGGCGGAGGGCGCGGAGGAAGACGTCGTCGTCACGCCGACACGCTATCAACCCGCACCGCCCGCCTAGGCTGGCGCCGTGCCGATGTTCGAGGTCGCCGCCGTCTACCTGACGCGCGAGCGGTCGACCCCGGACGGGCCGCGCACCGAGGTGCTCCTCGGTCGCAAGCGCACGGGGCTCGGGCTCGGTCGGCTCGTCGCGCCCGGAGGCAAGCTCGAACCGGGCGAGACCGCGGTGGATGCCGCCGTCCGCGAGGTGCGCGAGGAGGTCGGTCTCGACGTTGCGGCCGGCGACCTCGTGCCGATCGCCGAGATCGCGTACCCGTTCCTCGACCGGCCGCACCTCTCGCAGTTCCATCGCGTGTTCACCGCGAGCGTCGTCACGGGGGAGGCCGCCGCGAGCGCCGAGCTCGAGCCCGCGTGGTACCCGCTCGCGGGCATCCCCTTCGATCGGATGTGGGCCGACGCGGGCCGGTGGGTCGCGCGCGCGATCGCGGGGGAGTACGTCGCCGCGACCCTGACCTTCGCCGAGGGTGACGCGCTCGTGGCGGAGGACTGGACGGCCGCTCGCCGCTCGTGAGCGCTCGAGCCTGAGCGGCGTCGCCAGGTGCGCTGGGTAGCGTCGAGCGCATGACTGCACACGACTTCGGGCCGCTCGTCCTCGGCGGCAACACCTTCGGCTGGACCAGCTCGCGCGACGAGAGCTTCGCGGTGCTCGACGCGTTCGTCGCCGCCGGCGGTCGCGCGATCGACACCGCCGACGTCTACTCGTCGTGGGTGCCGGGGAACTCCGGCGGCGAGTCGGAGACCGTGCTCGGCGAGTGGCTCGCCCGCCGCGGGCGCCGCGACGACGTCGAGATACACACCAAGGTCTTCGCGCTCGATGCCCGCCCCGGCCTCTCGGCCGTGAACCTGCGCGCGGCCGTCGACGACTCGCTGCGCCGCCTGCAGACCGATCACCTCGACCTCTACTACGCGCACCGCGACGACGACGCCGTTTCCCAGGAGGAGTACGTCGCCGCATTCGGCGAGCTCGTGGCCGCGGGCAAGATCCGAGCGGTCGGCGCCTCGAACTTCACCGCAGAGCGCCTCCGCAGCGCCGTGTCGATCGCCGCCGACCTCGGCGTGACGGCTTTCACCGTCGCGCAGGACGGCTACAGCCTCGTTCGACGCGACTATGAGACGACGCTGCGCGACACGATCGCCGAGCTCGGCCTCGTCGAGCTGCCGTACGGAGCGCTGCAGGGCGGGTTCCTCACCGGCAAGTACCGCCCGGGCGTCGAGGTCGACTCGGCCCGCGCCGGCAACGCGACGAAGCTGCTCGACGACCCGCGCACCCTCGCCCTCCTCGACGCCCTCGACCGGGTGGCGGATGCCCGCGGCGTCTCGGTCGCGGCCGTCGCGCTCGCGTGGCTCCGCCAGCAGCCCACCATCGGGGCGCCGATCGCGTCGGCGCGCACGGTCGAGCAGCTGTCGCACCTGATCGAGTCATTCACGCTCGAGCTGTCGGCCGAGGAGCTCGCGCTGGTCGGCTCGCCGACCGCGCCCTCCGCGTAGCGGTCGGCGCAGCGCGGGAGCCGCGATCGCGGGCCGGCCGCGCCCTACGGGGCCGTGTCGGCCCGCCCGAGGACGTCGAGCATCCACGCGAGCTCGATCGCGCGCTGATTCCAGGCCGAGTACCGGCCCGAGACCCCGCCGTGGCCGGCCTCCATCTCGCAGCGCAGCAGCACGTCGGCGCCGACCTCGCGCAGCCGTGCGACCCACTTCGCGGGCTCGACGTAGAGCACGCGCGTGTCGTTGAGCGAGGTGACGGCGAGGATGCGCGGGTAGGGCTGCTCGGTCACGTTCTCGTACGGCGCGTACTGCTTCATGTATGCGTACACGGCCGGGTCGTGCAGGGGGTCGCCCCACTCGTCCCACTCGATGACGGTGAGCGGCAGCTCGGGCTTGAGGATCGACGTGAGCGGGTCGACGAACGGCACGTCGGCGAGGATGCCCGCGAAGAGCTCCGGGGCGATGTTCGCGACGGCGCCCATGAGCAACCCGCCCGCGCTGCCGCCCTCGGCGACGAGGCGGTCGGGCGCCGTGACGCCGGAGTCGACGAGGTGCCGGGCGGTCGCGACGAAGTCGGCGAACGTGGTGGTCTTCGACAGCGTCTTCCCGTTCTCGTACCAGGCGCGGCCGAGCTCGCCGCCGCCGCGCACGTGCGCGATCGCGAACACGACGCCGCGATCGAGCAGCGATAGGCGGGGGATCGAGAAGCCCGGATCCATGCTCGCCTCGTACGAGCCGTAGCCGTAGAGCAGCAGCGGGCTCGGCTCGGTGGTCTCGGCCGCACTGCTGCCGTTCTCGCCGCGATCGCCGTCGAGGGAGGGCACGAGCCCGCGCTTCCACACGAGAGAGACGGGGATGCGCGTGCCGTCGGCCGCGACCGCCCAGTCGCGCCGCTCGCCGTAGTCGGCCGAGTCGTACCCGCCGAGGACGGGCTGGCGCTTGAGGATGATCCACTCGCCGGTCGCGACTACGTGGTTGGCGACGGTCGCGGGCTCGATGAAGCTCGTGTACCCGACGCGCAGCATCGGCTGACCCCACTCGGGGTTGCCGCTCGCGCCGATCGAGACGAGCCCGTCGCCGACCGTCAGGTCGACGAAGTCGAGCTCCTGCTCGCGGATGCCCGGCGCGAGGGTCGCGACGCCCGTGCGCGGCAGGCCGTCGCGACGCGAGTCGAGCACGAGGAAGCCCGCGAAGGCGTCGACGCCTTCGACCCGCCGGCCGGGGATGTGCGGCACGAGCGCCACGATCGGGTCGAGCCCAGCATCCGCCGCCGCATCGCCCGTCACCGCATGGCCCGTCGCGATCGGGACGGAGTCGACCTGGAAGTCGGGAGCTCCGTCGTTGTGGGTGATGAGCCAGCGATCGCGGCCGTCGATGATCGCGTGCTCGACGTCGTACTCGACGCCGTCGACGCGGGGGCGGATGACCGCGAATTCCCCTTCCGGGGTCGCGGCGTCGAGGTAGCGCACCTCGCTCGTGATCGAGCTCGAGGCCTCGATGAGCAGGAAGCGCTGCGAGCGGGTGAGGCCCGCGCCGACCCAGTAGGCGTCGTCGGGCTCGTGGAAGACCGGCACGTCGCCGCTCGCCTCGCCGCCGACGGTGCCGACGGCGTGCCGCCAGACGGTGTCCGGGCGCCAGCTGTCGTCGACGGTGCAGTAGAAGACGAAGCGGCCGTCGGGGGTGAAGAACGCGCCCGCCGCCGTGTGGGCGATCTCGTCGGGGAGGTTCTCGCCGGTCTCGAGGTCGCGGATCCGCAGCGTGTATCGCTCGTCGCCCTCGGTGTCGGTCGCGTAGAGCATGAACCGGCCGTCGAGTGTGATGTCGAGCGAGCCGAGACTGAAGAACTCGTGCCCTTCGGCCTCGGCGTTGGCGTCGAGGATGACCTGCTCGCCTTCGCGCGGCTGCGAGGGGTCGTCGAGCGGGGGCGGGGGCGTCCACGCCGCCGGGTCGAATGGGTTCGACGGGTCGATCGGCGCGGCTGGCACGCGGCACTGGATCGCGTACTGCAGCCCTTCGACCGTGCGCCCGTAGTACCACCAGTCGCCCTCGCGGACGGGGATGCCCATGTCGGTCTCGCGGACGCGATTCTTGATCTCAGCGACGATGCGCTCGCGCAGCGGTTCGAGGTGCGCCATGCGGGCCTCGCTGTAGGCGTTCTCGGCGCGCAGGTGGTCGAGCACCGTCGGGCTCTCCTTGTCGCGCAGCCACTCGTAGTGGTCGACGACGACGTCGCCGTGGTGCTCGCGGTGCTGGGGGATTCGCTCGGCGATCGGGGGGGTCGGGATGCTCGGGACGGGCTGCGCGGTCGACTCAGTCACCTCGCCAGCGTAGGTGGCGCCGCTGGGTGGGGGTCGACTTCGGCGCGCGGGCGCGGGCGCGGGGGCGCTGTGCGCGGTGTGCTGTCGCTGGGGTGCGGCTCTCTCTTTTTTGAATGTGCCTCCAGCAGCACATGCCTCCCGTGGCAGGTGATCGTCCCGAATCCGCAACTCGGCTGCGCTCGGCCGCGCTCGACGGCACGTGCCGCGAGAGGCACACTCGCCCAGCAGAAAATCTCTTCCTGCTCCGAGCCGATGCCGTCGCGCCGCCGCGGACGGGCAGGACTCACGAGGTCCGTCCCGCCGACCCCAGACCCGCCGACCCCAGACCCGCCGACCCCAGACCCGCCGACCCCAGACCCGCCGACCCCAGACCCGCCGCACCCTTCCTCAGTCCGACCCGATCCACCTGGTCCTCTCGCAGGGCGCGCTCGCTAGGCTCAGAGCACCATGTCCGAGTCACCCCTCGCCGCGAACCCGTACGAGGTTCTCGGCGTCGCCCCGACCGCGAGCGAGGACGACCTCAAGCGGGCCTACCGCCGCCGCCTCCGTCAGGCGCACCCCGACACGGGCGGGTCGAGCGCCGAGTTCGATCGCGTGCAGCAGGCGTGGCAGCGCGTCGGCACGCCGTCGGCGCGCTACGCCTACGACTCGGGCGCCGACGTCGGCGCGGGCGGCTCCGCGGCCTGGACGTCGGGGAGCGCCGGCGGAGCAGGAGGCGCGCGTCGCGGCGACTCGCGCCCGAACGCGAAGTCGCACGGGCATCCCGGCGGCATGTACCGCGAGCGGTACCTTGCGATGATGCGCGAGTGGGTGGGGCGGGGGGCCGCGCTCGACGACCCGTACGACCCGCAGCTCGTGCGGAGCGCGCCGCGCGAGATCCGGCACACGCTCGCCGCGGCGGTCGCCGAGGAGAAGACCGCGACGGCGCTCGCGACGCTCGGCATCGGCTTCACGATCTGGCACGACGTCGTCGCCGGCCCCGGCCCCGACGACAAGGTCGACCACGTCGTGCTCGGCCCGACCGGCCTCTGGGCGGTGCTCAGCGAGGACTGGGGCGGCCCCGTCAAAGTGAAGCGGGGCGACCTCATCGGCGAGGGCCTCGCGGCGGCGGAGAAGCCCCTGCACCAGCTCGGCATGCGTGCGAAGACGATCGCGCGGTCGGCGAGAGTCAAGTTCTCGGGCCTCGTCATCGTCGTGGAGGACTCGCAGGCGCCCGCGTCGCTCACCGAACTCGGCAGCGTGCGCGGCGCCCAGGGGATGCTCGTGGAGCGCTCGCGCCTCGTCAACCTGCTCCGCACGGGGCTGCCGGGCGTCGGCGTCGGCGGCACCGACCTGTTCGAAGTCCGCACGCGCCTGCAGGCGAGCATCCGCTTCGTCTGACGAACGCGTCGCCGACGCGCACGGCGTATTCGCCACCCACTGACAGAGAACACGCGGTCTCGCTCCAGCGTCCTCCCCGTCTCGCGGCGCACTATTGCCCGCACGCGCAGTCCGCCGTCTGCATGATCGGGTGGCCGGCGGGCTGCGCGCTGACGAAAGGGACGACGATGACCTGGAAGTCGAAGTCGAGCGGGCCGGTGCGCCGGCTGTGGGCGACGGATGCTCCGCGCGAGCCGCAGTTCGCCACGAAGTCGCTCAAGCAGGGGCCGTGGGCCTTGCAGCCGAAGCCGAAGCGCGAGCCCACGACGCAGGAGATCCCGGTTCTCGACGGCGCCCTCGGCGCGCGCGAGCGCGACAAGCTCGCCGGCCTCATGGATCAGATGCGGTTCGACCTCGGTCGCGGGCACCACCTCGAGGCGGATGCTCTGCTGCGTGAGCGGCTCAAGGCGAGCCGCATGTCGCTCAGCGACGGGGAGATCGACGATCTCATCGAGTCGCTCAGGGACGTCGACCGAGCGCGGCGCCTCCGCGAAGAGCGCGAGGAGCGGGAAGCGGCGGAGGAGGCCGAGGCGGCCGCGTCGGCCGGCCCGGCCCCCGCGGCCTGAGAGTTCGCCGAGCAGGCGTTCAGGTAACGTCCCGGTAGCGGGGCCAGGGTCGTCGCATGACTTGGCAGCCGAACGAGAACTCCCCGTCCCGCCTCGACCCGCGCGATGTCGAAGGCACGCCCCCTCCCGGAAGCGGCTCCGGCGAGCTCGTCGAGAACGGCGAAGCCGACCGCTCCGTGCAGGACGGCGGCCCCGTCGTCGCCGCCGACCACCCTGGTCGCCTCACCGAGTCCGCGAGCGGTGCCGAGCGCGACGCGGCCGTCCGCTACCCCTCCGACCCCGACACCCCGCAGCAGAGCGGACCGATCGAGGATGGCGCGCTCGACGCGACCGACGAGCAGAAGATCGACGGCATCCTCGCCCAGACGCGGCAGGATCTCGAGCAGGGCCACGGCCGATCCGCTCACGAGCTCCTCGCTCAGCGGTTCGAGCAGTCGCGCATCCCCGTGTCGGAGGAGCGCCTCGCCGAGCTCGCGGCCTCGCTGCAGCAGCATGAGAAGCACTGACCGCTGATCGAGGGCGCCCCGGTCTGCCGCGAATCCGCGGTCGGGCCGCGCTGCTCGGGGCGCGCGGGGGCGACGATCGTCGCCCGACGGCCCCGGGCATCCACCTCGCCCGTCTCGGCCCCGAGCACCTGCGTGCGCTCGGGGCCGTTCGCGTGCCAGAGGGCGGCCGTCCAGGCGCAGATCGCCGCATCGAGGAGGTCCTCCCGATGCTTGTAGGCGCGGTCGACGAGCGGCGAGGGCTCGTCGACGAGTGCGCGTGTCGCGGGGTGGCTGCGCAGGTCGAGTGGCGGCGAGCTCGAGGCGAGGCGTGCGAGCCGCGCGATGAGGTCATCGCACGCGTCTGCGCGGAGGCGGCGGGCATCCGCCCGGTCGATTCCGGGGATGAGCCGCTTGTAGCGCGGACGCTCGATGTCGTAGCCGAGCTCGGCGACGCCGACGAGCGTCGTGTACGGGTAGCACTCGAAGGCGACGGTCGTGCCGGCGGGCGGCGGCCATGTGCCGTCGGTGTAGCGGATGCCGCGGGGCTCGAGGGCGGCGAGGAGCAGCTCCCCGGCGCGTGCCGCCGCGCCCGCGTTCGACGCGTTCGCGGCGACCTTCCATCGGCCGTAGCGGGAGGAGACCTCGCGCTCCGCGGCGCGCATGCCGGTGGGGTTGGGCACGATCAGGGGCGCGTCGATCGCGATGACGTCGCCCCGCTGCTCGTGCGCGGCGATGAAGTCGTGGACGGCGTCGACTCCGCGGGCCCAGCCGGCGTCGAGGATGGCGCCATCGTCGTCGAGGAGGCAGAGGCCGGTCTCGTTGGGCGGGCGGACGCGGCCGGTGCGCGGGTCGGGCCTGCGGAGACCCCAGGCGAGGTCGATGCCGAAGTAGCGCGCCACGCGGCGAGCCTAGGCGGACGTGCTGGACGCGGTCGGCGCGCTGGTCGTCGTCAGGCGGCGACGGTGCGGGCGACGTGGCGGAGGATCGCGTCGCGGGTCTCGGCGGAGGTGGGCGGTTCGGCGCCGGGGCGCGCGATCGTCAGGGCCGCGGTCTGCTGGGCCCATTCGCCGACGGCGCGCAGGGTGCGCTCGTCGATGCGACGCAGCTGTTCGCGGCGGTCGGCTCCGAGGAGGCCGACGATACCGAGGCCGGCGATGAGGCCCGCGGTCATCGCGTCGCCGGCGCCGATCGTGTCTTCGACGGCGCCGTCGTAGCCGGGCAGGTCGATGATGTGCTCGGCGGTGACGAGCAGGGCTCCGTCGGCGGCGCGGGTGATGATCGCGAGGCAGGCGCCGCGTCGGATCCAGCGCTGGGCGATGGCGATGTGCGTCTCGTCGCCGTAGAGGTAGGCGACGTCCTCGTCGCTGGCCTTGACGATGTCGCTCAGGCCGGCCTGGCGCTCGACGCGGATGCGGGCGGTGACGGGGTCGGTGTCGTGGGCGGGGCGGATGTTGGGGTCGTAGCTGATCGTCGCGGTCGCGCGGGCGTCGCGGACGGTGTTCTCCAGGTCGTCGCAGCACGTGTGCATGGCGGCGGCGAGTGAGCCGAAGTGGAGAACGTCGACAGGGCGGTGGTCGGGCATGCCGCAGCCGAGGCTCCAGTCGAGGTCGAAGGAGTACTCGGCGGAGCCGTCGGCGCGCAAGTGGGCGATCGCGGTGGAGGTCGTGCCGGCGCGCATGGGCACCAGCAGGTCCACGCCTTCGCGGACGAGTCGCTCCTCGAGGAGGTCGCCGCGCTGGTCGGCCCCGAGCTCGGTGACGAACTGAACGTCGATCCCCTGGCGGGCGAGGCCGATGCTGGCGTTCATCGGGCTTCCGCCGGGATGCTCGCGCGTCTGCGGCTGGTCGCCGTCTCGGTCGTCGTGGACGATGTCGATCAGCGATTCGCCGATCACGAGTGCTCGTGTGCGCGTCGGTGGCGTCGTGAGACGTCGGGTGTCCACCATTGCACCTCCCCTTGGATGTGCCGACCACCCCCAGTGGTCGTTCTAGTGCGACGTTATCTCGTGAACAGCAGGTAAACGAGAGGTTGAGACCATTTCACCCTCGCTTTGGGGGTGTCCACCTTAAGGGGGACACTCTGGGGGACTTCATGTTGTCGGTCAGCAGCCGGGGCCGCGTGGGTTGGAGACGCAGTCTCGGTCGACGAGGGCGGTAGCGGCGCTGTCAGCGACGACGATCTCGATCGGGGGGGAGGGGATGGCGAGGGTGCCGGGTATGGCGGTGAAGGGGCCGGAGCCGCCGACGCGGTACTCGGCGGCGTA
This sequence comes from Microcella alkalica, assembly GCF_014137945.1. Lineage (GTDB taxonomy): Bacteria > Actinomycetota > Actinomycetes > Actinomycetales > Microbacteriaceae > Microcella > Microcella alkalica. The sequence continues at coordinate 450,248 of NZ_JACGWX010000001.1, forward strand.
GTCGACGAGGAGGGTGATGGTGTAGGTGCCGGAGGCGGTGTAGACGTGGCTCGTGGGGGTGGGGTCGAACTCGTCGAGGCCGAGAGCTTCCCACGTGGCGCCGGGGGTGGAGGTGCTGAGCGGGGCGGATCCGTCGCCGTAGTCGAAGAGGTAGGCGACGGGGGTGAAGCGCACCTCGGCGACGGTGCCGAAGAGCTCGCCGGTGCGGACGCTGCTGCCGCCGGTGGCAAGGATGTTCGCGTCTAGCCCCCGGACGGCCCAGCCGCTCGGCTCGGAGGTGAGGGTCGCGAGCTCGGGTCGGAAGGAGGCGACGTCGCGGATCGTGATGCCGGGGGTGCCCGGCGCGGCGTCAGCGGGCGGGGGAGCGGTGTGGGCGCCGGGGCGGGCGGCGCTGCAGTCGGCGGCGACGTCGCCCTGCGCGACGCACCGCTCGACGGGGACGACCCAGGGCGGGATGCCGGGGGGCGGGGTCCATGCCGACGCTGACTGCTGCCCGCGCGCGTCGTTTCCGGCCGACCTTGACTCAGTCCCGTCGCTTCCTTGCCGCTCTTGTGAACCGGTCAACGTAGCGGTGTCACCATCTGTCGTTGAGTCGAGCTGGTTCTCCCATACGTTCGCCGATGCCGGAACTGAAAACCCCACTGCGAGAGCGAGTGCGACTACTAGGACTGCCAGGCAGCGCACGACTCAACCTCCTCGACCTCCGAGTACTCCTCCAGCGTCCAGTCCTCTGGAGCAGTGAAAGACACAACGGACTCGATGACGTACGCCGTGGGGCGATCGGCACTTACGACAGACTCGCCGGCCTCGTTCAAGACATCAACGCCTGTGTTGCTTAGGCAGTTGTAGGTGACGACTTCGGTCGACGACTCCGTCGAGATGACCTGCTGCAGGACGGACTTTTCGAGCCTGGTCTCACCGATGGAGATGAGACCTTCTTGCTGCCAGCGCTCGGCTCCCTGTAGGTCGTCGGTCCAAACCTCGTTGGAGACCAGGGGTCGAATGCGCTCTGGATCAGTTCCGCCCTCCTGAAGCACCGTGTTCACAACGGCCAGGTACTCGGCATAAGCCGCCTCGGCGGCCGCGAGCGCTTCCTCGTCGCTCGCGAACAACGGCTCGGCCTCGGCCGCGGGCGGCGCGCTGGGCACGGCGGCTTCGGGCGAGCATCCGGCGAGAGCGAATGCGGATGCGGCGATCAAGAGCGCGAGGGGCAGGCGAGGCGACGTCACCCGCACAGGGTAGACAGAGCATTCGTCGCCCTCGGACGTTCTCCACACTCTCGAAGTACCGCTCAAGAACTGACGATTGGGGAGGAGCGGCACCGCGGTCAGCGTTCCCGTGAAACCCGCGTACCGTTAACTGGTGGGCCACGAGCCCGCAACGGAGTGAGGGAGCAGCAGTACATGGACGAGTGCATTCACGGTTTCGAGCCCGGCATGTGCGCGTCGTGCTTCCCTCCGCCCGAGCCGGAGAAGGTCGCGATCCGTCGTGCGCCGAAGGCTCCGAAGACGAATCTGCGCACTCCCGCCCCCGGAACGACGGCCGCGAAGGCTCCTGAGCCGCGCGCGAGCAACCTCCCGAAGCGCATCTTCCACGTCACGCACGTGCGCAATCTGCCCGCGATCATCGCGAGCGGCGAGCTGAAGCCGAGCTCCCTGAGCGCCGAGCAGGCCGAGGTCGTGCTTGCGAGCCCGATCACGCACGAGCTGCGGGCGACCGCGCAGGCGACGGCAGACGCATCCGTGCTCGAGTGCATCGCGTTCTCGCTCACGCCGCGCGCGACCTGGTGGTCGCTCGTGCAGGACGGCGCCGCCGGCCCCACCTGGAGCGACGACGCCCGCCGCGCCCTCGCCGTCGACTTCATCGTGCTCGGCGTCGACATTCCGGCCGTCGCCGACCGCCTCATCGTCACCGACGGCGACGCGGCCGCGATGACGACCGCCGTCGGCAGCACCCCCGACGCGGCGAAGCGGATGCTCGCCCGCGCCGCCATGGACGAGGCCGTCATGCAGGCTGCCGAGGCCCTCGTTCCCGGCACGGTGCCGCTCGCGAGTGTCGCGCTCGTCGCCGTCGCCAACGACAAGCGCCGCGATGAGGTCAAGCGCGCGCTCGCCGACGCGGGCCTCAAGGCGAAGGTCGCGGTCTACCCGCCGTGGTTCGTGCCGACGCCGATCGCCTAGCGCGAGCGCACACCACGTCACGAGAACAGTGAATCCGTTTCGGCGTGTCCCCCGCATGCGGGGTCCCGTTCGGCGTGCCCAGGGTGCACAATGACGAGAAGCCTTCGTGTCCCCGCACGACCGGCCGTTCACCCGAACACCCGCACCCAGTCCCGCGCGTGGCACCCGAACCACCCATCCTCGCGCTCGACGGACCCCCCGATGGGATGCATCATGACCGATATCGCCCCCGCGCGCTCGAGCTTCGCCTACGCGGGCCTCGCCCGCCCGAACCTCCCCGCCGCCGGAGCCCCCGCCTCCGTGCCGCCTCTCTTCAGCGTCGTGACGGTCGAACCGCGACCGGATGACGCCGAGCTGCTCCACGACTCCAACGGCCGCGCCGAGTGGATCGCCGCCGAGCTCGTGAAGGCCGGCGCCGTGTTCGACGGCAAAGTGCACGTGCCGCAGGCGAAGAAGCTCGCCAAGAATGCCGGAGCCGTCGAGCCCATCACCCTCAGCGCCCTGAAGGCGATCGTCTCGATCACGCTGCGCGAGATGCCGCGCGTCGAGGCGCAGTGCTTCCCGCCGGGGGTCGTGCTCGCCGCGATCGAGTGCGGCCCGCACTCGGCGTCGCAGCTGCAGCTCGAGCAGGGCGCCCGCCTGATCACGCGCATGGTCTCGTACTACTGGTCGGCCGTCGCGAAGGCCTACCCCGAGGCATGGGATGACCGGCACGGGTTCATCCTGTGGCAGAGCTTCGGCCTGACCGCCCTGAGCAAGTTCGGCGGACGCATCATCCAGGAGCGCGTCGACGAGCGCGAGATCATGCAGCAGTACTTCGACACGGCCCTCGCCGCGGTCGCCGCGCGCATGCCGCTCGACGTCGCCGACTTCGCGGGCGTCAGCTCGCAGGCCGGAGCCAAACAGGTCTACTCGATGCTGCTCGAGGCCAACAGCGAGCACGGTGCGGCGTTCACCAAGCTCGTCGACTCGCTCGCGCAGACCATCGACTGGGGCAAGGCGGCGTCGGCGCGGTCGCCGTTGCCGTTCGGCTAGGTCCTCCACAGCTCGAGAGCCCGGCGGTGTCGTACGCACCCGCCGGGCTCTCGTCTGCGCTCGGGAGCCCTCACGGGCATCCGGTGCGGTGTTTTCGTTTCTAGTCGTCGAGGACGAACGTGACCTCGAGCGTCACGTGCCACGTGCGCACCGTGCCGTTGTCGACGTCGACCTTCTGCTCTTTGACCCAGGCTCCTTCGACGTTGCGCAGCGTGGCGCTCGCGCGCTCGATGCCGGTGCGGATCGCGTCCTCGAAGCTCGTCTCGGATCGTGCGGTGATGGTGGTGACGCGGGCGACTGATGACATGGCGTTCCTCCTTCGTGCGGTTGCGGGTGAAGGGGCCAGTCAAGGTGCGCGGCCGTTGCGCCGCAAGGGGGTGCGCCTGCTAGAAGGGAAGCGCTACTGTGCCCGACTGCACGAGGCCGGTGGTGATCACGGCGGTGGCGGCGATGAGGGCCGAGCCGAGCATCCCGACGGCGATCGCGGCGGCGTAGCCGGCTCGCGCCGACGGCTGTCGGGCGGCGTCGGCGAGCTCGGCGGCGTCGACGCGGGTGACGAGGCGGTCGTCGATGCGCGGGGGAGCGAGGCCGACGAGCTCGGTATAGGCCTCGGCGCTCTCGATCGCGGTCTCGATCTGGTCGGGGCTCGCGGGCTGCTCGGGGCCGACGGGGGCGGTGCGGGCGGCGGGGCGGGTGCGGCTGGTCCACTCGGCGCCATCCCACCAGCGCTCCTGGCCGGGGATGGTGGGGTCGGCGAACCATCCCTCGCGCGGCTGGATGATCACGATGTCAGTCACGTGAGAATGCTCCGGGATGCCCCTGGCATTTTTCGGAGCGCCCCCCGAATGGGGGGTGTGAATCTGCGATCGCGGCTCGGGTTGCTAGTTGGTGCTCGTTCGGAGGTCAGCGGCGCGTGCGGATCGCCCCGACGAGGATGCCGGCGAAGAAGACGACGGCTCCGGCGACGGCGAGCAGGATCGCCGCGGTGGTCTGCAGTGCAAGCACGCCGACGAGGCCGTACACACCCACGATGACGGCGATGACTCCGGCGAAGACGAGCAGCAGTGATAACCCGCCGACGAGTCGGCGCGTCTTGCGGTCGCGCTTGGGTGCGGTGGCGACCGACAGCAGCGGCACGGATGCGGGCGACGTCGGGGGAGCGAGGTCGACGAGCTCGCTGTAGGCCTCGGCGCTGAGGATGGCGGCGTTGAGCTGGTCGGGGCTTGCGAGCGCGGTCGGCTCGACGAGCTGTGACTTGGCGGATTCGCGCGTCTCGTTCGTCCAGGACGTGCCGTCCCAGCGGCGCTCATGGCCGGGGGAGGTCGGGTCGGGGAACCAGCCCTCGGCGGGCGGTGCCTGGCCGTAGTCGGCGGGGTTAAGGGTCATGGCGGGTTCCTCGGGGCTCGGGTGGGCGCGCGTGGGTGAGGCGCGCGGTGAGGTGAGTTCATTATGCGGCGCGGTGGGCGCCGTGGCGAGCAGGTGGGCTCGCGCTACGAGGTGAATGTCGCGAACCGCTCGGCGAGGAAGTCGCGATCGGGGCGGTCGTCGCGACGGGCCGGCAGCTCGAGCGGCTTGCCGTTCATCGCCTGGAGGCCGTACTGCAGCATGGGCCCGTCACGATCGGCGAGCAGACGTTCGTTGATATGCACGACGTAGTCGGGGCTGACCCCGAGGAAGTTCTGGTCGTAGGCGGCGTGATGAATCTTGCACATCGCCATGCCGTTCGTAACGACGGGCAACCCCCGCTCGTCGGTGTCGGCGATGATGTGCGCGGCGTCGAGGAGCTCGGCGTACTTCAGAGTGCAGACCGCACACCGCTTGTTGTAAGCGCTGAGCACGCGCGCCCGAAACACAGGCTGGTGCACGCGCTGTTTGACGAGGCGTTCGACGTAACGCTTGTCGAGCGTGGTCGCCGTGGTGGCGCGCACGCCGCTCTCGTCGATGTCGATGACGAACTGGCGGCGCTCGGGCAACACGTCGATGACGCGCACCGGAAAGACGGGAACGTAGAGGTTCGGCAGCGGCTTCTCGAACAGGATGATCGGCACCTGCTGCTCGAACGCGACGTGCAGCTTGCGGTTGTCGCCGGCGTTGAGGGGGCCCTGCGCCCACGAGTAATAGAGCAACCCACTCGAGCGGTCGATGGCGTCGTCATAGACGTTGTAGCGGCCTTTATCGCCGGCCGAGACGATCGCCAGGGTGGCATCGAACTCGGCCGGGTTGCGGATGCCCTTGTTGCGGTCGATGAGCGGGATGCGCAGGCCGCCTCGCAGCGTGAACGCGGTCAGCTCGTCCCGGCTGGCAAAGCCACCTCGCGCGTCGATGAAGAGCTCAAGCTCGGCGAAGATCTCCAACCGCAGACGTGCCTGTTCCTCGCTCGACAGCATCCGCACTCCTTGCCCTATTTCACCGCAGCCTATTGGTAAGCCCAGACTTTGCCACCGATTCGGGGGTGTCGACTGCGATAACCAATCGACCTACGCTCAACTCCAATGGCACGGATGATCCCTCCGACGATCGGCGATGACGCCCCACCGGGGGAGCACGCCGTCTTCGCGGCGCTCCGCGACGCGCCTCGCACCGACGACTGGGTCGTCTTCCACTCGCTCGAGATCGCGCGGCACGTCAGTCAGGTGCAGGGCGAAGCCGACTTTGTGGTCGTGGCGCCAGGGCAGGGCATCCTGGTCATCGAAGTGAAGTCGCACGAGAGCATCGAGGCTGACGGCGAAGGGCGCTGGCGCTACGGCAGCCGCGACTGGGTCACACGCAGCCCCTTCGAACAGGCCTCGGGCGCGCAGCACTCCATCATCGAATACCTGCAGTCGAAAGGATCTGGACCCGTCGGCTACCCGGTCTTTCACGCCGCGTGGCTCACGCAGCTGAGCAAGACCAAGATCGCCCACAGCATCAGCTGGCACGACTGGCAATTGCTGGATGCCGCAGACCTCGCGAATGGCAACGCCGCCGCCGCGGTGATCCGCACGCTGACCCACGCGAACACACACCTCGCCGAGAACGTCAGCGGATACCGCCGCGTCGCGGGACAACCCGACGCTGCGCACACCGCCAGAATCACAGAACTCCTCATCCCACGATTCGTCGCCGAGCTCAGCGCGAAAGAGCTCGCGCGGCGCCGCGAGGCCGAGCAAGCCCAGTTCACGGCCGAGCAAGTGAAGGTGCTCGACGTGGTCGGAACCAACCCGCGGCTGCTGGTCGAGGGGCCCGCCGGCTCGGGAAAGACGTGGGTTGCGGCGGAGGCCGCGCGCCGAGCCTGCGTTGCCGGAAAGCGCACCCTCGTCGTCGTCTTCAACCGCCTCATCGAAGCCCGGCTCGCCGAGCTGTGCGGTGAGGGGGTGGAGGTGCGGCGCATCCACTCGCTGATGGCGCAGGTCGTCGACCGGCATGCAGGGCGCAACGAGGCGCGGCGCAAACTCGAGAGCGGGCGCGTCGAGCCGGAGTGGTACGACCAGACCCTGCCCGAGCAGGCGCTCGAGGCGGCGCTCGAGCTGGGTCCGCAGTTCGATTACCTCGTCGTCGACGAGGCGCAAGATGTGGCGCTCGAGCAGTACCTCGACGTGCTCGACGCGCTGCTCGTGGGCGGGCTCGAGCGCGCCTCGGTCTTCATCACCGGAGACTTCGACCACCAGGTCATCTACCGCCGGCACGCTGAGGACGGCACCGACGATGCACCGGATGCCCGCGCCACCGTGCTGCGCCGCATCCCGGGTCTCGTGACGCTGCAGCTGCGGTCGAACGTGCGCATGACCCCCGAGGTGGCGCGCTTCGTGGCCGAGCTCATCGGCGAGCCGACCCTGTACAGCAACCACCGCCGCAGTGACGACGACCAGGTCGCCGTCGAGCGCCACCCCTTCACCACCATGGATGAGCAGCAGCACCTGCTCGCTGACGCCATCGAGCGAATCCTGTCGGAGCCGTTCACGGTTCGCGAGCTGGTCATTCTGTCGCCCTACGCACGCGACCGGTCGGCTGCAGGCCATGCTCGGGCAGGTCAGGCCATCGATAATCACCTCACCTCACGGCTCGGCATGAATATCCAAGACCCGATGCTCATCAGGTGGGGGAGCATCCACGAGTTCAAAGGTCTGGAAGCAGCCGCGGTGATCTTAACCGATGTCAACCTGTCGAAGGGCTACCACCGCGACCTGCTTTACGTGGGGGCGTCCCGCGCGACCGACCGGCTTGTGGTCCTGGAGCAAATCAGCTGAACAGATTGTCTGGACGCTTTACCCTCGGAGTGCCATTCGACTGACGGTCCCCACCCCGGCATTACCGTTGTCCCTCCAATTGGGGCCATCGACCGTTCCGACACGCCCGTTGCCGCGCTTCCCAAGTTGACGACCCCTCGATAACGTCGAGGGGTGTCGCCAGCTCACCTCACCCGTTCCGAAGCCGGGTCGCGCGGCAACATCCAACCTTCCGTGAGGCGCCACAACTTTTCAGCGACCGCTACGGGCCCAGTAATTGTCGACGTTTGCGGGCCGGCTTGAGGGCGCCCCGCTACATACGCTGCCCGGTGTGCGGTCAGCGGGCCGCGCTCAAAGGAGGTTCGATCATTGGTGCCCACGCAAGCGCAAAGCACGAGAGCTGTGCAGGCCCACGCGAACTTCGCCACGAAGTAGGGGACCCGACTCGTCGCGACCAGTTTGTGCTCGTCCATCGACTTGAGGAGTTTTTGTCGCGCGTCAGAATGTTTGGCAGGGGTAGTTAGTTGCTGATGCAACGCCCCAGCTGAAAGGTCTGAATGTCATGAGTCGTCCCCCCACGATCCCCGCGGAGAAGAAGCTCCGCATCGTGTTGTCCGTGCTGCAGGGCGAGATCACGATCGCCGAGGCAGCCCGCCGCGAGAAGGTCTCCGAGCAAGCGATCGGGAACTGGAAGCGCCAGTTCCTCGAGGGCGGCAAGGCTGGGATCGAGGCGGGCAAGTCCAAGCCCTCGACCCGGGAGCAGCAACTCGAGGACGAGGTCGCCGAGCTCACCCAGGCTCTGGGTGAGGCAGCGGTTGAGATCCGCGTCTGGAAGAAGAGCGCCGAGGGCCGCTTGGGCCCTTCGAGGACCTCGAGGTGATCCGCGTCGAGGCGGGCATGTCGACTTCGAGGTTCTGCCAGCTGATCGACATGCCCGAACGCACCTGGCGGCGCTGGCAGGCCAAAGCGAAGCAGTCCCGACCGCCGAAGGGCCCGTGGCCGCAGCCGGCGAGGGAGGCGGCCCGCGAGCTCGCCACGAAACACGCCTTGGCGCATCCGGCGTGGGGTCATCGGAAGATCTGGGCGATGACGCGGCATGACGGTCATAAGGTGTCGCAGGCGACTGTGCTGCGGCTGCTGCGCGATGACGGGCTGATCCTGCCGTCCGAGTACCAGAGGCAGCGCCGCCAGCTCGCGGCGGATCGCAAGGCCGCGTTCGCGAGAAACCCGACGGGGCCCAATCAGGTGTGGCAGCTGGACTTCAGCGAGTTCGAGACCACGACCGGTGGCACCTGGCGGATCGCCGGGTGCCGGGACTGGTTCTCCAAGGTCGAGCATCCGTTCCACGTGTCGCCGACAGCGAATCAGCACGACGCGATCGCGGCGATAGAGCTCGCCTTGGTCGATTACGAAGCGATGTTCGGGCACCCGCTCGTCGACACCTGCCCTATCGATCCCGAGACCGGTGAGCTGCTGCCGGTGGTGACGATCGTGACGGACAACGGCGGCCCGTTCCGGTCGCTGAATTTCGAGCTGTTCATCATGCGCCACCCCGAGCTACGTCACGTCCGCACCCGAGTGAGATCACCGGGTCAGAACGGGTCACGCGAACGCGGATTCGGAACATTGAAATACGAGCGGCTGTTCCTCGACGACATCCCCGACGCGCTCACCCTCGTCGAACGCGCAGAGGACTACCGCATCGAGTACAACACCGAACGTCCTCACGAAGCGATCGCCTGGAACCGGCCGATCGACGTGCACCTCGGCCTGGCCGACCCCACCATCCCCAACTTCGAAATCGAAGAAACCCTGCCAACTACTTGACGCGGGACATGTTCCGCTTCATGGTGGGCGAGGTCGACGCGGGGGAGTTGCGCAGCCTTTTCGTGGCCGCCGATCTGCTCGCGCGCCCCGAGTTGATCGAGCGCGGCATTCGCGTACTCGAAGAGGGTGCCGACTTCGAGCGGGGCGAGCGGTGGGGCGTGTACAACATCCAGCGTCTCTACCTGACCGTGTTGGAGGCGCTCGATATTCGCGAGAGCACCATCCCTGGAACCCCCGCGCGAGCAGAGCTCGTCATGTACCAGCTCGGCAAGTTCTCGCAGGTAATCTCAGACTTCGAGGCCATCAACTTCGCCTCAGACCCTGAGCGCAAGTACCAGGGCTTCGTGCGCTTTCTCACCGACGACCGCCAAGCGCCGAGCTACTACGAAGAGAGTGACGGCGACGCCGGATACGCGACCCCCGACGCGGTCACCATCACGACGGTGCACCGCGCGAAGGGCATGCAGTGGCCGGCTGTCTTCGTGCCGTGCCTGCGCAAGAACCGCTTTCCGATCCGATCCTCCGGCGGAATCAACCTCTTCCACGTCATCCCCGTCGAGGCAGTGCCCAACGGAGCCCGCTACCGCGGCGGTCGCTCAGAAGAGACGCGCCTGTTCTACGTCGCCGTGACGCGAGCGCAAAAGTACCTCTACCTGACCTGGGCCCCCATCGCGAGCAACCAACAGGCTCGCGCCCGCTCTGACTTCTTCCGAGACGCGGCCGCCTCCGACTGGATGCTCACCGCCGACCCCGGCTTGCCCGACGTGCCCCGGCTCACCCCGACCCCCAAGGTCGAGACGCCGGCCGTCACCATCTCGTTCTCAGAGCTCAAGTATCTGCTCGAGTGCCCGTACCAGTTCAAGCTGCGCTTCATGTACGGCTTCAACCCGCCGATTCACGAGGCGCTCGGTTACGGTAAGGGCCTGCACAACGCATTGGCCGAGATGCACAAGCGCGCGTTGGCGGGCGATGTGCCATCGCGTGACGAGACGAAGAACCTCGTCGACCGGCACCTCCTGACGCCCTACGCTTACCCGACGCTGCGCGAGAACCTGCGGGCAGCCGCGATTCGGGCGCTCGAGCACTACTTCGACGCTCACGGAGACGATCTCACCCGAACCGAGCACAGCGAGAAGCAGATCGAAGTGGTCGTGTCGCCCGGCGTCACGGTGAACGGCCGCATCGACCTCATCAAGCGACTCGAGAGCGACGAGGTCGCGATCGTCGACTTCAAGTCGACCGAAGATGCCCAGGACTCCGACATGACGCGCGACCAGCTCAGCGTTTACGCGCTCGGGTACCGCGAGTTGACCGGGGCCTCCGCTGACCGCATCCAGGTGTTGAACCTCGACGAGCGCGGCGACCCGTTCAACGTTCCGATCGATGACGCGCTGCTCGCCGACATCCGAACAAAGATCGAGGCGGTGGCCAAGGACATTCGCTCCGAGTGGTTCCCGTGCGGGCACGACCACAGTGCTGACACTGCGTTCAACGACTTGGCGTGGTTGGCGGAGGGATCACCCGGATAGTCCAGATCGTGTCTGCAAAGCGGCACAGCCTCGCCAGGTGTCGGAGATCCGAATTACGACCCTTTTGCGCCGTCGTCGGTCGCCTGTACTCTCTGATGAGCGAAGGTCGGTGATCTAGTAGTCGCTGAGGAATCATCCTCGGCCTCGTCGAAGCGCTGCAGAGCTGAGGCGCGGACGGCCCAGTGTCGTCTGCGGCAGGTCGATTGCGACCCGCCGTGAATCACCGTGAAGAACCCAATAGCAACAAAGGTAGACGCCGACCTTCGCTTCACCAAGGAGTCACTTAGATGGTCGAACGGCTTGATCCGAACCTTCGATCGTACTTCGACCTGTCCAGCTTGGTGCAAGTCTCCGGAGCTGACTCGGGCTTCATCGAAGATGTGGTTGACCGTCGACTAAGTCCGTACTACGTGAGTGCAGTCCCTAAGCGCACTGGTGGGAAGCGCCACATCGAAAAGCCCAACGCCGAGATCCTCGCGATTCAGCAGCCGATCCTGCGTGACATATTGATGACCAGATCGCCGAGCGAAAAGGTCTTCTCGTATGTGAAGGGTCGTTCGCCGGTTCAATGCGCGCGTCAGCATCTCGGTGCTCGGTGGCTCCTGAGGGTAGACCTGAAGGCATTCTTCTACTCCATCTCAGAAGTGGACATTTATTACCTGTTCCTCAAAGAGTTCGGCTTCAAACAGCTCACTGCCTTTCAGCTCGCGAGACTGGTTACTGTCGTGTCTGACGACTCACTCGAAGTGAGCGAAGTCGACCTACTGAAGGCGCACCCCCACGTGTCCAAGTACCGTTCCCGCTATGTTGCCGGTTACACGCCGCAGGTGCTCGGCCATCTGCCTCATGGCGCCCCGACCTCTGGGGCTTTGTCCAATCTCGTATCGCGTCAGCTGGATCACGCCATCGCAGCTCTTGCCGTCCAACACGAACTGGTGTTCGCACGGTACTCCGACGACATCTATCTCTCGGCGCGGCGGCCGATCACTCGAACTCAATCCACCAAGGTGCTCTCCGATCTCTCAGGCGTCATTCGCGGCAACGGCTTCGTCGTGAACCAAACGAAGACGCGCATGTCATTCGAAGATGACAAGAAGCTTGTCCTCGGAATCCACGTTGACGGTGATCGGCTGCGACTTCGGCGAGAGTACCGAGACCGAATCGACTACGAACTCCACATGATCGAAACACACGGAGCGGAATCTCATGCTCAGAAACGGGGCGATAAGGGGGTCGCATTCCTGCTCGGCCGAGTCTCTGGGCTGATCGCCCATGCCCAAGATGTCGACCCCGAATGGGGCCGCGGGAGAAGAGCACGTTTCCGCGCGATCCTGATGGACGGCAAGAGCACTGAGGCGCTGCTGCACAAGCATTTGACTGAGCGACGAGAACGCCTGAGATCCACCTAAATCGTACTCTTGGATCGCGGTTGCCGCTGATCGGGGTGAAGTTCCTTTTCATCGTCGACCACCTGCTCAGGCAATCGCGAATCCCCTCCGAGTCGGTGCGCTCGCGACCATGTGTTGCCGTAACCCGGCACAGGGCTTTAAAAAGGTTCAACCACGTGAAAGAGATCATCTGCCCCAACTGTGGCAAGGCCTTCACGATCGACGAAGCCGGATACGCCGACATCCTCAAGCAGGTGCGCGACACCGACTTCGAGAAGCAGCTGCACGAGCGGCTCGAGCTTGCCGACCAGGAGAAGCAGCGGGCGATCGAACTCGCCGAGACGAAAGCTGCCGGCGAGCTGCAGAAGGCTGCGGCCGCGAAAGACTCCGAGATTCAGGCGCTGAAGGCCAAGCTCGACGCGGGGGAGAGCGCCAACAAGGTCGCCGTCGAGTGGAGTCCCGCATAGTGGATGCTCCTATTGCTGTCAAGCGGCTCGCGTTGGGCGGAGCCGAGCCAGCGCGAGGGTGGCACGTTGCTCGAGTTCGGGGTCGGCGCGGGTGCCGATCTCGAGTCGGCGGAGCCGCTGGTAGGGGACTCCGAGAGGCAGGATCGGCGAGCTCGCAGGCTCCGGGGCAAGTCCGACCCTTTGGACGCGCACCAGGCAGCAGTGACGGTTTTGGCCGACACGAACACTGCGATTCCGAAGACCGGTGATGGCGCTGTCGAGTCCATACGGATCCTTCTCGGGGAGCGGCGCTCCGCGGCAAAGGCGCGGGCGCAGGCGATGAACCAGATCCACGCGCTGCTGATCACCGCACCCGAGCTGGTCCGGCAGGCGTTCCGCGCCCTCAGCGGGCAACGGCTCATCCGCGCGCTCGCAAAGACCCGCCCCGGCACGAGCGCGTCGGCTGCTGCGGAAGTCGTTGCCCGTCAGACGTTGCGGAGGCTGGCCGTCCGTCACCTCACTATGCAGGCGGAGATCGACCTGATCGAGCAACAACTGGATGCCCTGATTCGGCAGGTGAACCCCGCTCTGCTGTCGCTCAGCGGGGTCGGCCCGGTCACCGCCGCGACGTTGCTGGTCGCCGCTGGCGACAACCCCGAACGTCTCGCCACCCGGGCCAGCTTCGCCGCTCTGGCCGGCGTCGCCCCGATCCCCGCCTCGTCCGGGCAACGCACCCGGCACCGACTCTCGCGGGGCGGGAATCGGCACGCGAACGCAGCACTGCACCGGATCGTGCTGCTGCGCATGCGCCACCGGGAGCCGCGCACCATGGCCTACTTCGAACGGCGCCGCGCCGAGGGCCTCACCGACCGGGACATCATGCGCTGCCTGAAACGCCACATCGCGAACCAGATCTACGCAATCCTGCTCCACCCCGCCACCGACAATCCGGTCGGAAGCGAACTGCGAGCCAGACGACAGCAGATCGGCGTTTCGATCAGCGTGCTCGCCGCCTCTCTCGGAGTCCCCTACCAGCGGCTCCGCCGACTCGAGATCGGCACCCGCGCCGACCCCGAACTCGAGCAACGTGCCACCCTCGCGCTGGCTCGGCTCCGCCCAACGCGAGCCGCTTGACAGCAATAGGAGCATCCACTTCCAGGGACTTGACCCTCAACACAGTAGAACGAGAGTCCGCAGCTATGAAGGAGAGCCTGAACCGCCTCGCCCGCCACGCGAAGACTCGCGAGAGTCATCTGCTTGTTCTCATGGACCAAGTGAATGAGAAGCAACGCGTCGATCGCATGCCGAGGCTCTATGCCCACATGTTCAGCCGCTCGAGCGAGTTCGAAGAGATGAAGCGCCTCGTCGAACCACCCATGCACATCGACAGTGCGGTCAGCGCGAACATTCAGTTTGCTGACTGGGTTGCTGCCTGCGTTTCGCGGGCTGTCGATTACCAGCTCGTCGAGCGTTCCGAACATGCCTGGGCCACCGGTGGGGTCTTCGATGCGGTGCGCGGTGCATTCACCCACAAGTCGAAAGTGCATCTCTGGAATCGGAGCGTGAACGACATTTTCCACTCGAATGTCTTCCTCCGTGAGCGCGCTCTGTATCCGAGCGTGAAAGGGCATCGAGTGTCGGCGGGCATGCCGGAAGAGGCGCTGCGGAAGCTTCGAGCTGCAGCCGAGAAAAGTCAACGCCGCAAGTGACCCCTCTCCTCGTCGCGAACGATGACTTCGTGAGGTGCTCACAGTGCAGGCAATCGGGGTCGCGCTGGCGTGCACTGATCCCCATGGAGCGTCGAGAGAGATGCAAAACACTGATTCAATGGTGATCGCTAAACCTGCCATAAGCGGATATAATGGCAGGTATACCTGTCAGGGGGCGTCATGGTTCAGCGAGCATCCGCACGGCAGCAGCGCCTGCTGCGCGAGTTCGGGGCGCATATCCGAACGTGGCGGAAGCTCAACGGGGTGTCGGCCACCGACCTCGCCGCGCGTGCCTTCGTCACGCGCGAGACCCTTCGGCACATCGAGAACGGCACCGGCTCACCGCGGCTCGACTCGGTGGTCGCCGTTCTGACGGCGCTGGGCATCGCCGACACGGTCGTGACGGCGGCTGACCCGTATCGGTCAGAGGCAGCGCGCGCTCGACTCGACGCCATCATCGGTGCAGGCGGCACGCCGTGAACCGAGTCGAGGTCTATCTCGACGGCCTTGAGGCAGGGCCTGTGCACGTCGGAGCGCTCGAGGCCTCATTCACTGGCGGTCGCGCACTCGCGTCATCGTCGTTTCAGTACGCGCCGAGCTATCTGGCGCATCCGGGCCGATACGCCCTCTCGCCCGACCTCCCGCTCGCGACCGGGCGCCTCTACACCGACGAGACTCGGCCGCAGTTCGGGGCGTTCGCCGACGCGGCGCCCGACGAGTGGGGCCGCAAGATCGTCGAGGCCGACCACGCCCGGCGCCGCACGCTCGACCCGACGATGCCCGCGCAGCTGGGGCCGTTCGACCTGCTTCTCGGGGTCGCCGACCGCACGCGCATGGGGGCGTTGAGGTTTCGCGCGGGCGACTCGAGCGAGCATCCATGGCTCTCGGAGGACAGCGGCGTCGCGCGCCTGCACGAGCTCGACCACGTCGTCGAGGTGGCGCGTCGCTACGACGCCAACGAGGCAACCGATGACGACCTTGCCTATCTGTCTGACATCGCCACGAGCGCCGGCGGCGCACGCTCCAAAGCGAACGTGCTGATCGCCAACGGCCAGCTCGCCATCGCGAAACTGCCTCACTCGAAAGACGGCGTCTTCGACGTCGAAGCCTGGGAGGCCCTCGCGCTCACCATCGCCGGCCGCGCGGGGCTGGCGGTGCCGCGCTTCAACCGGGTGCCGGCCGGGGCGTCGACGTCGGTGCTCCTCGCTCACCGCTTCGACAGAACGATCGACGGCTCGCGCATCGGCTACATCTCGGCCGCGACGGCCATGAGCATCGGCGAGCACGAGGGTCGCAGCGTGACCTACGTCGATTTCGCGGATGCTCTCGCCGAGCTCAGCGAGAACCCTGCGGCCGACCTGCGCGAGCTGTACGGCCGCGTCGCCCTCACCGTGCTCATCAACAACGTCGACGACCACTGGCGCAATCACGGGCTGCTGCGAGGGCGCACCGGCTGGCGACTTGCTCCCGTGTTCGACCTGAACCCGTCGCGCTCGCGCGGAGTCATCACCTCGCGGCCCATCAGCGCCGACGACGACCCGCGCCGCCGTGATCTGCGCAGCCTCATCGCGGTGGCCGACGCCTTTGGCCTGTCTGGCGCGTCGGCAGCTGCAGTCGTTCGGGGAGTCGGCGAGCAGGTGGCGCACTGGCGCGACGTCGCCCGCGAACGGCAGATCGACTCAGGCCAGATCGAGGCGATGGCTGTCGCGTTCGACGAGCAGCAGCTCGACTACGCGCTCGGGCTCGTCTAGAGCCCCCACCGGACGTGCCGCAGCCGCTCGACCCGCTCCACCTCAACTACCGTGGTCGCCATGCACGTGCGCCTCTCGCTGATCGACTCGGTGCCACCCGTCACTCGCGACATCGCGATCGACCCCGGCACGACGCTCGACGTCGTGCACCTCGTCATTCAGCGGCTGTTCGACTGGCAGAACGTGCACCTGCACCGCTTCGACTCGGTCGACACGTACGAGCGGTGGCGCGCGGATGTGCCTGAACCCCGCTCGTGGCTGTTGCCGTCACTACTCGACGAGTTCGACGGCGAGCCTGACGCTGACGCCACACTCGCCGAGGCCCTCACGGTGGGCGGCGGCACGCTCTGGTACGAATACGACTTCGGCGACAGTTGGCGGCTCACGATCACCGCGATCGACGGCGACGACACCCCGCGGTGCGTGCTCGCGGCGGTCGGGCAGCCGCCGCACGACGACTCCGGCGGAGTCCACACCTTCAACGAGCGCCGCGCGAAACGGGTCACCGCCTCCGAGCCGGTCGACATTGCCGCGCTCGACACTGTCGCGCTCAACATTGCCGCGCTCGACGCGAGCGTGCAGACCTTGCTCGCCACCACGCGCACCCTGCCGCTTGTGCGCCCCCTGCTCACACGCGTCACGACCGACGTCGGCTCAGACTGGTGCGCGCGCATCGCGGCCGCGGCGGAGCATCCGCCGATCGTCGACGACGCAGCGATCGCCGCCAGCATCAGACCCATCGAATGGATGCTCCGCCGCATCGGCCCCGACGGCACAGCTCTCACGGCCGCGGGCTGGCTGCCGCCCGCGATCGTGCGCGACGCCATGCGCGAGCTCGACTGGGAGCATCGCGACGTCGGCATGATGAATCGCGAGGACCGCACCTTCGCCATCGCCGACCTACGGGCGCTCATGCGGCAGCTCGGGCTGCTGCGCGTCGCGAAGGGTCGCATCGTGCCGACCGCGGTCGCGCGGCGTCTGCTCGATGACTCGCGGGCGCTGTGGGGTCACGTCGCCGAGCAACTCGTCGAGCGCCAGCCGAAGCCGGTCGGTCGCGACCTCATGCTGATGCTCGCGCTGCAGCTGGTCTCGGGGGAGGCGCTCGACGAGCAACCGCTCGCTGACCGCATGGCGCGCGACCTCACCGAGCTGGGATGGCGAGACCCGCGCGGCAGTCGGCTCGAAGAGCTGCTCGACGGCCGCGTGACGCCGGCGACGGCGGCGAGCATGCTGTCGTGGGCGCAGCAGCCGCTGCGCGACCTCGGCGCCTACCCCGAGAGCGGGCGGCGGCGGTGGGAGTGGGGCAGCGAGCCGACCGAGATCGGTCGGGCGCTGGGGTGGGCGATGCTCGGCGGCACGCTGGTGCAAGGTCAAGACCAGATTACTTAACGTATGTATTCATGGACATTAAAGTGGTTTAGGTCTACTATTAGCTACATTATGAGCAACTCAGGGCGTCCCGTTCCCTACGCTGTCGACTCCGCAGCGCGGGAGATCGGCGCCCATCTCGCCACCTGGCGCAAGCTCCAGCGGCTCACCGCGCAGCAGCTCGCCGAGCGCGCCGGAATCGCACGTTCGACGCTCTCCAAACTCGAGAACGGCGACAGCAGCGTCGGGTTCGACGTGGTCCTCCGCGTCGCCCGGGCGCTCGGTGTGCTGCAGCAGTTGGAGGACGCGCTCGATCCGCTCGAGACCGACCTGGGTCGCGCGCGAGCCGACGAGCGCTTGCCGCAACGGGTGCGCTCGTGACGTCGATCACCGCCGCGCTGCAGCTGGATGAGAGCGCGCCGCCTATCGACGTCGCAACCCTGTACTCGCAGGTTCGTCGACGCACGGTCACGTCGACGCTGGCCTACACCGCCCCATTCGTCGAAGCGAGCGAGGCCTACGCGCTCGAGCCCGCACTTCCCCTGACGCTCGCCGCGCAGCCCATCGACGGGGTGCTGCCGCGCAGTTGGGCCGACGCGGCTCCCGACCGGTGGGGGCGAACCCTGATCGAGCGCCGATGGCGGGGCGGGGCATCCGCTGCGGGCGATCGCGCGCACGATGACCGCGACTACCTGCTGGCCGTCTCAGATCTCACGCGGCAGGGGGCGCTGAGGTTCCGCCGCGACGGTGAGGCGGAGTTCGCGGCCGCGACGACCGAGGTCCCGCCGCTCGTCGAGCTGCCCCGACTGCTGCGGGCTTCCGACGCCGTCGTGCGCGACAACGACGACTTCGCCGCGGTGAAGGCTCTGCTGGATGCGGGCACGGCGTCGCTCGGCGGTGCCCGACCCAAAGCATCGGTGCGCGACGGCGTCACGCTGCACATCGCGAAGTTTCCGAGGCCGGGCGACGAGTGGAACGTCATGCTGTGGGAATCAGTGGCGCTTGAGCTCGCCTCGCGATGCGGCGTGCACGTGCCGGCGTGGAAGGTGCTGCCGATCGACGGACGGCAGGTGCTCGTGCTGCAGCGATTCGATCGAATGGGCTCCCGGCGCATCAACTACATCAGCGCCCTCACGCTGACGCAGGGTCGTGACGGCGACCTCGGCGACTACCTCACCATCGCCGACGAGCTCGCCGCACACGGGGCGCGGGTGGCGAGCGATCTGCGTCAGCTCTGGCTGCGCATCGCCGTCGGGGTCGCCCTGCACAACACCGATGACCACTTGCGCAACCACGGCTTCGTGCGCGCACGGTCCGGGTGGGCTCTCGCCCCCGCGTTCGACATCAACCCCGAGCCCCTCGCGGCGAACCGGCACGCCACGGCGCTGGCCGGTCGCGACGACGCGAAGGGAATGGCTCAGGCGCTGGTCGAGCACGCGGCGATGTTCGGCCTCGCACCCGACGAGGCTCGTGCGGGCTGCAGCCGCGTTGTCGGCCAGGTGAGCCAGTGGCGCGAGGTCGCCCGGGCGGCTGGCGCGCCGGCGCGCGAGATCGAGCGGTTTGCTGACGCGATCAACGCAGGGCTCGAGTCGCTGCGAGCGGCGGCGAGCTAGAACTCGCGCGTCACGGCGAGCACCGCGTCGCCCGGCTTCAGCGAGGCGGCGAACGCGTTGGGGGCATCCTCATCGATGACGCCGATGCGGGGCGTCGGGATGCCGGCACGGATCGCCGTCGTCTCGACGATGCGGTGCAGGCACCGCTCCTCCTCGGCGGTCACCGTGCGCAGGCCCGCCGTCTCGGCCGCGGACTTGGTCGCGTTGGTGAGCGCCTGCCACACGTAGAGCGGGCACGCGATCACGATCAGCACCAGTGGCCACAGCTCGGCGAACACCCACGACGCGAAAAGGCCCAGGCCGATCACCGCGAGGCAGAACAGGGCGATGAGCAGGATGCTCCACCGCTTGTTGCGGGCGATCTGCCGGTACACGGGGTGAATCTACTGCCGCGCGGGGCGGAGTGGCACGCGGTGCCGAAGTGAGTTGCGGCTGGGAAGGGCAGGCTCAGAGCTCGACTGCCCCAACCAGGAATGAGCGGTCGCGGTCGTTATCAAGAGCACGAACGCTGAGAGCGGTGACCCGTACCCCGAGAAGCTCCTCGAGGCAGGCTTCGAACGCACCGAGGCTGAGCAGCGCGGCCGACGGAAGTGGGTTTACGAGAAGGTCAAGGTCGCTGGACTCGCTTGCCGTCCCGCGAGCCACGGAGCCGATGACGGTGACCGCATCGAAACCGTGCTCTCCGGCGAGACGGAGAATCTCGCGACGATGCGCAAGCACGTCGTCGAGTGTCACTGCAGGCGACCCGCCCGGCGCAGTGCCTCGAAGGCCAGGAGCTCAAGATCCTCCCGCCCGTCGACGAGCGCGGGGGAGTCCTCGCCCAGCACCTCAACGGTCAGTTCGACGATCTCCGACGGCGCCGCGAGATCCAGATGGCGGATCAACGCGGTGATGTCTGCGTAGTCCTTGCGCGCGTATCTCGCCATCTTCATCGCCAGGAGCGCCCGGGGCGATGCGAGCCGAAGCGCGCGGCCCCTGAGCGCGACGGTGACGAAGTGGCGCGGGTCGTCGGTGTCGAAAGCGATGAAGGGGCGAGCGTTCTCGTTGATCCACTGCGGACTCAGCCCGTGCTCGTCCGCCATCGCCTGCGCGATCGCTTGGATCCGGTCGAATGGGCGGAAGAGCCCGTCGACGTCGGGAGTGAGCTGATCACGGCCCAGCTGCAGCGCCATGGCGGCCCCGCCCACGACGAAGATGTCGGCGTCGACACCTGCATCGTCGGCACGCTCCAGCAGTTCGGCGAGGAGGCCCTCGATCTCCTCGCCAGTGAGCTGGCGGTAGCCGTCGTTCACGCGATCCTCCAGTCTTCAGCGCGCGACAAGAGGTTCTTCTGACGGAACACCTCCGGCGTGCGCGCGCGAAGCCACTCGCGGAATCGTTCACTGGGTTCGTCGCCCAGAGCGGTCTCGTCAGGCAGCGCGGGCACGGCGAGCATCCACGGAGAAACCGCGCGCCCGGTGCTCTGAAGCGCGTACGCGAACGCCGTGGCCAGGAACGTCGACCACATCATCGGGAGGTCCGCCGTCTTCGGAGCGGCGACCGCCCACGCCGGCGGCTCCACGCCCGGATGCTCGTCGAGGTAGCGGATCAGTCGACCCACCGATTCGGTGAGGTCTCGGGCCGCGGCATCAATGTTGCCGTGACCGAGCTGCGTCGCGATCGAGCGGGCCGCAGTCTCTGGCGCTATCAGGTCAGACTCGGGCCCGGCGGCGGCGTTCACCTCCCAGCCCGTCGCCTCGAGAAGTGCTTGCATCGTCGACCACGTCGGGTCGAGTGCTCCGCTCTCGATCCGGCTGATCGTCGACTGCGCGATGGCGGAACGCCGGGCGAGGGCGGCCTGGCTGAGCCCGGCGGATCGTCGAGCGCGAAGAAGCGTCCGTGCGGGCTGAATCATCGGGACCTCCTATGCGTATACGCATAACAGTCTAGGCGGGTCCCAGGACTGAGGCAATGCCGCGCTCATCATGCACTCGTCGCGGACGCGCTGACCGGTTATTGTCGGTGGTCGCCGTTAGCGTGAGCCCATGTTCCTCCTCGACAGGCCCGATGGTGGGCGGATGCTCGTCACCTCGGCGAGCGACCTGACGAGCGCCGCGGGCTGCGAGTTCGGGTTCGGCCGCACGGTCGACGCGCTGCTCGGCCGCATCGCGAAGGTCGAGGAGGCCACCGACGCGATGATGCAGCGCACGATCGAGATGGGCCACGCCCACGAGGCGCGGCTCGTCGATCGCTACCGGGAATCGGGCACGCTCGTCGACATCCCGCGCACCGACGCCCCGAGCGTCGAGGCGTACCTCGACCTTCAGGCCGAGACCGCCGCCGCCCTCCGCGCGCGCACCGACATGGTCACGCAGGGCACCTTCTTCGACCCCGAGCACGGCCCCGACCTCGCCGACGGCCTCGGGCTCGCCTTCATCGGGTTCGCCGACTTCCTCGAGCACCGCGGCGGCGGCGTCTACCGCGTGCTCGACAGCAAGCTCGCCCGCAAGGCGAAGGTCACCGCCCTGCTGCAGCTCGCCGCCTACGCCGACCAGCTGCAGCGGCTCGGCGTGCCCGTCGACGACGAGACCGGGCTGATCCTCGGAACCGGCGCCACGAGCATCCACCGCCTCGTCGACATCGCCCCCGTGCACCGCCGCCAGCGCGCCCGCATGCACGCCCTGCTGCGCGAGCGCATGAGTGCCAGCTCGGTGCTGCCGTGGCGGGCCGACAGCGTCGCCCACTGCGGGAAGTGCGCATGGTGCGAAGCCGCGATCGTCGAGCACGACGACGTCTGGCAGGTCGCCGGCCTGCGCGGCCAGCAGTGGAGCCGCCTCGGCGCCGCCGGCATCACGACGGTGCGCGGGTTGGCCGACTCGACCGGCCCCATCGACGGGATGCCCGCTCGCACGCTCGAAGGCCTCCGACTCCAGGCGCGCCTGCAGGCCGCCGCAGCCGCGAAGGGCGCAGGCGCCCCGCCCCCCGTCGAGCTCGTGGACGCCGCCGCTCTCGCCGCGCTGCCCCCGCCGAGCGCCGGCGACCTCTACTTCGACTTCGAAGGCGACCCGCTCTACACCGAGGGCGACCCCGCGCGCTGGAACCTCGACTACCTCTTCGGCATGGTCGACGCTGACGATGAGTTCACCGCCTACTGGGCGCACAGCTTCGCAGAAGAGCGGGATGCCCTCATCGCCTTCCTCGACGACGTGCAGCAGCGACGCGCCGCCCACCCCGACCTGCACATCTACCACTACGCCGCCTACGAGCGCACCCACCTGCGCCAGCTCGCCGCCCGCCACGGAGTCGGCGAGCTGATCGTCGACGAGCTCCTCCGCGACGGCGTGCTCGTCGACCTGTACATGGTCGTCAAGCGCGCCTTCCGCATCGGGTCGGCCAGCTACTCGATCAAGAAGCTCGAGCCGCTCTACTGGCCCGAGTCGCGCGTGGGTGCAGCAGTCGCCGCCGGAGGAGACTCGGTCGCCGAGTACGTGCGCGCCCGCGAGCTGCGCGAGAACGGCGACCACGTCGCCGCCCAGCAGATCATCGACGACATCGCCGACTACAACCGCGTCGACTGCGTCAGCACGCGCAAGCTCGCCGACTGGCTGCGTGCGTACCCGCGCGGAAGCGGAGGGGAAGGCGACGACCGCGGCGGAGACGGCGACGGCGACGGTGACGGACCGGGCGACGGCGACGGACCCGGCGACGGTGGCCTCGGCGGCGGCGACTCGGCGCTCGACGACGCATCGCCCGAGCGCGAGATCGAGGCCTCGCCGCTCCACGACGACCTCATCGCCCTCGCCGCCCGCCCCGACGGCACGCACGGCGTCGAGCCCGACCGCACCCCCGAAGAGCGGCTCTACCACTACGCCGCCGCCGCGATCGACTACCACCGGCGCGAGCACAAGACCTTCTGGTGGGAGCACTACGACCGCCTCGCCAGCGCCGTTGACGAATGGGCCGACACGCGCGACGTCTTCCTCGTCGACCCCGACGGCACCCACACCCAGACCGACTGGGGAAAGAGCGGCAAGCAGCGCTCCCTCCGCCGGCACGTGCGGCTCGTCGGCGAGTGGGCGCCCGGCTCGCGCGTGAGCGTCAGCACGCGCACCGGCCCGTACGCCGTGTATGAGCATCCCGCCCCGCTGCCGCCCAACCGACGCGACCCGCGATCGCGCCCCGCCCGCCGCATCGCCCTCACCGGCGCCGACGACGACAGCATCGCCCTCACCGGCGCCGACGACGACAGCATCGTCATCACCGAGACCCTCCCGACCGACCCCGCCACCGGCGGGCCCGTCAGCCCGTACGACGACCTGCCCATCGCCCTCACACCCGGCCCGCCCCCCGACCCGGGCAAGCAGAGGCCCGCCATCGAAGAATGGGGCGCCGAACTCGTCACCGCCGCACCCGCGCTGCCGCGCGACGCCGTCGTCGACCTGCTCCTGCGCCGCCCGCCCGTCACCGTCAGCGGCGGGCCGCTCGCTGTCGTCGAGAACGACGCCGACGGCGAACCCGACCGCATCAGCGCCGTCATCGCGAGCCTGCTCGACCTCCACGACTCCTACCTCGCCGTGCAAGGACCGCCCGGCACCGGCAAGACCTACCTCGGCTCGCGCGTCATCGCCCGACTCGCCGCCGACCACGGCTGGCGCATCGGCGTCGTCGCGCAAGGCCACGCCACCGTCGAGCACATGCTCGACACCGTCGTCGCTGCCGGGCTCCCGCCCGCGCAGGTCGCCAAAGCCGCGCGCGCCGGCGACGACCACGCCGAGAGCACCGCGCTACGGCGCTACACCGTGCTGCCCAACGGCACCCGCTCGCTCGGCACCTACGCCGCCGGCCAGACCGGCGGCTACGTCATCGGCGGGACGGCGTGGGACTTCAGCGACCCGGGCCGTGTCGGCCGCCGCGAGCTCGACCTCCTCGTCGTCGACGAAGCCGGCCAGTACTCCCTCGCCGCCACCATCGCCGCCTCCATGAGCGCCCGCCGCCTGCTCCTCCTCGGCGACCCCCAGCAGCTGCCCCAGGTCAGCCAGGGCACCCACCCCGAACCCATCGACGGCAGCGCCCTCGGCTACCTCAGCGACGGCCACGACGTCCTCCCTCCCGAACTCGGCTACTTCCTCGCCGAGACCCGCCGCGTCCACCCCGCCCTCGCCGCCGTCGTCAGCGACCTCTCCTACGAAGGCCGCCTCCACGCCCACCCCGCCGCCTCCCGACGCCACCTCGGCGGCGTCCCGCCCGGCCTCCACCCCGTGCCCGTCGAGCACCGCGGCAACGACACAGAATCGGTCGAAGAAGCCGTCGCCGTCGTCGACATCATCGACCGGCTGCTCGGCACCGCGTGGAGCCCCGACGACCACGACACCCCCGCCGGCAAGAGCCGCCCGCTCGACGCCCGCGACGTCATCGTCGTCACCCCCTACAACGCGCACGTCCACACCCTGCGGCTCGCGCTCGACGCCGCCGGGCACCGCGAGACGCGCGTCGGGACCGTCGACAAGTTCCAGGGCCAGGAAGCCGCCATCGCCATCGTCAGCCTCGCCGCCTCCAACCCCGGCGACGCGCCGCGCGGCATGGAGTTCCTCCTCAACCGCAACCGGCTCAACGTCGCCATCTCACGCGCCCAGTGGGCCGCCTACGTCGTCCACTCGCCCGCCCTCACCGAGCACCTGCCGCACACTCCCGCCGGGGTCGCCGAGCTCAGCGCCTTCCTCCGCGTCCTCGACGCCGGCAGCTGACGCACCCGGCACGCTCCCGCTGACACCGACCGAACCGCACAGCCCGCGCGCCTCCACGCCCGCACCACACAGGCGACAGAGAATCACCCCATGTACAGCCCCGACTTCGGACTCATGACCGGCCTGCTCCTGCCCGTCATCCTCGTCGCCGTCGGCACCGCCACCACGCTCCTGCTGCTCTACGGCATCATCCGCGTCGGCGTCTCCCGCGGCATGCGCGACTACCACCGCTGGGCCCAGAACCAGCCGCCCCGCGGCGGCGCCACCGGCTACTACGGCCCCATCACCCCGCAGCCCCCCGACTCCCCGCGTTCAGCACCGCAGCCCCCCGTCGGCTCCGCCGGCTAACGCGCCGGGCCCGAACCCGGTCCCGACGCCGTCGCGTCGACCTCCGCCCCGCCCTCGCCGTCGACCTGCTCCGGCAGGGCCTCCTCGCCCTGACCCGTGATGAGCGCCTCATGGTTGCCCTCGCGACCCTCCGCGATGTGGGCGAGGCGGCTCAGGGTCTCCCGATTGCGCACCGAGAGCAGAGCATCCGCCACCGGAGACGGCACCAGCCGCCCCGGCCCGCGCACCGCGAACTCCACCAGCCGCACCACGCAGCCCGAGCCGCGCGGCTTCACATCGATCTCGACCCGCGCCTCGCCGAGCGGCCACCCCGCCGGCTGCATGACCGCGCGCCGCGGGGGATCCCACTCGACCATGAGCGTGCGGTCATCGATCACGAGCGGCCACAGCCCGAACGAGTGATGCAGCGTCGCGCCCGCCTCCGGCCAGTCGCCGTCGACATCGCGCATCCGCGACGCGCCGACCACCCAGGTCGGGAACACCCACGCATCCGCGAGCACCGCGAACACCGCCTCCGGCGTGCAGTCCATCTCCCGCACGTTCACCGACATCACGCACCCCCCGTCGCTGGCGCCGCCGCACCCGGCTCGCCCGTGCCCAGATACGGGTGCATCCGGTAGCCGAACTCGTGCTTGAGCGCCGAGCGCGCCGCGTAGTAGCCCGCGAGCCCGTGCACGCCCGGCCCCGGCGGCGTCGCCGACGAGCACAGGTAGACGCCCTTCGCCGGAGTGCGCCACGGGTCGGTCGAGAGCACCGGCCGGGCGACGAGCTGCGCGAGCGTCGGCTCGCCGACCGCGATGTCGCCGCCGAGGTAGTTCGCGTTCTGCTGCTGCATCTGCGCGGCCGTCCGGCTCGAGGATGCCCGGATCAACTCCCTGAACCCCGGCGCGAACCGCTCGATCTGGGCGATGATCGCCTCCTCGCGGTCGACCGTCGACCCGTGCGGCACGTGCGTGTACGCCCACAGGGTGTGCTGACCCTCCGGGGCGCGGCTCGAGTCGATGACGCTCGGCTGCGCGACGAGAACGTACGGGCTCTCGGGGTGGCCGCCCGCCGCGACCTCCGCCTCGCCCGCCGCGATCTCCTCGCGCGAGCCGCCCACGTGCAGGGTCGGGGTGGTGCGCAGCTCCTCGTTCGTCCACGGCACGGGCCCGCTGAGCGCGAAGTCGACCTTCGCGACGCCGTTGCCGTACTCGTAGCCCTCGAGCCGCTCGCGGTACCGCGCAGGCAGCCGCTCGCCGACGATGCGCGAGAGGGCGCGCGGGCTCGTGTCGAACAGCACCGCGCGGGCGGCGGGCAGCTCGCGGATGTCGCCGACCTCCGCACCCGTGACGATCGAGCCGCCGTGCGCGCGCAGATCGTCGGCGAGGGCATCCGTGATCGCCTGCGACCCGCCCGCTGGGATCGGCCAGCCGCGCGCGTGCGCCGTCGTGCCGAGCGACAGGGCCGCGGCGGCCGTCGACAGGCTCGGCATCGGCTGGATCGAGTGCGCCGCGAGACCCGAGAGCATCGCCGGGGCGAGATCCTCCGAGAAGCGCAGGTTCCACGACGGCAGCCCCTGCTCGAGAGCGCGCAGCCCGAACCGCAGCGTCGTGAGCGGGTGGCGGGGCAGCTGCAGCAGCGGCGAGCCGGTCAGCTGCGCGATGCGGTGGGCGTTCTCCACGAGCGGGCCGAACAGCTGCCGCCACGCGGGGCCGTCGGCGCCGAGCGCTTCGGCGGTGCGCTCGAGGTCGCGGTAGGCGAGCCCCGCGGCTCCGCCGTCGAGCGGATGCCCGTACGAGATCGCGGGAACGAGCATCCGGATGCGCTTGGCGAGCTCGAACCGCCGGAAGAAGCCCGACGACAGCGCGAGCGGATGCACCGCCGAACCGAGGTCGTGCGTGAAGCCGGGGATGGTCAGCGCGCCGCTGCGGGCGCCGCCGCCGATCGTCGACGAGCGCTCGAGCACCATCACCTCGAGACCCGCTCGCGCGAGGGTCACCGCCGCGGCGAGACCGTTCGGCCCCGAGCCGACGACGATCGCGTCAGGAGTGCCGGGGCCGGTCGCGCGCGCTTCTTCCATGCATCGACCCTAGGGCGGGCCGGGAGGTGCGGCGCAAGCCCCTGCACGGCTGTCAGGGGTTCGGGCCAGAATGTCGGGATGCTCGAGAGAACCGGTGGGGTGATCCGCGACTACGGGTTCGTCGCGCGCAGCCGCTGGCGCTCGATCCGTATCGGGTCGACGCCGCCCGACCCGGGCACGGGCGTCGCCGCGCCCGTGCTGCTGATCCCGGGCGTGTTCGAGACCTGGCACTACCTCGAGGCGATCGGCGACCGGCTCACCGCCGAGGGCCACCCCGTGCATTTCATCCAGAGGCTCGGCCTCAACCGGCACCCGATCGAGGAGACCGCGGCGCTCGTGCGCGAGCACCTGGAGGAGCTCGACCTGCGCGATGTCGTCGTGGTCGGGCACTCCAAGGGCGGGCTCGTCGGCAAGCAGCTGCTCACGGTGGAGGATCGCGCCGAGCGCATCTCGCGGCTCGTCGCGATCAACACGCCCTTCCCGGGCGCCCCGCTCGCACGCTTCGCGGTCTCGGCGTGGCGTGAATTCGCCCCTGATCGGCCGGTGATCCGCTCGCTCGCGCAGGCGACCGAGGTGAACGGGCGCATCGTGTCGATCTTCAGCGCGTTCGACCAGTACATCCCCGGCTCGAGCCGACTCGAGGGCGCGACGAACGTGCAGCTACCGGTCGTCGGTCACTTTCGCGTGCTCGAGCACCCGCTCGTGCTCGACGAGGTCGCGCGCTGGGCGGCCGAGCCGCGGCACTGAGCCGTGCGCCGCGCCGCGCGCCGCGCCCCGGCACCGAGCCGCGCGCCGCGCCCTACTCGGTCGGAGCGGCGGCGAGCTGCGTCGTCCACTCCACCGTCGCCGGGCCCGTCACCATCACCGTCGCCAGGCCGACGACGCCGAGGTCGTCGCGCGCCTCGCACGTGAACGACTGGCCGGGGCCGAAGAGGACCCCGTCGGGGCACGCAACCGTTGCGGCGACGCCGCGCGCTGCGAGATCCTCAGCGATGAGCGCCTCGACCGTGCGCAGCTGGTCGCCGGTGGCGACCGAGGGCAGCAGCACGACGGCCGCGGCGGTGGCGGTTCCGACGACGATCGAGAGCGCGAGATTGACCCAGGCGGGAGCCGCGGCTCCCGGTGCACGACGCAGCACGATCGCGCGCGCTGCGAGGTAGACGAGCGGGCCGAGCAGCGCCCATACCGGCGAGGGGGGCTTCGCGTGCCCGGCGGCCGAGAGGGCGCGCGAGTCGGCGATCGCGAGGGGGAGCGTCAGCAGCACGCCCGCGACGCCGAGCGCGAGCGGCGCCAACGGGGCGACGACGGCGGGCAGCAGCGCGAGCGCTTGGGCGATGAGGCCGCCGACGGGTGCGAGCACGGGAGCGAGAACGGGCACCGCGAGCGCGATCGAGTCGGCGAGCACGAGGGCGGTGACGACGAGGCCGACGAGCGGCAGGAGCGCGAGCATCCACGCAGCCCCCGACGAGGCGCGCGCTGCGCGCTGCGGAGGGGTCGCGACCGAACCGGGCCAGGAGCGACCCATGGGGCCGAAGTCGGCGGACCCGGGCTCGCCCGAGGCGGGCTGGGCGAACGAGCGGCCGCGCGCAGGAGCACTGACGTCGGATGCGGGACCTGCGAACGGCGGAGCGACGCGCGAACCCGCCGTCACGGGAGCGGCGGAGGTTCCGGGCTCGGGCGGCGGAGCCATCGCGAGCAGCGAGTCGAAGCCGGTCGCGCCGACCGTCGTGGATGCGGAGATCGGAGCGGGCGCAGCGGGCGATGCGTCGACCCCGGCAGCGGACGCGGCGAGCTCGGGATGCCCCGGTGCGGCCGAGCGCGCGGCCTGCGGCGCGATGCGCTGCGGCCCGGTGAGGCCGGCCAGAGGCGAGCGGGCGGGCTCGACGAACCCGGCCGTGCTCGGCGCCGAGGACGCGAGCGCGTCGAGCTCTGGCGCGACGGTCGGAGCGGAGGGGGTCGAGACTGAGAGCTCGATCTGCAGGACGGTGGCCGACATCGGGTAGTCGGCGGGCACGCGAAGGGGCGCCGCGTCAGCGGGGTCGCCCGCGAGCGAGGTCTGGGCGGTCGACGTGCCGAACGCGCTCGACGGCGTCGTGACGACGACGGGCGGCTGCGCGGCGACGGCGGCGGCGACGAGCGGAGCGACGACGGGCGCCGGCGTTGCAGTCGCCGTCGCCGCGCGGGCGATCGCGCGCGCGCCACGCGGGCGGGCCGCGATGGCTGCGGCGAGCTCCTCGGCGGCGGCGGCGGCGGTCTCGGCTCCGGGCGGCGGGATCGTCGGCGCTGGCGACGGCGGGACGACGGAAGCGCGCGGCGCGGCGGCGGCGGACCCGGACTCGGCGAGACGCTCGGCGACGGTCGCTTCGGGTGCGACCGTGGCCGGCTCGACGAGCACGGTGCCGGCGGCTTCGAGCTCGCGGCGCTGACGGCGACTGAGGACGAGCTCGCCGCCGGAGGAGCCTCCCGAACCGGCCGACGAGCCGGCCGACGAGCCGCCGAAGCCGGAGGGCCGAGAGCCGCTGGGCCCCCCATCGAGGAAGACCGAGGTCGAATGCTGTCCGGTGACGAAGTCGACCGGGGAGACGGGGGCGGGCTCGTCCGCATCCTGAAGGCGCCGGACGATGTCGACCGGATCCATGCCCACGCCGATCGGGCCGCGCTGGCCGAGCGAGACGGGCGTCACAGGGCGCGACATGTCCTGAGCGGCGGGTTCGGCGTGGGCAGGGCCGAGCGCCTGGACGTGCTCCGTCCACGATGCGCCGTCCCACCAGCGAGCGAACCCGGGGCCCCCGGCGTCCGGATACCACCCGGCGGGCGGCAGACCGCTCCCCGTCGTCGACTCAGTCATCGTGTTCCCCCCGGGATCACCTGCGCGCGAAGCACAGCTTCTGTTGAGTTTAGATCGGCGATTTCGCTGGTCAAACCCCCGTAAGCGGGGGGCAGAGCGGCCCTAAGCTCGAACCCGTCGAGCGAGGCGATCAGCCCTCGACGCACCTCGGAAACGGAGTCGGCCATGTCGGAGGAACTGCAGCTCGAGCACCACCCGGATGTCGCCCTCATCGGGCGGCGCCCGACCGTCGCCGAGCTGGAGGAGCTCGCGCGCGCGGTCGACTGGATCGACCACTACGACTGGTCGAGCATCGGTGCCGCCCTCGACGGAACGCTGCACGGCGTCGTCGCCGTCCGCGACGGCGCGGTCGTCGGCGCGGCGCGACTGCTGGGAGACGGCGTGAAGTATTTCACCATCCACGACGTGATCGTTCACCCCGACCACCAGGGCGACGGGCTCGCGAGCCGGATCATCGACCACCTTCTCGCTCACATCGCCGGGGTCGCACCCGCGCGGGCCTGGGTCGGCCTCTTCGCGAGCCCCGATGCAGAGAGCCTGTACAACGCGCACGGCTTCGGCTCGGAGGAGATGCGCGGGATGTGGCGGTGGGTGCAGCCGAGCGGCTCCGCACCGGAATCGATGCGGGGCCGTTCCGCGACGGGGGATCGGGGGGACTAGCCCGGCGGCTCCTGCGCGGGGGGCGCGGCAGGGTCGGTGCGCTCGTCGGCGCCGTCGCGGCGCTCCTCGGTGGATTCGGGCTCGCCCTCCGGCGCGCCCTCGATGGGGCCGCCATCGCCCGAACCGAGACCGCCGTCCGGCGTGTTCGTCGGCACGGAGGCCGCCTCGCGGTCCACGGCGAGGTCGGTGTCCTCGCGTGACTGCACGACGCCGCCAGCGCCGACGTCGAAGCGTGTCACCTCGGGGTCGTTGGTCTCGGTGAACTGCTGCTCGTCCTCCGCGCGCTCGGCGTCCTGATCGGGCGCGATGTGTCCCTCGTCGAGCACCTGCTCACCGGCGACGATGTCGCCGCTGTCGGGGTTGCGGCTCTCGATGTCGTGGGCGACGGGGTCGTCGCCGTCGTGGTCGTCGTTCTGAGCATCCATGTCAGGCACCTTCTTCTGGCTCGTAGGAATGGGATGGGCGGGGAACGAGACGTGGGCGCCCCTCGCCGATCGGAGGAAGGGGCGCCCACAGCCGCAACGCTGTCAGCCCTGATGTCGTCGCGGCTCGTCGACCCGGCGGGCCATCAGCCTCCGCCGAGCCGGGTCGTTGATCGCCGACCGCGCATCCGTCACAGATGTGCGCCTGTCGGATGGGGATGCACCGCCCCCACCGCCCGCCTCACGGCCGGCGATCGTCTCCTCAACGGTCGGCGTTGCCGCCGTCGAGATCGTTCGCGTCCTCGCCCGGGTCGCGGTCATCGGCCGTGACCGTGCCGTCGGCGCTACCCGCCTGATCGGAGAGACCGGTGGATTCGTCGCCGTAACCGCCCGTCGCATTCGAGCCGTCGAGCGGGTCGGCGGAGACGCCGCCGTCGCTCAACACCTGGTCGGCAGGGACGCTCTCCTCGGCCGTCTGCGAACGCTCGTCGGTGTGCAGCTCGTCGCCGACGACCTGCTCGGGCATCCCGTAGCCCTCGGTGCCGGTCGAGCCGAGCGTGCCGCCGACGGGCTCGTCCGGGCTCGGGTGCTGCGCGTTCTCGTGCTCGGCCTCGTTCCCGTGGTGCGTCATGAGCGCACTCCCTCGTGTCCATCGTGGTCGGGGCTGTTTCCGGGGACCCCGCCGCCGGCCTGGCCTTCGTCGAAGTTGTTCTCGATGCCGTCGTCGGCCTGACCGGTGAGTGTCTGGCCCTCGTCGTAGTCATTGGGCGTCGAGAGCAGGCCGGCCTGCGACGAGTCGTCGATGCCCGGGATGGGCTCGTCCTCGCCCGCGGCGTCCATGTCGTCCTCGATCACCTCGTCGGCACGGGGCTGATCGGTGCCGGTCGGATGCCCGGTCGCGAAGTCGGCGGACTGGCCCTCGTGGCCCTGCCCTGCGCCGAAGTCGCCCTCCGCACCCGGGTTCTGGCCCATCGTCGTGTCGTCCTGGTTGATGTCGTGCTCGCTCATAGCGGTCTCCTTACATCTCGGTGGAACGTCCCCACTCAACCCCTCAGGAGCCTCACGGGTAAGGGGGTAGACATCGGCCGAGGAAGCGCTCTACGGCCGAGCGCGTGAGAGAGGATGGAGGCATGCCCGCTCCCGTCGCCGCCCCCGCCGATCTCGATCCGCCCAGCGGGGTGGTGAGCGCGAAGCTCCCTCCCGCGCTCGGCGTCGCGATCTCCGCCGTCGTGCTCTACGGATTCTTCGACGCACCGTTCCGCCCGCTCGGCTACGTCGTGCTCGTCGTCTCGCTCGTCGCGGCGTTCTTCGTCGACCGGCCGCTCTTCAAGGACCTGCTGCTCATAGGCATCGGAATCACGATCGTGAGCCTCGTGAGCGTCGAGGCCGATATCAGCTGGCTGAACATCCTCGTGCTCGGAACCGTCTTCACCGCCGCGGTGCTCGTTCCGTTCCTCATCGACCGGTTCGTCTACAAGCGGAAGGCGATTCGATTCCCGTGGCGCAGCGGGCGGAAGTGGACGCGCGGCGAGAAGGTGTACCTCTTCGCGACGCCCGCGCTCGGCTGGCTAATCCTGCCCTTCTACTTCATCACGAGCGGCGTGTACCTCAACTGGCCGGACGTCGAGACGCCGAGCGAGATCGGCCGCCTCTTCGTCGGCGTGAACGCCGTCGGCACGTGGGACGAGCTGTTCTTCATCTGCACCTGCTACGCCCTGCTGCTCCGCCACTTCCGGCCGTGGCTCGCGAACATCCTCCAGGCGATCATCTTCGTCAGCTTCCTCTGGGAGCTCGGCTACCAGGCCTGGGGCCCGCTTCTGACGATCCCCTTCGCGCTCGTGCAGGGCATGCTGTTCCACCGCACCAAGAGCCTCACCTTCGTGCTCATCGTGCATCTGCTGTTCGACCTCGTCGTGTTCCTCGTGATCGTCCACGCCCACGACCCCGCGGCGCTGCCGATCTTCCTGTACTGACCGGGCGGCTCGCGACCGCCTGACAGACTGGGGGCGATGACCTCCCTGATGGATGCGATGCCCCGACCCTTCGAGGCGGGCGCCGCGTTCGACGCGATCGCCGCATGGTCGGCCGAGGGCGGGCGACCGCTCTACGAGGCGCAGGAGGAGGCGATCTTCGAGCTCGTCGCCGGAGCCCACGTCATCCTCGCCACCCCCACCGGGTCGGGCAAGAGCCTCGTCGCGGTCGCTGCCCACGCGATCGCGCTAGCGCAGGGGCACAGATCGTACTACACGGCGCCGATCAAGGCGCTCGTGAGCGAGAAGTTCTTCCAGCTCGTGGAGATCTTCGGCGCCGAGAACGTCGGCATGGTCACGGGCGACTCGGCGGTCAACGGCGATGCGCTGATCATCTGCTGCACCGCCGAGATCGTCGCGAACCTCACCCTGCGCCAGGGCGCTGAGCTCGAGGCGGGCGTCGTCATCATGGACGAGTTCCACTTCTACGCCGAGCCCGAGCGCGGGTGGGCGTGGCAGGTGCCGCTGCTCACGCTCACGGGCGCGCAGTTCCTGCTCATGAGCGCCACGCTCGGCGACATGAGCGCGATCGCCGCGGACCTGCAGCGGCGCACCGAGCGTCCCGTGAGCGAGGTGACGCACACCGAGCGACCCATCCCGCTGACCTTCGAGTACGTGCGCACCCCCGTGCACGAGACCGTCGAGCGGCTGCTCGACGAGAAGCAGGCGCCGGTGTACGTGGTCCACTTCAGCCAGGCCGCCGCGATGGAGCGCGCTCAGGCTCTGTCGAGCATCCGCATCGTCAGTCGGGAGCAGCGGGAGGAGATCGCCGCCGCGATCGGCGACTTCCGGTTCTCGACGGGCTTCGGCTCGACGCTCAGCCGCCTCGTGCGCTCAGGGATCGGCGTGCACCACGCCGGCATGCTGCCGAAGTACCGGCGGCTCGTCGAGGTGCTCGCCCAGCGCGGGCTGCTGCGCGTGATCTGCGGCACCGACACGCTCGGGGTCGGCATCAACGTGCCCATCCGCACCGTGCTCATCACCGCGCTCAGCAAGTACGACGGCGTCAAGATGCGGCAGCTGAGCGCGCGGGAGTTCCACCAGATCGCCGGGCGCGCGGGTAGGGCGGGCTACGACACGGCCGGGCTCGTCGTCGTGCAGGCGCCCGACCACGAGGTCGAGAATCACCTCGCCACGACGAAGGCGGGCGACGACCCCAAGAAGAGGAAGAAGATCGTGCGGAAGTCGGCCCCCGCCGGCTTCGTCACGTGGAGCGAGACGAGCTTCGAGCGCCTCGTCGGCGGCGCGCCCGAACCGCTCGAGAGCCGAATGCAGGTGAGCGCCGCGATGCTCATCAACCTCATCGCGCGCGGCGGAGACGTCTTCGGGAACGCCCGGGCGCTGCTGACCGACAACCACGAGCCGCCGCATCGCCAGCGGCAGCTCGTGAAGCGCGCGCTCGGCATCGCGAAGACCCTGGTGCGCGCGGCCGTCGTGGTCGTCGACCGCGCGCCTGTCAACAACTCAGGACAAACGGGCGCGCAGACCCCCGCCGGCGCTCGTGAGGGTGCGCCGCGGAGCGGTAGTCCTGAATTGTTGACGCCGCGCATCCGGCTCACCGTCGATCTGCAGCCCAACTTCGCGCTCAACCAGCCGCTCAGCCCGTTCGCGCTCGCCGTCATCGAGCTGCTCGACCCCGACGAGACGCAGTCCGCGGGCCGCGACGGCACGGGCTCGCACACGGGCGGCGTCGGCACGGGCCACTACGCCCTCGACGTCGTGAGCGTCATCGAGTCGACGCTCGAGAACCCGCGGCCGGTGCTCAGCCAGCAGCAGTTCAGGGCCCGCGGCGAGGCGATCGCGGGCATGAAGGTCGAGGGCATCGAGTATGACGAGCGTATGGAGCTCCTCGATCAGGTCGAGCACCCGCAGCCCCTCGGCGAGCTGCTGCGCGAGGCGTTCGAGACTTTCGCGGCGAGCCAGCCGTGGATCCGCGATGTCGAGCTCAAGCCCAAGAGCGTCGTGCGCGACATGTTCGAGCGTGCCATGACGTTCAGCGAGTACGTGTCGTTCTACGGCATCGCCCGCAGCGAGGGCCTGCTGCTGCGCTACCTCTCCGACGCCGATAGGGCCATCCGCCAGACGGTGCCCGATGAGGCGAAGACGGAGGAGCTGCGCGACATCATCGCCTGGCTCGGCGAGCTCGTCCGGCAGGTCGACTCGAGCCTGCTCGACGAGTGGGAGGCGCTGTCGAACCCGCAGCCCGACGACGGCGAGCCGGTCATCCCGCCCCCGCCGCCCTCGGTGCTCACCAATCGCCGCGCGTTCATGGTGCTCGTGCGCAACGAGCTCTTCCGCCGCGTGCAGCTCGCCGCGCTCGAGCGGGATGAGGAGCTCGAGAACCTCGATCCGCAGGCAGGCTGGCCGGACGCGCTCGACGCCTACTACGCCGATCACGAGTCGATCGGCGCGGGCGGGGCGGCGCGGAGCCCGTCACTGCTTCAGATCGACGAGAGTCCGGCGGATGCTCCGGGCACGTGGCGCGTGCGTCAGGTCATCGACGACCCGGCCGGCGATCACGACTGGGGCATCGACGCGATCGTGCACCTCGGCGAGAGCGCGGAGCAGGGAGTCGCGGTCGTGCGCGTGGAGGGGCTGAACCGGCTCTAGTGGGCGCCAGCGCCCGGGCCGGCTCTAGCCGGCCTCTGCCTCGAGGCGCCCGAGCATCGTCCAGACGGTGCTCGTGAGCGGCGGATGGTCGAGTGCGATCTGGCGCAGCATGCGGTAGTCGCGGGCGGCGCTCGGGCGGCGCTCGTCGTCCTCGCGGATGAGCTCGGCGCGGAGCATCCACACCACGAGCTCGTCGACCGTCGGGAGCTCCTCCATGAAGTCCCACGGGTCCTCGCCGTCGCGCAGTCGCTCCATGACGACGGTCTGCAGCTCGTCGTGGGCCTCCGCGCGCAGGACCTCGAGGCTCGCGCCGCGACGGCGCTCGTGCCGGGAGGGCCAGGAGGAACGACTCACCCCTCGAGCCTAAGACGGCTCGAGGGGTGAGTTCGAAGCGGGGGATGCGCCGGGCGCGTCGGGGGGACGCGCGCTTGCGCGTTCGTTGGGGGAGTGGTCGGGCGCGTCGGGGGTCGGCGCGCCCGGGGCTTCAGCCGAGCAGACTCGGCAGCGAGATGAGGGCTGGGAGGGCGGCGAGGGTCTCGGGCGTGACGAGCCACCACGTGCCGACCACGGCGGCCTGCACGAGCACCCAGCTGAAGAGCGGCCACGGTGCGGAGCCCGTCGCGCGCGACACCTGCACGCCGCGGACGGCGAGATACACGGGGGGAGCGATGAGAGCGAGTCCCCACGGCGCAGTCGAGAGGTGCCCGTCGTCGCCGAGCGCCCGCGCGTCGCGCGCGGCGAGTGCCGCGTACAGCACGAAGGGCAGAGCGAGGAGCATGAGCATGCTCGCGAGCGGCGCATCCTGCGGCAGACCCGTCACGGCGTAGTAGAGCGATGCGGCGTGCATGACCGGCAGCAGGACGAACAGCCACACGGCGCTCGTGTTGACGCGCGAGGCGAAGGTGTCGGCCATGCGCGGGCGGGCGACCGGCGCGACATAGGCGTCCTGGAACGCGGCGGGCACGACGTCGGAGAGCACGATGTCGGGCGAGAACACGGTGGCGGCCGAGACGCGGGGCAGATCGTCCCAGGTGGGGCTCGAGGCCGTCACGATCGTGTGCAGCGGCATCGACTCGGCGATGCGCGCCGACTCGCGAGCGGTGGGCGTCGCGGCGGAGCCGTGGATCGTGACCGGGCCGGTCGGCGACTGCACGACGGTCTCGAAGGCCTCAGCGGTCTCGCTGAGAACGGCGACGGGCGCGGTGTACTCGGTCCACTTCTCGCCGTCCCACCAGCGACGCTCTGCGCCGGTGCGGCTCAACGGATCCGGATACCAGCCCGCGGGTACTCGGGACGGTGCTGTGATGCTCATGACTTCCCCCAGGTGTCTCCCGGTCCCCCGACCGGTGTGGAACCCGTCCAAGCACGGGTGTGCGAGGCGCTGTCGCGATGTTTCGGGTCCCACGCGACGTGTGCTGCAGTTGTTCGGTTGTGGGCTGCGGTTGCGGTGGGCCTCGGATGCGTCTGCAGCGGAACGCGGCCCGGTCTCATCAATCGGTGAGGCTGTACACGCCCCAGTCGTCGATCTGCCAGGTGATCCAGCCGTTGGCGCGCTGGAGGCTGACGGTGACCACGAAGGTCGTCCCATCGGAGTTGACCGCGGGGCAGCGGTACTGCTGACCGATGAAGAGCGGCGGAGTGCCCGAGCAGGTGACCTCGGCGGCTGTGCCGATGCTGCGGGCGCTGAGCTCGATCGAGTTGGCTGCCTCAGCGGCGAACAACTGGGGCACGGCCGAGATGAGCAGACCGGGCACGGCGATGACCGCGCCGACCTGAAGGCCGACGAGCAGGAGGAAGACGGCGGCAGGTGCGAAGCCCGCGCCGGAGTACCGGGCGAGGCTCACGGCGCGCATCACGAGGTACACCGGAGCGCCGAGGATCGACCACCACCAGCCGGCGGGCCGGTCGATGCCGCGCCGCTTGAGGGCGCGCTGGTCGAAGTAGGCGAGCGCGACGACGACGGGGATCGGCGCGAGCCAGATGGCCGTGATGATGGGCAGATCGAGTCCGCTCGTGAACGCGGCGACGACGAGGAGGCTGAGAAGCAGCTGCACCATCGGCAGCAGCGCGATCGCCCACGCGGCCCCCGTGTGCACGTGCGGCACGGGGCCGGCGGCGCCGGGCATCATCGCCCCGCGCCGCATCGCGGCGACGGGCGACTCGGGCACGTAGGGCACGTACTGCGGCGCACCAGGGGCCGAGCCCCAGCCGGCGGCGCTGCCGGCGCCGGGCGCCGAGCCGTAGCGGGCGGCCGAGGGATGCTGCGGTGCGGAATCCTGGAAGAGCGCGTGCTGCGCGTAGTACGAGCTCGCACCCCACTGCTCCTGCGGGTGCGGCGCGGAGTTTTGCGCGGCCGAGTAGTGGCCGGCGGACTCAGCGGAGCGCGGGTCGGCGCCGTACGGCTGCCATCCACCGTGCATGGGAGCGCCGGGGACGGATCCGGGCGTGGAGTGGTTGGCGGCGCTCGCGGTCGGGACCGGCCCTGGCGCGTTCGCGGGCTGCTGCTCTCGAGCCTCCTGCATCGGGATCCACTGCGCGTCGCGCATCGCCGACTCGCTCGTCGGGATGTCGAAGCCGGGGTTCGCGGCGGCCCGCGGGGCCTCGGGGGCGGCGGTGCGAGGCACCACCTGCTCCGGAGCCGCCTGCTGCGCCGCCGCCTGCGCCGCCTCGGTCTGCTCCGTCGCGAAGGGCGGAGGCGTCGTCGCGGCGGGCTGCGGAGTGAACGGAGCGGGGTCGGGCGCAGCGACGGGCTCGGCGGTGAACGAGGGCGCCGCCGCCTCGGGCTCGATGAGCGCGGGCATCGACTCGGTCGTGGGCGCCGGCAGCGCCTTGAGGACGTGGGCCAGCGGTCGGTCGGTGGCAGTGTCACCGGCGTCGGTGGCCGATTCGGCGCTGCGGCGCGCGCGGCGCGTGGGCAGCTCGTCGTCGGCGAAGGTCGTCGGTGCGGGCTTGGCCACCATGGGCTGACGTGCATCGGAGACGTGCTCGGTCCAGGCGTGGTTGTCCCACCACCGCAGCTGCGGCAGACCGAGCGGGTCGGGGTACCACCCCGCGGGCACCCGCCCGTATTCGTCCTCCGACACCGTTCTGCCCCCTCATCAGGCCGGGCCCCTCGACCGGCTGGGTTCAGTGTATGGGTGCGTCGTGCTGGAAAGGGAGTGCCAGTCAGCCCCCAGAGTGGGTGTACCCCTGTTGGGGGACACCCGGTGTCAGCACTGTTTACGGCACTGCGGGCAGCTCTACGAGCGCTTCGGTGAGCCAACGGCGCGCTCCCTCGGCGCGGCCCGGCTCGTGCACGAGCCGCGGTCCGTCGACCCAGGCAGTCGCCACGCGGAGCCCGTGCAGAGCGCTGAGCACCCACAGCTCGCAGCCGTCGAGGTCGTCCGGTCGGGCATCCGACGCCTCGATCGCGACCCCGTGCGCGGCCGCCGCCTTGAGCAGGACGCTCACGGTGACGCTCGGGATCCGCGCGCGACCGTCGTCCGGATGCACCATGGCGTCGTCGCTCCGCACCCAGACGAGACCCGAGTACGCGCCCTCGACGACGAGCCCATCGGGCGACAGGATGATCGCCTCGCCGGCGCCGAGCGGCTGCACAGCCGTTCTCAGCCGCTGCAGCGCCTCGAGGTCGGGCCCCTTCGTGAGCGGATGCGCGCGCGGATCGTACGGCGCGGTCGCGACGACGACCTCCTCCGTCGTCGTCGGGGTGGGCCGCAATCGCAGGCTGAGGACGGTGCCGGTTCCGGTGCCGGCACCGGCGGCGGACGGCCCATCGCCGACCGCGGGGACGGGGATGCCGCGAGCGCGCAGCTCGACCCGGGGGAACCAGTCGCCCGCGCGTGGAAGAGCCGCGACGACCTCGTCGAAGAACGCCCCGCCGTCGTCGCGGAACGGTGCGACCGCGGAGAGGAACCGCGCACGGTGCTGATCGAGCCCGCGCACCCGTCCGTCGACGACGCGCCAGGAGTCAGCGGCGAGCAGCGCGCCCGCGTGCGCGTCGCACCAGTCGACGCTCGTCCAGGGCTCATCGGCGTCGGAGCTGCGCCAGTGCCGCAACCCCTCACGGTGAGCGTCGCCCGAGCCCCCGAGCGGGGCCATCCCGCTCGGGGGCTCGTCGCTCGCGCTCATAGGATCAGGGTATGCGTCTCGGGCTCCTGCGGCACCGGCTCGCGCCCGCGACCGACGCCGCGACGGCGCCCGAGCTCGCCGAGCGCATCGTCGTGGCGCTCGTCGCCACGCACCCCGACGCCGACCTCGTCTGGCTCGACTCGGGCGTCGGAGCCCGCACCGGTCGCTCCTTCCTCTCCGTGGACGGAGCGCGCGTCCCGCTCGACGCCGCCGCGCCGGTGCTGCCGCAGCTGCGCGCCGCGCTCTCGGCGATGCCGGCGCTCCGCCCCGTCGCCGACTCGGCCGATCCCGCGCCGCCGCTCGGTCTCGTCGGCTGGTTCGGGTACGAGCTGCGGGACGAGACGATGGGGATGCCCGCCCCGGCGACGCCGCCCGCGCACCGCGCGTCGTGGCTGGCCGTCGATCGCGGACTCGTGCTCGACCACGAGTCGGGTTCGCTCGAGCTCGTC
This sequence comes from Microcella alkalica, assembly GCF_014137945.1. Taxonomy (GTDB): domain Bacteria; phylum Actinomycetota; class Actinomycetes; order Actinomycetales; family Microbacteriaceae; genus Microcella; species Microcella alkalica. The sequence goes on from NZ_JACGWX010000001.1 coordinate 490,579, forward strand.
GCCCTCGACGCCGCGGGCAGCGGCTGGAGCGGCGAGCTCGACGGGTGGCGGCAGCGCATGCTCGCGCTCGTCGAGGGCGCGCGCCGGGCATCCCCCCCGCCGCCCGCCGACCCGGCGCCCCGCACCGCCCGCTGGCGCGACGACGACGCGCGCTACGCCGCCCTCGTGCGGCGGTGCCAGGAGGCGATCCGCGAGGGGGAGGCCTACCAGCTGTGTTTGACCTCGGCCGCGACGGTCGACGCACCGGGCGACGCGATCGCGCTCTACCGCCGTGTCCGCCGATCGAGCCCCGCTCATCACGGCGCGCTGCTGCGCATCGGTGGGGCGACCCTCGTGAGCGCGAGCCCCGAGACCTTCCTTCGCGTCGAGCCCGAGCCGGGCGGTGGCCTGCGAGTGCGCACCCGCCCCATCAAGGGAACCCGTCCGCGAGGAGCCGACCTCGACGCCGACGCCGCGCTCGTCGCCGAGCTCGAGGCGAGCGACAAGGAACGCGCCGAGAACCTCATGATCGTCGACCTCATGCGCAATGACCTCTCGCGCGTGAGCGAGCTCGGCACGGTCGTCGTCACGGGGCTCCTGGAGGTCGAGTCGTACGCCCAGGTGCACCAGCTCGTCTCGACGGTCGAGGGGCGGCTCCGGGGCGCGCTCGACGCGATCGACGCCGTCGCCGCGTGCTTCCCCGCCGGATCGATGACCGGCGCGCCGAAGCGCCGCGCGATCGAGCTGCTCGCCGTGTGGGAGGGGGCGCCGCGCGGGGTGTACTCGGGCGCGTTCGGGTACCTCGCCGTCGACGGCTCGGCCGACCTCGCGATGGTGATCCGCAGCATCCTCGTCGCCGACGGCGTCGCGACGATCGGCGCTGGCGGTGGCGTCACCGCGCTGAGCGACCCCGAGGCGGAGGTCGCCGAGATGCGACTCAAGGCGCGGTCGTTGCTGACCGCGCTCGGCGTGCGCGATGAGGCGGATGCCCGACCGGACCTCCCCGCCGAGCCCCAGTAAGCTCGGACGAGTGACCGAGAATCGCCCGAACGACGACCGCGCCGACAACGGCTACGACTTCCGGCGCATCGAGGCGCACTGGACGCCCATCTGGGACGACCTCGAGCCCTTCTCGGTGAACGACCCGAGCGACGCGCGGCCGCGCAAGTACGTGCTCGACATGTTCCCGTATCCCTCGGGCGACCTGCACATGGGCCACGCGGAGGTTTACGCGCTCGGCGACGTCGTCGCTCGGTACTGGCGCCAGCAGGGCTTCCAGGTGCTGCACCCCATCGGGTGGGACAGCTTCGGTCTTCCCGCCGAGAACGCCGCCATCAAGCGCGGCGCGGACCCCCGCATCTGGACCTACGAGAACATCGCGCAGCAGCGGGCATCGATGAAGCGATACGCGGCGAGCTTCGACTGGACCCGCGTGCTGCACACGAGCGACCCGAACTTCTACCGCTGGAACCAGTGGCTGTTCCTGAAGATGTACGAGAAGGGCCTCGCGTACCGCAAGGACAGCTGGGTCAACTGGGATCCGGTCGACCAGACCGTGCTCGCCAACGAGCAGGTGCTGCCCGACGGCACCTCCGAGCGCTCGGGCGCCGTCGTGGTGAAGAAGAAGCTCACCCAGTGGTACTTCAAGATCACCGACTACGCCGACCGCCTGCTCGACGACCTCAATCAGCTCGAGGGCTCGTGGCCCGCGAAGGTCCTCACGATGCAGCGAAACTGGATCGGCCGCTCGACGGGCGCCGACGTCGACTTCGTGATCGAGGGCCACCACAGCCCCGTCACGGTGTTCACCACGCGCCCCGACACGCTCTTCGGTGCGACCTTCATGGTCGTCGCCCCCGACAGCGACCTCGCCGCCGAGCTCGCCGCGGGTTCGAGCCCCGAGGTTCGGATGCGGTTCCAGGACTACCTGGAGCAGGTGCAGAAGAAGTCGGAGATCGACCGGCAGGACGCGACTCGCGAGAAGACCGGGATCCCGCTCGACCGCTGGGCGATCAACCCCGTGAGCGGCGAGCGAATCCCCGTCTGGACGGCCGACTACGTGCTCGCCGACTACGGCCACGGAGCCGTGATGGGCGTTCCCGCGCACGATCAGCGCGACCTCGACTTCGCGCGGCGCTTCGCCCTGCCCGTTCGCGTGGTCGTCGACACCCTCGCGCCCGTCACGGGCGCCATCCCCGTCATCACACCGGAGATGCTGGAATCCGGCGACATCCCCGAGCTCGACCCCTCGGTGACGGGCGAGGCCCTGACGGGCGACGGCCGCATGATCAACTCGGGGCCGCTGGATGGGCTGTCGAAGTCCAACGCCATCCGGCGCGCGATCGAGCTGCTCGAGGAGCGCGGCACCGGCCGCGCCGCGAAGACCTATCGACTGCGCGACTGGCTCATCAGCCGCCAACGGTACTGGGGGACGCCCATCCCCATCATGTACACGGAGGACGGCACCGAGGTGCCGATGGGGCTCGATGAGCTGCCGTTGCTCCTGCCGTACGAGGAGGGCATGGATCTCAAGCCGAAGGGCACCTCCCCGCTCGGCGGCCTCGACGGCTGGGTGTCGACGACGACGCCCGACGGTCGGCCCGCCCGCCGCGACACCGACACGATGGACACCTTCGTGGACTCGTCGTGGTACTTCCTCCGCTTCCTCTCGCCGACTGACGACACGCAGGCCTTCGACCCGCGCGAGGCCGAGAAGTGGGCGCCCGTCGACCAGTACGTCGGCGGCATCGAGCACGCGATCCTGCATCTGCTCTACGCGCGTTTCATCACCAAGGTGCTCTTCGACATGGGATACGTGAGCTTCACCGAGCCCTTCAGCGCACTGCTGAACCAGGGCATGGTCATCCTCGACGGCGCCAAGATGTCGAAGTCGAAGGGGAACCTCGTCTACTTCACCGAGGAGCTCGACAGCTTCGGCGTCGACGCCGTGCGCCTCACGATGGCGTTCGCCGGCCCGCCGGAGGACGACATCGACTGGCGCGATGTGTCGGTCACAGGGTCGCAGAAGTTCCTCGCCCGGGCCTGGCGTCTTGCCGGCGAGGTCACTGCGCCCGTCGGAGTCGACTTCGCACTCGGCAACGTCGCGCTGCGCCGCGTCACGCACCGCTTCCTCGCCGAGGTGCCGCCGCTCGTCGAGGCGTTCAAGTTCAACGTCGCCGTCGCGCGCACGATGGAGCTCGTCAACGCGATCCGCAAGGCCGTCGACTCGGGGCCCGGAGCCGGCGACCCCGCCGTTCGCGAGGCCGTCGAAGCGGTCGCGATCGCGCTGTCTCTCTTCGCGCCGTACACGGCGGAGGACATGTGGGCCCGGCTCGGGCACGGCGTCGCTCCGGCGGCCGACGGCACCGGCGGGCGCGCGCGCTCGGGCTCGAGCCTCGGCTCCACCTTGGGCTCGGCGTCGCGCGACGACCTCGTGGCCTTCGCCGGCTGGCGCAGGCCCGACCCGCTGCTGCTCGTCGCCGACTCGGTGACGGCGGTCGTGCAGGTCGACGGGAAGGTGCGGGATCGCCTGGAGGTGTCGCCGCACATCGGCGGCGCCGAGCTCGAGGCGCTCGCGCGCGCGTCCGAGGCCGTGGTCCGCTCGATCGGCGATCGCGAGATCGTCAAGGTCATCGTCCGCGCCCCGCGCGTCGTCAACATCGCCACGCGCGGCTGACGACTCCCCGGAAGCCGGTCGATCGCCGCCACCGGCATCGGAGGGTCCTTAGCCTTCCCGCGTGAGCGGACACCGCGAGGCGCCAGAGCATCCCTCCTCCGGCCCGCCGAGGCGCAGTCCGCGCGTGCGGGCGGCGGTGGGCGCGATCGTCGTGCTCGCGCTCGTCGGCGTCGGAGCCTCGGTGGTCGGAGCTCTACTCGTGCCCGGCGGGTCGATGAGCGTCGTCGGCGGCGCGGATGCGTCGGACGGCGGGGACGGGACAGGGTCTGTGCCCGGCGACGCCGCGCCCGGTGACGCCCGGAGCGGCGATGACGGCGCGGATGCCCCGCTCGCTCCGTCAGAGGCGTCCGTCATCGTCCACGTGCTGGGCTCCGTGCGTGAGCCGGGCATCGTCGAGGTGCGACTCGGCGACCGCGTCGTCGACGCGATCGCCGCGGCCGGCGGCGCGACCGACGCCGCCGACCTCGGCGGAGTCAATCTCGCTCGCGAGCTCGTGGACGGCGAGCAGGTCTACGTGCCGGCCATCGGCGAGGTGCCGCCGGGAGGGCCTGCGCCGCCCGGTGGGGCGACGGGAGCAGGAGGCTCAGGGGGAGCGCCCGGTGCGCTCGTCGACCTCAACACCGCAGACGCGGCCGCGCTCGACGCGCTCCCGGGCATCGGGCCGGCGATCGCCGGCCGCATCATCGAATGGCGCGAGCAGAACGGGCCGTTCCGCGCGGTCGACGAGCTGCTCGCGGTCTCGGGCATCGGCGAGAAGACCCTCTCCGAGTTCCGCGACCGTGTGACCGTGTGACCGGCGCCGACCTGCGGCTCGCACTGCCCGCCGCCTGCGCGTGGCTCGCCGCGATCATGCTCGTCGGCCTTCCCTGGGCCTCCGGGCTCGCCGCGGGCACGGCCCTCGCCGCCGCGGTCGGCGGGCTGGTGGTGGTGCGGCGCGCGGCCGGGGAACGAGGCGATGGCCGGCCGGGCTCGGGCGGGCGGGTGCTCGAGGCGAGCATCCTGCCCCTCGTCGCGATCGGGGTGGTCGCGCTCGCGATCGCGCTGCAGCAGCCCGTCCGCGAGCCGCCGGCCCTGCGAGCCGCTCTCGACTCGGGAGCGCCGGTCGAGGTGCTGCTCGCACTCGATGAGACCATCGGGACGACGGAGGGCGGGTCGGACGCGCTCGGAACCGGCGGCGGCGCCGTCGACGCGACGATCGTCGCCCTTCGGCCGAGGATCGCCCCCGGCGAGGCGCCGGAGGCCGCGAGGAGCGACGGTGCCGAGCTGGTCGAGCTGCGCGCGCCCGTCGTGCTGCTCGCGTTCGAGACCGACGCGCGCTCACCGCTCGGCTCGCGGTGGCACGGGCTCGTGCGCCTCGCGCCGCTCGAGCCGGGCGACGACCGCGTCGCACTCGCACGCCCGCTCGGCGATCTGGACGCCGTCGGGCGTCCGCCGCCGATGATCGAGGGGGCGGATGCTCTGCGCGAGCGCTTCCTCGACGTCGCGGTCGCCTTTCCCGGCCCGGGGGCCGCGCTCCTCCCGGGCCTGGCGATCGGCGACACCTCCGCCGTCGATGCAGAGCTCGACGAGGCGATGAAGCGCTCGTCGCTCAGCCACCTCACGGCGGTCTCGGGAGCCAACTGCGCGATCGTCGTCGGGCTCGTCCTCGGACTGGGCGCGCTCGCGCGCTGGCCCCGCGGAGTGCGGATCGGAATCGCCCTCGCCGCCCTCGGCGGATTCGTCGTGCTCGTCACCCCGCAGGCGAGCGTGGTGCGGGCATCCGTCATGGCCGCCGTCGTGCTCCTCGCCCTTGCGAGCGGTCGGTCCGGCCGCGGCCTTCCCGTGCTCGGCGCCGCCGTGCTGGGAATCCTCGCGCTCGATCCGTGGATCGCGCGCGACTACGGCTTCGCGCTGTCGGTGCTCGCGACCGGCGCGCTGCTCGTCCTGGCCGGGCCGCTCGCCGGGCGGCTCGCGATCGTCATGCCGCGGGCGATCGCCCTGTGGGTCGCCGTTCCGCTCGCCGCGCAGCTCGCATGCCAGCCGGTGCTCATCCTCCTCGCCCCCGAGCTGCCGCTCATCGGCGTCGTCGCCAACATCTTGGCCGCGCCGGCCGCCCCCGTCGCGACGATCGTCGGCATGGCGGCGTGCCTCGCCGCACCAGTGCTGCCGTGGCTCGCGACGGCCCTCGCGGCCGTTGCATGGGTGCCGGCGAGCTGGATCGCCGGGATCGCCGTCGTGACGAGCGGGCTCCCAGGCTCGACGGCGCCGTGGCCCGAGGGCGCGATCGGAGCCCTCCTCCTCGCGGGGCTCACGGTGGGCGCGCTCGTGGCCGCGGGCATCCCGGCCCTCGACGGCGGCAGGCGACTCCGCGCGCGGGCGGCGCTCGCGACCGCGAGCGCGCTGCTCGCCGTCATCGGAGCGACCGCCGGCGCCGACGCGCTCGGCCGGCTCGGACGCCCCGCGGACTGGATCATCGCGCAGTGCGACGTGGGCCAGGGCGACGCGGTGATCGTGCGATCGGAGGGGCGCATCGCCCTGACCGACACCGGAATTGAGCCCGAGCTGCTGGCAGAGTGCCTCGACGATCTCGGCATCGATCGCATCGACCTGCTCGTGCTCACGCACTTCGACGCCGACCATGTCGGCGGGGTCGATGCCATCGTGGGTCGGGTGGACGCCGTGATCGCCGGCCCCGCCGATGCTGCTCGCGACCGCGACGTGCTCGAGTCGCTCGCCGCGGGCGGCGCGACCGTCGATCACGTGTCGGCGGGAGAGGCGGGTCGCCACGGCGAGTATCGGTGGCGCGCGCTGTGGCCCCCCGACCACCGAGGAGTCCCACCCGGCAACGATGCGAGCCTCGTGCTCGAGTGGCGCGGCGCGGAAGGGTGCCGATGCCCGAGCCTTCTCGCACTCGGCGACCTCGGGCGCGGCGCCCAGGAGTCGCTGCGCGAGGCGGTGCGACTCGCGCCGGTCGACGTCGTCAAGGTCGGGCACCACGGCTCGGCCGATCAGGATCCCGCCGTCTACTCGACAGCGCACGCCGCGCTCGGACTCATCGGAGTGGGGGAGGAGAACACCTACGGGCACCCCGCGGCCGAGGCGCTCGCGATGCTCGCCGACAGCGGGGGAGCCGCGCTGCGCAGCGACCTGCACGGTCTCGTGCTCGTCGCCCCGGCGAACGGACGGGGCGACGGGTGGCGGGTGTGGACGGAGCGGGGAGCCCTCGCCGGCCCCGAGGAGGTCGGTGCTGACGACTAGGCTGAGGAGCGCTGCTGACGGGGCCGACCGCCCGGCCGGATGGCCGCGGGGGGCGCACCCGCGGCATCCGCCCACCCGCCCTCGAGGAGGATCATGCCCGCACCTCGCCCGCGCGGCGCCTCGAGCGCGAAGGCGCCTTCGGCGAAGGCGAAAGCGTCGATCCCGCAGCTCGCGTGGCACGAGATCCGGCCGGCGCCGGTCATCCTCGTCACAGGCCCCGAGGCGTTCCTCGCCGACCGGGCGAGCCGCGTGCTGCGGGATGCCCTGCGCGAGCGGGACGCGAGCCTCGAGGTGCACGACCTGCGCGCCGACGGCTACGCGCCCGGCGAGCTGCTGACCCTCGCGAGCCCGTCGCTCTTCGGCGAGCCGCGGCTCATCCGCGTCGAGAACGTCGAAAAGTGCAGCGACGCGTTCCTGGAGGACGTTCTCGACTACCTCGCGTCGCCCGCGGACGACACGGTCGTGCTGCTGCGGCACGGCGGGGGGATGCGCGGCAAGAAGATGCTCGACGCCATCAGGTCGGGCCAGGGTTCGGGCATCGAGATCGTCTGCACCGAGCTCAAGCGCGACTCAGACCGGGCCGACTTCGCGGCAGCCGAGTTTCGGCACGCCGGTCGCGCGATCGCGCCGTCGGCCCTGCGCGCGCTCGTCAACGCATTCTCAGACGACCTCGCCGAGCTCGCGAGCGCCTGTCAGCAGCTCGTCGCCGACACCGACGGCGACATCACGCCGCAGACGGTCGAGAAGTACTACGGCGGGCGCGTCGAGACGAACGCGTTCGCCGTCGCCGACGCCGCGATCGCAGGGCAGCACGGTCAGGCGCTCGGGCTCCTGCGGCATGCGATCGCGACGGGAGCCGACCCCGTTCCGATGGTCGCCGCGTTCGCCATGAAGCTGCGCACCATGGCGAAGGTCGGCGGCTCGCGCGGATCGGGCGGGCAGCTCGCCGGGCAGCTCGGGCTCGCGCCCTGGCAGATCGATCGCGCGCGCCGCGACCTGCAGGGCTGGACGGAGGAGGGGCTCGGCCGTGCCATTCTCGCAGTCGCCGACGCTGACGCTCAGGTGAAGGGCGCGGCCCGCGACCCGATCTACTCGCTCGAGACCCTCGTGCGCACGGTCGCGGCGCGGGGCCTCCCGCCCGCCTGACGCGCGGCGCCTCTGCCCGCCATCCGTCCCGCGCGCCCGCCTCGCGTCACCCGTACCGCCCCCCGCGCCCGCCGGGAGTCACCCGTACCGCGCCGCCCCGCCCGCGTCACCCGTCCACCCTGCGCGTCAACAACTCAGGACTAGCGAGTCCCCTGTCTTCTCCCTGTCCCCGGAGCCGTGCGGTTCTGCGCTGCTGCCGAGTCGTGTCGTCCTGAGTTGTTGACGCGGGCCGCGCGAGACCTGCGCCCGTCAACAATTCAGGACGAGCGCGCGAGCGGGGGAGCGCATCCCGCTCCCGTTCGTGGCAGCTCTCGTGCCGGGGTGCGCTTGTCCTGAATCGTTGACGGACACGCGGCATCGACTCCGGCAGCGCTTGTCCTGAATTGTTGACGCACCGGCCGCGCACGACGAAGCCCCGCTCGCCGGGAGGCGGAGCGGGGCTTCGAGCGGGGCGCGCGCGGCGCCCGACGTGCGGGAGCGGGTGCGGCTAGAGCGCGCCGACCTGCTTGGCGATGGCCGACTTGCGGTTCGCCGCCTGGTTCTTGTGGATGACGCCCTTGCTCGCGGCCTTGTCGAGCTTCTTCGTCGCGACGACGAGAGCCTCGGCAGCGGCTGCCTTGTCGCCCGCGGCGACGGCCTCGCGCGTGCGACGCACGGCGGTCTTGAGCTCGCTCTTGACCGCCTTGTTGCGCTCCTGCGCCTTGAGGTTGGTCTTGATGCGCTTGATCTGCGACTTGATGTTCGCCATGACTGTCTTTCTCGAGTTGAACGGTGTGTGTGAAGCGGCCGGGGGTGGGGTGCCGTGAGCGCGTGCTCTGTGACGAGCGCTGTCTCGGTGGCGAAATCCCAGCCGCAATCCGTGTCGGAAGAGAGAGGGCTTCCTGACACGCAAGCCAACAGGCGACATTACCAGCAGGCGAGCGCCCGCGACAATCGCGAGCGGGGCGCGTCGCGCGGGGCGCGCGCAGAGCGAGTGGCGCGGATGCTCGGCCCCGGGCATCCCGTGCGTGACCGCGCCGAGCGACGAGCGTGGGAGAATGGCGCGACATGTCTCCTCGCGCCCTCACGCCGCTCGCCCCCGCGGCCACCGACCCGACGCTGATCCGCAACTTCTGCATCATCGCGCACATCGACCACGGCAAGTCGACGCTCGCCGACCGCATGCTGCAGATCACCGGGGTCGTGAGCGACCGCGACATGCGCGCGCAGTACCTCGATCGCATGGACATCGAGCGCGAGCGCGGCATCACGATCAAGAGCCAGGCGGTGCGGATGCCCTGGGCACTGCCTCAGGAGGGCGGCAAGCCGCAGACCTACGCCCTGAACATGATCGACACCCCCGGGCACGTCGACTTCACGTACGAGGTGAGCCGCAGCCTCGCCGCGTGCGAGGGCGCGATCCTGCTCGTCGACGCCGCGCAGGGCATCGAGGCCCAGACGCTCGCGAACCTGTACCTCGCGCTCGAGAACGACCTCACGATCATCCCGGTGCTCAACAAGATCGACCTGCCGGCCGCCGACCCGGAGAAGTACTCGCGCGAGCTCGCCCAGCTCATCGGCGGCGACCCGGCCGACGTCCTGCGCGTGAGCGGCAAGACGGGCGAGGGAGTCGAGGCGCTGCTCGACCGCGTCGTCGAGCTCATCCCCGCCCCCGTCGGCGACCCGACGGCGCCGGCGCGCGCCATGATCTTCGACTCCGTCTACGACGCCTACCGCGGCGTCGTGACCTACGTCCGCATGATCGACGGCTCGCTGAGCCCGCGCGAGCGCATCCAGATGATGTCGACGCGCGCGACGCACGAGCTGCTCGAGATCGGCGTCTCGAGCCCCGAGCCGAGTCCGAGCAAGGGCCTCGGGGTCGGCGAGGTCGGCTACCTCATCACCGGCGTGAAGGATGTCCGCCAGTCGAAGGTCGGCGACACCGTCACCAACGCTCAGAAGCCTGCTGCGAAGGCCCTCCCGGGCTACACCGACCCCAAGCCGATGGTGTTCTCCGGGCTGTACCCGATCGACGGCAGCGACTACCCCGTCCTGCGCGAGGCGCTCGACAAGCTCAAGCTCTCCGACGCCGCGCTCAACTACGAGCCCGAGACCTCGGTCGCGCTCGGCTTCGGATTCCGCTGCGGGTTCCTCGGCCTTCTGCACCTCGAGATCGTCACCGAGCGCCTCGAGCGCGAGTTCGGCCTCGACCTCATCTCGACCGCGCCGAGCGTGACGTACGAGGTCACGACCGACGACAAGAAGCACTTCACCGTCACGAACCCGAGCGAGTTCCCGACGGGCGCGAAGATCGCGAGCGTGAGCGAGCCCATGGTGAAAGCCGCCATCCTCGCCCCGAAGGACTACGTCGGCACGATCATGGAGCTGTGCCAGAGCCGCCGCGGCAGCCTCATCGGCATGGACTACCTCGGCGAGGACCGCGTCGAGATCAAGTACACGATCCCGCTCGGCGAGATCGTCTTCGACTTCTTCGACCATCTGAAGAGCAAGACGGCCGGGTACGCGAGCCTCGACTACGAGCCGACCGGCGATCAGGAGGCCGACCTCGTGAAGGTCGACATCCTCCTGCAGGGCGAGGCGGTCGACGCGTTCAGCGCGATCGTGCACCGTGAGAAGGCCTACGCGTACGGCGTGCTCATGACCGAGCGCCTCAAGAAGCTCATCCCGCGCCAGCAGTTCGAGGTGCCCATCCAGGCCGCGATCGGCGCCCGCATCATCGCTCGCGAGTCGATCAGCGCGATGCGCAAGGACGTCCTCGCGAAGTGCTACGGCGGTGACATCACCCGCAAGCGCAAGCTCCTCGAGAAGCAGAAGGAGGGCAAGAAGCGCATGAAGATGGTGGGTCGCGTCGAGGTTCCGCAAGAGGCCTTCATCGCCGCGCTCTCAGGCGACGTCGAGAAGGCCAAGGAGAAGAAGTAGCCGTGGCCCGCCGACCGCTCGAGCAGCGCGCCGTCACCTACGGGTCGGTGGGCGGCACGCAGGCCGTCGACCTGCTGCAGTACCCGCCGAAGGGCTACCGCCCGCTCGAGGTGCGCGGCCGCGTCGGCCACGGCGACGCCCGCTGGGAGCACGCCGTCGAGCAGCTCCTCACCGGCGGCGTCTACCGCGGTGCGGGTCTCGCGGTCCGCATCATCCCCGCATCCGGCGAGCAGGATGCCGCTCACTACCTCCCCGTGAGCTATGACGAATCCGGCCAGCCCGTGAGCGCCGCGACGCTCGAGGTTCCCGACGACGAGTTCTCGGCGTCCGGCGAGCGGTACGTGCGCCCCGGCGACACCGTCATCGTCGGCCCGTCGGTCGGCGGACGCATGCTCTATCCGCTCCCGGGTCGCGTGGTGCTGCGCGAGGAGAGCGACGACCGCGTCCTGTACGCCGTCGGGACTCTGCCGGGGCATCCGCTCTCGGGTGAGGAGTCCTTCCTCCTCGAGCGCGTCGCCGACGGCGGCATCTGGCTCACCGTCCGCAGCTTCGCGCGCGCCGCCGGCCCCGGCTGGGCGCTCGCGAATCCCGCGCTCGGGGTGGCGCGGCGCCGGATCGCGCAGCGCTTCCTCCGCGCGCTGTCGGCGCCCATCCCCGGCGCAGGGCCGCTGCCGTCGCAGCGGCTCGCCGTCGAGGGCGCGCCGAGCGGCTCGAGCCCCGAGCCGAGCCCCGATGAGCCGGTCGAGTCGAGGGCGGCACGGGAGGTCGCCGCGACCGACGACGCCCCTGCGATCGAGCGCGGCGAGCGCGACGTCGACCCACAGGATTCCTGACCTACGCTGAACCCGTGAGCGAGGATCCCCGCCCGACCGCGTCCGGCATCGGCCGCGTTCTCGTCGTCGTCTACGCCGTGCTCGCGCTCGCCGCGACCGGCCGCTCCGGCTACCAGATCGCGACGAAGTTCGCCGAGGCCCCGGTCGCGTACTCGCTCTCCGCGATCGCTGCGATCGTCTACGTCGTGGCGACCGTCGCGCTCGTCGCCCGCGGCACCGCCGCCTTACGCGTCGCCGTCGTCGCGATCGTCTTCGAGCTCGTCGGGGTACTCGCCGTCGGCGCCGCGAGCCTACTCGATCCCGCGCTCTTCCCCGATGAAACGGTGTGGTCGCGCTTCGGGCAGGGGTACCTGTTCATCCCCCTCGTGCTGCCCGTCCTCGGGCTCCTGTGGCTGCGCCGCGTGCATCGCGCCCGCCGCGCCTCGACCGTCGCCGCGACCGAGGCGCCGTCGTGACCGACGCGCGCATCCTCGACGGCCTCGACGGGGTCCCCGTCGACGACCGGCGCGCGATCGTGACGATCGGGAAGTTCGACGGCGTCCATCGCGGTCACCGCGCCGTGATCGCGGGCATGCGCGAGCGCGCGGGCGAGGCCCGTGTCGCGGTCGTGACGTTCGACCGGCACCCCGCCTCCGTGCTCGCGCCCGATCGAGCGCCCTCTCCGCTGCTGAGCGTGGCCCAGAAGACCGAGGCGCTCGTCGAGGCCGGCGCCGACCTCGTCGTCGTGCTGCCGTTCACGCGCGAGCTCGCGAGCTGGGGCCCGGATGAATTCGTTCAGCGCGTGCTCGTCGATGCTCTGCGCGCGAGCGAGGTCGTCGTCGGCTCCGACTTCCGGTACGGCGCGCGCGGTGCGGGCTCGGTCGAGACGCTCCGCGAGGAGGGGGAGCGCTTCGGCTTCACCGTCTCGCTCATCGACGACGTGTGCGAGCAGGACGGGCGGCGCGTGTCGTCGACGGGCATCCGCGAGGCGCTCGATGCCGGCCGCCTGGAGGACGCGACGGAGGCCCTCGGCCGCTATCCGCGCATCCGCTCGCTCGTCGTGCCCGGCCACCAGCGAGGGCGCGAACTCGGCTACCCGACCGCGAACCTCGGCCACAACGCCGAGGGGTACATCCCCGCCGACGGCGTGTACGCGACCTGGCTGCACGTCGAGGGCGAGCGCTACCCGGCGGCGACGAGCGTCGGCAACAATCCGACCTTCGGCGACGTCGCCGACAAGACCGTCGAGGCGCACGCGATGGATGTCGCGCTCGACCTGTACGGCAAGACGGTCGAGCTCGAGTTCGTGCGGTGGATGCGCGGCATGAGGAAGTTCGAGTCCGCCCGAGCCCTCGCGATCCAAATGGGGCGCGACGAGGAGGAGATCCGCGGCGTACTCGGCATCGGAGGCGCCACCGGGCCCGCGGGCGCGGCCGACGCCGCCGTCTCGGGCTGAGCGCGGCTCGCGCCGCACTAGAGTCTGATCGTGCCCGACCGCCTGCTCTCGCCGCGCGGGGGCAGGCTCCTCGGCGTGCTGGGCATCGTGCTCATCGCCCTCAACATCCGCACCGCGGTCGCGGGCCTCGCGCCGCTCGCGGGCCTCATCGACGCCGAGATCCCCCTCGACGCGACCGCGATCGGCCTGCTCGGCGTGGTGCCGCCCGTCGCGTTCGCCGTCTCCGGGCTCCTCGCGCCCTGGGTCGCGCACCGCATCGGCCTCGAGCGGGCGCTCCTCTTCGCGGTCGTCACCATGATCGCCGGTCATCTGCTGCGCGGCGCCGCGCTCGACTACCCCGGGCTCCTCGCGAGCACGCTCGTCGTGCTCATGGGCGCCGGCTTCGGCAACATACTGCTGCCGCCGGCGGTCAAACGGTACGCGCCCGGGCGCATCGGCGCGGTCACCGCCGCCTACGCGACCATGATGTCGATCTCGACCGCGCTGCCCCCGCTCATCGCCGTGCCGATCGCCGATGCGGCGAGCTGGCGACTGTCGCTCGCGGTGTGGGGCGCGGTCGGGGTTCTCGCGCTCATCCCGTGGGTCGTCCTCGCGGCGCGACCGCCGCATCCCGTCGTCACCGAGCCGGTGACCGTCATCGAGGTCGATGCTCCCTCGACGAGCGCGGACGCGGACGTCGCCGACCCGGTCGACGAGCCCGACACGCGCCAGTTCGGCCGCCTCGCTCGCTCGCGCGTCGTGTGGGGCATCACGATCCCCTTCGCGGTCTCGGGCGTCACGGCCTACTCGACCTTCGCCCTCATGCCGCTGCTGCTCGAGGATCTCGCGGGCGTCGATGCGGCCCGTGCCGGCGCGCTCGTCGGCCTGTTCGCGATCGTGGGTCTTCCGCTCTCGCTCGCGACCCCGGTGATCACTGCACGGCTGCGATCGCCCGCGCCGATCATGATCGTCTCTGTCGTGGCGTTCTCCGTCGGGTTCCTCGGGCTCCTGCTCGCGCCGACGCTCGCGACGCCGCTGTGGATGATCGCGCTCGGCGCGGGCCAGGTGCTCTTCCCGATGTGCCTCGCCCTCATCGGGCTCCGCAGTCGCACCTCGCACCGCGCCGTCACGGTCAGCGGATTCGTCCAGGCCATCGGCTACGGCGTCGCCGCCGTCGCCCCGCTCGCTCTCGGCGTGCTGCGCTCGGTCACGGGCAGCTGGATGCCCGCGATCGTGATCCTGCTACTCGCGGCGCTCTCGACGCTCGTCGCGATCCCGCTCCTGCGCTCGGGCGAGATGATCGACGACGAGCTGGAGCGGCGCAGGCTCTGATCGCGCTCGAGCGCCGCGGCTCGGGCCGCGACCGGCTCAGGCGACGCGTTCGGCCTGATGGATGAGCGCCGCGGCGCCGATGAGCGGCCCCTCTCCGCTCAGCGCCGATGCGACGACGCGCGTGCTGGTGACGAACGCGAAGTCGCTGTGGTGCGCGACGGCGGCCTGCACGAGGTCGATGTAGTCGTCGGCGACGTGGCTGAAGCCGCCGCCGATCGCGACGAGGTCGAGGTCGACGAGGGCGCTGGCCGAGGCGATCGCCGCGCCCACGGCGCCGGCCGAGCGCTCGATGGCGGCGCGCGCCGTCGCATCCCCCTGCCCGGCTGAGGCGGCGAGCTCCTCCCCGGTCGTGCCCGTCCAGCCCTGCGTGCGCGCCCAGGCGACGGTGCGCGGGCCCGAGGCGACCGCCTCGAGGCAGCCTCGCGCACCGCACGCGCACACGTCGTCGAAGCCGGCGACCTGCAGGTGGCCGATGTGCCCGGCGTTGCCGCTGCGCCCGGTGATGACGCGACCGTCGAGGATGACGCCGCCGCCGACTCCGGTCGACACGATCATGCCCATGACGCTCGACTCGGTCTGCGCGGCGCCGACCCACACCTCGGCGAGGGCGATGCAGATGCCGTCCATGCGCAGCGTGACCGGCAGTGCCGCGGGCAGGAGATCGCCGACGAGCTCGCCGAGCGGGTAATCGCGCCACGCGGCCAGGTTGAGAGGTGAGACGTTGCCGGTGCGACCTGCGATCGGTCCGGCCGATCCGATGCCCGCGCCGATCAGCTCGATCTCCGGTTCGGTCGCCGACTCGAGCGCGCTCTCGACCGCTTCGGTCACGGATGCCGCGAGCGCCTCGGCTGTGGACGTCGCGCCCGTGGTGCGGCGGTGCCGCGATCCCGGCAGGACCCGGCCCGTGACGTCGACGAGAGCGGCCTCGACCTTGGTGCCTCCGAGGTCGACGGCGAGGGCGTAGTCGGTCACGGGGAGTCCTCTCTGCGGTGCCGCATCGCGCGGGCCGTCGATGGACAGCGTAACGAGCGGGGGTCGCCGGCTCGAACGCCCCTCTGCTCATCTGAGCAGGCTCGCACCATATGTTGGTGGGCGACCCCCCGGCCCGCCTAGCCTGGAGCGGGGCCGCCGACGCGACGGCCCCGCCCGAACGAGGCCTCGAATCGACGACGGAGAACCATGGTGTCCACGGAGAGCGCGTCAGCCAACGAGCTGCTCGCCGTCCGAGCTGCCGAGCTCTACTACGAGGAGAACAAGACGCAGGACGAGATCGGGGCGATCCTTCGCGTCACGCGCTGGAAGGTCGGCCGACTCCTCGCCCAGGCCCGTGAGCGCGGCATCATCCGCATCGAGATCGTGCACCCGCGCGCTCGGCGGCTCGCGCTCGAGCGCGAGCTCGGCGCTCGGTTCGGGCTGCGCGACGCGATCGTCGTGCCCGCTCCGGTCGACGAGGTCGAGCTGCAGGCCCGCGTAGCCGAGGCCGCTGCCGACTATCTCGTGAGCGTGCGGCCCGTACCGCGACTGCTCGGCGTGAGCTGGGGCCGGACTCTGCACCAGGTCGCCGAGTCGCTGCCCGTGGGCTGGTCGACGGGCGTCAACGTCGTTCAGATCAACGGCGGCGTGAGCCTCTCCAAGCGCCCGGGTACGGCCGCGAGCACCGCGGTGATGATCGCGCAGAAGGCCGGAGGGCAGGCGACTCTGCTGCCGAGCCCCGCCATCCTCGAGCGACTCGAGACGAAGAGGGCGATCGAGGGCGATCGCACCGTCGGCGGCGTGGTGCAGATGGCGCGCGGCGCGGCCGCCTACCTCTTCAGCGCCGGAGTCGCCGACACATCCTCGGTGCATGTCGACAGCGGCTACCTGACGGCCGACGACATCGCCGAGCTGCGGGAGCGCGGCGCGGTCGGCGATGTGATCGGCCGCTACATCACCGCCGATGGCACGATCGCCGATCCGGAGCTCGACGCCCGCACCCTCGGTCTCGGGCTCGAAGAGCTGCGCGGCGCGACGACCGCCGTCCTCGTCATCGGCGGCGAGGCCAAGCACCCGATCGCTCGCGCGATCGTCACGCACGGGCTGTGCTCGGTGATCGTCACCGATGAGCACACCGCCCACGCGCTCCTCGACGACATCGATGAGCCCATCGCCGCCCGCCACCACGACTCGATCTCCGAAGGAACCTCGTCATGACCATCGAGCATCCGGTCGCTCTCGCTCCCGCCGATCGTGCCGTGCGCCTTCTCGGCAGCGACCTCACCGAGAAGGCCCTCCGACTGCACCTGGAGGGGCTCTCCGGCGTCGACGCCGTCGGGCTCGAGGCCCGCGCGGCCGGCCTCTCGACGCGCTCGATCAAGGCGAGCTCGAAGGCCTGGGCGCTCGACACCATCATCCGCACGTGCGACCTCACGACTCTCGAGGGCGCCGACACCCCCGGCAAGGTGCGCTCGCTCGTCGCCAAGGCCGTCACGCCCGACGCGACCGACCCGTCGACGCCCCGCGTCGCGGCGGTCTGTGTCTACGGCGACATGGTGCCGTACGCCGTCGAGGCGCTCGGCGCGCTGCACGGCGACCCCGAGCTCGGCCTCGTGTCGATCGCGGCCGTCGCGACCGCGTTCCCTTCGGGGCGCGCGAGCCTCGCGATCAAGCTCGCCGACACGCGTGAGGCGGTCGCCGCCGGCGCCGACGAGATCGACATGGTCATCGACCGCGGCGCATTCCTCTCCGGTCGCTTCGGGCTCGTCTTCGATCAGATCGTCGCCGTCAAGGAGGCCTGCCGGCGCGCCGACGGCAGCTTCGCCCAGCTCAAGGTCATCCTCGAGACCGGCGAGCTCGCCACGTACGACAACGTGCGCCGGGCATCCTGGCTCGCGATCCTCGCCGGGGCCGACTTCATCAAGACATCGACGGGCAAGGTGAGCCCCGCGGCCACGCTGCCCGTCACGCTGCTCATGCTCGAGGTGATCCGCGACTGGCACCGCCTCACGGGCGAGAGGGTCGGCATGAAGCCGGCCGGCGGCATCCGCGCCTCGAAGGATGCCGTGCGCTACCTCGTCACCGTGGCCGAGACCGTGGGCGAGGAGTGGCTGACGCCGCACCTGTGGCGCTTCGGCGCCTCGAGCCTCGTCAACGACGTGCTGCTGCAGCGACAGAAACTGCGAACCGGTCACTACAGTGGCCCCGACTACGTGACGGTGGACTGACCCATGAGCTTCCTCGAGTACGCCCCCGCGCCGGAATCGACGGCGATCCTGAACCTCAAGGCGCAGTACGGCCTCTTCATCGACGGCGAGTTCGTCGACGGCTCCGGCGAGGTGTTCGACACGATCTCGCCCGCGACGGAGGAGGTCATCGCGCGGATCGCGCAGGCCGACGCCTCAGACGTCGACCGCGCCGTCGCGGCCGCGCGCCGCTCGTACGAGAAGGTCTGGTCGCGCATGTCGGGAAGCGACCGCGGCAAGTACCTCTTCCGCATCGCCCGCCTGGTGCAGGAGCGCGCGCGCGAGCTCGCCGTCGCCGAGAGCCTCGACAACGGCAAGCCCATCCGCGAGACGCGCGACGTCGACGTGCCGCTCGTCGCCGCGTGGTTCTTCTACTACGCCGGCTGGGCGGACAAGCTCGAGTACGCGGGCCTCGGCCCTAAACCGCGCTCGCTCGGCGTCGCCGCGCAGGTGATCCCGTGGAACTTCCCGCTGCTCATGCTCGCGTGGAAGATCGCCCCCGCCCTCGCGGCCGGCAACACCGTCGTCATCAAGCCCGCTGAGACCACGTCGCTCACGGCGATGCTCTTCGCCGAGATCCTGCAGCAGGCAGACCTGCCGCCCGGCGTCGTGAACATCGTCACGGGCCCCGGCGCGACCGGTCAGGCGCTCGTCACGCACGCCGACGTCAACAAGGTCGCCTTCACGGGCTCGACCGATGTGGGCCGAACGATCGCCCGTCAGGTCGCCGGCACCTCCAAGAAGCTGACCCTCGAGCTCGGCGGCAAGGCGGCGAACATCGTCTTCGACGACGCCGCGATCGACCAGGCCGTCGAGGGCGTCGTCAACGGCATCTTCTTCAACCAGGGCCACGTCTGCTGCGCCGGTTCGCGCCTGCTCGTGCAGGAGAACGTGCACGACGAGGTCGTCGACCGCCTCAAGCAGCGCCTGTCGACGCTGCGCCTGGGCGACCCGCTCGACAAGAACACCGACATCGGTGCGATCAACTCGGCCGCTCAGCTCGAGCGCATCCGCACGCTCAGCGACACGGGCGAGAACGAGGGCGCCGAGCGCTGGCAGCTCGACTGCACGGTGCCCGACAAGGGGTTCTGGTTCCGACCGACGATCTTCACGCGCGTCTCGGCCGCGCACTCGATCGCGCGCGAGGAGATCTTCGGCCCCGTCCTGTCGGTGCTGACCTTCCGCACGCCGGAGGAGGCCGTCGCGAAGGCGAACAACACCCCGTACGGCCTCTCGGCCGGCATCTGGACGGAGAAGGCGTCGCGCATGCTCGCCCTCGCCGACCGTCTGCGCGCCGGCGTCATCTGGGCCAACACCTTCAACAAGTTCGACCCGGCGTCGCCGTTCGGCGGGTACAAGGAGTCGGGCTACGGCCGCGAGGGTGGCCGCCAAGGGCTCACCGCGTACCTCGAGTCGAGCGGCTGGCAGGCTCCGATCGAGTCGAGCGCGGCATCCTCTCGATCTGGCCGCAAGGCCCGGAAGGCGGTGGCCAAGTGAGCCGGCTCAGCGTGCCTAAGACCTACAAGCTCGCGATCGGCGGCGCGTTCCCGCGCAGCGAGAGCGGCCGCACCTACGTCGTGACGGCGCCCTCGGGCGAATTCATCGCGAACGCCTCGCTCGCCTCGCGGAAGGACGCGCGGGATGCCGTCGTCGCGGCCCGCGGCGCGCAGCCCAAGTGGGCGGGCGCGACGGCCTACAACCGCGGCCAGGTGCTCTACCGCATCGCCGAGCTGCTCGAGGGGCGTCGCGCGCAGTTCGTCGACGAGATCGTGCAGTCGGAGGGCGTCACGGCCACCGCCGCGGGCGCCCAGGTCGACGCGACGATCGACCTCTGGGTCTGGTACGCCGGCTGGGCCGACAAGTACGCGCAGCTCGCGGGCAACGGCAACCCCGTCTCCGGCCCGTACTTCAACCTCTCGGTGCCCGACGCGACGGGCGTCGTCGCGGCGATCGCGCCGCAGGATTCCACCGGCGTCTCGCTGCTCGGCCTCGCGGCGGTCGTCGCACCCATCGTGCTCTCGGGCAACACGGTCGTCGTCGTCGCGAACGAGGCGGCGCCCCTCTCGGCCATCTCGCTCGCGGAAGTGCTTGCGACGTCGGACGTGCCGGGCGGAGTCGTCAACGTGCTCACCGGCTCGCCCGCCGAGCTCGCGCCGTGGCTCGCGTCGCACGCTGACGTCAACGCGCTCGACCTCGCCGGGGCCGGCTCGCTCGCCGACGGCGCGTGGGTCGACCTGCAGATCTCTGCGGCCGAGACGCTCAAGCGCGTCCTCCCGCCCGTCGAGGGGGCCCCGGCGCCCTCCCTCGAGCGGATCACCGCCTTCGTCGAGACGAAGACGGTCTGGCACACGAAGGCGATGCTCTAGCGCTCGCCCTCGTGCCCGGCGGGCCGGTCCTTGTGGTGGGGGCCGGCCCGCCCTTCCTCGCGCGTCAGTCGGTGCGAGCCGGGTCGTTCCCGCGCGGCACGCGCACGAGCACCTCGGCCGGGGGGAGGAACTCGCCCGTGCGCTCGACCTCGTGGACGAGCGCGACCATCGCGGCGTTCACCGGCGTGGGGATGTGCAGTCGAGCCGCGGCATCCGCGACCGCCCCGTTGAGGGCGTCGATCTCGGTGCTCCGACCCCGACGGATGCTTTGCAGCGTCGACGCGGGGTTCGGCACGTCTCCCATGCGCGCGGCGAGCGATCGCGGCAGCCGCTCGGCGTGCGCCGAGTCGTCCGCGAGCAGCTCCTCGACCTGCGCGGCGCCCACGGAGCCCAGCTGCGCCCACTTCACCCCGAGCGCCCGGCCGACGACCGCCGTCTCGACCATGCCGCGCGCGAGGACGCGCCGGAGCCCGTCGTGGGCGACGACCTGCTGCACGCTGAGCCCGGTGATCGCGGGGAGAGCGTTGACCTGGTTGACGAGCAGCTTCGTCCACTGGGCCCCGCGCACGTCGTCGGTCACCGTCACCTCCTCGGGAAGCGCGGCGCGCAGGGCGGGCAGGGCAACGGCGATGGCGGCCGCGTCGCCGGCGAGCGTGAGAGGCGCGGGCCCCGTCACCGACACATGCCCCGGCACGACGAGGCTCGCGGCGAAGAGCGCGAAACCGATGGCGACGGGGGAGTGCGGCAGGGCATCGCGCGCCGCGTCGGCGCCGCCGAGGCCGTTCTGCACGACGAGCACCGGGGTTCCGTCGCAGCCCGTGATCGCGCTCAGCGCCGCCGCCGAGTCGTGCGCCTTCGTCGCGAGCACGATGAGATCGACGGGCGGCTCGACGCGCTCGACGACCGGCACGCGGGCGAGGAACGAGCCCCAGCCGCCGGAGAGCTCCAGTCCGTCGCGCGCGATCGCTGCGCCGTGCTCGCCCCGGGCGGTCACGACGACGTCGTCGCCCGCGCGCGACAGGAGCGCGGCGAGCACGCCGCCGATAGCCCCCGCCCCTACGACCGCGATCCGCACCTGGGCATCCTACGACCGCGCTAGCGTGGGGCGGTGCCCACCGGACTCCTCCTCGTCGACAAGCCCGCCGGACTCACGAGCCACGACGTCGTCGCCCGCGCCCGTCGTGCGCTCGGCACTCGCAAGGTCGGCCACGCCGGCACGCTCGACCCGCTCGCGACGGGGCTCCTGACGCTCGGCGTCGGGTCGGCGACGCGCCTGCTCACCTACCTCGTCGGGCTCGACAAGACGTACGAGACGACGATCGTGCTGGGGCGCGCGACGACGACCGACGACTCGGAGGGCGAGTTCGTCGGCGAGCAGGCGGCTGCTGGCGCGCTCGACGCCCTCACCGACGAGCGCTTCGCCGCCGCGGTCTCCGCGCTCACGGGCCTGATCGAGCAGGTGCCGAGCGCCGTGAGCGCGATCAAGGTCGACGGTCGCCGCGCCTACGATCGCGTCCGCGCCGGCGAACAGGTCGAACTGAAGGCCCGCGCCGTCACGATCGCAGCCTTCGACGTGCTCGCCGTGCGCCGCCTGCCCGGTCGCGTGGACGAGGCGCCGACGATTGAGGTGGATGCCCGCATCGACTGCTCGTCCGGCACCTACATCCGAGCGCTGGCCCGCGATCTCGGCGCGGGCCTCGGCGTCGGCGGCCACCTGCGCGCCCTGCGGCGCACGCGCGTCGGACCGTTCGACGTCGCCCATGCCGTGAGCCTCGAGCAGCTCGCCGAGAACGGACCGGCGGGCCTGACGTCGTCGGCCACGGTCGCCGAGCGGCTCTTCCCCGTCCTGCACGTCACCGACGAGCAGGCGCGCGATCTCGGCCACGGCAAGAAGCTCGCCCTGCCCGAGCTCGACGACACGGAGACGCTCGCCGCGATCGACGGCGCGGGCCGGCTCGTCGGGCTCGTGAGCGCGCGTGCGGGCGTCGGCCGTACGCTGGTGGGGTTCCCGATCGACGCGGAGTGAGCATCCGCCACTCTCGTCGCGACGCACCGGCACGCGCGACGCGTCCGTCACCCAGGAGTCAGCAGTGATCGAGTGGTTCACGACCGCGCAGGTCGCCGTCGCCGTCGTCGTCGGCATCGTGTGCCTCATCGCCGGCGGAATCGGCCGGGCGCCGAGCGACCTCACCCACGGGCTCACCGCGTTCGTCGCCGTCCTGCTGCTCGCGCAGATCGTCGTGTCTATCGTCGCGCCGTTCGTCGGCAATGATCCGACCGGCGACCCCGTCGAGTACTGGGTGTACCTGATCTCGGCGCTGCTGCTTCCGCTGCTCGCGATCGTGTGGGGGCTCGTCGACCGCTCGCGCTGGTCGACCATCGTGCTCGGCGTCGTGAGCCTCGCCGTCGCCGTCATGGTCTACCGCATGGGGCAGATCTGGTTCGTGCAGGTCGCGTAGCGCCTGGCTCTCGCGCGGTTCGCGCTCGCGCCCGCAATGCCTGTCAGGCCGCCGCGACCCCCGGCAGTGACTCGATGACGTCGAGCACCGCGTCGAGCCCCTCGGCGATCGTGGGCACGACGATGAGAGCGCCCGTCTGGCGCAGAGCATCCACCGTGTAGACGCCCGTGGCGACCGCGATGAAGGGGATGCCCGCCGCGACCGCCGCGATGTCGTCGCGCGGGGTGTCGCCGATGATGACGAGCCTCTCGTCGGGCAGGGCCGAGCGGGCGGCGAGGGTGATGTCGCGGCGCTCGCGGGAGCGGTCGCCGAAGAACGAGCGGCTCCAGTCGAAGAGATCGGGCTCGAGGCCGGCCCCGGCGAGCTTCACGCGCGAGCGCGTGGCCGAGTTGCCCGTGAGGAGGGCGTTGATCCAGCCGCGGTCGGCGGCTGCGGCGATCGCCTGGGGGATGCCCGGGGCGATCGCGCGACGATCGCCCGCCTTCGCGCGTTCGACCGAGAGCGCATCGAGCGCCGCGACGGCGTCGTCGTGCAGCTCGGCGTCGAGGTCGAACGCCTCGAGGATCTCGAACAGGATCTGCCCGTCCGTCTTGCCGTGCGCCCGAGGGAGCGGCGGATGAAGCGCGCGGCCCGCCGCGGCCTCGACGGCGGCGTGGTACAGCTCGCCGCCGCCCGACGCCGCGTTGAACAGGAGGGTGCCGTCGACATCCCAGAGGATCGTGGTGGTGGTCACCTCCCCATCCAACCAGCACGGGCCGCGCGCCCCGCCCGCGCGAGTGTCGACAACTCAGGACTAGTCCGCGCGCGGCTCGCGTCGACAACTCAGGACTAGCGGTGCTCGCGCCTCGATCTGCCGCGGCCGAGCATCCCGCGCCGCATGCTGCAGGGCGATAGTCCTGAGTTCTCGACGGGCTCCTTGTCCTGAGTTCTGCACGCGCCGGTAGTCCTGAGTTTTCGACGGCCGCGGCGGGCGGGCGCCCTGCTGCGCCCTGCGAGAATCGAGTCGTGCCCAGCGCTCTGCCCCTCGCCGACCCGGCTCCCGCCGACGGGTCGCTCCCGGCGACGGTGCGCGACGGCGCCGAGCAGCGCGACTTCGGCGTGTACCTGCACGTACCGTTCTGCCGGGTGCGGTGCGGATACTGCGACTTCAACACGTACACCGCGAGCGAGATCCGCGGCGTGAAGCAGAGCGACTTCGCCGATCAGGCGATCGCCGAGCTCGAGCTGGCCGCGCGCGTCCTCGATGACGCGGGCTTCCCGCCGCGCCCCGCGAGCACGGTGTTCTTCGGCGGCGGCACTCCGACGCTTCTGCCCGCGACCGACCTCGCCCGCATGCTCGCCGCCGTCGAGCGGCTCTTCACCCTCGCACCCGGCGCCGAGATCACGACCGAGGCCAACCCCGACTCGATCGACGCCGCGGGCCTGCAGACCCTCACCGAGGCCGGCTTCACGCGCGTGAGCATCGGCATGCAGTCCGCGGTCCCGCGCGTGCTCGCGACGCTCGAGCGCACGCACGACCCCGCGAACGTGACCCGCCGCGTCGCAGAGGCGCGCGCCGCAGGCCTCGCCGTGAGCCTCGACCTCATCTACGGAACTCCCGGCGAATCCGAGTCTGACTGGCACGCGAGCCTCGACGCCGCGCTCGAGCAGCGCCCCGACCACATCAGCGCCTACGCACTCATCGTCGAGGAGGGAACGAAGCTCGCCCGTCAGATCGCCCGCGGCGAGGTGCCGCCCGTCGACGACGACCTGCACGCGACGATGTACGAGGCGGCGGATGCCCGGCTGAGTCAGGCGGGCTACTCCTGGTACGAGGTCAGCAACTGGGCGCTCGCGACCACCGATGGCGGAGCGAGCCGTCGCTCGCGCCACAACCGCGCCTACTGGACGGGGCAGGACTGGTGGGGAGTAGGCCCAGGGGCGCACAGCCACATCGGCGGCGTGCGGTTCTGGAACGTCAAGCACCCCGCCGCGTACGCCCAGCGCCTCACCGCGGGGGAGTCACCGGCTGCCGGTCGGGAGACCCTCGACGACGAGACCCGCCGCATCGAGCGCGTGCTGCTCGAGACGCGCCTCGCCAGGGGGCTGCCGGCGAGCCTGCTCGAGCCCGCGGGCCGCCGCGAGGTCGCCGGGCTCATCGCGGACGGCCTGGTCGACCCGGCCGCCGCGCTCGCGGGCCGCGTCGTGCTCACCCTCCGAGGGCGGCTGCTCGCCGACGCGGTCGTGCGTCGGCTGCTCGACTGACGACGCCGGTCGGCTACCGCAGGAAGGCGATGGTCAGCGGGTAGCTGTAGAACTCCCCGCGCCCGGCGGAGATCGCAGCCATGATGCTGAGCACGAAGAAGACGATGGCCACGGCGGCCATGATGAAGAAGCCGACGATGAGCCAGGAGGTCGCGAGACCCACGAGGTAGGCGATCGTGACCGTGAGGTGGAAGTTGAGTGCCGTCGCGCTGTGGTGCCGGATGAACGGCCCGCGGTCGCGCAGGACGAGGTAGATCACGAGCGGTGCGATGACCGGGATGAACAGCCCGCCGACGTGCGTCAGGATCGCCCACGTCTTCTCGTCCTCGGGGCGCATCGGGTTCGGCGTCGAGGCGTGGGGGCTGGCGGGCGGCTGCTGGGTCATGCTCGACACTATGCCCCTGCGGGCCTGCGCTCGAACGAGGAACGGGGCCAGGCCTCCGGCCGGACCCCGTTCACGATCGCCGTGCGCCTACTTGATGAAGCGCACCGAGACCGGGTAGCGGTAGTGGTTGCCGTCCTTGGCCTGAACGAAACCGAGGATCGAGAAGATCACCGAGGCGATCCAGATGAGCGGGGCGAGGAAGCCGAGCAGCCCGCCGAGTCCGAAGGTCACCGCAGCGAGGATCGCGGCGACGATCTGCAGCGCGATGTACGCGATGCCGACGGTGATCTGGAAGTTCAGGGCCTCCTTGGACTCCACTCGCGTGAAGCTCCCGCGGTCCTTGAAGACGAGGTAGATGATGAGAGACGGCAGGATCCAGAGGATGCCGCCGAGGTGGGCGAAGGACGCCCACTGGCGGTCCTCCGCCTCGCTGAGCGGAGCCGCGGATGCCGCGGCGGGGGGTGTCGTGGAATCGGTCATGGGCGTGCTGCCTTTCGATGCGTCCGATTGAGTGGGTGGAACTCAGGCACAAAATAGCGCTCGACCGCCGCGCGGGCAATCACCGCCGCTCGGTGCGCCGGGGTAGAATTGGCAGTCAGCCGAGGCGAGTGCTAGCACTAGCCATCCGCCCCGCCCTCCCGCGGCGCGAACGGCTGGATGCCCGGACGGGCCGAGCGGAGAGGAGCGCACATGGTCTCGGAGCGCGCTCTCCACGTCCTGCGGGCGATCGTGCAGGACTACGTCGCCTCCCGTGAGCCCGTGGGCTCGAAGGCGATCGTCGAGCGCCACCAGTTCGGCGTGAGCGCCGCGACGATCCGCAACGACATGGCGCAGCTCGAGGAGGAGGAGCTCATCGCGGCTCCCCACACCTCCTCCGGCCGCGTGCCGACCGACAAGGGCTACCGGCTCTTCGTCGACCAGCTGCAGGATCTCCGGCCGCTGAGCGCCGGCCAGCGCCAAGCGATCGCCGCCTTCCTCGACCAGTCGGTCGACCTCGACGACGTCTTCGCCCGCACGGTGCGACTGCTCGCGAGCCTCACGAACCAGGTCGCCCTCGTTCAGTACCCGACCCTCGGGCATGCGCGGGTTCGGCACGTCGAGCTCGTGCCCCTGTCGACCACCCGCGTCATGACCGTCTTCATCACGGATGGCGGACGCGTCGACCAGCGCATCATCGAGCTGCCCGCCGAGGCCGACGAGGTCTTCCTCGGCGAGCTGCGCGCGAAGATCAACTCGGCTCTCGCCGGTCGGTCGCTCAGCGACGTCACAGATCTCGCCCCGAAGCTCGACGAGCAGTTCGCCCCCGATCGCCGCCCGGCCGTCTCAGTCGTCGCCGAGGCCCTGCTCGGGCACGTGGATGCGCATCGCAGCGACCGCCTCGTCATGGCCGGGGCGGCGAACCTGGTGCGCACGGAGTCCGACTTCGCCGGCAGCGTCTACCCGGTGCTCGAGGCCATCGAGGAGCAGGTGACCCTCCTGAAGCTCTTCCGCGAGATGGAGCTCGACCAGCACGGTCTCTCGGCCCGCATCGGCCGCGAGAACGACGACGTGCTGCGCGAGACGGCCGTCGTCACGAGCGCGTATCGAGTCGGATCAGATCTCTCGGCCAAACTCGGGGTCCTCGGCCCCACCCGGATGGACTACTCGAACAACATGGCAGCCGTTCGCGCCGTCGCGCGCTACGTGTCCCGGCTGCTCGGTGAGGAATAAGTGGCAGATCATTACGAGGTTCTCGGCATCGCCCGCGACGCGAGCGCCGATGACATCAAGAAGGCGTATCGGAGGCTCGCGCGCGAGCTGCACCCCGACGTCAACCCGAGCGGAGAGGCGGCCGAGCGCTTCAAGCTCGTGACACACGCCTACGACGTTCTGAGCGACCCGACCCAGCGCCAGCAGTACGACCTGGGAGGCTCCGGAGGCTTCGGCGGCGGCGCGGGGTTCAACGGCTTCGGTGACATCTTCGAGACCTTCTTCGGCGGGTCGCAGCAGCAGCGCGGCCCCCGCTCCCGGCGCGAGCGCGGCCAGGATGCCCTGCTGCGCGTCGAGGTGGAGCTCGAGGAGATCGTCTTCGGCACGACCCGCCAGCTAGAGGTCGACACGGCCGTGCTCTGCGAGACCTGCGCGGGTTCGTGCTGCTCGCCGGGCACGAGCCCGCAGACGTGCGACATCTGCCGCGGCTCCGGGCAGATCCAGCGCACCGTCCGCAGCCTGCTCGGCAATGTCATGACGTCTAGCCCCTGCGGCTCGTGCCGCGGCTTCGGCACGGTGATCCCGAGCCCGTGCCCGACGTGCGCCGGCCAGGGGCGCGTCCGGGCCCGCCGCACGATGCCCGTCGACATCCCCGCGGGCGTCGATACGGGCCTGCGCATCCAGCTCCCCGGCCAGGGCGAGGTCGGTCCCGCCGGCGGCCCCAATGGCGATCTGTACCTCGAGATCAAGGTCAAGACGCACGAGACCTTCAGCCGCTCGGGCGACGACCTCCTGGCGACGCTCGAGGTGCAGATGACCGACGCCATCCTCGGCACGACGGCGACGCTGCGCTCTCTCGACGGCGACGTGCGCATCGACATCAAGCCGGGCACGCAGAGCGCCGAGGTCATCACGATCAAAGAGCGCGGCATCACGCGCCTGCGCGGCGCCGGTCGCGGCGACCTCAAGATCGGCATCCAGGTCGTCACCCCCGTGCGCCTGAACAGCAAGGAGACCAAGCTCATCCAGGAGTTCGCGGGCTCCCGCCGCCCCCTGCCCCCCGAGTTCTCGACCTTCCAGCAGGGCATCTTCTCCAAGCTCCGCGACCGGTTCCTCAACCTGTAGGCCCGCGCGTGGCGCACTTCTACCTCGACGACTCGCTCGCGGCGCAGCTCGCGGGGGCGGATGCCCCGCTCGGCGCGATCGTGCGGCTGACGGGCCCCGACGCCCGGCACGCGAGCACGGTCTCGCGCGTGCGGCCAGGCGAGCACCTGCGCCTCGGCGACGGGGCAGGGACGATCGTCGAGGGAGAGGTCGTCGAGGCGAGCCCGCAGGAGGTCGCCGTTCGCGTCGAGCACGTCGAGCGCGCGCCCGAGCCCCGCCCGCGCATCGTCCTCGTGCAGGCGCTCGCGAAGGGGGATCGCGACGAGCTCGCGATCCAGGCGGCGACCGAGCTCGGGGTCGACGCGATCGTGCCGTGGCAGGCGGCGCGGAGCATCTCGCGGTGGGACGCGGCGAAGGCCGAGAAGGGTCGCGCGCGCTGGGCGACGATCGTGCGCGAGGCGAGCAAGCAGGCGATCCGGCCATGGGTGCCCGAGGTCGCGCCGCTCGCGACGACGGCCGCGATCGCGGGGCTCGCAACCTCGGCGACCGTCTTCGTCCTCGATCCGCTCGCCGAGCATCCGCTCACCGCTCTCGATCGGGACGCGCTCGGCGACCGCGATGTCGTCCTCGTCGTCGGGCCCGAGGGCGGGATCGCGCCGGAGGAGCTCGCCGCGCTCGCGGCAGCGGGCGCGCGCGGCGTGCGCCTCGGGCAGACGGTGCTGCGCACCTCGACCGCGGGCCCCGCCGCGATCGCCGTGCTCTCCGCCGCGCTCGGCCGCTGGTGACGGCACCCGACCTCGACCGCCAGCTCGCGCCCGACGTGCGCGAGAGCCCCGAGTCGCTGCTCGCTCTCGCCGCCCGACTGCGACCGGGAGCGACACCGCGGCCGCTCTGGCGCAACGACCTCGGCGGATGGACGGTTCGGCTCCGCGCCAGCGATGGCGCCGCCGTCGCGCGCAGCGCGGACGACGCGGTGCTGAAGCGGGTGCCCGCCGCGACCCTCGCCGCGCACCCGCTCGAGCCGACTCCGCACGCGGAGTCGGATCGACTCCGGTGGCTCGCCGGGCGGCATCCCGCGCCCGAGGCGCTCGATGCAGGCGACGACGACGGAGGCCAGTGGCTGCTGACGCGCACGATCACCGCCGAGACCGCCGTCTCCCGGCGGTGGTGCGGGGAGCCGGAGACGGCCGTCCGGGCGCTCGGGGAGGGACTGCGGACTCTCCACGACTCGCTCGACGTCGCCGCGTGCCCGTGGCGCTACGAGGGCGCATCGCCCGCACCCGTCCCGGCGGAGCTGCGCGAGCCGTTCGCCGTCGACCGCGTCGTGGTGCACGGCGACGCGTGCGCGCCGAACACTCTGCTGGATGCCTGCGGCCGGTGGGTCGCGCACGTCGACCCGGGCGCGCTCGGGATCGGCGATCGCTCGCTCGACCTCGCGGTCGGCGCCCAGTCGCTGAGCTGGAACTACGGCCCGGGCTGGGAGGCCGAGAACTTCGCCGCCTACGGCGTGCGGCCCGACGACGGGCGACTCCGCGCGTGGCGCGACTGGTGGAACGCCGAGTCACGCACGCTGGGAGCGAACCCGGCGGCGAACCGGCGCGCAACCCCGTCCCGGGTGCCGAGCGGCGCTCTAGAATGGTCGTCATGACCCCGACCGAGCCGGCCTCCGAGCCCACGATCTTCGAGCGCATCATCGCGCGCGAGATCCCGGCCGACATCCTGCTCGAGAACGAGCGGCTCATCGCGATCCGCGACATCGCCCCGCAGGCCCCCGTGCACCTGCTCGTGATCCCGAAGACCGCGCAGCACCGCACCGTCGCCGAGCTCGCCGCCGCCGACCCCGAGCTCCTCACCGAGCTCGTCGCCACGGCGCAGCGGCTCGCCGACGAGTACGCCGACGGCGACTTCCGGCTCGTCTTCAACTCGGGAGCCGGTGCCGGGCAGACCGTCTTCCACGTGCACGCGCACGTCCTCGCCGGCTCGCTCGCCGAGGGGTCACTTGCCCACTGACGATTCCACCCCTGCCGTGCCCGGGCACGTCGAGATCGAGGTCGACGGGGTCGCCATGGTTCGGCTCCTCGGCCCGCAGGACCGCCTGCTGCGCACGCTCGAGCAGCAGTACGCGAACGTCGACGTGCACGTGCGCGGCAATCAGATCACCCTCGACGGAGACCCCGCCGAGGTACAAGCGGCCAGCGCGCTGGTCGGGGAGCTCATCACCATGACCCGTAACGGACACGACCTCGGCGAAGTCGACGTGGCCAGTTCGGCACGCATTCTCGAGCAGGGCGCCGGGAGCCCCGCCGACGTGCTCAGCCAGGCCATCCTCACGAGCCGCGGCAAGAGCATCCGCCCGAAGACCCTCGGGCAGAAGGCCTACGTCGACGCGATCGACCTGAACACGATCGTCTTCGGCATCGGCCCCGCAGGCACAGGCAAGACGTACCTCGCGATGGCGAAGGCCGTGCAGGCCCTCCAGCGCAAAGAGGTCGACCGGATCATCCTCACGCGGCCCGCCGTTGAGGCGGGGGAGCGACTGGGCTTCCTGCCCGGCACCCTCACCGACAAGATCGACCCGTACCTCCGGCCGCTCTACGATGCGCTCAACGAGATGATGGATCCGGAGCTCGTGCCGAAGCTCCTCGCGACCGGTGTCGTCGAGGTCGCTCCGCTCGCCTACATGCGCGGGCGCACGCTCAACAGCTCGTTCATCGTGCTCGACGAGGCGCAGAACACGAGCCCCGAGCAGATGAAGATGTTCCTCACGCGCCTCGGCTTCGGCTCGAAGATGGTCATCACGGGCGACATCACGCAGGTCGATCTCCCGATGGGCGCGAGCGGACTCCAGCTCGTGACGCGCGTGCTCGACGACATCGACGACATCCACTTCGCCCGCCTCACGAGCGACGACGTCGTGCGCCACACCCTCGTCGGCCGCATCGTCGATGCGTACACGACCTACGACGCCGAGCGGATGGCGCAGAAGCACGAGCGGGAGAGCGCGCGCGAGGGCGAGCCCGGTGCCGAGGGCGAGAATCGGGCGGCGCGCCGATCGGGGCTGCAGCGTGATCGCAGCACGGGCCTCCGTCGCAACCCCCGACGAGGGAGCTGGTAGTCGTGGCCGTCGAGATCAACAACGAATCCGGCGTGGAGGTCGACGACGAGGCGCTGCAGCGTCTCGCCCTCCACGCCTTCGACTTCCTCAACGTGCACCGCGACGCCGAGCTCGCGATCGTGCTCGTCGACGAGGGTGCGATGGAGCAGCTGCACCTGCAGTGGATGGACGAGCCCGGCCCCACCGACGTGCTGAGCTTCCCGATGGACGAGCTGCGGCCCGGCTCGGACGACGAGCCCACCCCGCCCGGCCTCCTCGGCGACATCGTGCTGTGCCCGCAGGTCGCGATCGCCCAGGCCGAGGCCGCCGGCCACTCGACGCTCGACGAGCTGCTGCTGCTCACCACGCACGGGCTCCTGCATCTGCTCGGCTTCGACCACGCCGAGCCCGAGGACGAGAAGGAGATGTTCGGCGTGCAGCGCGATGTCCTCGTGGGCTTCGCGCTCGCCGAACGCAAGCGCACCACATGATCACCGTCGTCTTCTTCGTCGTCGCCGGCATCCTCGTCGCCTTCGGCGGGCTCCTCGCCGCGATCGACGCGGCGCTCGGAGTCGTCAGCCGCACCGACCTCATCGATCTCGCCTCCCGCAAGAAGAGCCCGCGGACCCTCCTCGCGGTCTCCTCCGACGTCGGCGCGCACGTCAACGCCGTCAACTTCCTCCGCATCGTCGCCGAGACGATCGCCGCGGTGCTCATCACGCTCGCCTTCGCCGCGATCCTCGACGAGTGGTGGCTCGTCCTCACGGTGAGCGCGCTCATCATGATCGGGGTCTCGTTCGTGCTCGTCGGCTCGAGCCCGCGCAGCGTCGGGCGCGCGCACCCGCGCGAGCTCCTGGGTCTCACCGGCGGCCTCGTACGGGGAGTGCGCGTCATGCTCGGCCCACTCGCCGACCTCCTCGTCTACCTCGGCAATCGCGTGACGCCCGGCCGACCGCGCAGCGCGACCTTCTCGAGCGAGGAGCAGCTGCTCAGCATGGTCGACGAGGCCACCGACCTCGACGTGCTCGAGGTCGAGGACCGCGAGCTCATCCACTCGATCTTCGAGTTCAACGACACGATCGTGCGCGAGGTGATGGTGCCGCGCACCGACATGGTCACGCTGGAGCGCGAGCTCACCGTCACCGACGCCATGAGCCTCTTCCTCGCGCGGGGGGTCTCGCGCATCCCCGTCGTCGGCGAGGACTCGGACGACGTCCTCGGCGTCGTGTACCTGCGCGACGCTGCGCGCATGGCCTACGAGACGCCCGAGGCGTGCGCGACCACGACCGTCGAGGAGCTCGCGAAGACCGCTCTCTTCCTGCCCGAGTCGAAGAAGGCCGACGACGCCCTGCGCCAGATGCAGGTCGAGTCGAACCACCTCGCCCTCGTCGTCGACGAGTACGGCGGAATCGCCGGGCTCGTGACGATGGAGGACCTCATCGAGGAGCTCGTCGGCGAGATCAGCGACGAGTACGACCGCGAGATCTCGACCTCCGAGCAGCTGGATGAGGACCGTTTCCGAGTGAGCGCGCGCATGCCCGTCGACGAGCTCGGCGACCTCTTCGGCATCGAGCTCGACGACGATGACGTCGACTCCGTCGGCGGCCTGCTGACGAAGCACCTCGGCCGGCTGCCCGTCGCCGGGTCGACCACGATCGTCGATGGGATCATCCTCACCGCCGAGCGCACAGAGGGGCGCCGCAAGCGTGTCGTGACCGTCCTCGTCGAGGCCGGTGAGGCCCTCAAGGATGCCCGCCGCGCCTTCTCGGCCGCGTCACCGCCGTCTCCGGCTTCCGCCCCCGCTCCCGACCTCGGCTGAGCGAGGCCCCGACATGACCGATCGCCCCCGCAAGCCCCGCTCCGGCGGCGCCGACTCCGATCCGCTGCCCGAGCACCGCGCCGGATTCGTGACCTTCGTCGGCCGGCCCAACGTCGGCAAGTCGACCCTCACGAACGCGCTCGTCGGCGAGAAGGTCGCGATCACCAGCTCGAAGCCGCAGACCACCAGGCGAGCGATCCGGGGGATCGTGCATCGGGCATCCGGCCAGTTGATCGTCGTGGACACGCCCGGCATGCACCGTCCGCGCACGCTGCTCGGCGAGCGCCTCAACGCCGTCGTGCAGGACACGCTCGGCGACGTCGACGTCATCGGCTTCTGCGTGCCCGCGAACGAGCCCATCGGGCCGGGCGACCGCTACATCAACGAGCAGCTCGACTCCTTCCCGCGCACGCGCAAGGTCGCGATCGTCACCAAGACCGACGTCGCGGGCCCGACGAGGGTCGCCGAGCAGCTGCACGCCGTGTCGCAGCTGCGCGAGTGGGACGAGATCATCCCGCTCTCGGCGCTCACGGGCGACCAGGTCGAGCTCCTCGCCGATGAGCTCATCGGTCTCATGCCCGTGTCCCCGCCGCTGTACGGCGAGGAGGCCGTCACGGACGAGACCGAGGACGACCGGGTCGCCGAGCTCATCCGCGAGGCCGCGCTCGAAGGGGTGAGCGACGAGCTGCCGCACTCTCTCGCCGTCACGATCGACGAGATGGCCGAGCGCGCGCCGGGCGGCGTCATCGACATCTACGCCAACGTCTGGGTCGAGCGCGACAGCCAGAAGGGCATCATCATCGGGCACAAGGGCTCGCGCCTGACCGAGGTCGGCACGCGCGCGCGGCTCGAGATCGAGAAGATGCTCGGCCGGCGCGTGTTCCTCAAGCTGCACGTCAAGGTCGCCAAGGAATGGCAGCGCGACCCGAAGCAGCTCGGGCGACTCGGGTTCTGACACCCGTTGTTGCGGGCGGCGGATGCTCTGCGCCCGCCGGGCGTGGCTCGAGCATCCCGCCCTCTGCTCGTTCGCGCACCCGCGCGGCCCGGGTGTACCCTGAGACCGTGTTCGGCCAGCTCCTTCTTCGCTGCCGCGACGAGGCTTAGACCCTTAGCCTCCCTCGTCGCGGAGTTCGTCGTCGGCTGAAACCCCAGACCTACGAACCGCCAGGAGCACTTCATGCAGAACCGTCAGCAGCCCTCGGGCATGCCGATCCACAAGTACGAGCCGTACCAGTCGGCCCTCCCCGTCTCATTGCCCGATCGCACGTGGCCGAGCGCGACGATCACGCAGGCGCCGCGCTGGTGCGCCGTCGACCTCCGCGACGGCAACCAGGCCCTCATCGACCCGATGAGCCCCGAGCGCAAGCGCATCATGTTCGACCTGCTCGTGCGGATGGGCTTCAAGGAGATCGAGGTCGGGTTCCCGTCGGCGAGCCAGACCGACTTCGACTTCGTGCGCCACCTCATCGAGGACGACCTGATCCCCGACGACGTCACGATCCAGGTGCTGACGCAGTCGCGCGAGCACCTCATCGCCCGCACCTACGAGTCGATCCGGGGCGCCAAGCGCGCGATCGTGCACTTCTACAACTCGACCTCGGCGCTGCAGCGCGAGGTCGTCTTCCGCACCGACGTCGAGGGCGTGAGAGAGATCGCGCTGCAGGGCGCCCGCTGGTGCCAGCAGTACGAGTCGACCGTGCCCGGCACCGAGGTCTTCTACGAGTACAGCCCCGAGAGCTACACGGGCACCGAGCTCGAGACCGCGCTCGAGATCTGCAACGCCGTCATCGAGCAGCTGCAGCCGACGCCCGAGCGCCAGCTGATCATCAACCTGCCGGCCACGGTCGAGATGGCGACGCCGAACGTGTACGCCGACTCCATCGAGTGGATGCACCGGCGCCTCGCGCGGCGCGACTCGATCATCCTGAGCCTGCACCCGCACAACGACCGCGGCACGGCCGTCGCAGCCGCCGAACTCGGCTACATGGCCGGCGCCGACCGCATCGAGGGGTGCCTGTTCGGCAACGGTGAGCGCACCGGCAACGTCGACCTCGTCGCTCTCGGCATCAACCTGTTCACGCAGGGCATCGACCCGCAGCTCGACTTCAGCGACCTCGACGAGATCAAGCGCACCGCCGAGTACTGCAACCAGCTCAAGGTGCACGAGCGCAGCCCCTGGGCCGGCGACCTCGTCTACACGGCCTTCAGCGGATCGCACCAGGACGCCATCAAGAAGGGCTTCGAGGCGATGGATGCTCGTGCCGCCGCCTCGGGGGTGAGCGTCGACGACCTCATCTGGGGTGTTCCCTACCTGCCCGTCGACCCGAAGGACCTCGGCCGCACCTACGAGGCTGTCATCCGCGTCAACTCGCAGTCGGGCAAGGGCGGCGTCGCCTACCTGCTCAAGGCCGACCACAAACTCGACCTGCCGCGCAAGCTGCAGATCGAGTTCAGCGGGGTCGTGCAGGCGAAGACCGACGCCGAGGGCGGCGAGGTCACGTCGGAGCAGATCTGGGAGATCTTCCAGGACGAGTACCTGCCAGCCGCTGTCGCCGACGAGAAGTGGGGCCGGTTCGAGCTGCTCTCGACCCGCACGGCCTCGGACATGACCGGCGAGGTGCGCCTCGACGCGACGCTGCGCGACGGCCAGGCGATCGACGGCGTCTCGGCGACGGGCAACGGGCCGATCGCTGCGTTCCTGTCGATCATGGAGTCGGAGGGCATCGCGATCCGCCTGTTCGACTACGTCGAGCACGCGCTCTCGGCCGGCGGGGATGCCCTCGCCGCCGCCTACGTCGAGCTCGAGGTGAACGGACGCACGCTCTGGGGCGTGGGCATCGACGCCGACATCTCCACCGCCTCACTCAAGGCGGTCGTCTCGGCGGTCAACCGCGCGATCCGGCTCGAGTCGCCCGATCGCGAGCTCGTCGGCGCCTCCTAGCCGCCCCCGCGCGAGTCAACAACTCAGGACTAACGAGAGCCGCGCGTGCGCGGGCGCCCGAGTTAGCGCTCGCTGGACGAGAACCTCACGCTCGTGGTCCTGAGTTGTCGACGCGCGCCGCCGCTCGGCGCGCGCTGGCGTGCGACTCCCTCCCGTGTCGCGCTGAGCCCCGGGTGTCAACAACTCAGGACTAGGGCGTGTCTCCTAAGCGTTTGAGCCAGAGTGTGATGGCTCGCAGGACCGCGCCGCCGCGGTAGGTGAGCGCGAGTTTGTCGTATCTGGTGGCGAGCCCACGCCATTGCTTGTCTTCGTTGAAGCCGCGTTCGACAACGTTGCGACCCTTGTAGTCCTCGACGTCGTAGCTGACTGGTCGCCCGCCACGGGAGCCGCGACGCTGCCGGTGTCCCTGCTGGTCGGAGGGCTCGGGGATCACGGCGACGATCCCGCGTTCGCGCAGGCGGGTGCGGATGGCACGCGAGGAATACGCCTTGTCGCCGCGGACGCGGTCCGGTCTCGAGCGGGGCCTGCCCGGGCCACGCCGGCCAACTTTGAGGTGGTCCATGAGCACGGGGAACATCGGGGCATCGCCGGCCTGCCCGGGGCCGACCAGCACGACCAGCGGTAGCCCGCGGCCGTCGACGAGGTGGTGGATCTTCGTGCTCAACCCTCCGCGTGACCTGCCAATCGCGTGGTCAGGCGGCTCCTCCCGCAAATTCTTGTAACTCGATAGAGCCCCCTGTGTCGCGCGGGAGGTTCGTTGCGTGCTGATGCGCACGGTTGATGGTGGAGTCCACGCTGACGGCCCATTCGATCTCGCCCGCTGCGTCCGCGTCAGCGAGGATCTCGGCGTAGATACGATCCCAAGTGCCGTCTCCGCTGAACCGGCGATGACGCTTCCACGCGGTCTGCCACGGCCCGAACTCGGCGGGCAGATCACGCCACGGCGAACCCGTCCGATACCGCCACACGATCCCCTCCAGCACCCGACGATGCTCCTGAAACGGTCGCCCGCCCTTGCGGGAAGCGATCGGCATCAAAGGCTCGATCCGAGCCCAAGCAGAATCCGACAAAGTACGAGTACGCGTCACGCTCCCAGCCTGCCGCAACATCCCGCAGAGGTTACGAGACACGCCCTAGCCGCTTCGGCCGGCGAGCAGTACGGCGCAACTCCAAGCCTGCGCGGCTCGCGTCGTGCACCCGAGCCGCACTAGTCCTGAGTTGTTGACACGGCGCGGGTCAGCGCGCGGCCCGCGCCGCCCACTCCGCGAACGGGATGCCCGGCCCGGGCTGCCCGGGCGTGTGCAGCCCGGCGCGGTAGGCCGCCGCGAGCCGCCCCGGCGCACGCCACTCGACGACCCGGCGCCGCGCATCCGCCCCGGAGGCGCCCCCCGCGACGAGCCACTGCTCGGCGAGCTCGCGCATCGGCAGCACCTCGGGCCCGCCGAGGTCATCGACCCGGCCGCCGGCGGGAGCCGCACCCATGAACGACTCCAGACGCGCCGCCACCGCTCTCGTGTCGATCGGCTGGAACGGCACGTCGAGCGTCAGCACCAGCGGCAGCCGTCGCTGCGCCGCGAACGCCCCGCCCACGAAGTCGTGGAACCGCGTCGCCCGCAGAACCGTGAACCCGAGCCCCGATGCGGCGATGTGCCGCTCGCACTCGAGCTTCGACCGGTAGTACCCGAGCGGCACGGCGTCGACGCCGACGATAGACAGGTACACGAGGTGCTCCACTCCAGCGGAACGCGCGACCTCCAGCAGCCGGGCGGTGGCTCGAGCATCCGACCGCCGATTCGTCGCGAGGTGCAGCACCGTGGGGCGGCCGACCGTGCCGGTGCCGCCGGTGACGAGAAGGGTCATGGTGTCCTCTCCGAAGTGCGCGGTGCACTCCCTTTGAGAGTTGACCGGAAGGCGCCGACCGTTGTGACAGCGCCCGCGCCGCGATGCGCGCGATCTTGACCGGCGTCCGCACGATGTGTACGCCGCGCACGCCCTCCGCGACGATGTCGAGCGACCACAGCGCAACCGGCTGGGCATCGTCGGAGACCGCGAGGAACGCGGTCATTCCGTTCGCCTCGACGGGGATGCTGCGCACGCCCTGCCCGAACTTCTCGAGAACTCCCAGCACGAAGCGCGCGACCTGCTCGGCGCCGTGCACGGGCCGACGAGCCGCGCTCACGACGCCGCCGCCGTCGCTGATCGCCACGGCGTCGGGCACGAGCAGGGCCTCGAGCGCGGCGAGGTCGCCACCCTGCGCCGCCGCCACGAACGCTCCGAGGAGGTGCTCGCGCTCCTCGCGCGAGACCGTCCGGCGTCGGTGTCCGCCGAGCGCGCGGCGCCCGCGCGAGACGAGCTGCCTCGCCGCGGCCTCGGTCGTGCCGAGAACGTCGGCGAGGCTCGCGCAGTCGTAGGCGAACGCCTCGCGCAGCACCACAGCGGCGCGCTCGGCGCCGCTCAACCGCTCGAGAAGGAGCAGGGTCGCAAGGTCGAGCGCCTCGGCGCGTTCCGCGCCGAGCGTGGGGTCGTCGCCCGTGTCGACCGGCTCGGGCAGCCACGGGCCCACGTATCGTTCACGGCGCACGCGAGCGGAGTCGAGGGCGGCGCGAGGCGCGTCACCATCGTCGTCAGGTAGGCCGCCGGTTCGGCGATGCCCGAGCCGGCCACGGCCGTTCGTCGCGGCCATGCATCCTGCACGACGTCCTCCGCCTCCGCCCACGAGCCGAGCAGCCGGTAGGCGAGCCCCGTCAGGCGGGCGCGCGTCGCCTCGAACTCGGTGAGACCGGCGCTCGACGCGGCCCTTTCGTGAACCCCCGTCACGGCCGGGGCCGTCGGCGCAGGGCTCGCGAGGGCCGGGGGATCCGCGGCAGGCGGCCGATCGAGCGCTGCTCAGGCAGGCTCCAACCGAAGAGGACGGACGCGACGCGCACCGCGAACGTAACGACGACGCCGATCGTCGCGGCCACGAGGACGGGCACCCCGAGAGACAGGAGCACGGCGATCGCCCCCGACCCGGCGGCCGCGGCGACGGCGTAGAGCGACCCGACGTGCATGAGCGCGATGGGCAGGGTGAGCAGCATGTCGCGCAGGATCGACCCGCCGACCGCCGCGAGCACGCCGACGAAGACGGCGGCGACCTCGGGGATCCCGAGCGCAAGGGCCTTCGTCGTCCCGATCGCTCCGAACAGTCCGATCGTCAGCGCGTCGAGGGCCGTGATGAGTCGACCGAGCCGCGAGAACACGCGCTCGAGCAGCATGCCGAGCAGCGCCGCGCCCGTCGCGACGACGACGTACCAGTTGGTCTGCAGGGGAGCGAGCGGCACGTCGAGCAGCAGGTCGCGCAGGAGTCCGCCGCCGAAGCCGACGACGATGCCGATGATTGCCACGCCCAGCCAGTCGAGCCGTCGGTCTCGGAATTGAGCAGCGAACAGCGCGCCCTGCAGGGCTCCGATGCCGACCGCGAGCAGGTCGGCCCAGAGCGGGATCACGAACGCTTCGGCCATGCGCCCATTCTGGCGGTCGCCGCGGGTGTGCGGGCGCCGCATCGCCACGTGGCGGCGATCGAGAGGAGTCTCGGTTCGTGTCGCCCTGACCCGAAGTGCTAGACTCTGTTCGGGTCAAGATGACTCTAACCGCGATCACGGTCGGCATGCAGAGACGAGAGGGGGCGCGGATGCCCGCAGCCGCAGCCGCAGCCGGCATCTGCCTCGCCGTGTCTACTGTCATCTTCGCGCTCCGTCCCAACGCCGCGGGAGAGCCCAGCGTCTGGCTGCCGCTCGTCCGGCGCATCCGTGAGCCGTTCCTCGACCGGTGGGCGCTGCCCGGCGGCCCCGTGGCCCTCTCCGAGAGCCTCGAGGCGTCCGCGCGCCGGAACCTGCTCGAGACCACGAGCCTCCAGCCGACCTATCTCGAGCAGCTCTACGCGTTCGGCGACGTCGACCGCTCGCCCGACAGCCGTTTCGTGTCGATCGTGTACTGGGCGCTCGTGCGGCCGGAGGAGGCCGAGCGCGTGAGCCTCGGCGAGAACGTGCGCTGGTTCCCCGCCGACGAGCTGCCCGATCTCGCCTTCGACCACAACCTCATCGTCGAGTACGCCCTCTGGCGACTGCGCACGAAGATGGAGTACTCGCGCATCGCCCACGCCTTCCTCGGCGAGCAGTTCACCCTCGCCGAGCTGCGCGGAGTGCACGAGGCGGTGCTGCGGAAGCCCCTCGACCCGGCGAACTTCCGCCGCCAGATGGAGTCGTCCGGCGCGATCGAGCCCACGGGCGACGTCGTCGTCGGCGGCCGGCACCGCCCCCCGAAGCTCTACCGCTACGCCGGGGGAGTCGAGCTCGCCGACGCCGGCCCGCTCACCGCGCGCGTGGTCGTGGCGGCGGCGCAGCATCCGAGCACTCCCATCGCCGCGCCCACCCAGGAGGATCACCGATGACCGCTCTCGACACCGTGATCCGCGGGATCACCAACGGCGCAGCCGGCGAGGTCTGCACGCCCGACCTCGCGAAGGGGCCGTGGGAGTTCGACACGATGCCCGGCTACGGCCCTGGCTCGTCGATGCTCGACGTGATCCCGACCGGGTCGCCGCGGCAGGGCGCGCTCCCGGCCGAGTACCGCGACGCGCCCGACGCCGAGCTGCATGAGCGCATCCGCGCTGCGAAGGCCGCGCTCGGCGACCGCCTCGTCATCCTCGGCCACTTCTACCAGCGCGACGAGGTCGTCGAGCACGCCGACTTCCTCGGCGACTCGTTCCAGCTCGCGAACGCCGCGCTCACCAAGCCCGACACCGAGTACATCGTCTTCTGCGGCGTGCACTTCATGGCCGAGACGGCCGACATCCTTGCCCGCGACGAGCAGCGGGTGATCCTCCCCAATCTGGCGGCCGGATGCTCGATGGCCGACATGGCCGACATCGACTCGGTCGAAGCGGCGTGGGAGGAGCTCACCGCCCTCTACGGGTCCTCACCCGACGCAGACGGCCGGGCCCCGGTCATCCCCGTCACAT
Source organism: Microcella alkalica (assembly GCF_014137945.1). GTDB lineage: Bacteria > Actinomycetota > Actinomycetes > Actinomycetales > Microbacteriaceae > Microcella > Microcella alkalica. Next base: position 531,433 of record NZ_JACGWX010000001.1, read on the forward strand.
ACATGAACTCCTCCGCCGCGCTCAAGGCGTTCTGCGGGCGCAACGGCGGCATCGTGTGCACCTCATCCAACGCCGCGGCCGTGCTGGAGTGGGCGTTCGAGCGCGGGCAGCGCGTGCTGTTCTTCCCGGACCAGCACCTCGGGCGCAACACCGCGAAGGCGATGGGCGTGCCCGTCTCGCGCATGCCGATGTGGAACCCGCGGAAGGCCCTCGGCGGGTCGACCGCCGCCGAGCTGCTCGACGCGCAGGTGATCCTGTGGCACGGATTCTGCAGCGTCCACAAGCGGTTCACACCGCAGCAGATCGAGGCGGCCAGGGCATCCCACCCGGGGGTTCGCGTGATCGTGCACCCCGAGTGCCCGATGGAGGTCGTCGATGCGGCCGACGAGGCGGGGTCGACCGACCACATCCGACGGGCGGTGGCCGGGGCGACCGAACCGAGTGTCTTCGCGATCGGCACCGAGATCAACATGGTCAACCGGCTCGCCGCCGAGCACCCGCAGCACACGATCTTCTGCCTCGACCCGGTCATCTGCCCGTGCTCGACGATGTACCGTATTCACCCCGGGTACCTCGCGTGGGTGCTCGAGGAGCTCGTCGCGGGGCGCATCGTCAACGAGATCGTCGTCGACGCGTCGGTGCAGGCCGACGCGCGCGTGGCCCTCGAGCGGATGCTCGCCGCGAAGCCGCGCGGCTGACCGGGCGCACCGCTCATGCACGTCGTCGTCGTCGGCTCGGGCCTCGCGGGCCTGCTCACGGCCCTGCGCGTTGCCGCCGGCGCGGGCGCGGGCGCGTCGACAATTCAGGACATCACGCTCGTGACGGCGGGCCCGCTGGGCTCCGGGTCCAGTCCCTGGGCGCAGGGCGGCGTCGCCGCCGCGACCGGCCGCGACGACAGTCCTGAATTGCACACCGCCGACACCATCGAGGCCGGTGCCGGCCTCGTCGACGCGGATGCCGCGCTCGCCCTCTGCCGGGAGGCTCCCGCCGCGATCGCCGAGCTCCTCGATCTCGGCGTCGCCTTCGACCGCGATGCGACGGGCGACCTCGCACGCGGTCTCGAGGCCGCGCACTCGCGAGCGCGCATCCTGCACGCCGGCGGCGACGCCACCGGCGCGCGTATCGTCGACGCCCTCGCGCGGGTCGTCAGGGCGAGCCGGGTGACGGTGCTCGAGCGCGTGCGTGCGTCGAGCATCCTGACCCGCGACGGGGCGGCGGTCGGCGTCGCCCTCACCGACGCGACTGGCGCGCGTCGTGATGTCGCCGCCGAGGCCGTCGTGCTCGCGACCGGTGGCTACGGCGGACTCTACCCCCGCACCACCAACCCGGCGAGCGCGATCGGCAGCGGCATCGTGCTCGCGCACGCCGCGGGGGCGATGGTCGCCGACCTGGAGTTCGTGCAGTTCCACCCGACGGTTCTGGTCGGCGGAGGGCTGGTCTCCGAGGCCGTGCGCGGCGAGGGGGCGGTGCTGCGCGACGCGCGCGGGCGCCGCTTCATGACCGAGGTGGATGCTCGAGCCGAGCTCGCTGCCCGTGACATCGTCGCCCGCGCGATCGCCCGCACGATGCGCGAGCAGGGCGGAGCGCCAGTGCTGCTCGACGCACGCGACGTGGCCGCCCGGCTCGGGGGAGCCGTCGCGCTCGCACGGCGCTTCCCGACGATCGACCGGCTCGTCCGAGCGCAGGGCGCGGACTGGTCGCGCGAGCCGGTGCCCGTGACTCCCGCGGCGCACTACGCCATGGGCGGGGTGCTCGCCGACCTCGATGGCCGAACGACCGTTCCCGGGCTGTTCGCTGTGGGCGAAACCGCCGCGACGGGGGTTCATGGGGCGAACCGCCTCGCCTCGAACTCGCTCCTGGAGGCCGCCGTCATGGCGCGGCGTTTGTCGACGCGCCTGCTCGCCGACCCGCTGTCGACAATTCAGGACAACCTGATCCCGACGGGCCTCGAGGTCGTTCCCGCACCCGCCCCCGATTCGCAAACGGATGTTCGCCCCGAGGTGCTTCGATCACTCGACTCCGACCGACTCCGCGACCGGGCGTGGGCGGTGCTCGGGCTCGAGCGCGATGGCGACTCGATGGCCGCCCTCGCCCGAGAACTGGCGGGATCCTGGCCCGGCGATACCTCCGTCGAGACGCTGCTGCCCCTCGCCCAACTCGTTACGGAGGCCGCGCAGGCCCGGGTCGAATCGCGCGGCGCCCACTGGCGAGCGGACGCACCTCGCCCTCTCGACACCCAGCGGGTTCGGCGCGCTTGGACCCGGTCGGCGATCGCTCGTCCTGAATTGTTGACGGTGCCCGCCGCCGCGGCACCCGCCCCTGCCCCCGCCGACCGAGGAGCCGCATGACCGCCTTCGACCCGCCCACCCCCGCCGTCGAGGCCGTCGTCGCCCTCGCCCTCGCCGAGGACGCGCCCTGGGGCGACGTCAGCTCGGAGGCCGCGATCCCGGCCGAGGCGACGGCGACCGCGCGCGTGATCAGTCGCTCCACGGGCATCCTCGCCGGCGGTCTCGCCCTCGAGACCGCGTTCCGCCGCGCCGACCCGGCCATCCGCGTCGAGCGCCGACTCGACGACGGCGCCCCCCTCGCGCCCGGCGCCGTGGTCGCGGAGATCAGCGGCCCCGCCCGCGGCATCCTGCTCGGCGAGCGCGTCGGCCTCAACCTCGTCCAGCGCCTCTCCGGCGTCGCGACCCTCACGCGCGCTTACGTCGAGGCGGTCGCCGGCACGGGCGACCGCATCGTCGACACCCGCAAGACCACACCGGGGCTGCGGATGCTCGAGAAGGCCGCCGTCCGCGCCGGCGGCGCCCGCAATCACCGCTTCTCGCTCTCCGACGCGGTCATGCTGAAGGACAATCACCTCGCCGTCCTGACGGCGCAGGGGCTAGACCTCACCGAGGCGATCCGCACGGTGCGCGCGCGCATCCCGCACACGATGCACTTCGAGGTCGAGGTCGATCGGCTCGACCAGCTTCCCGCGGTCATCGCCGCCGAGCCGGACACGATCATGCTCGACAACTTCGCCCTCGCCGATCTGCGCGAGGCCGTCGCGCTCATCGGCGGCCGCGCCATCACCGAGGCGAGCGGGGGAGTCGCCCTCGACACGATCCGCGCGATCGCGGAGACGGGCGTCGACGTGATCTCGGTCGGAGCGCTCACCCACTCGGCGCCCGCGCTCGACCTCGGCCTCGACATCGAGCTGTAGGCGCTCATGACGATCATCGACCTCGACCAGGCGGCGACAGCATCCGTGCGCCGTCGCGTGCTCGAGGCGATGTGGCCGCACCTGACGGCCGACTACGGCAACCCGTCGAGCACGCACGCGTTCGGGCGGCGCGCCGCCGACGCCCTCGAGGAGGCCCGCGCCCGCATCGCGCGCCTCCTCGGCGTGCGGGCGGGTCAGATCGTGTTCACGTCGGGAGGCACCGAGGCCGACAACCTGGGAGTCATCGGGCTGACGCTCGCCGCGATCGCCGCCGGGCGCGACCGACACGTCGTGGTCGGGGCCGTCGAGCACGAGGCGGTCCTCGCCGCGGCCGAGCACCTCGCGCGCTGGCACGGGGTTGAGGTCTCCCGGCTCGGTGTCGACGAGTTCGGGCGGTACTCGGCATCCGAGCTCGAGGCGCTGCTGCGGCCGGGCACGGCGCTCGTCGCCGTGCAGCACGCCAACAACGAGGTCGGGACGATCCAGCCCGTCGACGATCTCGTGCGCGCGGCACGGGCCGCGGGGGCGCGCGTTCACGTCGACGCCGTGCAAATGGCGGGGTGGATGCCCGTGGTGCCGGCCGCGACCGGCCGCGCATCGACCGGAACGGTCGTCGATGCCCGCCCCGACGGCGTCGCGATCAGCGGGCACAAGCTGGGGGCGCCGAAGGGGGTCGGGGCGCTGATCCTCCCGACCGGAGCTGCCGTCGAGCCTCTCATCCACGGCGGAGGCCAGGAGCGCGAGCGCCGCTCGGGCACCGAGAACGTGGCGGGGGCCGTGGGGCTCTCGGTCGCGCTCGAGCTCGCCGAGCAGGAGCGCCGCGAGGTCGTGGCCGCGGTCACCGTGCGCCGCGATCGCTTCATCGCCGACGTGGTCGCGAGCGTTCCGGGGGCGGCGCTCACCGGGCATCCGACCGAGCGTCTGCCGGCGCACGCGTCGTTCGTCGTCCCGGGAGTCGGCGGCGAGTCGCTGCTCATCGCCCTCGACGAGCGTGGCGTGATCGCCTCGAGCGGGTCGTCCTGCGCCGCCGGCCGAGACGACCCGTCGCCCGTGCTGCTCGCGATGGCGTGGCCGGCCGAGGTGGCCCGCACGGCGCTGCGCTTCAGCTGGGGCGCGTCAACAACTCAGGACGAACTGCAGGCGGCCGTCGGGATGCTCGCGCGCTCGGCCGCCGCGCTGCGAGTCTGAGAGTGCCGCTTCCGCGGTAGTCCTGAATTGTTGACGAGCGCCGCCGGCTCGAGCCGCCCGACCCCGGCGCGGGCGCTCCGCGTGCCCCGCCCCGCGCGCGATACTGGAGCGTGCCCACCTACCGTGACGAAGCCGTCGTGCTGCGCACCCACAAGCTGGGCGAGGCCGACCGCATCGTGACGATGCTCAGCCGGCACCACGGCAAGATCCGCGCGGTGGCGAAGGGCGTGCGGCGCACCGGCAGCCGCTTCGGCAGCCGCCTCGAGCCCTTCATGGTCGCCGACGTGCAGCTCTACGTCGGGCGCAGCCTCGACATCGTGCAGCAGGCCGAATCGCTCGGCAGCTACGGCGCCGAGATCAGCGACGACTACGGCAGCTACACCGCCGCGAGCGTCATGGTCGAGACCGCCGACAAGGTCACCGACGACGACGGCGGAGGAGTCCAGCAGTACCTCCTCCTCGTCGGCGCCCTCCGCTCGCTTGCCCGTCGCGAGCACGTCCCGAGCCTGACCCTCGACTCGTACCTGCTGCGGGCGCTGTCGATCGCCGGATGGGCGCCGAGCTTCGGCGACTGCGCCGTCACCGGCGCGCCCGGCCCCCACAGCCACTTCGTGGTGCAGTTCGGAGGCATGGTCGCCGCCGACGTCGCACCGCCCGGGTCTCCGCGCGTGAGCCGGGAGGCTCTCGCGCTGCTCACGGCCCTCCTCACGGGCGACTGGGCGACAGCGGATGCGTCCGACGAGCGCACGCGCAACCAGGCGAGCGGCATCATTGCCGCGTACACGCAGTTCCACCTCGAGCGCGGGCTGCGCAGCTTGCCGCACGTCGACCGCGGCGCGCCGAGCGCCCCCGCCTCGCGTCGCGCGGCCGCGGCCCCCGCCGAGACGTCGGCCGGGCATCCGCCCCCCGGGGCCCGCTCCGAGGCCGCGCCCGTGTCGACAACTCAGGACGACCCGCACGACGGCGTCGCGCACGACACCCCGACGATCGGAGTCCCCGCGTGAGCCGAGAGCCCCGCAGCCCCGGAATTCCGCGCCAGAGCAGGGCGGCCCGCCGCGCCGCCGAGGCCGAGCCGCTGCGCCCGATCGACTGGACGGGCGAGCGCAGTCCTGAGTTGTCGACGGCAGCCGTCCCGAAGCACGTCGCGATCGTCATGGACGGCAACGGCCGCTGGGCCAACCGGCAGGGCCTCACGCGCATCGAGGGTCACCGCGCTGGCGAGGCGAGCCTCCTCGATGTCGTCGCCGGTGCCATCCAGATCGGCGTGACGCACCTCAGCGTCTACGCGTTCAGCACCGAGAACTGGAGCCGCAGCCCCGACGAGGTCCGCTTCCTCATGGGATTCAACCGCGAGGTGCTCCGCCGCCGCCGCGACCAGCTCGACGCCTGGAACGTTCGCATCCGCTGGGCAGGACGCCGCCCGAAGCTGTGGCGCAGCGTGATCTCCGAGCTTGAGCAGGCCGAGCGCCGCACTGCCGCCAACACCGGCCTCACGCTCACCATGTGCGTCAACTACGGCGGTCGCGTCGAACTGGTGGATGCCGTGCGCGCCATCGCGGCGGACGTCGCCGCCGGCCGCCTCGCCCCCGATCGCGTCACCGAGCGCACGATCGCCCAGCACCTCTACCTCCCGGGGATGCCCGACGTCGACCTCTTCGTGCGCTCGAGCGGCGAGCAGCGCACGAGCAACTTCCTGCTCTGGCAGAGCGCGTACGCCGAGATGGTGTTCCTCGACACGCTGTGGCCCGACTTCCGGAGACGTCACCTCTGGGGCGCGATTGAGGCGTACGCAGGGCGCGACCGCCGCTTCGGCGGCGCGGTCGACCGGCCAGCCGCTCAGTAGACTGGGCATTTCGCGCGACAGCCGCCGGGCATCCAGCTCGGCGCGATCTCTAGGAGACCCCCACCGTGGCAGCCCCCACCCGTCTGGATTCCGTCATCTCCCTCGCCAAGCGGCGCGGATTCGTGTTCCAGGCCGGTGAGATCTACGGCGGGTCGCGCTCGGCGTGGGACTACGGCCCCCTCGGCGTGGAGCTCAAGGAGAACATCAAGCGCCAGTGGTGGAAGACCATGGTGCAGAGCCGGCACGACGTCGTCGGGCTCGACTCGAGCGTCATCCTGCCCAAGCGCGTGTGGGAGGCCTCCGGTCACGTCGAGGTCTTCAGCGACCCGCTGGTCGAGTGCCTCAGCTGCCACAAGCGCTACCGCGCCGACCACCTCGAGGAGGAGTTCGAGGCGAAGAAGGGCCGCAAACCCGAGAACGGCCTCGCCGACATCGTGTGCGTGAACTGCGGAAACCGCGGGCAGTGGAGTGAGCCGCGCGAGTTCTCCGGCCTGCTGAAGACCTTCCTCGGACCGGTCGACGACGAGAGCGGCCTGCATTACCTGCGCCCCGAGACCGCGCAGGGCATCTTCGTCAACTTCGTCAACGTGCTGAACGCCGCGCGCATGAAGCCCCCGTTCGGCATCGGCCAGATCGGCAAGAGCTTCCGCAACGAGATCACGCCGGGCAACTTCATCTTCCGCACGCGCGAGTTCGAGCAGATGGAGCTCGAGTTCTTCGTCGAGCCGGGCACCGACGAGGAGTGGCACCAGTACTGGATCGACCTGTCGGAGGCCTGGTTCACCGGCCTCGGCATCAGCCCCGAGAACATCCGGCAGTACGAGCACCCGGCCGAGAAGCTCTCGCACTACTCCAAGCGCACGGTCGATCTCGAGTACCGCTTCGGCTTCACCGGTGGGGAGTGGGGCGAGCTCATGGGCGTCGCGAACCGCACCGACTTCGACCTGTCGACGCACGCCGCCGCCTCGGGCACCGACCTTTCGTACTTCGACCAGGGCAAGAACGAGCGCTGGACGCCCTACGTCATCGAGCCCGCGTTCGGTCTCACCCGCGCCCTCATGGCGTTCCTCCTCGACGCCTATGCCGAGGATGAGGCGCCCAATACCAAGGGCGGGGTCGACAAGCGCACGGTGCTGCGCCTCGACCGCCGGCTCGCGCCCGTCAAGGCGGCGGTTCTTCCGCTCAGTCGCAACGAGCAGCTGTCGCCCGTCGCGCGCGAGCTCGCCGACCGCCTGCGCCAGCACTGGAACGTCGACTTCGACGACGCCGGCGCGATCGGACGCCGCTACCGCCGTCAGGACGAGATTGGCACGCCCTTCTGCATCACGGTCGACTTCGGCACCCTCGACGACCAGGCCGTGACCGTACGCGAGCGCGACACCATGGCGCAGGAGCGCATCCCGCTCGAGCGGCTCGCGGCCTACCTGGCCGGCGAGCTCCTCGGAGCCTAAAGCCCGCGGTTCGTCAACAATTCAGGACTAGTCGGGACGCTCGGTGCGCGAAAAGCTTTCTGAGACGTCTGGGCGCGCGTTCGTCCTGAGTTGTTGACGCGCCATGCCGCGCGACCGGCGCGGGCCGCTCCTCCCCAGCGAGCAACCTACGCACCCCGTCCCGCGCGGCCCCGCTCGCGCGCGGCACGAGCACGACCGCGCTGCACACTCGTCGCGTGTTCGAGGCTCTGGTCGAGGAGGTCCGCCGCGCGGGCGGGGCGGCCGGGCGCGCCCACTTGGTCGCAGCCGGACATCCCGACCGCGTTCTCGCGGCCGCCGTGCGCGGGGGCGTGCTCACGCGCGCCCGCCGGGGCTGGTACTCGACATGGGCCAGCGACGACCCGCGCATCCACGCGCTCCGGCTGGGTGGGCGGCTGACGGGGCTCAGCGCCGTTCGGGCTTGGGGCGGCTGGGTGCGACGCCCGGGGCGGATGCACGTCGCCACGCCCGTCAACGCCTCGCGCCTGCGCTGCCCGCGCCGACGGAGGGTCGCCTTCGCCGATTCGCCCGTCCGCACCGAGGTCGTCCTGCACTGGACCCGTCGCCACCACGACCGCGACACCTCGACGGGCGTGGTGCCGCTCATCGAGGCGCTCGAGCTCGTCTGCCTCGTCGAGGCTGATGAGGACGCGATCGCGGCGATCGACTGGGCGCGTCGCTCCGGGCGGGCGGATGCTCTGGACTTAGCAGAGCTCCAGCGTCGACTCCCGCCACGCCGACGCCGACTGGTCGTCGCGTCGAGCGGGTCGTGCCACTCCCTGCCGGAGAGCCTCGTGCGCACGAGACTGACGGATGCCGGTCTGCGCGTGCGCGAACAGGTTCTGCTGCCCGACGATCCGAGCCCGATCGATCTCCTGATTGAGGAGTCCGTCGCGCTCGAGGTCGACGGCGAAGCCTTCCACCGCGAGCGCTTCTACCCGGACCGCTCGAAGGATCTCGCCGCGACCCGGTCGGGCTTCCATGCGCTCCGGCCGGCGGCGAGGCACGTGTTCGACGAGTGGCCCGCAGTGCTGGAGGCGATCCGTGTGGCCCTCGCGGCCCGGGGCGTTCCGCCCCCGCGCCCGAGCAACCCGGGCCGAGCATCCCGCGTCGACAATTCAGGACGACCGCGACGATGCCGCAGGCGCACCCGCGCGAATCCGCGGTCGGCGAGCCTGCGTCCGCGCCGACCGCCCCCGATCGTCCTGAGTTGTTGACGTCGGCCCGGCGCGCGCGTCACTGACCGCGGGAATACCGCCCCGCCCCACGCGTTGCCCTCAACATGAGCCGCCCTATCGACGTGCAGATCTGGTCCGACGTGCAGTGCCCGTGGTGCTACATCGGGAAGCGGAAGTTCGAGGCGGCGGTCGCCGAGTTCGAGGCCTCAGGCGGCGAGGTCGAGGTCACCTACCGCAGCTTCGAGCTCGCACCCGACACTCCCGTCGACTTCGAGGGCACTCCCATCGACTACCTCAGCCAGCGAAAGCGCATCAGTCCCGAGCAGGCGCAGCAGATGGTCGATCGCGTCTCCCGCATCGCCGAGAGCGTGGGCCTTGCGTACCACTACGACCGCATCCACCAGACGAACACAGTCCTCGCCCATGAACTGCTGCACTTCGCGAAGGCGCACGGCGCGCAGGTCGAGCTCAAGGAGCGTCTGCTTCGCGCGTACTTCACCGAGGGCCGCCACATCGGTCGCGCCGATGACCTCGCCGACCTTGCCGCCGACGTCGGGCTCGCCCGCGCCGCCGCCGCAGCAGCCCTCGCCGAGCACACATATCTGCCCGACGTGAAGGCAGACATGGCGCAGGCGGTCGCCTACGGCATCCAGGGTGTGCCGTTCTTCGTGATCGACTCGCGCTACGGCATCTCGGGCGCGCAGGAGTCGGCCACGTTCCTCTCCGCCCTGCGTCAGGCGGCCGATGAGCGCGACACCACCGAGGTGGCCTCATGACGGCGGATGCTGCCCCGAAGCCCTTCGCGATGCTCGGCGATCCCGCCGCCGAGGCGTGCGAGGGCGACGCCTGCCCGCTCCCGCCCCGCCCCGCGTCAACAACTCAGGACTACCGCCGCACGGCTCCGCCCCGAGCCGCGTCGCAGCGCGGGCACGCGACGGTCAGCGCGCCGCTCGTCCTGAGTTCTCGACACCGCTCGCGCGGCGCGGGCCTCAGCCCGCGGCCTGCGGCTCGCTGATGTCGGCGACCGTCGCGTCGAGCGCCGCCACGAGCTCCGAGGCGTCCACGATCAGCGAGCATCCGTGCTCGCCTGCGCCCATCGACACGCGCCGCCCCGGCGACGCGACCACCGCGGCATCGACGAACACCGGCCACGCCGTGGTCGACCCGAGCGGAGTGATCGTCCCGCGCTCGTAGCCGGTCGCCGCGAGCGCGACCTCGGGCGCCGGCAGCTGCAGCTTGTTGACGCCGACGACGGCGCGCAGCTTGGGCCACGAGATCTGCCGGTCGCCCGGCACGAGCGCGAACAGGAACGTGTCGTCGCTCCGCTTCACGACGAGCGACTTCAGGATGTCCGCGGGCGCGATCCCGAGGATCGTCGCGGCCTCCTCGAGAGACCCCGCTCGCATCCGCTCCACGAATTCCACCTGAAGCCCGCGCGCTGCGGCATCCGCGGCCACGCGCTCGCGCCCCGGACGCGCGTCCTCTCCGCTCGCCATCCACGCCCCCATCCCGATCGTTCTGCTCTGAAGAAGGGCCGCCGTAGACGCTCCGCCTGCCGACCCATCTCGCTCAACCGCGCCTAGGCTCGTCGCATGCCCGAGACGATCGACCTCACCGAGTCATCCGCCCCCATCCGCGCCGGCATCGTCGGCTTCGGGCCCTCCGGCCGAGTCTTCCACGCGCCTTTCCTCGCCACGAACCCCGCGTTCGCGCTCACCGCGATCGCGACGAGCAGCCCCGAGCGCTCCGCTGAGGCCCGCGCCGCGCATCCGACCGCCACGATCGTGCCCACTCCCGAGGCGCTCATCGACCTGGCCAGCGCTGGCGAGCTCGACCTCGTGATCCTCGCCTCGCCCCCGCACGTCCACCGCGAGCAGGCGATCGCCGCGCTCGAGGCAGGCGCCGCCGTCGTCATCGACAAGCCCTTCGCCCCGAGCGTCGCCGACGCCGAGGCGATCATCGCGGCGGCCGACGCCGCAGCGTCGAGGCGCACACACCCCACCAGCCCTCTCACGGTCTTCCAGAACCGCCGCTTCGACGGCGACTTCCTCACCGTCCGCCGCCTGATCGAGAACGGCGCTCTGGGCCGCGTCCACCGCTTCGTCTCGACCTTCGAGCGCTTCGGTGCCCCCAAGCATGACCTCTGGCAGGGCCGAATCACGCCCGCCGAGGGCGGTGGGATCCTCTTCGACCTCGGCAGCCACCTCATCGATCAGGCGCTCGAGCTCTTCGGCCCGGCGACCCTCGAGCACGCCGAGTTCACGGCCGTCCGCGGTGGCCTCGGCAGCGAGGACGACGCGTTCGTCTCCCTGCGGCACGAGTCCGGCGTCCGCAGCCACCTGACGATGAGCCGCGTCGCCGCCCAGAGCGGGCCGCGGTTGCGCGTGCTGGGCGATGCCAGCGCCTACAGCGTGCATGGCCTCGACGGCCAGGAGCCCGCCCTCAAAGAGGGCATCCGGCCCGGAGACCCGGCGTACGGCACGACGCCCGAGAGAGAGTGGGGGCTCCTCGGCGTCGACGGCGGCGCCGAGCCTCTGATGCGCGTCCCCACCGAGGCGGGCCGCTACCCGGAGTTCTACGAGCAGGTCGCCACGAGCATCCGCATCGGCGCCCCCATGCCGGTGGATGCCCGGAGCGCCCTCGAGACGGTCCGTCTCATCGAGCGTGCCCACGCCCTCACCTCCGGCTGACGCCGCGCACGAGCGCGACCTGGGAGAATGGAGGCCTCATGTCGACCGCCACCCTGCCCGCTCCGCTCAGCATCGGCCCAATCCCGCTGAGCGTTCCCGTCGTGCTCGCACCCATGGCGGGGATCACGAACACGGCCTTCCGGCGCCTGTGCCGCGAGTACGGCGCGGGCCTGTACGTGAGCGAGATGATCACGAGTCGCGCGCTCGTCGAGCGCACCCCCGAGAGCATGCGGCTCATCCGGCATCACGAGTCGGAGACGATCCGCAGCGTCCAGCTCTACAGCGTCGACCCGGTCACGGCAGGGGAGGCCGCGCGCTTCCTCGTCGGAGAGGGCCTCGCGGACCACATCGACATGAACTTCGGATGCCCCGTTCCGAAGGTGACCCGCAAAGGAGGGGGCGCGGCGCTCCCCTGGAAGCTCGAGCACTTCCGCCGCATCGTCGAGCAGACCGTGCAGGCCGCCCGCGACATCCCGGTGACGGTGAAGATGCGCAAGGGCATCGACTCCGACCACCTCACCTACCTCGAGGCGGCGAGGGCCGCCGAGGGTGCGGGCGTCGCGGCGATCGCGCTGCACGCGCGCACGGCGGCCGAGTTCTACTCGGGCAACGCTGACTGGTCGGCGATCGGAAAGCTCAAGGAGACGATCACGAGCGTGCCCGTGCTCGGCAACGGCGACATCTGGTCGGCGGAGGACGCCCTGCGCATGGTCGACGAGACCGGGTGCGACGGCATCGTCGTCGGCCGCGGCTGCCTCGGCCGGCCGTGGCTCTTCGGCGATCTCGCCGCTGCGTTCGGGCGCGCTGGAGCTCAGAGCGACGCATCGCGTCGCCGCGGCGCGAGCGCCGACGAGGCTCTGCCTCGTCGGTCGAATGAGCACCGCATACAGCCCTCGCTCGGCGAGGTCGGTGACGCCTTCCGCCGTCACGCCGAGCTCCTCGTCGACTTCTTCGACGACGAGGGGCGGGCGTGCCGCGACATCCGCAAGCATGTCGCCTGGTACTTCAAGGGCTACCCGGTCGGCGGCGAGCTGCGGGCGCGGCTCGCGAGCGTCGAGAGCCTGCAGCAGATGGACGACCTCCTCGGCGAGCTCGACCGCGATCAGCCGTACCCCGGCGCCCCGGCCGAGGGTCAGCGCGGTCGCGCCGGCACCCCGAAGAAGCCCGCGCTTCCCGAGAACTGGCTGGCGAGTCGCGAGATGTCGACCGCGCAGAGCGCCGACGTCGCGGCAGCCGAGCTGCACAACAGCGGAGGATAGGCCCGCGTGACCTCTCACTCCCACGAGCTCGACGCGCCGTCGCCGGGCTACGAGCCGCGCGACGCCGACCGCTGGCTGCCTGAGGAGCACTCCACCCGCCGCAGCGACTTCGCGCGCGACCGCGGCCGGCTGTTGCACTCGAGCGCGCTGCGTCGGCTCGCCGCGAAGACGCAGGTGCTGAGCCCCACCACGGGTCTCGACTTCGCCCGCAATCGCCTCACCCATTCGCTCGAGGTCGCGCAGGTGGGTCGCGAGCTCGCGACGAGCCTCGGGCTCGACCCGGATGTCGTCGACACGGCCTGCCTCGCGCACGACCTCGGGCATCCGCCGTTCGGCCACAACGGCGAGCGCGCCCTCAACAGCTGGGCCGCGGGCATCGGGGGATTCGAGGGCAACGCGCAGACGCTGCGCCTGCTGACGCGCATCGAGCCGAAGGTCTTCGGGCGGGATGGGCGCAGCTACGGCCTCAACCTCACGCGCGCGAGCCTCGACGCGAGCACGAAGTACCCGTGGCCGCAGTCCCACGGCATCCCTGACCCGAGCGGGCGCAGCAAGTTCGGCTTCTACGACGACGACGCCGCGGCCTTCGAGTGGATGCGCGACGGCGCTCCCGATCGCGTGCGCTGCATCGAGGCGGAGGTCATGGACCTCAGCGACGACATCGCCTACAGCGTGCACGACTTCGAGGACGCGATCGTGGGCGGCTACCTCGACGTTCCCGCGCTGAGCGCGCGTGCCGACCACGACGCCCTCGTCGACTCGATGTTCGAGTGGATCGGCGGAGAGATCGGCCACGACGAGCTCATCGCCGCGTTCGACCGGCTCGACCACCTCGACTTCTGGATCGATTCGTGGGACGGCTCGCGGCGCGACCTCGCCCGGCTGAAGAACCTCACGAGCCAGCTCATCGGACGCTTCGCGCACGAGGCCGTGCACGTGACGCGCGAGGCGCATCCCGGCCGCTCGCTCGCCCGATTCGGCGCGAACGTCGTCGTCCCCCGCGAGACTCAGGCCGAGATCGCCGTGCTCAAGGGCATCGTCGCGGCGAACGTCATGTCCACCAACTCCCGGCAGCCCATCTACGCCCGGCAGCGCGCGCTGCTGACCGAGCTCGCCGACGCCCTGTGGCAGGCGGGGGATGCCCTGCTCGACCCGGGCTTCGCCGACGACTTCCGCGCCGCCGACGACGACGCCGCCCGTCGGCGCGTGGTTGTGGATCAGGTGGCGAGCCTCACCGACCAGTCGGCCATGAGCTGGCACGAACGCATCGTCTCCTAGAATCGGGCGCGTGGCAGGGCTCATCAGACGCAGCGACATCGATGAGGTCAGGTCGCGCACGAACATCGGCGAGATCGTCGGCGAGTACGTCACTCTCAAGAGCGCGGGAATCGGCTCGATGAAGGGCCTGTGCCCCTTCCACGACGAGCGCAGCCCGAGCTTCCACGTGCGCCCCCAGGTCGGCTTCTACCACTGCTTCGGGTGCGGCGAGGGCGGAGACGTCTTCTCCTTCCTCCAGAAGATGGATCACGTCACCTTCTCCGAGGCCGTCGAGCGCCTCGCGCAGCGGCTCAACTACACCCTCACCTACGAGGACGGCGGGCAGGCCCGCGAGGACGGCGGCAGCCGCCGCCGCATCCTCGCCGCGAACGAGGCCGCCGAGACATTCTTCCGCGAGCAGCTGCAGTCGCCTGCGGCGGAGCCAGCGCGAGCCTTCCTCGGCGAGCGCGGCTTCGACCCGGCCGCCGCCGCACGCTTCTCGATCGGCTTCGCCCCGAACTCGTACGACGCTCTCTCCGGGCATCTGGTGAAGCAGGGCTTCACCATCGAGGAGCTGCTCGCCGCGGGGCTCGTCGGTCAGGGCGATCGCTCTGCGTACGACCGGTTCCGCGGCCGCCTCATCTGGCCCATCAAGGACGTCACCGGCCAGACGCTCGGCTTCGGCGCGCGCAAGCTGCTCGAGTCGGACCAGGGGCCCAAGTACCTCAACACCCCCGAGACCGCGGTGTACCGCAAGAGCCAGGTGCTCTACGGCCTCGATCTCGCCAAGCGCGACATCGCGAGGGGCAAGCAGGTCGTCGTCGTGGAGGGCTACACCGATGTGATGGCGTGCCACCTCGCGGGGGTCACGACGGCGGTCGCGACGTCCGGCACGGCGTTCGGGGTCGAGCACATCAAGGTCATCCGCCGCGTCATGGGCGATACCGACAACGCCGACACCACGCAGCTCGGGGAGGTCATCTTCACCTTCGACCCCGACGAGGCCGGCCAGAAGGCCGCGAGTCGTGCGTTCGCGGAGGAGCAGCGCTTCGCAGCCCAGACGTTCGTCGCGGTCGCTCCTGACGGCCTCGACCCGTGCGACCTCCGTCTCAAGAAGGGCGATGACGCGATCCGGATGCTCGTCTCCGGCCGCAAGCCGATGTACGAGTTCATGGTCCGCCGGCGACTCGACCAGTTCGACCTCGAGACCGTCGAGGGCCGCGTCGGCGCTCTCCGGGCCGCAGCTCCCGTCGTGGCGGGGATCCGCGATCAGTCGATGCAGTCGGGGTACGCCCGAACGCTCGCCGGCTGGATCGGCCTGGAGCCGGGGGAGGTCTCCCGCGCCGTGCAGACGGCGCGACGGCAGTCGAGCGCGCGACCGTCCCCCGATCGCGCTCCGTCGGATCAGGGCGCGGCTGCGGCCGCACCGGCACGTATGGGGGAGCGGGACCCACGCTCTCCGGCGGATTCCCCGCAGCCCGATCAGGAGGGCTCGAGCGCTCCTTCGATCACGATGAGCGATCTTCCGAGCGACCCCGTGACGCGTCTCGAGCGCGAGCTGCTGATGGCCGTGCTCCAGCACCCGGGCGAGATCGATCGCGAGATCGCGCTGCGGGCGCTCCATACGTCCTTCACCGTCCCGGCGCTCAGCACCGTGCGGGATGCACTCGTCGGAGCCTTCGAGCACTACGGGACCGCCCAGTGGGTCGCGCGCGCCGCGGAGGAGGCGCCGAGCGCGTTCGCGCCGCTCGTGACCCAGCTCGCGATCGCGCCTCTGCCCATCCGCGGAGACCATGTGCGCGAGTACTGCACCGGGGTGACGACCTCGCTCATCGAGCGCGACCTGCTCCGGCGCAAGACCGAGCTGCTCGGTGCCCTGCAGCGCTCCGACGCCGCCGCCGATCCGCAGCGCTATCGGACGCTCCAGCGCCAGCTCGTGGATCTCGAGGCCGAACGGCGGCGGATCCGAGCGGAGTGAGCCGCGGGCATCCTTCGCAGATCCTCAGCGGTCGCCGCAAGCCCCCTCCAGGGATACTCCGCCGGTCTAGAGTGGTCGTCAGGTTCGTCGGAGTCGCGGATCTCGTCCGTCGCCGCCCGGCGGGCGCGCTGCGGCTCCGGCCGCTGGGAGGGGAACCCCATGACGGCAGTCGACCACGTGCCAGGCACGGTCGGTCTCGACGATCTGGCCGTGAGCGCCCGCGACCTCAGCGTGCGCTACCGCGGCGGCGAGGGGCACGCGGCCGTCCAGGCGCTCACGGGCATCACCCTCGACATCCCCGCGGGCGAGACGCTCGCGGTCATGGGCGAAGCCGGCAGCGGCAAGAGCACACTCGCGGCGGTCATGGCCGGGCTCACGTCGAGGGCCGTCCCGCGCGGGCCCGAGGTCATCGGCGGATCGCTCGATGTCCTCGGGATCGATGTGCGCCGCGTGCGCCGTCGTGACGACGACGAGCTCGAGCTGCGCATCGGCTACGTGCCGCAGGATTCCTCCACCGTGCTCGACCCCCACCTCACAGCGGGGGAGAACGTCGCGCTCCCGCTCTTCCAGCGGAACCCCAAGCTCGCCAAGAAGGTCGCGGGCGGCATCGTCGCCGAGGCGATCGATGCGATGCACCTCACCCTCGCGACGATTCCGCTGTACCCGCACGAGCTCTCCCGCGGCCAGCGCCAGCGCCTCGCCCTCGCGCGGGCGCTCGTCCTCGAGCCAGACCTGCTCATCGCCGATGAGCCGACGGCCGGGGTGGATGCGACGATCCGGGCGAGCATCCTCGACCACCTCGCGGAGGTCCAGCGGCGTCGCCGCTTCGCCGCCTTCATCATCTCGAGCGAGGTCGGCGAGATCCGCCGCCTGTCGGATCGACTGGCCGTGCTGCATCGTGGGAGCATCGTGGGGATGGGTCGTATCGACGACGTGCTCGACGACCCGACTCACCCCTACGTCGAACAGCTCGCGGCGCTCGCGCGCGGATAGCCTCCGCACGTCTCGCGCCGAGCACCCCCTTGGAGGCTCCGCGCCATGACCGCGCCCCCGTCGGACCCCGACCCCCGCCCTCTCGCGCCGCTCGCCTCGGTGACCCGTGTGGGGCCGACGCAGCACGAGGACCCGCTCGCGGGGCGCAGCGCCGCACCGCCGACGGGGCGACGGATCGCACCAGGGCCCATCGCGGTCCTCCCACGTCCGACGGCGCTCTTCGTCGATGCGGCGAGGGCGGGGGGAGCCGAGGTCGTCGAGATATCGGCGGCGACGCGAGGCCTCATCTGGTTGAGCGAGCAGCGCGCCGAGGAGCTCGCCGAGCTGCTGGACGCCCATCCGGGCATCCAGTGGGTGCAGCTGCCGTGGGCGGGAGTCGACGGCTTCTCGAGCATCCTGCCGCGCTACGCCGATGGACGCGGGCCGCTGTTCACGAGCGCTAAGGGGGCGTACTCCGAGCCCGTCGCCGAGCACGCCGTCGCCCTGCTGCACGCCGTCCTCCGCGAGTTGGCGCCGAAGGTCCGCGCGGCGCGGTGGGCACCGGTGCGCACTGGGCTCTCGCTCTACGGCCGTCACGTCGTCATCGTGGGCGCCGGCGGCATCGCGGCGGAGATCATCCGGCTGCTCACGCCGTGGCGCGTGCGGATCACGGTCGTGCGCAGATCGCCGGGCGACGTCCCTGGCGCCCATCGCACGGTCACCGTCGACGAGCTGCACGGCGTCCTCCCCGAGGCGGACGCGCTCATCCTCGCAGCGGCATCCACCGAGCGCACTCGGCACCTCATCGGCTCGGCCGAGCTCGCGCTCCTCCCCGAGCACGCCGCACTCGTGAACATCGCCCGCGGCGCCCTCATCGACACCGGGGCGCTCGTGGAGGCGCTCCGAGAGAAGCGGATCCTCGGCGCCGGTCTCGACGTCACCGACCCCGAGCCGCTCGGGGACGACCACGCACTGTGGAGCGAGCCCCGCTGCATCATTACGTCGCACTCCGCCGATACACCGGAGATGACCGCTCCGCTACTGGCGGGACGCATCACCGAGAACGTCCGGGGCTTCCTCGGCGACGGCCGTTTCGTCGGCATCGTCGACCCTGCCGCGGGGTACTGACGGCCGCGCGAGGGTCGGCCGGTGCGAGTGGCGCTCGCGAGTTCTGGTAACGTGTTCCTCGCTGTTCGCAGCGATCCTCGATAGCTCAATTGGCAGAGCAGCCGGCTGTTAACCGGCAGGTTCTTGGTTCGAGTCCAAGTCGGGGAGCCACCTCCTCCCATCCCCGTCGCGATCGCGGCCTGG
The DNA here is from genome assembly GCF_014137945.1 of Microcella alkalica. Taxonomy (GTDB): domain Bacteria; phylum Actinomycetota; class Actinomycetes; order Actinomycetales; family Microbacteriaceae; genus Microcella; species Microcella alkalica. Next base: position 549,783 of record NZ_JACGWX010000001.1, read on the forward strand.
GCATCCGCGCCTCCGCCTCCGGTGGTCGGATCCCGCGATCGACGGGCTCTGGAGCGGTAGGAGAGGATGATGACGTGATCACCTGGCTCACCGCCAACGCGGCCGATATCCTCCTGGTCTCCGTCGCGATCGGAGCGACCCTCCTCGCCCTCGCCGTCGCCCTGCTCGTGGCGTGGCTGCGCACCCGCAGCCACCTCGCCGGCCTCGCCGCGGGTCGCGCGAGCGCCGATCGCGCACGGCTCGACGCGGAGGTCGCCCTCGCCGAGCAGACGAATCGGCTGCGCATCATTCGCGAGCTCCACGAGGTCGCCGCGCACTCGCTCTCCGTCGTGATCAGTCAGGCCGACGGAGCGCGCTACGCGGCGCAGCGCGACCCCTCGGCAGCCGGTCGCAGCGCCGCCGTCATCGCCGAGACGACGCGGTCGACTCTCGCCGACCTCCGACGAGTGATGAGCCTCGTCGGGGAGGGCGAGTCGACCGGGGCGCAGGGCGCTCGCCTGGACTCGGCGCACGAGCTCATCGATGTCATGCGCGTCCAGGGGCTCGACATCGTCGTCGAGGAGTTCGGGGAGGCCTTCTCGCTCAAGCCCGGTGCGGAGATCGCGATCTACCGCATCATGCAGGAGGCGCTCGCGAATGCTCTCGCCTACGGGGGCCCGGGCACGGAGGCTCGCGTCACGCTCACGTGGTCCGGTCAGGGCCTCCAGCTGCGCGTGGAGGACGACGGCATCCGCGCCCAGCACCGCAGAGCCGCGGAGGCGAGCGGAGGCTCGGCCGATGGGGGCGCAGCGCCGACGACATCGATCGACGACGATCTCGCCGCGCTCACGCGCACGGTCGACGGCCGCGGGATCGCAGAGATGCGCGCGCGGGCCGAGCTCTACGGCGGCATCCTGAGCGCGACGACGCAGCCGGGTGTCGGATTCACCCTCGCGGTGGTGTTCCCCGCGCTGCGTCACCACAACGGCGTGCACGGAGTGGATCTGCGCCGCCCATGAGCGCGGCATCCGAGCGTCGAGAGGCCTGGCGCGCCTCATGGGCCGTGGGCCTCGCGGTCGCCGCGTACGGCATCTCGTTCGGCGCTCTCGCCGTCGCCTCGGGCCTCGACGTGTGGCAGGCGTCCGTGCTGAGCGCCGTGATGTTCTCCGGCGGGTCGCAGTTCGCGCTCATCGGCGTCCTTGCGGCAGGCGGAGCGGCCTCCGGGCCCGCGGCGATCGCCGGTGCGACGCTCCTGGGCCTGCGCAACGGCCTGTACGCCGTCCGCGTCTCGCCCATCGTCGGGCCCGGCTGGGCCAAGCGCCTCCTCGCCGGCCACCTCACGATCGATGAGTCGACGGCGGTCGCCACCGCGCAGCCCACGCTCGAGAGCCAACGCATCGGCTTCTGGGCGACGGGAGCGATCATCTGGGTCGGCTGGAATCTCATGACGCTCGCCGGTGCGCTGCTGGGCGACCTGCTCGGCGACGTGAGCGCCTACGGGCTGGATGCGGCCGCCGCGGCGGCCTTCCTCGGGCTCGTGTGGCCGCGACTGCGAGCCCTGCAGCCCATCGCCGTCGCTGTCGGAGCGGCGGTCGTCACGACGCTCACTATCCCTCTGCTGCCGCCCGGGCTCCCGGTGCTCGTCGCGGCGGTCGTGGCCCTCGTGGTCGGGATCCCCGATCTCCTCGGGCGCCCCGGCGGCCCCGAGCCGCAGCTCGTCCACCACGACGACGTGCCGCCCGCGCCCGATTCGGGGGAGTCGGAGCGGTGAGCATCTGGCAGATCATCATCGTCGCGTCGATCGCCGTCCTCGCGATCAAGCTCGCGGGCTACCTCGTCCCGGAACAGGTGCTGCAGACCCCGACGGCCGCCCGCACTGCGAACCTCGTGACGGTCGCGCTGCTCTCGGCGCTCATCGTCGTGCAGACGATCGGCTCGGGGCAGGGCATCCTCGTGGATGCCCGCCTGCCCGCGATCGTCGTCGCGGCGGGTCTGTTCGCGCTTCGAGTGCCGTTCATCCTCGTCATCGTCGCCGCCGCGGCCACCGCTGCGGCGCTGCGCGCTCTCGGCTGGGCGGCGTAGCGGGCCCGCGGTCGAGCGCGACCGGAACGGCTAGTCCTCGAGATGGTCGCGGCCGGGGAGCCACGACTGTCCGGGCGAGCCCCAGGAGTTGCGCTTGATCGCCTTCACGGAGGCCTTGCCGTACGGGTGGGCGAGCCGATCGACGTAGAGAACGCCGTCGAGGTGGTCATACTCGTGCTGGAAGATGCGCGCGAGCCACCCCCGCGCATCGATCTCGAACCGGTTCCCCTCCAGGTCGGCCGCCCGCAGCAGCGCTCGCTCTGCGCGTCGCAGCGGGAACCGCTCGCCCGGGACGGACAGACAGCCCTCTGACTCGCACTCCTCATCCAGCTCATCGAGATCGAGCGGACTGACGAGGAGCTCCGGGTTGACGGCGACGCCGCGCCAGTGCACGTCGTCGTCGTCCGTCCAGTCGTAGACGAAGAGACGCAGACCCACTCCGACCTGAGGAGCGGCGAGACCGACCCCGGGAGCGGCTGCCATGGTGTCGAACATGTCGGCGACGAGAGCGCGGACCGAGTCGTCGATGGACTGGACGGGCGCGGCCCGGAGGTGGAGCACCGGCTCGCCGGTGATGCGGATCGGGAGCACGGCCATTCGTCCAGGATATCGGCGCACTCGTCGGTACAGTGTCGGGGTGCTGCCCCCCGAGCTGAGCGATCTGACCGACGAGCTCATCCGAAGTCCCTTCATCGTCATCGGCATCCCTCTCGCTCTCGTCGGCGCCGTCTTCCTGTCGCTGGGTGCGCAGTTCCAGCACCGCGGCGTCTCCACGGTCGAGGCGAATCTCGGCGATGGTTCGAAAGCAGGGCTGAGCCCGCGGCAGCTCGCGCACCTCCTGCGCCGACCGTCCTGGCTCCTCGGCACGCTCATGCTCGCGCTCGCGATCGTCTTCCAGCTCACGAGCCTCGGGTTCGCACCGCTGATCGTCGTTCAACCCATCGGCGTCGTCGCGCTCGTGATCACTGCCATCCTCAACGCCCGGCTCTCCCGGATCCGGCTCGATCGCAAGGCCATCGGAGCGATCGCGATGAGCGTCGGCGGCGTGGGCGTGTTCGTCGTCGTCGCGGCGACCTTCGCGGTCGAGCAGCGGATCGATGAAGGACAGCTCCTGACCGTTCTCGGGATCCTCGGTGTGGTCACCGCGGTCTTCGGCGTGCTCTTCGCCGTACGACGCAAGAGCGCCGGCGCGATGTTCTACATCGTCGGCGCCGGTGTGCTCTACGGCTTCGTCGCGACGCTCGCGAAGGTCGTGATCAACCGCATCGTCAACGGCAACTTCGAGTGGCTGACCGTGCTCGCCATCGTCGCGCTCCTCGCGAGCGCCGCCCTCGGCGGCTACTTCGTGCAGACGGCGTACTCGGTCGGCTCGCCCGACCTCGTGATCGCCGGTCTCACGGTCGTCGACCCGCTCGTCGCGGTGCTCATCGGCGTGATCGTCCTCGGCGAGGCGACGCTCATTCCGCTCCCCGCCGCGATCCTGTCGGTCGTCGCCGGCGCGATCGCGATCGTCGGCGTGATTCGGCTCGCCAAGCACCACCCTCAGACCCATCGCTGAGGTAGCGTAGACTCCGCTGGTCTTCCTCCCCCGACCGCGGCGCCGATCGCGCCTGCCCCCGAGACGCAAGGATCATCCAGATCGTGCCAGACGCCCCGCATCCGCACGCGGTCAGCCCGACGCCGATGCGCATCCTGATCGGCGCCGACACCTTCGCCCCCGACGTGAACGGGGCGGCGAAGTTCGCCGAGCGGCTCGCCGCCGGCCTCGTCGAGCGCGGTCACGAGGTGCACGTCGTCGGCCCCCGTCCGGAGGACGGCCCGAACGTCACGCGCGTGGAGCAGCACGAGGGTCAGTCGATGACGGTCCACCGACTGCGCTCATGGCGCTGGAAGCCCCATCCCTGGCTGCGCTATGCGCTGCCCTGGCGCATCGAGCAGAACGCCGCGCGCATCCTCGACGAGGTCAAGCCTGATGTCGTCCACTTCCAGTCGCACATCGTGGTCGGTCGCGGCCTCGCCAGACAGGCGGCTGCGCGCGGCATCCGGATCATCGGCACCAACCACTTCATGCCGGACAACGCGATGCAGTTCACTCCGTTCTTCGGCTCTCTGAAGGATTCAGCGATCCGCGGGATGTGGAAGGCCGCGGGTCGCACCTTCGGTCTCGCCGAGTCGGTCACGACTCCGACCCGTAAAGCGGCCGACTACCTCGAGGAGTACGCGGGACTCGAGGGCGTGCATGCCATCTCCTGCGGGCTCCACATCGATCACTACACGCCCGACTTCGCGCCGCGCACCGAGAATGTCGCCCTCTTCCTGGGTCGAGTCGAGGCAGAGAAGCACATCGATGAGCTGCTGCGGGCGGTCGCGATGCTCGACGCATCGCTCGACGTGAAGGTCGAGATCATCGGCGACGGCGAGCAGCGCGCTTCGCTCGAGCGGCTCGCGGTCGAACTCGGCGTCGCCGATCGGGTGCACTTCGCCGGCTACGCGCCCGAGGAGTACCTGAAGCAGCAACTGACGCGGGCATCCGTCTTCGTGATGCCGAGCCGCGCCGAGCTGCAGTCCATCGCGACGATGGAGGCGATGGCCTCGGGCCTTCCCGTGGTCGGCGCGAACGCGATGGCGCTGCCGCACCTCATCCACGATGGCGAGAACGGCTTTCTCTACGAGCCCGGCGACATCCGCGGGTTCGCCGATCGTCTGCAGCGCATCTTCACGATGCCCCACGACGATCTTCTCGAGCTCAAGCGCGAGAGCCTTCGCATCGTCTCCGGCCACGACATCACCCGCACCCTCGAGACCTTCGAGGCGCTGTACCGCGGCGAGGAGGTCGACGACCCGATCGTGGACGGCGTGGGCTCGGCGACCCCGTAACAGGCTCGATATCATGGAGCAGGGCCGCTCAGCGGCCCGCGGGGCGGTAGCTCAGCTGGTCAGAGCAGCGGACTCATAATCCGTCGGTCACGGGTTCAAGTCCCGTCCGCCCTACGCGCGTCAGTGGGCGTCGCTCACGAGCTTGAGCCCGATTACGCACCCGACGATCCCGAGCACGAGCAGCATCTTCACGACCGATAGTGCCTCGGCTCCGGTCAGCATCGCCCACAGCACGGTCAGACTCACACCGATGCCGACCCACACGGCGTAGGCGGTGCCGGTGGGGATGTCACGCATGGCCCACGCGAGGCCCGCCATGCTCGCCGCGAGCGCCACGACGAACACGATCGATGGCCCGAGTCGAGTGAAACCCTTCGACGCGCCGAGGGCGGTCGCCCAGACGGCTTCGAGAACTCCGGAGACGATGAGCACGATCCACGACATGACAGTCCTCCTGGCCAGTCTTGTCGCGTTCCGGGTACTGAACCGTCGTCCGGGAGCGCGGTCGCCGCGCTCACCCTCCATGTTGCCCGAGCTTCGTGAGCACCGCCTGTGCAGCGGCGTCCGCGCAGGTCGATACCATGCGAGCGTGGGCCGGCGGTCGGCTCGGAGGGAGCGCCGCATGAGCATCAGGACGCACCGGATGCCCCGCCTCACGCCACTCTCGCTGACCTCCGCCGCGCTGCACCTCGTGGCCGCGCTCGCACTCCTCGCCGGCGCCGCGACGCTCGAAACCGAGCTGCCCGTGCGTCTCTCCGCGCCCGGCGTCCCGCCGGTGCCATTCGCCGCCGTGGATCTTGCGGTCGCCACCTCGGTCGTGCTGCTGGTGAGCGCGGTCGTGCGGCTCGCCGTGAGCATCCGCCCACTGTGTGATCGTCACGTCGCGGGGCTCGCGAGCGGTCGGGCGGGCTGGCGCTGGCTCGAGCTGTCGCAGACCGCGAGCATCACGGTCGTGCTCGTCGCGCTGCTCAACGGTGTCGCCGAGTCGGGTGTGCTCGTCGCGCTGTACGCCCTCGCCGCGGGAGCCGTCGTCCTGCTGTGGTTGCAGGATCGCCAGACGACGCCCGGCCTGGCCGGCCTCGGCGCCTTCAGCGCGGGAGCGGCGATCGGCATCGTGCCGTGGGGGGTCATCGCGATTTATCAGGTCACTCGGCTCGTCCTGGGCGAGCCTGTGGGCGATGTGGTGGGTATCGGGACGATCGCGCTGCTCGCGCTGTCGGCCGCGCAGTGGTTCTCGGTCTGGTGGCATCGTGAACGCAGTCGGGCGGCGCTGCACGCGCCTGCGGCCGAGCGGGTCTTCATCGAGCTGACGCTCGCGCACTCGCTCGTTCTCGTCCTCGTCGCGGTGCTCGCCGGCTGAGCCACCCGACGGCGACGCCGCCGCAGGCGCAACACCGGCGCGCCGATTGGCGTTGCGCTGAGCATCCCCGTCAGGATGGAGCCCATGTCGAACGCCGCCCCCTCTCAGCCCGCCGTTCCCGCGACGCCGGAGGAGCGCTACCGCGTGTTCCGCGAGCGCCGCGATCTCGCCGCGGTGCAGCCGCAGGGCCCGCTCGCGCTCGTCAACACGCAGTGGGTGGATGCCGAGCAGGCGATTTGGGGGGTGCCGGGTCGATGGGCGCCGGCGCCGGAGGGCGGACTGCTCGTGACCGCTGAGGCGACGGACGGGATCGTCGTCGACGGCGAGACCGTCGACGGCACCGTGCGCGTGCGAGGCAAGGACGACCCGCTGCCCTCGAGCATCGTGTTCGACGACCACACGACGGGGTTCGTCATCGCCGGCGAAGGCGGCGCGTACGCGCTGCGTGTGTGGGATTCGCGCAGCGAGGCGATCGAGAGCTTCGGCGGCATCGACGCCTTCCCCTACGACGCCGCGTGGGTCGTGACCGGCACATTCCGCGAGATCGAGGGCGGCACGACCGTCGGCTTCGAGCACCTCAAGGACGACGGCGCGACGCGCGACGAGGTCGTGCCGGGGGAGATCCGCTTCACGCACGACGGCGTCGAGTACGACATCGCGGCCTTCAAGTCGGGGCGCGCGCTGCAGCTCGTCTTCAGCGACGCGACCGCTGGCGACAGCACCTACTCGGTGGGGCGCTTCCTGTTCCTCGCTCCGAACGCCGACGGGTCGATCACCCTCGACTTCAACACGGCGATCCTGCCCCCGTGCGCCTTCAGCTACAACTTCAACTGCCCGCTGCCGCCGAAGCAGAACCGCTTCCCCTTCCCGATCGAGGCCGGCGAGAAGAACGTGCTCGCGAAGGACGGCTCGCTGCTGCTCTAGCGCGCGTGCTCCCGTCGCGCTGCGTGCGAGGCGAGTGCGTTCGGCGACGTCGGCGGTGAACGGCAGACTGAGGGAGTGCTCATCGTCGTCGACCGTCGTCCCGGTGGGGGGATGCTCCTGACCGACGAGCGCGGTACGACCGAGGTGCTTGCCGCCGAGCTCGCCGCGGCCGTCGCCGCCCGCGAGCACGAGGCAGGCGAGCCGCCCCGCTGGGTCTGGAGCGACACCGCGGCGCTCTACCCCGAGCTCCTCGCCGCCGGCGTGCGGGTCGAACGCTGCCACGACCTGCGGCTCGTCGATACCATCCTCGCCGGTGTCGACGGCCGTCCCCCCGAGCCCGCGCTCGCCCGCATCGTCGAGTTCGTGAGGCCCGCGATGCCCCGGCCGCAGGCCGATGCCCTCTTCGACCTGGAGGACGACGACTCCTCGCGGCGGCGCTCGCCTGCCCGAACGCAGCCCCCCGCCGTCTCGGCCCCGGTGCCGGCGTCGTCGATCGCTCGCGCTCAGCGCGACGAGCTCGCTCGCGATCGTGGTCCGGGAGCGCCCACGCCCCGCGATCTCGCCCTCCTCGCCGCCGCCGAGTCGGCGGGCGCTCTCACGGCGATCGAGATGCAGCGGACGGGCCTGCCGTGGAGCGCCACGACCCATGAGGCGCTGCTGACGGATCTCCTCGGTCCTCGACCCGACTCGCCGGGCGCGCGGCCGGCCCGTCTCGCCGCGCTCGGTGCCGAGGTCGAGCGACTCCTCGGCGCGAGCCCCGGCACCGTCCCGCTCGACTCGCCCCCTGAGCTCGTGAAGGCCCTGCGCCGCGCGGGCCTCGAGGTCTCCAGCGCCCGCTCATGGGAGCTCAGCCGCATCGACCACCCCGCGATCGAGCCTCTCCTGCGCTACAAGAAACTCAGCCGACTGCTGACGGCCAATGGCTGGAACTGGCTCGACACCCACGTGCACGACGGGCGCTTCCGCCCGAGCTACGTCCCCGGCGCGGTGGTCACAGGCCGTTGGGGCTCCGCCGGCGGTGGGGCGCTGCAGCTGCCGAAGCTGATCCGGGGGGCCGTGCAGGCCGACCCGGGCTGGGTTCTCGTGGTCGCCGACGCGGCGCAACTCGAGCCGCGCATCCTCGCCGCCCTCTCGAACGATGCCGCCATGGCGCGCGCCGGCGCGGGGGAGGACCTGTACGCGGGCATCGTCGCGAGCGGCGCCGTCGAGTCCCGCGAGCACGCCAAGCTCGGGATGCTCGGGGCGATGTACGGCGGCACGACCGGGCAGAGCGCACGGGTGCTTCCTCGCCTGCAGCGGGCGTTCCCCGACGCGATCCGGTTCGTCGAGGAGGCGGCGCGCGCGGGCGAGCGCGGCGAGCGCGTGCGCACGCGACTGGGTCGCACCTCGCCCGCTCCCAGCGAGGCGTGGCGCGAGCGCCAGCTCATCGCCGTCTCCGATGCGGCATCGGCCGCTCAGCGCGAGGAGGCCCGCTCCGATGCTCGATCGTGGGGCCGCTTCACGCGCAATTTCGTCGTGCAGGGCAGCGCCGCCGAATGGGCGCTGTCGTGGATGGCCGGCGTCCGCCGCCGGCTGTGGTCGCCGCTGGGCGGGCCGCTGGCCTCGCAGCCCCACCTCGTGCTCTTCCTCCACGACGAGCTCATCGTGCACGCTCCGCGCGAGCGCGCGCTCGAGGTGGAGGAGGTCATGCGCGCCGCAGCGGCAGACGCCGGGCGGCTGCTCTTCCCCGGCAGCGCAGTGAGCTTCCCCGTCACTGTCGCGACTGTCGACCGTTACAGCGACACGAAGTAGCGCGCGGCCGTGCTCAGTGCGCCGAGCCCTGCTGCGTCACGCCGGCCTCGGCCGCGCGGCGCCCGCGCCGCCGGCGATCGGTGCGCAGCGGCCACGGGTCGATGGTCGGGAGCGAGTCGAGCCACGCGAGCGCCGCGGAGCGGAGCAGGCGCTGCGCGTGGGAGGCGGAGGCCTGCGCCGCGCCGCCGGACGGGTCCGCGATCTCGGCGGACGCGCCGTCGCGAGGTGCCCACAGCATCCGGTAGTTCGCCAGGAGCGCCTCGACGTGGTTGCCGGGCAGCGACATCGCGAGCAGGACGCGCTCGACCATTTCGTGCCAGTCGGCGAGGTCGGGCTCGGTCAGGTGCATGCGCGCCTCGATCGTCCCCGCATCGGTGAGCTGGTAGAGCGGAAGGTTGTCGGGCGTGGATCCCGCGTGCTCCACGAGACCGTCCCGGCGGAGCCGGTCGAGCGTCGAGTAGACCTGCCCGACGTTGAGCGGCGCGTCGCGTCGTGTTCGCTCGACCACCTCGGCGTGCAGCTGATAGCCGTACGCGGGGCCGAGGGTCAGGACGGAGAGGAGGGAATGACGAAGCGTCATGCCTCCACACTATGCGGCGTATGCATTGCGCGGGAAATCGTGCGGTTCTTCGTGAGTGGGTTCCGGCCGACACGCGATCACATCGAACGACACGCTTGTCATTCGTGGCTCTCGTGGACGATAATGCGTAGACGGCGAGGAATCGCCACAACTGAACACGCTGTCACACCGCGAACAGGTCGATGGGGAAGTCGTACCTGAGGAAACGGAGTGAACAGTGGCTACAGCAACGGCTCGCGGAGTGCTCTACGTGCACTCCGCTCCGCGCGCGCTCTGCCCGCACATCGAGTGGGCGGCAGGTCGCGCCATCGATCGTGCCGTGAGCTTCGACTGGATCGATCAGCCGGTCATGCGGGGCTCCCAGCGCACCGAGTTCGTCTGGGAGGGCGAGCGCGGTTCCGGCGCGCGCATCGCGAGCGCCCTGCGCGGCTGGGAGCACTTGCGCTTCGAGGTCACCGAGGAGGCCGGCTTCGGCACGGACGGCGGCCGCTGGATGCACACCCCTGACCTCGGCATCTTCTACGCGCAGACCGACGTTGCCGGGAACATGGTCATCCCGGAGGACCGCGTCCGGTACGCGATGGAGGTCGCCGGGTCGAATACCCTCGAGCTGCACCGCGAGCTGCGGCTCGCGCTCGGCCAGGCCTGGGACGACGAGCTCGAGGCCTTCCGTCATGCGGGAGACGGCCAGCGCGTCGTCTGGCTGCACCGCGCCGGTTGACCGCTCCCCGTCAACAATTCAGGACTAACCGCACCGCGCACTCGTCGACAACTCAGGACTGCAGGCGCCACGAGCACCGGGTGACCGCCCCCCGGGCCCGCGAGGCACCGCTTGTCCTGAGTTGTTGACGCGGGAGCGCGGGCGCCGCAGCGCGAGCGGCCTACGCGTCGGTGGAGCGGAACGCGATGACCGAGTTGTGCCCGCCGAAGCCGAACGAGTTCGAGATCGCGAGCTGGGGCCCGTCGCCGAGCGGCCGCGGCGACGTCACGACGTCGAGCGGGATGCGTTCGTCCTGGTTGTCGAGGTTGATGGTCGGCGGCGCGGTGCGCTCGTGCAGCGCGAGGATCGTGAAGACGGCCTCGAGCGCGCCCGTGCCGCCGAGCAGGTGACCGGTCGACGCCTTGGTCGCCGACACGGGGATCGCTCCGACGCGGTCGCCGAACACGCGCTTGAGCGCCTCGAACTCGGCGACGTCGCCGACCGGCGTCGAGGTCGCGTGCGCGTTGATGTGGGTGACCTCGTCGGGGGTCGCGCCGGCCTGATCGAGGGCGGCGAGCACCGCCCGAGCGGCGCCCGAGCCCTCGGGGTCGGGCGCGGTGATGTGGTACGAGTCGGAGGTCACCGAGCCGCCGGCGAGCTCGGCGTAGATGCGGGCGCCTCGGGCGAGGGCGTGCTCCTTCGTCTCGAGCACGATCGCCGCCGCGCCCTCGCCGAGCACGAACCCGTCGCGGTCGACATCGTAGGGGCGCGAGGCGGCGGCGGGGTCGTCGTTGCGCTTGGAGAGCGCCTGCATCGACGCGAAGGCGGCGATGGGCAGCGGATGCACGACAGCCTCGGTGCCGCCGGCGACGACGATGTCGGCGAGGCCCTGCTGGAGGTGCTCGTAGGCGTTGGCGATCGCCTCGGTGCCGGAGGCGCAGGCCGAGACCACCGTGCGGGCGCCGGCGCGCGCGCCGAGGCCCATGCTGATCGCGGCGGCGGCGGCGTTGGGCATGAGCATCGGGATCGTCATGGGGAGGACGCGACGGGGCCCCTTCTCCTTCAGGATGTCCCACGCGTCGAGGAGCGTCCAGAGGCCGCCGATGCCGGTCGCGTAGTCGACGAGGATGCGCTCCGGCGCGACGTCCGGTGCGCCGGCGTCCGCCCATGCCTCGCGCGCGGCGATGAGCGCGAACTGGGCCGACGGGTCGAGGCGCTTGATCTCCTGGCGCTCGAGCACCTCCTCGGGGCGGACCTTGGCCTGCGCGGCGAACGTCACGGGCAGCTCGTGCTCGGCGACCCAGGGCTGCTCGAGCGTGCGTGCGCCGGATTCTCCGGCGAGGAGGGCGGTCCAGCTCTCGCGGGCGGTTCCGCCGATGGGCGAGGTGGCACCGATTCCGGTGACGACGATCGTGGTCATAGCGTGAGCTCTTCTCTCAGGGTGGGAGGCGTCTCGGGGGCCGGGGCCGCGCTCGCGCATCGGCCCCGGCATCCGCGCGGGGTCTAGCCCTGCGCGTTGACGATGAAGGTGACGGCGTCGCCGACGGTCTTGAGGTTCTTGACCTCTTCGTCGGGGATCTTCACGTCGAACTTCTCCTCGGCGTTGACGACGATCGTCATCATCGAGATCGAGTCGATGTCGAGGTCGTCCGTGAACGACTTGTCGAGAGCGACCGAGTCGGTCGCGATGCCGGTCTCGTCGTTGATGAGCTCGGCCAGGCCGGCGAGAACTTCTTCGGTGGACAGTGCCATTGTTCTTCTCCTCAGGGGTGTCGGTATGACCGTCCTCAATCCTAGGGCGGCGGTGCGTCGGATCGGGGAGGTCACGGCGTCGGTGGTCGCGCCCTAGGGCAGCCGCACCACCTGGGCGCCGAACACGAGTCCGGCGCCGAAGCCGATCTGCAGGGCGAGTCCGCCGCTGAGCTCGGGATGCTCAGCGAGCAGTCGGTGCGTCGCGAGCGGGATCGAGGCGGCCGAGGTGTTCCCGGTCGTCGCGATGTCGCGCGCGATGACGACGCTCTCGGGCAGTTTGAGCTGCTTGGCGAACTCGTCGATGATTCGCATGTTCGCCTGGTGGGGGATGAACGCGGCGAGCTGATCGGCCGTCACGCCCGCGGCGGTGAGAGCGCGCTGAGCGACCTTCGCCATCTCCCACACAGCCCACCGGAAGACCGTCTGGCCCTCCTGTCGGAGGGTCGGGAAGACGCCAGCCGCCACGCCCTCGGCGATCGTGTGGTCCATGCCGATGGTCTCCCACTTCGAGCCGTCGGAGCCCCACACGCTCGCGCCGATGCCGGGGGAGTCGGCGGGGCCGACGATCGCGGCTCCCGCGCCGTCGCCGAGAAGGAACGAGATCGTCCGATCGGTCGGCTTGGCGAAGTCGCTGAGCTTCTCTGCGCCGACGACGAGCACGAACTCGGCGGCACCGGCCCGCACGAGGGCGTCCGCCTGCGCGATGCCGTAGGTGTAGCCGGCGCACGCGGCCGAGACGTCGTACGCCGGAGCAGGGTTCGCGCCGATGCGCTCGGCGAGGAGCGCCGCAAGCGACGGCGTCTGCACCGGGTTGGAGATCGTGGAGACGATGACCGCGCCGATGCGGCCGGGGTCGATGCCGGCCTTCGCGATGGCCTCCTTCGAGGCAGCTTCAGCGAGGTGGAGCGCGGTCACCGACTCGGAAGCGCGCATGCGCGTGATGACGCCCGTGCGCTGGCGGATCCACTCATCGGACGAATCGATCGGCCCGACGATGTCGTCGTTGGGCACGGTCAGGTCGCCGCGGGCGGCGCCCACGGACCAGATGCGGGTGTACGGCACCCCGACGGACTGCCTCAGGACGGGCTGTTCGCTCATGCGGACTCCAGCATCTCGATCGCGGCGGGCAGGTCGTCAGGGGTCCTGATCGCAACCGACGGCACGCCCCTGAGCCCGCGCTTGGCGAGCCCGACGAGCGCGCCGGCCGGAAGAAGCTCGATCACTCCCGTGACGCCGTCGGCGGCCATCGACTCCATGCACAGATCCCAGCGCACGGGCGAGGAGATCTGCCCGACGAGCAGCTCGACGAAGCCCGCCCCGGACGTCACGACCGCACCGTCGCGGTTCGTGTAGAGGCGGATGACCGGGTCGGCGACGCGGACCGTCGCGGCCCCCGCACGCACGCGCTCGACCGCCGAGCCCATGTAGCTCGTGTGGAATGCGCCCGCGACCTGCAGCGGGACGACCCGCGTGCCGGGCACGGGGTCGCTCGCGAGAGCATCGAGGTTGCGCAGCTCGCCCGCGACGACGGTCTGCCCGCCGCCGTTGACGTTGGCAGCCTCAAGGCCTAGCTCGACGAGGCGCTCGGCGAGAGCATCCGCATCGCCGCCGAGGACGGCGCTCATTCCCGTCGGCACGGCGCCCGCGGCCTCGGCCATCGCGAGCCCGCGCTCGCGGACGAGACGCATCGCGTCGTTCTCGTCGAGCACGCCCGCGATCGCGGCGGCCGCGAACTCACCCACCGAGTGCCCGGCGACGGCGCCGACGCGGTCGCGCCGACCATCGAGCAGGGCGGCCGCGCTGAGCAGGGAGGCGGCGACGATGAGCGGCTGAGCGACCGCGGTGTCGCGGATGGTGTCGGCGTCCGACACCATGCCATGCGCCACGAGGTCGATTCCGGCGGCCTCGCCGAGCGCCTCGAGGCGCGCCCGGTGCGCGGGGTCGGCGAGCCACGGCTCGAGGAAGCCCGGGGTCTGGGACCCCTGTCCGGGGGCGACGACGACGATCATTGGTTCATCCTCCCAGGGGCGGGCGACGGGGGTGGTGGTGGTCAGGGCGCAAGAAAGCCACGAGACCTTGTGAGGACCGTACAGGCAGAGGGATGCCCGTGGCGGCATGCGCGTGCCGCCTCACCGTCGCGGCGCCTCCGGCTCCGAGATCGAGCCGACGATGAGCGCGCACTGCAGGATGATCGCCTCGCGGGCGCCCGTGGCATCCCACCCGATGACCTCGCTGATGCGCTTGAGGCGATAGCGGACGGTGTTGGGGTGCACGTAGAGCTCGCGGGCGGTCGCCTCGAGGCTTCGCCCGTTGTCGAGATAGGCCCAGAGGGTGGTGAGCAGCTCGGTGTTGTGCTGCTTGAGCGGCTTGTAGATGCGGTTGATGAGCGTCGAGCGCGCGATGGGGTCGCCCGCGAGCGCCCGCTCGGGCAGCAGGTCGTCGGCGAGCGTGGGCCGAGGCGCGTTGCGCCACGACCGCGCGACCGCGAAGCCCGCGAGCGCCGCCTTGGCGCTCTTGCCCGCGTCGACGACGTCGGGCACCTCCGGCCCGAGCACGAGGTGCCCGGTGCCGAAGAAGGGCTCGAGAGCCTGCGCGATCTCCGGGAAGGTCGCCGGCTGGGGCGAGGGCTCATCGGCCTTCGGCAGAGCGCGGCCGATGACGACGACGAGCCGGTTGCCCTGCACGCCGATGAGCACGTCGGCGTCGACGTGGCGCGCGGTGCGGCGGATCTGGTCGACGTCGACGATGCGCGGCGTCGTCCCGACGAGCACGCACACCTCGCCGTGCCCGTTCCAGCCGAGCGCGGCGATCCGGCTGGGGAGCTCGTTATCGTACTCCCCGCTGAGGATCGAGTCGACGACGAGAGCTTCGAGCCGGGCATCCCACAGCCCTCTCGCCTCGGCGGCGCGCGCGTAGACGTCGGCGGCGGCGAAGGCGATCTCGCGGCTGTAGAGCAGGATGGCCTCGCGCAAGCTCTGGTCTCCGCTCGTCACGCGATCCTCGACGACCTCGACCGTCACCCGGATCAGTTGCAGCGTCTGCTGCAGGCTCACCGAGCGCAGCAGCTCCCGGGGCGCGGCCCCGAAGACGTCGGCGGCGATCCACGGTTGGGACGTCGGGTCCTCGTACCAGCTGATGAGCGAGCTGATGCCGGCCTGGGCGACGAGCCCGACCGCCGATCGGCGGCTCGGCGGCATCTCGCGGTACCAGGGCAGAGTGTCGTCGAGACGCTTGAGCGTCGCGGTCGCGAGCTCGCCCGAGATATTGCGCAGGTACTGCAAGGTCTGGGCCTTCGTCATCGACGCCACGACTCGTCCCTTCCTCGGACCGGGTCGGGGCCCCGCGAGTCGCGAGGCCCCGGATGGTGCTCGTGCCTCTTACGCCTCGCCGCCGGCGGACCCGGTGGTCCCCGCGGTCACGTCGTGCAGGCGGTACTGCTCGATCGCCTTCGCCACGACCGAGGGGTCGAGCTCGCCGCGACGGACGAGCTGCTGAAGCGTCCGCACGACGACCGACGGGCCGTCGATGTGGAAGAACCGGCGCGCCGCCGGCCGCGTGTCGCTGAACCCGAAGCCGTCCGCTCCGAGCGTCGCGAAGTCGCCGGGCACGAACTGACGGATCTGGTCGGGCACGGCGTGCATGAAGTCGGTCACTGCGACGAACGGACCCTCGGCACCGCTCAGCTTCTCTGTGACATACGGGGTGCGCGGCGCCTCGGAGGGGTTGAGGAAGTTGTGCTCGTCGGCGGCGAGACCGTCGCGCCGCAGCTCGGTCCACGATGTGACGCTCCAGACATCGGCGGAGACGCCCCAGTCCTTCGCAAGCAGCTCCTGCGCCTCGAGCGCCCACGGCACCGCCACGCCGGAGGAGAGGATCTGCGCCTTCCGGCCCTCCGCCTGCCCCCGCCTGAGCAGGTAGATGCCCTTGAGTAGACCGTCCACGTCGAGGCCCTCGGGCTCGGTCGGCTGGACGTGCGGCTCGTTGTAGACCGTCAGGTAGTACATGACGTTCGGGTCCGGATGCTGGCCGCCGTACATGCGGTCGAGGCCCGCGCGCACGATGTGACCGATCTCGTAGCCGAACGCCGGGTCGTAGGTGACGACCGCAGGGTTCGTGCTCGCGAGCAGCGGCGAGTGGCCATCGGCGTGCTGGAGGCCCTCGCCGGTCAGGGTCGTGCGGCCGGCGGTCGCGCCGATGATGAAGCCGCGCGCCATCTGATCGCCCGCCGCCCACATCGCGTCGCCCGTGCGCTGGAACCCGAACATCGAGTAGAAGACGTAGACGGGGATGAGCGGCTCGCCGTGCGTCGCGTAACTCGTGCCGACGGCGGTGAAGGAGGCGAACGCGCCCGCTTCGTTGATGCCCGTGTGGATGATCTGGCCCTGCGGGCTCTCCTTGTAGGCGAGGAGCAGCTCCCGGTCGACGCTCGTGTAGTGCTGGCCGTTGGGGTTGTAGATCTTGGACGTCGGGAAGTAGGCGTCCATTCCGAAGGTGCGCGCCTCATCCGGAATGATCGGGACGATCCGGTGGCCGAACTCCTTGTCGCGCAGGAGGTCCTTCAGCAGGCGCGCGAACGCCATGGTCGTCGCCACCTCCTGCTTGCCCGAGCCCTTGCGCGCCACCTCATACGCTGACGCACCAGGAAGCGCAACGGCGACGTGCTTCGAGCGCCGTTCGGGCAGGTAGCCGCCGAGCGCGCGGCGACGCTCGTGCATGTACTGGATCGCCGGGTCGTCGTTGCCGGGGTGATAGTACGGCGGGCGGTACGGGTCGGCTTCGAGCTGCGCGTCGGTGATCGGAATGCGCATCTCGTCACGGAACTGCTTGAGGTTGTCGAGCGTGAGCTTCTTCATCTGGTGGGTCGCGTTGCGGCCCTCGAAGCTCGGGCCGAGTCCGTAGCCCTTGACTGTCTTGGCGAGGATGACCGTCGGCTGGCCCTTGTGCTCCTGCGCGGCCTTGAACGCGGCGTACACCTTGCGGTAGTCGTGCCCGCCGCGCTTGAGCTTCCAGATCTGGTCGTCGGTGTAGTCGGCGACCATCGCCGCGGTCCGCGGGTCGCGCCCGAAGAAGTGCTCGCGGACGAAGGCGCCGGACTCGGCCTTGTAGGTCTGATAGTCGCCGTCGGGGGTCACGTTCATGAGGTCTCGCAGCGCGCCCTCATGATCCTGGTCGAGCAGAGCATCCCACTCGCGACCCCAGATGACCTTGATGACGTTCCATCCGGCACCGCGGAAGAAGCTCTCGAGCTCTTGGATGATCTTGCCGTTGCCGCGCACCGGGCCATCGAGGCGCTGGAGGTTGCAGTTGATGACGAAGTTGAGGTTGTCGAGACCGTCGTTCGCGGCGAGCTGCAGCGCGCCGCGGCTCTCGACCTCGTCCATCTCGCCGTCGCCGAGGAACGCCCAGACCTGCGAGTCGTCGCCGTCGACGATGCCGCGGTTGGTGACGTACTTGTTGAGCTGCGCCTGGTAGATGGCGTTGATCGGCCCGAGGCCCATCGACACGGTCGGGAACTGCCAGTAGTGCGGCATGAGGCGCGGGTGCGGGTAGCTCGAGAGACCGCCCGTGGGGTGCGACTTCTCCTGACGGAACCCGTCGAGCTGGTCGGGGCTCAGCCGGCCCTCGAGGAAGGACCGGGCGTACATGCCGGGGGAGGCGTGGCCCTGGTAGAAGATCGCATCGCCGCCATTGGGGTGGTCGGCGCCGCGGAAGAAGTGGTTGTGGCCCACCTCGTAGAGCGCGGCGCTCGAGGCGTAGGTCGAAATGTGGCCGCCGACGGCGATGCCTGGGCGCTGCGCGCGGTGCACTGTGATCGCGGCGTTCCAGCGGATCCACGCGCGGTAGCGGCGCTCGAGCTCCTCATCGCCGGGGAACTCCGGCTCGTTCTCCGGAGCGATCGTGTTGAGGTAGTCCGTCGTGGGCACCATCGGGACGCCGAGGTGCAGCTCCTTCGAGCGCTTCAGCAGGCTGAGCATGATCTCGCGCCCGCGCTGCGGCCCGTGCTGATGCACGAGGGCGTCGAGCGACTCGTTCCATTCGGCGGTTTCCTCCGGATCCGCATCCATGGTGTGCACCGAGTACGGATCCTGGTCGTTGACCGTCACCCTGAACCTCTTCCTGGTGGTGATTAGGGGAGTGTGTCGGCGCCGCGGACCGGGTCACGGCCGCGCGGACCGGCGAACCCTCCCACTCTAGACCCGCGCGCAGCCCCGCTCGCCGAGGCGGCGGTACCCTGCACGAGTGCCCATCGCCGTCGGCTCACCCGCCCCTCCATTCGCGCTGCGCGACCAGTTCGGGCGCACGATCGCGGTGCCGGATGCCCGGCTCGGGCGCGCCGTCCTCCTCGTGTTCTTCCCGCAGGCGTTCACCCCCACGTGCACGGACGAGCTGCGGTCGCTCGCGGCCGAGCGCCCGGCACTGGAGGCCGCCGACGTCGCCGTGCTCGCCGTCTCCGTCGACTCGATGGCGACGCTGCGCGCGTTCGACGACGCCGAGGGTCTCGGGCTGACGCTGCTCTCCGACTTCTGGCCGCACGGGGTGGTGGCGGAGGCCTATGGAGCCTTCCTTCCGGAGCGCGGCTGGTCCGATCGCGTCTCGGTGCTCGTCGATCCCAGCGGGATCGTGCGTGCCGTCGCCACCGGCTCCGATGAGGCGCCGCGCGACGCCGCGACGCATCGGGGGATCCTCCCGGCCCTCGACGCGTCGGCTGACGAGCGCGCGGCCCGCGGCTAGGCTGACCGCGCGGGCTCTTAGCTCAGCTGGTAGAGCGCCTCGTTTACACCGAGGATGCCGGGGGTTCGAGTCCCTCAGGGCCCACCGCACTCCTCTCCTCACACCCCGCGACGTCTCCGGTGTCGCTGGTGTCGGCGGTCGCCGCTAGCGTCGGCGCCGGGGCGCGCCGCGCCCGGAAGGGGAGCAGCGCCGTGCCTGAGAGCGTCGAGCAGTGGTGGGCGCGCCGGCAGTGGACGACCGGCCGCGAGGTGCCCTATCCGATCGGGCGCTATCGGGATGCCTGGGCCCCGTTCGCGATGCTCGTCGAGCAGTTCCGTCCCGACCGCAATCGCGATCTCCTGCTCTCGCAGGTGCCGCCCGCCGCCGAGGTGTGGCTCGTGTGGATGTGCGCCATCGGGCACGAGTTCGTCTCGACTCCCGCCGAGCAGCGACGCAGGCCCGGTCGCTCGCGCTCGAACCGCTCGTGGTGCCCGGTGTGCTCCGTGGCCGGCGCGCTGCCCTCGGGCGGCAAGTGGCCGCGCCCCGCTGCCGCACCCGCGCCGCCAGAGCCGGCCGCACTCCCCGCACCGCGTCTCGCACGCCGTCGGCCGCGCCACGTGCCCGCGGGCGCGGCCGCCCTGACGACCGTCCGGGCCGCCGACGTCGCCGTCGGCCGCGCCTTCCGCAGCGCGATCGCGCCGCGCGCGACGTCGGCGACCGAGGGCGCCGTGCGCGCCGCGATCGAGGCCCGCCTCGCCGTCGACCTGACCCCGAACGCGGTGCGCATCCGTACGCCGTTCTTCGAACGTCTCGAGGTGTGGCCCGACATCGTCATCCCCGAGCTCGCGGTCGCGATCGAGCTCGACACGATCGGGCGCAATGCCGACGAGCACATCGGGCGGCGAGAGGCCGTGGATCGCCGGAAGGACCGCCTGCTGCGAGAGGTCGGCTGGGAGGTCGTCCGGCTGCGAGTGCGACCGCTGCGACCGCTAGGCCCGTTCGACCTCGTCGTTCCCGGGATGTCGCAGCGCGCGATCGACGCACTCGTCGAACGGGTCGGCGAGGCGCGCAGCCCGCTCTTCGTCGACGCGTATCGACGGCAGGCGTGACCCGCGGAGGCGGGGAGGTCGGCGCCGTCTAGAGGAACAGCGCCCAGAGCAGCGCGGTGAACGTGATCACGAAGATCACCGGCGTCACGAAGCGCACGATCTCGACGCCGCGCCCCATCGCGACGATGCGCCGCGAGAGCGTGCTGGAGGAGGGGAGCGAGCGCAGCGACTCGATGACCGCCCGCCCCTCGCTCGCGGCCGCGAACTGCGTGATGGCCCCGAGCACGCCCGAGGCGAGAAGGATGCCCGCCGCCGCCAGGCGCACGGGAAGCACGGTCTCGGCGAGCCCGTCGACGAGCATCCACACCGTCAGGGCGAGGAGGAAGGTCGGGGCGAGCTGCGACACGATGATGTGCCAGCGGGCGGTGTTCCACTGCGCGATGAGCTCGGACTCGGTCAACGGCTGCTCCCTGGGTCGTGCCGACTGTCGATCGAGCCCTCGCTACGATCGGGTCAACCGCGATCGCGGCGATGGAATCAGAGTAGGGGAGCGAGCCGTGCGATCAGCGCTGTGGGCGCTCGTGGCGGCGAGCATCCTGTGGGGCACGACCGGCACGGCCGCGAGCTTCGTCGACGACGCCGTCAGCCCGATCGCGACCGGCGCCGCGACGATGGCGGTCGGCGGCGCCCTGCTCCTCGCGATCAGCGCCCGCGGCGCGATCGCGGCCGTGCGCCGACCGGATGCCCGCCGATGGCTGCTGATCGGGGCGGTCGGCGTCGTGGTGTACCCGCTGGCGTTCTACTCGGCAATGGATCTCGCGGGCGTCGCGATCGGCAACGTCGTCGCGCTCGGCTCCGGTCCGCTCTTCGCCGCGATCCTGGAGCGGGTCGTCGACGGCCGGCGCCTCACCCGGCGGTGGATGCTCGGCGCGAGCACGGGCGTCGTCGGCGTCGCCCTGCTCGTCGCTGGCGGGCACGGCGGCACGGGCTCCGCGGACCCTGCCGCCGTGCCGCTCGGCGTCGCGCTCGGTCTGCTCGCGGGCGCGGCCTACGCGCTGTACACCTTCGCCTCCGGCCGCGTGATCGGTCTCGGGGTGTCGAGCCGATCGACGATGGGCGCCGTCTTCGGGCTCGGGGCCGTGCCGCTCACCGCCGTCCTCGTGGCGACCGGGGCGCCCCTCCTGCAGTCGCCGCCGAGCCTCGCGATCATCGGCTACCTCGCGGTCGGGCCGATGTTCCTCGCCTACGTCCTCTTCGGTTGGGGGCTGAGGTCGATCCGCAGCTCGACCGTGACCGTCGTGACCCTCCTCGAGCCCGTCGTCGCGACGCTCCTCGCCGTCGTCATTGTGGGCGAGCGCCTCGACGCCCTCGGGTGGGTCGGGCTCGCGCTCATCCTCGTCGCCGTGACCGTCGTCTCCACGGCCCGTCGCCCAGGTCCGGGGCCGTAGCGCCCCTATCATCGGGGCATGGTCGACCCCCTCGAACCCGACGACGGAGGACCGGAGCTTCCGCCCGGCCCCCGCCGATCGACCTACACCCCGCCTCCCGCCGGCGCCCGATACGTCCCCGGGTCCCTCACCGGAGACGCCGTGCCCCTTCCGGCCGAGCCCCCTACGGTCGAGGCGATGACCACGCAGCCGCCACCACCACCGCCCGCCGCGAGCGATCGCGTCGTCTGGGAGGTACGGACTCCCGAGTCGGCGGGCATCCTCGATGAGGGCTCCCGACTCGAGGACTCGGTGCCGTTCGGGTCGTCGACTGCGGGCTCCGATGCGCTCGCGGACGTCGCCGGGCGAACCGCCCCGGTGTCTGCGATCGATCTCGCGGAGATCCCGCCC
This sequence comes from Microcella alkalica, assembly GCF_014137945.1. GTDB lineage: Bacteria > Actinomycetota > Actinomycetes > Actinomycetales > Microbacteriaceae > Microcella > Microcella alkalica. The sequence goes on from NZ_JACGWX010000001.1 coordinate 571,426, forward strand.
CCACCATCCCGGTTGTCGCTGTCGGATGCGGAGCTCGCCTCCGTCGTCGATCCCGCCTCCGCGGCCCCCGGCAGCACCGCCGAGCTCATCGATCTCTTCGAGGAGCAGTTGAGCCTCCGCGCCGAGGAGGCGCAGCGGCTGTCGCTCTGGGAGCAGGCTGTCCGCGAGTCGGGCCTGCCGCAGGCCGACGAGATCGTCGAGTCGGTGCGAAGCGCCTTCACCGGCATCATCGACGTGATCCCCCCGAGCGCGCCGTCCGACGATCCCTGGGCCCGGTACCCCGGTGAGGTCGCGCCCCCTGTGCCCTCCGCCGACGACCGGCAACCGCTCGTGATCCCGTCGATCGATCACCCGATCGAACAGCCGATCGATCAGCCGATCGACGAGCCGATCGTCGAGCCGGTGCCCGACCCGTCCCCGAGCGAGACCGTCGAGCCCGCCCCGACGCTTGCCGGCATCCTCGCCGACGCGCCGCCCCCGTTCGGTCTCGTGCCGTCCGAGGTCGTCCCGCCCCCCGTCGACGGATCGGCCGTCGCACCGTCCCCCGAGCCGCCCCTCGACGAGGCGTCCCTCGGTCGTGATCCGGAGTCTCCCGCGATTCCCGACCGCGACGCCACGAGCGAACCGCCCGCGCTCGTCGAGCCGGCCGTCGAGCCGGCGGCGCGTCCGACCGCGCTTCCGGACGAGTCCACGGCCGGTTCCCTGGCCGACGCACCGCCGGTCGCGGGGTCCGTCCCCCGCCCGATGCCCTCGGCCCCCGTCGGAGCGCCGACGGGGCCGATCCTGATGAGCCCCGCGGCGGTCGCCGCAGCAGCCCTGGGCTTCGACGACCTCCTCCGCGTCTCGACCCCCGAGCCGCCACTGGCTGCCGCCGCCCCCATCCCGTCGCCCTCCACCGGCTCGGTGCCCTCCGGACCCCTGCAGGCAGTCCCGGCCGCCGACACGGGCGCCCGCTCGAACCCGCCCGCGCTGCGCGTCGAAGCCTCCGCGCTCGAGCCCACGCCGGTGGCCCTCCGCGCTGGCCGCTCGATTCGTCTGTTCTGGCTCTGGTTCGCCGTCAACTCGAGCGTCGTGAGCGTCGGCCTCGGCGGGATCCTCGTCGGCCTCGGCATGAGTCTGCGGCAGGCGATCCTCTCCGCGCTCGTCGGCGTCGCCGTGTCCTTCCTTCCGCTGGGTCTCGGCACGCTCGCGGGCAAGTGGAGCGGCCAGCCGACCATGGTCATCTCGCGCGCGACCTTCGGCATCGTCGGCAACCTGCTTCCCGCCGCGCTCGCGGTCGTCACGCGATTGCTGTGGGCGGCGGTCCTGCTCGGGATGCTGGGCGCGGGCGTCGCCGAGGCGCTCGTCTCGACGGGCATCGCAGCGGGCGCCGATCCGCTCGGGCTCGCGAGCGCGATCGCGACGGTCGGGCTCGTGCTCGCCGCGGCCGTGGCCGGTTTCGGATACGGGATGATCGCGGTCGTCGCCGCGGCCGCGAGCGTCGTGTCCGGCATCCTCGTCGTCCTCGTCATCGCCCTCACGACTCCCGCCGTCGACATGACCGCCGCGCTCGCGATCCCGGACGGCGACTGGGTGCTCGTCGTGACCGGCGCCGTGCTCGTGTTCAGCGTCGTCGGTCTCGCGTGGGCCAACTCGAGCGGCGATCTCGCCCGCTATCAGGCCAAGAGCACGATCGGCGGAGGAGCCGTTCTCTTCGCCTCCTTCGGCGCGACCATCCCCGCCTTCTCGCTCATCGCCTGGGGCTCGACGCTCGCGAGCTCGGATCCGACGCTGCGCGAGGCCCTCGCGTCGAACCCCGTCGGCGCGCTCGCGGATATCCTCCCCATCGGGCTCGGGATCCCACTCGTGATCGCGATCGCCCTGAGCCTCACGGCGGCTGCGGCGCTCGCGCTCTACTCGGGCGGCTTCGCCCTGCTCGCGACCGGTCTGCGGACCTCGCGCCCGATGAGCGTTCTGATCGCCGTGGTGCTCACGGGAGCGATCGCGGCACCCCTCGTGGCCATGGCGCCGTCGCTCGACGTGCTCGTGCGCGACGTGCTCACGACGCTCGCCGTCCCCGTCGCGGCCTGGGCCGGCATCTTCGGCGCCGAGACGATGATCCGCACGAGGCGCGTCCACTCGCCCTCGCTCCTGCAGTCAGGCGGCGTCTACCCGCCGGTGCGGTGGGTGAACACCGTGATGCTCGTCGTGGCGAGCCTGCTCGGGTGGGGCTTCACGAGCGCGGGCGTCGGCGGTCTCGACTGGCAGGGGTACCTGTGGGCAGCGACGGGCGGCACCGGCGCTCTCGCCGAGTCTGATGCGGGCGTCGCGGTCGCTCTCCTCGTCGGGCTGCTCACGCCGATCGCCGCGGGCATCCCGGCCGTCCGCCGGCTGCAGGCGGCCGAGTACCGGGCGTCGCTCGACTCCTAGACTGGGGGCATGCTCCGAACCGTCGCCGATGTCGTCTCCGCGGCGGAGCGGCTCTGGCCCCTGCGGGGCGCGGAGGAGTGGGATGCCCCTGGCCTCGTTAGCGGCGACCCGCTCGCGCCCGTCGAGCGCGTGCTGCTCGCCGTCGACGCGGTGGCCACGACCGTCGACGAGGCCGTCGAGCGCGATGCGCAGCTGCTCCTCGTCCACCACCCGCTGCTCATGCGCGGCGTCACGACGGTGGCCGAGTCGACGGCGAAGGGCGCGCTGCTGTCACGGCTCATCCGCGGCGGCTGCGCCCTGTACGCCGCGCACACTAACGCCGACGTCGTCGAGTCGGGCACGAGCGCGCGGCTCGCCGAGCTCCTCCAGGTGGCGGGTTCGCGTCCCATCGCGCCGTCGAGCGAGCACTCCGAGCGCGGCCTCGGCCGCGCGGGCCGACTGGCCGAGCCGATGACGCTCGAGGCCTTCGCGCGGCGCGTCGCGAGCATCCTGCCTGCGACGGTCGGGGGAGTCCGCGTCGCGGGCGATCCCGACCGCATCGTGCGCACGGTCGCCGTGTGCGGCGGTGCGGGCGACTCGCTGCTCGGCGCCCGGCTCGTGCGCGAGGCCGATGTCTACGTCACGGCCGACCTGCGGCACCACCCAGCGAGCGAGGCGGTCGAGTCGGCGCTCGTCGCCGGCGGGCCCGCCCTCGTCGACGTCTCGCACTGGGCCAGCGAGTCGCTCTGGCTCGCGACGGCGGCCGACGAGCTGCGCGCCGCCCTCCCCGGTCTCGAGGTCGTCGTGAGCGACCGCCGAACCGACCCCTGGAGCTTCCTGATCGTCCACGAATCGCCGGAGACCCCGGCGCGAGAGAGGCACCCCTGATGGCACTCACCGCCAGCTCCGAGACCCAGGCGCGACTGCTCGACCTGCAGAAGCTCGACACCGCCCTCCATCAGCTCGCGCACCGCTCGCGCACCCTGCCCGAGTGCGCCGCCGTCACGGCCCTGCAGGAGGACGCAGAGCGCATCAAGGCCGCGGTCGTCGAGACGAGCGGCCACCTCGAGGACGCCCGGCTCGAGCTCGGCCGCGCGGAGTCCGACGTCGAGCTCGTCGAGAAGCGCATCGCCCGCGACGCCGAGCGCCTGCAGTCGAGCTCGTCCGTGAAGGACATCCAAGGTCTCGAGCACGAGCTCGCCTCGCTGCGCACTCGCCTCGGCGATCTCGAGGAGATCGAGCTCGCCATCATGGAGCGCATCGAGCTGCTCGAGCGCGCCGCGACCGGCGCCCGCGAGACGCTCGAGGCGCACACCGCCCGCCGCACGGTCGCCGAGGAGGCCCTCGCCGCCGCTCTCGCCGAGATCGACCGCGAGCGCGCCGACCTCGACGCGCAGCGCTCGGCTCTGGTCGCCGAACTGCCGGCCGACCTCGTCGCCCTCTACGAGAAGCAGCGCGAGCGCTACGGCACCGGTGCCTCGCACCTGCGCGCGCGGGTCTCGAGCGCGAGCGGCGTGACGCTCACGGGCTCCGACCTCGAGATGGTGCGCCGCGCCTCGCCCGACGAGGTCATCCTCTGCCCCGATTCCAACGCGATCCTCGTCCGCACGGCGGAGTCCGGCCTGTGACGGCTCGCGAACTGCTCATCGAGGCCGACGGCGGCTCGCGCGGCAACCCGGGACCGGCCGCGGGCGGCGCCGTCGTCATCGACCCGTCCACGGGCGAGGTCATCGCCGAGGTCGGTGTGTGGGTGGGCACGGCGACGAACAACGTGGCCGAGTACTCGGGGATGCTCGCGGGCGTCCGGCGCGCGCTCGAGATCGACCCGGATGCCGCTCTCACGATCCGCATGGACTCCAAGCTCGTCGTCGAGCAGATGATGGGCCGCTGGAAGATCAAGCACCCGGCGATGGCCGAGCTCGCCGCCGAGGCCCGCCAGGCGCTCACGGGCACGCCCGTCCGCTTCGAGTGGGTGCCGCGACTGCAGAACTCGCGCGCCGACAAGTGCGCGAACGATGCAATGGACTCCCGGGCATCCTTCTCGCGCTGAGAGCGTTAGCCTGGGGGACGCAAGTGGGTCGGCCAGACGGTCGCGTCGGAGACACGCCCCCTCGAGGGGGAACGGCTCCGCCGAGGAACGTCCGGGCTCCGCAGAGCAGGGCGGTGGGTAACACCCACCCGGAGCAATCCGCGAGAAAGTGCAACAGAGAGCAGACCGCCACCGGCCTCGGCCGGGGGTAAGGGTGAAACGGTGGTGTAAGAGACCACCAGGGGCCCGAGTGATCGGGCTCGCTGGGTAAACCTCGCCCGGAGCAAGGTCAGACAGACACCGTCGAGGCGGCTCGCTGAGGTGTCGGGTAGACCGCTAGAACGTGCCGGCAACGTCACGTCGAGAGAGATGGCCGTCGATCGGGCGCAAGCCCGGGAACAGAACCCGGCGTATCGGCCGGCCCACTTGCCTCGCTCTCACCACTGAGAAGGCCGGTAGTCCTTCAGGAAGACGCCGAAGAGGTCCTCGCCCGACTCGCCGCGCACGATCGGGTCGTACACGCGCGCGGCGCCGTCGACGAGGTCGAGCGGCGCGTGGAAGCCCTCCTCGGCGAGGCGCAGCTTCGTGGCGTGCGGCCGCTCGTCGGTGATCCACCCCGTGTCGACGCTCGTCATGAGGATGCCGTCGGTCTCGAACATCTCGCGCGCGCTCGTGCGCGTGAGCATGTTCATCGCGGCCTTCGCCATGTTGGTGTGCGGGTGGCCCGGGCCCTTGTAGCCGCGGCCGAACACGCCCTCCATCGCCGAGACGTTGACGACGTAGCGACGGGGGAACGGCGACGCCGCCATCGACGGACGTAGCCGGTCGACGAGGATGAACGGCGCCACGGAGTTCGCGAGCTGGACCTCGAGCATCTCGAGCGGCTCGACCGCTCCGACAGCCTGCGTCCAGCTGTTGACGTCGTGCAGGTCGGGCACGAGGCCGCCCGCGTCGATCGCCGTGCCGTCGCGGTGCTTGGCGAGGGATGCGCTTCCCGCGGTCATCGCTGCCTGGGTGAGTCGCTCGGCCTTCGCGGCGGCCGCCGACAGGATCGGGTGGGCGCCGACCGACTCGGCGAGGGAGAGCGGGTGGGGATCCATCGTGTGGCCGAACGTCACGAGCTCCGGGAGCGGCCCCTCCGGCAGGGGCGCGAGCTCGGCCTCGATGAGCGGCTGGTACGCGCCGGGGGAGCGGCGGACGGTCTGGGCGGCGTTGTTGATGAGGATGTCGAGGGGCCCCTGGTCGGCGACCGACTCCGCGAGCCCGATCACCTGGGCGGGGTCGCGCAGATCGATTCCGACGATGCGGAGGCGGCCGATCCAGTCCGCGGAGTCGGGCAGCGCCGAGAACCGACGCATGGCGTCGCGCGGGAAGCGTGTCGTGATCGTCGTGTGGGCGCCGTCGCGCAGCAGGCGCAGCGCGATGTACATGCCGATCTTCGCGCGGCCGCCGGTGAGCAGCGCGCGACGCCCGGTGAGGTCGGCGCGCGCGTCGCGCTTCGCGTGGTTCGCGCGCGCGCACTCGGGGCAGAGCTGGTGGTAGAAAGCGTCGACGAGCGTGTACGGCTGCTTGCAGACGTAGCAGGCCTGCGCTCGCGCGAGCTCGCCGGCGAATGGAGCATCGGTCGCTGAGCTGATGTCGACGCCACGGGTCTCGTCGTCGATGCGATCGGGCGAGCCCGTCGCGGTCGCGGCGATGACCGCGCGGTCGGCCTCGGCGATCTCGGTGCGCTTGTCGACGCGACGGCGCACCTTGACCGCCCGGATCATGTGGGCGGTCGCCCGGCGGACGGCGACGAAGTCGGGGTCGTCCTCGTCGAGTCCATGGAGCGATTGGAGCACTCGCAGAGTGGCGGCGAGGTCGTCGGGGTCGATGCGCGTCGGCGTGGCGGCGAGGGTGGGCACACGGAATCGTACCCGCCGACCGGGGCGCGGCTCGACCGCATCCGCCACGCCCGGGATTCAGCGATTCCGGAAGCGCATAGGAACTGCTCAGGTTAGGTCGACAGCGCCCGCTACAGGATCGTCGCGCCGAGCAACGCGCCGGCGGCGAAGGTGACCGCGAGAGCGAGCGCTCCGCCGACGAGCACACGGACCGTGGGGCGCACCCAGTCGCTGTCTCCCAGCCGAGCGCCGGCGGCGCCCGTGACGCCGAGCGCGATGAGCACGGCGACGAAGGTGACGGGGATCCGCAGCTCGGCGGGCGGCAGGAGGATCGCGAGCATCGGGAGCACGGCGCCCAGGAGGAAGGCGAAGCCGGACGCCCGTGCAGCCTGCCACGGCTTCAGCACCTCGTGCTCGTCGATGTGCAGCTCCGCCTCGAGGTGCGCGCCGAGCGCGTCGTGCTCGGTCAGCTCCTCCGCGACGCGGAGCGCCGTCGCCCCGCTCAGGCCCTTCGAGCGGTAGATGGCCGCGAGCTCCGCCAATTCCTGCTCGGGCTGCTCCTGCAGCTCGCGCTTCTCCTTCTCGATGAGGGCGTGCTGGCTGTCGCGCGCGCTCGAGACGGAGACGTACTCGCCGAGCGCCATCGAGATGGCGCCTCCGATCACGGCGGCGAGGCCTGCAGCGAGGATCGTCTGCGCGTCCGAGGTCGCTCCGGCGACGCCGACGACGACAGCCGCCACCGAGACGATCCCGTCGTTGGCTCCGAGCACCCCGGCCCTGATCCGGTTGACACGGTCGGCGAACTCGCCGCGATCGTGCGGCTCATCCCGGTGGGGGTCGAGCACGGGGGAGTCGTCCATGCCGGCAGTCAAGCACTCGCGACCGCCGCGCTCAACGAAGGCGAGGCTATGCACACTCCCAGGGAGCGCGTCGACCCCCGACGCGTATTCCCCGCCCTGCATGGGTCGCGTCGTAGTGTGGAATGCATCCACCGGGTGAGCCCGGGTGAACATGGCGACTGGGAAGTCGGCGACTCGATTCCGGAAGGCCCCATGACCTCCACCACCCTCTCCACGCTCGGTGCAGTGCGTCCGACGACGCCGCGCGACCCGGCTGCTCCGCACCCCACGAGCACTTACTCGGCGCTCATGCGTACGGTGCGCGACGCCGGCCTCCTGCGCCGCCGCCGCGGCTTCTACTTCGCGGTCTTCGCCGCTCTCGTCGTCGCCCTCGGCGGCGCGATCACCGGCTTCTTCCTCCTCGGCGACTCCTGGTACCAGCTGCTCATCGCGGCCGCGCTCGGCATCATCCTCACGCAGATCGCCTTCGTGACCCACGAGGCCTCTCACCGACAGGTCTTCGAGTCGGGCAAGGCCAACGATCGGGCCGGCCGGTGGCTCGCGGCCGGCGTCGTCGGCATCAGCTACCACTGGTGGATGCACAAGCACTCGCGTCACCACTCCAAGCCCAACCAGGTCGGTGCCGACCCCGACATCGCACCGGACACGATCCGATTCACGGAGTCCGATGCGGCCGAGGTCCGCGGCCCGCTCGCGTTCATCACGCGCCGTCAGGGCTGGTTGTTCTTCCCCCTGCTCACGCTCGAGGGCATCAACCTCCACATCCGCTCGATCATGAGCCTCTTCGAGAAGGGCAAGATCGAGGGTCGTGCGCTCGAGCTCACCCTCATCGGGCTCCGCCTCGGCCTCTACGTCGCCGTGATCTTCTGGGCGCTGCCGGTTGGCATGGCCTTCGCCTTCATCGGCGTGCAGATGGCCGTCTTCGGCGTGTACATGGGCGCCTCCTTCGCACCCAACCACAAGGGGATGCCCATCCTCCCGCACGACTCGAAGCTCGACTTCCTCAGCCGTCAGATCATCACGTCGCGCAACATCAAGGGCGGCTGGTGGTCGACGGCCCTGTTCGGCGGGCTCAACCACCAGGTCGAGCACCACCTCTTCCCGAACATGCCGCGCCCCTCGCTCGCGAAGGCGCGCGAGATCACGCGGGAGTACGCCCGAGACCTCGGGATCCCCTATACCGAGGCCGGCGTCGGCGAGTCGTACCGCATCGTGATCCGCTACCTCAACGAGGTCGGCCTGCAGGCACGCGACCCGTTCGACTGCCCGATGGTCAACCGCTTCCGCCGCACCTAGGTCGACTCGGGGCGATGGGCGAGCGCCGCCGCCCCCAGGATGCCCGCGTTGTTGCGCAGCACCGCCGGAACGATCGGCGTGCGCAGTCTCAGCAGCGGCAGGAACTGATCGTGGTGCTTCGAGACGCCGCCGCCGACGACCAGCAGCTCGGGGGAGAACAGGAACTCCACGTGCGCGTAGAAGCGCTGGAGCCGTTCCGCCCAGTCCTCGAACGACAGCTCCTCGCGCTCGCGCACGACGTTGGACGCCCACGACTCGACATCGGCGCCGTCGAGCTCGAGATGGCCGAGCTCGCTGTTTGGGATGAGCGCCCCGTCGAAGAGGAAGGCGCTGCCGATCCCCGTGCCGAGCGTCGTCATGATCACCAGCCCTCCCTGGCCGGCGGCCGCGCCGTAACGCGCCTCGGCGACGCCCGCGGCGTCCGCATCGTTCACGAAGTGGATGTCGCGACCGAGCCCGGCCTCGAAGAGCGACTCCGCCTCCAGGCCGATCCACTCATCGGAGACGTTCGCGGCCGACATCGTGCGGCCGGCGAGCACGATCGCGGGGAAGCAGACGCCGACGGGGGCGCCGGCAGGAGCATCCAGCTCGGCGAGGATGTCGGCCGCCGTCTCCACGATCGCCGCGGGCGCGCCGCCCGCGGGCGTGGCGCGCTTGACGCGCTCGCTGCGCAGCTCGCCTGAGCCGAGATCGACGAGGGCCCCCTTGATGCCCGTGCCTCCGATGTCGATGCCGACGGCGATCGTCATATCGGGTGTCCTTCCTTCGGTCGGTCGGTCGGCCTCACGGCAGTGTGAGGATCTCCGCGCCGCGCTCGGTGACGACGAGCGTGTGCTCGAACTGCGCGCTGAGCGCGCGGTCCTTCGTCGTGACGGTCCAGTCGTCGGGCCAGAGATCCCACTCGATCGTGCCGAGCGTGAGCATGGGCTCGATCGTGAACACCATCCCGGGCTCCATGACGGTCGAGTGATCGGGGGCCGCGTCGTAGTGCGGCACGATGAGCCCGCTGTGGAAGGAGCGGCCGACGCCGTGCCCCGTGAAGTCGCGCACGACGCCGTAGTCGAAGCGCTTCGCGTACGCCTCGATCGCACGGCCGATCACGTTGATCTGCCGTCCCGGCGCGACCGCCTTGATGCCGCGGTTGAGGGCTTCCTGCGTCCTCTCGACGAGGAGCCGGGCATCCTCGCTCGGGGTGCCGGCGATGAAGGTCTTGTTGAGGTCGCCGTGGACCCCGTTCCTGAACGCCGTGATGTCGATGTTGACGATGTCGCCGTCGACGATGACGGTGTCGTCGGGGATCCCGTGGCAGATGACCTCGTTGACGCTCGTGCAGCACGACTTCGGGAAGCCGCGGTAGCCGAGGGTCGAGGGGTAGGCGCCGTGGTCGAGGAGGAACTCGTGCGCGATGCGGTCGAGCTCGTCGGTCGTGACACCCGGTCGGATGGCGGCGCCGACGGCCTCGACGGCCTGCGCGGCGATGCGCCCGGAGCGGCGGATCAGCTCGATCGTCTCCGCGTCGTACACGTCGCCGCCGACGTGCGCGGCGGGCGCGGCCTTCCCGACGTACTCGGGGCGCGGGATGCCCGCCGGAACCTGACGCTGCGGTGAGAGCCGCCCGGCAATGAGGTGTCCGGACGCGTCGCGAGGCATAGGGTCGAGTCTACCGAGCGAGAGGAGAGCCTCATGGCCGACGACCGCGAGCAGCAGTGGTGGTACAACCACAGGACGGGCGAGGTGGAGGAAGGGCCGCAGTCTCTGGGCTCCGACCGCGACGGGCCCTACGCGAGCCGCGAGGAGGCCGAGCGCGCCCCCGAGATCGCCCGCGAGCGGGCCCGCGCGTGGGCTGCGGAGGACGCCGCAGAGAAGTAGCGTCCGCGGCGAGCGTTCGCTAGTTGGCGCGCTCCTGCAGCGCCTGCTCTGCCGTGTCGTCCTCGTAGGAGTGATCGGCGTCGGGGTACGCGCCCGACTCGACGTCCGCGCGGTAGGCGAGCGCGGCATCCATGAGGACACTGCGCAGGTCGGCGTACTGCTTGACGAACTTCGGGATGCGCCCGCTCGAGAGCCCGGCCCAGTCGGTCCAGACGACGAGCTGGCCGTCGCAGTGCGGGCCCCCGCCGACCGAGATCGTGGGGATGCTCAGGGCCTCGGTGACGCGGCGCGCGGCCTCCGCTGGCACCATCTCGAGCACGACCGCGAAGGCGCCCGCCTCCTCGACGGCCTTCGCGTCGGCGAGCAGCGCGTCGGCGGACTCGCCGCGGCCCTGGATGACGTGACCGCCGAGGCCGTGCTCGCTCTGCGGGGTGAAGCCGATGTGACCCATGACGGGGATGCCCGCGGCGACGATGCGACGGATCTGCTCGGCCGAGCGCACCCCGCCCTCGAGCTTGACGGCGTGGGCGCCCGTCTCCTTCATGAAGCGGAACGCCGTGTGCAGCGCCTCGTCGGGCCCGGTCTCGTACGAGCCGAAGGGCATGTCGGCGACGACGAGCGCGCGCTTGACGCCGTGGACGACGCCGCGCGTGAGCGGGATGAGGTCGTCGACCGTGACCGGCAGCGTCGTGTCGTAGCCGAGCACCGTGTTGCCGGCAGAGTCGCCGACGAGGAGGAAGTCGATGCCCGCCTCGTCGAAGATCTGGGCCGTGAGCACGTCGTACGACGTGAGGCCGGTGATCTTGATGCCCTGCTCTTTCGCTCGAGCGAAGTGACGGGTGCGGACGCGCTTGAGTGCCTGCTCAGCCATGCGTTCCACCCTAGACCCGAGCGATCGGCCGGGGCCGACTACTCGGTCGGGCGGTAGGTGATCGGCAGGCGCCGGTCGCGACCGAACGCCATCCCCGAGATCTTCGGCCCGATCGCGCCCTGGCGCCGCTTCCACTCGGCGCGATCGACGAGCCCGGTGATGCGGTGCACGATGTCGTGGTCGTACCCGAGGCCGACGATGTCGTCCTTGCCGAGGTGACGCGTGATGTACGCCTCGAGGACGGCGTCGAGCAGCTCGTACGGCGGCAGGGTGTCCTGGTCGACCTGGTCGGGGCGCAGCTCGGCGCTCGGCGGCTTCGCGATCGAGTTCTCGGGGATCGGCGGGGTCTCGCCCCGTGCGACGGCGTGCTCGTTCCGCCAGCGCGCGAGCTCCCAGACGAGCGTCTTCGGGACGTCCTTGATGGGCGCGAATCCGCCGACCGAGTCGCCGTAGATCGTCGAGTACCCGACGGCGAGCTCGGTCTTGTTGCCGGTCGTGAGCACGAGGTGGCCGTGCATGTTCGACAGCCCCATGAGAATGATGGCCCGGATGCGCGCCTGCAGGTTCTCGGCGGCGATGCCGTCGAGCGCGAGCTGGGTCTCGACCGGCGCCACGAGGTCGGCGATGGGCTCGACCGAGTAGTGCAGCCCCAGCCGATCGGCGAGCTCGTCGGCGTCGGATCGGCTGTGGTCGCTGCTCCAGCGGCTCGGCATGCTCACGCCGTGCACGGCGTCGGCCCCGAGCGCGTCGACGGCGATCGCGGTGCACACCGCCGAGTCGATGCCGCCGGAGAGCCCGAGGATCACCGTGCGGAACCCGTTCTTGCCGACGTAGTCGCGCACGCCGAGCACGAGCGCGTTCCAGATCTGCTCGCGGTCGTCGGGCAGCTCGGCCACGTCGCGGGGTAGCTCGGGCTTCGCGGAGTCGGCGGTCGCGATCGCGACGCGGGCGACCGCGGGCGGGAGGGGCGTGTCGGTCGCGGCCGCGGCATCCACGTCGACGACGAGCAGGTGCTCGGCGAACTGGGGCGCGCGGGCGAGGATGACGCCGTCGCCGTCGACGACGACGCTGTCGCCGTCGAACACGAGGTCGTCCTGCCCGCCGACGATGTTGACGTAGGCGACGACGGTGTCGGTCTCGACCGCGCGACGCGTGACGAGCGGCAGGCGCACCTCGTCCTTATCGCGCTCGAAGGGCGAGGCGTTGATGACGACGAGGAGGCCCGCGTCGGCCTTGAGCACGCGGCCGACGGGGCCGCCGTCGCGCCAGAGGTCCTCGCAGACGATGAGCGCGACGTCGACGTCGCGGATGCGCAGCACGAGCAGCTCGTCCCCCGGGATGAACACGCGGTACTCGTCGAACACCGAGTAGTTGGGCAGGTGGTGCTTGGCGTAGCGGGCGACGATGCCGCCGCGGTGGAGGACGCTCACGACGTTCTGCGCGATCGCCGTCGGAGCGTTCGAGGTGCCGAGCTCGCGCGGCGGGTGCGGGCCGTCGGGGTGGCCGACGATGACGACGAGCTCTCCGAGCCCTTCGGCCCCGAGTCGGGCCGCGAGCTCGTGTGCGGCGCGCGTCGCGGCGGCGAGGAAGGAGGGCCGCGAGGCGAGGTCCTCGATGGGGTAGCCGGTGAGCGCCATCTCGCCCATCGCGAGCAGATCGGCGCCCGCGGCATGAGCCTCGCGGGCCGCTGCGAGCACCTGCTCGGCATTGCCCCGGAGGTCCCCGACGACGGGGTTGGACTGGCCGAGTGCCAAGCGGAGACGGGGCATAGCCGGTAGCCTAACGCTGGGTCCTGGTGGCCCATCCGCCGTCGAGGAAGGGCCCCATGGACAAGCAGCGCGACTTCGTTCTCCGCACGATCGAGGAGCGCGGCGTGAAGTTCGTCCGGCTGTGGTTCACCGACGTCGTGGGCACCCTCAAGATGGTCGCGATCGCTCCCGCCGAGGTAGAGGGCGCGTTCGCCGAGGGCCTCGGATTCGACGGCTCGGCGATCGAGGGCTTCACGCGCGCCTTCGAGGCCGACGTGCTCGCGCACCCCGACCCGACGACGTTCCAGATCCTCCCGTGGCGCGGCGAGGTCGACCCGACCGCGCGCATGTTCTGCGACATCACGACGCCCGACGGTCAGCCCGCCGCCGCCGACCCGCGGCACGTGCTCAAGCGCGCGCTCGCGAAGGCCGCCGACCGCGGCTTCACCTTCTACACGCACCCCGAGATCGAGTTCTACCTGCTCAAGAGCAGCAAGTACGGGCCCGAGGGCCCCGAGCCCGTCGACTCGGCCGGCTACTTCGACAACGTGCCCGGCGGCACGGCGCACGACTTCCGCCGCCGCGCGGTGCGCATGCTGGAGGACCTGGGCATCTCGGTCGAGTTCAGCCACCACGAGGCGGGCCCCGGCCAGAACGAGATCGACCTGCGCTACGCCGACGCGCTCACGACGGCCGACAACATCATGACCTTCCGCACGGTCATCAAGGAGGTCGCGATCGAGCAGGGCGTCTACGCGACGTTCATGCCCAAGCCCCTCGCGAAGCACCCCGGCTCGGGCATGCACACGCACCTGTCGCTCTTCGAGGGCGACTCCAACGCATTCTTCGACCCGGCCGGCCAGTACCAGCTCTCGCAGATCGGCCGCCAGTTCGTCGCGGGCATCCTCACGCACGCGCCCGAGATCACCGCGGTGACCAACCAGTTCGTCAACTCGTACAAGCGGCTGTGGAGCGGCGACGAGGCCCCGAGCTACGTCACGTGGGGCCACAACAACCGCTCGGCGCTCGTCCGCGTGCCGCTCTACAAGCCCGGCAAGGGGCAGAGCGCGCGCATCGAGTACCGCGGCGTCGACTCGGCTGCGAACCCGTACCTCGCCTACTCGCTGCTGCTCGCCGCGGGGCTCAAGGGCATCGAGGAGGGCTACGAGCTCCCGCCTGAGGCAGAGAACACCGTGTGGGCGCTCACCGAGGCCGAGCGCCGCGCACTGGGCTACCAGCCGCTGCCGGCGAGCCTCGACCGCGCGCTCAGCCTCATGGAGAACAGCGAGCTCGTCGCCGAGACGCTGGGCGAACAGGTCTTCAACTACGTGCTGCTGAACAAGCGCGCGGAGTGGAAGGAGTACCGCGAGCAGGTCACGCCGTACGAGCTCAAGAGCAACCTCGAGATCCTCTAGCTCACCGCGCGCTCCGCGCTCCCGCACCCCATGACGCGCTCACCGCTGACGCTCTCGGCCATCGCCCGGCTCGGGTTCACCGAGCTGAGCGAGGCGCGCGACGGCCTCGACGGCTACGAGGAGCACCTCGAGGCCTTCGGGCTCGCCGCCGACCCCGACCGCGCGCTGCGGTCGCTGCGACGCCTGCACGAGCAGCACGGGGATGCCGTGGCCGCCGCTCTCGGCGACGCCGACTGGGCGAGGCGCCTGATCCGCGCGCTCGGCGCGAGCGACGGGTTGTTCGACTTCCTCCGCCGCCGTCCCGGCCAGCTGAGCGCGCTGCGCGATCCGCTGCCCGAGCCCCTGACGGCCCTCGGGTACCGCGATGACCTGCGCGCAGCGGTCGTCCCGCACGCCGGCGACGCCGCGGTCGTGGCCCTGCGCGTCCGCTACCGGCACCACCTGCTGCGCCTCGCGGTGTGGGATCTCGAGCACCCCGACCCCCTCTCGGCGATGCCGCGCGTCGGCGCGGCCCTCGCCGACCTCGCGGGCGCGGTTCTCGACGCGGCCCTCGACGTCGCTCGGCGCGAGATCGCCTTCCCCGCCGATGACGTCGCGCGCACGCGGCTCGCGATCATCGGCATGGGCAAGTGCGGGGCGAGCGAGCTCAACTACCTCAGCGACGTCGACGTCATCTACGTCGCGGAGGGCTCCTCCGGCCTGGAGACCTCGCGGGCCGTGGAGATCGCGACGCGACTCGCGCAGGGGACGGCCCGGGGCATCCAGGAGCCGGCGATCGAGCCGCCGCTGTGGGAGGTCGACGCGAACCTGCGGCCCGAGGGCAAGGACGGCGCGCTCGTCCGCTCGCTCGACTCGCACCGCGCCTACTACGGGCGCTGGGCCAAGAACTGGGAGTTCCAGGCGCTCCTCAAAGCCCGCCCGATCGCGGGGGACGCGGAGCTCGGCGAGGAGTACCTCGGGGTCGTGTCGCCACTCGTCTGGCAGAGCTCGCAGCGCGAGGGCTTCGTGGAGTCGGTGCAGGCGATGCGAGAGCGCGTGACCGCGCACATCCCCGCCGATGAGGTCGATGTGCAGCTCAAGCTCGGCCCTGGCGGTCTGCGCGACGTCGAGTTCACGATCCAGCTGCTGCAGCTCGTGCACGGGCACCTCGACGACTCGGTGCGCGAGCGGTCGACGATCGATGCGCTCGCGGCTCTCGCCGAGCGCGGCTACATCGGTCGCGCGGAGGCCGCCGAGTTCTCGAGCGACTACCGCCTGCTGCGCGTCATCGAGCACCGACTGCAGCTCGACGGCCTGCGGCGCACGCACCTCATGCCGCGCGAACCCGAGAAGCTGCGCGTCCTCGCCCGCGCGACGGGCTTCCTCGCGACCGCCGAGGAGCTCACTGTGCGGTGGCAGCGAACGAGGCTCGCGGTGCGCTCGCTGCATGAGCGGCTCTTCTACCGGCCGCTCCTGTCGGCGGTCGCCGCGCTTCCCGAGGAGGGCTTCGCTCTCACGAGCGAGCAGGCCGAGGCGCGCCTGCGCGCGATCGGCTTCGTCGACCCGCGCGGCGCTCTGCACCACATCGCCGCGCTCACGACCGGCGTCTCGCGCAGCGCGCAGATCCAGCGCACGCTCCTCCCGGTCATCCTGAAGTGGCTCGCCGACGGCGCCGACCCCGACTACGGCCTGCTCGCCTTCCGCCGCCTGAGCGACGACCTCGGCGAGGCGTACTGGTTCCTGCGGATGCTGCGCGACTCGAGCGGCGCCGCCCAGCGGCTCACGAACGTGCTTGCGGCCTCGCGCTACGTGGGCGGGCTCTTCGAGCGCATCCCGGAGGGTGCCGCGTGGCTCGAGAACGAGGAGGAGCTGCGCCCTCGTCCGCTCGAGGCCCTCCTGGACGAGATGCGGGCGACGCTCGCTCGTCACGCCGACGACGTCGAGGGCGCGGCGAAGGCGCTTCGCACCGCGCGCCGCAGGGAGATCCTTCGCACGGCCCTCGCGGGCATCCTCGACGTCATCACCGTCGAGGAGCTCGGGGTCGCGCTGAGCGACATCACGACGACCCTCCTGACCGGAGCGCTGTCGCTCGCGCACCGCTACGGCGACGGCATCGAGTTCGCGATCGTCGGCATGGGCCGCTACGGCGGGCGCGAGCTGGGCTTCGGGTCCGACGCCGACGTCATGTACGTCTACCGCGACGCGGGCGCGGGGGAGGACGCGCAGAAGCGCGCCGAGCAGGTCGTGCGCGATCTCGTCCGCCTGACGGAGGACATCCGCCTGCCGTTCGACCTCGACGCCGGCCTGCGTCCCGAGGGACGCAACGGCGTGATCGTGCGCTCGCTCGACTCGTACCGCGCGTACTACGAGCGCTGGTCGCTCGCCTGGGAGGCCCAGGCCCTCCTGCGGGCGGAGGTCGTCGCCGGCGACGAGGGGCTCTCCACCGCGTTCACGGAGCTCGCCGACACGGTGCGGTACCCGGCCTCCTTCAGCGAGGCGGATGCCCGTGAGGTGCGCCGCATCAAGGCCCGCGTCGAGTCGGAGCGGCTTCCGCAGGCAGCCGACCCCGCGCGCCACCTCAAGCTCGGCCGCGGATCGCTCAGCGATGTCGAGTGGTTCGTCCAGCTCGTGCAGCTCCAGCACGCGGCCGCGACGCCCGGCCTTCGCACGACCTCGACGCTCGGTGCTCTCGCGGCAGGGGTGGAGGCCGGTCTCATCCCGCAGCGCGACGCGGACCGACTGCGCGACGCATGGATCATCGCCTCCCGGGCCCGCTCGGCGATGACGCTGTGGACGGCGAAAACCGCCGACGTCCTGCCGACCGATCGGCGTCAGCTCGACGGCGTCGCGCGTCTCATGGGGTACGGTCCCGGCGGAGCCGCGCCACTCGAGGAGGACTACCTGCGCACGACGCGCCTCGCCCGCCAGGTGTTCGAGCGCGGCTTCTACGCCGCGCCGCCGACCGCCTGATCGTCGGGACGGCGCCGCGAACGCCACGAGGGCCGCACCCGCGCGATGCGGATGCGGCCCTCGGACGCTGTGTTGCGGGTGGTGCAGGAGCGACTAGACCGAGAAGTACAGCTCGTACTCGAACGGGTGCGGGCGCTGCGCGAAGGGGAGGAGCTCCTTCTCGCGCTTGTAGTCGATCCAGGTCTCGATGAGGTCCTTCGTGAACACGCCGCCCGCGAGCAGGAAGTCGTGGTCGGCCTCGAGCGCCGTGAGCGCCGCCTCGAGCGAGGCGGGAGCCTGCGGGATCGTCTTGGCCTCCTCGGGCGGGAGCTCGTAGAGGTCCTTGTCGACGGGCTCGTGCGGCTCGATCTTGTTGATGATGCCGTCGATGCCGGCCATCATCTGCGCGGCGAACGCGAGGTACGGGTTGCTCGCCGCGTCGGGGGCGCGGAACTCGATGCGCTTGGCCTTCGGGTTCGTGCCCGTGATCGGGATGCGGATCGCGGCCGAGCGGTTGCCCGCCGAGTACACGAGGTTGACGGGCGCCTCGAAGCCGGGGATCAGACGGCGGTACGAGTTGACCGAGGGGTTCGTGAACGCCATGACTGCGGGGGCGTGCTTGAGCAGCCCGCCGATGTACCAGCGCGCGGTGTCCGACAGGCCGCCGTAGCCGGCCTCGTCGTAGAACAGCGGCTTGCCGTCGTTCCAGAGCGACTGGTGGGTGTGCATGCCCGAGCCGTTGTCGCCCATGAGCGGCTTCGGCATGAAGGTCGCGACCTTGCCCCACTCGGAGGCAGTGTTCTTGACGATGTACTTGAACTTCAGGATGTCGTCCGCGGCCGAGACCATCGTGTCGAACTTGTAGTTGATCTCGCCCTGGCCCGCGGTGCCTACCTCGTGGTGGCTGCGCTCGACCTCGAGGCCCGCCTCCATGAGCTTGACGACGATGTCGTCGCGCATGTCGGCGTGCTGGTCGACGGGGGAGACGGGGAAGTAGCCGCCCTTGTACGGGGTCTTGTTGGCGAGGTTGCCGCCCTCCTCGACGCGGCCGGAGTTCCAGGCGGCCTCGCTCGAGTCGACCTCGTAGAAGCTCTTGTTCTGCTTCACCTCGTAGCGCACGTCGTCGAAGATGTAGAACTCGGCCTCGGGGGCGAAGAACGCGGTGTCGGCGATGCCGGTCGAGGCGAGGAACTTCTCGGCCTTCTGGGCCACCTGGCGCGGGTCGCGGCCGTAGATCTCGCCGTTGCGGGGGTTGTAGATGTCGAAGACCATGATGAGCGTGCGCTCGGCCCGGAAGGGGTCGACGTACGCCGTCGACACGTCGGGGATGAGCTGCAGGTCCGACTCGTGGATCGACTGGAAGCCGCGGATGGACGAGCCATCGAACAGCTGCCCGACGGTGAAGAAGTCCTCGTCGACGCTGGCAGCAGGGATGTTGAAGTGCTGCTGCACGCCGGGGAGGTCGGTGAAGCGGATGTCGAGGAACTTGACGTCCGTGTCCTTGATGAACTTCAGGACCTCGGAAGAATCACTGAACATGTGATGGTCTCCTGGGTAGGTACCGGTCGGCTGCGAGCGCAACCGAGGATGACGTTACGGGGCGGGCATTTCCCCGCGGTGTCCCGATTGTTTCGGGGATGTTACGCGCCTTCGGGGCGCGCCGGTCGGGCCAGGATGCTCAGCCGACGGCCTGCGCGAAGCCCGCGCTCGGCTCCGCGAGCCCGCGCAGAGCATCCGGGATCTCGCGTCCCTTCGCGACCATCGACTGCGCCCACAGGCGCCCGGCCCGGTAGCTCGAGCGCACGAGCGGCCCGGCGAGGACGCCGAGGAATCCGATCTCATCCGCCTCGGCCTTGATCTCGACGAACTCCTGCGGCTTCACCCAGCGGTCGATGGGGTGGTGGCGCGGCGTCGGGCGCAGGTACTGCGTGATCGTGACGATGTCGGTGCCCGCGTGGTGCAGGTCGCGCAACGCCTGGCTGACCTCCTCGCGCGTCTCGCCCATGCCGAGGATGAGGTTCGACTTGGTGATGAGGCCGAAGTCGCGCGCCTGCGTGATGACATCGAGCGAGCGGTCGTACCGGAAGGCCGGTCGGATGCGCTTGAAGATGCGCGGCACCGTTTCGACGTTGTGCGCGAAGACCTCGGGCCGCGACTCGAACACGACGCGCAGCAGCTCCGGGTTGCCGCTGAAGTCGGTCGCGAGGATCTCCACGCCCGTGCCGGGGTTTAGCTCGTGGATCATCCGGACCGTCTCTGCATGCAGCCATGCGCCCTCATCGGGCAGGTCGTCGCGCGCGACGCCCGTGACGGTCGCGTAGCGGAGGTTCATCTCGCGCACGCTCTCGGCGACGCGTCGCGGCTCGTCGCGGTCGTAGTCGGCGGGCTTGCCGGTGTCGATCTGGCAGAAGTCGCAACGGCGGGTGCACTGGCTGCCGCCGATGAGGAAGGTGGCCTCGCGGTCCTCCCAGCACTCGTAGATGTTGGGGCAGCCCGCCTCCTGGCACACCGTGTGGAGCTGCTTCTCTCCGACGAGGGCGCGCAGCTCGGTGTACTCCGGGCCCATCTTCGCCCGCGTCTTGATCCACTCCGGCTTCTTCTCGATCGGGGTCTGCGCGTTGCGCACCTCGAGGCGCAGCATCTTGCGGCCCTCGCCGGGGTGGGTGGGGCTTGTGGTCGCGTCGAGGGCGGTCATGCGGGGACTCCTTGGTCCTGGAGGGCGGGCACGCCGACGCGCGCGTGGACGAGCGGCCCGAAGCGCCGCTGGATGAGGGGGGCGACGTCCGCCGGGGTGACGGTACGACCGAGTTCGCGGGAGACGCTCGTGACGTTCGCGTCGGCGAGACCGCACGCGACGATGCGCTCGTAGGCCTCGAAGCCGTTGGAGCAGTTGAGCGCGAATCCGTGCATCGTCACGGCGCTCGCGACGCGGATTCCGATCGCCGCGATCTTGTCGGTGCCGCGCAGCCAGACTCCGGATCGGCCGGCGACGCGCTCGGCGCCGACGACGCCCAGGTCCTCGAGGACGGCGATGAGCATCCCCTCGAGGGCGCGCACGTAGGCGACGACGTCGACCGGCTCGGCGAGGCGGATGATCGGATACCCGACGAGCTGGCCGGGGCCGTGCCAGGTGATCTTGCCGCCGCGGTCGACGTCGATGACGGGGGAGCCGTCGACGGGCCGCTCGTGCGGCTCGGTGCGCTTGCCGGCGGTGTACACGCTCTCGTGCTCGAGCAGGAGGACGGAATCGGGCGCCCGGCCCTCGACGACGGCGGCGTGCAGAGCACGCTGCTGCTCGAGAACCGACAGATACGGCACGGAGTTGGCGCTTAGCCCCGTGTCGACGTAGTCGATCACGTCGCCAGTGTACGCCGCCGTCACCTGCTGTCAGACGAACGGATGCTCCGCGCCGGCTGTGCGTGTTCGCCCAGCCGCACCCCGCCTAGGATCGGAGCCGTGCCCGAGACCCCGCCCGCCTTCCCGCAGTGGCCCGGCCAGCACCTCGGTCTCCCCGAGTCCGGGCCGCGCTCGATCGCCCGCTACGGCCGCCGCCTCGCCGCAGTCGCGATCGACTGGGGACTCGCGGTCCTGATCGCCGTCGCGTTCTTCGACTACGACGCGCTCGTCCTCCAGGGGCTCTTCGTCGCGCTGCAGATCCTGCCGCTCGTGCTCGTCAACGCGAGCATCGGGCACCTGCTCCTCGGGTTGCGCCTGCAGCGCATCGAGGGGGGCCGGCTGGGAGTCTGGAGGCCCATAGTGCGGTCTCTGCTGCTCGGGCTCGTGATCCCCGCGCTCATCGTGGACAACGACCAGCGCGGTCTGCACGATCGCGCGGTTCGCACGATCCTTCTGCGCCGCTGACGAGGAGCGACCCTCGCCGCGGGGGCGGCGCGTCAGCGAGGCTTCGGCGCGCGCACCTTCGTCGGGTCGATCCCCTTCGGGATGGGCAGGCTGCTGGTGCGGCTGAGGGAGACCAGCCGGTTGTTCACCGCGTACACCTCCGCCTTGCTGATCGCCTTCTTGAGGCGGTTCAGGGTCTTCGGCAGGCGCTCGAGCGGGATGCTCTCGGCGTCGGGGCCGACGTGCAGCAGATGGATGGGGACGTTGGGGATGATGCGCGCGACGTTGCGGCGCTCCTCCTCGAGCATCCGGCGGGTCCGCGACTGCGGCCCCTCGCCGATGAGGACGACGCCCGGCTTGCCCACCGCGCGGTAGACGGCGTCCTGCGACTTCGTGACGGCGACGGGCATCTCGCTCGCCTGCCACGCCCGGCGCAGCGAGCTCTTCAGCACGGCGCCGACGGCACCGGGCTGCCCGGCGATCTGCCGGTAGGCGACCCGCTCGGCGCGGCGGCCGAGCACGATGAGGAAACCGAGGATGCCGCCCAGGACGCCGGTGATGACATACAGCACGATGCCGATGATGTTGTCGCCCGACAGCGTGATCGCGAGCACGATGCCGGCGGCGAGCGGCAGTAGGAGCCCGGCGAGCATCATCCAGAGCGCGGCGCGGTCGTTCCTGATCGTCATCCGGAACACCTGCCACAGCTGCTTCATGCGACCGGGTTCCTTGGCGGGCTTGGGTGCGGTGGGGCGGGCCATGGTTCCAGAATAGGGCCCGTCGCGCGTCGTCCCCCGCCGGTGTCCGAGGTCGCCCGTCCCCAGGACGGATCGGCACCGCCCGCGGGTGCGGGATGCTGGGCACTCTGTCGGTCATGACCCGCTTCGTGCCCGCCGGTGACCGTGCCGATCGACCGTCCCGGTGGGCTCCGACCGTCTCGACCGAGCACCATCAGGACGGCGCCGCCGTCATCGGCGGCTATCGACTGGTCAGGCGTCTCGGGAAGGACGAGGAGGTGGTGACCTGGCTCGCGCGCGGAGGCGACGAGACCGTCGTGCTCCGGTCCTTCCGCGGTTCCGCGTCGGATCTGCGCATCGACGCCGAGATCGGCGCGCGCGAGCGACTGTCAGGGCGGCACGTCCCCGAGCTCCTGGATGTCGCGACCTCCCGCTCCGGCCGGCCCGTCGCCGTCGTCGGCGCCGTCGTGGGGCCGCTCCTGAGCGACCTCCTGGCTCGATCCTCGGGGGAGCTTCGTGCCGGCCACGTCACGACGATCCTCGCTCCGATCGCCGCACTCCTCGATGCCGCTCACGAGGTCGGCGCCACAGTCGGCCGCCTGGATGCCTCGGGAATCCGAATCGACAGGAGCGGTGCGCCGGTGCTCGTGGCGCTCGGAGCGGCCTCCGTCGCGGCCCCTCTGCCCGCGCGCTTCCGCGACCGCGAGCCGTCGATCCGTGCGGACCGCGACGCTCTTCTCGCCTTCGGCGCGTCGCTCGTCGAGCTCGTCGACGCGCGCGAGCGCGACGCCGTCATGGCCGCGCTCTCCTCGGCATCCGAACCTGGCGCGGTCGAGCTCGCACTCTTCGACTGCGCGGCTCCTCTGCCGCTCGATCTCCTGACTGACCCGCCCCGACCGCAGGCGTCGCCGCTCGAGCACCCATCCGCCATGCCGATCGCCGCGACGACGGCTGTCCGGGAGGTGGGGGCCGCCACGGCGGATGGGACGCGCAGCGGTGCCGTCGGTCCGGTCGGGCGGATCTCGACCGCCCTCGGCCTTCCCGTCGGCCTGGCTGCACCTGTCGACACCGCGGCGGCCGTACTCGGTGGAGCGCTGCGAGATCGGTGGGCGCGGGCTTCGCGCGGTCGTTCCCGGGCGTCGCTCGTGAGCCGGCCACGACGCGGCGTGGTGATCGCCGGCGCTCTCGGCGCACTCGCGCTCTTCGCAGCCGCCGTCCTCGCGGCGGCGGAGACGCCCCCCGTCACCACCGCTCGCGCCGAGCCCCCAGCGGCATCGAGCGGCGGCAGTGATGCGCCGCTTCCGGATCAGCCGGCCCAGGTCGCGCCGCCGGACGCTCCGGAGGGGACCGAGCAGAGCATGCCCGAAGCGCTCGCGTCGCCCGAAGCGGAGCAGTGGCGGCCGTTGGTCGGGGCCCTCGTCGATCGCTGGCTCGCGTGCGCGGATGCGCCGTCGGAGGACTGCATCGCCCGCGTGGCCCACCCCGGATCCTCCGCGGAGGAGACGCTCGCAAGCGGGGAATCAGCGCTGTCGACGACCGGGCCCGGATCAGGATCCGGCATGCGCACCTGGGCGGCACGCGATGGGGAACTCGTCGTCGTCGACCGGATGGGAGCGGCCGCGCTCGTCGATCTGCTGGACGGCGAGACGGCGACGGCCTCGCTCCTCGTGGTGAGGAGCGAGGCCGGATGGCGCGTTCGGGCAGTGATGCCCTGAGCGGTTCGGAGCCCGGCTAGATGCCGAGGTCGCCGTCGAAGTCGGCGTCCTCGAGGCGCGCCTTCACCGCGCTGAGGAAACGCGCGGCATCGGCACCGTCGACGATGCGGTGGTCGTACGACAGAGCCAGGTACACCGTGGAGCGGATCGCGATGGCATCGGCGCCGTCGACGGTCACGACCGCCGGCTTCTTCACGACGACTCCGGTGCCGAGGATGGCGACCTGCGGCAGGAAGACGACGGGCGTGTCGAACAGAGCGCCGCGCGAGCCGGTGTTGGTGAGCGTGAAGGTGCCGCCCGCCAGTTCGTCCGGCTTGAGCTGGTTGTCGCGCGTGCGAGCGGCGAGGTCGGCGATGTCCTTGGCGAGGTCGGCGATCGACTTGTCTCCGGCGTTGCGCACGACCGGGGTCAGCAGCCCGCGCTCGGTGTCCACCGCGATGGAGAGGTTCTCCGTCTCGGGGTAGACGATGGAGTCGCCGTCCACTGTGGCGTTGATGATCGGGAACGATCGGAGCGCCTCGGTCGCAGCCTTGGCGAAGAAGGGGAGGAACGAGAGCTTGACGCCCGTCGCCTTCTGGAACTCATCCTTCACCGCGGTGCGCAGGGTGGCGACCTTCGTGACATCGACCTCGACGACCGTGGTGAGCTGAGCGGTCGACTGCATCGATGCCACCGCGCGCTCGGCGATGACCTTGCGCAGTCGCGACATCTGCACCGTGGTGCCCCGGAGGGGGGAGACCTCGGCCGGCGCTCGCGGCGCGGCGGCGGGGGCCGTGCCGGACGCGGCAGGGGCGGCCTCCGCCGCGGCGATCACGTCCTGGCGGCGGATCCGGCCGCCGACGCCCGTGCCGGTCACGCTCGAGAGGTCGACGCCCTTCTCCTGCGCGAGCTTGCGCACGATGGGCGTGATGTACCCCGACGTGCCGGTCGCGTCGCCGGCGTCCTGAGCATCGGCGCTGTCGGCCTGTGCGGGAGCTGCGGCGGGCGCCTCCTCCGCGGGCTGCGCCGCAGGCGCGGCCACGGCAGGGGGAGCAGCGGCAGGGGGAGCGGCTGCAGGCGGCGCGGCGGGAGCGGGCGCCTCGGTCGACGGCTGCGCCGCCGGAGCCTCCGTGGCAGCGGGCTCGGGAGTCTCGGTCGAGGGCCGAGCGGCGCTCTCGGCGGGGGCCTCCGCCTGCTGCGCGGGGGCCTCGGGCGCCGCCGCAGGCTCGGCGGCGGGGGTCGGCGCGTGAGCGGGCTCCGCCGCGGGCTCTGCGGCGGGAGCCGCCTCGGGCTCAGGAGCAGCGTCAACGGGTGCGGGCTCCGCAGGGGCCTCGGCGGCCTCCGCGGGAGCGGCATCTCCGCCGCCGCTGCCGTCGCCGATCCGCACCAGCGGGGTGCCGACCTCGACGGTCTCGTCCTCCGCGACGAGGATCTCCTCGATCACCCCGGCCACGGGGGACGGGATCTCGGTGTCGACCTTGTCGGTCGACACCTCGAGCAGCGGCTCGTCGACCTCGACGCGGTCGCCCACGTTCTTCAGCCAGCGGGTGACCGTGCCCTCGGTGACGCTCTCGCCGAGCGCCGGGAGGTTGACGGATTCGCTCATCAGTGATGCTCCTTTGGAAACCGGTGGTTGTTCAGCTTATGGGCGGATCAGATGCCGTGCAGGGGCTTGCCGGCGAGGGCGAGGAAGGCCTCGCCGAGCGCCTCGTTCTGCGTCGGGTGCGCGTGGAGCAGGGGAGCGATGTCCTCGGGGTGCGCGTCCCAGTTCACCGCGAGCTGCGCCTCGCCGATGAGCTCGCCGACGCGGGCGCCGATCATGTGGACGCCGACGACCGGTCCGTCGACGACGCGGATGACCTTGATGATGCCGGCGGTCTCGAGTATGTGGCTCTTGCCGTTGCCGGCGAGGTTGTAGTCGTACGACGCGATCTGAGCCTCGCCGTACTGCTCCTTGGCCTTCGCCTCGGTGAGGCCGACGGACGCGACCTCGGGCTCGGAGTAGGTCACCTTGGGGACGTTCACGTCGCTGATGACGACGGGCTGGAGGCCAGCGATCTCCTCGGCCACGAAGATTCCGTGCTGGAACCCGCGGTGCGCGAGTTGCAGGCCCGGCACGATGTCGCCGACGGCGTACACGCCCGGGACGTTCGTCCGCAGGCGCTCGTCGGTCAGGACGAAGCCGCGGTCCATCGCGACGCCGACCTCCTCGAACCCGAGATTCGCGGTCATCGGCCCGCGGCCGACGGCGACGAGGAGGAGGTCCGCCTCGATGGTCTCACCGCTCTCGAGCGTCACCACGACGCCGTTGTCGTCCTGAGTCACTCCCTGGAAGCGGACGCCGAGCTTGAAGTCGATGCCGCGCTTGCGGTAGGCGCGCTCGAACTGCTTGGAGATCGCCTCGTCCTCGTTGGGGACGAGGTGGGGCAGCGCCTCGATGATGACGACCTCGGCGCCCCACGAGCGCCAGACGCTCGAGAACTCGACGCCGATGACGCCGCCGCCGAGGACGGCGACCTTCTTGGGCACGTAGTCGAGCTGGAGCGCCTGCTCCGACGTGATCACGCGTCCGCCGATCTCGAGACCGGGGAGGCTCCGGGAGTAGGAGCCGGTCGCCAGGATGACGTTCTTGCCCGTGATCGTCTGCTCGCCGACCTGAACGGTCGTCGGCGACGTCAGTCGGCCCTCTCCCTCGATCGTCGTGATGCCGCGCGCCTTGATGAGCCCCTGGAGCCCCTTGTACTTGCTCGCGATGATCCCCTCGCGGTACGCGGTGACGGCGGGAACGTCAATGCCCTCGAGCGTCGCGCGGACTCCGAACTTCGCGGAGTCGCGGGCCGCGTCCGCGACCTCGGCCGCGTGCAGCAGCGCCTTCGTGGGGATGCAGCCGACGTGGAGGCAGGTGCCCCCCACCTTGTGCTTCTCGATCAGGCCGACGGTCATGCCGAGCTGGCTGGCGCGGAGGGCGGCCGCGTAGCCGCCACTGCCGGCACCGAGGATGACGAGATCAAAAGTGTGTTCCGACACCGAGGAGACTCCCTTGAGGATTCGTGCGGAGGCCGATCTAGACGGTGGCAGTCGACCTGGAGGGCGGCACGCATCACGCACCGCCGACGAGCCTACTACTGACCGGCCTGCCGCTCCGCGAGCTTCACGAGCAGTCTCACGGTCACGCCCGACGGCCCCTTGGGAGTCCAGCCGTAGCCGGATCCTCCGTTGCTGGCGGGGCCGGCGATGTCGAGGTGCGCCCAGGGGATGCGCGGCGCATCCTGGTCGTCGCCTGTGCGTCCGACGAACTCCTGCAGAAAGATGCCCGCGAGAAGCATGCCCGCCGACGTGTTCCCCGGCTTGGCGTTGGCGATGTCCGCCACATCGCTCTGCAGGATCGTCCGCAGGTCGGCGGGCAGCGGCATCGGCCAGACGAGCTCGCCCGTCTCGGCCGCGGCCTCCTGCACCTCGCGCACGAGATCGTCGGACCCCATGAGGGCGGCGTAGCGGTCGCCGAGCGCGACGCGCGCGGCACCGGTGAGCGTCGCGACGTCGATGATCGCGTCGGGGTGCTCCTCGCTCGCAGCGACGAGCCCGTCCGCGAGCACGAGGCGGCCCTCGGCGTCGGTGTTGAGCACCTCGACCGTCGTCCCGCCGCGGATCGTCAGCACGTCGTTGGGGCGCATCGCCGTGGACGACGGCAGGTTCTCGGCGAGGCAGAGCCAGGCGGTCACGCGGATCGGCAGCCCGAGCTTCGCGATCGCGATCGTCGCGGCGAGCACGGTCGCAGCGCCCGTCATGTCGTACTTCATGCCGACCATCGCGGCGGCGGGCTTGAGGGAGAGCCCACCCGAGTCGAACGTGATGCCCTTTCCGACGAGAGCGAGGTGCTGAGACGCGCCATCGGGGGCGTATCGGACGGCGACGAGCCGCGGCGGCCGAGACGAGCCCTGCCCCACGCCCAGGATGCCGCCGAAGCGACCCTCCTGGAGCGCAGGCACATCCCACTCCTGGATCTCCACAGGCGCCTCGACTGCCAGCTCGCGAGCCCGGGCCGCGAAGCTCTCCGGGTAGAGGTCGTTCGGAGGGGTGTTCACGAGATCGCGGACGACAACGACCGCCTCAGCGACGATGCGCGCCCGCTCGAGGGCGGCATCCGCCCCGTCGACGTCCGTCGCGGCCAGGATCTCGGAGACGGCAGCGGGTGCGTCTCCGGAGCGGTACTCCGAGTATCGGTACGCGCCGAGCGCGGCGCCCTCGAGCACGGCCTGGACGTCAGCCGCGTCGGACATCGGCAGAGCGAATGCGAGACGGGATGCCCCGCTCAGCGCTCGCGCGGCGGTGCCGGCCGCGCTGCGGAGCGAGTCCGGCGTCGCGGGGGACGCACCGAGCCCGACCAGGAGAAGGCTCGACGCCACTACGCCCTCCGGTGCGATCTGTCGAGAGGTCTCGTCGATCGCGCCCGTCAGCCCCAGCGCGGCGAGGCCGGAGCCGAGTCCGGAGAGGGCCTCGGCGAGCGGCCCCTCGATCCGCGGACCCTCCGGCGACTTCACGATGCCGACGACGAGAACGTCGGTCTGGAGGTCGTGGGCGGGCACGGCGGAAACGGAGAGTGCAGGAGCGGTCATGCGGCCATCCTATTCGCGGCGATTCCGGCCGATTCGGGGCGTGGCGCGCCCTGTTCGCTCTCGGCAGGTCCCGCGCGTCGGCTCCGTCGGGACGCCCCGCGTACCCTGGAACCATGCGCGAACCCTCGTCTCTGTACTCCGTCGTCATGGCGGATCACGAGGTGCCGCGCGGGCTTCCGCTCGTCGCCGGACTGACCGGCTTCTCCGACGCGGGAACAGCCGTCGGCCAGGTCACGGAGTATCTGGTGTCGGAGCTGGAGCACCGCGACGTCGTCGTGTTCGACAACGACGAGCTTCTCGACTGGCGCGCTCGCAGGCCCGTCCTCTACTTCGATGAGACCCGGATCGCGGAGTACACGATGCCGTCGCTCGCCGTGCGCCTCGTCACGGACGAGCTGGGCTCTCCCTTCCTCCTGCTCAGCGGCTACGAGCCCGACTTCCAGTGGGAGGGCTTCACGCAGGCGGTCATGGACATCATCGAGCGCTTCGAGGTGACGTCCACGACCTGGGTCAACGCGATCCCGATGCCCGTCCCGCACACCCGCCCCATTGGCGTCACTGTGAGCGGGAACCGGGAGGACCTCATCGAGTCCCTCTCCATCTGGCGTCCGCGCACTCAGGTGCCGGGCAACGCGCTGCACCTGCTCGAGTTCCGGCTCCAGCAGCGCGGGCTTCCCGTCGTCGGGTTCGTGTTGCTCGTCCCGCACTATCTCGCCGACACCGAGTTCCCCTCCGCCGCGGTTACAGCTCTCGAGAGCATCACGGCGGCGACGGGCCTGCTCTTCCCGACGGATCGCCTCCGCGAGGAGGGCCGCGACTTCCTCGCGAAGATCGCGTCGCAGGTCGAGGGCAACACCGAGCTCGCGCGCCTCGTAGGCACGCTCGAGGAGCGTCACGACAGCTATATGGAGGACAACCCGTTGCGGTCGCCTCTGACGGACGAGGACGGCGAGCTGCCGAGCGCAGACGCGATCGCGGCCGAGCTCGAGAAGTTCCTGGCGTTCCGCCGGTCGAGCGACGACGACCCCGCCTCCGACTGATCACCGGTCTCCGCCTACGCTGAGAGCGTGGACTCCCGCCGCGCGATCGTCGTGCTCGTCATCGGCGGGCTCGCGTACATCGTCGCCGTCCTGCAGCGCACCTCTCTCGGCGTCGCCGGTGTCGACGCGACAGAGCGATTCGTCCTCGATGCGACCGCGCTCTCATCTCTTGCCGTTCTGCAGCTGCTGGTCTACGCCGCCCTCCAGATCCCGGTCGGCGTGCTCGTCGACCGCTTCGGGCCGCGCGCGCTGATCGGCGTCGGCGCGACGGTCATGGCGATCGGGCAGCTCGTCCTCGCGCTCGCGCCCGGCATCGAGCTCGCCGTCGTCGGGCGGGTCCTCGTCGGCGCGGGCGATGCGATGACGTTCATCTCCGTCCTCCGCCTCCTCGGGGCGTGGTTCTCCCCGCGCCGTCTTCCTCTTCTCTCCCAGTGGGTCGGAACGCTCGGGCAGACCGGGCAGCTGCTGTCGGCCATCCCGCTCGCCCTCGCGCTCCGCGACCTCGGCTGGTCGTCGTCGTTCATCGCGCTCGCCGCGATCTCCACCGTCGCGAGCGTCGCGGTCTGGCTCGGCGTGCGCGACACGCCCGATGGAGCCGAGAGGCTCCGCGCCGCGACCTTCCGCATCGCGATCTCGCAGCTCGGCGAGAGTCTCAAGCGGCCCGGCACCCGCCTGGGGTTCTGGGCGCACGCGTCCAGTCAGGCGAGTGCGACAATGTTCGTGATCCTCTGGGGGTTCCCGGCGCTGTCGGTCGGGCTGGGGTACGGCACCGCGAGCGCCGCCGCCCTGCTCAGCATCGTCGTCGTCGCCGGCGCGATCGGCGGGCCGATCATCGGCCTTCTGTCCGCCCGATATCCCTATCGCCGATCGAACGTCGTCCTGCTGATCGTCGCTCTGACCGCCGCGGCGTGGGCCGTGGTCCTGCTCTGGCCGGACAAGCCACCCCTGGCGGCCGTCGTCGCGCTGCTCGTCGTGCTCGCAGTGGGGGGTCCGGGCGGGCTGATCGGCTTCGACTTCGCCCGAACCTTCAACCCTCCGACGAGTCAGGGCGGGGCGTCCGGGTTCGTCAACGTGGGCGGGTTCGCGACCGCGGTCATCCTGCTCCTGCTTGTCGGTCTCATCCTGGATCGATTGAGCGACAGCGCCGATCCTGAGCAGCTCTATTCATGGGAGAGCTTCCGGCTCGCGTTCGCCGTGCAGTACCCGGTGGTCGCCGGGACGGTCATCGCCATGCTCGTCGCTCGGGGGCGCGCTCGTCGTCTGCTCGTCGAGGAGGAGGGGATCGCCGTGGCCCCGCTCTGGCTCGCCATCGCCCGTCGCCGACGTGGCCGCCGGGAGAAGCGCGGCGGTTGAGGGGCACTTCGCTCCCGTGCACGGTCGAACCCCGGAGTTGTGCGATACTTGACGCTCACGACCCGGTAGGTCGCCCATTCTCATCCGCTCCTCCGGAGCGCGCGGGATCAGCGACTTGACATGGGTCGTTGTACTGCCCGGAGAACGGAAAAGAGGGTCCGAATGGCAACCCGAACGACCACCGCCTCGAAGACGACTGCCGCGAAGACCGCTGCCGCCCCGACGACCGCTGCGAAGAAGGCCCCCGCGGCGAGGAAGACCACCGCGGCGAAGCCCGCGGCCGGTGCCGTGGAGAGCGAGGCTCTCGAGGTCGCCGACGTCGCAACCGCTCCGGCGGTCGCGAAGCCTGCCGCCAAGAAGACGGCCGCCAAGAAGCCCGCCGCGCCGCGCAAGACCCCGGCGAGCAAGGCCGCAGTGACGAAGGCAGCGAAGTCCGGCGACGACGACGAGCCCGCTCAGATCGACGAGAGCGCCGATGTCGAGGTCGCGGACGTGGAGGTCGTCGTGGCGCCGACCGATGACTCGAGCGATGACGCGGCTGATTCGGATGACTCCGATGAGAACGGTGAGGACACCGCTCCGGTCGCCGTGCATCCGACGGACGCCATCGTCCTCTCGATGAAGGACGACGACGAGGTGCCGGTCTACTCCTCGACCATCACCGGCGCGACCGCCGACCCGGTCAAGGACTACCTGAAGCAGATCGGCAAGGTTCCCCTCCTCAACGCCGCTGAGGAGGTCGAGCTCGCGATGCGCATCGAGGCCGGCCTGTTCGCCGAGGAGAAGCTCGGTCAGATGAGCGACAAGGAGAAGCGCACCCAATTGGGCCGCGAGCTCGCCTGGGTCGCGAAGGACGGCCAGCGCGCGAAGAACCACCTCCTGGGTGCGAATCTCCGTCTCGTGGTCTCGCTCGCCAAGCGATACACCGGTCGCGGGATGCAGTTCCTCGACCTGATCCAGGAGGGCAACCTCGGTCTCATCCGCGCCGTGGAGAAGTTCGACTACACCAAGGGCTTCAAGTTCTCGACGTACGCCACGTGGTGGATCCGTCAGGCGATCACCCGCGCGATGGCCGACCAGGCCCGCACGATCCGCATCCCCGTGCACATGGTCGAGGTCATCAACAAGCTTGCCCGCGTCCAGCGGCAGATGCTCCAGGACCTGGGCCGCGAGCCCACGCCCGAGGAGCTCAGCCGCGAGCTCGACATGACGCCCGAGAAGGTCATCGAGGTGCAGAAGTACGGCCGCGAGCCGATCTCGCTGCACACGCCGCTCGGCGAGGACGGCGACAGCGAGTTCGGTGATCTCATCGAGGACACCGAGGCGGTCGTGCCGGCCGACGCAGTGGGCTTCACGATGCTGCAGAAGCAGCTCGAGAGTCTTCTCGACTCGCTCTCCGAGCGCGAGGCTGGCGTGATCCGCATGCGCTTCGGCCTCGGCGACGGAATGCCCAAGACTCTCGACCAGATTGGCGACACCTTCGGTGTCACGCGCGAGCGGATCCGCCAGATCGAGTCGAAGACCATGGCGAAGCTGCGGCACCCGTCGCGCTCGCAGGCGCTGCGTGACTACCTCGAGTAGGCAGCACGAGCCCCACGACATCCGACACGCGCATCGCGAGGGAGAACCGGCATGACCGCTCAGGCGAACGAGGGCAAGGCGCTCGAAGTCGATATCGACGGGCAGCGCTGGCAGCGCATCCCCATCAGAACGCACGTCGTCGTCGCGGGGGAGGACATCATCGAGGTCGTCACGCGCTACGCCTCCGATGTCGTCCAGCCGGGGGACGTGCTCTTCGTGACCGAGAAGATCGTCGCGATCACGCAGGGCAGGTCGTACCCCGTCAGCGACATCCAGGCGCGTCCGCTCGCGCACACGCTGTCGAAGTACGTGACGAAGACGTCGCACGGGATCGGTCTCGGCATGCCGGAGACCATGGAGATGGCGCTCCGTGAGGTCGGGACCCCGCGCATCCTCTTCGCGGCCGCAGTGGCCGCGGTGTCGAAGGCGCTCGGGCGCAAGGGCGACTTCTACCGGATCGCCGGCCCCAAGGCGCGCGGCATCGACGGCCCGACTCAGCACACGATCCCGCCGTACAACACGCAGGTCGTGCTGGTGCCCGACCAGCCGGATGCCGTGGCCGCGGAGATCAAGGCTGCTCTCGGCGACATCGCCGACGTGGCGATCGTCGACATCAACGACTTCGGGGGCAACATCCTCGGCGCGACCGTTCCGAAGGCCGGTCACGCGCGACTGGCGCGCATCCTGTCCGACAACCCGCTCGGTCAGGGTCACCAGTCGACCCCGCTGGGCGTGATCCGACCCGTCGACTAGCTCGCGGCGGACGTGGTCGGGTCGTCAGAACCCGATCGCGCGCTGGTAGACCGGCAGCAGGCCTTCACGCACGCCCGTCACGCTCGGCTTGAGCTGGAAAACGCCCGTGTTGTAGTTGCCCTCGATGACGGCGGGGCCGCCCGGTGTGATCGCGATGTCCCATCCCACGTAGGGGATCTCAGGCACTTCGCGCGCGAGCCGCTCGACGAGCGCGCAGACCGCCTCCCACAGGGGCACCTGGAAGCCGACGATCGACGTCCCGGACAGCGGATGGACGGCGAACACCCGGCCGTCCCCGTCGAAAGCGGGGTGGTGGGCGACGCCGTGCTCGTCGAGCATCGTGTACATGCCGCCATCGCTGAAGTTGTCGACGTCGCCGCCGTTGCCCATCTTGAGCGTGCGCGCGAGGGTGTGCACGCCGTCCTGGTCATCGCGGAAGGTGATGATGCGCAGGGTGTTGACGGACGAGTGGTTGAGCGACGCCATGACCGGGTGCTGACTAAGGAACTCCTCCAGCAGGACCTGTCTGGCGGCCAGTCGGTCGGCGCGCCAGGCCTCCGGGTCGCGGATGTCCGCGGTCGAGAACGCCCGGATCCCGTCGCCCCCGAGGCTGTCCGCCACCTTCGCCATCACGCGATCGTGGCGCGCGAGGAACTCGGCGAGCTCACCGGCGGTCGCCGTGCGCAGGTCTAGCCACTCACGGCGCAGCGCAAAGGCGAATCGCGCATTGAACCGCGACTTGTCGGCGAACAGCGAGCGATGCTGGGGACTGTTGAGCTTCTGGGCGAGATGGTTCGACTTCGGGTGCGTCATGAAGGTGCGACGCTCGCGACGGCTCAGCAGATGGAAGTCCCAGTCGTAGTAGTCCTGGAAGCCCGTCTCGTGCCGAACCGACGACCACAGCATGTCGCCGAGGATGACCGGCTTCGGCCGCCCGGTCGATGACGCGATGCGACCGGCGAGCCGGGAGAGGTTCGCGGTGTCGATCGCCGCGGCGCGCCTGGCGAGGTACCGGAATCGCCGGCTCCAGCCGAGCCCTGCCACGCGGGCCTAGGCGTCGGCCGTCAGGCGGTCGGTCTCGTCGTGCCAGGCGAGCGCCGCCGTGCTCAGCTTCTCCTTGAAGCGCGCGGCGTGGTGGGCGCAGAACAGGAGCTCGCCCGTGGCCAGGGTCACGCGTACGTAGGCCTGAGCACCGCAACTGTCGCAGCGGTCGGCGACGGTGAGCGGCTGCGCGACGACGATCCCGGGGCTCTCGGTGGTGAGCTGCGTCATGGGGTGTCCCTCACTTCCTTGATTCGTCGTGGTGCCTGGTGATCCCTATTCGAACACACGCGACCAGTGGATCGGTGCCATTCGGCCGCCATTTCGCTGAACGCGTAGGGGAGGGCGAACATGCAAGCGGCCGGTGCGGCGCGGCAGGGCGTGGGAGGCAGGCCGCGACGGCATGGCGGTTTAGGCTGTCGTGGGCTCGTCGCCGGGCGCGCCCGAGGCATCCTGATTCACGAGCATCGCGAGGCACCCACCCGTGGCCCAGTCCGATTACACCGCCCACCACCTCTCCGTCCTGGAGGGTCTCGAGGCCGTGCGGAAGCGCCCCGGCATGTACATCGGCTCGACCGACTCGCGCGGGCTCATGCACTGCCTGTGGGAGATCATCGACAACTCCGTCGACGAGGCGCTCGGCGGCCATGGCGACACGATCGACGTGCACCTGCACCGCGACGGCAGCGTCGAGGTGCGCGACCGGGCTCGCGGCATCCCCGTCGACATCGAGCCGAAGACCGGCCTGTCGGGCGTCGAGGTCGTGTTCACGAAGCTGCACGCGGGCGGCAAGTTCGGGTCGGGTTCCTACGCGGCGTCGGGTGGGCTCCACGGCGTCGGCGCATCGGTCGTCAACGCGCTCTCCGAGCGCCTCGACGTCGAGGTCGATCGCGGGGGCAAGACCTGGGCGATGTCGTTCCATCGCGGCGAGCCGGGCGTGTTCGCCGACGGGCCGGACGGCCCTCGCCCCGATGCCCCATTCACCCCTTTCACCGACAACAGCGAGCTCCGCGTCGTCGGCAAGGTGGGGAAGAACGTCACGGGGACGCGCATCCGCTACTGGGCCGACTCGCAGATCTTCAGCCGCGGAGCGGCCTTCCAGACGGATGACCTCGTGGGGCGCGCGCGCCAGACCGCCTTCCTCGTCCCCGGCCTCGCGATCTCGATCACCGACGAGCGCGGTGACGAGCCGGTGACCGAGGCGTTCCGGTACGACGGCGGCATCAGCGAGTTCGCCGAGTTCCTCGCCCCCGACGCGGGCGTGACCGACACGTGGCGCATCCAGGGAACCGGGACCTTCACCGAGACCGTGCCCGTTCTGCAGGCCAACGGCCACATGGCCCCCACCGAGCTCGAGCGCGAGTGCGTCGTCGACATCGCGCTGCGGTGGGGGACGGGCTACGAGACCGTGCTTCGCAGCTTCGTCAACATCATCGCCACGCCCAAGGGCGGCACCCACCAGGCCGGGTTCGAGCAGGGGCTGCTGAAGACCCTGCGCGCGGAGGTCGAGAAGAACGCGCGCCGCCTGAAGGCCGGCAGCGACAAGCTCGAGAAGGACGACGTGCTGGCGGGGCTCACCGCGGTGCTCACCGTGCGCGTTCCTGAGCCGCAGTTCGAGGGCCAGACCAAGGAGGTGCTCGGCACGCCCGCCGCGCGCGCGATCGTCGCCTCGGTGCTGCAGTCGGCGCTCAAGGAGCGGTTCGCCTCGACTAAGCGCGACGACAAGGCGCAGACCGCCCTCCTGCTCGACAAGGTGGTCGCGGAGATGAAGAGCCGCATCTCGGCGCGCGCGCACAAGGAGACCCAGCGCCGCAAGAATGCGCTCGAGAGCTCGTCGCTCCCGGCCAAGCTCGTCGACTGCCGATCGAACGACGTCGAGGCGAGCGAGCTCTTCATCGTCGAGGGAGACAGCGCGCTCGGCACCGCGAAGCTCGCGCGCGACAGCGAGTTCCAGGCGCTCCTGCCGATCCGCGGCAAGATCCTCAACGTCCAGAAGGCCTCGGTGAGCGACATGCTCTCGAACGCCGAGTGCGCCTCGATCATCCAGGTGATCGGCGCCGGGTCGGGCCGCTCGTTCGACCTCGCGCAGGCCCGGTACGGCAAGGTCATCATCATGAGCGACGCCGACGTCGACGGCGCGCACATCCGCACGCTCCTGCTGACGCTGTTCTTCCGCTACATGCGGCCGATGATCGACGAGGGCCGCGTGTTCGCCGCCGTGCCTCCGCTGCACCGCGTCGTCGTCATGAACCCCGGCACCAAGCCCAACGAGACGATCTACACGTACAGCGAGGCCGAGCTGCAGGGCGTGCTCGCGGCGCTCAAGAAGTCGGGGCGCCGCTACCAGGACCCGATCCAGCGCTACAAGGGCCTCGGTGAGATGGACGCCGATCAGCTCGCCGACACGACCATGAGCCGCAAGCACCGCACCCTGCGCCGCGTGCGCGTCACCGACGCGGAGATGTCCTCGAGCGTCTTCGAGCTCCTGATGGGCAACGACGTCGCGCCGCGCAAGGATTTCATCATCGCCGGCCAGGGTCTCAACCGCGACCGCATCGACGTCTAGCTCCATCGCTCGCCGCCGATCCGTCAGCGGGCGGATCGCCGGCTCGGCCGGGCGCGCCCGTCGCGTCAGGAGAGCCGGGCGCCGATCGATCCGACCACGGTGTCGAGCGGAGCGCCCGAGCCGTCGCGCTTCGCGCCGCCCGCAGGCAGCGTGCGCGCTGAGCCGTCGGCCCCGACGGCGAGAGGGTCGGTGCCGACCCAGGCGAGCTGCAGGGCATCCTCGCCCTTGAGGAGGGCATGCGCGCGGACGCCGCTGGTGGCGCGACCCTTCCTGGGGAATTCGGAGAACGCGGACACCTTCGCGCGGCCCGGGTCGGTGCCGGCGATCGTCTGCGTCGAGCCGCTCACCGTGACGACCTCCGCCGTCGCGGGGTCGACCACGCCGAAGCAGATCACGCCGGCGCCGGCGCCGAGCTTGATTCCCGCCATGCCGCCGGCCGGCAGGCCCTGCGGGCGCACCTGATCGGCCCCGAAATGCAGGAGCTGGGCATCC
The DNA here is from genome assembly GCF_014137945.1 of Microcella alkalica. GTDB lineage: Bacteria > Actinomycetota > Actinomycetes > Actinomycetales > Microbacteriaceae > Microcella > Microcella alkalica. The sequence goes on from NZ_JACGWX010000001.1 coordinate 608,426, forward strand.
GACGTCACGAAGACGAGCTCGGCGTCGTCGGGGGCGGGAGACGCGGCGACCACCTCATCGCCTGCCCTCAGCCCGATGACCTCGCCATCGGGGCGCGCGGGCCAGCCGCCGGGGGAGACGCGCTTGACGGTGCCGTCCCGCGTGCCGAGCGCCAGCGGGGTCGACGATGCGGGATCGACGATCGCGATGATGCGCTCGCGCGCGTCGGTGAGGCCGATGTAGTCGCGCAGCCTCGCTCCCGCCCCGAGCTGGAGCGAGTTGGCCGGAACCCCGGGGAGCCCGACGGGCGTGAAACGGACGAAGCGGCCGCGCGAGGTGATCGCGGCGAGGTCGCCGCGCGCGGTCGAGTCGACGGCGGAGAGGATCGCGTCGTGCTTGCTGCGGCGGGCGGGTGCGACGAGGGGCGACTCGTCCGAGAGCTCGACGCGGACTGCCCGACCCGTGGTGGACAGCAGCACCCGGCAGGGCGTGTCGGCGATCTCGAGCACCGGGGCCGCCCCGCGCGAGCGGGGCGCGGCGATGGACGGGTTCGCCTCGGTCAGGAGCGTCCGTCGAGGCGTTCCGAATCGGTCGGCCACGGCATCCAGCTCATCGCCCACGACGGTGCGCACGCGGCTCGGGTCGGCGAGCAGCGTCTCGAGCGTCGCGATTTCCGCGAGCAGCTGGTCGCGCTCCGCCTCGAGCTCGATGCGGCTGAACTTCGTGAGGCGGCGCAGGCGCAGCTCGAGGATGTAGTCGCTCTGGAGCTGGCTGAGATCGAAGACGTCCATGAGGCGCGCGCGCGCCTGCTCGGCGTCGTCGGAGGCGCGGATGACCTGGATGACCTCGTCGATGTCGAGGATCGCGATGAGCAGGCCCTCCACGAGGTGGAGGCGCTCGCGGCGGCGGGCGAGCCGGTAGCGGCTGCGGCGCGTCACGACCTCGATGCGATGGTCGACGTAGACCTGGAGGAGCTCGCGCAGCCCGAGCGTCTGCGGGCGCCCCTCGACGAGGGCGACGGCGTTGATCGAGAAGCCGTCCTCCAGCGGTGTGTAGCGGTAGAGCTGCTCGAGCACCGCCTCGGGGCTGAAGCCGGTCTTGACCCCGATGACGAGTCGCAGGCCGTTCTTGCGGTCGGTGAGATCGGTGACGTCGCTGATGCCCGCGAGCTTCTTCGACTGGACGCCGTCCTTGATCTTCTCGATGACCTTCTCGGGGCCGACGAGGTAGGGAAGTTCGGTGACGACGATGCCGGTCTTGCGCGCCGTGACGGGCTCGATCGAGACCTTCGCGCGAGTCTTGAACGAGCCGCGTCCGGTCGCGTAGGCGTCCTTGATGCCGTCGAGCCCGATGATCGTCCCGCCCGTCGGAAGGTCGGGCCCCGGCACGAAGGCCATGAGCTCCTCGAGTGTTGCCTGCGGGTTCTCGATCAGGTGGCGCGCGGCGCTGGCGACCTCGATGAGGTTGTGCGGGGCCATGTTCGTGGCCATGCCGACGGCGATGCCGCTCGCGCCGTTGACGAGCAGGCTCGGGAATGCGGCCGGGAGCACGGCCGGCTGCACGAGCTGGTTGTCGTAGTTCGGGATGAAGTCGACGACGTCCTCATCCAGGTCGTCGACCATCGCGAGAGCTGCGGCGCGCATCCTGGCCTCGGTGTAGCGCGAGGCCGCGGGGCCGTCATCGAGCGAGCCGAAGTTCCCGTGCCCGTCGATGAGCGGCACGCGGAGCGTGAAGTCCTGGGCCATGCGGACGAGCGCGTCGTAGATCGCGCCGTCTCCGTGCGGGTGGAGCTTGCCCATGACCTCGCCCACGACGCGCGCCGACTTCACGTGGCCGCGGTCTGGCCGGAGCCCCATCTCGCTCATCATGTAGAGGATGCGTCGCTGGACCGGCTTGAGGCCGTCCCTGGCATCGGGCAGCGCGCGCGAGTAGATCACCGAGTACGCGTACTCGAGGAACGACCCTTGCATCTCGTCGGCGAGGTCGACGTCGTCGATGCGTTCGCCGGGGGTCTCGTCGAGGTCGGGCTGGGGCGAGCGGGGGGCAGGAGGGGGAGTCATAGGATGGCCCCCATGCTACCGGCGCCCCGACGCGACACCCCGTCACTCGGGCACGTGTTGACCGGCTCTCTCGCGGCCATCCGCGGGGAGGAGAACGGCCTTGCGACGCCTCCCGTGCGCAGCGCGGCCGTCATCCTCGTCGACGGCCTCGGGATGTCCGCGCTGCGCGCCCGGTCCGGTCACGCCCGCAGACTCATGGCCGCGATCGCCGGCAAGCGGGGCACGATCGACGCGGGCTTCCCGACCACGACCGCTGCCGCGCTCGCCACGCTCACGACCGGTCTCCAGCCGGGCGAACACGGGCTGGTGGGGTACTCGGCCCTGGATCGTGCCGGTGACCGCGTCGTCAATCAGCTGACCGGATGGGACGAGGGGATGCGGCCGGCGGAGTGGCAGCCGCACCTGACGCTGTTCCAGTCGGCCGCGGCATCCGGGATCGACGCGGTGGTGGTGGGTTCGGAGCGCTACCGCGACACGGGCTTCACGGATGCCGTGCTGAGGGGCGCCCGCTTCGTCGCCGAGTCGTCGATCGCCGACCGCATCCGCACGACGGTCGCGCTCCTCGAGGCGCCCGGTTCGACGCTCGTGTACTGCTACGTCCCGGAGCTCGACATGGTCGGGCACGCAGAGGGCAGCGAATCGGTCGGATGGATGGAGCGCCTCGAGGAGCTCGACGCGGCTCTCGAGCCGCTCGCGAGGCGCGTGCCGCGTGATGCCGGCGTGCTGCTCACCGCGGATCACGGCATGCTGGACGTCCCGGAGCACGCGCGGCTCGTGATCGACGCGCGCAGCCCGCTCTGGAGCGGCGTCCGCCATGTGGCGGGGGAGCCGCGGTGCCTGCACCTGGCCCTCCAGCCGGACGCCGATGCGGCGGGCGCGCTTGCTCGCTGGCGCGCCGCCGAGGGCTCGCGTTCGTGGATCGTGAGCCGCGACGAGGCGATCGCCGCGGACTGGTTCGGGCACGTCGCCCCCGAAGTCGCGCCTCGGATCGGTGACGTACTCGTCGCAGCGCGAAGCCGCGTGGCCTACTACGACGAACGGACGGCGACCCCCCGCGCTCTCGCCATGGTCGGCCAGCACGGATCGTTCTCCCCGGAGGAGACCCGCATCCCGCTCGCGCGGTGGGGTGCCTTCGCGCTCTGAGCGCGAGGCCGGGCCGTACCGAGGTCGTCGGTCAGGCGGGGTCGTCGTCCGGACGGGCGCCGAAGACGATCTCGTCCCAGCTGGGCATCGCAGCGCGCCCGCGTCGAGCGCTCTTCACCGGACCGGTGTCGTTCGCGCCGCCGATGGTCGGTGCGGTGGCTCGGGGAGCGTCCTCTGGCTCGGGAGCGGAGTCGCTCGAGAAGTCCAGCGACACGTCCACGATCCGGATGCTGCCGGTCGACGGGTGCGCGGCCTTCGCAGCCTCGATGTCGTCGCGCGGAGCCGCTTCGCGCTCGCCCCGCCGCCGCCGCAGCGCCTCCAGCAGATCGGCGGTCTGGCTGACGTCGGCGGTGTCGCCGTCGTCGCCGGCCGTGCGCACGCCCATCCTGCTGTGCGGCAGGGCGGCGGGGGCCGGAGGGGCGCTCGGGATGCTCACCGACGAGCTCGAGGCGGGGGCCTCGGGAGATCCGATGCTCGTGATGTCATCGTCGAGCAGGAAGGCGCCGCTGTCGAAACGCGTGCGCTCCTCCGCCTGCTGGATCGGGACGGCGCGCAGTCGCGGGATGAGCGTCGGGGGCGCTTCCCCCTGCTGCGACAGCGATTGCGCCTCGTGGTTGGAGGGGATGAGCGTCGCCTTCTTCGGATCGAAGGTCCAGCGCGCCTCCCGCTCCACCCCGGCGTCGAGGAACGAGACCGTCACGATCCAGTGGAGATCGGTCTTCCAGCTCGACCAGCGGACGTCGGTGGCGGAGAGCTCGGAGAGGCGCGTGTCGATGACACCGCCGAACGTGTGGGAGGCGACGCCGGACTCCGTCTCGGCCGCGACGGCGACGGGCACGCTGCGCGCGGCCGTCACGACGTACTCGCGCTCGGCGACGACAGGGCCCTCGAAGCGCTGCACGTACTCCGCAGGCTCGCCCGTCTCCGTCACGACCTCGGCCGCCGACTTGCCGGCGCGGATCATGGCCTGGATCTCGCGCGGGCTCACGCGGTGGGCGACGGGTGCGGCCGGTCGGTTCTGCCGCAGTGCGGTGTGCAGGGCCTCCGTGATGGGCACGCGATAGCGGTTCCCGTCCTCGGAGACCACGATCAGGGCGCCGTTCTCGGCGCCGATGACGGTGAGTTCGTCCATGACGTGGCCCTCTCGTTCGCGTCTCGGTGGCGACAGCATCCCACGACGATCGGCGACAGCACGGGAATAGACCGGGCGGGTCGGAAGTTGCGCGGGAAGCACCGCCGATCGACCCCGCTCGGAGTGGTTTGCGTTTCGGTCGGGGTTCCTGCAAACTATCGCCGCCGACCGCGGCCCCGAAGCACCATTCGACGAGACGAGCAGCATGGCCACCGATTACGACGCCCCCCGCAAGACCGACGAGGACACCGACTCGATCCAGGCCTTGCAGGAGCGCGTTCCCGACAAGATGTCGGGTGTCGTCGACGTCGATGACGCCGACAACCCGGGCTTCGAGCTCGCCGGTCAGGACCTCGCCGACCTCGACCTCGACGTCGTCGTCCTGCCGCCTCAGGCCGATGAGTTCACGTGCGTGAGCTGCTTCCTCGTGAAGCACCGCTCGCAGCTCGACCACGAGGTCAAGCTCGGTCCGGTCTGCAAGGAGTGCGCCGCGTAGTCCGCGCGCCCGCAGTCCGCGCGCCCAACGGCATCGAGACCGTCGCATCCGATTCGGGATGCGGCGGTCCTGTCGTTAACGCAGATCTCGCCTCACGACGCATCCGCGCCGGACGCCCTGCCCGCCTCGATCGCCGCGGCGAGCTCCTCCGGCCGCCTCGTCGACACGAGCCAGTACGGTGCCGGGTCGTCGGGATCCAGGATCGGCACTCGGAGCACCGGGTCGACCCAGCCTCGCAGAAGGAGGTGGGCGCGGGCGTCGAGGCCGGGGCCCCGTTCATGGCGGGCCTCCTCGGTTCGCGCGGGCACGCCGTCCCCGACCATCTCCAGGGGGATGCTCGCGCGCCCGGCCCGCAGCGCACCGCCCTCAACGGCGATCGTCGGCGCCGATGCGAGGAGCAGGCCGACGCCAGCACCCACGAGCACGATCGCGGTGATGACCCCCGCGACGAGACTGATCGGGGTGAACACGAGCAGCGTCGCGGGGACGATGAGAGCGATTACCACATACATCCAGGCGGCGGGCCAGAGTCGCTCGCGATAGGTCGGCATGGGTCCATTCGACCATGCACTAGCCTCGACGCGTGCCCGACTCCGCCGACGTCCTGATCACGGGAGGGCACCTGCCCGTCTACGCGCACCCGGGCGACGCGGGCGCCGATCTCGTCTCGGCCGAGCGCGTCGTCATCGCACCCGGAGAGCGGGCGACGGTCGGCACGGGAACCGCGATCGCGCTTCCCGACGGCTATGCGGCCTTCGTGATGCCGCGCAGCGGTCTCGCCGCCCGCCACGGCATCACGATCGTCAACGCGCCGGGCACGGTCGACGCCGGGTACCGGGGCGAGATCCGCGTGACGCTGCTCAACACCGATCGGGCTGAGGCCTTCGAGATCGAACCGGGCGACCGGATCGCGCAGCTCGTGGTGCAACGGGTCGTGCGTGCGCGCTTCGTCCCCGTCGAGGCGCTCCCGGGCTCGCACAGGGGTGAGCAGGGGTTCGGCTCGACGGGCTACCGTGGAGCGACCGCGACCAGCGAAGGAGTGACCGCGTGAGCGATCCGATCACGACCGACGGGCCTCTGCCCGACGACGAGAAGTCCGCCCCGGAGGACCGACCCACCGCCGGACCGCTCGACGAGAGCGAGGCGAACGCCGTCAGGCCGTACGTCGATCTCGGAGGAGTGAAGATCGTTCCGCGCCCGGAGCTGCAGCTGCGGCTCGAGGTGGAGGACGGCTCCAAGCGGGTCATCGCCGTCGGCATCGACTTCGCCGGCTCGACGCTGCAGGTGCAGCCGTTCGCCGCACCGCGGTCGAGCGGTCTCTGGCACGAGGTCCGCGCGCAGATCGTCGAGCAGATCAAGAAGCAGGGCGGCGAGACGACCGAGCGCGACGGCGCGTTCGGTCCTGAGATCCTCGCCCGCATCCCCGTCGTCGGCGATGTCGGCGCGACGCGCATCGCGCGCTTCATCGGCGTCGACGGCCCGCGCTGGTTCCTGCGCGGCGTGGTCGCCGGGCAGGGCGCGGTCGACGCCGCGGCCGCTGAGCAGATCGATGACGTCTTCCGCAGCATCGTCGTGGTCCGCGGCTCGACGCCGATGCCGCCGCGCGACCTCATCCCGCTCCACGTTCCGACGGGTGCGACTGCGACCGGCCCGGCCGCCGTCCCGCCGACCGCGTCGGTATGACCAGCGCCCCGACGGGACCAGGCAGCGCAGACGAGCGCGACGCCGGCTCGGAGGAGCCGGACGAGCGCGAGCAGGTTCGCGAGGCCCTCGCGGCAGCGGCTCGGCAGTCGGGCTTCGGGCTCGTACGACCGGGAGAGCGCCCGACCGCCAAGGCCCTGTGGGCGGCCGTCGGAGGCGTGCGCGGCCTCGTCGAGTCGCTCCTGCCCGGGTTCCTCTTCCTCGTCGTCTTCACGATCACGGGGGAGGTCGCCCCATCGGTTCTGATCCCCGCGGCCGTCGCCGTCATATTCGTCATCGTCCGAGCGGTGACTCGGTCACCGATCGTGCCCGCCGTCGTCGGCCTCGTCGGCATAGCCCTCTCCGCCGGCCTCGCCCTGTTCACGGGACGCGCCGAGGAGAACTTCGTCCTCGGCTTCATCATCAACGCGGTGTGGCTCATCGCCCTGCTCGTCAGTCTGGTGATCCGCCGCCCGCTCGTGGGCGTGATCGCGGGTCTCCTCACCGGAGATCACGCGTGGCGAGAGGACCCTGCGAAGCGCACGGTCCTCACCGTGACGACCTGGCTGTGGGTCGCCATGTTCGCACTGCGGCTCGGGGTGCAGGTGCCGCTGTACCTCGCCTCGCAGGCCGCAGCGCTCGCGGCCACCAAGCTCGTGATGGGTGTGCCGCTCTACGCCGCCCTGCTGTGGGTCACGTGGCTCATGGTGCGATCGGTGTACGCGCGCCGCGCCGCCTGAACCTCGCCCCGATGCGCCTGCCGGTGCTAGCATCAAGTATCTCGACATCAAGATAAATAGCGTCGCATCCGCACCGTCGTCGAGGTCGATCGAGTCGGTGCCGCGCGACCCGGCGACGGCTAGGCTGGCCGACGTGCGAGCGCCGGATGCGCCCGGCAGATTCAAGAGGAGGCGGCGAAGTGTCCGCAGTGAACAGTTTCGATTCCCTCGACACCCTCACGGTCGGTGACGAGGGGTACCAGGTCTTCCGCATCGATCAGGTGCCCGGCTACGAGAAGCTCCCGTTCAGCCTCAAGGTGCTGCTCGAGAACCTGCTCCGCACCGAGGACGGCGCGAACGTCACGGCCGAGCAGATCAGAGCGCTCGGCGCCTGGCAGCCCTCGGCCGAGCCGGACACCGAGATCCAGTTCACCCCGGCCCGCGTGGTCATGCAGGACTTCACGGGTGTGCCCTGCATCGTCGACCTGGCCACGATGCGCGAGGCGGTCGCGGCCCTCGGCGGCGACCCGAACAAGATCAATCCGCTCGCACCGGCCGAGCTGGTCATCGACCACTCGGTCATCGCCGACCTCTTCGGCACGGCCGACGCGCTCGAGCGCAACGTCGAGATCGAGTACGAGCGTAACGGCGAGCGGTACCAGTTCCTCCGCTGGGGCCAGACCGCGTTCGACGACTTCAAGGTCGTCCCGCCCGGGACGGGCATCGTCCACCAGGTCAACATCGAGCACCTCGCCAAGGTGACGTACACGCGCACGGTCGACGGTGTCCTGCGGGCCTACCCCGACACCTGCGTGGGCACCGATTCGCACACGACGATGGTCAACGGGCTCGGCGTGCTCGGGTGGGGCGTCGGAGGCATCGAGGCCGAGGCCGCGATGCTCGGCCAGCCCGTCTCGATGCTCATCCCGAAGGTCGTCGGCTTCAAGCTCTCCGGTGCCATCCCGACCGGCGTCACGGCGACCGACGTCGTCCTCACGATCACCGACATGCTCCGCAAGCACGGCGTCGTGGGCAAGTTCGTGGAGTTCTACGGTGAGGGCGTCGCCTCGGTGCCGCTCGCCAACCGCGCCACGATCGGGAACATGAGCCCCGAGTTCGGCTCGACGGCGGCGATGTTCCCTATCGACGACGTCACGCTCGACTACCTGCGGCTCACCGGTCGCAGCGAGCAGCAGGTCGCCCTCGTGGAGGCCTACTCGAAGCTCCAGAGCCTCTGGCACGACCCGAGCGTCGAGCCCGTGTTCAGCGAGTACATCGAGCTCGACCTCTCGACAGTCGTCCCCTCGATCGCCGGCCCGCGTCGGCCGCAGGACCGCATTGAGCTCACGCAGGCGAAGTCGGCCTTCGAGACCGCTCTGGTCGACTACACGAACCACGTCCACTCGAAGGTCGACGCCGCTGTCGAGGGCACCTTCCCGGCCTCCGACCCCGTCGGCTTCACGCCGGAGGACGAGGACTCGGCGCACGAGCTCTCGCACCGTCACCGCTCGAGCGCGCCCACGACGGCCTCGGCGCCGATCGATGTGACGGTCGACGGCAAGGAATTCACGATCGACCACGGGGCTGTCACGATCGCGGCGATCACCTCGTGCACGAACACCTCGAACCCCTCGGTGATGCTCGCGGCCGGCCTCCTCGCGCGCAACGCCGTGAGGAAGGGTCTGACCGCGAAGCCGTGGGTCAAGACCACCCTGGCTCCGGGCTCGAAGGTCGTCACCGACTACTACGAGAAGGCGGGGCTGACCGACGACCTCGAAGCGCTCGGCTTCTACACCGTCGGCTACGGCTGCACGACCTGCATCGGCAACTCCGGCCCGCTCGCGGAGGAGATCTCCGCCGCGATCGCCGAGAAGGATCTCGCCGTCACGGCCGTCCTCTCGGGCAACCGCAACTTCGAGGGCCGCATCAACCCCGACGTGAAGATGAACTACCTCGCGAGCCCGCCGCTCGTGATCGCGTACGCTCTCGCCGGCTCCATGAACTTCGATTTCGAGAAGGATCCCCTGGGCACCGATCGCGAGGGTAACGAGGTCTTCCTCCGCGACATCTGGCCCGATGCCGCGGAGGTCCAGGCGACGATCGACTCGTCGATCGACACGGCCATGTTCGACACGCAGTACGCCTCGGTCTTCGAGGGCGATGACCGCTGGCGCTCGCTGCCGACGCCGGACGGCGCGACCTTCGAGTGGGATGAGAAGTCGACCTACGTCAGGAAGCCCCCGTACTTCGACGGCATGACCATCGAGACGAGCCCCGTCACCGACATCGACGGCGCCCGCGTTCTGGCGAAGCTCGGCGACTCGGTCACGACCGATCACATCAGCCCTGCCGGCTCCATCAAGGCGGACTCGCCCGCGGGCGCCTACCTGATGGAGAACGGCGTCGACCGCAAGGACTTCAACTCCTACGGCTCGCGCCGCGGCAACCACGAGGTGATGATCCGTGGCACGTTCGCGAACATCCGCCTGCGCAACCAGCTGCTCGACGGAGTGGAGGGCGGCTTCACGCGCGACTTCACCCAGCCCGACGGCCCGCAGTCGTTCATCTACGACGCGAGCCGGAACTACCAGGCCGCGGGCATCCCGCTCGTCGTCTTCGCCGGCAAGGAGTACGGCTCCGGCTCGAGCCGCGACTGGGCGGCCAAGGGCACGAGCCTCCTGGGCGTCCGCGCTGTCATCGCCGAGAGCTTCGAGCGCATCCACCGCTCGAACCTCATCGGAATGGGTGTCGTGCCGCTGCAGTTCCGGGCAGGCGAGACGGCGGAGAGCCTGGGCCTTGATGGGACCGAGACTGTGTCGATCTCCGGCATCACCGAGCTCAACGAGGGCAGGACCCCGAAGACCGTGCGCGTGACGGCCGCGCCGAGCGCGCAGTCGCCCGAGGGCAAGAGCACGATCCAGTTCGACGCCGTCGTGCGGATCGACACCCCCGGCGAGGCCGACTACTACCGCAACGGCGGGATCCTGCAGTACGTGCTGCGCAGCCTCGTCTAGACCACTCCACCCCGGGAACGGGCCCGATCGCCTCGCGCGATCGGGTCCGTTCCGCATCTGGGGACGCTCATCCTGCGCTCTCGGCCGACGCACAGTGAACGACCAGGAATCGGGCGGCACGGCACCAGGGCGCCCGAGGTCGGCCTCGCGTAGAGTGCTGGAATGGCATTGCTCGAGACGATCCACGGCCCGCGCGATCTCGATCGCCTGACCGAGCCCGAGCTCGCCGAACTCGCCGACGAGATCCGCCGATTCCTCGTCGCGAAGGTCTCGAAGACGGGCGGTCATCTGGGCCCCAATCTCGGGGTCGTCGAGATGACGATCGCCATCCACCGCGTCTTCGACTCCCCGCGCGATTCGATCGTCTGGGACACCGGGCATCAGTCGTACGTCCACAAGCTCCTCACCGGTCGCCAGGACTTCTCCCGCCTGCGGCGCAAGGGCGGGCTCGCCGGTTACCCGCAGCGCTCGGAGTCACCGCACGACATCGTCGAGAGCTCTCATGCGTCGAGCTCCCTGAGCTGGGCGGACGGGATCTCTCGCGCGTTCGAGATGACGGGCCAGAGCGACCGGCACGTCGTCGCCGTCGTCGGCGACGGTGCGCTCACGGGCGGGATGACGTGGGAGGCCCTCAACAACATCAGCGACGACAACTCGCGCAACCTCGTCCTCATCGTCAATGACAACGGGCGTTCCTACGCGCCGACCATCGGAGGCATGGCCCGCTTCCTCTCGGACGTGCGCACTCGTCGCGGCTACCGACGCTTCCGCCGCTCGAGCGAGAGCTTCTTCGCGCACTTCGGCGCCCCCGGCCGCGCCTTCTACCGCGGGGTCCGCGGCGGCCTCCACGGCTTCCTCTCGCGCTTCACCAACAACGAGGCGCTGTACTCGAACCTCGACATCAAGTACGTCGGGCCGGTCGACGGTCATGATCTCAAGGCCATGGAGCGTGCGCTGCAGCAGGCGAAGGACTACGGCGCGCCCGTGATCGTGCACGCGATCACTCAGAAGGGAAAGGGGTACGAGCCCGCCCTCGCCGACGTCGCCGACCAGTTCCACGCAGTCGGCCAGATCGATCCGGAGACGGGCGAGTCGATGGAGGTGGCGACGCGCCCCTCCTGGACGAGCGTCTTCGCCGACGAGCTCGTCTCGCTCGCAGATCGCGATGATCGCATCGTCGGCATCACCGCGGCGATGCTGCGCCCGACAGGCCTTCACAAGCTCGCCGAGAAGCACCCGGGCCGCGTGCTGGACGTCGGCATCGCCGAGCAGCACGCCGTCGCCTCCGCCGCCGGTCTCGCTTTCGGCGGAATGCACCCCGTCGTCGCCGTCTACGCGACGTTCATCAACCGCGCCTTCGACCAGGTGCTCATGGATGTCGCCCTCCACCGGGCGGGCGTCACGTTCGTGCTCGACCGCGCGGGCGTCACGGGGCCCGACGGCCCGAGCCATCACGGCATCTGGGATCTCGCGATCCTGCAGGTCGTTCCGAACATCCGTCTCGCCGCGCCGCGCGACGCCACGCGCCTGCGTGAGGAGCTAGCCGAGGCCGTCGCGGTGCAGGACGCCCCCACCGTGCTCCGCTTCTCGAAGGGCTCGGTCGGCACGGAGTTCGACGCCGTCCGGCGCACCCACGACGGCGTCGACGTCCTTCGCGAGGCGCCCCACAAGGACGTGCTCATCGTCACGGTCGGCCCGATGGCCAAGCTGGGTCTCGAGGTCGCGGACAGGCTCGCGGCGCAGGGCATCGGCGCGACCGTCGTCGACCCACGCTGGGTCGTTCCGGTCGCCGGCAGCATCATCGACCTCGCCCGCGACCACCGCATCGTCGTCTCGATCGAGGACGGCATCCGGGTCGGTGGCATCGGCACGCGCATCCGTCAGGAGCTGCGTGCCGCCGGCGTCGACACGGCCGTCGACGAGCTCGGCCTTCCCGATCAGTTCCTCGACCACGCGTCTCGCGACGAGATCCTGGACGAGGTGGGGCTCACGCCTCAGGCGATCGCCCGCGATCTGGTCGCTCAGGTGCTGGGACGACGCATCCCCGTCGCCCGGCCTTTGCCGGAGGACGCGGTCGTCGATGCCTCAGCCGATCAGCCCTCCGACCGCCGCCGGTAGCGCAGTTCCACCGCGCCGTTCTCGAAGGCAGTCGTGCCCGTCATCTCCCGGACGAGCGGCTCGCCGGTCGTGGGCAGCAGGCGGGTCTCCGCGCCGAGCGTGAGCGGCATCGCCGTCATGCCCAGCTCGTCGATCTCGCCGATGGCCGCGAGCTGAGCGGCGGTCGAACCGCCGCCGACGAGCCATACCGATCGTTCGCCCGCGGCTGGCCGCGCCTCGCGCACCGCTCGTGAGGCGTCCCGGCTCACGACGCGGAGGTCTGCGCCCTCGATCTGCGGGACCTCGCCGTGCGTGAGGACCCACACCGGGAGACCGGGGTAGGCCCACTGGCCGCCCTCCTCGAGCAGGAACCGCAGGGTGCCCGCGCCCATGACGACCGCACCGACATCGGCGAAGAAGCCATCGAGGCTCTGGGCGACGTAGTACTGCACGGTGCTCATGCGCTCACGCTCGAGCGGACCGCCGTCATCGGGCGCGCGGGAGGGCGGTCGCCCGGAGCGGAACGGAGACGGCGACGGGCATCCGTCGAGGGAGCCCGGGGTCGTGACCGGTGAATCGGTGCCGGCGGTCGGTGCCGGCGGTCGGTGCCGGCGGTCAGTGCCGGCGGTCAGTGCCGGCGGTCAGTGCGAGCCGCGGATGGCCGGCGTGTGGAACGTGCCGCCGAACACGCGCTCGGAGGCGCCCACCCGGTCGAGGAACGGCGTGACGCCGCCCATCTGGAACGGCCAGCCGGCACCGAGGATCATGCAGAGGTCGATGTCCTCCGGCGCCGAGACCACGCCCTCCTCGAGCATGCGGTGGATCTCGTCGGCGAGGCCATCCTCGAGGCGCCGCGTGAGCTCCTCGACGGTCGAGGGCGTGGAGCCCGCGGGGCGGTGCTTCGCGACGATCGCGACGGCCTTCTTGTCGATGCCCTTCGGGTTGCCCTTCGCATCCTTCTCCAGGAGCACGCCCGCCTCAGCGAGCTCATGCAGCGCGGGCGACTCGAAGAAGCGCTCGGGGAAGGCCGCGTGGTGCGTGTCGAGCACGTGCGCGCCGACCTTGAGCCCCACGAGGTCCAGCAGCACGAACGGATCCATCGGCAGGCCGAAGTGGCGCTGGGCGGCGACGACGTCCTCGAACGGCGTTCCCGTCTCGACCGCGTGCATCGCCTCTCCGAGGAGCTTGGCGAGGATGCGGTTGACGACGAAGCCGGGGGAGTCGGCCGTGATGACGGCGTTCTTCTTCAGCGCAGCCGCCGTGACCATCGCGGTGGCGAGGGTTGCCTCGTTCGTCGCGGGCGCGTTCACGACCTCGATGAGCGGCATGACGGCGACCGGGTTGAAGAAGTGGAAGCCCACGACGCGCTCGGGATGCTCGAGCTTCTCGGCGATCCGCTCGACCGAGAGCGACGAGGTGTTGGTCGCGAGGACCGCGGTCGGCGAGACGTGCTTCTCGATCTCGGCGAACACCGACTGCTTGATGGCGAGCTCCTCGAAGACCGCCTCGATGACCCAGTCGCAGCCCGCGAAGTCGGCCTTGTCGGTCGTGCCCGTCACGAGCGAGCGCAGCCGGTTCGCGTCGTCGGCGTGCAGGCGGCCCTTCTGCTCGAGCGCGGAGATCTCGCCGTGGATGTAGGCGATCCCCTTGTCGACGCGCTCCTGGTCGAGGTCGGTGATGATGACCGGCACCTGCAGGCGCCGCACGAACAGCAGCGCGAACTGGCTGGCCATGAGACCGGCGCCGAGGACGCCGATGCGGGTGACCGGCGTGGCGAGGCGCTTGTCGGGCGCCCCCGCCGGCTTCTTCGCGCGCTTCTGCACGAGGTTGAAGGCGTAGATCGAGGCCCGGAACTGATCGCCCGAGATCAGGTCGGCGAGCGCGTCGTCCTCCGCCGCGAAGCCCGCCGCCTTGTCCGAGCTCTTGGCCGCCTTGAGGAGGTCGAGAGCGACGTAGGGGGAGCGGGCGACGGAGCCGATGCGCTTCTCGAGCATGCTGCGCGCGATGCCGATCGCGGCATCCCACTTCACGGCCCGCTCGATCTTGCCCGGCTGGCTCGGGCGCTTGACCTTGGTCCGCCCGGCGATGACGCCGTCCGCCCAGCGGATCGAGCTCTCGAGGAACGTCGCCGAGTCGAAGATCGCATCCGCCATGCCGAGCTCGAAGGCCTGCTCGGCCGTGAGCATGCGGTTGTTCTTCAGCGGGTTCTCGACGACGACCTTGAGTGCGTTCTCGATCCCGATGAGGTTCGGCAGCAGCCACGCGCCGCCCCAGCCGGGGATGATGCCGAGGAAGACCTCGGGCAGCGCGATGCCGGCGGCGCTGCGGTCGATCGTGCGGTAGTCGGCGTTGAGGGCGACCTCGACGCCGCCGCCGAGGGCGAGGCCGTTGATGAAGACGAACGACGGGACGCCGAGCTCGCCGAGCTTTCCGAGCGCGTAGTGCCCGAGCTGGGCCATGAGCTTGCCCGATGCGCGGTCGGGGATGCTCTCGACCTTGGACAAGTCGGCGCCGGCCGCGAGGATGAACGGTTTGCCGGTGACGGCGACGCCGCCGATCTCGCCGCGCGAGGCGCGAGCGGCCTGCGCGTCCATGACACGCGCGAACTCCAGGAGCCCCTGAGGGCCGAGCGTGCTCGGGCGGGTGTGATCGCGACCGTTGTCGATCGTCACGAGCGCGAGCGTGCCGCCACTCGGGAGGGTCACGTCGCGCACGAACGAGTGCGTGACGACCTCGTCCTCCGCGAGCGCGAGGAGCGGCTCGAACTGCTCCGCCGAGTACTGTGCGATGGCGCTGGTCATCTACTTGCCCTTCCGTCCGCCGCGGTAGTGCGGGTTCTCCCAGATCATCGAGCCGCCCTGGCCGAGGCCGACGCACATCGCCGTGAGGCCGTAGCGCACCTCGGGGTGCTGCTCGAACTGGCGGGCGAGCTGGATCATGAGGCGCACGCCGGAGCTCGCGAGCGGATGCCCGATCGCGATCGCGCCGCCCCACGGGTTCACCCGCGGGTCGTCGTCGTCGAGGCCGAAGTGGTCGAGCAGGCTCAGGACCTGAACGGCGAAGGCCTCGTTGAGCTCGAAGAGACCGATGTCCTCGATCGAGAGACCCGCCTTCTTGAGCGCCTTCTCCGTCGACGGGATGGGCCCGATGCCCATGACCTCGGGCTGCACGCCGGCGAAGGCGAAGCTCACGAGTCGCATCTTGGTCGTCAGGCCGAGCTCCTTCGCGGCGTCCGCGCTCGCGAGGAGGCTCACGGTGGCGCCGTCGGTGAGCGGCGAGGCGTTGCCGGCCGTCACGCGCCCGTGCGGGCGGAAGGGGGTTTTGAGCGCGGCGAGGCCCTCCATCGTGGTCTCGGGGCGCATGCCCTCGTCCGCGGTCGCGAGGCCGTAGCCCTGCTCGCTGCGGAGGGCGACGGGGACGAGGTCGGGCTGGATATGGCCGGCGGCGTAGGCGGCGGCGACCTTCTGCTGGCTGCGCATGCCGAAGCGGTCGGCGCGCTCCTTCGTCAGCGAGGGGAAGCGGTCGTGCAGTCGCTCGGCGGTCATGCCCATGTTGAGGGCGTCGCCGCTCACGAGCTTCTCGGCGAGGAAGCGCGGGTTGGGGTCGGCGCTGCCGCCCATCGGGTGGCGGCCCATGTGCTCCACGCCGCCCGCGATGGCCACGTCGTACGCGCCGAAGGCGATGCCGCCCGCGGTCGTCGCGACGGCGGTCATGGCGCCGGCGCACATGCGGTCGATCGCGTATCCGGGAACGGACATCGGGAGACCTGCGAGGATCGCCGCAGTCCGGCCCAGGGTGAGCCCCTGGTCGCCCTCCTGCGTCGTCGCCGCGATCGCGACGTCGTCGACGCGCTCCTTCGGCAGCGACGGGTTCCGCTCCAGGAGCCCGATCATCGCCTTGACGATCAGATCGTCGGCTCGCGTGCCCCAGTACATCCCTTTTTCGCCCCCTCGTCCGAACGGAGTGCGAACTCCGTCGACGAACACGACTTCGGCTCGATCGGCCACAGTGCCTCCCTTGTCGGTGGTCAACTCCACCAACCTAGGAGCCCCGTGGCGAGCGCGGTGCTTCGACTGCGTGTTCCTACGAACCGCTCTCGTCGGCCTCGACCGGGCCTTGGCTGGCATCGACAAAGGCCTGGGCGATCGTCTGTGCTGTTGCGTCAATCTGCCAGGGCCGGGCGCCGAGCGCGCGCAGGGCATCCCCGATCGATTCGGGGGTCGTCTCGGCGGGAGGATTCCAGGCCAGCCGGCGCAGGTGCTCGGGGATCACGACGTTCTCGAGCGGGATGCGGCGCTCCTCCGCGATGCGCTGCACCGCGGGCTTCGCGGCCCTGAGACGTCGGTCGGCCTCCGGATTGCGATCCGCCCAGGAGCGGGGCGGCGGGATGACATCCTCCGTCGAGCGCAGGACGGGGAGATCCTCCGTCGTGCGCCCCGCCTCGATAGCCGCCCACCAGCGGTCGATCTGCGAGCGGCTCGCTCGGCCGTGGAAGCCCTGCAGCGCCGCGAGCTCTCGCTTGGATGCCGGCAACGCGCGCGCGGCGACGATGAGGGAGGAGTCGGGCAGGAGGCGGCCAGGAGCGCTGTCGATCTCGCGCGCGTAGGCGTCTCTCGCCAGCCAGAGCTCGCGGGCGACGGCGAGCGAGCGCTGCCCGCGCACGGAGTGGAGGCCGGACAGTCGGCGCCACGGATCGGTGCGGGGCTCGGGGGTCTCCCGCTTCAGCACGGCGGCGAATTCCTGCTCGGCGAGCTCGAGCTTGTCGTCGGCGGCGAGGAGCGCGGCGATCTCGTCGCGGACGTCGACGAGCAGCTCGACGTCGAGCGCCGCGTAGGTGAGCCACGAGGCCGGCAGCGGTCTCGTCGACCAGTCGGCCGCCGAGTGCTCCTTCGCAAGATGCAGGCCGAGCGTGGACTCCACGACGGCGCCGAGACCCACGCGCGGCAGCCCGGCCAGTCGCGCGCCAAGCTCGGTGTCGAAGATCGTCACGGGGTCGAGGCCGACCTCGCGCAGGCAGAGGAGATCCTGACTCGCGGCGTGGAGAACCCACTCGACCTCGCCGATCGCCTCCTGCAGCTCGGCGAACGAGCCGACGGCGGGCGGATCGAAGAGGAAGGTGCCAGCCCCACGGCGGAAGACCTGGATGAGATACGCGCGCTGCGAGTACCGGAAGCCGCTTGCGCGCTCGGCGTCGACGGCGACCGGGCCCTCGCCGCCGGCGAGCGCCTCCACGGCGGCGAGGTAGCGCTCGCGGTCGCCGATCACGACGGGGGTGACGACGGGGACGGCGGTCGGAAGCGGATCGGGCGCCGCCGGGACGGCCGTGCCCTGCGCCGTCTCGAGCGCGGGCTCCTCCTCGGGCTGCGCCGGCGTCGGATCAGACACGGGGCAGCCGTCGAGTGGGAAGGACGGCGACGCCCTCGGGAGCCGGGGGAAAGCCCGCGATCATGCAGAGGAGCTCGGACCAGCCCTCCACGTGCGCGGCGAGGTCGTCGTCGAGCGGCGTCCACGACGCCCGCAGCTCGAGCTGCGCACCGCTGCCCTGCGCGGCGAGCTCGCCGTACCCGGTCGAGAGCACCTTCGTCGCCGTGCCGCTCGCAGCGGTGTAGGAGGCGCCGCGCGCCTCGAGCGCGTCGACGAGCCAGGCCCAGGTGACGTCAGCCACGAAGGGGTCGAGTCCGATGTCGACCTCGAGAGGAGCCTGCACGAAGCACACGACGCGCACCGTCCCGTTCCAGCCGGCGGGTGCCTCCGGGTCGAAGAGCACCAGAATCCGACCCGTGCCGAGGTCGAAGTCGTCGACGTGACGCGCGGGGTTCACATCGGCCGTGAGCGCGTACGAGAAGGGTGCGAGCCCGCTCGGCGCCGCAATGCTGCGCACGTCGAGCTCGGGGCGGAGGACGGCCCGGTCGACGGAGGCGATCAGCGCGTCGAACACCTCCTGCGGCGATGCGGGAGAGAGGGGCACCCCTGCAGACTAGAAGCTGTTGCTACGTTCGTCGCGTGAGACGCGCCGACCTGGCGGGAGCGCCCCGCCCCCGAACGCGGGGGAGGGGCGCCCGTCGACGGCGCGGTCTCGTCCTCTCGATCGCGGGCGGCGCCGCCGGGGCGGGCATCGCGCTGGCGATCGCATCGGCGGCTGCGGTCATCACGATGGCACGACGGGTGGTGATGCCCGTGCGCGACCGCCCTGAGGATGTCGACTTGCTGGCAGTGGACGAGCGTCGCTCGGTCATCCGCCTGGGTCGCACCCCCGATTCCGTCGTCCCCGGCCGCTACGGCTTCTGGTTCGCCGACGGACGCGGCCACGCCAGGATCGGCCGGATCCTGTTCGAGGATGCGCACTCGGTCACGCGCGTCCTCGATTCCGTGCAGCGCGGCACGATCGGCTCGGCCAGGACAGGTCGCTGGGGCGGGTGGTACTGGCTCGAGCCGCAGGACCTGGGCGTCGCCGCGGTCGAGACGAGCATCCGCACCCCCGTCGGAGACGCTCCCGCATGGTTCGTGCCCTCCGTCGACGGCGGCAGCGGCGCGGGCGACGACTGGATCATCCACGTGCACGGTCGGGGCGCCACGCGAGCGGAAGGGCTCCGTGCCGTCCCGCTCGCGCGGGAGCTCGGCTGGGCGAGCCTTCTCATCAGCTACCGCAACGACGGCGTCGCCCCGGCGAGCGCCGACGGCCGCTATGCGCTCGGCGCGGCCGAGTGGCGCGACCTCGAGGCGGCCATCACCCACGCGCACGATGCCGGCGCGCGCCGCATCGTGATCATGGGGTGGTCCATGGGAGGCGCCGTCGCCATGCAGCTGCTCGTTCGATCAGACGCCGCCTCGCTCGTCAGCGGGGTCGTCCTCGACTCGCCGGTCATCGACTGGGTGACGGTGCTGCGATTCCATGCGGCGCTCTCCGGGCTGCCGAGGGCGGTCGGCGAAGTCGCGATGGGTCTGCTCGGCACGCCGGCGGTCACGCCGCTCGTGGGCAGCGCAGGGCCGATCGATCTCTCGTCGCTCGACCTCGTCGCGCGCGCGGACGAGCTCGCGGTGCCGGTGCTCGTCCTGCACAGCGACGACGACGGCTACGTGCCGATCGACGCGTCTCTCGCCCTCGCCGACGCTCGCCCGGAGCTCGTCACTCTCGAGCGGTTCGCTCAGGCCCGCCACACGCGGCTCTGGAACCTCGACTCCGAACGGTGGAACGGCGTGATCCGCGCGTGGATCAGTCGACTCGACGCGCCCACCGGGCGTAGTGAACTCCATCGCCATCGAGGAGCAGCTGGCGAGGCGCCCACCGTGTGATCGCGCCGTCATCATCGGGCAGCAGGCTGATGCCCGACCCTCCCAGGCGCGGAACGGTCGTCAGGCACACCTCGTCGACGAGCCCGGCCGCGAGCAGCCGGCCGGCGAGGCCGGGGCCGCCCTCGCAGACCATCCGCTCGGCGCCGTGCGCGCGGAGCGCGCCGAGGATCTCGAGCGCCGTCGCCGGCTCGCTGCGATCGGGGAGGGGGAGGATCGTGTGCCGGATGCCGCGCAGGGAGCGGCGCACGGCATCCGTTGCCGATCCTGGCGCGAGAACGAGGACGTCGGGCGCGTCCTCGCGGGGCTCGAATTCGTGCCCGCTCAGGTCGCCCGAGCTCGTCACGATCGCGAGCGGCGTCCGGCGCGGGAGTCGATATGACTCGGCCCGCACCGTGCTCGCCCCGACGAGGATCACGTCGGCGTGCTCGCGGATCACCCCGAGGATCATGCGGTCGGCCCCCGCCGTGAGCGAACCGGACGTGCCGTCCTCACCCGTCACGCGGCCGTCGAGCGTCGTCACGAAATTGAGGCGGATGCTCTCGCCCTCGCCCGGCGCGTACCACTTCAGCAGTCGTTCGCGGGCTCCGGCGCCGTCGACGTCGAGCACGGCACCCTCGGCCGGCGCCGCGGGGTGGACGCGGCGGAGGATCACGCCGCGTCCGCCTCGCGCACCTGACGCTTGATGCGCGCGAGCATCCCCGTCATGCCGCGCAGGCGCAGCGGGCTCACCGCGCGGGTGAGCCCGAGCGCGAACGGGAAGTCGTCGGGCGTCGCGAGCACCGTCGCGACCTCCAGGCCGCTCAGCCCCTGCGCGAGGATGGATGCGAACCCGCGGGTCGTGGGCGACTCGGCGGGCGCGGTCGCGTGCACGGCGACCGCGCCGCCGTCGACCTCCACGAGGATGAAGACGGGGGACTGGCACTCCTCGACGCGCTCGAGAAGCTCCGGGTGGTCGCGGAAGCGCTCCGGGAGCTCGGGGAGCGCCTCGGAGAACTCGAGCAGCAGCTGCAGCCGGTCGGACTCGCCGAGCTCGAGGAACTCGTCGCGGATCTCCGCGAGCGAGGGCGGGAGCGCGGAGGCGGCGGCGTCGGTCATCGCCGGCACGCTAGCGGACGGGCGCGTCGCCGGGTTCGGCGCCGGTCTGGATGGGGACTCGGACGGCGCTGCCCCACTCCGTCCACGACCCGTCGTAGTTGCGCACGCGCGGTACCCCGAGCAGGTGGGTCAGCACGAACCACGTGTGGCTCGATCGCTCGCCGATGCGGCAGTAGGCGACGACGTCGTCCGCGTCGCCGATCGCGGCATCCTCGCGGTAGATGGTCGCGAGCTCGTCGGCGCCGCGGAAGGTGCTGTCCTCGTTCGCCGCTCGCGCCCACGGCACGCTGCGGGCGGAGGGGATGTGCCCTCCGCGGAGCGCGCCCTCCTCGGGGTAGGCGGGCATGCTGGTGCGCTCGCCCGTGTACTCCTCGGGGGAGCGCACGTCGATGATGGGCTTGCCGAAGTGGGCGATCACGTCCTCCTTGAAGGCGCGGATGGCGCTGTCGTCGCGTGCGACGACGGGGTACTCGCCGGCCGGGCGGCTCGGCCGCTCCTTCGTCATCGCACGGCCCTCGGCGACCCAGCGGTCGCGGCCGCCGTCCAGCAGCCGGACGTCCTCGTGACCGAACAGAGTGAAGACCCAGAGGGCGTACGCGGCCCACCAGTTGCTCTTGTCGCCGTAGAGGACGATCGTGGTGTCGCGGGCGATGCCGTTGCGGCCCATGAGCTCGGCGAAAGCCTCGCCCTCGATGTAGTCGCGTACGACGGGGTCGTTGAGGTCGGTGTGCCAGTCGATCTTCACGGCGCCCGGGATGTGCCCGGTCTCGTAGAGCAGCACGTCCTCGTCGGACTCGACGACCACGAGGCCCGGGTCGTCGAGGTGCTCCTCGAGCCACGCGGTCGAGACGAGCCGCTCGGGGTGGGCGTAGGTCTGGAACTTCTCGGACGGATCGGGGGAGACGGGCATGGCGACCTCTCGGTGGGACGGGGCGGTTCCTGACGCGGCGTCGTGCGCCGCACTCCGGCTTAACGCGCGCCGGGCCGCCGGTATTCTGGGACACGCCGCGCGCGCTCGAATCTACGCACTCCGAGCGCGCCGCGCCCGTCGCTCTGCCCAGAGGCGCGATCGCGGGAGCGCCGCCGCGGCGAGTGCGACCATCGCGAGCGAACGGCCCCACGTGAATCCTGCGCCGACGACACTGCGCCTGACCGAGCGTCAGCCCACCCTCGCGGCCTCCGAGCTGCTCGGACACCTGGCCCCGCCTCCGCAGTTCGCGCACGCGAGCCTCCAGAACTATGTGCCCGACCCGGCGCACCCGTCGCAGGCCGAGGCGGTCGAGGCGATCCGGCGGTTCGCCGAGGGCGCCCCCGACGCCGCGCCGACCGGTCTCCGCGGACTCTTCGCGCGCCGCACGCCCGTCGTCGTGGAGAAGGCCGGTATCTATCTCGACGGCGGATTCGGCGTCGGCAAGACCCACCTGCTCGCCGCTCTCTGGCATCGCGTCGGCGGCCGCAAGTACTTCGGCACGTTCATCGAGTACACAGCACTCGTGGGCGCGCTCGGCTATCAGCAGGCGGTGCAGCAGTTCCGGGGTGCGCGCCTCATCGCGATCGACGAGTTCGAGCTCGACGACCCGGGCGACACCATGGTGATGTCGCGGCTGCTCGGCGAGCTCGTCGCGAGCGGATCGCGCATCGCCGCGACCTCGAACACTCCGCCGCACGCCCTGGGCGAGGGGCGCTTCGCCGCGCAGGACTTCCTCCGCGAGATCAACGCCCTCGCCGACCGCTTCGACATCAGACGCATCGACGGCGAGGACTACCGCAAGCGCGACATCGAGGGCCACGCCGTCGCGCTCACCCCCGAGGAGCTCGACGCGCGCCTCGCCGCCGAGACCGGGCAGGTCACCGTCGACCGCTTCGACGAGGTCCTCACGCACCTCTCGACCGTCCACCCGAGCCGCTACATCGGCCTCATCGAGGGACTCTCCGCGATCGCGCTCACCGAGGTGGCGCCGCTGCGCAATCAGACGGATGCCCTCCGCCTCGTCGCGCTCGTCGACCGGCTCTACGACGCGCAGATCCGCATCCTCGCCACGGGCACCCCCCTCGATCGGGTCTTCACCGACGACATGCTCGCGGGCGGATACCGCAAGAAGTACCTGCGGGCCACGTCGCGCATGATCGCGCTGACCACGGCATCCTGATCACCACCGACCGGTAGGATCGTCAGCGGGAGTGCCGGGAAGTCTGGTCGGCCCGCGAGCCCCACGACGGCCGCGGAGTACACGATCGACGACCCGGACGGAGCACTCATGAACGCTGGCACGCCCAGGCCCACGACGACCGACGCCGAGCGCTACCGGGAAAGCCTCTGGATCGGGCAGATCCTCCGCAAGGAGACCGTCGGCGGCATCCTGCTGCTCATCGCGACCGTGATCGCTGTCACGCTCGCGAACACAGCGGCCGCTGACGGCTACTTCGCGCTTCGGAACACATACCTCAGCCTCGGTTTCGGAGAGGCGGTCTTCGAAATCTCGGTCGGCAAGTTCGCCGCGGACGGGCTCCTCGCGATCTTCTTCTTCCTCGCCGGCCTGGAGCTCAAGCGCGAGTTCGTCGCGGGCGAGCTGCGCGACCCGAGGCGCGCCCTGGTTCCGGTGGCGGCGGCGTTCGGGGGGGCTGCTCTGCCCGCCGTGATCTTCGCCCTCGTGAACCTGACCCAGGGCCCCGAGGTGCTGCGGGGCTGGGCGATCCCTCTCGCGACGGACATCGCCTTCGCGCTCGCGGTACTCGCGGTCGTCGGCACCTCGCTGCCGATCGCGATGCGCACCTTCCTGCTGACGCTCGCCGTCGTCGACGACTTGCTCGGCATCACCGTCATCGCGTTCTTCTACACCGACGACCTCCAGCCGGTGTACCTCCTGCTCGCAGGCCTCGCTCTCGCCGTGTTCGGGCTCATCGCGCAGAAGTATCAAGAGCTCTTCCGGCTGCGTTCGACGGCGGCACTGGTCATCCTCCTGCCGATCGGCATCATCGTCTGGTTCCTGATGTACTCCTCCGGCGTGCACGCGACCGTCGCGGGCGTCCTGCTCGCGTTCACGGTTCCCGTCCTCGCCAGCGGCGGCGAGGAGGACGGATTCGGTGGCCAGGAGGGCCTCGCCGAGAAGTTCGAGCACGGCCTGCGACCCATCTCGGCCGGCTTCGCCGTGCCGGTCTTCGCGTTCTTCTCCTCCGGGGTCGCCGTCGGCGGCATCGACGGGCTCGTCGAGGCGGTCACCTCGCCCGTGTCGATCGGCATCGTGCTCGGTCTCGTGGTCGGCAAGACGGTCGGCATCACCCTGGCCTCCTGGCTCGTCACGCGTCTACCGGGAGTCACGCTCCCGCGCGGCGTGCGCTGGGTCGACGTCATCGGCCTGGCGATCCTCTCCGGCATGGGCTTCACGGTCTCGCTGCTCATCAGCGAGCTCAGCTACGGCCAGGGCGACCCGCTCGATGACGTCGCCAAGGTCGGCATCCTGCTCGGATCCCTCATCTCGGCGGTCGCCGCGAGCATCCTCCTCGGATCGCGCAACCGCCACTACAAGCGGCGCCGCGAGGAGGAGAAGCGCGATTCTGACGGTGACGGGATCCCCGACGCCTTCGACGACTCGGTACCCGCTCAGCCCTGACCGGGCGAACTCCATCGCCCGCGTAACGCGATGTTTACATCACGGGGTGGCGTGTAACGCGCTGGAAACTCGGCGACACCTCCTGCGAAACCTCGCGCGCCGACACTTCAAGAGCGCCCGGTCCTCGCCGGGGGGCCGGTGACCCTACATCCGAGCCCTCGAGTCGGGCGCCTCCTTCATCACGGCAAGAGAGGTTCCACATGGATCAGGGAAACACCACCTTCATCCTGGTCGCCGCCGCACTCGTCCTGCTCATGACTCCCGGCCTGGCGTTCTTCTACGGAGGACTCGTCAAGGCCAAGAGCGTCATCAGCATGATGATGCTGAGCTTCGGCGCGATCGGGCTCATCGGCGTCCTCTGGGTGCTCTACGGCTACGCGATCGCGTTCGCCAACAACGTCGGCATCGACGGCGTCATCGGCATCGACACGGGCGCGATCGGTCTCATGAGCCTCCTCGAGGTTCCCGAGGGTGCCGCGTTCCCGCCGCTCGCCTTCGCCGCCTTCCAGGCGACCTTCGCGATCATCACCGTCGCGCTCATCTCGGGCGCGATCGCCGACCGCGCGAAGTTCGGCGCGTGGATGGTCTTCGCCGGAATCTGGGCGACGGTGGTCTACTTCCCCGTCGCGAGCTGGGTGTTCAACTTCACCCTCGACCCCGAGACGCTCGCCTTCACCGACGGCGGCTGGATCACGTACGGCATGCAGCAGACCTTCGGCGTCGGCGCGATCGACTTCGCCGGCGGCACGGCGGTCCACATCAACGCCGGCGCTGCGGCACTCGCCCTCGCGCTGGTCCTCGGCAAGCGCATCGGCTTCGCCAAGGGCGCCCACGTGCCTCACAACCCGCCGTTCGTGCTCCTGGGTGCTGGCCTGCTGTGGTTCGGCTGGTTCGGCTTCAACGCCGGATCGGAGCTCGCCGCCGACGGCGTGGCCGCTCTCGCCTTCATCAACACGATCGCCGCTCCGGCCGCAGCCCTGCTCGCCTGGCTCGTCGTCGAGAAGATCAAGGACGGCAAGCCGACCTCGGTCGGTGCCGCCTCGGGCGCCGTCTCCGGCCTCGTCGCCATCACCCCCGCGTGCGCCTCGCTCACGCCGGTCTGGGCGATCGTGCTGGGCATCGTGGCTGGCGCGGTCTGCGCCCTCGCGGTCGACCTGAAGTTCCGCCTCGGCTTCGACGACTCTCTCGACGTCGTGGGAATCCACCTCGTCGGCGGTCTCGTCGGAACCCTCTACCTGGGCTTCTTCGCCAACGGCACCGGCCTCATCTACAGCGGTGAGCTCACGCAACTCATGGTGCAGGCCATCGCCGCCTTCGCGGTCATGATCTACTCGTTCACCCTCGCCTTCATCATCGGCCTGGCGATCGAGAAGACCATGGGCTTCCGCGTCACGGAGGAGGACGAGCTCGCGGGCATCGATCCGATCGTGCACGGCGAGGAGGGCTACGTCCTCGAGGCCACGCGCTGATCGACTGAACCATCGCCTCCGGGCGCGCGCGGGGCGCTACTCTTCCATCGAGTAGCGCCCCGTCGTCGTTCCCGCGGGGGGATCCGACGCGAGGAGGCGGCACGTGACGAGCGACCCCCTGCTGCAGCTCGCCGCCGCGCTCCTCGTGCTCGCAACCCCGGTCGGAGTGCTTCTCGGCACCGGGCGCCTCGATCGCGGTCGCGTGCTCGCGGCGCTCGTCGCCGGCGCGGGCGGCGCCGTCGCATCGATCGCGGGGGATGCCCTGACCGGGCCGATCACGGATGTCCCCGCGCGCATCCTCGACGCCGCGATCGCGGCCACCGTCACCGCGATCGTGGCGACCCTCGCCGCCCGCCGGCTCGGATCCGTCGGCGGTGTCGTCTTCGCCGGCTCGTGGTCGGCGCTCGTCTTCCAGCCCGTCGTGGGAGCCGTAGTGGGGGAGTTCCCCCCGCTCATGCAGTCGCTCATCGGCGCGGTCGACTTCGCCGGAGTGCTCGCGACGCACGTCGCCGCCGGGGCCGCTCTGCTCGTCGTGCACCTGCTCCCTGCACCGCGCCGCGCCCGCTCGTTCGCCCTCGTGGCGGGGTCGGTGGGCTGGCCGCGGGCCGTGATCGCCGCCGTGCTCGTCACCCTCGGCGGCACCGCCTGGCTCGTGGGCGTCGAGCGGGTCGTCGACGAGGCGACCGGGCGGATCGTCGCGAACGCGGTCGTCGGCATCGCCGTCGCGGCGGTCACGTGGTCGCTCATCGAGAAGGTCGGCTGGAACCGACTGACACCCGCGGTGCTCGTGGCCGGGGCCTGGGGCGGCTGGGCGGCGATCGGAATCGGGGCGCCCTTCCTCGCGCCGCCCGCGCTCGGGGCTGCGGCCGTGATCGGCGGCGCCGTCGGTTCAGCTCTGAGCGGCGCGGGAGCCCGCGACGACGACGAATCGGCGCCCAGACGATCGTGGACTCTCGGTGCCATCGGCGCGACCGCGACGGGCGGGATCATCGTCGCGCTCCTGGCCGACGGGTTCGGCCTCGCCGCAACGGGCACGCTCGTCCTCGCGGCCGCGCAGCTCGGGGCCGTGCTCGCCGTCGTCGTCATCGCTGCGCTCGGCGGGCTCGTCTGCTGGGCGATCGCGTGGGTCGCCCAGACGGGGGCAGCGGGAGGCTCGCGGAGCCGCTGAGAGGGGGGAGTGGTGGGCGATACCAGACTCGAACTGATGACCTCTTCCGTGTGAAGGAAGCGCGCTACCAACTGCGCCAATCGCCCGTGCGCGTCCATCTTGCCACAACTCATATGGCCGTTGCGCACCGCTCAAGGTCGCCGATCGCGCGGGGTGACACGCCCGGTCCGCCCGGTTTGGCATCCCCCCGAGAGGTCGGCTATGGTTTCCATGCACGCCGGAAGCGGTGGGCGAAAATGCGGATGTGGCGCAGTGGTAGCGCATCACCTTGCCAAGGTGAGGGTCGCGAGTTCGAATCTCGTCATCCGCTCGAGTACGACCCCTCGGTAGTGGGGGGAAGCACCACGGTGGCGTGGCCGAGAGGCGAGGCAGCGGCCTGCAAAGCCGTGCACACGGGTTCGAATCCCGTCGCCACCTCGCAACTACCACCGGAGAATCGAGGCGGTAGCACCACCAGCAGCACGACCTTGGGCGATTGGCGCAGCGGTAGCGCGCTTCCCTGACACGGAAGAGGTCACTGGTTCGATCCCAGTATCGCCCACGAAGAAACCCCCGGAAATCCGGGGGTTTTCTGCTTGAACGGGGGCGGCGTGCAACATCCGTGCAATACCGGATGAGGACTCACCGCACTCCCATGCCAAGTAGGGGAACTTGGTCGTATAGTTAGTAACGGTTACAGCAAGGGTTTGAGCATGGGGGAAGGTGAAGACAATGGCATCGGAAGCACTCGGAGGCTCTTATGTCCTCACCAATGAGGGCGCAGAGCAGCTAGCAGCGCTGGCCGCAGAGTCGAGCGCGCCTGTCTCTTCCCCCGGTTTCGCTTCTCGGAGCTATGACTCACTTTCGGTGGGCACCCGGTTGAGCGTGCTTGAGTCCCTGGTTCGTCACCGCACCGCTTCCTGATCCTTGGCAGAGGACCGAAGCGGGTTGCTTCCGTATGAAGTGTTCGCGCTCGGTGACATTGACCCGGAACAGTTTCCGGTCACTCGCGGGCTGATCGATCAGAGCCTCGCCAACTTCGCATGCGAACGGTCAGAGCACCTTCAACGCTTCGCGCGCGAAACCGTGACCCGATTCGAGAAGCATGGGCACAGCAGAACTTACGTCCTGTCAACTCCGACAGAGGACGGCGGGCTCGACGTCGCCGGGTTCTTCACAATCGGCATGACTTCGCTCGACCTTTCCCAGGCAAGTAAGTCGACGAGGGCGAAGCTGATGGGCGATGTGACTATGGACGTTACGGGCGCCTACTGCATCGCGGAGCTCGCACGTTCGGATAAGTACGACTCCGCTCAATTGCCTGGGTCGATCATCCTGGACGAGGCAAAGCAGGTCATTCGACGAGCTCGTGCCCTGGTTGCCGGAAGGTTCCTAGTCGTGGACGCGCAAGAGGTCGTGTTCACGCAGCTTTACGAACCGAACGGCTTCAGACGAATCGCTGTTGCTCAGCCGCCGCGCGGCATGGAGGATCGTGACTTCGTCACGGCCTGCGCAGTGATCCGCGACTGGTAACGCAGAAAAGCGGGCGAGCTGATCCGAAAACCGACCCGAACCGGCGCTTCCGCCCCCTTTCGCTGCGAGCACCACTCGCGACCATGGAGGTCAACCGGATGTAGACAGCCACCTACATCCGCGCAAGAAGCTCGGTCTTCTTCGCGGCGAACTCCTCTTCCGTGAGGACACCAGCATCCCGAAGACTCGCAAGCTTTTCTAGTTGAGCTGCCACGTCGACGAGCGGCGCAGCTACCGCAGCTACCACTGGCTCCGCCGGCGCAAGCTGGCCGTCCAAGGGCCGACCCAAAATCAGCCGAGTGAGAGTGTCCTGCACGGTCTTCGCTTCAGCGTGCGAAACGCGGAAATCGACTGTGTTGCCCGCCGTGATGACCGACACACGAGAATTGAGCATCCCATCCCGCGCGGTCGTCACCGACGTAATCGACTTGATTGGGATCATCTCGGAGCCCGCCTTGCCGTTCTTCACGCCGGTGGCAAGCATTGAGAGCCCCACGGTGTCGACGACGCTCGAAAACTGGACAGTAACGACGCTCGAAAAGTGAACACTCAACGATTGGAGAGTGATCACTTTGGAAGACTGGGCATTGATCAGGAGGCTCGCTGCGGAGGGCGTGCCTAAGGCGCGGATTGCCGAGCGGTTGGCGGTGTCGCGGACGACGGTGGTGAAGGCGGTGAACTCGGACGCGCCGCCACGGTATGTTCGGGCTGTCGCGCGTCAGAATGTTTGGCAGGGGTAGTTAGTTGCTGATGCAACGCCCCAGCTGAAAGGTCTGAATGTCATGAGTCGTCCCCCCACGATCCCCGCGGAGAAGAAGCTCCGCATCGTGTTGTCCGTGCTGCAGGGCGAGATCACGATCGCCGAGGCAGCCCGCCGCGAGAAGGTCTCCGAGCAAGCGATCGGGAACTGGAAGCGCCAGTTCCTCGAGGGCGGCAAGGCTGGGATCGAGGCGGGCAAGTCCAAGCCCTCGACCCGGGAGCAGCAACTCGAGGACGAGGTCGCCGAGCTCACCCAGGCTCTGGGTGAGGCAGCGGTTGAGATCCGCGTCTGGAAGAAGAGCGCCGAGGGCCGCTTGGGCCCTTCGAGGACCTCGAGGTGATCCGCGTCGAGGCGGGCATGTCGACTTCGAGGTTCTGCCAGCTGATCGACATGCCCGAACGCACCTGGCGGCGCTGGCAGGCCAAAGCGAAGCAGTCCCGACCGCCGAAGGGCCCGTGGCCGCAGCCGGCGAGGGAGGCGGCCCGCGAGCTCGCCACGAAACACGCCTTGGCGCATCCGGCGTGGGGTCATCGGAAGATCTGGGCGATGACGCGGCATGACGGTCATAAGGTGTCGCAGGCGACTGTGCTGCGGCTGCTGCGCGATGACGGGCTGATCCTGCCGTCCGAGTACCAGAGGCAGCGCCGCCAGCTCGCGGCGGATCGCAAGGCCGCGTTCGCGAGGAACCCGACGGGGCCCAATCAGGTGTGGCAGCTGGACTTCAGCGAGTTCGAGACCACGACCGGTGGCACCTGGCGGATCGCCGGGTGCCGGGACTGGTTCTCCAAGGTCGAGCATCCGTTCCACGTGTCGCCGACAGCGAATCAGCACGACGCGATCGCGGCGATAGAGCTCGCCTTGGTCGATTACGAAGCGATGTTCGGGCACCCGCTCGTCGACACCTGCCCTATCGATCCCGAGACCGGTGAGCTGCTGCCGGTGGTGACGATCGTGACGGACAACGGCGGCCCGTTCCGGTCGCTGAATTTCGAGCTGTTCATCATGCGCCACCCCGAGCTACGTCACGTCCGCACCCGAGTGAGATCACCGGGTCAGAACGGGTCACGCGAACGCGGATTCGGAACATTGAAATACGAGCGGCTGTTCCTCGACGACATCCCCGACGCGCTCACCCTCGTCGAACGCGCAGAGGACTACCGCATCGAGTACAACACCGAACGTCCTCACGAAGCGATCGCCTGGAACCGGCCGATCGACGTGCACCTCGGCCTGGCCGACCCCACCATCCCCAACTTCGAAATCGAAGAAACCCTGCCAACTACTTGACGCGGGACAACGCAGTGCGATCGCCAAATGCGTTTGATAGCCGAGCGCGTAGCTGAGGATCGCGACCGCATCGGGTCGGTTCGTCAGGTGAAATACGGCGATGTTCTCGGCGTCCTCGGGATGCTCGAGGAGCTGCACGACCATCGCGGCGGCAATCGCGTATGCGTCGCGCGCATCCGGTTTCCGGTGGAACAGGTGCCGGATCACTGCGGCGGCTGATACGCGAGCTCGCGCGTCAGATCGAACGGGGTATCCCGGAACGCCGTCAGCGCGGTGAGGTCCCGCAACGCTTCCGCCTTGCTCGGATCGGACTTCTCGAACGCCTCGAGAGTTCCGAGGAACCGCATCGCCACTGCTCGACGCACCACCGCTGTTGCGAGCCCCTCATCGCGGGTCACCTTCGCCCGCTCGAACAAGCGCAGAGCCTCAGCATCCGACTCGAGCTGTTCGGCACGGTCCGCAGCGTCGCGAATCGCGATCACATCACTGCTGGAGGACACTTCACCGAACACGCGTCGCTCCAGCGACAGGATCCGTTCGTCGACGATCTTCTCCTCCTGGGCGCGGAGAGCTTTGATCGCGGCTATCGCCTTCTCGCGGTCGCCGCGAATCTGGTCATCCTGCCCCTCGACGCTCAGCAGAGCATTCGCGCGAACCGCGTTCAACAGCGTCCAAACGTTGTCTCGATGTTTCTGCGCCTGACTCCGCAACGCGTCGAGCTGCTTATCAATATCTGTGAGTGCCATATCATTGTCTCCTTGACCGCCAGTGGGCGAGTTGTTCCCGCGAAATCCGATAACGTCCGTCCGGGCATTCCGCAACCAGATCGCCGCGCCCAATTGCTGCGCGGACTCCTCGGTCTGTGATTCCCGTTATGGCTGCCACTTGTGTGGTTGACAGCCGGTTCAATTGTGGGTCGAGTTCCGGTTTAGCCGCTTCACTGGTTCCTGTTACGGAAACACGCCACTGTAAATCTGCTCTCCGCATGGCAAGCAGCACCGCGTCAACCTCGGGGTCAAATCCGCGATGCGCTAAACGGAATTCGTCCAATTTGGCGTGACGGTTCAGCACGGCGGCGACTCTCGCCGGCATGATGACGACCATCCCGTCGGCGTGCACGTAATGCTCCGGGGTGCGGTTCACCATGAGCGCACCGCATACGTTGCGCGGAACTGGTCGATCTTTCGAGCCTGCTCACGCTCCCGCCTACGCTCCTCGTCCCGGTTGCGCCACTTCGCCCACTGCTGGTGAAGATCCGCCGCCATCGCATCGAACGAGCTCCGCTCGAACCTCACTGCCCGCGTTTGTTCCGAATGGGTTCTACGAGGCATTGGGCGGCTCCTCAATGTGCAGGAGGCTGTATTCACGATTCAATCCCTCACAAGCAACACAGCGCGGCAAGAAAACTTCGCCATAATGCCGATAACAGAGAGCACCTTTGTCATTGTGTCCACCAAGCATCAGTGCCCTCCTCTCATGCGAAACTCGATACTCCGTAAATGGATGTCCAATAGGCGCGCCTGCGTTTGCAGGTTGCTTTGTTGCGCCTCTAAATCGCGTCCGCGTTGTTTCACGTAGGCGACTTCGATAGCGGCGCGTTCCTTTGCCGCTCTGAAACGAGACGAGTCGATAACGGCTTGCTGTTTGCGTTCCTCGATTGATCCAGTTGCGCGCTTGTATGCGTTCGCGTACTCCGTGGCGAATGACTCCGCTTCGGTGACTGCCCGTAGCTCGAGCTCGCGAACCTCGGTCGCGTTCCGAGCAATCTGCACCCGTATGGCGTCGAGCTCAGTTATCAGGGCGTCAGGCGTCTTCATTCCCGCCCCTTCCGTTGCTCCGTTTCCCCGCCCACACACCCGCAGCAGGGCGCGCAACCTTCCGGTACTGCTGGCACTCCACGAACAGTGGGCACGGCTCGCACACGGCAGCACAGGCCCGCACGTCAGCGGGTGACAGATCATCAGCGGTAAACAAATCGAGCCCTTCACATGCGGGCCGATGCATCTCCATCGCCTCGACGAGCAGCTCCCACGCTTCCGAGGCCCTCACGCGGCATCACATCCGGGATGCACGAACCCATGAGGCTCGTTCGACGGATGAGACTCGAGCTTGCAGACCGGGCAGATACCCGAACGCAACGCCTTCGCAACAGCTACAGGGGGTGTTGTGTCTGTTATGTGTGTTGCAAACTCCGGAAACGCAACAGTCGCAACACTTGCCACAGGGGGTGTGCGCGTTGCGTTGCTGTTGCGAACTGGCCCATAGCGGCCACGCTCGAGCCGTTCCACCCGTCCGCTGCTCGCCAGACGGCTCAGATACGTGCGCGCCTGGTTGATCGGCAGTTCGAGAGCGTCGGACACTTCCTCCGCGCGAACGCCTTCCGGGTGCCCCTTGATGAACTCGACGAGCTCCGCCGACCGTTCCCCGAGCACCGTCTGATCGCGCCGCAGCAGATCTTGAACCGTCACGCTCGAGTCGCCCAGCATGATCGCCCGTCCGACGAGGGTGGACTCACCGTCAGTAGTCGGCATCTCGACCGAATCCACCTGAAACGCCACAGACGGCTTCACGGCGGAGTAGTTCGACTTCTCGACCGTCAGGATGCGTTCGTCCGTCTCGTCGTCCACAGCGAGCAGCAGCAGGCTCCGAGTGATATCGCGGAATGCATGCGAACCCGACACCTTGTCTGACGCGTTGCCGCCGCCCTTGTTGAAGTGGGCCACGCACACCACAGCGACGCCGAGCTCTGCCGCCATCGATGCGAGCGGGTCAAGGTTCTTCCGCACGTCATCTAGCCGGTGCGAGTCACCCCGCATAAGACTGATGATCGGATCGACGATGAGCACCTTCGCGCCCGTCTCGATGAGCTGTTCACGGATCGCCTGCAAGTCATCCGCCAGCGACGGCGACGTGATCCAGTCGGAGTCCTCGTCGCTCACCGCAACGGACGACATGGAGACGACGTAATCGAGATTCGCGCCCGCAGCTTTCAGCCGTGGAACGAGGACCGTGGAAGTGTCGTCCTCACCATTGATGAGCGCGACCACGACGGGCTTCCCGAATAGGTCGCCCTCGAGCGTCCCCTGAGTCCACCGTGCGATGAACCAAGCGAGAATCGTTGACTTCGCGATGCCGGCCATTCCGGCGAGCATCGTGATCGTTCCGAGCGGCACCTGATTGCGTGCCGCCCAGAGTTGCCGTCGCACTTCCACGGTGGACAGCGGCGTGACCAATAGACGCCGACTCATGAGGCCACCGCCAAACGCCACAGCGCGAGCTCGGCCTCTGTATGCCACGGCGCGCGCGGATTGTTAGCCCGGTGATACCAGTAGTCCGCGAGGAACTCCGCGCGTGCCTGAGCGCTCGAGGGCGACTTCTCGCCGTGCGCATAGCCGAGCAGATAAAGGGACGCGATTGGGAAAGGAAGCTGCCAGAGATCCAACCGCCCGGATGCGATACCGTCGCAAACACTGTCGAGGTACTTACCGGCGCGTTCGCCCAATTCCAGGCGGCGACGGGTGTTCTCTGCGATATCATTGAGAGAACTCAGGCTGCCAGGCCGTTCGATTGCCCCGTCTCGTACGGGGTTTTCGTATGTCGTCATCGAGCGCTCACCCGCTTATGGGCGTTGTCAATGCGCACGGCGGCGAGGGCAGCTGTCGGGTCGGCGTATCCACAGTGCGCAAACAGCTCGAACCCCTCCCAGGTTGCGGAGGCGTCCGCCCGGTCGACCCATGCGTCAATGACGCGTCGCACGTCTACATCGCCCGGGCGGAGTTCATTGCGGATGATCCGCGTCATCTTGTTGTGACGGAAAGGCAGGCGAGCCCGCTCGAACTGCGTTGCGGCATAGCGGAGTAGCTCTTCGACCGATTGCTTGGTGTTTCCGGTCTGCGTGGAGTAGGTCGAGGCATTCAAGCGGCATCACCGCCCGTATAGCGCAGCGGCGTGCCGAGGCTGTCGAGGCTGTCGAGGTTCACGCGGATCGCGCGGGGTCCTACGCGTCGCGCTTCGATCTGACCGGCTGCGATGTAGCGGCGGATCGTCTTGACCGACAGATCCCAGTGCTCGGCGGCGTCCTGGAGCGATCCCCAGGATGCTCGGGCGATGGACTGATGTTCGGGCATCGTCTTTCCGTTCCCTGCTATTCAATGCAGAGACTTCGGGTAGGACGTACTAGCCTGAACGTGTCTGCATCTTGCTTGGTTGGTAGGGCGTGGACTCTGCCCGCAGGTCGCGCCAACGGCCTGCGGGCTTTCTTTCTGGAAATGGCTTTCGCTGTTTCCACTTATGAGTATGCCTGTCCCTAGCGACACGAAACACGCGACACGTGTGGATAACGTTGTGGATAACGGAATCCGGTACATAATGTCCAGAAATCTGTGCAGAAGTCGGCGGTAGAAGCCATTGCACGGGGGTACGCGAAAGGGGGCACCCATTACGGATGCCCCCTGAACGGTGCGGTTAGTTAGTTGACGGGCCGCAGGGTCGGTCGTGCCGTCAGCGTCGCGTGGAACGCCTCAGCCGCCCGCAGCGCTCGCACAATCCGCGTCACGTCACCAGGCGTGAGGTTGCTCTGCTCGGCGTTCACGGCCAAGTCGGGCGCCTCCCCGGTGTTGTGCCACACGTACACGCTCGCGCTTCCGGTCGGCATGGCGAAACGGTGGCAGTCGTGGTTGTCCTCGTCGAACTTCGCGACGAGCGTGTCGGACTCGTCCGGCGTGACCGGGGTTCCCTGCTCCGCGTCGACGACGTAGGACAGCTGGTACAGCTCGTCCGCGAGATCGCGCATCTCACTGCCGGTGGTGGGCTTCACGTCCGTCTGCACGGAGTCACCGCCGAAGCAGACGACTACCTCGAGCGGGCCGATCTGCACGCCTTCGGGCGTGATTGAGTCCGCTCGAACGAGGTACACATCGTCTCCGGCACCGAAGTAGTAGACGATCGGGTTGCCGTCCTTGTCGATGCTCGAGTCGTCGTCGACCTTGACGGCCCACGAGGGCATGTTCGGGCGCGTAGTCTGGATCTCGTTCATGATGTGCCTTCCTTGGTTTTTCATGGACTGCCCTCGAGCCGTTACAGCGACTCGGGGGCGTTTTCGTGCCGCCAGTTGACGGCTACGTGTTCGCCAGCTCGCTCATTCGCTTCGCTAGCTCCGCATCACGGCCAGCCGTGTGCTGATACTTCATCGCCGCAGCGACAGTCGAGTGCCCCATGCGTTCCTGCAACTCGCGCAGCGTCGCGCCCGCCAGAGCCGCTTTTGTGGCCCCGTAGTGGCGGAGTGCGTGCCAGGGCATGTCGGGTCGCCCAGCCGCCTCACGTGCCGGGTAGAACGACTTTGCGAGGGTGGACTGCGCCAGGTGCGTAACCCCGTCAGATGCGGGGAACAGCAGAGCGCTGGGGGAGTCGGGAACGAACTTCGCCAGGTGAGCCATGACAGCCGCGTTCACGTGGGGAGGTAGGACAATCTGGCGTACGCCCGCGAGGGACTTGGTGCCGCCGACGACGAACCCCTGACCGGGCACATGCGTCACCGCGCGTGAGATGTTGACGATGATCGTTTCGCCGTCCTCGAGGATCGTCAGATCCTTCCGGCGCAGCTCTGTCAGTTCCCCGTACCGGCATCCCGCCCACGCCGCGATCAGAACCGCGGCTCGGTACTTCTCAGCGATCCGCTCCACGATCGTCGCAAGCTCGAGGGCGGTCGGGGGGTCAACTTTCTTCCCCGTCGACGCCATGTGCCCGCCGCGTATCTGGCACGGGTTCAAACCGATCCGCCCGTCCTCTACCGCGGTCGCCATGATCGCCTTGAGTAGTCCATAGGAGCGCGCGGCCTGAGTCTTCGTCCCGGCTTCTATCTGCTCGGAGTACCAGTCGCGAACCTTGGCGGGAGTGAGGGCACTCAACCGCATGTCTGTGAGCGGCGCGAGGGTGGTTCGGAGAAGCCGTTCGTACTCGGAGCGTGTGCGGGGGCGCAGGTGGTCGCCGTGACGGTTCGTGCGGGTGTTCAGCCATGTAGTCGCGTAGTCGCCGAGCGTGCCCTTGGACTTGCCCGCGACGATGCGGGCGGCTTCGTGTGACTGCCACTTGCCCTCAACGATCTTGGAGCGCTGCGTCGACAGCCAGCCTCGAGCGTCCGTGAGGTTGTCGAACGTGTGGGGAGCCGTGTGACGTACTCCGTCCGGGCCGACGTAGGAGGCTTGCACGCGGCCGGAGGGGAGCCGGCGAACAGCACCGAACGACTCGCGCGCCTTCCGCTTCGCAGCCATGTCGCTCCCGTCCGTGCAATATCGTGCAATATCTGGTGTCCACTTGCGTCCATTCCTGAACAACAGTGACACTAGAGCACGCAGGCAGTTTCCGCTAGATGTAGGCTCACATCCGTACAGAACGTGCGGAATCGTGGACACCTACCAGTGACGCGAATACAGTTTCGATCCCAGTATCGCCCACCACCAGATCCACGCGAACGACCAGATACACGAGAACAGCCCCCGCCCCGGCGGGGGTTGTCGCGTTTTCGCCGCCGGTAGGCTGGTGCGGTCCCACACACCCCACCTGAGGAGCATCGTGTCCGAGCACGCCGCCGAGTCGTCCACCGCCGTTCCCGAGGCGGTCGTGGCCGAGACGACGACCGACGGATTCGGGCTCTTCACCGACCGCTCCGTCGTCGCGATGCGCGTCGACGGCGAGCTGCGCGACCTCGCCCGCCGCGTCGAGGCCGGCACGCGCGTCGAGCCCGTCACGATCGGCAGCCCCGACGGCCTCGCGATCCTCCGGCACTCGGCCGCGCACGTCCTCGCGCAGGCCGTGCAGTCGATCAACCCCGAGGCGAAGCTCGGAATCGGCCCGCCCGTGACCGACGGCTTCTACTACGACTTCGACGTCGCATCCCCGTTCACGACCGACGACTTCGCCGCGTTAGCCAAGGCGATGGAGCGCATCGTCCGCCAGGGGCAGCGGTTCATCCGCCGCGTCGTCACCGAGGACGAGGCGCGCGCCGAGCTCGCGAACGAGCCGTACAAGCTCGAGCTCATCGGGCTCAAGGGCGCGGCCGCTGACGGTGCCGACGGCGAGAGCGTCGAGGTCGGCGGCGCCGAGCTCACGATCTACGACAACGTCGACTCCAAGACTGGCGAGGTGCACTGGAAGGACCTCTGCCGCGGCCCGCACCTGCCCAACACGCGCATGATCGGCAACGGCTGGGCGCTCATGCGCGTCGCCGCCGCCTACTGGCGAGGGTCGGAGAAGAACCCGCAGCTGCAGCGCATCTACGGCACCGCGTGGCCGAGCAAGGACGAGCTGCGCGAGCACCGATCGCGCCTGGAGGAGGCCGCCAAGCGCGACCACCGCAAGCTCGGCGTCGAGCTCGACCTGTTCTCCTTCCCCGACGAGATCGGATCCGGGCTCTCGGTCTTCCACCCCAAGGGCGGCGTCATCCGCGCCGAGATCGAGAACTACATGCGCCAGCGCCTGCTTCAGAACGGCTACGAGCTCGTCTACTCGCCCCACATCACCAAGGGGCAGCTGTTCGAGACGAGCGGCCACCTGCAGTGGTACGAGGAGGGCATGTTCCCGGCGATGCACCTCGACGAGGAGCGCGACTCCGAGGGCACCATCACCAAGCAGGGGCAGAACTACTACCTCAAGCCCATGAACTGCCCCTTCCACAACCTGATCTTCCGCGCGCGCGGCCGCAGCTACCGCGAGCTGCCGCTTCGCCTCGCCGAGTTCGGCACCGTCTACCGCTATGAGAAGAGCGGCACGCTCTCGGGCCTCACGCGCGTGCGCGGCCTCACGCAGGACGACGCGCACATCTACGTCACGCCCGACCAGGTGAAGGCCGAGGTCGCGAGCCAGCTCGAATTCGTGCTCGAGACCCTGCGCGGGTACGGCCTCGACGACTTCTACGTCGAGCTGTCGACCAAGAACCCCGACAAGTACGTCGGCAGCGACGACGTCTGGGAGCAGGCGACCGAGACGCTCCGCGAGGTCGCCTCCGAGTCGGGCCTCGAGCTCGTCGCCGACCCGGGAGGCGCCGCGTTCTACGGGCCAAAGATTTCCGTTCAGGCGCGCGACGCGATCGGCCGCACCTGGCAGCTCTCGACCGTGCAGCTGGACTTCAATCAGCCCGAGCGCTTCGATCTCGAGTACGCCGCCTCCGACGGCTCCCGCCAACGCCCGATCATGATCCACCGCGCGTTGCTGGGCTCCATCGAGCGCTTCTTCGCCATCCTCCTCGAGCACTACGCGGGCGCGTTCCCCGCCTGGCTCTCTCCCGTGCAGGTCGTCGGCATCCCCGTCGCGGAGGACTTCGCGCCCTACCTGCAGGAGGTCATCGATCGGTTGCGGGCGCAGGGAGTGCGCGCCGATCTCGACCGCACCGATGACCGAATGCAGAAGAAGATCCGCACGCACACGATGCAGAAGGTCCCGTACCTGCTCATCGCGGGCGAGGAGGACCGCGCGAAGGGTGCCGTGAGCTTCCGCTTCCGCGACGGCACGCAGGTCAACGGCGTCCCCGTCGACGAGGTCG
Source organism: Microcella alkalica (assembly GCF_014137945.1). Taxonomy (GTDB): domain Bacteria; phylum Actinomycetota; class Actinomycetes; order Actinomycetales; family Microbacteriaceae; genus Microcella; species Microcella alkalica. The sequence goes on from NZ_JACGWX010000001.1 coordinate 647,477, forward strand.
TCGCGCGCATCACGGGCGCAATCAGCTCGCGATCGGCCGAGCTGTAGGCGAGCATCCTGTCATGATCGGGAACGCAGGGGATGCCGTGGCCCCGTCGATCGACGGAGTCGCGGCCGAGTCATCGGCCGGGTTCGCCGCCGTGCCGGACTCGTTCCAGCGGCTCTGGACGCCGCACCGCCTCGTCTACATCGAGAACGGCCAGCAGCCCGACGGCGACGCGTGCCCGTTCTGCCGCGCTCCCGAGCTCGACGACGAGCAGGCGCTCATCGTCGCCCGGGGACGGACCGCCTACGTGCTGCTCAATTTGTACCCCTACAACAGCGGCCACCTGCTCGTCTGCCCGTACCGCCACATCGCGACGTACGACGAGGCGAGCCCCCAGGAGGTCGCCGAGATCGGCGAGCTCACGCAGACGGCGATGCGCGTGCTCACCTCGACGAGCGGCTGCCACGGCTTCAACATCGGCATGAACCAGGGCCGCATCGCGGGCGCCGGCATCGCCGCGCACCTGCACCAGCACGTCGTGCCGCGGTGGGCGCTGGACTCGAACTTCTTCCCGATCGTCGCGCAGACGAAGGCAGTCCCTCGGCTGCTGGGAGAGGTCCGCGACGAGATCGCTCGCGCGTGGCCCGCAGGTTCGCCCGAGTAGACTCGACCCGCCGCCCACCACGACACCTTCGCGCGGTATCGCGCGCCTTCGATACGTTTCCAGAAAGGGAACACAGCAATGAGCGAGACCTCTTCGACGAGCATCCACGGCACGAGCCGCGTCAAGCGCGGACTGGCCGAGATGCTCAAGGGCGGCGTCATCATGGACGTCATCGACGCCGAGCAGGCGCGCATCGCGGAGGACGCGGGCGCTGTCGCCGTCATGGCCCTCGAGCGCGTCCCCGCGGACATCCGCGCCCAGGGCGGCGTCGCGCGCATGAGCGACCCCGACCTCATCGAGGAGATCATGGCGACGGTCTCGATCCCCGTCATGGCGAAAGCGCGCATCGGCCACTTCGTCGAGGCGCAGATCCTCCAGTCGCTCGGCGTCGACTACATCGACGAGTCCGAGGTCCTGAGCCCGGCCGACTACGTCAATCACATCGACAAGTTGCCCTTCACGGTGCCGTTCGTCTGCGGCGCGACCAACCTCGGCGAGGCGCTGCGCCGCATCAACGAGGGCGCGGCGATGATCCGCTCGAAGGGCGAGGCCGGCACGGGCGATGTCTCCGAGGCCACCAAGCACATCCGCACCATCTCGGCCGAGATCAACCGCCTGAAGTCGATGACGAAGGACGAGCTCTACGTCGCCGCGAAGGATCTCCAGGCCCCCTACGACCTCGTCGTCGAGATCGCCGAGACCGGCAAGCTCCCCGTCGTGCTCTTCACCGCCGGCGGCGTCGCGACGCCCGCCGACGCCGCGCTCATGATGCAGCTCGGTGCCGACGGCGTGTTCGTCGGCTCGGGCGTGTTCAAGTCGGGCAACCCCGCCGCGCGTGCCGCCGCGATCGTCAAGGCGACGACCTTCTACGACGACCCCGCGGTCGTCGCAGAGGCCTCGCGCGGTCTCGGCGAGGCCATGGTCGGCATCAACGTCGCCGACTTGCCCGCGCCGCACCGCCTCGCCGAGCGTGGCTGGTAGCGCACCGGTCGTCGGCGTCCTCGCCCTTCAGGGCGACGTCCGCGAGCACCTCGCGGTGCTGCGCGCACTGGGTGCCGACGCGCGCCCGGTGCGCCGGCCGGAGGAGATCTCCGCGATCGATGGTCTCGTGATCCCCGGCGGCGAGTCGAGCGTCATCGACAAGCTCGCCCGCGCCTTCGGCGTCCAGCAGTCGTTGCGCGACCGCATCGCCGACGGGATGCCCGTGTACGGCACGTGCGCCGGCCTCATCATGCTCGCCGACGAGATCCGCGACGCGATCGCCGGGCAGCAGTCGCTCGGCGGGCTCGACGTCGTCGTGCGCCGGAACGCCTTCGGCACGCAGCTCGACTCGTTCGAGACCGACATCGCGATGCCCGAGCTCGGCGACGAGCCCGTGCACGCGGTCTTCATCCGCGCTCCCGTGGTCGAGTCGGTCGGCGAGGGCGTGGAGGTGATCGGGCGCCTCGACGACGGCCGCATCGTCGCCGTCGAGCAGGGGCCGCTCATGGGCACGAGCTTCCACCCGGAGGTAACGGGCGAGCACCGCTTCCACGCCCGATTCCTGCAGAAGGTCGCCGACTCGGTCGCGTCGCACGCCCGGTAGGGCTCCCGCCCGGCACCATGGGGGCATGAACTGGTACTCGAGCTACCCGGCCCAGCGCACGCGGCAGATCATCGCCGACCTCGCCGGGCTCGCGGCGGTCATCCTCGTCATCGTCGCCGCGGCGAGCGTGACGACCGCGATCCGAGCGCTCAGCACCTTCGGGCGCGACCTCGAGGCGGCGGGGGAGTCCTTCGCGACGGGCCTGGGCGATGCGGGCGATCAGCTCGGGGCGATCCCGCTCGTGGGCGAGGGCATCCGCGCCCCGCTCGATGCGGCGGCCGGAGCGGGCGGCGCCGTCGCCGACGCCGGACGCGGTCAGCAGGAGCTCGTCGAGACGATCGCCGTCGGGGCGGGGTGGGCCGTCGCACTCGTGCCGCTGCTCGTGATCGGTCTCTTCTGGGTGCTGCCGCGGGTGCTGTTCGCGCGCAGATCCGGCCTCGTAAGACGGATGCTCCGCCAGGGTCTCACCGCAGAGACGCTCGCCGCGCGCGCCCTCGCGCGGCAGCCCCTGAGTGCACTCGAAAGCATCCACCCAGACCCGGGCGCCGCCTGGCGCGCGGGCGAGCCCGATGTCGTCCGCGCTCTCGCCGGTCTCGAGCTGCGCCGCGCGGGCGTCCTCCCGACCGCCCTCCCTGACGCCCTGCCCTAGACTGGAGTGCTGTCCCCGAGAGCGACGAGGAGCGAGATGTCCGGCCATTCCAAGTGGGCGACGACCAAGCACAAGAAGGCGATCATCGACAGTCGCCGTGCCAAGTCGTTCGCGAAGCTCATCAAGAACATCGAGGTCGCAGCCAAGATCGGCGGGGCCGACATGAGCGGCAACCCGACCCTCGTCGACGCCGTGCAGAAGGCTAAGAAGACCTCCGTCCCCAACGACAACATCGACCGCGCCATCAAGCGCGGCGCCGGGCTCACGGGCGACGCCGTCGACTACCAGACGATCATGTACGAGGGCTACGGCGCCGGCGGCATCGCGCTGCTCATCGAGTGCCTCACCGACAACCGCAACCGCGCCGCCGCCGAGGTGCGCACCGGAATGACCCGCAACGGCGGCCAGATGGCCGACCCCGGCAGCGTCGCCTACAACTTCCACCGCAAGGGCGTCATCTCGATCACGAAGACCGACGGGCTCACGGAGGACGACATCCTCATGGCCGTGCTCGACGCGGGCGCCGAGGAGGTCATCGACCAGGGCGGCGGCTTCGAGGTCATCACCGACCCCTCTCAGCTGCTCGCCGCGCGTACCGCGCTCACCGAGGCCGGCATCGAGTACGACTCAGCCGAGGCCGAGTTCGTAGCGGGCGTGCAGATCGAGACCGACGCCGAGACGGCGCGGAAGGTCTTCCGCCTCGTCGACGCGCTCGACGAGCTCGACGACGTGCAGAACGTGTACACGAACATCTCGCTCACCGACGAGGTCCGCGCCGCGCTCGACGCCGACGACGAGTAGCGCGCGCTCGTGCTGCGCGTGCTCGGCGTCGACCCCGGCCTCACGCGCTGCGGCATCGGCGTCGTCGACATCGACCCCACGCGCCGGGCGAGCCTCGTGCACGTCTCGGTCGTGCGCACGAATCCGGCGACGCCGCTCGAGCAGCGCGTCCTCGCGATCGCCGAGGGGGTCGCAGCGCTCCTCGACGAGCACCGGCCCGATGTCGTCGCCCTCGAGCGCGTGTTCGCGCAGCACAACGTGCGCACCGTCATGGGAACGGCGCAGGCGAGCGGCGTCGTGCTGCACGCCGCGGCGGCGCGCGGGCTCGGGGTCGCCCTCCACACTCCGAGCGAGGTCAAGGCGGCCGTCACCGGGCACGGCGCCGCCGACAAGAAGCAGGTCACCGCGATGGTGCAGCGCATCCTGCGGCTGGATGCCCCTCCCACTCCCGCGGACGCCGCCGACGCCCTCGCCCTCGCCATCTGCCACGGCTGGCGAAGGGGCGCGGTCTCGGCGCTGGAGCTCGGCGGGGGAGACGCGCTCACGCCGGCGCAGCGCGCGTGGCGCGCGGCCGAGAAGTCGGCGGCCACCCCTAGGCTCGACGGGTGATCGCCTCTCTGCGCGGAACCGTCATCGCGCTCGGCCTCGGCCGTGCCGTGCTCGAGGTCTCCGGGGTCGGCTACGCGGTCGCCGTGACCGAGAGGTGCGCGCGCGAGCTGCGCGTCGATGACCGCGTGCTCCTGCATACCGCGATGGTCGTCCGCGAGGACGACGTGAGCCTCTTCGGCTTCGTCGACGAGGCCGAGCTGCACCTGTTCGATTTGCTGCGCACGGTCTCCGGCGTCGGCCCCAAGTCGGCGCTCGGCGTGCTCGGGCAGATGGAGCCCGTCGCGATCGCGCGCGCCATCCACGACGACGACGACGCGCCGTTCCGGAAGGTGAGCGGCATCGGACCGAAGACCGCCAAGCTCATCGTCGTCTCGCTCGCGGGGAAGATCACGGCGCCCACGGGCGCGCCGGCCACCCGTGGGGCGACCGCGCCGACGGGCGACGACGCGACGACGCTCGCGCTCGTCGAGGCGCTCACGGGGCTCGGCTGGCCCGAGCGCTCCGCCGTCGAGGCCGCCGAGGCCGTCATCGCGGCCGAGCCGTCGACCGAGCGCAGCCCCCTGCCCGTGCTGCTGCGCCGCGCGCTCGCGCAGCTCGGCCCGCGCGCCGCCCGGCCGGATGAGCGGGGGAGGAGCGCGTGAGCGACGACATCCTGCGCGCCACGCCCGAGAGCGAATCCGAGCTCGCCTTCGAGGGCGCCCTGCGCCCGCAGAGCCTCGACGAGTTCGTCGGGCAGCAGAAGGTGCGTCGGCAGCTGCAGCTGCTGCTCGAGGCCGCGACCCTGCAGAACCGGGCGCCCGACCACATCCTGCTCGCCGGCCCTCCCGGGCTCGGCAAGACGACGCTCGCGATGATCGTCGCGCACGAGGGCCAGCGCCCGCTTCGCATGACGAGCGGCCCTGCCATCCAGCACGCGGGCGATCTCGCCGCGGTGCTGTCGTCGCTGGTCCCCGGCGAGGTGCTGTTCATCGACGAGATCCACCGCATGGCCCGCTCGGCGGAGGAGATGCTCTATCTCGCGATGGAGGACTACCGCGTCGATATCATGGTCGGCAAGGGCGCAGGCGCCACGAGCATCCCGCTCGAGCTCGCCCCGTTCACGCTCGTGGGCGCGACGACCCGCTCGGGCCTGCTTCCCAACCCGCTGCGCGACCGCTTCGGCTTCACCGCCCACCTCGAGTTCTACGAGCCCGCCGAGCTGCACCTCGTGCTGGAGCGCGCGGCCGTCCTCATCCGCCTCGATATCGACACGGATGCCCTGCGCGAGATCTCCGGGCGCAGCCGAGGCACCCCGCGCATCGCCAACCGGCTCCTGCGTCGCGTGCGCGACTTCGCCCTCGTCCACGGCGGACGGGCGGACACGACCGCCGTGCGCGCTGCCCTCGACCTCTACGACGTCGACGAGCAGGGTCTCGACCGCCTCGACCGCGCCGTCCTCCAGGCGATCGTCGAGCGCTTCGACGGGGGACCCGTCGGGCTCTCGACGCTCGCCGTCTCCGTGGGAGAGGAGGCCGAGACGATCGAGGCCGTCGTCGAGCCGTTCCTCGTCAGGACGGGGCTCATCGCGCGTACTCCGCGGGGGCGCGTCGCCACGGCTGAGGCCTGGCGGCACCTCGGGCGCCAGCCCCGGTCGGCCCCCGCGGATGACCTATAGTTGTGCGAGGCTGCGCGGGAGCATCCTCTCGCCGCCGCATCTCTGACTCCGCGCTCGCGGCAGACGTCCCCGAAAGGCTCGACACCCCATGGACCCGTTGACTCTCGTCATGCTGGCCGTTCTGGCCATGCTCATCTTCTTCATGTGGCGCAACTCGAAGAAGCGCAAGGAAGACCTCGCGAAGCTCCAGGAGTCGATGGTGCCGGGCGCGGAGGTCATGACGAACTTCGGGCTCTTCGGCACCCTCGTGTCGATCGACGAGGAGAACAACATCGCCGTCATCGAGACGAGCCCGGGCAACACCGTCAAGGTGCACCGCCAGACGCTCGCACGAGTCGTCGACGAGACCGAGGAGTCGACCGACGACGAGGTCGAGGCCGAGCAGGGGGTCGTCGCCGACGCCGACAGCACGCCAGACGCGCCCGGCACCGCGAAGAACGACTGACCCGAACTCCCGCGTCGCATGCGCACCGCCCCATCGGGCGGTTGCGAGCGTGCGGCCAGCAGAAATGAGTACTTGAGGTGGCACGAAGCACACCCGAGCGCAAAGCGCTGCGCTCCCTCGCCTGGCTGCTCGTCATCATCGTCGCCCTCATCGGCGGCAATGCGGCGAGCGTGCTGTGGGACGAGGGCTCCTGGACCCCGCGACTGGCCCTCGACCTCGAAGGAGGCACGCAGCTCACCCTGACGCCCCAGCTCTCCTCGGGCCAGAGCGTGTCGCAGGAGCAGCTCGACCAGGCGGTCGGCATCATCCGCCAGCGCGTCGATGCCGCGGGCGTCAGCGAGTCGGAGATCAACACCCAGGGCGGCCAGAACATCGTCGTGTCGATCCCCGGCACGCCCGACGAGGCGACTCTCGAGCGCATCCGTTCCTCGGCGAAACTCGAGTTCCGTGCCGTCCTCACGGCCGATCTCGCGTCCTCGAGCACGATCGGCGAAGAGGGCGCGGAGGTCGACCCGAGCGCCAGCCCCAGCCCGAGCGCTCCCTCGGACGAGCCGAGCGCCGCCCCGAGTCCGTCCGCCTCGCCGACCGACGCGAGCGACCCCAACTGGATCACTCCCGACGTGCAGGAGGCGTTCGACGAGTTCGACTGCGCGACGGTCTCCGACAGCGGCGCGAACGTCGCGCCGGAGGACGAGCCCCTCATCACGTGCGAGGCCGACTCCTCCCTGAAGTACATCCTCGGGCCGGTCGAGGTCACCGGTGCCCGAATCTCGGACGCGACCTCCGGGCTGATCCAGTCGGCGACGGGCGTGAGCACGAACGAGTGGGGTGTCTTCCTCGAGTTCGACGGCGAGGGCACCGCGCAGTTCCGCGAGGTCACGGAGCGGCTCGTCTCGCTGCAGGGAGTCCGCAACCAGTTCGCGATCGTCCTCGACGGTCAGGTCATCAGCGCCCCGCGCACCATCAGCGCGATCACCGACGGCCAGCCGCAGATCTCCGGCAACTTCACGCAGGAGAGCGCGGCGACGCTCGCCGATCAGTTGAAGTTCGGCGCCCTGCCGATCGGTTTCGAGCTGCAGTCGCAGGACCAGATCAGCGCAACTCTCGGCGTCTCGCAGCTGCAGAGCGGCATCATCGCCGGCCTCATCGGCCTCGTGCTCGTCGTTCTGTATTCGTTGCTGCAGTACCGCGCGCTCGGCGGCGTTGTCATCGCATCGCTCATCATCGCGGGCATCGTCACCTATCTGCTCATCACCTACCTCTCCAACCAGCAGGGCTACCGGCTCTCGCTCGCCGGTGTCGCGGGCCTCATCATCGCGGTCGGTGTGATCGCCGACTCGTTCATCGTGTACTTCGAGCGCGTTCGCGATGAGCTCCGAGACGGCCGCAGCGTGACGGGCGCGGTCGAGGCGGGCTGGCGGCGAGCGTTCCGCACGATCGTGATCTCCGACGTCATCAACGTCATCGCGGCGGTCGTGCTCTTCGTGCTCGCGATCGGCAACGTGCGCGGCTTCGCGTTCACGCTCGGTCTCACGACGGTCGTCGACCTCCTGGTCGTCGCGCTGTTCACGCACCCGATGATGCAGTTGCTCGGTCGCACGTCGTTCTTCTCCGGCGGGCACCGCCTCAGCGGACTCGACCCGAAGGCGCTCGGCGCGGTCTACCGCGGTCGCGCGCAGTTCCGCCCCTCGGCGGCGGTGACGGCGAGCAAGCGCGCCTCATCGAGTCGCGAGGCCCAGCGCCGCCAGACCATCGCCGAGCGAAAGGCCGCCGAGCAGAGCGGCGAGGGGAAGGACGCCCGATGAGCAACTTCACTGCGTTCGGCAACGATCTCTACACGGGCGCCCGCTCGTTCGACTTCGTAGGCCGCCGACGCACCTGGTACATCATCGCGGCCGTCGCCGTGATCATCGCGATCGGCCTCACGGCCCTGCGCGGCGGGTTCGTCTTCGGGATCGAGTTCCGCGGCGGCTCCGAGTTCCGGGTATCGCAGGTCGCGGAGGCGTCGGAGGACACCGCGGCGACGACCGAGACCGCCTCGGCGGCGGTCGGCGAGGTGGTGGCGGGCTCGAACCCCCGCGTGTCCGTCGTCGGCGGCGACTCTGTTCGCGTGCAGACCGAGCAGCTCACGCCCGAGGAGACGAACGACGTCGCCGAGCAGCTCGCTGAGGCCTTCGACGTCGAACCCGCGCAGATCAGCACGAGCTTCATCGGTGCCACCTGGGGCGGGGACATCACGCGCCAGGCGATCGTCGCGCTCGTTGTCTTCCTCGTGCTCGCGAGCCTTGTCATGGCGCTGTACTTCCGCACCTGGAAGATGGCTGTCGCGGCGATGGTGGCCCTCGTGCACGACCTCGTGATCACGGCGGGCATCTACGGCATCTTCGGCTTCGAGATCACGCCGGCGGCCGTCATCGGCTTCCTCACGATCCTCGGGTACTCGCTCTACGACACCGTCGTCGTCTTCGACAAGGTGCGTGAGAACACGGGGGAGGACGGTTTGGAGTCACGGCGCACCTTCGCCCAGTCGGTCAACCTCGCGGTCAACCAGACACTCGTGCGCTCGATCAACACCTCGATCGTCGCGACCCTCCCCGTGGCGTCGATCCTCCTCATCGGCGCGCTGCTCCTCGGTGCTGGCACCCTCTTCGACATCGCGCTCGCGCTCTTCGTGGGAACGATCGTCGGCACCTACTCCTCGATCTTCCTCGCCGCTCCGCTCTACGTGCACCTGCGGGAGAACGAGCCGGAGGTCAAGAAGCAGGGCGGCCGCGAGAAGCGCGTCGTGCCGGAGTCCGGCGCCGTCCGCTGAGCCGCGCCCGCGTAGAATCGGCACGGGGAGGCCGCCGATGACGGACACGACGCAGAACACCGCGACGCTCCGCGCACTCCTCCCCCGGATCTTCTCCCGCGCGCAGCCCGTCGGCGGGTTCGAAGGGCTCGTCAAGACGGTCAGAGCCCAGCATCCGAAAGCCGACATCGCGCTGCTCGAGCGCGCGTACCAGAAGGCCGAGCAGGCGCACCGCGGGCAGACTCGCAAGAGCGGCGAGCCCTACATCACTCATCCCGTCGCGGTCACGCAGATCCTTGCCGACCTCGGCATCGGAGTGAAGACGCTCGCCGCGTCTCTGCTTCACGACACGGTGGAGGACACCCCCTACACGCTCGATCAGCTGCGCGCCGATTTCGGCGATGAGATCGCGATGCTCGTCGACGGCGTGACCAAGCTCGACAAGGTCAAGTACGGCGACAGCGCGCAGGCCGAGACGGTGCGCAAGATGATCGTCGCGATGTCCAAAGACATCCGAGTGCTCATCATCAAGCTCGCCGACCGGCTGCACAATGCGCGCACCTGGGGCTTCGTGGAGAGCGACTCCGCTCGCCGGAAGGCGCAGGAGACCCTCGAGATCTACGCGCCGCTCGCGCACCGGCTCGGCATCTCGACGATCAAGTGGGAGCTGGAGGACCTCTCGTTCGCCGTGCTCCACCCGAAGATCTACGTAGAGATCGAGAGCCTGGTCAAGAATCGCACTCCCGAGCGCGAGGCGTTCGTGCAGCAGGTGATCGACGCCATCACGAGCGACCTGCGGCAGTCGAAGATCAAGTCGCAGATCATCGGGCGGCCGAAGCAGTACTACTCGATCTACCAGAAGATGGTGAACCGGGGGCGCGACTTCGAGGAGATCTACGACCTCACCGGAATCCGGATCCTGGTCAACTCCATCCGCGACTGCTACGCCGTCCTCGGTGCCGTGCACGCACGGTGGAACCCCATGCCCGGACGGTTCAAGGACTACATCGCGACGCCGAAGTTCAATCTCTACCAGTCGCTGCACACGACTGTCTTCGGCCCGGGCGGGCGCCCGGTCGAGATCCAGATCCGCACGCATGAGATGCACCAGCGCGCCGAGTTCGGCGTCGCCGCGCACTGGAAGTACAAGGAGCGCATGAACTCCGGCCGCGGCGCGGTCGAGCAGGGGCGCAGCGACACCGACATGGCGTGGCTCGCGCACATCTCCGACTGGCAGGCGGAGACGAGCGATCCCGGCGAGTTCCTTGACAACCTCCGTTACGAGATCGGCGCGAAGGAGGTCTACGTCTTCACGCCCCAGGGCAAGGTCATCGGCCTCCCTGCCGGCGCGACGCCCGTCGACTTCGCCTACGCCGTGCACACCGAGATCGGCCACCGCACGATGGGCGCGAAGGTGAACGGCCGTCTCGTGCCGCTCGAGAGCGTACTGAGCTCGGGCGACTCCGTCGAGGTGTTCACCTCCAAGAACCCCGACGCGGGGCCGAGCCAGGACTGGCTCAACTTCGTCACGAGCACGCGCGCGCGCTCGAAGATCCGGCAGTGGTTCACGAAGGAGCGCCGCGACGAGGCGATCGAGCAGGGCCGAGACGCCATCGCGCGGGCGATGCGCAAGCAGAACCTGCCGCTGCAGCGGCTCATGACGCAGGATTCCGTCGCCGAGGTCGCATCCCAGCTCCGATACGAGACGGTCGACGCGCTGTACGCCGCGGTCGGCGAGGGGCACGTCTCGACGCAATCGGTGCTCGAGAAGATCGTCGCGGGCCTCCACGTCGACGCGGAGAGCGACGACGAGCCGTTCGTCGTCCCAACCCGAGGTCGCACGCCCGTGCGCACGAGCGACTCGGGCGTCCTCGTCCGCGGCGCCCCTGACATCCTCGTCAAGCTCGCCAAGTGCTGCACGCCCGTTCCCGGCGACGAGATAGTGGGCTTCGTCACGCGTGGAACGGGAGTGAGCGTGCACCGCGGCGACTGCACCAACGTGCGGTCGCTGCTCGCCGAGCCCGATCGCATGATCGACGTCGAGTGGGCGCCGACCTCCAAGAGCCTCTTCCTCGTCCAGATCCAGGTCGAGGCCCTCGACCGCAGTGGTCTGCTGTCCGACGTCACTCGCGTGCTCTCCGAGCATCACGTGAACATCCTGTCGGCGAGCGTCAACACCTCCCGCGACCGGCTCGCCCTCAGCCGCTTCGTGTTCGAGATGGGCGACGTCACGCATCTCGATCGTGTGCTCAACGCCGTCAGACGCATCGACGCCGTGTACGACGTGTACCGCGTCAGTAACGGCTGACCGGGTCGGCGGAGGCGCTTCCTGGATCGAGCGCCTCCCGCGCGGCGCGGAGCCGCTGCCGCGCACGCCGTCGCCCCGCCGAGGCGGGTCGACGATCGAGAGCGGTCGAGACGACATCGTCGGTCATCCCCCCGACGGTGATGCCGGAGGCGAGCAGCGCGACGATGTCGGAGCGCTCGTCGAGCCGGGCGAGATCGATGAGAGTGCGTTCCGGGCTCGTGATCGACAGGCCCGCGATGAGCTGGATCTCGTCCGGCTCGATCGAGACCTCCCGCACGCTCAGGGATCGACGCAGCTCCGAGCCGATGCGGGCCCGGAGCGGGACGCAGAGCCGGAGGGCTCCGCACTCATGCGTCCACCCCCACACCCATGCTGCGCTGCGCCCCTCGAGGATCGTGCGAGCGGGGACGCGACACGCGAGGCTCGCCGCTCGTGCGGCTGGCGTGTCGGGGGAGTCGGTGACGAGGAACGCGTCACCGAGGGCCCCGAGCTCGCCGTCGAGCTGAGCTGCGCGCAGCTCGACGGAGGGCAGGTGGCGGTCATCGAGGACGAGAGGGAGGCGAGGAGTCATGCCGGGGAGCATGCGCCGCTCTCGCCCTCGGCGAGCCTCGCAGCCGGAGACCGGTGGAGAACGCCGCGAACCGCTCAGCCTGGGGACAACTCAGCGGTCGACGGCGGCGAGCCACGCCTTGCGCGCCTGAAGCGACTCCTCGAGCTCGGCGACCCGACCGGCATCCTTGCCGCTGCGCGCCTCAGCGAGCTCCGACTCGAGCGCGGCGATCGCGTCGTGCAGCTGGGCCGCGAGGCCCTGCGAGCGCGCCTTCTTCTCGGGGTCGTTCTTGTGCCAGTGCTCCTCCTCGAGCGCCTTGACAGCCTGCTCGATGCGGCGGAGGCGGTCCTCGACGACCTTGACCTGATCGCGCGGCACCTTGCCGATCGCATCCCACCGGCGCTGGATGTTCGTGAGCGTGTTGCGCGCGATGACCCGATCGGTCGCCTTCAGGAGCGGCTCCGCCTCGGTGAGAAGGGCGAGCTTGGCCTCGAGGTTCCCGGCGAACTCCTCGTTCTCCCGGGCGTCGACCTCGGCCTTCGCGGCGTAGAGGACATCGCCTGCGGCCTTGAACGACGCCCAGAGCGCATCGTCGACCTTCTTTCCGGCGCGGCCGGCGAGCTTCCACTCATCGAGAAGGCGCCGGTAGGCGGGGATGCCCGCCGTGCCCTGGCCCGCGAGCGCCTCCGCCTGCGCGACGAGCTGCTGCTTGCGGGTCTTCGCCTCCTTGTGCTCGGCGTCGAGACCGGCGAAGAACGCCCGTCGGTGGCTCTCGACCGTGCTCCGTGCCGTGCGGAAGCGCTTCCAGAGCTCGTCCGCCTCCTTCTTCGGCAGCCGAGGGCCGTTCTGCTGGTGGTCCTTCCACTGCGCGAACAGGTCGTCGAGCGTGGCGGACACCTGCTTCCACTGCAGCGTCGACGGGTCCTTCGCGGCGATGGCCTCGGCCGCGGTGACGATCGCGGTGCGCTGCTCGACGGCTGCGGCCACGGCCGCGCGCTGCTCGGCCTGCTGCTCCTCCGTGAGCTTCTCGACGGCGCCGCTGAGGGCGGCCAGTCTCGTGCGGAGAGCCTCGAGGTCGCCGACGGCGGCCGCATCCTCGAGGGTCTGGCTGAGGTGAGTGACGGTCTTGGCGACATCGGCAGCCGGTGCGCCGCCCTTCGCGCGCTGCTCGACGAGCCGGACCTGGCCCTCGAGCTCGGAGAACTTGCGCGTGAAGTAGGCCAGAGCCTCCTCTGCCGACCCGTCGGGATACTGACCCACGGCGCGCTCGACGCCCCGATCGGTCACGAACACGGTGCCGGTCTCATCGACCCGACCCCACACGGTCGTCTGCTCATTCACTGCCACGGTGCATCATCCTCATCGACTGCGTCCGACGGCCTCGGAGGTCGGACGGCTGTTCAGCATATTGCACCGGGCCGACCGGCCATCAGGCGGGCCGACGCGGGCCCGTGATCCTTACTCGATCGTGATCGAGGTGATCGTCGCGGGGGTCGCGGGGGGGCCATCCGCCGCCCCGCCTTCGACGCCGCCCGAGACGACGCCCTCCACGAGAGCGTCGAGGCCGCCGATGATCTCGCCGAGCACGGTGTAGCCGCCGGCCGCGTCCGAGGGAATCGTCGACTCTTCGTACACGATGAAGAACTGGCTGCCCATGCTCGAGCCGTCGCCGCCCTGGCGCGCCATCGCGAGCGTGCCCGCCGGGTAGACGTCGTCGGCCGGCGCGTTCTCGATCGGTCCGTAGCGGTAGTCGGGCCCGCCCGTGCCGTCGCCGGCGGGGTCGCCGCACTGGAGCACGAAGATCCCGTCGGTCGTGAGCCTGTGGCAGGTCAGGCCGTCGTAGAAGCCGTCCTGCGTGAGCTGCACGAACGAGGCGACCGCCTGCGGCGCCGCCATGCCGTCGAGCGTGAGCTCGAGCGGGATGCTCTCGTTGATGGTCATCGTGCCCGACCACTCGCGGAACTCGCTCACCTCGGTCGACGGCGGCTGCGCGCCCTCCGTGTCGGCGCTCGCGCTGGGGGAGGGTGACGCGCTCGCGACGGGCTCGGGAGCACCGGGCCCGGCCGAGAAGTACGCGATCTGGGCGATCGTGGCGACCGCCGCGACCACCACGAGGGCGATGACGGCGCCGACGTTGTCGCGCACGCGCCGAGCGGTCCGGGATTCGTGCAGGGTCTGCCGCGCCTGGTACCGGCGCAGGCGCTCGCGCGCCTCGCGCTCGCTCGTCGACGAACTGCGTGCCACGCGGGCCTCCTCGAGGTCGATTTCCGTGGGGAACTCTAGTCGAGCGCGACCCGCTCCCCGGAGGCCGTCGTCGGTGGGCGGCGCTAGTCTCCTTCGCATGGATGCTCGCCCCGGGCTCGGCTCTGCCGCCGTCCCCCTCGCGGTGCGCATGCGCCCGACGCGCCTCGACGAGGTCGCGGGGCAGTCGCACCTCCTCGGGGCCGGGTCACCGCTCGTGAGCCTCGCGCGCGACGACGGCCGAGGTCCGAGCGCCGTCTCCGTGATCCTCTGGGGCCCGCCCGGCACCGGGAAGACGACGCTCGCCCAGGCGATCGCCCGGCAATCGGGCCGTCGCTTCGTGGAGCTGTCTGCGATCACCGCCGGCGTGCGCGACGTTCGCGAGGTCATGGAGCGCGCCCTGGCCGACCGCGACCTCTACGGCTCCTCGACGGTGCTCTTCCTCGATGAGATCCACCGCTTCACCAAGGCCCAGCAGGACGCCCTGCTCCCCGGCGTCGAGAACGGGTGGGTCATCCTCATCGCCGCGACGACCGAGAACCCGTCCTTCTCGGTCATCGCACCGCTGCTTAGCCGCTCGCTCCTGCTGACCCTCGAGCAGCTCTCGGACGACGACCTCGGCACGCTCGTCGACCGCGCCGTCGCCGATCAGCGCGGGCTCAAGGGCGCGGTCGTGCTCGATCCGACGGCGCGCGAGGCGATCATCCGACTGGCCTCGGGGGACGCCCGTCGAGCCCTCACCGCGCTCGAGGCCGCCGCGCAGTCGGCCGCGATCGAGCGCGACTCGAGCGACGACGACACCGCGGCGGAGCATCCCGTCATCACAGCGGAGATCGTCGCCGCGGCCGTCGACCGGGCCCTCCTGCGGTACGACAAGAACGGCGACGAGCACTACGACGTCATCAGCGCCTTCATCAAGTCGATCCGCGGCAGCGACCCCGACGCCGCGCTGCACTACCTCGCGCGCATGATCGAGGCGGGGGAGGATCCGCGCTTCATCGCCCGCCGCGTCATCATCTCGGCCTCGGAGGACATCGGGCTCGCCGACCCCCAGGCGCTGCCGATCGCTGTCGCCGCCGCTCAGGCGGTCCAGCTCATCGGCATGCCGGAGGGTCGCATCCCTCTCGCCGAAGCGGTCGTCTACCTCGCGACCGCGCCGAAGTCGAACGCCGCGTACCGAGGCATCGACGAGGCGATCGCGGATGTCCGATCCGGCCGAATCGGACGCGTGCCGAAGCCCTTGCGCGACGCCCACTATCCCGGCGCGAAGCGCCTCGGCCACGGAAAGGGCTACGTCTACCCGCACGACGAGCCCGTCGGGGTCGTCGAGCAGCAGCATCTGCCCGACCCGCTCGTCAGCACCGAGTACTACCGGCCGACCGAGCGGGGGCACGAGCGCGAGATCTCGGCGCGACTGGAGAAGCTGCGCGCGATCGTGCGCGGGCGCCGCGGCTCGGGCGGCTGAGCCCTCGTCTGCTAGGCTCTACCGGCCCGTCAGATATGGGCACACCCTCCCTCGCAGTCTCCACCGGAACGTCTCGACGTACGTCCGGAACGGACGGAGAGGTGTACGTCCGTGAGCCGTGAGAGTCGCGGCCACGAGCATGGAAGGAAATCGTGTCCACCAAGTCACGTACCCGCAGCAAGACCCGCCTCTCCCGAGCGCTCGGCATCGCCCTCACCCCGAAGGCCGCCAAGTACCTCGAGAAGCGCCCCTACGCTCCGGGCGAGCACGGCCGCACCAAGCGCAAGGCGGACAGCGACTACGCCGTCCGCCTGCGTGAGAAGCAACGCCTCCGCGCGCAGTACGGCATCCGCGAGGCCCAGCTCCGCATCATCTTCCAGGAGGCCCGCCGCACGGCAGGACTGACCGGTGAGAACCTCGTCGAGCTGCTCGAGATGCGTCTCGACGCTCTCGTCGTGCGCGCCGGCTTCGCCCGCACGACCGCGCAGGCCCGTCAGATGGTCGTGCACCGCCACATCCTCGTCGACGGCAAGATCGTCGACCGCCCGTCCTTCCGCGTGAAGCCCGAGCAGCTCATCCACGTCAAGCCCAAGAGCGAGTCGATGGAGCCCTTCCAGGTCGCCGCGGCCGGCGGTCACGTCGACGTGCTCCCGAAGGTCCCGGCATACCTGGACGTCGAGCTCGACAAGCTGCAGGCCCGCCTCGTGCGACGCCCCAAGCGCGCCGAGGTCCCCGTGACCTGCGAGGTCCAGCTTGTCGTCGAGTACTACGCGGCTCGATAGAACCGTTCGCTCTCACGAGAGCAGAGGAACGGGGGTCCGGCGCATGCCGGGCCCCCGTTCGGCGTTCCGGCACCGGCGCTAAGGTGGAAGCACGTCCGGCACCCCGGGC
This sequence comes from Microcella alkalica, assembly GCF_014137945.1. Lineage (GTDB taxonomy): Bacteria > Actinomycetota > Actinomycetes > Actinomycetales > Microbacteriaceae > Microcella > Microcella alkalica. The sequence continues at coordinate 664,094 of NZ_JACGWX010000001.1, forward strand.
ATCGCCGCCGCCGCAGTTGAGGGAGACCCCCATGAGAAACGCCGTCTGGCTCGTCATCGGCATCACCATCGGATTCTTCGCAGCGCACCGGGTCGAGAAGTCGCCCCAGGGCCGTCAGTTCCTCGACGACGTCGACGCGAAGGCCCGCGGCTTCGGTGAGGCCGTTCTCGACGGCTACCGGCAGCGCGAAGCCGAGCTCCGCGCGGCCGTCGCCGAGGCAGAGGCGACGATCGCCGACCTCACCGAGCGCCGCTCCTAGACCCGCGCCGGGCATCCGCGCCCCCGAGATCGGGGCCGACGACCGTGCCCGCCGCTTCGACGCACCACTGATCACAGGACTCCTCGAACCTCCATGCAGACCGCCGACATCCAGCGCCGGTGGCTCGACTTCTTCGGAACTCGCGGCCACACCGTCGTCCCCTCCGCATCCCTCGTCAGCGACGACCCGACGCTGCTGTTCACGGTCGCGGGCATGGTGCCGTTCGTCCCGTACCTCACCGGTGTCGTCCCCGCGCCGTACCCCCGCGCGACGAGCGTGCAGAAGTGCATCCGCACGAACGACATCGAGGAGGTCGGCAAGACCCCCCGTCACGGCACGTTCTTCCAGATGAACGGCAACTTCTCGTTCGGCGACTACTTCAAGGAGGGGGCGATCGGCTACGCCTGGGAGCTCCTGACGACCTCGCAGGGCGACGGCGGACTCGGCTTCGACGAGAAGGACCTCTGGGTCACAGTCTACAAGGACGACGACGAGGCGATCGCGCTATGGAAGAAGATCGCGGGCCTGCCGGAGGGTCGCATCCAGCGCCTCGACATGGACACCAACTACTGGTCGACCGGCCAGCCGGGCCCAGCCGGCCCGTGCTCGGAGATCTTTTTCGACCGCGGCCCCGCCTACGGCGCCGACGGCGGTCCGGCGACCGACGACGACCGGTACGTCGAGATCTGGAATCTCGTCTTCATGCAGTACCTCCGCGGCGAGGGCACGGGGAAGAACGACTTCGAGATCCTCGGCGAGCTGCCGGACAAGAACATCGACACCGGCATGGGCATGGAGCGAGTCGCATTCCTCACCCAGGACGTCGAGAACATGTACGAGATCGACCAGGTCAGGCCCGTCCTCGATGCCGCGTCCGCGATGTCCGGTCGCCGCTACGGCGCCGATCACGATGACGATGTGCGGATGCGCGTGATCGCCGACCACGTGCGCTCGAGCCTCATGCTCATGACCGACGGCGTCGCACCCGGCAACGAGGGCCGGGGGTACATCCTGCGCCGCCTGCTGCGGCGGAGCATCCGCGCCATGCGCCTCCTGGGCGTCGACGCGCCGAGCTTCGACGTGCTCTTCGCCGCCTCGCGCGACGCGATGAGCTCCGCCTACCCGGAGATCACCGAGCACTACGACCGCGTCTCGCGCCTCGCCCTCGGTGAGGAGGAGGCCTTCCTCCGCACGCTCGCGGCGGGCACGACGATCCTCGACCTCGCCGTCGCGCAGACGACCGTGACGGGCGGTCGCACCCTTCCGGGCGACACCGTCTTCCAGCTCCACGACACCTTCGGGTTCCCGCTCGACCTCACGCTCGAGATGGCGCAGGAGAACGGCCTCACGGTCGATCGGGCCGAATTCGATCGGCTCATGACCGAGCAGCGCACGCGCGCGAAGCTCGACGCGAAGTCGAAGAAGGGCGCGCTGGCCGACCTCAGCGTGTACGGTGCGTTCCGCGCCGCGGGCGAGACCGAGTTCCTCGGCTACGACGCCCTCGAGACCGAGACCACCGTCCTCGGACTCCTCGTCGACGGCCGGAGCGTGCCCGTCGCGCAGGCGGGCGACATCGCCGAGGTCATCCTCGCCGAGACGACGCTATATGCCGAGTCGGGCGGCCAGGACAGCGACGAGGGGGCGATCGTCGGCAACGGCTTCGACCTCGAGGTGCTCGACGTGCAGAAGCCCGTGAAGGGCCTCATCAGCCACACCGTTCAGGTGCGCGCGGGGGAGGTGCACGTCGGCGATGCCGCGCGCACCCAGGTCGACCCCGTCTACCGGCGCTCCGCGACGCAGGCGCACTCGGCGACTCACGTCATCCACGCCGCCCTGCGTCAGACGCTCGGGCACGACGCGCACCAGTCCGGCTCGTACAACAAGGCCGGCTACATGCGCCTCGACTTCAGCTGGAACCAGGCGCTCAGCCCCGCGACGCGCAGCGAGATCGAGGAGATCAGCAATCTCGCCGTGCGCGACAACCTGCCCGTTGACACCCGCATCATGGGGCTCGACGAGGCGAAGTCCCTCGGCGCGATGGCCCTGTTCGGCGAGAAGTACGGCGACACAGTGCGCGTCGTCGACATCGGCGGCCCGTGGTCGCGCGAGCTGTGCGCGGGAACCCACGTTGGCTCGTCTGCTGAGATCGGCCTGATCAGCGTCGTGAGCGAGTCGTCGGTGGGCTCGACCAACCGTCGGGTCGAGGCGCTCGTTGGCCTCGAGGCGTTCCGCGAGCTCGCCGCCGAGCGCGCGCTCGTGCAGCAGCTCACGAGCAGCCTCAAGACCCCGCGCGACCAGCTCGCCGACCGCATCGCCGACCTCAGCGCGCAGCTCAAGGCCGCCGAGAAGAAGGTCGCCCGGTTCGAGGCGAGCCGCCTCAGCGAGCGCGTCCCCTTTCTCGCGCAATCGGCCACGACCGTCGGCGACTTCACGGTCGTCGCCGAGCATCTCGGCGCGCTCGGCTCGGCTGACGACGTCCGCTCGCTCGCGACGAGTGTGCGCGAGCGGCTCGCGGCGCAGCCCGCCGTCGTCGTGCTCGCGGCGGAGGTGGGGGGCAAGGCGACCGTCATCGTCGCGACCACGCCCGCCGCTCGGGACGCCGGTGCGAAGGCCGGCGCCCTCGCGCGCACCGCCTCCGGTGTGCTCGGTGGCGGAGGCGGCGGCAAGGACGACCTCGCTCAGGGCGGCGGCCCCGACCCGACCGCGATCCCGGCCGCGCTCGATGCCGTGCTGCGCGAGCTCCTCGACTGATCGTGCGAACGGGGGTGCGCCTCGGCGTCGACGTCGGGAAGGCGCGAGTGGGCGTCGCGCGAAGCGATCACCACGGGGTCCTTGCGACGCCGATCGAGACGCTCGCGCGCCGCGACGGCGTCGTGGAGGGAATCCGCCGCCTCGTCCAGGAGCACGAGGCGATCGAGATCGTCGTCGGCCTCCCGCTGTCGCTCAGCGGAGCGGACACGGCGTCGACTGAGGACTCGCGCCACGTCGCGGCGCAGCTCGCGACCGAGATGCCCGACATCCCCGTACGACTCGTCGACGAACGCCTCACGACCGTCACGGCCGCACGAGCGCTCCGCGATTCGGGCAGGAACGCGAAGAGCTCGCGGTCCGTCGTCGACCAGGTCGCCGCTGTTATCCTGCTCCAGCACGCGCTCGACCACGAGAAGTCGCGGGGCGAGGCTCCCGGCGTCATCGTGGATCCCGACGGAGGTACCCCCGCACCGTGACGAACAACGACGACGACACCTGGGCAGAGATCTTCGCCACCCAGCCGGATCCCCATCGCCCACGCGACCGCTCGGGTAGCGCGCCCGAACCCGACGCCGCCGCCTCGCGCCGCGCCAGACGATCCGGCTTCGATCGTCCTGCACGACGCCGCGGCGGACGCGCTCCCGTCGTGATCGGCGTGATCGCACTCCTGCTCGGCCTCGGTGCCGGTGCCGCATGGTTCGCGTGGACGAACTTCGAGCCGCAGATCCGAGAGGTGCTCGGCATCGAGCTGCCCAACGACTACGAGGGCGACGGCAATGGCGAAGAGGTCCTCGTCACGATCGTGCCGGGCGACATCGGCGAGGACGTCGCGCTCACCCTCCAGCAATCGGGCGTCACGATGAGCTTCAGCGCCTTCTACGACCTCCTGCTCGCCGACTCGTCGCTGTCGTTCCAGCCGGGCACGTACGCGCTCCAGGGCGAGATGTCGGCGCGCGCGGCGCTCGACGCTCTCCTCGACCCGGCCAACCGCGTCGAGAGCCGCGTCACCATTCCCGAGGGCACGGTGCTGAGCGACACGCTCGAGCTCCTCGCGCTCGGAACCGACCTGCCCATCGAGGACTTCCAGGCGGCCATCGCCGACCCGACGCGCTACGGGGTTCCCGCCGAGGCCCCCTCGATCGAGGGCTACCTCTTCCCCGCCACGTACACCTTCGAGCCGGGCACGACCGCCGAGCAGGTCATCGAGCGCCTCGCGTCCGAGATGATCTCGCGCCTGGACGCGCTCGGCGTGGCTCCGGAGGACCGCTACCGCGTGCTCACGCTCGCCTCGCTCGTGCAGCGCGAGGCCGGCAGCGACCTGGAGGACTTCGGGCGGGTCGCGCGCGTGTTCGTCAACCGCATCGACGAGGGGATGCTCCTCCAGAGCGATGCGACCGTCCACTACGGCACCGGGAAGTTCGACTCCGTCTTCACGACCGATGCCGAGCGAGGCGACGCCTCGAACCCCTACAACACGTACGCGAATCCCGGTCTGCCGGTCGGCCCGATCGGACTGCCTGGGCAGGTGGCCATCGAGGCCGCCGTCGCTCCGCCCGAGGGCGAGTGGCTCTACTTCGTGACCGTGAACCTCGCCACCGGCGAGACCGTGTTCTCCGAGACGCTCGCGCAGCATGAGGCCGGCGTGCGGCAGCTGCAGGAGTGGTGCAACGCCTCGGAGGAGAACCGCACCGTGTACTGCGGCTGACCATGAGCATCCGCCGTCTCGCGGTCGTCGGCTCGCCGATCGCGCACTCGCTGTCGCCGACTCTGCACGCCGCCGCCTACGTCGCGCTCGGCCTGGACTGGGTCTACGAGCGTCACGAGGTGCGCGAGCACGAGCTGCGCGCCTTCGTCGATGGTCTCGACCGCTCCTGGCGCGGACTGTCGGCGACGATGCCACTCAAGGAGGAGCTCCTCCGCCTCGCCGATGACTCCGATCGGACGGTGGCGCTGACAGGCGCGGCGAACACCCTCCTGCTCGCCGACGATGGCCGGCGAGTGGTGCGCAACACCGACGTGGCCGGGGTGGAGCGGGCACTGAGGGACGCGGGCCTCGACCGCGCCGATCACGCAGTGCTCGCGGGGGCGGGCGCGACAGCGCGATCCGTGCTCGTCGCGCTCGACGGCCTCGGACTGCGCTCGGTCATCGTCGCCGTCAGGGACAGCACGCGCACGGCAGGCCTGGTCGCGCTCGCCGACGAGCTGCTGCTCGAGGTCGATCTCGTCTCGCTCGACGACCTCGCCGACGTCGTCGACGGCGCGGACGTCGTTGCCTGGACGCTTCCGAACGGAGTCGAGCTCGATCGCGAGATCCCGGCGGATGCCCGGCGCGCGTCCGTCGCGCTCGACGTGACCTACCACCCGTGGCCAGGACCGCTCGCGGCACAGTGGCTCGCGGTCGGCGGCCGCGTCGCCTCCGGGCGAGACATGCTGCTGCACCAGGCCGTTCGGCAGGTGCGGTTCTTCGTCTCCGGTCAGACCGATCAGCCGCTCGACCGTGAGGCGGAGGTCGAGGCCGCCATGGCGGCCGCGCTCGCGTGACCGAACCCCATCCGCTGCGTGGGAGGATGGAGCCATGCTGCGCTGGTTGACCGCCGGAGAATCCCACGGACCCGAGCTCATCGCCGTCATCGAGGGCATGCCCGCCGACGTCCCGGTGACGCGTGAGGCCATTCAGGCCGACCTTCAGCGCCGCAAGCTCGGCTACGGCCGCGGCGCGCGCATGAAGTTCGAGCAGGACGAGCTCTCGATCTCCGGCGGCGTGCGCCACGGGCGCACGATGGGGAGCCCTGTCGCGCTCCGCATCGGCAACACGGAATGGCCCAAGTGGACGACCGTCATGAGTCCCGACCCCGTCGACCCCGCCGAGCTCTCCGGCGGGCGCGGCGCGCCGCTCACCCGGCCGCGCCCCGGTCACGCGGACCTCGTCGGGATGCAGAAGTACGGCTTCGACGAGGCGCGTCCCGTCCTCGAGCGCGCGAGCGCTCGCGAGACCGCGGCGCGCGTCGCGCTCGGCGCCGTCGCCCGGGCCTTCCTCGGCGAGCTCGGCATCCGGCTCGTGAGCCACACCCTCTCGATCGGCCCCGTACGCGTCCCGGAGGATGCGCCGCTGCCGCGCCCCGACGACGTCGAGCGCCTGGACGCCGACCCGTTGCGCTGCCTCCACGCCGAGACGAGTGAGCGGATGGTCGCGGAGGTGGATGACGCGCACAAGACCGGAGACACGCTCGGCGGCGTCGTCGAGGTGCTCGCCTACGGTATCCCGCCGGGGCTCGGCTCTTACGTGCACTCGGATCGCCGTCTCGACGCCAAGCTCGCCGCCGCGCTCATGGGCATCCAGGCGATCAAGGGCGTCGAGGTCGGTGACGGCTTCGAGACGACCCGCCGCCGCGGATCGGCCGCGCACGACGAGCTCGTCGTCGACGACGGGGTCATCGAGCGCGTGAGCGACCGCGCGGGCGGCACCGAGGGCGGGATGTCGACGGGCACCGTCCTGCGCGTCCGGGCCGGGATGAAGCCCATCGCGACGGTGCCCCACGCGCTGCGTACGATCGACGTCGCGACGGGCGACGCCGCTCCCGCCCACCACCAGCGCTCGGACGTGTGCGCCGTCCCCGCCGCGGGCGTCGTCGCCGAGGCCATGGTCGCGCTCGTGGTCGCCGAGGCGATGCTCGAGAAGTTCGGCGGCGACTCGGTCGCCGAGACGCGCCGCAACCTCGAGGGCTACCTCGCCGCGATGCCCGCGAACCTCGCGACCGCGGTAAGCACGGGTGAGTGAGCACGAGTGAGTGAGATCGACGGCGGGGCCTCCGGCACGCCCGCCGTCGTCCTCATCGGTCCGCCGGCCGCCGGGAAGTCGCGCGTCGGCCGGCGCGTCGCGCGCATTCTCGATCTGCCCGTGATCGACACCGACAAGGTCGTCGCCGCTGAGCACGGTCCCATCCCCGAGATCTTCGCCTTTCACGGCGAGCCGCACTTCCGCGCTCTCGAGCGGGCCGCCGTGGCCGACGCGCTTCGGCATCGGGCCGTCGTGTCGCTCGGGGGAGGAGCGGTGCTCGACCCCGAGACGCAGCAGCAACTCGCCGGAATGCCCGTGGTGCTCCTGACCGCGAGCGCCGACGCCGTCGCCGAGCGGCTCGAGAAGGGCGCACGCCCACTGAGCGCGAGCGTCGACGCCTGGGTGGCGCTCGTCGCGCAGCGGCGACCGGTCTACGAGCGGCTCGCCGCCGCGGTCTGGGACACCTCCGCCCGCCCCATCGACCGCATCGCCGCCGAGATCGCCGAATGGGCGACCGACCGCGAGGCCCCCGCCAGCCCCACCGAAGGAGACCGCGCATGAGCGACTCGACCGCCCCGACCGTCATCGAGGTCACGGGCGCCGACCCCTACGCGATCACCGTCGGCCGCGGCCTGATCGCGTCGATCGACGCTCACCTGCCGCCGACCGTCGCGAAGATGCTCGTCGTGCACGCTCCTCCGCTCGCGCCCGTCGCCGAGCGCCTGCGCGAGCAGCTCGCCGGTCGCATCGAGGTCCTGCTCGCCGAGGTCCCCGATGCCGAGGGCGCCAAGCGCGTCGAGGTCGCCGCCTTCTGCTGGCAGATCATGGGCCAGACCGACTTCACGAGAACGGATGCCGTGCTCGGGCTCGGCGGCGGCGCGACGACCGACCTCGCCGGGTTCGTCGCCGCCACCTGGCTGCGCGGCATCCCGCTCATCCAGGTCCCGACGACCGTGCTCGGCATGGTCGACGCCGCGGTCGGCGGAAAGACCGGCATCAACACCGCCGAGGGCAAGAACCTCGTTGGCGCCTTCTACGCGCCGAAGGCGGTCATCGTCGACCTCGACCTGCTCGACGGGCTCCCGCAGAACGAGATCCTCGCCGGATTCGCCGAGGTCGTGAAGGCCGGCTTCATCGCCGATCCCGTCATCCTCGATCTGCTCGAGGCCGACGTCACGATCGCGACCGACCCGACGACGCCCGTGTTCCGCGAGCTCATCGAGCGCAGCATCCGCGTCAAGGCGCACGTCGTGAGCGACGACTTCACCGAGCAGGGCCTGCGCGAGATCCTCAACTATGGCCACACGCTCGGCCACGCGATCGAGCACGCCGAGCGCTACCGCTGGCGCCATGGGGCCGCGATCTCGATCGGCATGGTTTTCGCCGCCGAGCTCTCGCACCTCGCCGGCTCCCTCCCGGCCGATGCGGTCGACCGCACCCGCCGCATCCTCGCCTCGCTCACCCTGCCGACCGGGTACCCGCTCGGGCGCTGGAAGACGCTGCTCGCGACCATGCAGCGCGACAAGAAGGCGCGCGCCGGCATGCTGCGATTCATCATCCTCGACGGCATCGGGCGGCCGCGCGTGCTCAACGGCACCGACGAGTCGATGCTCTTCGCCGCCTACCAGGAGGTGGGGGAGTGACCTCCGTCTGCGGGCGCGAATGCCTCGCTACAGTGAGCGCATGACCGACTCCGCCCCCCGCCCCGGTCGCGTGCTCGTGCTCAACGGCCCGAACCTCAACCGGCTCGGCACGCGCGAGCCCGACGTGTACGGGACAGGAACCCTCGACGACCTGCGCGCCGAGCTCGCGACGGCCGCGCCCGCTGGGGTCGTGCTCGAGCTGCGCCAGACGAACGACGAGGCCGAGCTCATCGCCTGGCTGCACGAGGCGGTCGACACCGGCAGCGCCGTCATCCTCAACCCCGCCGCCTTCACGCACTACTCGTACGCCCTGCGCGATGCCGCCGCGCTGGTGACCACGGTGGGGCTGACGCTCATCGAGGTGCACCTGTCGAACCCGCACTCCCGCGAGGAGTTCCGGCACACGAGCGTGATCTCGGGGATCGCGACGGGCGTCATCGCCGGCTTCGGCTTCGGGTCGTACCGTCTCGCGCTCGCCCGCATCACCGGCGCCCTCTAGCTCTCGACTAGACTTCCACGTCGGCGTGCACCCACGTCGAGACCAGCACGGAAACGGATACCCCAACGCTCATGGCCACGACGAACGACATCAAGAACGGCAGCGTTCTCAGCATCGACGGGCAGCTCTGGAACGTGGTCGAGTTCCAGCACGTCAAGCCGGGCAAGGGCGGTGCGTTCGTGCGCACCAAGATCCGCAACGTGCGCTCGGGCAAGCTCGTGGACAAGACGTTCAACGCCGGTCTCAAGATCGACTTCGCGACCGTCGACCGCGGCGACTACCAGTACCTGTACCAGGACGGCGCCGACTTCGTGTTCATGGACACCACCGACTACGACCAGGTGACCGTGCCTGCCGCGGTCGTCGGCGACGCCAAGAACTTCATGCTCGAGAACCAGATGGTCACGATCGCGATGCACGAGGGCGAGGCGCTCTACGTCGAGCTCCCCGCCTCGGTCGTGCTCGAGGTGACCTACACCGAGCCGGGCCTCCAGGGCGACCGCTCGACCGGCGGCACCAAACCCGCGACCGTCGAGACCGGCTATGAGATCCAGGTGCCGCTCTTCCTCGAGACCGGCACCAGGGTCAAGGTCGACACGCGCTCCGGGGACTACCTCGGCCGCGTCACCGAGTAGGTGGGCGCCCGCACGAAGGCCCGCAAGCGGGCCCTCGACATGCTCTTCATCGCCGACGTGCGGCAGTCCGTGCTCGACGAGATCCTCCGCGAGGAGGGCGAGCGCGCCGCCGCGCAGCCGCAACGCTCCTCGAGCTGGCCGTACGCGCACGACATCGTCCGCGGCGTCGCCGACAACGCGGGCGCGATCGACCGGCTGATCGAGTCGCACGCCGTCGGCTGGAGCCTCGCCCGCATGCCCGCTGTTGACCGCGCCATCCTCCGCGTCGCGGTGTGGGAGCTCGTCCACAACCCCGACGTTCCCGCCGCCGTCGCGATCGACGAGGCTGTCGAGTTCGCGACCGTCCTCTCGACCGACGAGTCCTCGGGCTTCGTCAACGGCGTGCTCGGCGCGATCGCCGACGACCTGCACCGCTCCGCCCCGTAGAAGCCGCGCCGCCCTCGGCTCGATCCCTCTGGGAGATGCCGCGGGTGGGCGCACGATCCAATATGACGACATGTGTCGTCGCGTTTCGTCGCGTTGCGCGGACTTTTGGCACTGCTCCAATCGTTCCGTACCGTCGGAGCATGACCTCGAACGCGACGGCTCCGACGCAGACGACCTCGGCGCTGCCGGTGTCGCTCAATGGCGTCGGGCGCGCCTTCCCCGGGGCTCCCCGCGAACTCGAGCGCCTCGTCCTCCGCGACGTGGAGCTCAAGATCGCCCCGGGCGAGATCGTCGCCCTGCTCGGCCCCTCAGGGTGCGGCAAGTCGACGCTCCTGCGTCAGATCTCGGGCCTCGATCGCCCGACCTCCGGTAGCCTGACGATCGACGGCACGCGCATCGCAGCCGCCGATCAGCGCTGCGCTGTCGCCTTCCAGGAGCCGCGTCTCCTGCCGTGGCGCACAGTGGCCCGCAACATCGAGCTCGGCCTCCCGCGCGGCACCGACCGCGCCGCGGGGCGTGTGCGCGTCGGAGAGTTGCTCGAACTCGTGCAGCTGACCCACGCGGCCGACCTCAAGCCGCGCCAGATCTCCGGCGGGATGGCCCAGCGCGTATCTCTTGCACGCGCCCTCGCTCGCGGGCCGGGCGTGCTCCTGCTCGACGAGCCGTTCGGCGCCCTCGACGCTCTCACGCGGCTGACGATGCAGGACCTCCTCGTTGACATCCACCGCGCCGAGCCGGCCACGATCGTGCTCGTCACGCACGACGTCGACGAGGCTCTCGCCCTCGCCGACCGGATCGTGCTGCTCGGCACGAGATTCGACCGCCCCGGCGCGACCATCAGCCGCATCCTGGAGGTGCCGGGGACGCGCCCGCGCGACCGCGCCTCGACCGTCCTCGCCCGCCTCCGCGCTCAGCTGCTGGACGCCCTCGGGGTTCCGAGCCACCACGGCCGCTAGACCGCTCCACCAGCACGACCGCCACCGCACCATCTCCACCCCACTACAGCCGGTCGCTCCGACCGACAACCGAAAGGCACCACGATGACCTCCCGCCCCCGTCTGACCCTGCTCACCGCGACGCTCGCCGCGGCGGCCATGGCCATGACCGGCTGCGTCGCGGGAGAGGGCGCCGCCGCTCCTGAGCCCACCGACGGCGCCGAGTGGTCGTCGACCGACCTCACGCTCGACTTCGCCACCTACAACCCGCTCAGCCTGATCATCAAGGAGCAGGGCTGGCTGGAGGATGAGCTCGGCGACGACGTCACCGTCACCTGGGTGCAGTCGGCCGGCTCGAACAAGGCCAACGAGGCGCTTCGTGCCGGGGCGATCGACGTCGGCTCGACGGCCGGCTCGGCCGCGCTCCTCGCGCGCTCCAACGGCAGCCCCATCCAGGTGATCGACATCTACACGCAGCCCAACTGGGCCGCGATCCTCGTCCCGACCGGCTCCGACATCGACTCCGTGGAGGACCTCAAGGGCCGCACGGTCGCCGCGACCAAGGGCACCGATCCCTACTTCTTCCTCCTCCAGGCGCTGCAGGAGGCCGGGCTCTCGCTCTCCGACATCAACCTGCAGAACCTGCAGCACGCCGACGGCAAGACGGCCCTCGAGACGGGCGCCGTCGAGGCGTGGTCGGGCCTCGACCCGCTGCTGTCGACGTCGGTCGCGAACGGCGCCGCGGAGATCATCTACGACAACGTCGACTTCAACTCGTACGGCTTCCTCAACGCCACCGAGGACTTCATCGAGAACCACCCCGACCTCGCGCAGCTCGTCGTGAACGCATACGAGAAGGCTCGTGCGTGGGCCCTGGAGAATCCGGAGGAGACCGCGGCCATCCTCGCCGAAGTTGCGGGCATCGACATCGCGGTCGCCGAGGCCACGATCGAGCGCACCGTCATCGACATCGACAATGTGCCGGGAGATGCGCAGCGCGACGTGCTCGAGATCATCGGCCCGATCTTCGTCGAGAGCGGCGACGTGCCCGGCCAGGAGCAGATCGACGCAGCGCTCGACTCGCTCTTCAACGACGAGTTCGCCACGGCAGCCGACCCGGATGAGGTCGGCTGAGCATGAGTTTCGACGAGCGCGGCGGCGCTCCGGTCCTGCGCCCCTCCGACACCACGGAGGGGCGCAGTCCCGCGTCGCGGAACGGTCGGAGGGACCCGTCGACGGTCGAGCGGTCCGGCCGCGGACGACGGCGGCTCACCGGCAGCACCGTGCTTCTCGGCGCCGTCGTTCCCGCGCTTCTGCTGACGATCTGGCTCGTCGCGTCGGAGGCGACGCAGATTCCCGACTACCTCCTGCCCTCACCGGCGCAGGTCGTCGGCGCGGGCGTCGAGCTCGCGAACCAGGGGCTGCTGGGCACGTACATCCTGATCTCGCTCCAGCGCGTGCTCACCGGTTTCGCCATCGGCGCCGCCATCGGCCTCGTGCTCGGTGCCGTCGTCGGGCTGTCGGACGTCGGGTCGAAGCTGCTCTCGCCCATCCTCGGCGCCATTCGCGCGGTGCCCTCGCTCGCCTGGGTGCCCCTGCTCACGATCTACCTCGGCATCTACGAGGTCCCCAAGATCACGCTCATCGCTATCGGCGCGGCGTTCCCGGTGTTCACCACCGTGGCCGGCGCCCTCCGGCACGTCGACCCCCAGCTCGTCGAGGCCGGGAGGGCGTTCGGGCTCGGCCGACTGCCGCTGCTGACGACGGTCCAGCTGCCCGCCGTCGTGCCCGCGGTGGTCTCGGGGCTCCGCCTCGCTCTCGCGCAGGCCTGGCTGTTCCTCGTCGCCGCCGAGCTCATCGCGTCCTCGATGGGTCTCGGGTTCCTGCTGGTCGACTCGCAGAACAACGGCAGAACGGATCGCCTGTTCCTCGCGATCCTCCTGCTCGGCGTCCTCGGCAAGGCCACCGACGCCCTCGTCGGCGTGGGGGAGAGAGCCCTGCTCAAGCGCTGGAGCTGACCCGCTAGACTGACTTCGTTCGACGTCCTTTAAGCACCGTCCTGTGAGGCGGGGAAGGAGGTCAGAAGTGTCAGCACGCACCGTGCTCCACGACTCTGACATCACGCGCGCTCTGCGCCGCATCGCCCACGAAGTGCTGGAATCCCGGCGCGGCGATGGCCGACTCGTCTTCCTCGGGATCCCGACCAGGGGAACCGTCCTGGCCGAGCGGATCCAGCGGGTCGTCGACGAGATCGAGCCCGGCACCTCGAGCGTCGGCTCGCTCGACATCACGCTCTACCGCGATGACCTCGCCCGCACGCCGACACGCGCGCCGGCACCGACGCGCATCCCTGACGAGGGAATCGACGACGCGATCGTCGTGCTCGTCGATGACGTCCTGTACTCGGGCCGCACCGTGCGCGCGGCCCTCGACGCCCTCGCCGACCACGGCCGGCCCCGTGCGGTGCGCCTCGCGGTGCTCGTCGACCGCGGCCACCGCGAGCTGCCCATCCGCGCCGACTTCGTCGGCAAGAACCTGCCGAGCTCGACGAGCGAGCGCGTGAGCGTGCGGCTCGCGGACGTCGACGGCGTCGAGGAGGTGACGATCGAGCCGTGAAGCACCTTCTCAGCACGCGCGACCTCGACCGCGCAACGGCCGTGGGCATCCTCGACATCGCAGAAGACATGGCGCGGACCGCCGATCGCGAGGTCCGGAAGCTCCCGACCCTGCGCGGCAGGACCGTCGTCAACCTGTTCTTCGAGGACTCCACGCGCACGCGTCTGTCCTTCGAGTCGGCAGCCAAACGGCTGAGCGCCGACGTCATCACCTTCAGCGCGAAGGGCTCTAGCGTCTCCAAGGGCGAGAGCCTCAAGGACACCGCCCAGACGCTGCAGGCGATGGGCGCCGACGCGATCGTCGTCCGCCACCACGGCTCGGGCGCCGCCCACATGCTCGCGCACGCGGGCTGGATCGACGCGCACGTGCTCAACGCCGGCGACGGCACGCACGAGCACCCGACGCAGGCCCTCCTCGACGCCTTCACGATGCGGCAGCGGCGCTACGGGGCCGACTCCCGCGGGCGCGACCTCGAGGGGATGCGCGTCGTCATCGTCGGCGACGTCGTGCACTCGCGGGTCGCGCGCTCGAACGTGTGGCTGCTGTCGACGCTCGGTGCGGACGTGCACCTCGTCGCCCCGCGCACGCTCCTGCCGAGCGGCGTCGAGACGTGGCCGGTGACCGTGCACGAGCACCTGGAGCCCGCGCTCGCGCTCGACCCGGACGTCGTCATGATGCTGCGCATCCAGCAGGAGCGCATGCACGCCGCCTTCTTCCCCTCCGCGCGCGAGTACGCGCGCGAGTGGGGCCTCACGGCCGAGAGGTTCGCCGCGCTCGGCCCCGATACGATGGTCATGCACCCCGGCCCGATGAATCGGGGGCTGGAGATCTCGTCCGCGGCCGCCGACTCTTCGGCGTCGACGGTGCTCGCTCAAGTCACGAACGGGGTGTTCATCCGCATGGCAGTGCTCTACCTCCTCGTCGCCGGATCGTCGGAGGAGAGCGCGTGACCGGCGTGCTCATCCGCGGCGCGACCCTCCTCGGAGAGACGCGCGAGGACATCCGGATCCGCGGCGGGCGCATCGCCGCGACCGGGCGGCTGACCGCCGAGCTCGACGAGCGCGTCATCGATGCCGACGGCCTCGTCGCCCTCCCCGGCCTCGTCGACCTCCACACCCACCTCCGCGAGCCGGGCGCCGAGGCCAGTGAGACCGTGCTCACGGGCACGCGCGCCGCCGCGTCCGGCGGCTACACGACCGTGTTCGCGATGGCGAACACCTCGCCCGTCGCCGACACCGCGGGCGTCGTCGAGCAGGTCCACGCGCTCGGCATCCAGCACGGCTACGCGACCGTCCGTCCGATCGGCGCCGTCACCGTGGGTCTCGACGGCGAGCGGCTGAGCGAGATCGGCGCGATGGCGAGGTCGCGCGCGAACGTGCGCGTCTTCAGCGACGACGGCACGTGCATCCACGACGCGCTGCTCATGCGCCGCGCCCTCGAGTACGTCGCGACCTTCGACGGCGTGATCGCGCAGCATGCGCAGGAGCCCCGCCTCACCGAGGGCGCCCAGATGAACGAGGGCGCGCTCTCCGGCGAGCTCGGGCTCTCGGGCTGGCCCGCCGTCGCCGAGGAGGCGATCATCGCCCGCGACGTCCTCCTCGCCCAGCACACCGGGGCGCGCCTGCACGTCTGCCACGTCTCCACCGCCGGCAGCGTCGAGGTCATCCGCTGGGCGAAGGCCCGCGGCATCGCCGTCACGGCCGAGGTCACGCCCCACCACCTGCTGCTGACGGAGGAGCTCGTGCGCGGCTACGACGCCCGCTTCAAAGTCAACCCGCCCCTGCGCCGCGACGACGACGTGCGCGCCCTGCGCGAAGCCCTCGCCGACGGGACGATCGACATCGTCGCGACGGACCACGCCCCGCACCCCGCCGAGGCGAAGGAGTGCACGTGGGCCGAGGCGGCCTTCGGCATGGTCGGCCTCGAGTCGGCTCTGCCCGTCCTGCAGACGACGATGATCGAGACCGGGATGCTCGACTGGGAGGATCTCGCGCGCGTCATGTCGAGCGCGCCCGCGGCCATCGGGCGACTCGACGGCTACGCCGACCCGCTCACCGAGGGCGCTCCGGCCAACGTGACTCTCGTCGACCCGGCCGCGCGCCGCTTCTGGTCGAGGAACGACCTGCGCGGCCGCTCGACCAACACCCCGTACACGGGAGTCGAGCTCACCGGGGCCATTATCGCGACCGTTCACGGGGGAGTCCCCACCGTTCTGGACGGCGAGCTCCGCCCCGCAGACGAGGTCGCCGCTGCCGCCGCACGACTCCGGGAGGCCGCTCGTGGATAGGACCGTCTCGACGACGATCATCATCGCCGTCATCCTCCTGTCGCTGTCGCTCATGCTCGTGGGCTGGCGGCGCCGCGTAGGCAGGCAGTCCGACATCGGCGCACCGCAGCCCGTTCCCGTCTCGATGGGCGAGGCGAGCATCCGCGTGCCCGTCCTCTACGTCGCGACGACGCGCGCCGGGGCTCCGCTCGACCGCGTCGCCGTCCACGGCCTCGGGTTCCGCGCCCGGGGGGAGATCGCCGTGCACCCGGAGGGTGCCGTCATCGCGGTCGACGGACGCGAGCCGTGGCTCGTGGCGCGCGAGCACGTCCGCGGCTCCGGCCGCGCCACCTGGACCATCGACCGCGTCGTGGAGGAGGGCGGGCTCATCATGCTCGCCTGGACCCTCGACGGAGCCGAGGTCGACAGCTACTTCCGCGTCACCGACGCCTCGGCCATCGATGCGACGGCCGAGCTGCTCGCCGCCCTCGCGACGCTCGCTCCGAGCATCCCGACCGGTGACGAGCCGGCGACGCCCGCCCCGACAGAAAGGGACCCCTCGTGACACACGCCCCCGCATACCTCGTACTCGAGGACGGCACCCGCTACCGGGGCCGCGCGTACGGCGCTCGAGGCCGCGCACTCGGCGAGGCCGTCTTCGCGACGGCCATGAGCGGGTACCAGGAGACCCTGACCGACCCGAGCTACGCCGGTCAGATCGTCGTGCAGACCGCCCCGCACATCGGCAACACCGGCATGAACGACGAGGACCCGGAGAGCCGCCGCATCTGGGTCGACGGCTACGTCGTGCGCGACCCCTCTCGCATCGTCTCGAACCACCGCGCCGTGCGGAGCCTCGACGACGAGCTCGAGGCCCAGGGCATCATCGGCATCAGCAACATCGACACGCGCGCGCTCACGCGCCGGCTGCGGGATGCGGGCGTCATGCGCGCCGGAATCTTCTCGGGCGACGACGCGGCCCTCGATCCCGACACGCAGCTCGCGGAGGTCCGCGCGAGCGCGGGGATGAGCGGCCGCAACCTGTCCGCCGAGGTCTCGGTCTCCGAGACCCAGGTGGTCCCGGCCGTCGGCGAGAGCATCGGGCGCCTCGCGGTCCTCGACCTCGGCGTGAAGGCATCGACGCTGCGCCACCTCGCCGAGCGGGGCTTCGAGGTGCACGTGCTGCCCCAGTCGACAACGATCGACGAGCTGCGCGCGCTCGACCCGGTCGCGGTGTTCTACTCCAACGGTCCGGGCGACCCGGCCGCGAGCGACGCCCACGTCAGCCTGCTCCAGGACGTCCTGAAGGACGGCACGCCCTTCTTCGGCATCTGCTTCGGCAACCAGCTCCTGGGGCGCGCGCTCGGCTTCGGCACCTACAAGCTGCCCTTCGGCCACCGCGGGATCAACCAGCCGGTGCTCGACAAGCTGACGGGTCGCGTCGAGATCACCGCCCAGAACCACGGTTTCGCCGTCGACGCGCCCGTCGAGGGAGTCATCGACAGCCCCGCGGGGTTCGGCCGTGTCGAGGTCAGCCACGTCGGCCTCAACGACCAGGTCGTCGAGGGCCTGCGAGCGCTCGACATCCCCGCCTTCTCGGTGCAGTACCACCCCGAGGCGGCCGCCGGCCCGCACGACTCCACCTACCTCTTCGACCGCTTCCGCGAGGTCGTGCTCGAGCACGTCGGCCGCACGGCGGAGCGCGACGACCAGAAGGACGCCTGACCCATGCCCAAGCGCGACGACATCAACTCCGTGCTCGTGATCGGCTCAGGGCCGATCGTCATCGGCCAGGCGGCCGAGTTCGACTACTCCGGAACCCAGGCCTGCCGCGTGCTGCGCGCCGAGGGCATCCGCGTCATCCTCGTCAACTCCAACCCGGCGACGATCATGACCGATCCGGACTTCGCCGACGCGACCTACATCGAGCCGATCACGCCCGAGGTCATCGAGGCGATCATCGTGAAGGAGAAGCCCGATGCGGTGTTGCCGACCCTCGGCGGCCAGACGGCCCTCAACGCCGCGATCGCTCTCCACGACCGCGGGATCCTGGAGAAGTACGGCGTCGAACTCATCGGCGCCTCGTTCGACGCCATCCACAAGGCGGAGGACCGCCAGCTCTTCAAGCAGCTCGTCCTCGACGCGGGGGCGGATGTCGCCCGCAGCCACATCGCGCACACCGTCCAGGAGGCCGTCGGCTTCGCCGAGGACCTAGGCTACCCGCTCGTGATCCGCCCCTCCTTCACGATGGGCGGGCTCGGCTCGGGCTTCGCATACGACCGCGAGCAGCTCGAGCGGATGGTCGCCGACGGGCTCCACCAGTCGCCGACGACCGAGGTCCTCCTCGAGGAGTCGATCCTGGGCTGGAAGGAGTACGAGCTCGAGCTCATGCGCGACCATGCCGACAACACCGTCGTCGTCTGCTCGATCGAGAACGTCGACCCGGTCGGGGTGCACACGGGCGACTCGATCACCGTCGCCCCCGCGCTGACGCTCACCGACCGCGAGTACCAGAAGCTCCGCGACATCGGCATCCGCATCATCCGCGACGTCGGCGTCGACACCGGCGGCTGCAACGTGCAGTTCGCCGTCGACCCCGCGACCGGGCGGGTCATCGTCATCGAGATGAACCCGCGCGTGTCGCGGTCGAGCGCGCTCGCCTCGAAGGCGACGGGGTTCCCGATCGCGAAGATCGCCGCGAAGCTCGCGATCGGCTACCGCCTCGACGAGATCCCCAACGACATCACGAAGGTCACCCCGGCGAGCTTCGAGCCGACGCTCGACTACGTCGTGGTGAAGGTTCCGCGCTTCGCGTTCGAGAAGTTCCCGGGCGCCGATGCGGGCCTCACGACGACCATGAAGTCGGTCGGCGAGGCCATGGCGATCGGCCGCAACTACGCGACCGCCCTCCAAAAGGCGCTCCGCTCGCTCGAGAAGCGCGGAAGCAGCTTCCACTGGGCGGGCGAGCCCGGAGACAAGGACGAGCTGCTCGCGATCGCCGCGACGCCGACCGATGGCCGAATCGTCACGGTTCAGCAGGCGCTACGCGCCGGAGCGACCATCGACGAGGTGTTCCAGGCGACCGGCATCGACCCGTGGTTCGTCGACCAGATCGTCGCGATCAACGAGCTCGCCGACGTGGTCCGCACCGCCGACGCCCTCGACCCCGAGCTCATGCGCGAGGCCAAGGAGCAGGGCTTCAGCGACGCCCAGCTCGCCGAGCTGCGCGGGCTGACGGAGCGCGACATCCGCGCCATCCGGCACGCGAGCGGGCTGCGCCCCGTGTTCAAGACGGTCGACACCTGCGCGGGCGAGTTTCCCGCCCTCACGCCGTACCACTACTCGAGCTACGACGAGGAGACCGAGGTCGCGCCGAGCGACGCCCGCAAGGTCGTCATCCTCGGCTCAGGCCCAAACCGCATCGGTCAGGGCATCGAGTTCGACTACTCGTGCGTGCACGCGAGCTTCGCGCTGCGCGACGCGGGCTTCGAGACGATCATGATCAACTGCAACCCCGAGACCGTCTCGACCGACTACGACACCTCCGACCGCCTCTACTTCGAGCCGCTCGCGCTCGAGGACGTCCTCGAGGTCATCCACGCGGAATCGCAGAGCGGCGAGCTCGTCGGCGTCATCGTCCAGCTCGGGGGCCAGACGGCTCTCGGCCTCGCGCACGGCCTCGCCGACGCGGGCATCCCGATCCTCGGCACGAGCCCCGACGCGATCGACCTCGCGGAGGAGCGCGGAGCCTTCTCGCGCATCCTCGACGAGGCGGGGCTCATCGCGCCCCGCAACGGCACGGCGATCGACGTCGACTCCGCCGTCGCGGTCGCCGAGCAGATCGGCTACCCCGTGCTCGTCCGCCCGAGCTTCGTGCTGGGAGGCCGCGGCATGGAGATCGTGTACGACAGCGGGTCGCTCGTCGACTACTTCGATCGCGTGAGGGATCAGGCCATCATCGGCCCCGGGATGCCCCTGCTCGTCGACCGCTTCCTGGACGACGCAGTCGAGATCGACGTCGACGCGATCTTCGACGGCGAGCGGCTCTACGTGGGCGGGGTCATGGAGCACATCGAGGAGGCCGGCGTGCACTCCGGCGACTCCGCATGCACCCTGCCGCCCGTCACTCTCGGGCGCGGGATCATCGACCGCGTCCGCGCGGCGACGCAGGCCATCGCCGAAGGCATCGGCGTGCGCGGCCTTCTCAACGTGCAGTTCGCGATCGGCGCGGGAGTCCTCTACGTCCTCGAGGCCAACCCGCGCGCCTCGCGCACCGTGCCCTTCGTGTCGAAGGCGCTCGGGATCCCTCTGGCCAAGGCTGCGAGCCTCGTGATGGCGGGGTCGAGCATCCGCTCGCTCGTCGAGAGCGGACTGCTGCCCGAGACCGATGGATCGATCGTCCCGCTCGACTCGCCCGTCGCCGTCAAGGAGGCCGTGCTGCCGTTCAAGCGCTTCCGCACGGCGGAGGGCCGCATCGTCGACAGCGTCCTCGGCCCCGAGATGCGCTCCACCGGCGAGGTCATGGGCATCGACCGGGACTTCCCCCGCGCGTTCGCGAAGAGCCAGATCGCGGCGTACGGCGGTCTGCCCGACTCCGGCGTCGTGTTCGTCTCGGTCGCCGACCGCGACAAGCGCGCGATCGTGCTGCCCGTGCTGCGGCTCGCCCAGCGCGGTTTCTCGATCTGGGCGACGGAGGGCACAGCCGAAGTGCTCGCCCGGTACGGCATCACCACGCGCGTTGTGCGCAAGCACTTCGAGGGCCAGCAGGCGCCCGAGGGCGCTGAGCCGTCGGTCGTCGACCTCATCAACGCCGGCGAGGTCGACATCGTGATCAACACGCCCAGCGGCCGCAGCGCGCGCGCCGACGGTTTCGAGATCCGCACCGCGACGGTGGCCGCCGACCGCCCGCTGTTCACGACGATCGCGCAGGTCGGCGCGGCCGTCGCCTCGCTCGAGGGCGGCGATGAGCCCGTCACGGTCACGAGCCTGCAGGACTACGCGATCGCTCGGGCCGCCCGCGCATGACCGGTCTCGGCGCGCGCCTGCGGGCGGCGACGGATGCTCGGGGCCCGCTGTGCGTGGGCATCGACCCGCACGCCGCTCTGCTCCGCACCTGGGGACTGCCGGACACGGCAGCCGGCGCGCGCGAGTTCGCCCTCGCGGTCGTGGAGGCCGCAGCGCCGCGCGTCGGGATCATCAAGCCGCAGGCGGCGTTCTTCGAGCGCTTCGGCTCTGCGGGCATCGCCGTGCTCGAGGAGGTCATCCTGGCTGCGCGCTCGGCTGGCCTGCTCGTGATCGCCGACGCCAAGCGGGGCGACATCGGCTCCACTGCGGAGGGCTACGCGGCGGCGTGGCTCGCGAGCGGCGCTCCGCTCGAGAGCGACGCTCTGACGGTCGCCCCGTATCTCGGGCTCGGTGCGCTCGATCCGCTCATCCGCATCGCACAGGAATCCGGCAACGGCGTCTTCGCCCTCGCCTCCACCTCCAACCCGGAGGGGGTCGCGCTTCAGTCTGCCCGGTCGACCGACGGCACCACCGTGGCCGCGACGATCGCGCGCGAGGCCGCCGAGCGGAACGCCGCGGCGGCCGAGGCGGGGGAGTGGGGCGACGTCGGCGTCGTGATCGGCGCGACCCGGTCGCTCGCCGTGTCGGGCATCGCCACCGCCTGCCTCGCCGCGACACCGATCCTCGCCCCGGGGTTCGGGGCGCAGGGAGCGCAGCTCGGCGACATCGCCGCGATCTTCGGCGAGGCGGCCGCCACGGTCATCCCGAGCGTCTCCCGCAGCGTCCTCGAGGCAGGCCGGGCCGGGCTCGCCGCAGCGATCGACGCTCACCGCGCGGAGGTGGTCGCATGACCGCCGATGGCATGCCCGAGGTCGACCGCGCCGCCGCCTCCCGCGCCGCCATCGCCGCGCGCCGCGCCCGTGCCGAGGTCAAGGAGGCTGTCCGCACCGGCCGCCGATCGGCTCTCGACGTCGCCGAGACGGCATGGCGGGATCCGAGCGGCATCGAGGGCGGGATGCGCGTGCGCGACCTGCTCACCACGCTCAAGGGCCTCGGCCCCGCGCGAACGCTCACCGTTCTCGACAGGCTGGGCATCGCGCCAGTCAAGCGCCTGGGCGGACTCGGGCACCGCCAGCGCGCCGTCCTGCGCGACTGGCTCAAGCGGCGGTCGGCCGTTCCCGGCCACGGGCGTCTCGTCGTCCTCGCCGGCCCGACCGCGGTCGGCAAGGGCACCGTGTCCGCGTTCATCCGCGAGAACTTCCCCGACGTCATGCTGAGCGTTTCGGCGACGACGCGACGCCCCCGACCGGGCGAGATCGACGGCCTCCACTACTTCTTCGTCGATGACGCAGGATTCGACCGGATGATCGACTCCGGCGAGTTCCTCGAGTGGGCCGTCGTCCACAACCTCTCGCGCTACGGCACGCCTCGCGGGCCCGTCCAGGAGGCTCTCGCGAGCGGTCGCAGCGTCCTCCTCGAGATCGATCTCGACGGCGCGAGGCAGGTTCGCGCGGCGATGCCCGAGGCCACGCTCGTCTTCCTGCTGCCTCCGACGTGGGAGGAGCTGGTGCGTCGACTGGTCGGACGCGGCACCGAGAGCCCGGAGGAGCAGGCCCGGCGGCTGGAGACCGCGCGCGTCGAGCTCGCCGCCCAGGACGAGTTCGACGCGCTCGTCGTGAACGACGATGTGCGCCGTACGGCCGCGGAGGTCGTAGACTTGCTGGCAGTGCCCGGAGCGCCTTCGCGCGCCTGAGCGCGCGAACCTCTCGCCTCGGCACCCGCCGACCGGCCCACGAGGCCATCGGCACGACACAGAACGAACGACCTACGGAGCAGACATGGCTGACAAGTCCAAGGGAATCATCGACCCGCCCATCGACGAGCTCCTCTCGAAGGTCGACTCGAAGTACCAGCTCGTGATCTTCGCCTCCAAGCGCGCCCGCCAGATCAACGACTACTACGCCGACCTGCACGAGGGCAGCCTGTTCGACAACGTCGGCCCGCTCGTCGACTCGACCGTCGACGACAAGCCGCTCTCCGTCGCGCTGCACGAGATCAACGAGGACAAGCTCGTCCTCACCCGCCTGGCCGACTGAGGCTGATCGCGTGACCGCGGTCGAGGGCGCCGGTCGGCGCCTCACGATCGTCGTCGGCATCACCGGCGGCATCGCGGCGTACAAGGCCGTCGGCGTCGCCCGCGGGCTCGTCCTCGCCGGGCACGACGTGCACGTCGTGGCCACCGAGGGCGCGCTGCGCTTCGTCGGCCGTCCGACGCTCGAGGCGATCAGCCGCAACCCCGTGCACACCGACCTCTACGAAGGGGTCGCCGAGGTGCGCCATGTCGCGCTCGGCCAGCGCGCCGACCTGATCGTGATCGCCCCGGCGACCGCGCACGCGCTCGCGTCCCTTGCCGCCGGTCTCGCGGGCGACCTGCTCGGCACGACAGTCCTCGCCTCCCGCGCCCCGCTCGTCGTCGCACCCGCGATGCACACCGAGATGTGGGAGAACGCGGCGACGCGCGCGAACATCGAGACGCTCCGCGGACGCGGCGTGGTCGTCGTCGGCCCCGCCTCGGGCCAGCTGACCGGCGAGGACTCGGGCGCGGGCCGCATGAGCGAGCCGGATGAGATCGTGGCCGTCGCCCTGCGCGTGGTGGGCCCGCGCGATCTCGCCGGGCGCCGCATCCTCATCTCGGCCGGGGGCACGCGCGAGCCCCTCGACCCCGTGCGCTTCCTCGGCAACCGCTCGAGCGGCCGGCAGGGCGTCGCGCTCGCCCGGGCGGCGCTGGACCGCGGCGCCGAGGTCACCCTCGTGGCCGCGAACCTCGAGGTCGAGGCGCCCCACGGCGCCGCGGTCGAGGAGGTCGGCACGACGGACGAGCTGCTCGCGGCCATGCGGCGTCTCTCGAGCGCGCACGACACGATCATCATGGCCGCCGCGGTCGCCGACTTCCGGCCCCGCGAGGTGGCCCAGGGCAAGATCAAGAAGGACGACATCGGCGAGACGCTCTCCATCGAGCTCGAGCGGACTCCCGACGTGCTGCAGTCGCTCTGCGCCGAGCGCGCGCCCGGCCAGCGCATCGTCGGCTTCGCGGCCGAGACGGAGCAGGATGCCGAGGCCCTGCGGGCCCTCGGTGCGGTGAAGGCCGCGCGCAAGGGCGTGGACCTCCTCGTCGTGAACCGGGTCGGCTGGAGCGAGGGCTTCGGCTCCTCGACCAACGACGTGATGATCCTCGACGCGGCCGGTACCGTGGTCTCCACAGCCTCGGGCGACAAGCTGTCGGTGGCCGACCGTATCCTCGACGCGCTCGACTGACACCGCCGCGAAGCGCGCGTCACCCTCCAACCGCCTCCTCGATCACGACGGGATCCGATCGGTATGTCCGACCTCCGCCTCTTCACCTCCGAATCGGTCACGGAGGGTCACCCCGACAAGATCTGCGACCAGGTCTCCGACTCGATCCTGGACGCCCTGCTCGCCGTCGACCCGACCGCGCGCGTCGCCGTCGAGACGCTCGTGACGACGGGCCTCGTGCACGTCGCGGGGGAGGTGACGACCTCGGGCTACGTCGACATCCCCGGCATCGTGCGCAAGCGCGTGACCGACATCGGCTACACATCATCCGACGTCTGGTTCGACGGCCGCTCGTGCGGCGTCTCGATCTCGATCGGCGGCCAGTCGCCCGATATCGCGCAGGGGGTCGACGACGCGTTCGAGCGCCGCGAGCAGTCCAGCCCCGACGCTGGCGACGCGCAGGGGGCGGGCGACCAGGGCATCATGTTCGGCTACGCCGTGAACGAGACCGCCCAGCTCATGCCGCTGCCGATCTGGCTCGCCCACCGGCTCGCCGAGCGCCTCGCCCTCGTGCGCAGGACGGGCGAGCTCGACTACCTGGCCCCCGACGGCAAGACGCAGGTCACGGTCGGGTACGACGGCCGGACGCCGCGCACGATCGAGACGATCGTCCTGTCGACGCAGCACGCTGAGCGCGTCTCGACCGCGCAGCTGCGCGACGAGGTCGAGAGCCACGTGATCCGCCCCGTGCTCGAGGAGCACGGCTTCGGCGAACACGCCCCGCGCGTGCTCATCAACCCGACCGGTCGCTTCGTCATCGGCGGCCCGCAGGGCGACGCCGGACTCACCGGCCGCAAGATCATCGTCGACACCTACGGCGGCGCGGCTCGCCACGGCGGCGGCGCCTTCTCGGGCAAGGACCCGTCGAAGGTCGACCGCTCGGCCGCGTACGCCATGCGCTGGGTCGCGAAGAACGCCGTCGCCGCGGGCCTCGCCGACCGGCTCGAGGTGCAGGTGGCCTACGCGATCGGAACGGCGTCGCCGGTCGGGCTCTACGTCGAGACCTTCGGCACGCACCACGTTCCCGAGAGTCGCATCATCGGCGCCATCCGCGAGGTCTTCGACCTCCGCCCCGGCGCGATCGTCCGCGACCTCGACCTGCTCCGGCCGGTGTACGCCCAGACGGCCACCTACGGGCACTTCGGTCGCGAGCTGCCCGGCTTCACGTGGGAGCGCACCGACCGCGTCGACGACCTGCGAACCGCAGCCGGGCTCTGAGCCCTCGATCGGCATCGACGACGGTCCGAGCGGAAGGGGCGAGGGCATGAGCGCTGAGCTCGACGGCCTCGGGCTCGAGAGCGCGCCCAGCCGGCCGACCGGGTCGAGCCCGACCGTTCCCTCGCCCGCCTCGCCGACGGCTCCGCGCGGTCAGCAGCGCATCGCCCGCGTCCTGCTCGACTCGCCGCTGCCCCAGCTCGACCGGCTCTTCGACTACCGCGTCCCCGAGTCGCTGATGGAGGCGGCCGTCCCCGGGGTCCGGGTCACGGTGCCGCTGCGAGCGGCGGGCCGCCAGGCGTCGGGCTACATCGTCGAGATCGCGGATGCGCAGTCGTTCGAGGGCGTGCTGAGCGAGCTCGGCGATGTCGTCTCCGCCGCGCGCGTCCTCGACCCGGCCGTGTACCGTCTCATCCGCCGCGCTGCCGACCGAGCGGCCGGCACGGCGAGCGACCTCGCCAGACTCGTCGTTCCCACCAGGCAGGTCCGCGTCGAGAAGGCCTGGCTCGCGGCGCAGGAGGCCGTCTCGACCTCCGCGGAGGATCACGCGCCTCCGCAGGTCGAGCCTCCCGCCCTCACTGGCTACGCCCCCGATGCATTCGGGCGCCTGCTCGACACCGACGCGCCGGAGCACGAGCGACGCATCGCGCTCACCGCGATCGCCCACCCCGTCGAGGTCGCGGGGCGCTGGATGCCCGCGGCGGCCCGCACCCTCGCCGAGCTCGCCTCCTCGACCATCGCCGCCGGGCGCTCGGCCATCATCGCCGTGCCCGACTACCGCGACGTCGAGCACGTCGCGCATGCACTCGCGGCGCTCATTCCGGTGGAGAGCATCGCGCGGGTGGACGCCGGCCAGTCGAGCGCCGACCGCTACCGCGGCTTCCTCCGCACTCTCGAGCCCCGCCCGCTCGCGATCCTCGGAACGCGCGCCGCGCCCGCGGCGCCCGCGCACGAGCTCGGCCTCATCGCCCTGTGGGACGACGGCGACACGCTCATGGCCGAGCAGCACGCACCCGGCGTGCACGCTCGTGATCTCGCCCTGCTCCGGCAGTCCGACGCGGGCTGCGCGCTCGTGCTCGCGGCGCACGCCCGCAGCACCGAGGTGCAGCGGCTCGTCGAGGTGGGGTACGTTCGCCCGGTCGCTCCGGCCGGCCGGCGTCGGCGGCGGATCACTCCGACCGCCCAGCAGGTCGGCGCCGACGGGCCTGCCGCGCAGGCCCGCATCCCCTCGACCGCGTGGAGGGCGGTGCGGGAGGCCCTCGATGCGGGGCCCGTGCTCGTGCAGGTCTCGCGCCCCGGCTACGCGCCCCGGCTCGCGTGCACCGAGTGCAGCGAGACGGCCCGCTGCCGGTCGTGCCGCGGCCCTCTCGCGCTGCGCCGCAACGGCACGGCACCGTCGTGCCAGTGGTGCGGGGCTCTCGCGATCGACTGGGCGTGCGCCACGTGCGAGTCCACCCGCTGGCGCACGGTCGGCCGCGGGTCCGCTCGCACGGCCGACGAGCTCGGTCGCGCCTTCCCCGGTGCCCGCATCGTGGTCTCCGACGGCGACACGCCCGTGCGGAGCGTCGCCGCGGGCCGCACGGTCGTCGTCGCGACGCGCGGTGCCGAGCCCGTCGCGGAGGGCGGCTACCGCGCGGTGCTGCTTCTCGATGGCGAGCGGATGCTCGCACGCGAGTCCCTGCGCGTCGTCGAGGACTGCGTCCGCTGGTGGTGCACCGCCGCCGCCCTCGCCGCACCCGATGCTCACGTTCTGCTCGTGGGCGTCGGCGGAGCCGTCGCCCAGGCGCTCGCGCTCGGTGAGCCCGAGCGCGTCGCGGCCGCCGAGCTCGCCGACCGGCGCGCCCTCCGCTTCCCGCCGTCGGTGCGTGTCGCGGCCATCGCGGGAGAGCCCGCGGCGGTCGCCCGCGCCTCGGCCGAGGTCGCGGCGCTCGAGGGCGTCGACGTCCTCGGACCGGTCGAGCTGGGCGATGAGCGCGTGCGCGCGATCGTGCGCTTCGACTACGGCCGCGGCGACGAGGTCGCCCGAATGCTCAAGGCCGCTCTCGTCAAGGCCGCCACGAGCCGCGTGCCACGCATCCCTGGCTCGCCCCCGCGTCGGCGCAGCGTCCCGTTGCGCGTGCGCTTCGACGACCAGGAGCCCTTCGACGATCCGGGCGGCGCCCCGCCCGGCGCTCGTACCGCCGCGTCATCCGGGAGGATGGAGGGATGACCGCACTGCGCCTCGTCGTCGCCGGCAGCCCCGCGCCCGCCGTCCCCACCCTCGACGCCCTCGCCGCCAGCGAGCACGAGATCGTGCGCGTCATCTCACGCCCTCCCGCCCCCCTCGGCCGCAGGCGCATCCTGACCCCGACGCCCGTCGCCGCGCGCGCCGTCGAGCTCGGGATCCCGGTGCTCGAGACGACGAGGCTCGCCGATCTGGAGCCCGAGCTCCTGCCGCTCGAGATCGACCTCGGCATCATCGTCGCCTACGGAGGTCTCGTGCGCGAGCCGCTCCTGAGCTGGCCGCGACTCGGCTGGATCAATCTGCACTTCTCGCTGCTGCCGCGCTGGCGCGGAGCAGCACCGGTGCAGCACGCGATCATCGCGGGCGACGAGGTGACGGGCGCGACGGTCTTCCAGCTCACGCCGGGTCTCGACGAGGGTGACTGGTTCGCCCAGGAGCGGGAGATGATCGGCGCCCACCGAACGGCCGGGGCGCTCCTCGAGGCGCTGAGCGTCTCCGGCGCGGCGCTCACGCGCCGCGTCGTCGACGGACTCGCCGCCGGCGCGATCGCCGCGCGTCGGCAGGAGGGCGAGCCGACCTTCGCGCCGAAGCTCACCCGCGACGACGCGCGCATCCGCTGGACCGAGCCTGTCGAGGCGGTCCACTCGCGCGTCAGGGGAGTCACGCCAGAGCCCGGCGCGTTCAGCATGCTCCCGGATGGCACGGCGCTCAAGATCCTGGAGGCGGCGCCCGCCCGCGACCTGCGACCGCTCGACCCGGGGGTGTGCGCCGTCGAGGGGCGCCGAGTGCTGGTCGGGACGGCCACGGCTCCGCTCGAGCTCGTGCGGGTGCAGCCGGCCGGCCGATCGGCGATGAGCGCGGGCGACTGGGTGCGCGGCCTCGACGCAGACTCGCTGCCGGTGCTCTCGTGATGGCGGTGCTCTCGTGAGGGCGATGCTGTCGTGAAAAACGTGCGCGGCGGGGGAGGCCCCCGCAGCGGCGGTGCGGCTCGCGGAGGCGAGCCCGGGGGGAGCGGAGCTCAGAAGCCGAGCCCGAGCCGCACCGGCGCGCCCGTCGAGCGCCCGGCGCGACGATCCCGCCCGCCCGCCACCGCGCGGGGCGTCGCGCTCGAGGTTGTCCGCGCCGTCGCCCGCGACGACGCCTACGCGAACCTCCTGCTCCCCGTCGCGATCCGTCGCGCCCGGCTCGGCTCCGCCGATGCGGGACTCGCGACCGAGCTCGCGTACGGCACGTTGCGACGCCGAGGTCTCTACGACGCGATCATCGTGGAAGCCTCCGGGCGCGGCCTCGACCGTATCGACGCCGACGCGCTCGACGTCCTCCGCCTCGGCGCGCACCAGCTCCTGGCGATGCGCGTCCCCGCCCACGCCGCCGTCGGAGAGACCGTCGAGCTCAGCCGCGCGATCGGCGCCCATCGGGCGACGGGCTTCATCAACGCCGTGCTGCGACGGATCGCCCAGCGGAGCGAGCGAGAGTGGGTCGACGTGCTCCTGGCGCACGAGACCGATCCGGATGCCCGCCTCGCGATCGAGACCGCGCATCCGGCCTGGGTGGTCTCCGCGCTCCGATCCGCGCTCGAGCGCGAGGGCCGCGGCGGCGAGCTGCCCGTGCTCCTGGCGGCCGACAACGTCTCGCCGCGCGTGACGCTCGTCGCCCTCCCCGGCATCGCGGACATCCCGCCGGAGCTCGAGACCGCGCGCACGCGTCACTCGCCGCTCGGCTACCTCTCGCCGAGCGGCGACCCGGCCGCCGACCCAGAGGTCGCCGCGGGCCGCGTGCGCGTGCAGGACGAGGGCAGCCAGCTCGCCGCACTCGCGCTCAGCCGGGCGCGTCCCGTCGCTGCGGGGGAGCACTGGCTCGACCTGTGCGCCGGCCCCGGCGGGAAGGCCGCGCTCCTCGCCGCCGAGGCGATCGCCGGAGGCGCGACGCTCGTCGCCAACGAGGTCGTCCCCGCGCGCGCCGAGCTCGTCAGGAAGGCTCTCGCGCCGCTCGGCGACGGCATCGAGGTGCGCACGAGCGACGGTCGCACGGTCGGCGCGACCGACCCCGGCCGATTCGATCGCATCCTGCTCGATGCGCCGTGCACCGGGCTCGGCGCCCTGCGGCGCCGCCCCGAGGCCCGCTGGCGGAAGACCGAGGCCGACGTGCCGAGTCTCGCGGCCCTGCAGGCAGAGCTCCTCGAGGCCGCGATCGGTGCGCTGCGCCCCGGAGGCCTGCTCGCCTACGTGACGTGCTCGCCGCATCCCGCCGAGACGACCGAGGTCGTCGACCGCGTGCTCGCGGGGGATGCGGCGACGGCGGCCGGGGTCCGCCGCGTCGACACCGCGGGCGTGCTCGCGGACGTCGTGCGCGAGGCTCTCGATCTCGGCGAGCTCGACGGCGCCGTCCAGCTGTGGCCGCATCGCCACGGCGGCGACGCGATGTTCATCCAGCTCCTCGAGCGTTCGGCCACCGACGAGGCGCACCCGCTCGATACGCTTCCGGAGTGACCGTGCGCATCAACCCGAGCATCCTGTCGGCCGACTTCGTCAACATGCAGCGTGACCTCGAGCGCATCGGCACCGCCGACCTCGTGCACGTCGACGTCATGGACAACCACTTCGTGCCGAACCTCACCTTCGGCCCGCAGATGGTGAGGCGCATCCAGGAGGTCTCGCCGATCCCGCTCGACGTGCACCTCATGATCAGCGACGCCGACCGCTGGGCGCCGGGCTACGCCGAGATCGGCGCGTACTCCGTGACCTTCCACGTCGAGGCGGCGGCGGATGCCGTGGCGACCGCGCGCGCGATCCGCGATCGCGGGGCGCGGGCCGGCATCGCGGTCAAGCCGGGCACGCCCGTGGAGGGGTACCTCGACCTCCTCCCGGAGTTCGACCAGGTGCTCGTGATGACCGTCGAGCCCGGCTTCGGCGGCCAGTCGTTCATGGCCCAGACCATGCCGAAGCTCCGAGCGCTGCGCCAGGTCGTCGAGGCCGACGGGCTCGATGTGTGGCTGCAGGTCGACGGCGGCATCGCGGTCGACACGATCGGCATCGCCGCCGAGGCGGGCGCCGACACCTTCGTCGCCGGGTCGAGCGTGTACGGGGCGGACGACGTCGAGCGCGCGATCGCCGAGCTGCGGGCCGCGGCGGCCGCGCACGCGCACTGACCCCGCCCCGGGAATCCGCCCCCTGACCGTCTGCTTGGATGGAGTCATGAGCGAACTCACCAAGCCCGAAATCGACTTCTTCGAGGGCCCTGCGCCGCAGGAGCTCGTCATCACCGACCTC
Source organism: Microcella alkalica (assembly GCF_014137945.1). Classification (GTDB taxonomy): domain Bacteria; phylum Actinomycetota; class Actinomycetes; order Actinomycetales; family Microbacteriaceae; genus Microcella; species Microcella alkalica. Next base: position 694,968 of record NZ_JACGWX010000001.1, read on the forward strand.
ATCGTCGGCGACGGCCAGGAGGCCGCGCCCGGCTCGACCGTCGACGTCCACTACGTCGGCGTCGAGTTCGCATCCGGCGAGGAGTTCGATGCGTCGTGGAACCGCGGCTCGTCCATCAACTTCCCCCTCGGCAGCCTCATCGCCGGCTGGCAGCAGGGCATCCCCGGCATGAAGGTCGGCGGCCGACGTCAGCTCGTCTGCCCCCCGCACCTCGCCTACGGCCCCGCCGGCGGAGGCCACCGGTTGTCCGGCAAGGCCCTCGTCTTCGTGATCGACCTGCTCGGCGTCAGCTGAGTCGCACCGGGCGGCGCGGAAAGCCCAGCGCCGCCCGGTAGCCTGGTCGATCGTGAAGACCTTCGACGCCCTCTTCGCCGAGCTCGGCGACACCGCCCGCACGCGCCCCGCCGGGAGCAGCACCGTGGAGCGACTGGACGCGGGCGTGCATGCGATCGGCAAGAAGATCGTCGAGGAGGCAGCCGAGGTCTGGATGGCGGCCGAGTACGAGAGCGACGAGGCGACCGCGGAGGAGATCTCGCAGCTGCTCTACCACCTCCAAGTGCTCATGCTCGCGAAGGGGCTGAGCCTCGACGACGTCTACAAGCACCTATAGGCGTGATGACCGTCGTGCCCGCCCCCCAGCCCGTCACCACGCCCACCCCGCCGTGCGCCCCGCGGCCGACGAAGAGAACCCCATGCTGAGAATCGCGGTGCCCAACAAGGGCTCCCTCTCCGAGACCGCTGTCGAGATGCTCGCCGAGGCCGGCTACGCCGGTCGCCGCGACCCGCGCGCGCTCACCGTCGCCGACCCGCGCAACGGGGTCGAGTTCTTCTACCTGCGCCCGCGCGACATCGCGACCTACGTGGGCTCGGGCGCGCTCGACGTCGGCATCACCGGCCGCGACCTGCTGCTCGACTCCGGCTCGGAGGCCGTGGAAATCCAGCCGCTCGAATTCGGCGACTCGACGTTCCGCTTCGCCGCCGTGCCCGGGACGGTGCACGAGCTCGCCGACCTCGAGGGCCGTCGCATCGCCACGAGCTACCCGGGCCTCGTCGGAGCGTTCCTCGCCGAGCGCGGCGTCACCGCGCAGCTCATCCGCCTGGACGGCGCCGTCGAGTCGGCCGTCCGCCTCGGCGTCGCCGATGCCGTGGCCGACGTCGTCTCGACCGGCTCCACGCTCCGCGCCCAGGGTCTCGAGATCGTCGGCCCCGTGATCCTCGAGTCGACCGCCGTGCTCATCTCGGCGAAGCCTGAGCTCTTGGGCACTGCGACCCTCCAGCGACGCCTGCAGGGCGTTCTCGTCGCCCGTCAGTACGTGCTCATCGACTACGACCTCCCGCGCGAGCTCCTCTCGTTGGCGCAGGCGGTGACTCCCGGTCTCGAGTCGCCCACGGTGAGCCCGCTCGCCGACCCCGACTGGGTCGCGGTGCGGGCCATGGTCCCGCGCCACGAGACCAACCACGTCATGGACGCGCTGTACGACATCGGCGCGCGCGCCATCCTCGTCACGCCGATCCACGCCGCCCGCATCTGATGAGCGTCGCCGTCCGGGTCATCCCGTGCCTCGATGTGGCGGCCGGCCGCGTCGTCAAGGGCGTGAACTTCCTGAACCTCCGCGATGCGGGCGACCCCATCGAGCTCGCGCGCACCTACTACGAGCAGGGTGCCGACGAGATCACCTTCCTCGACGTGAAGGCGACCGTCGACAACCGCGACACGATGTACGACGTCGTGAAGGCCACCGCCGAGCAGGTGTTCATCCCGCTCACGGTCGGCGGGGGAGTCCGCTCGACCGAGGACGTCGCGCGCCTGCTCGCGCACGGCGCCGACAAGATCGGCGTCAACAGCGCCGCGATCGCCCGCCCCGCCCTGATCGACGAGATCGCCGACCGCTTCGGGGCGCAGGTGTGCGTGCTCTCCCTCGACGTCACTCGCGACGAGGCGGTCGAGAGCGGTTTCGTCGTCACGACCCACGGCGGTCGCACGCGCACGATCATCGACGCCCTCGTCTGGGCGCGCGAGGCTATGGAGCGCGGCGCCGGCGAGCTCCTCGTCAACTCCATCGACGCCGACGGCACGAAGGCCGGTTTCGACACCGAGCTCGTCGCCGCGATTCACGAGATCGCAATCGTCCCCGTCATCGCCTCGGGCGGCGCAGGTGCTCTCGATCACTTCGCTCCCGCGATCACCGCGGGCGCCGACGCCGTTCTCGCCGCGAGCGTCTTCCACAGCGCCGAGCTCACGGTCGGCCAGGTCAAAGACGCCCTGCGCGCCGAAGGAGTGATGGTGCGATGACCGGGGCGGCCCACCGCGACCACGCCGCACCTGTCACGATCGACGAGGATGCCGCGGCCGCCGTCGTGGCGCGAGCGCACTTCGACGACCGAGGCCTCCTGCCCTCGGTCATCCAGCAGTGGGACTCGCGCGAGGTGCTCATGCTCGGCTACATGGACGCCGAGGCCCTGCGCCGAACGCTGACCTCCGGCCGCGTCACCTACTGGAGCCGCTCCCGCCAGGAGTACTGGCGCAAGGGTGACACGAGCGGCAACATCCAGCTCCTGCGCGGCGCCGAACTCGACTGCGACGCCGACACCCTGCTCGTGCAGGTCGAGCAGATCGGCCCCGCCTGCCACACCGGCGCGCGCCGCTGCTTCGACGTCGACCCGTTCCTGCCGCTCGCGCCCGGGGCGAGCCCGACCGATCAGCGCCCGGAAGAGGACGCCCGATGACCACGACGACGCGCGCCGACTTCGACCGCCAGCTGAGCGGCGCCCGCGTCGTGCCCGTCGTGCGCGAGCTCTTCGCCGACGCACTCACCCCCGTCGGCCTCTATCGCGCGCTCGCGGAGGACCGCCCCGGCGGCTTCCTGCTCGAATCGGCCGAGCAGGGCGGCATCTGGTCGCGCTACTCGTTCATCGGCGTGCGCTCCTTCGGCGTCCTGACGGAGCACGACGGCCGCACGGCCTGGCTCGACTACGGCGTCCCCGCCGAGCGGGCGTTCGGCGGCACGCCTCCCGGACGCACCCTCGACGCACTCGATCTCCTCTTCGCCCGGTGGGCCTCGCCCCGCGACGCGAGTCATCCGCCGCTCACGGGCGGCCTCGTCGGCTTCATCGGGTGGGACGCCGTGCGGCAGGTCGAGAATCTGCCGGATGCCCCGCCGAGCGACTTCCCCTGCCCCGAGCTCGCCTTCGCCTTCGTGAGCGAGCTGCTCGTGATGGACCACCGCCAGGGCACCGTCTCGCTCGTGGTGTCGGTGCTCGCCGACGGCGCCGACGAGCCCGACGCGATGTGGGCGCACGCCCAGCAGCGCCTCGACGCGCTCGAGGCCGAGCTCGGCCGCCCGGCGCGGCCGGAGCCCGCGCACATCGACCTCACGACCGCGCCCGAGCCGCAGCCGCGCTCGACCCCCGAGGAGTACCGTGCCTCGGTCGAGGCCTCCAAGCAGTTCATCCGCGACGGCGACGTCTTCCAGGTCGTGATCGCGCAGCGCTTCGATCACCCGCTCGCGGCATCCGCCCTCGACGTCTACCGGGTGCTGCGCGCCCTGAACCCGTCGCCGTACATGTACGCGCTCACCCTCACGACCGCCACGGGCGAGCCGTACGCGATCGTGGGCTCATCGCCCGAAGCGCTCGTGAAGGTCACCGACGGGCGCGTGTACTCGCACCCGATTGCCGGCTCGCGTCCGCGCGGCACGACGCCAGAGGCCGACCAGGAGCTCGCCGACGAGCTGCTCGCCGACGCGAAGGAGCAGGCCGAGCACCTGATGCTCGTGGACCTCGCCCGCAACGACCTCTCGAAGGTGTGCCGCGCCGGCACGATCGAGGTGACGGAGTTCATGCAGGTCGAGCGATTCAGCCACATCATGCACCTCGTCTCGAGCGTCGAAGGCGACATCCGGCCGACCGCGACGCCGATCGACGTGTTCCGCGCGACGTTCCCCGCCGGCACGCTGAGCGGCGCGCCGAAACCACGGGCCCTTCAGATCATCGACGAGCTCGAACCCGCGCGCCGCGGCGTCTACGGCGGCGTCGTCGGCTACTTCTCGTTCTCGGGCGACGTCGACCTAGCGATCGCCATCCGCACCGCCTTCCTGCGCGACGGCGTCGCCCGCGTGCAGGCCGGCGCCGGGCTCGTGGCGGACTCCGATCCGGCGAGCGAGCACCGGGAAGCCGTCAACAAGGCGGCCGCGCCGCTGCGGGCCGTCGCGATCGCCAACGCGCTGCGGGCGGCGACCTCGTGACGTCGCGCCGCGTCCGCACGCTCGCCCTCCTCGCGCCGCTCGCCGTCGCGGCACTCTCGCTCCTCGCCTGGACCCAGCCCTGGGTCGAAATCGCGCTCGATGACGGCAGGCCCGTGACTGCGGCGGGGGATGTCGCGGCGCCCGCGCTGCCCGCCCTGGCCCTCGCCGCGCTCGCCCTCGTCGCCGCGCTCGCGCTCGCGGGCCCGGTGTTCCGGGTCGTGCTCGGCATCCTGCTGACTCTGCTCTCCTCCGCGATCGTGACGTCGGCCGCGCTCGCCCTCGGCGATGCCGTCGGCGCGGCCTCGGCCGCGGTCACGGAGCTGAGCGGTGTGGACGGCGACGAATCGGTCAGGCAGATCGTCGCGACCGCCGCGGTCGCGGCGTGGCCGTCGGTCGCGCTCGTCGCGGGCATCCTGGGGTGCCTCGCCGGGGTCGGGATCGCCGCGACCGCCCGTCGCTGGCCCGAGCGGGTGCGCAGGTACGACGCCGTCGGGACGGCTCCTGCAGACGAGCCCGCGGCGCAGGGGCGAGCCGATCGGCTCGACGCATGGGACGCTCTGAGCGACGGTCGCGACCCGACGGCAGGGTAGACTCAGGGGGCTCCCGTAGCGTGATCCGGAGGGAGCGACCCCCGCCGAAACTCGACTCTCGAGGAGAACCATGAACGCGCAGTCCGACCCCGGCCACGGACACTCGCCCGCCGCCTGGACGGCCGTCACGATCATCCTCATCGCGTTCACGATCGGCACTTTCGCCTTCTGGTTCGACGCGCCCCTGCTCGTCTGGGCGAGCGCCGGTCTCGTCGTCGTCGGCGTCATCGTCGGCGCCCTCATGGCCCGCGCGGGCTACGGAGCCAACGGCCCGCGCTACTCGCCGAAGGCGCACCTCTAACGTGCTCGGCGACCTCGTCGCCGGAGCCCTCGCCGACGCCGCTCGCCGGCGCGAGCAGCGACCGCTCGCCGCCGTCGAGGCGGATGCGCTTGCGGCGCCCGCGGCGCTCGACGCCCTCGAGGCGCTCGCCCCTTCCGACCGCATCAAGGTCATCGCCGAGGTCAAGCGCGCGAGCCCCTCGCGCGGAGCGCTCGCTGCGATCCCCGACCCCGCCGCCCTCGCGGCCGAGTACGCCGCGGGCGGCGCGAGCGCAATCAGCGTCCTCACCGAGGAGCGGCGCTTCGGCGGCAGTCTCGATGATCTCGTCGCCGTGCGCGCCGCAGTGTCCATCCCGCTGCTGCGGAAGGACTTCATCGCCGAGCCGTACCAGGTGCTCGAGGCGCGCGCCGCGGGCGCCGACCTCGTGCTACTCATCGTCGCGGCGCTCGACGACGCGACGCTCGCGAGCCTGCACGCGCTCATCGTCGAGCTCGGGATGACCCCGCTCGTCGAGACGCACGACGCCGACGAGGTGCGCCGCGCCGTCGACCTCGGCGCCTCGCTCATCGGCGTGAACGCCCGCAACCTGTCGACATTCGAGCTCGACCGCGACCTGTTCGGCCGCATCGCGCCGCTCATCCCCGATGGCACCATCCGCGTTGCCGAGTCGGCCGTTCTCGGCGTCGACGACGTCATCCACTACCGCCGATCCGGCGCTGACGCCGTGCTCGTCGGCGAAGCACTCGTGACGGGCGGGAACCCCCGCGCCGCACTCGAACGATTCCGGGAGGTCTCATGAGCCTGCGCAGCATGACAGGGCCGTACTTCGGCAGCTTCGGCGGCCGCTTCGTGCCTGAGTCCCTCATCGCCGCCCTCGACGAGCTGGACGAGGCGTACACCGCCGCGAAGGACGACCGGTCGTTCGCCGAGGAGCTCGCCGAGCTGCACCGCACGTACACCGGCCGCCCGTCGATCCTCACCGAGGCGAAGCGCTTCGCCGAGCACGCAGGCGGCGCGCGCATCCTCCTCAAGCGCGAGGACCTCAACCACACGGGCTCGCACAAGATCAACAACGTCCTCGGCCAGGCCCTGCTCGCCAAGCGCCTCGGCAAGACGCGCATCATCGCCGAGACCGGCGCGGGCCAGCACGGGGTGGCGAGCGCGACCGCGGCGGCCCTCTTCGGCCTCGAGTGCGTCGTCTACATGGGCGAGGTCGACACGGAGCGCCAGGCCCTCAACGTCGCGCGCATGAAGCTCCTCGGCGCGGAGGTCGTTCCCGTCACGACGGGCTCGCGCACGCTCAAGGATGCCATCAACGAGGCGCTGCGCGACTGGGTCGCCAACGTCGAGCACACGCATTACTTGCTCGGCACGGTCGCCGGTCCGCATCCCTTCCCCGCCATGGTGCGCGACTTCCACTCCGTCATCGGCGCCGAGGCGCGCGAGCAGGTCCTCGCCCTCACCGGTCGCCTGCCCGACGTCATCGCCGCGTGCGTCGGCGGCGGCAGCAACGCCATGGGCATCTTCCACCCCTTCCTCGACGACGAGGGCGTCCGCCTGGTCGGCCTCGAGGCGGCGGGCGACGGCATCGACACGCTCTTCCACGCCGCGACCATCTCCAAGGGCCGCCCCGGCGTCCTGCACGGCGCCCGCAGCCTCATGCTCCAGGACGAAGACGGCCAGACGCTCGAGTCCCACTCGATCTCCGCGGGCCTCGACTACCCGGGCGTCGGCCCCGAGCACGCGTGGCTCGACGAGATCGGTCGTGCCGAGTACCGCGGCGTGACCGACGCCGAGGCGATGGATGCCCTGCGCCTGCTGAGCCGCACCGAGGGCATCATCCCCGCCATCGAGACGGCCCACGCTCTGCACGGCGCGCTCGTTCTCGGCCGAGAGCTCGGCCCGGACGCGATCATCCTCGTCAACCTCTCCGGCCGCGGCGACAAGGACATGGAGACCGCCGCGCGCTACTTCGGCCTGCTCGATGCCCAGGCCGCCGAGCGCGCAGCCGAGCAGGACGCCCACCCCACCGCCGCGGAGGACGCCCAGTCATGACCATGAGCCCCGTCGAGACCGCCATCCGCACTCGAGTCGACGCCGGGTCGGGCGCGCTCATCGGTTACCTCCCCGTCGGCTTCCCCGACCTCGACACGAGCATCGATGCGGCGGTCGCCCTCGTCGAGAACGGCGTCGACATCGTGGAGCTCGGCCTGCCGTACAGCGACCCCGTGATGGACGGCCTCGTGATCCAGCGCGCGACGCAGACCGCGCTCAAGAACGGCTTCACCCTCAAGCAGGGCTTCAAGGCGGTCGAGCGGATCCGCGACCGCGTCAATGCTCCGCTGCTCGTTATGACCTACTGGAACCCCGTCATCCAGTACGGAGTCGAGCGCTTCGCCGCCGACCTCGAGAACGCCGGGGGAGCAGGCCTCATCACGCCCGACCTCATCCCCGACGAGGCCGGCGAGTGGATGTCCGCATCCGACGCCCACGAACTCGATCGCGTCTTCCTCGCTGCACCATCCTCGAGCCCCGCCCGCATGCGGCAGGCGGTCGAGTCCAGCCGCGGTTTCGTATACGCGGTCTCGACGATGGGGATCACCGGCGCGCGCGCCGACGTCGACGCCGCCGCGCGCAGCGTGATCGCGCGCCTGCGCGAGGCCGGGGCGACGAGCGCGTGCGTCGGCGTGGGCATCTCCACTCCCGAGCAGGTCGCCGACGTCCTCACCTACGCCGACGGCGCGATCGTCGGCTCCCGCCTCGTGTCGGGCCTCGCCGAGGGCGGCGTGCCCGCCGTCGCCGCGATCGCGGCGGAACTCGCGACCGGCAAGGATTAGCCCTTCCCGTCGCCGAACCCCCGCGGAGCCCGCCGCTAGGCTGATGCGCGTCCTCCCCCCTGGAAAGGTCCTCCCACCGTGATCCACCCCCTGAGCATCCCCAGCCCCGGCGACGAGTGGCAGGTCTTCAACCTCGGCCAGTGGCTGCGCGATCTGGGCCTCACCTGGTTCTCGTTCGATGTCAACATCTACGCGTACGCGCTGTGCATCCTCGCGGGCATCGTCGCCGCCACCGTGCTCACGAACCACCGACTGACGCGCCGCGGCGCCGAGCCCTGGATCACGCTCGACATCGCGCTCTTCGCCGTTCCGCTCGGCATCCTCGGCGGCCGGATCTACCACGTGCTCACGCACCCGAACGACTACTTCTTCGAGGGAGCCGATCTCTGGGCGACGCTGCGCATCTGGGAGGGCGGAATGGCCATCTTCGGGGCCCTGATCGGCGGCGCGATCGGCGTCTGGATCGGGTGCCGTGTCACGGGCATCCGGTTCTGGTCCTTCGCCGACGCCCTCGCGCCCGGTCTGCTGCTCGCGCAGGCATTCGGACGCCTCGGAAACTGGTTCAACCAGGAGCTCTTCGGTCTTCCCACCGACCTGCCGTGGGGCCTCGAGATCGACCGCCCGAACGACGCCATCCCGATCGGCCTGCCCGAGTCGACGCTCTTCCACCCGACCTTCCTGTACGAGATCATCTGGAACCTCGCGGGCGTGGCCCTCCTGCTGCTGCTGGATGCCCGGCTCCGGGTGCAGTGGGGCAAGCTCCTCGGCGGCTACCTCATCTGGTACGGCGTCGGTCGCAGCGTCTTCGAGTCGATCCGCCTCGACCCGAGCGAGCTCTTCCTCGGCATCCGCGTCAACGTCTGGGCGGCCTGGCTCGCAGTGCTCGTCGGCATCGTGATCGTGCTCGTGCAGCGCCGACGGCACACCGGCGCGGAACCGGGCCCCTACGTCGCCGGTCGCGAGTGGACGGACGAGGCTGGGGTAGACTCCGAAGACGTCTACACAGAGACCGACGACGACGATGGCAACGACGCCGCGCTCGTCTCCGCCACCACCGGATCGCCACGCGCCACAAGCGAAGCCACCACTCGGTCGTAGGAGCCCGCACCCCCACGACCCTCGGCTCCTGCAGCCGCGCAGCGCGACAGCGCGCACCTCTTCCATCGGGCCGACGACGTCCCCCCTCTCCAGCACCACGTGAGGACGGTTCCCCATGGATCGCACCCAGCAGCATCCTTACCAGCGGTTCTCCGGCGTTCCCGAGGCCCAGGGCCTCTACGACCCCGAGCGCGAGCGCGATGCCTGCGGGCTCGCCATGGTGGCGACCCTGCGCGGAACCGCAGGGCACGACATCATCGAGGCCGCGCTCGACGCCCTGCGCAATCTCGAGCACCGCGGTGCGGTCGGATCGGACGCGGGCACCGGAGACGGCGCCGGGATCATCACGCAGATCCCCGACGCCTTCTTGCGCGCCGTCGCGCCGTTCGAGCTGCCCACGGTCGGCCGCTACGCCGTCGGCACGGCCTTCCTGCCGACCGACGGCGCCGAGCGCGCTCGCGAGAAGCAGGGCATCGAGCAGATCGCCGAGCATGAGGGTCTCGCGGTCATCGGCTGGCGCGAGGTGCCCATCGACGCCTCGCACATCGGCACGCTCGCGCGAACCGCGATGCCCGCGTTCGAGCAGCTCTTCGTGCGATCCACACGGTCGACGGCCGACGGTCAGCCCTTCTCCGGCGCGCAGCTCGACCTGCAGACCTTCCGTCTGCGCAAGCGAGCCGAGCGCGAGCTCGGCTCGTACTTCCCCTCGCTGTCGAGCCGGACGCTCGTCTACAAGGGCATGGTCACGACCCTGCAGCTCGAGCCGTTCTACCCCGACCTGAGCGACGAGCGCTTCACCTCGAGGCTCGCGCTCGTGCACTCGCGCTACTCGACGAACACCTTCCCCTCCTGGCCGCTCGCGCAGCCCTTCCGGATGATCGCGCACAACGGCGAGATCAACACCGTCCAGGGCAACCGCAACTGGATGCGCGCCCGCCAGTCGCAGCTCGAGAGCGAGGTCTTCGGCGACCTCCGCGACGTCTTCCCCATCGTGACCCCGGGCGCGAGCGACTCCGCCTCCTTCGATGAGGTCGTCGAGCTCCTGACGCTCGGCGGCCGCAGCCTCCCGCACGCGATCATGATGATGGTGCCGGAGGCCTGGGAGAACCAGACCGACATCGACCCGGCTCTGCGCGACTTCTACGAGTACCACGGCATGCTCATGGAGCCGTGGGACGGCCCGGCCGCCCTCGTGTTCACCGACGGCTCGCTCGTCGGAGCCACGCTCGACCGCAACGGCCTGCGCCCCGGGCGCTTCCTCGTCACCGACGACGGCCTCGTGGTTCTCGCCTCCGAGATTGGCGTGCTCGACATCGAGCCGAGCCGGATCGTCCGCAAGGGGCGGCTCCGCCCCGGGAAGATGTTCCTCGTCGACACCGCCGAGGGCCGCCTGATCGAGGACGACGAGATCAAGGCCCAGCTCGCGGCCGCCGAGCCGTGGGGGGAATGGCTCGAGGCCCAGCGCATCAACCTGCGCGACCTGCCCGAGCGCGAGCACATCGTGCACACGCCCGCCTCCATCGTGCGCCGCCAGCGCACGTTCGGCTACACGGAGGAGGAGGTGCGCGTCCTCCTCACGCCGATGGCCCAGGCGGGGGCCGAGCCGCTCGGCGCGATGGGCTCAGACACGCCGATCGCGGTGCTCTCCGAGCGACCCCGTCTGATCTTCGACTACTTCACGCAGCAGTTCGCGCAGGTCACGAACCCGCCCCTCGACTCGATCCGCGAGGAGGTCGTCACCTCGATGCGTCTCGGGCTCGGGCCCGAGCGCAACCTGCTCAGCGCGACGGCGCGCCACGCGCGCCAGGTGGTGCTCGACTTCCCGATCATCGACAACGACGAACTCGCGAAGATCCAGCACATCGACTCGCGCCCCGGCAGTTCGCTCACGACCACGATCAAGGGCCTGTACCGCGTAGACAAGGGCCCGAAGGCTCTCGAGAAGCGCATCGCCGCGATGTGCGAGGAGGTCGACGAGGCGATCGCCGACGGCGCCGAGTTCATCGTCCTGAGCGACCGCGACTCGACCGCCGATCTCGCGCCGGTGCCCTCCCTGCTCATGCTCGCCGCGGTGCACCATCACCTCATCCGCACCGAGAAGCGCATGCAGGTCGGCCTCATCGTCGAGGCCGGCGACGTGCGCGAGGTGCACCACTGCGCCGTCCTCATCGGCTACGGCGCCTCGGCGATCAACCCGTACCTCGCGATGGAGAGCGTCGAGAACCTCGTCCGCAGCGGCATGATCACGGGGATCACCCCGGAGAAGGCCGTCCGCAACGTCATCAAGGCGCTCGGCAAGGGCGTGCTGAAGATCATGTCGAAGATGGGGATCTCGACGGTCGGCTCGTACGCCGGCGCTCAGGCCTTCGAGGCCGTCGGTCTCAGCCAGGAGTTCGTCGACCGCTACTTCACCGGCACCTCGAGCGTGCTCGGCGGGGTCGGGATCGAGACGATCGCGGAGGAGAACGCGCGTCGACACGCCCTCGCGTACCCCGCATCCGCCCCCGTCAACCCGCACGAGCGGCTGCAGACGGGCGGCGAGTACCAGTGGCGCCGTGAAGGGCCTCCGCACCTGTTCAACCCGGAGACGGTCTTCCGGCTGCAGCACGCGACGCGCGAGAAGCGGTACGACATCTTCCGGGATTACACCCGCGCCGTCGACGAGCAGGCCGAGAACCTCATGACCCTGCGCGGCCTCTTCCGCCTGAAGACGGAGGACCGCCGCCCGGTGCCGATCGACGAGGTCGAGTCGGTCGAATCGATCATCTCCCGCTTCACGACGGGCGCGATGAGCATGGGCGCGATCAGCCCGGAGATGCACGAGACGCTCGCGGTGGCGATGAACCGCATCGGCGGCCGCAGCAACACCGGTGAGGGAGGGGAGAGCCCCGAGCGCCTCCTCGACCCCGAGAAGCGCAGCGCGATCAAGCAGGTCGCCTCGGGCCGCTTCGGCGTCACGAGCCTGTACCTGAGCCACGCCGACGACATCCAGATCAAGATGGCGCAGGGAGCCAAGCCCGGCGAGGGCGGGCAGCTGCCCGCCAACAAGGTGTATCCGTGGATCGCGCGCCTGCGCCACGGCACGGCCGGGGTCGGCCTCATCTCGCCGCCGCCGCACCACGACATCTACTCCATCGAAGACCTCAAGCAGCTCATCTTCGATCTCAAGCGCTCCAACCCGAGCGCGCGCATCCACGTGAAGCTCGTCAGCCAGTCGGGGATTGGCGCGGTCGCGGCGGGCGTCGCGAAGGCGAAGGCCGACGTGATCCTGATCTCCGGCCACGACGGCGGCACCGGGGCGAGCCCGCTCAACTCGCTCAAGCACGCGGGCACCCCGTGGGAGCTCGGCCTCGCCGAGGCGCAGCAGACGCTCATGCTCAACAACATGCGCGGGCGCGTGACCGTGCAGGCCGACGGCCAGATGAAGACCGGCCGCGACGTCATCATCGCGACGCTGCTGGGTGCGGAGGAGTTCGGCTTCGCGACGGCCCCCATGGTCGTCTCCGGCTGCATCCTCATGCGCGTGTGCCACCTCGACACGTGCCCCGTCGGCGTCGCGACGCAGAACCCCGAGCTGCGCAAGCGCTTCACGGGGACCCCCGAGTTCGTGATCACCTTCTTCGAGTTCCTCGCCCAGGAGGTCCGCGAGTACCTCGCGGCGCTCGGATTCCGCAGCCTCGAGGAGGCGGTCGGGCACACCGAGCTCCTCGACGTCGACCGCGCCATCCGTCACTGGAAGGCCGACGGCCTCGACCTCTCGCCGATCCTCACCGGCCCCGTGCTCGACGAGAGCGCTCCGCGCACCAAGCGCGAGGAGCAGGACCACGAGCTCGACGAGCACTTCGACAACGAGCTGATCCGCCTGAGCGCCGACGCGCTCGAGCACGGGCATCCCGTCCGCATCGACCTGCCGATCCGCAACACCGAGCGCGCGGTCGGCACCATGCTCGGCCACCACGTCACGATGAAGCACGGCGAGATGGGTCTCGCACCCGACACGATCGACGTCACGCTCTCCGGCTCGGCCGGTCAGAGCCTCGGCGCCTTCATGCCGCGCGGAATCACGCTGCGCCTCTACGGCGACAGCAACGACTACGTCGGCAAGGGGCTCTCGGGCGGGCGCGTCATCGTGCGCCCCGCGCGCGACGCGGTCTTCCACGCCGAGCGGAACGTCATCGCCGGCAATGTCATCGGCTATGGCGCGACGAGCGGCGAGATGTTCATCCGCGGCATCGTCGGCGAGCGGTTCCTCGTCCGCAACTCCGGTGCGACGGCCGTCGTCGAGGGCGTGGGCGACCACGCGCTGGAGTACATGACCGGTGGTCTCGCCGTCATCCTCGGATCCACCGGACGCAACCTCGGCGCCGGCATGTCTGGAGGTATCGCCTACGTGCACGATCTGCGACGCGAGCGCATCAATCGCGATGCCCTCGAGGGCGGAGAGCTCTCGCTCTCGCCGCTCGACATCGACGACCGCGCCGAGCTGACCGCGCTGCTGCGCCGCCACCACGACGAGACGGAGTCGGCTCTCGCGGCGCGCCTCCTCGCCGAGGGCGACGCCGCACTCGACCGCTTCGTGAAGGTTCTCCCGCGCGACTACGCCGCCGTCCTCGCGACGCGACAGACCGCGCTCGACGAAGGCCTCGACCCCGACGGCGACGTCGTGTGGGGCCGCATCCTGGAGGTGACCGGTGGCTGACCCCCGCGGTTTTCTGAACGTGCCCGAGCGTGAGCTCCCGCCGCGCCGCCCCGTCCCGATTCGCCTCATGGACTGGAAGGAGGTGTACGAGGCCGGCGACTCCGCCGTCCTCAAGCGCCAGGCCGGCCGGTGCATGGACTGCGGCATCCCGTTCTGCCACGAGGGCTGCCCGCTCGGCAACCTCATCCCCGAGTGGAACGACCTGACGTGGCGCGGCGAGGGTCGGCAGTCCATCGAGCGCCTGCACGCGACCAACAACTTCCCGGAGTTCACCGGCAAGCTCTGCCCCGCCCCGTGCGAGTCCTCGTGCGTGCTCGGCATCAACCAGCCGCCCGTCACGATCAAGCAGGTCGAGGCCTCAATCATCGAGCAGGCCTGGCAGAACGGGTGGGTGCAGCCCGCTCCTCCTGAGCGCCTCACGGGCAAGACCGTCGCCGTGGTCGGCTCCGGCCCCGCCGGGCTCGCGGCCGCGCAGCAGCTGACGCGCGCCGGCCACACCGTCGCCGTCTTCGAGAAGGATGACCGGATCGGCGGCCTGCTGCGGTACGGCATCCCCGATTTCAAGATGGAGAAGCGTCACCTCGATGCCCGTCTGACGCAGATGCAGGCCGAGGGCACGCGATTCCGTGCGGGCGTCGAGATCGGGCGCGACATCAGCTGGAGCGACCTGCGCACCCGCTACGACGCCGTCGTCATCGCCACGGGCGCGCCCGTGCCGCGCGACCTCCCGATCCCCGGGCGCGACGCGCTCGGCGTGCACTTCGCGATGGAGTACCTCGCGCAGTCCAACCGCGTGCAGGCCGGCGACCGCGTCTCCGAGCCGATCACGGCGGAGGGCCGGCACGTCGTCGTGCTCGGCGGTGGCGACACGGGAGCCGACTGCATCGGGACCGCGCACCGCCAGGGCGCGCTCTCGGTCACCAACCTCGCGATCGGCGTCCAGCCACCCGCCGAGCGTCCCGCCGATCAGCCGTGGCCGATGCAGCCGACGCTGTTCGAGGTGCAGACCGCTCACGAAGAGGGCGGCGACCGCATGTACCTCGCGTCGACCGTCGAGTTCCTGAGCAACGGCGCTGGCGAGGTGCGCGCGCTGCGCGTCGCCGAGACCGAGTACGTGGACGGCCGTCGCATCCCCAAGGCCGGCACCGAGCGCGAGATCCCCGCCGACCTCGTCCTGCTCGCCCTCGGCTTCACGGGCGTCGAGCGCTCGACGCTCGACGAGCAGCTCGCTCTCCCCATCGACGAGCGCGGCACCGTCGCGCGCGCCGCCGACTACACGACGAGCGAATCGGGCGTCTTCGTGGCGGGGGATGCCGGGCGCGGCGCCTCTCTCATCGTCTGGGCGATCGCGGAGGGCCGCGCCGTCGCCGCCGAGATCGACCGCTTCCTGCAGGGCGAGACCGACCTGCCGGCACCCGTCAAGGCCACCGACCGCGCTCTGGCCGTCTGAGACGACCGCCCTTCGGGGCGGCAGCACCACATCTACCACCACCCCACGAATAAGGAAGTCATGAGACGAGCAAAGATCGTCGCGACCCTCGGGCCGGCGACCTCGAGCTACGAGAACATCCGATCCATCATCGAGGCGGGCGTCGACGTAGCCCGCATGAACCTCAGCCACGGCAGCTACGCCGTGCACGAGGAGGTCTACCGCAACGTCCGGCAGGCGGCCCAGGACTCCGCCCGCCCCGTCGCGATCCTCGTCGACCTGCAGGGCCCGAAGATCCGTCTCGGCAAGTTCGAGAACGGCCCTCACGAGCTCGCCGAGGGCGACATCTTCACCATCACGACCGAGGACGTGCTCGGCACCAAGGAGCTCGTCGGCACGACGTTCAAGGGCCTGCCCGCTGACGTCAACCCCGGCGACTTCCTCCTCATCGACGACGGCAAGGTCAAGGTCCGCGTGCTCGACACCGACGGCGTGCGCGTGCGCACCGAGGTCGTCGTCGCGGGCCCCGTCTCGAACAACAAGGGCATCAATCTCCCGGGCGTCGCGGTGAACGTGCCCGCGCTCGCGGAGAAGGACGAGGACGACCTGCGCTGGGGCCTGAAGCTCGGCGCCGACTACATCGCCCTGTCGTTCGTGCGCGACGCCTCCGACGTCGTGCGCGTCCACGAGATCATGGCCGAGGAGGGGCGCACCATCCCCGTCATCGCGAAGATCGAGAAGCCGCAGGCCGTCGATGCTCTCGAGGAGATCGTCGACGCGTTCGACGGCATCATGGTCGCCCGCGGCGACCTCGGCGTCGAGCTGCCGCTCGAGGCCGTGCCGATCGTGCAGAAGCGCGCCGTCGAGCTCGCGCGCCGCATGGCCAAGCCCGTCATCGTGGCGACGCAGATGCTCGAGTCGATGATCTCGAGCCCCATCCCGACGCGCGCCGAGACCTCCGACGTCGCGAACGCCGTCCTCGACGGCGCCGACGCCGTCATGCTCTCGGGCGAGACGAGCGTGGGGGAGTTCCCCGTCATCACCGTCTCCACCATGGCGCGAATCGTCGAGTCGACCGAGGAGCACGGCCTCGAACGCATCCCGCCCCTCGGCACGAAGCCCCGCACGCAGGGAGGCGCGATCACGCTCGCGGCGGCCGAGGTCGCCGACTTCGTCGACGCGAAGTACGTGTGCGTGTTCACCGAGTCGGGCGACTCAGCACGCCGCATGTCGCGCCTGCGGTTCCGAATCCCGATGAAGGCGTTCACGCCCGACGCCGCCATCCAGCGCCGCATGTCGCTCACGTGGGGCATCCAGTCGTTCCTCGTCGACCGCGTGACCCACACCGACGCGATGTATCACCAGGTCGATGTCGCGCTGCTCGACGCGGGTCTCGCCGAGATCGGCGACAAGGTCGTCGTGATCTCCGGTTCCCCTCCCGGGATCCCCGGCTCGACCAACGACATCCGCGTGCACACGGTGGGGGACGCCATCCACGCCAAGGCTCCGGTCTGGGAGAGCGGCGACCACGCCGACTGATCCCGGTCCGTCCGCGAACGACGATCGGGGTGCGACCTGCTGGTCGCACCCCGATCGTCGTTCCGGGCCGCTGATGCGGCCGCGCGGCTAGCGGCGGGTGATGCCGAGGCCCGCGCGGTCCACGCGACGGTGGAACCGCATGCCGGCAAGCCCGCCGAGGATCGCTCCGCCGAGGCTGACGAGCGCGACGACGACGGCCGTGACGATGCCGATCGTCGTGAGCTCGCCCTCACCGATGGGCAGGCGGGGGAACCCGTTGAGGTTGGCGAGGACGTTGAACTCCGAGCCCCCGATGGCGCCGATGATCGCCACGACGATAGCGATCACGAGAGCCCACAGCCAGACGGCGAGTCCCTGCTTGGCCCCGTCGAGTCGCGCCATGCGCCCTGCGACGTAGCCTCCGGCGTAGTAGGCGATGAAGATCACGAGCGCGAGCAGCACGGCGCCGATGATGCCGACGGTGTCCGCGCCCTGTGTGGCGCCCTCCACCGCCTCCTCAGCCGTCGTGTCGGTCGCGAGGCCGAGCGCGGTGCCGGTGCCAGCCACGAGCGCGGTGAGGAGAACGCCGGTGCCGACGGCGGCGAGCCAGCCGAAGAAGGCCGAGCCCCACTTGATCCCGCCGAACTCCTCCTTCTCGCGCGCGATCATCTCGCGCTGAACGAGTCGCGGGTCCTCGACGTGGTCGGGGTCGCCGTGTCGGCCGGTGTCGGAGACCACGGCCGCCTGGCGCCGGTCATCGACGCCGTCGTGGTCGCGGTCGATGCGACCATGGTCGTCGCGTCCGTCGGCGTTGCGGTGGAGAACCTCGGTTCGGTCGTCGCGTCCGTCGTGGTCTCGGTCGATGCGGGGGCCGTCGTGGTCGTTCTGGCGGGGGCCGTCGATGCGGTCCCGGTCGTTGGATGACGTCATGGTGGACCTCCTTCTCCAGTCCACTCAAGAGCATCCGATGTCATGGCGCACCGGGGTTGATTTCCCAGCGTCCCATCGGATCGCATCCGGACTACCATCAGCCGCGGAGACACGCGGCGAGAAGGGGCCGTACCGGCTGTGGGGCTCGAACCCACACGTCCTCTCGGACAACGCATTTTGAGTGCGCCGCGTCTGCCATTCCGCCAAGCCGGCGCGGGCCCAGGGCCCGACGGCTCGACCATACCGTAGGCTCGTTTCCGTGAGTGACCAGGAACAGAGCACCGTCGCCCCCCGTCGTGTCGTCGTCGCCGAGGATGAGTCGCTGATCCGCATGGACATCGTGGAGATCCTCCGCGACAACGGGTACGACGTGGTCGGCGAGGCCGGCGACGGCGAGACCGCCGTCGCGCTCGCCACCGAGCTGCGCCCCGACCTCGTCGTCATGGACATCCGCATGCCGCAGATGGACGGCATCGAGGCCGCCAAGCGCCTGAGCGAGAACCACATCGCCCCCGTCGTCCTGCTGACTGCGTTCTCGCAGAAGGAGCTCGTCGAGCAGGCGAGCGAGGCCGGCGCACTGGCCTACGTCGTGAAGCCGTTCACCCCCAACGACCTGCTGCCCGCGATCGAGATCGCTCTCAGCCGGTATCAGCAGATCCTCACGCTCGAGGCCGAGGTCGCCGACCTCGTCGAGCGCTTCGAGACCCGTAAGCTCGTCGACCGCGCCAAGGGCCTGCTCAACGAGCGCATGGGCCTCACCGAGCCCGAGGCGTTCCGCTGGATCCAGAAGGCGTCGATGGATCGTCGCACGACGATGCACGCGGTCGCGCAGGCCGTCATCGAGCAGCTCTCGCCGAAGAAGGACGCCGCGAAGAAGGCCCCCGCCCCCGAGTAGTCAGCGGCTCACGCCGTCGGCAGCCGCCATCGCTCGGCCCGCGGTCAGCGGTCGCGCAGCATGTTCGTCATGCGCACGGTGGAGAGGCGGCGCCCCTCCTCGTCGCGGATGACGATCTCGTGCGTCGCGAGCGTACGACCGAGAGACAGCGCGGTGCAGGTGCCGGTCACCCAGCCCGCAGTCGTCGACCGCGAGTGCGTCGCGTTGATCTCAATGCCGACCGCGTAGCGTCCCGGCCCGGCGTGGATCGCCGACGAGATCGAGCCGAGGCTCTCGCCGAGGACGACGTGGGCCCCTCCGTGGAGAAGGCCGATGACTTGCGTGTTGCCGTCGACGGGCATCCGCGCCACCGATCGCTCGGCACCGAGCTCGAGGAACTCGATGCCCATCTTGCGCGTCAGTGCGCCGCCGCCGGATGCGACGAGCCGCTCGTGGAGCTCGGGGTCGAGATCGGCGGGAATCTGCGGCATCGCGGGCCTTCTCCCCTTCCCTGAGGTGTCGGAGCGCCCCGTTAGGCTGGCCCCGTGACGGACTCCGGAAAGCCTACCCTCCTCATCGTCGACGGCCATTCGCTCGCGTTCCGCGCCTTCTACGCGCTGCCGATCGACAGCTTCGTCACCCACGACGGCCAGCACACAAACGCCATCCACGGCTTCATCTCGATGTTCCTGGGGCTCCTCGCGAAGGAGAAGCCGACGCACGTCGCCGTCGCCTTCGATATCTCCCGCTACTCCTTCCGCACCCGCGATTACGCCGAGTACAAGGGCACGCGCGCCGAGACGCCTCCGGAGTTCGTCGGCCAGGTGCCGCTCCTCCAGGAGGCCCTGGCCGCCATGAACGTCACGACGATCACGAAAGAGGACTTCGAGGCCGACGACATCCTCGCGACGCTCGCAGCGCAGGGCGCGTCGAAGGGCTACGACGTGCTCGTCGTCTCCGGCGATCGCGACACCATCCAGCTCGTGAACGACCGGGTCACGCTGCTCTACCCGAACGCTCGCGGCGTCAGCGAGCTCAAGCGATACGACGCGGACGCGGTGCGCGAGAGGTACGGGGTCGACCCCGGGCAGTATCCCGAGATCGCGGCGCTCGTCGGCGAGACGAGCGACAATCTGTCCGGCGTCGACAAGGTCGGCGAGAAGACCGCCGTGAAGTGGCTCACCCAGTACGGCTCGCTCGATAACCTCCTCGCGCACGCCGATGAGATCGGGGGAGTGGTCGGCAACAATCTGCGCGAGCAGCGCGATCGCGTCGAGCGCAATCGGCGGCTCAACCACCTCGTGACCGATGTGGAGCTGCCGGTCGGGCCCGACGATCTGGAGCGCGGCCCCATGGACGTCGCAGCGGTCAAGCGGGTCTTCGAGCGCCTGCAGTTCCGCGCGCTCACCGAGCGCGTGCTGAAGATCGCGGCCGCCGAGGGCGCCGACATGAGCGGCGAGGGCGCGGCCCGGTCCGCCGCGGCCGACGCTCCCGCCGTCCGCACGCTCGTCGACGAAGAGCTCGCCGCGTGGCTGCGCGCCGCCGTCGCGACGGGCGATCCGATCGCCCTGGTGGTGGATGCTCCGCTCGGCTCGCTCGACGGGTTCGGTCTCGCCGCCGGCGCCGACACGGTGCACGTGAACTGGGCGGCCGGTCGCCCCGACTACACCGCGCTCGAGGCATGGCTGGCCTCGGACGACCCGAAGCTCGTCGTCGACGGCAAGCGCGCCACGAGCATCCTCGCCACCCAGGACCTCACGCTCTCGGGCATCGCGTGGGATGCCTCCCTCGCGGCGTGGCTCGAGCGTCCGGGGTCGAGCACCCAGTCCCTCGGGGAGCTCGTCGGGAGCATCCTCGGCGAGAGCCTGCCCGAGCCCGACCCGAACCAGCTCGTCCCCGACACCGCGGCGCTCTCGCCCGCGACGGGCGCCTGGTATCTCGCCCGCATCGTGGCGGCGCAGCGCGAGCGGCTCGCGCCGTCGAGCGCGAGGGTGCTCACGACCATCGAGCTCCCGGTGACGCCCGTCATCGCCGCGATGGAGCGCGCCGGCATCGCGGTCGACCGCGCCGGGCTCACGGCGCTCAACGCCGAGCTGGGCGAGACCGCGGCGGGCCTCGCCGTGAGGGCCTACGCCGAGATCGGCCGCGAGGTGAACCTCGGCTCTCCGAAGCAGCTGCAGCAGGTGCTGTTCGACGAGCTGGGCATGCCGAAGACCCGAGCGACGAAGACCGGGTACTCGACCGACGCCGCCGCTCTCGCCGATCTGCAGGAGGCGCATCCCCACCCCTTCCTCGGCCTCCTCCTCCAGCACCGCGATGCGACGAAGCTGCGGCAGATGGTCGAGACGCTCGAGCGGGCGACGGCCGCGGACGGCCGCATCCACACGACTTACGACCAGACGGGCACGACGACCGGTCGCATCTCCTCGACCGACCCGAACCTACAGAACATCCCCGTGCGCACCGAGGCGGGGCATCGCATCCGTGCGGCGTTCGTCGCGGGCGAGGGGTACGAGGGGCTGCTGACCGCCGACTACTCGCAGATCGAGATGCGCATCATGGCTCACCTCTCGGGCGACCCGGGGCTCATCGAGGCGTTCACGACGGGGGAGGACCTCCACCGCTTCGTCGGCTCCCGGATCTTCGGCGTGCCCCCCGAGGAGGTCACCGCCGAGATGCGCACGAAGGTCAAGGCGATGAGCTACGGCCTCGCCTACGGGCTGAGCGCCTTCGGGCTCTCCAAGCAGCTGCGCATCTCGAGCGCCGAGGCGAAGCAGCTCATGACCGACTACTTCGCGCGCTTCGGTGCCGTGCGCGACTATCTGCGCTCGGTCGTCGTGCAGGCGAAGGAGGACGGCTATACCGAGACGATCCTCGGCCGCCGGCGCCCCTTCGCCGATCTCAACTCGCCCAATCGGGTGCTGCGCGAGAACGCGGAGCGCGCGGCGCTCAACGCGCCCATCCAGGGCACAGCGGCCGACATCATGAAGATCGCGATGATCGGCGTCGACGCCGACCTGCGCGAGCAGGGCCTCGGCTCGAGGATGCTTCTGCAGGTGCACGACGAGCTCGTGTTCGAGGTCGCGCCCGGCGAGCGGGAGGCCCTCGAGACGCTCGTGCGCTCGCGCATGGGCTCGGCGGCCGAGCTCGCCGTGCCGCTCGACGTGCAGGTGGGAACGGGCCCGAACTGGGACGCCGCGGCCCATTAGGCTCGCAACCATGACTGACAACGCCGCCAGCCGCCAGCCCACCGAGGTCGACACGATCGCCGAGGAATGGGTTGCCACGCTCGTAACCCTGAGCCCCGAGCTCGCCACCTACATCGGTGCCGAGGGGAAGCTCGACGAGTACCAGGACTACTCGCCCGCCGGCCGTGCGCAGCTGCACGCCGCGGGGCGCGAGGTACTCGCGAAGCTCGATGCTGCGACTCCCGTCGACGACACCGACCGCGTCACGATCGCCGACATGTCGGCCGAGATCCGCCTGCAGCTCGAGCTCGCCGACGCCGGGTGGGAGGCGCGCGATCTCAACGTCCTCGCCTCGCCCTCGCAGGGCATCCGCGAGATCTACGACCTCATGCCGACTGCGACGGAGGAGGACTGGTCGGTCATCGCCCGCAAGCTCACCCGCGTCGGCGATGCGCTCGAGGGGTACACCGAGACGCTGCGCGAGGGCATCGCGAACCAGAACACGCCCGCCGTCCGGCAGGTGCGCGAGGTGCTCGCCCAGGTGCGCACGAACGCCGCGCGCGACGGCTTCTTCGCGGAGTTCACCGGAGGCGCGGACGTCTCCGAGGGCCTGAGGAAGGAGCTCGCCTCCGCCGCCGAGCAGGCGGCCGACGCCTACGGCCGCTTCGGCGACTTCCTGGAGAACGAGCTCGCGCCGGTCGCGCGTCAGGAGGACGCGGTTGGCCGCGAGCTGTACGGGCTCCTGTCGCGCAGCTTCCTCGGCGCCACGATCGACCTCGACGAGACCTACGAGTGGGGCATCCAGGAGCTCGCTCGCATGGTCGAGGAGCAGACCCGCATCGCGAACGAGATCCTCCCCGGCGCGACGGTCGAGGAGGCCATCGCGCACCTCGAGAAGGACGAGTCGCGCAAGCTGCACGGCCGCAAGGCCCTGCAGGAGTGGATGCAGAAGCTCAGCGACACGGCCGTCGAGGAGCTCGCGCGCACCCACTTCGACATCCCCGAGCCGGTCAAGGCGCTGGAGTGCATGATCGCCCCCACGCCGGGCGGCGCGATCTACTACACGGGCCCCACCGACGACTTCTCGCGACCCGGGCGCATGTGGTGGTCGATCCCCGAGGGCGTCGACTCCTTCGACACGTGGCGCGAGACGACGACGGTGTACCACGAGGGCGTCCCGGGCCACCACCTGCAGATCGGCCAGGCCGTCTACAACCGCGCCGAGCTGAACTCGTGGCGGCGACTTCTCGCCGGCACGAGCGGCCACGCGGAGGGCTGGGCCCTCTACGCGGAGCGCCTGATGGAGGAGCTCGGCTACCTCGACGACCCGGCTGACCGTCTCGGCATGCTCGACGGGCAGCGCATGCGCGCCGCTCGCGTCGTGCTCGACATCGGCGTGCACCTCGGCAAGATCCACCCCGCGACGGGAGAGGTCTGGACGAGCGAGGACGCCTTCGCGTTCATGCGCAGGAACGTCAACATGAACGACGGCTTCGTGCAGTTCGAGGTCAACCGCTACCTCGGCTGGCCGGGCCAGGCACCGTCGTACAAGGTGGGTCAGCGCATCTGGGAGCAGATCCGCGACGAGTACAAGGTCCGCGAGGGGGCAGAGTTCTCCAACAAGGTCTTCCACAAGAAGGCCCTCGACATCGGCGGCGTCGGTCTCGACACGCTGAAGTCGGCCCTGCTCGGCTGAGCGTCTCCGGTCGCACTCGACCCCGGACGCCGCACGGCTCCGGGGTCGAGTCGTGTTGCCGCGCCCTTCGCGGGACGATAGGGTGGAGGGTCGCCAGTCCGGCGTCATTCTGTCCGCTCGCCCGGACGACATCTGCCAGCATCACGTCGCTCCGGGCCCGATCCATGTCCGCATCGGAGCAACCACTACATGACCACCGTAACGACCAAGGCCCCCAAGCAGGTCGCCATCAACGACATCGGCTCTGCTGAAGACTTCCTGGCCGCGGTCGAGAAGACCCTGAAGTTCTTCAACGACGGCGACCTCATCGAAGGCACCGTCGTCAAGATCGATCGCGACGAGGTCCTCCTCGACGTCGGCTACAAGACCGAGGGCGTCATCCCCTCGCGCGAGCTCTCGATCAAGCACGACGTCGACCCCACCGAGGTCGTCAGCGTCGGCGACACCGTCGAGGCCCTCGTTCTCCAGAAGGAGGACAAGGAAGGCCGCCTCATCCTGTCGAAGAAGCGCGCTCAGTACGAGCGCGCATGGGGCGACGTCGAGAAGATCAAGGACGCCGACGGCGTCGTGACCGGTCAGGTCATCGAGGTCGTCAAGGGCGGCCTCATCGTCGACATCGGCCTCCGCGGCTTCCTCCCCGCCTCGCTCATCGAGCTGCGTCGCGTCCGCGACCTCACGCCGTACCTCGGCCAGGAGCTCGAGGCGAAGATCCTCGAGCTGGACAAAAACCGCAACAACGTCGTCCTCTCGCGTCGCGCGCTGCTCGAGCAGACGCAGTCCGAGAGCCGCACCACCTTCCTCAACAACCTCGCCAAGGGCCAGGTCCGCAAGGGCGTCGTCTCCTCGATCGTCAACTTCGGCGCATTCGTCGACCTCGGCGGCGTGGACGGCCTCGTGCACGTCTCCGAGCTGTCGTGGAAGCACATCGAGCACGCGAGCGAGGTCGTCGAGGTCGGCCAGGAGGTCACCGTCGAGATCCTCGAGGTCGACCTCGAGCGCGAGCGCGTGTCGCTCTCGCTCAAGGCGACGCAGGAGGACCCGTGGCAGGTCTTCGCCCGCACGCACGCGATCGGTCAGGTCGCTCCGGGCAAGGTCACCAAGCTCGTTCCCTTCGGTGCGTTCGTGCGCGTCGCGGACGGCATCGAGGGCCTCGTTCACATCTCGGAGCTTT
The DNA here is from genome assembly GCF_014137945.1 of Microcella alkalica. GTDB lineage: Bacteria > Actinomycetota > Actinomycetes > Actinomycetales > Microbacteriaceae > Microcella > Microcella alkalica. The sequence continues at coordinate 719,522 of NZ_JACGWX010000001.1, forward strand.
CGGGCAAGCACGTCGAGCTCGCCGAGCAGATCGTCTCGGTCGGCGACGAGGTGTTCGTCAAGGTCATCGACATCGACCTCGACCGCCGTCGCATCTCGCTGAGCCTCAAGCAGGCCAACGAGGGCGTCGACCCCGAGGGCACCGAGTTCGACCCCGCGGTGTACGGCATGCCGACCGAGTACGACGAGGCCGGCAACTACAAGTACCCCGAGGGCTTCGACCCCGAGTCGGGCGAGTGGAAGGACGGCTTCGAGGAGCAGCGCGGCAAGTGGGAGCAGGACTACGCTGCCGCCCAGGCCCGCTGGGAGGCCCACAAGAAGCAGGTCGCCACGGCCCTCACCGAGGAGTCCACGCTCGACCTGCCGAGCGGCTCGACCTTCAGCTCGGAGACCGCGGGTGCCGGCACCCTCGCCGACGACGAGTCCCTCGCCGCTCTGCGCGAGAAGCTCTCCGGCAACTGAGTCACCCGGGTCATTCGACCCGACCGCGAACGGGCCGTCCTCCCTCAGGGGAGGACGGCCCGTTCCGCGTTCCCGCCTCGCGTCGGCGGTTCAGACCTGCTCGACCGACAGCCGTCGGCGGCGAGCGCGGGCGAACATCAGCGGAACCGCGATCACGAGCGCGAGAAGCGCGACGACCACCATGACGGGCAGCACGAGAGCGAGAACGCTGAAGCCCACCGCGCCGATGTCCTCAGCGGTCGACAGCACCGGGGCCGCGGCCCCCGCGGTCAGCGCGTTGGCGGCCGGTCGAGCCGCCATCTTGGCCAGATGGACGAGCAGGGCGATCACGACGCCCGCGGCGATCGGGACCCACTGCTGCGATGCGACGAACTCGCCGGGGTCCGTGACCGCGACGGTCTGCGCACCGCTTCCCGAGCCGAACACGATGCCGCCCGCCGCAGGCCGGATGATCGTCTGGAGCCAGTCGTTGATCGTGTCGACGGCGGGCACCTTGTCGGCGATGAGCTCGATGACGAGCAGGACGGCGAGGCCCCCGAGCACCCACTCGTTCTCGAGCCACGTCCAGCCCGCCGGGAGCGCGACGACGTCGAGGAAGCGCCCGGCGAGACCCAGGAGCAGAAGGGGGATGTAGGCGTTGAGCCCGGCCGCGATCGCCAGGCCGGTGCCGGTCAGGACTTCGAGCACGGGGCGCCTCCTCGGGGTGTGAGGTCATGGTACTCGCCGCGACGGCACGCGTCTGCGGGAGCGCTCACGCCCAGTGGGTAGGGTCGAGGGGTGGAGGTCATCGGGCTCACGGGCGGCATCGCAGCGGGCAAGTCGGCGGTCGCCGCGCGGCTAGCCGAGCTCGGCGCCGTCGTGATCGACGCCGACCGGCTCGCACGAGAGGTCGTGGAGCCCGGCACCCCCGGTCTCGCCGCGATCGCCCATCGCTTCGGGGATGCCGTCCTCGCCCCCGACGGCTCTCTCGATCGCGCGCGGCTGGGCGCGATCGTCTTCACCGACGACGCGGCGAGGCGCGACCTCAACGCGATCGTGCACCCCGAGGTGCAGCGGCGGTACACCGATCTCGTCGCCGAGGCCTTCGACCAGGACGCGGACGCGATCGTCGTGTACGACGTGCCCCTGCTCGCCGAGGCGCGCGCGGCATCCGAGTTCGCTCTCGTGGTCGTCGTCGACGCCCCGCCCAAGGTTCGCCTCGATCGGCTCGTGTCGCTGCGCGGCATGGATCGTGCCGATGCGCGCGCCCGCATCGAGGCGCAGATCCCGGACGCGGCGCGACGGGCGATGGCGGGTGTCGTGATCGACTCGAGCGGGACGCTCGAGCACACCCTCGAGCAGGTGGACGCCCTGTGGGAGCGCCTGGTCGCCCAGCGCGCTGTCGGTGGTCGCTCCTAGGCTGGAGGGATGCAGCCCACGAGGTCCGTCCGCCCCTTCGAGGTCGTCAGCGACTACTCGCCGAGCGGCGATCAGCCGCAGGCGATCGCCGAGCTCGCGGCCCGCATCAACGCCGGTGAGACCGATGTCGTCCTTCTCGGCGCGACCGGGACGGGCAAGTCGGCGACGACGGCATGGCTCATCGAGCAGGTGCAGCGGCCCACTCTCGTCCTCGCGCACAACAAGACCCTCGCGGCCCAGCTGGCCACCGAGTTCCGCGACCTCCTGCCGCACAACGCCGTCGAGTACTTCGTCTCGTACTACGACTACTACCAGCCCGAGGCGTACGTGCCCCAGACCGACACCTTCATCGAGAAGGACAGCTCGGTCAACGCCGAGGTCGAGCGACTGCGCCACTCGACGACGAACTCTCTCCTGAGCAGGCGCGACGTCGTCGTCGTCTCCACCGTCTCGTGCATCTACGGCCTCGGCGCGGCGGAGGAGTACCTCGACGCCATGGTCGCCCTCCAGGTGGGCGAGCGCATCTCGAGGGATGCCCTCATCCGCCGCTTCGTCGGCATGCAGTACCAGCGCAACGACATCGACTTCTCCCGAGGCAAGTTCCGCGTGCGCGGCGACACGATCGAGATCATCCCCATGTACGAGGAACTCGCGATCCGCATCGAGATGTTCGGCGACGAGATCGAGGCGCTCTACGCGCTGCACCCGCTCACGGGCGACGTCATGAAGACGCTCGACGCGGTCTCGGTCTTCCCGGCGACCCACTACGCGGCCTCGCCGGACACGATGCAGCGCGCCATCGTCACGATCAAGGACGAGCTCGAGCTCCGACTCTCCGAGCTCGAGCGGCAGGGGAAGCTCCTCGAGGCGCAGCGGCTGCGCATGCGGACGACGTACGACATCGAGATGATGGAGCAGATCGGCTTCTGCAACGGCATCGAGAACTACTCCAGGCACATCGACGGCCGTCAGCCGGGCGAGCCGCCCAACTGCCTCCTCGACTACTTCCCCGAGGACTTCCTCGTCGTGATCGACGAGAGCCACGTCACCGTGCCGCAGATCGGAGCGATGTACGAGGGCGACGCCTCGCGCAAGCGCACGCTCGTCGAGCACGGCTTCCGGCTGCCGAGTGCGCTCGACAACCGGCCGCTCCGATGGGAGGAGTTCCTCGACCGCACGGGCCAGAAGGTCTACCTCTCGGCGACCCCTGGCCGGTACGAGCTCGGCATCACCGACTCGATCGTCGAGCAGATCATCCGCCCCACGGGTCTCGTCGACCCCGAGATCGTCGTCAAGCCGAGCAAGGGCCAGATCGACGACCTCCTCGAGCAGATCCGGCTGCGCGTCGAGCGCGACGAGCGCGTCCTCGTCACGACGCTCACCAAGAAGATGGCTGAGGAGCTCACCGACTTCCTCACCGAGGCGGGCGTGCGCGTGCGCTACCTGCACTCCGACGTCGACACCCTGCGCCGGGTCGAGCTGCTGAGCGAGCTGCGACAGGGCGTCTACGACGTCCTCGTCGGAATCAATCTGCTGCGCGAGGGGCTCGACCTCCCCGAGGTGTCGCTCGTCGCCATCCTCGACGCCGACAAGGAGGGCTTCCTCCGCTCGGCGACCTCGCTCATCCAGACGATCGGTCGTGCGGCGCGCAACGTCTCCGGCTCCGTCCACATGTACGCGGACGTCGTCACCCCGTCGATGGCGCAGGCGATCGACGAGACCACACGGCGCCGCGAGAAGCAGGTCGCCTACAACCTCGCCAACGGCATCGACCCGACGCCGCTACGCAAGAAGATCGCCGACATCACCGATCAGCTCGCCCGCGAGGGCGCCGACACCGCCGAGCTCCTCGCCCAGCGCGGCAGAAGCGGGGGCAGGTCCGCCCCGACGCCGCGCCGCCCGCGCGAGGGTAAGGCGGCCGAGGGCGCGACGGAGCTCGAGTCGATCATCGGCGACCTGACCGCGCAGATGCTCACGGCGGCGGCCGAGCTCAAGTTCGAGCTCGCAGCGCGCCTGCGCGACGAGGTCCAGGAGATGAAGCGCGAGCTGCGGCAGATGGTCGAGGCCGGCCACGTCCGCTGAGCCCACCCTGTGCGCGCTTGCCGCACGAGGGGCCGCACGGACGATTGTCGGGGGTGCCGCCTAGAATGACGCGAGTGTCGGCATCCCCTCTCGACCTCCATTCGCACCTGAGCGTGCGCGGCGCGCGCGTGCACAATCTGCGCGATGTCGACCTCGTGATCCCGCGCGATTCCCTCGTCGTCTTCACGGGCCTGTCGGGCTCCGGCAAGAGCTCGCTCGCGTTCGACACGATCTTCGCCGAGGGGCAGCGCCGCTACGTCGAGTCGCTCTCGGCCTACGCCAGGCAGTTCCTCGGGCAGGTCGATCGCCCCGACGTCGACTTCATCGAAGGGCTCAGCCCGGCTGTCTCGATCGACCAGAAGTCCACGAACCGCAACCCGCGATCGACGGTCGGCACGATCACCGAGATCTACGACTACATGCGCCTGCTCTGGGCGCGCGTCGGAATCCCGCACTGCCCCGTCTGCGGCGAGAAGATCCAGCGCCAGACCGTGCAGCAGATCGCCGACGAGCTCATGGAGCTCCCGGAGGGCCGCCGCTTCCAGATCCTCGCCCCCGTCGTGAGCCAGAAGAAGGGCGAGTTCGTCGACCTGTTCGCCGAGCTCGCGGCGAGCGGCTACTCCCGAGCCGTCGTCGACGGCGAGCTCATCCAGCTCTCCGAGCCGCCGACGCTCAAGAAGCAGAACAAGCACGACATCTCCGTCGTCGTCGACCGGCTCGTAGCCAACGCGGACGTCCTCACGCGCCTCACCGACTCGCTCGAGACGGCCCTCGGTCTCACCGACGGCATCGTCACGATCGACTTCGTCGACGAGGAGGCAGGAGCAGCGGCGCGCACGCGCACGTTCAGCGAGAAGCTCTCGTGCCCGAATCGCCACCCGCTACAGCTCACCGAGATCGAGCCGCGCACCTTCTCCTTCAACTCCCCGTTCGGCGCCTGCCCCGTCTGTTCGGGCCTCGGCACGCGGATGGCCGTGGATGTGGAGCTACTCGTCGGCGACCCGAGCCTGACGCTCAACGACGGCGTCATCCTGCCCTGGAACCAGCAGGGCAAGGGGCTCTACAGCTACTTCCAGAAGCTGCTCGCCGGTCTCGGCCGCGATCTCGACTTCTCGCTCGACACCGCATGGGGCGACCTGGAGGAGAGCACGCAGCAGGCGATCCTGTACGGCAATGACTTCGAGGTGCGGGTGAAGTGGCGCAACCGCTACGGGCGCGACGTCACCTACTCGACCGGCTTCGAGGGGGTCATCCCGTACATCGAGCGCAAGTACGCCGAGGCCGAGAGCGACTGGTCGCAGCAGCGCTTCGCCGAGTACCTGCGCGAGGTGCCCTGCCCCGAGTGCGAGGGTGCGCGGCTGAAGCCGGAGGTGCTCTCCGTCCTCGTGGACGAGCGCTCGATCTCCTCCGTCGCCGAGCTGAGCATCCACGACGCGTACGAGTTCATGCGGAGCATCCACCTCACCGAGCGCGAGGCCTCGATCGCCGCGGCGGTCCTGCGCGAGATCCGCGCGCGCCTTGAGTTCCTGCTCGAGGTCGGGCTCGGCTACCTGAGCATGGCCCGAGCCGCCGGAACCCTGTCGGGCGGCGAGGCGCAGCGCATCCGGCTCGCGACGCAGATCGGCTCAGGACTCACGGGTGTTCTCTACGTGCTCGACGAGCCGTCGATCGGCCTGCACCAGCGCGACAACCGTCGCCTCATCGACACCCTCGTCAAGCTCAAGGGCCTCGGCAACACGCTCATCGTCGTCGAGCACGACGAGGACACCATCCGAACCGCCGACTGGATCGTCGACATCGGGCCCGGCGCGGGGGAGCACGGCGGTCGCGTGGTGCACTCGGGCTCCTACGCCGACCTGCTGAAGAACCCTGAGTCGATCACGGGCGACTACCTCGCCGGGCGCCGGCAGGTGGTCGAGTCGCTCCCGCGGCGCTCGATCGACCAGGGCAGGCGATTGCGGATCGAGGGCGCCCGCGCCAACAACCTGCAGAACGTCTCGGTGGACATCCCCCTCGGCGTGTTCGTCGCCGTCACGGGCGTGAGCGGCTCGGGCAAGTCGTCGCTCGTGAACGACATCCTGTACAAGGTGCTCGCCAACAAGCTCAACGGCGCCCGCCAGGTGCCGGGGAAGCACACCAGGATCACCGGGCTCGAGCACCTCGACAAGGTCGTCCACGTCGATCAGGCGCCGATCGGCCGCACCCCGCGCTCCAACCCCGCGACCTACACCGGCGTCTTCGATCGCATCCGGGCGCTGTTCGCCGAGACCGTCGAGGCCAAGTCGCGCGGGTACCTGCCCGGCCGATTCAGCTTCAACGTCAAGGGTGGACGTTGCGAGAACTGCGCGGGCGACGGCACGATCAAGATCGAGATGAACTTCCTGCCCGACGTCTACGTCGCGTGCGAGGTCTGCGCCGGCGCCAGGTACAACCGCGACACCCTCGCCGTCCACTACAAGGGCAAGAGCATCGCCGAGGTGCTCGACATGCCGATCGAGGAGGCGGCGGAGTTCTTCGCCCCCATCACGGCGATCCACCGGTTCCTGAAGACGCTCGTCGACGTCGGTCTCGGCTACGTGCGTCTCGGCCAGAGCGCGACAACGCTCTCCGGAGGCGAGGCGCAGCGGGTGAAGCTCGCGACCGAGCTGCAGAAGCGCTCCAACGGGCGCAGCATCTACGTCCTCGACGAGCCGACCACCGGGCTGCACTTCGAGGACGTCCGCAAGCTGCTCGCCGTCCTCGGCGGTCTCGTCGACAAGGGCAACACCGTCGTCGTCATCGAGCACAACCTCGACGTGATCCGCGCCGCCGACTGGCTCATCGACCTCGGCCCCGAGGGCGGCTCGGGCGGCGGCACGATCCTCGCCACCGGCACGCCGGAGGAGCTCGCCCGCGTCGAGGGCAGCCACACCGGGCACTTCCTCGCCGAGCTCCTTCCCGCCGCCCGAGCGGCCAGCTGAGCCGCCGCACGATCGTGGCGACCGCGAGCGAGACCCGGGAGGCGTGGCGCCCGCGCCGGGGCGAGATCCCGACCGAGCCAGGCGTCTACCGCTTCCGCGACGACGCCGGGCGCGTCCTCTACGTCGGTAAAGCGAAGAACCTCCGCTCGCGCCTGAGCAACTACTTCCAGCCGCTGCACGCCCTGCACGAGCGGACCCGTCGGATGGTCACGACCGCGCGCGGCGTCGAGTGGACGGTCGTCGGGAGCGAGCTCGAGGCTCTCGAGCTCGAGTACACCTGGATCAAGGAGTTCTCGCCGCCCTTCAACGTCAAGTTCCGCGACGACAAGACGTACCCGTACCTCGCCATCACGCTCGGCGATCGCGTGCCGCGCGTCATGGTGACGCGCACCCGCGGCATACCGGGCGCGCGCTACTTCGGGCCGTACACGAAGGTCTGGGCGGTTCGCGAGACCGTCGACATCATGCTCAAGGCGTTCCCGGTGCGCTCGTGCACCGAGAGCACTTACAAGCGCGCGCATGACCGCAACAGGCCGTGCCTGCTGGGCGACATCGGCAAGTGCGCGGCGCCGTGCGTCGGCCGCGTGACCCCGGAGGAGCACAAGTCGCTCGCGCTCGATTTCGCCTCGTTCATGGCGGGCAACGACGCGAGCTACGTGCGCGACCTGCGCACCAGGATGGCGGAGGCCGCCGCCGAGCTCGACTACGAGGCGGCAGCCCGCTACCGCGACCAGATCGGCGCGCTTGAGACGGCGCTGTCCAAGAGCACGCTCGTGCTCGCGGACGACGTCGACGCCGACGTCTTCGGCATCGCCTACGACGAGCTCGCCGCCGCCGTGCAGCTGTTCATCGTCCGCGGCGGGCGGATCCGCGGAGTCCGCGGGTGGGTCGTCGACACCGAGCTCGACGTGACGCTCGCCGAGCTCGTCGACTCAGTGCTGCAGAACGCCTACGACGGCGGCGAGCCGCCCGCGCGCGAGATCCTCGTGCCGGCCATTCCCGATGACGCCTTCGCCCTACAGCAGGTGCTGAGCGAGCGCCGCCGTGCGGCGGGGGAGCGGGGCGTCGTCGTCGTGCGCTCCGCTCGCCGCGGCGACAAGGCGGCTCTGAGCGAGACCGCGCTGTCCAACGCGCGCGGCGCACTGCAGGTGTACAAGACGCGCCGCAGCGGCGACTTCACCGCGCGCTCGCAAGCGCTCGCGGACATCCAGGAGGCCCTGGGCCTCGCCGAGGCGCCCCTGCGGCTCGAGTGCTTCGACGTCTCGCACCTCGGAGGGACGAACCAAGTCGCCTCGATGGTCGTCTTCGAGGACGGTCTGCCGCGCAAGGATCAGTACCGGTCGTTCTCGATCGCGAGCGCCCGCGACGACACCGACGCCGTGTACCAGGTGCTCTCGCGGCGGCTCGCGTACTTGAGGCCGGGCGTCGACGGCGCCGAGGTGCCGGCCGACACTAGCACCGACCCCGCCGCCGTCGCGAGCGACTCGGCCTCGGCGCCCTCGCCGGCGGCCGGCGCCAAGAAATCGTTCCACTACCGGCCCGGTCTGCTCGTGATCGACGGCGGCCAGCCGCAGGTGCAGGCGGCGGCGCGGGCGATCTCCGACGCCGGCATCACCGATCTCGCGGTGTGCGGCATCGCGAAGAGGCTCGAGGAGATCTGGCTGCCGGACAGCGACTTCCCCGTGATCCTGCCGCGGACATCCGATGCCCTGTTCCTGCTGCAGAGGCTGCGCGACGAGGCGCATCGATTCGCGCTCAAGCATCAGCGCACGAAGCGGAAGCAGAGCATCTCGACCGAGCTCTCGAGCGTGCCGGGGCTCGGCCCCGCCCGCGTGCGCGAGCTGCTGTCGCGATTCGGATCGGTCGCCCGGCTCCGCACGGCGACGCTCGACGAGCTCATGGCGATCGCCGGGATCGGCCGCAAGACCGCCGAGGCCGTGCAGCGTGCCATCAGCGCGCCCGCGACTAGGCTGGAAGCACACGACCCGAGCGCAGTGAGGCCACCCGAATGACCGACCGTCCCGCCCACGACGTGGTGATCGTCACCGGGATGTCCGGTGCGGGTCGATCGACGGTCGCGAACGCCCTCGAGGACCTGGGCTGGTACGTCGTCGACAACCTCCCGCCGCAGATGCTGCGACCGCTCGTCGATCTCGCCGTGCACCCGGGGAACCACCTGCCCAAGATGGCCGCCGTCGTCGATGTTCGCGGCGGGCGGCTCTTCGCCGATCTCCGGCTCATCGTCGAAGAGCTCCGCGACCGCGCCACCGTGCGCGTGCTCTTCCTCGAGGCGACGGACGCGGCTCTCGTGCGACGATTCGAGCAGGTCCGCCGACCGCATCCGCTCCAGGAGGACGGCACGCTGCTCGACGGCATCGGGCGCGAGCGCGAGCGCATGCGCGAGGTGCGCGAGCTCAGCGACATCATCATCGACACGAGCGAGTTCAACATACATCAGCTCGCGACGACGGTGTCGGAGCTCTTCTCGCCCGAGGGAGCGTCGACGGTGCGGGTCACGCTCGAGAGCTTCGGCTTCAAGTACGGCCTCCCGAGCGACGCCGACTTGGTCGCGGACGCGCGCTTCCTGCCCAATCCATTCTGGAAGGAGCCGCTGCGCGCGCTTACGGGCATGGACGACCGGGTAAGCGACTACGTGCTCTCGCAGGAGGGCGCGCGCGAGTTCGTCGACCGCTACGTCGCCGTGCTGCAGACGATCCTTCGCGGGTACGCGCGCGAGAACAAGCGGACGGCGACGATCGCCATCGGCTGCACCGGGGGCAAGCATCGTTCCGTCGCCGTCGTCGAAGACATCGCCGCGCACCTTCGGGGGATGCCCGGGGTCTCCGTCGCCGTGAAGCATCGCGACCTCGGACGCGAGTAGGCTCGACTGTCGCCCCACGAGGGCGCCGTTCACCCCCCGCTTCACCGAGAGGACGACCCGTGGCACTGACCGCCGACGTGAAAGAGGAACTCGCGCAGCTGGCGGTCACCAAGACCACGGAGCGCGCCGCGGAGCTCGCGACCATCCTCCGTTTCGCCGGCGGGCTGCACCTGATCTCGGGCCGCGTCGCCGTCGAGGTCGAGCTCGACGCCCCGACGATCGCCCGCCGCGTGCGGCGCGATCTCGCCGAGCTCTACGGCATGCGCAGCGACGCAGCGATGATGTCGCCTGGCGGAATCCGCCGGACCCCGACGTACGTCGTGCGGGTCGTCGACGGCGGCGAGACGCTCGCTCGGCAGACGGGCCTGCTGGATGCCCGGCGCCGGCCCGTCCGCGGACTCCCGAACAAGCTCACGACGGGGTCGAAGGAGGAGCTCGCCGCGGTGTGGCGCGGAGCCTTCCTCGCCCACGGCTCGCTCACCGACCCGGGCCGGTCGGCGTCGCTCGAGATCACGTGCCCCGGGAACGAGTCGGCCATGGCGCTCGTCGGCGCAGCGGGTCGACTCGGCATCCCGACGAAAGCGCGCGAAGTGCGCGGCGTGCACCGCGTCGTCATCCGCGACGGCGAGAAGATCAGCCAGATGCTGAGGCTCATGGGGGCGGCCCGGACCGTCTCCGAGTGGGAGGAGCTGCGCCAGCGCCGCGAGGTGCGCGCGACGGCGAACCGCCTGGTCAACTTCGACGACGCGAACCTCCGTCGCTCGGCGCAGGCGGCCGTCGCGGCGTGCGCCCGTGTCGCCCGCGCGATGGAGATCCTCGGCGACGACATCCCCGAGCACCTCCGCTACGCGGGCCAGCTCCGTCTCGACCACCGCGATGCGAGCCTCGACGAGCTCGGTCACCACGCCGACCCGCCCCTGACGAAGGATGCCGTCGCCGGCCGCATCCGCCGCCTCCTCGCGATGGCGGACAAGCGCGCCGAGCAGCTCGGGATCCCCGGCACGGACGCCGACCTGCCGGGCGAAGACGACGACTGAAGCGGGGCGCGGCGAAGGCTGAACGTCCGGTGCGCATCGGGAAGAGGCCCGGGGGCTGAACGGTTGCCGTCAGTAGACTGACAGCCGTCAGCGGGGCCGCCGCCACCGCGGTCTCGGACCATCTGCGACAAGAAAGCACGTGATGTCCGTATACAGCCTTCCCGACCTTCCGTACGACTACGCGGCGCTCGAGCCTCACATCAGCGCGCGCATCATGGAGCTCCACCACTCCAAGCACCACGCGGCCTACGTGACCGGTGCGAACACCGCGCTCGAGAAGATGGCCGAGGCCCGCGAGTCCGGCGATTTCGCCAACATCAACCGCCTCGAGAAGGACCTCGCCTTCCACCTCGGCGGCCACGTGAACCACTCGATCTTCTGGACGAACCTCTCGCCCGAGGGCGGCGACAAGCCCGAGGGCGAGCTCGCATCGGCGATCGACGAGTTCTTCGGCTCCTTCGGCAAGTTCGTCGCCCACTTCACCGCCGCCTCCATGGGGATCCAGGGCTCCGGCTGGGGCGTGTTGTCGTGGGACCCGATCGGACGCCGCCTGGTCATCCAGCAGCTCTTCGACCAGCAGGGCAACACGGCCCAGGCGACCGTTCCTCTGCTGCAGCTCGACATGTGGGAGCACGCCTTCTACCTCGACTACGTGAACGTGAAGGCCGACTACGTCAAGGCCTTCTGGAACATCGTGAACTGGCGCAACGTCGACGAGCGCTTCCGGGCGGCCCGCTCGGGCACTGACGCGCTCCTGCTACTGTCGTAAAGGGTCTCGCGGTCGGGGCCTCGCGCCCCGGCCGCCCCTGAACCCCCTCGAGTCACCACCCTCGAGCCGCCACCCCACCACCCCCGCCGGCGCGCTCTGCGCCGTCCGAACCACCAGGAGTCTGCAGTGAGCGTGAAGATCGGCATCAACGGCTTCGGCCGCATTGGTCGCAACTACCTCCGGGCAGCGCTTGCCCAGGGAAGCGACCTCGAGATCGTGGCCGTGAACGACCTGACGGACAATGCCGCTCTGGCGCACCTGCTCAAGTACGACTCGGTGGGCGGCCCGCTCACTCACGACGTCTCGCACGACGGCGACTCGATCACCGTCGGCGGCAAGCGCATCCGCGTCTTCGCCGAGCGCGAGCCCGCGAACCTGCCGTGGGGCGACCTCGGCGTCGACATCGTCATCGAGTCGACCGGTCGCTTCACCAAGGCGGAGGACGCCAGGAAGCACATCGCCGGCGGCGCCAAGAAGGTCCTCATCTCCGCTCCCGCGACGGGCGACGACGCCACGATCGTCATGGGTGTCAACGAGGAGAACTACGACCCCGCAACGGACGTCATCATCTCCAACGCCTCCTGCACCACGAACTGCCTCGCGCCGCTCGCCAAGGTTTTCAACGACGCCTTCGGCATCGAGCGCGGCTTCATGATGACGGCGCACGCCTACACCGCGGACCAGAACCTCCAGGACGGTCCCCACAGCGACCTCCGCCGCGCGCGCGGCGCCGCGATCAACATCGTCCCGGCCTCCACGGGCGCGGCGAAGGCGATCGGCCTCGTGCTCCCCGAGCTCAACGGCAAGCTCAGCGGATCGTCCTACCGCGTGCCCGTGCCCACCGGCTCGATCGTCGACCTCACGATCATCACGCCCACCGAGGGCCTCACCGTCGACCAGATCAACGCCGCCTACCAGGCCGCCGCGTCGGAGGGTCGCCTCGCCGGCTACCTCCAGTACACCGCCGACCCGATCGTGTCGAGCGACATCCAGCTCAACCCGCACTCGTCGATCTTCGACTCGGGCCTGACGAACGTCAGCGGCAACCTCGTCAAGGTCTCGGCGTGGTACGACAACGAGTGGGGCTACTCCAACCGTCTCGTCGACCTCACCGAGTACGTCGCCGAGCGCCTCTAGGCACGAAGGGCGACCTCACCGTGGCACTGAGAACCATCGAGTCCCTCGGCGAGCTCGCCGGGAAGCGCGTCATCGTGCGCTGCGACCTCAACGTCCCCCTCAAGGACGGAGTCGTGACGGACGACGGACGCATCCGAGCGTCCCTCCCGACGATCAACGCCCTCGTCCACCGCGGAGCGAAGGTCATCGTCGTCTCCCACCTCGGGCGTCCTGACGGCGCCCCGGACGCGAAGTACAGGCTCGGTCCCGTCGCGCAGCGACTGAGCGAGCTCCTCGGCGCCCCCGTCGCCGTCGCCGCTGACACCGTCGGCGACGGCGCGGAGCGCGCGGTCGCGCAGCTGGACAACGGCGCCGTCGCGGTGCTCGAGAACCTTCGCTTCAACCCCGGTGAGACGAGCAAGGACACGGAGGAGCGTCGCGCCTTCGCGGAGAGCCTCGCGCGATTCGGCGACGCCATGGTCTCCGACGGCTTCGGGGTCGTGCACCGCAAGCAGGCGAGCGTCTTCGAGCTCGCGGAGCTGCTGCCGAGCGCGGCCGGCTCGCTCATCTCCACCGAGACCGACGTGCTCGACCGCCTCACCGAGCGTCCCGAGCGCCCGTACACGGTCGTCCTCGGCGGCTCCAAGGTGAGCGACAAGCTCGGCGTCATCGCGCACCTGCTCCCGCGCGTCGACCGGCTCCTGATCGGTGGCGGCATGCTCTTCACCTTCCTCAAGGCGCAGGGTCACGCCGTCGGCGGGAGCCTGCTCGAGGAGGACCAGCTCGAGACGGTTCGCGGCTACCTCGCCGAGGCGAAGGAGCGCGGTGTCGAGATCGTGCTGCCGACCGACGTGGTCGTGGCCGAGCGGTTCGCCGCGGATGCCGACCACGCCGTTCTCGCGGCGGACGCGATCGAGACGGGGCCGGCCGGAGCATCCGGCATCGGCCTCGACATCGGCCCCGAGACCGCGGCGCGCTTCGCGGAGCTCGTGGCCTCGTCGACCACGGTGTTCTGGAACGGCCCGATGGGCGTGTTCGAGTTCCCCGCGTTCGCGAACGGCACGCGCGCGGTCGCGGAGGCGCTGACGCGCGTCCCCGGCCTCGGCGTCGTCGGGGGAGGCGACTCGGCTGCGGCCGTGCGCGCACTCGGCTTCACCGACGAGCAGTTCGGCCACGTCTCCACCGGAGGCGGCGCCAGCCTCGAGTTCCTCGAGGGAAAGAAGCTTCCCGGACTGGAGGTCCTCGGATGGGCGTAGCCCGCATCCCGCTCATCGCGGGCAACTGGAAGATGAATCTCGACCACCTGCAGTCGATCGCGTTCGTGCAGAAGCTCGCATGGGCTCTGAAGGACGCGAAGCACGCCTTCGGCGACGTGGAGGTCGCGGTCTTCCCGCCCTTCACCGATCTGCGAAGCGTGCAGACCCTCATCGCGGCGGACAAGCTCGAGCTCGCGCACGGCGCGCAGGACGTCTCGATGCACGACAGCGGCGCGTACACGGGCGAGATCTCGGGGGCCTTCCTCTCCGCCCTTGCCTGCCGGTACGTGATCATCGGGCACTCCGAGCGCCGCCAGTACCACCACGAGGACGACGAGATCGTCGCGAAGAAGACGGTCGCCGCGCTGCGGCACGGCGTGACGCCCGTCGTCTGCGTGGGGGAGACGGCCGAGGATCTCGAGACCCACGGTCCCTCCGCCGTCCCGATGGCCCAGCTTCGCGTGGTGCTCGACGCGCTCGAGGCGGACGCCGATATCGTCGTCGCCTACGAGCCCGTGTGGGCCATCGGCTCCGGCCAGGCGGCGACGCCTGAGCAGGCGCAGCAGGTCTGCGCCGCTCTGCGCACGACGATCGCCGAGGTGCTCAGCGAGGATGCCGCGGCTCGGACGCGCATCATCTACGGAGGAAGCGTCAAGTCCAGCAACATCGCGGGATTCATGAACCAGAAGGACGTCGACGGGGCCCTCGTCGGCGGCGCGAGCCTCGACGTCGACGAGTTCGCCGCCATCGCGAGATTCCGTCAGCACGTCGGCACCGCGTGACCCGACCGGCCCCTGCCGGTGCGTTAGAGTAGGACGCTGTTCTACACCCCGAGAGGCCCCTATCCCGTGGAAATCCTTCAGGTCGTGCTCCAGGTCATCCTGGGCATCACGAGCCTTCTGCTGACCCTCATGATCCTGCTGCACCGCGGTCGCGGCGGCGGGCTCTCCGACATGTTCGGGGGCGGCGTCACCTCCAACCTCGGGGCATCCGGCGTGGCCGAGCGCAACCTCAACCGCATCACGATCATCCTCGCCCTCGTCTGGGTGACCTCGATCGTGATCCTCGGTCTCATTACCCGCTTCGACGCGGTCTAAGGCAGGAGCATCATGGTTTCCGGAGGCAGCGCAATCCGCGGGTCCCGCGTCGGATCCGGCCCGATGGGGGAGCAGGACCGCGGGGTCCACGCCGACCGCATCGCGGTCTCGTACTGGGACGCTCACGGCAATGAGACCGTCCGCCACTTCGCGGCCAACCTCCCCGACGAGGAGATCCCCGAGGTCATCGACTCGCCGACCTCCGGGCTCCCCGCCGGTCGCGACAAAGACAACCCGCCGCAGCTGGCGAAGAACGAACCGTACAAGACGCACCTCGCCTACGTGAAGGAGCGCCGCAGCGAGGACGAGGCGAAGCAGATCCTCGAGGATGCGCTGACGAAGCTGCGCGAACGCCGCGGCACCTCGGCCTGACGCCGACCCGAACACCGCTCGACGAGAGAAGGGCCCCGACATCCGTCGGGGCCCTTCTCGCATCCCGCCCGTTCTTCCAGCGCATCGCGTCGTGATCTCACAGCGGCCGACGGCCGCTCGTGCGGAAAGCGTTCGCGCGCGGTAACGCGACGACACGACGAGGAAACACCGCCTGTCTAGCGTCGGTCCCATCGTCGCCGGCACCTCGGCCCGGCGCCCCGGGAAAGGACCGCCCATGACCGTGATCTCCGACCGCCCGAACTCTGCGGGGGACGACGCCCTCGACGTCTCCGCCGCCCCGCTCTCCCGTCGTCCTGGACGGTGGATCGACGGATGGGACCCTGAGGATCACGGGCAGTGGGCGTCCGAGGGCCGCCCCATCGCGCGCCGCAACCTGATCTTCTCGATGACGGCCGAGTTCCTCGGCTTCGCGATGCTCGCCCTCTGGGGCATCGTCACCCCGCAGCTGCCCGCGGCGGGCTTCGGCTACTCCGCCGACGAGCTCTTCTGGCTCATCGCCCTCCCCGGGCTCACGGGCGCCGTCATGCGCTTCGCCTACACGTTCACGGTGCCCGTCTTCGGCGGTCGCAACTGGACGATCGTCTCGGCTCTCCTGCTGCTGATCCCCTCCATCGGACTGGCGATCGCGGTCGCCGACCCCACGACGCCGTTCCCCGTCATGCTCGCGATCGCCGCGACCGCGGGCCTCGGAGGCGGCAACTTCACGAGCTCCATGGTCAACATCTCGTTCTTCTACCCCGAGAGGGAGAAGGGCAAGGCCCTCGGCCTCAATGCCGCGGGCGGCAACCTCGGGACGGCGTGGGTGCAGCTCGTCGTCCCGATCGTCATCATCGGCGGCGCGGGCATCGCCCTCGAGCGCGCGGGACTCATATTCGTGCCCCTGTGCATCCTCGCCGCCCTTCTGGCCTGGCGGTACATGGACAACCTGGCGTGCGCGAAGTCCGATCTCCGCAGCTTCCTCCTGGCCTCGCGCAACGGACACACGTGGTTCATCTCCTTCCTGTACATCGGCACCTTCGGCTCCTTCATCGGCTACGCCAACACGTTCCCGACGCTCATGAAGACCGAGTTCCCCGAGGTCACCGCGAACATCGTCTTCCTGGGCGCCCTCCTCGGGGCCCTCGCGCGTCCGATCGGCGGGATGCTCTCCGATCGCTTCGGGGGAGCCCGCGTCACGATCGCCGCATTCGCCACCATGGCGCTCGGGGTCCTTTCCGTGATCACCTCGGTGCGAGCGGAGTCCTTCGCCGGATTCCTCGGAAGCTTCCTCGTTCTCTTCATCGCCGCGGGGATGGGCAACGGCTCCACCTACCGGATGATCCCCGCCGTGTTCCAGCTCGGCGTGACGTCGCACGAGGCGAGCCTCGCCGGTCGTCGCGCCGCTGCGGGGTGCATCGGCATCGCGGGGGCGATCGGCTCGCTCGGCGGGTTCTTCATCCCGCGCGTCTTCGCCGGCCTCGGCATCGAGGGCGGCTTCATCGCCTTCCTCGCCGCGTACGTGGTCATGTCAGCCGCAGTGTGGGCGGTGTACCAGCGCCGGGGCTCCGCGCTCGCGCAGTCCCGAATCTGACCGGGATCCATCGACGCACAAGGGAAACACATGGCACACATCCGCGAAACGCCCGTTCCCTACGGTGGCGGCATGACCCCGGCCGAACCGATGCACCTCGTGGTCATCGGCGCGGGAATGGTGGCCCACCGGCTCGTCGAGTCGCTGCGGGGCCGCGACGCTGACCGCCGCTGGCGAGTCACGGTGCTCGGCGACGAGGGGCGCCGACCCTACGACCGGATCGCGCTCTCCACCGTCGTCGACGGAGGGGACCCCGACGCGCTCCAGCTCGGAGCGCCGCTGCTGTGGAGCGATCCGCGCATCGAGCTCCGGGCGGACGACGCCGCGGTCGCGATCGATCGCGACGAGCACGTCGTCCGCACGCGATCGGGCGCGCGCATCCCCTACGACCGCGTGGTGCTCGCGACGGGGTCGACCGCGCGGCGACCGACCGTGCCTGGCACCGACCTGCGGGGCGTCTTCGTTGTCCGCACGGTCGATGATGCTCTCGCACTACGAGCCTGGGTCGAGGAGCGTCGCGCTCGTCTCGGCACCGTCCGCGGCGCTGTGCTCGGCGGAGGCCTTCTCGGGCTCGAGGCGGCGGGCTCGCTCCGATCGATGGGCGTGCTGACGTCGGTCGTGCAGTCGTCCGGGCGGCTCATGTCCGCTCAGCTCGACGAGGGCGGCGCGGCGGTCCTGCGCCGACTCATCGAGCAGCGGGGCATCCGGGTCCTCACCGAGCGCCGCACGCGCGCTCTGAGCGGCACACCCTCGGGCGAGGTCGGCGGGCTCGTCTTCGCGGATGGCGAGCGCCTCGATGCGGACGTGGTCGTCATCGCGGTCGGCATCGAGCCCCGCGACGAGCTGGCGGTCGCGGCGGGTCTCGCGATCGGCCCTGCGGGCGGCGTCGTCATCGACGAGGGATGCGCGACCTCCGACCCCCGGATCTCCGCCGTCGGCGAGGTGGCGTTCATCGCCGGCGCCTGCCACGGCCTCGTCGCCCCCGGCTACGCCATGGCCGAGGTCCTCGTCGATCGCCTCCTGGGCGGGCCGGCCACCGTGCCCGAGGCGGACACCGCGACCAGGCTCAAGCTCAGCGGCGTCGATGTCGCGAGCTTCGGCGACGCCGGTGGCATATCTCCCGGTGCGCTCGAGGTCGTCTACGCGGATCCCGTCGCGGGCGTGTACCAGAAGCTCGTGATGAGCGACGACGCCCGGGTCCTGCTCGGCGGGATCCTCGTCGGCGATGCGAGCGCGTACGCGAGCCTGCGTCCGATGCTGGGTCGCCAGCTCGGTGCCGACCCCGCCGCCTACCTCGGCCCCGCGGGCGGAACGGCGTCGTCGGGCGAGCTGCCGGACGACGCCGTTGCCTGTTCCTGCAACTCGGTCGGCGTCGGTGCCGTCCGCGCCGCCGTCACCGACCACGGGTGCACCGATCTCGCTGGGGTGAAGGCGTGCAGCTCGGCGGGCACGAGCTGCGGCTCGTGCATCCCGCTCGTGAAGAAGATCATGACGACGGAGCTCGCGCGCGCCGGGGTCGAGACGAGCACCGCGCTGTGCGAGCACGTCGCTCTCTCGCGCCCGCAGCTGTTCGAGGCGGTGAGGATCGGGCGCCTCACCTCGTTCTCCGAGGTCATCGCGAAGCACGGGACCGGACGCGGTTGCGACATCTGCAAGCCGGCGATCGCGTCGATCCTGAGCTCTCTGCACGGCGGGCACCCGCTCGACGGCGAGCACTCGACCCTTCAGGACACGAACGACCACGTGATGGCGAACCTGCAGAAGGATGGAAGCTACTCGGTCGTCCCGCGGATTCCCGCGGGGGAGATCACGCCCGAGGGTCTGCTCGCTATCGGCGAGGTGGCCCGCGACTTCGGTCTGTACACGAAGATCACCGGCGCGCAGCGAATCGACCTCTTCGGCGCGCGGCTCGAGCAGCTGCCCGACATCTGGCGGCGGCTCGTGGACGCAGGCTTCGAGTCGGGGCACGCCTACGGCAAGTCTTTGCGTGCGGTGAAGAGCTGCGTCGGCTCGACCTGGTGCCGGTACGGCGTGCAGGACTCGGTCCGCCTCGCGATCGAGCTCGAGCTGCGCTATCGCGGACTCCGCTCGCCGCACAAGCTCAAGATGGGGGTCTCGGGCTGCGCGCGCGAGTGCGCGGAGGCGCGCGGGAAGGACATCGGCGTGATCGCGACGGAGAAGGGCTGGAACCTCTACGTCGGCGGGAACGGCGGCTTCACGCCACGCCACGCCACGCTGTTCGCGGAGGACCTCGACACCGAGACCCTCGTCCGCACGATCGACCGGATCCTCATCTACTACATCCGCAGCGCCGACCGGCTCCAACGCACCGCCTCCTGGCTCGAGGAGGTCGAGGGCGGCGTGGAGGCCGTGCGCGCGATCGTCGTGGACGACGTGCTCGGCCTCGGCGCGGAGCTCGACGCCGCGATCGCGGAGCATCTGGAGCGCTACGAGGACGAGTGGCGAACGACGCTCGATGATCCGCAGAAGCTCGAGCGATTCGCCTCGTTCATCAACGCCCCGCGCGAGCCCGACCCGTCGTTGGGCTACGTCGCCGAGCGCGGGCAGGGCCGGCCGGCGCGGCAGGACGAGCGCGATGCGGTCGCGAGAGGCGATAGCGCAGTGCTCATCGCGGGGACGATGCTGGAGGTACGGCGATGACGATGGAGATCACCCGAGCGGCCCCCGAGCGCGAGGGCGAGCGCTCCGAGGAGCCCGAGCGCTGGGAGCCGGTGTGCCATCTGGCCGAGCTGCCTCTCGAGCGCGGCGCCGCAGCTCTCGTCGCCGGCCGGCAGGTCGCGCTGTTCCGCCTCGACGACGGGGCCGTCGTCGCCGTCTGCCAGCGCGACCCGTACAGCGGCGCATACGTCGTAGCGCGCGGGATCGTGGGCAGCCGCGCGGGACGGCCGACCGTCGCCTCACCCATGTACAAGCACGTCTTCGATCTCCGCACGGGCGAGTGCGTCGAGACGCACGGCGGGGAGGCGCGTCCCCTTCGCACCTACGCCACGCGCGTCATCGACGGCGTCGTCCACATCGCCCGGGCGGTCACCGCGTGACCGCGATGCTCGGCGTCGAGCTCGCCGGTCGGCGCGTCGTCCTCGTCGGCGGAGGCGACGTCTCGGCGAGGCGCGCGCGTCGGCTCGTCGACGAGGGGGCGCTCCTCCACGTCGTGGCTCGGGAGATCGCCCCCGTCCTCAGCGAGCTCGTCGAGAGCGGCCTCGCCACCTGGAGCCAGCGGGACGTCGTCGCCGGCGACCTCGACGAGGCATGGCTCGTCCACGCCGCGACCGGCGATCCCGCTGTCGACGGCGCCGTCGCCTCCTGGGCGGAGACCAGGCGGATCTGGTGCGTCGTCGCGAGCGCCGTGCAGACCGGAAGCGCCCGCCTTCCGGCTCAGGAGCGCGCCGAGGGCGTGGTCATCGGTGTCGCCTCCGACGGCGCGGCGGATCCGCGCCGCTGCGCCTCCGTCGCCCGCGAGCTCTCGCTGACCGTGAGGTCGGGCGCTGTCGACCTCCGTCGTCGTCGTGCCTCAGTCTCCGGCTCAGTCGTCCTCGTGGGCGGCGGGCCGGGCGCCGCCGATCTCCTCACCGTCCGCGGCGCCCGCGCACTCGCCGCGGCCGACGTCGTGGTCACCGATCGTCTCGGAGCGGTGGATGCTCTCGCCGAGCTGCCCGCGGGCGTCGAGATCGTCGACGTCGGCAAGCGGCCGGGCCATCACCCGGTGCCGCAGGAGGAGATCAACGCACTGCTGATCCGGCTCGCGGGGGAGGGCCGCCGCGTCGTGCGCCTGAAGGGAGGGGACCCGTTCGTGTACGGCCGAGGGGGCGAGGAGGTCGCCGCCTGCCGCGCGGCGGGCGTGGCGATCGAGGTCGTGCCCGGCATCTCGAGTGCGATCGCCGTCCCGGCGGCCGCGGGCATCCCGATCACGCACCGCGGCGTCGCGGACGGCGTGCGCATCGCGACCGGGCACGAGGCGCTCGACTCGCGAGTGCTCGGCGCGCTTCTGGACGAGCGCACGACGCTCGTCGTGCTCATGGGGGTCGGCACGCTCCCGGTGCTCGTGTCGCGGGCTCTCGCGCTCGGCGTCGACCCTCGGCTGCCCGTCGCCATCGTCGAGCGCGGGTGCACTCCCGAGCAGCGAACGACCCGAGCGGTGCTCGCCGAGATTCTCGCGTCGGCCGCTCACGCCGGGGTGCGCAACCCGGCCGTCATCGTGATGGGGCGCGTCGCCGCGCCCGATCTCCTCGACGCCGCTCCCGTCGCGCCTCAAGGGTCGGCGCCTCACGCGATGGCTCGGCCCGCCGGATGACGGGCGGCGGCGGGATGACGGTGACACCGATGCAGCAGCAGCACCTCGCGGGCTGCCGCATCCTGATCACCGCCGACCGCCGATCGACGGAGCTCGCCGTCGCGCTCGGCCGGCACGGGGCCCAGGTCAGCACGGCGGCCGCGATCTCGGTCGTGCCCGTGCTCGACGACGACGAGCTCATCGCGGCGACGCGCCGGGTGATCGCCGAACCGCCGGACGCGATCGTGGTGACCACGGGCATCGGGTTCCGAGGCTGGGTCGAGGCCGCCGACGCGCACGGTCTCGCCGACGACCTCGTCGGAGCCCTGCGCTCGGGCCGCATCGTCGCGCGCGGGCCGAAGGCGCGAGGCGCCATCCAGCAGGCCGGTCTCGTGCCCGACTGGGTGTCGGAGAGCGAGACCTCGGCGGAGCTCGGCGCCTACCTGCTCGACGAGGGCGTCGAGGGACTGCGCATCGTCGTCCAGCACCACGGATCCGGGTCCGACGGCCTCGACGAGGCCTTCGTCGCCGCGGGGGCCCGCGTCGACCCGATCGTGGTGTACCGCTGGGGCCCGCCGAAGGATCCTGGTGCTCTGCGCGACTCCGTGCGGGAGTGCGCGGCGGGGCGACTCGACGGCGTCGTCTTCACCTCCGCCCCCGGCGCGCAGGCGTGGCTCGACGCCGCGACGCGCGCGGGCGTCGACCAGGATGTCCGCGCCGCCTTCGTCGACGGCCCGACTCTCGCCGCCGCGGTCGGCCCGGTCACGGCCATGCCGCTTCTCGCGCTCGGCGTGGATCCGCTCGTGCCCGACCGCGGTCGACTCGGGTCGCTCGTCCGGGCCGTCGTCACGCACTACGCCGTGAAGCGCGCGACCGCAATCCGCACGGTCGCGGGTCCGCTGCAGGTGCGCGCGACCGCCGCGCTGCTCGACGATCGCGATCTCGAGCTCACGCCCACCGTGCTCGCGATCCTGCGCGCGCTCGCTCGAGCGAACGGAGACGTCGTGGTCCGCGACGAGCTGCTGACGTCGCTGCCGGGGGATTCTCGCGACCCGCACGCGGTCGAGGTCGCGATCGCGCGTCTCCGGCAGGCCGCCCGGGACCCGAGGGTGGTTCGCACGGTCGTCAAGCGCGGATACCGATTGGAGCTCGCCGATGCCTGACACGCTGGTCGAGGCCGAGAGCGATCCGCACATCCTGATCGCCTGCGCGCACGGCACAGACGACGTCACGGGGCGCAGGGTCGTGCGCTCGATCGTCGACGACATCCGCCGTCGCCGCCCGGATCTGGATGTGCGGGAGGCGTTCGTCGACGTGCAGGAGCCGTCCCTGCCCGACGTCGTCGACGCGCTGCCTCCCGGGGCGAGTGCCGTCATCGTTCCTCTCCTGCTCTCGGTCGGCTTCCACACGGCCGTCGACATCGCCGAGGCGGCGCAGTCGGGCGGCGGACGCGTGATGGCCGCCCCGCCCCTCGGTCCGGACTGCCGTCTCGCGGCGATCATCGCCGAACGCCTCCGCGCCGCGGGCGCCACCCCGCGCGACAGGGTCGTGCTCGCCGCGGCCGGATCCAGCAGGCCCGAGGCCGCGGCAGCCGTCACGCGACTCGCCGACTCCGTTCGCGACCGCTGGCCCGGCTCGATCTCGATTGGGTACGGCGCGGGGGCGCACCCCCGTGTTCCGGCGGCGGTGGAGACCGCTCGCGGCGACGCCGCGACGTGCGGGGCCGTCGAGCGCGTGGTCATCGCCTCGTACCTGCTCGCCCCCGGATACTTCCACGATCGACTGCTCGAGGCCGGTGCGGATCGGGTCACGGCACCGCTCGGGCCGGATCCTCGCCTCGCTGCGATCGCGCTCGACCGATACGCGGAAGCGCTCGCGCGGCGATCCGTGCTGGTCTGACGCGCCGCGTAGCGCGGGCCGCGGCCGGTCAGCTCCCGCCGGGCATCCAATCCTTCTGGTCCATCGCGCCCGTCCAGTACGACGTCGGCATGACGAGAGCCTCGGGCACCTCGGCCGAGGCCGCCTGGTCGATGAAGAAGACGGTGCGCTTCCTGCCGAGGACTCCCGCGACCGGGACATCCGCCGGCGAGGCGCCCGCGAGCGCGAGACCCAGCGCCGGGGCCTTGTCGCCGCCGGCGAGGACGAGCCAGATCCGCTCGGAGGTGTTGATGAGCGGGAGTGTCAGGCTCAGTCGCTCCGGCGGCGGCTTGGGGGAGTCGTGAACGGCGATCACTCCGATCGTCGTGACGGTCGGACCATCGCGCTCGGGGAAGAGCGAAGCGATGTGGCCGTCGGGGCCCACGCCGAGGAAGGTGATCGCGAAGACCGGGTGCTTCTCGCCCTCGCGGGCGGCGGCGCGCAGCTCGGCCTCGTAGGCGGCGGCGGCCTCTTCGAGCGAGAGCCCGGCGTCGCTCGCCGGGAACGGGTGGACCTTCGCCTCGTCGACCGGGACGTGGTCGAGGAGGGCCTCTCGGGCCTGCTTCTCGTTGCGCTCGTCATCGTCGCGCGGCAGCCAGCGCTCATCGCCCCACCACACGTGCACGCGCGACCAGTCGATGCTGTTGCGCGCCGGTGAACCCGCGATCGCGTCGAGCACCTCGATGCCGACGGAGCCGCCGGTCAGGACGATGTGGGCCTCCCCCTCGTCCTCGATCAGGTCGATGACCTTGGTGAGGAAGCGCGCGGCGACGGACGCCGCGAGGGCCGCCCGATCGGGGTGGACGAGGACACGACGGTCGGTGGTCACTGGAGCCTTTCGGGGTGGAGCGGCGGGGGGACCCGTGGGGGTCAGACCCGGGCGTCAAGCCCCGAGCGGAGCACGTCGCCGTAGACGTCATCAGGGTCGAGCCTACGCAATTCCTCGGCGAGGCACTCGCGCAGCCCACGGCGGGGGAGGGAGAGCTCGTGGGTCGGCTGGCCCGCCTGCGAGAGCTGGGCGACGGCAGGCTGCACGCGCTCGAGGCGCACCGCTCCGGTCGCGCGGTGCAGGACTACGCGGTGGATGCCCGCCGTCGGGTTCCCGTCGGCGACATCGACCGTGACGGGCACCTGCAGCTGGCGGCGCAGCCACGCCGCGAGCAGGAGGGTCGAGGGGGAGTCGGGGGCGCCCGCAACCTCAGCGCTCGTAATGGGCTCGTACGGCGGCTGGTCGAGGGCCGCGGCGAGCTGTCCGCGCCACAGGGTCAGGCGGGTCCAGGCGAAGTCGGTGTCGCCGGGCTTGTAGTCCTCGGCGAGACGAGCGAGCATCCCCACCGGGTCATCGGAGGCGCCGCTGTCGGTGATGCGACGCTGAGCGATCCGGCCGAGCGGAGTCTCGCACGCGCGCTGGCTGGGGCACTCGCCCGGCCACCAGGTGACGACGGGCGCATCGGGCAGCAGCAGGCCGGTCACGAGACCCTGCTGATCGCGTGCGGTTTCGCCGTGGGCGCGCAGGACGATGACCTCGCTCGCGCCGGCGTCTCCGCCCACGCGGATCTCCGCGTCGAGACGGGGCTCTTCGCCCGCGCCGTTCGTCGACACCACGATGATGCGCATGGGATGCTCGCGCGAGGCCTCGTTGGCGGCCTCGATGGCCTCCTCCTCGGCTCCGATCGCGGTCGCGATGACGAGCGTGAGAACGCGGCCGAGGGCGACCGCGCCGCCCTCCTCGCGGAGGGTGACGAGCTTCTTCGACACCTGGCTCGTGGTCGTGTCGGGCAGGTCGATGATCACGGGCGCCTCCAGACGCGGCCGTCGCGGGCGAGCAGGTCGTCCGCGGACTTCGGGCCCCAGGTTCCGGGGGCGTACTGCTCGGGGCGGCCCTGCGTCGCCCAGAACTCCTCGATGGGGTCGAGGATCTTCCAGCTGAGCTCGACCTCCTCGTGGCGCGGGAAGAGCGGAGGCTCGCCTAGCAGCACGTCGAGGATGAGGCGCTCGTAAGCCTCCGGGCTCTGCTCGGTGAATGCGTGGCCGTAGCCGAAGTCCATCGTCACGTCGCGCACCTGCATGCCCGCGCCCGGCACCTTCGACCCGAACCGCATCGTCACGCCCTCGTCGGGCTGCACGCGGATCACGAGGGCGTTCTGCCCGAGCGCCGAGGTCTGGCTCTCGGCGAAGAGGTACTGCGGCGCGCGCTTGAACACCACGGCGATCTCGGTGACGCGGCGACCGAGGCGCTTGCCCGCCCGTAGGTAGAACGGCACGCCCGCCCAGCGCCGAGTGGAGATGTCCAGGCGCATGGCCGCGTAGGTCTCCGTGACCGACTCGGGGTTCATGCCCTCCTCCTCCAGGAACCCGGGCACGAGCTCGCCGCCCTGCCACCCGCTCGCGTACTGGCCGCGCGCCGTGGCCGTCGAGAGGTCCTTCGGCAGGCGCACCGCCGAGAGAACCTTCTCCTTCTCGGCGCGCAGGTCGGCGGCGTCGAACGAGACGGGCTCCTCCATCGCCGTGAGGGCGAGCAGCTGCAGCAGGTGGTTCTGGATGACGTCGCGCGCCGCGCCGATGCCGTCGTAGTAGCCGGCCCGGCCGCCCACGCCGATGTCCTCCGCCATTGTGATCTGCACGTGGTCGACGTAGTTCGCGTTCCAGATCGGCTCGTACATCATGTTGGCGAACCGCAGAGCCAGGAGGTTCTGGACGGTCTCCTTGCCGAGGTAGTGATCGATGCGGAAGACCGAGTCCGGCGGGAACACCGACTCGACGACGGCGTTGAGCTCGCGCGCGGTCGTCAGGTCGTTGCCGAACGGCTTCTCGATGACGACGCGACGCCACTCGCCGTCCTTCGCCTCGGCGAGCCCGCTGCGGCGAAGCTGCTCGGTCACGACCGGGAACGACTTCGGCGGGATCGACAGGTAGAACGCGTGGTTGCCCATCGTCCCGCGCTCTCTGTCGAGCTCCGCGATCGTCTCCGACAGCCGTTCGAATGCGCCGTCGTCGTCGAAATCGCCCGACACGAAGCGGATGCCCGCCGCGAGCTGCTTCCAGGTGGCCTCGTCGAACGGCGTGCGCGCGTGCTGCTTCACGGCGTCGTGCACAACCTTCTCGAAGTCCTGGTCCTCCCAGTCGCGTCTGGCGAACCCGACCAGGGCGAATCCCGGGGGCAGCAGCCCGCGATTGGCGAGGTCGTACACCGCGGGCATGAGCTTCTTGCGCGACAGGTCGCCCGTCACGCCGAAGATGATCAGCCCGCTCGGTCCCGCGATGCGGGCGAGCCGGCGATCCTCGACGGAGCGCAGGGGATTGTTCTCCGGCGAGATCTCGACCGGTGCCATGGTTCTCCTCTTCGGCCGTGCCGGTCAGTCGATCGCCGCGATGAGCGCGGCGATCGCGTCCTCGTCCGCGACGGCGAGCGTCACGACGGGGCGGCCGTGCTCGGCGAGCACGCGCGCATCGCCCGCGGCCTGCGCGGCGATGAGCTGGCCGAAGGTGAACGGCCGGTCGGCGATCTCGAGGTCGTCGGAGGTGCCCCCCACAATCTGGAGGAACACCCCGTGCGCGGGCCCGCCCTTGTGGTACTGACCCGTCGAGTGCAGGAACCGCGGGCCCCAGCCGAAGGTGACGGGGCGCCCGCTCGCGGCCGCGAGCCGGTGACGCACTGCCTCGAGCTCGGGGTGCGCGGTGCGGTCGAGGTAGGCCTGGACGGCGATGTAGCCGTCCGCCGGCACGGCGTCGCGCAGTCGGGCGACGGCCTGCGCGGCGGTCGTCGCACCGGCGAGCAGCTCGGCGGGGCCGGTGACGGCGATGCCGCCGTCGACGAAGACGGGCGCGACCGGCTCGGGGCGGGCATCCAGCAGTCCGCGCGCGGCGATCTTCGCCGACTCGACGTCGGGCTGATCGAACGGATTGATGCCGAGCAGGATGCCCGCGACGGCCGTGGCGTACTTCCACGTCATGAGCAGCCCGCCGAGCGATCCCGACACCTCGATCTCACCGGGAGCGACCTCCTCGGTGGCGCGCGCGTTCGCGACGAGACGGACCACCTGGATGTCCGGTGCGCCGGAGTGGAGCTCGGGAGCATCCGAGCCGACGACGACGGGGAGGATGCCGGTGCCGTCCTTGCCGGTCGACTCGGCGATCAGCTGCTCGACCCAGTCGCCGAAGCCGACGATGTGCGTGCCATCGGCGACGATGACAAGCTTGTCGCGGCGCGGCTCGGTGCCCGCGATCGCCGCGCCGAGCTGCAGCCCGGGGTTCGACGCGCTGTCGATGGCGAGCGGGGCGAGCGCAGCCTCCGCCTCGTCGAGGATCTCCTCGATGTCGGCGCCCGCGAGTCCGGAGGGCACGAGGCCGAAGGCCGTGAGCGCCGAGTAGCGTCCGCCGACGGTGGGATCGGCGCGGAAGACGCGGTAGCCGGCGGCGAGCGACGCCTGCTCGAGGGGGGAGTCGGGGTCGGTGACGATGACGATGCGCTCGGCCGGATCGATGCCCGCGGCGCGGAAGGCAGCCTCGAATGCCCGCTTCTGGCTGTCGGTCTCGACCGTCGACCCCGACTTCGACGAGACGACGACGACCGTTTCGGCGAGCCGGTGCTCGACGACGGCGCGGACCTGGCCGGGATCGGTCGAGTCGAGCACGACGAGGTCGGCGCCGAGCGTTCGCGTGATGACCTCGGGGGCGAGCGACGAACCGCCCATGCCGCAGAGCACGACCCGGGTGACGCCGCGCGCCGCGAGGTCGTCGCGCAGCGCGATGATCGCGGGCACGAGCGGGCGCGAGACCGAGACGGCCTGCGTCCAGCCGAGGCGCTTCTCGGCCTCGTCCTCCGCAGCAGGGCCCCAGAGCGTGGCGTCCCCGTTCGTCATGCGGCTCGCGACGAGTTGTTCGACGAGCTGCGGCACGTGCCGTGCGATGGCGTCCGCTGCGGGGCCGCGGGCTCCGATGGTCGCCGTCATCGGGCGGCCTCGAGAGCGGCCGTGACAGTGTCGAGGAGCTCGTTCCAGCTCACGATGAACTTCTCGACGCCCTCCTTTTCGAGCAGGGCCGTGACTTCCGCAACCGAGATGCCCAAGCTCTCGAGCGCGGCGAGGACCTCGCGCGAGGCCTCGTAGCCACCGGTCACCTGGTCGCCGGTGATCACGCCGTGGTCGAAGGTCGCCTCGAGCGTCTTCTCGGGCATCGTGTTGACGGTCTGGCCGACAGCGAGCTCGGTCACGTAGAGGGTGTCGGGGAGCGCCGGGTCCTTGACCCCGGTCGAGGCCCACAGCGGGCGCTGGACGTTCGCCCCGCCGCCGATGAGCTCCTGGGCCCGCGCGCCGGCGAACTCCTGCTCGAACAGCTCGTAGGCGAGGCGCGCGTTGGCGATGCCGGCCTTGCTCTTGAGCGCCAGCGCCTCCGGGCTCCCGATGGCGACGAGCCGCTTGTCGATCTCGGTGTCGACGCGCGAGACGAAGAACGACGCCACCGAGTGGATCGTCGCGAGGTCGATACCCGCATCGCGCGCCTTCTCGAGGCCCGCGAGGTAGGCCTCGATGACCTCGCGGTAGCGCTCGAGGCTGAAGATGAGGGTGACGTTGACGCTGATGCCCGCGCCGATCGTTTCGGTGATGGCCTCGAGACCCTCGCGGGTCGCGGGGATCTTGATCATCGCGTTGGGGCGGTCGACCTTCGCCCACAGTTGCCGGGCCTGCTCGATGGTGCCGGCCGCGTCGTGCGCGAGGCCGGGCTCGACCTCGATCGAGACGCGGCCGTCCTGTCCTGCGGAGCTCGCGTAGATCGGGGCGAAGATGTCGCACGCCGCAGCGACGTCGTCCGTCGTGATCTCGAAGACCGCATCGGTGACGTCGACGCCCGCGCCCGCGAGGTCTCGCACCTGCGCGTCGTACGTCGTGCCGGTCGCGAGCGCGGCGGCGAAGATCGTCGGGTTCGTGGTGACGCCGACGACGCCGCGATTCTCGATGAGCGAGGCGAGCGCGCCGGAGCCGATGCGGTCGCGCGACAGGTCGTCGAGCCAGATGCTCACGCCGAGGGCGCTCAGCTGGGCGGTGGGGGTGGGGGTGGGGCTCATGGTGTCCTCTTTTGTCTCGTGCCCGGCGCGTGCGTCGCGCGTGCGGCGGATCCGGTGGTGGCGGGGAGGGGGACGGTCGTCTAGGAGGCGATCGACTCGAGCGCGGCGGCGACGGCGGCCTCCGCCGTGATACCGAACTCGCGGAACAGCGTCTGGTAGTCGGCGGAGGCGCCGAAGTGCTCGATCGACACCGCACGCCCGCGGGAGCCGAGATAGCGGCGCCACGACAGGGCGACTCCCGCCTCGATCGAGACGCGCGTGGTCACAGTGCTCGGGAGCACCGACTCGCGGTACTCCGCGCTCTGCTCCTCGAACCACTCCAGGCACGGTGCAGACACCACGCGGGCGTGCACCCCCTGGGCAGCGAGCTGCTCGCGCGCGGCAAGGGCGACCTGGACCTCGGACCCGGTGGCGATGAGCACGACGTCGGGCGAGCCGTTCGCCGCCTCGGCGAGCACGTAGGCGCCGCGGGCGACGTGGTGCGCGGCGGCCAGGACGTCGCCGGAGGCGGCGTCATCCCCCCGCTCGAACACCGGGATGTTCTGACGCGTCAGAGCGATGCCCGTCGGGCGGTCGTTGCGCTCGAGAACGGTCTTCCAGGCCCATGCCGTCTCGTTCGCGTCGGCGGGGCGCACGATGTCGAGCCCCGGAATCGCGCGGAGCGCGGCGAGCTGCTCGATCGGCTGGTGCGTCGGGCCGTCCTCGCCGAGCGCGACCGAGTCGTGCGTCCAGACGTAGGTGACGGGCACGCGCATGAGAGCGGCGAGGCGCACGGCGGGGCGCATGTAATCGCTGAAGATCAGGAACGTGCCGCCGAACACGCGAGTGCGGCCGTGCAGGGCGATGCCGTTGAGGATCGCGCCCATCGCGTGCTCGCGGATGCCGAAGTGGAGGATGCGGCCGTAGGGGTTCGCCTGCCACTCGTGCGTCGAGTGCTCGGAGGGCGCGAACGAGCCGCCGTTCGCGATCGTCGTGAGGTTGGACTCGGCGAGGTCGGCCGAGCCGCCCCAGAACTCGGGCAGGACGCCCGCGATCGCGTTGATGACCTTGCCGCTCGCGGCACGAGTGGACACGCTCGTCCCGCCCTCGAAGACGGGCAGAGCCGCATCGAGGCCCTCGGGCAGCTCTCCTGCGAGCATGCGATCGAGCAGCGCCTTCCGCTCGGGGTTCGCGGCGGCCCAGGCGTCAAAGCGCTCCTGCCAGGCGGCGTGACGCTCGGCCCCGCGGACGACGGCGCCGCGCGTGTGGGCGATGACCTCGTCGGAGACGACGAACGACTGCTCGGGGTCGAAGCCCATGATGGTCTTGGTGGCCGCGAGCTCCTCGGCGCCGAGCGCCGAGCCGTGGATCTTGCCGGTGTTCTGCTTCGTCGGCGCCGGCCACCCGATGATCGTGCGCAGGATGATGATGCTCGGCTTCGAGGACTCGGCCTTGGCCTCCTCGATCGCGGCGTGAAGCGCGTGGACATCCTCCACGTACTCGCCGGTCTTCTTCCAGTCGACCGTCTGGACGTGCCAGCCGTAGGCGGAGTAGCGCGCGGCGACGTCTTCGGTGAAGGCGATGTCGGTGTCGTCCTCGATGGAGATCTGGTTCGAGTCGTAGATCACGACGAGGTTGCCGAGCTGCTGGTGCCCGGCGAGCGAGCCTGCCTCGCTCGTCACGCCCTCCTGCAGGTCGCCGTCGCCGGCGATCACGTAGACGTGGTGGTCGAAGACGCTCTCGCCCGCGGGGGTATCGGGGTCGAGCAGCCCGCGCTCGAAGCGCGCCGCGTAGGCGAAGCCGACGGCGGAGGCCAGCCCCTGACCGAGGGGGCCTGTGGTGATCTCGACGCCGTCCGTGTGACCGTACTCGGGGTGGCCGGGCGTCTTGGAGCCCCACGTGCGCAGCGCCTTGAGATCGTCGAGCTCGAGTCCGTAGCCGCCCAGGTAGAGCTGCACGTACTGGGTGAGCGAGCTGTGACCGGCGGAGAGGATGAACCGGTCGCGGCCGAGCCACTGCGGGTCGCTCGGGTCGTGCTCCATGACCTTCTGGTGCAGCAGGTACGCGACGGGCGCGAGGCTCATGGCGGTGCCCGGATGCCCGTTCCCCACCTTCTCGACGGCGTCGGCCGCCAGCAGTCGTGCAGTGTCAACCGCGGCGGAGTCGATCTCGTCCCAGGTCAGGTGGGTCATTAGGGGGTACAGCCCTTTCTCGAATCGAGCCCGGTGGTGGTCGGGCGGAAGACTCTTGCCCAGATCACCGTTGATCGAGACCGCGGCCTGCTCGGGCTCCCGAGCGCGAGGCGATCGGGGCGCCCCCGTTTCGAGAGACGGACGTGGCGGCGGACAAGCCTCCCCAGTATATGAGTCCGCTGGGAGGCGAGGAGCCTCCCCTCCTCCCGGCGGGGCATCGGAACGGCTCGCGTAGACTGGGCCGTGCACGCCGTACGAAGAGGAGTCATGGATACAGCGCTGGATCAGCCCGCCGTCGCCCGGCGCCCGACCCTCCGCCGAACCCTCGTCGCGTACGTCGCACTCATGAAGCTACGCGTGGTCGAGCTGCTGCTCGTCACGACCGCTCCCGTGATGGTTCTCGCTCAGGACGGCCTGCCCGACGCGTGGCTCGTCATCGCGACGCTCATCGGCGGCACGCTCTCGGCCGGCTCGGCCAATGCGTTCAACATGTACCTCGATCGCGACATCGACCGGCTCATGAACCGCACCAGGAACCGTCCGCTCGTGACGGGCGAGCTCACCGACCGGCAGGCGCTCGCCTTCGCGTACGCATCCGGCGCGGTCTCGATCGTCTGGCTCGGCCTCTTCGCGAACTGGCTCGCCGCATCCCTCTCGCTCGCCGCGATCCTCTTCTACGTGATCCTCTACACGATGGTGCTGAAGCGGCGCACCGAGCAGAACATCATCTGGGGCGGCATCGCGGGCTGCTTCCCGGTGCTAATCGGCTGGAGCGCCGTCACCGGCTCGCTCGACTGGGCCCCGGTCATCCTCTTCCTCGTCGTCTTCCTCTGGACCCCCCCGCACTACTGGCCGCTCTCGATGCGCTACCGCGACGACTACGCGTCCGCCTCGGTGCCGATGCTCGCGGTCGTCCGTGGGGGCACGGTCGTCGGCGTTCAGATCATCCTCTACGCATGGGCGACGGTTGCCATGTCGCTCATCCTCATCCCGGTCGCGGAGATGGGTGCGGTCTACACGCTCGCCGCGCTCGGTGCCGGCGCGTGGTTCATCATCGAGAGCCACCAGCTGTACGGCCGTCTGCTCCGCGACGAGACGCCCGCCCCGATGCG
This sequence comes from Microcella alkalica, assembly GCF_014137945.1. Taxonomy (GTDB): domain Bacteria; phylum Actinomycetota; class Actinomycetes; order Actinomycetales; family Microbacteriaceae; genus Microcella; species Microcella alkalica. Next base: position 752,097 of record NZ_JACGWX010000001.1, read on the forward strand.
GGTGTTCCACTCGAGCATCACCTATCTGACGCTGCTGTTCGTCGCGGTCGGCATCGATCCGCTCCTGCCGTTCTAGCCGGGCGGTTGCCCGCTAGGCGGTGACCTCGTCGCGCACGGCGGGCGCGCCCTCCGCCGCGATCGCGGCCCGCGGTGCCCGCAGGCTCAGCAGCACGAGCGTCATGACGGCCACGAGCACGCAGGCGAGAACCATGTGCACGCCCACGAGGACGACGGGCAGTCCGAGCCGGGCCTGGGCGAGACCGACCGCGATCTGGATGAGCTCGACGGCGACGAGCGCGAGCGAGGCCGTCCGAAGGAGGTCGGGTCCTGTTCTCACGGCGAAGAGCAGGAGCAGGATGCTCCCGGCGAACGACGCGTAGGCGGGCCACGAGTGGACGTGCTGCCAGAACTCGGAGTCGAGCCCGTTGCGGGCTGCGCCGCCGTCACCGGCGTGCGGGCCGGATCCTGTGACGACGATGCCGACGAGCACCGTGATCCAGACGATGACCGCCGTGGCGATCGCGAGGGGCCGCACCGCGCGAGGGAGCGGCTCGAGGGCCCCGGCGGGCCCGCGGTAGACGCGGACGACGAAGGCCGTCGCGAGGGCCACGAGCACGGCCGAGACGATGAAGTGGAAGCCGACGATCCAGGGGTTGAGGTTGGTGAGCACCGTGATGCCGCCGATGATCGCCTGCGCCGGGATTCCGAGCCCGAGCGCGACCGACAGGCGCAGGAGCTCCGGGCGCTCGCGCCGCATCCGCACCACGAACGTGAACGCGACGATCGCGATGATCACGAGGACGAAGGTCAGCAGGCGATTGCCGAACTCGACGAGGCCGTGGATGCCCATCTCGGGCGTCGCCACGAACGAGTCGACCGTGCAGCGCGGCCAGGTCGGGCACCCGAGCCCGGAGCCCGTGAGCCGCACGGCGCCTCCGGTGCCGACGATGAGGGTCTGGCTCACGAGCGAGGCCCACGCGATGAACCGCACGCGGCGGTCCGTCGTCGTCGGGAGCCACTGCCACACCCTCGACCGCCACAGACGATTCACGGCTCGCATCCTCCGATTCCCGGTGAGGCCCTGTAGAATCACGGAGCTCACCATCAGTGTCGATCACGGGCGTCGATGCGGCGCAGAATCGCCGGTCGGCCCGTCCGTGGCCAGTCTAGATCTGGCTCCTTGAGCATCCGCCCTCAGCCCGGCGCACCGTGCAATCAGGTGAACAGGTCGGTTCGAGGGAATGCGTCGACATCGCGACCGGTTGGGTTCGGCAAGAGAGAGGAACAGCATGTCCGACGTGCTCATCGACCGACCCGAGCTGGAGGGCCTGGGGCAGTACGAGTTCGGCTGGGCCGACTCCGACACCGCAGGCGCCACCGCTCGCCGCGGGATCTCCGCCGAGGTCGTCACCGACATCTCGAACCTGAAGAACGAGCCCGAATGGATGCTCAAGCGGCGTCTTCGCGGCTACGACCTCTTCGGCAAGAAGCCGATGCCCCTGTGGGGCGCCGACCTCTCCGGCATCGACTTCGACAACATCAAGTACTTCGTGCGCTCGACGGAGAAGCAGGCGACCTCCTGGGAGGAGTTGCCCGACGACATCAAGGCGACGTACGAAAAGCTCGGCATCCCGGAGGCCGAGCGCCAGCGCCTCGTCGCCGGCGTCGCGGCGCAGTACGAGTCCGAGGTGGTCTACCACCAGATCCGCGAGGACCTCGAGGCCCAGGGCGTCATCTTCATGGACACCGACACGGCTCTGCGCGAGCACCCCGAGTACTTCGAGGAGTACTTCGGCACGGTCATCCCCGCCGGCGACAACAAGTTCGCGGCCCTCAACACGGCCGTCTGGTCGGGCGGATCGTTCGTCTACGTGCCCCCCGGCGTGCAGGTGGAGATCCCGCTGCAGGCGTACTTCCGGATCAACACCGAGAACATGGGGCAGTTCGAGCGGACGCTCATCATCGCCGACGAGGGCTCGTACGTGCACTACATCGAGGGCTGCACCGCCCCGATCTACAAGAGCGACTCGCTGCACTCGGCCGTCGTGGAGATCATCGTGAAGAAGAACGCGCGCGTTCGCTACACGACGATCCAGAACTGGTCGAACAACGTCTACAACCTCGTCACCAAGCGCGCGATCGCGCACGAGGGCGCGACGATGGAATGGATCGACGGCAACATCGGCTCCAAGGTCACGATGAAGTACCCGTCGATCTTCCTCATGGGCGAGCACGCCAAGGGCGAGACGCTCTCGGTCGCCTTCGCGGGCCCCGGTCAGCACCAGGACGCCGGCGCGAAGATGATCCACATGGCGCCGTACACGACGTCGTCGATCGTCTCGAAGTCGATCGCGCGCGGCGGCGGCCGTGCCGGCTACCGCGGCGAGGTTCGGGTCGATGCCAACGCGCACCACTCGGCCAACACCGTGCGCTGCGATGCGCTCCTCGTCGACACGATCTCGCGCTCCGACACGTACCCGGCGATCGACATCCGTGTCGACGACGTGCAGCTCGGGCACGAGGCCACGGTCTCGCGCGTGAGCGAGGAGCAGCTGTTCTACCTCCAGTCACGCGGCCTCCCGGAGGACGAAGCCATGGCGATGATCGTGCGCGGGTTCATCGAGCCCATCGCGCGCGAGCTCCCCATGGAGTACGCACTCGAACTCAACAAGCTCATCGAGATGAGCATGGAAGGCAGCGTCGGCTAGGAATGAGCTCCACCATCGAGACTGAGAAGCCCGATACCGATAAGACCCTCGCCCCGGGCGCCGGCGCCCACTCCCACGGAGCGGATGACGTCCCCGTGCAGACCCGCTCCGAGCGCTTCGCCTCCGCGGTCCACGGCGACTTCCCCGAGGTGACCGGTCGCGAGCTCGAATGGCGGCTGACGCCGGTCGAGAAGATCCGCGACCTCATCGACGGCGAGCTCGACGGCGGCCGCTTCCCGGCCGTGGTGAGCGAGGCCGCGGGCGTCACGACGGAGTGGATCGGGCGCGACGACGCCCGCATCGGCTCCGCCGGCCTCGCGGAGGAGCGCGCCGCGGCGAACGCCTGGTCGAGCTTCCAGGAGGCCCTCGCGGTCACCCTGACCGCCGAGGAGTTTACCGAGGTCGTCATCGATCGGACGGGGGAGGACCGCGCTCCGCGCGCCGCCCACACGATCCTCACGGCCGGAGCGAACGCACGCGGCATCGTCGTGATCGACAACCGCGGCAGCGCGCGACTGAGCGAGAACGTCGAGGTCGTCCTCGGCGACGGCGCGCATCTCACGGTCGTGAGCCTGCAGGAGTGGGACGACGAGAGTGTTCACCTCTCGAGCCAGTTCGCGCGCATCGGCCGCGACGCCGTGCTCAAGCACGTCGTCGTCTCTCTCGGCGGCGCGATCGTGCGGGTCAACCCCTCGGCGCACCTCGCCGAGCAAGGTGCGACGGGCGAGCTGCTCGGCCTGTACTTCTCCGACGCCGGCCAGCACCTGGAGCAGCGCGTCTACGTCAACCACGATGCTCCCAACACCGTGAGCCGGGTCACCTACAAGGGCGCGCTGAACGGCGAGGGCGCGCGCACCGTCTGGGTGGGGGATGTCCTCATCGGCCGCACCGCGCCCGGCACCGACTCGTACGAGCAGAACCGCAATCTGGTCCTGAGCGACGGGACCCGCGCCGACTCGATCCCGAACCTCGAGATCGAGACGGGCGACATCGCCGGCGCCGGTCACGCGAGCGCGACGGGCCGCTTCGACGACGAGCAGCTGTTCTACCTGCGCTCGCGCGGGATCCCCGAGCAGGAGGCGCGCCGCCTGGTCGTGCTCGGCTTCCTGCTCGAGGTCGTTCAGAAGATCGGTCAGCCCGAGCTCGAGACGCGGCTCCTGGCGGCGATCGAGGCCGAGCTCGCCGCCGTTGCGGTGGTGTGAGCATGACCGCGACGCGCGTCTGCGCCGACGCCGACCTCGCTCCGGCGACGGCGATGAAGGTCGTCATCGACGGCAAGCCCATCGCGGTCGTCAAGGAGTCCTCCGGTGCGGTGCACGCCCTCGGCGACACCTGCACCCACGGCGACATCTCCCTCAGCGAGGGCTTCGTCGAGGACGACAGCCTCGAGTGCTGGGCGCACGGATCGAAGTTCGATCTGGCGACCGGCAAGCCGAAGAACTTCCCGGCCTACGAGCCGGTCCCCGTCTACGCGGTCACCGTCGAGAACGGCGAGATCTTCGTCGACGCCGACCACACCCTCACCACGTAAGGAAGAGACACGACATGTCCACTCTCGAGATCCGCGATCTCCACGTCAGCATCGAGACCGATCAGGGCGTCAAGCAGATCCTGCGCGGCGTCGACCTGACCATCAAGCAGGGCGAGATCCACGCCATCATGGGCCCCAACGGCTCCGGCAAGTCGACCCTCGCGTACACGATCGCGGGGCACCCCCGCTACACCGTCGACTCGGGCTCGATCACGCTCGACGGTGAGGACGTGCTCGAGATGAGCATCGACGAGCGCGCGAAGGCCGGTCTCTTCCTCGCCATGCAGTACCCCGTCGAGATCCCCGGCGTCACGGTGTCGAACTTCCTGCGCACCGCCAAGACCGCCATCGACGGCGAGGCGCCCGCGCTCCGCGGCTGGATCAAGGAGCTCCGCGGCTCGATGGAGGCCATGCGCATGGACACCTCCTTCGCCGAGCGCAACGTCAACGAGGGCTTCTCCGGCGGCGAGAAGAAGCGCCACGAGATCGTGCAGCTCGAGCTGCTCAAGCCGAGGATCGCCGTCCTCGACGAGACCGACTCCGGTCTCGACGTCGACGCGCTCAAGGTCGTCTCGGAGGGCGTCAACCGCGTCAAGGAGCAGACCGGCCTCGGCGTGCTCCTCATCACGCATTACACGCGCATCCTCCGGTACATCCACCCCGACTTCGTCCACGTCTTCGTCGACGGCCGCGTCGCCGAGGAGGGCGGCGCCGAGCTGGCCGAGCGCTTGGAGAACGAGGGCTACGATCGCTATCTGACCGGGTCGACCGTAGGCTAGTCGCATGCCCACCGCACTCGAGCCGCAACTCTTCGACCAGGTCGAGGAGGGGCTGAAGGACGTCGTTGACCCCGAGCTCGGGGTCAACATCGTCGACCTCGGCCTCGTCTACGACCTCGCGTGGGATGACGAGACCGATGCCCTCATCATCTCCATGACGCTGACCTCCGCCGGCTGCCCGCTGACCGACGTCATCGAGGAGTCGATCGGGAACTCCCTCGACGGCATTGTCGAGCGCTTCCGCATCAACTGGGTGTGGATGCCGCCGTGGGGCCCCGAGCGCATCACCGACGACGGTCGCGACATGATGCGCGCACTGGGCTTCAGCATCTAGCCGAGGCGCCGCGACGAGAAAGACCCCCTCCCGCGGGAGGGGGCCTTCTTCGTGCGGGGGCCGTCTACGCGGCGTCCGTGCGATCGTTGCGCTCTACGGCCTTCCACAGCGCCGGCAGGAGCGCCGCGGCGATCGCGGCCTTTATGAGCCCGCCGATGATGAAGGGGTAGAAGCCCGCGACGAGCGTCGACTGCAGGTCGTTGGGCAGACCGAACCCGCCGAGCGAGTACGAGAGCCACGGGAGTCCGACGGCGAACACGACGAGCGAGCCGCCGATGAAGGTCACAGCGGCCTTGAGCCAGCCGCGATCCCAGCGGCGCTCGGCCGCCCAGCCGACGATAGCAGCCGAGAGCACGAAACCGATGATGTAGCCGCCGGTCGGACCGACGAGAACGCTCCAGCCGGAGGCGGCGTCGCTGTAGATCGGGAGCCCGATCGCACCGAGGAGCGCGTACAGCGCGAGCGAGGAGGCCCCGCGCACGGCGCCGAGCGAGGCGCCGACGAGCAGCACCGCGAGGGTCTGCCCGGTCACCGGGACGGGCCAGAGCGGGATGGCGACCTGAGCGAGCACCGCGACGAGCGCCGTGCCGGCGATGACGAGCGCGGAATCGGTCAGGAGCGTGCGGGGGATGACGCGATCGACGAGAGTCGGGCGCGGGAGAGCGGTGGCAAGCGTCACGGGGATGCGTTCCTCACGGGAATCGGGGACCAGGGGACTGCGGTTAGACTATCGGGCTGGCCCCCCATGGCCCTCCCTGACGAAACCTACGAAAGAAACGGACGTTCGCTGTGCTCGCTGTGCAGGATCTCGAGATCCGCGTCGGAGCGCGCCTGCTCATGGAGAACGTCTCCTTCCGCGTCGACAAGGGGGACAAGGTCGGGCTCGTCGGCCGCAACGGCGCCGGCAAGACGACGCTCACGAAGGTTCTCGCGGGCGACGAGCTCCCCGCGGCCGGTCACGTGCAACGCGTCGGCGAGCTCGGGTACCTCCCGCAGGATCCGCGCTCGGGCGACCCCGAGCAGCTCGCCCGCACGCGCATCCTCGACGCTCGGGGCCTCGGGCAGATCGTCATCGACATGCAGCAGGCGACGCTCGACATGGCGAGTCCCGACCCGGCCGTGAGCGAGAAGGCCATGAACCGCTACGGCCGGCTCACCGACCGGTTCCTCGCGCTCGGCGGCTACGCGGCGGAGGCCGAGGCCGCCTCGATCGCGAGCAACCTGAACCTGCCCGACCGCATCCTCAGCCAGCCGCTCAAGACCCTCTCGGGCGGGCAGCGGCGACGCATCGAGCTCGCCCGCATCCTCTTCAGCGATGCCGAGTCGATGATCCTCGACGAGCCGACGAACCACCTCGACGCCGACTCGGTGGTGTGGCTGCGCGAGTTCCTGAGCTCCTACCAGGGCGGCTTCATCGTCATCAGCCACGACATCCACCTCGTGGAGGAGACCGTCAACAAGGTCTTCTACCTCGATGCGAACCGTCAGGTCATCGACGTCTACAACATGGGCTGGAAGAACTACCTGCGCCAGCGCGAATCCGACGAGGAGCGCCGGAAGAAGGAGCGCGCCAACGTCGAGAAGAAGGCCACGGCCCTGCAGCTCCAGGCGGCCCGATTCGGGGCGAAGGCGTCGAAGGCGGCCGCGGCCCACCAGATGGTCGCGCGGGCCGAGAGAATGCTCGCGGGCCTCGACGAGGTGCGCGCGGTCGACCGCGTCGCGAAGCTGCGGTTCCCCGAGCCCGCCCCCGTCGGCAAGACCCCGCTGCAGGCGAAGAACCTCTCGAAGAGCTACGGCTCTCTCGAGATCTTCACCGCCGTCGACCTCGCCGTCGACCGCGGTTCGAAGGTCGTCATCCTCGGCCTCAACGGAGCGGGCAAGACGACCCTCCTGCGCATCCTCGCCGGCGTCGATCAGCCCGACACCGGGCAGCTCGAACCCGGCCACGGCCTCAAGGTTGGCTACTACGCGCAGGAGCACGAGACGCTCGACGTGAGGCGCAGCGTGCTGCAGAACATGATGTCGGCCTCGCCCGCGATCACCGAGCTCGAGGCGCGCAAGGTGCTCGGCTCGTTCCTCTTCACGGGCGATGACACCGCGAAGCCTGCCGGCGTGCTCTCCGGCGGCGAGAAGACGCGCCTCTCGCTCGCGATGCTCGTCGTGTCGAAGGCGAACCTGCTGCTGCTCGACGAGCCGACGAACAACCTCGACCCGGCGAGCCGCGAGGAGATCCTCGGCGCGCTCGCGAACTACTCGGGCGCGGTCATCCTCGTCAGCCACGACGAGGGCGCGGTCGAGGCGCTCAACCCCGAGCGAGTGCTCATCATGCCCGACGGCGTCGAGGATCTCTGGACCAAGGACTACGCCGAGCTCATCTCGCTCGCCTGAGCGCGTGCGCCGCGCTCAGCGGCGCTCAAGCAGGGCATCCTCTTCATCGGCGTCGCTCGCCCGCGTGCGCGCGCGCACCGGGATCGGCACGCCGGTCTCCTCCGACACGATGCGCTGGCGCTCCTTGCGCAGCGCCCAGCCGTAGCCGATGAATCCCATGAGGGCGAAGACGTACCACTGGAACGTGTAGCTCAGGTGGGGCCCCTCGTCGGGCACGGGGCGCGTGGCGGTCACGGGGCGGGTGCCCGGCTCTGGCGACTCGCTGTCGAGCAGGCCGTACGCACCCGTCACGACCGCGCCCGCCTCGACGCGCTCGGCGACGTCGGGCAGGTTGATCGTCGCGATCTGCCCCTCGGGAGCGCCGCGGCCCCGCAGCTCGGGCTCGCCGGGCTTGAGGCGCACGAGAACCTCCACGCGCCCGCTCGGGGGAGCTGGCACGACATCGGGGGAGTCCTGCGCCGACCCGACGGGGAGCCAGCCGCGATCGACGACGAAAACCGAGCCGTCGTCGAGCATCAGGGGCGTCAGCACCTCGAAACCGGGCCGGCCGTTGAGCGGCCGGGCACGCACGAGCAGCTGCTCGTCGACGAGGTACTTTCCCGCGAGTTCGACGGGCTGCCACTCGAGCTCCGGGTCGAGAGCCTCGATGTCGGGCAGCGCCTCGGAGAGGGCGACCGGGGCCGCATCCCAGTTCTGAGCGACGACGCGGATCTCGGCCACCGTCTCGACGCGCCGCTGCCACTGCCACTGGGCGAGCCCGACGCAGACGACCGCGAACAGCGTCGTGAGGCCGAGCCAGCCGAGCCAGCGGCGCTGCAGGGCCAGGCTCAGGATGCTCACGCCGTCGATTCTCCCGGATCAGGCAGCGATTCGACGACGACGCCCGCCGGCGTGATCGACACGGGGAAGGAGCGCTGGGCGACGAAGTCGTACAGGAAGTCGCGATGCTCGTCGCACGCGAGCCACACCTTGACCCTCTCGGGGCCGTGGATTCGGGGGTTCCGCCAGTTGACGGCCCATGTCGCCTCGGCGCGGCAGCCGCTCCGGGAGCACCGCGTTCCGGAGATCTCCCCGGGGAGCGAGATCACGCCGCGGAGCCCGGCGGCGTGTACGGGAGGAGCTGACCGGGGCGCTCGACCGCACGCCCGTCGTTGGGGGCGACCTGGTTGGCGACGACGACAGCGAAGTAGGGTAGGACGATCGCGCCGAGAGCGGGGATCAGCAGCCACCAGCCGGGCGTGACGAAGCACGCGCCGATGCAGACCAGACGCACGGCCATCGCGACCGAGTACTTGATCATGCGAGAGCGCCGCTCGTCGGTGGGGGAGGACGGGAGGCTGGTGATGGCGGCGCCGGTCGGCTGCTTCATGAGGTCTCGATTCTAGGTTCGCCGCCTGCGAGAAGACTGGTTCGAAGCCTGCCAATAGGCTTGACGCCATGACCACTCAGCGCACCGTTCTCGTCACCGGAGGCAACCGCGGCATCGGCTTCGCGATCGCCGAGGAGTTCCTCGCTCAGGGCCACCGCGTCGCCGTCACGGCCCGCTCGGGCACCGGCCCCGAGGGCGCGCTGACGGTCGTCGCCGACGTCACCGACGCCGCCTCGCTCGACGCCGCATACAGCGAGGTCGAGGCCGCGTACGGCCCGATCGAGGTCGTCGTCGCCAACGCCGGGATCACGCGCGACACCCTGCTGCTCCGAATGTCGGACGAGGACTTCCAGTCGGTCGTCGACACGAACCTCACGGGCGCCTTCCGGTCGGTCAAGAGGGCGATGAAGGGGATGCTCAAGGCGCGCTTCGGCCGCATCATCCTCATCTCCTCTGTCGTCGGGCTGTACGGCTCGCCCGGGCAGGTCAACTACTCCTCGTCGAAGGCCGCCCTCGTCGGCATGGCGCGCTCGATCACGCGCGAGCTCGGCGGCCGGGGCATCACCGCGAACGTCGTCGCCCCGGGCTTCATCGAGACAGACATGACGGCCGAGCTGCCGGAGGAGCAGCAGAAGGCGTACAAGGACTCCATCCCCGCCGGCCGCTTCGCGAGCCCGCAGGAGGTCGCGCGCGTCGTGACCTGGATCGCGAGCGACGACGCCGCCTACATCTCCGGCGCGGTCATCCCCGTCGACGGCGGTCTCGGGATGGGGCACTAGGGGCCCTCGCCGGGCTCCGCCCGATCTCAGCCGCGCAGGCCGAGCAGCGGGAGCACGTCGCGCAAGTCGCGGCGCGCAATGCTCACGTGGGCGCGCTCGCGCACGATCGGCTTCGCGATGAAGGCGACGCCGAGCCCCGCCGCCGCGAGCATGCGCAGGTCGTTCGCGCCGTCGCCGATCGCGACGGTGCGGGCGAGCGGCACGCCCCGGTCGGCGGCCCACTCGCGCAGAGCGACCTCCTTGGCCTCGGCATCGATCACGGGGCCGAGCGTGCGGCCCGTGAAGCGGCCCTCCGCGACCTCGAGCCGGTTCGCCCGGTGATGATCGAGCCCGAGCTCGGCGGCGATCGGGTCGAGCAGCTCGTGGAACCCGCCGGACACGACGCCGACGGCACCGCCGGCGGCGTGGACGGCCTCGACGAGCTCGCGCGCACCGGCGGTGAGGGTGATGCGGGCGCCGACGCGCGCGCAGCATCCCTCATCGAGGCCCGCGAGCGTCGCGACGCGCTCGGTGAGCGACGCGGCGAAATCGAGCTCGCCCGCCATCGCGCGATCGGTGATCGCCGCGACGGCAGGGCCGGAGCCGGCCTCGTCGGCGAGCAGCTCGATCGCCTCCTGCTCGATGAGGGTCGAGTCGACGTCGAGCACGACGAGGAAGCGGGTCATCAGGCGGGCACTCCTCGTCGGGGGCGCACGCGCCCGATCACTCGATGCGGATGCCCTTGCCGACGACCGTGATACCGGTGTCGGTGACGGTGAAGCCGCGGGCTCGATCGGCGGCGTGGTCGACGCCGACCTGCGCGCCGGGGGAGACCACGACCTCCTTGTCGAGAATAGCCCGCCGAACGACGGCGCCCGCGCCGATCGTGGTGCGCTCGAAGACGACCGAGTCGGTCACCTCGGCCGACTCGACCGTGACCCACGTGCCGAGGACGCTGCGCTCGATGCGGGCGCCCGAGAGCACCGAGCCGAGCGAGACGATCGAATCGACGACGTGGCCCGTCGCGCCCGCGCCGTCGCGCACGAACTTCGCCGGCGGCATGTTGAGCTGCTGCGTGTAGATCGGCCAGGCGGTGTTGTACAGGTTGAAGACCGGGAGGGCGGCGATGAGATCCTGGTGGGCGTCGAAGAACGACTCGATCGTCCCCACGTCACGCCAGTAGAAGCGGTCGCGCTCGGTCGCGCCGGGAACGTCGTTGTGGTTGAGGTCGTAGACGAAGGCCTCGCCGCGATCGACGAAGTAGGGAACGATGTCGCCGCCCATGTCGTGCGCGGAGTTGTCGATGTCGGCGTCGCGCGTCACGGCATCCATGAGCACGTCGGCGTCGAAGACGTAGTTTCCCATCGAGGCGAGAACCTGATCGGGGGCATCGGCGAGGCCGATCGCCTCCGTCGGCTTCTCGTGGAAGGCGGCGATGCGCGAAGGGTTCGCCGGGTCGGTCTCGATGATGCCGAACTGATCGGCGAGCTCGATCGGCTGCCGGATGCCCGCGACCGTGACGCCCGCGCCCGAGGCGATGTGGGCGTCGATCATCTGCGTGAAGTCCATGCGGTAGACGTGGTCCGCGCCGACCACGACAACGATGTCGGGCTTCTCGTCGCGGATCAGGTTCAGGCTCTGGAAGATCGCGTCGGCGCTGCCGGAGAACCAGCGCTTGCCCAGGCGCTGCTGCGCCGGAACGGAGGCGACGTAGGCGTTGAGCATGCCGCTCAGGCGCCACGTCTGCGACACGTGCCGGTCGAGCGAGTGGCTCTTGTACTGCGTGAGCACGACGATCTGACGCAGCCCCGAGTTGATGAGGTTCGACAGCGCGAAGTCGATGAGGCGGTAGCCGCCAGCGAAGGGCACGGCGGGCTTCGCCCGGTCCGCCGTGAGGGGCATGAGCCGCTTCCCCTCGCCGCCAGCGAGCACGATTCCGAACACCTTAGGGGTCGCCATGCCCCCACAGTAGGCGACGCACAGGCGCTGTACTAGCGTCATCACCATGCGCGTCGACGTCATCTCCCGTGAGTATCCGCCCGAGGTCTACGGAGGGGCGGGAGTCCACGTCGCTGAGCTCGTGCGGGCCCTCCGCCACGATTCGATGGATGTCCGCGTGCGCTGCTTCGGCGCGCCGCGCAACGAGGCTGACACGCACGCGTACCTCGTCCCCGGCGCCCTCTCCTCGGCGAATCCCGCCCTCGCGACGCTCGGCGTCGACCTCGCGATCGCCGACGACGTCGACGGCGCCGACATCGTGCACTCGCACACCTGGTACGCCAACGCCGCGGGCCAGCTCGCGCAGATGCTGCATGGGATCCCGCACGTCGTCACCGCCCACAGCCTCGAGCCGCTGCGGCCGTGGAAGGCCGAGCAGCTCGGCGGCGGCTACCGGATCTCCAGCTGGATCGAGCGCGAAGCCTTCGAGACGGCGGATGCCGTGATCGCCGTGAGCGACGGCATGCGCCGAGACATCCTGCGCTGCTATCCCCAGCTCGACGAGCAGAAGGTCGGCGTGATCCACAACGGCATCGACCTCGAGGGCTGGCAGAGGACGATCGACCACGAGTTCGTCCGCACGCTCGGCATCGATCCCGACCGCCCGACGATCGTCTTCGTCGGCCGCATCACCCGCCAGAAGGGACTGCCCTATCTGCTCGAGGCCGTGCGGGCGCTGCCGAAGGACGTCCAGCTCGTACTGTGCGCGGGCGCTCCGGACACGCCCGAGATCCTCCGCGAGGTGCAGAGCGGCGTCGCCGCGCTCCAGGCCGAGCGCACCGGGGTCGTCTGGATCGAGCGGATGCTCTCGCAGCGCGAGCTCGCGGCCGTCCTGTCGCACGCCACGACGTTCGTGTGCCCGAGCGTCTACGAGCCGCTCGGCATCGTCAACCTCGAGGCCATGGCATGCGGTGTCGCCGTCGTCGGCACTGCCACGGGAGGCATCCCGGAGGTCGTCGCGGACGGCGAGACCGGCCGGCTCGTGCCGATCGAGCAGGTGCAGGACGGCACCGGCATCCCCGTCGACCCCGCGAAATTCGTCGCCGATCTCGCGGCCATCCTCGCAGAGGTCGTGAGCGACCCGGAGCGCGCCGCAGCCATGGGCCGAGCGGGCCGTGCGCGCGCGGAGGAGCACTTCGCGTGGGGAGCGATCGCGGAACGGACACGCGCGCTCTACGCGAGCCTGCTCGTCTAGGCTGGAGCGATCATGGCCAGCGTTCTCGAGTTCGACGATGTCTCCCTCAGCCGCGATGGCGCCGCCATCCTCGATGGCATCCGCTGGAACGTCGAGGACACCGATCGCTGGGTCGTCCTCGGCCCCAACGGCGCGGGCAAGACCACACTCCTGCAGCTCGCCGCGGCGAACCTGCACCCCACGAGCGGCCGCGTGACGGTGCTCGAGGAGGAGATCGGGCACTCCGACCTCGCCTCGCTGCGCCCGCGCATCGGCTTCGCGTCGACCGCGATGGCCCGCCGCGTGCCCGCCGACGAGCGCGTGCTCGACGTCGTCATGACCGCGGCGCACTCCGTGACGGGTCGGTGGAATGAGGAGTACGAGGACGTCGACGAACGCCGCGCCCGTCGAGTGCTACGCGAGTGGCACCTCGAGCGCTTCGCCGACCGCCGCTTCGGCAGCCTGAGCGACGGCGAGCAGAAGCGCGTGCAGATCGCACGCTCGATCATGACCGACCCCGAGCTGCTTCTGCTCGACGAGCCCGCCGCGAGCCTCGACCTCGGCGCGCGCGAGGAGCTCGTCCTGCTGCTCGGCAGCTACGCGAGCTCGCCCGACTCGCCCGCGATGGTCATGGTCACCCACCACGTCGAGGAGATCCCGGCCGGCTTCACCCACGCGCTCCTCCTCGCGGAGGGTCGGGTCTCGGCCGCCGGGCCGATCGACGAGGTCATCACGGCCGAGCGCCTGACGGAGGCCTTCGGGATCCCCCTCCAGGTCAGCCGCGACGGCGACCGGTTCGCCGCGCGCGGCGCCTGAGCCGACGCGGCTCCCGGCCGCCGCTCTGCTAGTCTTGAGAGTCGGCCTCGAAGGCTCGCCCTTCGCCTGCCCATCAACCTGCCCGCAGCGGGGGCACCCCGCTGAACAGAGAATCCAAGGAACCGTTCATGAAGACTGACATTCACCCCGAGTACAAGGCGATCGTGTTCCGCGACCTCGCGTCGGGTGAGACCTTCCTCACGCGCTCGACCGTGTCGAGCGACAAGACGATCGAGCTCGACGGCGTGGAGTACCCCGTCATCGACGTCGAGATCTCGTCGGCCTCGCACCCGTTCTACACGGGCAAGCAGCGCATCATGGACTCGGCCGGTCGCGTCGAGAAGTTCAACCAGCGCTTCAAGAACTTCGGCCAGTAGGTCGCATCATCATCGATGAAGGGCCCCGTCCTCGGACGGGGCCCTTCATCGTGCGCGGTGCGGCGCGCGGTCAGAGACGGACGGGCCAGCCGCGGTCGGCCGTGAAGCGGTGGTCGCGCTCACGACGCATGTAGTCCTCGAACGAGTCGCACTGCTGGTCATGCCAGCTCACCTGCGCGCCGTGCAGCGCCGCGATGTCGTCGGGTAGCGCCGCCTCGTGCTTCCGCGCGAGCGCCTGTGCGACCCGGCCCGCGGCGATCGCGTCGGCCGCCGCATCGTGCGCGCCCGTGAGGGCGACGCCGTAGTGGGCTGCCGCGGCCTCGAGCGTGCGTTTGCCACGACGGTAGCGGTCGACGGCCTTGTCGATCACGAGCGGGTCGACGACGGGGGCGGGGGAGGCGAGCGGCTCCACGCCATGACGCAGGGCCTCGTGCTCGAGCAGGCTCAGATCGTAGGCGGCGTTGTAGACGACGAGCGGCAGGGGGCGGGCGAGGAGCGCGCGCAGGGCATCCGCGATCTCGGCGACGACCTCACGGGCGGGACGGCCCTCCGCGCGGGCGCGCTCGGTCGTGATGCCGTGCACGGCGGTCGCGCCGGCCGGGATCTCGACGCCCGGGTCGGCGAGCCATGACCAGGACTCGAGCTGCTCGCCTTCGGGACCGATCACGCCGATGTGGGCGGTCACGATGCGCGACGTCGTGACGTCGACGCCCGTCGTCTCGAGGTCGAAGACGGCGAGACGATCGCTCCAGTGGGTTGCTCCTGGCTGGCTCATGCCGCGAGCCTAGGCGTGAGCACCGACGCCGAAGCTCCCGCCGTGGGGGTGAGGGTCGCGATCGCCGACGTGGAGCCAGTAGAAGCTCTGCGTCGCCATCGTGAGCGTGACGTGCCCGTTCTCGTCGACCGAGGGGAAGTCCGCGCCGCCGAAGAGATCCCACAGCGGCGCGCCCTCGAAGCCCGACATGTCGATCGTCGCAGCGACCGGGTTGTGGGCGAACGAGAACACGCACAGGATGCGCTCTGGCGCGTCGCCCAGGTGGGTGCCGCTCCCGGCGTACTCGCGCACGAACGCGAGCACCGACTCGTGGTTGGTCTTGAGTATGCGGATCGAGCCGAGACCGAACGTCGGGTGCGCCTTGCGCACGTGGATGACGTTGCGGATCCAGTGCAGGAGCGAGCGCGACTGCGCGAGCTGGCTCTCGACGTTGATCTGGTTGTAGTGGTAGACGAGCGACTGCACGACCGGGAGGTAGAGCTTGCCCGGATCGGCGTGCGAGAAGCCCGCGTTGCGGTCGGGCGTCCACTGCATGGGCGTGCGCGAGCTGTCGCGATCCGGCAGCCAGATGTTGTCGCCCATGCCGATCTCGTCGCCGTAGTACAGGAACGGGCTGCCGGGCAGCGAGAACAGCAGCGCGTGCGCGAGCTCGAGCTCGGCGCGCGAGTTGTCGAGCAGCGGCGCCAGGCGACGACGGATTCCGATGTTGGCGCGCATGCGCGGGTCGTAGGCGTACCAGCCGTACATCGCCTGCCGGTACTCCTCGCTCACCATCTCGAGCGTGAGCTCGTCGTGGTTGCGGAGGAACACGCCCCACGCGGCGCCGTCGGGGGCGTTGATCTCCTCGCTCAGCTGGCGCTCGAGCTCGGTCGCCTGCTGCGAGCGGAGGGCGTAGAAGATGCGGGGCATGACGGGGAAGTCGAACGCCATGTGGCACTCGGGCTTCTCCTCCGAGCCGAAGAACTCGACGACCTCGTGCGGCCACTGGTTCGCCTCGGCGATGAGCACGCGGCCGGGGTACTCCTTGTCGACCATGGCGCGCATCTTGGCGATGAACTCGTGCGTCGCCGGCTCGCCCTCGCCGTTGCCCCCGTCGGTCTCGTAGAGGTACGGGATGGCGTCGAGACGGAAGCCGTCGACGCCGAGGTCGAGCCAGAACCGGACGACGTCGAAGAGCGCCTCGTGCACGGCGGGGTTCTCGAAGTTGAGGTCGGGCTGGTGCGAGAAGAAGCGGTGCCAGTAGAACTGCCGGCGCACGGGGTCGAACGCCCAGTTCGACTCCTCCGTGTCGACGAAGATGATGCGCACGTTCTCGTACTTCTCGTCGGTGTCGCTCCAGACGTAGAAGTCGCCGTACGGGCCCTCCGGGTCCTCCCGGGACGCCTGGAACCAGGGGTGCTGGTCGGAGGTGTGGTTCACGACGAGGTCGATGACGATGCGCATGTTGCGCTCGTGCGCCTTCGTGACGAGCTCGCGGAACTCCTCGATCGTGCCGAACTCCGGCAGGATCGCCGTGTAGTCGCTCACGTCGTAGCCGCCGTCGCGCAGCGGGCTCTGGAAGAACGGCGGCAGCCACAGCGCGTCGATGCCGAGCCACTGCAGGTAGTCGAGCTTGCCGATGAGACCGCCCAGGTCGCCCGTGCCGTCGCCGTTCGAGTCCATGAACGAGCGCACCATGACCTCGTAGAAGACGCTGCGCCGATACCACTGCGGGTCGAGCGCGAGTCCGGGCAGGGTGATGGGTGCGGTGAAGTTCACGAGGCTCCTCGGCGACGGAGGGGAGAGAGGGCTGGCGTCGCGCGCACGCGATCGCGTTCCACTGTAGACCGGGTGCCGCCGCCGGTCGTGCGGGTGCCCCGACCTAGACTGTGCGGGATGCCCGCGCCCTCTCCCTACGCCGCCGCCCTGAGCGCGATCCCGCGTCGCGATCGCGACCTCACGATCCTCGGCGCGCGGACGCACGTCGCCGAGTACGGGCCGGCGGATGCCCCGCGCACGCTCGTCGTCGTGCACGGGTTCCGCGGCGATCACCACGGCCTCGAGCCCGTCATCGCCCACCTTCCCGACCTGCGCATCATCGCTCCGGATCTGCCGGGCTTCGGCGCGTCGGCCCCGCTGCCCGACCGGGAGCACGACATCGCCGGGTACGCCGAGTGGCTCGACGCCCTGCTGACGACCCTCGGCGTGCGCGGCACCGCGGTGCTGCTCGGCCACAGCTTCGGCTCGATCGTGGTGGCAGGGGCGCTCGCGGCGGGCGTGCCCGCGCCGCGGGCGGTGTTCGTGAACCCCATCGGCCAGCCCGCCCTCGCAGGCCCCCGGGGCATCCTCACTCGCGGAGCGGTCGCGTTCTACCGGCTCGGCGCCATCCTGCCCGAGCGCGCCGGCTTCGCCCTGCTGCGCAGCCGCGCCATCACGCGCGTGATGAGTGTCTCGATGGCGAAGACGCGCGAGAAGAGCCTGCGGCGGTGGATCCACGAGGAGCACGACCGCTTCTTCTCCGGCTTCGCCGAGCGCGACACCCTGCTGCAGGCGTTCCGCGCCTCGGTCTCGCACGACGTCTCCGACTACGCCGAGGAGGTGCGCGTGCCGACGCTGCTGATCGCCGCCGAGCAGGACGACATCACGCCGCTCGAGGCCCAGCACCGGCTCGTGCGGCGCTTCCCCGACTCCCGGCTCGTCGTCGTGCCCGACGTCGGCCACCTCGTGCACTACGAGGCGCCGGCGGCGGCGGCTCGGGCGATCCGCGAGTTCCTCGCGTGAGCGCCGCGGGCGCGGGGATGCGGGCATGAGGATCGCGATCGACTGCCGCTACGTGCGCATCGGCCGGCACGACGGCATCAGCCGCTTCACGGCGGGCCTCGTCGAGCACCTCCTGCCGCTTCTGGGCACCGACGACGAGCTCGTCGCGCTCATCCACGACGACCGCCAGCTCGAGATGCTGCCCGCGGGGCTCAGCGCGCACCGGGTGAGCTCGCCGACGAGCGCGCGCGAGCCGTGGGTCGCGAGTCAGGTCAACCTCATCCGGCCCGACGTCGTCTTCAGCCCCATGCAGACCATGGGAACGGTCGGCCGCCGTTATCCGCTCGCGCTCACGCTCCACGACCTCATCTACTACGCCCATCCCACGCCGCCGCGCGACATGCCCGCGCCCGTGAGAGCGGGGTGGCGGCTCTTCCATCTCGCGTGGTGGCCGCAGCGGCTCCTGCTGAATCGGGCGGATGCGGTGGTCACCGTGAGCGAGACCTCGCGCGCCCTCATCGAGACGCATCGCCTCACCACCCGGCGCGTCGTCGTGGTGCCCAACGGCACCGATCGGCCCGCTCCGCGCCCGCGCAAGCGCCCCGAGGGCGTCGAGCTCGTCTACATGGGCTCGTTCATGCCGTACAAGAACGTGCAGACGGTCTGCCGCGCGCTTCACGAGCTGCCGGGCGCGCGCCTGCACCTGCTCAGCAGGATCCGCCCGGATGACCGCGCGCGGCTGGTGTCGATCGCACCCGCCGGCGCGCTCGTGATCTACGACGGAGTCAGCGACGAGGAGTACGCGTCGATCCTCGATGGAGCGACCGCACTCGTGCACGCCTCCCGCGAGGAGGGGTTCGGCATCCCGCTCGTCGAGGCGATGGGGCGCGGCACGCCCATCGTGGTCGCCGACACGACGATCTTCCGCGAGATCGGAGGCTCTGCGGCGCTGTACGCGGATCCCGACGACGCGGCCGGGTTCGCGCAGCGGGTGCGCGAGCTGCTGCATCCGGGGGAGTGGGAGGCGCGATCGCGGGCCGGATACGCGCAGGCCGCGCGGTTCGACTGGGAGCGCAGCGCGGGCATCCTGCTCGAGCTGCTGCGCGAGCTCGCGGCGACTCCGCCGCGTTGAGCGGTCAGTCGAGCAGTTGCGCCGCGTCGAGCACGAGCACCCTGTCGTCGTCGCCGATGCAGAAGCCGGCGACGCTCGCCCAGTGGCCGTCGGGGCCCTCAATCGCGAGAAGTGCGTCGTAGGGCATCTCGACGCCCTCGACCGACAGGACGGCGCCGTCGGCGATGATCACGCCGTCGGCGTCGACGACCGCGTCGCCGCCCGTCGTGAACCCGTCTGGCCAGATCACGAACCGATCGCCCTCCTGGGTGCCGAGTCGGAAGCAACCCTCCGACCCCACGACGAGGGGTGCCTCGAGGGCGACGGTCTCGCCCGCGTAGCTCTCGCCCGGCAGCTGGACCGGCAGACCGGGGCCGCCCTGATCGGTCCCGGGCGCCTCGGCCGGGGGAGCCCCGACCACGAGGAGGACGATCACGGCGATGACCGTCGCGACGGCGACCGCGATGATCGCGGCGAGCATCCGGCGGGAGGGCATGACCGCACTGTACGCCCGCGTCCACCCGTCGCGGCGGAGGCGAACGCGCTCAGCCGGGCGTGGCGATGCGGGCGACGCGGCCGCCCGACCACTCGACGAGCCTCTCGGGGTCGGCGGGGAAGACGCTCTGCGCGTCGCCCGCGGCCGACCACACCTCGTCGAAGCGAAGGAGGCTGTCGTCGACGAGCGTGCGCACGGGGCTCGGATGCCCGATCGGGGGCACGCCGCCGATCGAGTAGCCCGTCGCCGCCTTCACGGTCGTCGCGTCCGCCTTCTCGACCGGCAGCCCGACGGCGTCGGCGAGCAGCTCGAGATCAGCGCGCCGGTCACCGGCGACGAGGGCGAGCAGAGGCGTGCGCTCATCGCCGTCGAGGACGACGAAGACGAGCGACTTCACGATCGCGCCGACCTCGCAGCCGACGGCGGCGGCGGCCGCGGGGGCCGTGTGGGTCGAGTCGGGCATCCGCACAGGGCTCAGGCCCAGCTCGGCGGTCGCGGCGGCGAAGCGCTCAGCGCCCGTCGCCATCAGCGGCCCACCTCGCGGTGCTCTTCCCGACGGGCCAGGGGGTTCTGCTCCTCGAAGTCCTCCGCGAGGGGGAAGATCGACCGCTCGTCGATCGGGTCGTCGAAGCGCGAGAGCGACAGCCCGCCGTCGGCGTGCAGGAACGAGTGCACCGAGCCGTTCGTGATGGGCTCCCGGTGCCGGCCGGGCACGACCGACTCGAGAACGCTGCGGATCACGCCGCCGTGCGCGACGACGACGATCGACTCGCCCGGGTGCTCGGCGGCGAGGCGGTGCAGCCCCTCGACGACGCGCGCCGCGACGGCCTCGCGGGTCTCGCGGCCCGGAACCTCGGCGCCCTCGGGGTAGCGGGCGTCGAGCTCGGCACCCGTGAGGCCCTCGGCGTCGCCGTAGTTGCGCTCGACGAAGGCGGCGTCGAGCTCGGGGGCGGGCATCCCCACCGCGGCGGCGATGATCGCGGCGGTCTCGGCTGCGCGGCCGAGCGGCGAGGCGATGATGCGCGACCACTGGCGGCCGCGCAGCAGCTCGCCTGTCGCGGCCGCCTGGGCGCGACCCGTGTCGTTGAGCGGGATGTCGGTCGAGCCCTGGATGCGGCGATCGCGATTCCAGGCGGTCTCACCGTGTCGGACGAGCGCGAACGCGGTCATGGGGGCCTTTCCGGAGTCGGGGCGGGCGACCGAGCCGGACTGCGGCGGGAGCGCTAGTCGGCGATGAGCGCGTCGCGGAGGGCCGCGAGCGTCTCGGTGGTGCCCGCGTCGATCTTAACGGCGGCGCGCGCGTCGGCTTTCGTCTCTCCCCGGTTGACGATGATCGTCGGGATGCGCCGCTTCGCGGCGAGGCCCACGAGGCGCACGCCCGAGTTGACCACGAGAGAGGAGCCGAGGACGAGCAGAGCGTCGGCGCGGGCCACGATGCCGCGGGCCTCCTCGAACTTCACGGGAGGAACGAACTCGCCGAAGAAGACGATGTCGGGCTTGAGGGTGCCGCCGCACACGGTGCACTCGGGGATGGCGAAGCGCGAGACGTCGTCGACCTCGGCGTCGCCGTCGGGGTTGACGCGGTGCTCTGCGTCGACGTCGAGCCAGGGGTTCAGAGCGGTGATGCGGTCGGCGATCGACTCGCGCGCGAAGGCCTGGCCGCAGTGCAGGCACACGACGCGATCCATCGAGCCGTGCAGGTCGACGACGCGGCGGCTGCCAGCCCGCACGTGCAGCCCGTCGACGTTCTGCGTGACGACGCCCGCGATGCTGCCGTGATCCTCGAGCTCGGCGAGGGCGCGGTGGCCGTCGTTCGGGCGGGCGGAGGCGAAGCGGCTCCACCCGAGGTGACTGCCGGCCCAGTAGCGCTTGCGATAGGGCTCGTCGGCGAGGAACTGGCTGAAGGTCATGGGGGTGCGAACGGGAGCGCCCGCGCCCCGGTAGTCGGGGATGCCCGAGTCGGTGCTGACGCCCGCCCCGGTGAGCACCGCGATGCGGCGGCCCATCAGGAGCCCGATCGCCTCGTCGAGGCTCGCCCGTGCGGAATCGCCGAGCGGCAGCGGCTGAGCCGGAGCCGACGAGTGCGCCATGGGGCCTCCCTGGGGGGTCTCTCGCAGAGTAAACGTGCCGGGTTTCGGATATGTTTCCGGAGGCTGTGCGACCGGGGAGCGCCCTCGGCGAACGCCCCGAATGGAAGGCGGGATCTCGATGCGGATCGTGCGGATCGAGGGTCTGAAGCATCCCGACCTCGCCGACTACGCGCGCCTCACGGACGTCGCGCTGCGCCGGCTGACGGAGCCCGAGGGCGGGCTGTACCTCGCCGAGTCGCTCACCGTCATCGGGCGCGCTCTGCGGGCCGGGCACGAGCCGCGCTCGGTGCTCACGAGCGAGAAGTGGCTGCCCGACGTCGAGGCGCTCCTGGATGGTCGCGACGTGCCCGTGTACGTCGGCGCGGCGGGCGCGCTCGAGGAGCTCACGGGCTTCCATCTGCACCGCGGGGCGCTCGCGAGCATGCATCGGCCCGCGCCGATCGACCCTCGCGAGCTGCTGCGGGATGCCCGGCGCGTCGTCATCGTCGAGGACGTCGTCGATCACACCAACGTCGGAGCGATCTTCCGCTCGGTCGCCGGGCTCGGCGCGGACGCCGTGCTCGTCACTCCTCGCTGCGCCGACCCGCTCTACCGCCGCAGCGTACGCGTGTCGATGGGCACGGTGCTGCAGGTGCCGTGGACGCGCCTGCCCGAGTGGGATGAGGCCGCGCCCCTGCTGCACGAGGCGGGGTTCACGATCGCCGCGCTCGCCCTCGCGGACGACGCGGTGCCGCTGCGACAGTTCGCCGCGGACGCCCCCGAGCGCGTGGCTGTGCTCGTCGGCGCCGAGGGGGACGGGCTCTCGCGCCCGGCGCTCGCGGCGGCCGACGTCGTCGTGACGATCCCCATGGCGCACGGCGTCGACTCGCTCAACGTCGCGGCCGCGAGCGCGGTCGCGCTGTACGCGCTGCAGGGCTAGCGGCTCAGTCGAGCGCGATCGCGTGCAGCACGATCGCCTGCTCGGGAGCGAGGAGCGGCACGGGCAGGCCCGCCTCGGCGAGCACGCGGCCCGACGCGATGACCTCGCCGGTCGCGAACCACGCGGGAGGGGCATCCTGCACCGCACGCGGAGGCGTGCCGAGCGGGACGAGCGCGACGCGATAGCGGCGATCGGGGTCGAGACCGGGCAGGCGCAGCGGCGGAGGCACCGACACGCGCGAGGCGGCCGTGGTCGCGAGGCTGAAGAGCGCCTCGCCGCGATCGGGCGCGACGACGCCGTGCACGAGACGGCTCGCGTCGTCGTCGGGATCGACGCGCACGGTGCGTCCCGAGTGGAGGAGCGGCCGGAAGCGCTGCACCGTCGCGACCCACTCGCGAAGCAGGGCGCGATCGTCGTCGCTCGCGCGCGTGACATCCCACTCGATGCCCGCGTGGCCGAACAGGGCCGTTGCGAGGCGCAGCGAGAGGTCGTGCGTGCGGCCCGTGATGTGGGCGCGCGGAGCGCCGACGTGGCCGCCGAGCAGCTCGAGCGGCACGAGGATGCTCGACCAGCGCTGGATGCTCTGCCGCTCGAGGGCGTCGTTCGTGTCGCTCGTCCAGAAGCGGTGCGTGCGGCGGGCGATGCCGAGGTCGATGCGGCCGCCGCCGGATGCGCACGACTCGATCGCGACATCGGGGTGCCGGGCGCGCAGCTCGTCGAGCAGGGCGTAGAGGGCGCGGGTCTGCGCCGCGGAGCCGCCTGCCATGAGCGCGCGGTTGTGATCCCACTTGAGGAACCGGATCGGGTACTCGTCGAGCAGCGCTCCGAGGGCGGAGAGCAGGTGCTCGCGCACCGCCGGGTTCGTGAGGTCGAGCGCGTGCTGCCAGCGCCACGTCGGCGGCACCGCACCGTCGGAGGAGGCGAGCAGCCAGTCGGGGTGCTCGCGCGCGAGCCGCGACTCGGGGCTCACCATCTCGGGCTCGACCCACAGGCCGAAATCCATGCCGCGCTGCTCGACCAGCCCGACGAGCGGGTGCAGGCCCGCGGGCCAGCGGTCGGAGTCGACGATCCAGTCGCCGAGAGCGCGGCGGTCGTCGGTGCGGCCGGCGAACCACCCGTCGTCGAGCACGAAGCGCTCGACCCCGAGGTCGGCGGCCGCGTCGACGAGCGGCACGAGCGCGGCGAGCGACTGGTCGAAGTAGACGGCCTCCCACGTGTTGAGCACGACGGGGCGGTGCGTGGGAGGCGAGATGCGGCGCACGTAGGGGTGGAAGCGGTCGGAGAGGCCGTCGAGACCCTGGCCGGAGAACGCGAAGAGCGCGAGGGGCGCGTCATAGTGCTCGCCGGGAGCGAGCACGATCTCACCGGGCTGCAGAAGCTCCTCGGCACCGAGGTGCCGATGACCGGTCGCGAGGGATTCGAGCGCGATGCGGCTGTCGCCGCTCCAGGCGTGGTGCAGGCTCCAGACCTCGCCCGCGGCGAAGCCGAAGCCGGGCGTGCCGGCGACCGTCAGGAAGGGCGCGTCGTGGCCGGGGCGCCCCTGGCGCTGCTCGCGCAAGTGGACGCCGTCGCGCACGGGGCCGCGCTGCGGGCGGCGTTCACCGGCCCACAGGCCGGAGAAGTCGAGCAGGTCGCTCGCGCGGGCGGGAACGGGCAGGCGCGCGGCGAGCCGACCGAGAGCGACGGGATGCTCGCCCGCGGCGGTCGCGGCGACCGAGACCTCGACGATTCCCTCGTCGGTGAGCTCCGCGCTCCAGTCGAGGTCGAGGAGGAGGCCGTGCTCGTCGTGCGCGCGCAGCGCGACCACGAGGCCGGCGGGGGCGGAGCGGTGCACGGCCGTGGGGGTGAGGCGGAGAGGAGAGCGAGAGGCGGGCATCCCCACTCGATGCGCCTCGATGCCGGGGAGCCCGGTCCAGCCCTCGGCGGGCGTCGGGAGGACGGACGGCACGAGCGGGATGTCGGGCGAGCTCGGCGCGATCGCGGGGGCGACGGCGACGACCGCGAGGTCGGCCTCGTCGAGGGGGCCGAGATCGGGGCCCCAGTAGCGGACGGCGGGCACGGCCGCGCCGCGGGCGTCGAGCACGAGGCTGACACCCGCGGCGCGGAGGTGGTGCAGGGAGATGGTTACTCCTTGACGGGGATCGACGCCGCCTCGAGGGCGGAGATCGTTGAGGCCTGGCCGGACTCCAGAGCGTCCATGAGCGTACCGCTGCCCGAGAGGGCGCCGGAGAAGCCGTCAGCGACGTCGTTGTAGACCTGCGTCATGGTCGGGCCCCACGTGAAGCTGGGGTCGACCTCGGCGCCGGCCGCCGCGAAGACCTCGTAGATCTTCTGGCCGCCGTAGAACTCCACGCCCTCGGCGAAGACCGGGAGGTTCGCACCCTCGACCGTCGCCGGGTAGATCTGCGCGGTGCGGTTCATCGCCGTGAGCGCGTCGTCGTCGATGTTGAGCCAGAGCGCGAACTGCGCCGCCTCGTACGGGTGGTCGGAGCCCTTGAGCACCGCCGTGGTCGAGCCGCCCCAGTTACCGGCGGCCGACTGGCCGGCCTCCCACTGCGGCATGGGCGCGACGGCCCAGTTGCCCGCGGTGTCGGGTGCGCCGCTGAGGATCGTGTTGGCGCCCCAGACCGCGGAGACCCAGGTCCAGATCTCGCTGGAGTTGTACGCGGCGTTCCACTCGTCCGTCCACGGCGGGTACTTCGCGACGAGGTCGTTCTCGATCATGCCCTGCCAGTACTCGGCGACCTCGAGCGACTCGTCACCCGTCAGCGAGACCTCCCAGGCCTCGCCGTCGTTCGCGAACCACTGACCGCCGGTCTGCCAGACCAGTCCGGCGAAGGCGTTGATGTCGCTCTGCGAGAAGTTGTTGATGTAGCCGCCCTCCTCGCGGATCTGCGCGGCAGCGGCCTCGTACTCTTCCCACGTCTCGGGGATCTCGATGCCGGCGGCCTCGAAGAGGTCGGCGCGGTAGAACATGGCCATGGGGCCGGTGTCCTGCGGGATCGCGTAGACCGCGTCTTCCTCGCCGAACGTCACCTGGCTCCAGGTCCAGTCAACGAACTGGCTCTCGGCATCCAGGATGCCGTCGCACGCGGCGATGTTCTCGAGGCCGTCCTGCACGCGGAAGTTGGGGAGGGCGTCGAACTCGATCTGACCGAGGTCCGGAGCATTGCCGGCCTCGAGCTGGTTGAAGAAGTTCTGGTAGGTGCCGCCGTTGCCGTTAGGACCGGTCTGGACGGTGACCTGGATGTCCGGGTTCTGGTCGTTCCAGATCGCGACGGCCTCGTCGATTCCGGGGAGCCAGCTTGTGAACGTGAGCTCGACGGGTCCGTCGGAGGGGGCGCAGTCGCCTCCGGGGGCTCCGGCTCCGGGGGCGTCGGTGCCTCCGGTCGAGCAGGCGGTGAGTGCGAGCGCTGCGAGAGCCGCCATGGCTCCGGCGCGTGCGACGGTGGAGATCGCCATGCGTGTGGTCCTTTCTCTTTGTGGTGGTTCGGGTGATTCCGGTGGTGCGGGTGGTGCGCCCGATCGGGTCGCGATCGGGAGTCGGGGGCGGCCTAGGGCGTGTCTCCTAAGCGTTTGAGCCAGAGTGTGATGGCTCGCAGGACCGCGCCGCCGCGGTAGGTGAGCGCGAGTTTGTCGTATCTGGTGGCGAGCCCACGCCATTGCTTGTCTTCGTTGAAGCCGCGTTCGACAACGTTGCGACCCTTGTAGTCCTCGACGTCGTAGCTGACTGGTCGCCCGCCACGGGAGCCGCGACGCTGCCGGTGTCCCTGCTGGTCGGAGGGCTCGGGGATCACGGCGACGATCCCGCGTTCGCGCAGGCGGGTGCGGATGGCACGCGAGGAATACGCCTTGTCGCCGCGGACGCGGTCCGGTCTCGAGCGGGGCCTGCCCGGGCCACGCCGGCCAACTTTGAGGTGGTCCATGAGCACGGGGAACATCGGGGCATCGCCGGCCTGCCCGGGGCCGACCAGCACGACCAGCGGTAGCCCGCGGCCGTCGACGAGGTGGTGGATCTTCGTGCTCAACCCTCCGCGTGACCTGCCAATCGCGTGGTCAGGCGGCTCCTCCCGCAAATTCTTGTAACTCGATAGAGCCCCCCGTGTCGCGCGGGAGGTTCGTTGCGTGCTGATGCGCACGGTTGATGGTGGAGTCCACGCTGACGGCCCATTCGATCTCGCCCGCTGCGTCCGCGTCAGCGAGGATCTCGGCGTAGATACGATCCCAAGTGCCGTCTCCGCTGAACCGGCGATGACGCTTCCACGCGGTCTGCCACGGCCCGAACTCGGCGGGCAGATCACGCCACGGCGAACCCGTCCGATACCGCCACACGATCCCCTCCAGCACCCGACGATGCTCCTGAAACGGTCGCCCGCCCTTGCGGGAAGCGATCGGCATCAAAGGCTCGATCCGAGCCCAAGCAGAATCCGACAAAGTACGAGTACGCGTCACGCTCCCAGCCTGCCGCAACATCCCGCAGAGGTTACGAGACACGCCCTAGGGGGCCGGGGTCACTTGAGCCCGCCGCTCGCGAGCCCGGACTGCCAGAAGCGCTGCAGGCCGAGGAAGGTGAGGATGAGCGGGATGATCGACAGGAGCGAGCCGACGATGACGAGGGCGCGGATGTCGGGGATCTGGCTCACCTGCGTGTTCCAGACGTAGAGGCCGAGCGTCACGGGGAACAGGCTCTCGTCGCGCAGCATGATGAGCGGGAGGAAGAAGTTGTTCCAGATCGCGACGAACTGGAACAGGAAGATCGTCACGAGCGCCGGGGCCATGAGCCGCGTGGCGACCGTGAAGAACGTGCGGAGCTCGCCCGCGCCGTCGATGCGCGCGGCCTCGACGATCTCATCCGGCACGCTCGCCGCGGCGTAGATGCGCGAGAGGTAGACGCCGAAGGGGCTCACGAGGCTCGGCAGGAAGACGGCCCAGATGGTGTTCGTCGCGCCGACCTGGCTGAAGAGCAGGAACAGCGGCAGCGCGAGCGCCGTCGCGGGGACGAGCACGCCGCCGAGGATGATGTTGAACAGCAGCTCGCGGCCGCGGAAGCTGTACTTCGCGATCGCGTAGCCCGCCATCGCCGCGATGATCGTCGCGAGCAGGGCACCGACGCCGGCGTAGAGTGCGCTGTTGCCGAGCCAGCGGAGGAAGACAGCGTTGCGGTAGTCGAAGAGCGCGGCGATGTTGTCGAACAGGGCGAAGTCGGCGAACCAGAGCGGTGCGGTCGTCGTGAAGTCGGCGCGCGTCTTGCTCGAGGCGACGAGCAGCCACCAGATCGGCGTGAGGAAGTACAGCGTGGCGACGACCATGACGGCCATCGCGATCGTGCGGGATGCCGCGCTCTCGCGGATTCCGCTGCGCCCGTTCTCGCGGCCGGGCTTCGGCGCTTTCGCGGTCTTCTGGGCCTTCTCGAGGCGAGGGGATGTCGCGGTCATGCTGCCGTCCTCCGCTGCGTGAGCTTGAGCACCGTGAACGAGAGCACGAACGTGGCGAGCGCGAGCACGACGCTCATGGCCGCCGCGAGGCTGATGTTCGGCACCGATGCGGTGGAGTAGATGGTGAGGTTCGGGGTGAACGTGCTCGTCACCGCCGAGGTGAACGACTGGAACACCTGCGGCTCGGCGAGCAGCTGGAGCGTGCCGATGATCGAGAAGATTCCCGTGAGCACGAGCGCCGGCACGACGAGCGGGATCTTGATCGACCACGCGATGCGCAGCTGGCTCGCGCCGTCGAGGCGCGCGGCCTCGTAGATCTCGCTCGGGATCGCCAGGAGCGCCGAGTAGATGATGAGCATGTTGTAGCCGACGTAGACCCAGGTCACGACGTTCGCGATCGACCACAGCACGTTGCCGGCCGAGAGGAAGTCCACGGCCTGCGTCACCCCGGTGAAGGGCGAGAGGTTGGGGGAGTACAGGAAGCCCCACATGATCGCGGCGATGACGCTCGGCACCGCGTAGGGGGCGAAGAACGCGAGCCTGAAGAACTTCGAGCCCCGCACGAGGGGCGAGTCGAGCAGCAGCGCCAGCACGAGCGCGATGCCGAGCATGATCGGCACCTGCACGACACCGAACAGCAGCACGCGGCCGATCGACGACCAGAACGCCTGGTTCTCGAACACGGCGATGTACTGCGTGAGACCGCCGAAGACCTGCACGGCGGGCCCGAAGGTGCCATCGCGCTCGACGACGAGCAGCGACTGGTAGACGGCGTAGCCGATCGGCACGATGTAGAAGAGCGCGAAGAGCATTCCGAACGGCGCCAGGAAGATCGCGATGGACCCTCGGTGGCGCACGGCGCGCGGGCGGCGCACGGCGGTGTCGGTCACGAGTGACTCCTCTCGGTCAGCACGGCGATGATGCCGCCCGCGGCGACGGCGGCGGGGCCGGACACGCTCTCGCCGGTGACGAGGTCAACGCCGTGGAGCGCAAGATCGGCGAGCGTCAGCTCGGCGTCGCGGTGGTTGATGACGATCGTCACCGTGCGGCCGTCGCCGCTGCGGACGACGAGGTCGACGTCGTCGCCGACGTCGATGACGGGGATGCCCGCCTCGGCGCACGCGCGCCGCATCACCGCTCGCAGCGCGTCGGCCTCGAGCACCGTCGCGAGGTACCACGCGGCGCCCGAGCCGTGCGTCGCCCGAGTGATCGCGGGCGAGCCCGCGGCCGGTCCGCTCGCGAAGCGGTCGAGCACCTCGGCCCGCTCGGCGCGCAGCGCCTCGCTCCAGATGGTCGCCGTCGCCCCGCTCTCGAGCACGACCGCGTCCCCGGCCGCGAGCGGCCGCAGCTCGTCGATGACGATGCCGAGCAGGTCGCGGAAGGCGCCGGGGTGGCCGCCGAGGCGGATGGCGGCGTCCTCGTCGGCGAGTCCGCTGAAGGGGGTGATGAGGACGGTCGCGCCGGAGGCCGCGGCGTGCGCGATCGTGTCGGCCGCGGCATCCGTCACCGAGTAGAGCGTCGGGACGACGACGAGGTCGTACCCGGCGAGAGAGTCGCCCGGCCGCACCATGTCGACGGTGACGCCGAGCGAGCGCAGGGCGCGGTGGTAGCGGCGGGCCTCGGGCAGGTACTGCAGCAGCTGCGAGGGATGCGTGTCGACCTCGGCGGCCCACCGGGGCTCCCAGCCGACGACCATGGCGGCACGCGCCTCGACGCGCATCCCGACGACGGGCTCGAGCCGATCGAGGAGGGCCGAGAGCTCGACGGTCTGCCGCCAGGCCGGCCCGGTCGCGCCGGCGTGGGGGAGGAGCGCGGAGTGGAACTTCTCGGCGCCGCGCTGCGATGCGCGCCACTGGAAGAAGCAGATCGAGTCGGCACCCCTGGCGACGTGCCCGAGCACGGTGCGGGCGAGCTCGCCCTCGCGCTTGGCGTGGTTCACGGGCTGCCAGCTGACGGCGCTCGTGGAGGTCTCCATGAGCATCCACGGTGCGCCGTTCGCGAGTCCGCGCGTGAGATCGGCGCTGAAGGCGAGCTCGCCGAGCGGCTCGGCGAGGCGGTGGTCGAGGTAGTGGTCGTTGGCGATGACATCGAGGTCGCCGGCCCAGCTCCAGTAGTCGAGGGCGCTGATGTGGTCGGTAACCATGAGGTTGGTCGTGACGGGCGCGGAGGAGCGACGGCGGATCACCTCGGCCTCGGCTCGGTAGTGCGCGAGCAGCTCGTCGGAGGAGAAGCGCTGGAAGTCGAGCTGCTGGGCCGGGTTCCCGGCCGACAGCGTCGCGCGCGGCGGGAGGACGTCGGCCCACTCGCTGTAGCGCTGGCTCCAGAAGGCCGTGCCCCACGCCGCGTTGAGCGCCTCGATCGAGCCGTACCGGCGCGCGAGCCAGTCACGGAAGGCGGCGGCGGAGACGTCGCAGTAGCAGAGGGCGTTGTGGCAGCCGAGCTCGTTGGAGACGTGCCAGAGAGCGACAGCGGGGTGCTCGCCGTAGCGGTCGGCGACGCGCTCCACGAGGGCGAGCGCCCGCTCGCGGAAGACGGGCGAGCTGGGGCACCATGCCTGACGGCCGCCGGGGTAGGCGATGACGCCGGCGCGATCGCGCGGAAGGATCTCGGGGTGTAGCCGCGACAGCCACGGCGGCGGCGAGGAGGTGCCGGTCCCGAGATTGATGCGGATGCCCGCCTCGTGCAGGAGCGCGATGATCGCGTCGAGCCCGCTGAAGTCGAACTCGCCGTCGCGGGGTTCGAGGTGCGCCCAGCCGAAGATGTTGATCGCGACGAGGTCGACGCCGAGCTCGCGCATGAGGCCGACGTCCTCGCGCCACACCTCGGGGCGCCACTGCTCGGGGTTGTAGTCGCAGCCGAGGAGGACCGACGCCGTCGGCCAGCCGGGCACGAGCGGCTCGGCGGTCGTGCGGGGGAGGGCGGGGGTGAGGCTCACGGTGCGGTCCTGGATTCCTTCGGTCAACGTCGTTGTCGCTCGAGGATTCTGGGAGCGTGCACAGACCGAGCTGCGACGAACGCCCTGACGAATTCTGGGAGCGTGCACAGACTAGGCGTGCCCCCGTCCGGGTGTCAACGATCGGGCGTGCCTTCCGGCGTGTCGCGCGTCGATACACTGACCACCATGACCCCGCCAGCACCGCGCCCGAAGCGCGCCACGATCTTCGACGTGGCCGCGGAGGCGGGCGTCTCGAGGGGCACCGTCTCGCGCGTGCTCAACGGCGAACCGTACGTCTCCGAGACCGCGCGCACCGCCATCGAGGCGGCGATCGCCAAGGTCGGCTACGTGCGCAACACCGCGGCGCGCAACCTCGCGAGGCAGTCCTCCGGGGCCATCGCGCTCATCGTGCACGAGCCGCACTCGGTCTTCGTGGACGACCCCAACATCGGCAACATCCTGCTCGGCACCAACAGCGCCCTCTCGGCCGCCGACTACCAGCTCGTGACGCTCGTGATCGAGACCGACCGCGACTCCGAGCGCGTGAGCGGCTACCTCGGCGGAGGCTTCGTCGACGGCGCGATCATCGTCTCGGCGCGCGAGGGCGACCCGATCTCGCAGGCGATCGCGGAGCTGCGGCTGCCCGCGGTGATGATCGGGCGACCGGACAACCAGCCCCGTCTGGCCTGGGTGGGCATCGACAACCGGGGGGCCGCGCAGCAGATCTCCGAGCGGCTCGCCGCGACCGGTCGCCACCGCGTCGGCATGATCGCTGCCGGGCTCGACCGCGACTCCGGCCGCGATCGGCTCGCCGGCTTCCAGGACGCCCTGGGCGCGCGCTACGACGCCGATCTCGTCTCCCGCCAGCCCTTCTACACCTTCGACGCCGGTGTCGCGGGCATGACCGAGCTGCTCGAGCGCGATCCGGCGATCGACGGCGTCTTCGCTGCCTCCGACGCGGTCGCGGCCGGCGCGATCGACGTCCTGCGCGCGCGCGGCCGCCGTGTGCCGGAGGACGTCGGTGTGGTCGGCTTCGACGACTCCGCGTGGGCGCTGCGGAGCCAGCCGCTCCTGTCGACCGTGCGGCAGCCCGCGGCCTCCCTCGGCGCGCGCGCCGCCGAGCTCGTCCTCGAGCAGATCCGGTCGGGAGGCACGAGCGGCGACGGGGGAGTCGTGCTCGACACCGAGGTGGTCTGGCGCGCCTCGGCCTGAGCCGGGCATCAGCTCGCGCTTCGTAGACTGAGCGGGTGCACCGCCGATCCCTCGCCCTCGTCGCCGGGATCACCGCCGGCTCTCTCGCGACCGGCGCGGGTCTGTACTCGAGCTATGCGCTCATGACGCCCGTCCCCGCCGTGGCCGGGCACGTGATCGAGAGAGCGATCATCGCCACGCCCGTCGAGACCGTCGCCCTCCCGGGCTACGGAGCGAGCGCGATCGGGCCGGTCGACGAGCGCGGCGCCGTCTACGCGGGCGTCGATGTCGACACCGCACGACCCATCGCGTCGATCACCAAGCTCGTGACGGCGCTCGTCGTGCTCGACCGCTCGCCGATCGCCGCCGGCGAGAGCGGACCGACGATCACCCTCGACGCCGCCGCCGGCGCGCTCGACGAGGAATACATCGCGCGCAACGGCTCGTACGCTCCGGCTCGCGAGGGTCTGCAGCTGACCCAGCGTCAGATGATCGATCTCATGCTCGTGTGGTCGGCGAACAACTACGCGGACACGCTCGCGATCTGGGCGTTCGGCTCGATCGAGGCCTACGTCGAGGCCGCAGCCGAGTGGATCGATCGGGAGGGCCTCGAGGAGCTCAGGGTCGCCGACGCGACCGGGTTCTCGCCGCAGAGCTCGGGCACGCCGCGAGCACTGCTCGACCTCGCCCGCCTCGCGGTCGCGAACCCCGTCGTCGCCGACTCGGCCGGACTCGAGCGCATCGACGTGCCGGGCGTGGGCGTGTTCGAGAATCGCAACACCGCGCTCGGCCTCGACGGCGTCACCGGCCTCAAGACCGGCACGACCCAGGAGGCGGGCGCCTGCCTGCTGTTCTCGGGACGTACCGAGGTCGACGGCGAGCTCGTCGAGACCGTCGGAGTCGTGCTCGACGCCGACGTGCACGCACGGGCCGCCGCCGATTCGCGCACGCTGCTGACGAGCGTCGTGGACGACTACCGCTCGGTGGAGCTCGGCACGGCAGGAGAGGTCGTCGCCCGATGGCGGGCGGCCTGGGGGGACGAGGTCGAGCTGCGCATCGCCGACGACGCGCGCGAGCTCGTCTGGGGCGAGGCGACGAGCCAGACGTTCGTGCCGACGCCCGCGCTCGCGCCCGGTGGCAGGGCGCCGGAGGATCCGCTTATGATCGTGCAGCTCGGCGACGAGCAGCTGGATGTCCCGCTCGAGTGGAGCGGACGGATGGGCGGCCCTGACGTGTGGTGGCGGCTCATGCGGCCGCTGCGGGAGTGGGGCATCCTCGAGGAGCAGGTCGCGCGGCGCCCGATCGCCCTCCGCGCGGTCAGCGTCGCGGCGAGCCCGCCTCCGGCCGCTTCGCGGTGATGAGATCGCCCGACGACTGGTGTCGGATGCGCCGCACGACCCACGGCACGAGGTGCTCGCGGGCCCAGCCCAGATCCTCGGTGCGCGCCTGACGCCACGTGCGGCCGGGCAGCGGCTCGGGGCGCATGGGCTGCAGGTCGTGCTCGATGCCGAGAGCGCCGAGCGTCGCTCGCGCGATCGTGTGATGCCCGAGGGACGAGAAGTGCAGGCGGTCGGGGTGCCACATGCGGGAGTCCTGCAGCTCGCGCAGCGCCCACATGTCGATGACGATTGCATCGCGCTTCGCGGCGACGTAGCGGAGGTTCTCGTTGTAGATCGCGACCTTGCCGCGCACGCGCCGCAGCACGGGCGTCATGCCGATGTCGGGGCCGGTGAAGATCACCACGGTCGCTCCGTCGGAGCGCAGGCGCGCGATGGCGTCGTCGAATCGCTGGGCGACCTCGTCGGGGTCGGTGCCGGGCCGGAGGATGTCGTTGCCCCCGGCGGAGATCGAGATGAGGTCGGGGCGCAGGGCGAGGGCCGGGTCGATCTGCTCGTCGGCGATCTGCTGCAGCAGCCGCCCGCGGACGGCGAGGTTGGCGTAGGCGAAGTCGTCGGTGCGCTCGGCGAGCTGCTCGGCGACGCGATCGGCCCATCCGCGGTGTCCGCCGGGGGACTCGGGCTCGGGGTCCCCGATGCCCTCCGTGAACGAGTCGCCGATCGCGACGTACCGTGACCAGGGGTGCAGCTGAGACATGCTCCTATCGTCGCAGAGGTTCACGGGTGGCAGGCACAAGTCGAGGCGACTCCCGGGCGCCTCCGGTCCGCGCTTCGGAACCTGGGAGGATTCTGAGACCCTCGCACCCCTCGATCGGGGGGTGTGCTTGACTATCGGCCGAGCGATTCCACCGAGTCGTTCGAACGAAGGCTGAGAGTCCGCTGGCTCTCGCCACAACGAAAGGACAATCCCATGGGTTTCCTCGCTTTCCTCCTTCTCGGGCTCATCGCCGGCGCGATCGCGAAGCTCATCATCCCCGGCAAGCAGGGCATCGGCTGGCTGATGACCCTCGTCCTCGGCGTCCTCGGTGCGCTGCTCGGCGGATGGCTCGGCAGCGTGCTGTTCGGCCGCGGCCTCGAGGAGTTCTTCGACCTCGGCACCTGGCTGCTCGCCATCGGCGGCGCGATCATCGTGATCCTCATCTACGCCGCCGTCACCGGCCGCAAGGGCCGTCGCGCGTAATCGCGACCAGTACCGCTCACGGGGGCGGATCGCTTCGGCGATCCGCCCCCGTTCGCGTGTCCGTTCGATCGCGGCGGTCGGCGGTCGGCGGTCGGCGGTCGGCGGTCGATGCCAGGATGTCCGCGTGAGCAAGCAGGACGGCAGCGGGCGGCAGGTCACCGTCGCACCGACCGACGACACGAGCGCGAGCATCCTGCACCTCGACATGGACGCGTTCTTCGCGTCGGTCGAGCTCCTCGAACGGCCGGAGCTGCAGGGGAAGCCGGTGATCGTGGGCCATCGCGGCGCGCGCTCGGTCGTGACGGCGGCGACCTACGAGGCACGCCGCTACGGGGTCAACTCGGCCATGCCGATGGCCATCGCCCTGCGCCGCTGTCCGAACGCGATCGTGCTCGAGCCGCACTACGACCGCTATCAGCACTTCTCGCGTGAGGTCATGCGGATCCTCGGCGACACGACGCCACTCGTGGAGCCGCTCTCGATCGACGAGGCGTTCCTCGATGTGCGCGGCGCCATTCCGCTCTTCGGGCCGCCGTTCGCGATCGCGACCGCGCTGCGCGACCGCATCCGGCGCGAGACGGGCCTCACCGCCTCGGTCGGCGCCGCCGCGACGAAGTTCGTCGCCAAGCTCGCCTCCAGCAGGGCCAAGCCCGACGGCCTGCTCGTCGTGCCCGAGGCCGACACGCTCGCCTTCCTCCATCCGCAGCCGATCTCCGCGCTGTGGGGCGTGGGCGCCTCGACGGAGGAGCGCCTCTCCCGCCTCGGGCTTCGGACGATCGGCGACCTCGCCACCACGCCGCTCGACTCGCTGCGCGCCGCGATCGGCGACGCAGGCACGATGCGGCTGCACGAGCTCGCCTGGGGCCGCGATCCCCGGTCGGTCACGCCCGGACGGGACGAGAAGTCCATCGGCCACGAGGTGACGTTCGAGCGCGACGTGAGCGATGCCGTCGCGCTCGACCGCGAGCTGCTGCGCCTGTCGACGCGCGTCGCCGAGCGCCTGCGCCGTGGCGGCTGGGTCGCGCGCACCGTCGCGGTCAAGATCCGCTTCGGCGACTTCCGCACCATCACGCGGTCGCGCACGCTCACCGAGCCGAGCGATGTGGCCGAGCGGCTGTCGCGCGAGGCGCGCGCGCTGCTCGCGGAGGCGCGCCCGGTCGGCACGGGCATCCGCCTCATCGGTGTGCGCGCCGAGAACCTGCTGCCTGCCGGATCGGTGGCTCGAGGTCTCTGGGATGACGACGAGCCATGGCGCGAGACCGAGACGACTCTCGACGCGGTCACCGAGCGGTTCGGGCGCGGAGCGATCCAGCGAGCATCCCTGCTCTCGCCGGGGGAGCGGCGCCGGCGCTCGGCGCTGTCGACCGACGATGTCGGGAGCCTCGACTAGCATCGGGTCGAGTGAGCACCTCCGACCGCAGCGCCCCCCACGTGGGCACCTTCGCGGCCGAGCATCTCTCTCCGTCGTTCCCGGAAAGGGCGGCGCGCGGCACCGCGAGCCGGCTCCGCGCCTGGCAGGCCGCGGCGCTCGACAAGTACTTCGCGACCGAGCCGCGCGACTTCCTCGCCGCCGCGACGCCCGGTGCCGGCAAGACGACTTTCGCCCTCCGACTCGCGACCGAGCTGCTCGCGCGCCGCGCCGTCGATCGGGTGATCGTCGTCGCGCCGACCGAGCACCTCAAGCGCCAGTGGGCCGACGCGGCGCACCGCGTGGGAATCCGCCTCGATCCCGCCTTCCGCAACAGTCAGCGCATCATCCCGCGCGCCTTCCACGGCATCGCCGTCACCTACGCGCAGGTCGCCGCGAAGCCGTACCTCCACCGCACGCTCACCGAGACGGCGTCGACGCTCGTCATCCTCGACGAGGTGCACCACGGCGGCGACGCGCTCAGCTGGGGAGACGCCATCCGCGAGGCCTACGAGGGAGCCGCGAGGCGCCTGTCGCTCACGGGCACGCCCTTCCGCTCCGACACCGCGCCGATCCCGTTCGTGTCGTACGTGCCCGATGAGCAGGGCATCCGAGTCTCGCAGACCGATTACGCGTACGGGTACGGGCGCGCCCTCGCTGACGGCGTCGTCCGGCCCGTGCTCTTCATGGCCTACGCGGGGAAGGTGCGCTGGCGGACCACGACCGGCGACGAGATGGAGGCCCACCTCGGCCAGGGCGACACGCAGGACGTCACCTCCCAGGCCTGGCGCACCGCGCTCGACCCCGAGGGGCAGTGGATGCCCGGGGTGCTGTCCGCCGCTGACCGCCGGCTGACCGAGGTGCGCCACTCCGTGCCCGACGCCGGAGGTCTCGTCATCGCGACGGACCAGACCGCCGCACGCGCCTACGGGGCGCTGCTGCACCGGCTGACGGGGGAGGAGCCGACGGTCGTGCTCTCCGACGACAAGGGCGCGAGCGGGCGGATCCAGCAGTACGCCGATGGCGACGGTCGCTGGCTCGTCGCCGTCCGGATGGTCTCCGAGGGGGTGGACGTGCCGCGGCTCGCGGTCGGCGTCTACGCGACGAGCTCGTCGACCCCGCTGTTCTTCGCGCAGGCGATCGGGCGCTTCGTGCGCGCGCGGCGCCGAGGCGAGACGGCGTCGATCTTCATCCCGAGCGTCCCGCCCATCATGGGTCTCGCCAACGAGCTCGAGCGCGAGCGCGATCACGCGCTCGACCGCGAGGGCTCAGGAGACGAGCTGCTGGCCGACGATCTGATGCGCGAGGCCGAGACGGGCGAGAGCGCGAGCGACGCGCTCACGGAGACCTACGCCTTCGCGGCGCTGGAGTCGCACGCGCAGTTCGACAAGGTGCTCTACGAGGGCGTCGAGTTCGGCCAGCAGGCCGAGGTCGGCAGTCTCGAGGAGCTCGACTTCCTCGGCCTCCCCGGCATCCTCGAGCCCGACCAGGTGCACGAGCTGCTGCGATCGCGCTATCAGCGCCAGATGCGCCGCGTCGCCGAGCGCCCGCCCTCCGAGCGCCAGCCCGCCCCGCTCTATCGCACGCTCAAGGAGCAGCGCACGCTGCTCAACAACCTCGTCGGTCTGCGCGCCAAGCTCACCGGTCAGCCGCACGGCCACGTGCACGCCGAACTGCGCCGCGTCTGCGGCGGTCCCGCGGTCGGGCAGGCGAGCGTCGCGCAGCTGCAGTCGCGCATCGACTTCCTGCGCAGGCAGATGGCCGCCGGCGGCTGAGACCGCGCGCGCCCGCGGCGCGGCAGGATGGTCGCATGCGCGACACACCCTGCCTCGTCGTCGACGCCGACGTGCTCGAGGCGAACCTCTCCGCGATGGCCGAGCACGCCCGAGCACGGGGCCTGGCCCTCCGGCCGCACGCGAAGACGCACAAGTCGCTCGACATCGCGCGGCACCAGCTCGCCCACGGGGCCGTCGGGCTCACCGTGGCGACGGTCGCCGAGGCGGAGGTCTTCGCGGCAGGGGGGTTCGACGATCTCTTCATCGCCTATCCGATCTGGGCGGAAGGGCCGCGCGCGGAGCGTCTCCGCGCGCTCACGACCCTCGCGCGCGTGCGCGTCGGGGCCGATTCCGTCGAGAGCGTGCGGATGCTCGCCGCCGCTGTGCACGCCGGTCGCCGCGCTGCCGGCTCGGCCTCCGACCGCGCCGACAGCACCCCGCTCGCGATCGCAGTCGAGGTCGACAGCGGGCACCACCGCTCCGGCTGCGCGCCCGACCGGGCCGCGGAGGTCGCCGCCGCCGCGCGCGACGCCCGGCTCGCGGTCGACGGAGTGTTCACCTTCCCCGGGCACTCCTACGGGCTCGGGGCGGGCGACGACGCTGCGCGGGACGAGGCCGCGGCCCTCACGATCGCGCGCGACGCGCTCACGGCCGCCGGCATCCCGTGCCCCATCGTGAGCGGCGGGTCGACGCCGAGCGCGCACGCGGCCGATCAGGGCGTGCTGACCGAGCTGCGGCCGGGCGTCTACGCCCTCGGCGACGCGCAGCAGTGGGAGCTCGGATCATGCGACCCGGCATCGATCGCCCTGTGGGCGCTCGCGACGGTCGTGAGCCGGCGCGAGGGCATCGTGGTGCTCGATGCGGGCAGCAAGATGCTCGGGGCCGATCGTCCCGGCTGGACGACGGGCTTCGGACGCGTGCTCGACGCGCCGGAGGCGCGCATCGTGGCGCTCTCGGAGCATCACGCGACCATCTCGCTACCGGTGGGAATGGACGCGCCGGCTGTGGGGACGCGGATGCGCGTCGCACCGAACCACGTCTGCTCGGCCGTCAACCTCGCCGATGCGCTCGTCATCGAGCGCGCGGGCGTCGAGACGGGCACGTGGTCGGTGTCGGCACGCGGTGCGAACACCTAGCGCGCGTCAGAGTCGCGCGAATCGCGCGCGGGCGAAACCGTAGACGCCGTAGATCACAAGCCCCGCGCCGATCGACGCGAGCCAGAACTCGCCGAGGAATCCGCGACGGACGGCGCCGAGCGCTCCGGCGAGACCGGTGACGTCGTTCGGGTCGACCTCGATGGCCTCGACGATGATGAGCCCGGCGAGGAGGAGGAACGCGATGCCGCGAGCGACGTAGCCGACGGCGCCGAGCGCGCGCACGGCGCGGCCCCGCCGCTCCGCCATCGGCCGGAGCTCCCAGGAGAAGCGCCGACGGAGGCCCTTGACGACGAAGTACCCGCCGACGATCGCGATCCCGACGCCGATGAGCACGAGGACCACGGCGCCGGCGGTGGAGTCGAGGAGGAAGGCGCTGAGGGCGCGCGAGGTGCGACCCGATTGCAGGTCTCCGCCGAAGAGCAGGATGCCGGGAGGCACCGCCAGGGCGAGGTAGACGAGGCCCTGGGCGGCGCTGGAGACGCCGGAGGTCCAGCGGTGCATCGGGCCGCCGTTGAGGATCGCGTCGGCGAGCATCCACAGCCCGAGACCGACGAGGCTCACGATCACGGCGACGAGGAGGACGGCGCCGAGCGGAGCGGCGGCGATGGCCTCGAACGCGCCCACCTCGTCGGGCCGAGCACGTCGATCACCGAACGCGACCGCGATCGCGAGAGCCCCGATGATGACGTGGAGCAGCCCCGTGACGACCCACCCGAATCGGGCGACGAGGGTGAAGATCCGACTCTCGTGCACCTGCTGAACGGCCTCGGAACCGTTCACAGACGCGACCAGCGAGCCCGCGCGCCGCAGTAGACGCCGTAGGCGACGAGGCCGACGCCGACGATGCTCAGGAGCGCGACGCCGAACGGAAGCTCCGCGATCGCGCGGAGCGCGCCGTCGAGCCCCGTCACGCCGCTCGAATCGGCGGTGACGGCCGCCACGATCACGAGCACGCCGAGCGCGAGGAGGGCGACGCCCTTCGCGACGTAGCCGATGACCCCGAGCGTGACGACCGTGCGGCCGGTCTTGCCGTCGGGGACGCGCAGGTCGTCGCGGAAGCCTCGACGGGCGCCCTTCACGATGAAGTACGCACCGATGCCCCCGATCACGGCACCGAGCAAGCCGAGGACGAAGACCCCGCCTGGCGTGCCGATGAGGAAGGCGCTGACCTCGCGGGCGTCCTCGACGGAGTCCGAGCGCCCACCCATAGCGATCGTCACGGCGGATGCGGCGAGAGCGCCGTAGACGAGCCCCTTGAGCGCGGACACAAGACCCCTGCCGATCTCGCCGGCCGGCAGGAGCAGCAGGAGCCCTTCGATGAGCAGCCACAGAGCGAGCGCGGCGAGCCCCGCGGCAAGAGCCCACGTGAGGATCATGCCTCCGGGAGTCGCCGCGATCGCGCTCAGCGCACCCGAGGGGTCGGCGTCCTGACCGCCCGTTCCCGCGCCGGTTGCGACGCCGAGCGCGAGGAGGCCCATGAGCACGTGCAGGAGCCCGTTCGTGGCGAAGCCCGTTCGCGCCGCGATCTGGAACGGCCTGCTGCTCCGGGCCTCACTGACGGCGCGGGCTCTCACAGCCGGGCCAGCCGTGCACGCGCTGCTGTGTAGAACCCATGGGAGATGAGCCCGAGCCCGACGATCGCGAGCAGCAGGGGGCCGGCGGGGGAAAGAGCGAGACCCGCGAGCTGCCCGTCGAGTCCGGCGGGTCCGGCAGGGAGGAAGGCCGCGACAAGGGTGAACGCGCCCAGGATGCCGAGAGCGATCGCCTTGCCGACGTAGGCGACGCGACCGGCGATGAGTGTGGGGCGCCGACCCGAGGACTCCGCGGGGACGCGTATGTCGTCGAGGAATCCGCGTCGCCATCCCTTGAGCGCGAAGTAGGCCGCGACCGTGAGGATGAGGAGGGCGAAGATCGCGAGGACGACAGGGCCCACGGGAAGCTGCATGACGGAGCTGGAGAGGCTGCCTGGATCCTCCTGGGGATTGCTGCGGCCGGCGGCGGCGATGCTTCCGCTGCTGAGGCCGAGCAGGAGGTACGCGACGCCGCGGCCGATCATGACGGCGCGATCTCGGGTGGGGTGATCGCGGTGGCGTCCGAGGAAGGGGTTGGCGAGCATCCATGCGCCCAGGAGGACGTAGCCGATCGCGATGACCCAGAACAGCACGGCGCCGCCGGGGTTGGCTGCGACCACGCGGAGGGCGCCGACGCTCTCGGCGCCGGGGGTGACGAGCACGGCGATCGGGATGGACAGCACGATGACGCCGAGCAGGACGTGGAGGACGCCGTTCACGGCGAAGCCGGTGCGGCTGACGACGCGGTATGTGCGGGTGGAAACGGCGACGCCGTGCGGGCGCGCGGCATCGCCCTCGGTGCGGGAGGTCATCCGCCCAGGCTAGAGGGCGACGGGGATTCGCGTCGCGGGGTTGCCGCTGATCTCCGCGCGCGCTAGGTCGGGCACGGCTCCCGGTTCAGCGGAAGTCGCGGCTCGCGATGGTCGCTCTCAGCGGCAGGTTCTCGACCCGGTCGGCTACGATCGCGATGACGCCCTCGCGCGAGCGCTCGAGCGTGCCGCGGACGATCAGCGCCCGGCTCTCCCGGACGACCCGGCGGTAGCGGCCCCACAGCCCGACCGAGCAGACGACGTTGACGAGCCCGGTCTCGTCCTCGATGTTGAGGAAGGTGATGCCGCTCGCGGTCGCCGGCCGCTGCCGGTGCGTGACCACCCCGGCGATCTCGACGCGGCGCCCCGGCTCGGCGGTGCGGAGGTCGAGAGCGGTGAGCACGCCCCGCCGGTCGAGCGCGGGGCGTGCGTAGCGCACGGGGTGGTCGCCCGGCGTGATCCCCGTCGAGACGAGGTCGGCGACCATCGTCTCGGCGTCATCGAGATCCGTGAACAGCGGCGGCTGCACGGCGACGATCGTCCCGGGCAGATACTCGGGGCGGGCCTGCGCTGCCGCGCCCGCCGCCCACAGCGCGGCGCGTCGCGAGAGGCCGAGCACGTCGAAGGCTCCGGCTGTCGCGAGCGCCTCGAGCTGCGCCGCCGTGAGCCCCGTGCGGTAGGCGAGCTCGGTGAGGTCGCGGTACGGACGGCCGCGCTCACGCTCGGCGACGATGCGCTCCGCGGTCGGGCGGCCGATGCCCGACACCGCGGCGAGCCCCTGCCGGACGGCGAGGTCGGAGTCGCGGCGGTGCCTGACGCAGTCGGCGAGGTCGCCGTCGGTGGAGTCGGGACGGAACTCGGGCACGGGGGGCTGGATGCGGCAGGCGCAGTCGGCGAGACCCGTCGGGGCCGCGCGGCGGGCA
The DNA here is from genome assembly GCF_014137945.1 of Microcella alkalica. Classification (GTDB taxonomy): domain Bacteria; phylum Actinomycetota; class Actinomycetes; order Actinomycetales; family Microbacteriaceae; genus Microcella; species Microcella alkalica. Next base: position 794,240 of record NZ_JACGWX010000001.1, read on the forward strand.
TCCGCCCCGACCGCGGCGAAGGGGTCGTCGACCGTCAGGTCGACGCGCTCGAGCCCCGCCTCGACGCCGGAGCGCAGGATGCAGGGCGTGCGCACCTCGACGCCGTGCCGCTCGGCGTCGGCGGCGAGGGAGGCAGGGGAGTAGAAGCCCATCGGCTGGGCGCGCAGGAGGGCGGCGAGGAAGACGCCCGGGTAGTGCAGCTTGAGCCACGAGCTCGCGTAGACGAGCAGGCCGAAGCTGATCGAGTGGCTCTCGGCGAAGCCGAAGTTCGCGAAGGCCTGGATGCGCCCGTAGATCTCGTCGGCGAGGCGCCCGGTGATGCCGTTGCCCGCCATGCCGGCGTAGAGGGTCTCGCGCAGCGACTCGATGCGCTCGAGGCCGCGCTTGCTGCCCATCGCGCGGCGCAGCAGGTCGGCGTCGTCGCCCGTGCAGCCGCCGACCGCCATGGCGATCTGCATGAGCTGTTCCTGGAAGACGGGCACGCCGAGGGTGCGCTCGAGCGGCTCGACGAGCTTCGGGTGGTCGTACGTGATGGGCTCCTCGCCGAGCTTGCGGCGCACGAACGGGTGCACGGCGCCGCCCTGGATGGGCCCGGGGCGCACGAGAGCGATCTGCACGACGAGGTCGTAGAAGCGGCGCGGCTGCAGGCGCGGCAGGAGGCTCATCTGCGCGCGGCTCTCGACCTGGAAGACGCCCACCGAGTCGGCGCGGCACAGCATGTCGTAGGTCGCCTGCTCCTCCTTCGGCAGAGTGGCGAGCTCCCACCGCTCGCCGAGGTGCTCGTCGACGAGATCGAAGGCGTACTGCAGCGCCGCGAGCATGCCGAGGCCCAGCAGGTCGAACTTGACGAGGCCCATCCAGGCGCAGTCGTCCTTGTCCCACTGCAGGACGGTGCGGCCCTCCATGCGCGCGTGCTCGATCGGCACGATCTCGCCGACGGGGCGATCGGTGAGCACCATGCCGCCGGAGTGGATGCCGAGGTGCCGGGGGTAGGTGAGCACCTGCTGGGCGAGTGCGACGACGGGCTCGGGGATGTCGTGGTCGTCGCTCGAGAGGACGGCGCCCCAGCGCTCCACCTGCTTGCTCCACGCATCCTGCTGCCCCACGGAGTACCCGAGCGCGCGCGCCATGTCGCGCACGGCGTTCTTCGGCCGGTACGAGATGACGTTCGCGACCTGGGCGGCGTTGCGCCGGCCGTATCTCTCGTAGACGTACTGGATGACCTCCTCGCGCCGGTCGGAGTCGAAGTCGACGTCGATGTCGGGCTCCTCGTCGCGCAGCGCCGAGAGGAAGCGCTCGAAGGGCAGCCGGTAGCCGATGGAGTCGACGGCGGTGATGTCGAGCAGGTAGCAGACGGCCGAGTTCGCGGCCGAGCCCCGCCCCTGGCAGAGGATGCCCCTCCCGCGCGCGAACTGCACGATGTCGTGGACGATGAGGAAGTAGCCGGGGAAGTTCTTCTGCTCGATGACGTCGAGCTCGCGGGCGATGCGCGCGCGATCGGGGTCGCTCGCGTCGGGGTACTTGCGCGGCACGGCGGCCCAGACGAGCTCGCGCAGCCAGCTCATCGGCGTGTGGCCGGCCGGCACCTCCTGCGCGGGCAGCTGCGGCTTCGCCTGCCGCAGCGGGAACCCGAGCGCGTCGGCGAGCTCGACGCTGCGCGCGACCGCGCCGGGGTGGCGGGCGAAGCGCTCGGCCATCTCGGCGCCGCTGCGCAGGTGGGCGGTGCCCGCGGCGGGCAGCCATCCCTCCATGTCGTCGAGGCTGCGTCGCGCGCGCAACGCGGCGAACGCGGTGGCGAGGGGATGCCGGGCGGGCGTCGCGTAGTGCACGCCGCCGGTCGCGACGACGGGCAGGCCGCGATCGCGGGCGAGGGCCGCGAGGGCGTCGTTGTGCACGGAGTCGAGCGGCCGCCCGTGGTCCATCAGCTCGACGACGACGCCCTCGCGGCCGAAGCGCGCGACGAGGGCGTCGAGCGCGGAGCCCGCCGCCTCGACCTGCGCGCTCGTCGGCACGGCCCGCTGGCCGAGGGCGGCGCGCACGGCGCCCTTGCGGCAGCCGGTGAGCACGACCCACTCGCCGGCCGCCTGCGCGGCGAGCTCGTCGAGGTCGTAGACGGGGCGGCCCTTCTCGCCGCCGGCGAGCTGGCTCTCGGTGATCGCGGCGGCGAGCCGGTGGTACCCCGCCTGCCCCCGCGCGAGCACGAGCAGGTGGGTGCCCTCGGGGTCGGCGACGCCCTGCTGCGAGCCGGTGAGCCCGAGGCTCAGCTCAGCGCCGAACACGGTCGTGAGGCCGTAGGGCTCGGCGGCCTCGGCCATGCGGACGACGCCGTAGAGCCCGTCGTGGTCGGTGAGCGCGAGGCCGTGCAGTCCGAGCCGCGCAGCCTCCTCCAGAAGCTCCTCCGGGCTCGAGGCGCCGTCGAGGAAGGAGAACGACGAGTGGGCGTGCAACTCGGCGTACGGGACGATCGTCTCGGGGTCGGGGCGGTCGAGCTCGGCTGCGCGGTACGGGGCGCGCTTGTGCGACCAGGCGGGCGAGTCGCCGCCGTCGGCGCCGGGCGGCGGCGCGGTGCCGGGGCGAGTGCCGTCGCGCAGAGCGCGCTCGAACTCGCTCCAGGGGATGGGCGGGTTGTGCCAGCCGGCCATCAGCGGCGCCGCCCCGCGCGCACCGGCCGCGGCGCCGCCGCGCGCTCAGTCATACTTCGCCTCGGCCCACCAGCTCGCACCCTCGAGCACGAGCAGCCACGCGACGCCCCCGGAGTCGACGACCTGCAGCCGGTGGGCGCGGCGGGCGCGCGCGGGATCCCACCAGCGCTCCTCGAGCGGCCACGGACCCGCCCACGACACGATGGGCCGCACGGCGCCGCCGGCGCTCGGAGCGAATCCCGCGGGAGACCCGCTCAGTCGCAGCCGCTCGTCGACGCGCACGGTCTCGCCGCGCTCGTCGACCACCGCGACGGGGTGGCGGGAGGCGTAGACGGTCGCGGGTGCGGGCTGCGGGAGCGCTCCTGGCCAGGGCCGGTCGAGCGGCCGGGTGAGGACGGCGCGGTCGCCCCAGGGCACGAGCACTCTGCGCTCGGCGAGAGAGCGGCCGCCCGAGCGCTGCGCGGTGAGGACGGCCTCGTGCCCGAGCAGGCTCTGCACGCGCGCGAGGGCGTGGTGCACGCGCTCGTCGGGCCCCGCGCCCCACAGCCCCGGCTCGTGGTGGGCGAGCGCGTCGAGGCTCTCGGGAACGATCCGAACGCGCGACACGGCGGCGCGCAGGTCGGGCCCGGTCGGCGCGCCCGTCGCCGCGCCCGCCGTGCGCGTCGCGCCGCTCAGCTGCCAGCGCACGCGGTCGACGATCTCGCTCGGCCGGAAGGAGCGCGGGTGCAACCAGGCCCGCTCGTGCTCGCCGCCGAGCTCGTCGCGGAAGCCGATCCGGATCGCCGTCGCCACGAGCCGGTGCCCCGAGAGGGTCTCGACGACCTCGTCAGCGAGGCGCCGCACGGCGAAGGCGACCTGATCGACGCGATCGAGGGGAGGCTCGAGCTCGAGCACGCGCTCGAGGTCGAGGGGCGGGATGCGCGGCACGAGCCCGCGCGGATCCCGAGCGCTCGCGAGCGCATGCCGGTGAGCCCCCCGCTCGCCGAAGCGGTCGCGCACGGCCTCGGCGGGCAGCTGCGCGAACTCGCCGAGCGTGCGCACCCCGAGGCGACCGAGCAGGGTCGCGAGGTCGGGGTCGTCGAGCGCCGCGACCGGCTGCGGGGCGAGGAACGCCGCCGCCGCGCCGGGCGGCACGATGCGGACGGGGGCGTCGGCGGGGGCATCCCGCGCCGCGAGATCGGCCGTGAACGCGCCGTCGGCGATGCCGACGCGCGCGTCGGACACCCCCTCCTCCGCGAGGGCGGAGCGCAGCGCGAGCGCCGCGGCCCGCTCGCCGCCGTAGTAGCGGGCGGGGCCGCCCGCGCCGACCATGACAAGGCCGGGGCGCACGACCTGCACCCCGGCGACGAGCGCTTCGAGCGCGTCGACGAGGGGCGAGAACAGCCGGTGATCGCGGTCGTCGTCGTGGGGGAGCACGACGAGCGCGGGGCACAGCGACTGCGCCTCGCGCCGCCGATGACCCCGCCGCACCCCCTGGGCGCGCGCGGCGGACGAGCACGCGACGACGCGATTCGCGGCGACGACCGCGAGCGGCACCCCGACGCGCGCGGCACCGTCGCGCACCGCCGCGAGCACCGGCCAGTCGGGCACCCACAGGCACAGCGCGCGCAGCATCAGCCGACCTCGCGCCAGGCCTCGCGGGCCCGCTCGGTCGCCGTGCGCGCCGCGGCGCGCGGCATCGCGCGCGGGTCGAGACGACGGATGCCCTGCTCGGGGTCGGGCATGAGCAGCCGCCCGCTCACGGGTCGCGGCGAGCGCCTGCTCGTCACCGTCACGGTCACCTCCCGGCTCGTGAGGCAGCCGGAGCCGGAGCCGAGGCCCGACCAGCGGCTCTCGGTGAGGCTGATCATCGCCTCGGTCTGGGGCCACGCGCCGACGACGAGCAGCGTCGACCCGCGCTCGCGCAGCCGGCTCGCGAGCCGCGCCACCGCCGCGTCGCCCGCGGCGCGGCCGGGCTTCACGACGACGACGCCGAGCGCGTCGGCGATCGAGGCCGTGACGGTGAGCCACTGGTCGCCGGGATGCGGCACGAGGACGAGGCGGTCGAGGTCGAGCCCCATGGCCTCCGCCGCCTCGACCCCGAACTCGGGCATGCCGACGACGCCGCACCACGACCCCGCGGCCGACGGTCCGGCGAGGAGCGCCATGACGAGCGCGCTCGACGGAGTCACCGAGTAGGCGGCCCCCTCCTTGAGCCCGCCGTCGGGCAGCAGGTCGGCGAGGGCCTCGTGCGTCGGCATGAGCATCGGCATGAGCGCCGAGTCGAGCGTCGTGCGCTGCAGCGCGTCGATGCGGGCCTGAAGGGCCTGCACGGTGTCTACCGTCTGGAGGCGCGCACCCGCAGCGGGCCCCGCGCCCGGGCCCGCGTCGGGCGACGCGAGGGGGGAGAGGGCGAGAGCGGGCATGCCTCCATGGTCGAACATAGGTTCGAATATCGCAACCGCCACCGACATTGGCCGGCGTGTCGGAGCGCGCGCCTCCCGCTACGGCGCGCCCGCGCTCCTCAGCACCGCCTCGATCGCGATGCGCGTGCGTCGGTGAGGCTCGGCGGTGCCGAGTCGCAGGGCATCGGTGCTGGCGGCCTCGAGCAGCGCTCGCAACTGGTACGCCAGCTGCTCCGCGTCCGTGTCGGGGTCGAGATCGCCCTTCCCGATCGCCCGCTCGACGATGCGCAGCAGAACGGCGTCCCACTCCGCCCGCGCGGCGAGGATCGCGTCGCGCACGGAGCTCGGACGCCCGGCGAACTCGCTGCTCGTCGCGGCGAAGAAGCAGCCGCCCGACTCGCGCCGCGCCTCGCTGTAGCGCACATGGCTCTCGAGCAGCGCGCGCAGGCGATCGAGACCGCCGGCGACGGACAGGACCGGCGCGACGACCTCCTCGACGAAGACATCCCGAGCGATCGAGACGGTCGCGAGCTGGAGAGCCTCCTTCGAGCCGAACAGGGCGACCACGCCGCTCTTGCTCATCCCGAGATCGTGCGCCAGCCGTGCGAGCGAGAGCCCGTCCAGGCCCTCGACGGCCGCGAGGCGGCGGGCGCGGTCGACGATCGCCGCGCGCGACGGTGAAGACGCCCCCGGCTGGTTCCGAAGGCTCATGACCATGCTGAGCACGATCGCGCCGCCTCTGGCCACTGCGATCGCCCTGCGACTGTTCTGGACGCTCGGCGCGCCCGCGCCCGCGCCCGTACGGCCCGCCGACCGGGCGACCCATGAGCGAGCGACGAGGGGCGCCATCGAGGTTAGGGGCGACCAGGAGCGCCCCGTCGTCATCCTCGTCCACGGCTGGCGCAGCCGCGCGTCGCGCTTCGCGGTGCTCGTCGACGCGCTGGTCGACCGCGGCTACGCCGTCGTCGCCTTCGACGCGCCGGGCAACGGCGACTCGGCCGGGACGCGCACCGTCATCTACGACTACGTGGAGGCGATCCGCCGGCTCGCCGAGAACGAGCGCGTCACCGCCCTGATCGGCCAATCGTTCGGGGCGATCGCCGCGGCGATGCCGTGCGCCGCGGCGTGCATGCGCCCCTCGTCGTCACCGTCGCCGGGGCGCACGACTTCGATTTCATCGTCGACCACTTCGTCGCGCAGATGGGCCTGCGCGGCGCGGCGGCCCGCGCGCTTCGACGGCGCACCGAGCGCGTCGCCGACGAGCCGGGCATCCGCGAGCTCGTCGAGGGCGACCTCTGGAGCGACATCGTCGCCCGATTCGACGACCCCGAGCAGCGCGTGCTCGTCATCCACGACGAGGGGGATGCCTCGGTTCCGACCGCGCAGTCGCGCGCGACCGCGGCGGGGCAGGGCCGGTCGGTCCGGCTCGTCACCACCGCGGGTCTCGGTCATTCGGCTCTGCTCGCCGACTCCGGGGTCGTCGGACTCCTCGCCGATGAGGTTGCGGCCGCCGAGAAGCAGGGCGAGCGGCGCGACGCGTGACCGGCGCGGGCTACTCGACCCAGTAGTCGCCGTCGAAGTGAAGGCGACCGTTCTCGGAGATCTCGTCGTCGAGGAACTCCTCCTCCTCGACGTCCCTCTCCTCGAAGGAGACGGGAGTTGTCGTGGTGATGAGGACGCTCAGGACGCGGTCGCCCGAGAGCCGGACATCCACGAAGGCACCGCCGACCGCGCAGGCGCGGACGATCTCCGTCTTGAGCGCGGCCAGATCCTCGTTGTCGGCGAGGTAGTTGCGGCTGTCACCGATGCTGGCCTGCACGACTCTCATGTGCGTCCTCCGTCGTCGAGTGCGGTGTCGTCGTTCGGGATGGTGAGGGTCGGATCGATGCGCATGACCGCGGGAGCGGCGCCGGTCGGCTCGGGGACGATGCGCAGGCCGCCCGAGCTGTTGGCAGAGGCCATGAGCGCCTCGACCCAGGCGCGGCTGATGGTGGGGGTACGGCCGCCGTGGAAGGTGAACACGAGCGGGATGGCCGGGTGGAGCCACAGGCTCGCCCGCCCGCTGCCCTCCTCGCGCGGCTTCGACCACGAGAACGCGAACGACTCCTGGCGCCGGAGCTTGGCGACGATGACGATCTGCAGATGTGCGAGAACCCGATCGTCGAAGCGCGCTTCGAACGTGGACGCGTAGATCAGCTGGCCCATGCGGCCCTTCACGTTCGAGACGCTGCTCGCGCACCGCGAGCAGGACGTGCACCGGCAGGTTCGTTCGAGTCGGCCCCTCCAGGGTAACCGCTATCGGAGCGCGGCGACTCGCTCGCGGAGGAAGTCGGCGCCTGCCGCATCGTGCACGAGGTCGCCGCGCACGTCGATCGGGTAGGGGCGGTCGAGCACCCCATCGGCCGGGCGCACGTCGACGTGCACCGCCTCGAGGCCCACCGCATGCACGTGATCGGCCATGAGGTAGTCCGATCGGGAGTCGCCGACCGAGTACCAGCGCGGTGCCGTCACCCCACGGGAGGCGAACCAGTGGATGGCGCGCTCGGCCCCATGGTCCTTGTCGAGCCGAACCGACTCGATGTCGGTCGAGATGATCGTGGGGTCGATGCGGAAAGGCACGGCGCCGTCGGAGTCTGCGGAGACCCGATCGCCGTGGCGGATGCCGAGGCCGCGGTCGGCGAGCGCCGCGAACGCCGCCTCCTCGAACTTCTCCTGGGCGCCCCGGTAGATCTCCGACGACACGTCGACGCGCTGCTCGAGCGAGACCATCACGCGCTTGCCCTCGTCGACGAACATCGCGTGGTCGAACCGGTCACGGGCGATCGTCTCGACCTCCGCCCGCGCCTCGGCAGGAATGGCGACGGAGGGGTCGAGCTGCACCTCGCCGAGACCTGCGGCCGTGATCGGGGCCCACGCTCCGCCCTTCTCGAAGACGCCGAAGAGGGCGGCGTCGTCCCGCATCCCGTGCTCGAGAAGGCGCGAGACGACCTGCTCGCGCATGAACGCGTCGCTGCGACCGGTCACGAACGCGACGGGCACGCCCGCGTGCGCGAGCGTCAGCAGGTCGGCGACGATCGAGGGGTGCGCGATCGTGCGCGACTCGGGGCTCGCGATCGGCCCATCGACGTCGAGAAGGAGGCCGAACGGGGCGATGATGGCGGCATGACCCGATCCACCCGACCGAGCAGCCTGACCCGTCACTGGACTCCTCGCGCCATCGTGTTCCTCGTTCTCGCGATCATCGGCCTCGTCGGCACGTGGACGTACAACGTCATCGCGATTCTTCAGCGCAACGACTTCCTGGGGGACTGGTTCAATAATGGCCCGGCCGTGAGCTCGCTCACGACCGACCTCCTCATCATGGCCGTCGCCGGCTGCGCGTTCATCGTCATCGAGGGGCGGCGACTGGGCATGAGGCACCTGTGGGCGTACATCGTCTTCTCGGGACTCACGGCGATCGCGTTCACGTTCCCGCTGTTCCTCGCGAACCGCGAGCGGCGCCTCGCCGAGCTCGCCATCGCCGACCGCGCGGAGGGCATGGCACCCTCGTAACGGTGAGCGAGCGCGCGACGGCACGGCGGGTCGTCGGCGGCCTGCGCCTGCTCGCCGCCCTCGTGGGGGTCATCGCGCTCGTCGCCCGCTTCCAGTACGGGCTCGGCTTCAGCGTCTTCATCGCGTCGAACTTCTTCGGCTACCTCACCGTGCAGTCGAACATCGCGGCGATCGCTCTCGGCATCGTCTCGGGCACGATCGCGCTGCGCCGCTCGCGCGATCCGGCGTGGATGCCCGTGGCCCGCGTCGCGGTCCTCAGCCTGATGCTCGTGGCCGGCATCGTCTTCGCCCTCCTGGCCTCGCAGGCGGCGACCCGCGGCTACCGGCTCGACGTGCCGTTCAGCGACCAGTTGCTCCACTTCGTGCTGCCCGCCTGGCTGCTCCTGGACTGGCTGCTCTCGCCGGGAGAGCGCCGCACGGATCCGCGCGTCCTGCTCATCGTCGTCGGCTACCCGCTCGGCTGGGGCCTCGTGACGCTCATCCGCGGCGCGATCGTCGGCTGGTACCCGTACTTCTTCCTCGATCCCGACCAGGTGAGCGGCGTGATCGAGCTGCTCGCGTACGGGGCGGCGGCGCTGGGTCTGTTCGCGCTCGTCGCGGCCGTCGTGCGCCTCCTGCCGCGCATCCCCCTCGAGCGGATGCTGTCCCTCAGTCGCCCGAGGGCTCTCGTGCCCCCACGAGGGGAGCCAGCCCCGCGAGCGCAGCGGTGACCGCATCCTCCTCGCCGAGCGCGCCGAAGCCGATCGCCCGCGCGCCCGCGACGACGCCGACGATCACGGGTTCCCCTGTCACGGCCTGGAGGTTGAGCCACAGGGGCACGGCCGCCTCCGGGTCGGCGAGCACCCAGAGCGCCGCCTCCTCGTCCCAGAACGGCTCGGCGTACCGCAGCCAGATCGTCTCGATCGCGCCGACCCCGAGACGCGCGATCGCGGAGTCCTTCACCGCAGGCAGCTCGAGGTCGATGCCCCCCTGCTGCAGCACGCCGAGCGGCGCCGTCAGCACGACGCGGTCGGCCGAGAACGAGTCGCCCACCCCGAGGCGGACGCTCACCGAGTCCTCACCGACGGCGACGCCCGTCACGGGGCTCGACAGCTGCACATCGACGTCGTCGAGCAGGGCGTCGACGAGCCTGGCCCAGCCCCCCGTCACGAGGTTCTCGGCGCCGAGCGCGAGCTCGTCGAGCCCCGGACCGGCGGAGAGCACGCCACTCGCAGCGCCGAGCCGCGGCTCGACCAGCGCGGCGAGAGCGAGCGCGATCGTCTGCCGCTCGCTCGGACCGCCGTCGGGGCCCGGATCCTCCGACCACGGGCGCAGCAGCGCGAGCGCGGTCGCGAGGGCGACGTCGGGCTCGACCGTCTCGGCGGCGGCGCGGGCGCGCGCGATGACGGGCAGCAGCGCCGCTTCGAGCGATGGCGGCTGGCCGGCCGGGGGGATCGGCCGCGTCGCCCCCTCGTCATCGAGCGCGAGCGCGGCATCCGCGATCGCGATCTCGACGCCGACGCGCACGAGCCGCTCGAGCAGGTCGTGGTCGGCGATCGAGCGGACCCACTGGGCGCCCAGCTCGACGGGCCCGGGCCACGCGCCGCTCTCGATCGTGTGGATGCGGCCCCCCGTGCGGCCCCGCGCCTCGAGGACGATGACCTCGAGGCCCTCCGGGCCGTCGTCGACGAGCAGGCGAGCGGCGGCCGCGCCGGCGATGCCCGCCCCGACGATCACGACGCGCTCTCCGGGCGCGGCGACCCCGAGGATCTCGGCGGCGGCGCGCTCGCCCGACGCGAGGGCCCCGTGAACGGTGGAGGGGGCATCCGTCGACGTCGCCTCGCCGGCGAAGAACAGCCGATCGCGCCAGGGGGCGGCGAGATCCTCGCGCAGTCGCGGCGACTCGCCCACCGGCAGGTAGCTCGACGATCCGCGCGAGAACGAGTCTCCGAGCCAGTCGCTGCGGGCGACGCCCGAGGGTCGGGGCGCGCCGACCGGCGGAGCGGGCGTCGGCTCGGGGGAGGGCTGCGGGCGCTCATCGGAGCACGCGGCGAGCACGGCGGCTGTGAGGCCCGTGGCCCCGATCAGGAAGGTTCGCCGTGTCACGCCCATCGCGGGCGAGCCTACCCGCGGACGACGAGGCCCGCGGAAAGCAGAACGGCCCCGGGCCGGAGCCTCGGGGCCGTTCACCGCATCCTGCGATGCGGACTGTCTCAACCAGTTCTGGTTGGTTGGTGATCGCTCACCGACCAGCGTGCGCGAGGGGGGACTTGAACCCCCACGCCCTTTCGGGCACTAGCACCTCAAGCTAGCGCGTCTGCCATTTCCGCCACCCGCGCTGGTCAGGTTCCTCCGCCGTGGCGGGGCAACCGAGAGACGACGATAGCACGTTCCGAGACGCCGCCAGCACCCGGGGTAGCGTGGTCGGCATGGCAGGCCAGGAGCAGCTCGGCGAGACCGCTCGCATCGCCCGCGACCTCATCCGATTCGACACCACGAACCACGGCGAGGGGCGCAGCAACGGCGAGACCGAGGCGGCCGAGTACGTCGCCGCGTTCCTCTCCGAGATGGGGCTCAAGCCCGAGCTCATCGACGCGGCGCCCGGCCGCACGAGCGTCGTCGCGCGCGTCGAGGGCAGCTACGCGAACCCCGTCGACACGACCCGCGGCGAGCGCCCCGCCCTCGTCGTCCACGGGCACCTCGACGTCGTCCCCGCCGACCCCGCGAACTGGTCGGTCGATCCGTTCGGCGGCGAGATCCGCGACGGGATGCTGTGGGGGCGCGGCGCCGTCGACATGAAGAACATGGACGCGATGATCCTCACCTCCCTGCGCGAGATCCTCGCCGCTGGAGGTCGCCCGAACCGCGATCTCGTGGTCGCGTTCTTCGCCGACGAGGAGAACGGCGGCGCCTTCGGCTCGCACCACCTCGTCGAGCACCGCCCCGAGCTCTTCACGGGAGCCACCGAGGCGATCAGCGAGGTCGGCGGGTACTCGGTCGACATCGAGGGCCAGCGCGCGTACCTGCTGCAGACGGGCGAGAAGGCCCTCGTATGGATCCGTCTGCGCACGCGAGGCACGGCGGCGCACGGCTCGCGCGTCATTCGCGAGAACGCCGTGACGAAGCTCGCCGAGTCGGTGGCGCTGCTCGGCCGGCGCGAGTGGCCCGTGCGGCTCACCGGGACGACGACGCAGCTGCTCGCCGAGCTCTCGCGCATCATAGGCACCGACCCCGAGGCGGTGGGGCCCGACGGCGCCGGCGCCGACGAGCTGCTGCTGCGCACCGGCACTGCCGCGGGGTTCCTCACGGCGACCCTGCGCACGACGAGCAACCCGACGCTCCTGAAGGCCGGATACAAGCACAACGTCATTCCCGACTCCGCGGAGGCCCTCATCGACATCCGCACGCTCCCCGGCGAGGAGGACGCCGTGCTCGCCGAGATCCGAGCGATGCTCCCCGACGAGGTCGAGATCGAGGTCGTCACGCGCGACGTCGGGCTCGAGAATCCGTTCTCGGGCGCCCTCGTGGAGGCGATGGTCGCAACGCTGATGCGCCACGACCCCGAGGCCCAGGTCATCCCGTACCTGCTGAGCGGCGGCACCGACAACAAGGCGCTCAGCGAGCTCGGCATCACCGGCTACGGCTTCGCTCCCCTGAAGCTCACTCCCGACCTCGACTTCCCGGCGATGTTCCACGGCGTCGACGAGCGCGTACCGCTCAGCGCGCTCGACTTCGGCCACCGCGCCCTCACCGACCTGCTCTCGACCTACTAGGAGCCGCGTGTCCCTCCTCGAAGCGATCATCCTCGGGCTCATCCAGGGCCTGACGGAGTTCCTGCCGATCTCCTCGAGCGCTCACCTGCGCATCGCGGGCGAGATCCTCCCGAGCGCCACCGACCCGGGCGCGACCTTCACCGCGATCACGCAGATCGGCACCGAGCTCGCGGTGCTCCTCTACTTCTGGAGGGACATCACACGCATCATCGGCCGCTGGTTCCGGCACTTCTCGCCGACCTCCGGCGTGCCGCGCACCGACCCGGATGTGCGGATGGGGTGGCTCATCATCATCGGCACGATCCCGATCGTGCTCGTCGGCTTCTTCGCGCAGGAGTACATCCGCTCGACCTTCCGCTCGCTCTGGCTCGTCGCGATCGTGCTCATCGTGTTCGGGCTCATCCTCGGTCTCGCCGACTGGCTCGGTCGGCGCACGCGCGAGCTCGACGAGCTCACCTATCCGCACGGCCTGCTCTACGGCGCCGCGCAGATGCTCGCCCTCGTGCCGGGAGTCTCGCGCTCGGGCGCCACGACGACCATGGGCCTCGCGCTCGGCTACTCGCGACCGGCGGCGGCGCGCTACGCCTTCCTGCTCGCCGTGCCCGCCGTGTTCGGCAGCGGCTTCTACGAGCTGATCACGGCCTTCCGCGAGCCGAGCACAAGCCCCTTCGGCCCGCTCGACATCCTCGCCGCGACGCTCGTCGCCTTCGGCGTCGGGTACCTCGTGATCGCGGGGCTCATGCGCTACATCTCGACGCGCTCGTTCCTGCCCTTCGTGATCTACCGCGTCGTGCTCGGCACGGTCCTGCTGATCCTCCTCGGCCTGGGCGTCATCAACCCGCTCTAGGGGTGCGGGCGCGCCGGGGTGGAGGTCGATCGCGCGCGAGCCGCGCATCCGCCCCTCGCGCTCGCCGCGACGGCGACGGCGACGGCGACGACGGATGTCCGCCAGACCGACATCGCGGTCCGACCCGCCGCGCGGCAGGCGCCTCCGCCGGTGCGTCCGCCGGCGGAGTCGGGATCGCGGACGCGCGCGGGAACGGCACGTGCGCCACCCCTGAACCCGCGGCGAGCGGATGCCCGCCCTACGCGGGAGGCTCGGTGGCCGACTGCGGCGGCTCGTCGTCGCCGCGCTTGCGCAGGTAGCGCTCGAACTCCTGCGCGATCGCCTCACCGCTCGCCTCGGGCGCCTCGACCGCGTCGCGCGCGCGCTCGAGCGAGACGATGTACGACTTCATGTCGTCGTCGTCGTCGGCGAGCGCGTCGATGCCGTCCTCCCACGCGCGCGCCTCGTCGACGAGATCGCCGCGGGGGATCGTCACGTCGACGAACTCCTCGAGCTTGTCGAGTAGCGCGAGCGTCGCCTTGGGGGAGGGGGCGTTGTGCACGTAGTGCGGCACGGACGCCCAGAGCGACACGACTGGGATCCCGACCTCCTCGGCCGCGGCGGCGATGATGCTGAGGATCCCGACCGGGCCCTCGTAGCTGGAGCGCTCGACGCCGAGCTCCTCGCGCACCTGGGCGTTCTCGCTCGAGGCGTGCACCGTGATGGGTCGCGAGTGCGGTACGTCGGCGAGCAGCGCGCCGAGGATCACGATGCCCGTGATGTCCGCGGTGAGCGCCTGGTCGATCGTCTCCGTCGCGAAGGTGCGCCACCCGCGGGAGGGCTCGGTGCCCAGCAGCAGGTAGATGTTGTCGTGGTTCGTGCCGCTCACGTCGAGGATGCGCTCGCCCGCTGAGCGATCGGGCGAGATCTCGCGCGGGAGGCCGTCGTTGTTGACGGGGCCGTAGAAGGTGACGCCCGGCCAGCGGACCCGCCGCTTGCCGTCCTCGTCGAACTCGACGGTCGGCCGGTTGAGCTGGAAGTCGTAGTAGTCCTCCGGGTCGACGTCGGCGATGGGCACGACGTCGAGCACCTCCTTGAGCGCCTTGACCGCTCCGCTCGCCGCCTCGCCCGCGTCGTTCCAGCCCTCGAAGGCGACGACGAGCAGTCGGCCGCCTCGGAACAGGTCGCTCTGGGTCACATCGCTCGCTCTCGGTCGCGCGCCGCCGGCCCTTCGCCGCAGCGCGGTTCCCACAATAGAACGCAACTAGACTGGCCCGTCGTGACCGCACCGAGTGGAACCCCTGCCGTACCGGCCGCAGTCCTGTGGGACATGGATGGCACGATCGTCGACACCGAGCCGTACTGGCTCGCCGCGGAGACCGAGCTCGTCGGCTCGTTCGGCGGGGTCTGGACGCAGGAGGACGGCCTCCGGCTCGTCGGCTCTGGCCTCCCCGACGCCGCCGGCGTCCTGCAGGAGGCGGGCGTCGCGCTTCCCCGTGAGGAGATCATCGAGCGCCTCACCGATCACGTCATGGCGCAGATCGAGATCGCCATCCCCTGGCGGCCGGGCGCGCGCGAGCTGCTCGCCGCACTGCGCGAGGCGAGCATCCCGAGCGCCCTCGTCACCATGTCGCTGCGGCGCATGGCGCTGCGCGTGGCCGCCGCGATCGGCGACGACGCCTTCGCCGTCGTCATCGCGGGCGACGATGTGACGAACCCGAAGCCCCACCCCGAGCCCTATCTGACGGCCGCCGACCGGCTGGGGGTGGGCATCCGCGACTGCGTCGCCATCGAGGACAGCGAGTTCGGTCTCGTCTCGGCGGTCTCCTCGGGCGCCGCGACGATCGGCGTGCCGTGCCACGTCACGCTGCACGAGGCGCCGACCCACGAGCTGTGGACGACGCTCGACGGGCGCGGCGTCGCCGACCTGTCGGCCGCGCTCGAGCGCCACCGTCACCTCCACCCCACGACGGGAGCCCCCGCATGACCCTCCGCCGCCAGTCCGGCCCGTTCGTCGAGGGCGACCAGGTTCAGCTCACCGACCCGAAGGGCCGACTGAACACCGTCACGCTCGAGCGCGGCAAGGCCTTTCACAGCCATCGGGGGGTCCTCCCGCACGAGTCGCTCATCGGACTGCCCGACGGCAGCGTGGTCGAGAACTCCAGCGGCGTGCCGTACCTCGCGCTGCGCCCGCTGCTGAACGACTTCGTCATGTCGATGCCGCGCGGCGCCGCGATCGTCTACCCGAAGGATGCCGGTCAGATCGTCGCGATGGGCGACGTCTTCCCCGGCGCGACCGTCGTCGAGGCGGGCGTCGGCTCGGGCGCGCTCTCGCTCTCGCTCCTGCGGGCGATCGGCCCCACCGGCCGACTGCTGAGCTTCGAGCGGCGCGAGGAGTTCGCTGACATCGCCCGCGGCAACGCCTCCGCCTTCCTCGGCGAGGCTCCCGAGAACTGGACGATCACGATCGGCGACCTGCAGGTCGCCCTGCCCGAGACCTGCGCCGACGGCACCGTCGACCGCGTCGTCCTCGACATGCTCGCACCCTGGGAGTGCCTCGAGGCCGTCGGCGACGCGCTCACCCCCGGCGGCGTGCTCGTCGTCTACGTCGCGACCGCCACCCAGCTGAGCCGCGTCGCCGAGGCGATCCGCGCCGCCGATCGCTTCACCGAGCCGCTGTCGAGCGAGACGATGGTGCGCGGCTGGAACGTCGACGGCCTCTCCGTCCGTCCCGACCACCGCATGGTCGCCCACACGGGATTCCTTCTCACTGCGCGGCGCCTCGCCGACGGCACCGCGCGCTTCGTCAAGGCCAAGCGCGGGTCGAAGACCGAGCACGGCGATGAGGATGTCGAGATCTGGACCCCTGGCGCCCTCGGCGACCGCGTCGCCAGTCCCAAGCGCCTGCGCAAGGCCGTCCGCGAGGCCCAGTCGCTCGCCGAGCGCTCGGCGAAGCGGGCGGGCGACGCCCCGGTAGAGTTCTGACGGCCGCACCCGATCCGAGAAGAGGTTCCGTGCGCACTTCCGCACCCGCCATCATCCTGACCGCCGTCATGCTGGGCACGCTGACCGCCTGTGCTCCCTCGGGCGCCGCGGCCTGCGCTCCCGCCGTGCCGACGGGCACGCAGCCGGGCTTCGTCGACGCTACGGGCGCGCTCCTCTCGCCGCCGGATGTGGAGTTCCCGACCCCGCTGTCGAGCGACGGCCCCCAGCAGGCGGTCCTCGTGCCCGGCGACGGCGAGGTTGCGGATGCCGGTCAGATCGTCGACCTGCAGGTGAGCCTCTTCGACGGCGAGACCGGCGAGCTCATCACGGCCTCCGCGTACGACCCCGAGGCCGCGCCGCTGCGCCGGACGGCGGGCGCCGAGATCGACATCATCGCCGAGGCGGTCCAGTGCGCGGAGGTCGGTTCGCGCATCGCCGCGACCGCGACGATCGCCGACGTCTTCGGGGCGGCCGCGCTCGACCCGCAGACGGGGCTTGAGGACGACGATCCGGTCGTGCTCGTCATCGACATCCAGGCGGCGTACCTCGCGAAGGCCGACGGCGCTCCGCAGCTCGGCGCCTCCAGCGTCCCCGCCGTCGTCACGACCCCCGAGGGCGTGCCCGGCATCACCATCCCCGACGAGGATCCGTCGGAGGAGCTCATCGACCACGTCCTCCTCCTCGGCGACGGCGCCGCTCTCGAGGCGGGCGATCGTGCGGTGCTCCACTACACCGGCGTCGTGTGGCAGTCGGGCGAGGTGTTCGACTCCAGCTGGGACCGCGGGGCGGCGTCGACCTTCCCCGTCACGAGTTTCGAGGACGACCCGGGGGGAATCGTCCCCGGCCTCGCCGAGGCGCTCGAGGGCAAGACGGTCGGCTCGCAGCTCGTCGTCGTGATCCCGCCCGAGCTCGGCTATCCCGAAGGCCAGGCGCCCGCGTCGATCCCGCCCGGGTCGACGATGGTGTTCGTCGTCGACCTCCTCGGCATCGAGGAGTAGTCCTCGCATGGCTGGGCGACGCGCGACCGGCGATGCGGCCGGGCCGGCGCATCGGCGCGTGCCCCCCGAGCAGCGGCAGTTCAACCTCATCCTCGCCCTCATGGCGACCGAGCACGGCCTGACGAAGCAGGACATCCTCTCGACCGTGGCCGGCTACGCCGAGCGCTTCGACGATGAGGCCGACCGGGCGAGCCTCGAGCGGCAGTTCGAGCGCGACAAGGAGGACGTTCGCGAGCTCGGCGTCCCGCTCGAGACCGTCGACCAGCTGGGCGCCGAGGGCGACACGAGGCTGCAGCGCTATCGCATCCCCAAATCGCTCTACCAGCTGCCGGACGACATCGAGTTCTCGGCCGAAGAGGTCGCCCTGCTCGGCCTCGCCGCTCAGGTCTGGCGCGAGAGCTCGCTCTCCGAGCAGTCGCGCCGCGCGCTCACGAAGCTCAAGTCGTTCGGCCACGCAGTCGAGCAGAGCGTCATCGGCTTCGCTCCGTCGATCCGCGCGCGCGAGTCGGCGCACGACCCGCTCGCGGAGGCGATCGACCGCCGCCGCCGCGTCTCCTTCCCGTACCTCAAGCCCGGCGCCGCCGAGCCCGAGCTGCGTAGCGTCTCGCCGCTCGCGCTCGTCAACCACGAGGGCCGCTGGCATCTGCACGCCCATGACGAAGGGGTGGATGCTCCGCGCACGTTCCTGCTGCGCCGCATCGTCGGCGCCGTCCGCATCGACGATGTCGAGGCACGCGCCCCTCGCCCGGACGAGGCCGCGCGAGTGCAGCGCGAGCTTCAGGACGTCTTCGAGCGGACAACAGCGACCGTCGCGGCCAGGCCGGGCAGCGAGGCGGATGTCGTGCTCCGCAATCGTGCGGGCACCGTCGTCGAGGGCGAGACCCTCATCGTCCGCACGACCGACCTCGCGGTACTCGCCGAGGAGCTCGCCGCCTTCGGCGCCGACATCCGCGTCGTCGGCCCCGACCCGGTGCGCGAGGCCATGCTCGATCGCTGGCGCCAAGTGGTGAACACTCATGGCTGAGCGGCGGCCGCCCCAACGCGCGGGCGACAAGCTCGCGCTCCTGCTCGGCCTCGTGCCGTACCTCATCGACGAGGTGCGGGTGAGCGTCACCGACGCCGCCGCCCAGTTCGACGTCACTCCCGATCAGATGCGCGCCCTGGTCGGCTACCTCACCGGGACGGGCGACCCGGGGCCCGACGGACTGTATCTGCCGCAGGGTCTGTTCGACATCGACTGGGACGACTTCGAGGAGCGCGACATCATCCGCTTCCGCAGCGCGCCCCTCGATCAGAGGCCCCGCCTGTCCTCCCGGGAGGCGGCGGCCCTGCTCGCCGGGCTCCAGGCCGTGTCGGCGATGCCCGGCTTCAGCGAGCGCGCCGACGTCGAGCGCCTCATGACCAAGCTCGCCAGGGGCGCGAGTGGCGAAGTCGCCCCTGTCTCGGTGCAGTCGCGGTCCTCCGACGCCCTCCGCGAGACCGTCGCGGCGGCCGTCACTGCGGGAGACCGCCTGCGCATCGACTACGTCACGACGCGCGGGGACCGCGAGGAGCGCGACGTCGACCCGATCCGTCTCGAATCGGTCGACGACGTCTGGTACCTGCGGGGCTGGTGCCTGACGCGCGACGCCGAGCGCACCTTTCGGCTCGACCGGATGGCGAGCGCCGAGGCGATCGGCCCGGCCGAGTCGCACGCGCCGAGCACGACCGACGCGGGGGAGCTGTTCCGAAGCGACGCCGATGACCTGCTCGTCACGGTCGAGCTCCCCGCGAGCGCGCTCCCGCTCCTGTCCGACTACCTCGGAGCCGACGACTCCGTCGAGTACGCGGGCAATCGCGCGATCGCGCGCATCCCGCTCGCCCACGAGGGCGTGATCGGCCGACTGGCGGCGCGCATCGCCGGGGTCGGTGCGATCACGGCGCCGCCGGAGGCGCGCCGCGCGGCGGCCGCGTGGGCGCGCGCCGCTCTCGGCGAACCGGTCGATGAGGCGGACACGAGATCGTCTTAGCGAGAGCTCGGCGCTCGCACGGCACCGACGGGTAGACTCGGGACTCTTCATCCGCACCCGTAAGGACGATCACCATGTTGGGTAACCTGACCGGCTGGCACGCGCTGATTCTGCTCGTCGTCATCCTGCTCCTGTTCGGGGCGCCGAAGCTTCCCGCGCTCGCGCGCAGCCTCGGGCAGTCGATGAAGATCTTCCGCAGCGAGGTGAAGAATCCCGACGCTCCCGCCGAACCGGCGCCGTCGGCCGCGCCGACCGCGGAGGGGACCGACACCGCGCCCAAGTCCTGAGCCGTGGCGGTCCGTTCCGCCCGCCCTCGCGACGCCGAGGGCCGTATGTCGCTCGGTGAGCATCTCGTCGAGCTCAGGAAGCGCCTGACGATCACGACGGTCGCGATCCTCGTGGCCGCCGTGGGCGGATGGTTCCTGGCCGACCCTGTCTGGGCGGCCCTCAGCCAGCCGCTGCGCGTGGTGGCCGAGGCGCAGGGGCGCGAGGCGACGATCAACTACACCGCGGTGACGGAGGCGTTCGACACCAAGCTCGTCATCGCTCTCGTGCTCGGCGTGGTGATCGCGTCCCCGGTCTGGCTCTACCAGTTGTGGGCCTTCATCGTCCCGGCACTCCATCGCCGTGAGAAACAGTACGCGGTGGGCTTCCTCGCCGCGGCGCTTCCGCTCTTCCTCGGCGGCTGCGCGGCGGGCTGGTTCGTACTGCCGCACATCGTCGAGCTTCTCACCGGCTTCGCCGCGGAGGGCACGGCGACGCTCCTGACCGCGAAGGTGTACCTCGACTTCTCGCTCAAGCTCATCCTGGCCATCGGCATCGGGTTCGTGCTCCCGGTCGTGCTCGTGATGCTCAACTTCGCGCGGGTGATGACCGGCGCGAGCATCCTGAAGGGGTGGAGGTGGGCGATCCTGGCGATCACCGTCTTCACCGCCCTCGCCACACCCGCCGCCGACATCATGTCGATGTTCATCCTGGCGCTTCCCATGATCGGGCTGTACTACCTGGCGGCGGCCATCGCCGTCATCAACGACAAGCGCTACGCCAGGAAAGAGGCCGCGCTCGCCGCCGAGTACGGCATCGACGCGGCCCCGGCATGAGCCCCGCGCCCTCCACGCCGCCGTCGGGCCGCGACGCCCCCGAGCCCAGCCCCGCCGAGCGCTTCGCCGCCGCGCGGGCTCTGCGCGACCATCCGCGCCTGAAGGCGTTCCGCGACCAGCTCGCCTTCGACCTCGACCCCTTCCAGCAGGCCGCGTGCGCCGTCCTGGAGGAGGGGCGCAGCGTGCTCGTCGCGGCCCCGACCGGCGCGGGCAAGACGATCGTCGCCGAGTTCGCGGTCTTCCTCGCGATGTTCGATCCGCGCGCGAAGATCTTCTACACCGCGCCGATGAAGGCGCTCAGCAACCAGAAGTACAACGAGCTCGTCGCTCAGTACGGCGCGAGCGAGGTCGGCCTGCTCACGGGCGACACGAACATCAACGCGACCGCGCGCATAGTCGTCATGACGACGGAGGTGCTGCGAAACATGCTCTACGCCGACTCGGCGCTCCTGACCGATCTGCGGTACGTCGTCATGGACGAGGTGCACTACCTCGCCGACCGATTCCGCGGGGCGGTGTGGGAGGAGGTCATCATCCACCTGCCTCTGCCGGTGCGGCTCATCTCGCTCAGCGCGACCGTGTCGAACGCCGAGGAGTTCGGCGACTGGCTGCAGGCGGTGCGCGGCGACACCGACGTCATCGTCTCCGAGACCCGGCCCGTGCCGCTCGAGCAGCACGTGCTCGTGCGCTCCAAGCTCGTCGACCTGTTCGACTCGAGCGGGCAGGCGGCGACGAATCGCGTGAACCCCGAGCTCGTGCAGCTCGCGAAGGCCGGAGGGCACGCGCCTCACCGCGGTCGGCAGCACCACCCCCGTCGCTGGGAGAAGCGCCCGGGCGGCGACGGGAAGGCCGATCGCGCCGAGATCGCCGCGATCCTCGCTCAGCGGAACTTGCTTCCCGCGATCTTCTTCATCTTCTCCCGCGCGGGCTGCGACGGCGCCGTGCGCCAGCTGCTGCGGGCCGGCCTCAAGCTCACCGAGTCGTGGGAGCGCGAGGAGATCCGTCAGATCGTCGAGGAGCGCTGCCGCACCCTGCGTGACGACGACCTCGCCGTGCTCGGCTACTGGGAGTGGCTCGACGGCCTGCAGCGCGGCGTCGCCGCCCATCACGCAGGCCTCCTGCCCGCCTTCAAGGAGGTCGTCGAGGAACTCTTCCAGAAGAAGCTGCTCAAGGTCGTCTTCGCGACCGAGACCCTCGCTCTGGGCATCAACATGCCAGCCCGCACGGTCGTCCTCGAGAAGCTCGAGAAGTTCAACGGCGAGGCGCGCGTGCCCATCTCGCCGGGGGAGTACACCCAGCTCACCGGGCGCGCCGGGCGCCGCGGCATCGACACCGAGGGCCACTCGGTCATCCAGTGGACGGGCGGTCTCGACCCGCAGGCCGTCGCCTCGCTCGCCTCCCGTCGCACCTATCCGCTCAACTCGAGCTTCCGCCCGACGTACAACATGGCCGTCAACCTCATCGAGCAGTTCGGCCGCCAGCGCACGCGCGAGATCCTCGAGAGCTCCTTCGCGCAGTTCCAGGCCGATCGGGCCGTCGTCGACCTCGCCCGCACCGTCCGGAAGCAACAGGAGTCGCTCGCCGGATACGCGCAGAGCATGCAGTGCCATCTCGGCGACTTCGGTGAGTACGCGGCCCTGCGCCGTGAGCTCAGCGACCTCGAGCGCGAGCGCGCCCGGACGGGCGAGCAGGGCGGCAGGGGCGAGCGCGATCGCCGCCAGCGGCAGATCGAGGGCGTGCGCTCCCGCATGCGCAAGCACCCGTGCCATGGTTGCGCCGACCGCGAGGCGCACGCCCGCTGGGCCGAGCGCTGGTGGCGTCTGAAGCGCGACAGCGACAAGGTGAGCCGGCAGATCCGCGGACGCACCGGCGCCGTCGCGCAGGTGTTCGACCGCGTCACCGAGGTGCTCGGCGAGCTCGGCTACCTCGTCAAGGACGAGCACGGCCGGCTCGGCCTCAGCGCCGACGGGCGCGCGCTCCGCCGCATCTACGGCGAGCGCGACCTCCTCGTCGCCGAGAGCCTGCGTCGGGGCCTGTGGGACGACCTCGACGCTCCCGCCCTCGCCGCGATGGCGTGCGCGATCGTCTTCGAGGCCCGTCGGGACGACGGCCAGGCACCCGAGTACGCCCTCCCGCGCGGCACCTTCCGCGTCGCTCTCGAGCGAACGCAGCTGCTCTGGGCCGAGCTCGACGATCTCGAGCACGACCACAGGCTGCCCGGCTCGAACCCGCTCGCCACCACGCTCGCGCTGCCCATGCACAAGTGGGCGACCGGCGCGCAGCTCGAGGTCGTCCTGCGCGATGCTGACCTCGCCGCCGGCGACTTCGTGCGCTGGTGCAAGCAGACGATCGACCTGCTCGATCAGATCTCCCTCGTCGCCGACGGCCAGGTCGGGAGCACCGCGCGCGCGGCCCTCGACAGAGTGCGGCGCGGCATCGTCGCCTACAGCTCGGTGGCGTGAGCATCCGCCCCTCGACGCTCTCTAGGATCGAATCGTGATGGATGCTACCGACGGCCCGCGCGCCGCCGCATCGTCCCTCACCGCTCCGCCGCTCGCGCAGGCCGCGCCCGCTCCTGGCACCCCGCGCCTCGGCGTCGCCGTGCTCGCCGCCGCCCTCGGCGGCTGGACGATGGATCTCGGCTTCCCCGATCTCGGCTGGTGGCCGTTCACGATCCTCGGCACGGCTCTGGTGCTCTGGAGCCTCCGCGGTCGCTCCGTCGGCGGCTCGCTCCTCGTCGGCGCCGTCGCGGGCTTCGTCTACTACGGCGTGCTCATCGAGTGGCTCACCGTCTACCTCGGCGTCGTGCCGTGGCTCGCCCTCACGCTCGCTCAGGTGTTCTTCGTCGCGCTCGGCGCGATCCCGATCGCGCTCGCCTGGCGATGGATGCCCGTGGCATTCCCCGGCGTCGCCGGCCGTCTGCTGCTCCTCCCGATCGTCCTCGCCGGGCTGTGGACGGCGCGTGAGGGCATCTCGAACGTGTGGCCGTGGGGCGGCTTCGCGTGGGGCAGGCTCGCGATCTCCCACTCCGAGGGCCCGCTCGCGCACTGGGTCACCTGGATCGGGATGTCCGGGCTCAGCTTCCTCCTCGCCCTTCTCGCGGCGGTGCTCGCCGCCGTCGCGATCGAGCGGAGCACGACCGTCGTGTCGCGCGCCGTCCTCGTGAGCGGGCTAGCGGCGACCCTGCTCGTCTGGCCCGCCTTCCCGACGATGACGAGCGGCAGCGTGCGGGTCGGCGCGGTGCAGGGCAACTCCGAGACCGGGCTGTTCGCGCAGTACGAGCCGGGCGACATCCTTCAGGACCACCTCGACGCGACCCTGCCGCTCTACGAGCTCGACGAGCCGCTGGACGTCGTCGTCTGGCCGGAGAACGGCTCGGACCTCGACCCGCTGCGCTCCGATTACGCGGCCGCGGCGCTGGACTCGGTCTCGGCACGGCTCGACGCCCCCGTCGTCGTCGGCACGATCACCGCCGTCGGCGACGAGACCTTCAATTCGATGCTGCTGTGGCAGGGGGGCGAGGGCGCGGTCGACCAGTACGACAAGATCCATCCCGTGCCGTTCGCCGAGTACCTGCCCGAGCGTGAGTTCTTCTATCCGCTCGCCCCCGATCTGTTCGACCTCGTGCCGCGCGACTACTCGATCGGCAAGCGCGACACCGTGCTCGAGCTCGACGGAGTCATCGCGGGCGTCGCTATCTGCTACGACATCGTCGACGACGATCTGCTCGCTCGCATGATCGACGAGCGGGCGAACGTGCTCTTCGCGCCGACCAACAACGCCGACTTCGGTCCCACCGATCAGAGCGTGCAGCAGCTCGCGATCGCTCGCCTGCGTGCGATCGAGTCCGGACGCAGCGTCGTGCAGGCCTCGACGGTCGGCGCGAGCGCGATCATCGCGCCCGACGGCTCGACGATCGACGACCTGCCGCTCTTCACGCCAGGAGTCATGGTGCAGGAGGTGCCGCTGAGCGATGTGATCACGCCGGCGCACGCCCTGGGTCGCACGCTCGAGTGGTTCGTCTGCCTGCTGGCCGCCGCGGCGCTTCTGCTCGCCGGGATCGGGGCCCGGAGCGATCGGCGAGCTCTCCGCTCGGACGGACGACCGGGAGCCGCCGCGTGAGCGCCGAGCATCCTCCGGTCGAGCGCATCCAGGGCGGAGCCAGTCGCTCGGGGGCGGGCACCCTGATCGTGCTTCCCACCTACAACGAGGCCGAGAGCATCCGCGGGGTGCTCGCGCGCATCCGCGCCGCGGTGCCGGATGCCGACGTCCTCATCGTCGACGACGCTTCGCCAGATGGCACCGGCCGTATCGCGGACGAGCTCGCGGCGGACGACCCCGGCGTGCGCGTGGTCCACCGTCCGGGGAAGGCCGGCCTCGGGTCCGCCTACCTCGCCGGCTTCGCGCTCGCCGCGCGCGAGGGCTACCGCGTCGTCGTCGAGATCGACGCAGATGGCTCGCACGACCCCGCGGAGCTCCCGACCATGATCGCCCTCGCCGACGCCGACGCGGTCGACCTCGTGATCGGCTCGCGGTGGGTGCCGGGCGGCTCGGTCGTCAACTGGCCGTGGGCGCGGAGGGCGATCTCGCGCGGCGGCAACCGCTACGCGCGGGGGATGCTGCGCTCGCGCATCCAGGACCTCACGGCCGGATTCCGCGTCTACCGCACCGCCGCGCTCTCTGGTCTCGACGACTCCGTGGTGTCGTCGCACGGCTACTGCTTCCAGGTCGAGCTCGCGTGGCGCATCGAGCGTCGGGGCGGGCGCGTCGTCGAGCACCCCATCGCCTTCGTCGAGCGCGCGACCGGTCGCTCGAAGATGCACGCCGGGATCGTGGGCGAGGCGCTGTGGCGCGTGACCGCCTGGGGCGTCGCCCTCCGCCTCGGTCGAGGCCCGCTGCCGGGCGCCTGAGCCCGCCCCTGCAACCGTCAGCGCGGGGCGGGGAGGTCAGGCCATGCGGGCGGTCGTCGTCATCACGAGCTGCAGCCCGCCCTCGATCTCGGTGCGCTCGAGCGCGACCTCGAGACCCGCGAACGCCGAGAGGTCGTCCACGTGGGTTCCTCCGCAGGGGATGCGCACCTCGCCGTCGGGTAGCGCGCAGACCCAGGTGCGCCGTGCGGTGATCGCGTCGTCGTCGCGCTCGACGCGCACGGCGCCGCCCGCCTCGACCCATCCGGCGAGCAGAGCGTTCGCACGCGCCGCGACCGCGTCCGGGTCGTCGAGCGATGCCGGCACGAAGCCCTTCCGACGCAGCGACTTGCCGATGCGGTACGTGTCGGCCGAGCCGTGCTCGTGGATGCGCGAGGTCACGATCGCGAGCTGGTCGAAGGCGGGATGCCCGAGCGCATCGGTCGGCGTCTCCTTCGACCAGGCGTCCGAGAGCGCGCCGTCGAGCGCGAGCGAGGCGAGATGGCAGGCCGTGTGCCCCGCGCTCAGAGCGGATCGCAGCTCGGCATCGACGACGACCTCGACGGTATCGCCCTCGGCGGGCGTCTCTCCATCGACGATGTGCCCAACGACGAAGGTCCAGCCGTCCGTGCCGGTTCGCACGGGCAGCTCACGTCCCAGGTGCAGTCGGCCGTCGCTGACGCCGCCCATGACGGCGTCGACGATCTGCGCGTCACCGGCTGCACCGCGCATGAGTCCGCGGTCGGCGGGCTGATCGGGCCACGCCGTGTCGGCGGGGTGGCACGCGGTCGAGTCGAGGATGACGGCCGCGAGACCCTCCTCGAGCTGTTCGACGTGCAGCACGACACCGGTCGATGCGGTCACGCCGTCGGGGTAGCTGACGAGGGTGTCGCGGTGGGGGAGCGCCATGACGATCGAGCCTAGGGGCTCGCTTCCGGCGGAGGGATCGGGGAGACGGAGCGGCTACGCGCCCAGGCGCTCGTCCGTGCCGCGCCGCTCGCGCAGGAGCTGGAGGCGCTCCTCGAGGAGCTCCTCGAGCTCGGCGATCGAGCGGCGCTCGAGCAGCATGTCCCAGTGCGTGCGCGCGGCCTTCACGTCGGCCTGGACGATGTCAACGGGGGTGCCGTCGGGGGCGAGGAGGATGCCCTCGCGGCCGGATTTGGGCGACTCCCACGTGTCGGGGAGCTCGGCGTCCGAGGAGAAGACGACCTCGAACAGCTCGCCATCGGTGGTGCGGTACTGAGCGCGCTGGCGGGAGGCGAACTCCACGCCCTCCTCGCTCTGCATGCTCTGCGAACCGAGGCGCATGCCGCGCAGAGTCCGATCGGCCATCGTGCTCTCCTGTCTCGTCGCGTACCCGAATCCATGTAAAGGTATAGACCCGTCGGGGGTGCGCGGTCGAGCCGGGCGCCGCCTTTCCCAGACCATTGCCAGTGTCACGGGCGGCCGCGAGGTCGATCGGGGGAGCGGGGTCAGCGGTCGGGGTCGCGCTCTCTGACGAGCGTCATCGCGAGGTCGGCGCGGTCGGTCACGATGCCGTCCACCCCGCGATCCAGCAGGGCCGCCATGACCGCCGGGTCGTTGATCGTCCACACGTGGACCTCCACCCCCGCGGCGTGGAAGGCGCGCAGCAGCGGGGAAGCGGTGGTCTCGAGCCCGGCGGCGCGGAGCGGGATCTGCACCGCGTGGATGCCGTCGAGTGCGCGACGCACGAGGGGGACGACGCCGAGCCGGGCGGCGAGAAGGGCGGCGGCGAGGCGCGGGCCCGAGGCGCTCGTCGCGACGTCGGGCAGGAGCTTCAGGGCGGCCGCCCGTCGCCGCTCGCTGAACGAGGTGAGGAGGACGCGATCTTGGGCGCGCGTCTGCCGGACGGCGTCGACCGCGGGCGCCACGGTATCCATGCTCTTCAGGTCGATGTTGAACCGAGCATCGGGGAACGCCTCGAGAGCCTCGGCGAGCGTCGCGAAGCCCTGCCCCTCACCGAGATCGATGCCCTGGAGCTGCGCGGCCGTGAGCTCGGAGACCCGACCCGCGAGCCCCGCGACCCGGTCGAGGTCGGGGTCGTGCGAGACGATCGCGACGCCATCGCGCGAAGCGTGGACGTCCGTCTCGACGTGGTCGACGCCGAGCGCGAGAGCGTGGGCGAACGCCAGGAGGGTGTTCTCGGGCGCCTCGACCGCGAGCCCCCGGTGCGCGAGCACTCGGGGGCGCGCGGACGAGAAGTACGCCTCAGCCGACTCCGACCGCACCTACGAGGTCGCCCCCGGGGGAACGGGATCCACACGCGGGCCGTCCGCCCGCGCTGCGCCGCCGCCCATTCCGAAGCCGTTCGAGACGCCCTTGAGCGCCTCGGTGAGCTCGCTCGGGATGATCCACATCTTGTTCGAGGCGCCCTCGGCGAGCCTCGGGAGGGTCTGCAGGTACTGGTACGCGAGGAGCTTCGGGTCGGGGTCGCCCACGTGGATCGCCGCGAAGACCGTCTTGATCGCCTCGGCCTCGGCCTCGGCACGGAGGATCTGCGCCTTGGCGTCGCCCTCGGCCTTGAGGATGGCCGACTGCCGAGCGCCCTCCGCCTCGAGGATCTGCGACTGCTTCGTCCCCTCCGCGGTGAGGATGACGGCGCGGCGGTCGCGCTCGGCGCGCATCTGCTTCTCCATCGAGTCCTGGATGCTCAGGGGCGGGTCGATGGCCTTGAGCTCGACGCGGTTGACGCGCAGGCCCCACTTGCCGGTCGCCTCGTCGAGGACCACGCGCAGCTGACCGTTGATGTTGTCGCGGCTGGTCAGCGCCTCCTCGAGGTTGAGGCCGCCGACTACGTTGCGCAGGGTCGTGACCGTGAGCTGCTCGACGCCGGCGAGGTAATTGGCGATCTCATAGGTCGCCGCGCGCGCGTCCGTCACCTGGAAGTAGATGACCGTGTCGATGGAGACGACGAGGTTGTCCTCGGTGATGACGGGCTGCGGTGGGAAGGAGACGACCTGCTCGCGCATGTCGACGAGAGGCCGGAGCCGGTCGATGAAGGGGATGAGCAGATTGAGGCCCGGCTGGAGCGTCTTGTGATAGCGGCCCAGGCGCTCCACGACACCCGCGTACGCCTGCGGCACGATGCGGATCGACCGCAGCAGCACGACGACGACGAAGATGCCGAGGACGACCAGGAGGGCGACCACGAAGAGCTGCCCGACGAACTCGGAGGGACTGATCACGCGGTGGTGCTCCTTTCCTCGGGCGCGACCTCGGCGGTCGCCCCGTCGATCCGGGTGACGACCACGCGGTCGCCCTCGGTGAGGGTGATGGTCTCGTGCGCGGCGTCGAGCCGGGAGGTCCAGGTCTCGCCGTTGCTGAGGCGGACGTAGCCCATGCCGTCGCGGAAGTCGGTCGTGACGCGTCCGCGCATCCCGCGCAGGGCATCCACGTTGGTGAGCGCCCCGCGCTCATCGCCGCCCCGCCGGAGGGTCTTCAACAGCAGCGGTCTGATCGTGAACAGCAGCAGCGCCGAGATGATCGCGGCGAGACCGATCTGCAGCCACCACTCGCCGCCGGCGAGGTTCGTGCCGAGACCGCCGATGAGGCTGCCGGCGGCGATCATGAGGAAGGTGAACTCGAGCGTCAGCAGCTCGATGATCACGCAGACGAGCGCGAAGACGATCCAGATGATCCAGAGGTACTGAACGATGTCGGGCAACGGCGCCTCTCCCACGGTCGATTGTTCCTCACGCTATCACCGCCCTTCGACGCTCCTCCGGCCCGCCACGGCGCGGGAAGACCGGTAGTGTCGAGACTCGTGAACAGCCCTCTCGCCGCCGGCTCGCTCGCCGGCATGACCGCTCTCGTCACCGGATCCTCGCGCGGCATCGGAGCAGACACCGTGCGCCACTTCGCCGCGGCGGGCGCGAACATCGTCATCAACTACCGCTCCAAGGCGCCGCGCGCCGAGAAGCTGCTCGCCGAGCTCCAGGCCGGCGGCACGGAGGGGCTGGCGGTCGGCGCCGACCTCACCGACCCGGCCTCGGTCGAGTCCATGATGCAGCAGGTGCAGGATCGCTTCGGTCGCATCGACATCCTCGTGCTCAACGCCTCCGGCGGCATGGAGGCCGGCATGGGCGAGGACTACGCCCTGCGCCTCAACCGCGACGCCCAGATCAACGTGCTCACCAAGGCGCTGCCGCTGCTTCACGAGGGCTCTCGCGTCGTGTTCGTGACGAGCCACCAGGCGCACTTCATCCGCACCGTGCCGACGATGCCCGAGTACGGGCCCGTCGCACTGTCCAAGCGTGCAGGTGAGGATGCTCTTCGCGAATTCATCCCGCAGCTCGAGGCCGCCGGAATCGGCTTCACGGTCGTCTCGGGCGACATGATCGAGGGCACCGTCACTGCGACACTCCTCGACCGCGCCAACCCCGGCGCGATCGAGGCCCGCAAGGAGGCCGTCGGCCGGCTCTACAACGTGAGCGAGTTCGCCGCCGAGGTCGCCCAGGCCGCCGTCGACCCGGTTCCCGCGGACAACACCCGGCTCGTCGGCGACGTCGCCTACTTCACCGAGTACGCGTCGACCGCGGGGGAGTAGTACGTGGCCCCGATGCCGGGCCTGCGCCGGACATCCCGCATTCTGCTCGTCGACCCGTCGGGAGCCGCGCTCCTGTTCTTCACCGCCTCACCCGACTCGACGCGCTTCGCCCGCTGGATCACGCCGGGCGGGGGAGTGGATCCGGGAGAGTCGCACGCCGAGGCCGCGATCCGCGAGCTGTTCGAGGAGACCGGTCTCGTTGTCGAGAGCGTCGGCGACCCCGTCTGGACCCTCGACTTCGAGGTGGCGTGGGATGCCGCGGATCACGACCGCGGTCACGCCGAGTACTATCTCGTGCGCTGCGAGAACTTCGAACCGGTGTCGACGAACTGGACCGATGACGAGCACGTCGACGTGACCGCCCACGGATGGTTCACCGCGGACGACCTGCTCGCCACCGGCCAGCCCTTCGAGCCCTACGACCTGCCCCGGCTGCTGCGCTCGATCTCCTCGTCCTGAGCGACGCGGCGCGACCGGCCCCACACCGGCTCCGCCGCGGCCAGCTCCTCCTCGGTCGCGAGACGGAACGGGGGCGCGTTATCGATGACGATCTCGTGCCGGCTCTGGCCGCGGGTGGCCCGCAGGCTCGCGATGATCGAGACCGCGATGATGACCGCGACGACAGCGAGCGACACGCTCGTCGGGATCTTGTACACGTCGAGCAGCAGCATCTTCACGCCGACCCAGATGAGCACGAAGGCGAGTCCGAGCTTCAGGTAGATGAAGCGGTGCATCATGTCGGCGAGCAGGAAGTACATCGCACGCAGCCCCAGGATCGCGAAGGCATTGGCGGTGAAGACGATGAACGGCTCGCTCGTGACGCCGAAGATCGCCGGGATCGAGTCGACCGCGAAGATGATGTCCGTCACCTCCACGAGCACGAGCACGGCCAGCAGGGGAGTGGCGACGATGACGCCCGCCTTGCGGATGAGGAACTTCTGCCCGTGATAGGCGTCCGTCATCGGCACGACTCGACGGAACAGGCGGAGGATCTTCGAGTTGGCGACATCCATGTGCACGTTGCGCGTGCGTATCATCATCCATCCCGTGTAGAGCAGGAACGCCGCGAATACGTAGAGGATCCAGGAGTAGTTGTTGATGAGGACGGCGCCCAGTGCGATGAAGATGCCGCGGAACACGAGCGCGCCGAGCACGCCGAGGAAGAGGACGCGGTGCTGGTACTCGCGCGGCACGTGGAAGAAGGCGAAGATGATCGCCCACACGAAGACGTTGTCGACGGCGAGTGACTTCTCGATGAGGTAGCCGGCGTAGTACTGCTGGCCGAACTCGGCGCCGTACTCCCACCAGATGTATCCGCCGAAGGCGACGCCGAGCGAGACCCAGACGACGGACCAGGCGGCGGCCTCGCGCACGCCGATGATGTGGGCCTTGCGATGAGCGACGAGGTCGATCGTGAGCATGACGAGGATGACGCCGAGTACGGCGAACCACAGCCAGAGGGGAACGTCCATGACGGAACTCCTGAATAGTCGGTGAGGCGATTCAGGAGGTCTTTCCCGGCCGGAACGGTCAGATTCGGCCCGTGGCGCCGGATCCGTGCGGACGGAACGTAGTGACGACGCGACGCGGGTCGGGGATACTCCCCTCCACCGATCAGTAGATCACATGTAGCTATACGTCGTGCACCCGGCCGGAGCGCTCTCGGCGAATTCTCGCGCTCGATCCGGCTCTCGCCGCTCGTCTGGAAGTGAAGTTCTGCTCGCCTTTTCGGGGGAGCTGCGCTAGTCTCGGCCTATGCCCGGTGGTGAACTCGTGAATCCGGTCCTGCCGGCCTTCTTCGACGCCCTGTTCGCGCTCGTTCCGCTGCTCGTCGTCCTGCCGCTCGCGCTGCTGTTCGTCGGCGCGCTCGTGTCGATCAACCGACGCAGGGCTGCCATGACCGGCCTGGAGGAACTCGGCTGGTACGCCTTCGTCGCGTTCGCGCAGCTCATCGGTCCGCTCGTCTGGTTCCTGCTCGCGCGCGAGCGCTACGACGCCGTCAGCGCGCCGAGCGTGCCGGCGGCGTCCTCGGCGTTGCACGAGAGTAGTATCCGATAATCAGTATTATGTCACATTGCAGAACGGCCCGAAGAGGCCTCACCCCGCGATCGTGACGTGGATGACGCCGCTCTCGGCGATCTCGGTCGTCACCGTGCGGCCCTCTTCCAGCCGAGGCAGGTCGTCCCCGAGCCGACAACCGCGACCGAGCACGATCGGCGCCTCGAAGTAGGCGGCGGCGTAGCGATCGTCGACGCCCGTCGGTCCCTCGTCTGATGCATCGTGCAGGACGCGCTCGCGGAAGGTCCGCGTGGCGGCGTAGGCGACGACGAGCCTCCCCCAGTCCTCACCCATCGGGTGTTCCGGGCTCGGGTCCGCGGGCATCGCGACGCCGTCGAGAGAGACGTTGAGGTCGAGGCGGACGACCATAAGAGCTCCCCCTCAGCCCTCGAAGGGCCAGAGCGCACGGACCTCGACGCACCCGAAGCGCGCCATCGGGTGCCGCGAGGCTATCTCGACGGCGGCATCGCGGTCCTCCGCCTCGATGACGTCGAAGCCGGCGACGGTCGCCTCGCTTCTCGTGAACGGGCCCGCGTCGACGTGTCGCTCCCCTGACCGGACGCGCACCGTCCGTGCGTCGGCGGCGGGCCGGAGTCGATCACCGATCACGTACGCGCCCGCGTCCTGGAGCGAGCCGACCCACTCCTCGATGTTGTCGCCCGCCGGGTCGTACGCCTCGGCGGTCGGGTCGTCGCAGATCAGCAGAAGGAACCGCATGGATGCTCCTCGGTCGTGTGAGGCAGGGTCGGTGCTCGGTCAGCGGGCGAGGCCGAGAAGCGGCCGCAGCTCCACGCGTCGATTGCATGCTCGCGACCCCCGCGTCGCGAGCTCGAGAGCCGTTTCCCTATCGGATGCCTCGATGAGCCAGAAGCCGGCCACGTAGTCCTCGGTGTCGTGCAGGGGGCCGGGTCGGACGATGGGCTCCTCGCCGCGAGCGTCGACGACGACCGCGTCCTCCGGCGAGGAGATGCCGCCGGCGACGACCCAGTGGCCGTCGGCCTTCAGCTCATCGTTGAAGGCGTCGATCGCCTCCGTCTCGTCCGCGCTCGCGGAGCCGCTCGTGTCGTCGATGACCGAGATCATGAAGTGCACGTCAGACTCCTTCGTCGTCGCTCTCCTCGGGCACCCAGCGAAGCAGATCCCCCGGCTGGCACTCGAGGACCGCGCACAGGGCGTCCCGGGTGCTGAAGCGCACGGCCTTCGCGCGCCCGTTCTTGAGCACCGCGAGATCCGCGGGCGTGATCCCGACGCGCTCGGCGAGCACGCCGACGGGCATCTTCCGGCGAGCGAGCATGACGTCGACGTCGACGTCGACGTCGACGATGATCGGCATCAGATGACCTCGTCGAGCTCCGAGCGCAACTCGCGCGCTTCGCGATCCCGCGCGCCGCTCGGACGAGCAGCGCCCTCATGACGACCACAACGAGCGTCGCTGAGCCCCGGTTCGCTCCACTCCCCCGTCGGCGTCATCCACGTGTGCTTCTAGGCTCGAGGCGTGCCCGCCGACCCGACTGCTCCGCGCCGCTGCCCCTGCGCCTCGGGTCTCCCTTATGACGAGTGCTGCGGACCAATCCATCGGAGCGAGCGCGCCGCGCCGACCGCCGAGCAGCTCATGCGGTCACGGTTCTCCGCATTCGCGGTCGGCGACGCCTCCTACCTGCTCGCCACGTGGCATCCGTCGACCCGGCCGGCGGAGCTCGAGCTCGACGAATCGACCCGCTGGTACCGGCTCGACGTCCTGCGCACCGAGCGCGGCGGGCCGCTCGACCGCGACGGCGTCGTATCCTTCGACGCCCACTACCGCTCCCCTGACGGCGCGGGCGTGCAGCACGAGATCAGCGCCTTTCTCCGGGAGGGCGGGCGCTGGTTCTACGTCGCCGAGAACTGACCCCCAACCGGGGGTCGCGCGGCTCCGAAGAGAAGAAGCCAGCACCATCCGCTCCCCCGCTCTCGGAGGATTCAATGAAGAAGGTCCTCTCCACCGCGTTCGCGACGGCCCTCGTCGCGACCGGGCTCGTCCTCGGAGGCGCGAGCGCCGCATCCGCCGCCCACTGCATCGATTCGACCGGCACGTCGCCCGGCTTCTCCTGGTTCGGCGACCACGCCCGAGCCTCGACCGACGCCGAAGGCAGCAAGGCCGGCCCGCACATGGTCGCCTCGGGCGCC
Organism: Microcella alkalica; assembly: GCF_014137945.1. Taxonomy (GTDB): domain Bacteria; phylum Actinomycetota; class Actinomycetes; order Actinomycetales; family Microbacteriaceae; genus Microcella; species Microcella alkalica. The sequence goes on from NZ_JACGWX010000001.1 coordinate 828,186, forward strand.
TCGAACTGCCTCGAGACGACAGGCAACCCGTCCGAGCGGTCCTCGAACCGCTAGCGCCACCGACTGCTCGCGCGGCCTCGACGACCGGCGCGAGCTGAGCGACGCCCCGACCGTCCGGTGGCCGGGGCGTCGTCGCGTCCGGGCGCGACCAGGGCCGCGCGTCGGAGCGCAGCGGTCAGCGGGCACCGGCTCCGACCGAGGCGTCGACGCGGATGCCCGCGGCAGACGACCGCGCCCCGTGCGACGTCGAGAGCGCGCGATCGAGGTCGAGCCAGAGGTCCTCGACGTTCTCGAGCCCGATCGACAGGCGGAGGATGCCCGCGCCAGGCCGGGCCTCCGGCGCGACGGGACGGTGGGTGAGCGAGGCCGGGTGCTGCACGAGCGAGTCGACGCCGCCGAGCGAGACGGCGTGGGTGAACAGCCCGAGGCCCGCGATGGTCGACTCCGCCGCGGCGAGGCCGCCGGCGAGCTCGATCGCGAGCATCGCGCCGGGGCCGCGCATCTGGCGGCCGATGAGGCCGCTCGGGTCGCTGTCGCCGAGCCCCGGATAGTGCACGCGGCCGACGGCACCGTGGTCGGCGAGCCGGTCGGCGAGGATTCGAGCCGACTCCTGCTGCGCGCGCACGCGCAGCGCGAGGGTCGGCAGCCCGCGGTGCAGGAGGTACGCGCCGAGCGGGTGCAGCAGCCCGCCCGTGATCGCGCGCACGGGGCGGATCGCCGTGGCCCACTCCTCCGAGCACGCGACGACGCCGCCGATGACGTCGCCGTGCCCGCCGAGGTACTTCGTCGCGCTGTGGAGCACGAGCGCGGCGCCCTGCTCGGAGGGGTTCTGGAGCACGGGGGTCGCGAAGGTGTTGTCGACGAGCACGGGAGAGTCGCCCGCGGCCGCGACGACCGCGGCGATGTCGACGAGCTCGAGAGTGGGGTTCGCGGGAGTCTCGACGACGACGAGGCAAGTGTCGGGGCGCAGCGCGGCGGCGACCCCGTCGGCGGTCGTGAAGGTCGTCTCCACGCTCAGCATCCCCGAGGCGAGGAGGTGATCGGTGCCGCCGTAGAGGGGACGCACGGCCACGACGTGCCGACCCCGCCCGCGGTTGGCGGCGGCCATGACGGCAGCGGTGAACGCCGCCATCCCCGAGGCGAACGCGACCGAGGCCTCCGTGCGCTCGAGCTGCGCGAGCGCCTTCTCGAAGCGCGCGACCGTGGGGTTCCACAGTCTGGCGTAGACGTTGCCGCCCTCGGTCGGGTGATGCCCGGTCGCCATCGACTCGTATGACCCGCCGCCGAGCTCGACACCGGGTAACGGATTCGTGGTCGACAGGTCGATCGGCAGGGCGTGGACGCCCAGCGCGGCGAGGTCCTCCCGCCCGGAGTGCACGGCAAGGGTCTCGAATGCGACGGCGTCGTCCATGGACCCAGCGTTCACGCTTCTGCGGGCAAAGGCAAGATCGCCAGAATCTTCCGCGGGATCTCCGAATCTGATCGAATCTCCTCCATTATGGGGGCATGGATGCTCACTCTGCGTCGAAGATCCCGCGAGCCACCCGCCTCGACGCCGTCGACCTCGCCATGCTCACCGAGCTCGACGCCAACGGGCGGCTCACCAACGCCGCGCTCGCCGAGCGCGTCGGAGTCGCCGAGTCGACGTGCAGCCAGCGCCTGCGCGCCCTGCGCGAGTCGGGGGTCATCCGTCGGTTCCGCGCCGAGATCGACCCGACGTCCCTCGGACTCGGCCTCGAGGCAGTCATCACCGTCCGGCTCGCGAGCCACAGCCGCGACCAGGTGCAGGCGTTCCAGTCTCGGCTGCGCGACATCCCGAACGTCGTCCGCATCTTCCACGTCGCCGGAGCCGACGACTACCTCCTGCACGTCGCCGTCGAGTCGGCCGCGGCGCTGCGCGACCTCGTGCTCGAGCACTTGCAGGTGCACCCGGGCGTGCGTCACACCGAGACGCAGCTGGTGTTCGAGGTCATCGACGGAGCGGGGCTCCTCCCCCGCGCCTGAGGTCTGCGGGCACGACCTCAAAGCCGCCGGAGCGCCTCCGGCCGATGCACCGCCTCGCCGCCGCTCTTCTCGCTGCGCACGAGGTACTGCGGGTCGTCGGCGGATGCCCGGACGGTCCGCCCCGCCGCCTCGCCATCGCTCGTGATCCTCCGCACGACCTCGCCCACGGCCTCGCCGCCGTGCGAGTTCCACGCGACGCGATCCCCTGCTCGGAATGTCTTCTCGCCCATGCCCGGCGAGCGTAGACGCCGCGAGGAGGCTGCGCCGAGCATCCCGGGGAACGCCCTCCGAACGGCCTGGGAGCTGTCAGGAACTCTTCATGCCGCGCGACCGACCGGAGAATCGTGGAGTCATGAGCGACGAGAGAGACGACGCGTACGGCGGATTCCACGAGGCCGTGAACATGACTCCCGCCGAGCTCGAGCGCTGGCTCGAGACCGAGGAGTCACGAGCGGTTGGCGACTCGTCCTCCGGCGGCGAATCGGCCGGCCACCGCAGCGGCCGCCGCGTCGTGCAGATCCTCCGGACGCGCAAGGGCGAGCTGAGGAGCGCCGATCACGGGCACATGAGGGAGGTGGTCGGTTACATCCGGCGGCATCTCGCCCAGCGACCGGACGGCGACGTCACGACGACGCCCTGGCGCTACTCCCACATGAACTGGGGCCACGACCCGCTGGTCCGCTGACCCAGCCGGGCCTGCCGCGGCGTCAGGCGGTGCGACCCGCCGCGGCCTGCGTGGCTGCGGCCCACTCCTCGAGCTTGCGCGCCGCTCGCCCTGAGTCGATGAGGTCGGCCGCGACCTCGAGCTGCTCGCCGAGTCGCTCGACGATCGGTCGCGTGATCTGGGCGGGGTTCTGAGCGAGCCGGAAGGCCACGAGCCCGGCTGCGGCGTTGAGCAGCACGATGTCGCGCACCGGGCCCTCCTCGCCGGCGAGAACGCCTCGCGCGAGACTCGCGTTGTGCTCGGGCCCCGCACCGAGGATGCCCTCGATCGGGCTGTAGGAGATGCCCAGTTCCCGCGGATCGATATCGTGCTCGGTCACCGAGCCGCGCGAGACCTCCCACATGTGGGAGTGGCCCGTCGTCGTGAGCTTGTCGATGCCGTCGTCGCCTCGATACACGAGGGCCGTCGCTCCGCGCGTGCGGAAGACGCCCACGACGAGCGGCACACGGTCGAGATTCGCGACGCCGACGGCGGACGCCTCGGGTCGCGCCGGATTCACGAGCGGACCGAGGATGTTGAACAGCGTCGCGACGCCGAGCTCTCGCCTGACCGGTCCCGCGTGGCGGAACCCCGGATGGAAGGCCTGCGCGTGGAGGAAGGTGAGACCGACCTCCCGGAAGACGTGCGCCACCTCGTCGGGCTCCAGGTCGAGGCGGATCCCGAGCTCGCTCAGCACGTCGGACGCTCCGGACGCGCTGCTCGCTCCGCGATTGCCGTGCTTCGCCACGGGAACATCGCCCGAGGCCACGACGATCGATGCGATCGACGAGACGTTCACGACGGCGCCGAACGGGTCGCCGCCCGTGCCGACGATGTCCAGCGCCATGGGATCGATGTCGATCGGACGAGCATGCGCGAGCGCGGCGTCGCGGAAGCCGACGAACTCGTCGACGGTCTCGCCCTTGGCCCGCAGCGCCATCAGGAAGCCCGCGAGCTGGGCGGGCGTCGCCTCCCCCGCCATCACCTGCTCCATGCTCCAGGCGGCCTCCGCGATGCTCAGATCCTGCCTCTCGAGCAGGCGCGTGAGCAGGGCTGGCCAGGTGATGGTCGCGGACATGGGTAAAGGCTAGTGAATCGCCGCGAGAAGGCATGTCGGCGGGCAGGACTCACACTTCGCATCAGTCATAATGAACGGGTGACCAGCACCTCTCTGTCGAGATCTCTCACCGCTCCCACGATCAACCGGCCCAACATCGTTGCCGTCGGCACGATCGTCTGGCTCGGCAGCGAGGTCATGTTCTTCGCCGGCCTCTTCGCGATCTACTTCACGCTCCGATCGACCTCCCCGGAACTGTGGGAATCGGGCACCGAGGTGTTCAACGTGCCGTTCGCCGCCGTCAACACCACGATCCTCGTGCTCTCGAGCGTCACGGCTCAGTTCGGCGTCTTCGCCGCCGAGCGACTGCAGGCCAGGCGCACCGGCTGGAAGCCGACCCAGTGGGGCATGATCGAGTGGTTCTTCCTCACCTACGCGATGGGTGCAATCTTCGTCGTGGGCCAGGTCTACGAGTACGCGATCCTCGTGAGCGAGTACGTCACCCTCACCTCCGACGCTTTCGGGTCGGCGTTCTACCTCACGACGGGCTTCCACGGCCTCCACGTCACGGGCGGCCTCATCGCCTTCCTCCTCGTCATCGGGCGCGCATACGCGGTGAAGGTGTTCACTCACCGCGATGCCACGAGCGCGATCGTCGTGTCGTACTACTGGCACTTCGTCGACGTGGTCTGGATCGGCCTCTTCCTCGTCATCTACGTCCTCCAATGAGCAATCGAATCGAGACGCAGCACACCATGTCATCCACCTCCCCCGCCCCCGTACGTCGCTCCGGCCGCCGGCACCCGCTGGCGACGGCCGCTCTGCTCGTCGTCGGCCTGCTCGCGACCGGTGGCGCGTACGCGCTCGCCACGACCTCGGCCACGGCCGAGACGACGGCGGCGAGCGAGCAGATGGTCGAGGACGGCGGCAAGCTGTTCGCCGCGAACTGCGCGAGCTGCCACGGACTGCAGGGTGCCGGCACGGATGCGGGCCCGTCGGTGATCGGCGTCGGCGCGCTCGCCGTCGACTTCCAGGTCGGCACCGGGCGCATGCCCATGGCTGCCTCGGGTCCTCAGGCCGAGGAGAAGCCCGTTCAGTTCACGCAGGAGCAGATCGATGCCATGGGCGCCTGGGTCGCCTCGCTGGCTCCCGGCCCCGCTGTGCCGCCCGACCGCTACCTCGCCGGCGACGGCGACGCCGCCATCGGTGCCGAGCTGTTCCGCATCAACTGCGCGATGTGCCACAACGTGGCCGGTGCCGGCGGCGCGCTCACCGAGGGCAAGTACGCCCCCGGGCTCGCGGGCGTCGACCCGGTGCACGTCTACGGAGCGATGTCGACCGGGCCGCAGAACATGCCCGTCTTCAGCGACCTGAACCTCACTCCCGAAGAGAAGAACGACATCATCACGTACCTGAAGTACGTCGAGGAGACCCCGTCCGTCGGCGGTTTCGAGCTCGGCTCGCTCGGTCCGGTGTCTGAGGGCCTCTTCATCTGGATCTTCGGCCTCGGCGGACTCGTCGCGGTGACCATCTGGCTCACCGCGAAGTCCAACTGACGGCCAGTGCAGCAGCTTAGGAAAGGACGATAATGGCGCACGATCACGACGGCGCGGCGAGCGGCGAGACCGCGGAGACGGCTGTCGAGAAGCACGCGAGCAGCGCCTCCCCCGGAGTCGCCGTCGAGCGCGCCGATCGCATCCCCAACCCGGGCTTCCCGCCGGAGCGCCTGCGCGTCACCGACGTCGACCCGGCGAAGGAACGCGCCGCGGAGCGCACGGTCTCCGGCCTCTTCCTGCTGTCGGTCGTCGGCAGCGTGCTGGCCGTCGTCGCCTACTTCGCCTTCCCGATCGTCGAGGGCGACCCCAGCACAATCCGCCTCAACAACCTCTTCCTCGGCCTCGGCATCACGCTGGGCCTGCTCGGCATCGGCATCGGCGCCGTCCACTGGTCCAAGGCCCTCATGCACGGCCATGAGCTCGTCGAGGAGCGCCACCCGACCCGTGGCTCCGACGACACGCGCGCCAAGGCGATCGAGATCTTCCAGGCGGGCAACGCGGAGTCCGGGTTCACCCGTCGCAGCCTTGTGCGCAACACCCTCATCGGTGCGCTCGTGGCGACGCCCATCCCCGCGATCGCGATCTTCCGCGACCTGGCACCGGCGGAGGACCCGATCGCGCTCCTCAAGCACACGATGTGGGAAGAGGGCGTGCGGCTCACTCGCGACCCCTCCGGAACCCCGATCAAGGCCTCTGAGGTGACGATCGGCTCGGCGTTCCACGTCATCCCCGACGGGCTCGTCGACCTCGAGTCGCACAAGCTCGAGGAGAAGGCCAAGGCCGCCGTGCTCCTCATGCGCCTTCCCGTAGAGCGACTGAACGAGCGCGAGGACCGCAAGGACTGGTCCTACGACGGCATCGTCGCCTACTCCAAGATCTGCACGCACGTCGGGTGTCCCGTCGCGCTGTACGAGCAGCAGACCCACCACCTGCTGTGCCCCTGCCACCAGTCCGAGTTCGACGTGGCCAACCACGCCGAAGTCATCTTCGGACCGGCGGCGCGCCCCCTTCCCCAGCTCCCGATCACTGTGGATGAAGAGGGTTACCTCGTCGCGAAGAGCGACTTCACCGAACCTGTGGGTCCGAGCTTCTGGGAGCGTGCACTGTGAGTACCGCAACTGAGCCCGCCGCACCGGCCACTGTCGCAGCCGCGCCGTCGCGCGGCATGCGCTTCACCGGGTGGGCGGCGAACTACATCGACGAGCGCACGAGCGCTTCGACGGCCGTCAAGAGCCTGGGTCGCAAGATCTTCCCCGACCACTGGTCGTTCATGCTCGGCGAGGTCGCGCTCTACAGCTTCGTCGTCATCCTGCTCAGCGGCACGTTCCTGACCTTCTTCTTCGACCCGTCGATGACCGAGGTCGAGTACGAGGGCTCCTACGTCCCGCTCCAGGGCATCCCGATGTCGGTCGCGTACCACTCCTCCCTCGACATTTCGTTCGAGATCCGCGGCGGTCTGCTGATGCGCCAGGTCCACCACTGGGCCGCTCTGCTCTTCGTCGCCGCGATCGGTCTGCACATGCTCCGCGTGTTCTTCACCGGCGCGTTCCGCAAGCCGCGCGAGCTCAACTGGGTCATCGGCTTCCTGCTCTTCGTCCTCGCCATGGCGCTCGGCTTCACGGGCTACTCGCTCCCGGACGACCTGCTCTCGGGCAACGGCCTCCGCATCATCGACGGCATGATCAAGGCCGTCCCGCTCGCGGGCGGCTGGATCTCCTACCTGCTGTTCGGCGACGAGTTCCCCGGGCTCGACATCATCCCGCGCCTGTACGTGCTGCACATCCTGCTGCTCCCGGCGATCCTCGTCGCCCTCATCGGCGCGCACATGGTGCTGCTGATCGTCAACAAGCACACGCAGTTCGCCGGCCCCGGCCGCACGAACGACAACGTCGTCGGCGCCCCGGTGATGCCGGTGTTCGCGGCGAAGGCCGGTGGCTTCTTCTTCATCGTGTTCGGCGTCATCGTCCTCATCGCGTCGCTGTTCACGATCAACCCGATCTGGAACTACGGCCCGTACGACCCGTCGCCGGTGTCGGCCGGTACGCAGCCCGACTGGTACATCGGCTTCGCAGATGGCGCGTTACGACTCATCCCGCCGCACCTCGAGTCGGTCATCTTCGGCTATACCTGGTCGTGGAACGTCCTGATCCCGCTCGTCGGTCTCCTGGTGTTCCTCGCCGCGGCCGCTCTCTACCCGTTCCTCGAGGCGTGGGTGACGGGCGACAAGCGCGAGCACCACATCGCCGAGCGCCCCCGCAACAACCCGACCCGCACCGCGATCGGCGCGGCCGGCGTGACGTTCTACGCGGGCCTCTGGGCCGCGGCGAGCTCCGACCTCATCGCGACGCACTTCCGTCTCTCAATCGAGGGCGTCATCCACGCCCTGCAGTTCGTGACCGTGGTCGGTCCGTTCATCGCGTACTTCGTCACCAAGCGCGTCTGCCTCGCGCTCATGAGGAAGGACCGCGAGATCGCGCTCCACGGCTTCGAGTCGGGGCGCATCGTCCGACTTCCGGGCGGCGAGTACATCGAAGTGCACGAGCAGCTCGATGACTACGAGCGCTGGAAGCTTGTGAGCTACGAGGAGTACCAGCCGCTCATGGTCCGCCCGGATGCCCGCGGCCGCATCTCGGCCAGCCAGCGTGTGCGAGCCGGCCTGTCGCGCTGGTTCTTCGAGGACCGCATCTCGCCCGTGACGCAGCGCGAGCTCGAGTCGCAGCGCCACTAGAACCGAACGATCGACGGCCCCGCATCTCCCCAGGGAGGGCGGGGCCGTCGCCGTGCGGGCGGTCGACCGCGTAGCGTGTGAGCATGACCGGCGCCCCCATCACCACCGTCCTTCTCGACGTCAACGAGACGCTCACCGACCTCGGCCCCCTCGAGGGATGGATGCGCGAGCACGGTCTGCCCGCCGGTTCCGCGAGTGCGTGGCTCTCCGCGGTGCTCCGCGACGGCTTCGCCGCCTCGCTCGCCGGCCTGCCGATCGGATTCGGCGCTCTCGGCGGCACCGCGCTACGGGACATCGCCGCGAATCTCGACGACGAGCGCAGGCTCGACGATGCCGCGATCGAGGCCATGCTCGAGGATCTCCCCGCCGCGGTCGGCGCACTTCCCGCCCATCAGGACGTCGAGCCGGGCATCCGCCGCATGATCGATGCAGGGTGGGGCGTCTCGACCCTCACGAACGGGTCCTCCCGCGTCGCTCAGGGCCTTCTCGAGCGACTGGGCCTGGCCCACGAGGGAATCGCCACGCTGAGCGTCGACGGCACCCGAACGTGGAAGCCCCACTCGGAGTCCTACCTCGGCGCCTGCGATCGACTGGGGAGCATGCCCGACCAGACGGCGCTCGTCGCGTGCCACCCGTGGGACATCCTCGGCGCCCAGCGCGCCAGCCTCGTCGGCGTGTGGATCCCGCGCGGCCGCCACTGGCCGGCAGGCTACCCCGCACCCGACCGCACGATCGCGACGCTCACCGACATCGTCGACGTGCTCTGACCATCGTCAGCGCGCTCGCCACTCGCGATCGAAGATGACGAAGCGCTCGAGGGTGGTCCACTCCCCCTTGAACCAGTCGCCCTCGACGAGCGAGCCCTCGTGCCGGAGCCCCAGCTGACGCATGAGCACGAGCACGGGCTCATTGCGGGCGTCGCCCTGCATCACGACAGCGGTGGGCACCGTGCTCCTCGATGAGCCAGGCGAGGACGACCTCGAGCGCCTCGAACGCGAATCCGCAACGTCCGAATCCGCACCGCCCGAGCCCGCACCGCCCGTCCGATAGAAGAGGACCAGCTGCACCCACTCCCCTGGCCCGGGCAGCCCGCTCTGCGGCTACCCGGCGACGAGCTCGTCGGCATCCTCGCGGGAGTGTTCGACGTCGACTGAAAGCGCGCGACGTCCGGCTCGCGGCGGTACGCGACGAACGCGGGGATGTCCGCGACGGCGACAGGACGGATGTCCAGGCGCGCGCTCCGCAGCTCCGGCATCGTCGGCTCCCGTTCGTGCCCGCTTCGAGCGGCTCGGGTCAGAAGACCCGACGCATGTACTCGGCGTTCTGGCTGTAGCCGAGTCGGTCGTAGAAGCCGCCGGCGCGGCGACTCGCGACCGTGATCTGACGCACGCCGCGGCGGATGCATTCGCGCTCCACGGCGTGGACGAGCTCGGTCCCGAGATCCTGCCCGCGCGCGGCCTCGTCGACCGCGATCTCCTGGAGCTGCGCCGATGCGCCGTTGGTCGAGAGCAGTCGCGCGATCGTCGTGAATGCGTACCCGCGGACCGCGCCCGCCTCGTCCTCCGCCACCAGGAGCAGCAGCCCGGAATCCTCGTCGGCCTCGACGGCTTCCGAGAAGCTCACGTCGAAGGCGGCGCGCACGGGGATGAAGGCGGCACCTAGCTGCAGCACGAGCTCGAAGACCGCGTCGGCATCCTCCGCGCGAGCCCGACGTACGGTCACGTCAGCGCCCGAAGTTGCCGCGGTAGTACTCGTACACCCAGCCGACCAGGCCGAGCAGGGCGAGCGGCACCGCGTAGTACATGATCCAGATGCCGGCCGCGAGGCCGAGGAAGGTGAACGTCACCGCGGCGGCGAGGAACACCGGCCACCAGCTCCACGGCGAGAAGTGACCGAGCTCCGGGTCGCCGTCATCGATGTCCGCATCGAGCCGGTCCTCCGGGAGCACGCCACCCGTCGAGCGATTCACGAGCTGCAGGTAGAAGGCGATGAAGGCCGAGAGGATGGCGCACAGGCCGAGGCCCACCGAACCGACCCACTCGACCTCTCCCGTGTCGATGATCGCCCAGCCGACGTAGATGCCGGTGAGCAGGATGAAGAAGGCGACGAGGATCCAGAAGATGTTGATGTTGGTCTTCATGCGCGGACTACTTCACCTTCTCGTCGCCGAGGTCGTACGTGGGAGCGTCGGGGGCGTCCTTCGCCGGGCCGATGCCGACCGGGATTCCCGCCTCGGGGTGGTTGAGGTCGAACGCCGGCGACTCCGAGCGGATGCGCGGGATCGAGGTGAAGTTGTGACGGGGCGGCGGGCACGAGGTCGCCCACTCGAGCGAGCGTCCGTAGCCCCACGGGTCGTTGACGGTGACCTTCGGCGCCCGGCGCGCGGTGATGTACACGTTGAGCAGGAACGGGATCATCGACGCGGCCAGGAGGAACGACCCGATGGTCGACAGCTGGTTCATCCAGGTGAAGCCGTCCTCCACGAGGTACGTGGCGTAGCGGCGGGGCATGCCCACCACGCCGAGCCAGTGCTGCACGAGGAAGGTCGTGTGGAAGCCGACGAAGAGGGTCCAGAAGTGGATCTGGCCGAGGCTCTCATTGAGCATCTTGCCCGTCCACTTCGGCCACCAGAAGTAGAAGCCGGCGAACATCGCGAACACGACCGTGCCGAAGACGACGTAGTGGAAGTGGGCCACGACGAAGTACGAGTCGGAGACGTGGAAGTCGAGCGGGGGCGAGGCGAGGATGACGCCCGTGAGACCACCGAACACGAACGTCATCAGGAATCCGATAGACCACATCATCGGCGACTCGAACGTCACCGAGCCACGCCACATCGTGCCGATCCAGTTGAAGATCTTCACGCCCGTCGGGACGGCGATGAGCATCGTCATCAGGGCGAAGAACGGCAGCAGCACCGAGCCGGTGACGTACATGTGGTGGGCCCACACCGTCATGGAGAGCGCCGCGATCGCGATGGTCGCGTAGACCAGCGTCTTGTAGCCGAAGATCGGCTTGCGACTGAAGACCGGGAAGATCTCGGAGACGATCCCGAAGAACGGGAGGGCGATGATGTACACCTCGGGATGCCCGAAGAACCAGAACAGGTGCTGCCAGAGGATGGCGCCGCCGTTCGCCGCGTCGAAGAAGTGCGAACCGAAGACTCGATCGGACCCGAGTGCGAAGAGCGCGGCGGCGAGCACCGGGAACGCCATGAGGACGAGCAGCGAGGTCACGAGGGTGTTCCACGTGAAGATCGGCATGCGCCACATCGTCATGCCGGGGGCGCGCATCGTGATGATCGTGGTGATGAAGTTGACGGCGCCGAGGATGGTGCCGAAGCCGCTCATCGCGAGGCCGAAGACCCAGAGGTTGCCGCCGACGCCGGGCGAGAAGGTCTGGCTCGACAGCGGCGCGTAGGCGAACCAGCCGAACGAGGCCGCGCCCTGGGGGGTGAAGAAACCGGCGACCGCCATGAGCGAGCCGAAGGAGTAGAGCCAGTAGGCGAACGCGTTCAGTCGCGGGAAGGCGACGTCGGGAGCACCGATCTGCAGGGGCATGATGACGTTCGCGAAGCCGGCGAAGAGAGGCGTCGCGAACATGAGCAGCATGATCGTGCCGTGCATGGTGAACAGCTGGTTGTATTGCTCGTTGGTCGCGACGACCTCGAGGCCCGGTGCGTAGAGCTGGGCGCGGATCACGAGCGCCATCACGCCGCCGACGAGGAAGTAGATGAACGACGTGATCAGGTACATGTACCCGATCGTCTTGTGGTCGGTCGAGGTGACCCAGCCCACGAAGACGTTGCCCTTGCGGGCGATTCCCGGATTGCTGTAGCCGGGCTCGGCGGTGCCGATGGAGGGACGCGGTGCGGTCGTCGTCATGATGCCGCCTACTCCTCTTCGCTGGAGCCGGTCGTTCCCGGCAGGTTGGAGTTCGTGTTGAAGGTCTCGTCGACCTGGCCCTCGAAGCCGGCCGCGCGGAGGGAGTCGGTGTACGCCTCGTACTCCTCCTGCGACACCACCTCGACGTTGAAGAGCATGAGCGCGTGGTACTCGCCGCAGAGCTCGGCGCACTTGCCGACGTACGAGCCCTCCTTCTCCGGGATGAAGTACCAGTAATTGGACTTCGCGGGGATCATGTCCTTCTTGTAGAGGAAGTCGACGATCCAGAAGGAGTGCAGCACGTCGCGCGACTCGATCTTCACCTCGACCTTCTGCCCCACGGGGAGGTAGAGGGTCGGGAGGGAGGAGGCGTCGATCTGACCGTCCTCGGTCTTCTGGGCCTGGATGCCCTGGTAGTAGACGTCCTCGTTCACGTAGTTGAAGTCCCACGCCCAGCGCTTGCCGTACACCTCGATCGTCACATCGGGGTCGGCGAGGGGCTCCTCGATGGCGGTCTGGTCGCGCGCCGTGAAGGCGAAGAAGCCGAGGACGAGGATGAGCGGCACGACCGTGTAGAGGATCTCGATCGGCATGTTGTAGCGCAACTGGACGGGAAGACCGGTCTGGCCCTTCCGACGGCGGTACACGACCGCCGCCCAGATGATGAGGCCCCACGTGATGACGCCCACGCCGAGGAGGACGATCCACGACGTCACCCACAGACCGATGACGCGGTCGACCTGATTGGTCGTTCCGGGCTCGGTCGGCAGCCAGCCCAGCTGCTGCTGGGGGGTGCATGCCGCGAGGACGAGCGAGGTGACGACGGCGAGGGGGATCGCCGCCAATCGAAGACGTCGGTTGGAACGCACCGGTGGCCTCTCGAAAGGAGTGAAGGAAGGACGTGGAACGGTTGTCAGTCTACGTCACCGCCACCTGCCGGAACGCCCCCCGACGCTCCGAGAACCCGGCGAGAACACTGCTGAGCAGCCGGTCGCGACGACCGATCGGGCGGGTACGACGACGGCGCGGGCATCCATGCTGATGGATGCCCGCGCCGTCGATCACGCGGGTGCGGGAAGCGGGCGGCAGCCCGTCCTCCCGGCTCCTGCTCGGCTCAGTGGAAGCTGTCGCCGCACGCGCAGGAGCCCTGCGCCTGGGGGTTGTCGATCGTGAAGCCCTGCTTCTGGATCGTGTCCTCGAAATCGATCGAGGCCCCGGCGAGGTAGGGGACGCTCATCTTGTCGACGACGACCTCGACGCCCTCGAAGTCGCGCGTGACGTCGCCGTCGAGGAGGCGCTCGTCGAAGTAGAGCTGGTAGATCAGGCCCGAGCAGCCGCCCGGCTGCACCGCGAGCCGGAGGCGCAGATCGTCGCGGCCCTCCTGCTCGAGGAGCGACTTGACCTTGGCTGCGGCGGCATCGGTCAGGGCGACGCCGTGCGTCTCGAGAGCGGTGTCGGTCATGGGGTTCCTCCCGGAATCGATGGGGCTGGTGCCAGTGTACGTCGCGATGCCGGGTGCCCGGCCTGCGTGAGGGTCAACCGCGAGCGCGTCGTATCTATTCGCGTGCCGGGAGCTCGACCGCTCCCGCGAGGCGCGCGAGCAGCACTGCCTCGGTGAGGATCGCGCGGTGGAGCACGCCGAGGTGCAGCGATTCGTTTGGACTGTGCGCGCGGGTGTCGGGATCCTCCACCCCGGTGACGAGCACATGCGCGTCGGGGAAGCTCTCCTTCAGCTCCGCGATGAAGGGGATCGAGCCTCCCACGCCGACCATGACCGGGTCGGCGCCCCAGGCCTCGCGCATGGAGGTCAGCGCCTCGTCGACCGCCCACGCGGTCGTGTCGACGAGGAAGGGGTCGCCGAGGTCGACGGCGCCGAAGGTCAGCTGCGCGCCGAACGGCGCGTGCGCCTCCAGATGCGCCCGCACCGCGTCGAAGGCCTCCGCCGCCGACTGCCCGGGCGCGACGCGCGCGCTGATCTTCACCGACACGCTCGGCAGGAGCGTGTTGGACGCGTTCTGCACGCTCGGGGCGTCGATGCCGGTGACCGTGATCGCGGGTTGCGCCCACAGGCGGTGCAGCACCGGTCCTCGCCCGATCGGGGTGACGCCGTCGAGCAGAGCGGCCTCCTCGCGGAGCCGCTCGTCGGGGAAGTCCGGCACCTCCTGATCGTGGGAGCGGAGTCCGTCGACGGCGACCGATCCGTCGGCGTCGTGCAGCGTCGACAGGAGACGGATCGTCGCGAGCATCGCGTCGGGCGCGGCGCCGCCGAACATGCCGGAGTGGGAGGCATGGCCGAGCGTCGAGACGGTGAGGGTGAAGGCGGCGTTGCCACGGAGTCCGACCGTGAGCGACGGCGTGCGGACATCCCAGTTGTCGGAATCGGCGACGACGATGACGTCGGCGGCGAGCAGATCGCGGTGCTTCTCGAGGAGAGCGCCGAAAGAGCGCGAGCCGAACTCCTCCTCGCCCTCGATGAAGATCACGATGCCGAGCTCGGGGTCGCCGACGGACTCGACGAGAGCGCGGATGGCGGCGACGTGCGCGATGACGCCCGCCTTGTCGTCCGCGGAACCGCGGCCGTAGAGGCGATCGCCGATGGCCGTCGGCTCGAACGGAGGGGTCTCCCAGTCCTCGTCACGGCCGGGGGGCTGCACATCGTGGTGCGCGTAGAGCAGCACGGTGGGTCGACCCGCGCGGGGCTCGCGGCGCGCGAGCACCGCCGGCTGACCGAGCCCGCCCGACCCCGGGATCTCGACACGGTCGACGAGGACCTCGTCGAAGACGCCGAGCTCGCGGACGAGACGGGCGACCTCGTCCGCTGAGGCCTGCACGTGGGCGGGATCGAAGCCGTCCCACGAGACCGAGGGGATGCGGACGAGCGTCGACAGGTCTGCGATCGCCGCGGGCAGGCCGTCTCTCACGCTCCCCCGCAGCTGCTCGATCAGATCGGTCGGGGTGGCGGGCCTCGTGGGCCGTTCATGGAGCGTCATGCCGGTAATCTAGTGGCGACTCCACCGGAAGGATGTGCCGCCGTGGCCCCCCGAGACAACGCTGACTCCGCCGCGCGGACGAGCGCGACCGCCGCTTCGAGCGAGGAGGCCGCCGTGATCGCCGGCAAGGGTCGTCCGACGCCGACGCGCAAGGAGCGCGAGGCCGCGCGCAAGCGCCCCCTCGTCTCCAACGACCGCAAGGAGGCCGCGAAGGCCGCCCGCGCGAGGATGAACGAGGCGCGCGACCGCGCCCGCATCGGCATGGCCAACGGAGAGGAGCGCTACCTCCCCACGCGCGACCGGGGCCCGCAGAAGCGGTTCGTGCGCGACTACGTCGACGCGCGCTGGGGCGTCGGCGAGTTCATGATCCCGGTGATGTTCGTCGTCATCATCCTGAGCTTCGTGCCGACGCTCGACGTGTACGCGATCCTCGCGCTGTGGGCGTTCTTCCTCATCGCCATCATGGATGCGACGATCCTCGGCTTCCTCGTCAAGCGGCGCCTCGCCGAGAAGTTCGGCACCGAACGCGTCGAGAAGGGCGTCAAGTGGTACGCGGCGATGCGATCGCTGCAGCTGCGCGCTCTGCGCCTGCCGAAGCCGCAGGTGCGTCGCGGGCAGTTCCCCGCCTGACCGGCGCCCGCGTCAGCGCGCGGCCGCGGTCGTGCGCAGCCGGGCCAGCCCTCGGGTGACCTGCCGCGCCCAGCCGGGACCTCGGTACAGGAACGCCGTGTAGCCCTGCACGAGCGTCGCGCCGGCGGCGAGTCGCTCGGCCGCGTCCTGGGCGGTGTCGATGCCGCCGACGGCGATGACGCAGTAGTCGTCCGGCACCGCGGCGCGGACGCGCCGCAGCACCTCGAGCGAGCGCTCCTTCAACGGCGCTCCGCTCAGCCCCCCCGCCCCGGCGGCCTCGACGACGGACGGGTCGGTTGCGAGACCCGCGCGCCCGATGGTCGTGTTGGTCGCGATGATGCCGCGTAGGCCCTTCCCGACCGCGAGGCGCGCGACCGCCTCGATCGACTCGTCGTCGAGATCGGGGGCGATCTTCACGAGGACCGGCGTGGACCCCGCCTCCTCGAGCACTGCATCCAGCAGCGGGCCCAGGAGCGCCTCGTCCTGAAGGCCTCGCAGCCCAGGGGTGTTGGGCGATGAGACGTTGACGGCGAGATAGTCGGCGACGGGCGCGAGGAGGCGAGCCGAGGCGCGGTAGTCGACCACGGCGTCCTCGACGGCGACGACGCGGCTCTTGCCGATGTTCGCCCCGATGATCGGGCGCGGAGCGCGCGCCGCCTCGCGTCGCACGTTCTCAGCTGCGTGCGCCGCCCCGCGGTTGTTGAAGCCCATCCGGTTGATGACGGCACGGTCGGCGACGAGGCGGAAGAGGCGGGGGCGCGGGTTGCCCTCCTGCGCGATAGCGGTGACGGTGCCGATCTCGACGTGGCCGAACCCGAGAGCCCAGAGCCCGCGGATGCTCTCCGCATCCTTGTCGAACCCCGCCGCCATGCCGAACGGGGACTCGAAGCGCAGCCCCATGGCCTCGACGGCGAGGCTGGGGTCGGGCGCGGTGAACCGCCGCACGACGCGCGTGAGCCCGAGCCTCGGGATCACCCTGATGACGGAGACCGCGAGATGGTGGGCCCGCTCCGGATCCATCCGTGCGAAGACCTGCCGGAAGACGATGTCGTACGCGCCCACACTCAGGCCTCGGTCGCGCGCTGCGCGTCCTCGATGCGCAGCTGGCGGATCGCCGACTCGAAGTCGTCAAGATTCTCGAACGCCTGGTAGACGCTCGCGAACCGGAGGAAGGCGACCTCGTCGAGCTGACGCAGCTCGGGCAGGATCGCCAGGCCGATGTCGTTCGCCTCGAGCTGCGAGGCGCCCGTGGCGCGCAGGTTCTCTTCCACCTTCTGAGCGAGGAGGGCGAGGTCGGTGTCGGTCACCGGTCGGCCCTGGCAGGCCTTGCGGACGCCCGCGACGATCTTCTCGCGCGAGAACGGCTCGACGACGCCGTTGCGCTTGATGACCGAGAGGCTCGCCGTCTCGGTCGTGGAGAAGCGGCGACCGCACTCGGGGCACTGCCGACGTCGCCGGATCGAGAGCCCGTCATCGCTCGTGCGGGAGTCGATGACGCGGCTGTCGGGGTACCGGCAGAAGGGGCAGTGCATGGTGACTGAGCCTAGTCGTCGGCGGCGCGGAAGCGCGCGCGGACGGCCTCTCCGTGCGCGGGGAGCTGCTCGGCGTCGCTGAGGACGACGACGCGATCGGCGACCTCGCGCAGGGCGGCGCGGTCGTACTCGACGATCTGCTGCGGGCGCAGGAAGCTGTACGCCCCGAGACCCGAGGCGAAGCGCGCCTGCCCGCCGGTGGGCAGCACGTGGTTGGAGCCGGCGATGTAGTCGCCGAGGCTCACGGGGGTGTGGTCTCCGACGAAGATCGCGCCGGCGCTCGTGAGGCTCGGCACGAGGTCGTGCGGGTCACGCACCTGGACCTCGAGGTGCTCGGGGGCGTAGGCGTTGCTGAAGCGGGCCGCGTCGGCGAGATTGTCGACGAGCACGAGCGCGGACTGCGGGCCGGCGAGAGCGACCTCGATGCGCTCGCGGTGCCGGGTCGCCGCGATCGCGGCCGGGAGGGCCGCCTCGACGGCGGCGGCGAGCTCGGGCGAGTCGGTGACCAGCACGGCACCGGCGAGCTCGTCGTGCTCGGCCTGGCTGACGAGGTCGGCGACGATGAGCTCGGGCGATGCCGAGTCATCGGCGATCACGAGGATCTCCGTCGGCCCGGCCTCGGAGTCGATGCCGACGACGCCCTTCACCGCACGCTTCGCCGTGGCGACGAACAGGTTGCCAGGGCCGGTGATGACCTGCACCGGCTCTAGCCCGAGCTCTGCGACCCCGTACGCGAGAGCGCCGATCGCGCCGGCGCCGCCCATCGCGTAGACCTCGTCGACCCCGAGCAGGTGGGCGGCGCCGAGGATCGTCGGGTGCACGCTGCCGCCGAACTCGGCCTGCGCGGGACTCGCGAGCGCGATCGACGGCACGCCGGCGACCTGAGCGGCGACGACGTTCATGACGACGCTCGACGGGTAGACGGCCTTCCCCCCAGGCACGTAGAGCCCGACGCGATCGACCGGCTGCCAGCGCTGCACGATGCGGGCGCCCGGAGCGATCTCGGTCGAGATCGTCGGCGGCACCTGCGCGGCCGTTCCGCGGCGGACGCGGTCGATCGCCTCGACGAGGGCCTCGCGCACCGCCGGCTCGAGTGCGACCTCGGCCTCGCGCAGCGCGTCGAGCGGCACGCGGACGTGCGGGGGTCGGACGCGATCGAAGCGCTCGGCCTGATCGAGGAGGGCGGCGGCGCCGCGGGCGCGGACATCCGCGATCAGGGCGGCGACGGCGTCGACGGAGGAGCCGACGTCGCTCGCCGAGCGCGGGACGACAGCGAGGAGCTCGGCCGTCGACAGGACGCGGCCGCGGAGATCAAGGGTCTGGATCATGGCGCGATCAGCCTAATCGCGGCCAGCCTCGGGAATACCCGGTGCGCGCGGGTGTTGGATCGAGCGTGATGACCACGACAGCCGACGCCACCGGATTCGACGCCTTCGCGCAGGCGTTCCGCCGCCACGCCGCGGGCGTCGCGGTCATCACGGCTCGCACGGCGGCCGGCGCCCCTGTAGGGTTCACGGCGACCTCGCTCGCGTCGCTCGCCGCGGCTCCACCGCTCGCGACCTTCAACATGGCGCGCACGGCGAGCAGTTGGCCGGCGATCGCCGAGACCGATCACGTCGCCATCCACATGCTCGGTCTCGACGACTTCGCGGTCGCGCAGATCATGGCGGGCGACCACGACCGCCGCTTCGTCGGGGACCACTGGGAGCCGGGGCCGCACGGCCTGCCGATCCTGAAGGGCGTCACGGCGTGGATGGTGGGGCGCATAGTCGCGCGCACGCACGTGGCGGAGAACGCGATGGTCGCGGTGCAGATCGAGGAGGGCGCCCTCGGCGAGCCGGACGAGCCGCTGCTATACCACGAACGCCGCTACCGCGCGCTCGGCGCCGAGCTCTAGCGCATCCGCCCTACCCGCCGATCCCGATCCCGCACTAGTCGCGGTCGGTTCCGATCGCCCCGTCGATGTTCGACTTGACGTCCTCGATCTGGTCGGAGAACTTCCCGCCGGTGACCTTGTCAGCGGCCTCCGCCACGGCCTCGAGCACCTTGTCGCTGATGTCCTCGGCCTGCTCGCTGTCGAGCATGCCCTTGACCTGGTCGCTCTCGAGGAACTCCTTGGCCTTGCTCGTGATGTCGTCGATGCCCATGACGGCCTCCCTCTCGCGCCGCTGGCGCGGTCGTGCGCGCCGGTGAGCGCGTCGCGTCGATTCTGCTCGCCCGGGCGATACCGCGGACGATCTCCCAGCGGATGCCCGGCTCAGGTCAGCGCGCGAGGACCGAGCAGGCTCTTCACCTCGCCGAAGAAGCCCGCTGTGGGCTCGATGCGATGCGGCAGCTCGAACACGCGAGCGGCCTCGTCGCGGACGAGTCGGAGCCGGACCTCGGTCGAGCCGCGGTGACGACGCAGGACCGCCTCGAGCTCGGTCACGACATCGACCGTCGCGCGCTGCTCGCGCACCGAGAGCACGAGCGGACCGGTGTCTGTCGCGACTCCGAAGTCGGGCATCTGCAGGGTCATGGCCTGGAGGGTGATGCCGTCGTCCCGGTGATTGACCCGGCCCCGCAGGACGACGATCGAGTCGGCCTGCAGCCGAGGGCCGAATTCCTGATAGGTCTTCCCTAGGAACATGACGGTCAGCTCGCCGCCGAAGTCCTCGATCGTGACCATGCCGTAGGGGTTGCCCGAGTTGCGCGCGACGCGGTGCTGGACGCTCGTGATGAGGCCCGCGACCGTGACCTGCTCTCCGTCGTCGGGAGGGTTGTCGTTGAGCTCGGCGATCGGCGCTCCCGCATGCTTGGCGAGGGCGATCTCCAGACCGGCGAGCGGATGATCGCTGACGTAGAGGCCGAGCATCTCGCGCTCGAATGCGAGCTTGTCCTTCTTGGCCCACTCCGGACGATCCGGCACCTGCGCCGACTCGCCCAGCTCGTCAAAGAGGCTGTCGAAGTCGAATCCGAAGTCGCCGTTGTCCTCGGCGCGCTTCTCCTTCACCGCCGACTCCACCGCGCCCTCGTGGATCTCCATTAGCGCACGCCGCGTCGCGCCGAGCGAGTCGAAGGCACCGGCCTTGATGAGCGACTCGATCGCGCGCTTGTTGGCGACCGGCGTCGGCACCTTCTTCAGGAAGTCGTGGAACCCGGTGAAGCGGCCCTTCACCTCGCGCGCCCCCTTGATGCCCTCGACGACGTTCGTGCCGACGTTGCGCACGGCGCCGAGCCCGAACCGGATGTCATCGCCCACGGCGGCGAAGAAGCCGATCGACTCGTTGACATCGGGCGGCAGAACCGTGATGCCCATGCGGCGGCACTCATTGAGGTACACCGCCATCTTGTCCTTCGAGTCGCCGACGCTCGTCAGCAGAGCGGCCATGTACTCGGCCGGGTAGTGCGCCTTGAGGTACGCCGTCCAGTACGACACGACGCCGTAGGCGGCCGAGTGGGCCTTGTTGAAGGCGTAGTCGGAGAACGGAAGCAGGATGTCCCAGAGCGTCTTCACCGCCGCGGCCGAATAGCCGTTGGCCTGCATGCCGGCGCTGAAGTTCTCGAACTGCTTGTCGAGCTCGCTCTTCTTCTTCTTGCCCATCGCGCGCCGCAGCAGGTCGGCCTGCGCGAGCGTGTACCCCGCGAGCTTCTGCGCGATCGCCATGACCTGCTCCTGATAGACGATCAGGCCGTAGGTCGTGCCGAGCACCTCTTCGAGCGGTTCGGCGAGCTCGGGGTGGATGGGCGTGATCGGCTGCCGCTTGTTCTTGCGCAGCGCGTAGTTCGTGTGCGATTCCGCGCCCATGGGGCCGGGCCGGTAGAGGGCGAGGACGGCGGAGATGTCCTCGAAGTTGTCGGGCTTCATCATGCGCAGCAGCGAGCGCATGGGGCCGCCGTCGAGCTGGAAGACGCCCAGGGTGTCGCCGCGCGCCATGAGCTCGTACGCGGCCGGGTCGTCGAGCGTCAGGTCCTCGAGCACGAGCTCTGTGCCGCGGTTGGCGCGGATGTTGTCGAGCGCGTCGTCGATGATCGTGAGGTTGCGCAGCCCCAGGAAGTCCATCTTGATGAGGCCGAGCGATTCGCACGCGGGGTAGTCGAACTGCGTGACGATCTGTCCGTCCTGCTCCCGCTTCATGATCGGGATGATGTCGATGAGCGGCTCGCTCGACATGATGACGCCGGCGGCGTGGACGCCCCACTGCCGCTTCAGATTCTCGAGGCCGAGAGCGGTGTCGAACACGCGCCGGGCATCCGGATCGAACTCGATGACCGCGCGGAAATCGCCGGCCTCCTTGTGACGGGGATGCGCGGGGTCCAGGATGCCCGACAGCGGCATGTCCTTCCCCATGATCGCCGGGGGCATCGCCTTCGTGAGCTTCTCGCCCATCCCGAAGGGGAAGCCGAGGACCCGCGAGCTGTCCTTGAGCGCCTGCTTGGCCTTGATCGTTCCGTAGGTGACGATCTGCGCGACGCGCTCATCGCCGTACTTCTCGGTGACGTAGCGGATGACCTCGCCGCGGCGCCGGTCGTCGAAGTCGACGTCGAAGTCGGGCATCGAGACGCGGTCGGGGTTGAGGAAGCGCTCGAAGAGAAGGCCGTGCTCGATCGGGTCGAGGTCGGTGATGCGCATCGCGTAGGCGGCCATGGAGCCCGCGCCCGATCCGCGGCCCGGGCCGACGCGGATGCCGTTGCGCTTGGACCAGTTGATGAAGTCGGCGACGACGAGGAAGTAGCCCGAGAAGCCCATCTGCGTGATGACGCCGATCTCGTACTCGGCCCGCGCGCGCACGTCGGCCGAGATGCCGCCCGGGTAGCGCTGCTCGAGGCCCTTCTCGACCTCCGTGATGAACCAGCTGTTCTCGGTCTCGCCCTCGGGCACCGGGAAGCGCGGCATGTAGTTGGCGCTCGTGTCGAAGGCGACGTCGACGCGCTCGGCGATGAGGAGGGTCGAGTCGCAGGCCTCGGGGTGATCGCGGAACAGGTCGCGCATCTGCGCAGGGGTCTTGAGGTAGAACTCGTCGGCGTCGAACTTGAAGCGGTTCGGGTCGTCGAGGGTCGAGCCCGACTGCACGCACAGCAGCGCGGCATGCGAGCTCGCGTCGCCCGCGTGCGTGTAGTGGAGGTCGTTGGTGGCGACGAGCGGCAGCCCGAGGTCTTTCGCGAGTCGGATGAGGTCGCTCATGATGCGGCGCTCGATGCCCAGACCGTGGTCCATGATCTCGGCGAAGTAGTTCTCGCGACCGAAGATGTCGCGGAACTCGGCCGCCGCCTCGACGGCCTTGTCGTACTGCCCGAGGCGCAGGCGCGTCTGCACCTCGCCGCTCGGGCAGCCGGTCGTGGCGATGATGCCCTCGCTGTAGCGGCTGAGCAGCTCGCGATCCATGCGGGGCTTGAAGTAGTAGCCCTCGATCGAGGCGAGCGACGACATGCGGAACAGGTTGTGCATGCCCGTCGTGGTCTCGGCGAGCATCGTGATGTGCGTGTATGACCCGGCGCCGGATACGTCGTCCTCGCCGCCCGTGCCCCACTTCACGCGCGTCTTGTCGGTGCGATGCGTGCCGGGGGTCAGGTAGGCCTCGGTGCCGATGATGGGCTTGATGCCGGCCTCGGTCGCGGTGCGCCAGAAGTCGAATGCGCCGAACATGTTGCCGTGGTCGGTCACCGCGATCGCGGGCATCCCCTGGGCGACCGCCTCCTCGATGAGCGGCTTGACGCGGGCCGCCCCGTCGAGCATGGAGTACTCGCTGTGCACGTGGAGGTGGACGAACGAGTCGGTGGTCACGGCACCTCCGGGTGCGGTTCTCGGGCGGTTCCCGCGGCGTGCGGGGTCACCAGTCTAGGTCGCGGCGGAGGGCCGATCGGCGTGTCACGGGCGCGTCGCGCGAGGCGCGCATCCGTCGCCGTGAACCGCCGGTCAGGATGCTCGGAGCACGTCGAGCGCGTGCTGAAGATCATCGGGGTACACCGACGAGAACTCGACCTCGGCACCCGTGGCGGGGTGCCGGAAACCGAGGCGCATCGCATGCAGCCACTGCCGGGAGAGACCGAGGCGCGCGCTGAGGGTCGGGTCGGCCCCGTACATCGCGTCGCCGACGCACGGGTGCCGCTGCGCCGCCATGTGCACGCGGATCTGGTGGGTGCGGCCGGTCTCGAGGTGGATCTCCAGGAGCGTCGCGGACGGGAAGGCCTCGAGCGTGTCGTAGTGGGTGACCGACGGCTTGCCGTCGGCGACGACGGCGAACTTCCACGCCGAGCCGGGGTGACGGCCGATCGGCGCATCGATCGTCCCCGAGAACGGGTCCGGGTGACCCTGGACGATCGCGTGGTAGACCTTGCTGACCTCGCGGTCATGGAAGAGCCGCTTGAGCTCGCGGTACGCGGACTCGGTCTTGGCGACCACCATGAGCCCGCTCGTGCCCGCGTCGAGCCGGTGGACGACGCCGGCGCGCTCCGCCGGGCCCGAGGTCGCGATGCGGAACCCTGCGGCGGCGAGAGCCCCGAGAACGGTCGGGCCATCCCAGCCCACGCTCGGATGCGCGGCGACGCCGACCGGCTTGTCGATCACGACGAGCTCGTCGTCGTCGTGGACGATGCGAAGGTTCTCGACCGCGATCGACTCGATCCTGGCCTCGCGGCGGGGCTCCCACGACACCTCGAGCCACGCGTCGCGCGGCAGACGGTCGGACTTCCCGAGCGTACGGCCGTCGACCGTCACTCCCCCGGCCTCGGCGACCTCGGCGGCGAACGTGCGCGAGAAGCCGAGGAGCTTCGCGAGGGCGGCGTCGACGCGCTCGCCGGAAAGCCCGTCGGGGACGGGGAGGGCGCGCGACTCGGTCACGACGCCCCTCCCCGTCCCCGACGGAGGGTGATGCTCAGGAGCTGTAGCCCGGGTACTGGCCCGGAGTCTGCTGCGGCTGACCGAAGCTCGGCGCGGAACCCGGGAACTGCGCGGACCCGGGCGCGCCGACCGGTGCCGAGCCGACGGGGCCCGCGGCCGTGCCGGGAGCGGCGCTCGGCTCGGGCTGCCCGGACGACGCGCTCGAGCCCTCGAGCTCGCGTAGCTGCCCCTGGATGTAGGTGCGGAGCTGGTTGCGGTACTCGCGCTCGAAGACGCGCAGCTCCTCGACGCGGGCCTCGAGCGTGGTCTTCTCGGCCTGGAGCTGGTCGACGATCTGACGCTGCTGGCCCTCGGCCTCGGAGACGAGACGCGCTGCGGTGGCCTGACCCTCGGCGATGAGCTCGTCGCGCTTGGCGATGCCCTCGCGCACGTGCTCCTCGTGCAGACGACGAGCGAGCTGCAGGAGGTTGTTCGTGCTCGTCGTCTCGAGCGAGGTGTCCTGAGCGGCGGGCGCCGAGGCCGGCGCGGGCGCGGCAGGAGCCGAGTACGCGGGGGCCGACGCGGCTGGGACGGAGGCGACCGGCTGCGGCACAGCCTGCTCGGCGGCCGGGGCCGCGCCGCCGCTGCGCTGGAGCTCGGCGATGCGGGCGTCGGCGGCCGTGAGGCGCTGCTTGAGCTCGTCGTTCTCCTGGTTCAGGCGACGGAACTCGACGACGATCTCGTCGAGGAAGTCATCGACCTCGTCCTGGTCGTATCCCTCGCGGAACTTGGTCGACTGGAAGCGCTTGTTGACGACGTCTTCGGGGGTGAGGGCCATTCCGTGCTACCTCGGAACTTTCTGGAGAGCGGTCGGATAACGATGGGATAACGCTAGCAACAGCGAATCACACGCGTCACATCGGTTACCCCACCCTACCCACTCGAGGCTCCGAGCGTCAGGGCAGTATCGAGGCCGATCGCGTCAGCGCGGACCGACGATCGACATCAGGATGAAGATGCCGATCATGACGATCGTCCACGCCAGATCGAGCTGCACCATACCCAGTCGGATCGGCGGGATAACGCGGCGCACGGCCCGGATGGGAGGGTCGGTGAGCGTGTAGCTGACCTCCGCGGCGACGACCACGGCGCCCGTCGGGCGCCATCCGCGATTGAGCGCCTGGATCCAATCGAAGACGAATCGCGCCCACATGGCGATGAAGACGATGAGCAGCGCGAAATAGATCACGCCGAACACGATGGAGAGGACTGCCTGCACGACGATCAGTCTGTCAGGTCACGCTGGGAGCGCCGGCACCCGTCAGGAGAGGAATGAGGCGTCGACGTCCGGCTCCGCCTCGGCCTGCTCGCCGCTCACCGCGACGTGCGATGGCGAGAGGAGGAAGACTTTGCTCGTGACGCGCTCGATCTTGCCGTACAGGCCCTGCGAGAGGCCGCTGGCGAAGTCAACGAGGCGGCGGGCCTCCGACTCGGTCATCTGCGAGAGATTGATTATGACCGGGATTCCCTCGCGGAAGCTCTCGGCGATGACCTGCGCGTCCTTGTAGTGGCGCGGGTGGACGGTGAGGATCTCGTTCATGTCGGAGGGCGCGGCATTCCGTGTCGGGGCGGAGCGACGCAGGGGCGTCACGGGGGCGCGCTGCGGACCCGGAGCGGGCACCGCGGCGACGGAGGGCGCAGGCTGCGAGCGGTGATCGCGCTGCTCGCGCGGCTCGGCGGGAGCGTCGTACTCGACCTCTTCATCGGCGAGGCCGAGGTAGACCATTGTCTTGCGAAGCGGGTTCGTCATGAGGCGTCCTTCGAGTCGTGGTGCTCTTGCAGGCTATTGCGGGGCCGGACGTTTTCCGGTGATTGCCGTTCCGATCCGAAGGTGTGTCGCCCCCTCCGCGATGGCCTCGGCGTAGTCCCCCGACATGCCGGCCGAGAGGTCGGTCGCCTCCGGAGCGAGGGAGCGCACCCGCTCGCCGATCGCGCGAAGCCGCGCGAAAGCCGAACGGGCATCCTCATCGAGGGGCGCGACGCCCATGACGCCGCGCAGCCGAAGCCTCTCGGTCGCGACAACGGCCTCGGCGAGCTCCTCGACCCGGTCGGGCGAGACTCCCCCGCGGCCAGGATCGTCGGTCAGATTGACCTCGAGGAAGACGTCGGGCGCGCGCTCGGCGCTCGCGAGCGCGGTGACGAGGGATTCGCGGTCGACGGAGTGGATCACGTCCGCGTAGCGGGCCGCGGCTTTCGCCTTGTTCGACTGCAGCTGACCGACGAAATGCCAGGTGAGTGGCAGATCGGCGAGCTCGGCCGCCTTCGGCGCCGCATCCTGGTGACGGTTCTCGCCAACGTGACGCACGCCGAGCTCGACGAGGTCGCGGACGAGTTGCGCAGGATGGAACTTCGTCACGACGACGAGAGTGAGCTCGTCGGGCGACCGGCCGGCGCCCGCGCACGCGTCTGCGATGCCAGCCGTGACCGCGGCGTAGCGGTCGGCGAGCTCGGGCGAGGCGGTCACCGGCTCAGCGGAGGAACTCGGGGATGTCGAGGTCGTCGTCGCTGCCGGCCTCGACCTCGAGCGGGTCGATCGGCGCGGTCGCGGCGAGCGTCGGCGCGTGCGCGGGCTCGGCGGCCGAGTCGCCCGGCTGAGCCGTGACGCGCTCGCCGGGGGCGGCCGGCACGAAGCTCGAGCGACGGTCTTTGTGGACCGTCGTCGGCTCCCCGCCGTCGAAGCCCGCGGCGATGACCGTGACGCGCACCTCGTCGCCCAGGGTGTCGTCGATGACGGCGCCGAAGATGATGTTGGCTTCCGGGTGCACGGCCTCCTGGACGAGCTTCGCCGCGTCGTTGATCTCGAAGATGCCGAGATTCGACCCGCCCTGGATCGACAGCAGCACTCCGTGGGCGCCGTCGATGCTCGCCTCGAGCAGCGGGCTCGCGACGGCGAGCTCTGCGGC
The DNA here is from genome assembly GCF_014137945.1 of Microcella alkalica. Lineage (GTDB taxonomy): Bacteria > Actinomycetota > Actinomycetes > Actinomycetales > Microbacteriaceae > Microcella > Microcella alkalica. The sequence continues at coordinate 855,032 of NZ_JACGWX010000001.1, forward strand.
CTTGATGGCGCGATCCGCTCCCCTGCTCGATCCGATGCCCATGAGGGCGCTGCCCGCGCCCTGCATGACGCTCTTGACGTCGGCGAAGTCGAGGTTGATGAGGCCGGGGGTCGTGATGAGGTCGGTGATGCCCTGGACGCCCGCGAGGAGCACCTGGTCGGCGGTCGCGAAGGCCTCGAGCATGCTGATGCCGCGGTCGCTGATCTCGAGCAGACGGTCGTTGGGGACGACGATGAGCGTGTCGACCTCGTTCTTGAGCGCGGCGACGCCGTCCTCGGCCTGCGCCTGGCGGCGCTTGCCCTCGAAGCTGAACGGCTTCGTGACGACGCCGATCGTGAGCGCGCCGATCGACTTGGCGATGCGGGCGACGACGGGCGCGCCGCCCGTGCCGGTTCCGCCGCCCTCGCCCGCGGTGACGAAGACCATGTCGGCGCCCGCGAGGGCCTCCTCGATCTCCTCCGCGTGGTCCTCCGCCGCCCGACGGCCGACCTCGGGGTCGGCGCCGGCACCGAGGCCGCGGGTGAGCTCGCGCCCGACGTCGAGCTTGACGTCGGCGTCGCTCATCAGCAGCGCCTGCGCGTCGGTGTTGATCGCGATGAACTCGACGCCGCGCAGGCCCAGCTCGATCATGCGGTTGACGGCGTTGACACCGCCGCCGCCGATGCCCACGACCTTGATCACGGCGAGGTAGTTCTGGTTGCTGGTCACGTCCGGCCTCCGCGTCTAACCCTAAACCTCCAGTTGAGGTCTAAAGTTATGCTCAGTATGTACTCCTGAGTGATGACGGTATGGGCGCGAGGGGCCCGGGCCGCTCAAGCGCGCCGCGTGTCGGAGCGATTGCGGTTGAGACCGGCGCGCGGAGCAGCGGACGGCGACTCAGCGACGCCGGACGATGACGCTGTCCGGCGCGGAGACGTCGAACTGCCACGACACGGCCGGATCGTTGACGGCGATCGCCGCCTCGAGCACGCGCGCCTTGAACGCCGATCGCTCCGCGCTCCCCCACACCACGCGGTGCCCCAGGTCGCGGATCGTGAAGGCGACATCGTCGCGCGTCGAGGCGGTGACGACGTCGACGCGCGTCGCGAGCTCGTCCGGCAGCGCGTCGAGCACCTCCGCGACGGAGCGGAAGGCGGCCTCGTCCGGGTCCGCCTCCCCAGCACGGATCAGCGGCACGCCCGTCGGCCGTTCGCGAGTCGACTCGACGACGACGCCCGCGGCGTCCACGAGGTCGAACAGCGATCCGCGCTCGACGGCGCCGATCGGGGCGCGCTCGACGACCCGCACGACGAGCGAGTGAGGCGGGACGACCTCGAGCGAGTACGAGCGGATGAGAGCGAACTCCTCGAGATCCGAGCGGATGCCGCCCTCGTCGAGGAGCGCGAGCGGGGTGTCGCGGTGCCGATCCAGAGCGCCGCTGATCGCCGACGGGTCGAGGCGAACGGTGCCGGTGACGCGGATGTCCGTGAGCGCCATGAGCGGAGAGAGCGTGACGGCGACGACCGTCGCCAGGAGCGCCGTGAGCGTCGCGACCGATCCCCACGTGATCATCCGGCGTCGGCGCGTCCGTCGCGTGAAGCGCCTGGCCTCGGCCCGCTCCGCCCGCCGTGCGGCGCGCGCGGCCGCGCGCTCGAGATGGTCGGTGCGACGGCGCGCCTGCTCGGCCGGGTCGATCGCGCGCGCGGGCAGCAGACGCGGCCGGCGCCCCTCGCGGGGGACGGGGACGGCGCCGGGCCCGACCGCGGGCATCTCCTGCGGGCCCGGCTCAGGAGCCGAGGCACGGGACTGCGGTCGAGCGGGCCGCGTCGAACGCGCAGCGGGTGCGGTCGAGGGACTCGGCGGGGCCGCAGGACCCGACGACCCTGCGCGACCGGCCGGCCGGGAGCGCGCGGAGCCGGAGCCCGAGGGCGAGCCCGACCCGGGCTGGCGCCCGCGATCGAAGCCCTCGGGGCGCTTCACCGGGCGGACTCCTCGGCGAGGTCGGCGGGGGCATCCCTTGCGAGCGCGCCTGCCGCGACGATCGCGTCGTGCACGCTCGGAAGGATGCGGTAGACGTCGCCGCAGGACAGCGTCATGACGATGTCGCCCGGTCGGGCGATCTCGGCGACGCGAGCGGCGGCATCGCTCCAGTCGGGGCGGTAGTCCACACGCGCCGCGTCGTGGAAGGCGCCGCTCACGAGCTCGCCCGTGACACCCGGGATGGGGTCCTCCCGCGCGCCGTACACATCGAGCACGACGGTGTGGTCGGCGAGGCGCTCGTACACGGCGGCGAAGTCACCCGCCATCTCCTGCGTGCGGCTGAACAGGTGCGGCTGATGGATCGCGATCACGCGATGGTCGCCGACCACCGAGCGGGCCGTCTGCAGGGCGGCGGCGACCTCGGTCGGGTGGTGCGCGTAGTCGTCGTAGAGGCGCACGCCCGCGGCCTCCCCGTGCGACTCGAAGCGGCGGAGCGTTCCCGCGAAGCCGTCGAGCGCGGCGACCGCGTCGGCGAGCGGGAAGCCGATGCCGACGAGCACCGCGACCGCGCCGGCGGCATTGAGCGCGTTGTGCCGACCAGGAACGCCGAGCTGACCGCGGGCCTCGACCTCATCGGCGACGAGGGTGAAGGCGATCGGCCCGATCTCGCTCACGTCCGTGAGCCGGACGTCGGCGTCGGCGGCCTCGCCGAAGGTCAGGATGCGCGGGGCGCCGTCCCGCGATCGGAGCGCGTCACCGAGCGCACGGGTGCCGACGTCGTCCGCCGAGAGCACCACGAGCTCGGTCGCCGCCTCGGCGAACCGCTCGAACGCGCCCGCGATGGCCTCCGCCGATCCGTAGTGGTCGAGGTGATCGGTGTCGATGTTGGTGACGAGCGCGATGGACGTGTCGTAGAGGAGGAACGATCCGTCGGACTCGTCAGCCTCGACCACGAAGAGATCCCCCTCGCCCCAGGCCGAGGAGGTACCGGCGCCCTGGATGACCGCGCCGTTGACGAAGGACGGGTCGCGGTCGAGGGCGCGCAGGGCCGTGACGAGCATCCCCGTCGAGGTCGACTTGCCGTGCGCGCCCGCGACGGCCAGCAGTCGCTCGCCGCGCACGAGCCAGGCGAGGGCCTGCGAGCGGTGCAGGACGGGAAGGCCGCGGCGCAGGGCCTCCTGGTACTCGGGGTTCTCGACCCAGAGCGCCCCGGTCACGACGAGCGTGTCGGCGTCGCCCACGTGGGCGGCGTCGTGGCCGATCGAGACGGGGATGCCCAGCTCGACGAGCGCCTGGACGGTCGCGGAATCGGAGCGGTCGCTCCCCGTCACGGCGAAGCCGCGCTCATGGAACAGGCGCGCGATGCCGCTCATGCCGGAGCCGCCGATGCCCACGAAGTGGAGACGGCCGAGGTCATCGGGAAGGACGAGGGTGGGGTCGGGCTTGATCGTCATATCGCCGTTCACCCTACGGGGTCGCTGCGGCCATGGCCTCGCGCACGAGGGCGAGGAGCGCGGCGCTGCCGTCGCGTCGGCCGACCGACTGCGCGGCTGCCGCCATGCGGGCGATCTCGGCGCGCCCGGTCAGAAGCGGGACGAGCTCGGCGGTCACGAATGCGGGCGTGAAGGCGGCGTCGTCGACGAGGCGCGCCCCGCCAGCGCCGACGAGCTCGCGCGCGTTGAGGCGCTGCTCGCCGTTGCCGACGGGGTACGGCACGAGGATCGACGGCAGACCGACGGCGGCGAGCTCGCTCACGGTCGCCGAGCCCGAGCGGCACACGACGAGGTCGGCCGCGGCGAACGCGAGGTCCATCCGATCGCAGTACTCCATGACGCGGTAGCCGGGAAGACCGGGGTCTTCGCCGCCGCGATCGCGGCCCGTGATGTGGAGCACGTTCCAGCCCGAGCCGAGGAGGTGGGCGATCGAGTCGCCGATCGTCTCGTTGAGCCTCTTGGCCCCAGTCGAGCCGCCCGTGACGAGCAGGGTCGGCTTCTCGGCGTCGAGGCCGAACACGGCGACGGCCTCGCCGCGCAGCGCCGGTCGGTCGAGCTCGAGGATCTCGCGGCGCAGGGGCATGCCGACGACGCGCGCGCCGCGCAGCGGAGTGCCGGGGAAGGTCGTGCCGACGCGGCCGCCGAGCCATCCGGCGAGCCGGTTGGCGATGCCGGGGCGGGCGTTCGCCTCGTGGGCGACGAGCGGCACGCGCTCGAGGCGAGCGGCGACGTACGCCGGGGCCGAGGCGTACCCGCCGAAGCCGACCACGACGTCCGCCCCCCGCTCGCGGATGATCGCGCGCGTACGGTCGACCGCGTCGCGGAAGTCGCGAGGGAAGCGCACGGCGGCGGAGTTCGGGCGGCGCGGGAAGGGCGCGCGCGGGATGGTCAGCAGCTCGTAGCCGCGGGCGGGAACGAGGCGCTCCTCGAGGCCGCCGGCCGTGCCGAGAGCGAGGATGCCCACCTCGGGCTCGACCGCGCGCCAGTGGTCGGCGAGGGCGAGCAGAGGGTTCACGTGGCCGGCGGTGCCGCCGCCGGCGAGCAGCGCGGTCGTCACGGGCGCGGCTCTGGGCGGACGTCGCGAGCGAGCGAGAGGACCACGCCGATCGCGATGAGGGTCGCGACGAGGGCGGTGCCGCCCGCCGACATGAGGGGAAGCGGGACGCCGAGGACCGGGAGCATGCCGAGGACGACGGCGACGTTCACGAAGGCCTGGCCGACGATCCAGACGAGCACCGCACCGGTGGCGATGCGCCGGAACGGATCGGTGTGCGCCCGCATCAGCCGGACCATGCCGATCGCGAGGACCGCGAAGAGCGCGAGCACGACCATCGCGCCGATGAGCCCGAGCTCCTCGCCGACGATCGCGAAGATGTAGTCGCTCTCCGCGTGCGGCAGCCACGACCACTTGAGCGCCGAGTTGCCGAGCCCGACGCCGAAGACGCCGCCCGAGCCGAGAGCCCACATGCCGTGCATGGGTTGCCAGCAGACGTCCTCGAGCTGCTCAGGGGTGCACCCGTTGAGCCAGGCGTTGATGCGATCCGACCGAGAGGCCCCCGAGAGCGCGAAGATCACGGCGCCGCCCACGCCGAGGGCCACGAGGCCGAGGAGGTGACGCATGGGAGCGCCGGCGAAGAACAGCGCGGCGAGCACGATCGAGGCCATGATCGTGACCGTCCCCAGGTCCTGGCCGAGGAGGACGAGGCCGATCGCGGCCGCCGACACCGGGAGCGCGGGGATCGCGACGCTGCGCCAATCGTTGAAGCGGTCGGCGCGCTCGGCGAGCACCGTCGCGAGCCACACCACGAGTGCGAGCTTGAGGAACTCGCTCGGCTGCGCGCTCACGCCTCCGATGTTGATCCAGTTCTGGTTGCCGCCGTAGCCCCAGCCGATGCCCGGGACGAACACGAGAAGCTGCAGACCGAGCCCGAGCAGAACGGCGTTTCGGGCCCAGCGCCTCCAGAACACCGCGGGCAGCTGCGAGACCAGGAGCATGAGCGGGATGCCCATGAGGGCGAACAGCCCCTGGCGCAGGAAGATGCCGAAGAAGTCGCCGTCGCCCTTGCCCGATTGGACGAAGGAGCTCGAGAGGACCATGACGAGGCCGAGCAGAACGAGGAAGATCGTCGTGCCGAGCACGAGCATCCAGTCGGCGCTCTGCGCGGTGAACAGTCGGCGGACGGCGACGATCGCAGCGCCGCCGTGGGCGGGCGGCACGGTCTCGGCAGCAGCGCCGTGCGGTGGTCGCGTCGCGGTCACGCGATCCCCCTTCCCCCAGTCGTCGCCTCTGTCGGATTCAGCTCGGGCCGTGATGCTCGCGCACCGCGGCCTGGAACCGACGGCCGCGATCGGCGTAGTCGGCGAACTGGTCCATCGATGCCGCGGCGGGCGCGAGGAGCACGGTGTCGCCATCGTGCGCCGCTGCGGCCGCCAGTCGCACGGCGACCTGCATCACCTGCTCAGTGTCGTCGGCGTCGACCTCGAAGACGGGGAGCCCGGGCGCGTGTCGCCGGAACGCCGCGACGACGGCGGCGCGATCGACGCCGATGACGATCGCGGCGCGCAGTCGCTCGCGGTGGGTCTCGACGAGCGCGTCGATCTCGACGCCCTTGAGCAGCCCTCCGACGATCCAGACAACCGAGCGGAAGGCGCTGAGCGCCGAGTTCGCCGCGTGCGGATTGGTGGCCTTGGAGTCGTCGACCCACATGATGCCGCCTTCGTCGCGGACGATCTCGGTGCGGTGGTGGTCGACGCGGAAAGCGCGCAGCCCGTCGCGGACGGCGAGCGGCGGAGCACCTGCGGCGCGCGCGAGCGCGGCGGCGGCGAGGGCGTTAGCGAGGCCGTGGGGGGTCGCGAGGCCTGCGAGCCTCACATCGGCGAGCGTGCCGAGCTCGAGCGCCGAGCGGTGGCGGTCGTCGAGGAAGGCCCGGTCGACGAGGATGTCGTCGACGACGCCGACGTCGCTCGGGCCGGGGGAGTCGGTGCCGAAGCCGATCGCGCGAGCGCCGTCGACGACGTCCGCCTCCTCGACCATCCGCACGGTCGCCTGGTCGGCGCGGTTGTAGACGCACGCGAGGAGCGTGTTGGCGTAGACCTTCGCCTTGGCGTCGCGATACGCCTCGGCCGAGCCGTGCCAGTCGTAGTGGTCCTCCGCGAGGTTGAGGCACGCGGAGGCGATCGGGCTGAGCGCGCCGGGCCCCTCGCTCGGCAGCTGGTGCAGCTGGAAGCTCGACAGCTCGACGACGAGGACGTCGAAGCCCGCCGGGTCGCGCACGGCATCGAGGACGGGGATGCCGATGTTGCCGCAGGGAGCGGCGCGGATGCCCGCCTCCTGCAGCATCGTCGCCGTCAGTTGGGTCGTGGTCGTCTTGCCGTTCGTGCCGGTGATGAGCACCCACTGCGCCGCCGGGGCGACCTTGTCGCGCACGCGCCAGGCGAGCTCGATGTCTCCCCACAGGGCGATACCCTGCTCGGCCGCCCAGCGGAGTATGGCGTTGTCCGGCCGGAACCCCGGCGACACGATGACGAGCTCCGGCTCGAGGGCGGCGAGCTGCGGCAGGGCATCCTCGTCCCGCCCGTCGATCTCGATCAGCTCGACGCCGATGACCGGCAGGATGCGCGCGGGCTCCGCATCGGGGTTGCGAGCGACGACCGTGACATCCGCTCCGAGCTCGGCCAGGGTGTCGGCGGCGGCGAACCCCGTCACGCCGAGGCCGAGCACGACGACGCGGAGCCCCGACCAGTCGGCGTTCCAGCTGTTCAGCTCATCGAGGCGATCCACGATTACTGGCTCACCCATTCGAGGTAGAACAGCCCGACTCCGACCGCGACGAAGAGACCGGCGATGAGCCAGAAGCGCACGACGACCGTGACCTCGGCCCAGCCCTTGAGCTCGAAGTGGTGGTGGAGAGGGCTCATCAGGAAGATGCGCTTGCCCCTGGTGAGCTTGAAATAGACGCGCTGCACGATGACCGAGCCAGTGACGATGAGGAAGAGGCCGCCGATGAGGACGAGAAGGAGCTCGGTTCGCGTGACGATCGCGAGTCCTGCGATGGCCCCGCCAATGGCGAGCGAGCCCGTGTCGCCCATGAACACCTGCGCGGGCGATGTGTTCCACCACAGGAAGCCGATGAGAGCGGCGGCGATGGCGGCCGAGACGATCGCCACGTCGAGCGAGTCGGCGCGCACCTCGTAGCACTTGTACTCGAGCTCGGGGTCGAGGTTGGGGTTGTAGCAGTTCTGGTTGAACTGCCAGAACGCGATGATGATGTACGACGCCACGGCGAGGATCGCGGAGCCCGTCGCGAGGCCGTCGAGACCGTCGGCGACGTTCACTGCGTTGGAGGTGCTCACGACGATGACGTTGATCCAGATGACGAACAGGACGATGCCGACGGCGCCGAGCGCCGCGAAGTCGAGCGCCTCGATGTCGCGGACGCCCGAGATCATCGTCGACGCGGCCGTCTCGCCCTGGGCGTTGGGGTAAGAGATCGCGAGGATCGCGAACACGGAGGCGACGATCACCTGGCCGACGACCTTCGCCCAGCCGGTCAGCCCGAGGCTGCGCTGGTTGCGCACCTTCATGAAGTCGTCGATGAAGCCGACGAGTCCGAGGCCGACCATGAGGAGCAGCACGAGCATCGCGCTCTGCGTGGGCGCCGTCTGGTCGACGAGATGCCCGAAGAAGTAGCCGAGCACTGAGCCGAGGATGACGATGATCCCGCCCATCGTGGGCGTGCCGCGCTTGGTGTGATGCGTCTGCGGACCGTCGTCCCGGATGAACTGCCCCCACTCGAGGCGACGGAACAGCCGGATGAACAGCGGAGTGAGCAGGAGCGTGAATGCCAGGGAGAACGCGCCGGACAGGAGCAGGGCTCTCATGCGGTCTCCTCCGTCAGGCGGGTTATCAGGCGGTCGAGCGGAATGATTCCTGCGGCGCTCACGAGCACCGCATCGCCAGGCTCGAGTCCGGCTCGGAGTTCATCGTAGGCCGCGTCGAGGTCGTCGACGAGGAGCGACTCCCCGTCCCACGAGCCCTCGAGGCCGGCCGCGGTGCTGATGTGGCGCGCGCCGTGCCCCACGACGATCAGCTGACCGATGTCGAGGCGCACGACGAGCCTGCCGAGCTGATCGTGATCCTCGAACCGGTCAACCGGTTCACTCACGAGCTCGCCGAGCACCGCGAACGAGCGCGTCACACCCCGCGTCGCGTCGGCCAGCACCTTGAGCGAGCGGCGCACCTCGGTCGCCGTGGTCGCGGCGGTGTCGTCGATGATCGTGACTCCCCCGGGGGTGATGACGCGACGGCAGCGGCCGTGGATCTCCGGCTGCTGCTCGCCGGCGCGCACGGCGTCGGACAGCGACGCGCCCGACGCGAGCGCGGCGCGCACGCGGGCGAGCGCCGCGTCCACGGCGGCATCGCCGATCGCATCGATCCGCACGACCGCCCGCTCGTCGCCGAGACGGAGCTGCACCCGCGCCCCGTCGAGCGCGTGCGTGACGTCGTCGATCTGGAGAGAGGTCGTCATCGGGCAGGCCACCCTGCATCGCGCAGCGCGGCGCGCGCCTCGTCGCGGGCCGAGTGCGGGTGCTTCACTCCGCCGACCTCGCGGTAGTCCTGATGCCCCGGGCCCGCCCACAGGATCGAGTCGCCGAAAGCGGCGCGGCGAACGGCGAGGCGGATCGCCTCCTCAGGCGAGGCGACCTCGATGATCTCCGCCCCGTCGACCGCCGTTCGAGCGCCATCGAGAAGGGCGCGGCGGATGGCCGCAGGATCCTCGGTGCGGGAGTCGAAGTCGGTGATGATGAGGAGGTCCGAGCCCTCGGCTGCGACGCGCCCCATGTCCGCGCGCTTCGTCGTATCGCGGTCGCCGTCCGCGCCGAACATCATGATGATCCGGCCCGGAGTGACTCGTCGCAGAGCGGCGAGAGTCGAGACGAAGGCATCGGGACTGTGCGCGAAGTCGACGAAGACGCTCGGCCCCTCATCGCCGGAGACGCGCTCGAGGCGTCCGGGCAGATACGCGTCGATCGACCGCTCGTGAAGCGAGTGCGCGAGCCGCTCGACCTCGACTCCCGCCTCGACGATCATGGCGATCGCAAGGCCCGCGTTCATCGCCATGTGCCGTCCGATGACCGGGATGCCCGTCCGGAGCTCGATGCCGTTCGGGCCGGTCACGGCGAAGGTCGTGCTCGCCTGCGTCTCCTCCAGGATCTCCACGCGCCAGTCGGCGGCGCCATCGAGCGAGCCGATCGTCGTGACCGGGATCTCGCTCTCGGCGGCCAGCCGCTCGCCCCACGAGGTGTCGGTGCAGACGACCCCGCGGCGCGCGCGCGTCGGCGAGAAGAGAGCGGCCTTCGCCTGGAAGTACTCCTCCATGTCTGCGTAATCGTCGAGGTGGTCGTGGCTGAGATTGGTGAAACCGGCGACGTCGAAGACGATGCCGTCGACCCGGTGGCGCGTGAGCGCCTGAGCACTCACCTCGATCGTCATGGCCTGCACGCCGAGCTCGCGCGCCCGAGCGAGGAGCGCGTGCGTCTCGCTCGCCTCCGGCGTGGTGAGGCTGCTGGAGACGGTGAGCTCGCCGAGCCGGCGCTCGGCCGTGGTCGACAGGCCGCACACGAGCCCGAGCTGTCGGAGGACCGCATCGAGCAGGTACGCGGTCGACGTCTTTCCGTTGGTGCCCGTGACGCCGATCAGGAGCGGAGGCTGCTCGTCGCTGCGGTGGACCCAGGCCGAGACCTCTCCGAGCGCGGCCCGAGGATCCTCGACGAGGAGGAGGGGGACGTCGACCTCGCCCGCGAGGTCCGCCCCGGCGGCATCCGTCAGCACTGCGGCGGCGCCGGAGCCGATCGCCGCGGCCGCGAACTCGGCGCCGTGGCGGTGGCGTCCCGGCACTCCGACGTAGAGGTCGCCTGCCCGCACATCGTCCGTGGAGAGAGTGACGCCCGACACGTTCACATCGGCCGGATCGCCCCGGACGACGGAGATCGGGAAGACCGCGAGGAGCTCGGCCAGCGGACGAGGAACGGGATGCTCGGGCCGCAGGACTGCAGGAGCGCGACCGGACACCACGACCTCTTTCTGAACGGGGCCTACCACGTCAGGGGCAGGCTGGGGGCGGGTTGCGTCGAGGGCGGCACCCGGAAGGTCTTCAGCACTTGCGTCATGATCGACCGGAAGGTGGGCGCCGCAGCAGCCGACGTCCTCATCGTATCGGGACGCGCGAGCGTGACGACGACCACGAACTGCGGATCGTCAGCGGGGGCCATCCCGGCGAGCGACACGATGCGCTGGCCGCCGTAGCGTCCATTCTCCGCGACCTCCGCGGTTCCCGTCTTCGCGGCGACGCGGTAGCCGGGGATCGTCAGCTGCGACGAGAGGAACCCGTCGGTGACGACCGACTCGAGGATCGACACGGTCGTGTGCGCGGCCTCCTCCGAGAGGATACGCTCGCCCTCGCCGCTGGGCTGCATGCCCACCGTGCCATCCGGCAGACGGCACCCGGCGACGAGGGTGAGAGGCATGTGGACTCCCCCGTTCGCGATCGCCTGGTAGGCGCTCGCGACCTGTGCGCTCGTCGCCGTCATGCCTTGCCCGAACATCTGCGTGAAGGCGCTGTGACCGTCGATCGAGGCCGGGTCCTGGATGTCGCCGCCCTCCTCGCCGAGGAAGCCGACAGCGGTGGGCTCGTCGAGGCCGAAGCGCTGCAGCATCTCCGCACGCTGCTCCGCGCTCGTGCGCTCGACCACCATGGAGGTGCCCACGTTCGAGGAGTTCATGAGGATGCCCGCGGTCGTGAGAGGCAGGTCGCCGTGCGCCCAGGCATCCCCGATCGTGTAGTTCAGGATCGTCGCGTAGCGGCCGGGAACCGTGAACCTCTCGAGCGGCGTCGTCACCCCCTCATCCAGGAGCGCGGCGAAGGTCAGTGCCTTGATGGTGGACCCCGGCTCGTAGGGAGCGGTGAAGCTGCGAGCACCGAGGTTGTCGACGGAGGTGCTGTTGACGTCGTTGGGATCGACCGTGGGCCAGTCGGCGGCGGCGATGACGGCGCCATCCGCGACCCGCACGACGAACGCCGTCGCCCAGTCCGCGCCGATCGCTGTCCCCTGCTCCGCGATCGCCTGCTGCGCGAACCACTGCACGTCGGAGTCGATCGTGAGCTCCAGCGTCCCGCCGTTCACCGGCTCCTGCTCGACGACCGTCGTGCCCGGCAGGCGCACGCCGTCGGCCCCGCGCTCGTACGTCGAGGTGCCGTCGGTCGCCGCGAGGCACTCGTCGGCCGCGAGCTCGAGCCCCGTCTGCGGGCCGTCGGTTCCAAGGAACCCCACGAGGTTGCCCGCGACCTGGCCGTTCGGGTAGGCGCGAGCCGGCTGCCGCTCGAAGTACACCCAGGGGATCCGCAGGTCTCGCACCGCCTGGTACACCTCGGTCTCGACCCCGCGCACGAGGTAGGCGAAGTCGTCGTCGGGGTCGACCGCGAGCTCGGAGTCGATGATGGACTGCAGCGCGGCCGGATCCTGATCGGTCAGCGCTGCCAGCTGGCCGAGCGCCTCCCACACCGTCCGCGTCGTCCGCTGCCCGGTCTCCTCGTCGAGGATCGTTGACGGCGCGACGAAGCGCGGCGAGACGGTGATGTCGTAGCGGTAGACGGTGTCGGCGAGCACGACGCCGTTCCGGTCGACGATGTCGCCGCGCGCGCCCTGGAGCACCTGCGGGATGGATCTGCGCGCCTCCGACTGCTCGGCGAGCTCGCCGGCCCGCACGACCTGGATGTCGATGAGCCTGACGAGGAACGCGAGAAGCACGGCCGCCACGATGACGACGGTGAGAGCCAGCCTGCGGCGGGTACGGCGAACGGCGATCACGGTGTCTGCCTCCCCCTTCGAGCGCTGGATCAGTTGGTCACGGGCGACGGGATCGTCGTGGGGGCGGCCGGTGCCGCCGGCTGTCCGGCGGCCGGAGCCGCGGGAGCGGTGGGACCCGTCGCCGCGATTCCGCCCGAGGCTACCGACCCCGGCGTCGACGGCCCGGGTGAAACGCCCGCGACCTCCCCTGTCGACGCCGGAGTCACCAGCGGCACATCGGCAAGCAGCACATTGCCGATCATGCTGTCGCGCCCGTCGAGCACACCGGCTCCGGCGCCCGCCGCGACCGGTGCGCCGAGCACCGTCGCGTCGGCCAGCCGCAGATAGGCGGGGCTGGCGTTGGCGACCATGCCGAGCGTCTCGGCATTCGCCGCGAGGTTCTGCGGGGATCGCAGGGTGTCGAGGCTCTCGGTGAGCACCTGCGCGTTGCGGTCGAGCTCGACCGCCATGGACTGCAGGGCGGCGATCCGGTAGGCGCCGTCGGAGAGCGCGATCGAGAGCAGGAGCTGGGCGAGCAGGATGGCGAAGGCTCCGGCGGTCGACACGACCGCGTACACGGCGCGCGGGCGAGCCCGTCGCTGGTCCAGGGTGGTGACGACCTCCACGGGCCGCGGCGCCCGGCGGGGGCTCGGGGCCGCGGCCCGCCGGGGAGTCGTGGGGGCGAGGAGGGCGCTCATGCGGCGGCCGCGAGTCGCTCGGCCGCGCGGAGGCGGACGGGGATTGCGCGCGGGTTCTCAGCGCGCTCCTGCTCGGTCGCGAGCTCGGCGCCGCGGACGAGCAGGCGGAACCGCGGGGCGTGCTCGGGAAGCTCCATGGGGAGCCCCGCCGGGGCCGTCGAGCGGACGCGGGAGGCGAGCTCGCGCTTCACGATGCGGTCCTCGAGCGACTGGTACGCGAGCACGACGATGCGGCCGCCGACTCGAAGCGCCTCGAGCGCGGCGGGGAGAGCCGCCTCGAGGGCGGCCAGCTCGGCGTTGACCTCGATGCGGAGGGCCTGGTAGACGCGCTTGGCCGGGTGACCGGTGCGCTGAGCGGAGCGCGGGGTCGCGTCGAAGATGATCTGGTTGAGCTCGGTGCTGCGCGCGATGGGCCGCGAAGCGCGGGCCTCGACGATCCGGCGGGCGTAGCGCGGAGCCAGCTTCTCCTCGCCGTAGGCGTAGAAGATGCGGCGCAGCTCCTCCTCCGGGTAGGTCGCGAGCACGTCGGCCGCGGTCATGCCGGTCGTGCGGTCCATGCGCATGTCGAGCGGGGCATCCTGCGCGTAGGCGAAGCCGCGCTCCGCCTCGTCGAGCTGCATCGACGAGACGCCGAGGTCGAACAGCACGGCGTCGACCTCGTCGATGCCGAGAGCCGCGAGTGCCCGCTCGATGCCGTCGTAGACCGTGTGCACGGGCCGGAATCGGTCGCCGAACGGTGCGAGGCGCGCGATCGACGCGGCCAGGGCATCCGTGTCGCGATCGAGGCCGACGACGGTGAGGGCGGGGAATCGCGTGAGCGCGGCCTCGGTGTGCCCGCCGAGGCCGAGCGTCGCGTCGACCAGGACGGCCCCCTCGCGCTCCAGCGCGGGGCCGAGGAGCTCGAGCGTGCGCTCGAGGAGGACGGGGGTGTGTCGGTTCTCTGCCATGTCGTTCCGGTTGTCGAGCGCGGGGCCCGGATCCCCATCCGTCGACCTGGCACCGGGGAAGTGATGTCAGGGCGATGACGGCTGGGAGTCCGATCCTCGCGATCAGAAGAGGCCCGGGATCACCTCCTCCTCGGTGTTCGAGAACGCCTCTTCCTTCTCGGCGTAGTAGGCGTTCCAGGCCTCGGTGGACCAGATCTCGGCACGGTCGCCCGCGCCGATGACGGTGAGATCGCGATCGAGGCCCGCGTAGTCGCGGAGCGCGGGAGGGATCGTCACGCGGTGCTGCTTGTCGGGGCGCTCGTCGCTCGCGCCCGACAGGAAGATGCGCACGTAGTCGCGGGCGAGCTTGCTCGTGAGCGGCGCCTGGCGGATCTTCTCGACCTGCTCGGCGAAGCCGGTGGCGCTGAAGACGTAGATGCACCGCTCCTGACCGCGAGCGAGGACGAGGCCAGAGGCGAGCTCGTCCCGGAACTTCGCCGGAAGGATGATGCGCCCCTTCTCGTCGAGCTTGGGGGTGTGCGTGCCGAGGAACATCGTCCGCTCCCCCTTCTTCTCCGGCCGGAAGTTCTAGGTGAGCTCCACTTTACTCCACATTGCTCCACTAAGCCATCAACCTGCGCCACTGTAGCCCGAATCGGGGGCGCATCGTTCCCGGAATCTGGCCGGAGGCAGGCGGGGAGCGCGGTGGAGGGCCATCGACAGGAGGTGAGACGTTGACGACGGCCCGGCCGCGCCCGGACGGCGGCGAGCCCTCCGGAAGTCCCGGATTCATGCGGATCATCGACCACGCGGGTGCGACGGATGAATGTACGTGGAGGACGGTGGAGGGCAGGGAGGGCAGTGGAGCGACCGGGGTGCGGGCGCACGAAAAAGGGGCCGATCTCTCGATCGGCCCCTGGAGGAGTGTGCGAACGGCGGGCTAGCGGCCCTGATCGCCGTCCTGCCGGCGCTCCCAGCGCTCGTTGATGGTGTCCATGAACGAGGATCGCGGCTTCGACGCGGCGGCGGGTCGAGAGGTCGACCCGGGTCGTGGCTCGTCGGCCGAGGCCCTGCCGGGCGAGAGGACGAGCAGCACGCCGCCGAGCATCAGGGCGAACCCCACGACGCCGACGATGGGGAGCTGCACGATCACGCCGGCGACGAGCGTGGCGACGCCCGCGATCGCGAGAAGAGAGCCCAGGACGATCTGGGTGTAGTTCGGTCGACCGCGGCGACCCGAGACGGTCGCCACGAAGTCGGCGTCGTTCTGATAGAGACTGCGCTCCATCTCTTCGAGGAGGCGCTGCTCCTGCTCCGACAGCGGCATGTGTGGACCCCTTGGTGCGTATGACGGGTTGGGCGGCTCCCACCGTCTCCCCATTCTAGGCTCGCGCCGCTGGATAGGCTAGGCGAGTGCCTGAGAGATTGCGGTTAGTCGACCTGGTCAACGCCCGGCTCGACGCCTTCCTGGTCGATCGATCGACCCACCTCGCGACGATCGCCGACGAGCTCGACGTGTTCATCGACGCGTCCCGCGACCTCCTCCGCGGCGGCAAGCGCTTCCGCGCGCTGTTCGCCTACTGGGGCTGGCACGCCGTCGCCGGCACCGTGCGACCCGACGACCCGCTCGCCGAGATGGACGACCACGCCGAGCTGGATGCCGTCATCGCGCTCGCGGCGGCGCTCGAGATCTTCCACGCCGCGGCGCTCGTCCACGACGACATCATGGACAACTCCGACACCCGCCGGGGCATGCCGTCGATGCACCGGCGCTTCCAGGCCGATCATGCACACCGCGAGTGGGTCGGCTCCGCCGCCTCCTACGGCACGTCGTCCGCGCTCATGCTCGGCGACCTCCTCCTCGGCTGGAGCGACGAGCTCCTCGCCGAGGGCCTCTCGATCGTCGCCGATCGCTCGGCAGCCCGACGGGCCCGCCGAGAGTTCCACGTCATGCGCACCGAAGTGACGATGGGCCAGTACCTCGACATCCTCGAGGAGGTCGCCTGGCGCGACGCGCCGGAGGAGGATCTCCTCCCCCGGGCCCACCGGGTCGTCACCTACAAGTCGGCCAAGTACTCGATCGAGGCGCCGCTCGCACTGGGCGGCCTGATGGCGGGCGGAACGCCTGACCAGGTCGACGCGCTCCGGGCGTTCGGTCTCCCGCTCGGCGTCGCCTTCCAGCTGCGCGACGATCTGCTCGGCGTCTTCGGCGACCCGGGAGTGACGGGCAAGCCGGCCGGCGACGACCTCCGGGAGGGGAAGCGCACGGTGCTCATCGCGCTCGCTCGCCGGGCCCTCCCCGCGTCGGCGGTTCGCCTCATCGACGAGCTCCTCGGCGATCCGGGCCTCTCGGAGCACCAGATCGCGACGCTCCAGGCGACGATCCGCGACAGCGGCGCCGTCGAGACCGTCGAGACGATGATCGCCCGGTCCGTGCGCGAGGCGACGACCGCGATCGAGGATGCCCCGCTCAGCCGGGCGGCGCGCTCCGAGCTCATCGGTCTCGCCGATCTGGTCACGCGACGCGCGCACTGAGCGGGCTCGGCGCCGGGTCGAGTCGGCGCCGCGTCAGCGCCTTGTCAGGGCGTCAGAACGCCATCGCCTGCGCGACGCGCCTGACCTCGGCCTTGCGCCCCTGGCGCAGGGCGTCGATCGGCGATGTGCCGAGCATGTCGTCGACCGAGAGCATCCACTCCATGGCCTCGTCGTCGCTGAATCCGTTGTCGGCGAGAAGGATGAGCGTGCCACGCAGCTCGTGGAGGGGCTCGCCATCCCGCAGGAACTCCTCCGGCACCACCAGGACCTTGTCTCGGCGCACGCCCAGGAGGGAATGATCCTCCAGGAGCCGATGAATGCGGCCGGGCGAGACGCCCAGGAGCTCGACGAGGTCGGGGACGGTCAGCCAGCGGCTGGAGTCAGCGGTCACCCCTCCAGCGTGCCATGAACCCGACACGAGCGTTCGTTCCGTCTAATGTTTCGAGCGTGTTAATTGAAGCAACATCCGCCACTTTGGTTCACACCGGTGTTAATGTGTAACAGCGGACGGGGATCCGCACGCGACCGCACTGGGCCGCACCGCGCATCACGAGGGGACGTTTGATGATCGAGCTCGACCGCACCGAGGCGGTGTCGATGGCCGACGACGAGTCGATCCACCGCGATCAGGACGAGGCCAGGGCGCGCGCGCGCGCCGTCTTCGGCGGGCTCGCTCCGCGCACGCCGTCCCGCCCCGCACCCGCAGCGCCCGCCGCCGACCCTGCCCTCACGCGAGCGGCGGCGCGGGCCCGCAGCGCCGCGCTCTCGACGATGCCCCTCGTCCTCACCGGCGCCCTGACACTCGGGCTCGGGCTCACGAGTGCGACGGAACCGGTCCACGCCGCACCGCGCAAACCGCTCAGCCCCAAGCCCCAGCAGTCCACGGGCCCTTCCACCCTGCGCGCCGCCCTCGCCCACGTGGGCGCCGCCATCACCCCGGGCGCCATGAGCACCGTCGCGCTCACGACGAGCGCCGCGCCCGCGCTCTACACGGTCGAGGCCGGCGACACCGTCTCTGCGATCGCCGCGCGCTTCGGCCTGTCGACCGCGGGAGTCCTCGCGCTCAACGGCCTCAGCTGGAAGTCGGTGATCTTCCCCGGCCAGGTGCTCAAGCTCACAAGCGCTCCCACGAAGGGGGCCACGGCCTCGGCTCCCGTCTCCCCCGGCGGCGCGTATCAGGTCCGCAGCGGCGACACGGTCTCCGCGATCGCGGCGCGCTTCGGCGTGTCGACGAAGTCGATCCTCGACGTCAACGGCCTCGGCTGGTCCAGCATCATCTACCCCGGGCAGACGCTGCTCATCCCCGGCACATCGAGCACCCCCGCTCCCGTCGGCGCTCCCGCGACGGAGACCGTCTCCGCGGTCGCGGCGATGCCGATCGCGGAGCGGCCCGTACTGCCGGGCGGACCGGCACCCGCGGCTCCCGCTGCCGCTCCGGCGCAGCCGGCCCCGAGCGCAGCAGCGCCGAGCCCGCCCGTGAGCGGGAGCATCCAGCCCCTCAGCGCGGACGGGCGCGCGCACGCCGCGACCATCATCCAGGTCGGCCGCTCGCTCGGCGTTCCGGACTACGGCATCGTGACCGCCCTCGCGACCGCGATGCAGGAGTCGTCGATGCGCAACCTCTCGTGGGGCGATCGCGACTCGGTCGGCCTGTTCCAGCAGCGCCCGAGCCAGGGCTGGGGCACGCCGGAGCAGCTGCAGAATCCTGCCCACGCCGCACGCCTCTTCTACGTCGGCAACGAGGGCTACACGCGAGGCCTGCTGGATATCCGAGGCTGGCAGTCGATGACCGTCACGCAAGCGGCCCAGGCCGTCCAGATCTCGGCCTACCCCGACCATTACGCCAAGTGGGAGGCCTCCGCGTGGGCCTGGCTCTACGAGCTGACGTAGGGTTCAGAACACCGAGCTGAGCCGCGGCGGTCGCTCACCGCCGATCATGCGGTCGAGCCGAGCCGGCGCCTCGCGGTGGTCGAAAAGGACTCGGCGCGCGCGAGCGAGCGTCTCGGCGCGCGCGCCCCCGAGGAGCAGCGCCCCGAGCTCCGCGATCCCCAGTCGGAGACCTGCATCGGCGGCCTCGCCGCCGGGACGGTCGAGACGTGCGACCTCCGCGCGGCCCTCTGCGTCCGTGGACAGTCGGAACGATCCCTCGGCAATACCCAGCGGGTCGTGCACGTGCAGCGTGAGCGCATCGGCCGCCGCCCAGCCCCTGGCCGTCAGCGCCTCAGGAACGTCGAGCACGCGCGCCCAGAGCAGCTCGCGCTCGTTCGACTTCGTCACCGCGGCAGGATCCTCCACCATCCAGGCGATCGGCTCGTCCACGTCGCGCAGGCGCACCTGCACGCGGGCGACCAGGTCGAGGTCGGCGAGGAAGCGCCAGAGGGCCGCATACGCGTCGGGCGTCGCCGCGACGAGCTCGATGACCGAGGCGTCCTTCTCCCGCGGGTCCGTCGCGCTCGCGCCCACCCGGTACAGGGCGTACCCGCGCGGCCTGCCCGACTCGTCGTCGTAGCGGACGGCGCGCAGGCTCGCCGCCGCGCCGCGTCGATCGGGCGTGAGGCCGAGCATCCGGTCGTAGAAGTTCGGCCAGCGGAGGATCTCACCCGCGACCTGCGCGTGAGCCTCCGCGTCGATCTCGGGCGCGACGCTGCGGAGCTCCTCGCGCGGCACGAGACGAACACGGCCAGCAGGGGCACCGGCCATCCAGCGGGCGCGACGTGTGTCGAGGGCGTAGTCGGCGCCTCGCGTCGCCGGTCCGAAGCCGAAGCGGCCGTAGATCGCCGACTCGGTCGCGGTCAGAACGGCCAGGTACAGCCCCTGATCGCGGGCATCCCGCAGCTCGCGCGTGATGAGGGAGCGGGCGATGCCGCGACGGCGGTGCGTGGGTGCGACCGACACGGCGCTGATCGCACGAGCCGCGACAGGACGGGAGGCACTGCCGAGAGCACCGGGGAGGCGCACGGCGGTCTCCCACGCGCTCAGGGTTCCGACGGGGATCTCTGAGTGTTCCTCGCTGTCGTCGAAGACGGCGCGGAGAGTGCGATCGCGCGAGGATGCGAAGCGCTCCAGATCGGCATCCGTCTCGATCTCGGCCTCGTGGAATCCGCGCACTCGTGCACGGAGCCACCGCGTGAGCGCCTCCGAGTCCGTCGGGTCGACGTCGCCGAACCGCAGCGCCGGGAGGGAGGAGCCGTCGGCTGTCTGGTCAGGGCTTCCGCTTGGGCGGTCCGCGTCGCGCATGCGCCCCATGCTAACGACGACCGAGCGGGCCATCGCCGACCCGGCACGTCCCGTGTGGCGCGGGCTCGCGACTGGGGCGCGGATCTAGACTGGGGCGGGTGAGCACCTCGACGTCCGACCCCATGATCGGGCGGCTCATCGACGGTCGCTACCACGTGCGCTCGCGCATCGCACGGGGCGGGATGGCGACGGTCTACCTCGCCACCGACCAGCGGCTCGAGCGGCTCGTCGCCGTGAAGATCATGCACGGCCACCTCGCCGACGACAGCCAGTTCACGGCGCGATTCATCCAGGAGGCCCGTTCGGCCGCCCGGCTCGCTCACCCCAACGTCGTCAACGTCTTCGATCAGGGGCAGGACGCCGAATCTGCGTACCTCGTCATGGAGTATTTGCCCGGCATCACCCTGCGCGAGCTCCTGCAGGAGTACGGCGCGCTGACGCCGCAGCAGACGCTCGACATCGTCGAGGCGATCGTCTCCGGGCTCTCCGCCGCGCACAAGGCCGGCATCGTTCACCGGGACCTCAAGCCGGAGAACGTCCTGCTCGCCGATGACGGCCGAATCAAGATCGGCGACTTCGGACTCGCGCGCGCGGCATCCGCCGCGACCGCGGCCGGAGCCGCCCTCCTCGGCACGATCGCCTACCTGTCGCCGGAGCTCGTTACGCGCGGCATCGCTGACACGCGCAGCGACATCTACGCCGTCGGCATCATGATGTTCGAGATGCTCACCGGGGAGCAGCCCTTCAAGGGCGAGCAGCCCATGCAGATCGCGTTCCAGCACGCCAACGACACCGTGCCCGCGCCGAGCACCGCCAATCCCAGCGTGCCCGCGGAGCTCGACGAGCTCGTGCTGTGGGCGACCGCGCGCGACCCCGAGCACCGTCCGGCGGATGCCCGCGTCCTGCTCGAGCAGGTCGTCGAGACGGCCCGCTCGCTCGAGACCTCACTCTCGGCGACGGGCCCGCAGAAGACCATGGTGTTCACGACCCCGCTCGTCCCGCCGACGATCACCGCCGAGACCCAGGTAATCGGCGCGCTCGCGACGAGCGGCGGAGCGGGAGGGGCCGGCGCTGCGGCTCTGGCATCGAGATCCGCGACGGGCGAGCTCGCGCGCGCGACCGGTCGCCGGCGCAAGCGCGGCTGGATCGCCTTCGCCCTCGTCCTGCTGATCGCCCTCGCGGCGGGCGGCGCCGGCTGGTGGTTCGGGGCCGGTCCCGGCGCTCAGGTCACGATCGCGGACGTACGAGGGCAGTCCCCCGACGCGGCCGGCGCTGCCCTGCTCGAGCAAGGACTCCTCGTCGGCGCCGAGCCGATGACCGCCCACGACCTGGAGATCCCCTCCGGGGCCGTGCTCGGCACCGATCCGCCCGCGGGCGAGATCGTCCCGCGCGACTCGACCGTCACGCTCGTCGTCTCCCTCGGACCCGAGCCGACGACCGTGCCGGCGGTCGCGGGAGCGCCGGAGGCGGACGCGCGCGCGCTCCTCGACGACGCGGGCTTCGTCGTCGCCGATGAGTCCATCAGACAGGTGGACGCGGACATCGCCCAGGGCTCGGCGATCGGCGTCGTGTCGATCGGCGAGGACGGCGCGGAGACCGGGCTCCCCGAGGGCGCGGACTCCCTCAAGGGCACACCCGTGACTCTCCTCGTCTCGCTCGGGCCGCTGCCGGACGTCGTCGGCGTGGAGCCGGCGACCGCGAGCGCGGCCTTCGAGGCGCTCGGCCTCGCGGCGACCGTTGGCGGCGACTCGGAGTTCAACAACGACATCGCGGAAGGACTCGTCCTGCGCGCCGTGACCGCCGCGGATGGGCCGTTCCGCCCGGGCGACGCCTTCACTCTCATCGTCTCGCGAGGGCCCGATCTCGTCGAGGTGCCCTGGGTGGCGGGCTCGACCATCCGGCAGGCGGTTGACGCGCTGCAGGCGGCGGAGTTCGGCGTCGAGGTGCGGACCGTCATCCCGGAGGATCAGTGGGACAACGGTCTCGCGATCGTCACGGGCACCGATCCCGACGGGGGCTCGTTCCAGATCCGCGGCACGACGATCGTCGTCTTCGCGATCTTCTGATCGATCAGCCGCACCGCCTCGCCCAGTGATCGCTCGCTCGCGTCAGGCGCGTGAGGCCTTACTGAGCTCCTCGGCGACGAGGAACGCGAGCTCTAGCGACTGCATGTGGTTCAGGCGCGGGTCGCACAGCGACTCGTAGCGCGTCGCGAGCGTCGCCTCGTCGATCATCTCCGAGCCGCCGAGGCACTCCGTGACGTCGTCGCCCGTGAGCTCCACATGGATCCCGCCGGGGTGCGTGCCGACCTGTCGATGCGCCTCGAAGAAGCCCGTCACCTCGTCGACGACGTCATCGAAGCGGCGCGTCTTGTATCCGGTCGGGGTCGTGAGCCCGTTCCCGTGCATCGGGTCGGTCACCCACAGCGGCGTCGCGTCCATGCTCGTGATCGCCTCGAGCAGCGGAGGCAGGGCATCCCTGATCTTCCCGGCGCCCATGCGCGTGATGAAGGTGAGGCGACCGGGCTCGCGATCGGGGTCGAGGACGTCGATGAGCCGCTCCATCGTCTCGGGCGTGGTCGAGGGACCGAGCTTGACTCCGATGGGGTTGCGGATGCGGCGGAAGAAGTCGACGTGCGCGCCGTCGAGCTCGCGCGTGCGCTCGCCGATCCAGAGGAAGTGGGCGCTCGTGTTGTACGGCAATCCGGTGCGCGAGTCGATGCGCGTCATGGGCCGCTCGTAGTCCATCAGGAGGCCCTCGTGGCTGGAGTAGAACTCGACGCGCTTGAGCTCATCGAAGTCGGCACCCGCCGCCTCCATGAAGCGGATGGCGCGGTCGATCTCGCTCGCCAGGCCCTCGTAGCGCTGGTTCGCGGGGTTCGAGGCGAAGCCCTTGTTCCAGCTGTGGACCATGCGCAGATCCGCGAAACCGCCCTGCGTGAATGCGCGGATGAGATTCAGCGTCGATGCGCTTGTGTGGTACCCCTTCACGAGGCGCCCCGGGTCGGCCTCGCGCGACTCGGGCGTGAAGTCGTAGCCGTTGACGATGTCGCCGCGATACGCCGGAAGCGTGACGTCGCCGCGCGTCTCGGTGTCGCTCGAGCGGGGCTTCGCGAACTGACCGGCCATGCGGCCCATCTTGATGACCGGCATCGAGGCGCCGTAGGTGAGAACGACGGCCATCTGCAGGATGGTCTTCACGCGATTGCGGATCTGATCGGCCGTCGCACCCGCGAAGGTCTCGGCGCAGTCGCCCCCCTGAAGCAGGAATGCGTCGCCCCGGGCGGCTCGAGCGAGTCGCTCGCGCAACTGGTCGACCTCGCCGGCGAACACGAGCGGCGGCATCGAGGCGATCTCGGCCGAGGCCGCGGCGACAGCCGTCGGATCGGGCCACGCCGGCTGCTGCTTGATGGAGAGGGTGCGCCAGTGGTCGAGCCCCGCGATGACGGCGGGATCGGCGAAGATGACGGGTTCGGTCGCATCGACCACGGTGGAACATCCTTCACAGCGGCAGGAACAGGGCGGAGGGCTGCGGCTCCCTTGCCGCGAGAACGAGCCTAGCCGAGCGGGGACACCGCTCGGAGCGGCGGCGACGGCGAACGCAGGCCGGTCAGCGCACGTGCGGCGGGCGCTTGTCCTTGACGGTCGTCGCGTAGACGTCGTGATACTCCTGGCCGCTCAGTCGATTGAGCTCGTACATGATCTCGTCGGTGATCGAGCGGAGCACGAACCGATCGGACTCGAGGCCCGCGAAGCGCGAGAAGTCGAGCGGCTCGCCGAAGACGAGGCCCGGGCGCTTGACCTTGGGGATCCGCACGCCGATCGGCATGACCTTCTCCGTGTCGATCATCGCGACGGGCACGACCGTGGCGCCGGACTCGAGGATCATGCGCGCGACGCCCGTGCGGCCTCGGTACATGACGCCGTCCGGGCTGCGCGTGCCCTCGGGGTAGATGCCGAGCGCGAAGCCCTCGGAGAGCACGCGGAGACCGGTGTTGAGAGAGGCCTCGCTCGCCTTGCCGCCGGACCGGTCGATCGGCAGCTGCCCGCTCGCTTCGAAGAAGACGCGCGTGAGCCAGCCCTTGATCCCCCTGCCCGTGAAGTAGTCGCTCTTGGCGAGGAAGACGACCCGGCGGTCGAGCACGAGCGGCAGGAAGATGGAGTCGACGAACGAGAGGTGGTTGCTCGCGAGGATCACGGGGCCCGTGCGTGGCACGTTCTCGATTCCTCGCACCCACGGGCGGAAGACCGTGAGGAGGATGGGGCCGATGACGAGGTTCTTCATGAGCCAGTAGAACATCGTCGTCCCTCCCCGATCGTGGTCGCGGTCGTATCCGTCAACCCTAGTCCGCGGGCGAGGAGCCGATGCTCGCGGCATGGATGCGGGCGAGATCGGCGGCGCCGACGACGCCGGCGTCGTTCACGAGCTCGGCCGTGACGAACACGGGCTCCGGGTGATAGCCGCGCGCCGGCAGGTGGGTGAGATAGGCCTCGCGGACGGGGTCGAGCAGCAGGTCGCCCGCGATCGAGACTCCCCCGCCGAAGACGAACATCTCGGGATCGAGGACGGCGGAGAGGCTCGCGCACGCCTGTCCGAGCCAGCGGCCGAGCTGCGACAGCGCGTGCAGGGCCCCCGGGTCGCGCTCGGTGATGAAGCCGGCGAGGATGCCGCCGTCGAGCTTCCCGTGCTGCTCGCGAGCGTCCGCGAGGGCAAGGCCGATGCCGCCGGCATCGGCGATCTCGTTCGCCATGCGCAGCAGTGCGCGCCCCGAGCCGTACTGCTCGATGCAGCCATGGGCACCGCAGCCGCAGGGAAGCCCATCCGGCACGACGCGCAGGTGCCCCAGCTCCCCCGCGGTGCCGAAGCCGCCGCGCAGGAGGCGATCTCCCGTGACGATCGCACCGCCGACGCCGGTGCCGATCGTGAGCATCGTCATGTCGCGCACGTCGCGCGCGGCGCCGAAGCGGAACTCCGCCCAGCCGGCCGCGTTGGCGTCGTTGTCGATCGTGACGTCGATGCCGAGGCGGTCGCGGAGGCGATCGCGGAACGGCTCGTTGCGCCAGTTGATGTTGGGGGCGTAGTACACGGTCGACTGCGCCGAGTCGATGAAGCCCGCCGCGGCGACGCCCGCGGCGATGACCTGCTGGCCCGCGCTCAGGCGCTCGACCATCTCGACGACGACGTCGACGATCGCGTGAGGGTCGCCCGCGGGGGTCGGATGACGGTCCTCCGCGAGGATCGATCCGTCATCGCCGACAAGAGCGCCGGCGATTTTCGTTCCACCGATGTCGATTCCCACAGCATGCACGAGGAGTGAGTCTAGTGAGCCCCGTGTCCCGTCATCGGCCCCCGACCGCGGACTAGAGTGGTCGTCACTGAACCCACCCGTTGACGGTGCCAAAGGAGTCCCCGTGCAAGAATTCGTCGTCCCGGCCGTCGTGTCGCCCGATCCCGGAGCGAACGCGAGCGACCTGCTCGTCGACCGCGTCGCGATCGATCGCGATGCGCCTCTGTTCGCACTGCCCACCGCCGATGGCGGCTGGACGGATGTCACGGCGGGCGAGTTCCACGCCCAGGTCGTCGCGCTGGCCAAGGGCCTCATGTCGGCGGGCGTGCAGCCGGGCGACAAGATCGGCTTCATGTGCAAGACGCGCTACGAGTGGACCCTCGTCGACTTCGCCACGTGGTTCGCCGGCGCCGTGCTCGTCCCCATCTACGAGACGAGCTCGCCGAGCCAGATCCAGTACATCCTTGAAGACTCGGGGGCCCGGGAGCTCATCGTCGAGACGGCTGAGCACTTCGCGCGCTACGACGAGGTGGCCGGCGACCTGCCCCACGTCAGCCGCGTCTGGCAGATGCACCTCGGCGACCTCGAGAAGCTCGCAGCCGACCCCGGCTCGGTCACCGACGAGCAGCTCGAGGAGCGACGGAACCTCGCGCAGGGCTCCGACCTGGCGACGCTCATCTACACCTCGGGATCGACGGGCACGCCGAAGGGCTGCATCCTCACCCACTCCAACTTCGTCGAGCTCTGCCGCAACGCCGCCGTGGCGATGAAGGAGGTCGTGACCCCCGGGTCGTCCACGCTCCTCTTCATCACGACCGCGCACGTCTTCGCGCGGTTCATCTCCATCCTCGCCGTGCACGCGGGCGCCAAGGTGGGCCACCAGGCCGACACCAAGCAGCTTCTCGCAGCGCTCGGCTCCTTCAAGCCGAGCTTCCTCCTCGCGGTGCCCCGCGTGTTCGAGAAGGTGTACAACTCGGCCGAGCAGAAGGCGGAGGCCGGCGGCAAAGGCAAGATCTTCCGTCGTGCCGCCGATGTCGCCGTCGCCCACTCGAAGGCGCTCGACGCCGGCCACGTCCCGTTCGGTCTCAAGGTGCAGTTCGCCGTGTTCGACAAGCTCGTGTATTCGAAGCTCAAGACGGCGATGGGCGGCCGCGTCCAGTACGCCGTCTCCGGCTCCGCGCCGCTCGGCCCGCGTCTCGGGCACTTCTTCCGCAGCCTCGGAATCCGGATCCTCGAGGGGTACGGCCTCACTGAGACCACCGCCCCCGCGACCGTGAACCTCGTGAACAAGTTCAAGATCGGCACGACGGGCCCCGCGCTTCCCGGCATCGGCGTGAGGATCGACGACGACGGCGAGATCCTCGTCAAGGGCGTCAACGTCTTCGGCGGCTACTGGAACAAGCCCGAGGCGACCGCCGAGGTCATGGACGGCGAGTGGTTCCGCACCGGCGACATCGGCTCGCTCGACGCCGATGGCTACCTGACGATCACGGGCCGGAAGAAGGAGATCCTCGTCACGGCCGGCGGCAAGAACGTCGCCCCCGCCGCCCTGGAGGACCCGATCCGCGCGAACCCTATCGTCGGTCAGGTCGTCGTCGTCGGCGACCAGAAGCCGTTCGTCTCGGCCCTCGTGACGCTCGACCCCGAGATGCTCCCGGTCTGGCTCAACAACAACGGCGAGGACGCGACGATGCCGCTCACCGACGCGGTCAAGCACCCGAAGGTGCTCGCCGAGGTCCAGCGCTCGATCGATGCGGCGAACAGCCGTGTCTCGCGCGCGGAGTCGATCCGCAAGTTCACCGTCCTGCCCGTGGAGTTCACGGAGGCCAGCGGCCACCTGACCCCCAAGATGAGCATCAAGCGCAACGTCATCGTCAACGACTTCGCCACGGCGATCGAGGCCATGTACACGGGTGCTCCCGCTACGCAGGGCATCTCGCTGCAGCAGTAACAGAAGCGCTGGGCGCGGGACGTCGGACGCGGTCCGGCGCCCCGCTCTCGTCCGCTAGGGGCGACCGAACCACTCCGCCTGGCGGATGCCTCGCATCGCCTCGCGCTTGAGCTCCGGATCGAGTCCCTCGATGTAGAGGCGCCCGTCGAGATGATCCGTCTCGTGCTGGAGCGCCTGCGCGAGCAGCCCGTCTCCCGCGATCTCGATCGGTTCCCCCGCCACGTCGACGCCGGTCACACGAGCCCACGGGTGCCGTCTGCGCGGGAACCCGAAGCCCGGCACTGAGAGGCAGCCTTCTTCGACTGGCTCCGCGCTGCCGCGCACCTCGGCGAGCACCGGGTTCACGACGTAGCTGAGCGTGCCATCGATGTTGAGGCTGAAGACGCGGAGCCCGACACCGATCTGCGGCGCGGCGACTCCCGCTCGGCCGGGCACTTGGACGGTGTCGAGGAGGTCGTCGACGAGTATCCGCAGGGACGGATCGAAGCGGACGACCTCATCGGCGCGCGATCGGAGCACCGGATCGCCGAAGAGGCGGATGGGGCGGACGGTCATCGTGCGGCGCTCACGCCTCCCGGTCGGGCATGCCGCCGATGACGATGCCGGCCAGCTCGCGCGCCGACTGACGCGTGAGCGGCCGCAGGTCGCTCCAGTGGATGACGGAGCCGGCGGCGAGCTGCTCGTCGTACGGGATCCGCACGATCGCGCGAACGCGCGAGGCGAAGTGCGCCTCGATCTCCTCGAGCTTGACGAGGTTCGTGCCCTGGGTCGCGGTGTTGATCGCGACGACCGCGTTGCGCACGAGCTCGCCGTACCCGTTCGCCTCGAGCCAGGTGAGGGTCTCGGAGGCGAGCCTGGCCTCGTCGACGCTGCCGCCGGAGACGATGACGATCGAGTCGGCGCGCTGCAGGGTCGCGCGCATGACGGAGTGCACGATGCCCGTTCCGCAGTCGGTCAGCACGATCGAGTAGTAGCGGGCGGCGAGGTCCGCGACCACGTTGTAGTCGTTCTCGTCGAAGGCCTCGGAGAGCATCGGGTCGGTGTCGGAGGCGAGGATGTCGAGGCGCGTCGCGTCACGGGAGACGAGCCGCGTGAAGTCGGTGAATCCCTGGATGCTCGCGGCCTTGTTGACGACATCGCGCACGGTCGCGCGCGTCTGCTTCGTCACGCGCTCCGACAGCGTTCCGCGGTCCGGGTTCGCGTCGATCGCGATGATGCGGTCCTCCCGCACGGACGCGAGCGCCATGCCGAGGAGCGTCGTGATCGTCGTCTTGCCGACGCCGCCCTTGCGGGTCAGCACAGGTACGAAGCGCGCGCCTCCCTCGAGCACCGCGTCGATGCGCGCGTCGAGCTCCTTGCGGGCGCGGACGCGGGCCGAGTCGCCGAGGTTCACGCGCTTGAAGGTCGTGCGGTAGACGAAACGCTGCCACGCGCCCTCGGGCGCCGAGCGGGGCCCGCGTCGCGGGTCGATCAGCCGATCGGCGGTCAGCATCGCGGCCGACTCGGGGCCGACATCCGTTCCCGCCATGCGCTCGCGCCGCGAGTAGTCGGCGATCGCGATGGAGCCCGTGTCCGCCGGGCTCGCCGGCGTGGTCGCGGCCGCGAGCGCCGGTTCGGAGAGCGAGATCGAGGTCGTGTTGGTCTCCAGCACCGCGACCACGGAGGGGTCGACCCCGGTGCCGACGAGGGCGACGGCTGCCTCCTCCTCCGGCGCTTCGTGGACGGGAGCCGGAAGGGCGACCTCGATCGTCAGACTCTCGGGCAGCGTCGTGGCCAGATCGTCGCCACCGGCGGGCTCGAGGCCGTCGGCCACCGAGCGGGCGCGCCCGAGGCCGCCGTCTCCCTCATCGCCGGAGGCGCGGTCGGTCACCATTCACGAACCCTTCGTCGTTCTCGTGGACGGCTCAGTCTATCGTCCGGGAATCCCCCGCCCGGCAGTGGAATGAATCGCCCTCAGTCGACGACGACGAGAAGATCGCCCGCCTCGACCTGCTGCGTGGCGGGGATCGCGAGGCGCCGCACCGTGCCGGCGACCGGACTCGTGATCGCGGCTTCCATCTTCATCGCCTCGATCGTCGCGACGGGCGCACCCGCCTCGACCGCGTCGCCCTCCGCCACCTGCAGCGTCACGACGCCCATGAAGGGCGCGGCGATCTGACCGGGATGCGCGGGGTCGGCCTTCTCCGCCTGCACGGTGTCGACGGCGATGGCGCGATCTCGGATCGTCACAGGACGCATCTGACCATTGAGCGTCGCCATGACGCTGCGCATGCCCTTCTCGTCAGGCTCGCCGATGGCCTCGAGGCTCACGAACAGGCTCACGCCCCGCTCGATCTCGATGACGTGCTCGACACCCGGCTTGAGGCCGTAGAGGTAGTCGGGCGTGCTGAGGACGGAGAGGTCGCCGAACTGCTCGCGCACCTGCAGGAACTGCTGCGTGGGCTGCGGGAACAGGAGCTGGTTGAGAGTGAGCCGGCGCTCGTCCGTCGAGCCGTCGAGCTTCGCCCGCTGATCATCGGTGATGGCTGTCGTCCCGATCTTGACTGTGCGACCTGCGAGCACCTTTGAGCGGAACGGCTCGGGCCAGCCGCCGGGCAGATCGCCGAGCTCGCCGGCCATGAAGCCGATGACGGAGTCGGGGATGTCGTACTTCTCGGGATTCGCCTCGAAGTCCGCCGGGTCGGCTCCCGCGGCCGCCATCTGCAGGGCGAGGTCGCCGACGACCTTCGACGACGGGGTGACCTTCGTCGGACGGCCGAGGATCCGGTTGGCCTCTGCGTACCAGTCCTCGATGAGCTCGAAGCGGTCGCCGAGACCGAGCGCGATCGCCTGCTGACGCAGGTTCGAGAGCTGCCCGCCGGGGATCTCGTGGTGGTAGACGCGACCCGTCGGGCCCGAGAGCCCCGATTCGAATGGCGCGTACACGCGGCGCACTGCCTCCCAGTACGGCTCGAGGTCGCTCACGGCCTGCAAACTCAGGCCCGTGTCGCGCTCGGTGTGAGCGAGAGCGGCGACGAGCGCCGAGAACGGCGGCTGGGAGGTCGTGCCCGCCATGGGCGCGCTCGCGACATCGACGGCGTCGACCCCGGCTCGTGACGCGGCTAGGAGCGTCGCGAGCTGCCCGCCCGCGGTGTCGTGGGTGTGCAGGTGCACGGGCAGGTCGAATCTGTCACGGAGCGTCGCGACGAGCTTCTCGGCGGCCCCGGCCCGCAGGAGCCCGGCCATGTCCTTGATGGCGATGATGTGCGCGCCCGCGTCGACGACCTGCTCGGCAAGACGCAGGTAGTAGTCGAGCGTGTAGAGATCCTCCGCCGGGTCGAGCAGGTCGCCCGAGTAGCAGAGACCGACCTCGGCGACCGTCGAGCCGGTCTGGAGGACGGCGTCGATCGCGGGGCGCATCTGATCGACGTCGTTGAGCGCGTCGAAGATGCGGAAGACGTCGATGCCCGTCGCAGCCGCCTCGCGCACGAAGGCTTCGGTGACCTCGGTCGGATACGGCGTGTATCCGACGGTGTTCCGGCCGCGCAGCAGCATCTGGATGGCGACGTTCGGCAGAGCCTCGCGCATCGCCGCGAGTCGCTGCCACGGGTCCTCGCCGAGGAAGCGCAGCGCGACGTCGTACGTCGCGCCACCCCACGCCTCGACGCTCAGAAGCCCGGGCGTCATGCGCGCGACGTACGGCATGACCTCGACGAGGTCCTTGGTGCGGACGCGCGTCGCGAGGAGCGACTGGTGCGCGTCGCGGAAGGTCGTGTCGGTCACGGCGAGCGGGGTCTGCTCGCGCAGAGCGCGGGCGAATCCCACGGGGCCGAGCTCGAGCAGGCGCTGGCGCGAGCCAGCCGGGGCCTCCGCCTCGAGGTCGATCGTCGGGAGCTTCGTCGCGGGGTCGATCGCGGCGGCGCCCGCGCCGTTCGGCTGGTTGACCGTGATGTCGGCGAGCCAGTTGAGCACCTTCGTGCCGCGATCCTTCGAGATGTTCGCCCGCACGAGCTCGGGTCGTTCGTCGATGAAGGAGGTGCTCAGATCGCCCGCCTGGAACTGCGGGTCGTCGAGCACCGCCTGGAGGAACGGGATGTTCGTGGTGACGCCGCGGATGCGGAACTCGGCGAGACCGCGCCTCGCGCGCGCGACCGCGGCGCCGAAGTCGCGCCCGCGGCAGGTCATCTTCGCGAGCATCGAGTCGAAGTGGGGCGAGATCTGCGCACCGGAGGCGATCGTGCCGCCGTCCAGGCGGACCCCGGCACCACCCGGCGAGCGGTAGGTCGTGATCTTGCCCGTGTCGGGACGGAACCCGCTCGCCGGGTCCTCCGTCGTGATGCGGCACTGCAGCGCCGCCCCCCGAAGGTGGATCTGCTCCTGCTTAAGGCCGAGTTCAGCGAGCGACTGCCCGTAGGCGATGCGCATCTGCGATTGCACCAGATCGACGTCGGTGATCTCCTCGGTCACCGTGTGCTCGACCTGGATGCGCGGGTTCATCTCGATGAACACGTGCTCGCCCTCGCGCTCCCCCGCCGTGTCGAGCAGGAACTCGACCGTTCCGGCGTTGACGTAGCCGATGGACCGGGCGAAGGCGACCGCGTCGCGGTACATCGCCTGGCGGACATCCTCATTGAGGTTCGGGGCCGGAGCGATCTCCACCACCTTCTGATGGCGGCGCTGCACCGAGCAGTCTCGCTCGAACAGGTGCACCGTCTCGCCGTGGGAGTCCGCGAGGATCTGCACCTCGATGTGGCGAGGGCGCACGACCGCCTGCTCGACGAACATCGTCGGGTCGCCGAAGGCGCTGTCCGCCTCGCGCATGGCGGCCTCGAGCGCGGACCGCAGGTCGTCGCGGCTCTCGACCCGTCGCATCCCCCGCCCGCCGCCGCCGGCGACGGCCTTCGCGAAGATGGGGAAGCCGATGTCGTCCGCGGCCGCGACGAGGACTTCGATGTCGGTCGTCGCGGGACTCGACTTCAGAACCGGGACGCCCGCTGCGATCGCGTGCTCCTTCGCGGTGACCTTGTTCCCCGCCATCTCGAGAACTGCGCGCGGCGGGCCGATGAAGGCGATGCCCGCGTCGGCAGCGGCCTGCGCGAGGTCCGGATTCTCGCTCAGGAAGCCGTAGCCGGGGTAGATGGCGTCGGCACCGCTCTCCTTCGCGACGCGGATGATCTCCGCGACATCCAGGTAGGCGCGCACGGGATGGCCGGGCTCGCCGATCTGGTACGCCTCGTCGGCCTTGAGCCGATGCATGGAATTGCGATCCTCGTAGGGGAAGACGGCGACCGTTCTCGCGCCAAGCTCGTATGCGGCTCGGAAGGCGCGGATCGCGATCTCGCCGCGGTTGGCTACAAGGATCTTCCGGAACATCGATTCCTCTCAGGGTGACCCGGGCAGGCCGAGGGGAGGCCCGCGATGGATCGTGGTGGCATACCGAGGTCGGCGCGTGGGCGCGCACTTCAAGACTAGTGAAGGTAGGGTCGTTCATCGTGCACGTACTGAGCATCAGCTCCCTCAAGGGAGGCGTGGGAAAGACCACGGTGACGCTCGGGCTGGCATCCGCGGCCTTCTCCCGCGGTTTGCGAACGCTCGTCGTCGACCTGGACCCGCAATCCGACGCCTCGACCGGGATGGACATCTCCGTCGCCGGGCGGCTCAACGTCGCCGACGTCCTCGCCTCGCCGAAGGAGAAGGTCGTCCGTCAGGCGATCGCGCCCTCGGGCTGGACGAAGGGCCGCTCCGGAACGGTCGACGTGCTCATCGGCAGCCCCAGCGCGATCAATTTCGACGGGCCGCACCCGAGCATCCGCGAGATCTGGAAGCTCGAGGAGGCCCTCGCGCACGTCGAGAACGACTACGACCTCGTGCTCGTGGACTGCGCGCCCTCGCTCAACGCCCTCACCCGCACGGCTTGGGCGGCGAGTGACCGCGTCGTCGTCGTGACCGAGCCGGGGCTCTTCTCCGTCGCCGCCGCCGATCGCGCGCTGCGCGCGATCGAGGAGATCCGTCGCGGACTGTCGCCGCGCCTGCAGCCGCTCGGGATCATCGTCAACCGCGCCCGCGTGCAGAGCCTCGAGCACCAGTTCCGCATCAAGGAGCTGCGCGACATGTTCGGGCCCCTCGTGCTCGCTCCCCAGCTTCCCGAGCGCACCTCGCTGCAGCAGGCGCAGGGCGCGGCGAAGCCGCTGCACATCTGGCCGGGCGAGAGCGCTCAGGAAATGGCGCGCAACTTCGACCAGTTGCTCGAGCGCGTCATGCGCACCGCCCGCATGGGCGAGTACGCCCAGCGCTAGCCGCGAGCCCGCGCGAGGATCGCGCGATCACCGTGCGCCGAGCGCACGAGGGATGCCCGTGGAGCGGGCGAGGTCAGCTCGCGCGCGTGGCGCGGCGCTGAGCGAGCTCGTCCGCCGGGTCGGCGGCGGTCGAGTCGAGATCGACGAGCGAGCTCTCGACCTCCCGCAGGACCTTGCCGACGGCGATGCCGAAGACGCCCTGCCCGCGGCTCACGAGGTCGATGACCTCGTCGTCGGAGGTGCAGAGGTAGACGCTGGCGCCGTCGCTCATGAGGGTGGTCTGGGCGAGGTCGTTGACGCCCGCCTCACGGAGCTGGTTCACGGCGGTGCGGATCTGCTGGAGCGAGATGCCCGTGTCGAGAAGTCGCTTGACGAGCTTGAGGACGAGGATGTCGCGGAAGCCGTAGAGGCGCTGGGTGCCCGAGCCGGAGGCGCCGCGCACGGTCGGCTCGACGAGCTGCGTTCGGGCCCAGTAGTCGAGCTGGCGATAGGAGATGCCGGCGGCGCGAGCGGCGACGGCGCCGCGGTAGCCGGCCTGGGCGTCGAGCTCGGGAAGGCCATCGGTGAAGAGCAGGCCGAGGTCGTACCGATCGTCGCGGCGGCTGACGTCGCTCATGGCCTCTACCTAACCTTCATCGTTAACGTGATACTTCGCATCACGTCATCCAGACTAGCGAGCCACCCGACCCCCGCCGGAGACATTCGCATCGTCGGCGCGGCGTGTCGGGCCCGACTACGACTGTAGCCTGCCGAGGGCCGATCTGATCAGGCTCGAGCGCACGATCTCGAGCTGGCCGGCGATCTCGACGGCGAGTTCTGCGGCGCGCGCCCGCGACGAGGGATCGTTGCGGCGCGAGACCGGGATGAGCGCGCTCTCGATGAGGCCGAGCTCGCGCTCGGCCGCCGCCCGGAAGCCGCGCAGGTGACGCGGCTCGATGCCCGATCGCTGTAGCTCGACGAGCGAGCGGAGCACCTGGAGCGCGTCGTCGCCGTACGTCTCGCTCGGCGCGATGAGCGAGGCCGTGACCGCGTCGCCGAGCAGCGCCGACGTGGCACCGGCTTCGCGCACGAGTTCGTCGCGGCTGTACCGGCGCTCCGTGGCGAGCATCGAGGGCGCGGGGACAGCGCCGCCGAGCGGCAGGCTCGGGGTGCGCCCGGCGTCGAGCTCGTCGAGGTAGCCGCGGATGACCTTGAGCGGCAGGTAGTGGTCGCGCTGCATCGTGAGCACGAAGCGCAGACGATCGACATCGGTCGGCGAGAACTTGCGGTAGCCGGATTCGGTGCGCGACGGCGCGATGAGCTGACGCTCCTCCAGGAAACGGAGCTTCGACGGCGTCAGATCGGGGAACTCGGGGCTGAGCTTGGCGAGCACCTGGCCGATGCTCAGGAGGGATGCCGCGGCTGTCGCGGGACGACGAGCAGCGGCGGCGGACCGCTCCGCCACTACGCGACCGGGCGTCGGTCGGCGCGCGAGGCGTAGAAGGTCAGACGGAACTTGCCCACCTGCACCTCCGAGCCGTCGATGAGCGCGGCAGTACCGTCGATGCGCTCGCCGTTGAAGAAGAGGCCATTGAGCGAGCCGAGGTCGCGGACGGTGAAGGAGGTGCCGTCGCGGTGGAACTCGGCGTGCTTGCGCGACACGGTGACGTCGTCGAGGAAGATGTCGGCGTCTGGGTGCCGGCCGGCGACGGTGACGTCGGCGTCCAGGAGGAAGCGGGCGCCCGTGTTGGGGCCGCGTCGGACGATGAGGAGGGCCGACCCGGAGG
The DNA here is from genome assembly GCF_014137945.1 of Microcella alkalica. Classification (GTDB taxonomy): domain Bacteria; phylum Actinomycetota; class Actinomycetes; order Actinomycetales; family Microbacteriaceae; genus Microcella; species Microcella alkalica. The sequence continues at coordinate 890,006 of NZ_JACGWX010000001.1, forward strand.
GCAGCGCGGCGATCGCCTCCTGCTCCTCGACTGTGACCCCGGCCTCCATGGCGGCGAGCTGCGCGACGAAGTCCGGACCGTAGTGGACCGTCGTCTCCGACGAGTTGTACGCCGGCGCGGCGCTGCTCTGCTCATCCCCCGTGGGGCGGGCAGACACGTTCTCAGCCATCAGTGGACCTCCTCAGGGGATTCAGCGTATCCGATGCGGCGGCCGGTGCTCCTGGCCGATTCCCCACGAGCTCGAGGGTCTGACGCAGGTAGAGCGCACCGGCCCACCAGTAGAGGAACGCGCCCCACAGGGCGAAGGCCCAGCCGATGGGATCGGAGACCGCGCGCGCATCGGGGAACGCCTGCCCGAGCACGAGGATCGGCAGCGCGTAGAAGAGGGCGAACGTCGCGAGCTTGCCCAGGTGGTGCACGGGCAGCGGGCCGTACCGATGCTGCGCGAGGACGATGCCGAGCACCACGAGCATGACGTCGCGGCCTACGATCACGACCACGAGCCACCACGGCACGACCTCGCGCACCGCGAGCGCGATCACCGCGGCGAAGATGAAGAGACGGTCGGCGGCCGGGTCGAGGAGCTGGCCGAGGCGGGTGATCTGGTCGTACCGTCGCGCGATGATGCCGTCGACGTAGTCGGAGACGCTCGAGAAGACGATCACGAGGAGCGCGGCGACATCCTGACCGGTCAGCACCAGGACGAGGAACACGGGCACGAGCGCGAGCCGGATGGCGCTCAGCAGATTCGGGATCGTGAGGACGCGCGTGCTGACGGGGGGGCGGCTCGCCGGGGGCACTGCGTCGGCTTCGCTCACGCTGTCAGTGTAGTGAGGCGCGGCGCGCCCGAGCCGACCGATATCGCGAGCCCGGGTTATTCTTCCGCGCATGTCGTGCATCCGCTTCAACACCCCCGCCCAGCGCCGGCAGCTCGCCGCGAGCGCTCCCGTGCGCGCGACCTCCCCCGACCCGGTGGCGCAGTTCCTCTCGCCCTCCGTGACGGCGTCCAAGATCGCGCGCATCCGTCGCCTCGCGGGCGATGCGAACCCGAAGATCCGCGAGAGCGCGGCGCTGTCGTACCACGCTCCTGACGAGGTCTACGCGGCTCTCGCGAAGGACCCCGTCGCGAGCGTGCGCGCGTGCGTCGCCAAGAACGAGCACACGCCATGCGACGTCCTCCGTGCGCTCGCGTCGGATGCCGACGAGACCGTCCGCGCGTGGGTGGCGATCAACTACGCCGTTCCCGCCGACGCCATGGAGCGTCTCGCCGAGGACGAGAGCGCCACCGTCCGCGGCCTCGTCGCCTGGAAGGCTCAGCTCGCCGCCGAGAGCGCGGCCTCCGCCGAGCCGGCGCGCGTCTAGCGCCGTCGCGCGGCGCGGTCGGCCGGTGCGAGGCTCCCCGCCGCGGCCATCCGCGCCGGCACGACGCGCGCGAGCCCGGCGATGACCTTGTAGCGCAGCGTCGGGATCGACACCGAGCGGCCCCGGTCGATGTCACGCAGGGCGAGCCGCACGAGGTCGCGCACATCGAGCCAGAGCGGCCCGGGCACGCCCGTCGTCGCGACCCCCATCCGCTCGTGGAACTCGGTGCGCGTGAAACCTGGGGCAACCGCCGTGACGCTCACTCCGAGACCGCGGTACCGGAGGTTCGCCCACCGCGCGAACGAGACCCCCCAGGCCTTGGCTGCGCCGTAGCTCCCGCGAGGGGTGAAGGCCGCGACGCTCGAGATCAGGACGATCCGGCCCTCGCCGCGCGCGAGCATCCCCTGCATCGCCGCGTGGGTCAAGCGCAGCGGCACGCCGACGTGCAGGTCGAGGTGGCGGACCTCGTCGTCGAGCGGCGACGCGGCGAAGTCGGTCACGAGACCGTGACCGGCGTTGTTGACGAGCAGGTCGACCGGATCCGCCTCGTCGCGCACGCGGCGCTCGACCGCCGCGACTCCTGGCTCCTCGAAGAGGTCGGCCGCGATCGTCTCGACCCCGACGCCGTGGCGCGAACGCAGCTCGGCCGCGACCTCCTCGAGCCGGTCGGCGGTGCGCGCGACGAGCACGAGATCGGTGCCGCGGGCGGCGAGCTGGCGGGCGAACTCAGCGCCGATGCCGGCCGTCGCTCCCGTGATGAGAGCCGTCGTCATAGCGCTACGGTAGCGGCGCCCAGCTGGACGGACCGCTCGAGCCCGCCGGGTACTCCTCGAGCGGGACCCGGTCGGCGCGCCACGCCTCGAGGACGGGCTCCACGATGCGCCAGCACTCCTCCGCGACGTCGCCGCGGACGGTGAAGGCCGCGTCGCCCTCGAGAACGTCGCCGAGCACCTCGCCGTACGCGGTCAGCTCTCCGGCCGTGAACTCGGCGTCGAGGCTCACCCGATCGAGCTCGCCCGGGTCGCCCGCCCCGTTGATGTCGAGCTCGATCGCCAGTCGCTCGGGGCTCAGCGCGATCGTGATCGCCGGGGCGCCGCCGGCGGGCTCGAGGCCGTGCGGAAGATGCGGTGCCGGGCGCATGCTCGCGCGCACGTGCGTCGAGGGGGCGCCGAGGGCCTTGCCGCTGCGCAGCACGATCGGCACGCCGGCCCAGCGCGGCGTGCCGATCTCGACGACGACCTCGGCGAGCGTCTCGGTCGATCGGCTCGCGTCGACGCCATCTTCGGAGGCGTAGTCGGGCACGGTCTCGCCGTCGATCGCTCCGGCGGTGTACCGGGCTCGTCGGCTCGCGGCCTCGGCATCGCCGTCGCGCACGGTCGTCGCGCGCAGCACCTGCATCATCGCGCCGTGGAGGTCGTCGGCCTCGAGGCTCGACGGGAGCTCCATCGCGGCGAGCGCGAGCACGAGAAGCAGGTGGCTCTGGATCATGTCGACGAGCGCCCCGGCCGTGTCGTAGTACCCGGCGCGCCCTTCCAGCGCGAGCGACTCGTCGTAGACGATCTCGATGCGATCGATGCCGTCGCGGTTCCACACGGCCTCGATCACGCGGTTGGCGGCGCGCAGTCCGATGAGGTTCGCGACCGTCGACTTGCCGAGGAAGTGGTCGATGCGGAAGACGCGGTCCTCCGGCAGCAGCTCGGCGAGCCGGGCGTTGAGCTGCGCGGCGCTCGCGCGGTCGACCCCGAACGGCTTCTCGAGGGCGAGCACCGTGCCGTCGGGGAGGTCGACGGCCGCGAGCGCCTCGACGGTCGCGCGCGCGGTCGAGGGCGGGATGGCCAGGTACAGCAGCGGGTCGCGGGTCGCGGCGGCGAGGAGCGCGCGCAGGGCATCCGCGTCGGTCGCATCGGTGCGCACGTATCGCGCCCGCTCGAGGATGCCCGGCAGCGCGTCGCCCGCCGACTCCCCGAGCGTCGCCCGCAGCAGGTCGCGCCAGCGCTCGTCGCTCCAGTCGCTGCCGCCTGCGCCGATGAGCTCGAGCTTGGCGCAGCGGCCGACGGCGAGGAGGCTCGCGAGCCCGGGGAGCAGGAGCCTCTCGGCGAGGTCGCCGGTGGCGCCGAGGATGATGAGGGAGCGGTCGCGGGAGGAGGGCATCATTCCACGCTAAGCGCGAGAGGGTGCGAGACGGCGGCTCGTGCACGGAGTTCGGAGGAAGCTCCGATTGGCTGGGAGGATGCCCGCCCCCATCGAGGACTACGCCGTCATCGGCGACTGCCACACGGCCGCGCTCATCAGTCGGCAGGGGGCGATCGACTGGCTGTGCCTGCCGCGGTTCGACTCGGCCTCGATGTTCGGCGCCCTGCTCGGCACCGAGGAGCACGGGCAATGGCTGCTGCGACCCATCGGAGCCGTCGAGTGCGCGGAGCGCCACTACGAGGAGGACACCCTCGTGCTCGTCACGCGCTGGCGGTCGCCGACCGGCGAGATCGAGGTGATCGACGCCATGCCCCACGGAGACCGCCGAGCCGACCTCGTGCGCCGCGTGCGGGGCATCAGCGGCGAGGTCGCCGTCGAGCAGTTGCTGCGGATCAGGTTCGACTACGCGAGCGCGATGCCGTGGATGCGGCAGGGGGGCACGGACGAGCATCCCGCTCTCGTCGCGATCGCGGGGCCGGACGCGGTCGTCGTCCGAGGGCCTCGCTTCCGTGCGGTCGATCACGCGCACCGCGCCGAGTTCGTCGTGCGGGAGGGAGAGACGGTGGACACCGTGCTCACCTGGTTCCCCGCCCACCGGGTCGCGCCGGAGCCCCTCGACATCGACGGGCAGCTCGATCGCACCCGCGAATGGTGGCGCGACTGGGCGAGCACGTGCGCGGCGCCCGGCGCCTACGACGAGCACGTGCGGCGGTCGCTGCTCGTGCTGCGCGCGCTCACGCACGAGGACACCGGCGGCATCGTCGCCGCGCCGACGACGAGCCTGCCGGAGGACATGGGAGGCAGCCGCAACTGGGACTACCGCTACGTGTGGCTGCGCGACGCCGCGCTCACGCTCGAGGCGCTCATGCTGCACGGATATCAGACCGGCGCCGCCGAGTGGCGGGCGTGGCTGCTGCGCGCGATCGCAGGCGACCCGCAGGACCTGCAGATCATGTACGGCCTCTCGGGCGAGCGGCGGCTGACCGAGTACGAGCTCGACTCGCTGCCCGGCTATCGGGGGTCGGCGCCCGTGCGCATCGGGAACGGCGCGTACACGCAGTTCCAGGGCGACATCTTCGGCGAGGTGCTCATCGCCCTCGATCGCGCGCGCGACCTCGGCATCGAGGAGGACGAGTTCTCGTGGGCGCTGCAGACCGAGCTGCTGAAGCACGCGGAGAAGCACCTCGACCGCCGCGACAACGGCATCTGGGAGATCCGCGGACCGCACCGCACCTTCACGCACTCGCGCGCGATGCTGTGGGCGGCCTTCGACCGGGGCGCGCACGCCGTGCGCGTGCACGGCCTCTCCGGCGACGCCGAGCGCTGGGAGGCGCTCCGCGACGGGCTCCGCGAGGAGATCATGCGCAACGGCGTGAGCGAGGGCGGATGGTTCGTGCAGCACTACGAGACCGAGGAGGTCGACGCCTCGCTGCTGCAGCTCGCGCACATCGGCTTCGTCGCCTACGACGACCCGCGGATGCTCGCGACCGTCGCGCGCATCGAGGAGACCCTCCTGCGCGGCGGCCTGCCGCTGCGCTACCGCACCGAGTCGGGGATCGACGGGCTGCCCGGGGACGAGCACCCGTTCCTCGCGTGCGCGTTCTGGCTCGTCGAGAACTACGCGCGGGGCGGACGCCTCGACGACGGCGTGGCGCTCATGGACCGCCTCGTCGGGCTCGCGAACGACGTCCGGGCTCCTCGCCGAGGAGTACGACGTCGACGACGAGCGCCACATGGGCAATACGCCGCAAGCCCTCTCGCACCTCGCCCTCGTGCGCGCAGCGGATGCGATCGCGACCGAGCGCAAGCGG
>NZ_JACGWX010000002.1 GCF_014137945.1 Microcella alkalica
GTCACCGGGCTCGTGATCACGAAGCTCGACGGCTCCGCCAAGGGCGGCTTCGTCCTCGCCGTCCAGGAGCGCACGGGCATCCCCATCAAGCTCATCGGCCAGGGCGAGGGCATCGGCGATCTCACGGGCTTCACGCCGCACGTGTTCGCGGCGTCGCTCGTCCCGTAGCCGTCGCGTCGGGGCGCTCAGTCCTCGATCGCGGCGTGCTCGCGCGAGAGCATCAGGTACGCCTCGGCATTGCGGCGGATGCCCGCGACCTCGTCGTCCGTGAGCGCGCGCCGCACCTTCGCCGGCACGCCGGCCACGAGCGACCGGGGCGGCACGACGGTGTCCTCGAGCACGACCGCGCCGGCGGCGACGAGAGACTCGCTGCCGATCACCGCGCGGTTGAGCACCGTCGCGCTCATGCCGATGAGGCAGTCGTCCTCGATCGTGCAGCCGTGCAGGACGGCGCCGTGGCCCACGCTCACCCGCCGGCCGACGATCGTGGGCGTTCCGGGATCGCAGTGGACGGTCACCGAGTCCTGCAGATTCGAGTCCTCGCCGAGCACGATCGCGGCGCGGTCGCCGCGCAGCACGGCGCCGTAAAAGACGCTCGCCCCGGCGTTAACCGAGACATCGCCGATGAGCACGGCCGTCGGGGCGATCCACGCCCGATCATCGACCGCGGGCTCCTTGCCGAAAATGCGTCGTCGCATCCCGTCTCCTCGCTCTCGGCTCCAGTCAACCAGACCGCCTCTTCTAGAATGGGCGGATCATGGCGACCTTCGGCACCCTCTCCGACCGGCTGACTCAGACCTTCAGCGCCCTCCGCACCAAGGGCAAGCTCAGCCCCGCCGACGTCGACAAGACGGTGCGCGAGATCCGCCGCGCGCTGCTCGACGCCGACGTCGCGCTGCCCGTCGTGAAGGACTTCACGAGCACGGTGCGCGAGCGCGCCCTCGGCGACGAGGTGAACAAGGCGCTCAACCCCGCGCAGCAGGTCGTGCAGATCGTCAACGAGGAGCTCGTGGCCATCCTCGGCGGCGAGCAGCGCAGGCTGGAGTTCGCGAAGAACCCGCCGACGGTCATCATGCTCGCCGGTCTTCAGGGTGCGGGGAAGACGACCCTCGCGGGCAAGCTCGCGAAGTGGCTCAAGGCTCAGGGGCACACGCCCCTTCTCGTCGCCGCCGACCTCCAGCGGCCGAACGCCGTCACGCAGCTGCAGGTGGTCGGCGAGCAGGCGGGCGCCGCCGTCTTCGCGCCGGAGCCCGGCAACGGCATCGGCGACCCGGTGCGCGTCGCGAAGGACGCGGTGCAGTTCGCCCGCACGCGCCTGCACGACGTCGTGATCGTCGACACGGCCGGCCGTCTCGGCGTCGACGCCGAGCTCATGAAGCAGGCCTCGAACATCCGCAAGGCCGTCGACCCCGACGAGGTGCTCTTCGTCATCGACGCGATGATCGGCCAGGACGCGGTCGCGACCGCGCAGGCCTTCCAGGAGGGCGTCGACTTCACCGGCGTCGTCCTGTCGAAGCTGGATGGCGACGCGCGCGGCGGCGCCGCGCTCTCCGTCGCCTCGGTGACCGGCCGCCCCATCATGTTCGCCTCCACGGGCGAGGGGCTCGACGACTTCGAGCCGTTCCACCCCGACCGCATGGCGAGCCGCATCCTCGACCTCGGCGACATCCTCAGCCTCATCGAGCAGGCGCAGAAGGCCTTCGACCAGGACGAGGCGCAGAAGGTCGCGGAGAAGTTCGCAACCGACACCTTCACCCTCGAGGATTTCCTCGCCCAGATGCAGCAGCTCAAGAAGATGGGCTCGATCAAGGGCATGCTCGGCATGCTCCCCGGCGCCCGCGGGATGCGCGAGCAGCTCGACAACTTCGACGAGAGCGAGATCACCCGCACCGAGGCGATCATCCAGTCGATGACGCCCGCCGAGCGCCGCATGCCGAAGCTCCTCAACGGCTCGCGCCGCCTGCGCATCGCCCGCGGTTCCGGGACGACGGTGACCGAGGTCAACGCGCTCGTCAACCGGTTCGAGCAGGCTGCGAAGATGATGAAGACCGTCGCCAAGGGCGGCGTGCCGAACGTTCCCGGCATGGGGCCCATCCCCGGCATGGGCGGGGGCGGCGGCGCCGCGTCCGCGCGCAAGGCCGCGGCGAAGAAGAAGGGCAAGGGCGGCTCGAAATCGGGCAACCCCGCCAAGCGGGCTGCCGAGCAGGCGGCGCGCGCCGAGGGCGTGCGGCCCGGCGGTGCCGCGGGCGGATCGGGCTTCGGGCTCGGCGGTCTCGGCGGAGCGGGCGCAGCGGGCGGCACCGAGCCGACGCCCGAGGAGCTCGCCGCGCTGCAGAAGTTCCTCGGCCGCTAGCGCGCCCGACCCGGCGCATCGGTCGGGCACCGCGTCGTAGGGTGTGGCCATGAGCCTCCCCGCCGCCGCCGCGGAGACCGCCGTCGCGACCGCCGCCGCCGTGCGCGCCGGCCGGACGACCGCGGTCGTCGAGACCCGCGTCGCCCTCGACCGCATCGCGGCCCTCGACCCGCCGCTCGGCGCCTTCCAGCTCGTGCGCGGCGAGCGCGCCCTCGCCGAGGCTGCGGCGGTGGATTCCCGTATCGCCGCGGGCGAGGACCTCCCGCTCGCGGGCGTGCCCATCGCGATCAAGGACAACATCCCCGTCGCGGGCGAGCCTATGCGCGAGGGCAGCGCGGCGACGAGCACGACCCCGAGTCCCGCCGACCACGAGGTCGTGGCGCGGGTTCGCGCGGCGGGCGCGGTCCCCATCGGCCTCACGCGCGTGCCCGAGCTGTGCGTCTTCGGCACGACCGACTCCTCCTACGGCACGACCCGCAGCCCGTGGAATCCCGACCGCACCGCGGGCGGGTCCTCCGGCGGGTCTGCGGCCGCCGTCGCGAGCGGGATGGTCGCGATCGCGCACGCCGCCGACGGTATGGGATCGATCCGCATCCCCGCCGCGAACTGCGGCATCGTGGGTCTCAAGCCCGGCGCGGGGCTCGTCCCCGCCGACATGGGCGCCCACAGCTGGTTCGGGATGAGCGAGAACGGCCCCCTCTCCACGACGGTGGCGGATGCTGCTCTCCTGCTCGCGGTCATGGCGGGCCGCCCCGCCCTCGCCGACGTCGCGCCGGCCGGCCGTCGCCTGCGCATCGGGCTCGCGCCGGGCATCCCCACCCCCCTCGCGCGACTCGATCCGCGCTGGGAGGCGGCGGCGCGGCGGACGGCCGCGACGCTCGCGGATGCCGGCCACGAGATCGTCGAGCTCGCCCTCCCGTACCCGGCCGACCCGCTGCCGGTGCTCGCACGATGGTTCGCGGGAGCCGCCGCGGACGCCAACCACCTCGGTCTCGACGACCGCCTGCTCGAGCCGCGGGTGCGCGCGCACGTCCGCGCCGGGCGCGCGCTCTCCCGGCTCGGGGCGCTGCGGCCCGGCCCGGTCGACCGGCTGCGTGCCCGCATCGACGCCGCGACCGCCCGCGTCGACGTCCTCCTGACCCCGGCGCTCGCGCAGCCCGGGCCGGAGGCCGACGGCTGGCACCGTCGCGGCTGGATCGCGAACCTGCGCTCCAACATCTCCTACGCGCCCTACGCCGCCCTCTGGAACCTGCTCGGCTGGCCCGCCGCGGTCGTGCCCGCTGGCTGGCACGATGCCGCCGCGGTGCCGCTCGCCGTGCAGCTCGTCGCCAGGCCGGCCGCCGACGGCGCGGGAGAGGCGCTCCTGCTCGCGATCGCCGCCCAGCTCGAGCTCCTCGCCCCGTGGGAGCGCACGGCCCCGGGGACGGCGACGACCCTAGTCTGAGAACATGACCATGCGACCCATCCGCATCGGGGTTCAGCTGCAGCCCCAGCACGCTCCGTACGAGCTCATCCGCGATCGCGTCACAGAGCTCGAGGAGCTCGGCGCCGACATCGTCTTCAACTGGGACCACTTCTACCCGCTGTACGGAGAGCCCGACGGCCTCCACTTCGAGTCATGGACGATGCTCGCGGCGATCGCCGAGCAGACGAGCCGCATCGAGCTCGGCGCGCTCGTCAACTGCAACTCGTACCGCAACCCCAACCTGCAGGCCGACATGGCCCGCACGATCGACCGCATCAGCGCGAAGGGAACCGGAACCGGGCGCTTCATCTTCGGAACGGGCTCCGGCTGGTTCCAGCGCGACTACGCCGAGTACGGCTACGAGTTCGGCACCGTCGGCTCACGGCTCAACGACCTTGCGCGGGAGCTGCCGATCATCCGCGACCGCTGGACGAAGCTCAATCCGCCGCCCACGCGCGATATCCCCGTCCTGATCGGCGGAGGGGGAGAGAAGAAGACCCTCCGCCTGGTCGCCGAGCACGCGAGCATCTGGCACAGCTTCAGCGATGCCGAGACCCTCGAGCGCAAGCTCGGAATCCTCGCCGGTCACTGCTCCGACGTCGGCCGCGACACCGGCACGATCGAGATCTCGGTCGAGCTCGGGCGCAAGTCGGCGGGGGAGGCCGACGAGCTGCGGGCCCTGGGTGCGAGCCTGTTCACGATCGGACTCACCGGCCCGGAGTACGACCTCGCCCCGGTGCGGGAATGGCTCGCCTGGCGCGACGGCTCGCGCTGAGCATCCGCCGCACGCCGACACCTGATCCAGGCCGGATGCGGACGGTAGGCGACGGCTCGCGGAATCTGCAAGAATAGGCGGTCGAGTGCCCGCGCGCCCGACCCTCTAATCAGGCCAGCGAGCAACCCTTACGAGCTTTCGCGCCGAGTGTGCCCCACGCAACCGGCGACGACTCACCCCGTTCACACTCTGGAGAATCGTGGCTGTCAAGATCCGTCTCAAGCGCATGGGCAAGATCCGTGCGCCCTACTACCGCATCGTCGTCGCCGACTCGCGCACCAAGCGCGATGGTCGCGTGATCGAGGAGATCGGCAAGTACCACCCCACCGAGGAGCCCTCGGTCATCGAGGTCGACTCGGCTCGCGCGCAGTACTGGCTCAGCGTCGGCGCGCAGCCGACCGAGCAGGTCGCCGTTCTGCTCAAGCTCACCGGCGACTGGGGCACCTTCAAGGGCGAGAAGGGTGCCAAGAGCACCGTTCGCGTCGCCGAGCCGAAGGAGGCGTTCCAGTTCGACGCCGCCAAGAAGCCCGTCCTGAAGCCCAAGGCCGAGAAGAAGGCCGAGGAGGCGCCCGCCGCCGAGGCCCCCGCCGAGAGCGAGTCGGCCGAGGCCGAGGTCGTCGAGGCTCCCGAGGCCGCTGAGGCGGAGGCCCCCGCGGCCGACGCCGCCGAGGCCGATAAGGCCTAATGCATCGTGCTCGCTGACACGCTGGAACATCTGGTCAAGGGGATCGTCGATCACCCTGACGATGTCGCTGTCGTCGCGCAGAGCACGGGTCGCGGCGAGGTCCTCGAGGTGCGCGTGCACCCCGAGGACCTCGGCCGCGTCATCGGCCGCGGCGGACGCACCGCCAAGGCCCTGCGCACCGTGATCTCGTCGCTCGCCGACGGTCGCCGGGTGCGCGTCGACGTCGTCGACACCGACGCCTAGGCGATCGTGGCCGAGGTGAAGATCCCGCGCCCCGACGCGTCGACCCAGCAGCTCCGGGTCGGCCGCCTCGTCAAGGCGCACGGGCTCAAGGGCGCGCTCAAGCTCGAGCTCTACACCGACGATCCCGACCGGCGCTTCACGCCGGGGGCCGTCTTCACGCTCCAGGTGCCGACGAGCTCGCCGTGGCACGGCGCGACCCTCACGCTCGCGGAGCTGCGCTGGTACAACGGCCAGCCCGTCGGCTTCTTCGAGGGCGTCGCCGATCGCACGGCCGCCGAGTCGCTCGTCAAAGCGATCCTCTGGATCGACCAGGACGCCGAGGAGGAGCCGGAGGAGGACGCCTGGTACGACTTCCAGCTCGTCGGCCTCCGCGCGCAGCGGGACGGCGAGGAGGTGGGCCGCATCGTTCGCGTCGAGCACTTCCCCGCGCAGGATCTCCTCGTGATCGACACGGGCGAGCGCGAGGTGCTCGTGCCGTTCGTCTCCGCGATCGTTCCCGCCGTCGACATCGCCGCGGGCGTGGTCACCATCACGCCGCCGCCCGGGCTCCTGGAGGAGCTCTCTGAGGAGCCGACTACGGAGGCCGAGCCGGCCCCCGACATCGAAGAGCGCGAGCTCTAGGCTCGAGCCGTGCGCGTCGACATCGTCACGATCTTCCCCGAGTTCTTCGGGGTGCTCGACGTGTCGCTGCTCGGGAAGGCCCGCCAGAGCGGGCTTATCGACGTCAATGTGCACGACCTGCGCGACGCGGCCCACGATCGCCACCGCACGGTCGACGACACTCCGTACGGCGGAGGCGCCGGCATGGTCATGAAACCCGAGCCCTGGGGTGAGATGCTCGACGGGATCGTGACGGAGACGACGACGCTCATCGTGCCGAGCCCGGCCGGGCATCCCTTCACGCAGGCGACGGCGCGCGAGCTCGCCGGGCGCGAGCATCTCGTGTTCGCCTGCGGACGCTACGAGGGCATCGACCAGCGCGTGATCGAGCATTACGCTGACCGCATCGAGGTTCGCGAGGTGAGCCTCGGGGATTACGTGCTCAATGGCGGGGAGGTGGCGGCGATGGCGATCATCGAGGCTGTGGGCCGACTCGTGCCCGGCGTCATCGGCAACCCGGCGAGTCTCGACGAGGAGAGCCACGAGGCCGGCCTCCTGGAGTACCCCAGCTACACCAAGCCCGCGGTCTGGCGCGACCGGGCCGTGCCCGCCGTGCTGCTGAGCGGCCATCACGGCGCGGTCGACGCTTGGAGGCGCGAGCAGCGGCTCGAGCGCACGCGTCGGGTCCGACCCGATCTGATCGGCGGCGAGTGATCATGGGCGAGCGGATGTGGATGCTCGCGCAACCCCTCATCGCGGCGCTCGCGATCGCAGGCTCCGTCGCGGCGGCCGTCTTCCAGGCCGCCGACCGGACGGATCTCATCCCCTCCGTGCAGGCCCTCATCACCGCGTCGTTCGTCTACCCGGGGCTCGCGCTGTCGATGATCGTCAACCACTCGATCGTGATGGCCCGCCGCCCACGACGCCTCACGACCGTCGAGAAGATCCTGGTCGTCGGTCAGCTGCTGATCGCCGGCCTGCTCGCCGTCACTTCGCTCGAGCCGGGGGCCCTCCTGCTGGGGTTCCTGCTCTGGCCGCTCCTCATCGCCGCCGCCGTCACGGCATGCTGGACGATGACGGGCACCACGGTGCGCAGCCGTAGAGCCCAGCGGATGCGGCGCGAGCTCGACGACGACGAGGCTCGTCGCGATCTGGACGATCACCCCGGCACCGGGGAGATCGTCGGCGTCGGACCGCGGACCTGACCGCTCAGCCGCGCGCGGTGAGGACGAGCGGCCCGTCGGCCGTGATCGCGACCGTGTGCTCGGCGTGCGCGGCGCGTGCGCCGGTACGGCTCTTCAGAGTCCAGCCGTCGGTGTCGGTGTAGATCTCGTCGGTGTCGTGGATGAACCACGGCTCGATCGCGATCACGAGACCGGCCTTGAGCTTGAGCCCTCGGCCGGCACGGCCATCGTTCGGCACATGCGGGTCGCCGTGCATCGTGCGACCGACGCCGTGACCGCCGAAGTCGAGGTTGACCAGCAGGCCGGCATCGTGCGCGACGTCGCCGATCGCGGCGGACACGTCGCCCATGCGATTGCCCGCTCGAGCGGCGGCGATGCCCGCCGCGAGCGCGCGCTCCGTCGTGGCGATGAGCCGGGCATCCTCATCGCGGGGCGTGCCCACGATCACGGTCGTCGCGGAGTCGCACACCCAGCCGTCGACGGAGGCCGCGAAGTCGACGGAGAGGACGTCGCCATCGCGGAGGACGTAGTCGAAGGGAAGCCCGTGGAGGGCGGCGTCGTTGACGGAGGTGCAGATGACCTTGCCGAACGGCGAGCCACCGAACGAGGGGTGGTAGTCGATGTAGCAGCTCTCGGCACCCTCGGCGCGGATCATCTCGTGCGCGAGCGCATCGAGCTCGAGCAGGTTGACGCCGACCGCGGCGGCGCGGCTCGTCGCCTCGATCACGCTCGCGACGAAGCGCCCCGCTGGCCGCATCTTCTCGATCTCGGCGGGGGTTCTCAGTTCGATCATCGGGTCCTCGGGTGAGGCTGCTCGGCGGGCAGCGGGATGTTCGTCGTCAGGTAGTCGGTGCAGAGCCGCCGCGTCGCCTCTATGAAGCGCTCGTCGCCGGACTTGTCGAGCTGGAAGGCCCGGCCCAGGAGCCCGCTCGCCATCTCGATCGCGACCTCGACGTGGAAGACGACATCCTCGCCGGGCTCGAAGTCGTACGTGTCGCCGATCTGCCTGGTGAACTCGCGGGCGAGGATCGAGTTGTTGCTGAGCTCCGGGTTCAGGAAGCGCTGGTCGATCACATCGCCGAACCGCAGTGCGCGGAACCCCGGCTCGTCGCGATTCATCTCGATGAAGATGTCGAGCGTGCGGTCGAACGAGCTCCACGGGCCGGGAGGCGAGGAGGCCACGTTCTCCTGGACGCGCTCGACGTAGCGCTCCATGTTGCGAACGGCGAGGGCGCGCAGCAGCGTCTGGATGTTGGGGAAGTAGCGGTAGACGACTCCCACAGAGCTCTTCGACTTCTTGGCCACGGCGCTCGTCGTGACTCCGTCGATGCCGCCCTCGTCGATCAGCTCGGCGGCCGCATCGAGGAGAGCCTCGATGCGCTCGGCGCTGCGCCGCTGGATGGGCTCCGTGCGCATGACGACCTTGTCAGTCGCGAGAGTCGGTTCCTGCGTCGTTTCGTCGATCATCGACGACATCTCCCCCTCAGAAGCGGTCGCGGCGGGTCGCGGCGGGTCGCGGCGCATGCGGATCTCGCGGATTGGCCGGACGGCGCCCAGTATGGCATCATTTCACTTTGTGCCTCGGCACGGTTCTGCCACAGGGGAGCCGTCGACTCTCGAGGCGAGAACCACTCTTCGAAACCCCTTCCTACCGCGATCGACCTGTGGCGGTGGCAGAGAGCGAACAGCCATGCACATCCTCGACCACGTCGACGCAGCCAGCCTGCGCACCGACATCCCCGACTTCCGCGCCGGCGACACCGTCAAGGTGCACGTGAACATCGTCGAGGGCAACCGCTCGCGCATCCAGGTCTTCCAGGGCGTCGTCATCGGCCGCTCGAACGAGGGCGTCCGCGAGACCTTCACCGTCCGCAAGGTGAGCTTCCAGGTCGGCGTCGAGCGCACCTTCCCCGTGCACTCCCCGGTCATCGACCACATCGAGGTCGTCACCCGCGGTGACGTGCGCCGCGCCAAGCTCTACTACCTGCGCGCCCTGCGCGGCAAGAAGGCCAAGATCAAGGAGAAGCGCGACAGCTAGTCTGTCGATCGATTCTTCGACACGGGCTCCGTCGGCATCCGACGGGGCCCGTCGTCGTATCCGGGCGGATGCTCGGCGCGCCCCCGGCCGAACCGCGAGCCGAGCGCCGCCTAGACTGGACGCGAGGCACAGGGGAGTCATGACAGAGAACGCAGCGCAATCGACGGACGTGGCATCCCCGTCCTCCGGTGCGGCGTCTCTGCCGACGGAGGCCCGCACCAGCCGGCGGCGCACCCTCCTCCTCTTCCTGCGTGACGTCGTGATCATCGTCGGCGTCGCGCTCCTCATCTCCTTCCTCATCAAGACCTTTCTGATCCGGTCGTTCTACATCCCGAGCGAGTCGATGCGGTCGACGCTCGAGGTCAACGACCGCATCATCGTGAACCAGCTCGTGCCCGAGGCCGTGCCGATCGAGCGGGGCGACATCGTCGTGTTCCGAGACCCAGGAGGGTGGCTGGCGTCCACGCCCGAGCCGCCGCAGCCGCCCGTGCAGGCTGCGCTCGACTGGATCGGCTCGGTCGTCGGCATCTCTGCGCCCGACAGTGACGAGCACCTCGTCAAGCGCGTCATCGGACTGCCGGGCGACCGCGTGGTGTGCTGCAACGACCTCGGGCAGATGAGCGTCAACGGAGTCCCGCTCGACGAGCCGTACGTCCGTCTGCCTGCCGGGGCGACCGCGGTGAGCGCCGACGACTTCCAGGTCCAGGTGCCGGCGGAGTCCCTGTGGGTCATGGGTGACAATCGCTACGATTCCTCCGACTCGCGGTACAACCGCAGCACCTTCACCGAGGGCTTCGTGCCCCTCGACGACGTCGTGGGGCGCGCCGTCGTGATCAGCTGGCCGATCGACCGCTGGAGCTGGCTCGACAACTACCCGCTCGTGTTCGACGGCGTTGGTGCCGCGCAGGTGCCGGCAGACTGACCGTGCCTCCCGCCGACCCCACGCTCGACGTCGAGCGCTCGCTGTTCAGATCGGGGGCGCCCGTCGTGATCGGAATCGACGAGGTCGGGCGCGGGGCGATCGCCGGCGTCGTCGCGGTGGGCGCGTGCGCGATCGTGTCGGTGTCGGATGCCGCGCCCGCGGGGCTGCGCGACTCCAAGCTTCTCTCCGCTCCCCGCCGGGCCGCGGTCGAGCCGCTCGTCCGCTCGTGGGCCCTCGCAGTCGCCGTCGGCGAGGCCGAGCCGGCCGAGGTCGACGCGCTCGGGATCATCGCCGCTCTCGGGCTCGCGGGTCGCCGGGCGCTCATCCAGCTGTTCGAGCAGGGCGTCGACGTGGCAGCCTCCTGCGTGCTCCTCGACGGAAGCCATGACTGGCTCACCCCCGCGCTGGTCTCGCCGCCGCGGGTGATCGCGCGCGTCAAGGCCGATCGCGACTGCGCCGCCGTGGCGGGAGCATCCGTCGTCGCGAAGCAGCACCGCGACGCCCTCATGGTCGCCGACCACGAGCTGTGGCCGCCCTACGAGTGGTCGGGCAACAAGGGCTACGGTAGCGCCGGCCACTTCGCGGCGATCGCCGAGCACGGCGCGACCGAGCGCCACCGTCGCACCTGGCTGAGGTCGGCGTCGGCCGCCGCGGAGACCCTGCCGATCTCGGTCTAGACTGCGTGGGATGGACGACGACGAATTCGAGGACTACGACCGCGAGGTCGAGCTCGCCCTGTACCGGGAGTACCGCGACGTGGTCTCGCAGTTCCAGTACGTGGTGGAGACCGAGCGGCGCTTCTACCTCGCCAATGAGGTGACGCAGGTCGTGCGCGAGGTCGCGGGCGACTTCTTCTTCGAGCTGACCCTCACCGACGTGTGGGTGTGGGACGTCTACCGCAGCGACCGCTTCGTCAAGAGCGTCAAGGTGCTCACCTTCAAGGACGTCAACGTCGAGGAGCTCGGCAAGAAGGAGCTCAAGCTGCCGAAGGAGCTCGCGCTCGACGAGTAGCGCTCACCGCTCGTCCCCATCGGAGTCGCGCGGTGCTTTCGCCCCCGATTCCCCTCCTCCCTGCTGAGGGGCTCGGATGCCCCGCCATCCTCCTTGCCAGGAGGAACCCATGGCACGCAAGGACGTACTGGGTCGCACGGGCGAGCAGCTCGCGGTCGACCACCTGATCGACGAGGGCTTCGAGATCATCGCCCGCAACTGGCGATGCGCGGCCGGCGAGATCGACATTGTGGCGCTGGATGCCGGGACGACCGTCGTCGTCGAGGTGAAGACGCGCGCAGGGCTCGGATTCGGGCATCCGCTCGATGCGATCACGCCCGTCAAGCTCGCCCGGCTGAGACGGCTCGCGGGCGCGTGGTGCGCCGAGAACTCGCCGGGCGGGCGCGTGCGCATCGACGCGGTCGCCGTCATCGCGGGCCGCCACGGCATCGCGATCGAGCACGTGCGGCAGGTGTGCTGATGCCCGTCGCCCGCACGCGCGCCGTCGCCCTGAGCGGCGTCGACGGCTCGCTCGTAGAGATCGAGGCGGATCTCGCCAACGGACTCCCCGCGTTCACCATCATCGGCCTCCCCGACACCGCCCTCGGCGAGGCGAAAGACAGGGTGCGATCGGCGGCCTCCAACTCGGGGCTCGAGCTGCCGTCCCGGCGCGTGACGGTGAACCTGTCGCCAGCGTCACTGCCCAAGCACGGCTCGGCCTTCGACGTCGGCATTGCCGTGGCGGCTCTCGCGACGACGGGGGCGCTCGCGCTCGACCACGTCGCCGAGACCGTCCACATCGGCGAGCTCGGGCTCGACGGCCGACTGCGGCCCGTCGCCGGCGTCCTGCCCGCGGTGCTCGCCGCGCGACGGGCGGGCGCGCGGCTCGTCGTCGTGCCATGGGGCAATCGTGCCGAGGCCGAGCTCGTGCCGGGCATCCGAATCATCGCCGCGGCGACGCTGCGCGACGTCCTCGCCGTCCACGGCGCTGAGATCGAGCCGCCCGCCGAGCCGGTCGAGCCGATCCACTCGCCGCCGGTCGTCGAGTCGCGGACGAGCGACGGCGACCTCTCCGACGTCATCGGACACCCCGAGGCCGTCGAGGCGTTGCAGGTCGCCGCGGTCGGCGGCCACCATCTCATGATGCTCGGGCCGCCAGGGGCGGGAAAGACGCTGCTCGCGTCGCGGCTGCCCGGGCTGCTGCCCGACCTGGACGCCGATGCTGCGGTCGAGGTGTCATCGGTGCGCTCGCTGGCCGGGCTCGGCGTGGGGGAGGGGCTCGTCACGCGACCGCCGCTCGAAGCGCCGCACCACAGCGCCACGACCGCATCGCTCGTCGGAGGAGGAAGCGGACTGGTCAGACCCGGCGCGATCTCCCGCGCCGCCCACGGCGTGCTCTTCCTCGACGAGGCGCCCGAGTTCCCGTCGGCGGTGCTGGATGCTCTGCGACAGCCGCTCGAGACCGGAGAGATCACCATCCATCGAGCGCGGTCGGTCGCGCGATTCCCCGCGCGGTTCCAACTCGTCCTCGCGGCGAACCCGTGCCCGTGCGGGCAGGCGGGCACCGGGGACGCGGAGTGCACGTGCACCCCGAACGCCAGGCGGCGGTACCTCGCGCGGCTCTCGGGCCCCCTGCTCGACCGCGTCGACCTGCGGCTCACGGTGCGGCGCGTCGGAACCGTGCAGCTCACCGGGGCGGAGGGCGGCGCGATCACGACGGCCGAGGCGCGCGCGCGAGTGGTCGCGGCGCGGGAGCGCACCCGCGCGCGCTGGGGCGAGCACGGCTGGACGCTCAACGCGCACGTGCCCGGCACGCCGCTCCGCAGCCCGCGTTGGCGCCTCGCTCCCGCCGATCGCGCGTCGCTCGACCGTGCGCTCGAGCGCGGCGGGCTCACCATGCGCGGTTACGACCGCGTGCTCCGCGTGGCGTGGAGCATCGCCGACCTTGAGGGCGACGACCGCCCGCGCGCCGACCACGTGGGCCGCGCGCTGTACCTGCGGAAGGGGATCTGATGATCGACTGGGGACTGCCCGAGAGCACCGTCGCGGCTCTCGTGCGCGGAGCGGGTCGCGCTGGCGAGTCCGTCGCCGAACGCGACGAGGCGGTCGCGCGTGCGCTGTGGAGCGTCGTCGTGGAGCCGGGCGACGGCGACGCCGGCGTGCTGGTGGGGGCCGTCGGCGCGATCGAGGCGGCGCGAACTCTTCTGGAGCATCCCGCACCGATCTCGCTCGCGACCGCGACGGACGGCGAGCTCACCGGGTCGGCGGCGGAGCGTGCGCTCGGCCGATGGCTGCCGCGGCGGAGGCAGGCGGACGTGGTGCGAGCGTTCGAGTCCGCCGCACGCACCCGTGCTCGTCTTCTCGTCCCGAGCGACCCGGAATGGCCCGCAGCCCTCGACGATCTCGGCGCGCACGCGCCGTTGGCGCTGTGGTGCCGCGGCGACGTCACTCTGCTCTCGCGCCCGAGCGTCGCGCTCGTGGGCGCACGGGCGGCGACGGGGTACGGCGAGCACGTCGCCATGGAGCTCGCGGCGGGCGCCGTGAGCAACGGGTCTGCCGTCGTGTCCGGCGGCGCGTACGGGATCGACGGCATGGCGCATCGCGCAGCTCTCGCGTCCGGCGGCGACACGATCGCAGTTCTGGCGGGCGGCGTCGATCGCTTCTACCCGGCCGGTCATGAGGCCCTCCTGACGCGGATCGCCCAGCAGGGCGTCGTCGTGAGCGAGGCGCCCGGCGGCACGGCTCCCACCCGATGGCGGTTCCTGCAGCGCAACAGGTGCATCGCCGCGCTCGCCGGGGCGACGATCGTCGTCGAGGCCGGGCGGCGGTCGGGGGCGCTCAACACGGCGCGTCACGCGCTCGACCTCGGTCGCCCCGTCGGCATCGTGCCCGGCCCCGTGACGAGTGCATCGAGCGCGGGATGCCATGCGATGCTGCGGGACTACCCGGTGGTCTGCGTCACAAGCGTCGCCGAGCAGATGGAGCTTCTCCGAGGCGGGGTGTCGACGATCGGCGACTGCGACGGCGACGGGCGCCGTGTCTCGGGCGCGAATGACGACGTCGTCGGCCCGCGCGACCCCGATGGCATGGTCACTCGCGTGCTCGACGCGCTGCGGCCGAGACGCGCGCAATCCGTCGAGGAGATCGCGCGTTCCGTGGGGGAGTCGCCCGCGCGCATCCGAGGCGTTCTCGGGGCGCTCTCCCTCGAGGATCGCGTCGTCTCGAAGGCCGATGGGTGGGTGCGTCGAGGGCCCGGAGCGTGATCGACCGCGCGCCCGGGGAGAACGCGAACCTCGTTCACCGCAAAGGAGTAGCCTGCTCGCGTGATTCAGATGGGTCAGCATCCCCCCGCGTCGCGTGTCATCGCGCACCTCTCCGACACCCACCTGCTCGGCGAAGGGCGACCGCTCTACGGGAGGGTCCCCGTCCAGGACCGGCTACGCGTCGCGCTCGAGCGGCTCGAGGCCTCGCCCGTCGAGCCGGATGCGATCGTGTTCACCGGCGATCTCACCGACATCGGCGAGCCCGATGCATACCGCCGCCTCCGGGACGACGTCGAACCGGTCGTGCGGCGGATGGGCGCGCAGCTCGTCTGGGTCATGGGGAACCACGACGACCGAGCGGCGTACTCCTCGCTCCTGTTCGACGAGGAGCCCAGCGAGAAGCCGCAGGACAGAGTGCACGACATCGGCGGGCTGCGCATCATCTCGCTCGACACCACCGTGCCCGGCTACCATCACGGCGAGCTCGACCCCGCGCAGCTCGAATGGCTCCGCGCGGTCCTCGCCGAACCCGCCCCCCTCGGCAGCATCCTCGCCCTCCACCACCCGCCCATCCCGACGCCGCTCGAGGTCATGGCCGTGCTCGAGCTCCATCGTCAGGACGAGCTCGCCGATGTCGTGCGCGGCTCCGACATCCGCGGGATCCTCGGCGGCCATCTGCACTACTCGACCCACTCGACCTTCGCCGGGATCCCCGTGCATGTCGCCTCGGCCACGTGCTACACGCTCGACCTCGGCGCCGACGCGAGCCGACTGCTCTCCGGCGTCGACGGCGGGCAGTCGTTCGACCTCGTGCACGTGTACGAGGACGTCGTCGTCAGCTCGACCGTCCCGCTCGCCTCGCATCCCGAGGCGACGGGCTTCTCGAGCGACTACCGCCCGATGATCGAGGGCATGCCGGCGGACGTCCGCCTCGAGCAGCTCTCCAGCAAGTCCTCGCACCTGAACCTCAACGAGGCCGCGAGCTCCGGGAGCTAGGCCTCCGGCGGCCGGGCGGGTGAGCCGGAGCCCGAGGGTCGGCGCGGCGGAGCATCCGCCCGCCAGGCGCGGGGGCGCTCGGCGGGGCCGGCATGCTCGCGATAGGTGTCGACGACGCGCTGCAGGTATCGCGTTATGATCATCTGCTCGTCATCGTCGAAGTCGTGGATGGCGCTGTCGACCTCGGTCACCATCGGGATGATGCGGCTCATCGCGCGCCCCACCGAGGCTGGCTCCGGCACAACGAGCGTGCCTCGGCGGTCGTCGGGATTCGGCGTTCGGCGCACGTGCCCGAGTCTCTCGAGCCGGTCGATCACCGTCGTGACGGCCGCGGACGACAGGTCGAGACGCTCGGCGAGAGCGGTCGGGCTCAGCGACCCCGCGACGATCAGATGCTGCATCGCCGTGAGATCGGTCGGATTGACCGCGAGCTCGCCGCCGAGGGAGCGCTCGAAATCCTCCGTCACGTCCAGGAGCTCGCGCAGCAGAAGCGTCGCCGCGTGCGACGTCCCGAAACGCGGCGCCCCCTGGGTCGATTCGCTCACCTGGCCAGTGTACGACCAACTGCCTCGATAGGTTAGTATTTCGACTATCGAGATATACCTGTCTGCCGCCCGCGGTCGCGGGTCGTCCTGAGGAGCCTCATCATGATCGCGATCTCGCGCTTCATCGCCGCCGCACGAACGTCTTGGATCGTGCTCGTCGCCGGCATCGCCGCGACCGCCGCCCTCTTCGTCGTCGCCGGATACCAGTCGGCCGACTCGGCTCCTCCCGTAGGCCTTCCCGACTCGGCCGAGTCGATCCAGGCGGCGAACCTTCAGGAGCAGTTCCGCGACGACGACTCCACGAGCGGCATCCTCGTGTTCGGGCGCGAGAGCGGCGAGCTCAGCGCGGACGACGTCGCCGCGATCACGGTGCGAGCGGGCGAGCTCGGCGACATCGCTCTCGACGGATTCGTGCCGCCAACCACCGTCTCGGAGGACGGCACGACCGCGCTCGTCGCGGTGCCGCTCGAGATCGAGGAAAGAGTCTCCGTCCAGGCCGAGCGCGCGGACGAGATCCGATCGATCGCCGCGGACGGGCTCCCCGACGGCATCGAGGTCTGGTTCACAGGCGCGGAGGGCTTCCTCGTCGACATCTCGGCCGTGTTCGAGGGCGCCAACTTCGTGCTCCTCGGCGTCACCGCGCTCGTCGTCGCGGTGCTTCTGATCATCACCTACCGCAGTCCGATCCTCTGGATCGTCCCCCTCGGCGTCGTCGGCGTCGCGGATGTCATCGCCGGCATCGCCGCGCGCCTGGTCGCGGACGCCGCGGGCATCACGCTCGACGGCTCGGTGACAGGCATACTCTCGGTGCTCGTGTTCGGAGCGGGCACGAACTACGCACTCCTGCTCATCGCCCGGTACCGGGACGAGCTGCGACTGCACGCGGATCGCCGTGAGGCCATGGCGATCGCGCTGCGCGGCGCCGGCCCCGCGATCATCGCGAGCGGATCGACCGTCGCGCTCGCCCTCGCCACGCTGCTCTTCGGCGAGCTGTCGGGCAACCGCTCGCTGGGCCTCGCGGGTGCCGTCGGAATCGTCGTCGCGATGGCGTACGCCCTGCTCGTCCTCCCCGCCGCGCTCGTCGTCTTCGGCCGCTGGCTCTTCTGGCCCCTCGTGCCTCGCTACGGCACCCCGGACACGATCTCGCGTAGCCCGTGGGGCAGGCTCGGCCGGTCCGTGAGCACGCGCCCGGTGATCGTCGCGATCGCGGGCTTCGCGGTGCTCGCCGCCTTCGCCTCGGGGCTCACGACGCTCACCGTCGGGCTCTCGCAGAACGACCGCTTCATCGTCAAGCCCGAGGCCGTCCTCGGCCAGGAGCGCCTCGCGGAGGCCTTCTCGGCCGGCAGCACCGCGCCCGCCGCTGTGATCGTGCCCGCCGCCGACGCCGCCGAGGTGAGCGACGGACTCGCCGAGGTCGACGGCGTCGTCGAGGTGAGGCCGGGGCCCTCCGACGACGACATCGCGCAGCTCGACATCGTGCTCGACGCCGACCCCGAGAGCCAGGAGGCGTTCGCGATCGTCTCCGACGTGCGGCTCGCGCTCGACGATCTCGGCGACGGCTCCGGGCTCGTCGGCGGCATCGACGCGGAGGGTCTCGATCTGCGCGACGCCCAGCAGCGCGATCAGAACCTCGTGATCCCGCTCATCCTCGTGCTCGTGCTGGCCGTGCTCATCGTGCTCCTGCGCTCGCTGCTCGCGCCGGTCCTCCTGCTGCTCGCGGTCGTCGCGAGCTTCTTCAGCGCGGTCGGCATCGGATCGATCCTGTTCGAGACGGTATTCGGGTTCCCCGGCGTCGACACGAACGTGCTGCTGTTCAGCTTCCTGTTCCTCGTGGCGCTCGGCGTCGACTACTCGATCTTCCTCGTCACCCGCGCCCAGGAGGAGGTCCCGAGGCTCGGAACCTCCGAGGGCATGGTGCGCGCGCTCGCCGCGACGGGCGGCGTCATCACGAGCGCGGGCGTCCTGCTCGCCGCGGTCTTCGCGGTGCTAGGCGTGCTCCCGCTCATCACGCTCACCCAGGTCGGCGTCATCGTCTGCATCGGCGTCCTCATCGACACCCTCCTCGTGCGCACCGTGATCGTGCCCGCGATGACCTTCATCGCCAAGGACCGCTTCTGGTGGCCGCGCCGCCCCGAGCTCACCGACGCCGAGGCCGCCGCACGCGGCGCGAACGGGCAGGCCGAGCGGATGCCCGACGACGTCGTCGACGCCGCGCCGCCTGCGTCGCGCGAGGCCGTCGCGAGCCTCTGAACCCCGCCCGTCGTCTCGGGCCCTCGTCCCGGCCTGTCGCCAGCGCGAGGGCCCTGGCGAGGGCGCATGCTGGGGGAGTGCACGAGCAGGTGAGCGCGCTGAGAGCAACGATCGACGCATACGTGCGCGCCGTCGAGCTCGAGCGCGGAGCCTCCCCGCACACCGTGCGGGCCTACCGCGGTGACCTCGAGACTCTTGCCGCATTCGTCGAGACGCGCGGCGCCGAGCCCGATCCGGCCCTGCTCGACCTCGAGCTCCTGCGCGAGTGGGTGTGGCAGCAGAACTCCGCGGGCCTCGGTGCCTCGACGCTCGCCCGTCGAACCTCCACCGTGCGCGGGTTCACGGCCTGGCTAGCGCGCACCGGCCGCGCTCCCGCCGATGCCGGCGTGCGCCTGCGCGCTCCGCGAGCCGACCGGCACCTCCCGCGCGTCCTCACGCGCGCGCAGATCGACGGGATCCTCGACGGCCTCGACGCGCGCGCCGCGGCGGACGAACCGCTGGCGCTGCGCGACCGGGCCATCATCGAGCTCCTGTACGCGAGCGCGCTGCGCGTGAGCGAGCTCGTCGGGCTCGACCTCGGCGACGTCGACGACGCCCGCCGCACCGTGCGGGTCATGGGCAAGGGGGCGAAGGAGCGCATCGTGCCATTCGGGATGCCCGCCCAGCGCGCCCTCGGCGCCTACCGCGAGCGCGGGCGCCCCGCGATCGCGGCGCCCCGCTCGGGAGCCGCGCTGTTCCTCGGCGCCCGGGGGGGGCGCGAGTCGACGCGCGGGGTCTACTCCCTTGTCGCTGGCCTCCTCGCCGATCTGCCCGGCAGCGGCCCTGCCGGCCCGCACGCTCTGCGACATACGGCGGCGACCCACCTGCTTGACGGAGGGGCAGACCTGCGCGCCGTGCAGGAGATCCTCGGCCACGCGAGCCTCGGCACGACCCAGATCTACACGCATGTGGGCGCCGAGCGGCTCGTGGAGGCGTACCGCACCGCGCACCCGCGGGCCTGACGGCCGGACCGGCGCTCATCCCTCGAGCGGCAGGAGCACCGCTCGCCCCAGACCGCCGAGCCAGCGCAGGGGCGACACGTACGCCCCCGCCTCCCTCACGCCGAGGTGCACGCACGGGGCGGCGCAGTGCCCCGGCTCGAGCACTCCGATCGGGTCGCCCGCCCTCACGGCCTCACCCATCGCGACCGTCGCCGCGACGGGCTCGACCGTCACGAGCAGCGAGCCCGACCGGATCGTCACGACGCCGCGATCGACGACGCGACCGGCGAAGTGGATGCTTCCGCCCGTCGCGGCGCGCACGACCGCGACGGCGCTCTCGGCGCGCAAATCGACGCCGCGATGACCGGCGCCGTACGGAGTGGGCGGGGCGGCGAAGGGGCGCTCGACCACGCGCGGCCCGGCGACGGGCCACTCCCAGCCCGGAGCGGGGGCGGAGACCGCGGCGTCGCGCGCGAGCGGGGGAGCCGCGGCAGCGGCCGAGGGGCCGCTCGCGAGGACGAGCGCGAGCACGGCGAGAGGAGCGAGCGATCGGTAGCGCATGCCGACGATCGTGGGCGATGCGGGCATCCCGCGCGCCGTCGCCGAGGCGATCGGGGGAGAGAGCGACGGCCGCGACCGGTGCGGGGGAGCGGTGATATGCTGGTCCACGCAGTCGGCATGTCCGGCTGACTTCGCGTGCCCATCACGGCGCACACCCCCATCAGTCCCGTACGGCTCCCGGAAACGGGAGGACAGTCGCGCGGGTCGGGGGCAGCGCCGGGCACCAGGGCCCCTCCCGTCGGGCGGGGCGACAACTGAGAACAGAAGGAGTACGGCCATGGCCGTCGTCACCATTCGCCAGCTGCTCGACAGCGGCGTTCACTTCGGGCACCAGACCCGCCGCTGGAACCCGAAAGTCAAGCGCTTCATCCTCACCGAGCGCAGCGGCATCCACATCATCGACCTGCAGCAGTCGCTCGCCTACATCGACAAGGCGTACGACTTCGTGACCGAGACGGTCGCGCACGGTGGCACCATCCTCTTCGTCGGCACCAAGAAGCAGGCGCAGGAGTCGATCGCCGAGCAGGCCACGCGCGTCGGCCAGCCCTACGTCAACCAGCGCTGGCTGGGTGGTCTGCTGACCAACTTCCAGACCGTGTCGAAGCGCCTTGCGCGCATGAAGGAGCTCGAGGAGCTCGACTTCGACGACACCACCAAGGGCTTCACCAAGAAGGAACTGCTGATCAAGAAGCGCGAGCTCGACAAGCTGCACAAGTCGCTCGGCGGTATCCGCAACCTCACCAAGACCCCGAGCGCCATGTGGGTCGTCGACCCCAAGCGCGAGCACCTCGCGATCGACGAGGCCAAGAAGCTCGGCATCCCCGTCATCGGCATCCTCGACACGAACGCCGACCCGGACGAGCTCGCGTACCCGATCCCGGGCAATGACGACGCCATCCGCTCGGTCGCGTTGCTCACGCGCATCATCGCCGACGCCGCCGCCGAGGGCCTCATCCGCAAGCACCAGAAGCCCGAGGCCGAGGGCAACGTCTCGGCCGTCGAACCGCTCGCCGAGTGGGAGCGCGAGCTTCTCGAGCAGGGCAATGCTGCCGCCGAGGAGTCGGCCGCCGCCGACGCAGTCCCGGCCGAGGAGCCCGCAGCCGAGGAGCCCGCCGCTGAGGAGGCGCCCGCCGAGGCCGCCGCCGAGGAGCCCGCAGCGGAGGAGGCGCCGGCCGACGACGCCGAAGCCCCCGCCGCGACGCCCGCTCCGTAACCCGACCAGAACCACGAGAAGGAGTCCCTCCATGGCCAATTTCAGCCTGGAAGACGTCAAGAACCTGCGCGAGCGCCTCGGCACCGGCATGGTCGACACCAAGAACGCTCTCGTCGAGGCCGACGGCGACGTCGAGAAGGCCGTCGAGATCCTGCGCCTCAAGGGAGCGAAGGGCAACGCCAAGCGCGCCGACCGCTCCACGAGCGAGGGTCTCATCGCCGCTCACGAGTCGGCCGGCGCCGCGACGCTCATCGAGCTCGCGTGCGAGACCGACTTCGTCGCGAAGGGCGACAAGTTCGTCGCCCTCGGCGACAAGGTGCTCGCCGCCGTCGCCGGAGCCAGCGCGTCGACCGTCGAGGAGGCCCTCGCCGCCCCCGTCGACGGCACGACCGTCGCCGCCGCGATCGACGACGAGGCCGCGATCATCGGCGAGAAGATGGAATTGCGTCGCGTGGCGCGCGTGGAGGGCGAGAAGTTCGCCGTCTACCTGCACCGCACGAACAAGGACCTCCCGCCGCAGGTCGGCGTGGTCGTCGCCTACACGGGCGACGACGCCGAGACCGCGCGCAGCATCGCGCAGCACATCTCGTTCGCCGACCCGCAGTATCTGTCGCGCGACGAGGTCCCGAGCGAGGCCGTCGAGACCGAGCGCCGCATCGTCGAGGAGATCTCGCGCAACGAGGGCAAGCCCGAGGCAGCCCTGCCGAAGATCGTCGAGGGCCGCGTCGGCGCGTTCTTCAAGCAGGTCGCGCTCCTCGAGCAGGACTATGCCCGCGACAACAAGCAGTCGGTCGCGCAGGTCCTCAAGGACGCCGGACTGACCGTGACGGGCTTCGCCCGCTTCAAGGTCGGCGCCTAGCACTGATGAGACGGGGTCCGGGTCGCGAGAGCGATCCGGACCCCGTTCCCATGCGTGAGCCGATCTTCACTACCCTGAAAACGACATCCCCCACGGAAACAGAGGAACTCATGACCGAACGCCGCCGACGTGTGATGCTCAAGCTCTCGGGTGAGGCGTTCGGTGGTGGCTCCCTCGGCGTGAACCCGGATGTCGTGGGCGCGATCGCGCGCGAGATCGCCGAGGCGGCGAAGGACGTCGAGGTCGCGATCGTCGTCGGCGGCGGCAACTTCTTCCGCGGCGCCGAGCTCAGCCAGCGCGGCATGGACCGCGGGCGCGCCGACTACATGGGCATGCTCGGCACGGTCATGAACGCTCTCGCCCTGCAGGACTTCCTCGAGCAGGCCGGGGCGCAGGTGCGGGTGCAGTCGGCCATCCAGATGACGCAGGTCGCCGAGCCGTACATCCCGCTGCGCGCCGAGCGCCACCTCGAGAAGGGCCGCGTCGTCATCTTCGGTGCCGGCGCGGGCCTGCCCTACTTCTCGACCGACACGGTCGCCGCTCAGCGCGCGCTCGAGATCAGCGCCGACGAGGTGCTCGTCGCGAAGAACGGCGTCGACGGCGTCTACTCCGACGACCCGCGCCGCAACCCCGGCGCCCACAAGCTCGACGAGGTCAGCTACCAGGATGCGCTCGTGAAGGGCCTCAAGGTCGTCGACTCGACCGCCTTCAGCCTCTGCATGGACAACCGCATGCCGATGATCGTCTTCGGCATGGAGCCCCAGGGAAACATCGCGCGCGCCATTCGCGGCGAGCGCATCGGCACGCGCGTCTCCGCGTGATCGCCGCGCTCCTCATCGCCGGGGGAGCGCTCGCCCACGCCGCCTGGAACATCGCCCTCAAGGCCTCGACGGCCGGCGGAATCCGCTTCGTCGCGCTCACCGTGGTGCTCGCGACGGCGCTGCTCGCCCCGGTCGGCGCACCGGCGCTGCTGCCGGTCCTCGTCGAGCACCCGTCCGTCGCCGGCCTGCTGCTCGCGAGCGGGGCCCTGCACTGCGGCTACTTCCTGCTCCTGCAGCGGTCGTACGCGGTCGCCGACGTCTCGGTCGTCTACCCGCTCGCTCGCGGCACCGGCCCTTTCCTGAGCGTCGTCGCGGCGGTCGTCCTGCTCGGCGAGCGTCCCGCGTCCGTCGCCCTTCTCGGGGGTGGCGTCGTGGTCGCCGGCGTCGTCGTCATCGGGCTCGCGGGTGCCCGCCCGTCGAGTGCGCCGTCGACCTCGGATGCGGCGACGGATGCCCGCCGCCGCCGCCGTCGCCTGGGCATCGTGCTCGGTGCGGGCGTCGGCATCCTCATCGCGGGCTACACGGTGCTCGACGCCGTCGCGGTGACCGCTGCGGGTCTGAGCCCCGTCGGCTACTTCTGGGGATCCCTCGTCGTGCAGCTCATGATCCTGGCCCCCTTGCTCATCGCGAACCCGGGCGAGACGGTCGCGACCGCGCGACGGCACCCGCGCGCGATCGCGGCGGTGGGCATTCTCTCGCCGATCGCGTACGTGCTCGTGCTCGCCGCCTACGCCCACGCGCCGGTCGCGATCGTCGCGCCCGCTCGGGAGGTCAGCGTCGTCCTGATCGCGCTCGCGGGGTGGCTGCTGTTCCGCGAGCCTCACCCCGTCCAGCGGCTCATCGGGAGCGCTGTCGTCGTGGCGGGGGTGGCTCTCCTCGCCTCCGGCTGAGCGACCGCCCACTACACTCGTCAGCGACCCACGAAGGAGTTGCCCGTGATTGCCGATGTGCTCGCCGAAGCCACTGAGAAGATGACCAAGGCCGTCGAGGTCGCGAAAGAGGACTACGCGACCGTCCGAACGGGCCGTGCGAATCCGCAGCTCTTCCAGAAGATCCTCGTCGACTACTACGGCACTCCGACGCCGCTCGGCCAGCTCGCGAGCCTGCAGAACCAGGACGCCCGCACCCTCGTCATCACGCCGTACGACAAGAGCGCGCTGAAGGAGATCGAGAAGGCGATCGTCAACTTCCCGAACCTCGGCGCGAACCCCAGCAACGACGGCACGATCGTGCGGGTGACGATGCCCGAGCTCACCGAGGACCGCCGCAAGGAGTACGTGAAGATCGTCAAGGGGAAGGCGGAGGACGCCAAGGTCGCGATCCGCAACATCCGCCGCAAGGCGAAGGAGGACCTCGACAAGCTCAAGAGCGAGGTCGGCGACGACGAGGTGGCTCGTGCCGAGAAGGAGCTCGAGGCCCTCACGAAGAAGCACACCGACGGTGTCGACGAGGCGCTCAAGAAGAAGGAAGCCGAGCTCCTCGAGGTCTAGATGACCGACTCATCCTCCGGCGCCCCCGACGCCTCGAGCCCCCTCGACCCCGTCCCCGCGGCCGCCGTGCGCCGGCGCCGCGGCGCTGCCGCGCGCGCCGACGTCGAGGCGCGCATCCATGACGTCGAGAGCGCGCTGATGGACCTCGAGGCGCGGGCGCGCGAGATGGATGCCCGCATCGAGGCGCGCGCCGGCCGCAACCTGCCCAAGGCCATCTTCTTCGGTCTCATCCTCGGCCTGTCGCTGCTCTTCAGCCTGATCGTGGTGAAAGAGCTGTTCATGCTCTTCGGTGCGGCGCTCATGGTCTTCACCGTCTATGAGCTCGCGAGCGCACTGCGGTTCGCGGGCCGCGACATCCCGCGCATCCCTCTCGTCATCGCGTCGCTCGCGGTCGTCCCCTCGGCGTTCTACCTCGGCGCCGAGGGCCTGTGGTGGTCGTTCCTCGCAGGCCTCGCGTTCGTGAGCCTGTGGCGGATCGCCGAGTCGGCGAGACCCTCGATGCGCGGGCCGGGCGTCTCGCTGCCGACCGACCTCGGGGCGGGCGTGTTCGTGCTCGCGTACGTCGCACTGCTCGGCGGCTTCTCGATCGTCATGACGGCAGAGGAGGGCGGCCAGTGGTGGACGCTCGCCTACCTCATCATTGTGATCTCGATCGACACGGGCGCGTACGCATCCGGGCTCGCGTTTGGCAAGCACCCGATGGCGCCGCGCATCAGCCCGAAGAAGACGTGGGAGGGCTTCGCCGGCTCCGTCGTCGCCGCGATCACCGCGGGCATCCTGCTGGCCCTCCTCATGCTCGGCGAGGTGTGGTGGGTCGGGCTCGTCCTGGGTCTTGCGCTCGTGGGAACGGCCACGCTCGGCGACCTGACCGAGTCGCTCATCAAGCGAGACCTCGGCATCAAGGACATCTCGACCTGGCTCCCCGGGCACGGCGGCTTCCTCGACCGGCTCGACTCGATCCTCCCGTCGACGATCGTCGCCTACGTGCTCTTCACCCTGCTGGGGTGATGAGCGCGGTCCCCACTCTCGGGCAGAATGGTCGAGTGACCTCGACGTTCCCGCTCGCGCGCAAGGGCAAGCCGGGCTACGACGTCGACGAGGTCGAGTCCTTCCTGGCGGATGCCAGGCGCGCGTACTCCGCGATCGACGGAGGCGGCCTCTCGAGCGACGCCATCCGGCACACCGCGTTCCGCGTCGTCCGCCGCGGCGGCTACTCGGTGCGGCACGTGGATGCCGCTCTCGAGCGGCTCGAGGAGGCCTTCGCCGCGCGCGAGCGCGACCGCGCGGTCGCCGAGCGCGGCGAGGAGGCGTTCTACGCCGAGATCCGTCAGACCGCCCAGGAGCTCGTCGACCGGTTCGCTCGACCGCCCGGCCAGCGCTTCCGCCGCGCGAGCGCGCTCGCGCGCGGCTACCACCCCGCGGACGTCGATGCCTTCGCCGATCGGATCGCGGGGTACTTCCAGAACGATGACCCCCTCTCCGTCGACGCGGTGCGCACGATCGCCTTCCGGAGCCGCTTCGGAGGGTACGACGAGACGCAGGTCGATGTCGTCCTGGACGCGGTCGTCCGGGTCATGCTGGCTGTTCGCTGAGCGCTGGAGCCCGCACTCGGGTAGACTCATGTGATCGTGGGTAAGCACATCGCGCATTCTTTGCGCCCCGCCGCTTCGGCTCGTCGCTCCTCGCAGCGCGTGTCGACCCGGCCAGGAGGCGCCGCCCCCACGCGACCCCTCTCGCTCGAGCGGCACGTCCGCTCGCCATGGTCGCTTCCCGTCTTCAGCTCCATCGCCGTGGTCTCGCTCGCGCTCGTGTCGATCTCCGACACCTCCGCACCGGCCACGGCGATCGAGACGATGGCCCCATCGTTCCCGATCGTCGGCCAGGAGTTCACCGCGACCGCCGCGCACTCTATCGGCGCGTCAGTCGCGAGTTACGAGATCGTGGAGCCGCCGCCGGAGCCGGAGCCGGAGCCGGCTCCCGCGCCCGCGTCCGAGGCGCGGTCATTCAGCGCCCCTGCTGCCGGGCCCCCCGACCCCGGCTCGGCCAAGGCCATCGCCGCCGACATGGTGGCCGCGCGCGGCTGGGGCTCGGGCGAGTTCGACTGCCTCGTCGCCCTCTGGAACAAGGAGTCCGGTTGGAACGTGTACGCGACGAACCCGAGCTCGGGCGCGTACGGGATCCCGCAGTCGCTTCCCGGCAACAAGATGGCGACCGCCGGGTCCGACTGGCAGACGAACCCCGCGAC
This sequence comes from Microcella alkalica, assembly GCF_014137945.1. Classification (GTDB taxonomy): domain Bacteria; phylum Actinomycetota; class Actinomycetes; order Actinomycetales; family Microbacteriaceae; genus Microcella; species Microcella alkalica. The sequence continues at coordinate 26,479 of NZ_JACGWX010000002.1, forward strand.
GCAGATCACCTGGGGCCTGGGCTACATCGAGGGCCGCTACGGCACGCCGTGCGGCGCCTGGGCTTACAGCCAGTCGGTCGGCTGGTACTAGCAAGCGCTGCTGTGCCGCGCTCCAATCGGCCGCGCCACCGGCGTACCGCGGCTGACGACGACGGCCTCGACCTCGACCGGGTTCGTCGCGGACTCAAGCGGGTCGAGTCGAAGCGCTCGGGGGAGTGGAACGTCCAGCCCGTGACCGCCGCGGGCGCCAGAAAGCCGTACGTCTGCCCGGGCTGTCGCGGCGAGGTGAGCGTCGGCGTAGCGCACCTCGTGACCTGGCGGGCTGACGCGCTGCTGGGTGACCAGGCGGCGCTCGCCGACCGCCGCCACTGGCACGAGCACTGCTGGCGCATCGCGCCCTGATCGGCGCGAGGGCGCCGCGATGCGAGAGGATCGAACCGTGACCGACATCATCCGCGGAGGATCACTCCTGCCCGCCCGTCGCGAGAACATCGAGCTGCTCACACCCGACGGCCTCACCCTCGTCGGCGAGCTCAGCCTCCCGGCCGAGCGCGACCCGATCGCCACGCTCGTCTGCCTCCACCCGCTGCCCACGGCCGGCGGCTTCATGGATTCGCACATTATCCGCAAGGCGGCAGCGCGTCTTCCCGCTCTCGCCGACATCGCGGTGCTGCGCTTCAACTTCCGCGGCGTTTCGAGTCCGCGCGGCCGCTCGCAGGGCGAGTTCGGCCACGGCGACGCCGAAGGATTCGATCTCGACGCTGCCGTCGCGTTCGCCGAGGACCGCGGCCTCCCGCTGCGGTGGCTTCTCGGGTGGTCCTTCGGCACGGAGGTCGCGCTCAAGCACGGGCTTCAGCACGATGTCGTCGGGGCGATCCTGCTCTCGCCGCCCCTGCATCGCACGAGCGAGGACGAGCTCGCCGCGTGGGAGGGCAGCGGCAAGCGCCTCGTCGTCGTCGTCCCTGAGCTGGACGACTACCTGCGCCCTGCGGAGGCCGAGGAGCGCTTCGCCGTCGTGCCCGAGCGCGAGCTCGTCGCCGTCGAGGGAGGCAAGCATCTGTGGGTGGGCGAGAACCAGACGTATCGTGTGCTGACCGAGATCGTCGAGCGGCTCAACCCGGCAGCGCTCCCGCTGCCGACCTCGTGGCCGGAGGCGTAGGCGCGATCGAGGATGCGGGCGATGCCGCCGCAAGCGGCGCACACGCAGCCAGGGGTATCCCCTACAGGCGCTCCTGCCTGGGCACGACCACCTGGTCGATGATGATGAGGATGGACGCCGCCACGGGGATGGCGATGAGTGCGCCCAGGACGCCCAGGAGGGTCCCGCCGATGAGCGCGGCGATCACCACGACCGAGCCGGGGACCTTCACGGCGCGGTTCATGATGTTCGGGCTCAGCAGGTATGCCTCGACCTGCATGTAGATGAGGTAGTAGATGCCCACCGTGACGACGGTGGATATCGACTCGGGGTTCGTGATGAACTGCGTGAATACGATGAGCACCGAGCCGGAGAGCGTGCCGACGAGCGGCACGAGCGAGAAGAGGAAAGCCACGAAGGCGAACAGCGCCGGGTACTCGGCGCCGATGAACGACAGGAACAGGAAGCTCAGGACGCCGTTCACGAGCGCGAGGCTCGCCTGGCCCACGACGAAGCGACCGACGGCGGAGGCGACCTGCTCGGCGATGCCGACGAAGGTCGTGCGGCGCGACGCCGGCACGAGGCGGTAGAGCGCGCTCTTCATGCTCGAGAGCGACGCGACGAAGTAGAGGGTCAGGATGAGGATGATGAGGCCGCCGAACACGCCGGAGGCGACCGCGATGCCGACGCCGAGCACTCCGCCGCCGATCTCGGCGAGATTCGCCGGATCCTGGAGGAAGGTGATCGCGCCGTCGACGGCCTGCTGGACGTCGAGGACCTCCACCGGCACGAAGGTCTGGGCCGTCGCCACGAGCTCCTCGAGCGACTCCACGGATCCCAGGAAGTCAGCGATCTGCTTCACGAGGCGACTGACCTGCTCGACGATGACGGGGACGATCGCGAAGATCAGACCGGTGAAGAGCCCCAGCACGCCCACGAGCACCGTGAGGATGGCGGCCCATCTCGGCCACTTGCGGTCCTCGAGCCACGAGACGATCGGGTCGAGACCCAGCGCGATGAACAGCGCGGCGCCGATGTAGGTGATGATCGTCGCAAGAGAGCTGATCGCGCCGCCGATGAGCAGAGCGACGAGAACGCCGAGTCCGCCGAAGAGCCCGAACCGGAACGCGTTCTGGATCCTCATTGAGGGTACCTCTCTTCAGCGGCGGGATGTCCGCGGATCCAGAGGATCGCGCGGATCAGTTCGTCGGGCCGCGTCACTCGTCGCTGATCGAGCCCGAGATCTTCTCTGCCTGCGACAGTACCCCGCGCAGGCCCTCGAGGTAGCCAGCCACGGCGTCGCGCTCGACGCGGAGCCGCGCCAGGCGCTCCTCCGCCTCCGACACGAGCGCTGCGGTGCGCTCCTCCGCGTCGGCGACGAGCGCGGCCGCACGTTGCTCGGCGTTCTCCAGCACGGCGCGGGCGGTGGCATCGGCCTCGCTGCGCAGGCTCTCGGTCTCGGCGCGCGCCGCGCGCGTCAGCTCCTCCGTCACCGCGCGGGCCTCGGCGGCCGCCTGCTGCGCGGCGGTGAGCTGCGCAGTGGCCTCGTCGAGGTACTTCTGCGTCTGCGCACTCGCCTCCTGCTGCCGGGCGAGGTACTCGCGCTCGGCCTCATCCCGCCGCGCCGCGAGCTCGACATCGAGATCGATGCGCGCCTGCTCGGCCGCGCGCGCGAGCTCGGCCCGCTGCTCCTCGATCTCGCGGGCAAGCGTGGCACGTGACTGCGCGGCCTCGTCGGCGAGGGCGCGCTCCTGATCGGATGACGCACGGGCGAGCGCGGCCCGGCGCGCCTTCTCGTCGGCCTCCAGAGCCGCGGTGCGGGTCGCAAGGTCGCGCTCGACGGACTCCAGTGCCGTGGTCTGCTCGCGCTCCGCGGTCGCGTGCCGCTCGGACAGCTCGGCATCGAGAGACGCGCGGGCGCTCGTCGTCTCGCGCTCGAGCTCCTCGCGGGCCGCTGCGAGCTCGAGCGCCAGGTCGTTGCGCGCGGCGGTGAGCTCGCGCGCGAGGTCGGCGCGCGTCGCCGCGGCCTCGCGCTGCAGCTCGGCGCGCGCGGTCGTCGTCTCGCGCTCGAGGTCGGCCGCTGCCATGCTGAGCCGAGCCTGGAGGGCCGCCTGCTTCTCGGCGATCGCCGCGTCGCCGCTCGCCCGCTGCTCGGCCGCGTGCGCCTCGGCGGCAGCACGAGCATCCGCCGCGTACGCATCCACCTCGGCGCGCGTGTCGAACGCGTAGGCGTCGGCGCTCGCCCTCAGCTCGAGCGCCGCGGCCTCGGCGGCGCGCTGCAGCTCCTCGGCGGCGGCGGCGGCCTCGGCCCGCAGATCGGCGGCGTAGGCGTCGGCGGCCTGCCGCACCTCGGCGGCTGCGGCGACAGCAGCGGCGCGTGTCTCGGCGGCGTAGGCATCAGCCGCCTGCCGCACCTCCTGGACATACGACTCAGCGCCTTCGCGCGCAGTCGCGGCGTCGGATTCGGCGGCCTGGCGCAGCTCGCCTGCTCGCGCCTCAGCGTCCGCGCGCACGCTCGTGCCGTGCGCGTCGGCAGCGCTGCGGGTGTCGAAGGAGTACGCGTCGGCGGCCGTGCGCGTCTGCTCTGCGTAGGCGTCGGTCTCCGCTCTCACCTGCTCGGCGTAGGCTTCGGCGTCTCCCCTGGCCTGATCGGCGTAGCGGTCGGCGTCGCCGCGGACCTCCTGCACGTAGCGGTCGGCCTCCCCGCGGGCCGCATCGATCTCCCTGTGGAGCTCGGCCCGAGCGGTCGAGAGCTCGGCGTCGAGCGAGGCGCGGGTGCGCTCCTGCAGCTCCGCGATCTCGCGGCGCGTGCGCTCCTCGAGCGTCGCGACCTCGTCGCGGCGGCGCGCCTCCTCGGCATCCCATTCGGCGCGCTCGCGCTCGAGATCGCTCATCACGGCCGCGCGCGCGGTCGAGAGCTCGTGGTCGAGCTCGGCGCGACCCGCCTCGATGTCGGCCTCGAGCTGCGCGCGGCGCGTGCCGCTCTCGCTCTCGAATCGAGCGCGCTCCTCCGCCGTCTCCCGGGCGAGCGCACCGGCCGACGCGCGGGCGTCGGCGACTTCGCGGTCGGCGACCACGCGCAGCTCGGCGACGTCGCGCTCGGCCTCGGCACGAATGGCGCCGGACTCCCGCTTGGCCATCGAGCGGGTCTCCGCCGCCTCGGTCGCGACGGCGCCCCGGATGGTCGCGGCCTCTCTCGTCGCCTCCTGCACGAGCTGGTCGGCGTCGTCGCGGGCTCGTTCGAGGAGCTCCTCGGCCTCGCGGGCGGCGTTCTCGCTCGTCGCGGCGGCGCGCTGCGAGGCCTCGGCGACCATGCGCTCTATGCGCTCCGCGGCCTCGGTCTGCAAGCGATCGACGTCGGACTGGGCGGACGTGCGGACGCGCTCGGCGTCGATGTCCGCCTGGCTGATGAGGCGCGTCGACTGCTCCTCCGCGAGGCGCAGCGTCTGCTCGAGCTTCGTGCCCAGTCCCGCGTAGGTGGGGCGGCCGACCTCGTCGAGCTCGGCCTGGAGGTCGTCCACGACCGCCTGGAGACGCTTGAGCTCTTTCGCAGTCTCCGCCCGGTCGGCGTTCGCCTTGATGACGTGCCGGCGGAGCTCCTGGATCGCCTTGTCGACCTCGTCGCGCTTGTAGCCGCGCATCTCGGTCCCGAAGTCGCTGTCGATCGCTGCCACGTGTGGTCTCCCTGTCCGATGAGGCGAACGGGTTCGAGTGTAATCGGCGCGCGAGACCGCGCCTCCTGCGCGGCGGCTGAGCGCGAATCGGCGAGTGAGAGCGATTCCGGTAAGCTGGAACGTCTTTGTTCTGCTGGCCGGAGATCTCGAACCCCGAGCCTCCGTCCGAGATCCGTTGCTTGAGGGCGCGTGACCGCCGCCCGTAGCGGATGGTCGGGACGCGCGTACCCAAGCACGCCGGGCCAGCATGAGAGGAGTGAACCCGTGCGATTCATCATCGCGATCGTTCTGTTCGTCGTCGCCTTCGCGGGCATAGGACTGGGCATCGCCGAGCGCACCGTCTTCGCCGAGGCGGATCGAGTGACCGAGTCGGTCTCGCTCGACTCGACCGCGCCGGTGACCGTCATCGACGGCTCGGCGCTCAACGCCTTCGACGGGCGGCAGACGCTCGCCATCCTCGGCGGCGTCGAGGCGGGCGTCGGCTCAGTGCCGGTTCCGACTCCGAGCGGCTCGCCCGCCACGCCGGCGAGCCCGTCGCCCGCCGCGTCGGAGGATGCTGCCGGCGCTTCCGCCACCGAATCCGACGCGATCGCCGCCGTCTACGGCACGACGACGGATGTCCTGGGCTGGGTGGGGGAGTCCTCGCACACGCTCGTCACCTGGGACGCGGAATCGCAGTCGCTCGTCGCGGAGGAGGTCGTCGGCACCGAATCGACCGTGCCCAGTCCGATCGGCAGCGACCTCTGGTACGGCGAGTTCGAGGGCTCGGGCGAGCTGGGGCTCACCGTCAACGTGCCCCGCACCGTCTCGCTCCTCATGGTCTCCGACGGCACCCTCCCCGCGCCGCAGGAGTTCTCCATCACGTGGCCTCTCGACGTCTCGTCCCCGATCGCGACGCCGCTCACCCTCGCGGGCTTCGCGGCACTGCTTCTCGGCCTTCTCGCGCTCATCTGGGCGCTCATGCACATGCGCAAGCAGCGCGGGCCCCGACGCAAGTCCCCGAAGGGTCCGAAGATGCCGCGCGTGCCCAAGCCTTCGCGCTACCGCCCGGTCAAGAAGAGCACGCTCATCGGGCGGCCCAAGGGCCGACGCGCCGTCCGACGCATCGCGCTGCTCCCCGGCATGCTCGCGGCAGCGCTGCTGCTCAGCGCGTGCGGGATCGGAGAGGGCATGAGCATCTCGGAGCCCACAGAGGCTGCGACTGCCTCGTCGTCCGCCGAGCCCGAGGAGGAGCTCCCGCCCGTCGCGGTGACCGCTCGGCAGGCCGAGCGCATCCTCGGCCGACTCTCGGCGACGGTCGCCGAGGCGGATGAGGCGGCGAACGGCGACCTCGCCTCCGCTCGGCTCGCGGGGCCCGCTCTCGCGCTGCGACAGGCCAACTACGCGGCTCGCGCCACCGACGGGGAGGTCGGCGCCCTGCTGCCGATCCCCACCGGCTCCGTGGACCTCGTGCTGCCGCAGCAGACCGACATCTGGCCGCGGCAGGTGTTCGCGATCGTCTCCGACCCGGAGGACGAGACGGTGCCGCCGCTCGCGATCGTGCTGACGCAGGCGACCGCGCGGGATCAGTATCGCGCGACCCACCTGATCACCCTCGAGCCGCAGGCCGCGCTCCCCGAGGTGCCGCCGGCATCCCTCGGAACGGCGTTCCTCGGAGCGGACACGCCGTTCCTGCCGGTGCAGCCGGCGACGGTCGTTCAGTCGTACGCCGAGGTGCTCCTCCTCGGCGAGGCGGGTGCGGAGGGCTTCTCGCTCTTCCAGGCCGAGGGCGACAGCCTCCGATCGCAGATCGGGTTCGAGAAGAAAGAGGAGCGCCGCGCCGCGATCCCCTCCACGGCGGCGATCGACTTCACGAACGAGTTCGGAGACTCCGACGTGATCACGATGAGCACGCTCGACGCCGGCGCGCTCGTGATCGGCTATCTCACCGAGACCGAGACGGTCACGCCGACCCAGTCGGGGGCCACGGTGAACGCGAGCGGCACGGTCGCGGCTCTCGCGGGCGTGGAGTCGAGCGAGCGCGGCATCACCGCGACCTACGGCGTGCAGGTGCTCTTCTACGTGCCGTCGCTCGAGAACCCCGATGACCCCGTCGTCCTGCTCGGCTACACGCAGGGGCTCATCGCCGCTTCGGAGGTGCAGTGATGGAACCGTTCAACCCGTCCGCGATGCGCGGCGCCGTCGACCTGTCGGGTCTCGTCAGCCGTGCGAGCGCCCCGGAGGCCGCGCCCGGCCGTCCGGCGCCTGCTTCGACCGGTGCGAGTGCGCGAGCGGAGGGCATCGTGCGCGAGGCCGACGACGCGTCCTTCGGCGACGTGCTCGAGCTCTCCCAGCGCGTGCCCGTCATCGTCGAGTTCTACGCGAGCAGCATCGAGCCGGCGCTCGAGTCGATCGTCGCGACCTACGGCGGCCGGATCGCTCTCGTCACCGTCGACGGGGATCGCTCTCCGCAGCTCGCCCAGGCGTTCCAGGTGCAGCAGGTTCCCGCCGTCGCTGCGGTCATCGGCGGCCGGCGGTTCCAGTTGTTCGTCGGGATGCCCGCGGAGATCGAGGTGCGGCAGGTGCTCGACCAGGTGCTCGAGCTCGCGCACCAGCAGGGCGTCACGGGAGTCCTGGAGCAGGGCGAGGCGCCCACCGAGCCCGCCGAGGAGCCTCTGCCGCCGCTGCATCAGGAGGCCTACGATGCGATCGCCCGCGGCGACTACGCGGCCGCGGCATCCGCCTATCGCAGCGCGATCGCGCAGAGCCCGCGCGATCAGGAGGCCGTCGCGGGCCTCGCGCAGGTGAACCTCCTGCTGCGCCTCGAGGGTGCGGTCGCCTCCGAGATCCGCGCGGCCGCCGCGGCGAACCCGGACGATGCGGATGCCCAGCTCGCGGTCGCCGACCTCGACCTCAGCGGGGGGCACGTGGATGACGCGTTCGTGCGACTGCTCGACGTGTTCCCCGCGCTCGATGCGGACGGCCGCACGGCAATCCGCACGCGGCTCCTCGACTACTTCGAGATCGTCGGCGCCGATGACCCGCGCACGATCGCGGCCCGTCGGCGCCTCACCGCGCTGCTGTACTGACCCGCCCTGCTACCGCTCGGGGGCGAGCCACAGGCCCGCGAGCGGCGGGAGGGTGAGCTCCGCCGAGGCCGGACGGCCGCCCCACGGGGTGTCGTCGCCCGTGACCGAGCCCAGGTTGCCGACTCCCGACCCGCCGTACTCGTGCGCGTCGGTGTTGACGACCTCCCGCCACGCCCCCGCGTGGGGGAGTGGCAGGCGGTAGGGGCCGACGGTGTTGCCGCTGAAGTTGAAGACGCCCACGACGGGGCTTCCGTCGGCGGCGCGGCGCTCGAAGGCGATCACGTTGTTGCCCGCGTCGCCTCCCTCGAGCCACGAGAAGCCGCCGGGCTCGTTGTCGAGCTCCCACAGCGCGGGGTTCTCGCGGTAGACGGCGTTGAGGCGCGAGACGAGCGAGTGCAGACCGCGGTGGACGGGCTGGTCGAGGATCCACCAGTCGAGGCCGCGCTCCTCGCTCCACTCGCTCGGCTGGCCGAACTCCTGCCCCATGAACAGCAGCTGCTTGCCGGGGTGCGCCCACATGAAGGCGAGGTAGGCGCGCACGTTGGCGAGCTTCTGCCACTGATCGCCCGGCATCTTGCCGAGCAGCGAGCCCTTGCCGTGCACGACCTCGTCGTGGCTGATCGGCAGCATGAAGTTCTCGCTGAAGGCGTAGAGGAAGCTGAAAGTGATCTCGTTGTGGTGGTGCGAGCGCCACATCGGGTCGCGCTGGAAGTACGACAGCGTGTCGTGCATCCAGCCCATGTTCCACTTCATGCCGAAGCCGAGGCCGCCGTCGCTCGTCGCGCGCGTGACGCCCGGCCACGAGGTCGACTCCTCGGCGATCATGACGATGCCGGGCACGCGCTTGTACGCGGTCGCGGTGGCCTCCTGCAGGAAGCTGATCGCCTCGAGGTTCTCCCGCCCGCCGTGCTGGTTGGGCAGCCACTGCCCCTCCTCGCGCGAGTAGTCGAGGTAGAGCATGCTCGCGACGGCGTCGACGCGGAGGCCGTCGATGTGGAACTCCTCGAGCCAGTACAGGGCGTTCGCGACGAGGAAGTTGCGCACCTGGCTGCGGCCGAGGTCGAAGATGTAGGTGCCCCAGTCGGGGTGCTCACCGCGTCGCGGGTCGGGATGCTCGTACAGGGCCGCGCCGTCGAATCGGCCGAGCGCCCACTCGTCCTTGGGGAAGTGGGCGGGGACCCAGTCCATGATCACGCCGATGCCGGCCTGGTGGAGGCGGTCGATGAGGTAGCGCAGGTCGTCCGGGTGCCCGAATCGGGCCGTCGGCGCGAAGTAGCCGGTCACCTGGTAGCCCCACGACGGTCCGTACGGGTGCTCGGCGAGCGGCATGAACTCGATGTGCGTGAACCCGAGCTCGGTCACGTACTCGATGAGCGGATCGGCGATCTCGCGATAGCCGAGCCCGGGCCGCCACGAGCCGAGGTGCATCTCGTAGACGCTCATCGCGCCCGAGTGCGGATCGCTCGCGGCGCGGCGGGCCATCCAGTCGCCGTCACCCCACTCGTAGTGCGACTCGCCCACGACGGAGGCGGTCGCCGGCGGCGTCTCGGTGAAGCGGGCCATGGGGTCGGCGCGCGTCACCCACGCCCCCTCGGCGGTGAGCAGCTCGAACTTGTAGGCCGAGCCCGCGCCGAGACCCGGCACGAAGAGCTCCCACACGCCGTTGTCGTCGAGGCGGCGCATCGCGTGCAGCTCGCCGTTCCAGCCGTTGAAGTCGCCGATGACCCGTGCGGCCTTCGCGTGCGGGGCCCAGACGGCGAAGGCGGTGCCGTCGACGCTCTCGTGAGCGCGCCGGTGGGCGCCGAGCACGTGCCAGAGCTGCTCGTGCCGGCCCTCGCCCCACAGGTGGAGGTCGACCTCGCCGACGCTCGGCACGAACCGGTAGGGGTCGTCGGCGTTCCAGTCGGGGCCGCCGTCGTACGTGGTGCGCACGGTGTAGGCCTGCCCGTCGGCAGGACCGCCAGGAAGGAGGCCGTGCCACAGGCCGTCGGCGTCGTGCTCGAGAGCGTGCTCCGAGCCGTCGGCGCGGACGACCGTCACGGTCGCGGCGAGCGGTCGCACGATGCGCACGACCCATCCCTCGTCGCCGAAGTGCTGGCCGAGCGCGTCGTGGGGGCGGGGGTGACGGCCCTCGACGAGCGCGCGGCGGTGGTCGGGATGCAGGGGTGCGGGCCCTGCGGAGGCGGCGGCCGTCGATGGGGCGGCCACGGCATCCCCGCTCGGACCGGCGGTGCCGGGCACGGAGGTGTGCGTCTTCTTCTCGATCGCCATCAGAGGCCCTTCGGGTAGTCGATGCGGAGGATGTGCACGGGCTCGGTGAATGCGTCGAGGCGCACGTAGTTGTCGGTTCCCCAGCGGTACCGCGCACCCGTGATGAGGTCCTTGACCTCGAACGTGCTGCCGGGCTCGAGCCCGAGCGCCTCGAGGTCGAGGTGCACGGTCGTCTCGCGCACCGAGTGCGGGTCGACGTTCGCGACGACGATGATGCCGTCGGGGCGACCCGAGCGCACGAAGCGGCCTGGCAGGACCTTCGAGTAGACGAGGATCGCATCGTCGTCGCTCCAGTGCACGCGCAGGTTGCGCAGCTGGCGCAGCGCCGGATGCTGGGCGCGGACGGTGTTGAGCTGCGTGAGGTACGGCGCGATCGTCGAGCCGCTCTTCGCCACGGCTGCCCAGTCGCGCGCTTTGTACTCGTATTTCTCGTTGTCGATGTTCTCCTCGCTGCCGGGGCGCGCGACGTTCTCGATGAGCTCGTAGCCGGCGTAGACGCCCCAGGTCGGGCTCGCCGTCGCGGCGATCGCGGCGCGGATGCGGTACGCGGGCACCCCGCCGAACTGCAGGTACTCGGTGAGGATGTCGGGCGTGTTGACGAAGAGGTTGGGGCGCAGGAAGGCGCTCGTCTCGTGGCTGAGCTCGGTGAGGTAGGTCTCGAGCTCCTTCTTGGTGTTGCGCCACGTGAAGTAGGTGTACGACTGCTGGAACCCGACGGCGGCGAGCGACTGCATCATCGGGGGGCGCGTGAAGGCCTCGGCGAGGAAGACGATGTCGGGGCGCTCGGTGTTGATGATGCCGAGCAGCCACTCCCAGAACTGCAGGGGCTTCGTGTGCGGGTTGTCGACGCGGAAGATCGTGACGCCGAGGTCGATCCAGTACCGCACGATGCGCAGGATCTCCTCGCGCAGGCCCTCGGGATCGTTGTCGAAGTTGAGCGGGTAGATGTCCTGGTACTTCTTCGGAGGGTTCTCGGCGTAGGCGATCGAGCCGTCCGGGAGCGTCGTGAACCACTCGGGGTGCTCGGTGACCCAGGGGTGGTCGGGCGCGCACTGCAGGGCGAGGTCGAGCGCGACCTCGAGGCCGTTCTTCTTCGCGGCGGCGAGGAAGGCGGTGAAGTCGTCGACGGTGCCCAGGTCGGGGTGGACGGCGTCGTGGCCGCCCTCCGCGGCCCCGATCGCCCACGGGCTGCCCGGATCCTTCGGGCCGGGGGTGAGCGTGTTGTTGGGCCCCTTGCGGTTGACGCGCCCGATCGGGTGGATCGGGGGGAGGTACAGCACGTCGAAGCCCATCTGGGCCACGGCGGGGAGGCGTCGGGTCGCCGTGCGGAAGGTGCCGGAGGTGAACGAGCCGTCCTTCTTCCGCTTCGCGCCCTCGCTGCGCGGGAAGAACTCGTACCAGCTTCCGAGCCCGGCGCGCGAGCGCTCGACGCGGAGCAGCTGCTCGTCGCTCAGCGTCTCGTGGCTCATGAGTCGGTGCCGCGCGACGGCGGCGACGACGCGCGCGTCGGTGGCGACGGCGAGGCGGGCGGCGGGCGTCTGCTTCGCGTTCTGCATGGCCTTGCGGGCCTGGGTCAGCACGGTCGCATCCGGGGTGCCCTTCGCCATGATGCGGGCGCGATCGAGCAGCTGCGCACCGGCCAGGAGCATGACGTCGACGTCGACGCCCGCTCCGATCTTCACGGTCGCGTTGTGCAGCCAGGTCGCCCAGTCGTCGGTGTAGGCGCGCACGTGCCAGCGCCAGAGGCCCTCGTGGTCGATGAGCGCCTCGGTCTCCCAGCGGTCGGTTCCCTTGACGCGCATCGCGAGGGGATGCTCGCTGGTCTCGCCGTCGGGGGAGAGCAGGACGAGGTCCCCGCCGAGGACGTCATGCCCCTCGCGGAAGATCGTCGCAGCGAACGGGACGACCTCGCCGGCGTACGCCTTGCTCGGCCAGAGGTTCTCGGGCTGCTGGGGGGAGAGGTGGCGGATGGGGATCCGGCCGATCCTCGGGCTGAAGGGGAAGTGCTCTCTCTGGGCCACCCCTCGACGCTACCCCCGGTGGGCGGTCGGAGGAGGGCGGATGTGCAGGTCTCTGCCAGAACCCGCGGAGGATTCTTCGAGGCTGGCCGCGCATGTCGGCAATAGGGGGGACAGAAATGTACCCCGGCAGGGGTACGCGAATCCGCGTCACTTCTCTTGCGCGCGGCGCGCAGATGCGTACTGTCATAGGAGGCGCTCATCGCGTCGGAGGCCTCCCGAAGCTCCCGACGTCGAGCGCAGCATCCGAAGCGACCCGAACGCGGCGGATGAGATGCAGGACCGAGATCCGTCGCCCATGACGGAGACCGGTCCTGCTCCTCGTTAACGGCGCCGCAGGCCGGGGCGCGGACGCAGCCCCGCACGAGGCCGTCTCGCCTGGAACCGATTGCAGATTCGAGCCCGCGCGATTGCGGCCACCGGCATCCCCTCGCTTAGGCTGTCCCTTCGTGGGCATCCGCCACCCTGCCCGCGCTCGAGGAGTGATGTCGTGAAGGCCATCCGCCGTTTCACCGTTCGTACCGTTCTGCCGACCGCGCTGGCCGCAGTGGGCGACCTCGCCGCCAACCTCCGCTGGTCGTGGCACGAGCCGACGCGGCAGCTCTTCGAGCGGATGGACCCGGAGCGGTGGGACGAGCTCGGGCACGATCCGATCGCCCTTCTCGGCGGCATCGACCCGGCTCGACTCGACGAGCTCGCGAACGACTCCGCGTTCGTGGCCGACGCGGAGGCGCTGCGCGACGATCTGCGCTGCTACCTCGGCGAGCCGCGCTGGTACCAGTCGCTGCAGAACGCGCCAGAGCGCATCGCCTACTTCTCGCCCGAGTTCGGCATCGCCTCGGCGATCCCCCAGTACTCCGGCGGCCTCGGAATCCTCGCAGGCGACCACCTCAAGAGCGCATCGGACCTCGGGCTTCCGCTCATCGGCGTCGGCCTGTTCTACAAGGCGGGCTACTTCCGCCAGGCGATCGACCGCGACGGCTGGCAGAAGGAGAGCTACCCCGTCCTCGACCCCGACGGCCTGCCGATGCAGCTGCTCCGCGACGCCGACGGCGCCGCCGCTCTCGTCACCCTCGCCCTGCCGGGCGGCGAGGCGATGCACGCGCACGTGTGGCAGATGACCGTGGGGCGCGTCGTCCTCCTCCTGCTCGACACCGACATCCACGAGAACAGCGAAGCGCTGCGCGGCGTGACCGACCGCCTCTACGGCGGCGGCGGCGAGCACCGCCTCCTTCAGGAGCTCCTGCTCGGCGTGGGAGGCGTCCGCGCGATCAAGCGCTACGTCGAGGTCAGCGGCACGCCCGCGCCCGAGGTCTTCCACACCAACGAGGGCCACGCCGGCTTCCTCGGCCTCGAGCGCATCAGCGACCTCATCGCCCAGGGGCTCAGCTTCGACGAGGCGCTGCAGGTCGTGCGCGCCGGCACCCTCTTCACGACCCACACGCCCGTTCCCGCGGGCATCGACCGCTTCGACCTCGGCCTGATCGAGCGCTACTTCTCGACCGAGCTCCTGCGCGGGGTCGACGTCGCCGACGTGCTCGCGCTCGGCGCGGAGGACTACGAGGGCGGCGACTCGGGGGTCTTCAACATGGCCGTCATGGGCCTGCGTCTCGCGCAGCGCGCGAACGGCGTGTCGCAGCTGCACGGCGAGGTCTCGCGCGGCATGTTCGGCGCCCTCTGGCCCGGCTTCGACCAGGCGGACGTGCCGATCACCTCGGTCACCAACGGCGTGCACGCACCCACCTGGACAGACCCGCTCATGGTCGGGCTCGTCCACGAGAAGCTCGGCCACTTCGAGACCTCGGCCGCCGACTTCGCGGGCCCCGCGATCACCGACGGCGACCTGTGGGCCGTGCGCCGCGCGATGCGCGAGCAGCTCGTCGCCGATGCCCGCTGCCGCGTCAAGGCCGCGTGGGAGGAGGAGAACCCCGGCATCGCCGCTCCGGCGTGGATGGACTCGCTCCTCGACCCCGACGTCCTGACGATCGGGTTCGCACGGCGCGTGCCGACCTACAAGCGCCTGACGCTCATGCTCCACGACGAGGATCGCCTGCGGGCGCTCCTGACCGACCCCGAGCGCCCCGTGCAGCTCGTGATCGCCGGCAAGTCGCACCCGGCCGACGACGGCGGCAAAGCGCTCATCCAGCGCCTCGTGCAGTTCGCGAGCGCGCCCGAGCTGCGCGAGCGCATCGTCTTCCTGCCGAACTACGACATCGCCATGGCGCGACTGCTCTACCCCGGCACCGACATCTGGCTGAACAACCCGCTCCGCCCGCTCGAGGCGTGCGGCACCTCGGGCATGAAGGCCGCCCTCAACGGCTCGCTCAACCTGTCGATCCTCGACGGCTGGTGGAACGAGTACTACGACGGTGAGAACGGCTGGGCGATCCCGACCGCCGACGCTGCGGGCGACGGCGCCGAGCGCGACAAGCTCGAGGCCGACGCGATGTACGACCTCATCGAGCACCAGATCGCGCCGCGCTTCTACGAGCGCGACGAGCACGGGGTCCCGCGCCGCTGGGTGCAGAGCATCCGCCACACGCTCTCGACGCTCTCGCCGGAGCTCTCGGCCGACCGCATGGTGCGCGAGTACGTCGAGCGCCTCTACATGCCCGCCGCCGAGGCGCAGCGCATCATCTCTCAGGAGGACCACTACCCGGCCAAGCACCTGTCGGCCTGGAAGGAGCGCGTGCGGGCCGAGTGGCCGAGCGTGTCGGTCGCCCACGTCGAGTCGGGCGGCGTCGAGTCGCCGCAGCTCGGCGACGAGCTCGAGGTGCGCGCGTACATCGAGCTCGCGAACCTCACGCCCGACGACGTGCTCGTCGAGGTCGTCCACGGCCGCGCCCGCAACGGCGACGACCTCGTCGACGTGCAGCGCCAGCGGCTCGAGCTCGTCTCGCACGACCTCGGCCAGCCGGCGACCTTCGCGGGCACCGTGCGCCTGTCGCGCTCGGGCTCGTTCGGCTACACGGTGCGCGTGACGCCGCGGCACGAGCTGCTGGCCTCGCCGGCCGAGCTCGGCCTCGTCGCCGTCGCCCACTAGCGACCGGTCGACCGCGTGCCGTCGTCGGCGCCGCCGGCGGGCAGGGATGCCCGCGGCGGCGCCGTCCGCGTCGGTCTCGTCATCCCCGTGCGAGGCGGCGACCGCGGCAAGACCCGCCTCGACGTGGAGCAGGCGCGGCGTTCCGCGCTCGCCGCGGCGTTCGCGCTCGACACGGTCGCGGCGGCGCGGGCCGCGTCGCTCGTGGGGGAGGTCGTCGTCGTCGGCGCCCTCGCCGAGCCGGTCGACGGCGTGCGGGTGATCGCCGATCCGGGTGGCGGGCTGCTCGCGGCGGTGCTCGCGGGGCTCGGGGCGCTGCGCATGTCGACCGCGCAGGCGGGCGCGGGTGCTGACGCGGGAGCCGGTGCGGGCCCCGCGCCGACGGCCGTGCTCCTCGGAGACCTCCCGGCGCTCCGCCCGGTCGAGCTCGACGACGCCCTCGCCGCGGCCGCGCTGCACGAGCGGGCGTTCGTGCCCGACGCCGAGGGCTCGGGAACCTCGCTCATCGTCGCGCGGGTCGGCGTGCCGCATGCCCCGCGGTTCGGCCCCGATTCAGCCGCGCGCCACCGCGCGGCCGGCTACGTCGAGCTCGCGCTCCCGGCGGGGTCGGGTCTGCGCCACGACGTCGACACGCTCGATCAGCTGCGGGCCGTGGCATCCCTCGCTCTCGGGCCGCGAACGCGCGCCCTCCTCGACGACTGACTCGCCGCGGACACCGGCCCGTCCCGGGCGCGAGCACTGCACCCCCGTCGACGCCGTGCGCGCGGCTCGCCGCCGGTCACGCCGATGGCCCGCCTATGCGCCCGCGCGCACCTCGGCGATCGTGAGCGCGAGCCGCCGACCGGTCGCCGCGTAGCCCTCGGTGCGGTGGGCGCGCGCGGCCGCGAGGCGCTCGTCGCTCGGGGTGCCGTAGGTCGTCGTGCGCTGCCGGGCGGGTCGGCCGATCGCGGCGGCGAGCTCCTCGAGCTCGGCGACGGTCTTCTCCGAGCCGTTGTCGGCGCCCGCCATGCGGCTGATGGTCTCCTCCATGAGGGTGCCGCCGACGTCGTCCGCCCCGCCCTGCAGCATGAGCTGCGTGCCGGCGGTGCCGAGCTTGACCCACGAGGTCTGGATGCGGTCGATGCGGCCGTGCAGCATGAGGCGCGCGACGGCGTGCACGGCGCGGTTCTCCTGCGCGGTCGGGCCGGGGCGCGCGACGCCCGCGAGGTAGACGGGCGAGCTCGCGTGCACGAAGGGCAGCAGCACGAACTCCGTGAAGCCGCCCGTGTCGTCCTGCAGCGCGGCGAGCGTGCGCAGGTGGCCGACCCAGTGCGTGGGGTTGTCGACGTGCCCGTACATCATCGTGCTCGATGAGCGGATGCCGAGCCGGTGCGCGGTCGAGACGATCTCGGCCCACGTCGCGGCGGGCAGCTTGCCCTTCGTGAGCACCCAGCGCACCTCGTCGTCGAGGATCTCGGCGGCCGTGCCGGGGATCGTGTCGAGCCCGGCCTCCTTCGCGGCCGTGAGGAACTCGGCGAACGACAGCCCCGTGCGGGTCGCGCCGTTGACGATCTCCATGGGGCTGAAGGCGTGCAGGTGGATCTCGGGCTGCCGGCGCTTGACCTCGCGCGCGAGGTCGAAGTAGGCGGTGCCGGGCAGGTCGGGGTGGATCCCGCCCTGCATGCAGATCTCGGTCGCGCCGAGGGCCCAGGCCTCGTCGACGCGGTCGCCGACCTGCGTCATCGACAGCGTGTACGCATCCGCGTCGGTGCGCCGCTGCGCGAAGGCGCAGAAGCGGCAGCCGGTGTAGCAGACGTTGGTGAAGTTGATGTTGCGGTTGACGACGTAGCCGATGGGGTCGCCGACCGTATCGCGCCGCACGTCGTCGGCGAGCGAGGCGAGGGCGTCGAGGTCGTCGCCGTCGGCCTCGAGCAGCGTCAGGTACTCGGCATCGGTGAGGCCGGCCGGGTCGGTCTCGGCGCGGCGCAGCGCTGCGCGCACGCCCGCCGACAGGGCGGGGGATGCCGTGGGCACCCTGGTCGTGTCGCCGACGGCCTCGCGCAGCTCGTCCCAGTCGCCGTACACGGCGTCGACGTCGCCGCGAGCCGCCGTGCGGCGCCCCTCGGTGTCGATCGCGGTGTGCAGGTCGACGCGGCCGGAGCCGGCCCAGTCGGGGTCGGGCTCCTGCCACGGCAGGCCGACGGGCAGCACCGACTCGTCGGCGAGGCCGTCGGGCCCGGCGAGCGCGCGCACGTGCGGCAGCACGCGCGGGTCGAGCCAGGGCTCCTCGGCGCGCACGTAGTGGGGGTGCGCGGTGAGCCGCTCGCGCAGCGTGAAGCCCGAGACCGCGGTGAGGCGCGCGAGCTCGTCGATCTGCGGCCACGGGCGCTCGGGGTTGACGTGGTCGGGCGTGAGCGGGCTCACGCCGCCCCAGTCGTCGATGCCCGCGCGGATCAGCAGGCCGAGCTCCTCGGCGTCGGTGAGGTTGGGCGGCGCCTGGAGGCGAGCACCCGGCCCGAGCACGAGGCGCGAGAGGGCGACCGCGGCGATGTACTCCTGCAGGTCGAGGTCATCGGCCGCGCGCATCGCCGTCCGCGGCTTCGCGCGGAAGTTCTGGATGATGACCTCCTGGATCGCCCCGAAGCGGCGCGAGGTCGCGCGCAGCGCGAACAGGCCGTCGACGCGCTCGGCGTAGGTCTCGCCGATGCCGAGCAGGAGCCCGGAGGTGAACGGCACGGAGGAGCGGCCGGCGTCCTCGAGGACGCGCAGGCGGACATCCGGGTCCTTGTCGGGGCTGCCGAAGTGCGCGAGGCCGCGCGTGGCGAACAGGCGCCGCGAGGTCGTCTCGAGCATCATGCCCATCGAGGGCGCGACGGGCTTGAGGCGCTGGATCTCCTCCCACGTCATGACGCCGGGGTTGAGGTGCGGAAGCAGACCGGTCTCCTCGAGCACGCGGATCGCCATCGCCCGCAGGTAGTCGATCGTCGAGTCGTAGCCGTGCGCGTCTAGCCACTCGCGGGCGGCGGGCCAGCGATCCTCGGGGCGGTCGCCGAGCGTGAAGAGCGCTTCCTTGCAGCCGAGCGCGGCCCCCTCCCGGGCGATCTCGAGCACCTCGTCGGGGCTGAGGTAGGGCGCCTTGCCCTGCGCGGCGAGCTGGTTCGGAGTCTGCACGAAGACGCAATAGTGGCAGCGGTCGCGGCACAGGTGCGTGAGCGGAATGAATACTTTCCGCGAGTACGTGATGACGCCGGGTCGCCCCGACCGGTCGAGCCCGGCATCGCGCACGCGGGAGGCGACGGCGAGCAGCCGGTCGAGGTCGTCGCCGCGCACGTGCAGCAGGGTTTCAGCCTCGGTCGCGTCGAGCGCCACCCCATTTTCAGCGCGTCTCAGCGCACGAGATATCGCGGAAGGCGTCGGGGTATATTCGAGCTCCGTCACAGTCCCCGAGCATACGCCTGGACAGCGAGTTGTCGTATCGCTTTTTTCGTTGAAGAGGTCACCCTAACTTTTCTCTGCAAAGAGAACTCAGCATAACGGGCTCTTCGCAGTTGAGGGTGTAGACCTCCGTGCCGCGTCGTTGCCGGGGTAGAGGTCGAGGTCTTCCAGGATGGGAGTTCCTACGCTCACCGTCCGAAAGACCTCGACGTGCTCAACGCTACCTTCGACGCGCCCTGCCTCACCACGTTCTGCCGGCTCGACGAGCTCGGTCTGGAGGTGACGGGTCAACGGCTTGAGCGCGACCGGGCGGTGCTCGCCTGCCGGGTCATCGAGGCCGACGACTGGTGCCGCGCCTGCGGCTGCCGGGGCGTGCCGCGCGACACGGTCACGCGTAGGTTGGCGCATGCGCCGTTCGGGCATCGGCCGACGACCTTGCTGCTGCGCCTGCGCCGGTATCGCTGCAGCGGATGCGGCCGCGTCTGGCGGCAGGACACGGCCGCGGCGGCGGAGCCGCGTGCGAAGATCTCTCGCGCGGGACTGCGCTGGGCGCTGGACGCGCTGGTGCTCGACCATCTCACCGTCTCGCGCGTCGCGGCCGGCCTGGGCGTCGCCTGGCACACCGCCAACACCGCCGTGCTCGAGGAGGGCAGGCGCCGCCTGCTCGACGACCCGGCACGGTTCGAGGGGGTCGCGGTGCTGGGCGTGGACGAGCACGTCTGGCGTCACACGCGCCGCGGCGACCGCTACGTGACCGTCATCATCGACCTCACCCCGATCCGCGACAAGACGGGGCCAGCCAGGCTGCTGGACATGGTCGAGGGCCGCTCCAAGCACGCGTTCCAGCAGTGGCTCGCCGCCCGACCTCAGGCGTGGCGAGACGGCGTCGAAGTTGTCGCGATGGACGGCTTCTCCGGCTTCAAGACCGCCACCGTCGAGGAGCTGCCCGAGGCGGTGGCCGTCATGGATCCGTTCCACGTCGTCCGCCTCGCCGGCAACGCGCTCGACAGCTGCCGGCGGCGCGTCCAGCAGCAGATCCACGGCCACCGCGGCCGCAAGGGCGATCCGCTCTACGCCGCCCGCCGCACCCTCCACACCGGTGCCGCGTTCCACACGCCGCGCCAGCAGCAGCGGCTCGACGCGCTCTTCGCCGACGAGCGGCATGCCGCCGTCGAGGTCACCTGGGGCATCTACCAGCACATGGTCGCCTCCTACCGCGACCCCGACCGAGCCGCGGGCAAGCAGCTGATGATCGAGCTGATCGACACGGTCAGCGTCGGCGTCCCCGGGGCGCTCCGCGAGGTCATCGCCCTCGGCCGGACGCTGAAACAGCGCGCCGCCGACGTGCTCGCCTACTTCGACCGGCCCGGCACCTCGAACGGGCCGACCGAGGCGATCAATGGCCGTCTCGAGCACCTCCGCGGCTCCGCCCTCGGCTTCCGCAACCTCACCAACTACATCGCCCGATCCCTGCTCGAGGCCGGAGGCTTTAGACCGTTGCTACACCCCCAAATGCGATGAGCCGCATAACGGGCACATTCGACACACTTAATCTGAACAGCGAAGTTCGATAATGGGTGTCCCTGAGCGTAACCCTTAAGTCGGGAAAATTCCCCTCCTGCCAGGTGATATGAAAGCGCGCCGCGCAGGTCAGGTATTGTCCGCCGCGATGGCGCATACTCTTTCCAAGAGCATTATTCGCACTATTTCCACTCAAAGAACCCCTTACCTGTCTTGCGACCGAGTTCGCCCGCGGCAATCTTCGCCCGCAGTATCTCGGGCGGTGCAAAGCGCGGCCCCAGCTCAAGAGTGAGGTGCTCGGCGATCGCGAGGCGGACATCGAGACCGACAATATCTGTTGTGCGCAGCGGACCCATTGGATGCCGGTAGCCGAGCGTCATTGCGGTATCGATGTCGGCCGCGCTCGCCACGTTTTGCTCCACCATCCGCATCGCTTCCAGTGCTAGGGCAACGCCCAGGCGGGATGAGGCGAATCCGGGCAGGTCTTTGACGACGATCGAAGTCTTGCCGAGCCCCGCGACCCACGTCACCGCCAAGTTCACGAGCGAGTCCGGGGTGGTCGATCCAACGACGATCTCCACCAGTTCACTCGCGGGTACCGGGTTGAAGAAGTGAAGCCCTACCAGGTTGTGCGGACGCCGGAGCGCAGAAGCAATCAGGCTGACCGAGAGCGAACTTGTATTGGTCGCTAATACTCCGGTGGGTGCGACTGCCTCCGCGGCCGCCAGGACCTCTTGCTTCAGAGCCACGGTCTCCGGCACCGCTTCCACGATGAGCTCACATTGGCTCAGCGCCTCGATGGTGGTGACAGTCCTGAATCGAGTGGTCACGTGATCCACCGAGTCGCGCAGAGTACCGCGCTCCTGGGCCCGCCGCAGGCTCGCCGAGACACGCTCGCGAGCCGCGCGAGCGGCATGATCGGTTGCCTCGCTGATTGTGACGTGGGCTCCGGAACTGAGGAACGCGTGAGCGATCCCCGCACCCATTCGACCTCCCCCGATGACTCCCACTCGATGGGGAACGCCCATGGCCCACTCCTCGTTTTTCGGTCGAGCGTCTCATCGACGTCCCAACGCCAGTATGATCGCGCTCAGAGTATGCGCAAGGCTACTGTCAAGGAGGACAAGTGCCACTAGAGATCGCCTTCATTCCGGTCAACGGCGCTCATGCCGACCGTTTCGCTCAAGCCGCAACCGTTGCGCTCACGGACATCTTCCCCCAGGCACCCGGGTTCATCCGCGGCGAGTGTCGTCGCGGGGTAGAGCGCCCGGACACTTTCGTGTTGCTCCTTGAGTGGGAGCGGCTGGAGGACCACACTGAGGGGTTCGTGAAGTCGGAACTCTTCATACGCTGGGTCGAGCTCACGGACGGGCTCATCGCCGGTGCGCCAGTGGTGGAGCACTGGGAGAGCACGAGCGGGCGCGGTTCGGCCGAAAAGGCCCTCGCCTGACCTCAAGTCGGTAGGTGGACAGAATGAACACCAACGGCCCTGTTGCTGTCCAGGGTGCCTTGCCGAATGCCGAAGGCGGGCGTGAGTGGGCGATCGCCGGCGTCGAAGTCGCGAGGTCTGGGTATCTCGAGAACTCCATCCCTAGCGTCGTGAGCCAAGTCGCGGAGCGCGCCCGCAAGCTTCTCGGCATGGACATGTGCGCGGTGATGCTGCCCGACTCCACGCAGTCACGCTTGATGGTCGCCGGTTCTGCCGGTCTCTCTGGTCAATACATTGAACACCTACACGCCGACCACCCGCTCACTGTCGACCGGAGCGGCACCTCGACCCCGAGTCCCTCGGTGGAGGCCTTTGTCTCCGGCCGCACCGTCGATGTCCCCGACATTTCACGGTCTGAGGGGATGGTCAACTGGCGTGAGCTGGCACTCGCCGAGGGCTATGCCTCTCTTATTGCCACCCCACTCCGAGAGGGCGATCGCACAAACGGTGTCCTGGTGGGCTATTCGCGCGCGCCACGGCACTTCCCTGACGAGCAGGTGAACTTGCTCGAGATGTTCGCCGTCCACGCGGGAGCAACGATCAAGGCCGCTCACACCCGCGAGGAACTACAGGCCACCATCGACAAACTACATGCGGCCAACGCAGTGCTGCGTCGGCAGCGTCGAAATCTCGAACTCGTGGATCACCAGCACCGTCGGCTACTTCAGGTTATGGCGAACGACGTAGGCATCTCGGGCGTTGTCTCCATGCTCGCCGAATTGTTGAACTGTTCAGTCACCGTGGAAGACACGGACGGGAAAGTAGTCGCAACGGCAACAAGCGGAATCTACGTCTCACCTCCGCACCGCGCCGAACGGGAGGTACCAACGGCCGCAGAATTACTGGCGAACGTCTTGTCGAAGCGGTCTGGCGCTGCAGAGTTCCCGTCTCTCGATGGTGAGGGCGCTTCGTTCTGGGTGACCCCGGTGACGCTCCAAAATGAGGTCGTCGCACTTCTCTGGGTGGGACGCCCCAGGTTCCAGCTTGATGACGTCGGACGGCTCGGTCTCGAGGGATTCGCGCTGGCCGTCGCGCTCGAGATCTCGAATCAGCGAAACGTTGCGCAGAGATCGTTCCGCCTGTCCAAAGATCTCGTGGCCGACATGCTGGTGGAAACTACCCCCGCCGATCGCGCGGCCCTCCTCAAGCGCGCCGCAGCGCTCGGGTACGACTTGGCTGCCAATCACACCATCGTGGTCCTCAGACAGGACCCATCGGCGGGGGCCGATGGTCTGCGGCACGGACTGGGCGACACCGCCGCCGGGGTTGTTAGGGAGATCTCTCCTGGCACCCTAGTAGGCACAACGGGCGACGACGTGGTCTTGTTGGTGCCATCTGAGGGCTCGCTCTCCGCCGAAGAGGTGGTGGAGGTCATCCGTGCAGACCATCGACGACGGAATCCTGATCGCTCAGCCTCCGCCCTCGTCTGGGGGGACGTGAGCCATATTGCGGAAGTCGCTGCGGCCTATCGAGCCGCCCACGGCGCATTCGATCTCCTCGCTCGTCGCAAACCGGACACGGTCTCCCGAATCGGTGATCTGGGTGTTGCCGCACTCCTTCTCTCGCATGGTGATCCGAAAGCCCTCAGTCAATTCGCTGACCGCCTGCTAGGCCCACTGGACGACATTGATCCTCGCAGGGCGGAGGAGCTTGTTGACACGCTGACCGTGTGGCTGAGGGAGGACCGGTCAACGAGTCGGGCGGCTGAGCGACTGTTGGTGCACGTCAATACCGTCGGGTACCGGCTGAGGGCTCTGGAAGACCGGCTCGAGAACTCTCTCCACGACAACTCCTTCCTCGTCGATCTTCAGATGGCCCTCGCGATTCGGCGCATCAACGCACAATCGTGACCCGGCCGTGACTTATTGGTGACGGGCGGCCTTCCCAAGTACTGCGGAATCAAGGCCCTTTTGTGTTTCAACACAGTGTCATCCAGACAAGATGATGTTGGCCCACATGGACTCGCAAGGTGGAACACTCGAATACTGACCGTCAACAGTTCACGTCGTGTGTGACGTGGGATCAACGACGATCACTGGAGAGGTGTCACGGTGAATTACACCGGGAAGCGAGTCGCCGTAATCGGCGGATCTATCGGAGGCCTCACGACAGGCCTTCTCCTTCGCGATTTGGGGTTCGAGGTCGATGTGTATGAGCGCACCCCCGGCGAGCTCGATGGTCGCGGGGGAGGGATCGTGTTGCAGCCGGAGGTGCTCCGCTGGTTTAAGGAGCGCAGCGAGCTCACCCCGGGGCAGATCTCCACTCACTCCCGCGTCATGCGCGTCATCGGGGACGGCAACAGCGTTGAGTTCGAGGAAGAGGTCGAGTGGCGCTTCACCTCCTGGGGAACTCTCTACCGCGCGCTCCTGTCAGACTTTGGTCGCGAGAACTACCACCTCGGGCACACTTTCGTCGGTCTCGACCAGAGTTCCGACTCGGTGTCCGTGAGGTTCGCCAACGGCCGCAGCGCAGACGCAGACCTCGCTATCTTTGCTGACGGCATCACGTCGGTGGGTCGGAAACGTCTTCTGCCAGACCACCAGCTCGACTACGTAGGGTACATCGGGTGGCGTGGGACGGTGCCCGAGACGCAGCTGAGTTCAGAAACACGGGCGGTTCTGGGCGATTCCCTCACCTACTCATTCGCCGACCAGACCCACATCTGCATGTACCCCATTCCCGGACCCGGTGATGCGGTGGAGGTCGGCGGGCGTCTCCTGAACTATGTCTGGTATCGCAATATTCCGGGCACAACTGAACTCGATGAAATCATGACCGACACCTTCGGGTTTCGGGGCGAGGTATCTGTGCACCCTGGCAAAGTGCAAGAGCGGTACGTCGAGGAAATGAAAGATGCTGCATCCACACTCGCGCCGGCGGCGACGGAGTTAGTGCGATCAACGGCGCAACCCTACATCCAACCAATCATGGATTTCCGCCCGCCACGAATGGTGTTCGGTCGGGCCGTTACCATCGGCGACTCGGCATTCGTCGCGCGGCCGCACGCCGCCGCAGGCACAGCGAAGGCCGCTGCGGAGGCCTGGGCACTCGCCGACGCCCTGTTGGCCGCGAAGGGGGACATCGACGGTGCGTTGCGAGCCTGGGAGCCCCGACAGCTAGAGGTAGGAAATGCCTTGCTTGATCGCATCAAGATCATGGGCCGCGCCGCTCAGATCGACAACACCTGGACGCCCCACGACCGCAGGTTGCGCTTCGGCTTGCTCGAAGGCGCTCTTCAGCCCGCGTACTAGAACCGTGCGGCGTCATGCCGTGCACTGATGTAGGAGGTAAGAAATGAAAGCGCTTGTTTACAACGGTCCCGACAGCATTGAGTGGACGGAACGCCCTGATCCGAAGATCGAGCAGGACACGGACGTCATCATGAAGGTGACTACGACCACGATTTGCGGCTCCGACACCCATATTCTGAAGGGTGGCGTCCCCGACACTCCCCTCGGCACGATCCTCGGTCACGAAGGTGTAGGAATCGTCGAAGAGGTGGGGCCGGCTGTGCACAACGTGGTGCCGGGTGATCGCGTTCTCGCCACGTGCGTGTCGGCCTGTGGGCATTGCCGGTTCTGCACTTCCGGCCAGTACGGGCAGTGCCTGAACGGCGGCTGGGCGCTGGGTCACCTGATCGACGGTGTGCAGGCCGAGTTCGCGCGGGTACCATTCGCGCAGAACTCCATGTATCGCATCCCTGACTCGCTGAGCGATGAGCAGGTCGTCTTCTTGACCGACATCCTCTCGACCGGATTCGAGACTGGTGTGCTGGCGGGCCAGGTCGCCCCGGGCGACACCGTCGTCATAGTGGGGGCAGGCCCGGTCGGTCTGTCGACCGTGCTCACGGGGCGGCTGTTCTCCCCTGCGAATTTAGTTGTCGTGGATCTCGTCGAATCTCGGCGCAAGAAGGCACTCGAGCTCGGAGCCACGCACGCAGTTGCTCCGGAAGACGCGAAAGAGCTCGTGATGGAGCTGACGGGCGGACTCGGCGCAGACGTCACGATCGAGGCAGCCGGCTTCCCGGCGCCTTTCGAGCTGGCAGCCGACCTTGTTCGGTCGGGGGGACGTATCGCCAACATCGGCGTTCACGAGGAGCCCGTGACGCTCCACCTCGAGACTCTATGGGCGAAGCAGGTGACTATCACCACGGGCATACCGTCAACCCTCAAGATTCCCCAGTTGATGCGAGCGATTGAGACCGGCTCCCTGGACGCCACTGCGCTGATCAGCCACCGCATGCCGCTCTCGGAGACCGTGAAGGGTTACGACACGTTCAAGAATGCAGCCAAGACAAACGCTCTGAAGGTGGTGCTGACCAATGGCTAACGACGTCAAGTTCTTGAGTGACCTGCCCCTCGCCGGCACCGTCATCGGCGTCGATTTCGAGGGATGGTCCGATGACCTTAAGGAGGAGTTCGAGACACATGCCTTCGATGGGCACGTGGGATCTCGACTTCTCAGCGAGAACGATCGCGTGCGTGTCTGGGAAATCCGTCTCGCCCCAGGCGAACGGTGGCACGCGCATCGGCACGTTCTCGACTACTTCTGGACGGCAGTGAACGCCGGTACGAGTCGACAGCACACCTTCGACGGCACCACTCGCGATGTGTCGTACGAAGCGGGTGAGACTCGACACTTCCATTTCGGAGTAGGCGAGTATCTCCTGCATGATATCGAGAATGTAGGGAGTTCCGAGTTGGTATTCACCACAGTGGAGCACCTGAATTCTGATAATGAGGCGCTCCCAGTCGGCGGGTAATGCGCGATGCCGGGGGGTGCGCAAGCCAGGCGCCCCTCGCAGATTCACAGGCGGCAGTCATCTTTGGCGGCAAATCGCGTGTATTCAGTTATCCCACAAACTTTAAGGAACAATGGTGTCCCTACTACAAGTGTCAGGATTAGCCAAGAAGTATGGTGACGCCATCGCGTTGAGCGGTGCCGATATTGAGGTTGAGGCTGGCGAAATACATGGTCTTATCGGAGAAAATGGTGCGGGAAAGTCCACGCTCGTCAAAGTACTCTCTGGAATGGTCAAGCCCGATGCCGGGGACGTCACCATCGGGGGAGAGCAGCTCAGGCTGGGGCACCTGAGGGCTTCGAGAAATGTGGGGATTCGAACCGCCTTCCAGGAGCTCACGCTTCTTCCGCGGTTCACCGTTGCAGAAAACCTCCTCGTGGATGAGTTACCGACGCAGCTGGGTATGCTGCGGCGTCGGGCACTGCAGTCTCGCGCGGCGGACATCCTGCAAGAGTGGGACGTGACTGACATCGATCCGTCCACCCCCGCGTGGCAGCTGCCGCTCAGCGCGCAGCAGCGTCTGGAAATCGTACGGGCCCTCAACGGGGACCCGCGACTCCTCATTCTTGATGAGCCGACCGCCGCGCTCCCTGACACCGCGTGGATCTTCAAGCACGTGCGGGCGGCTGCGGAGCGAGGCGCAGCGGTGCTTTACATCTCTCACAAGCTGGCAGAGATCGAAGAGCTCTGCGATCTAGGAAGCATCATGCGCAACGGCCGCATTGTCGGACAGTTCACGCGAGGCGCGTTCGACCATGACGACGTGATCTCTCAGATGATCGGTCGGTCGATCGACATCGCTTTCCCGCCCCCCCTCAACCGCGTCGACACGTCTGCAGCGCCGGCCTTGCATGTTGAGAGCCTCGCCGTCGGTGAGCAGGTGGTCGATGTCTCTCTGGACGTTCGTCCCGGCGAGATAGTCGGTGTGGCGGGCCTAGAAGGCCAGGGGCAACGGGAAATCTTCTATGCTCTCGCGGGCGCGACAGGGTTGACCTCCGGCCGAGTGTCCCTCGACGGCCAGCCCGCCGACCTCGCATCACCGCGCTCCGCAATGCGGTCAGGCCCCGGTGTGGCACTCGTTCCAGAGGAGCGCAAGCGCGAGGGGCTCTTCGCAGACATGTCCACCACGCAGAACATCTCCGTACCTATCCTGAAGTCCCTGACGCGCTTTGGACTTGTGCGTCGTCGCGCCGAGCAGAGCCGGAGCGGGCAGGCTGCGGAGGAGCACTACATTCGGCCCGACTATCTTGCGCGGCAGATCGGCAGCCTCTCGGGCGGCAACCAGCAGAAGGCCATCCTCGCTCGGACTGCGCTGACCGGGTCGAGCATCATGCTGATGTTTGACCCGACTCGCGGCATCGACCCGGCCGCAAAGCTCGAGGTTTACAAGACGCTGCGGGAAGCGTCGGCTGGTGGTGCCGCGATCCTTTTCTACTCCACAGAGATCCCCGAGTTGATCGGGATGTGCGACCGCGTGCTCGTCGTTTACGGGGGCAGCATCGTTGCTGAGTTGACCGGATCAGCCATGACGGAAGACGCGGTCATGCGCCATGCCGTCGGCAAGACACTGCAGGAAGCGGAGAGCATCTGATGGAGAGACGTGGATTCGTTGCCAGAGTGCTACGAAACGGAACGGTCCGTGCGGCACTGGTGCTTGCGGTCTTTCTGATCGCGTGGTCGGTGTTGCAGCTCGGCGGGCTGAGCGTCTTCCTCATCAATAGCTGGCTGTTGCTCTCCTTGCCGCTGGTTCTCGCGGCGAGCGGCGTCACGCTCGTGATATTCACGGGCGAATTCGACCTATCGGCCGCGGGTGTCGTCGCAGTGACCAACGTCCTCATGGCGACCTGGTTGAGTGAGCTTGGCTGGCTCGGGCTTCCCCTCGCCGTGCTCGTTGGCGCCGTTGTCGGTCTGTTCAACGGATTCCTCGTTGTGGTGATGCGGCTACCGGCGATCGCGGTCACGCTGGCCACGTTCATCATCCTTGGCGGGCTGGCGCTCGTCATTCTGCCCACCCCGGGCGGACGGATTGATCCGGGCATCATCGACTTCTTCACCGGGCAACTGGTGGTGCCGCGCAGCATCATCTTCCTCATGGTGATTGCGCTCCTGTGGTTGCTGTACCGAAACACGAGGATGGGGGTTCACGCGTATGGCGTCGGTCAGGACGCGGAGGCGTTGCGGCTGTCGGGGGTCGCTGTCGACCGCGTGAAATTCGGGGTGTTCGCCTTGGCCGGAACCCTCTACGGGCTCGCCGGCGCCGTGCTTGCGGCCGTGGTCCAAACCGGCGACGCGACAATCGGATCGTCTTACCTTTTGGCGACTTTCGCCGCTGTCGCTATCGGTGGCGCGGCATTCACCGGCGGTAGCGGCTCTGTCCTCGGCACAATGCTGGGCGCCCTGACCCTCACGGTCATCCCAAAAGTGCTATTCGTGCTGGGCATCAGCGGATGGGTACAGAGAGTGTTCGAGGGAATGCTGATTATTGCTGCCGTACTCGTCGGTGCTGTCGCTACGCAGAGCGAGCAACGAAAAGTCCAAGCAGTGAAAACCACACCGAAAGTGGAGGCGCCGACGGTAAGCGTTTCGGGAGGAGAGCGACCATGACCCTAACACCTACTGAATCACTCGCTACGATTTCCCGGGAGCGGCTCTCCGTGTGGAGTTCACCAGGCGTCGCCCGGCCCATCACTTTGATACTCCTGGCTGTCGTGGCGCTGTTCGCGGGCAGACTCTTCAGCGCGGGCCTGCCGTCCTGGACGGCGGCGGAAGCGATCCTCACGCAGAGTCTTTTCGTCGCGGTGCTCGCTTTCGGGCAGGGCCTCATCATGCTGATTGGCGGGCTGGACCTGTCCATCCCCGGCGTCGTCGCCCTATCGGCGACCATCGTGGCTCTCTCGACGAGCGTGTATGGGGTGGAGACGTGGCTCGCGGTCCTCCTGGCACTGATCGCATCCGCCCTGGTCGGGCTCCTCGACGGCTACCTGATCTCGAGGTTCAAGATTCCTGCGTTCATCGTCACCCTTGCGATGGGCGGAATTTTGATCGGCCTCACAATCGGATTCACCTTCGGGCGTCAGGCACCCTCTGCGCCACCGATCCTGATTGAACTATTCAGCGGCAGCGGAAAGATCTTCGGCATCGGTATTCCCATCGTCGTCTTCCTGATCGTGGGGGCGCTTGGATATGTCATTCAAGCCCGCAGCAGATTCGGCCGGAGTGTGCACCTGTTCGGCAGTTCCCCAGCTGCGGCGCGCATCGCCGGTATGCCAGTTCGCCGTATCGAGGTGAGCGTCTACGTGGTCGGCGCATTAGCCTCCGGAGTCGGCGGGATCATGCTCCTGGGTTTCTCAGGGAACGCTCGCCTGAGTCTGGGCGACGCCTGGCTCATGCCAGCGATCGCCGCTGTACTGGTTGGCGGGACGATCATCGGAAGCGGTTTCGGCTTCTGGCAGTCGACATTGATGGCGACGGTACTGCTGACGACGATCACCGTGGTGATAGGCGCTACAGGGCTTTCCCAGGGATGGAAAGACGTCCTATACGGGGTCATCATTCTGATCGCGTTGAGCTTCATGCGTCGCGATGGCGGAGCCCTCAAGCGCGTCTTCGCTGGATTGAGGAAAACCCAAGAACGGCCTGCCGTTCAGTCGGCACCTTAGACGGCGCGCTGCGGTTTCGATGGCGCGCTCTTCAAAGATGAAGGGAATACAAATGCGATTCACCAAGAGAGCTGGAATCAGTATCGTCGCAGTGATGAGCGCAGCAATGCTCACTCTCTCTGCGTGCGCGACAGGAGTCGATTCGGGTGGAGGCGACGCCGGTGGGGGCGGGTCCGACTGTGTAGCGGAAGGTGCGAACGCGCCTCGCGCCGGGGGTGACAAGTACATCGTCTACATGAACGCGCTGAACATTGGAAACGCGTGGCAAGAGGAAGCCGCAAACCTCGGTTCGGCGGTCGCGAAGATGGCACCTTACAGCGACTGTGTTGAGGTTCGCACGGAGCTCACGGATGACGCGACTCCGCAGGGGCAGATCTCGCAACTACAGTCGATGGTGGCTGCGGGTGCGGACGCAGTTGTCATGTACGCCTTGTCGCCGACTGCGCTCAACTCGGCCATCAGGGAAGCCTGCTCGCAGGGCGTCACGTTCGTCTCGTATGACGCGACGGTCACTGAGCCCTGCGCGTACAACGTGTCGTACATCACCACCGTTCCCACTGGTGCTGAGGAGCCGTTCATGGGGTTCAACTCCATGACTTTGCTCGCTGAGCTCATGGGAGGGACGGGCGACATCTTCTTCTCCCGTGGCATCGTCGGCACGTCGACGGATAACGTTCACTATTTGTCGGCCATGGCCGCACTGCAGAACTACCCCGACATGAATGTTCTGACCGAGTACGAAGGCATGTGGTCCAGTCCTGTAACGCAGACGGAAACAGCTGCGGCTTTGGGATCCTTCCCAAATGTTGATGGGCTGTGGTGCGGGTACGGCGAGTCGGGCTGTGTGAAGGCACTCGAGGCCGCCGGGTTGCAGGTTCCTATCTCCGGTGAGACCTCTCAGTACTTCAGGGAGCGGCTCCTCGACGGCTGGCCGGGTGTGAGCATCGGTTCGCCTCCTGCTCAGGGTGGAATCGGAATGAAGGTGGCGCTCGCCGTCTTGCTCGAAGGTCCCGACGGTATCCCGTTTGACATCGAAGTTCCCTACCAGATTGTGACCGCTGAAAACGTGACGGTCTGCGTGGACAACGAGTACCAAGAAGGTTGCAACGTGTTCGAGCCCGGCACCGTGGGCGACGAGTCGACGGCCGACATCTTCAACGAGATGCTGCCTGAGGCCACCTTGGGTGCGTCTCAGACCGGCGAGCCTGAGGCCGGCGCAGAGGCTGTGCCGTTCACTGCTTCCTACCTCCAGGGCTTCGAGCAGGATGAGTCAGTGCGATTCGTCACTCGGGAAGCCTGCCCCGAGGGTTGGACGCAGGCAACACTCCCTCAAAATGTTGAAGGATGCTCGCAGGGCTGAGTTCCATGAGCAAAGCGGGTGGCCTTCGCCGTCACGGAGAAACCTTCGCATCAGGCGAAGGCCACCCGCCTCTTCACCCCAGTGTGACCACGTAGTAGCGAGGAGCAGGAAGTGGCAAAGACAGTAGTCGAAAAAGTTTACGTGCTCGACGGCGGGGAGCTAGAGCTCGATGCCTCGGTTATGCTCAATCTCACGAATCCGGGCACCAAGATCCGGATCGCGGTGCGGCAGTTCCTCGTCCAAACGAGCCGCGGTTTCGTCCTCATCGACACCGGCAACGACCCCCTGATCGCCCAGGGCCAGAAGATGGCGGAGGAGCGATGGGGTGCGCTGGCCACTGCGGCGAGGCCGATCATGGGCAAGCACCAGGTGATCAGTGAGCAACTGAAGCTAGTCGGTCTGAGCACCGATGACATCAAAATGGTCGTGTACACGCATCTTCATCACGATCACTGCGGCGCCGCGACCTACTTCCCCAAAGCACTGCACATCGTGCAGAAGGCCGAGTACCGCTTCGCCATGAATCTCGACAGCTTCGCCGCGTTCCCGTACGTTCGGCACGAGTACGACGATCCCACGATCAACTGGCGTTTCGCCCAGGGTGACTGGACCATCCTTCCGGGCTTTCAACTGATCTCGACCCCGGGCCACACTCCCGGGCACCAGTCGATCGCCCTGTGGGATGTGCCTGACGTCGGCAGCCTTATCATCACCGGTGATGCGGTGAACTGTCGTGAGAACATCTCTGCTGACGTGCTCGGCGGAATCATCTATGACGCCAAGCAGGCTGCCGACTCGGTGCACCGCATCGTGGCGCTGGCTCAGGCCACTGGAGCCTCGGTGATGGTGAGCCACGACAAGCCGTTCTACGACACAGTGCCGCACGCGCCTGAGCCTCTTCGGCCGTTCACCGCCGACGAACAGGCGTTCTGCCAGCACGGAATCAACACGCTCTACTCTGATGTCGACGATCCGAACAACCTGATCTGAGTCAGGGTATGAGAGTCCTTGTCGTCGGAGCGGGTGCACTAGGCACCGTCATCGCATCGAAGCTCACGAACGCGGGTATCGACACAGTTTGCGTGGACAGCAACGCGGCGCACGCCGCTGCGTGCCGGAACCCGGGAGCCCTCGTCGAGCTGCCCGATGGATCGACCATGACGACAAGCCTCCAGGTGATCGCGAGTGTGGATCAGGTGCGCGAGCCATACGACTACGCGCTCATCACGCTCAAAGCACCGGCGGTTCCGAGCGTCGTGACAGCGCTCCGCGACAGTGGACTAGTGGAGAACTACGTCTCGCTGGGCAACGGGCTCATCCAGGAGGTCATCGCAGGTGTCGTCGGTGCCGGTCGGCTTCTGGTCGGCACCGTCTCCTGGGGCGCGACGTTCATTGCAGCCGGCCACGTGAGGCAGACCACGTTGGCGCCGTTCGCCGTGGGTGAATGGCGTTACGGGTCGAATTCTGATCGGCTGGTCCGGCTCATTGATCTGCTCAGCGTGGTAGCGCCGGCTCACTCGACGGACAACATCGTCGGTCAGGTGTGGTCGAAGCTCCTCTTGAACAGCTCGCTTTCCGGGCTGGGCACGATCGCGGGCGCCGACTATGCCACCGCGGTCGGCACCGCAGGTGGACGGCAGCTTGCCGTCGGGATGTGGACGGAAGGTTTACGCGTCGCTGAAGCGATGGGTCTGAGCCTCGACGAGGTCGCGGGCATTCGACCGGAGCGTATCGACGTGGACGGTCCGGGAGGGTTGTCGGCCGCGAGCAAGGAGCTGGACGCCCTCCTGGAGGCACTGGGAGCGACGAAGGCGTCGATGCTGCAGGATCTCGAGCGCGGCGTCCCGACAGAGGTTGACGTGATCAATGGCGCGGTAGTCAGTGCGGGCGCCGACAACGATGTGCCCACGCCGTTGAATCAGCGGTGCGCCGAGATCATCCGACAGTGCGAAAAGGGAACCGTCCGCCCTGGGCTGGGCAATCTCTCGTTCTTCGATGACCTCCTGTCGGCGACGGTCGAGTGAGCCATGCCCGACGCGACGAAGGACGAACAGATGAGAAAGGTCGATGACAGGATGCCACGTTTGGAGGGGCGGACAGCCCTCGTGATGGGTGCGGGGTCGAGCGGGCCAGGTTGGGGCAACGGCAAGGCGACGGCCGTGCTGTTCGCGCGCGAGGGCGCCGCAGTGCTCTGCGCGGACATCAAAGAGGACGCCGCGCGCGAGACCGCGGAACTGATCCGAGGCGAGGGCGGCACCGCTGAGTACATCCACGCCAACGCTGCCAAGGAAGAAGACGTCGTGCGCGTCGTCGAGTCTGCCGTGAGCACATTCGGCGGTATCGACATCCTGGACAACAACGTCGGCATCGCGCCGGGCGGAGGTGTGACCGAACTCGACGTCGAAACCTGGGATCTCGCACACGACGTGAATCTCAAATCCTGTTTTCTCGGCATGAAGCACGTCATTCCCGTAATGCTTCAGAAGGGCGCCGGCACCATCATCAACATCTCGAGCGTCGCTTCGATCCGCTATACGGGTGTCAATTACGCGACCTACTACTCCACGAAGGCGGCGATGAACCACCTGAGCAGAACCGTCGCGGCGGAGTTCGCGAGCAGGGGGATTCGCGTGAACACCATCCTGCCTGGCCTGATGAAGACTCCGATGGTCGAGAACATGGCTCACCTTGCCGAGGCATACGGCGACGGCGACATCGAAGAGATGTGGCGCCGCCGTGATGAGCAAGTGCCGATGGGCTTCATGGGCGATGCGTGGGATGTCGCCCGCGCAGCGCTCTTCCTCGCCTCTGACGAATCCCGCTACATCACCGGTATCGAGCTTCTCGTCGACGGTGGCGTGGCGCTCGGCAGTCCCTAAGGAGTCTTCGATGACGATGACCACCCCCACTGTGAGCACCGATTGGCTTGTCGCTCACCTCGATGACCCGGACGTCGTCGTTGTGGATGCCAGCGTTCACCTACCCGACACTGGTCGAGATGCCCGCGCAGAGTATCTGGTTGAGCACATACTAGGCGCCATCTTCTTCGACCTTTCGGTCGTGGCGGATCCGGATAATCCTCTCCCGCGCAAAGCGCCGCCCCCTCGGGTGTTCGCCGAGGAAATGGGGCGCCTGGGCATCACGGAAGACACCCACGTCGTCGCCTACGACACCCTCGGTCTCTACAGCGCCGCCCGAGTGTGGTGGCTCCTCAATCTCTACGGCCACGACCGGGTCTCGGTACTGGATGGCGGCATGGTCGCGTGGAAGAAGAGGAACGGCGCTGTGGAGTCGGGAGAGGTGGTCCTTCCGGAGGCCACGTATCCCGTGAGGGAGCGTGGCGAGAGGTTCGCCTCGTGGCGGGATGTCAAGAGCCGCATCGGGGACGAGTCGACGCAGATCCTCGACGCTCGAACCCCGGGACGCTTCGCAGGAACGGAAGAGGACCGCTATCCGGGTACCCGGTCAGGACACATCCCAGGAAGCCTCAATCTCTACTGGGGAGACCTGCTCGATGCAGAACAGCGAACTCTGATTCCGACACCCGAGATCGATGCACGACTCAAGGCTGCGGGGATCCGCGATGACGTCACCGAGACGGTGCTGACCTGCGGGTCGGGCTTGACGGCCTGCATCTTGGCGCTGGGCATGGCCGTGACGGGAAGGACTGCGTGGCGAGTGTACGACGGCTCGTGGGACGAGTGGGGTCGACGTGATGACCTGCCCATCGGCACGGGGGCGCCGGGGTCTCGCGATGCCTGAGGGTTTGCGCCACTGGACACGTTGGAACGAGAGGAGTTGCCGTGCTCTTGAAACAGATCTATGACGAGGACCTCGCCCACGCGAGCTATCTGATCGGTTGCCAGGCGGCGGGAGAGGCGATTGTCGTGGATCCGCGACGCGACGTGGATGAGTATCTCGACCTAGCCCGGGCCAACGGCATGACGATCACGGCGGTCGCCGAGACTCACATCCACGCTGACTACCTGTCCGGCAGTAGAGAGTTGGCCACGAGAGCAGGTTCCGCCCTGTTCGTCTCGGATGAAGGCGGTCCGGACTGGACCTACGGACCGGCTTTCGATGACGCGGTCCGCATGAAGGATGGCTGCGTCATCATCCTGGGGAACGTATTGGTGAAGGCCGTGCACACCCCTGGCCACACGCCGGAACACATGTCATTCCTCGTCACGGACGGGGCGCAGGCCGACGCGCCAGGGTTCATCCTCACCGGTGATTTCGTCTTCGTGGGCGACGTTGGTCGCCCAGACCTTCTCGACGAGGTCGCCGGCCACGTAGACACGCGCTTCCCAGGGGCGAAGGATCTCTTCGCGAGCTTGCGCGATCGTTTCCTGTCGCTTCCGGACTACGTGCAGGTCTTGCCCGCTCACGGTGCGGGAAGCGCCTGCGGCAAGGCGCTGGGGGCGATTCCGACCTCCACCGTCGGGTACGAACGTGCGTTCTCCTGGTGGAGCGAGTACCTCCGGAACGATGACGAGCAGGGCTTCGTCGACGAGTTGTTGCAGGGACAGCCGGATGCCCCCTTCTACTTCGCGCGTATGAAGGCTCAAAACAAGAACGGCCCGGTCATCATCGGAGCACCGCCCGCCCTGATCGAATACTCACCTGAGGAACTGGCTGCTGCACTCTCTCGCGACGAGGTAATCTTCGTCGACACTCGTCACAATCGTGAGGTGCACCGGGGGGCCGTCGAACGGTCGCTCAACATTCCGGGCCCGGCGAAGACGGCAAGCTATGGCGCATGGGTGTACGACCCCGAGGCGGAGCACCGGCCGCTCGTCCTGCTCGCTCACGACCGGCGTGAAGCCGAGTCGCAACGCGACCATCTTTGCCGAGTGGGTATCGATTCCGTTGTCGGCTATGCGACCGGTCTCGAGGGGCTCGAGCTGACGACGCCCAAGACCATAGCGCCCCAAGATCTGGACGGATTCGAGCACTCGCTGCTTCTCGATGTGCGCAACGCGACAGAGTACGCGGACGGGCACATACCTGGCGCTGACCACATCAGTGGTGCTCGCGTCCTGCGATCACTCGACCGCCTGCCCCACGACGGAACCATCGTCGCGTACTGCCAGAGCGGCGTGCGGAGCAGTGTCGTCGCCAGCGCCCTGCGCCGCTCGGGGCTGGACATCACAGAACTTGAGGGTTCCTATCTCGGGTGGGCCGCCCTGCCGAGCAGCATTCCCGTGACGGGACTCGCCATGGCGGGTGCCGAGCGCGTCGGCCATGCAGCTGGGCAACCGGATCAGGGGGCATCGAGAAGCATGAGAGGTGGAGAACGATGACTGAGACCATCGAGGTCGCCATGATGAACCTGCTGTGGCCGCGACGAGGGCTGGACCGGGGGTTGTTCTTCGATTACTGGTCAGGAGCCCACACTCAGATATCCTCGCGGCTCCCCGGCATCCATCAGTATTTCCAGCATCATCTCGATGACGTCACCGGACGCCTCTTTCCGGGCTCGGACGAACTGTCGTCGGACACCACTCGGTCCCCGGGCTTCTTCGGAGACGCTGAGATCACCTTCGCGACGAGGGAGAACCTCGAGGCTTTCGCCGCCTCATTGTCGCCACTGATGAACGACGAACAGAACGTGTTCGCGAAGACCATCTCCTACCAAGCGACTACGGAGAACGTCGCAACTCTGATCGACGACTGCGTCGACGATTCTCCGAACGGCGATCTGGGGCAGTACGAGAAGTACATGCTGTACCTCCGCCGCCGAGCGGGTTCTGACCTCGAGGGCTTTCGAGCGATCGTACGCGACGAGGTGGCCCCTTCCCTTGCCTCGAGTCCCGACGTCATCAAGGTCCGATATCGGCTGGTCGACCTCTACGACAACGACGCTGTGACCCTCCTCGCGCCGAACGTCTCCAATATTGAACCCGAGTCCACCCAAGCGACCGCCTGCATCGAGGTCGTGTTTCCTGATTCGATGGCGCGCCGTCGGTACGGAGCGTCAGCGCTTTCGGCGCGCACTGTCCAGGGCCTCCGAGAGGCCTGCGACGAGGTCGTCGTGATGCGCGCGCTTCGCACCTTCACCGTCTACAACCACGGTCGCATCACGCTCGCGGGGTTGAGGACGCCGCAGATGGCAGCACAGATACGCACGATCGGGGCGATCAACCAGACGAGCACCGAGGTGGAGCAGCTGCTTCTCAACGAGCACACCCAGCTCACCGCCGGAGGTCTCTGACTCGCGTGGGGGATGACGCCGATGCCATGGCGTCACAACAGGGGCTCTCGATCAACGTCGTGAGCATTCACGATCCACCAGAACAAGGAGCGACAGAATGGACATCGGAATCGGTCTATGGGGAATGCAGAGCACACGCTCTGCGCCCGTGGCGCACGCGACGTTGTATCGACGTCTCGCGGAAGACTCGCAGGTTGCCGAGGATCTCGGATACGAGTCGCTCTGGCTCACCGAGCACCGCTTCTGGTACGACGGGTATCTCCCCTCGTTGCTGGCGGCGGGGGGCTACATGGCCGGAGCGACCACGAGGCTGCGCATCGGCACCGGCTGTCTCCTGCTGCCGCAGCATGATCCGATTCGCGTGGCGCAGGGCGTTGCTGCACTCGACCAGGTGTCTAACGGCCGGCTGGACTTCGGGGTCGCTCTTGGCTATCGCGATGAGGAGTTCGACGGTCTTGGTATTCACCGGAAAGAGCGCGCGCAGCGAATGGAGTACGCGCTTGATGTGCTCGCAGCAGCGGGAGCCGGTCGTCCCATCCATTATGGCGGGCCCGTCATCACACCTCGGCCCGTTCAGGACCCGGTGCCGATCTGGGTGGCCGCAGTGAGCGACGCCGCAGTGAAGCGCGCAGCGCGACGCGGTCTCGACATCCTCCTGTCTGACGCTCACGATGACCAGCGCGCCGGAGAACTGGTCGAGCTGTACAAAAAGACAGCCGACGAGCACGGAGTCGACAGCACCAACGTGCGCTTCGGGATCCTGCGATACGTCTGGGTCGATGACTCGGCCGCGCGGGCGGAGGCGGAGGTCGTTCCCCGGCTGCGATCCTTCCTGCTCGAACAGCTCGGCGGCTGGCGCTATCTCTCCGACGAGAACGGAAACGCGCTGGGATTCGAGCAGCCCGAGAAACTCCGGATGGCGGCCGAGGGAGTCATCCGCAACAACGCTGCGATCGGCACTCCAGACACGGTGATCCGCAAGCTGCGTGCCCTCGAGAGTGTTGGTGTGAATTTCGTCGTCGCGCGGAGCCACCTCGTGTCACAGACGCCGCAGCAACTGCACCACGCCATGGAGCTCCTCGCCCGCGAGGTGGCGCCCGCCGTCGCAACCACAAGGAAGGCATAACCATGCGATTTGGATTAGGACCCTTCGCTGCCGAGGCTGTCGGCAAGGTTGGCGCGACGGAGGCATACGAGATCATCAGCGACGCTGTTGTGCTCGCGGAAAATCTGGGCTTCGATTCGGCCTGGACCGCGGAGCGCTACTTCACCCGCGACGGCTACTGTCCGTCTGCGTTCGTGGCGGCGTCGGCTCTCGCGGCACGGACAGACGCGATTCGCTTGGGCGTCCTGCCCATCCTCGGGCTTTCCCATCCGCTTTACCTTGCGGAGGATGCCGCAACGTTCGACAACCTCGCTGCCGGTCGAGCGATCATTGCTCCGATTAACGCCGTCGCGCACGAGATCGCGGGGTACGAGGTGGACGCAGGAGAGTACGCAGACCGGTTCCAGGAGTCCCTCGATGTTCTCTTCTCCGCTTGGTCGGCGCGCCCGTTCCATCACCAGGGTGCAACGTGGACGATCCCTGCGCAGCTCGACGGCCACACCGAGAACACGACCGGCACCGTCACGGTCACGCCGAAGCCCGTGCAGTTCGAACTCCCCGTGTGGCTCGGCGGTTTCTGGGAGGAGGGCCGTTCACTCGCGGCTCACTACGGTCTTCCGATGATCCTTGGTGCTGTGACGGGTAACTCCGCCCTCGGCGAGCTCTGGGATCACTACGATGCACGCACGCACCGAGAGATCCGAGCACCCCGCGTCCTCATTAGGGACGTGTACGTCTCGGCTCACGGCAATCCGCTCGACGAGTGCGGTGAAGCGTTCGCGCGCCAATTCGACAACTATCGCGAATGGGGCCTCTGGTCCGGAGACACCAGCGACGTTGCCGCACTGGCCGCGGACCGGATGATCATCGGCACTCCCGAGCAGGTCATCGAGCAGATTCGGGAATTGGACGAGGCGCACGGGATCGATCACCTCATCTGCCGGATGCACTTCCCCGGCATGGCATTCCCGCAGCTCGTGGCGTCGATGACCCTGTTCGGCCGTGAGGTCATGCCGGTATTCAAGATGCCCGACCTTCCCATCCAGATCCTTCGCGGAGTCTGACATGGGCCAACCGCGCCGACCGCTGGAGGGCATTCGTGTCCTCGAACTCGGTGCGCTCGTCGCGGCACCGTACTGCGGGATGCTCCTCGCGGATCTCGGAGCGGAGGTCATCAAGGTGGAACCGCCGGAGGGAGACATGGCGCGGCGTTTCGCACCTTTCGTCGAGGGAGAAAGCGCCTTCTTCATGTCGGTGAATCGGGGCAAACGGAGCGTGGTCCTGGACCTGCGTGAGACCGCAGGGCAGGAGGCGGCGCGTCAACTGGCCGCCTCCTGCGACGTCCTGGTGCACAACTACCGCACCGGTATCGCCGAGCGACTCGGCATGGGCTACGACGACCTGTCCGAGATCAATCCGAGACTTGTGTACTGCGCCGTGTCGGGATACGGCCCGGACGGTCCCATGGCACAGCGCCCTGGCATCGATCTGCTGTTCCAGGCGGAATCGGGGATGATGGCGATCACCGGTGAACCCGGAGGCGTTCCTGTTAAGGTCGGGACGAACGCGGCGGATGTCTATGCCGCGACCATGGCGAGCACCTGCATTCTGAGCGCGCTCGTGGAGCGTGCACGGACGGGCGCGGGCACACGTGTCGATGTGTCGTTGCGGGACGCGTTCTTCGCCCTCCAGGCGTGCTGGGTCTCAAGCTACCTCGCGACAGGGGAGCAGCCGTCGATGCTCGGTGCGGAATCACCCTTCACGGCTCCGACCGGTGTATACGAGACGGGCGATGGATCGATCGTCTTGGCCGTGGTCAACGAGAAGCATTGGCGGATTCTTCACGACCTCCTGTCGCTCCCGATCGCTGTCGACGACCCGAGGTTTGCGGACAACGAACAGCGAGTAGCGCACTGCGACAACCTCAGAGTCATGGTGAACGATGCCCTCGTCGGGCGAACTACAGCACAGTGGCTCGTGGAATTCGAACGGTCTGGCATACCGGCTGGTCGCGTCATGGATTACGCCGAAGTGGTGGATGATCCCCAGATTCAGTTCAACGAGATGATCATGGAGCTCCGGCACCCGGTCGCCGGGGGAATTCGTGTGCAGGGTGTTCCCTTCTGGCTGGACGGGCAGAAGCCCGAGCGTCCCTCGCCGCCCCCGGTCCTGGGCGCCGACACCGACCATGTTCTGGAAATGCTGTCTCTCGAAACGTCAGGCGGACGCGCGTGGGCGAGCAGATGACAGGGTCAAGAAGACAGGCCGCGGTGGTAACCAGAAATCGGGCAGCGGGCGCGCAATCCGTGTGCCCTCGAGAGAGGAAATGTGATGAAAAGTCGTGAATTGGACGACGTGACGTACGCAGTCGAGGACGGACTCGCGTGGATCACGATCGATCGACCCGATCGGATGAATTCATTCCGAGGTCAAACGATCGACGAACTCATCCATTGCTTCAAGCTCGCGTGGGGAGACCCGGCCGTAGGCGTCATCGCCTTGACCGGTTCAGGAGAACGAGCATTCTGCGTGGGCGGCGACCAGAAACTCCGCCAGCAGGAGGGCGACTACGGCCCGACGGAATACAACGTATTCCAAGACGAGTATCTTCAGCGGCTCATCAGAGACGTCCCTAAGCCGGTGATCGCTGCCGTCAATGGGTTCGCGATCGGCGGCGGGCAGGTGCTCCACGTAGTCTGTGACATCACCATCGCGGCTGAGCATGCCGAGTTCGGTCAAGCGGGGCCGCGCGTGGGCTCGTTCGACGCGGGGTTCGGCACTGCTTATCTGGCGCGCATAATCGGCGGCAAGCGGGCGCGTGAAGTCTGGATGCTCTGCCGCCGCTACTCAGCACAGACCATGCACGACTGGGGTCTCGTGAACGCCGTGGTCCCCATCGAACAGCTGCGGGACGAGGTCCGCCGGTGGGCCGACGAAATGCTCGCACTGAGCCCCACGGCGCTGAAGGTCGTCAAGCACTCCTTCAACGCGGACACGGAGTCGATCGCGGGAATCTCGGCGATGGCCTTCGACAGTCTCGGGATATTCGTTCAAACAGATGAAGCCAAAACCGGTGTGAACGCGTTCGTGAATCACGAAAAGCCTGACTTCGGCTCGTTCCGTT
Organism: Microcella alkalica; assembly: GCF_014137945.1. Taxonomy (GTDB): domain Bacteria; phylum Actinomycetota; class Actinomycetes; order Actinomycetales; family Microbacteriaceae; genus Microcella; species Microcella alkalica. The sequence continues at coordinate 68,375 of NZ_JACGWX010000002.1, forward strand.
GACGTGACAGCGCGAGCAGAATTTCACGTCGCAACATTCACTATTCACCGCTAAGCACAGGGATGGGAGTCATTGTGGGAGAACTCGAGATCGGTGTCGGTATTTGGAGTTTGCAGTCCACGAAAGCTGGGCCGCGACACTTCGCCTACCTCTACAAGGAGTTGATGGAGGATGCTGCATTCTGCGATCAGTTCTCCACCATCAAGACGATCTGGCAGACCGAGCACCACTTCTGGTACGACGGCTATTGCCCGTCGTTGCTGACAGTCGCGGGAGGAATCGCCGCGGCCACCAAACGGATCCGAATCGGCCAGGCAGCGTTGTTGTTCAGCCAGCACGAGGCGCTGCGCGTCGCGCAGCAGGCGGCAGTGCTGGACCAGTTGTCGGGCGGCCGCCTGGACCTGGGGCTCGCGCTGGGATATCGAGACAACGAGTTCGATGGCTTCAACATTGATCGACGCATCCGGCGTCACCGATTCGAAGAAGGGGTCGAGATCGTTGGTCGCGCATTCGCCGATGGTCCGGTCAACTTCGCGGGGGATCAGTTCGATGTTCCCGACGTGGAGGTGACACCGAAGCCTTTCCAGTCGGACGTTCCGATCTGGGTCGCGGCGGTCGGCCCCGACCCGATCAGGCGTGCGGCTCGGATGGGAGCGTCGATCATTCTCTCTGATGCGCTCACACTGGAGCAGCTACGACACCAGATCGACCTGTACTACACCTGCGCCGAAGAGTACGGCGTGGACGTGTCCCACGCCAAAATGGGTGTTCTGCGACGCGGCTGGGTCGCTGAAACCGATGACGAGGCCTATCGGGAGGCACTCCCCTCGTTGCGGTTCCTCCTCCGCGAGCAGCTGGGAGGGTGGCGCTATCTCGTCGACGAGAAGGGTGAACCGGTCGGGTTCGACCGCCCGCGGGATCTCGATGCCGCAGCAGATCGGCTCGTGAACGTTCACGAGCGCACGATTGGGCGGCCGGAGAAGGTCGTGCGCGGCCTTCGCGAGATCGCGGCTACCGGGTGCACGCACGTCATCTTCGGTACTCGTTTCGACTCGCTTCCCCGGGCGAAATATCTTCGCTCGCTCGAATTGCTCGCCACAGAGGTCATTCCCAACATCTGACCGTCGGAACACCGACACCTAGGGAGAAAAATCATGAGATTTGGTCTTGGTCCGCTCACCATGGAGATTGCGGACCCATCAAAGAAGCAGGTCGACGTCTACGAGGAAGCTCTCGAGCAAACCGTGACAGCCGAGTGGTGGGGTTTCGACTCGGTGTGGGCGGGCGAGCGCCACTTCACTCCAGATCACTTCAATTCATCGGCCTCCGTCATCGGGGCGGCACTTGCCCAGCGCACGGAGTTCGTGCGGGTGGGGGTCATGCCCGTGCTGGGACTGGTGAATGCGATGTACCTGGCCGAGGAGGTCGCGTGCATCGACAACATCAGCAACGGGCGCACGATCGTGGCGGCGCAGGTACCGACTGAGCAGGAACAGTACGGTTGGCGCGGGTCCGGCACCATCGAGCGAATGCTGGACGACATCGCCGTGCTGCGGAAGTCCTGGGGGCCCAACCCGTTCTCGCACAAGAGCGAATTTCACACGATCCCGATGGAGAACGACGTGCACATCCAGGCACGCGGGATCGACAAGATCTCGGTTCAGCCGAAGCCGGCCCAGCTGGAGGTGCCGCTGTGGGTGAGCGGGTCGGATGTCGCATCTCAGTTGGCCAAGGAAGTGGGAGTTCCCTATTTCGCTCCGGCCCACCTGCCGCTGTCTGAGCTGCACGATCTGTACGCGGATACCCAGCGGGAGGGCGCGACGGTTCCCCTCGCGCGTGAGGTCTTCATTGCTCGGACAACGGAGCATGCCCACGAGCTCGCGGCGGACGCCATTGCAGGCCTCTACAAGAGAATGGCGCGTGCGGGACTCGTCAAGGAGTGGGACTCGTTCGAGGAACTCGCCCGCGACCGCTTCATTATCGGGGATGCAGAGACCTGCATCGAGCAGTTGTACCGCTATCAAGAACAGCTCGGTGTGAACTACGTCGTAGCCCGTATCGCGTACCACTCGATGCACCACGGTGAGACGGCGAAGGCGGTTCAGCTCTTTGGCCAGGCAGTCGTTCCCGAGTTCCGCATGTTCGGTCTGCCTGATGAGATCCGAAAGCTGGCGTAGAGATGTCCCCAACCTTCGATTCCCTCGAGACTCAGCCGTGGTCCGACATCACCGCCCTGCATGAGTCGCTCCTGCAACGGCAGCTCGACTATGTGGTCGATCGCTCTGAGTTCTACCAGCGCCGTCTCGGGAAGCAGCGTTCCCAGATCACATCACTGGCTGATCTTGGTGCCTTACCTTTCACCACCAAGGAAGATCTGCGTGAGAGCCTCATCGCACACCCTCCACTCGGGTTCCATCTCGCTGTCGACGAGGCAGAGGTCGTTCAGATCCAGTCATCGTCCGGCACGACGGGGATGCCGACCTACGTGGCGGCGTCGACCGAGGATCTCGCTGTCTGGAACTCGATGGGCGCGCGCGTCTTCTACGCGAACGGCTTTCGACCAGGCGACTGGGTGATGCACGGGTATGCCATGGGCAAGGGCTTCGTAGGGGGTCTGGTGAACGTCCAGCACCTGCAGCATCTGGGATGCTGCGTCATCCCGCTCGGTGCTGAGGCGGGGACCGAAAGGCTGCTCAGGGCGATCGACCACCTGAAGCCGGTCGCCCTGTGTGCGACCCCGTCGATGGTGGCGTACCTCGGAGCCGCCGCCCCCGATGTTCTCGGCAAGCAGGCTAGCGAGCTGTCGGTGCGCAAGATCTCCGTCGGGGGTGAGCCCGGGGGCGGAGTGCCGGCCATTCGAGAGAGCATGGAGTCGCTGTGGGGCGCAGATGTGCGCGACATGATGGGCGGCGCCGACTTCGGCAGCACGTATTGGGCGGAGTGCGACGAGAAGGACGGCATGCACTTGTGCTCACAGGGTGCGCTGCACGTGGAGTTGATTGATCCCGACAGCTTGGAGCCGCTCCCTCTCGAAGAGGGTGTCACGGGTGAACTGGTGTACACGGCACTTGCGCGTCGAGCTACCCCCCTGGTGCGTTACCGGATGGGCGACATCGTGACGGTGTCCGGGACAGGGTGCGCTTGCGGACGCAGTGCGTACAAGATCAAGACCCACGGTCGTGCCGATGACATGCTGATCGTTCGTGGGGTCAACGTCTTCCCCGCGGCGGTTAAGGACATCGTCGTGCACTTCACGCCGGATGCGACGGGTTACCTCAAGATCGATGTTGATTTCGAGGGACACAGCACGTCACAGCCGTTGAAGATTCGAGTTGAGATGGCCTCATCGAGTACTCGCACAGCAGACGAGCTGGCGGTGGCCATAGAGCGAATGTTGAGCGATCGGCTCACCGTGCGGTCGGTCGTCTCGATTGTGCCCGAGGGTCGAATCGAACGCCCGGGAGCGGCGAAGGAAAAGCTCCTTGAACGCACCACCAACACATGAATACGGGCCGCGTGTGGTTGTGCAGGGGGCGTCAGCCTTGCTGATGAACGGGAAGGTCGCGGTCATCACCGGCGCCGCCGCGGGGCTTGGGCTTGCGTCGGCCCGACGGTTCCTTGAGGAAGGCGCATCCGTCGTCATCACCGATGTCTCCGAAGAGGCGCTGGGCAGAGCAATCGCACGTCTTGATGCCGGCCCAGCGCTCACCAGCGTCATTGCAGGGGCATCGGATCCGGATGACGTGAACCGTGTTGTCTCGACTGCTCTCACGAGGTACGGACGCCTCGACGTGTGGGTGAACAACGCCGGCATTACCCGTGATGCGACCATGCGAAAGATGCTGATCGAGGACTTCGATGCGGTGATCGATGTGCACGTTCGTGGCACGTGGCTGGGTATGCGGGCGGCGGCCGACGTGATGCGTGACAGTGGTGGAGGATCGATCATCAATATGTCGTCCATCTCCGGCAAGGTCGGGAATGCAGGCCAAACCAATTACAGTGCTGCGAAAGCCGCCATTGTCGGCATGACGAAGGCGGCAGCGAAAGAGGTCGGATTCGCCGGGGTTCGTGTGAATGCCATCCAACCGGGGGTCATCAACACGGCGATGATCGACGCCATGCCCGACGCGGTCAAGCAGGAGAGGTTACGGGACATTCCGCTGGGTCGATTCGGTGAGCCTGAAGAGGTGGCCGATGTGGTTCTGTTTCTCGCAAGTGACCTCTCCCGATACCTCACGGGCACCGTCATCGAAGTCTCCGGGGGGCGTGGCATCTGATGGGAGCACGCTGACGACGATCTACTACCGCACACCGTGCGCATCCACGAACAGGCAACGCTCGCCGGATGCCGCAATCACCGAGGGAAATGGGTACGACAGTGGTTTTCGATCCACGGAACGCGGCTCTTTCAGGCGACGCTGTAGCTGCTGTGATCGGGGAGCGATACGGACTGCGAATCGCCGATGTCGACCTTCTTCCCGGCGAGCTCGATGTCAATTGTCGCGCGACCGATATCGACGGCACATCCTGGTTCGTTCGGCTCAGTCCGGAACCGCTGGATGTCGATTCTGTCGAGTGGCAGAACCGCGTGCTGCGGCAGCTGGAGCTGCGCCCCCTGTCCGTCGCTACTCCGCGGCTCATTCCGCAGCGTAATGGCGAATACTGTTCGTCGTTCCCGGGAAGGGGCGATCGCACGTTCCTGATTCGTCTCACGAGTTGGGTGGACGGTCGAAACGCATCCGAACTCGGCGAGACCACGCGCTCCTACCGCGAACAGGTGGGCGCGCTCGCCGCTGACATCGTCACCAGCCTGAGCCCGCTCAACTCGGATGCGCACGGACAGCGCGACCATCATTGGGCAGCGGTCGCCAGCGGAGCCTCCATCCGGTCAACCATGCACGCCGCATCGTGGGATCGTCGCCAGTACTTGGAGCACGCGCTCGACTGGTTCGATGCCGTCGCCGATCAAATCACGGAACTCCCGCTGTCGGTCGTCCATCAGGATCTCCACGATTTCAACCTCCTTGCGAAGGTCGACGATCATGGCCAACCGTACGTGTCAGGCGTTGTCGACTTCAACGACGCCGTCCTCACGGCACGGGTGGCTGAACTAGCAGTGGCCGCGTCGTACGCGACCCTCCGTCAGCCGGATGCCTTCCCCGCGTTCTGCGACGTGGTCCGCGGTTACCTGCGACACGAAACTCTGACGGCAGGTGAACTTGACCTGCTCTACCCACTCGGAGTTGCTCGACTTGCCGTGAATGCGAGCACCTGGACGCAGCGCAGCACAGGGGAGAACAGTGCGTACGCACATGCGCGGATGGCTGCGACCTGGCCGGCGCTCCAGTCTCTTCTCGAGACCTCCCCGGACGCCGCCGCCGCGACCCTCCGATCATTTGCCGAGGAGTCGCAAGAGAGTGCTCCTAGCGGATTATCCTCGGCACCTCCGATGCCCCCTACGAATCAGAAATGAGGAACTCCATGGAGATCAACGCGGATGCAGGAGAGAGCTTCGGACGCTGGACACTGGGCGACCAAGAGGCGCTCTTCGCGCACATCGATGCGGTGAATGTGGCCTGCGGTTTTCACGCGGGCGATCCCACGACGATGCGCAAGACGGTCGAACAAGCGATTGCCCACGACCTGAGCCTCGGCGCCCACCCCGGATACCAGGACCTGCTGGGGTTCGGACGCCGCGCCATCCCGATGCCGGCCGATGCCCTCGTCGATCTTGTGCTCTACCAGGTCGGCGCCTTCGCGGCGATTGTGCGTGAACGCGGCGGCGAACTGCGACACGTCAAGCCCCATGGTTCGCTGTATCGAACCATATCGATCGACCGGGGAGTCGCTGACGCCGTCGGGCGTGGCCTGACGAGGTCGTTCCCGGGGCTACCGGTCTATCTGGCTCCGGGTATTGGCGCTGATGAGCTGGAGGCCGCGGGCTGCACCGTGGTTCGCGAGAACGCCGTCGATCTTGAGTTCGATGACGACGGGATGAATGTGATTGAACCTGTTCCGCAACCCAAGGATCCCATCACAGTGGCACGACAAGCGGTGCGAATCGTCCAGGGACATGTGCAGACCAACACCGGGGGGACGGTTCCGATGAACATTGAGAGCATGTGCGTGCATGGCGACCGGGCGAACGCGCCGGAGATCGCCGCGGCTGTGCGACGCGCCATTTCTGATGCTGGCCACGCGGTCGGCCCACGTGCTCGGTGATCTCATGACGAAACCGACCTACATCCCGTTCCCTGCCGATGCGCGGTTGAGCTTCGGCGGCGACGAGTTCATTTTCATTGAGCTCTCTGAGGACATGCGAATCGCTCAAGCGCTCGCCATTCAGTCGCTCGCGAAGACGTTGACGAACCTGAGGGTCCCGGGCGTCATCGATATCTGCCCGGCGCACGCGAGCTACATGATCCGTTTCGACCCCGACGTACTTGATCTGGATTCGTTTCTTAGCCAGTTGCGTGAGGAGCACGAGCGTGCCGTGAGCGCTGATCTGACCACTTTGTCAACGCGCATCGTCGACGTGCCCGTACTGTATGACGATCCTTGGACCCGCGAAACGTTGCTCAAATTCAGAGATCGACACCAGGATCCGAACAGTACGGATATCGAGTATGTGGCTCGGGTCAATGGATTTGCGTCCATCGACGAACTCGCCGCCGCGCACTCTGCACACCCCTTCATCGTCACGTTCCCCAACTTCGTTCCGGGTAATGCGGAGAGTGTGCAGTTGGTTCCTCGCGACATGCAGATTCAGGCCCCCAAGTACAAGCGTCCTCGCACGGAAACCCCCTCGCGCTCGATCGGTCACGGCGGCGCATTCACGAACGTGTACCCGTCCTTCGGCGGCGGCGGCGTCCAGCTGCTGGGACGAACACCTATCGACATCGTCGACCTCAGCCAAACGCGGCCAGGGTTTGAGGACCGTCCCGTGCTCTTCACTGCGGGCACCCTTCTTGCATTCCGGGCGATAGACCTCGACGAGTATTTCGACATTCGCTCCTCGATGGAGGCCGACACCTACCGATTCCGCCAAGCCGAGCTGGAATTCTCGATTGATCGGCACACAAGCGACTGGCGGGGATACAACGTGGAGCTCAAGGAGGCCCTCCCATGATGCATGTCACCGCCCCAGGCCTTCGCACTCTTGTGCAAGACGCTGGTCGAGACGGCTACTACGCCCTCGGCTTGCCACCGTCCGGAGCTCTGGACCAGAGATCCTTTCGCATCGCGAATCTGCTAGTGGGAAATGATCCGGGTGCCGCAGTTCTCGAATTCGTCTTCGTCGGTCCTGCGATTACTTTCGAGCGCGACACCCACGTTGCCGTGACCGGTGCGACCGTCGAGATTGCCGTGGACGGTGTGCCGCAGCCGCTCTGGACGCGGCTCCGGGTTCTCGCGGGTCAAACATTAGCCATCGGCCCCATGTCGAAGGGCAGTCGGGGCTACCTTGCGGTGCGCGGTGGAGTCGACGTCCCCCTGCAGCTCGGAAGTCGATCAACGTACGAGACTATTGGGTTTGGCGGACACGAAGGGCGGCCGCTCGTGGCGGGGGACCGACTTCCGATGGGTCCGAGTGCCGATGTCCTGGCAAGCGACACCGGCGCGCCAAGCCTTCCGGAGGAGCTTCGCCCACCGCTGAGCGCCCATGTCGAAATCTCGGTCGTCCCGGGCCTGTGCCACTACCGCTTTACCGCGGACTCGGTGTCGCTCTTCTTCTCGACGACCTTCACGATCTCGCACGAAGCCAATCGGACCGGTTACCGTCTCACGGGCGCCCCGATGGAATTCGAGTCGCGCGCGCAACCCTTCGGGGCGGGGGATGACCCCAGCAATGTGGTGAACCTCGGGTATCCCCTCGGATCGATCCAGATTCCGAGCGGGACAGAGCCTATCTGCCTGCTGAGAGACGCGGTGACCGGGGGTGGCTACGTGACCTTCGGCACCATCGTCTCGTCTGACCTCGACCGATTCGCTCAACTCAAGACTCCCGACACCGTCACGTTCCGGCAGGTGTCCTTCGAGGATGCGCTGGCGATGCGGCGACGCGCGCAGTCGGAGTTGACACAGATTGCACGCCTACTCGGTCAGCCACCGCACGAATCCACCGTCCCCGTCGAAGGAGAACTCCCATGACCAGCACCACGATCGTCGCTCCAGCCCCCGGTATCTTCTGGCAGCGACCTGCCCCAGAGTCCGACCCCTTTCTCACGCCCGGCCAGTCGGTGATGTCGGGCCAGCAGATTGGAATCATCGAAGTGATGAAGATGTTTGTCGAGGTCACGGCCGACCGCGACGGCATCTTCGTGAAGTATCACGTCGACAATGGGGAGAGCGTTCAGATGGGCGCGAGCCTCGTGGAGCTCGAGGCGGGGCCATGAGCCGAGTGCTTGTCGCGAATCGCGGTGAGATTGCGGTCCGCATAGTTCGCGCGTGCCGTGATGCCGGCGTCGAGGCGGTTGCCGTGTACTCGGACTGCGACGCCGAATCTCTGCACGTGACCCTCGCGGATGACGCTGTGCGCATCGGGCCTGCCCCCGCACAGGACAGTTATCTGAACCAAGACACTCTCATCGCGGCTGCGATGCAGATGGAATGTGATGCTCTCCATCCCGGGTACGGTTTCCTTTCTGAGAATGCCGGATTCGCGGCGCGAGTGATCGAGGCGGGACTGATCTGGATCGGGCCATCACCTGAGGTCATTGATCGCATGGGGGACAAAGCGCAAGCCCGGGCATTTGCTGTGTCGTGTGGAGTACCCGTGGTACCCGGCTCAGACGTGCTGAATGACCTCGACGAGGCCCGAGCCGCAGCGCTCAAGATTGGCTATCCGGTGCTCCTGAAGGCTGCCGAGGGCGGCGGTGGTAAAGGGATCAGACTCATCACCAGCGAGTCAGAACTCGAGCTTGCCTATGAGTCGGCGATTCGCGAAGCGCAGGCAGCGTTCGGCCGCGCGAGCATTTATGTGGAGAAGGCGCTCTCCGACGTCCGTCACATCGAGGTGCAGATCTTGGGCGATCAGCATGGCAATTGCATCCACCTTGTCGAACGCGACTGCTCTCTTCAGCGCCTTCGGCAGAAGGTCGTCGAGGAGGCGCCAGCCCCCACGCTGTCCGACGACACCCGTGCCGCACTCCACGCGTACGCACTCGACCTCGCCCACGCGATGTCGTACTCGTCCGCAGGAACCGTCGAGTTCCTCGTCGACGCCGACGGTGGTGTGTATTTCATCGAGGTGAACGCACGCGTTCAGGTGGAGCATGGCATCACCGAGATGATCACCGGTGTCGACATCTGTGTGGAGCAGCTGCGGAGCGCCTTCGGGGCTCCGCTCTCGATCGACCAGGCGAGTGTTGCCGTTCGAGGGCATGCCATCGAGGTCCGAGTGAACGCCGAGAACCCGGACTTCCATTTTCTCGGCAGTCCTGGTGAGATTTCCTATTGTCGGCTACCTGCGGGTCCTGGAGTGCGCGTCGACACCTTCATCGAGACGGGGGTCACGATCCACCCCTACTACGACTCCCTCATCGCCAAGATCATGTGTATCGGAGCGGATCGCGACGAGGCGATCCGCAGGCTCACACGCGCACTGGACGAGGCCGTGATCGACGGTGTCGTGACGACTCTTCCCGTTACCCGACAGCTCGTGAGCCAGTCCTGGTTCGCAGAGGCCGATTACGCGACCCACACCCTGGAGAAGAACTTGTCCACTCTCCTCTGATCTGAACGAACTCGCGCGGATCAGGACGTGACGGGGGAACCAGAGACCGGGTCTCCTCCAGGGCTGGCAGCCAGCGCGGCTCGCAGCGCATCGGCGAGTCTCGGAAGATGTTCCGATCCGAATACCAAAGGCGGACGGATTTTCAAGACGTTCTCCGCCGGGCCCGAGGCGCTGATCAGGACGCGCGCGTCACGCATGTGGTTCACCACGGCAGTGGCGCGCGAAGCGTTCGGTACGCCGTCATCCTGTAGCTCCAGTGCCAGAAAGAGCCCCGCACCTCGAACGGACGAGATTCCGTCATCCTCGGCTGCCAACGAGGAGAGCGCCGCACGCAGATCCGCTCCGACTGTGGCGGCATTGTCGCGCAATCCCCGGTCGTCGATCTCGTCGAGTACCGCGTCGGCGGCTGCGATGCTGACGGGGTTGCCGCCGAACGTGTTGAAGTAACGCACATCACCCCCGAAACTGTCGAACACAGAGGCGCGGCCGAGTACAGCGGCGATTGGAACACCATTGCCCATGGGTTTGCCGATGACCACGAGATCGGGGGCGAGCTCGTGACGCTCGAACCCCCACCAGTCGCCGGTGCGGCCGAATCCCGGTTGCACTTCATCAGCGATATACAGCCCGCCATGACGCCGGATGACCTGGGCGGCGGCACCCAGAACGGGCACGGTACCATGCAGGCCGTCACTGGACATGATCGAGTCGATGATGAGGGCAGCCGGCTCGACACCTCGTGCGCGTAAATCCGCGATGGCGTGGTCGACACGCGCGGCGAACTCACGCTCTTCAGTCTGTGGATCTGAGGCACCCAGATCGGGAGCGGCGACGAGCGCGATGTCTGCAGGGACCTCATTGTTCGGTCCCAGGCTCGGCGAGATTGCGGCGGCCGCGTCTGTCGTGCCGTGGTAGGCGTGGGACGTCGCAATGATGCCGCGGCGTCGGGTCACGTGCCGCGCCATCCTCAGGGCAAGATCGACGGCCTCGCTCCCGGAGCAGACGAACACAGCCTGCTCGACCGCGCCACCAAAGCGGTCGATGAGTCGTTCCGCATAGCTCACCACGCCATCGGTGAGGTAGCGGGTATGGGTGTTCAGAATGCCGAGTTGCTCAGACACCCGTGCACGCACCACCGGGTTCGAATGGCCGACCACGGGCACGTTGTTGTACGCGTCGAGATAGTCATTGCCGTCGGCGTCATAGAGAAAGACGCCTTCTCCACGGACGAAGTGGACGGGGCGCTGGTAGAAGAGCCGATACGGAGCGCCGAGGACGCGCTCTCGCCGGTCGAGCAGCGCTGCGTCCTGCGCAGCAAGCTGCACGCCGTTTGACCGGCTGTAGCTGTTGGTCATGTGCATGGCATCTCTGGCGGCCACTGCGACTCCGTTCCTCTGTGGTCACTGTTACGGCACCCCTCGGGGCGGTTCGCCGCCGCGGCAGATCTCTCTGTGCGGCCGCTGGTTGTCAGGTCGTGCGTGGTGTGGAGTACGTCGCGCAGTTCGGCTTATTTAGGCGCCCCGATTCCCGGGGCAGCACCCAGTTCGGTCCGTAATTGAGACAGTCGCGCGTAGGCGCGGTCGCGGAACTCGAGAAGCGCGGCACGTTCGGAATCAGGTATGTCGAGGTATCCGTGCCCGGACTTTACCCCGAGGTTTCCCGACTGCACCAGATCGACGAGGCTCCGGGGTGGCGAGAAGCGATCGCCGTAGGCTCGCTCAAGCGTCTGATACGAGGAGTGATACACGTCGAGTCCCGCCATGTCACCAATGGCGAACGGGCCGAAGAGGGCCAACCTGAATCCGAAGCTGTTCTGCACGACAGCATCAATCTGGTCGGCGGTCGCCGTTCCTTCTTCCAAGATCCTGACGGCCTCACGGTACAGGGCGAATTGCAGCCGATTGGCAACGAAGCCGGGCGTATCAGAGACGCGGGCAGTGAACTTCCCCAGATCTCGGATGATTGCTTCCGCCGTGGCCAGGGTCTCGGCGGTGGTCATGGACGACGGGATGATTTCCACACCCGGGATGAACGGCGCGGGGTTCATCCAATGCACGCCCAGGAAACGTCCGGGATCGGTGACGGCCACCGCGAGAGCCTCGATGGGTAAAGCCGACGTGTTGGTGCCCACTATTGCTTCGGGCTGCGCAACAGAGAAAATTCGCCTCAGGGTCGAGAGCTTGAGCTCCTCGATTTCTGGGACGGCTTCGCTGATGTAGTCGGCTCCGGTAGCCGCGTCCTCAATGGACGGAGCTGCCGAGATGTTGGCGGCGATGTTCTCTGCCGCACCGGCAGGAATCAGGTGAGCATCTTCGAAAAGCCGTGCCTGAGCAACGAGTCTGCGTTCGGCCTTCTGGGCAGTCTCGTAGTCGCGATCCGCGATGGCGACCGAGTGACCGGCCATCGCGAATACCTGTGCAATGCCACCGCCCATGTAACCCGCGCCGATGACAGCGACGTGAGCGAGTGTGTTCGACATCAGAGCCTCTCTCCGTACTTCATTGAATGGTGTAGCCACCATCGATGACGAGTGTGTGGCCGGTCACCAGTGATGAGGCGTCGCTCAGGAGGAAATTGACGGCGTGGGCCACCTCCTCCGGTTCCCCAAAACGCCCCAGGGGGATGCGCGCGAGCAACTGCGCCGCCCATTCCGGGCGAGCAAGCGTCGAGGCTGTCAGCTCGGTGCGAACGAAGGTCGGAGCGACGGCGTTCACCCGGATGCCGTGTGGCGCCCATTCCAGGGCGAGGAGCTTCGTGAGATGAATGACAGCAGCTTTGCTGGATCCGTAGGCTACACGCTCTTCGATGGCCACGATGCCCGCCTGTGACGCCACGTTCACAATCGACGCCGGGATCGTCGCGACGATCCAGTGGCGGGCGAGCGCTTGACTCACAAGAAAGGTCCCTCGCACGTTCGTCTCGTGTACGAGGTTCCACTCCTCTTCCGTCACGTCAAGGGCAGCCCGCGGGGCGTTGACGCCCGCATTGTTCACGAGCAGGTCGATCTGACCGGCGTGAGACCACGCCTGCTCCACACCGGCGGTGATCGTCGATGAGTCCCGCACATCCATCACGATGGGAACGGTGCCGTATCGTGCGGCGATCTCTTCAGCTGTGGCCAGGTCGCGGCTGGTTCCGTACACCGTTCCACCCGCGGCGGCAATGGAATCCGCAATGGCCTGCCCGAGGCCGCGTCCGGCGCCCGTGACGAGCGCCGTCTTGAGATCTACCGAGCCGACCACGGCGGCCGCATCCTTCCCTCGGGGCCGAGGTGAGTCGGATTCTGGGGGAGGTCAGTGGTCAGCACGAGCGGGGTTCACGACGCGTAGGTCTTGTCGGACCACGGGATGCCCGTCTTCCGGTACTTCGCGACGCGAACATCACCCGAGCGAGCGTGACCTTCGAACCGTTCGACTCGTGACGCGCGACCGCACAGTTCGCCGAAGAACGCGCTCGATTCCGTGTTGGTCACCTCCTGGTAGGTAATCGTGCGCAGGTACTTGCCGACCCACAGGCCTCCGGTGTAGCGCGCAGCTCCGCGCGTCGGCAGAACATGGTTGGTGCCGATGACCTTGTCGCCGTAGGACACGCAGGTGCCTTCTCCGAGAAAGAGGGCACCGTAATTGTGCATCTTGTCGAGCGCGTCTCGCGGGTTCTTGGTCAAGATCTGCACGTGCTCGTACGCGAACTCGTCGGCCAGGGAAAAGGCGGTGTCGAGGGTGTCAACGACGTACACGGCGCCCCAATCACGCCAGGCGGGCTCGGCAAAGTCACGCGTCGGCATGTCGGGCAGAATCGAGTCGACGTGCGCGAGGACCTCGCGCCCCAGTTGCTCGCTCGTGGTGATGAGCACGGCGGGCGAGTCGGGGCCGTGCTCAGCCTGCGACAGCAGGTCGACAGCGGTGATGAACGGGTCGGCGTCACCGTCTGCCACGATCAGCACCTCGGTGGGGCCCGCGAAAAGGTCGATGCCGACCTCGCCGAACAGCTGGCGCTTTGCCTCGGCAACGAACGCGTTGCCCGGGCCCGCGATGAGGTTGACCGGCTTGATCGTTTCGGTTCCGACGGCAAGCGCGGCAACCGCCTGGATGCCTCCGAGCAGGTAAATCTCATCTGCGCCCGCGAGATGCATCGCCGCGATCGTGGCATCCGGCATCTCACCCTTGATCAGCGGCGTGCACGCCGCAACGCGCTCGACTCCGGCCACCTTCGCCGTGACAATGGTCATGTGCGCGCTCGCGAGGAGCGGATATTTCCCGCCGGGAATATAGGCACCGGCGGCCTGCACGGGAACATTCTTCTGGCCGAGGTGAACGCCGGGTAGCGTCTCGATTTCGAAGTCTGTGAGTGACTCGAGCTGCTTCTGCGCCATCAGACGCACCTGGCTTTGCACGTAGAGAATGTCATCGATGACCTGTTGCGGAACGCGCTCGAGCACCTCCTGCAGTTTTTCATCGGTGAGCAGGTACGAGTCAGCCGCGTAATTGTCGAACTTCTCTGAGTACTCGCGCACGGCGGCATCGCCTCGATCGCGAATGTCGGAGATCACGGATTCGACCGTCGCGCGCACGTCGGCGTTGTTGCCGCGCTGCGAGCTATCGCCGGTCGGTGCCTTGAGAACGAGCGGTGTTGTCGTCTGGGTGGAACGAGCGGACATGATGACCTCCATTTACGCGAGCGGTTGCACTATCCCGGGGCCGCGCCCGGCCAATCCCCTCAGGGTATACGTATGCACATTGAGGAACAAGGCGAATCCTGACATTGTGGCTACGTATACATTCAGGGCTGACGTCGGAGTGATGACCATCCGAGCGACCATTCGTGAACGAACGGCGCAATGGCCGTCGACACGAGCCGACTATGCTCCTCTGCAAAGAGGGTGCCCGGTTCGCAGGCTGAGAGGAACAGCGTGGTCACGAGCCATGATGTGGCCCGGCTTGCCGGAGTCTCGCAGGCCACAGTGTCGCGCGCCTTGACCTCCTCGTCGAAGATCCGGCCCGCGACGAAGGCGCGTGTTCTTGCGGCGATGCAGGAGCTCAACTATGTGCCGCACGCCGGCGCGCAGACGTTACGTACTCGTCGCTCTGGAGTGGTGGGTGTGGTCGTCTCGGACCTCGCGAACCCGTTCTATGCGCAAATGCTCGACGAGCTCACCCGTGTGCTGAGCCTCGCGGGCTACCGTGCTGTCGTCTGGAACGCAGGGGGCGGAAGCCATGCAGACGCACTGCAGGCGATTGGCGAGAACGCGGTCGATGGCGTGATATTCACCACAGCGACAGCATCATCTCCTGAATTGCTGGAGGCAGTGGATCGCAATCGGCCGTTGGTTCTCATCAACCGAGACGTCGAAGGCGTCGCGTGTGACCGGGTCATCGGCGACAACGCTGCCGGGGGCCGCGCCGTCGCCGACTTCCTCTGCGAGCGCGGCCGAACTGAGATTGCCCTCATTTCCGGCCCGGCCGAGGCCACAACCTCGCGAGACAGAACCGAGAGTTTTCTGGCGAGGATGAGGGAAAGGGGTCACGACGTTCCCGAGCATTTCCGATTCGACGGCGCATTTTCCCACGACGCTGCGGCTCAGATCACCCGTCGAGTCATGACCCGGGAGGTCCGCCCGGACGGCATCTTCTGCGCCAACGACAACATGGCGTTCGGCGCACTGGATACCCTTCGCGAGTTCGATCTCCATGCGGATGATTGCTACGTGATCGGATACGACGACGTCGATATGGCGTCGTGGGCGTCGTTCAGTCTGACGACGGTTCGCCAGCCCATTCGAGAGATGGCTGCCACCGGCGGGCGGCTGCTCATCGAACGCATTAACGACCCGGAACGACCTCCGCAGACCGTGACGTACGCTCCGGTCATGATCGAGCGCGGGAGTACAGCGGGCGCTATCAGCCGACGCGGCTCGTTTCCCCGGGCGCGAGGGTGATCTCCACAATCTGACACCCGGCCGCGCTAAGGCGCGAAGGGAAGAACTGTGGGAGGCGATCCTCGTGGACGGGGACGATGCGACGTTCCTCGTAGCCGACAATCTGCATCATGCGCTCTGTCGTCTCGAGAAGACCCAGCTGACTCCCGGAGGCCAAGCCGACCGGCACGTAGGCGCCATCGTCGCCGATGCCGGTCACGTTTTCCTTCACGTACCGGAGGTCTCCCGCCATGATCCACGGGTCCTTGCCCGATTGGTTCTTCACCGTGATGAACTGCGACCCGAAGGTGTGGGTGTCGAAGGCGGCATGCAAGTCGATGCCGGGAAGAACGTCGTCGACATCGCCGTCGACCAAGCGCAGTCGACCTTCCGCAGCCAGCGTCGCCGTCGCCACCATATCGTCAGGGTTGAGGGCCTTCTGAAGCCACCGGAATTGCGGAGGCAGGGTGAGTACCCACAGCCACTGGGAGAATTCACGCTGCTGGATATGGAAGGTAGCGTTCGGGAAGTCTTCGATGTTGCCGAGGTGGTCGAAGTGGGCGTGGGTGACAAGCACGTCAGTGATGTCGTCAGGCGTGAGCCCAATCTCTCCGAGCACTGTGGCCGGTGACTGCCAGTTGATGACGCCGAACATGTCGGCCATCGCTTTCCCGTTCTGCGAATAGTTGTAGCCCACGTCGACCATCAGAGCGCGGTCCGAGCTCTTCAGCACGATGTATCCGTACGGGAGATTGACGATGCCCTCGTTGTGAGCGCCGTACAGCACACCCGACACCGCGTACTCGGGGGCGTGGGCGTACTCGAGGACCCAGATGGAATAGTCTGCGTTGCTCATTCCTTCTCCCTTGTCTGAGAAATCTGTCGAACGTTGGCGGCGCAACACGCGGATATGAATTCCGTACGTGCGTCTCGATTGCCGCGGGCATGCCGAAGAACCGAGGCGGCCGCGGCGAGGTCGTTGACGAGGAGCGGGGCGGCCGGGAGGAGTCCCGTTGCACCGGGCTCCAACAATTGCCGGAGGTGCCGTGTCACTCGGCTGAGCGAGGACACGACGGGGGTCAACTCGGTGCGCGTTTCGAGATCGGACGACAGCGCGCTGTCCTCGAGTTCCTGCAGCCAATCGTGGACACGATCGATAGCCAGGTGGATCTCGGGGAGGTCGGGATTCCGGCTGGCCATCGCCAGCAGATAGATGGCGCCGGTCGCCTGAAGTGTCCGACTCGCCAGTTCCCAGCACGCTAGTCGACCCTGCGAATCTTTCGGGTGGTTCTGTGACTCCACGTGCAGCATGGGGCTCCCTCTGCTGATGCCGACCTGGTGCGAGTGGTCAGTAGTGTATACGTAACCAAACACCGATGGTGGGTCGCGTTCCGACGGCCGAGCGTTGACGCCTGAGTCGCTCGTGCACCTCAAGAACTCAGGCCAAGCGCGAAGGCGACCGCCTCGGAGGCGAGAGCGGCGGCGGTGTCGAGGTCGCGCATCCACAGGGGAACCGCACGCGCGGCGAAGCCATCGGCCTCGAGTCCGTCGACGAGCGCCGCATCCTCCTCGGCGACGAGCCAGCCGTCGAGGAGTCCCGCATCGCGCCGTAGCCCATAGTGCCGGGCGATCGCGCCCGCGTCGACAGCGACACCGATGGCCGCGAGGCAAGCCTCCGCCATTCCGCGCACGGACGCGCCTCCGATGATGGGGGAGACCCCGACAATCGGCGCCGGCTCCGCCGTGATGGCCTCGAGCATGCCGGGGATGCTGAGCTGCGTCCCGATCGACACCACCGGGTTCGACGGGGCCACGAGGATGACGTCCGCGTCGAGTAGGGCGTCGAGCGCCCCCTCCGAGGGCACCGCGCGGTCGACGCCGTGCTGCACGAAGCCGGCGGCGGGCAGGGCCGCCCGGTAGCGCGTCCACCACTCCTGAAAGTGAATCTCGCGAGAGCCCGCGGCAGCTCCGCGATCGCCCGCGATGATCACGTGCGTGTCGACCTCCTGGTCGGTCGCGGGGTGCAGGCGCACGCCCAGCTCCCAGCGCTGTTGTAGCCGAGCGGCGACCTGCGAGGGCGTCTCACCGGCCCGCAGCCACGACGTGCGAGCGATGTGCGTACCGAGGTCGAGGTCGCCAAGCGTGAACCACTCGGGAGTCACGCCCCAGGCCTGCAACTCGCCGGCGACGCGCTCGCTTTCGCCCACGCGACCCCATCCGCGCTGCTCGTCGTTCTGACCACTGAGGGTGTAGAGCATCGAGTCGAAGTCGGGCGTGATGCGCAGCCCCGCCAGCCACCAGTCGTCGCCCGTGTTGACGATCACGTCGATCGCGGCGCCCGCCAGCGGGTCAATGTCGGATGCGCGGCGCACCGCCTCCCGGAGCCCCCGCACGAAACGGGCCCCGCCGACGCCCCCGGCGATCACTGCGATACGCATTGCTCCACGCTACTGCCGAGGCCCGGATGCTCGTCTCGCACAGAGCCCGACGCCCACGTCGTTTGGTGCTCATGTGCGCGTCGACCTGTTCACCTGCGCGCCTGCGCCATACCGTGTAACGCACGCGACACGGGCGGAAATCTGCCCGAAACGCGCGCACCGCACACTGGCCCTCATTCAATGACGCAAGGGGAACCACCGCATGACCACCATTCGCGCCGCCATCACCCAGACCACGTGGACGGGCGACAAAGAATCCATGCTGGACAAGCACGAGCACTTCGCGCGGGACGCCGCCGCGGACGGCGCGCAGATCATCTGCTTCCAGGAACTGTTCTACGGCCCCTACTTCGGCATAATCGAAGACGCCAAGTACTACGACTACGCCGAGCCCGCCGACGGCCCGATCGTTCAGCGATTCGCGGCCCTGGCGAAAGAGCTGGGGCTCGTCATGGTCCTCCCCATCTACGAAGAAGACATGCCCGGCGTGTACTACAACACCGCCGTGGTCGTGGATGCGGACGGCAGCATCCTCGGGAAGTACCGCAAGCACCACATCCCCAACCTCGACCGCTTTTGGGAGAAGTTCTACTTCCGCCCCGGCAACCTCGGCTACCCCGTCTTCGACACCGCCGTCGGCAAGGTCGGCGTCTACATCTGCTACGACCGCCACTTCCCCGAGGGCTGGCGCGAACTGGGCCTCAACGGTGCCGAGCTCGTTTTCAACCCGAGCGCGACGAAGCCGGGCCTGTCGAACCGCCTGTGGGAGCTCGAGCAGCCCGCCGCGGCAGCCGCGAACCAGTACTTCATTGGCGCGAACAATCGCATCGGCACAGAGAGCGACGAATTCGGCGACCTCGCCGTCACCTTCTACGGCTCGAGCTACTTCGTCGACCCGCGCGGCAACTACGTCGGCGAGGTCGCGAGCCAGGACGAGACCGAGATCGTCACGCGCGACATCGACCTCGGGCTCATCCGCGAGGTGCGCAACTCGTGGCAGTTCTACCGCGACCGCCGGCCGGACTCCTACACCGCGACCACCCGCCCGTAATCCGCCCGACCCGAAGGAGCACCATGAGCACCATCCTCATCACGGGCGGAACGGTCGTGAGCGCCACGGGGCGCGGAGCCGCCGACGTCCTCATCGACGGCGAGCGCATCGTCGCCGTGCTCGAGCCCGGCTCGACCGTGCTCGGCCACGACCTGCGCGGCTCGGTCGACACCGTCATCGACGCGACGGGCAAGTACGTCATCCCCGGCGGCATCGACGCCCACACCCACATGGAGCTGCCCTTCGGCGGCACCGCCGCGATCGACACCTTCGAGACCGGCACGATCGCGGCCGCGTGGGGCGGCACGACGAGCATCATCGACTTCGCCGTGCAGACGGCGGGGCAGAAGGTCTTCGACGGGCTCGGCGCCTGGCACGAGAAGGCCGCGGGCAACTGCGCGATCGACTACGGGTTCCACCAGATCGTGGGCGGCGTCGACGACGATTCGCTGGATGCCCTGCCGAGGCTCATCGACGAGGGCATCACGAGCTACAAGATGTTCATGGCGTACCCCGGCGTCTTCTACGCCGACGACGCCCAGATCCTCCGCGCGATGCAGGTCGCCGCCGAGCACGGCCTCATGACGATGATGCACGCCGAGAACGGCCCCGCGATCGACGTGCTCGTCGCGCAGCTGCTCGCCAAGGGCAAGACCGACCCGTACTACCACGGGGTCGCGCGCGCCTGGCAGATGGAGGAGGAGGCGACGCACCGGGCGATCATGCTCGCGAACCTCACCGGCGCGCCGCTCTACGTCGTGCACGTGAGCGCGAAGCAGGCCGTCGAGCAGCTCGCCGCCGCGCGCGACATCGGTCAGAACGTCTTCGGCGAGACGTGCCCGCAGTACCTGTACCTCTCGCTCGAGGAGCAGCTGGGGGCCGTGAGCGAGAAGTACGGCGCGTTCGAGGGCGCGAAGTGGGTGTGCTCGACGCCGCTGCGCTCGCGCGCCGAGGGCCACCAGGACCACATGTGGCAGTCGCTGCGGACGAACGACATCCAGATGGTGTCGACCGACCACTGCCCGTTCTGCATGAAGGACCAGAAGGAGCTCGGCCTCGGCGACTTCTCGAAGATCCCCAACGGCATCGGCTCGGTCGAGCACCGCATGGACCTCATGTACCAGGGCGTCGTGACGGGCCAGATCACGCTCGAGCGCTGGGTCGAGATCACCTCGACCACGCCCGCGCGCATGTTCGGGCTCTACGGCAAGAAGGGCGTCATCGCTCCGGGCGCCGACGCCGACGTCGTCGTCTACGACCCGAACGGCCACACCTCGATCGGCATGCCGGTCGACGACGAGGGCCGCCCGACGGGCCGCAAGCACCACATGAACATGGACCATGCGGCGTGGGAGGGGTTCGAGATCGACGGGAAGGTCGACACGGTGATCTCGCGCGGCTCGGTCGTCATCCGCGACGACGCCTTCCACGGGCGGGCCGGGCACGGTCAGTACCTGCGCCGCGGCCTCAGCCAGTACCTCGTCTGAGCCTCCGAATCACCGAGAGAAGAGCATCCATGGACTTCGGAGCAGTACTCCAGACCAACCCGCCCGCCAGCCGCATCGTCCACCTCGCGAAGCTCGCCGAGCAGTACGGCTTCAGCCACGTGTGGACCTTCGACAGCCACATCCTGTGGCAGGAGCCGTACGTCATCTACTCGGCGATCCTCGCCGAGACGCACCGCGTGAAGGTGGGCCCCTTCGTCACGAACCCGGCGACGCGCGACTGGACGGTCACGGCGAGCGTCTTCGCGACCCTCAACGAGATGTACGGCAACCGCACCGTCGTCGGCATCGGCCGCGGCGACTCGGCCGTCCGCGTCACGAACGGCAAGCCGACGACGCTCAAGGAGCTGCGCGAGTCGATCCACGTCATCCGCGAGCTCGGCAACTCGCGGGCCGTCGAGTACAACGGCACGATGCTGCAGCTGCCGTGGAGCCACGGCAGCGAGCTCGAGGTGTGGGTCGCCGCGTACGGCCCGCTCGCGCTCAAGCTCACGGGCGAGGTCGGCGACGGGTTCATCCTGCAGCTCGCCGACCTCGACATCGCCAAGTGGATGATCGAGACGGTGCGGACGGCCGCCGACAACGCCGGACGCGACCCGATGAGCATCACGTTCTGCGTCGCGGCGCCCATGTACATCGGCACCGACTGGGATCACATGCGCAACCAGACACGGTGGTTCGGCGGCATGGTCGGCAACCACGTCGCCGACATCGTCGCCAAGCACGGCGAGGGCAGCGACGTGCCGCGGGCCCTCACCGACTACATCGCCGGGCGCGAGGGCTACGACTACAACACGCACGGCAAGGCGGGCAACGACCACGTCGACTTCGTGCCCGACGAGATCGTCGACCGGTTCTGCGTGCTCGGCTCGGCGCACGACCACATCGAGAAGCTCGAAGCGCTCCGCGACCTCGGGGTCGACCAGTTCGCCGGCTACCTCCAGCACGACAACAAGGAGGAGACGCTGCGCGTCTACGGCGAGACGATCATCCCCGCGCTGCGCGGCGCGAAGCGGGCCACGGCGTGACCGACGCCGCGATCGCCCTCACGCCGCCGCGCCGGCGCGCGCGCGATCGCGGCGCGCGACTGCGGCTGTGGGGCTACGGGCTGCTCGGCATCGTCGTGCTCGGTCTGATCTGGGAGCTGTACAAGGCGCTCGGCCCGGCCGACGGGCTCGTCATCGCCGACGCGCGCATCCTGCCGCGCACGAGCGACCTCGCCATGCCGCACCTGTGGGACATGGCCTCGCGCCTCGCCGAGCCCGTCACGCGCGCCGACGGGGCGAGACCGCTGTGGCTCGAGATCGTGCTCGCCGCCTCGCTCACGCTCGGCATCGCGGCCGCGGGCTGGGTCGTCGGCGTCGTCGTCGGCATCGCTCTCGCCCTCGTCATGCAGCGCTGGCGCCTCGCCGAGTCGGCGATGCTGCCGTGGATCGTCCTGAGCCAGACGGTGCCGCTCATCGCGTTCGCGCCGCTCGTGCGGAGCTGGGGCTCGCGCATCGAGATCGGCGCCTTCGAGTGGCAGGACTGGATGAGCGTCGCCGTCATCGCGAGCTACCTCGCCTTCTTCCCCGTCGCCGTCGGCGCGCTGCGCGGGCTGCAGGCGCCCGACGCGATCCACCTCGAGCTGCTGCGCACCTACTCGGTCGGCTGGTGGGCGACGCTGCGGAGCGTCCGGCTCCCCGCCGCCGTGCCCTACCTGCTGCCGGCGCTCCGACTCGCGGCGGCGAACGCCGTCGTCGGGGCGATCGTCGCCGAGGTCTCCACGGGCCTGCAGGGCGGCATCGGGCGCCTCATCATCCAGTACGCCGGGCAGGCGAGCGGCGACCCGGCGAAGGCGTGGGCGCCGATCGCGGGCGCCGTGGCGCTCGGACTCATCGCCGCCGGATCCGTCGCGATCCTCGGCCTCATCTTCCGGAACTACCGACGCGCGGAGGCGACGCCATGACCCCGACCAGCACCCCGACCGCAGTGAGCGCGCGGGGAGTCGACAAGACGTTCTCGACCAAGCAGGGCGAGGTCGTCGCGCTCAGCGGAATCGATCTCGACGTCGCACCCGGCGAGTTCATCTCGCTCATCGGGCCATCCGGATGCGGGAAGTCGACGCTCCTGCGGATCATCGCCGACCTCGACTCGCCGAGCTCGGGCACCGTCGAGGTCTTCGGCACGAGCGCCCACCAGGCGAGGCTCGACCAGCGCTACGGCATCGCGTTCCAGCAGGCGGGCCTCCTCCCGTGGCGCACGGTCACGGGCAACATCGCCCTTCCGCTCGAGCTGCACGGCGTGGGGCCGGCCGAGCGCGCCGCGCGCGTCGACGAGCTCGTCGCGCTCGTCGGCCTCGGCGACTTCGCGCAGAAGTTCCCCGATCAGCTCTCCGGCGGCATGCAGCAGCGCGTCGCGATCGCCCGCGCCCTCGCCGAGAAGCCCGCCCTCCTGCTCATGGACGAGCCCTTCGGCGCGCTCGACGAGATGACGCGCGAGTACATGCAGACCGAGCTGCTGCGCATCGCCGCCGAGACGGGCGCCGCGGTGGTCTTCGTCACGCACTCCATCCCCGAAGCCGTGTACCTGAGCGATCGCGTCGTCGTCATGTCTCCCCGCCCCGGCCGCATCGCCGACATCGTGCCGATGCGCCTCGGCCGCGCCGCCGACCGCGCCGACGACCTGCGGGAGGACGGCGCGTTCTTCGAGATGATCACCGCGGTCCGTGAGGCGCTCCACGGCGCCCCGGTCACGGGGCCGCGCGGAGTCGAGACGCGATGAGCCGGGTGACGACGAGCCGGGCCGTGGCGAGTCGAGCGACCGCGAGCCGGAACGCGCCCGCCGTCGAGCGCGCCCCGAGCTCGGCCGAGCGCGTGCTCGCGCCGGTCATCCTCGGCGTCGTGGTCATCGTGCTGTGGCAGCTGCTCGCCGGGAGCGGCCTCATCGAGGCGTACCTGCTGCCGAGCCCCGCGGCGATCGGCGAGGAGATCGCCCAGTTCGCGCCGTCGATGGCGAGCGCGGCAGGGCTCACGGGCCTCAACGCGCTCATCGGCCTGCTGGCGGGCACGATCGTGGGCATCGTCGCGGCGCTGCTGGCCTCCGCCGCGCGCATCGTCGACGGGATGCTCGCCCCGATCGTCGCCGCCCTCGCGGTCGTCCCGATCGTGGCCCTCGCGCCCGTGCTCAATACCGCCTTCGGCGCGGACGCGCAGACCGGCAGGCAGCTCATCGCGGCGCTCGCCGCCTTCGTGCCCGTCTTCATCAACACCGCGCGCGGGCTCCGGCAGACGCGCCCCGTGCACCGTGACCTCATGCGCGCGTACGCCGCGACGCCCTGGCAGGCGATGCGGACCATCACGCTGCGCACCGCCGCGCCCTTCACGTTCACGGGCATCCGCCTCGCGTCGTCGCTCGCCGTCATCTCCGCCCTCGTCGCCGAGTACTTCGGCGGCCCGCGCGGCGGGCTCGGCGGGCTCATCTCGACCTCGGCCGCCTCGAGCGCGTACGCCCGCGCCTGGGCCTACGTCGTCGCCGCGATCGTTCTCGGTCTCGCCTTCTACCTCGTCGCGCTCGCCATCGAGCGCGCCGTCGCGCGTCGCACCTGACGCGAGCGCACCGCCGTTCCTGACCACCAGACCCCGCACCACACCACCCGGGAATCACTGAAAGGACACGACATGATCCACAGCACCCGTCGCTTCGCGACGATCGGCGCGCTCGGCCTCACCGCCGCGCTCGCACTCTCCGCCTGCGCCGCCGACACGGGAGGCACCGACGGCGGCTCGGGCGGCTCCGGCGGCGACGAGCTCACCGAGGTCAAGCTGCAGCTGCAGTGGCTGCCGCAGGGCCAGTTCGCCGGCTACTTCGCCGCGCAGGACCAGGGCTACTTCGAGGAGGCCGGCCTGGACGTCGAGATCATCCCCTCCGGCGGCGACATCGTGCCGCAGGACGCCCTCGCGAACGGCGACGTCGACTACGCGATCGCCTGGGTGCCGAAGGTGCTCGGCTCGATCGAGGCCGGCGCGAGCGTCACCAACATCGCGCAGATCTTCCAGCGCTCCGGCACGCTGCAGGTCGCGTGGGTCGACAGCGGCATCGAGTCGGTCGCCGACTTCGAGGGCAAGAAGATCGGCTCGTGGGGCTTCGGCAACGAGTGGGAGATCTTCGCGGCCATGGCCGAGGAGGGTCTCGACTCGTCGACCGTCGAGATCATCACGCAGGACTTCAACATGAACGCCTTCCTCTCCGGCGACATCGACGCGGCGCAGGCGATGACGTACAACGAGTACGCGCAGGTGCTCGAGACGGTGAACCCCGACACCGGCGAGCTCTACACGGCCGATGACCTCACCGTCATCAGCTACGAGGAGACCGTCGGCGCGATGCTGCAGGACGCCATCTGGGCCGACACCGAGCGCCTCGAGAGCGACGAGGGGTACCAGGAGACCACGGTCGCCTTCCTCAAGGCCGTCATCAAGGGCTGGGTGTACGCCGCCGAGAACCCGGAGGACGCCGCGCAGATCACGATCGACGCCGGCTCCGGCTGGGGCCCGAGCCACGAGCTATGGATGGTCAACGAGACCAACAAGCTCATCTGGCCGGCGCCGGACGGCATCGGCTACATCGACGAGGCCGCGTTCGACGACACCGTCGCCGCCGCGCTGAGCGCTGTCAACGAGTCGGGCGCGAGCCTCATCACCGAAGAGCCCGCGGAGGGCGTCTGGACGAACGAGTACATCGAGCAGGCTCTCGCCGAG
The DNA here is from genome assembly GCF_014137945.1 of Microcella alkalica. Lineage (GTDB taxonomy): Bacteria > Actinomycetota > Actinomycetes > Actinomycetales > Microbacteriaceae > Microcella > Microcella alkalica. Next base: position 93,758 of record NZ_JACGWX010000002.1, read on the forward strand.
CTCGATGAGGAGGGCGTCGACGTGTTCGGCGAGGGCTTCGAGCCCATCGAGGTCGAGCTCATGGAGGGCGGCAACTAGCCGCTGCGCCTCACCACCTGCGGGGGTGGGATGCTCGAGTCGAGCATCCCGCCCCTTCCCCGCCCCCGGCTCCCAGCCGACAGGCCGCACGATGTCCCCATGACGTTCGACGCCACGCGCGCCGCGGGCCGGGAGCGGCTCGCCGACTTCGTCCCCCGAGCCGGTCGCGCCTACGCCGCCGAGCGCAACGTCGACCGTGGCCCGAACGATCGCGCGAACGTCTCGACGCTCTCGCCGTGGGTGCGGCACCGCCTCATCACCGAGCGCGAGGTCGTCGAGGCGGTGCTCGAGCGCCACTCGCTCGACGCGGCGGGGAAGTTCGTGCAGGAGGTCTACTGGCGCACGTACTGGAAGGGCTGGCTCGAGCTTCGGCCGAGCGTGTGGGCGCGGTGCACGGCGGCGATCGCGCCGGCGCTCGAGGCGCTGAGCGCCGCCGAGCTCGCGACCTACGAGGACGCCATCGCCGGGCGCACCGGCATCGAGGGCTTCGACGACTGGGCGCGGGAGCTCGTCGAGTACGGCTATCTGCACAACCACGCCCGCATGTGGTTCGCGAGCATCTGGATCTTCACGCTGCGCCTGCCGTGGCAGCTCGGCGCCGACTTCTTCCTGCGCCACCTTCTCGACGGCGACCCGGCCTCCAACACCCTGTCGTGGCGGTGGGTCGCGGGCCTGCAGACCGTCGGCAAGACCTACCTCGCGACGGCGCAGAACATCGACTTCGCGACCGAGGGCCGCTTCCGGCCCACGGGGCTCGCGGCCGAGGCGGTCGCGGTGAGCGACGACGCGCCCGTGCCGCCGCCCGCCGCGCCGCCGGTCGTCGTCGCGCCGCCGCGCGGGCGCGTCGCGCTCCTGCTGCACGAGGACGACCTGCACGCCGAGAGCCTCGCCGCGCAGCTCGAGACGGCCGGTGCCGAGGTCGTGGCCGTCGCGAGCCCGGCGGCGGGGGAGGAGCGCTCCCCGATCGGGATGCGCGGCCCGCTCGTGGCCGAGTTCACCGCGCACGCGCTCGCCGATGGCCGCGATCGCGCGGCGACCGCCTTCGGGGCACCGGCGAGCGCGCTCGACGGGATCCGGGCATCCGCGCTCATCGAGTGGGCGCGCGCCCACGGTGCGACGGCCATCGTGACGCCGCACGCGCCCGTCGGCCCCGCCCGCGCGCGGCTCGACGAGGCCTCCGCCGAGCTCGCCGCCGAGGGGCTGCCGCTCACGATGCTGCTGCGCGAGTGGGATGCGACGGCATGGCCGCACGCGACGCGCGGGTTCTTCCCGTTCCGCGAACGGATCCCTGCGCTCCTGCGCACTCAGCGAATCGGCCGCGACGGACGATAATGAGCACCATCCCGTCCCTCCGACTCAAGGACCGATAGCGATGACCGACACTATGAACCGGTCGCACACCACCCAGCCCGACCTCGACCCGGCCGACGGCGCCCGCGCCCTCGAGCTCGATCGCCAGTACGTCTTCCACTCCTGGAGCGCTCAGGGCGCCCTCGCCCCGTTCGTCATCGCGGGCGCCGCGGGCTGCGATGTCTGGACGTACGACGGCGAGCGCTACCTCGACTTCTCGAGCCAGCTCGTCAACACCAACATCGGCCACTCGCACCCGAAGGTCGTCGCGGCGATCCAGCACCAGGCGGCCGAGCTCGCGACCGTCGCCCCCGCGCACGCCAACCTCGTGCGCGGCGAGGCGGCCAGGCGCATCGTCGAGAAAGCCGGCCCCGGCTTCGCGAAGGTCTTCTTCACCAACGGCGGCGCCGACGCCATCGAGAACGCCATCCGCATGGCGCGCCTCACGACCCGCAAGCACAAGGTCCTCTCGACCTTCCGCAGCTACCACGGCAACACCGGCGCCGCGATCGCCGCGACGGGCGACTGGCGGCGCATGCCCAACGAGTACGCGTGGGGCCACCTGCGCGTGTTCGGGCCGTTCCTGTACCGCAGCGAGTTCCACGCGACGACCGAGCAGGAGGAGTGCCAGCGCGCCCTCCAGCACCTCGAGCGCACGATCCAGGCCGAGGGCCCCGACACGATCGCGGCGATCGTGCTCGAGTCGGTGCCCGGCACGGCCGGCATCTTCTCGCCGCCCGCCGGCTACCTCGCGGGCGTCCGCGCGATCTGCGACCGGTACGGCATCGTGTGGATCGCCGACGAGGTCATGGCCGGCTTCGGCCGCACGGGCGAGTGGTTCGCCTGGCAGGGCGAGGCCGTCAACCCCGAGGGCGTCGTGCCCGACCTCATCGCCTTCGCAAAGGGCGTGAACTCCGGCTACGTGCCCGTCGGCGGCGTCGTCATCTCGCCCGACATCGCCGCGGCCTTCGACGAGCGCGTCTTCCCGGGCGGCCTCACCTACTCGGGCCACCCGCTCGCGATGGCCTCGATCGTCGCCTCGATCGACGCGATGACCGACGAGGGAATCGTCGAGAACGCGAAGATGATCGGCGAGAAGCACCTCGGGCCCGGCCTGCGGGCGCTCGCCGAGAAGCACGAGATGATCGGCGAGGTGCGCGGCCTCGGCGTCTTCTGGGCTCTCGATCTCGTCACCGATCGCGCGACGCGCGAGCCCGTGCCGGCCGCCGTGATCGGGAAGCTCAAGGCCGAGCTCATGAAGCGGCACGTGCTGCCGTTCGCCGCCGACAACCGCATCCACGTCGTGCCGCCGTGCATCGTCACGCCGGAGGAGGTCGAGCGCGCGCTCGTCGCCTACGACGAGGCCTTCGCGGCCGTCGCGGCCGGCTGACGGCCCCCGCGCGCCGAGCGCGACGCGTCCGCATCGACGGCGGGCGGGCATCCTCGAATCGGATGCTCGCCCGCCGTCGTGCGAGAATGGAGCGTTATGCCTACCTCCCCCTACCGCGTCGACGTGCGCGACCTCATGCACCGCGCAGGCGAGATGCGCGAGAAGTCGCTCGCCTTCGACGTGCCCGAGCAGCTCGGGGCCTCCGTCGTCACGGTTCCGCAGGGGACGCCCACCGAGATCGACCTTCGGCTCGAGGGCCTGCACGAGGGGATCCTCGTCTCCGCGACCGTCACGACTACCGCCGTGGGCGAGTGCGTGCGCTGCCTGGACCGCGTCGAGCTGCCGCTCGAAGTCGAATTCCAGGAGGTTTTCGCGTATTCTCCTGACGACGCCTTCGACTACACGGTTCACGACAACCACGTGGATTGTGAACCTGTTGTTCGGGATGCGGTAGTGCTGTCGCTGCCGTTCCAGCCGGTGTGCCGACCCGATTGCCCCGGTCTCGATCCCGAGACCGGCGAGCGCCTGGCCGACCACCCGGAGCGGAAGCCGCGCGAGATCATCGATCCGCGCTGGGCCGCTCTGCAGGGCTTTGCCGCAGAGACCAGCGACAGCACCGACCAGAGCACGAACTGACGGAAGACTCCGGCGCCCTCGCGCGCTGACACGAGAGAGAGAAGAGATCATGGCTGTTCCCAAGCGGAAGAAGTCGCGCGCCAACACCCACGCGCGCCGCTCGCAGTGGAAGGCGGAGGTTCCCACCCTCGTCAAGACCATCGAGAACGGCAAGGTCGTCTACAGCCTGCCGCACCGCGCCCGCGTGGTCGAGGACTCGGCGGGCACCCCGCTGTTCCTCGAGTACAAGGGCCGCAAGGTCGCCGACGTCTGAGGTGTCCGGCGCCGCGTCGTCTCAGCAGAGTCGGACGCCCGCTCGCGCCCGCGAGAGCACTCCTGATCGCTCGGAGCTCACGCGGGCGCTCGGCGTCTCCGTCGACCCCGAGCTGCTCGAGGTCGCGCTGACCCACCGCTCGTGGGCCTACGAGAACAACGCGCCCCGCAACAACGAGCGCCTGGAGTTCCTCGGCGACGCCATCCTCGGGCAGGCCGTGACGGTCATGCTCTACTCGCGCTACCCCGACCTCGACGAGGGCGACCTGGCCAAGCGCCGCGCCTCGCTCGTCTCGGCGGTCGCGCTCGCGGAGGTCGCCCGCGCCATCGGTCTCGGCGACCACCTCAAGCTCGGCAAGGGTGAGGAGCTCACGGGCGGCCGAGACAAGTCGTCCATCCTCGCCGACACGCTCGAGGCGCTCATCGGTGCGACCTTCCTCGACCTCGGCGACGATGCCGCGACCGACCTCGTCCTGCGCCTCGTCGCGCCCCTCGTCGCCGACCCCTCGCGCTTCGGCGCGGCCATGGACCCGAAGACCTCCCTCCAGGAGCTCGCCGCCCAACTCGGCCACGGGCTACCCGTCTACGAGCTCACCGAAACCGGCCCCGACCACTCGAAGCGGTTCATCGCGACGGTGCACCTGTCCGGCGAGGCGATCGCCTCCGGCGAGGGCACGAGCAAGAAGCAGGCCGAGATGGCCGCGGCGCTCTTCGCCTGGACGACCCTTCAGGGCCCCTTCTCGGCCTGATGCCCGAGCTGCCCGAAGTCGAGGTCGTCAGGCACGGACTCGCCCCCGCCATCACGGGCTCGACGATCATCTCCGTGCGCGTGCTCGACGAGCGCTCGCTGCGCCGGCACGACGGCCCGGCGGAGGACTTCGTCGACCGACTGACCGGCGCCCGCATCGACTCGGCCGTGCGCCGGGGCAAATTCCTGTGGATGCCCGTGGCCGTCGGCGGCGCCGCTCCGGCGGGTGAGTCGGGCGCGTTCGGCGACCCGGTCGAGGCCGTCGTCGTCCACCTCGGCATGAGCGGCCAGGTCCTGCTGCGGAGCGTCGACGCCGAGGTCGCCCCGCTCACGCGCATCGTGCTCGGCGTCGCGCATCCCGATCATGGACATCTGCGCGTCGACTTCGTGGACCAGCGCATCTTCGGATCGATGGCGCTCGACCCGCTCGGACGCACGCCCGATGGCGCGCCCGGCGGGCACGGCAGCGCCCTACCCCTCGTGCCGGGGCAGGTGGCGCACATCGCGCGGGACCCGCTCGATCCCGCCTTCGACGAGGCGCGGTTCCTCGCGGCGCTCCGCACCCGCCGCACGGGGATCAAGCGCGCCCTGCTCGACCAGGGACTTGTGAGCGGCATCGGAAACATCTACGCCGACGAGTCGCTGTGGGCGGCGCGCCTGCACTACGACCAGCCGACGTCGACGATCTCTGCGCGGAAGGCGCGCGAGCTGCTCGGCGAGGTTCGCACGGTGCTGCGCCGCGCGCTCGAGGAGGGCGGCACGAGCTTCGACGCGCAGTACGTCAATGTCAACGGCGCCTCCGGGTACTTCAGCCACTCGTTGCGCGCCTACGGGCAGCACGGCTCGCCGTGCTCGCGCTGCGGGCGGATGCTCGTGCGCGAGCAGTTCATGAACCGCGGGTCGCACTTCTGCCCCCGCTGCCAGCGCCTGCGCGCGGTGCGCGGCGCGGACTGAAACGGACAACCGCGGTCGTCGCTACGTCAGACTCAGGTCCTTTCGCCACGCGCCCTCGTAGATGAACGGCCGGAACCCGAGCGCCTCGTTGACGTCGAGCATGTGGCGGTTCTCCTCGGCGTTGTAGGTCGTGATCGCCCGACGATCGGGGTGGCGCTCCTGCAGCAGTCGCAGGTTATCGGCCTTGAGCAGGAGCCCCAGGCGGTGCCCGCGGTGCTCGCGCAGGACGAGCGTGTCCTCCTGCCAGGGCGAGCGGTGCTCCTCGGCCGGCACGGCGATCTCGGTGAACCCCACGAGCGCGCCCGACGGCACGTGCTCGACAGCCGTGGTGAGCGCGACCCGCACGCCGGCGTTCGCCTCCTCGTCGGTGAGGAGGCGCTCGATCGTCCACGTATCCTCCGGCTCCTCGAGCCCCGCGCTCGGCGCGTCGGTGCTCATACGGGTGAGGAGGTGCACGACGTCCTCCCGCCACTGCGCGGGCGTGCGATCGACCCACGAGTGCAGGCGGTACTCCGCCTCCGGCGCCGATGCGCGAGCGCGAGCCGTCGCGGCAGCGAGAAGCTTCGTGTCGACGGGGAGCTGCAGACGAGAGCCGCGCTCGACCTGCTCGAGCGTGTAGCCGAGGTCGCGCAGCAGCCGCACCTCGGGGTTGCCGGCGGGGACGGAGCCGAACCCGGTGGGAGCATCCACCTGCTCGATCGCGCCCGACCCGCCCGCGGGCTCGGGCGAGGGCGCGTACACGATGAACTTCGAGCGCCCCTCGGCCCGCGCCGCCTCCTCGAGTGCGAGGCTCAGCGCGCGCCCGATGCCCCGACCGCGGAACTCGGGCAGCACCTCGGCGATCATCCACGCCGTCTCGGTCTCGTCGACGCGCCGCTCGCACACCCCGCGCGCGACGATGCGCCCGTCGACGCGCGCGACGAGCAGGGTCTTCGGCTCGTGGGGGTCGAGCCAGCCGGGCAGGAGCAGCTCGGCGCTCGCCGCGACGTCGTCCGTGCCGGCATCGTGGACGCGCACCGCGTTGCGGACGTCGACGCTCGCGCGGAAGTCCTCCGCCCCGGGGGCGTCGAGGCTCGTGGGGATGCTCAACTGCTCGATCGTGAACGTCGTCATCGTGCGCCTCCTGAACCGTCGGCCAGCCCGCCAGGCTACAGCGCACCGAGCCGCTACGGTAGGGACGATCGACCACCGACCACCGACCCCCGAGACGGAGCGCCGCGTGCACCTGAAGAGCCTGACTCTCAAGGGCTTCAAGTCGTTCGCGCAGCCGACCACCTTCCAGTTCGAGACGGGCGTGACGTGCGTCGTCGGCCCGAACGGCTCGGGCAAGTCGAACGTCGTCGACGCGCTCGCCTGGGTCATGGGCGAGCAGGGCGCGAAGACCCTCCGCGGCGGCACGATGAGCGACGTCATCTTCGCCGGCACCGCGACGCGCGGGCCCCTCGGTCGCGCCGAGGTGCAGCTGACGATCGACAACTCCGACGGGATGCTCCCGATCGAGTACACGGAGGTCACGATCTCGCGCACGCTGTTCCGCAACGGCGGCAGCGAGTACGCCATCAACGGGCAGTCGTGCCGCCTCCTCGACGTGCAGGAGCTCCTGAGCGACTCGGGTCTGGGCCGCGAGATGCACGTCATCGTCGGCCAGGGCCAGCTCGACACCGTGCTGCACGCGAGCCCGGAGGAGCGCCGGGGCTTCATCGAGGAGGCCGCCGGCATCCTCAAGCACCGTCGCCGCAAGGAGAAGACGGTCCGCAAGCTCGAGGCGATGCAGTCGAACCTCACGCGCCTCAACGATCTCGCGGGCGAGATCCGCCGCCAGCTGACCCCGCTCGGTCGGCAGGCCGAGATCGCGCGCGAGGCGCAGACGATCGCCGCGATCGTGCGGGATGCCCGCGCGCGCCTCCTCGCGGACGAGGTCGTGTCACTGCGCTCGTCACTCGCCGATCACCAGCGCAGCGAGAGCGAGCGTACGAGCGAGCGCATCGTCGTGCAGGAGCAGCTCGATCAGGCGCGCATCCGCGTGTCACGGATCGAGAGCCAGATGGTGGGCGACGCCGTCGATACCGCGCGCCGCACCTCGTTCGCGCTCGAGCAGGTGCAGGAGCGCGTCCGCTCGCTCAGCTCGCTCGCGCAGCAGAAGCTCACGCTGCTGAGCCAGCAGTCCGAGCTTCCCGGCATGCAGTCGACCGTCACGCAGGCCATGGTCGACGCGGCGCTCGCCGAGGCGGAGACCTTGCAGTCGGGCGTCGCGGACGCTGAGCGCGCCGTCGGCGAGGCCGCCGCCCGCACCGCGACCGCGCGCGCCGCCCTCGACTCGCTCGACGAGGAGATCGCGGCGCAGTCGGCGCTCGTCTCGCAGCACGACCTCGAGCTCGCGGGGCTCGCGAGCCGCGTCGACGTCGCGCGCTCGACGCTCGCGGCCGCACGCGGCGAGCTGCTGCGCCACGAGCACTCGCTCGAGGCCGCGCGTGCCCGCCAGGAGTCGTCGCGCGCCGAGCTCGCCGCGCTCCCCGCGCTCGAGGACGCCGCGGACGCCGACGCCGAGCTCGACGACGCCCTCGGCGCCGCCGACGCGCGCGTCGCGGCGCTGTCGTCGACGATCGACTCCGAACGGGATTCCCTGCACGCCCTCGAGCGCGAGCGCGACGCCCTCGCCGCTCGCGTGAGCGCCCTCTCGCAGGCGATCGACTCGGGCGACGGCGCCTCGGGTCTCATGGGCTCGGAGGGCGTGCGGGGTCTCGTGGCGGACCACCTGCAGGTGAAGCCCGGCTTCGAGACCGCGATCGCCGCAGCCCTCGGCACGCTCGCCGAAGCGGTGCTCGTCGACGACCTCGACGCCGGTCTCGCGGCCCTCGAGCGCGCGCGCGAGGCCGAGGCCGGACGCGTCGAGGTCGTCCTCGCCGAGCTGCGCACCGCGTCGGCGCCGACGTCGGTCCTCCGCTCGACGGGCGGGCTCGTTCCCGCGATCGACGTCGTCACCGCCCCGCCCGGCGTCGCCGACCTGCTCTCGCGCACCCTCATCGCCGACGATCTCGCCGCTGCGCGCGCCGCCTGGCCCGCGATCGAGCGGCTCGGCGCCGTGACTGATGCGGTCAACGTCGTCACGCGCGAGGGCGACGTGCTCACGCGCTCCGTCCTCCGCGGCGGCTCCGGCGCGGGCCGCAGCCGGCTCGAGCTCGCTGCTGAGCGCGATGCCGCCGCCGAGCGTCTCGCCGACGTCTCGACGGGCATCGAGGGCGCCCGCTTCGGCCTCGACGAGTCGCGCACTGCGCTCGCCGACGCGCGTCGCACCGCGACCGAGGCGCTCGCTGCCGTCCGCGACCAGGATGCCCGCCGCGCGGCCCGCAGCGAGCAGGTCTCGCGCGCCCGCGCCCAGGCAGATGCGGCCGATGCCGAGGCTGCGCGCCTCGCCGCATCGCTCGAGAAGGCGCAGGAGGTCGTGCGCGAGGCCGAGTCCGGAGTCTCGCGCGCCGAGAGCGCCCACGCCGACTTCGCGGCGCGCCCGCGCCCCATGCTCGACGCGAGCGCGCGCGACGGGCTCGTCGGCGAGCTCGAGACCGCCCGCGCGACTGAGATGGAGCGCCGCATCGAGCTCGAGACCGCGCGCGAGCGCGTCCGCGCCGAGCGCGACCGGGCCGTGCAGCTCGAGCGCCGCCGCGAGGCGGAGCGCGCTGCCGCCGAGGAGGCCGCGCGTCGCGCTGTCCTCCGCCAGAGGCAGGTCGAGCGCGCCGCACGCGTCGCCGACGCGGTCCCCGCCGTGCTCGCCGCCGTCGACCGCGCCGTCGCCGAGGCCCGCGTCGAACTCCACCGCGCCGAGACCGAGCGCCAGCAGCAGAACGAGGAGCTCGGCGAGCTGCGCCGCTCCGAGTCGGCGCTGCGCGAGCGCATGCACGCGATCACCGAGAACGTCCACGGTCTCGAGCTGCAGATCTACGAGAAGAAGCTGCACCTCTCGAAGCTGCTCGAGCGCGCGGGCGACGAGCTCGGTCTCGTCGAGGACGTGCTCGTCGCCGAGTACGGCCCCGCGGTGCGGGTGCCGGATGACGACGCCCTCACCGCTGCGGCCCGTGCAGTCGCCGATGCGGTCGCCGCCGAGGCCGCCTCCCGCGTGAGCCCCGATCCGGATGCCCCGCTCTTCGACCCCACGACCGACGAGGAGTCGGCTCGTGTCGCGGAGCTCGTCGCCGAGGGCCGCGCGCACCCGCTCGCCGCGTCCGCCGCCGGCGTCGATGCGTCGGGGGCTCTCGCGGGGCGCCCCTTCGACCGTGCCGAGCAGCAGGCGCGCCTCGCGCGCGCCGAGCGCAAGCTCAGCCAGCTCGGCCGCGTGAACCCGCTCGCCCTCGAGGAGTTCGCCGCTCTCGAGCAGCGCCACAAGTTCCTCAGCGAGCAGCTCACCGATCTCGCGAACACGCGCCGCGACCTGCTCGCGATCATCGACGAGCTCGACGACACGATGCAGCACATCTTCGCCGCCGCGTTCGCCGACACGAAGGATGCCTTCGACCGGGTCTTCCCGATCCTCTTCCCCGGCGGCACCGGCCAGCTGCTCCTGACCGACCCCGAGAGCATGCTCACGACGGGCATCGAGGTCACGGTCAAGCCCGCGGGCAAGAAGATCGAGCGGCTCAGCCTGCTCTCGGGCGGCGAGCGCTCGCTCGCGGCTGTCGCGCTTCTCATCGCGATCTTCAAGGCCCGACCGAGCCCGTTCTACATCATGGACGAGGTGGAGGCGGCGCTCGACGACGCGAATCTCGGCCGGCTGCTGACGATCTTCCGCGATCTGCGCGAGAGCTCGCAGCTCATCATCATCACGCACCAGAAGCGCACTATGGAGATCGCCGACGCCCTCTACGGCGTGAGCATGCGGCAGGACGGCGTGAGCGCCGTCGTCGGTCAGCGCGTGCAGGCGCCTGAGGAGCGCGCGAGCTAGCTGTAGTTCCCAGGCAGGTTGTTCAGGTCGAGCTCCTCCAGGCTTGAGGGTGTCTAGTTGCTCTCACCTGAAGGAGCCCGATGGAGCTTCACGCTAATGCCCGTTTGTCTGTGGAAGGTCGCCGGCTGCTGTGTCGACGCGTCCGGGAACTGAACTGGAAAGTCGCCGACGCGGCCTTCGCCGGTGGAATCAGCGAGCGTCGCGCCTACGAATGGTTGGCCCGATTCGATGCCGGCGAAAACCTCACCGACCGTCCCTCACGGCCGAAGTCGTCACCGAACAGAACCCCGGCACGGGTGGAGGCGGTGATCGTGCAGCTGCGGAGGCTGCGCAAGACCGCCTCCACGATCGCCGCGCTGCTTCGGATGGCGGTCTCCACCGTCTGCGCCGTGCTCGCCCGCGTCGGCTTGAATAGGCTCTCCAAGCTCGACCCGCCGGAGCCGGCGAACCGCTACTGCCGTCGGCACGCGGGAGAGCTGATCCACCTCGACATCAAGACCCTGGGCCGCTTCCGCCGCCCCGGCAAGCGAGCTCTGGGCCAGGGAGCAGATCGCCGCAGCGCCGGCGCCGGCTGGGAGGCGGTGCACGTCGCCGTGGATGACGCCACCCGGCTGGCTTATGTCGAGGTGCTGGCCGATCAGACCGCTGCGACCACGGTCGGGTTCCTGCGTCGCGCGATCGCGTGGTTCGCCGCCCGCGGCGTCACAGTGCAGGAGGTGATGACCGATAACGGCTCCGCTTACGTCTCTCGACTCTGGGCTGCGACCTGCGCCGAGGTGGGGCTGGTCCACATTCGTACTCGTCCTTACCGGCCGCGCACGAACGGGAAGGCCGAAAGGTTCATCCAGACCCTGCTACGGGAGTGGGCCTACGCGGCGACCTATCGCGACAGTGAGCATCGTCGGGCGGTCCTGCCAGAATGGGTGCGCTACTACAACACGCAGCGACCCCATGGCTCTCTCGGCCACAGAAGCCCGATCACCGCACTCGCGGCGGCATGAACAACGTCACTGGGAACTACAGCTAGCGTGCCCCTGCAGATCCCCGCACGTGCGCGGTCAGCTGAGGCGCTTGTCGTCGGTGGAGTGAACGCGCAGCCAGCGGTGGTCGAACGCCTCGAGCGCGAGAGAGACGCGCCCCTTCTCGTCGGCGACGACCCCGCCGTCGCGCAGCAGCTCGACGAGCTCGGCATTCGACCCCATGCCGTTCGGCAGCGCGAAGTCGATCACCTGCGGGTCGGAGGAGAAGTTGTGCACCGCGATCATGCTCCCCTCCGTGCCCTGGATCGCATGCACGAGCACGCAGTCCACGCCCGCGTCGATGATCGTGAGCTCGCCCCACCCGATCTCGACGGAAGCGCGGTAGCGGCGGATGAGCTTCTCGAAGAACGCGAGCAGCGAGTCGGGGTCTGTGCGCTGGTCGGCGGCGTTCACGTGCGCGGGGCCGAAGCCGTCGGGCGTCACAGGGGCCACGAGCCGGCGCGAGCGAGCCCGTGAGAATCCGCCGTTCGCGGCCGAGTTCCACTGCATGGGCGTCCGCACGGCGAGCCGACCGGGCTGCTCCAGGTTCTCGCCCATGCCGATCTCCTCGCCGTAGAAGATGACGGGCGTGCCCGGCAACGAGAACAGCAGGCTGTAGACCATGCGCACGTGGCGCGGGTCTCCGGCGAGCATCGTCGGCAGTCGGCGGCGGATGCCCCGATCGAACACGCGCATCCCCTCGTCAGGGGCAAACGCCTCGAAGACCTCCATGCGCTCCGCCTCAGTGAGCTTGTCGAGGGTGAGCTCGTCGTGGTTGCGCACGAAGTTCGCCCACTGCGACTCCTGGGCCAGGACGGGGCGCTCGCGCAGCGAATCGGCGAGGGGCCGAGCATCCTGTCGGGCGAGCGAGAGGTAGAGATTCTGCATGCCGACGAAATCGAACTGCATGGTCAGCTCGTCGGATGCCTCGCCGCCGAAGTACTCGTACTGCTCCTCGAAGGGCAGGTTGACCTCACCGAGCAGCACTGAGTCGCCCGCACGACGGGTGAGGTACTTGCGCAGCGACCGCAGCAGCTCGTGCGGGTCCACGCCCGGGTCGCCGTCCTGCTGGAGGAACGGTACGGCGTCGACGCGGAAGCCGCTGAAGCCGAGCTCCATCCAGTACCCGATGACCTTCGCGATCTCGTCGCGCACCTTCGGATTCGCGAGGTTGATGTCGGGCTGGTGGTGGTAGAAGTTGTGCAGGTAGTACTGGCCGGTCTTCTCGTCGAGCTGCCAGACGCCGTCCTCCTTGTCGGGGAAGACGTTGGTCGGCGCCCCCTTCGGGATCTCGTCGCGCCAGACGTAGAAGTCGCGAAACGGGTTGTCCCTGCTCGAGCGCGACGCCTTGAACCACGGGTGCTGGTCGGAGGTGTGGTTGACCACGAGGTCGGCGATGACCCGCATCCCGCGATCCTTCGCCGTGCGCAGCACCTCGACGAGGTCGCCATGGTGGCCGAGCCGCGAATCGACCCCGTAGAAGTCGATGATGTCGTAGCCGTCGTCGCGCCCCGGGGTCGGGTAGAAGGGCATGAGCCACAGGCACGTCACGCCGAGCTCTGCGAGGTAGTCGATGCGGTGGGCGAGACCCTCGAAGTCGCCGACGCCGTCGTCGTTGAAGTCCATGAAGGTCTCGATGTCGAGGCAGTAGACGACGGCGGTCTTCCACCACAGGTCGCCCGTGTCGGTGAGTCTCATGCTCGCGCTCCCATCGGTACTGCTCCTGCCGGCTCTGCTCGCTCCGTGAATGCGGCGAGGATTCTCGGCGCGACCTGCTCGAGGAAGGGCCGTTGCTCGACCGGGACGTGATGGATGTACGCGCCGTCGTAGCCCGTGTCGAGCATCCGCCCGACGGACTCGACCACGTGGTCGGCGCTGTCGGTGACGACGACGGAGGCGCGCACGTCGTCCGGTCGCACGTGCGCCGCGGCCTGTGCGAACGCGCGGGGCGAGTCGAGATCCCAGCACAGGGGAGGGGCGAAGACGTTGGTGCGCCACTCGTGGAAGGCCGAGTCGAGAGCCTCCTGCTCGGTGTGCGCCCAGGAGACGTGAATCTGCACGAGCACGTCGCCGCGCCCCCCGGCGTCGCGGTAGGCGTCGCTCACGCGGCGCAGCTTCTCGTCGCTCTGGTTGACGGTGATGAGACCGTCGGCCCACTCGGCGGCCCATGCCGCGGTCTCGGGCGTGACGGCGGTCGCGAGGACGGGCGGAGGGGCGTCCGGCCGGGTCCAGAGACGCGCGTGGTCGACGCGCACGAGGCCGTCGTGGGTGACCTCCTCACCGGCGAGCATGGCGCGGATGACGTCGACGCACTCGCGCAGCCGCGCGTTGCGGACCTCCTTCGGCGGCCACGGGTCGCCCGTGATGCGCTCGTTGAGGTTCTCGCCGCTGCCGAGGGCGACCCAGTAGCGGCCGGGGTTCATGGCCTCCAGGGTCGCGATGGCCTGCGCGCTGATGGCGGGGTGGATGCGCTGGCCGGGGGCGTGCACCTGGCCGATGAGCATGCTCTTCGCGCGCTCGAGCGCGGCGCCCATCCAGGCGAAGGAGAAGGCGGATTCGCCCTGCTCCTCGCTCCATGGCGCGAAATGGTCGCTGCCCATCGCGTCCGTGAAGCCGATCTCCTCCGCGAGGGCGACGGCCTCGAGCAGGGCGCGGGGTTCGATCTGCTCGTGCGAAGCGTGGAATCCGATGCGGGTCATGCGTCCTCCTTCGAACCCCCCGACCCTACGGAGATCCGACACCCGGTGGAGAGGACTCTCTCCGCGCGCTCAGCTTCGCGCCGCGCGGCTGGCTCGGTAGCGCACGCTCGGACGGCCCGCCGTTGCGTAGTCGAGCGAGCGCTCGACGCGGCCGATCGAGGCGAGGTGCTCGAGGTAGCGCCGTGCGGCGACACGGGAGATCCCGACGCTCTCGCCGATCTCCGTCGCCGACCGCTGGCCGTCGGGCGGCACAGCGCGGTCGACGGCGGCGAGGGTCTCGGCGCTCAGGCCCTTCGGCAGGGGCGTCGGGCGTCGCGACGCGCCTGCGAGGAGGGCGTCAATCGACGACTGGTCGAGGTGAGCGCTCGCCGGGCTCCGCTCGAGGACGGAGCGCTCCAGCAGGATCTCGTCGAGCCGATCGTGCAGCTGCGCGGGGCCGAACGGCTTCACGAGGTAGTGCCGCACTCCCGCGGCGCGCGCCTGTCGCACGCTCTCCACGTCGCGCGCGGCCGTCACGGCGATCACCTCGGGCTGCTGTCCGCCGCCCGCGCGCAGCTCGCGGAGCAGCTCCAGCCCGCTCAGCCCGGGCAGGTAGAAGTCGAGCAGGACGAGGTCCGGGCGGATGCGCCGGATCTCCTCGAGAGCGAGTGGTCCGGTGTGGGCGACCGCGGCGACGTGGAAGCGACCGTGCGCGACGACGAACCGCTCGTGCAGAGCCGCGACCGCGACGTCGTCGTCGACGACCACGACGTTCGGCTGCGCGGTCATCGGGTGGCTTCCTCGTGCGCGGGACGCACGGCGGGCAGATCGACGACGAAGCGCGCTCCGCCCAGTGCGGGGGAGTCGTCGACGGCGACCGAGCCGCGATGCCTCTCCGCGATGCGGCGGACGAGGGCGAGGCCGATGCCGCGCTGGGAGGAGTGGCCGGCGGAGTCCGACGCGTCCTTCGTGCTCACGCCGACATCGAACACGCGACGGCGCAGATCGAGCGGCACGCCGGGCCCGTCGTCCTCCACGGTGATCGTCACGCGATCGTGCGTCCAGGCGATGAGAAGGACGATGCGCGTGCCGACTCCGCCAACCTCCATGGCGTTGTCGACGAGGTTGCCCACGATCGTCACGAGGTCGCCCTCGCCGATGAGGCCCGTGCGCCGCCCGTCGGCGCCCTCCGGGCGAGGGGCGACGTCGACCTCGAGGGACATCCCGCGCTCGCGCGCCTGGATGCGCTTGACCATCAGCAGGGCGGCCAGCTCCGGCTCGTCCTGGAGGGCGTCGGCGGCGTCGGAGCCGAGCGAGCCTCCCCGGCCCTCGCGCCGGACGACGGCGAGCGCGTCCTGCGGCAGGCCCAGCTCGAGGAGGCCTCCGACGACGTGCATGGTGTTCTGGAACTCGTGCGCCTGGGCTCGGAGCCCGTCGGTGAGCGACTGCGCGCCCTCCATCTGGCGCACCGCGTCGTGGAGCTCGGTGTGGTCGCGCACGAGGAGGGTCGCATCCACCGCGCGCCCGTCGTCGCGCTGTCGCCCGGTGCTGCGGGCGACGAGGATGCGCTCGCCGACGAGCACGAGCCGCCCGTCGCGCTCGCCGTCGTCGAGAACGGCGCGGAGTCCCGGCTCGAGCACCTCGGCGGCGGGTCGGCCGACGAGCTCGCGATCACCCGTGCCGAGCAGCTCGCGCGCGGCATCGTTCGCGACCGTGATGACGCCCGCTCCGTCGACCGCCACGACCCCTTCGCTCAGGCCGTGGAGCATGATCTCGTTGGCGTCCACGAGCGAGGCGATCTCCTTCGGCTCGAGCCGATAGATGCGGCGGCGGATGATCGCGGTGACCACCGCGGCGCCGACCACGCCGAGCAGTGCGGCCCCGCCGAGCGCGGCGAGCAGCGGGGTGAGGCTTCCCGCGTACTCCTCGCGGAGCGCGCTCTCGAGGATCCCGACCGAGACGGCGCCGATGATCTCGCGGTCGTCGGCGAAGACCGGTACCTTCACGCGCCACGACTCGCCGAGGGTGCCGGTCTCGGTGCCGACGAAGATCTCGCCGGAGAGCGGCACCGAGGGGTCGGTCGAGACGGGCTCGCCGATGCGCGCGGGGTTCGGGTGCGAGAAGCGGATGCCCTCAGCGTCGGTCACGACAACGTACGTGACGTTCGAGGCCTCCCGGATCACCTCCGCGACGGGTTGGATCACCGCGCTCGGATCCGCAGAGCCGTACGCGTCGAGGATGATCGGCAGTCGGGCGACGGACTGCGCGACGGCGGTCATCCTGTCGAGATAGGCGTCGCGCAGCAGCCGCTCCTGGAGGGCGCCCACGAGCACGCCGGTGCCGGCGACGGTCGCGACGACGATGAGCGCCTGCAGCAGCAGGAGCTGGACGCGCAGCGACATCGATCGGCCCACGACCCCAGTCTGCACCGCCGACCAGAAGTTCCAGAGCGACCAATAGTTACACAAGCCCTCGGCGCATCGCGGGGCGCTCGTTCCCGCCCTACGGTCATCGATCACGCAGCATGTTCACCGCCCGCGACGACGCGGGCTCTCAATGAGGAGACAAACCCCATGCGAACGTTCACCACCGTCCTCGTCGCCGCAGCGACGGCCGTCGCGCTCGGGGCGTGCACCACGCCCACCGCGGCCCCCGGGCCCGACGCCCCCGCAGGAGAGGCAGTCGCTCCGGACTCCGTCCAGATCATCGTTCCCGCCGACCCGGGTGGCGGCTGGGACCAGACCGGCCGTGCCGTGAGTGAGGTGCTCACCTCCGACGGAATCGTCGACTCTGCCCCCGTCACGAACATCGGTGGCGCCGGCGGCACGGTCGGTCTCGCCGCGCTGGCCAACGAGAGCGATCCGTACACATTGATGGTCACGGGCCTCGTGATGGTGGGTGCCGTCGAGACGAACGCTTCGGAGCGCCGACTGGAGGACACGACGCCCATTGCGCGACTTACGGAGGAGGCGCTCGTCGTCGTCGTTCCCGCCGAGTCGCCGTACGAGACTCTGGAGGACCTCGTCGACGACATCGTCGAGAACGGTCAGAGCGTCACGGTCACGGGCGGATCGGCGGGCGGCGCCGACCACATCCTCGCCGGCCTCCTGCTGGAGTCCGCGGGCCTCGACCCGGCCGAGATCCCCGCGCAGCTGAACTACATCCCGAACTCCGGGGGCGGCGAGGCGGTCACGCTGATTCTCGGCAACAATGTGAGCGCAGGGATCTCCGGCATCGGCGAGTTCGTCGAGCACGTCGACGCGGGGACGATGCGAGCGCTCGCAGTGTCGTCGGCCGAGCCGGTCGAGGCCCTCCCCGACGCACCCACGATCACCGACGCCGGCTACGACGTCGTCTTGACCAACTGGCGCGGGCTCCTCGCTCCCGGCGGCATCAGCGACGAGGAGCGCGCCGCCCTCGTATCGCTCGCCGAGGAGCTCCACGCCTCGGACGCCTGGACGGAGACGCGGGAGACTCGAGGGTGGGCAGACGCCTTCCTCGTCGGCGATGATTTCGCCGACTTCGTCGACGCCAACATCGCCGAGATCGGGCAGACGCTGCGCACGATCGGCCTGCTGGCCAGCTGATGAGCGATTCGTCGATGCGCGGAGGGGTCGGGCCCGAGCGGCCCGGCCCCTCCGGGGCGGGCACGGACACTGCCGATCCCGTCGACGCCTCGCGCGGGCGGGGGCGCCTCGGCGAGTTCGTCTTCGCCGGGCTGTCCCTCGCGCTCGGTCTCTTCGCCGTGGTCGGCGCCTCGAGCATCCGGGTGCCGGATTCCGCTAATGCGGTCGGCCCCACGGCCTTCCCGTACCTCGTCGGAGGCATCCTGATCGTCTCGTCCCTCGGCGTGCTCGTCGAGGTGCTCCGTGGGCGCCTTGGCGCGCAGGAGGAGGGCGAGGACATCGACGCGACCGTGGGAACGGACTGGCTGACCCTCGCGAAGATCGTCATCGCGATCATCGCCCACATCGCCCTCATCCCGATCATCGGCTGGGCGTTCGCCGCGGCCGTGCTCTTCGCGATCGCCGCGTGGGCTCTCGGCGCGGCCCGCTGGTGGGTCGCCGCGCTCGTCGGCCTCGCTCTCGGCCTCGCGATCCAGCTCGGGTTCGGCCTGGGGCTCGGTCTCTCCCTTCCGGCCGGACCTCTTCTCGGCCCGATCCTCGGAATCTAGAAGGGCACCGTCATGGACAATCTGCTCCTCCTGCTCGAAGGCTTCCAGACCGCGCTGAACCCCGAGTTCCTGCTCTACGCGTTCCTCGGCGTGCTCATCGGCACCGCCGTCGGCGTGCTGCCCGGCATCGGACCGGCGATGACGGTCGCGCTGCTGCTGCCGCTCACGTACACGCTCGAGCCGACGGCGGCTCTCATCACCTTCGCCGGCATCTACTACGGCGGCATGTACGGCGGCTCCACCACGAGCATCCTGCTCAACACGCCGGGCGAATCCGCCTCGATCGTCACGGCGCTCGAGGGCAACAAGATGGCCAAGATGGGCCGCGGCGCAGCGGCGCTCGCGACCGCGGCGATCGGGTCCTTCGTCGCCGGCACGATCGCCACGGTCGGTCTCACCCTGCTTGCGCCGATCCTCGCCGCCTGGGCGGTGAATCTGGCGCCCGCCGACTACGTCGCGCTCATCGTCGTCGCGTTCGTGACGGTGGGGGCGCTGCTCGGGTCGTCGGTCTGGCGCGGTCTCGTGTCGCTCGGCATCGGGCTCTTCATCGGACTCATCGGCACCGAGGTGCTCACGGGTCAGGCCCGCTACACATTCGGGCTCCTGCCGCTCGCCGACGGCATCGACGTCGTTCTCGTCGCCGTGGGCGTCTTCGCGGTCGGCGAGACGCTCTACGTCGCCTCGCGGATGCGCCGCGGGCCGGTCGCGCTCATCCCGGTGGCGCGCGGCTGGCGGAACTGGATGACGCGCGCCGACTGGAGCCGCTCGTGGCGCCCCTGGCTCCGCGGCACGGCGATCGGCTTCCCGATCGGGACCATTCCCGCCGGGGGTGCCGACGTCGCGACCTTCCTGTCGTACGCGACCGAGAAGAAGCTCAGCAGGCACAAGCACGAGTTCGGACGCGGCGCCATCGAGGGCGTCGCCGGCCCGGAGTCGGCGAACAACGCCGCAGCCGCCGGCGTGCTCGTGCCGCTGCTGACCCTCGGCCTTCCGACGACCGCGACCGCCGCGATCATCCTCTCGGCGTTCCAGTCGTACGGCATCCAGCCGGGCCCGCAGCTGTTCCAAAACCAGCCGGCGCTGGTCTGGGCGCTCATCGCGAGCCTCTACATCGGCAACGTTCTCCTCCTCGTGCTCAATCTGCCGCTCGTCGGCATCTGGGTGAAGCTCCTGCAGATCCCCCGCCCGTACCTCTACGCCGGAATCCTCACGTTCGCGGTGCTCGGCGCGTTCGCGGTGAACTTCGCCCTGACCGACATCGTGATCCTGCTGCTCATCGGCGTGCTCGGCTTCTTCCTGCGGCGCTACGGGTACCCGATCGCGCCGCTCGTCGTCGGGCTCATACTGGGGCCGATGGGGGAGGCTCAGCTGCGGCGATCGCTGCAGCTTAACCAGGGCGATCTGACCTCGCTCTTCACGCGGCCGTTCGCCGCCACCTGCTACATCGCCCTCATCCTGCTCATCGTCGTCGGCCTGTGGCTGCGGCGCAGGCAGAGCCGAATGGAGCGGGCACTGGGGTCGGCGCTCGCGGCGGAGACCTCGGTCTCGGCGGCCGTCAACCGGATGTGGGGGCCGGGCGACCGCCCGACCGACATCACGACCTCGCAGCTCGTGATCCCTCCCGAGCCGGACGAGCCGGTGCGACGCGGCCGGTGGCGCGCGCGGCGCTCGGACGACGAGGAGGGCTGACCCGCCCGGCGGGCCCGTGGTCGACCGGCGTCAGCGCACGACGGTCGGAAGCACGGGCTCGCCGCGTCCGAGCCGGAAGGCCTCGAGCGGCAGCTCGGCGACCGCGGCCGCGTGGTGCACGCGCGCCCGTCGAACGCCCTCGGGCCCCACCCAGCGTTCGTCGATCTCGCCGTCGCGCACGAGGGCGACCGTGAGGGGGCGCACGGTGCCGCCGTGCGAGCCGTCCGCGGGCGTCCCCTCGTCCGCCTCGGGCACTCCGTCCCGATCGTCGTCGACGAGGACGTGCTCGGCGAGGGCCCGCCCGTCGTGCAGGAGCCGCTCGCCGCGCTTCGCGCCGCCGAGCGACACCTTCTCCGGGCTTTTCTTCGCCACGGGCATCCACTGCTCGGAGGCGTCGCCGCGATGCGCGACGAGCTTGTAGACGAACCCGGCGGCGGGGGAGCCCGAGCCCGTGACGACCGCGGTGCCGACGCCGAAGCTGTCGACGGGAGCACCGCGGAGGGCCGCGATCGTGTGCTCGTCGAGGTCGTTCGTGACGGTGATGCGCGTGCCGGTGGCGCCGAGCGAGTCGAGCTGCGCGCGCACCTCGCGCACGAGCTCGGGCAGATCGCCGGAATCCAAGCGAACCGCCCCGAGCGACGGGCCGGCGACGCGCACGGCTGTCTCGATGGCGGCGCGCACGTCGTAGGTGTCGACGAGGAGGGTCGTCCCGGCGCCGAGCGACTCGACCTGGGCGCGGAACGCTTCCTCCTCGCTGTCGTGCAGAAGGGTGAACGAGTGCGCCGCGGTGCCCATCGTCGGGATTCCCCAGCGCCGCCCCGCCTCGAGGTTCGAGGTGGCGCTGAATCCGGCGATGTAGGCGGCGCGCGCGGCGGCGACGGCGGCCTCCTCGCCCGTGCGGCGCGAGCCCATCTCGGCCAGAGGGCGCCCGTCAGCGGCGGCGACCATGCGGGCGGCGGCCGTCGCGACCGCTGTGTCGTGATTGAGGATGCTCAGCACGACCGTCTCGAGCACGACCGCCTCGGCGAAGGTCCCGGTGACCGTCAGCAGCGGCGAGTTCGGGAAGTACAGCTCGCCCTCCCGGTAGCCGTGCACGCTTCCCGTGAAGCGGTAGTCGGCAAGGTACTGCAGCGTCGCCTCGTCGACGACGCCGTTGTCGCTCAGCCAGTCGAGCTCGTCGGTGCCGAAGCGGAAGTCGGCGATGGCGTCGAGCACGCGGCCCGTGCCGGCGACGACGCCGAAGCGGCGACCGCCAGGAAGGCGGCGGCCGAATACCTCGAACACGCACGGCCGATGCGCCCGACCCGAGCGCAGCGCGGCCTCGATCATCGTCAGCTCGTAGCGGTCGGTGAGCAGCGCTGTCGTCACGCGCTCAGCCTACGGCTCTAGCGTTCGAGCGTGACCGACCCCACCCGCTGGCTCACCGCCGAGCAGCTCGGCCCGCACTTCGACGACGGCGGGCGCATCATCCTCATCGAGAACCACGAGGTCTTCCGCCGCCGGCCGACGCACCGGCTCAAGGCGCACCTGTACCTGAGCGCGCTGCGGCACCGCGCGCGCGAGCTCGGCGACCGCGGCGAGCTCGTCGAGGCGCCGTCCTACGCCGCCGCGCTGCGCGAGCGCGGGCTCACCGGTGAGCGACTCGAGGTGGTCGGCGCGACCTCGTGGGCGCAGGCCCGGCTCGTCGAGCGGCTCGGGGCGAGCATCCTGCCCGATCGGGGAATCGTGACCGACCGCGCGACGTTCGCGGCGTGGGCCGAGGGGAGGAAGCCGACCCAGCTGCTCATGGACCGCTTCTACCGCGAGGTCCGCGAGCGCACCGGCATCCTCATGGAGGGCGGAGAGCCCGTCGGCGGGCAGTTCAGCTTCGACCACGACAACCGGCAGCGCCCGCCGAAGGGGGCGGTGTCGCTCGGGCTGCCCGACCCGTGGCGGCCCGTCGAGGACGACATCGATGCGAGCGTGCGCGAGACGCTCGATCGTCTCGAGGCCGACGGGGTGCGCTTTCTGGGGGCGGATGCTCCGCGCGCGTTCGCCGCGACGCGCGACGAGGCCCTCGCCGCCCTCGACGACTTCATCGGCACGCGGCTGACCGACTTCGGCCCGTTCGAGGACGCAAGCCTGCAGGGCGATGACACCATGGCGCACAGCCGCCTCAGCGTGCCGCTCAATCTGGGGCTGCTGCACCCGCTCGAGATCGTCGACCGCGTCGTCGCCGCCCACCGGGACGGCGCCGCCCCGCTCAACAGCGCCGAGGGCATCGTGCGACAGCTCATCGGATGGCGCGACTGGGTCTGGCACCTCTACTGGCACCTCGGGCCCGACTACGTCGAGCGCAGCAACCACCTCGGCGCGACGACGCCGCTGCCCGCCGAGTGGTGGCAGCTCGACGGCGCGCAGATCGAGGCCCGCTGCCTGAGCCACGTGCTCGACGGCGCCGGTCGCACGGGCTACGCGCACCACATCCAGCGCCTCATGGTGCTCGGCAACTTCTCGCTGCAGCGCGGGTACGACCCGGCCGAGCTCACGGCGTGGTTCCAGGGCGCGTTCGTCGACGGCACGCCGTGGGTCATGCCCGCGAACGTCGTCGGCATGAGCCAGTTCGCCGACGGCGGCATGGTTGCGACGAAGCCCTACGCCTCGGGCGGGGCGTACATCGACCGGATGAGCGACTTCTGCGGGTCGTGCCGGTTCTCGCCCTCGAAGAGGCTGGGCGAGGATGCGTGCCCGTTCACCGCCGGGTACTGGGCGGTCCTCGACCGGGTCGAGCCGCGCATCCGCGGCAATCACCGCATGGCGCAGCCGCTCGCCGGGCTGCGCCGCCTCGCCGATCGCGAGGAGGTCGTCGCGCAGGAGCGCGCCCGGACGGCGTACTGAACCGTGCCCGTTGAGTGTGCTGCCGGCGCCACCTGGCGCACTGAGCGGTGACGAACCGGCCCGGCTCGTGGTGCCCGCATGCATCGGGGCGGAGATTCGCGGGGAACGCCCTTGCCGTTTTCGGTGTGTGTCCTTCGCGGCACATGCCGCGAGCGTCGCCTCTGTGCCATCAGCGGCACACTCGCGAATCGCGTCGACCACGCCCCGCCATGCAGAACGCCCGCCCCTCTAGACTCGCGGGGTGAGCAGCGCGCCGATCGGAGTCTTCGATTCCGGCGTCGGCGGCCTCACCGTCGCCCGCGCGATCATCGACCAGCTGCCGCACGAGCAGCTGCTCTACCTCGGCGACACGGCGAACGGCCCCTACGGCCCGCGCCCGATCGCCGAGGTGCGCGAGCACGCTCTGGCGGTGCTCGACGAGCTCGTCGACCAGGGCGTCAAAGCGCTCGTGATCGCGTGCAACACCGCGAGCGCGGCGATGTTCCGCGACGCGCGCGAGCGCTTCGAGCAGGGCCACGGCATCCCCGTCATCGAGGTCATCCAGCCGGCCGTCCGCCAGGCGGTGCGTCGCACCCGCACGAAGCGCATCGGCGTCATCGGCACCGAGGGCACGATCCGCTCGGGCGCGTACACCGACGCGTTCGTCGCCGACCCCGAGCTCGTCATCACGACCGCCGCAGCGCCGCGCTTCGTCGAATTCGTCGAGTCCGGCATCACGACCGGCCACGAGCTCATGGCCGTCGCCGACGAGTACCTCGCGCCGCTGCGCGAGGCCGAGATCGACACCCTCGTGCTCGGCTGCACCCACTATCCGCTCCTCGCCGGAGCGATCCAGTACGTCGTCGGCCCCGAGGTCTCGCTCGTCTCGAGCGCGGAGGAGACCGCCTACGACGTCTACCGACGCCTCGTCGAGCACGACATCCTGTCGCAGACGACGGATGCTCCGCGCCACGTCTTCGAGGCCACAGGCCCCGACACGCAGCGATTCCGGCAGCTCGCCGCCCGCTTCCTCGGCCCCGAGGTCTCACACGTCGAGACCTTCGCGACCGGCACCATCCCCCTCCCGAAAGGCACCCCATGACCACGATCGCCGAATCCACGGGCCTCGGCTCGAGCAGGCGCGCTGACGGCCGCGCCGCCGACGAGCTGCGCCCCGTCACGATCGAGCGCGGCTGGAGCGCCCAGGCCGAGGGCAGCGCGCTCATCAGCTTCGGCGGCACGAAGGTGCTGTGCACGGCGAGCTTCACGAACGGCGTGCCGCGTTGGCTCACCGGCAAGGGCAAGGGCTGGGTCACCGCCGAGTACGGCATGCTGCCGCGCTCGACCAACAGCCGCATGGACCGCGAGAGCGTCAAGGGGAAGGTCGGCGGGCGCACGCACGAGATCTCGCGCCTCATCGGCCGGAGCCTGCGCGCCGTCGTCGACACGAAGGCGCTCGGCGAGAACACGATCGTCATCGACTGCGACGTGCTGCAGGCCGACGGCGGCACCCGCACTGCCGCGATCACGGGCGCCTACGTCGCGCTCGCCGACGCGATCGAGTGGGGCCGCGGGCAGGGCTTCATCGGCAAGAAGGCCGTCGCCCTCAAGGACTCGGTCGCGGCGATCAGCGTCGGCATCATCGACGGCATCCCGCTGCTCGACCTGCCCTACGTCGAGGACGTCCGTGCCGAGACCGACATGAACGTCGTCGTCACCGGGTCGGGGAAGTTCGTCGAGGTGCAGGGCACGGCCGAGGGCGCGCCGTTCGACCGCGCCGAGCTCGACGCGCTGCTCGACCTCGCGCTCGGCGGGTGCCGCACGCTCGCCGAGCACCAGCGCGAGGCGCTCGGACTGTGAGCAGCGCTGACGCCGTGGGCACCGGCTCGCCGATGCGGGTCGTCGTCGCGACGCACAACGCGCACAAGGTGCAGGAGCTCCAGCGCATCCTCGGCGCCCGCGTGCCGGGCCTCGAGCTTCTCGCCTACGACGGGCCCGCGCCCGAGGAGGACGGCGACTCGTTCGCCGCGAACGCCCTCATCAAGGCCAGGGCGGCGGCCGCGCACAGCGGGCTCCCCGCGATCGCGGACGATTCTGGGATCTCGGTGGATGCCCTGGGCGGCGCCCCGGGCATCCATTCGGCCTACTATTCGGGCACGCGCGACGACGCGGCCAACGTGCGCCACCTGCTGAGCGAGCTCGCCGCGCTCGGCTCCGACGCCGACCGCACCGCGCAGTTCGCGTGCGCCGCGGCGCTCGTCGACCCGACCGAGACGGTCGACGGGGCTCCGTTCGAGACCGTCGAGCTCGGCATCTGGCCTGGCCGGGTCGCCGCCGAGGCCGCCGGCGGGGGAGGGTTCGGCTACGACCCGATCTTCCTTCCCGATGGGCTGACCGTCACGAGCGCGGAGATCACCGCCGACGAGAAGAACGCGATCAGCCACCGCGCGCTCGCCTTCGCGGCGCTCGCCGCGGTGCTGCGCGAGCGCGCGGCCCGCTAGCCGCGCCCCGCCCCCGCTGACGCACGCGGCCCGCGCCCCGCCGCGCCCTGCCGCGCCCTGCACCGCCCTGCGGTTGTGCCGGCTCGTCGCACGTGAGCCCGAACTTTCAGCCGCAATCGCGACGAACGGGCCCGCTCGACGACTCTTCCCCACCAGATCACGCATCCGTGGCGAGAGCACGGGGAAGTTCACCTCACCTCGCCACGAACACGTGATCTCGGGCGGCGGGCCGTCGCACGGCGGGTCGAGCGACCCCGCCCCCTACCCTGGAGTCATGGTCGAATCCGGGGTGCGCGCGGCGCTCAGCGGCGCCACCTCGACGGCCGTCGACGACTACCTCAAGACGATCTACTCGCACACCGAGTGGCAGCCCGACCCGATCACGCCGAGCCAGCTCGCCGCGCGTCTCGGTCTCGCTCCGTCGAGCGTCACAGAGATGGTGAAGAAGCTCGCCGCCGCGGGTCTCGTCGACCATCGCCCGTACTCGGCGATCACGCTCACGGCCGACGGCGAGCGTCGCGCCCTTGCGATGCTCCGCCGCCACCGGCTCATCGAGTCGTGGCTCGTTCGCGTGCACGGCTACGGCTGGGACGAGGTCGACGAGGAGGCAGAGGTGCTCGAGCACGCCATCAGCGATCGACTGCTCGACGCGATCGATGCGCAGCTCGGGCACCCCGAGCGCGACCCGCACGGCGACCTCATCCCGAGCGCGGCGGGCGACCTCACGCGGCCCGACGCCGTGCGCCTCGACGCCGCACCGTTCGGCTTCGCGGGCAGCGTAGTGCGCATCAGCGACCGCGACCCCGACACGCTGCGCGTTCTCGACCGGCTCGGCATCGCGCTCGACGCCCTGCTGCGGGTCGCCGAGGAACCCGCCGAGTCGGCAGGCGTCTCGATCGTGCGGGCGACGGGCGGCCCCGTGGTGATCTCGCCGAGCGTCGCGGCATCGGTGTGGCTCGAGAGAAGCATCCGGGCCTAATATTTCGGTATGCCGAAAAATACGACGGATGCACTGCCCACTGCCGTACCCGCCGTGACGGCCGCCCGACGAGGGCTCCTCATCGTCCCACTGCTCGGCCCGGCGATGGTGGCCGGTGTTGCGTATCTCGACCCGGGGAACGTCGCGGCGAACATGACCGCGGGCGCCGTCTTCGGCTACCTCCTCGTGTGGGTCGTCGTGTCGGCGAACATCATGGCGTGGCTCATCCAGTACCTGTCGGCGAAGCTCGGCATCGTCACCGGCGAGAGCCTGCCGGAGGCGCTCGGCAAGCGATTCCGGTCGCGGCCGACCCGCTACGGCTACTGGCTTCAGGCGGAAGCCGTAGCGATGGCGACCGATGTCGCCGAGGTGATCGGCGGCGCCGTCGCGCTGTATCTGCTGTTCGACCTTCCGCTCATCGTGGGCGGGCTCATCACGGGCGTCGTGTCGATGCTGCTGCTCGTCGTGCAGTCCGAGCACGGGGCGAAGCCGTTCGAGCGCGTCATCACCGGGCTCATGGTCATTATCGCCGTCGGATTCTGCGCCGGGCTCGTGATCGGTCCTCCCGACCCCGCCGAGGCCGTGGCGGGTCTTGTGCCGCAGTTCGACGGCACCGACTCGGTGCTGCTCGCGGCGAGCATTCTCGGCGCGACCGTGATGCCGCACGCGATCTACGCGCACTCCGCCCTCACGCGAGACCGCTTCGGGCTGGTCGCAGCGGGCGTCGAGCGCCGTCGAGTGCTCCGCGCGACGAAAATCGACGTGACGATCGCGCTCGCAATCGCCGGCACCGTCAACGTCGTCATCCTGCTGCTCGCGGCCGCGAATCTGGAGGGCATCGAGGGAACCGATTCACTCGAGGGCGCGCACGCCGCGCTCGGCGCGGCGCTCGGAGAGCCGGTCGCGCTGCTCTTCGCGATCGGTCTGCTCGCCTCGGGGCTCGCGTCGACGTCGGTCGGCGCCTACGCGGGAGCGGAGATCATGCGCGGGCTGCTGCGCGTGAACATCCCGCTCCTCGTGCGGCGCGCGATCACGATCGCTCCTGCTCTGCTGCTGCTGGTGCTCGGTGTCGACCCGACGCTCGCGCTCGTGCTGAGTCAGGTGGTGCTGAGCTTCGGCATCCCCTTCGCGCTCATCCCGCTCGTGCGCCTCACGGCCGATCGCTCCATCATGGGCTCGTCGGTCAACAGTCGACTCACGACCGCGCTCGCGATCATCGCGGCCGGGCTTCTCATCACGCTCAACGTGACGCTTCTCGTGCTCGTCGCGACCGGTGCGTAGGAGCGGTTCACGGTCGAGCGGGCGCGATCGGAACCCGACGGGCCGGATGCGCGGCTAGAGCAGCCCGTCGGGCTTCTCGTGAGCGCCGTCGGGCTTGCCGAGCAGCTTGCGCGGGTCGCCGCCGCGGCGCTTGGCGCCGGCCGGCTCGACCTCCTCCGCGTCCCCGCGGCGCCGGGCGTGCGCGGGGGCCTCGTGGCGGCCGTCGTGCTCGGGCTCGTCGAGGCGGACGATCTCAATCTCGATCGGAGTGCCCGCGCGTGCAGCCGCCTCCTCCTGCTTGCGCTCGTGGCGCTCCTTGAGCGCGTGGTATCCGATGCCCGCGAGCGCCATGCCGATGACGATGAGCAGGACGATCTCGATGTACTCGGTGACGACCTCCGCGACGCCGGGGATGTGGGCGACGCCCCACCCGAGGACGGTGAGTCCCACGGCCCACAGGAAGGCGCCGAGCGTGTCGAAGATGAGGAAGGTGCGGTAGTTCATCCGTCCCACGCCCGCGGCGACCGGCGCGATCGTGCGGACGACGCCGATGAAGCGGGCGATCGTGACGGCGAAGCCGCCGTACTTGGCGAAGAAGGCCTCGGTGCGGGCGACGCTCTTCTTGGAGAAGAAGCCGGCCGACTTCTTCTCGAAGATCGCGGGGCCCGCCTTCCGTCCGATCCAGTAGCCGAGGTTGTCGCCGCCCATCGTGGCGATCATGATCGACAGCGAGACGACCCAGATCGGCTGCGGGATGACGCCCGTGTAGGTGAGAACGCCCGTGATGACGAGGAGCGTGTCGCCGGGCAGGAGGACGCCGACGAGGAGGCCCGTCTCGACGAACACGATCGCGCACACGACGAGCAGAGCCCACGGGCCGGCGCCCGTGATGATGCCTTCCACGTCGAAGAGACCGATGTCGGTCGCGAGCATGGCGGCTCCCTGTTCGTCGGAAGGAGGTGGAGGTCTCGACAAGGCTAGTGCCCGATTCCTTAGAATCCGTCGTCTCGTCGGCGGGAACTTCTACGCTCGTCGTGCAGTGGCCGGACTGCTCGATTCGAGTCAGGAGGGAGCCCCTTGTCGCAGCGCGTAAACCATTGGCATCCGCTCCTCGCCGCGGTCGAGCAGGAGCCCGGGCTGTGGCATCTCGCCTCGCAGACCGGCCCGTACGCGGTCGTGCGCCTCGTGGAGATCGGCGGAGAGCGCGGCTATCGTGCGACGACCTTCTCCGAGCCGCGTCACCTGATCGGCTACCGCCGCACGCTCCGCGGGGCATGCGAGGCCGCGCACCGCGACTGGCTGCGTCGGCACGGCCCCGACCCCGGGACGGAGCAGTACCCCGACCTCTCGGGCGGTTCTCGCAGACCCCCGATCGAGTCACCGGCGGCGGGCACCGCATCGACGGTCGGGTAGCCTCGGGCCGTCAGGAGGGGGCGGACGCATGGAGTGGACGACAACGGTGCTCGCCGCCGTTCCAGTCCTCGTCGTTCTCGTGCTGATGACCCTCCTGCGCTGGTCGGCGGCGCGCGCCGGTCTGGTCACCGCCGCCCTCACCCTCGCGGTCGCGGTCGCGGCGTTCGGCTTCGGCACGGAGGAGGGCGACCTGCCGCTCGCATTCGCGCTCGTCGGGGTGACCGCCGAGGCCGGCTTCATCGCGCTGACGATCCTCGGGATCATCGGTCCCGCACTCGGGATCCACCTCCTGCAGCGCGCGACGGGCGCGGCAGCGCGACTCCGCCTCGCACTCGCCGTCCTGCATCCGGACCCGCGCCTCGGGGCGCTGCTCGTCGCCTGGTTCTTCGCGCTCTTCCTCGAGGGCGCCGCCGGCTTCGGCACTCCGATCGCTCTCGCCGCTCCCTTCCTCGTCGCGGCGGGAATGAGTCCCGTGGCGGCGGTCGCCGCCGCCCTCGTGGGACACGCGGCCGGCGTGTCGTTCGGAGCCGTCGGCACACCGGTCCTCGCGCAGGCGACGATTGCGTCGTCCCTCTTCGCGGAGGCGACACCCGCGGCACTGGCGCAGGCGGTCACGCCCTACCATTTCGCGTTCGGCTGGATCCTGCTGGTCGCGCTGCTGCTCATCATCGGGCGCAGCTACGGCGACCTGCGCGGCCTCATCGGCTGGGGCGCGCTCGCCTGGGTGACCTTCTTCGTGCCGTACGCGCTCATCTCCTGGTTCATCGGGCCGGAGTTGCCCTCGCTCGGCGGAGCCCTCGTCGGAGCGCTCGTCTTCTCCGCCGTCCTCGCCTGGCGCCGCGAATGCGCCGCCGTCCGCGCCGGCGCGCACCATCCTCATCCGGATGCGAGCGAGGCGGCGCTGCCCGAGATCTCGATCCTCCGCGCGGCCGCTCCCTACCTGGTGCTGGTCGCCGTCGTCCTCGTGACCCGGCTCATCCCGCCGGTGAAGGCGGTGCTGCAATCGCTGGTGATCGCCTGGGAACTCCCAGGCGGGTTCCTCGGCAGCGTCCAGCCGCTGTACCACCCGACGACGCTTCTCACGGTCGCCTTCATCACCGGGGCGGTCCTTCAGCGCGCGTCCTGGCGCCGCGTTCGGATCGCGATCGTCACGGCGACGATGCAGCTGGGGCCGGTGCTCCTCGCGCTGCTGGGAATGATCCTGATCGCCCGGACGATGTCCGCATCGGGCATGACCGCCGATCTGGCGCTCGCTGCAGCGTCCACCGGGCTTCTCTGGCCCCTCATCGCGCCCGCGGTCGGCGTGTTTGGAAGCTTCATCACGGGTTCGGCGACGGCGTCGAACCTTCTATTCACCGACCTGCAGCTCTCGACCGCGCAACGACTCGGCGCCTCGGAGCTGCCCCTTCTCGGCGCGCAGGGCTACGGCGCGGCCATCGGGAACCTCATCGCGCCTGGCAACATCGTCGCGGCCGCGGCGACCGTCAACCTCACCGGACGCGAGGGGGATGTTCTGCGCAGGACTCTTCCGTGGGTGCTGCTGTGCACGGCGCTGGGAGGCGGGCTCGCGCTCATCCTGACGCTCGCCGGCTAGGCGCGCGTGCCGCTCCGCGATCGCGGGGCGGGGGCACCAGGACCAAACCTCTGCCGTGACCGGGTCCGAACAGGGGACGGGCCTCCTTTCCGGCCCGCCGAGACAGGAGACCGTTCGCATGGAGACTCTGGTTCAACTGCTGCCCCGACGCGGAGTGTGGATCGTTCGGGTCGAGGGACGCTCGCAGAGCATTCACGACAGCGAGGACGGGGCCCTGGAATCGGCGCGTGCCGTGCTGGAGCGCACGGGCGGAATGATCCTCGTCCACAGCGCCACGGGAGCGATCGTGCACCGGGAGACCGTGGAGACCGCCATCGTTCATCGGGTACTCGCCCGGGTGTGAGCGGCTGGAGGCCGACGAGGAGTGCGGAAGGAGGGACTTGAACCCTCACGCGGGCCTATTTCTGGCCTCAATCTAGAGCAAGTTCCGCATGTTTCCGGGCCTTTTGGGTCACGTTCGCTCACGTCGGCGTCAGCGATTGTATGGGGTTTGTGGGGTTTTCGTGGGGAGCAGATGCCGCCGAACGCAGAAACCGGGCGAGCTGATCCGAAGACCAACCCGCCCGCTCTGCACTTCAGCTAGTAGCGCTCGAGATCCATCTGGTACAGCGCCTCGAGGTGCTCGGGGCAGTATGACGGCACCGCCGCGAGCGTCAGGGCCTCCGCCCGCATTGTGTTCGTCACGCTCTCTACGAATGCGTAGATGTTTCCCTCTTGCGAGATGAGACCGCACGCAGCTTGACCGAGGGAGACCAGATCGGCAGGCGACGAACTTGCGTACAGGCCGGGATCGAGGAGGCGCAACGACTCGAGGAATGCGTCGTCGTCGCCATTGTCGATCGAGGGTGACTGCTCCGGGGCCGATGATGCCTGCGTGGGCTCAACGGCGTCCAGTGCGGGTGTCGGTTGAGCATCGGGGGTCTCAGAGACGATCGTGCAACCCGCAGTCACCAAAACCAGTAGCGCCACGAAGTGAAGAGATCTCCTCATGGCTGCACAGTACCTCTCAGGAAACGAATAGCCCAGCGCAGGACGGCGACCCGGCGTAGCCTTCTCTCGCAGTAGGCCGGACTGGTCCACACCCTCGAGGAGCACACCGTGACCGCCTGGCACCCCGTACTAGCCGCCCACGAGCAAACACCCGGCGTGTGGTTCCTGACCGCGCAGACGGGCGCGTACGCCGCCGTGCGGCTGATTGAGATCGCGGGGGATCGCGGATACCGGGCCACCACCTACGCACAACCGCGGCGTTTCATCGGCTACCGACGCACCCTACGCAGCGGGTGCGAGCTCGCACACCAAAACTGGATCAAACAACACGGGCCACACCCCGACCCGGCAACTATCTATCCGAACCTAAACGGCGACCGTGGCGCGGTACTCGCCAGCGGCGCTAGCCTCACGACATGGGAAGAATCGGCCTCATCTTTGGAGGAGCGGCGCTAGGTGCTCTTGTGGGCGCGGGAGCAACGATCGGACTGTACGACGCCTCGGTAGTTGCCACGCAGCGGGAGCAACTGGAAAGCCTCTCGATTTTGGCTCGTGGGTACAGTGACACTCTCGACGAAGTTTATGAGGATGCGTATCGAGCTCTCGACGATTGTCACGTCATCATCGGCGACGCAGTCGATGCGGGTGCCGAGATGGCCGCGGCTTACGAAGACAGTCGACGAGCAGTGGATGACTTCTTCACCCCAGGCCTATTCCAAGCGGGCGACGCGGACTTTCTTTATTTTTCGCTGTCACTCGCAGACGAACAGCGATACGGAGCGGACTCGTTAATCGAAGCGATTCGCTTCACTGATTCAGATTGCTTCTCATTCTGATGGATGCAAGGCGGTCATGCACGGCAATACATCCGGTAAACCTCGAAAAGGCGGGCGAGCTGATCCGAAAACCGACCCGAACCGGCGCTTCCGCCCCCTTTCGCTGCGAGCACCACTCGCGACCATGGAGGTCAACCGGATGTAGACAGCCACCTACATCCGCGCAAGAAGCTCGGTCTTCTTCGCGGCGAACTCCTCTTCTGTGAGGACACCAGCATCCCGAAGACTCGCAAGCTTTTCTAGTTGAGCTGCAACGTCGACGAGCGGCGCAGCTACCGCAGCTGCCACTGGCTCCGCCGGCGCAAGCTGGCCGTCCAAGGGCCGACCCAAAATCAGCCGAGTGAGAGTGTCCTGCACGGTCTTCGCTTCAGCGTGCGAAACGCGGAAATCGACTGTGTTGCCCGCCGTGATGACCGACACACGAGAATTGAGCATCCCATCCCGCGCGGTCGTCACCGACGTAATCGACTTGATTGGGATCATCTCGGAGCCCGCCTTGCCGTTCTTCACGCCGGTGGCAAGCATTGAAAGCCCCACGGTCATAATCCCAGCCGTCACCTTGGCGCCCGAAACACCGCGGGCAACATTCCACTCAACCCGATCCGCGTAAATGCTGACCTTCGCATTCTTCCCCGCAACATGTGATGTGAACTGGTGCAACGGTGAGTCAGTCATAGCGGTTCCCCTATCGGTGGTTTGCGCTGAGCGTAGCCGAGCGATTGTCGGCTCGCACCTGGTGAATGAGGAACCTCGACAGAAGACGTGCCGCGATGTCTGATTCGCCGCACACTCTGACCGAAAGGTCACATCGCCTAGAGCCCACCACGGGCACACCCGGAACCACTTACGACCCGGGCACCCACCCCCCAGCCCCCCTCACGCGGAGCGGCCACAGCACACCCTCACAGGGGCCTAAACGGGCTCGATACCGGGGTCCCACGGACGATCCGCGAACACGTAACACTCCTCGAAGAACCGTTCCAACTCGCCACCCGGCCAGCCATGCACTTCCGCGAACAGTTGGCGCTGCTCCAACCAGTCATCCCGTCGAGCCGTCCATTCATCCCACGCCGCCACGCGCTCCCAGTACGGGGCAGAGAAGTCATCTACGAACGGCTTGAACGTGCGCAACCCCTGGTTGTCACCCTTGAACACCGCAACGCGGCGTCTCACGACACGCTCCTCAGCGCGTACACGCCCCGCACGCCCCTCGAGCGCGGCAAAGCGTCCTCCTCCAACCCGGGAACCTGCAACGTCGCCAGAAGCCGCGCAAGCGCCAACTGCTGCTGACGGATCTCCGCCACCGCCGGATGCAGGCGTGAGCCCTGCGACGAATCCAACATCAACCCGTCCCCCTCCAGCCGGGCACGCAAGGTCGCGATCGTGTCCCGAACCCGGCACGCCTCCTCCAACTGAGCCGCCTCATGCTCCGCAGGTTCGAACTCCTCCAACACGGCATCCCACAGCTTCCGCCCGGGCTTCCCCAGACCAACCGGTGCACGTCTGACGCTCATCAAGGATTCCTAACTGTCATTCCAGGGCCGATCGTTTCGGACTTCTGCGGGGGTAAAGGCCTTATGCCGTCGGGGGTGCCGCTGGCAGGGGGTGGGGGGGGTGGGGGGGTGGGTGTTATCAGCGGGGGATACTTTTGCCGTTCTCGGCCGTGACAGTTGCCATTAGTAAGCCAACCTTCCGCCCAAGATCTGATCGATCTTCTGGACAACTACCATCGGGTCAGCGCCGGACACATAGAACGTGTTGCCTTCCTGGCGTTTAGCGCCGCTCGAGCCGATTGCCTCCCCGATCTGGGAGAGGACGGTCGGGGAAAGGGGGATGACGGCTTCATCGAAGCGGCCCTCTCCGACGTTGACGATGCGTCCACCGGCAGACCGGTTGATGACTGCACCCTGCGCGAGGCGCGGAATTTTGCCGATCTTCAAGTTGATTGCGCCGCCGGTAGCATTCGACACTGCACCGGCAATACCGTTAATGCCGCCAATAACTCCGTTGATCAGGTCAATGACAACATTCATTACACCTCGAACGACACCCTTTATGCCTTCGAAGATGCCGGTGAAGATTTGGACGATCCCGGACCATGCTTGTTTCCAGTTGCCGGTGAACACTCCGGTGATGAAGTCGATGAGGCCGCGCATGATCTGCGTGGCGGCTTGGATTGCTCCGCCGAGCCATACGGCGAGGGATTCGACGACGGCCATGATCGGCGGCAGGAGCAACTTGATTGCGGTCAGGAACGGCTTGAGGGCCATTCCGATGAGCATGGCGAACAATCCGATGAGGGGCTGAAGGATTGTTGCGACCAGCTGCAGCAGGGGTGCGACGAGGGCGAGTATTGGGGGAATTATCGGTGCGATTGCGCCGAGCAGGGCACTGAAGATCGGGACCACCTGGGTGAGGAGTGCTGCGAGCAGGGGGAGCACCATGTCGATGAGGGGCAGGAGTGCTGCGATGTTGTTCTGCACGATCGGGATAAGTGCGTCCATCACGGGGGTGAGGGCTGTGACGATCGCAGACACCACTACGAGCACCGCGCCGACGATCGCCCCGAATACTGGGATGAGTGCGTTTATGACGGGCAGGAGCGCTGTGGCGAGGGTTGCGACGAGGGGGATCACGGCGGCGACGATCTGACTGAATAGGGCCGCGATCTGGGGCATGAGCGGGCCGAGGGTTTGGAACAGGATCGCCAAGGGTGAGAATGAGGTCACCATTCCGAGGATCTGGCCGAGGTCGACGGTTGTGAGGAACTTCGCGAGGGATTCGATCGCGGGCACGAGGAACGCGCCGATCTTCTCGCCCACTGATCCGGCGACGGATTCGACGGGTCCGAGCGCTGTTGCGATCGCGGCGAACAGGGGTGGCAGGGCTGAGAAGGTGGGGCCGAGGAACCCGGCACCGATCCGGCCTAGTGCGGCTCCGACGTTCGCCATCGCGCCTGAGAATGTGGCACCGGACGAGAGAGCAGCGCCGCCGAGCCCGCCCTCCATAGCTGCCTGGAAGGTCGCGAAGTCGATCTCACCCCGCGACGCCATCTCAGACGCCTTCTCCGCAGTCACGCCGAGCTGATCGGCAATCAGAGCCAACGCGGGCACACCCGCGTCCTGCAGCTGGTTGATGACATCCATTTGCACCTTGTTCGATGCGGCAACCTTGCCAAAGATGGCGCCCATCGAACCAAGGTCCGTGCCGGCGATCGTGGCAGAGTCCGCAACGAGTTTCAGGGTGCGCTCGAGATCCTTACCGGGCTTCACGCCAGCCGCCACAGCAGACGCGGCAACCTGCCCCGCATCACCCAAACCGAACGCGGTGCCCTTCACGGACGCGAGAGCGTTCGCCATGATCTGATCCACAGACTCGGCGGAGTGCCCCAACCCGGTAAGGGTCGCGTTCGCCTGATCCAGTGCGGACAGGCGTCCGAACCCTTTCACGAGGCTTGCAGTGATGCCGCCGGCCACAACTGCGCCGATGCCGAGCGCGCCGCCCTTGAGTACGCTCCCGACGGAGGAGAGCAGCTTGGAGCCGAGAGTGCTGCCACCCTTGGACGCCTCCTTGCCGGACGCGTCGAATGCTTCCCGGACGGACTGTTTCAGGTCACCCGTAGAGGCAACGACGCTGATGTAGGCAGTGGCTAGCTCTATGGCCATGGTGGTGCTCCCTCTGTAGTTGTGCCGCGCCCGACAGGGGCGCTAGATGCTCATTGCTTCCGTGCGGATCAGGTCGAGTTGCCGTTCGGCCTCGACGAGCCCTTCCGGGGATGCGTTACGCAGTGCGATCGCCAAATGCGTTTGATAGCCGAGCGCGTAGCTGAGGATCGCGACCGCATCGGGTCGGTTCGTCAGGTGAAATACGGCGATGTTCTCGGCGTCCTCGGGATGCTCGAGGAGCTGCACGACCATCGCGGCGGCAATCGCGTATGCGTCGCGCGCATCCGGTTTCCGGTGGAACAGGTGCCGGATCACTGCGGCGGCTGATACGCGAGCTCGCGCGTCAGATCGAACGGGGTATCCCGGAACGCCGTCAGCGCGGTGAGGTCCCGCAACGCTTCCGCCTTGCTCGGATCGGACTTCTCGAACGCCTCGAGAGTTCCGAGGAACCGCATCGCCACTGCTCGACGCACCACCGCTGTTGCGAGCCCCTCATCGCGGGTCACCTTCGCCCGCTCGAACAAGCGCAGAGCCTCAGCATCCGACTCGAGCTGTTCGGCACGGTCCGCAGCGTCGCGAATCGCGATCACATCACTGCTGGAGGACACTTCACCGAACACGCGTCGCTCCAGCGACAGGATCCGTTCGTCGACGATCTTCTCCTCCTGGGCGCGGAGAGCTTTGATCGCGGCTATCGCCTTCTCGCGGTCGCCGCGAATCTGGTCATCCTGCCCCTCGACGCTCAGCAGAGCATTCGCGCGAACCGCGTTCAACAGCGTCCAAACGTTGTCTCGATGTTTCTGCGCCTGATTCCGCAACGCGTCGAGCTGCTTATCAATATCTGTGAGTGCCATATCATTGTCTCCTTGACCGCCAGTGGGCGAGTTCTTCCCGCGAAATCCGATAACGTCCGTCCGGGCATTCCGCAACCAGATCGCCGCGCCCAATTGCTGCGCGGACTCCTCGGTCTGTGATTCCCGTTATGGCTGCCACTTGTGTGGTTGACAGCCAGTTCAATTGTGGGTCGAGTTCCGGTTTAGCCGCTTCACTGGTTCCGGTTACGGAAACACGCCACTGTAAATCTGCTCTCCGCATGGCAAGCAGCACCGCGTCAACCTCGGGGTCAAATCCGCGATGCGCTAAACGGAATTCGTCCAATTTGGCGTGACGGTTCAGCACGGCGGCGACTCTCGCCGGCATGATGACGACCATCCCGTCGGCGTGCACGTAATGCTCCGGGGTGCGGTTCACCATGAGCGCACCGCATACGTTGCACGGAACTGGTCGATCTTTCGAGCCTGCTCACGCTCCCGCCTACGCTCCTCGTCCCGGTTGCGCCACTTCGCCCACTGCTGGTGAAGATCCGCCGCCATCGCATCGAACGAGCTCCGCTCGAACCTCACTGCCCGCGTTTGTTCCGAATGGGTTCTACGAGGCATTGGGCGGCTCCTCAATGTGCAGGAGGCTGTATTCACGATTCAATCCCTCACAAGCAACACAGCGCGGCAAGAAAACTTCGCCATAATGCCGATAACAGCGAGCACCTTTGTCATTGTGTCCACCAAGCATCAGTGCCCTCCTCTCATGCGAAACTCGATACTCCGTAAATGGATGTCCAATAGGCGCGCCTGCGTTTGCAGGTTGCTTTGTTGCGCCTCCAGATCCCGGCCGCGCTCTTTCGCGGCCTTGAACCGGGCGGTGTCGAGGGTGGCCTGTTGCTTGCGTTCCTCGATCGAGCCGCTAGCGCGCTTGTATGCGTTCGCGTACTCCGTCGCGAATGACTCCGCTTCGGTGACCGCGCGTAGCTCGAGCTCGCGGACTTCGGTTGCGTTCCGGGCGATCTGAATCCGTATGGCGTCGAGCTCCGTGATGATCTGGTCAGGCGTCTTCACGTCCCGGCCTCCCATTGCTTCTCTTGCCTGCCCAGACGCCCGCAGCAGGTCGCGCGATCCTTCGGTACTGCTCGCATTGGGCGAAGACGGGGCACTCGGCGCAGACGGCCGCGCACGCCGCAACGTCGGCCCTGGTCAAGTCGTCGGCCGTGAACAAATAGAGGTCACGGCACGCGGGCCGGTAATCCTCCATCGCGTCGACGAGGGCTTCCCACGCTTCTGCGACCCTCATGCCGCGAAGTCACTCTCTAGAGGGAGTGAGATTTGTGGGATGTTGTGACTTTCAGAGCCCGAAAGTCTCAAAGTCCCACTTGTCACAGGCGCATATAGACCGCGCTCCAACTTCCTGATCCGCTCGGCTTCGACGGCCCTACGCAGGTACTCGTTCAAGTTCGGCTGACCGGGCAGGAGCTGTCGGAGCGCCCCCGCCTTGATGCCTTCGGGGAACCGGTTCACCGTTTCGATCAGCTCGAGCATCGGTTCCCCGACGCTCTTGTTCGCCTTCACGATCCGGGCGTTGTTCTGCGCCTGCTCGAGTGATTCGCCGTCGAGGGTCCAGACGCCGCTCTCGGACATGGTGAGGGCGTACTCCCCTTCGGCTGCGTCGCGGGAAGTGACGTTCAAGATCGCGCGCTTCTCGAGTCGTTCACGTCGGAGAACCAGTACCGAATCGGCGGCTCCTGCGATGCCCTGCGTTCCGCTCACTGCGTCCAGGAAGTCGCCTGCGTCGCTCTTTCGCGTGTGGTGCACGATTAGGAGGGATGAGCCGGGTACGGCGTCACAGGTCGCCTTGAGCTCGCTGAGCACCTTGTAGTCGTGTGCGTAGGCGTTGCTGTTGCCTGCAGGCGGCATGACCTTGCCGAGCGTGTCGAGGATGACGACTGGATCGCTGCCGGCGAAAGCGTTGATGTAGTTGCTGATCGTGCGGAGCACTTGCCCCGGCTGAAGCTCCGTAACGAATTGCAGACGTGCGTCGAGTCGCCCTGCGCCCATGCTGTGAATGCGCGACTGAAGTCGGCGGTGTCCGTCCTCGAGTGCGAGGTAGAGCACCGGCCTCGGTGAGCCGACCGGGAGCACTCCGAAGGCGTCGCCGCCTTGAGAGAGAGTGATGCCGAGACCGAGCACCATCCAGCTCTTGCCGATCTTCGGTGCCGCGACGAGAAGGGACATGCCTTCGGGGATGATCCCCGGCACTACGTACTGGAGCGGCGGGAACTCCTGCTGCATGAGCCAGTCGGCACCGAACATCTTCGGCGCGCTCACGCGGCCGCCTCCGATCCCTGGCGCCACAGCTCGGACTCGGCGTGACGCTCCCAGTTCAGCCGCGGGTTCGCGTGGCGGAAGTACCAGTAATTTGCCTCGAAGTTCAGTCGAGCCACCTCGTGATCGCGAGACTCCCGGCCTTGAATCCACGCGCGCACGTAGAACCAATGCAACGAATCGGGAAGCTGCCAAAGCTCGAGCAGACCTGCCGCGAGCCCGTTGGAGAGGCCGTCGATGAAGGCTGCGCCCTGCTCGGAGATCTCGATCTTCTGGGGCTCGGGTTCGGCGGCGGCGGTAGAATTGGAATGGCTGCCAGGCCTAAGAGTGTGTACGGATGCCCCGCCTCGTGCGGGGTTTTCGTCGTTTCGTCGGGTCATGTGCTCGTCTCCCTGAAATGACAAAAGCGCCGGCCCCGCGGGTACGGGACAAGCGCTTCTGTCTGGATCGTATGAAGTTGTGGGGGTACTGCTACTCGCCGTCGTCGAGGATGCTCTCGTACAGATCGGCCATTGCGGAGATGCCCTTCGCCAGGTCACGCAGACCGCCCGGCGTCACGGCGGGGTCGTGCCGGCGAGGCTGCTCGACCGAGACAACCGGCCGCGGCTCGTCAGCGCGGAGCACGTCACCGTTGGCGCCGAACTCGACGAACTGCTCGATTGCGACATACGCGCCCCAGACCGGTTCGCTCTCGCACAGGAACCCGGCACGGCTGTAGGTGATGCTGAACTCCTCGTCGCCGTCATCGCTGATGCAACGCAGAGTCGGCTCGTCGGCCCAGATGGGCTTCGCGGCCATCGCGAAGGGGCGGTACTTCTCCAGCCCTGCCATATCCCGACGCATGACCTCCTGGTACGTGATCGTTTCGAATGCGCGCTCACCGTCCACGACCGTCTCGGCGGTCACGTAGTAGTCCCCGCGTCCGACGATGAGGTAGTTGTGGCCAAGGCGGTGCACCGCGTTCGGAGTGAAAAGAGCCCACGCGCTCGGTGTGGTCTCGAACTGCTCCGCCCACCACCCGTCAGGGCGCTCCTCGAGCGGGATCAGTCGGCCGTCGAGGTCGTAGATCTCGGAGTAGTGCACGAGGTAGCTGCGGTTGCCGACGTTCTGAGCGACCTCATCCGGGTTGCGGAAGTAGCGCGCCGGACGGACCCACACGTCGACAGGCGCCGTGAAGAAGGGGCTGTCCTCCTCGACGGTCAGGTAGTAGCCCGGCTCGACGGCGTCGATCTCCGCGAGGAGCTGCTCGACGTCGAGGGCGGTGGGGGAGCCGACGAGAGTAGAATTGGCGCTGTTCATTGTCTTGCCTTTCGTGAGTTGAGTGATGAACCTGCCCCCGGCCTGCTCCAACAGGTGCGGGGGTATTTATGTCGCGGACTACGCAGCCCGCTTGAGGTGAGCGCGGATTCGCTTCCGGCTCGGCTTGAGGATGAAGTACTGCCGCAGAATCAGCTTCATGTCTTCCGCTTCGACATAGATCGGCAGGTCGGGCGAGTTCTCGAAGTAGATGACGCAGACGCCGCGCATGTTTTGAACGGCCTGCTCACCCGTGGGGTCGGCGTACCAGAGCGGCCCGTCTTGGTTGTCCGGCGACCTCTTGTCAGCCCGACTGATGTTCGCGACGTGCGCGACTGTTGGGGTCATGCGACCTGCCCGGTTCGCGTCTGGGCGCTGCCCTCGATCCAGTCGATGATGTCCTGGCGCTTGTACAGGACCGTCTTCGGCGTCGGCTTGTAGAACCGCGGCGGCAAGCCCATGTACCGGCGCTGCGCGAGCTTGCCCTCGGTCATCCCGGAGACCATCGCTGTCACCTGCTCAGGGTTCAGATAGTCGTTCTCGCCGTTGTCCATGTCATCCTCCAAGTTGGTGTCGAAGCGACTCCTACATCGTTTCGGTGATTCCAGTGTGCCTCACATTTATTTGATTTGCAAGACCGTTTCTAACATTTTTGGCTTACACTCGCACCATGGAGGAATTGAAGACCTACGCCGTCGTTGATGACACGTTTGGCGCAGCGGTTCGAGAAGCAAGAGAGCGCTCACGCATGACACAGGCGCAGCTTGCGGAAGAGATGAAGTACCGAGGCTTCGACTTTCATCAGCAGACCGTCTACCGGATCGAGTCCGGGAAGAGGAAAGTGACTGTCGGAGAGGCGCTGGCCCTGTCGGAGCTCGTCGAAGTGCCGCTCGACGTGCTTGCGGCACGCAGTGAGGACTCGCTCCAGCGGCGTCGCCAGACGCTCCGATTCATGGCTCGTCAGACGGTTCAATACATCGAGGAAGTCGCCGCCGCGGCCGAAGAGGCCAAAGAGAAGCAGAGTGAGCTACGTGACTCGGCTGCCCTGCTGGACAAGATTACTACGGGCACCGATCGAGCTATCGATGGGAAGGCGGAGAGCTGGGTCGAGCATTACCGGCCGATCTTCGATCATCCTGTTGCGCGACACGCTACCGAGGGGTTCGAGGACCTGCTGTGGCGGCTCGACTACGACTGGGTAGACGACGAGTGGAAGCGAGGCCCCGAGGATGGGGAGCGTTGAGGGGTACAAGGTCGGCAACTCTCAGAGGTACCGCGTCCGCTACCGCGACCCTGACCGGCGCCAGCGCGAGAAGGCCGGGTTTACTCGGAAGATCGACGCCGAAGAGTACCTAGCTGCCGTCACGATCAACATTCGCCGCGGAGAGTTCATCGACCCCGGCGAAGCGCGCGCCACCATCCGCGACCTCGGCTCCACTTGGCTGGCCGCGCAGACCCACCTCAAGCCGTCATCTATCCGGCCGCTCGAAACGTCATGGCGCGTCCACGTCGAACCCCAATGGGGTGACCGGCGAGTATCCGAGATCCGGCACAGCGAGATCCAAACATGGTGTTCGCAGCTCTCCGCCGAGAAGTCCGCCACGGTCGTCCGCCGCGCGCACGGCATCCTCGCGAGCGTGCTCGAGGTCGCCGTCCGCGACCGCCGCATCTCGACAAACCCGGCGCGAGGTATCGGCCTGCCGCGGAAGCTGTCAAAGCAACGCTCCTACCTGACCATGCCGCAGATCGAACGGCTCGCCCACCATGCCGGGCAGCACGGGGCGCTCCTCATGCTCCTCGCGTACACGGGCCTCCGATGGGGTGAAGCGACCGCCCTCCGAGTTCAAGACATCGACATGCTCCGCCGCCGCGCAGTCGTCCGAGAGAACGCCGTCCGCATCGGCCGCGAGATCCACGTCGGCACTCCGAAGACACACCGGGTTAGGTCGGTTCCCTTCCCGACGTTCATGTCCGAGCCGATCGCTCGAGCATGCGAGGGGAAGGGTCGTGACCGGCTGGTCTTCGGTGACGGCCTGACGCACGTCCGAGCGACCTACGGGGAGCGGGGATGGTTCGCTAATGCTGTTCGAGCTGCACAGGCCGAAGACGCCGACTTCCCACGCCTGACGCTGCATGATCTGCGGCACTCGGCCGCGAGCCTCGCGATCAGTGCCGGGGCGAACGTCAAGGCCGTGCAAGCGATGCTCGGACACGCCTCCGCAACCATGACCCTCGACACCTACGCCGACCTCTTCGACGACGACCTCGAGGCCGTGGCGACGCGACTCGAGGATGCACGCTCTCGGCAGAGTGTGGGGTTTTTGTGGGGTTCTGCTCCTCAGGAGCGCTCCGGGAGCATCTAACTTCCGCGTGTTTCCGGGGGTTTTGAGCCCTCGACTACAGTGCGGAAGGAGGGACTTGAACCCTCACGCCCGAAGGCACAGGAACCTAAATCCTGCGTGTCTGCCGATTTCACCACTTCCGCGGGCGCTCGCAGTCTATCGACGGGCGTCCCTCAGACCCGTCCCTCAGACCCCTCGCCGCGACGCCGCCGCGGGCGTACGATGCGCGCATGGACGGCAGCGAGCCGCACAGCGGCACCACGGAGAACCACTCGGATAGCCACGGCGCATGCCCTCTGTGCGCGCACCCCATGAGCGAGCACCGCGTCGACCATTCGGGCCGCGACGGGATCCTGCACTGCCCCGTCGATCACCTGCCCGCGCCGGACGACCGGCGACCGCTCAACGAGCTCGGGATGACCCGGAGCGACTGATCAGCGCTCGCGAGCTCAGCGCGCGCCCGGCGGCAGCTTCGGCAGGCCGTCGATGTCGGGGCCCTCGTGCTGCGCGGCGGTGGCGTCGCTGATGACGTCACGCGAGTCGGGTTGCGCGCCGTCGTTCCCGGGGTAGCGCTGGTCCGTCGTGCGGTCGTCGCCGTCCTCGCGTTCGTCGCGCGGCGGCAGGTGGTCGGTGGGCCTCTTCGGTTCGCGGTGGTCGCTCATGCGCACACTGTCCTCCGGGCATCGGTCGTCGTCAACGGGGTCGACCCAGCGCGAGGCCGCATGTTCGCGCCGTCCGCTCTATCGAGGCGACGGATGCTCGACTAGCGTTCGTCGCATGATCGCGCGCGTCGTGCTCCCGCTCCTCGGCCTGCTCCTGCTGGGCGCAGGTGTCTGGCTCCTCGCCGAGTACCCGATCGGTGTCAGCTGGTTCGGATGGGTGCAGCCGGACGATGCGGGCGAGCTCGACATCACGACGCAGATCTCGGCCATCACGCAGACCGGGCTCGCTATGCTCGTCGTCGGAGGGGCGCTCGTCGGAGCCGCGATCGGCTTCGCGCTCGGCCGACGGCGCACGCGCACTCCCGCCTGACCTCTCGAGCGGCGACGGGCGGATGCCCCGCTCAGGCCCGGCCGGCCGTGACGAGCGCGGCCCACAGCTCGGCGCGCGCCGGGAACGACCCGAGGTCGCGCCCGAGCAGCTGCTCGGCCCGCTTGACGCGGGCACGGAGGGTGTGACGGTGGATTCCGAGCCGGGTCGCCGCCGCCTCGGCCACGGCGTCGGCCGCGAGCCACTCGCTGAGCGTGCGCACGAGCTCGTCGCGCGAGCGCGCGTCGTGCTCGTCGAGCGGCGCGAGCACGGAGGCGGCGATGCGGCGCGTGTCGTCGCCCGAGAGCGACGCCAGCACCCCGTCGTCGCGCAGCATCGCGTAGTCGACGAGCCGATGGTCGGCGTGAGCGCGGTCGGCGGCGCGCCCCGCCTCGTCGACGGCCGTTGCGAGCGACGAGTAGCGGGCACCGCGCACGAGGCCGCCGGTGAGCCGCACGCGGTCGGCGAGGTAGTCGAGCACCGGGGTCTCCGCCTCGGGCACGATGACGACGACGCGCTGCCCGTCGCGTGCGTGGAACACCGCGCCCCGAGCCCGCTCGGCCCGCGATTCGAGCAGCTCGAGGAGGGCGGCCCGTCGCGCGCCGCGCGCATCCATCACCGCGATGGTGAGCGGCTCGGTCGGAAGGGCTCCCCACAGCGCCCGGGAGGTCGAGGCGACGAGGTCGCGCTCGCCGCGCATGAGGGCGGCGAGCAGGCCCGTGCGGAGGTGGTCGAGGGTTCGGGCGAGCGTGCGATCCTGCTCGAGAGCGAGGCCCGTCATGGCGACGACGCTCGTGATGACCGCGCGGACGGCGTCGTCGTGCTGGCTCGCCGCGCCGACGACGAGCACGCCGCGCAGCGACTCCGAGCGGCCGACTGTCTGCAGCGCGACCCCGTCGGCGACGACGGCAGCGCGGCGCGCTTCGGCGAGCATGCGCCGCGCCTCCTCCTGCGCCTCGGGCGTCACGGGCCCGCCGTGCACGAT
Source organism: Microcella alkalica (assembly GCF_014137945.1). Taxonomy (GTDB): domain Bacteria; phylum Actinomycetota; class Actinomycetes; order Actinomycetales; family Microbacteriaceae; genus Microcella; species Microcella alkalica. Next base: position 138,557 of record NZ_JACGWX010000002.1, read on the forward strand.
CTCGGCGTCGGTGCCGAGCAGCGCGACGGGAGCGTCGACGCGGCGCGCGAGCTCGGCGATGACCTCGGCGAGCCCGCCCGGCTTGAGGGCAGCGACGGCGATCGCGCGCTGCGCCTCGAGCGTCCAGCGCAGGCGGGCGTAGCGCTCGCGCGACTGGGCGTCGGCGACCGCGCGGGCGACGGCGATGAACGGCGTGCGGTACGGAACCTCGAACAGGGCGATCCCGGCGGCCTCGCACGCGGCGGCGAGCGGCTCGGGGGTTCCGGCGCGCACGACCTCGGTGCCGAACCCGATCGCGGGCACGCCGCGCTCGGCGAGACGGGCGACCCACGGCGCGATCGCGTCGTCGTCGGACCACTGCGTGCCGGTTGTGAGCAGGGCGTCGCCGGGGGAGAGGAAGGGCGTCGGATCCGCGAGATCGCTCGAGTGCACCCACGCCCACGGTCGGGCGAGCGCCGGCTCGTCGGCCCACACGGTGCGGAGGGCGAGGTCGCGATCGGCGAGCACCGTGTGCAGGGAAACGGGCATGCGGCCCTCCAGAAGGGGATGTCCACGCCGTACAGAGCGGGACTCCACATTGTACTGACCGGACAGTCTCGATCGCGAGCCCCCGCCCTACGCTGGCCGTCATGAGCATGACCGTCACCGCGCCCGAGCACCTCGCCGGCGGGCCCTTGCTGCCGCAGGAGCGACGCCTCGTCACGAGCATCCCCGGACCGCTCAGTGAGCAGTGGATCGCGCGCAAGCAGGCCGCGGTCTCCTCCGGCGTCGGCACGATGATGCCCGTCTACGCGGTGGCCGCGGGCGGCGGCGTCGTCGTCGACGTCGACGGCAACTCGCTCATCGACCTCGGCTCGGGCATCGCCGTGACCAACGTCGGCAACGCCGACCCGTTCGTGACCGAGGCCGTCATCGAGCAGGTGCGCCGCTTCACCCACACGTGTTTCACGATCACGCCGTACGACGGCTACGTCGAGGTCGCCGAGGCGCTCAACCGGCTCACTCCCGGCGACCACGAGAAGCGCACGGCGCTGTTCAACTCGGGCGCCGAGGCCGTCGAGAACGCGATCAAGATCGCCCGCTACTACACGGGCAAGTCGGCCGTCGTCGCGTTCGACCACGGCTACCATGGCCGCACCAACCTGACGATGGGCCTCACCGCGAAGGCCATGCCGTACAAGGCGGGCTTCGGGCCGTTCGCCCCCGACATCCACCGGGCGCCCATGTCATACCCGTACCGCGACGGGCTGAGCGGCGCCGAGGCTGCCGAGCGGGCGATCCACATGATGGAGCGCCAGATCGGCTCCGACCGCATCGCCGCGATCATCATCGAGCCCATCCAGGGCGAGGGCGGCTTCATCGTCCCGGCCGCCGGATTCCTCCCGGCGCTGCAGACGTGGGCCAACGAGAACGGCGTCGTCTTCATCGCCGACGAGGTGCAGACGGGCTTCGCCCGCACCGGGCGGATGTTCGCGAGCGAGGATGAGGGCGTCGTGCCCGACCTCATCACCCTCGCGAAGGGCATCGCGGGCGGCCTCCCGCTCGCCGCCGTCACCGGTCGCGCCGAGATCATGGACGCTCCGCACGCCGGCGGGCTCGGCGGCACGTACGGCGGCAACCCCATCGCGACGGCCGCGGCGCTCGGCGCCCTGCGCGCCTACGTCGAGCACGACCTGCTCGCGCGGGCTCGCGAGCTCGAGGGGATCATCCGTGACGAGCTCACCGCGCTGCAGTCGCGCGACGCGCGCATCGGCGACATCCGCGGGCGCGGCGCGATGATGGCGATCGAGCTGGTCGACGCCGACGGCCGCCCCGACGCCGCCCTCACCGGCCGCGTCGCCAAGCACTGCCACACCGCCGGCGTCATCGTTCTGACGTGCGGCACCGACGGCAACGTGATCCGCCTGCTGCCGCCGCTGTCGATCAGCGACGCACTGCTGCGGGAGGGCATCGGCGTCATCGCCGAGGCCCTTGCCGCGAACGCCGCCTAGCACCACCATCGGAACCGAACCGCGGATCGCCACCACCGCATCCCCGCACAAGACAGATCAGGGAGACGACATGATCAGCGAAGCAGACCTCCTCGCGAAGGTGCCCCGCGGGCTCTACATCGACGGGCAGTGGGTCGACGCCGAAGGTGGCGCGACGATGGCCGTCACCGACCCCAGCACGGGCGAGACGCTCGTCGAGATCGCGAGCGCGTCTGTCGCCGACGGCACGCGCGCGATGGACGCCGCCGCGAACGCGCAGGCGAGCTGGGCCGCGACCGCCCCCCGCGTGCGCGGCGAGCTGCTGCGCCGCGCCTTCGACCTCGTCATCGAGCGCGCCGACGAGTTCGCGCTGCTCATGACGCTCGAGATGGGCAAGCCGCTCGCCGAGTCGCGCGGCGAGGTCACCTACGGCGCCGAGTTCCTGCGCTGGTTCAGCGAGGAGGCCGTGCGCATCACCGGCCGCTTCGGCCAGAATCCCGAGGGCACCGGCCGGATCGTCGTCTCGCACGCACCCGTCGGCCCGTCATTCCTCATCACGCCCTGGAACTTCCCGCTCGCGATGGCGACGCGCAAGATCGCGCCCGCGCTCGCCGCCGGCTGCACCTCGATCATCAAGCCCGCCGCGCTCACGCCGCTCACGACGATGTACTTCGTGAAGACGCTCGAGGACGCGGGGCTGCCCAAGGGCGTCGTGAACGTCGTCACGACGGCGAAGTCGGGCGCGCTGTCGGCCGAGATCATCGCCGACCCGCGCCTGCGCAAGCTGAGCTTCACCGGGTCGACCGAGGTCGGGCGCATGCTCATGAAGCAGGCCGCTGACGGGATCCTGCGCACCTCGATGGAGCTCGGCGGCAACGCCCCCTTCGTCGTCTTCGAGGATGCCGACCTCGACAAGGCGATCGACGGCGTGCTGCTGGCGAAGTTCCGCAACATCGGCCAGGCCTGCACGGCGGCGAACCGCATCCTCGTCCAGGCGTCCGTCGCCGAAGAGTTCGGCCGCCGCGTCACCGAGCGCGTGAGCGCCATGAGGATGGGCCGCGGCACCGAGGAGGGCGTGCAGATCGGCCCGCTCGTCGACGACAACGCCGTGCAGGGCTCGCACGAGCTCGTCGAGGACGCCGTCGCGAAGGGCGCGACCGTCACGACCGGCGGCGTCATCCCCGACCGCGTCGGCTCGTTCTACCCCGCGACGGTGCTCACGGGCGTGCAGCCCGGCACCCGCCTGCTGACCGAGGAGATCTTCGGGCCGGTGCTCGCGATCGTCCCGTTCGACACCGAGGATGAGGCCGTCGAGCTCGCCAACGCGACCGAGTACGGACTCATCAGCTACGTGTACACCGCCGACCTCAACCGCGGCATGCGCATGATCGACCGCCTCGAGACGGGGATGATGGGTCTCAACGCCGGCGTCATCTCCAACGCCGCAGCCCCCTTCGGCGGCGTCAAGCAGTCGGGCATCGGTCGCGAGGGCTCGCTCGAGGGCATCGACGAGTACCTGACGACGAAGTACACGTTCATCCCGAAGGCCTAGACCTCGTCGCGGAACATCGGTTTCCGCCGCCGGGCGCTGTGGTGGCCGCCCGGCGGCGGATCTCTCCGCGTCGTCCACTCGCAGGCGATAGCCTGATCGCATGCCCGATCCGACGCCGTCGTCGTCTCCGTTCCCGCCCGCCGTCCTCGTCGTGCAGCACGACGTCGACGACAACCTCGGCGAGCTCGCGCCGCCGCTCGCGGAGGCGGGCATCCGCATCGTGATGTGGGATGCCGGGCGCGTGCCCGACGGCGCCCCGGCGACTCTCGACGCGTTCAGCGGCATCGTCTCGCTCGGCGCCTACGCGGGCGTCCGCGACGAGGCGACGACGCCCTGGATGCCGGTCGAGAAGGCGCTCATGCAGCAGGCGATCGAGAAGGGGATGCCCGTCCTGGGTCTGTGCTTCGGCGCGCAGCTGCTCGCAGCCGCGGCCGGCGCCGCGTTCCGCCCCTCGCCCGTCCCCGAGCTCGGCTGGACCCGCGTGACTCCGACGCCGGAGGCGGCTCTCGACCCCGTCGTCGCGCCGCTCGCGTCGGAGAGCGACGCTGACGGCGCCCTCGACGTCTTCCACTACCACTTCGACTCCTTCGAGCTGCCGGAGGGCGCGACCCTGCTCGGCGAGACCGACGGCATCATCGAGGCGTTCCGCGTGGGTGAGTGCGCGTGGGGCCTGCAATTCCACCTGGAGGTGGGTCTCGCGACGCAGCTCGCGTGGATCGCCGGCGACCGCCCGGGCTTCGAGCGCGTCGGGGCCGACCCCGCGCGACAGGAGGCGCTGAGCCACGACAAGTGGCTCGCCTACCGCGACCGCGCGCACGCGGTCGGCGCGGCCTTCGCGCGCCAGGTGCACCGGTTCGCGGAGGCCTGAGCCGGGCATCCGCCCGATCGACATTCGCTCAGCGCCGTTGACCCGCGCGCGATCGCAGGCGCGAGAGGCGGTTGGCGGTGACGACGGCGACGATCGCGGCGAGCCAGAGCAGCCCGGCGCCGACGAGCAGGAGCTCGGATTCGAGCGAGGTGGCTGAGATCGCTTCGGCGAGGCGGCGCGGCGTGGGAGCCCCGGAGAGACTTATGAGGGTGAGGGCGCGCGCGGTGGCGATCGCCCAGATGATGAGGGTGATGGCGGCGCCGATGATGGCCGACCCGATCGCGATCGGAAAGCCGCGGCGGAGGGCGGCCTCGCGGCGGCGCAACTCCTCGACGGTGAGGATGCGCGTTCTGGCCAGCGTCGCGCCTCCGGTTAGCGGCCGACGCTGTCGGCGGCGAGCGTCTCGTCGCGCTCGGTCGTTGCCCGGGCCGCGGCGTCGGGGCTGATGGCCGTCTCGAGCTGGTGGCCGATGCGCCACATCCACACGAGCAACACGATGACCCCGATGCCGAGGACGACGGCGAGAACGCTCGTGAGCCCGCTGAGGTCGAGGTCGATCGCCTCGGCGGAGGACACCGCGAACACGCTCATGTTAGGCACCTTCGGGAGTCGGGAGCCGCCGGGGGGAGGCGGGGAATAGTCAATAAGACCACATCGGGGCGTAGAACGCACGGGTTTTCTCGAACCTTGCAGAACGCCGACACGACTGTGGAAAAACGGGGGATGCGCGGGGCGCTTCGGGCGACCATGTCGCGCATGTCGACCGCCGTCTCCGCCATCACCGACCGGGTCCGAGAGCGCGTGCGCGCGGAGCGTCTCGATCTGCACCGTGACCCCGAGACTGCCGAGCGGCTCGTCCGCGAGGAGCTCCGGTCGTACGCCGAGCGTTCGCTCGCCGGCTCGCTGCCGCGCATTGCCGACGAGGCCCACGCCTTCGGCCAGGTGCTCGCGGGCCTCACCGGCTACGGCCCGCTGCAGCCGTTCTTCGACGACCCGAGCGTCGAGGAGATCTGGATCAACCGACCGGACGCGGTCTTCATCGCCCGCGCCGGCATCAGCGAGCGGACCGATGTCCGCCTCACCGACGAGCAGGTCCGCACCCTCGTCGAGCGCATGCTGCAGGCGACCGGCCGGCGCGTCGATCTCAGCTCGCCGTTCGTGGACGCCTCCCTCCCCGACGGCTCGCGCCTGCACGTCGTCATCCCCGACGTCACACGCTCGCACTGGGCCATCAACGTTCGCAAATTCTCTCAGCGCATCCGCGATCTCTCCCGTCTGGTGGAGCTCGGCTCGCTCACGCCGCAGGCCGCCGAGTTCCTGCGGATGGGCGTGCTCGCCGGCTGCAACGTCCTCGTCTCGGGGGCCACTCAGTCGGGGAAGACGACGATGCTCGGCGCGCTGCTCGCCGGCGCCCGCCCTCGCGAGCGCATCGTCACCGTGGAGGAGACCTTCGAGCTCGACCTCCACGCAGCGGACTGCGTCGCGATGCAGTGCCGGAGCCCCAATCTCGAGGGGACGGGCGAGATCTCCCTCCGACGCCTGATCAAGGAGGCTCTGCGCATGCGCCCCGATCGGCTCGTCGTCGGCGAGGTGCGCGAGGCCGAGTCGCTCGACCTGCTCATCGCTCTCAACAGCGGACTCCCCGGCGCTTGCAGTCTCCACGCGAACAGCGCCCGCGACGCGCTCATCAAGCTCTCGACACTGCCTCTGCTCGCCGGACGCAACATCGACGCATCGTTCGTCGTGCCGACGGTCGCGAGCGCGATCGACCTCGTCGTCCACTGCGAGCTCGTCGCCGGGGGTCAGCGGCGGGTCGCGGAGATCGCGGCACCCACGGGGAAGGTCGTCGCGGAACGTATAGAGGTCGACACGATCTTCCACCGCGTGGAAGGGCGTCTCGAACCCACGGGCCTCCTGCCGACCCGCGACGAGAAGTTCGCAGCGGCCGGGCTCGACCCGAGACTTGTGACGTCGGCGGCATGACGGTCATCGCCGCGCTGCTCATGGGTGCCGGGGTGCTTCTCATCGCGGCCCCCTGGCTGTGGCCGCGTCGGAGCGATGCCTCGACTTCGCGCCGCGCACTGAAGCCGTTGGCCGAGCTCCTGGCCCGCGCGGGTCTCGTGCACGCGAGCCCGCTCGCTCTGCTCGGCGTCGTCGCGCTCGTCGGCGTCGTCGGCGCCGCCATCACCGTCCTCCTCGTGCCCGTCGCCGCGCTCGCCCCCGTGGCAGGCCTCGTCTCGGCCGCCCTCCCGATTGTCGCCCTGCGGGCGCGAGCCGCCGCGCGCCGCAGGGCGTTGCGGCAGGTGTGGCCCGATGTCGTCGACCATCTCGTGTCCGGCTTCCGCGCCGGTCTCGGGCTGCCCGAGGCGATCGGCTCGCTCGCCGAGTCGGCGCCGGATTCCGTCCGACCCGCTTTTCGCGAGTTCCGTCGCGAGTACGCGCGAACCGCCCGCTTCGGCGACGCACTCGACGACCTCAAGGCCGCCCTCTCCGACCCCGTCGCCGATCGGATCATCGAGACGCTCCGCATGGCGCGCGAGGTCGGGGGCACGGAACTGCCCGGCGTGCTGCGCGCGCTCGCGCAGTACCTTCGCACCGACGCCGCCGTGCGGGCGGAGGTGGAGGCGCGGCAGTCGTGGGTGCGGAACGCCGCCCGGCTCGGCGTCGCCGCTCCGTGGGTCGTCCTCCTCCTGCTCGGCACTCGGCCCGAAGCAGCCGCTGCCTACAACTCGGCGGGCGGCGCGGCGCTCGTGCTCATCGGGCTCGGTGTCACGCTCGTCGCCTACCGGCTCATGGTCGCGCTGGGGCGCCTCCCCGAGGAAGGGAGGTGGTTCCGGTGACGCCGACCATCGCTCTCGCCGCGCTCGTCGGCGCGGCCCTCGGCACCGGCCTGTGGCTCCTCGCGAGCCTTGCCCCCCGCGTCGGTCGTCCGCGGCTCACCATCCGGCTGGCCCCGTACCTCGTGGACGTCTCGAGCGAGGCGCGCGCAATGACGAGGCCGCGCAGCGCGGATCCTCTGCCCCTCGTCGGTGCGATGATGGCTCCTGTCGCCGAGTCTCTGGGGGGTGCGCTCGAGTCCGTTCTCGGCGGAACGTCGGTCATACACGCGCGGCTCCGGCAGTCCGGCTCGGCGCTGACCGTGCAGGGGCACCGCGCGAGACAGCTCCTCGGGGCCTTCCTCGGCGGCGCGTCCGGAGCCGCAGCCGCACTCCTCGCCAGCCGCGAGGCCGGGCTCGTCATCCCGGTGGGAGCAGCGGGTCTGGTCGCGGGTGCCGTCGTGGGCATCGGGGCGACGGATGCCCTGCTCGCGCGCGCCGCCTCGAGACGCGTCGCGCGCATGACGCAGGAGTTCCCCACGGTCGTCGAGTTCCTCGCCCTCAGCGTCTCGGCGGGGGAGTCCATCCTCGACGCGCTGCGTCGCATCGCGACCACGGGGTCGGGTGAACTCGCTGGGGAGTTCTCGCGCGTCGTGTCGCGCACGACCGCCGGCCAGCCGCTTCCGCGATCACTCGCCGAGCTGCGCGACGACCTCGCGATGCCCGCCGTGTCGCGCCTCGTGGATCAGATCCTCGCCGCCCTCGAGCGCGGCACCCCGCTGGCAGAGGTGCTCAGGGCGCATGCGCTCGACGCACGGGAGGAGTCGAAGAGGTACATCCTCGAAGCGGCCGGCACCCGCGAGGTCGCCATGCTCGTGCCCCTCGTGTTCCTCATCCTCCCCGTGACCGTCCTCTTCGCGGTTTGGCCGGGCCTCATGGTGCTGCAGGTGGGGCTGTGAAGTTCTCCGGCCGGCTCGTGCCGACCGGGCTGTGGAGAGCGCGCGACGCCCTCAATCGCGGATGCGCATCCTGTCCGCGGTCATCGAACGAAAGGATCCATCATGTCCCGCTGCACGGCACTCGCGTCACGCCTTCGCTCCGAGGAGCGGGGGGACGTGCCTGGCTGGGTGCTCATCACGCTCATGACCGCCGGGCTCGTCGTCGTGATCTGGGCACTGGCCGGGCCCGCGCTCAGCGGCGTCTTCCAGCAGGCGATCGACCGGGTCACCGGATTCTGACGCCGATGCGCGGCGACGATCGCGGCTCTGCACCGGTCGAGTTCGTCCTCGTGGGCACGCTGCTCACGCTCGTCGCGCTGTCCGTGCTGCAGATCGCCCTCGCCTCCCACATCCGCTCCACCCTCATCGACGCCGCGGCGGAGGGCGCTCGGCACGCCTCTCTCGCCGACACCTCGCTCGAGGCCGGTGTCGACCGCACGCGAGATCTCATCTCCACCGCGCTCGGCCCGGGCTACGCGCGAGCGGTGACCGCGACGACGAGCGAGTTCGCCGGAGCGCCCGTGGTGGTCATCACGGTGCGGGCACCTCTGCCGCTGCTCGGCATGGCGGGTCTCGACGACGGGCTGGAGGTGTCGGGCCGTGCGGCGATCGAGCCGCGCGACTGACGACGCCGGCTCGGCATCGATCGAGTTCTTGACAGCAGGGATGCTCCTGCTCGTCCCCATCGTCTATCTCGTGATCCTCGTCGCGAGCGTGCAGTCCGCCGCGCTCGCGACCGAGGGGGCCGCCCGACAGGCCGCGCGCGTGTTCGTGCAGGCCCCATCGATCGAGGCGGGCGAGGCGAGCGCGGCCCGGGCGCTCGAGCTCGCCCTCGCCGATCACGGTGTGAGCGCCGAGACCAGGGTGACCATCACCTGCACGCCCGACCCTGCCGACTGCCTCGCCCGGCGTAGCTGGGTGACGGTGCGGATCGACGCCCGTGTCCCGCTGCCGCTCGTCCCGCCATTCCTCGACGTGCGAGCCCCTCTCGTCGTCCCGCTCGAAGCGGCCTCGACGCAGCAGGTCTCGCGCTTCGGCGGTGCGCCGTGACCGCGCGACTGCTCGGAAGCAGGTCGACCAGGCGCCGGTCCGTGCCCTGGCGCGACGAGGAGGGCTCGATCCTCCCGCTGATCGCCGGATTCGCGAGCCTCGGCCTCGTGGTGGTCCTCCTCGTGACCGCGGCGACGTCCCTCTATCTCGAGCGCAAGCGCCTTCTGTCGCTCGCCGACGGGGCGGCGCTCGTCGGCGCCGAGTCGTTCGCGCTCGAGGACGTCGAACGGATGGAGGAGGGACTGCGGCCTCGTCTGACCTCAGACGCCGTCGCGCGCGATGTCGTCGCCTATCTGCGCGAGGCGCCGATCGGCGGGCTCGAGGGTGTCCAGCTCGAGCGGGCGGCGACCGACGATGGAACGACCGCGGTCGTGAGTCTCTCCTCCTACTGGCGCCCGCCGGTCGTCACTCTGCTCGTCCCGGAAGGCATCCGAATCGACGTGACCGCGGAAGCACGAAGCGTGCTTCTCCCGTGAGCCCGCGTCAACCCCTGTCGTTCGCGCCGTTGCCCCCCGGTCGGGTGTGGTTAGGTTGCTTCCATGGCTGAACTGGCTGGCTCCTCGATCCTCATCCTCGGCGCGACCGGGGGATTGGGTCGGCATCTCGCTCGACAGCTCGCGGATGCGGGCGCCAACCTCGTCCTGAGCGGCCGCTCGCAGCAGGCCCTCGACGAGCTCGACGTCAGCGCGATCTCCATCGCCGGCGACCTCCGCGACCCCGAGCTGCCCCGCACCCTCGTCGCGACCGCGATCATGGCCTACGGCCGCCTCGACGGCGTCATCAACGCCTCCGGTGTCGTCGCCTTCGGACCCATCGCCGAGACGAGCGACGAGGTGCTCGACGAGCTCTGGCAGGTCAACGCCCTCGCCCCCATGCGCATCGTGCGCGCCGCCGCCCCGGCGTTCGCCGAGGCGAAGACCGAGGGCTCCACGCCCTTCATCGTCCACTTCAGCGGGCTCGTCAGCGAAGCCCCTACCTCCGGCCTCGGCGCCTATTCGGCGGTGAAGTCGGCGCTCGCGGTCTACCAGCAGGTCGCCGCCCGCGAGCTGCGTCGGCAGGGCATCCGCGTTCTGGACGCCCGACCCGGCCATACCGAGACTGAGCTCTCCCGCCACCCGATCGCCGGCGAGGCACCCAAGCTCCCGACGGGCTACGAGCCGGAGGGCGTCGCGCGCCGCGTGATCGCCGCTATCGTCGCCGACGAGAAGGACCTCCCCTCGAGCGCCTTCACCGAGGTGCCGGCCGCCGAGTCGGAGATGATCCCCGTCGAGCCCGCCGACGTCAACACCGGCGCGCACCCCGCCGTGCGCATGGCGGCGCAGATGCCTCTCGAGGCCTCCGCTCCCGTGAGCAGCTCGTCCGAGCCGTCCTCCGCGACCGAGGGCGCCGCAGCTGAGGCCGAGCCGGCCGGCGACGACCAGCCGACGCTCGAGCAGCCCGCCGCCGAGCAGCCGCCCGCCGAGCCCGCGAGCCCGGCGTCTGTCGACAGCCCCGCCTCCGTGGAGAGCGCCGATTCGGCCGAGAGCGCGGCATCGGTGCCGAGCCCGCCCGCGGAGGAGCAGCACGGTCAGGCCGAGCAGACCGAGGCCGCCGCGGAGGACGACGAGTCCCAGGTCGTGCACGCGGAGGCCGTGGAGTACGTCGCGCCCGAGCCGCTCGTCGAGCCCAGCCAGGGCGAGCAGGAGCAGGGCGAGCAGCACGACGGTGAGCAGCACGACGAGGGCCACCAGCCCGAGCACGCCGGGCACCGCTGAGTCGACCCCGCTGAACCGACAGCGCGGAGCCGCCGGTCGTCCGCCCGGCTCAGCCCTCGTCGCGGGGCAGCTGGCGCGGGATGTACCGGGCGAGCAGCACGGCTCCGCCGAGCCCGATGACGCCGAGGGCGGCCGAGGCGACGGAGAGGCTCGCGACAGCGGTGATCGCCGACAGCAGCAGCGGGGCCGTCGCGCCTCCGGCATCCATCGTGAACCGCCACGCGCTGAGGAACGGCGCCGGGTTCTCGCGGCCCGCGAGATCTGAGCCCATCGTCATGACGACGCCCGCGCCGATGCCGTTCGCGAGCGAGAGCCACAGGGCGACGGCGATGAACCACGCGACGGAGTTCGCGTTCCCGGCCGAGAGCGCGAGGCCGATGAGCCCGAGGCCGAGGCCGATCATCGACGGCACGGCGGTGTAGAGGCGGCCGAAGCGGTCCATGAGCCAGCCGCCGAGGTAGAACAGGGCGAAGTCGAGGCCGCCGGCGATGCCGATGATGAGCGCAGTCTCGGCGCCGCCGAGCCCGATGCTCACCGCCCACAGGGGCAGGATCACCTGCCGCACCGACCGCGTCGCCGCGATCGTGAGCGCCCCGAGGCCGAGGCGCGAGAGCACCGAGCGCCGTGCCGCGATCGTGCGGAACACGGCCCCGAGCCCGACCTGCGCTCCCTTCGGCGTCGACCGGTGGTGCAGCATGCGCTCCGGATCGGGCAGCAGCAGGATGCTCGCCGCGACCACGGCGCACATGACGAGCGAGAACCACAGCACCGAGGTGAGCTCGCCGGTCAGGGCGATGATGCCCGCCGCGACGAACGGCCCGATGAGAAGACCGAGGCGGAACGAGCCTCCGAGGGTGGAGAGAGCTCGAGCGCGGAAGGCGGCGGGGGTCACGCTCGTCAGGAGCGCGTGGCGCGCGAGCCCGAAGACGGCCGCGGCGAAGCCGATCATCGCCATCGCGGCCCCGAGCACCACCGGGGTCGGCGCGACGAGCGCGAGCAGCACGCCGGCAGCCGCGAGCGCCGAGGCGCCGAGCATCGTCGCGCGCTCTCCGAGTCGGCCGACGATCCAGCCGGCGGGGATGTCGCCGAGCAGCACGCCGACGACGACCATCGCCGCGACGAGGCCCGCTCCGGCGAGGTCGGCGCCGAGCCTGCCCGCGAGCGCGGGGATGAGGGGAAGGATCGCGCCCTCGCCGATGATGAAGAGCGTCGACGGCACGAACGCGGGGGCGGCCATCGTCCTCCAGCGGAAAACGGGCTCGTCGGTCGACATCTCGAGGTCAAGGCTACGCCCGGGAAGCGCACCCGCCCCGCCGGTAGGCTGGGGTAGACATGATCGAACTCGACATCGCCGAGCGCATCGCCGCCGCCCGCTCCACCTTCCGCGACATCAAATCGGTCGTCGACGTCGAGCGCCTCGCGGCCGCCGTCGCCGAGCTGAGCGAGCAGGCGAGCGCCCCCGACCTGTGGGACGACACCGAGAAGGCGCAGAGGATCACGAGCGCCCTCAGCCACCGCCAGACCGAGCTGCGCCGCATCACCGAGCTCGAGCAGCGCCTCGACGACCTCGACGTGCTGCTCGAGATGGCGAAGGAGGCCGACGACGAGGACGCGACGGCCGAGGTCGCGAGCGAGCTCGACGCGATCGAGAAGACCCTCGGCGACATGGAGGTGCAGACCCTCCTCGACGGCGAGTACGACGACCGCCCGGCCGTCGTCACGATCCGCTCCGGCGCGGGCGGCGTCGACGCCGCCGACTTCGCCGAGATGCTCATGCGCATGTACCTGCGCTGGGCCGAGAAGCACGGCTACGGCGCGACCGTCATGGACACCTCCTACGCGGAGGAGGCGGGCATCAAGAGCGCCACGTTCCAGATCGACGCGCCCTACGCCTTCGGCACCCTGAGCGTCGAGGCCGGCACGCACCGTCTCGTTCGCATGAGCCCCTTCGGGGCGGCCGGCAAGCGTCAGACGAGCTTCGCCGCGGTCGAGGTCATCCCCCTCATGGAGGAGACGGCCGAGATCGACATCCCCGAGTCGGACATCCGCGTCGACGTCTTCCGCTCCTCCGGTCCCGGCGGGCAGAGCGTCAACACGACCGACTCCGCCGTCCGCATCACCCACCTCCCGACGGGCACGGTGGTGTCGATGCAGAACGAGAAGAGCCAGATCCAGAACCGCGCCGCCGCGATGCGCGTCCTCCAGTCGCGACTGCTGCTCATCCAGAAGGAGCAGGAGGCCGCCACGAAGAAGGAGCTCGCCGGCACGATAACCGCGAGCTGGGGCGACCAGATGCGCTCGTACGTGCTCGCGCCGTACCAGATGGTGAAGGACCTCCGCACCGAGTACGAGGAGGGCAACCCCTCGAAGGTGTTCGACGGCGACCTCGACGGGTTCATCGCCGCGGGCATCAAGTGGCGCAAGCGCCCGCAGGACGACTAAGAGCACTCCCGCTTCCGGGTGTCGCTCCTCGCGGCCCCGGGCCCCCGGCTTAGGCTGACGCGCGATGATTCGATTCGACGAGGTCACCAAGGTCTACCGCGGAACCGCGAAGCCGGCGCTGAACAGCGTCAGCCTCGAGGTGCTCAGCGGCGAATTCGTCTTCATGGTCGGCGCCTCCGGCTCCGGAAAGTCGAGCATGCTGCGCCTCGTCCTCAAGGAGGACCGCCCTTCGTCCGGCGCGATCCACGTGCTGGGGCAGGACCTCAATCGCATCTCCAGTCGCAAGATCCCGTACTTCCGCCGCAACCTCGGCGTCGTCTTCCAGGATTTCCGGCTGCTGCCGAACAAGACCGTCTTCGCGAACGTCGCCTTCACCCTGCAGGTGATCGGCAAGAGCAAGGGCTTCATCCACGAGGCCGTGCCCGACGTGCTCGCCATGGTCGGGCTCGAGGGCAAGGCCGAGCGGTTCCCCCACGAGCTCTCCGGCGGCGAGCAACAGCGCGTCGCGATCGCGCGCGCCGTCGTCAACAAGCCGTCGATCCTGCTCGCGGACGAGCCGACCGGAAACCTCGACCCGACCACGAGCATGGGCATCATGACCCTGCTGGAGCGCATCAACGCCAACGGCACGACCGTCATCATGGCGACGCACGACGCCGGCATCGTCGATCGCCTGCAGCGCCGTGTCGTCGAGCTCGTCGGCGGCCGCGTCGTGCGCGACGAGCGCGGTGGCGGCTACGTGACGCAGGCCATCCCGCACGTGCAGCCCGACATCGTGATCCCCGCCGCCGGCCCGAGGGAGGGCCTGCGATGAGGCTCGCGCTCGTCCTCGGCGAGGTCGGACAGGGCCTCCGCCGCAATCTCTCGATGGTCGTCTCGGTCGTGCTCGTGACCTTCATCTCGCTCACCTTCGTCGGCACCGCGATCCTCCTGCAGGCCCAGATCAACCAGATGAAGTCGTACTGGTACGACCGCGCCCAGGTCGCCGTCTACTTCTGCACCGACTTCTCGAGCGTCGGCACGTGCAACCAGACCGCCGCGACGCCCGAGCAGGTCGCCGCCGTCGAGGCGCAGCTCGACTCGGCGACCCTCGCCCCGTTCATCGACGCCTACTACTTCGAGGATCGCGACCAGGCCTTCGAGAACTTCCAGACGCAGTTCGAGGGCAACGCGATCGCCTCCCTCGTCACGCCCGAGCTCATGACCGAGGCGTACTGGGTCAACCTCGTCGACCCGACGCAGAGCCAGATCCTGGCGGATGCCCTCTCCGGGCTCGCGGGCGTCGAGAGCGTCGTCGACCAGCGCAGCTACCTCGATCAGATCTTCGACATCCTCAACGCATCAAGCTTCACCGCGATCGGGATCGCCGCCCTCATGCTCGTCGCGGCGGCCCTCCTGATCGCCACGACCATCCGGCTCTCGGCGTTCTCCCGCCGGCGCGAGCTCGGCATCATGCGCCTCGTGGGCGCCTCGAACCGCTTCATCCAGACGCCGTTCGTGATCGAGGGCGTCGTCGCGGCGCTCATCGGCTCGATCCTCGCGGCGGGCGCCGTCGTCGCGATCGTCGAGTTCTTCGTCCAGGGCTATCTGTCGCAGACGCTGCCCCAGACATCCTTCGTCGGGCTCGACGACGCCCTCCTCGTCGTGCCCGTCCTGCTCGGGGTCGGCGCGCTGCTCGCCGCCCTGTCGGCGAACGTCGCCATCTCGCGCTACCTGCGCGTGTAGCGCGGGCCCTCTGCGGGTATGCTGGAGGGCTGCCCCGCACCCGCGGGGAGCATCCGACAGCCGAACCGGAGGTGATGGCAGTGCCCAAGGAGCAGGGTCGCAAGGTCGTCGCCACCAATCGCAAGGCGCGTCACGACTACACGATCGAGGACACCTTCGAGGCCGGCCTCGTGCTGAGCGGCACCGAGGTCAAGTCGCTGCGCATGGGCCGCGCGAGCCTCGTCGACGGCTACGGCTTCATCGACGGGGGCGAGGCGTGGCTCGACGCCGTCCACATCCCCGAGTACTCGCAGGGCACGTGGACGAACCACCCGCCCCGCCGCAAGCGCAAGATGCTGCTGCACAAGGCGCAGATCATCAAGATCAGCCAGAAGACGAAGGAGGGCGGGTACACGCTCGTCCCCCTGAGCATCTACTTCAGCGACGGCCGCGCCAAGGTAGAGCTCGCGGTCGCGAAGGGTAAGCGCGAGTACGACAAGCGCCACGCGCTGCGCGAGCGGCAGGACAAGCGCGAGGCCGATCGCGCGATGTCGAGTCGCAAAAACCTCGGCGACTGACCGCGCCGACCTCGGGCGCCGCGCGCCGGCGAGGTTCAGGGTGAGCCCAGGCTGAGCGTCGCGCGCCGCCACGGCGCGTAGGCTCGTCGTTCGTGACCGCACGACCGAGCGCCCCCGTATCCGCCTCAGGCGAGGCCACCGGCGGCGACGCGATCGGAGCGGATGGAGTGAGCGAGCGCACCCGCTGGCAGGCCTTCGCGGTCGCGGTCGCCGTCGCCTCGCTCACGATCCTCGACCTGTCGAAGGTCAACGTGGGCATCCCCGCCATCGAGCAGGCGTTCGGAGCGAGCCCGACGCAGATCCAGCTCATCGTCGCCGGCTACGTGCTCGCCTTCGGCATCGTGCTCGTGCCCTCCGGCCGCTTCGGCGACCTGCACTCGCGGCGGCGGATGTTCCTCATCGGCCTCGTGGTGTTCCTCATCGCGAGCCTGCTGTGCGCGATCGCGCCGACCGTCGAGCTGCTCGCCGCCTCGCGCATCCTGCAGGGCGTCTCGGCGGGACTGCTCATGCCGCAGGTGCTCGGGCTCACCCAGCAGTTGTTCACCGGGGCGGCGCGCGGCCGCGCCTTCGGCATCTTCGGTGCCGTGATCGGGCTCTCGACGGCGTTCGGGCCGACGCTCGGCGGGCTGCTCATCGGCGTCGGCGGGCCCGAGCTCGGGTGGCGGCTCATCTTCTGGATGAACGTGCCGCTCGTCATCGGGCTCTTCCCGTTCGCCTACAAGCTCCTGCCGCGCGCGCAGCCCGACGCCCACGGCCCGCGCGACCTCGATCTTTTCGGCACCGCGCTGCTCGGCGGCACCGTCCTGAGCCTCATGCTGCCGTTCGTGCTCACGACCGGCGCGCCCGACGACGATCCCTCCCGCTGGTGGTGGCTCGCCGCGTTCGTCGCGCTCGCCGTCGCGTTCGTCGCCTGGGAGCGCCGCTACACCGGCCGCGGCCGCGCCGCGATCGTCGACTTCGCCCTGTTCCGCATCGGCGCGTACCGCAACGGCACCCTCATCGCGACGGCCTACTTCGCGGCGATGCCGGCGACCTTCCTGACGCTGTCGCTCTTCCTGCAGTTCGGCCTCGGCCTCGAGCCGGTCTACGCGGGCATGGTGACTATCCCGTTCGCCCTCGCCTCGGCCGTGACCTCCTGGTACAGCGGCCGCGTCGCGACGACGATCGGTCGGCCCGTCGTCGTGTGGGGCCTCGTCGGCGTCGTGCTCGGGCTCGCAGGCACGATCGCGTCGGCCTTCCTGCTGCCCGCGGGCATCTCACCGTGGGTCGTCGCGGGCTTCATGGCCCTCGCGGGCGCGGGCGGCGGAGCCGTCATCGCCCCCAACCAGACGCTGACCCTGGCGGATGTCCCGCTCACCTCCGCGGGCGTCGCCGGCTCGATCGGGCAGGTAGGCCAGCGCGCCGGCACCGCGGTCGGCATCGCGGCCGCCACCGCGGCCTTCTACGCGACGATCTACGCCGAGGAGGGGAGGGCGGGCCGGGTCGACGTCTACCAGGACGCCTTCCTGCACGCGTCCCTCGTCATCCTCGCCTTCGTGGGTGTCGCGCTCGTGCTCGCGCTGCTCGATCTGCGGGCGCGCAGCACAGACTCGCTCTAGCGGGCGACGAACCGCGCGTCGACGGCGATCTCGACCACGATCGGTTCGGGGCGCAGCGAGAACGCGCCGCCCCGGGCATCCGACGCCATCATCGCGACGCGCTCCATGCGCGGCTGCGGGCCCGTGCCGGCACCGGGGTCGCCGAGCATGCCGGGGTCGGCGAGGGCGACCGCGTGCACGCTGCCGAGACCGATGCTCTGGGCGTAGATCGTCGCCTTGGTCACGGCGTCCTTCACGGCGCGCGAGCGCACCTCGGTGAGCACCGACGTGCGGCGGCTCTCGCTGAGCGACCACTCGAGGCCGTCGATCGCCGCGAGTTCCTCCGCCGCGAGCGCCTCGACCAGCTCTGGGAGGGCGTCGAGGCCCGTGACGGTCGCTCGGCCCGAGACGGCCGCGCGATGCACGACGGGGGCGACGGAGCCGTCGTTCGTCCACGGGCGCTGCGCGGTCACCGAGACGCGGTCGGCCGACCAGGCGGTGACGGGGCCGGCGTCGACGTCGTGCCGGGCGGCGATCGCGGCGCTCACCCGGTCGAGGGCGGCGGCCGCGCGCTCGACGGCGTCACTGCGGTCGTGCCCGTCGGCGGCGATCGTGAAGCGCAGGATGCCGCGCTCGGGTGCGTACTCGGCGCGGGCCTTTCCCTGCACGGTGATGACGGTCTCGGTCACGGGCTCCTCCTCGGTGCGGCCGAACCCGTCTCTGGGCGGAACGTCAGCGGTGAGCTATACTGTAGGGCTGCGCCATGACAGGCGCTGGATGCGCTCCCAGGCCCGCCCGGTGAGCGATTCACAACTCCACAGCGCGTGATGACGACCCACCTCAGCGCCCATCCACCGCCTCGTGCCCTGCACGACGCGAGGGGGGCGAGGTGACGCACGGGGATGATCGGTTTCGACATTGCCTGCGAAACGATGAGGAGCGGGTCGAGGATGCAGGGTTATCTCGTTAACGATCTCTGCAAACAACAGGTGCCAATGCTAAGCGCACCGACTTCGCTCTCGCCGCCTAAGGCAGAGTAGACAGTCCGTCAGTCCGGGTTCGCCTCCGCCCCGGTCACTGGCGTCATCAAGGAGGCTCGCTGCGTGTGTGCGTCTCAGGTGCACGCGGGACTCGAACTGAGGCTGGGCTCGTCGACCTAGGGGTCTGCAACAAAGGTCGGAGCCGAGCAGAACGTCTCAGCAGACTACGCCCGTAGAAGGCATCGGATCACAGCAGTGGACGGGGGTTCGATTCCCCCCATCTCCACCACTGGTCGTCATCACGCGCTGTCGGTTCGCTCGGGTCCGCGTGCGACGGGTGTCGCCCTCAGTAGCGGGGCTTGTGCGGTTCGATGTCGTTCACCCATGCGATGATGCCGCCGGCGAGCGTGCGCACCGTTACGAACCCCGCGGCGGTGAGCAGTGCGTGTGCCTCCCACGAACGGGGGCCGTGCTTGCAGTGCAGCACGACCTCGCGATCGTGCGGCGTATCATCCAGCAGCGGGTCCGATCGGATCTTCGCGAGGGGCAGTAGTCGCGCGCCGGGAATGCTGACCAGCGCGTGCTCTCCCGGCTCGCGCACGTCAATCAGGTCGAAGTCTCGCGCGCCTTGCGCCCTTGCGCCAAGAGCCTGCCGCAAATCTTCCGGCGAGATCTCCGTTTCTTCCGCCGCCCGCTCGGGCGCGAGAGGAGTTCTGCACAGCAGGTCGCCGTCTGTGAGATCAGTGGCCGACGTGGCGCGGGGGTCTTTAACGATGCGAACTTCGTGCCACCGGGAATCGAGCGCATCGAACGTCAGCAGGCGGCCCAGCAGAGTCCTTCCGATTCCGGTGATCAGCTTGACGGCTTCTGCCGCCATGACGGAGCCGACGGACCCGCACAGCGCGCCCAGTGCGCCGCTCTCGCCGCAGGAGGGGGCCGAGCCGACGAGCGGCGTGTCGGGAAAGAGGTCACGATACGTGGGGCCGTGTGGCTCCCAGAAGACGCTCACCTGCCCGCCGAACCGCATGATCGAGCCCCACACGCACGGCTTCTCGAGGAGTGCTGCAGCGTCGCTCACGAGATAGCGGGTCGCGAAGTTGTCGGCACCGTCGATGATCAGGTCGTACTGCTCGAAAAGCGGCAGGACGTTCAGCGCGGTGAGGCGAAAAGGGTGTGCCTGCACTCGCGTGGACGGGTTCGCCGCGACGATCGCGTCTCGGGCCGACTCGGCCTTCAACCGCCCGACGTCGTCGGTTCCGTGAACGATCTGGCGTTGCAAGTTGCTCAGCTCCACCGCGTCGTCGTCGATGATCCCGAGCGTACCGACGCCAGCCGCTGCGAGATACAGCAGCACGGGCGATCCGAGCCCTCCTGCGCCGACCACGAGCACTCGGGCGCGCGACAGTCGGCGCTGCCCGAGATCGCCGAGTTCCGCCAGCATCATGTTCCGCGAATACCGCTCGACGAGTTCTGGGGTGAGAGGGGGCCCCGGCTGGACGAGCGGCGGGAGCGCAGACGAAGTCGCGCGCGGTGTCCTGCTCACGGTCACAGGTCGGGCCGTCCGTCCATCGCGGAGGACGCCCGGGCGCGACCGCGGCGAGGTATGCGCCCAGCTTCCGCGGCCAGTCGTCCCGCGATGACCGCGTGACGGAACGCGTTCGCCATGCGTGGTGGATCCTGTGCCCGTGTGACGGCCGTCGCGAGCAGAACCGCGTCGCATCCGAGTTCCATCGCGAGCGCCGCGTCAGATGCCGTGCCGATTCCCGCATCGAGCACGACGGGCACTCCCGACCGTTCGACGATGAGGGCGATGTTGTGCGGGTTGAGGATGCCCAGCCCGGTGCCGATCGGAGCGCCCAGCGGCATTACCGCTGCGACACCGAGCCGCTCGAGGCGTACGGCGAGGGCCGGGTCGTCGTTGGTGTAGGCGAAGACCACGAATCCGCGAGAAACGAGCTGCTCGGCCGCATCGAGCAGTTCGAGCGCGTCGGGGAGGAGGGTCTGGTCGTCGGCGATGACCTCGAGCTTGATCCAGTCCGTCTCGAGCGCGTCGCGTGCGAGCTCGGCGGTGAGCACCGCCTCCCGCGCCGTGAAGCAGCCCGCCGTGTTGGGGAGCACCCGAACGCCGAGGTCAGAGACGAGTCCGAACAGCGAGCCGGCGGACGCCGAGTCGTGCCGACGCATCGCGACCGTCGTCAGCTCCGTTCCCGAGGCGATGAGCGCCTCCGCGAGCCCGTAGAGACTTGGCGCTCCTCCCGTTCCCATGAAAAGGCGGGAATGAAAGCTCACGCCGTCGATCACAAGGGCTTCCCGATGCATGAGTCAGCCGCCCTGCGCGGCGCCGAGGATCTCGACGGAGTCGCCGTTCGCGACGGCCGTGTCTACCCACCGGCTTCTCGGCACGACTTCGGAGTTCCTCGCCACTGCGAGACCAAGCCCGCCGCCATCCATCGCGCGACCGTCGGCGCGCAACGGCCTGCCGGTGACTTCGGCGACCAGCTCGGCGACCGTCGAGGCACCAGGCAAGCAGTGCGGTCGGCCGTTGAGGGTGATGTCGATCATGGGTTCTCTTCTCACGAGTGTCCGAAGCGGTCTGGCCGGTAGGCATCCCAGCGCGCGTCGCGCGCACCCTCGATGAGGCCGCAGCAGATCTCTGCGGCGATCGGGGCGAGAAGCACGCCGTGGCGGAAGAATCCAGTTGCTATGACGAGACCTGCGACATGTGCTCCTCCCGACATGGCGACGCGGCCGAGTAAGGGGGCGTTGTCCGGGGTTCCCGGCCGCGCCCGAGCCGTTACCTCGATGAGATCGAGCTCAGCGACGGCAGGCACGATCTCCTGGGCATCGCGCAGCAGCCGGTACACGCCACCGGCTGAGACACGTGCGGAGTCGTCCTCGCGCTGGGTGGCGCCAACGACGATCGTTCCGTCGTCGCGAGGTACGAGGTACACCGGCTCGCCGCGCACGAGTCCCCTCACGGTCGAGGTGATCAGGGGGTGAAGTCGCTCGCCGACGCTCAGCCGCAGGATTTCACCGTGCACGGGGCGCATCGAGAGAGCCAGCGAAGGGGGAAGGCCAACGAGGCCCGGGGCGCTCAGCCCGTTGGCGACCACCACCTCGGTCGCCATGATGCGCGTTCCGTCGACGAGTTCCACCCCCACGACCATCGAGTCATCGTCCTCCACCTCCGCATGGATGAGGCCGGCGGCCCGCTGCCTCACGACCCCACCTGGCAGTCCCGCTTGCTCGGCAATGGACGTGAGAGCCTTGAGGAGCCCTGCGGCGAGCAATCGCGGGTCGAGGTGGTGATCATGCCGCACCCGATAGGCGCACGACACACCGGGGCTCAGCATCGGCTCTCGCGACCGGGCCTCGCGCAGGGTGATCGGTTCGACGAGTAGCCCGTTCCGTTGCTGCGCGTCGTGCAGATCCGCGAGCGACTGGCGGTCAGCGGAATCGATCCCCACCACGATTGTCTCGCTCGCTCGATAGCCGGTGCTGCAGCCGACCTCGGACAACGCGCCTAAGAAGGCGGGATACAGGGCCGCTGAAGCGAGCATCAGCTCGAGGAGATTCTCCTCCCGATAGTGGAACTCGCTCACGGGGGCGAGCATGCCCGCAGCCGCGAACGTCGCACCGCCGGCCGGATCGGGGTCGATCACGCAGACAGCGCGTCCCGCCCGCGCGAGCGACCAGGCGATCGCGAGGCCGATGACCCCAGCGCCGACGACTGCGACGTCGACGGTGCGCGGCCACGCGTCGTGTGATTGTGCCGTCTCGGATTCGTGCTCGGACACCATTGCTCCTTCCCTACGCCGGTACTAACCGGATCAGGTCAAGCGGTCGGCGCCGAACGCCCTCTCAGCCCGGCTCGAAATCGAACGGCGGGCTCCCGCAGTGCTTCCACTGTAGAGGGTGGCTCCGGGCGACGATCGCACGTTCCGCCCGTGGATAGGCTTCTCGCATGGAGATCGGCGAATCCCGGCTGTACCTCTGCACGGACGCCCGAACTCGCCAGGCCGACTTCGCACAGTTCGTGGACGCAGCCTTCGCGGGCGGCGTCGACGTCATCCAGCTGCGCGACGCGAGCCTCGAGGCCGCCGACGAACTCGAGGCACTGGTCGTACTCGCGGAGACGGCAGAACGACACGGCAAACTCTGGGCGGTCAACAATCGGGCCGACATCGCGGCAACCTCGCATGCACCCGTCCTGCACCTCGGTCAGAGGGACCTGTCGCGTGCCGCCGCCCGGTCGGTCATACATCCGACCACGGCAATCGGGCTCTCCACCCACTCTCGGGCGCAAGTGGATGCCGCGCTCGCGGACGACCTGCTCGACTATTACTGCGTGGGTCCGGTGTGGGCCACCCCGACGAAACCCGGCCGCGATGCGGTCGGGCTCGAGCTCGTCGAGTACGCCGCGTCGCGCGAGGTCATCCCCGAGCGAGACCGACCGTGGTTCGCCATCGGTGGAATCGATCTATCTACGGTGTCGCACGTCGTCGATTCCGGAGCGCGCCGCATCGTCGTCGTGCGGGCGATCACCGAGGCGAGCGACCCCGCTGACGCCGCGCAGCGGCTGTGCGCGGCCCTGCCGACTCCCGAGCGGGCAGTGGCGACGAACTCGTCCCCGTCCTGCGTGAGCGAGTAGCTGCGGTTTGCAGGAGCGGGCGGGTGAACTTCACGCGCCCGCTCCTTCGAGCTGATGGTGCCGAGGCCCGGCGAACCAGTTTCGCCATCGACTGTCTGTCGCGAGGAGAACGTGTCGCTGCTCCCACGCCCGAGCCGGCCGATCACAACGGGGCCCCGGCGGCGATGGTGAAGCGCAGGATGCTGCTCTCGGGTGCATGTTCGGCCAAGAAGTCCTCTTCGACGGGGCCGTACTCTCTTCTGCGCGGAAAGGCATCGGCGAGCTGTACTCTCGGGTTACGCCATGACCGGCGCTCGACGCCCTCCCGAGTCGCTGTGCGAGTCGCCCTCCGCCCACCTCACCGGATCGAGTCCTTCCGTGCGCACGCTCCTCAACATCGTCTGGCTCGTGCTCTCGGGCTTCTGGCTCTTCCTGGGCTACGCGCTCGCGGCCGTCATTATGTTCGTGCTCATCGTCACGATCCCGTGGGGCATCGCCGCGTGGCGCATCGGCGTGTACTCGCTGTGGCCGTTCGGGAAGGACGTCATCGACCGTCCGACCGCGGGCATCGGCTCCGCGATCGGCAACGTCGTCTGGGTCGTGCTCGCCGGCTGGTGGCTCGCGCTCGGGCACATCGCCTCGGCGATCGCGCTCGCGATCACGATCATCGGCATCCCGTTCGCCTGGGCGAACCTGAAGATGGTGCCCGTCGCGCTCCTGCCGCTCGGCAAGCAGATCGTCGAGCAGCGCTAGCCGACGTCAGCCGACGTTCGCCGGCCGCGCCCACTCCTCGCCGAGGACATGCTGGCCGAGGAAGGCGAACACCGTCTCGTACCAGACGATAGCGTGCTGGGGCTTGAGCACCCAGTGGTTCTCGTCCGGGAAGAACAGGAAGCGGTGCACGGTCGAGCCGTCGTCCTCCGCGTGCCGGGCGTTGAGCTCCGACCACAGACGCAGGCTCTCGCCGATCGGCACCCGGTAGTCGCGATCGCCGTGGATGACGAGCATCGGCGTGACGATGTCGTCGATCGCGTGGTGCGGCGAGTTGGCGTCGAGGCCCTCGGCGTCGAAGATGCTCATCCAGTACGCCGAGTTGTCGGTGGTCCCGCCGAACTGGTCGAGCGCCCACAGGCTGGCGTGGCTCACGATCGCGCGGAAGCGGTCGGTGTGCCCGGCGACCCAGTTGGCCATGTAGCCGCCGAACGAGCCGCCCATCGCGGCCGTCCGGGTCTCGTCGATCTCGGGTCGCTGCTCGACCGCGTCGGTGATCGCCATGAGGTCGGTGTAGGGCTTCTGCCCCCATGAGTTCCAGCCGCGCGCGATGAAGTCGAGGCCGTAGCCGGTCGAGAGCGCCGGGTCGGGCAGCAGAACGGCGTAGCCGCGCGCGACCGCGAGCTGCGGCGCCCAGCGCCAGCTCCACGCGTTCCAGCTGTTGAGCGGCCCGCCGTGGATCCACAGCAGCAACGGCGCCGGGCTCTCGGCCGAGGCGCCCTCGGGCGTCAGCAGCCAGCCGCGCACGCACGCGCCGTCCTCCGCCGTCGTCTCGACCTCGACCATGTCGCCGACCGGGGCGGGCGGCGCGGCCGGCGACGCGAGCTCGGTCACCTCGCCGCTGCGGGCATCGATGCGCACGGGATGCGGGGCCGCCTGCCACGAGGACCGCAGCGCGATCACGTCGCCGCTCGCCGCATCCACGCTCAGGTTCGCGTAGGCGAACCGGTCGTCGACGAGGCGGACGACGAGGCCTCCGTCGAGCGGGGCGCGGAAGACGGGGCCGCGCCCGTCGTGATCGGCCGCGACGATGAGCGACTCGCCGTCGGCGGAGAACAGGAACTCGGCCGGCCAGCGATCCCAGTCGGCGGCGATGCGGCGACTGTTGCCGCCATCGAGGTCGGAGACCCACAGCTCGTGGTCGGTCGGGCCGGCGGGCGTGCTGGTCGGCACGCGCAGGTAGGCGAGTCGTGTGCCGTCGCGGCTGATCGTCGGGAACTCGTACTGCACGCCCTCCTCGCCGAGGATCGTGCGGCGCTCGCCCGAGGCGACGTCGATAGAGACGAGCTCGTAGCGCGCGAGGCCGCGGCGGGGCAGTCGCACGGCGGCGAAAAGCGTGCGACCGTCGGGGGTGAGGGCCTGACCGGCCGTGTCGGCGCTACGGCCGGGCTTCGGCGTGAGATCGCGTGGGCGGGGGAGGTGCGCGGGGTACGGGGTCGGGGCGGCGTCGTCGTCCGCGGCCGCCCCATCGCCACCTGCATCGCTCGCGCCCTCGGGCATCTCGGCGCGGTCGGGGAGGGCGTCGGCGAGACCATCGAGCTCGACGGCGAGCAGGTGCGACTCGGCCGGGCCGAGGTCGTGGTCCCAGTAGCGAACGGGGTAGCTCTCGTGCAGGATCGCCTTCACCTTCCGCTTCTTCCGCTCGGCGAGGGCTGCGGCGTCGTCCTCGAGCGAATCGGAGCCCGGGAGCAGGTCGGCCGCGATCACTACCGTGTCGCTCGCGACCGCGGTGGCGGCGACGCCGCTCACGCCGCCCGAGAGACGTGTGATCGGGCGGGCCTCGCCGCCGCGCGCGGGCAGGAGCCACAGCTGCGCGACGTCATCCTCGCCGTCGGCCTCCGCATCGGGCCGGCTCGAGACGAAGAGCGCGTCGCCGGAGGCGGTGAACGCGACGCCCGACTCGCCCTTCGCCGAGCGGGTCAGCCGGCGCGGCGCGCCTCCGCCGTTCGCGGGCACCTCCCAGAGCGCCCGCTCGTATCGCGTGCGATCGGAGGAGAGCGTGGCGACCGTGAGGATCGCGCGCTCGCCGTCGGGCGACAGGGCGACGCCCTCCACGCGCGGCAGCGCGATGTAGGAGTCGAGCGAGTGGAAGGGCGTCGAGGGCCTCGCGGCAGTCATGCCCTCGACGCTATCGAGAGCGGCGGAACGGCGTCGCGGTTCGCTCGCACGCGCATCCCCCTTGCCGTCAGCGGCGCGATCGGCCGTCAGCCGCCCGCGGGGATCTCGCCGCGAGATCGCTCGGGCGAGTGCAGTCGACTGAGGATGCGGTCGGTGCTGACCGGGGTCCGGCCGTCGGCGAGCGAGACGATGACGCTCGTGAGCGTCGCGGCCGAGATCGTCCAGATGCCCGGCTGGGCGAGGATAGTGGAGGGCACCCCCGCGCTGGAGCCGATCACCGTCGAGGCGATGAGCGAAGCCGCGCAGAGACCCGCGCCGACGATCATGCCCGCGATCGCGCCTCGGGCGGTGAGGCGTCGCCACCATATGCCCAGCAGAATGACCGGCGAGAGCGAGGACGCCGCGAACACGAACACCGTGCCGACCGAGGTCACGAGGCCCTGCGGCGCGGTCGCGAGCGCGACCGCGAGCGGCACGAGCGTGCAGATCACGGCCGCCCAGCGGAACGAGCTGACTGTGCCGTGGAAGAGATCCTGGCTGACAGCGCTCGAGAGCGAAACGACGAGCCCCGATGAGGTGCCGAGGAAGGCCGCGAGAGCCCCGGCGATCACGAGTGCCGTGAGCAGATCGCCGACCGGACCGGGCACGAGTCGCGACGGCAGCTGCAGGGCGACCGTGTCGGCGACGCCGGGGGTCGCAAGGTCGGGCGCGGCGATGCGGGCGACGAGCCCGATCGTGCTCGAGGCGATGTAGAAGGCGCTGATGAGCACGATGACGCCCACGGTCGTCCAGCGCGCCGAGCTGCCCGTCGGGCTCGTGTAGAAGCGGACGAGAACGTGGGGGAGGCCCACGGTGCCGAGCAGGAGCCCGATGAGCAGGGAGGTCGTCGCATAGGGGTCGAGACCGGCGGGGCCCAGATCGGGCGGGAAGACGAGCGCGGGGTCGATCTCGGGTTCGACTCCGCTGAGGGTGATGACGAAGAAGATCGCCGGGACGGCGAGCGCGGCGAACTTCAGCCAGAACAGGAACGCCTGCACGAACGTGATCGAGCGCATGCCGCCGGCCGCGACCGATCCGCCGACGACGAGCGCGACCGTCGTGGCGCCGACCCAGGGCGGGATATCGGCGACGACCGTGAGCGCGAGCGACGCGCCATGCAGCTGGGGTACGATGTAGAGCCAGCCGATGATGAGCACGAGCGCGCTCGTGAGACGTCGAGCGATGAGCGAGTCGAGCCGCGCGTGGATGAAGTCGGGAATCGTGTACGCGCCGCTTCGCCGAAGCGGGGCGGCGACGAGCATGAGCACGAGCAGGTACCCGGCGGCGTAGCCGATCGGGAACCAGAACGCATCGGATCCGGAGAGCAGCACGAGCCCGGAGAGACCCAGGAACGTGCCGGCCGAGAGGTACTCGCCGCTGATCGCCGAGGCGTTCCACACGGGGCGCACGGTGCGGGAGGCGACGAAGAAGTCGCTCGTCGTGCGCGAGATGCGCAGGCCCCAGATGCCGATGATCGCGGTGATCACGACGACCGCGACGATCGCGCCGATCGACAGTGCCGCGCTCACCGCGCCGCCCCGCTCACTCGGGCTCCACGAGCTGGCTGAAGCGGCGCTCGAGCCGCTGGCAGGCGAGCGTGTACCCGATCGCCCAGACGATCATGAGCGGGTAGAAGCCGTATGCGTGGATGAGCCACGACACCGGGACGCCGCCGACCTCCAGGGCGTCGAGGAGCGGCATGCCGCTCATGACGACCGTCACGAGCACGAGCGCGGCGCCGAACGACAGCAGGCACGCGATCGCGAGCCGGCCGTGCGCGAGCATGAGGCTGCGCGTGAAGAGCGTCTCGGCCTCGCCGACCGCCCATCGACTCGTGCGCGGCGCAGGCTCCGTGCGCGCGTTCGCCGCGTCGACGGAGGTGACGCGCTCGCGCGCCGGCCGCGTGCCGCCGCGACGGCGCTCGCCGCCGCTCGGCCCGAGGTGCTCGGTCACCGACCGGCCTCGCGCGGCTGGAGCATCGCCTCGCGCACGATTGCGATCGACCGTCGACTCACGGGGACCTCCTCGCCGGCGACCGTGAGGGTGGGATGCGCGCCCACGAGCCTCACGGCGCTGATCGCGTCGCGACGCACGAGGTACGAGCGGTGCACGCGGATGAACCCCGCCCCCTGCCACCGCTGCTCGAGCTCGGAGATCGGCTCGCGGACGAGATGGCTCTCGGTGTCGGTCACGAGGCGCGAGTAGTCTCCCTGCGCCTGGACCCAGCGCACCTCGCTGCGGTGCACGACGCGCAGGAGGTTCCCGACCCGCACGGGGATGCTCTCATCGGGTGGCGCATCCGGACCGGTCGGGCTGTCGCGCAGGGCGAGAATCCTGCCGACGGCGCGCTGCAGCCGCTCGCGCCGGATCGGCTTGAGGATGAAGTCGACCGCCTGCACGTCGAACGCCTCGATCGCGCCCGCCTCGTCGGCTGTGACGAACACGATCGCCGGAGGAACGGCGAACCGCGAGACCGCCCGCGCGAGGTCGAAACCGGAGAGCCCCGGCATGTGGATGTCGAGGAAGGCGGCGTCGACCTCGCGCTCGGCGAGGAGGCGGAGCGCCTCCGACCCGGTCGCCGCGCGCAGGATCTCGCGCACGCGCGGATCGGCGCGGAGGAGCGTCTCGAGCTCGTCCAGCACGCGCCGCTCATCGTCGGCTATGAGCACGTCGATCGAGCGCGTCGCCCCGCCCGCGGCGTCGGGACTGGCCGTCACGGGACGGCCGTCCGTTCGGTCTCGTTGAACGGCTGCGACTTGGGGATGCGCATACGCACCATCGTCCCCGCCCCCTCATTGGTCTCGATCACGAGCGCGTGGTCGTCGCCGTAGATGCTGCGCACGCGCGCGTCGACGTTCCGCAGCCCTATGTGGTCGGTTCGCCCCCCGGCCGTGAGGAGCGCCCGCAGCGCCGACGGCCGCATCCCGACGCCGTCGTCGTCGACGGTGATCTCGGTGTGGGTGCCGTCGTCGCGCGCGGCGATCACGACCGTGCCGCCGGCCTCGCGCGGTTCGAGCCCGTGCCGGATGGCGTTCTCGACGAGCGGCTGCAGACTCAGGAACGGGATGACCGTGGCCAGGGTCTCCGGCTCGATCCGCAGCGTCACGCTCAAGCGCTCCTCGAAGCGCGCGCGCTCGAGCTCGACGTACGAGTGAACGCTCGTGAGTTCGTCGGCGAGCGTTGTGAACTCGCCCTGCGAGCGCAGCGTGTAACGGATGAAGTCGGCGAAGTCGAGCAGCAGGTCGCGCGCTCGCTCCGGGTCGGTGCTGGTGTATGACGCGATGACGCTGAGCGCGTTGTAGATGAAGTGCGGGCTGATCTGCGCGCGCAGCGCCCGCAGCTCGGCCTCGGCGAGGGCCGCGCGGGAGGTCTCGAGCTCGCCGAGCTCGATCTGCGCGCCGCACCAGGCGGCGACCTCGGTCGTCGCCCGCACGAGCGGCGCCTGCACCCGGTTCGCGAACGCGACGATCGCGCCGACGACGCGTCCGTTCACGAAGACGGGCGCTCCGACCGCCTGAAGTGCCCCGTCGCTGGGCGCCTCCTCGTCGCCGGCGAGCGTCTCGCGCCGCGCATCCGCCCCCGCCGACCGCCCTGTCAGCAGCTGGCGCTGACCCGTGTCGATGACGCTCGCCGCGACACGGGCGGCGACGGCGCTGAGCTCGCCGCGCCCGTCGATCGAGACGACACCGGTGCGATCGGCGACCGCGATCGCCTCGCTGCCGAGAAGGGTGCGCAGGTAGCGGCTGGCCCGGTGTGCCCCCTCCCCGTCGAGCCCGCCGCGCAGGTGGACGGCCGCGCGCGAGGCGAGCGAGAGGGTGCGGAACGTCGCGCGCTCGGCGTCGCTCCCGAGGTCGCCGACGCCGCGCGCCTGCCGTCGGATGAGCTGGGCGAGCAGCGTCACGGCGATCCCGAGGGCGAAGGCGGCGACGGCGAGGAGCGCGGCGTCAGGCATGGGTGCTCCTCGTCACGTCGTCGTCAGCAGCAGCGGGCCCCGGGATTCTGGTCCTGCTCGTCCATTCTGCCCCGCCAGAACTCCCGCTCGGTGAGGGGCTCCACCTCCGCGCCGTGCGTGGCGGCGTGGTGCTCGAGGTAGGTGCGGTACGCGGTGTCTCCCATGAGCTCGCGCACGTACCAGGTGACGGCCCTGCCCGCTCGCCCGAGCGCGGCGGCGCCCGCCCGGACCGAGAGGGTCCGGGCGGAGCGCCGCGATGCGATGGCGGTCATCAGTGCCGGGCGGACGCGGGTCGCACGTCCGCGGGCAGCTCGTCCCAGCGGCGCTCGAGCTCGCGCTCGGCCCTGCTGGCGAAGAAGCCCTGCGGAGCGAAGCGACGCGAGGCGACGGGGGCGTCCTCGTGCGTCTCCCCGCCGCCGGCGCGGATGGCGCGAACCGTCGCGAGGAGAGATGTGATCACGACGGTGATCGCGAGTGTCACGAAGACGATCGACAGGATGCCCTGCACCATCGTGTTCCGCACTACCGCCTCCATCGCCTCGACGGTCTGGGCCGATCCGAACGACGTCTCTCCCGCTTCGAGCGCTCCGCGGAAGGCGAAGTGGTTCGACCAGTACCCGACCTGCGGCACGGGGGAGAAGATCTTGAACGCCGACGCCGTGATCGTGACGATCGCCGCGAAGGTGAGCGGCACGCCGATGATCCAGAGCCAGCGCACATAGCTCGGCCCGCGCTTGGCGACGATCGCGAGCACGACCGCGAGGGCGATGACCGCGAGCAGCTGGTTCGCGATGCCGAACAGCGGGAAGAACGTGTTGATGCCGCCCAGCGGATCCGTGACGCCGAGGATGAGGATCCAGCCCCAGCCGGCGACCATGAGCGCCGTCGTGATCCAGACGCCGGGGCGCCATCCCGTGTCCTTGAACTTCGGGATCACGTTGCCGATCGAGTCCTGAAGCATGAAGCGCGCGACGCGGGTGCCGGCGTCGACGGCGGTGAGGATGAACAGCGCCTCGAACATGATCGCGAAGTGATACCAGAAGCCCGCGAGGGCTGGGCCTCCGAAGAGCTGCTGCATGATGTTCGCGATGCCGAGTGCGAGCGTCGGCGCGCCTCCCGTGCGCGAGACGATCGACTCCTCGCCGACCGCCGACGCCGTGCTCGTGAGCAGCTCCGGCGTGAGGGTCACGCCGATGAGGCCGAGCGAGTTCACGAAAGCGACGGCGCCCTCGACCGTGCCGCCCGTCGCTGCCGCCGAGGAGTTCATGGCGAAGTAGATGCCGCGGTCGAGCGAGAGCGCGGCGACGAGCGCCATGATCGCGACGAACGACTCCATGAGCATGCCGCCGTAGCCGATGAAGCGCGTCTGGCGCTCCTTCTCGATGAGCTTCGGCGTCGTGCCCGAGGCGATGAGCGCGTGGAACCCGGAGAGCGCGCCGCACGCGATCGTCACGAACAGGAACGGGAAGAGCGTGCCGGAGACCACGGGCCCGAGCTCGCCGCCGGCGAACTCGCTGAACGCCGGCACCGAGATCTCGGGCCGCACGAGCACGACCGCGCCGGCGAGCATGACGATCACGCCGATCTTCATGAACGTCGACAGGTAATCGCGCGGGGCGAGCAGCAGCCAGACGGGCAGGACGGCGGCGATGAAGCCGTAGATGATGATGCCCCACGCGATCGTCGTGCGGTCGAGCGTGAAGAGCTCGGCGCCCCACGGCGTCTCGGCGACCCAGCCGCCCGCGATGATCGCGGCCATGAGCAGCACGAAGCCGATCATCGAGACCTCGGAGATCTTGCCCGGTCGGAGGTAGCGCAGGTAGACGCCCATGAAGAGCGCGATCGGGATGGTCATCGCGACGCTGAAGACGCCCCACGGGCTCTCGCCGAGCGCGTTGACGACGACGAGCGCGAGGATCGCGATGATGATGAGCATGATGAGCAGCGAGGCGATGATCGCGGCGGTTCCGCCGATGCGGCCCAGCTCGTCGCGGGCCATCTGGCCGATCGTGCGGCCACCGCGTCGCATCGAGAAGAACAGCACGAGGTAGTCCTGGACGGCGCCGGCGAGCAGCACGCCGACGATGATCCAGATCGTGCCGGGCAGGTAGCCCATCTGCGCCGCGAGCACGGGGCCGACGAGCGGGCCCGCGCCGGCGATGGCGGCGAAGTGGTGGCCGTAGAGCACGCGGCGATCGGTCGGGACGTAGTCCTTGCCGTCGGCGCGGACCTCAGCGGGCGTGGCCCGTCGATCGTCGGGTCGCGTGATGTAGCGCTCGATGACCTTCGAGTAGAAGCGGTAGCCGATCAGGTAGGTGCAGACGGCCGCGAAGACGAACCAGAGCGCGTTGACGGTCTCGCCGCGCACGATCGCGAGCATCGTCCACGAGACGCCGCCGAGCAGCGCGATCGCGGCCCAGAGGATGATCTTCGGAAGGGTCCAGCGGCTCTCCCGCTCGCGCTCGGCGGCGGGGAGCTCGGTGGGGGGAAGGGCCGGGTCGGGCTCGGGTCCGTCGGGCCGGGCCTCGACGGTCGATCCGGGTGGCTGTGACGTCATCGTTCTCCTCCAGGGGGTCGCGTCGTTGCGTGAGGTCACCCTAGAAAGCGGAGCACGACCTTGGCGGGCACCGCCGACGGGCGGACGTTCGGTGCGACGAACGGCGGATCCGTGCGACGAACAGCGAGCCGAGCTGCAGCCCCGACGCGCGGCCGACGGGGGCGTCGGCCAGCCGGACGCGCGCGGCCGACGAGGCCCGCACATCCCGGACATGTAAACAATCATTGACAGGATGTCCGTCGCGCTTTACCTTGAGCGTGTCAGATATTCTTGACATTCGCATCGATCGATCAAAGGGAGCGCATCGTGGCCTATGAGGAAAAAGTGGCCTGGATCGGCCTCGTCGTCGGCATCGTCACGGGCGTGGTCTACGGCGCCGTGATCGCCGCGCGCGCGGCCGGCGGCCCGCTCGTCGACGCCCCCTACGTCGACGCGATGCTGTGGAGCATCGGCATCGGCATCGTCGTGACCGTCGTCGTGACGATCGTCGTCGCCATCCTGACCCGCCGCGACGGGTACGGCACCGACGTGCGCGACCGGCAGATCAGTGCGCGCGCCGAGCACACCGCGCGCGCCGTGCTCGTGATCGGCGCGCTCGCCGCCCTCGTCCTCGCGATGCTCGAGGCCGACCACTTCTGGATCGCCCACGCGCTCTTCGTCGGCTTCTACGCCTCGGCCGTGCTCGAGGGCATCACGAAGGTCGCGCTCTACCGCGGGGGAGTGCCGTCATGGTGAAGCCCACGAGGGTCGAGAACCGCATCCGCGCCCTCCGCTTCGCCCACGGCGAGCTGACGCAGGCCGAGCTCGCCGAGCGCATCGGCGTCACGCGGCAGACCGTCATCGCGATCGAGCAGGGTAAGTACTCGCCCTCGCTCGAGGTCGCGTTCCAGATCGCGCGCGTCTTCGGGGTCCCGCTCGACGACGTGTTCCAGTACCCGGACGGCGCCTGAGCGCCGCATCCGCCCCACCCGACGACGAGACGAGACGATCATGACCACGACCACAACCCCCGCGACCATGCGGGCCCTTCTGCAGACCGGCTACGGCGGCGTCGAGATGCTGCGCGACGGCGAGGCGCCCGCGCCCGCTCCGCGCGCCGGTCGCGTGCTCGTGCGCGTCGAGGCGATGAGCCCCGACTCGGGCACGATCCATCTGCTGACCGGTCGGCCGCTGATGGTCCGTCCGTTCCTCGGACTGCCCCGTCCCCGTCAGCCGATCCCGGGTCTCGCGTTCGCGGGACGCGTCGAGGCCCTGCCGCCGGGCGCGACACCCGAGCAGGTCGGGTTCGCCGTCGGCGACCGCATCGCCGGATCCGCGCCTGGGGCGTTCGCCGAGCTCGTCCTCGCGCGGCCCCACAAGCTCGCACGCATCCCCGACGGAGTCCCGACGACCGACGCCGCGGCCCTCCCGATCTCCTCCGTCACGGCGCTGCAGGCCGTTCGCGACGTCGCTCGCGTGCGCGAGGGGCAGAGAGTGCTCGTCATCGGCGCGGGCGGCGGCGTGGGCTCGGCGCTCGTGCAGCTCGCGGTGCTCGCGGGCGCGCGCGTGACGGGCGTCGCGAGCGCGAGCAAGGCGGCGTTCGTCCGCTCGCTCGGTGCCGAGCGGACGATCGACTACCGCGCCGAGCCGGGCCCCGACGGTTGGGGGCGCTACGACGCCGTCATCGACACCGCCGACGGCCGCACTCTCTCGGTCCTACGGCGACTACTCACCGAGCGCGGCGCGCTCGTCATCGTCGGTGCCGACCACGTCGGCGGGCCCGTTCTCGACGGCTTCGATCGTTCGCTGCGGGCGGCGCTCCTCGGCCCGTGGGTGCGCCACCGCGTCGCGATGGTCATGCAGAAGGAGTCGGGCGCCGATCTCGCGATCGTGCTCGATCACGTCGCGGCGGGGCGGATGTCCGCCGCCGTCGACGAGGTCGCGCCGGTCGAGGGCGCCCGCGACGCGATCGACCGGCTCGCGCGCCGAGAGGTGCGGGGCAAGGTCGCGATCGCGATGAGCCCGCGCTGAGCCTCGGCCCGCGCTGAGCCTCGGCCCGCGCGGGGCTCTCGCGCGCCGCGCTCAGCTCGAAGCGGTCAGCTCGCCGAGCCCTCGAGGCTTCCCGTCACGGGACCGGCCGGGTCGTAGATGACGCAGAGGATCTCACGGTCGCCCTCGCCCCAGCTGCCCTCGGTCGGGAAGTAGTAGCTGAAGTCGTAGGGCGAGTCGTCCCAGCTGCCGCCGACGAACGCCTCGAACTCGGTGAGGCACTCGACGTCGGCGCGCTCGAGGATGGCTTCCTGCCTCGGGTAGTCGTCCTCCGTCATGATGACCGAGGCGTACACCTCGCTGTCGTGCGGCTCGTCGCACGGCGTCGTCGGCACGGTCTCGACCTGCTCGGTCGCCCCGGAGTCGTTGAGGCAGTCGCCGACGCGGAGGGTGAAGACGTCGGTCGATTCGTTGCCCTCGACGACCTGGCCCTCGGTGTCGCGCTGCGCCTCACCGGCGCCGGTGAACTGGGAGAGGAAGGCGCAGCCCGACAGCGCCGCGGTCGCCGAGGCGACCGCGAGCACACCGAGGGCGCGGCGGAGCGGAGCGGGGGCGGGCATGGGCTAATCTTCGTGGTCGGATGCGGAGTCGGGTGCTGTGCGGGATCCGGCGCCGAGTGCGCAGGGGGGAGCCGCGCGCGCGACGAGCGCGAGTACGGCGTCGTGGAGGTGGCCGTTGGTGGCGAGCGCGCTACCGTGCCACGGCCCCGTCTCGCCGTCGACCGAGCTGAAGCGGCCACCGGCCTCCTCGATGATCGGCTGCAGGGCCGCCATGTCGTACGGCTGGAGGTCGAACTCGCCGGCGACGTCGATGACGCCCTCGGCGACGAGCATGTATGACCACATGTCGCCGATCGCGCGCGAGCGCCAGGCGGCGCGCGTGAGCGCGAGCAGGTCGTCGAGGCGGCCCTCGTCGTCCCACCCGGGGAGGCTGTTGTAGGAGATCGACGCGTCGGCGAGGTCGCGCACGCCGCTCACGCGCAGCGGGCGGGCATCCGTCTCAGGAGCGGGGCCGGTGCGTAGCACGAAGGCGCCGAGACCGCGGGCTGCCCACCAGCGGCGCTCGAGAGCGGGAGAGCTCACCACGCCGACGAGGGGCTCGCCGTCGATCGCGAGCGCGATGAGGGTGCCCCAGATCGGCATGCCGCGCAGGAAGTTGGCCGTGCCGTCGATGGGATCGATGATCCACTGGCGGTGGGCGCCGTCGCCCGTGCCAGTCGCGGCGCCGTACTCCTCGCCGAGGATGCCGTCGTTCGGTCGCGCCGCGGCGAGGCCATCGCGGATGACGCGCTCGACCGCCCGGTCGGCGTCGGTCACGGGCGTGCGGTCGGGCTTCGTCGTCACCTCGAGGTCGACCGCGCGGAACCGGTCGAACGAGACCGAATCCGCGCGTACTGCGAGCTCGAGCGCGAGCGCCAGGTCGGCGGCGAGGTCGGTCACGGCTCTCACAGTAGCGGTCGCGATCCCCGCTCAGTACGCGGACCTGGTGAGGGTCGTCAGCAGTCGCTGGAGCGAGTCGAGCCGTTGCGGGCCGAGGTCGCCGAGCTCGCCGCGCGCGGCCGCCTCGACGAGCTCGCAGTCGGGCGCATCCGTCAGGTGCGTGCAGCCGCGCGGGCACGAGCGCGCGACCTCGGCGAGATCCTCGAAGGCGATGAGGATGCTGTCGGGGTTCACGTGTCCGAGGCCGAACGAGCGCACGCCGGGGGTGTCGATGATCCAGCCGCCGTCGGGCAGGCGGAGAGACACGGTCGAGCTCGAGGTGTGGCGCCCGCGGCCGGTGACTGAATTGACGCGACCGATCGCGCGATGGGCGGTTGGCACGAGCGCGTTGACGAGGGTCGACTTGCCCACTCCGGAGTGCCCGACCGCGACGGTCGTGCGATCGCGCAGCAGCGCGTGCAGAGCATCGAGCGGCGGATGCTCGGCCGAGCTCGTGATGACGCGCACGTCGAGCCCCGCGAAGTGGGCGAGGAAGGCCGTCGGGTCGGCGAGGTCGGTCTTCGTCACGACGAGCAGCGGAGAGATGCCGGCGTCGAACGCGGCCACGAGGTAGCGGTCCACGAGCCGGGGCCGCGGCTCGGGGTTCGCGGCGGCGACGACGATCATGAGCTGGTCGGCGTTCGCGACGACGATGCGCTCGACGGCATCGGTGTCGTCGGCGCTGCGCCGCAGGAGCGTGCGGCGCTCGTGCACGCTCACGATGCGGCCGAGCGCGCCCTCCTCGCCGCTCACGTCGCCGACGACGTCGACGCGGTCGCCCGTCACGATCGCGGTCTTGCGCAGCTCGCGGGCGCGGGTGCAGATCACCGCGCGCTCGGTGGGCTCGCCCTCGTCGATGAGAGCGAGGTAGCGGCCGCGGTCGACCGTCACGATGCGGCCCACGACGGCGTCGTCGTGCGCGGGGCGCTGCTTCGAGCGGGGGCGGTTCGCCTTCGGGTTGGGCCGCGAGCGCACGGCCGACTCGTCGTACGCGCCGTAGGGCTCGTCCTCGTCGTCGTCGGGCGGCAGCCAGCTCATGCGGGGGCGGGGCCCGGCGCTCGCGTCGATGCGACCAGGCGCCACCACAGCTCGGGGAACTCGGGCAGCGTCTTGGAGGTCGCGCGGATGTCGTCGATGTCGACCCCGTCGACCGCGAGGCCGATGATCGCGCCGGCGTGAGCCATGCGGTGATCCTCGAACGCGCCCCAGTCGGCACCGTGCAGGGTGCGCGGCTCGAGCGAGATGCCGTCGTCGAGCTCCGTCGCGGCGCCGCCGACGCGCGTCAGATCGTCGGCGAGGGCAGCGAGGCGGTCGGTCTCGTGGCCGCGGAGGTGCTCGATGCCGGTGATGCGGCTCGGCGAGTCGGCGAGGGCCGCGAGCGCCACGAGAGCGGGCGCGAGCTCGCCGCCGCGCGAGAGGTCGAGCTCGATTCCGGCCATCGGGCGGCCGCCGAGTAGACCCTCGCCGCCGTCGACGACGAGCGCGTCGCCGTCGCGGCGCACGGTCGCGCCGAAGCGGGGGAGGATCTCGATGAGGTCGGCGCCGACCTGCGTCGTGCTCTCCGGCCAGCCCTCGATCGCGACGGTGCCGCCCGCGACCACCGCGGCGATGAGGAACGGAGCCGCGTTCGACAGATCGGGCTCGATGTCGACGTCGCGCGCCGCGATCGGGCCGGGCTCGACGACCCACACGCCCTCGTC
Organism: Microcella alkalica; assembly: GCF_014137945.1. GTDB lineage: Bacteria > Actinomycetota > Actinomycetes > Actinomycetales > Microbacteriaceae > Microcella > Microcella alkalica. The sequence continues at coordinate 176,119 of NZ_JACGWX010000002.1, forward strand.
GGGGCTCGAGACCGTCACGCCGCGCGCCGCGAGTGCGGCGATCGTCATCTCGATGTGGGGCATCGACGGCAGGCGCTCACCCGTGTGCCGCAGCGTGAGCCCCTCGGTGAGCCGCGGGGCGGCGAGCAGCAGCCCGGAGACGAACTGGCTCGACGCGCTCGCGTCGATCGCGACCTCGCCGCCGCGCACCGCCCCCGAGCCCCACAGGCTGAACGGCAGAGCGCCGCGGCCGTCGTCGTTGACGTCGACGCCGAGCGCGCGCAGCGAGTCGATCGTCGTGCGCATCGGGCGCCGCCGCGCGGCATCGTCGCCGTCGAACGCGACCGGCCCGAGAGCGAGCGCCGCGACGGGAGGCAGGAATCGCATGACGGTGCCCGCAAGACCGACGTCGATGCTCGTCGAGCCGGTCAGCTCGGCCGCGGGAGTCACGCGCAGGTCGGGCCCGTAGGCGCCGTCGCCCGGCACCTCCTCGACGCCGACGCCGAGCGCGCGCAGTGCGGCGATCATGAGCGCCGAGTCTCGCGAGTGCAGCGGCCGGCGCAGCAGAGAGGGGCCGTCGGCGAGGGCGGCGAGAACGAGTTCGCGGTTGGTGAGGCTCTTCGATCCGGGCAGGGTGAGGCGAGCATCCAGCGGGCCGGTTGCTCGGGGCGCGCGCCACGGCCCCTCGTCGTCGTCCGTCGTCGCCGCGTGGTCGGCGCTGTCGTCGTCGTAGGGGCTGAAACGGGGTGAGGAATAGCCGAATACCTGCATCGGTTACAGGGTATCGGCAGCACGAGCGAAGGGAGCCGCCGCATGACGAGCGCCGTCCTCGATCGCGTGAGCACCGCATCCGCTGTCCTCGACCCCTGGCCGCGCACCGGCGCGACCGCAGAGGCGCCGGTCGTAGACTCGCTCACGATGACTGACGAGCTCGCCGAACGCCGCCAGCTGTTCCAGGAGCAGGCGCTCCCGTTCATGGACCAGCTCTACGGCGCCGCCATGCGCATGACCAAGAACCCCGCCGACGCCTCCGACCTCGTGCAGGAGACGTTCGTGAAGGCGTTCGCCGCGTTCGGCCAGTTCGAGCAGGGCACGAACCTCAAGGCGTGGCTGTACCGGATCCTCACCAACACGTTCATCAACGTGTACCGCAAGAAGCAGCGCGACCCGTATCAGGGCTCGACCGACGAGCTCGAGGAATGGCAGCTCGGCAACGCGCAGTCGGCGACGTCGAGCTCGAGCCGGTCGGCCGAGGCCGAGGCGATCGACCGGATGCCCGCGAGCGCCGTGAAGGACGCCCTTCAGTCGATCCCGGAGGACTTCCGTCTCGCCGTCTACTTCGCCGACGTCGAGGGCTTCTCGTACCAGGAGATCGCCGACATCATGAAGACCCCCGTCGGCACCGTGATGAGCCGGCTCCACCGCGGCAGGCGACTGCTGCGCGACCTGCTCGCCGACTACGCCCGCGAGCGCGGGATGACGTTGAAAGAGACCACTACCACCACGAGGAGCGCGACATGAGCGACTGCGGCTGCGACAAGGCCAAAGCCGAGCTCGAGGAGTTCCTGCACAACGAGCTCAGCGCCGAGCAGTGCCAGGACATCCGCGAGCACATGGCCAACTGCGACGACTGCTCGGCCGAGCATCTCGTCGGCATCACCCTCACCACCAAGGTGAAGGAAGCCTGTCAGGAGAAGGCGCCCGACGAACTGCGGGCGATGATCCTCGGCACGATCGAGAAGCTCGACGCCACGGCGTAGTACCCCCGCTCACGCGAACGGGCCCGCCCCTCCTGACGGAGGGCGCGGGCCCGTTCGGCGTTCTGCGACCTAGTCGCTCAGGGCGGCGTCCATGATCGCGGCGTGCTCCTGCGCGCTGCGCTTGGTCGATCCGGTCGCGGGCGACGCGGATGCCGGGCGCGAGATGACGCGGACCGGCCGGCCCTCGCGCTTGGCGCTCTCGAGCGCGAAGAAGGGCCAGGCGCCCTGATTCTCGGGCTCGTCCTGGACCCACACGAGCTCGGCGCTCGGGTAGCGGTCGACGACCTCCTGCAGCTCGGCCTCCGGCAGCGGGTAGAACTGCTCGAGCCGCACGAGCGCGACACCCTGCGTGCCGCGCTTCTCGATCTCGCTCTTGAGGTCGTAGTGGATCTTGCCGGCGTGCAGGAGGACGCGGCGCACCGACTGCGGGTCGGTGACGTTCGCGTCGTCGAGCACGGGCTCGAAGCGGCCCTCGGTGAAGTCGGCGACCTCGCTCGTCGCGCCGCGCAGTCGCAGCATCGCCTTCGGGGTGAAGACGATGAGCGGCCGGCGCGGGCGCGCGTAGGCCTGACGGCGCAGCAGATGGAAGTACGACGCGGGCGTCGAGGGGCGCGCGACCGTCATGTTGTCCTCGGCCGCGAGCTGCAGGTAGCGCTCGATGCGCGCGGACGAGTGGTCGGGCCCCTGGCCCTCGTAGCCGTGCGGCAGCAGCAGCACGACGCTCGAGCGCTGGTTCCACTTCTGCTCGGCGGAGGAGATGAACTCGTCGATGATCGTCTGAGCGCCGTTGGCGAAGTCGCCGAACTGCGCCTCCCACAGCACGAGCGAGTCGGGGCGCTCGACCGAGTAGCCGTACTCGAAGCCCATCGTCGCGTACTCGCTCAGGAGCGCGTCGTAGATCCAGAGCTTCGCCTGGTTCTCGGCGAGGTTCGCGAGCGGCAGCCATTCCTGGCCGTTGGTGCGGTCGTGCAGGACGGCGTGACGCTGCACGAACGTGCCTCGGCGGGAGTCCTGGCCGGACATGCGCACGGGCGTGCCCTCCATGAGGAGGGAGCCGAGCGCGAGCAGCTCGCCGAAGCCCCAGTCGATGCCGCCGTTGCGGCTCATCTCGACGCGCTTCTTGAGCATCGCCTGCAGCTTGCCGTGGATGCTGAAGCCGGCGGGCGGGTTGTCGTGCGCGTCGCCGATGTGCTGGATGACCTCCACGGGCACGCCCGTCGTCTCCGGCTCCGCCGCGATGGTCTCCATCGCGGGGGACGTGACCGCGGCGGCTCCGACGACGGGGATCTGCCCCGTCTGCGCGGCGTGGGTCTCGGCGAACGCGACCTCGAGCCGTTCCTGGAAGTCGCGGTGCGCGGCGTCGAACTCGTCCGGGGTGATGTCGCCGCGGCCGACGAGCGACTCGGTGTAGAGCGTGCGCACCGAGCGCTTGGCCTCGATGAGGTTGTACATGAGCGGCTGCGTCATCGAGGGGTCGTCGCCCTCGTTGTGCCCACGGCGGCGGTAGCAGACGAGATCGATGACGACGTCGCGCTTGAACTCCTGCCGGTACGCGAACGCGAGCTCCGCGACGCGCGTGACGGCCTCGGGGTCGTCGCCGTTGACGTGGAAGATCGGCGCCTGGATGGTCTTGGCGACGTCGGTCGAGTAGTTCGACGAGCGCGCCTCGCCGGGGGGCGTGGTGAAGCCGACCTGGTTGTTGACCACGACGTGGATCGTGCCGCCCGTGCGGAAGCCGCGCAGCTGCGACAGCTGCAGCGTCTCGAGCACGACGCCCTGCCCGGCCATCGCAGCGTCGCCGTGGACGAGGACGGGGAGCACGCCGAACTGGCCGTCGCCCTTGCGGTCCTGCTTGGCGCGGACGATGCCCTCGAGCACGCCGTTGACGGCCTCGAGGTGCGAGGGGTTCGCCGCGAGGTAGACGGGGATCTGCTTGCCGCTCATGGCGGTGAAGACGCCCTCGGTACCGAGGTGGTACTTCACGTCGCCGGAGCCCTGGACGCTGCGCGGATCCTGCGTGCCCTCGAACTCGCGGAAGATCTGGCCGTAGGTCTTGCCCGCGATGTTGGCGAGCACGTTGAGGCGGCCGCGGTGCGCCATGCCGATGGCGACCTCGTCCATCTCGGCCTCGGCCGCGCCCTGCAGGATCTCATCGAGCAGCGGGATGACGGACTCGCCGCCCTCGAGGCTGAAGCGCTTCTGGCCGACGTACTTGGTCTGCAGGAACGTCTCGAACGCCTCGGCCTGGTTGAGCTTGCCGAGGATGCGCATCTGCTCGTCGTGCGTCGGCTTCTGGTACGGCCGCTCGAGGCGGTCCTGGAACCAGCGGCGCTGGGCCGGGTCGGCGATGTGCATGTACTCGAGGCCCACGGTGCGGCAGTACGAGTCGCGCAGCACGCCGAGGATCTCGCGGAGGAGCATCGTGCGACGGCCGCCGAAGCCGCCCGTGACGAACTCGCGGTCCAGATCCCAGAAGGTCAGCCCGTGGCTCGCGATGTCGAGGTCGGGGTGCGAGCGCTGACGGTACTCCAGCGGGTCGACATCGGCCATGAGGTGGCCGCGGACGCGGTACGAGTTGATGAGCTCCTGCACGCGCGCGGTCTTCGACACTGCGTCGGAGAGATCGACGTGGATGTCCTGAGCCCAGTGGATCGGGTCGTAGGGGATCCGCAGGTCGGCGAAGATGTCCTCGTAGAAGCGACGCTGCCCGATGAGCAGCTCGTGCACCTTCTTCAGGAACTCGCCCGAACCGGCGCCCTGGATGACGCGGTGGTCGTACGTGCTCGTGAGCGTGATCGTCTTGCCGATGCCGAGCTCGGCGAGCGTCGCGGGCGAGGAGCCCTGGAACTCGGCCGGGTACTCGAGCGCGCCGGCGCCGATGATCGCGCCCTGCCCGCGCATGAGGCGGGGGACGGAGTGCACCGTGCCGATGCCGCCGGGGTTCGTGAGCGAGATCGTGTTGCCCTGGAAGTCGCCGGCGGCGAGCTTGTTGTCGCGGGCGCGCTTGACGACGTCCTCGTAGGCGGTCAGGAAGTCGCCGAAGCCCATCGACTCGCACTTCTTGATGCCGGGGACGAGCAGCGCGCGCGAGCCGTCGGGCTTCGGCAGGTCGATCGCGATCCCGAGGTTGATGTGCGCGGGGGTGACGACGACGGGCTTGCCGTCGACCTCGTCGTAGAAGACGTTCTGGCTCGGGAACTCGCGCAGGGCGCGGACCATGGCCCACGCGATGAGGTGCGTGAACGACACCTTGCCGCCGCGGGCGCGCTTCAGGTGGTTGTTGATGACGATCCGGTTGTCGATCATCAGCTTCGCCGGGATGGTCCGGACGCTCGTCGCCGTCGGAACGCTCAGCGAGGCGTCCATGTTCGCGGCGAGGGACTTCGCCATGCCCTTGAGCGGAGTGACGGTGTCCTCCGTCGGCTCCTCGGTCTCGGTCGCGGCGGCGGGCGCGGAGGACGCAGCAGGGGCCTGCGCCGGGATGGGCTGACGCTGCGGGGGAGCGGAGGTCGTCCGTGCGACCGGCTGGCTGCCCGTGATCGGGACGGAGGCCGGCGGAACGGAGGACGCCGAGGGGGAGGAGGCGGGCGCGGCCTCGGGCGCATCCATCGCCACGGGGGCGGGGGAGGGCGCCGGCGCGGGCTCCGAGCCCGACGCGGGCGGCGGGGCGTCGGCGAGCGCCGACTGGTGGTACTTCTCGAGGATCGGCCACCACGACGGATCGACCGAGCTCTTATCGGCCTTGAACTGCTCGTACATCTCGTCAACGAGCCACTCGTTGGCACCGAACTCGCCCGCGGCGCCGCCGTCGGGGCTCACTCCGGTCACTTGGCTTGACACAGCCGACCGCCCACTTCCGTTTCGCTAGATGCTCGGATCGCTCGGGAACCCTCGCTGGCCCCCAGCCCGACAAGCCTACCCACTGAAGACCCGTCCCCCGTCCCCGCGAGGCCCGCCGTAGGCTGAAAGATGTGCGATTCTTCGACGAACGGCCCGCCCACGATCTGACGTACTCCGACGTGTTCCTCGTCCCGGGTCGATCGGATGTCGGAAGCCGCCTGAGCGCGGACCTCGCCGTCGACGACCCCACCGCGCTCGGCATCCCCATCGTGGCCGCCAACATGACCTCGGTCACCGGCCCGCGACTCGCGGCGGCGCTCGCCCGCCGCGGCGGTCTCGGCGTCCTGCCGCAGGACACCCCGCTCGGTGAGCTCGACGCCGCGATCCGCGCCGTGAAGAGCGCTCCCGTCATGCTCGACCCGCTCATCACCGTGGGCGCGGAGACCACGATCGCCGAGGCGCTGCGCCTCGCGCCCGACACCCAGGGGGCCCTGCTGACCGTCGTCGACGCCGACGGCGCGCCCGCGCGGTGCATCCCCGTCAGCCGCCTGCGCGGGGCGATGCCCGACTCGCGCATCGGCGACCTCGTCGGCGACCCCGTCCCCGCCCTCGACGACGAGGACGTCACCGACCCGCGTCAGGCCTTCGACCTCATCGATGCGGCCGGCGTCGAGGCCGTCGCGGTCATGCACCACGGGCGGATCATCGGATCGCTGAGCGCGCGCAGCGCCGTCCGCGCCACGCTCTACTCCCCGGCGACGGATGCCCGCGGCCGCCTCCGCGTCGCCGTCGCGGTGGGCGCGAACGGCGACCCGGCGGCACGAGCAGAGGCGCTCGTGCAGGCGGGCGTCGACGTCATCGTGCTCGACACCGCGCACGGCCACCAGGAGTCGATGCTCGCGGCCGTGCGAGCCGTGGCTGGCAAGAAGCTGGGGGTCCCGCTCGTCGCGGGGAACGTCGTCACGCCGGAGGCCGTGCACGACCTCATCGAGGCGGGAGCGGACATCCTCAAGGTCGGTGTCGGCCCGGGCGCGATGTGCACGACGCGCATGATGACCGCGGTCGGCCGTCCGCAGTTCTCGGCCGTGCTCGACACGGCTCAGGCGGCGAGGGAGAAGGGCGCGCACGTCTGGGCGGACGGCGGCGTGCGCTATCCGCGCGACGTCGCGCTCGCGCTGGCCGCGGGAGCCTCCGCCGTGATGATCGGCTCGTGGTTCGCGGGAACGCTCGAGGCCCCCGGCGAGATCGAGGTCGACGAGGAGGGGCGCTGGTTCAAGAGCTCATGGGGCATGGCGTCGACGCGCGCGGTCGAGCAGCGCTTCCGCCGGCTCGACGCGTTCGACCGAGCGAGGAAGACGCTCTTCGCCGAGGGCATCTCGAGCTCGCGCATCCTGCTCGATCCGCAGCGGCCCTCGATCGACGACCTGCTGGACATGATCACCTCGGGCCTGCGGTCGTCGATGACGTACGCGGGCGCGGCGACGCTCCCGGAGTTCCACGAGCGGGCCGTCGTCGGCGTGCAGTCGGCTGCGGGATACGAGGAGGGGAAGGCGCTGCCCGTCTCGTGGTGAGCGCGCGCTCGCCGCGGTGGATCGCGCGCTCAGCCGGCCCGGGCGCGCCTGGTTATACTTCGTCGCATCATGGATGACCCGCCGTCTTCGCCGTCCGACCCCAGTCATAGTCCCTCGCCGGTGAACGGGGGCTCCCGTGGGCACTGAGTGGATCCTCCTCGGCGTCGGCGTGCTCCTCACCATCGGCACCGGCTTCTTCGTCGCGAGCGAGTTTGCGCTCGTCAATCTCGACAGATCCGACCTCGAGGCGCGCCAGGCGCGCGGCGAGAAGCGGCTCGGGCCCACCATCGCGGCCCTCAAGATCACCTCGACGCACCTCTCGAGCGCGCAGCTGGGCATCACGCTCACCACGCTCCTCACGGGCTACACGATGGAGCCCGCGATCTCGATGATGCTCGCCGGCCCGCTCATGGCGATCGGCCTGCCCGAGGCCGCCGTGGGCATCGTCGGCACGATCATCGCCGTCGTGATCGCGACGCTGCTGTCGATGATCGTCGGCGAGCTCGTCCCGAAGAACTTCGCACTCTCCCTCCCGCGCCAGACGGCCAAGTTCGTCATCCCCTTCCAGGCGCTCTTCACGACGGTCTTCCGGCCCGCGATCACGCTGCTCAACAACACCGCGAACGCCATCCTCCGCTCGGTGGGCATCGAGCCCAAGGAGGAGCTCAGCGGCGCACGGACCGCAGAGGAGCTCGCCTCCCTCGTCCGGCGCTCCGCCCAGCACGGCTCCCTCGGGGCGAACACCGCGACGCTGCTGTCGCGCACGCTCGCGTTCTCGCAGCACTCCGCGTCCGACGTGATGACGCCGCGCCCGCGCGTGGCGAGCGTCGACCGCTCCGACTCCGCGCTCGCCGTCATTGAGCTCGCCCGCCGAACGGGCTTCTCGCGCTTCCCCGTCACCGACGACTCGATCGACGACATCGTGGGCATCGTGCACGTGAAGCAGGCCGTCGCGGTGCCGCACGACCGACGCTCCGACGTCCCCGTCTCGGCGCTGCAGAGCGACGCGCTGCGGGTTCCGGAGACGATGATGCTCGACACCCTCCTCGCCGAGCTGCGCGGCCGGGGCTACCAGATGGCGATCGTGGTCGACGAGTACGGAGGCACCGCGGGCGTCGCCACGCTCGAGGATCTCGTCGAGGAGCTCGTCGGAGAGGTCTCCGACGAGCACGACCGCGTCCTCGTCGGCGTCGTCCGCTCGCGCGACTGGCTCACCTTCCCCGGCATGCTCCGGCCCGACGAGCTCCGCGACCGCGCCGGGGTCTCCGTGCCCCACGACGGCCCGTGGGAGACCGTGGGCGGCTGGATGATGTCCGAGCTCGGTCGCCTCCCCGCCGTCGGCGACGTCGTCGAGATCGACGCGGGCGGCTTCCGCGTCGAGCGGCTCGACGGCCGGCGCATCGACCGGGTCCGCTACACGCCGCGACCGCTCACCGAGGACGAGGAGGCCGGCCGATGATCAGCGAATCCGACTGGTGGGGCCTCGCCTGGCTCGTCGTGCTGCTCGCGGGCAACGCGTTCTTCGTCGGCGCCGAGTTCGCGGTCATCTCCGCGAAGCGCTCGCAGATCGAGCCGCGCGCCGAAGCCGGATCCCGAGCGGCGAAGACCGCGCTGTGGGCCATGGAGCACGCGACGCTCATGCTCGCGACGAGCCAGCTGGGCATCACGGTGTGCTCGCTGCTCATCCTCAACGTCTCCGAGCCGGCCATCCACCACATCCTCGAGATCCCGCTCGAGCTCACCGGCCTTCCGTACGAGGTCGTGAGCGGCATCGCGTTCACGATCGCGCTCCTGCTCGTGTCGTTCCTGCACGTCGTGCTCGGCGAGATGGTGCCCAAGAACATCTCGTTCTCGCTGCCGACGCGATCGGTGCTGCTGCTCGCGCCGCCGCTCGTCGCCGTCGCGCGCATCTTCGGCTTCGTCATCGTCGCCCTCAACGCCGTCGCGAACGGCGTGCTGCGCCTCTTCCGCGTCGAGCCCAAGGACGAGGCGACGAGCGCGTTCACGCTCGAGGAGGTCGCGACGATCGTCGAGCAGTCCCAGCGCGAGGGTCTGCTGCACGACCGCTCAGGAGCGCTCACTGCGGCGTTCGAGTTCACGGCCAAGAAGGTGCACGACGTCGCCGTGCCGATGGACGAGCTCGTCCAGCTGCCGGAGGACGCCTCGCCCTCGGACGTCGAGCGGGCCGTCGCGCAGCGCGGCTTCAGCCGCTACGTGCTCGTCGACGAGGAGCGCGAACCGACGGGCTACGTGCACCTGAAGGACGTCATCGACCTCGACGAGGACGAGTTCGACGACCCCGTGCCCCCGAAGCGCATCCGTCGCCTCGTGTCGATCCTCGCGAGCGCCGACCTGGAGGACGGCCTCGCGGTGATGCGCCGCTCGGGGGCGCACCTCGCGCGCTCCGTCGACGCCGAGGGTCGCACGACGGGCGTCCTCTTCCTCGAGGACATCATCGAGGAGCTCGTCGGCGAGGTGCAGGACGCCACGCGGCGCCGCCTCTAGGCCGGCGGAAAGCCCCGCCCCTGTCTCGTCCGTGCGGGGGATGCGCCCCTAGAAGAACGCGCGACGGTACTGCGGCGGCACGAGCTCCTGCAGCGCGGCCTCATCGCCGAGGTCGCGCGCGAAGCTCAGCGCCGCATGCGGGTCGCGCATCCACTTGCGCCCCATGAGGATGGCGTCGGCCTGCCCGGTCTCGATGATCTGCTCGGCCTGCGCGGCCTCCGTGATGAGCCCGACGGCCGCGACCGGCACGTCGCCTTCCGAGCGCACGTGCGCCGCGAGCGGCACCTGGTAGCCGGGACCGACGGGGATCTTCGCGCGCACGAGACCGCCGCTCGAGATGTCGAACAGGTCGGCACCCGCCTCGAGCGACCAGGCGGCGACCAGCGCGGTCTGCTGCTCGTCCCAGCCGCCCTCCGTCCAGTCGGTCGCCGAGAAGCGCACGAGCACGGGCACATCGACGGCCGCGCGCACCGCGCGCACCGTGTCGAGCACGATGCGGGCCCGGTTCTCGAGCGAGCCGCCCCACGCGTCGTCGCGCGTGTTCGACAGCGGCGAGAGGAACTGGTGGAGGAGGTAGCCGTGCGCGGCGTGCACCTCGACGAGATCGAAGCCCGCCGCGACGGAACGGCGGGCGGCGTCGGCGAAGGCGGCCACGACATCCGCGATGCCCTGCTCATCGAGGGCCGCCGGGGTGTCGTATCCGTCGAAGGCGATCGCCGACGGGGCGACCGTCTGCCAGCCGCCCTCGCTCGCGGGCATCGTGCCGCGGCCCGAGAAGCCCTCGCGCGTCTCGCCCCACTCGGGGTAGATGCTCGCCTTGCGGCCCGCGTGCGCGAGCTGGATGCCCGCGGCCGAGCCCTGCGAGTGGATGAAGTCGACCACGCGCGCCCAGGCGTCGGCCTGATCGTCGTTCCAGATGCCGGTGTCGTGCGGGCTGATGCGACCCTCGGGCGTCACGGCCGTGGCCTCTGCGATCACGAGGCCCGCGCCGCCGCGGGCGAACGAGCCCAGGTGCACGAGGTGCCAGTCGGTGGGCACGCCGTCGCGCTCGACGACGGAGTACTCGCACAGCGGGGCGACCCACAGCCGGTTGCGCAGCGTGAGGGAGCGGACGGTCAGCGGGGAGAACAGGGCAGAGGTCACGAGTCAGTGCAAGCCGAGGGCGGTCTGCGGTATTCCTAGCGCGGTCGATAGGGTGGCCGCGTGACCGGCCCGACGCAGTTCCTCCCCGACGACGCCGCCGAGCTCATCGCCGTGCCGGGCGAGAACGACGACAAGTACCGACGCGGAGTCCTCGGCGTGGTCACGGGCTCGGCCCAGTACCCGGGCGCCGCAGTGCTCGGCGTCGAGGCGGCCCTCCGCACCGGGGTCGGCATGGTGCGCTACCTCGGGCCCGCTCGCGCCTCCGACTTCGTCCTGCAGCGGCGCCCCGAGGCGGTCACCGAGTCGGGGCGCGTCCAGGCGTGGCTTCTGGGCAGCGGGATGCCCGTGCCCGGCCAGGGCGCGGACCGCGACGCCGCGACGCGCGATCGCTTCCACCACGCGCTCGAGTCGGGGCGCCCCCTCGTGCTCGACGCCGGCGCCCTCGACCTCGCCGCATCGTCGACGGCGCCCACCGTCATCACTCCGCATGCGGGCGAGCTCGCCCGGCTCATGGGCGTCGAGGCGGACGCGGTTCGCGCCGACCCGCTCGGCTCCGCCCGGCGCGCGGCCGAGCGCTTCGGGGTCAGCGTGCTGCTGAAGGGGCACACGACGCACGTCGTGGGCGCCACCGGCGAGGAGCTCGTGGCGCGGACGGCGCCCGCGTGGCTCGCGACCGCGGGGGCGGGGGATGCCCTCGCGGGCATCCTCGGAGCGCTCGTCGCGACGCACGGCGACGCCGTCGTCGACGAGCCGGCGCTGCTCGGGCGGCTCGCGGCGGCCGCCGCGGTCATCCACGGACTCGCGGCGCAGCGCGCCTCGGCCGGCGGCCCGTTCACGGTGCTCGACCTGTGCCGCGAGCTCGGTCCGACGATCGCGCAGCTCGTGAGCACCCGCCCGCCCGTGTAGCCCGCCGCCGCGCGCCCCGCGCCACTTCGATGACAACGCAGCACTTTGCCCCGCACCTGCGCGCGGATCTCGTCCTCGCGCTCCTTCTCGGCGGCGACGACCTCCTCCGCGGTGCGACCGCCGCGCAGCGCCGGATCGAGGTACTTCGCCCTGCCGTCGAACTCGAGCACGAAGTCCTGGTCGGGCCAGTAGCAGTCGACGAAGTACTGCCGCCCCGAGTCGCCGCGGATCTCCCACTGCAGCTCGGGCTGCGGCAGCCCGAGCAGGTGCAGGCTCGCGCGCAGCAGCGACTCGCCCGGGCTCTCGGCGCGAGCGTCGGCGAGCCGCACGACGGTGAGCGCCCGCGATCTGCGCGGCGCGCAGCCGCGCAGCACGCGCGCTCAGGCGTCGCGGCCGCCGCGGAAGCGCGCGAGGAAGGCGCGCGTGCGCTCCTCGCGCGGGTGCGCGAAGAGGTCGGCGGCCGGGCCCTGCTCGAGCACGACTCCGGCGTCGAGGAACACGACGCGGTCGGCGACGTCGCGCGCGAACTCCATCTCGTGGGTCGCCATGACGATCGTCGTGCCCTCGGCGGCGAGCTCGCGCACGAGGTCGAGCACTTCGGCGACGAGCTCGGGGTCGAGCGCCGAGGTGATCTCGTCGAGCAGCAGCACCTCGGGGTTCGTCGCGACGGCCCGCACGATCGCGGCCCGCTGCTGCTGCCCTCCCGAGAGTCGATCGGGGTACTCGCGCGCCTTGTCGGCGAGCCCGACGCGCTCGAGCAGCGCGAGCGCGGTCGCCTCCGCCTCGGCGCGCGGCACTCGCAGCACGCGCCGCGCCGCGAGCGTCACGTTGTCGATCACCCGGATGTGCGGGAACAGGTTGAACTGCTGGAACACCACGCCCATCCGCGCACGCACGCGGTCCGCGTCGACGCGCGGGTCGCTGATGTCGTCGCCGCGGAGGAAGATCTGCCCGTCGTCGATGCTCTCGAGCAGGGTGATGCACCGCAGCAGCGTCGACTTCCCCGACCCCGATGCCCCGATGAGCGCGACGACCTCGTGCTCGCGCACCTCGAGGTCGATGCCCCGCAGCACGGGCGTCGTCCCGAACGACTTGCGCAGACCCTCGACCCGCAGCACCGCGTCTCCGTGCGGGGGGATGCCCGCGGCGCCGTCTCCGACGTCGGCCCCGCTCATACGATCGATCCGATCTGCTCGCGCTCCCGAAGCCGCGCGGTGTACCAGTCGGTCAGCCGGATCATCGGCAGCGCGAGCAGCACGAACAGGAGCCCGGCGAGCACGTAGGGCGTGAAGTTAAAGTTCTGGGCCGTCTCGATCTGGGCGGCGCGCACGGCGTCGACGACGCCGAGCACCGAGATGAGTCCGACATCCTTCTGCATCGCGACGAAGTCGTTCATGAGAGCGGGTGTCACCTTGCGCACGGCCTGCGGCAGCACGACGATGCGAAGGGTCTGCCCGTGACTGAGCCCGAGCGAGCGGGCGGCGAGCCGCTGCGACGGATGCACGGCCTCGATGCCGGCGCGGAACACCTCGCTCACGTACGCCGAGTAGGTGAGGATGAGCGCGATCGTTCCCCAGAACTGCGCAGAATTGCGGGGGAACAGCTCGAGGCCCGGCACGCCGAACCCGACGAGGAACAGCACGATGATGAGCGGCAGCCCGCGGAACAGGTCGGTGTACCCGGCCGCGAGCGCCCGCAGCGGGAAGAACACGGGTCCGCGCAGCGTGCGCATGACGGCGAGGAGCGTGCCCAGCAGCGCGACGCCCACGACGGCGACCGCGAGCACCTGGATGTTGACCCACAGGCCCTCGATGACGCGCGGCCACGAGGCGATCGCGACGTCGAGGTCGAAGAAGCTCTGCCGCACGCGATCGAAGCCGGGCGTGTTGACGACGGCGAACCAGATGACGACCGCGAACACGATCGTCGAGACGAGCGACACCAGCACCGAGCGCGTCGTCTGGCGGCGGCGGTAGGCGCGCCGATCCAGCTCGACGGCGCTCGGCGCGGCGTCGTCGGGGTCGCGGGTCGGCACTACTGCAGGATAGGCGCGCCCGCGTCGGCACCGAGCCACTGCTCGGCGATCTCGGCCAGGCGGCCGGACTCGCGCAGAGCATCCACCGCTGCGGTCACTGCGTCGGTGAGGGGCGAGTCCTTCGCGAGCACGAGGCCCCACTCGTCGCTCACGCCGGCGGTGTCGGGCAGCTGGCCGAGGAGCACGCCTCCGGTGAGCTCGACGCCCGTGAGGTAGAACGCGGTCGGCAGGTCGACCACGATCGCGTCGATCTGTCCGCTCTCGAGGGCGAGCTTGGCGTCGTCGTTCGAGTTGAAGGCCTGGGCGCCGGCCTCGGGCGCGATGACCTCTTCGATGACCTGGAAGCTCGTCGTGCCGGTCGCGGCGCCGATGCGCAGCGAGGCGAGGTCGGCGAGCGAGGTCGCCGACGCGGCGGGCGACGACTCGATCGTGATGACGGCCTGCGGCGTCGCGTAGTACGGCGAGCTGAAGTCGACGTTCTCGGCGCGCTCGTCGGTGATCGTGTACTGCTGCAGGTTGAAGTCGAAGTCTTTCGGGCCGGGCTGGATCGCGGCCTCGAACGTCGTGCGCACCCAGACCACATCCTCGGCGGCGAACCCGAGCTCCTCGGCGACGGCGTAGGCGATCGCGGCCTCGAAGCCCTCGCCCGACTCGGGGGCGTCGTCGATGACGTAGGGGTAGTAGGCGGGCTCGCCCGTGGCGATCGTGAGCTTGCCCTCGGTGACGTACTCCGAGTCGGCGGCGCCGGGCTCGGTGGCGGCCGGCGCGCACGCGGCGAGGCCGGCGAGCAGGGCGGTGGCGCCGACGAGGGCGGCGGCGCGGCGAAGGGTGCGGGGTCGGGTCATGGGGGTGCTCCTCGGTGACGGGCGGGAGAACGGCTGCGGCCTCCATCATCGCGCGCCCGGGCATCCGTTCGCTGATCGTCAACCCGATTGTTACGCCAGGTTCCGCGGCCGACGGCGAGCAAGTCTCGCCACTACGCTGGCCCGGTGACCGAGCCCGCGATCGCGACCCCTGCCCCGCGCGGTCGGCTCGAGCGCATCGCGGCGCATCCGGCCGCTCTGTGGTCAGCGTTCGCCGTCGTCCACGTGTGGCTCGGTGGGCTCAATCTGCTCGGGCCGGGCCTGCCGCTCGGCGATGTGACGCTCGTCTACCGCTTCTGGGTCGAGCAGGGCCTCATCGGCAACGACTGGGTCGGCGTCGACGTCTCGTGGGTGTACCCGATCATCGCCCTGCTGCCCATGCTCGCCGCCTACGTGCTCGGCCCCGACCCGTACCCCGTCGTGTGGCTCACGCTCGTCATGCTCCTGAACGCGGGAGCCCTGCTCGTCATCGCGGGAACCTCGCGTCGCGTGCGCCACGTCGTCGCCTGCTGGTGGTGGATGCTCTTCCTCGCCGTTCTCGGACCGATCGCGCTCGGCCGCATCGACTCGATCACCGCGCCGCTCGCCATCGCGGCCGTCGCCGTGCTCGCCCGCCACCCGCGCGCGGCGGGGGCGCTGCTCGCGACCGCCGCATGGATCAAGGTGTGGCCCGCCGCGATCCTCCTCGCGGCCGTCATCGCTCTGAGGGAGCGAGCCAGGGTCGTGCTCGCGGCCGTCGCGGTCACGATGCTCGTCGTCGCAGGCGGGCTCGCGGTCGGCGCGGGGGCGTCGCTGCTGTCGCCGCTCGCCGAGCAGTCGGGGCGCGGGCTGCAGGTCGAGGCGCCGCTCACGACGCCGTGGCTCTGGGCGGCGTGGGCGGGGCAGTGGAGCGCGCGCGTGTACTACGACCGCGACATCCTCACCTGGCAGGTGATGGGCGACGGCGCCGACCAGGCGGCCGCGATCGCGACGCCGCTGCTCGCGCTCGTGGTCGTCGTGATCGTGCTGCTCGGGCTCCTCGCCCGCCATGCGGGAGCCGACGAGGCACGGCTCGTGCCCGTGCTCGCCCTGGCGCTCGTCATGGCGCTCATCGTCGTCAACAAGGTCGGGTCTCCGCAGTTCGTGGCGTGGATCGCGGCGCCCGTGATCCTCGGTCTGCTGTGGCGAGCGCGCGGCGGGGCGTCGTTCGCGGTGCCCGCCGCGCTCGCCCTCGTCATCGCCGGGCTCACGCAGCTCGTCTATCCGTTCCAGTACGGCGGGCTCCTGAGTCTGCAGACCCCGATCGTCGTCGCGCTCACGGCGCGCAATGCGCTCGAGGTCGTCCTCCTCGGCTGGGCGCTCGTCGCGCTCGTGCGCCTGTGCCGAACCGTCGAGGGCGGGGGCGACGAGCGTGGCACCCTGGAGCACGACGGCCGCGTCGGCCGCACGACAGACAGGGAGCGCTCCGCATGATCGTCGCCTTCTCGGTCGCCCCCTCGGGCGGCACTTCAGCCGGCACCTCGACCGACTCGGTGCACGACGCCGTGGCGGCCGCCGTGCGCGTCGTGAGAGAGTCCGGGCTGCCGAACCGGACATCCTCGATGTTCACCGAGATCGAGGGGGAGTGGGACGAGGTCATGGAGGTCGTGCGGCGCGCGACCGAGGCCGTCGGGCAGTACGGCACGCGCGTGTCCCTCGTGCTCAAGGCCGACATCCGACCCGGCCACGTGGGCGAGCTCGACGGCAAGGTCGAGCGGCTCGAGCAGGCGCTGAAGCGCCAGGAGTCGTAGCCCGGCGTGCTGCAGCCCATCCTCGCCGGAGTCATCGGCGCCGTCACGGGCTTCGCGAGCTCGTTCGCCCTCGTCATCGCAGGCCTCCTCGCCGTCGGCGCGACGCCCGCCGAGGCGGCGTCGGGCCTGCTCGCTCTGTGCCTGGGGCAGGCGTTCGTCGCGATCGCGCTGTCGTGGCGCTACCGGCTGCCGCTGTCGTTCGCGTGGTCGACGCCGGGTGCCGCGCTGCTCATCGCCGCCGAGGGCACGACGGGCTCGTACGCCGCGGCGATCGGCGCCTTCATCGTCGCGGGTCTGCTCATCGTGCTGACGGGGCTCTGGGGGCCGCTCGGGCGGGCGATGACGCGCATCCCGATGCCTCTGGCCGGGGCGATGCTCGCGGGGATCCTCTTCCCCATCTGCCTCGCCCCGGTGACGGCGGTCGTCGACGAGCCGCTGCTCGCGATCCCCGTCGTGCTGGTCTGGCTCGTGCTCGTGCGGCTCGCGCCCCGGTGGGCCGTGCCGGCCGCGATGGTCGTCGCGGTCGCGGCGATCGCGCTCACCGCCTCGCAGTCGCGGATGCTCGACGCGAGCGTCGCGCCGGCCTTCGTGCTGACCCTCCCCGTTCTCGACCCGCTCGTCATCTTCTCGCTCGGAGTGCCGCTCTACATCGTCACCATGGCGGGCCAGAACGTTCCAGGGTTCGCCGTGCTGCGCACCTTCGCCTACGAGCCCGTGCCCGCGCGCGCGATCCTCGTGGCGAGCGGAGGCATGACCGTTCTCACGGCGTTCTTCAGCGGCTTCACCCTCAACCTGGCCGCGCTGTCGGCGGCGCTCATGGCGGGGCCCGACTCGCATCCCGACCCTCGCCGCCGCTGGGTTGCTCCGATCGCGGGCGGCGTCGCGTACGTGCTCCTGGGCCTCGTTGCCGGAGTCGCGACGGCCGTCGTCGCGGCCGCCCCGCCCATCCTGATCATCGCCGTCGCGGGGCTCGCGATGCTCGGCGCCTTCACGACCGGCCTCGTGAGCGCGTTCGAGGCGCCCGAGACGCGCTTGACGGCCGCGGCGACGCTCATCGTCGTCGCGTCGGGCGTCGTCGTCGCGGGCATCGGCAGCGCGTTCTGGGGGCTCGTGGCGGGCGCGATCGTTCTGCTCGTGACGACGGGGCGCCCGCGGCGCCGGGCCGCCGCGAAGGATGTGTCGGGAGCCATCGACTCTCACTAGCCTGGGCGCATGCACGCTGACTTTCGCTCCCTGCCCGCCGACCCCGCCTCGGCCGCCGCACTCGCCGACCAGGGGCTGCGCTACGAGCTCGTCGGTGACGACGAGGGCCGGCAGGACGCCTTCTCGCAGGCGGTCGCGCGCGGGTTCCACGGCGGAGCGCCCGATGAGCAGGCTCTCGTCGAGATGCGCGAGTCGTCGCGCGAGCGCCGGGCGATCGGCGTCTGGGACGACTCCGCGGCCGAACCGCTGATCCCGATCGCGACGGTCGACAGCTGGCCGACGCCGCTGCGCGTGCCGGGCGGCCGCGATCTCGAGGCCTGGGCGATCAGCGTCGTGACGGTCGCTCCGACGCACCGGCGACGAGGGATAGCGCGCGGATTGCTCGAGGGCGAGCTGCGTGCGGCGGTCGCGAACGGCACGCCGCTCGCGATCCTCACCGTGAGCGAGTCGACGATCTACGGCCGCTACGGCTTCGGCCCGGCGACGTGGTCGGCCGAGCTCGCCATCGACACGAAGCGCGCGCGCTGGGTCGGGCCGACTCCCGCCGGTCGCGTGCAGCTCGTCTCACGCGAGGCGATCCGCGATGCGGCGCTCGGCATCGAGGAGCGTGCCCGTGCGGCGGGCGGCATTCCGACCTGGCGCGGGCACTGGGATCGCCAGCTCGGCCTGCGCCGCTCCGAAGCGAGCAAGTCGGCCGACATCCGCGCCGTGCGCTACGACGACGAGGCGGGCGAGCCCCGGGGCTTCGCCGCGTACCGCGTCAAGGATGCCGGCGCCGACTTCACGAGGCACCCCGTGGAGGTCATCGACCTCGTCGCCGCCACGGCCGACGCCTACGCCGCGCTCTGGCGCTACCTGCTCGAGCTCGACCTCGTGCACGAGGTCGTCGCGCACCAGCGGAGCGTCGATGAGCCCGTGACGTGGATGGTGTCGGATGCCCGGGCCGTGCGCACGAGGTCGGTCACCGACCATCTGTGGGCGCGCATCCTCGACGTGCCCCGGTGTCTCGAGGGCCGCACCTGGCAGCGTTCCGGCCGACTCGTGCTCGACGTCGCCGACAACCTCGATCTCGCGGGCGGGCGGTTCGCGCTCGAGGTCGACGAGGCGGGCGCCGCGCGCGTGACGGCGACCGACGAGGCGCCCGACCTGACGCTCGGCGTCGCGGCCCTCAGCTCGGCGCTGCTCGGCGGCGCGAGCCCGATCGCGCTCGCCGCCGCTGGCCGCCTCGAGGGCGACGCGGCGGCGGTCGAGCGCCTGCACGGCATGGCGGTCACTCCCGTGCCGCCGTGCCTGGGCTTCTGGTTCTAGCGGCTGAGCGGTCGACTCACGCGGCGAGCCCGCGACGCGTCAGCAGCGGCTCGATGACCGCGTCGCGCCCGCGGAACTCGCGGTACGCCTCGAGCGGGTCGCCCGCGCCGCCGAGCCCGAGCACGTACTGCCGGAATCGGTCGCCGTTGGCGCGCGTGAGGCCGCCGTTCTCCTTGAACCACTCGACGGTGTCGGCGTCGAGCACCTCGCTCCAGATGTAGCTGTAGTACCCGGCCGAGTATCCGCCCGAGAACACGTGCGCGAAGTAGGTCGAGCTGTAGCGGGTCGGCACCGCGGGGTTGTCGAGACCCACGCGCGCGAGCGCCGCGGCCTCGAAGGCGGCGACATCCGTCACGGCGGCGGCCTCGGCGGCGCTGAGCGTGTGCCAGGCCTGGTCGAGCAGGGCCGCGGCGAGGTACTCGCTCGTCGCGAATCCCTCGCCCCAGGTCTCGCTCGCGCGGATGCGGTCGAGGATCTCGCCGGGAATCGGCTCTCCGGTGACGTGGTGCACCGCGTAGTCGCCCACGATCTCGGGCCAGAGCATCCACATCTCGTTCACCTGGCTGGGGAACTCGACGAAGTCGCGGTACACGTTCGTGCCCGTGAAGCTCGGGTAGACGACGTGCGCGAAGAGGCCGTGCAGGGCGTGGCCGAACTCGTGGAAGAAGGTGTTGACCTCGTCGAAGGTCAGCAGCGTCGGCTCGCCCGCCGCGGGCTTCGAGACGTTGAGGTTGTTGACGACGATCGTGGGGTGGTCGAGCAGCTCGTTCTGGCCGATGAGCTCGTTCATCCAGGCGCCGCCGCGCTTCGTGTCGCGCGTGTAGAGGTCGAGCAGGTAGAGGCCGAGCTCGGAGCCGTCCTCGTTGCGCACCTCGAACGCGCGCACCTCCGGGTGGTACCCCTGCAGATCGGTGCGCTCGGAGAAGGTGATGCCGTAGACCGCGGTCGCCGCGGCGAACACGCCCTGCTGCAGCACCCGCTCGGCCTCGAAGTACGGCCGCAGGGCCGCGGTGTCGACGTCGAACTCGGCGGTGCGCACGCGCTCGCTGTAGAACGGCCAGTCGTGGGCCTCGATTCTGTGCCCGGCCAGGGCCTCGAGCTTCTCCTGCTCGGCTCGCGCGTTGCGGGCGGCGGCGGGCGCGAGCTTCTCGAGCATCTCGGCGACGCGCGCCGGCGTCTTCGCGGTGCCGTCGGCGGTGACGAAGGCGGCGTGGTTCTCGAAGCCGAGCAGCTCGGCGCGCTCGGCGCGCAGCCGCACGATCTCGAGCAGCACGTCGCTGTTGTCGTTCGCGGTGCCGCGCGCGGCGCGGGCGCGGGATGCCGCCATGATCCGGGCGCGGACCTCGCGGTTCGTGAGCGAGGCGAGCCACGGGTGCCCCGTCGGCAGCACGAGCGTGACGAGGTGCTTGCCCTCGAGCCCGCGGTCGGCGGCGGCCTGCGCCGCGGCCGAGATCTCACCGGCGGTCAGGCCATCGAGCTCGGCGACGTCATCGATCACGACCGCGAGGTCGTTGGTGTCGGCGAGCAGGTTCTTCTCGAAGCGGGTCTGCAGCACCGACAGGCGCTGATTGAGCTCTGACAGCCGCGCCTTCGCCTCGTCGTCGAGGCCGGCGCCGGCGAGCGTCATGCGCGTGAAGCGGCGCTCGACGAGGTAGCGCTGCTCGTCGGTGAGGCCGAGCGACTCGAGGTTCTCGTGCAGGTGCCGGATGCGCGCGTAGAGGGCGCTGTCGAACTCGATGGCATCGTCGTGCGCCGAGAGGATGGGCGCGAAGCGCTCTTCGAGCTCGGCGAGCTCGTCGCTCGAATCGGCCGACGACTGGTTGAAGAAGACGCGCAGCACGCGGATGAGGGTCTGCCCGCTCTGCTCGAGTGGCACCATCGTGTTCTCGAAGGTCGCCATGTCGCGACGCCGCGTGATGTTCGCGATCTCGCGACGCTGCTCCTCGATGCCGGCCTCGATCGCGGGCGCGTAGTGCTCGAGGGCGATCTCGGCGAACGGGGGCAGCTGGTACGGCAGCGTGCTGGGGGAGAGGAAGGGATTGCTCATGCCCGCCAGCCTAGGTCGGGCGTGCGGCGTGGGGCGAGCATCCACAAACAAATCTCTGCAAAGAGGCGTCTGCAAAAACTCTTCTGCAAAGATGTACTTGCAAAGGTGTGTTTGCAAGTGTATCTTTGCGGTTATGGGACACCATGATCCGAACGCGAAGGCCGACCTCGAAGGCCTCAAGGCGCTCGCGCACCCTCTGCGCGTGACGATCATCGACGCGCTCTCGACCTACGGGCCGCAGACCGCGAGCATGCTCGCCGAGCGACTCGGCGAATCGAGCGGCTCGACGAGCTATCACCTGCGCCAGCTCGAGAAGCACGGCTACGTGCACGAGGTCGCCGACCGCGGCACCGGCCGCGAGCGCTGGTGGCAGCGCGTGCAGGCGCCCATCTACCTCGGCGACGACGAGACCATGGGCACCGAGACGGGCCGCGAGGTCTCGCGCATCGTCATGCGCGAGTTCGCCCACCATCGCGAGCAGTACCTGCGCGACTTCATCGACCACGGCGCCACCGCGCTGAGCGAGAAGTGGCAGAACGCGGCCTCGATCAACATGGCCAACGTGCATGTCACCGCCGCGCAGCTCGAGCAGCTGCACCACGACGTCAACGACACGATCATGGCGTTCGTCGAGAAGCACCGCGGCCAGCGCGTGCCCGGATCGCGACCCGTGCTCGTGCAGTTCTTCGCCTTCCCGGTCGTCGACGGGGTCGAGATCCCCGACGACGACGGCGCCCCCGGCGCCACCGACACCGACACCGCGAAGGAGGACCGAGCATGACCGCCATCGGCATCGACACCGGCATGATCACCATCCAGCTGCCGCGGCGCCGCACCCCCGTTCTCCGTCGTCTCGCGCTCAGCGCCGGCCTCGCGCTGCTCACCTGGTCGGGCGCGCGCGCCTCGGCTCGCGGGCATGACGAGCAGGCTCGAGCGATCGAGACCGAGAACGCGGTGCGCCGCACGCACGAGCAGCTGCGCTACGGCTTCGTGCAGTAGCTCACCAGTGCGCTGGCCCAGCCGCGCACTCACTCACCACGCCGCACGAACGACGGGCGCGCCGATCCCTCCTGGTCGGCGCGCCCGTTCGTGCGTTCAGAGTGCCGCGCCTACTCCGCGTCGTCGTGCGCCGAGATCGTGACCGAGCCGTCGTGCGCCTCGCGGATGATCGTGCCGTCGTCGAGCTCGACGACCGGGCGGCCCTCGAGCCACGTGAGGGTCCAGCGCCATTGCGTCGTGTCGCGCCCGAGCAGATCGCCCTCGACGGCACGGATCGCCGCGCGCACGGCGGGGCTCACTCGGGCGGGCGGCTCGCCGCCGACGGCCCATCGGGTTCCGAGCTGCATGCTCAGCACTCCTTCTCGTAGGTCACCCAGCTCGTGCGGGTCGCGAGCCGGTCGTACACGCGCTGAGCGCGGTCGTTGTCGTGCGCGGTGATCCAGCGCAGCGTGCCGCCGCCGTGCGCCTCGGCATGCGCGGCGAGAGCGTCGATGAGCGCCGTGCCCGCTCCGCTGCCGCGCAGCTCGGGGTCGACGTAGAGGTCGTCGAGGAACCAGCCGGGGCCGGCCGTGAAGGTGTCGGGCTGCTCTCGCACGTGCGCGAAGCCGCGGACCGCCCCGTCGTGCACCGCGACGAAGGCGGTCAGCGGGTGCCGGGCATCCATCAGCCACGCCCAGACGCCCTCGAGAACGTCGTCGCCGAAGGCCGTCTCGTAGAAGACGCCGTAGTCGACGAACAGTCGGCGCCACGCCTCGTGATCCGCCGCCTCGATGCGACGGATCGTCAGGGGACGAACGGTCATGGGCTCAGTGAACCACGACGCGCGCCCGAGCCGTCGACACGGCCGGGCGCGCGTCGTCGACGAAGACTCAGCGCTGCGGCGAACGCTGGCGGCTCACGCCTCGGGCAGGGGCGCGAGCTCGATCGCGAGCACCTCGACCGCGTCGCCCTGCTGGATGTCGAGCACGTCGATGCGCCCGACGGCCTTGAGGTCGCCCGCGGCCTCGGCGAGCAGCAGCGGCGCCGAGATCGTCGCGTGCGCGACGGGCGTCTTCTGCGAGGCCTTCGCGTCGGTCTTGGCGCGCCGGATGCCGATGAGCGCCTCAGACACGAGGGGCAGCAGGCCGCTCGGGCCCGCGTCGACGCCGAGCTCGGCGATCGTCGGCCAGTGCGCGCGGTGCACGCTGCCGCTCGGGCCGTCCGCATCGTGGGTCCAGCTCCACACCTCCTCCGTGGCGAAGGGGATGACCGGCGCGAGCAGGCGCAGCAGGACGTCGACCGCCCGCCGCAGCGCGGTCACGGCGCTCGCCTGGCCATCGACTCGGTCGCCCTCATCGCCGGGCGTGGAGCCGTAGGCGCGCTCCTTCACGAGCTCGAGGTAGTCGTCGCAGAAGGTCCAGAAGAACTGCTCGGTGACCTCGAGGGCGCGAGCGTGGTCGTACTCTTCGTAGGCCTTGGTCGCCTGGCGCACGACCTCGGCGAGCGTCGCGAGCATGTCGACGTCGAGCGGGTCGGTGACGACCGCGTCGCTCGCCGGAACGGGGAACGAGTAGACGAACTTCGCGGCATTGAGCACCTTGATCGCGAGGCGTCGGCCGATCTTCATCTGCTTCGGGTTCTGCGGGTCGAAGGCCGCGTCGGTGCCGAGGCGCGACGAGGCCGCCCAGTAGCGCACCGCGTCGCTGCCGTGCTCGTCGAGCATGCCCTGGGGGGTGACGACGTTGCCCTTCGACTTCGACATCTTCTTGCGGTCGGGGTCGACGATGAAGCCCGAGATGCCAGCGTGCTTCCACGGCACGGTGCCGTGCTCGAGCTCGGCGCGCAGCACGGTCGAGAAGAGCCACGTGCGGATGATGTCCTGACCCTGGCTGCGCAGGTCGTAGGGGAAGACCAGGTCGAACAGCTCCGGGTCGTCCTCCCACTTCGCGGCGATCTGCGGGGTGAGAGACGAGGTGGCCCAGGTGTCCATGATGTCGACCTCGCCGATGAAGCCGCCGGGCTGCCCGCGCTGCGCCTCGTCGAATCCGGGCGCGGGCATCGACGACGGGTCGACGGGCAGCATGTTCTCGGTCGGCACGATCGGGTCGCCCGTCTGCTCGCCATTCTCGTCGAGGCGGTACCAGACGGGGATGGGCACGCCGAAGAAGCGCTGGCGCGAGATGAGCCAGTCGCCCGAAAGCCCGCCGACCCAGTTCTCGTAGCGCACGCGCATGAAGTCGGGGTGGAAGGCGATCTGTCGGCCGTTCTCGAGCAGCCGCTCGCGCAGGCCCTCGTCGCGCGCGCCGTTGGCGATGTACCACTGGCGCGTCGTGACGATCTCGAGCGGCTTGTCGCCCTTCTCGAAGAACTTCACGGGGTGGGTGATGGGTCGCGGGTCGCCGTGCAGGTCGCCCGACTCGCGCAGCAGCTCGACCATGCGGGCCTTGGCGCTGAACACGGTCTTGCCGGCGAGCTCGCCGTAGACCGCGAGCGCGTCGCCCTCGATGCCCTCCGGGGCATCGGCGAGGATGCGGCCGTCCTTCCCGAGGATCGGGCGAGTCGGCAGGTCGAGCTCTCGCCACCACACCACGTCGGTCACATCGCCGAAGGTGCAGACCATCGCGATGCCCGAGCCCTTGTCCTGCTGGGCGAGGTGGTGGGCGACGACGGGCACCTCGACGCCGAAGAGCGGCGTGCGCACGGTCGTGCCGAAGTAGGGCTGGTAGCGCTCGTCGTCGGGGTGGGCGACGAGGGCGACGCACGCGGCGATGAGCTCGGGGCGCGTGGTCTCGATCTCGATCGTGCCGCCGTCGGGCTTGTGGAAGCTCACCCGGTGGTACGCGCCGGGCATCTCCTTGTCCTCCAGCTCGGCCTGCGCGACCGCCGTGCGGAACGTGATGTCCCACAGGGTCGGCGCATCCGCTCGGTACGCCTCGCCGCGCGCGAGGTTGCGCAGGAAGGCGCGCTGCGCGACGCGCTGCGATTCCTCACCGATCGTGCGATAGGTCTGGGTCCAGTCGACGCTCAGGCCGAGCGCGCGCCACAGGTCTTCGAACTGCTTCTCGTCTTCGACGGTGAGGCGCTCGCACAGCTCGATGAAGTTGCGACGGCTCACGGGCACCTGGTCGGCGGGCTTGCCGCCCCCCTGGCCGCCGCCCTCGAAGGGAGGCGTGAAGTCGGGGTCGTAGGGCAGCGCCGGCTCGCACCGCACGCCGTAGTAGTTCTGCACCCGGCGCTCGGTCGGCAGGCCGTTGTCGTCCCAGCCCATCGGGTAGAAGAGGTGCTGACCGCGCATGCGCTGGAACCGCGCGGCGAGATCCATGTGGGTGTAGCTGAAGACGTGGCCGATGTGCAGCGAGCCCGAGGCGGTCGGCGGGGGAGTGTCGATCGCGTAGACGGCATCGGAACCGGCGGCGAGCGCGGCGTCGCGGTCGAAGCGGTAGGTGCCCTGCGACTCCCACACCTCGCCCCACTTCGGCTCGAGACCCTCGAGGGCGGGCTTGTCTGGGATCGCGTTGCTCATGGGTTCTCGCTCCGTATGGGCGGCACCGTGTCAGAGGTAAGGGTGCCTGGGTGTGGGATCTACTTTTATCGTATCGGGGGGTAGGTAGGTCTGCTGAAGGTCTAGGTGACTCCTGACCTGTAGCGACGAGAGTCCCTGCTAGAGGATGGGCACAATGCCGAAAGCGTCTCAGATGGTCTTCCGGGACGACGTTGTCGCGATCGCGCTGAAGCGGGAAGTCTCGATCGCGCACATCGCGAAAGATCTCGGGATCTCCCAATCAGACGTTCAGCGATGGGTGAAGATCGCCGAACTCGACGGGGGCCGCCGGCCGGGCGTGACCTCCAGCTAGGCGGTCGAGAACCGTGAGCTGCGACGCCGCGTGAAGTTGCTGGAGCAGGAGAATGAGACCCTGCGCCGGCGGCGGCGTATCTGTCGCAGCGCATCTTTCGGGCCCAAAAGGCTCTACCCGCTCGGGAGTGAACTCGCCGCGGATGGCATCGCCGTCGCGGTAACGAGCCGGGTGTTGACGTCCCCAGGCATCCCTATTACACGTGGATCGCCTATCCTGTCTCGCAGCGGGACTGGGACGAGGCGCGGCTGACAATGCCGCGATCGACGTGCTCGATGACCCAGCGTTCGGGTATCGGTTCATAGCTGACGAGCTCGCCGGCCGGCTTCACCGCGTCGGAGCGGCGCGTCTGGCGGTTGTGCTCGCAGATCGACATCACCAGCGCGTTCGAGCGCAAGAAGCGCGGCAAGAACGGCCTTGTGGTCCCGCCGGTGCGCGACGACCTCGCCCACCGCGAGTTCAGCGTGGCTCGCCCTGATGCGCTCTGGTTGTGCGACATCACTGAGCATCCAATCGGCGAGGGGACGTTGTATCTCTGCGCGATAAAGGACATCTTCTCCAACCACATCGTCGGAAACTCGATCGCGGACAGGATGACCTCAGAGCTTGCAGTCTCGGCGCTGCGGATGGCCATCCAGCGTCGCAACCCGACCGGCACGATCGTTCACTCCGATCGTGGCAGCCAGTTCCGATCGAGGCGCTTCCATGAAGAACTCGATCGTCACGGCTTGGTCGGAACGATGGGTCGGGTCGGGGCGGCGGGCGGCAAGGCGGCGATGGAGTCGTTCTTCGCGCTGCTGCAGAAGTTAGTTCGCAACAGCCGCCGCTGGAGCTCGAAGCGATCATGACCACACGGGCCGCGTCAACGGCCTAAGAAGAGTCCCCCAAACCTTCAGCAGTCCCGACGAGGATCGAGAAGATTGGGTAAAGCTGCGGCGAAGGCCGAGTTCACCTCACTTGAAATCGTTGGGGTGCTGACAATATAGTGGGCTCAACAGAGCAGAGGAACCCACATGCAGTTCTACCTCGACGGTTATCGCCCCGGCGACCCGGAACTCCTCCCGGCCGCCCCCGGCGCCTACACCCCGGGCGACCCCCTTCCGGAGACAGTGGACGTGCTCGTCGTGGGCACGGGGCCCGCTGGCTGCGTTCTCGGGGCACAGCTAGCCGCGTTCCCGGGCATCCGCACACGTATCGTCGAACGCCGCGAGGGGCCGCTGCTGCGCGGGCAGGCAGACGGCGTCGCCTGCCGCACCGTCGAGATGTTTCAGGCCTTCGGCCTCGCCACGAGCATGCTCGCCGAGGCGTACTGGGTGAACGAAAGCGTTTTCTGGAGCCCGGATGAGGCGGATCCCTCGCGGATCGTTCGGACGGGGCGCGTGCAGGACACCGAGGACGGCCTGTCCGAGATGCCGCATCTCATCGTCAACCAGGCGCGGCTTCAGGAATACCTCCTCGAGCGGATGCGCAAGTCACCCACCCGCATCGAGCCCGACTACGGCGTCGAATTCGTGACCCTCGCGGTCGAGCCGACGGGCGACCACCCCGTGCTCGTGACCCTGCGGCGCGGCGACGATGAATTCCAGGTGCGGGCGAAGTACGTTGTCGGCTGCGACGGGGCCCGTAGCGCCGTGCGTACGGCCATCGGGCGGCAACTGCGCGGGGATGCCGCGAACCACGCTTGGGGGGTGCTCGACATCTTCGCAGTGACGGACTACCCCGACTGGCGCATGAAGTCCTTTATCCAGTCGGCTCATGCCGGCAACATCCTGCTCATCCCCCGCGAGGGCGGGAACATGGTGCGGCTCTACGTCGATCTCGGCGAGGTGACCGATCGCGAGGAGCACAAGCAGATCACCTCGGACCAGGTCATCGCGACGGCGCAGCAGGTACTGAGCCCCTACCAGCTCGATGTGTGCGAGATCGTCTGGTTCTCGGTCTACGAGGTTGGCCAGCGCCTCACGGACAAATTCGACGACGTGCCTGCCGCGGAGGTCGGCTCGCGCCTGCCGCATGTGTTCATCGCCGGGGATGCCTGCCACACGCACAGCGCGAAGGCCGGCCAGGGCATGAACGTGTCGATGCAGGACGGCTTCAACCTCGGCTGGAAGCTCGCCGCCGTACTCGAGGGACGCAGCGCTCCGGACCTGCTGCACACCTACTCGGCCGAGCGCCAGGCGATCGCGCAGGACCTCATCGACTTCGACAAGGCGTGGTCGGCCACGATCGCGCGGCAGCCCATCGATCCGGCTCATCCCGAACTCGGCGGGATCGAAGCGGGCGAGCTGCAGGCCGCGTTCCTCGAGTCGGGCCGCTACACGGCCGGACTGGCGACGCAGTACGAGCCGTCCGTGCTCACGGGCGAGGCAGTGCACCAGTCGCTCGCGACCGGGTTCCCCCTCGGGATGCGCTTCCACTCCGCACCGGTCGTGCGCATCGGGGATGCCAAGAACGTGGAGCTCGGACACACCCACGAGGCGGATGGGCGCTGGCGCCTCTACGCCTTCGCCGATGCGGGCGGGTCGCGTGCCGCGGCCCTGTTCGAGCATCTGCAGCGCGTCGTGCTGCCGCGGTTCACACCCGCGGGAGCCGCTCCGGATGCCGTCCTGGATGTGCGCGCCATCTTCCCGCAGGGGCACCGTGAACTCAATGTCATCGACCTGCCGCAGGTGCTGCGCCCCCAGCGGGGCCGGCTGGGCCTGCGCGACTACGAGAAGGCCTTCGCGACCGACACCAAGGCCGGGATCGACATCTTCGACGAGCGCGGTGTCGATCGCACGGCGGGTGCGCTGGTGATCGTGCGCCCGGACCAGTACGTTGCGCATGTGATTTCGCTCGACGCCCTCGACGAACTCGATGCCTTCTTGGCCGGATTCTTGCTCGAGGCCAAATGACCGACGAGCCCGAGCCGCTCAGGTACACCGGTCACCTCTTCCGGCGCGCGCAGCAGCGGCATGCTGCACTGTGGCAGGAGCAGGTGTCGGCAGAGGTCTCGAGCGTGCAGTACGCCGTGCTCGCGGTTCTCGAGCGGATGCCTGGGGCGAGCCAGA
Organism: Microcella alkalica; assembly: GCF_014137945.1. Classification (GTDB taxonomy): domain Bacteria; phylum Actinomycetota; class Actinomycetes; order Actinomycetales; family Microbacteriaceae; genus Microcella; species Microcella alkalica. The sequence goes on from NZ_JACGWX010000002.1 coordinate 204,930, forward strand.
GTGAGCTGGGCGCCGACCTCGACCTCGACCGTTCGACAATTGCCGACATCGTCGCCCGCCTCGAGCGGCGCGGCGTCATCGAGCGCTCGTCGCACGAGAGCGATCGGCGCCGATACTCGCTAAGGCTCACCGCCGCCGGCCTGGCGGAGGTCGGCAGGCTGCGCCCGCTGGTCGCTGAGGCGAATGCGAAGCTCACCGAGCAGCTGAGCGCCACCGAGCTGGAGAACCTGAGGACGCTGCTGAAACGGATACTGGAGTGGTGAGGTACATCCGGCTCGGCGATCTCACCGTCTCCTCGATCGGGTTGGGCTGCATGGGGATGTCGCACCTCTATACCGGGCACAGCACGGACGAAGGGCGCGCGATCCGAACGATCCATCGGGCCCTGGACCTCGCGCCCGTTCTGCTCACCCCCGACGAGGCGGCAGTCATCCTCGGCCGCGACGTGGCAGAGCTGCGGCGGTGGCGTGGCCAGAACGTCGGGCCCACGTTCCACGACCTCGGTCGGGGACTCATCCGCTACGCCCGCGAATCGGTGATCGAGGAGGCAGCAACGGCGTCGGCTCGATGAGAGACGGGTCACGGGGGTCGACCGTGCGGGAGTTGTTCACCCGCCGGTCGACCTCGTATGTGCGCATCGTCGACGCGATCGCAGACGAGGCGTGACCGAGGTCGGCCAGCAGCTCGGCGCGGTGCGCTTTCGACTGTGTGGTGTCGCCGTCCACAGTGAGCGATACCGGGCTCAGCCATTCGTCCCAGAGGTCCGGGGTGAGGAACGCCGGCATCCGGTCGTGTACCTCTCCGCTGGCGTCACGGGCCTCGCGCGTGACGACGACGAACACTCGTCGCCGCTCCCCCGCAACGTCCATCGTCCATGTCAGGCCGGCGGCCGCCAGCAGCTCGTCGCTGTGGATGAAGTGCGGTTGCTTGTCACCCTTCGGCCCGGTCCACTCGTAGTAGCCCAGCATCGGAACGATGCACCGCGCGTTCGAGAACGCGCCCACCCAGAAACCGGTCGGCAGCTTCTCCATCCGCGCGTTGATGATCGGCGCCCCGGCAGGGCGACTGGGAGGTTTCGGCCAATCCCAGCGGGCCAGCGTGACCTCCCGGTTCACGGTGCCGTCCTCACCGGCCCACTCCCGAACGATCGGAGCGTCCGATGTGGGCGCGACCGAATATGACGGTCGCCAGTCCTGTGCGCGGCCGCCCTCAGCGACGAACTGCTCGATCAGTTCGTTCGTCTCCTTGTTCATCGCGAAACGCCCACACATGGCTACCTGCTCACCTTCTCGGTCTGGGCCAGCGCGCGGCGGACGGAGGCGGAGCTGACGTGCAAGGTCTTGGCGATCGTCTCCCACGTCGCCGGCGGGGTCTGAGCGCGCATCTGGCGCGCGACCTCGACGCGCTCGGCGCTCATCACCGTGGGGCGACCGCCGACGCGGCCCTGGGCGCGTGCGTACTCCAGACCGAGCCGGGTGTTCTCCCGGATCGTGTCGACGCGCAGCTGCGCGAACACGGCCACGATGCCGAACAGGGCGCGTCCCATCGGGGTCGTGGTGTCGATCACCGGTTCGGTGAGGCTCTTGATGTCGACGCCCTTGTCCTCCAGCTCGTGCAGCGTCTCGATCAGGATGCGCTCGGTCCCGCCGAGCCGATCGAGGCGGCGCACCAACAGCACGTCGCCGGCGCGGAGGTAGTCCATGCATGCGACCCACTGCGGGCGATCCTTGACCCGGCTGGAGTCGCCGTGGTCGACGAACACGCGCTCCGCTCCTGCCGCATGCAGCTCGGCCTCCTGGGCCTTCGGGTTCTGCTCACGCTTGGACACTCGGGCATATCCGACGACGGTCATAGGTCCCTCCCCTGTTCCGCTTCTCGGCCGGGTGTCGTCGGCCGGCGCGAGCGGCCCGTCGACGTCGACGGTGCGGAGCGTCCCGGCGCGACGCTGCTGCTCAAGTTGGCGAACGCGCGCAGCTGCTCCATCCGTTCCGGGGTGAGCCGGCCTCCCGCGGCGGGCTGCACGATGCGGTCGAAGATCCCGCGCAGTTCGGTGAAGTCCTGGCGTTCCATAGCGGCACGTGACGCCTGGTCGTTCTCCGCCCCGGTGACTCGGCTCCAGTCGAGGTCGAATCCGGCGCCGGCGGCGATCTGTGTCCAGAAGATTCGTTGCGTGCGGCCGTTGCCCTCCCGGAACGGGTGGAGGTAATTCACCTGGTCGTAGTGGTGCGCCAGGCGATCTACGAACCGGTCACGGTCCAGGCCGTGCAGCTGGTGCTCGTCCGCGAGCTCCGCGAACGCGAACCCGGCGCCGGACTCCAGCCGAGACACGGGCATGAAGAACTCCGCGCCCGGGTCGGTGCCCTTGCGGATGTCGACGGTGCGCAGCTGGCCGGCCCAGTCGTAGACGTCCTGGAAGAGCTGCCGGTGGATTGCCTGGAGCTGTCGGAGATCTCCGGTGACCTTCACCGGGCGGGTGATCATCTCGGCCCGTCGCCACTCGGTCAGTTCCGCTTCAGCGCGATCCAGCGTGGCGCGGTCGGTCAAGCCGAGCCGGTTGCGGAGAATGCCCGATGCGGGCTCGAGGTACGGGTCGACGAAATCAGGCAAGGCCCCAGCGGGCCCGTGTGCGGCGTCCCAGCTCGTCGACGTCGAACTCCCCCGCCGCGTAGGCGGCCGCGTCGGCGCGGTACTCAGCGCCGGCCGCGAGGCCTTCCATCGCGGAACTGTGGGCGGCGTCGGCCACGACGCGCTCGCGCAGCTCGCGCTCGGCCGCGGAGATGGTGCTGGCGGTCTTGACGCTCATGGTGGCCTCCCTCGTTGTTTCTAGTCTACCCGACTTGCTCAAAAACCTATAGTAGAGGTTTTGCGCAGAATAGGGTTTTGACAAGGGTTTTGAGCACCGAAGTTTCCCCGACATCTCGCGGTGTGTACCGCGCGTTGCTCGGCCTGCTCAGAATCGATCGTTTTCGGTGGATCGTTGCAGTGCGCCTCATCGGGCCCGCCATAAAGGTGGGTCGTAACCGGGTTTTGGCAGAGGGTTTCGGCTGGGGCAGAGAGCGACGGGCAGTTCCGCAGCTGCTGCACTCTGGTGCGCCAGCAGCTTCCTTTCTCGCCTAGAACTGAGCGTCGGTTTTGATCTGTGGGGGCTGCCGCACGAACAGGTGACAGTTCGGGTTTCAGGCCGCGAGGCTCACGGCCGGGTTCATGATGGTCTCGTATTCGATGGGGGTCAACCGGCCCAGGCGGGCCTGCCGACGACGGCGGTGGTAGGTCCTCTCGATCCAGGTGATGATCGCGATCCGAAGCTCTTCACGGGTGTGCCAGCGCTTGCGGTCCAGGACGTTCTTCTGCAGAAGGGAGAAGAACGATTCCATCGCGGCGTTGTCCCCGGCAGCACCGACCTGGCCCATGGATCCGATGAGGTGACGACGGTTCAGGGCGTGCACGAACTTCCGGGACCGGAACTGCGATCCACGGTCGGAGTGCACGATGCATCCGGCGGCGTCGCCGCGTCGGGAAACAGCATTGTCCAGGGCGTTCACCGCGAGCCGTGCTTTCATCCGGTCGCTGATCGAGTAGCCGACGATGCGGCCGGAGAACACGTCCTTGCTGGCGCAGAGGTAGAGCTTGCCCTCGTCGGTGGAGTGTTCGGTAATGTCGGTCAGCCACAGCTCGTTGACGTCATCGGCGGAGAAGTCGCGCTGGACCAGGTCATCGTGGACCGGTGGTCCCGGACGCTTGCCGTTCTTGGCGCGCTTCTTGCCGAAGACGGACCACCACTGGTTGTCGCGGCAGATCCGCCACGCGGTCCGCTCGCACATCGCCTCGCCCGCGTCTGCGGCTTCGCCGACGAGGAGCCGGTATCCGAACTCGGGATCGTTGTGGTGGGCGTCCAGGAGCGCGTTGGCCCGGTATGCCTCGGCCAGCTCGGCCTTGGTGACCGTAGTGCCTTACAGTCAATTCCCCGGGAACGGTGGGCCGTGCCTCAGATAAAAGTCCCCGGGAAATCTAGCTGGCCTGCCGGCGGTGGAGCTTGATGCCCGAGGGGTTGGGGTGGGCGGTGACGGCCTGTACTTCCCGTTCGAGTTCGCGGGTCTTCTCGGCGGCCAGGCGGATCAGTTGTTGCTGGATCCGGTCGATTTCGGTGGCGATGGCCACCGGGTCCAGGCTGTCGTGGTGGGCCCGGAGTTCGGCTTGCTGGGTGTCGCTGAGGATTCCGGAGGCCAGCAGCCGTCGGTATGGGGTTTTCGGGGTGTCGTAGAGGCGTTTGCGCCGCCCGACCGCGTCGGTGGCCCAGCCGGCGGGCTTCTTTGTGGGGGTGAGGTAGTTCAGCCGGTCGTTGACCTGTTGCGCCCCGGGTCTGGTGGAGGCTCCTGACATCCCGAAAGGATGAGGAGCATGCCGAAGCTGAGGAAATACCCGCCGGAGTTGAAGGAGCGGGCCGTGCGCTTGGTCCTCGCCGCCCGTGACGAAGGCGGTGGCCGCCGGGGCGCGTGCACGCGGATCGGACAGCAGCTCGGGATCCCGAGCGACACGCTGCGGGGCTGGGTGCACCGCGCCGAGGTCGACGAAGGCCGACGTGCTGGACGATCGACGGACGACGCGGAGCACATCGCTCAGTTGGAGCGGGAGAATCGCGAGTTGCGTCGAGCGAACGCGATTTTGCGCAGTGCATCGGCTTTCTTCGCGGCGGAGCTCGACCGCCCACACAGCTGATGGTCGACTACATCGACACGCACAAGGACGAGTTCGGGGTCGAGCCGATCTGCGAGGAACTGCCGATCGCCCCATCGACGTACTACGCGCGCAAGACCGCCGAGCCGTCCGCGCGGGCGGTGAAAGACGAGACCGCGTTGACCGAGATCAGGCGAGTGCACTCAGAGAACCTCGGCGTTTACGGGGCGCGCAAAGTGCATGCGCAGCTTCGTCGCGAGGGGCATACGTTCGCCAGGTGCACGGTGGAACGGCTGATGCGTGGTGATGGGCTGCGCGGGGTGACACGGCGTCGAGGTCCGCGCACGACGGTTCCCGGCAACCCTGCAGAGCTGCCTCTGGACTTGGTGGAGCGCGCTTTCATCGCGTGCGCTCCCGATCAGCTCTGGGTCGCCGACATCACCTACGTTCGCACGTTCGCCGGCTGGGTCTATGCCGCGTTCGTGATCGACGTGTTCTCTCGCCGCGTGGTCGGCTGGCAACTCTCGACCAGCCTGCGCACCGATCTGGCCCTGGACGCGTTGGAGATGGGCATTTGGACCAGGCGCCGTGAGGGGCGAAGCACCTCGGGGCTGACGCATCACAGCGACAGGGGCGTTCAGTATCGAGCGATTCGCTACACCGAGCGGCTCGCCGAGGCCGGCGCGGTCGCCTCGGTCGGGTCCCGGGGCGATTCCTACGACAACGCTCTGGCCGAGGCCTTCAACTCGCTCTTCAAGGCCGAGCTCGTCCGCCACCGCGGACCCTGGAGATCGATCGATGATCTGGAGTTCGCGGTTGCTGAATACATCGACTGGTTCAACAACCGCCGCTTGCACTCCGCGATCGGGATGATCCCTCCGGTCGAGGCGGAGCAGGAGCATTACGATTCACCCCAAGCGCCCGTTGCAGACAGCGAACGGGTTACCGCGAGCCTCCGATGAACCCGGGGCGCAACAACCAGGGGCCAGAGCCGGTTCAGCAGCACCAGCTCGGCGGGGGCGTCGTACCGGTAGTAGAACCCGTAGCGGCGCACCAGGTGCCCGTTCTTAGATTCGATGGTGGCCTGGTCGTTCTTCTTGTAGGGCCGTCCGCGAGTGAAGAAGATGTCCTTGTCGGCGGCCCAGTTGACCACGTCGTGGTTGATGAACTCCGATCCGTTGTCGAAGTCCAGGCCGCTGACCAGGTACGGGATCGTGTCGAATCCGGTCTGGAGGGTAGCGAGGATGTGCACGCGGGCGTTGTTGCGGATCGCGCGGGTGAATACCCAGCCGTTGTGCACATCGGTGAAGTTCACCGAACGGGCGAACTCGCCCTTGAGCGTGGGCCCGCAGTGGGCGACGGTGTCGACCTCGAAGAATCCGGGTTCGTCCTCGACCTCGTCACCGGCCTTGCGGATCGTGACCGAGGTGCGCAACAAGGACCCCGGCTTCGTCAAGGACTTGCCGTGCACCGGGTCCTTGGCCCGGGCCGGGACCAGGTACCGGTCGGTGGTGGCCGCGCTCATCGCCAGCAGCTCGGCCCGCACCACCGGGCAGTACCGGTCCTGGCCCTCGACCAGGGCGCCGTGGCGTTCCATCGCCTCGATCCACTCGGCCATCGAGGCGGCCAGGTACTTCCCGCACAGGCCGCCGGAGACCGCCCAGATGCGCCGGAGCACCATGAGGGCGTCGTAGGAGTACCTGCGGGGTTTGGTCTTGCGCCGGTCGAGCACCGTGACCGTCGCGGCGGCCCGCCCTGGCGGCTGATTGGCGCCGTATGACTTCGTCCGCCAGGTCAAGGGAGATCGAACCTATGTGGCCGGGCCGGTGTTCGTTGACCTGGGCCTGGCTGCGGTGCGCGGCATGGACATTCGGGTGCACGCACGGCCGATCCTCGCCGACCTGGCGGTCTCGCTCAACGAGACCGTTCATCTTGCCCAACTTGAGGGCGCGAATGTGCGGTATCTCATCGGGGCGGAGGGCGCCAACGCGCTCCGGGTGACCGACCGTACCGGACAGGTCACGCCGGCGCACACCAGCGCCACGGGGCGGGCATTGCTCGCCGACCTTCCTGACGACCGACTCGAGGCGATTCTCGCCGAGATCGAGGCAGAAGGGGTCGACGTGCCGGCCCTGCGGGCTGAGCTTGCTGAGATTCGTCAGCGTGGCTACGCCCTCAACTTCCGCCCTGACGACGTCGTATCCATGGCCACGACAGTGCGTGATCAGAACGACCAGACGGTTGCGGCGATCAACGCTGTCGGGCCCACATCGCGGATGTCGCAACGCGACCAGGTGCACGTGGCGCGCCAGTTGCACGCCGCGGCCGCGAGGCTCGAAGAGGTCTTGCGCGCCGTCCCGCAGGCGTAGGGCAGTCCCGGGCGGGTCCCTCCCCCCGCTGGTTCGCAGGAATTCGCGGTCGCCGGTGGCGGCCCTTCTGGGCTACGACGGCATGCCCGCGGGAAAGCCTTCGCTCGCGGCGACCGGCGATAGCGTGTCGTAATACTCGGCAAACCGAACGTCAGCGCCCCACACGGCCCAGAGCCGCTCGATCTGACCCGAGTTTGTGACATCTGCCGCGAGACCTTCGGCCGAACTGAGGGTCGCGACGCTACCCAGAGCCAGCGCAGTGGAGAGCACCCTTGCGTTCATCTCCGTGTAGATGGCCCGGTAGGTGGCGTGCTGCACGCTGGCGCCGACCGCCACCGAGCCGTGGCCGCGCATGAGCGCGACGGATGACGCCCCCAGCGAGCCGGCGAGGCTCGCCCCCATCTTGCTGTTACGGATGAGCAGGTCCGTCTCGCCGAACTCGGCTCGCGTGTCGAACCTGGACACCCCCTCGGCGAGGAACCCCGCCGTGTGAATGACGGGCTCAAGGTCAACCTCGACGATCCCGAACGGGATGACGGCCGGGGAATGGCTGTGGACGATTGCCATCACGTCGGGCCGCGCTCGGTAGATCTCGGCGTGCAGGAAGCGTTCGAGATACAGTCGCTCCCCCTGGCCCGCGCTGCCGTCCGCGCCGTGCAGCAAGATGTCGGCTGGCTCGACGAGTGCGGGGGCCTTGTTGCGGGACAGCAGAAAGTGGTCGGGAGCTGATGCGGCTCTCGCGCTCACGTGGCCGAAGGCGTCGAGAACGCCGTGGCGGACCAGGATCCGGTTGGCGAGAGCGAGATCGTAGGCGAGCTCGAGGTCTGTTGCGGTCATTGCTACCTACCCTTGGATGAGTGGTGGGAAACGCGCCGGAAGCGACGAGAGGCCGCGCAGCGGCAACGCTGGCGGCCTCTCGCGCTCGCGGGTCAGGCGTCAGGCGTCAGGCCAGGAGTGGAACAGCTCGGTCCAGTTGGGGTGGCCGACCCCTGGGGCGCCGGCGACGCCGATCGAATACGCCGTGGCTTCGGGCTCGAAGGTGACGAGTTCGAGCTTGTGACCTTCCGGGCTCGTGAAGTATGCCGAAACGGCCTCGACCCCGCGGTGCTCGACCGGGCCGAATACGCCGATGCCGAGCCCGCGCAGGCGCTCGACGTTGTCGCGCAGGCCCTCGGCGGTGCAGCCGAAAGCCCAGTGCGGCCAGGAGTTGAAGTCGTCCTTGCCAACCTTCTGCACGCCATCCTGGGGCGACGCGAACTGCACGAGGGTGGTGCCGACGCGCATGAACACATGCTTCGAGCGGCCGAGCTCCGCATCGGCGTCGTTGTAGCCGGCGACGTAGTAGACCTCGCCGCCCAGCACCTCCTGGACGAACTTATACATGCGGTCCATGTCGAGCGCCGGCAGGGCGACGTGGTCGACGCCCGTGAAGCCGAACCGATTGTCGGTGCGGGCGAAGCGGGTGCCCGGGGCGGCGTCGTGGTTCTGGAGCGTGGATTCTGTCATCGGTTTTCCTTCTCGTTGTTGTGGCGAACTTCCTCGTAATATGCGAGGGCCCCGGGGTGGAGGGGCAGGGACGTATCGGTCAGGGTCTCGAGGGTGAGGGGCGACGTCATGGCGCCGTGCGGTCCTTGGAAACGCGCGGTGATGTCGTCGGCCCGTTCGATGAGCGCGGCGGCGGTGAGGTAGGCGACCTCGTCGGGGAGGTCGTTGCGTGCGATCATCGCCCAACCGCTGAAGTCGACGGTCGCCACCGGCGCCTCCACGCCGCGGAATCTGCCCACGCTCACCGTGCCCCGCTGCATGCCGTCCCGTTCGAGCGCGTCGAGCACGTCGTCGTCGACGGGGAGGAAGGTCATGTCGTGGTCGTCCGTGATCTTCTTCCAACGGTGGGTCATCATCGCCTCGTCGAATACCGCGTCGAAGCGGGGGTCGACCGGGGTCGCATGGGGCGAGTTCATGTTCTTCGGGCGGTCGCTCAGGATTTCGCCGCCCCAGCGCTCGATATCGCCCGGCATGATGCCGTAGTGGGCGAGGATCTTCTCGACCACCCAGCCGGCCGGGTGCTTCATCTCTGGCGTCGGCATCGAGACCTTGAGCGGGTACTGCCGCTCGCGGATGTCATGAAGGCTGCGGATGCCCGTTTCGGTGCGCACCGCAAACATCAGGCGGTCATCGTGGGGGAACACCCCGATGACGCTGAGCGGGAGGGGCTCCGTGAAGGGTGCAATTCCCTTGATTGCGGCGTCGACGTACCAAATTGGTGTCGTGATGGCGAGGTCGTAGGTGCCGTCGGCGACGAGTCGCGGCGCCGCCATGCAGAATTCCCCGGGGTTGCCGGAGACGGCGGCCACGGTGGATCCGTCCGGGAGCTTGCTGTAGTAGCCGGCCATGCCGACCGCGACAAGCCCGCCGATGTCCATCCAGTTTTGGCCGGCGGCGAGAATTCTCACGTGTCGGGGAGTCGTATTGATGTCGTGCTCCTACTCTCACTCTGGTGCAGAGAGCGAAGACCGGCTACTCTGCCTGTCAGAATATAATTCTCCGAGGCAGATAAGTCAAGCACTGGCATCACCGCATTCTGATGTGTAGAGTCTTATTCTGTAAGACAGACAATCAGAACTTCTGGACTGCAGCCCAGCATCCGGGGACTACCCCAGTGGAGAACGTATGGACACCATTCAACAGGTCTTGGCCGACGTGCGGCGCGGGATGATTCCGGCCCACATCTACAACGATGCCGAGATTTTCGAGCTCGAGAAGGAACGGCTCTTCTCGCGCGCCTGGATGTTTGTGGGCCACGAATCCGAGATTCCTCAGCCCGGGGACTACGTCGTGCGACGGGTCCTGGAGGACTCGTTCATCATTTCGCGCGACGAGCAGGGAACCATTCGCGCACTGTTCAACATGTGCCTGCACCGCGGAATGCAGGTGTGCCGGGCCGAGATGGGCAACGCCTCCCACTTCCGGTGCCCGTACCACGGCTGGTCCTACCGGAACGACGGCCGCATCATCGGCCTGCCATTTCACAAGGAGGCCTACGGCGGCGAAGAGGGGTTTGCTCGCAAGGGTGCGACGCTCCTGCCGGCCCCGAACCTCGCCAACTACAACGGGCTGCTCTTCGTGAACATGGACCCGGACGCAATGCCGCTCGACGAGTACCTCGGCGACTTCAAGTTCTACCTGGACTACTACACCAAGCAGAGCGCCTCGGGCATCGAGCTCCGCGGCCCCCAGCGCTGGCGCATCAAGGCGAACTGGAAGATCGGGGTCGAGAACTTTGCGGGCGACATGTACCACACGCCGCAAACCCACACCTCCGTCGTCGAGATCGGCCTGTTCCGCGAACCGAAGGCCGAGAAGCGCAAGGACGGCATGACGTACTGGGCGGGCCGCGGCGGCGGCACGACCTACAAGTTGCCACCCGGCGACCTGGAGGAGCGGCTGGCCTACATCGGCTACCCGCCCGAGATGATCGAGAGGATGAAGCAGCTGTGGTCGACGGACCAGTTGCAGCTGATCGGCGAGGACGCCTTCATGATCTCGGCCGCCTCGCTCTTCCCGAACATGAGCTTCGTGCACAACTGGCCGAAGGTCGAGGAGGAGGGCGATGAGGTCGTCCCCTTCATCTCGCTCCGCATGTGGCAGCCGGTGAGCGAAAACGAGACCGAGGTCATGTCGTGGTTCGCCGTCGACGCGGAAGCGCCGGAAGAGTTCAAGGAGCTCTCGTACAAGGCATACCTGATGTGCTTCGGCTCGACGGGGATGTTCGAGCAGGACGACGTCGAGAACTGGGTGTCGCTTACCAACACGGCGAAGGGCTCGATGGCGCGGCGGCTGCTGCTGAACAGCCGGATGGGCATGCTCAACGACGGCACCCCGGTGGTCCCCGCCCTCACCCGTGAGGAGTTTTCGGGGGCGGGGAGCGCCTATGTCGGCTACAGCGAGCACAACCAGAGGAACTTCCTCCAGGAGTGGGCGGACCATCTCGAGAAGCCGCCCGTCGTCGCTCCCTCCCATGCCGTCGGCATCACCAACGGCCAACTCGACCAGTACAGCTCGAAGGGAGCATGATGGCGCAGCTTCGACCGCACGCAAACTCTTCCCCGCTCGCTCGGCACGCCCCCACCACGATGCGCACAGGCGAGGCGCTGTCGTTTAGCGACGAGCTGCACCTCGAGGCGCACCGGTGGCTGGTCAACGAGTCGTATCTGCTCGACGCGCAGGATTACGGCACCTGGCTGGAATCGATCGCGCACGACGTGCACTACTTCATGCCCGTGCGGGTCACCACCGCCCTCGGGGCGGGCTACAGCACGTCGCCCGGCATGGCCCACTGGGACGAGAACCGGTACTCACTCGAACGGCGGGTCGCCCGGTTCCAGACCGAGCACGCCTGGACCGAGGACCCGCCCTCGCGGCTGCGCCACTTCATCACCAATGTCCGCACCTTCCGCACCGACGTCGAGAACGAGATTGCGGTCGACTCGGCCGTGCTCCTGTTTCGAAGCCGAGGCGATGTCAACGAGCCCTCGCTCATCTCCGCGGGCCGCGACGACCTGCTGCGCAAGGTAGACGGCCGCTGGATGCTCGCGCGTCGCCACATCCTCGTCGACGAGTCGGTGCTGCGCACGCAGAACCTGGCGATCTTCCTATGAGTCTCGAATGGGAGGGCGAGGCCGTCGACCGCGACGCCGCGCGCAGGGCCGCCCAGGAGCGGGAACGGCTGCTCGCGGGCCAGGTCGGCGACCCGATCACGATCGCGAATGAGTTCGCCGAGATCACGGTGCGCCGCGTGGAGACGCGCAACGGCTCGCGCCTGCTGATCGACGCGCCGCGGGCCGGCCAATGGGTTGCCATCGACCCGATCGAGCTGGAGGCGCTCACCTGGCAGACCCCGGATACGTTCTCGGCGATGATCGCGCGGCCCTTCGAGCCGCTGTTCGTCGAGGGCGCCGGCACGTATGACGCCGAGGTCTCCGGCGTCGACAACCACTGAGGGGAGATGACATGGCGATCGTCACAGCGAACCTGTCACTGTGTCAGGGCTACGCCAACTGCGTCGTCGCCGCCGACGACTATTTCGACATCGACGACGACGGGCTCGTGGTGCTGCTGAAGACCGACGTGCCCGACGATCAGCGCGAGCGCGTCGAAGCGGCCGCGCGGTCGTGCCCAGTCTCGGCGCTGCGAGTGACGGACGCGTGATGGCAGACACGCGCGCATCCCGGCCGGCCCACCCTGACGACCGCGGTGCCGGCGTGGTGATCGTCGGCGCCTCCGTCGCCGGGGTGCGCACCGCGCAGGCGCTGCGGGCGGAGGGCTATGCCGGCACGATCACGATGCTCGACGCGGAGTCGGCCGAGCCCTACGACAAGCCGCCCCTGTCGAAGAACCTGCTCACGGGCGCGGCCTCCGCCGACGACGTGCGCCTGTTCGGCGAGGGAGAGGCGCACGAGCTCGAGATCGACCTGCGGCTCGGGGTACGTGCCGTTTCGCTCGACCTTGGAGCGCGCACCGTCGTGTGCGAGTCCGGTGAGCGGTTCCCGTTTTCGCAGCTCGTGATCGCCTCGGGCGCTCGCGCCCGCAGACCCGCCTGGGCGAGTCTCACCGGCGTGTTCACCCTCAGGTCGATGGCGGACGCTGCGGCCATCCGTGAGCGGCTGGTACCCGGGTCGACCGTGGCGATCGTGGGCGCCGGGTTCATCGGCGCGGAGCTGGCGTCGGCCGCGCAGGCGGCCGGGGTGCAGGCGACCCTGATCGATCCTCTCGCCACGCCGTTGGCCCGCATCCTGGGCAGCGAGGTGGGGGCCCTCCTCGCCGACTGGCACCGCTCGAAGGTCGCCACCGAGTTTGGTGTGGGCGTCACGGACGTATCACCGGAAGCTGGCTCGCTGAGGGTCACGCTCAGCGATGGCCGGCGCCTGAACGCCGACACCGTGCTCGTGGGAATCGGGGTGGAGCTCAACGTGGAGTGGCTCCTCGATTCCCCGATTCATCTCGACGGCGGGGTGCTCTGCGATGCGTCCGGGCGCGCGCTCGACGCGTGGGGTGACCCCGTGCCAGACGTGTTTGCGGTCGGGGATGTTTCGCGCTGGTTCGCGCCCGGCCGCGGTGCCCACGTTCGGGTGGAGCACTGGACGAACGCCGTCGAACAGTCTCAGGTGGTCGCGCGCGCCGTGGTCGACCCGGGGGGCGCAGCCGCCCACCATCCGTCGTTCGCCGTGTGGAGCGACCAGTTCGGTTCGAAGATCCAGATGTCTGGGTACACCCAGGCGGAGGACGTCGTCGTCGTGATCGACGGCGAGCGCTGGGTTGCTCTCTACGCGGATGGCGGCTCGCTGGTCGGGGTCGTCACCGTCAACTGGCCCCGTCTGCAGATGCTCGCGCGGCGCACGATCGCCAGCGGGGGCACCAGGGATGTCATGGTTGAGCAGGCCCAGGCGCTCCGCGAGCATGCCGCAGCGGCCCGGCCTGGTGGTTGAACGATGAGCGGTAAGGTACGTTTCTGTTGTGCAGAACCTGAACATGGGCCAGACGCCCGAGGCCGGCCCGCCTCCGCAGTACCCCATCGAGTCCGTCGACAACGCGCTGAAGATTCTGCTGCTCTTCGGGGAGAACACCGAGCTGCGGCTCACCGACGTGCGACAGTATCTGGGCGTCGCGTCCTCGACCGCGCACCGGCTGCTGGCCATGCTGCAGTGGCGCGGCTTCGTCAGACAGGACCCCACGTTAAAGGTGTACCGTCCGGGACCCGCGCTCACGACCATCGCGTTCTCGATTCTGCAGAAAATGGATGTGCCGCGCATCGCGAAACCGGTGCTCGACGAACTCACGGAACGGCTCGGCGAAACCGTGCACCTCGGATCGCTCGACGGCGGGCGGGTTCGCTTCCTTGCCGTGGCCGAACCGGCCGCGGCCGTGCGAGTGGCGTCGCGCCTCGGCAAGCAGATCCCCGCGCACACCACCTCGACCGGCAAGGTGCTCCTCGCCTCACTCTCCGCGGAGGAGCTGTACCGCCTCTACCCAAACGAAGACTTGCCGCCGGTAACGGAACGTTCAATCGTGTCGCGAGCGGAGCTGCTGCGACAGATCGAGCGGGTGCGCATCGACGGCTTCGCCGTCAATCGCGAGGAGAGCGAGGAGGGTGTGGGCTCCGTCGCGGTGGCGCTGCCGTTCACCGGCAACGGCCACTACGCGCTGAACATGGCCGCACCAATCCACCGGCTCCCAGCCGGCAAGGTGAAATCGGTCGCCGCCGAACTCAAGGCGGCCGCGGAGCGGCTGACGCAACTCCTCTCCTGAACAGGAAGGCACCCCGGTGGTAGCGCGCCAGATCAACGATCGCATCCCGCTTCGCAACGGCCACTCGATTCCCCCGCTCGGGTTTGGTACCTGGCCGCTGCTCGGCCCGGAGTGCGCCGACGCGGTGGCACATGCGATCCGGTGCGGGTACCGCATGATCGACACGTCGTTCAAGTACGGCAATGAAGCGGCCGTCGGCGAAGGCATCCGCAACTCCGGCGTGGACCGCTCGGAGATCTTCATCGCCAGCAAGTTCAACAAGGAGTCACACAGTGTCGACGGCGTGCTCCGCGCGTTCGACGACAGCACCCGGCGGCTTAAGGTCGACCACCTCGACCTCTTTCTCATTCACTGGCCGGTGCCATGGCTCGACCGCTACGTGGACGCGTGGCGCGGACTCGTGCGCCTGCTGGAGGAGAAGCGAGTAAGCGCGATCGGTGTGTCGAACTTCAAGCCCGCGCACCTGCAGCGGATCGTCGATGCAACCGGGGTGGTGCCCGACGTCAATCAGATCCAGCTCAGCCCCGACATCGCGCGGGTTGGCCCGCGGGCGGCACACGAGCGCCTCGGCACGGTCACGGTCGCGTGGAGCCCGACCGGCCGAGGGGACGACCTGCGCCAACACCCTGTCGTCGTCGACGCCGCGCAACGGTACGGTCGCTCGCCAACGCAGATCATCCTGCGCTGGCACGTTCAGTCGGGCATCGTGCCGATCCCGCGCTCCTCCAACCCGGGGCGCATCGCCGAGAACGCCGACATCTTCGGGTTCGAGCTCGACGACGACGCGATGGCGCGGCTGAATTCCCTCGACCAGGGGGAGGGCGCGGCGCGCGACTCCGACTCCCCGGCGAACGGGCACTGAAGGGCGAAACGAATGGATGCACCGAAGCCGGCCCACCCGCACACCGCCAACCGGTCGCCGCGGCCGCTCGACGGGATTCGAGTGCTCGAGCTGGGGACGCTGATCGCGGGCCCCATGAGCGGCCGAATCCTCGCCGACTTCGGCGCCGAGGTCATCAAGATCGAAAGCCCGGACGCGCCCGACCCGATGCGATCGTGGGGGCACGTCGTGGAACGCGGCGAGAGCCTGTGGTGGGCGGTGCAATCGAGGGGCAAGCGTTCCCTGATGCTCGACCTCAAGGACCCGCAGGGCAACGAGGTGTTTCGCCGTCTCGTACGAGAAGCCGACGTCCTCGTCGAGAACATGCGGCCGGGCACGCTCGAACGGCTCGGCTGCGCGCCCGACGAACTCATGAAGCTCAACCCGGGCCTGATCGTCGCGCGCGTGTCGGGGTACGGGCAGACCGGCCCTCGGTCCGGGCAACCGGGGTATGCGTCGGTCGCGGAGGCGGCGGGCGGTCTGCGCCACCTCAACGGGTACCCGGACACCCCTCCTCCACGGGCCGGCATATCGCTCGGCGACAGCCTCGCCGCGCTCTACGCGGTGCAGGGCATTCTCACCGCCCTGTACTGGCGGGATGCTCGAGGCGGCACGGGCCAGGTCGTCGACGTGTCCCTGACGGAAGCGTGCTTCTCGATGCTTGAAGCGGCCGTGCCGGAGTATGCGGCGACCGGCCGCGTGCCGCACGCCATGGGGTCACGGCTCGATGGCATCTCCCCGTCGAACATCTACCGCTCGGGCGACGGCGACTGGGTGGTGATCGCGGCCAACCAAAACACGGTCTTTGCCAGACTCTGCAAGGCGATGGGCCGACCCGAGCTCGCCGCGGACCCCAAGTTTGCGGACCACACGGCACGCGGGCGGAACCAAGACGAGCTCGACGCCATCGTTGCTGAGTGGTCGGCCGGCTTCACCACCCCCGCTCTGCTCTCCGTTCTCGACCGGCACGGAGTGCCGAACAGCCGGGTGAACACGGTCGCCGACATCGCGGCCGACGACATGTTTCGCGAGCGCGACATGCTCGTCGAGGTGCCGCACCCCCGCTTAGGCGCGGTTACGCATCCGGGCATCGTGCCGAAGCTTTCGGCAACCCCGGGCGTGATTCGTGCGAACGGGCCGACCGAGGGGGAGCACACTCGGCAGGTGCTGCGCGACGCCGGCTTCGACGATGAGCAAATTCGGCGTCTCACCGAACGGGGCGTGGCACGGTGAGCGCCCCCGTCGAGCTCATCGATGTCACCCCCCGCGACGGCCTGCAGAATGAGGCCACCGTCTTGTCGCCGACCGCGAGAGCGGAGCTGGTGCGACGCATCATCGCGACGGGCGCGAGGCGGATCGAGGCGGTGAGCTTCGTGCGCGACGACCTGGTTCCGGCGATGGCCGGCGCCGAAGAGGTGCTCGCAGGGATCGGCCCCCACGTCGGGGTGACGATTGCGGGGCTCGTCCTCAACGCGCGGGGCATGCAGAGGGCGGCAGACGCCGGGGTCGACGAGGTGAACTTCGTCATCCCGGCCACCGATGCGTTCGCCCAGGCGAACCAAAACTCGAGCGTCGCCGGCCTCATGACCGAGCTCGGCGCGGCGGCGCGGGTGGCTGCCGACGCAGCCATCCCCCTGACGGTGACCATCGCCGTCGCGTTCGGGTGCCCCTTCGCGGGGGTTGTGCCGCCAGACGCCGTCGCTCGGATCGCGAAGCACGTCACGGGCTCGTTCGGCGTCGCGGAGCTCGCGCTTGCCGACACGATCGGGGTGGCAACCCCGTGGCAGGTGCGCGAGACCTTCCACGCGGTCGCCGCGGAGACCACGGTGCCGCTGCGCGCCCATTTCCACGACACGCGCCGCACGGCGCTCGCGAACGTGTTTGCCGCTCTCGGCGAGGGTGTTCAGCGCTTCGACGCGAGCCTCGCGGGGCTTGGCGGGTGCCCGTTTGCCCCGGGCGCCGCGGGGAACGTGGCTATGGAAGACCTCGCTTGGATGCTCGACCGGGCCGAACTGAAGCACGGGATCAGCGTTTCGGCGGCACTCGAGGCCGGTCGCGCGGTCGCCGCGCAGCTCGGCGTGGCGCCACGCTCGGCTATTGCCGGTGCCGGGCCTTTTCCGCGATGACGAAAGATCACACACCTCGTGGCAGAAGTGTTCTTTAGAGTAGGGCTTGATTCTGTCTCCCAGAAAACATAGGCTCTCGAATGCCCGGAGATAATCCGGACCGAAACGCAGTCTCGGTTCCTATCTGGGGGCGCCTCAACTGCCGTGGGATTCCCCACGCACCAAGGGAAACGACAGCGAACCCAATGAAGGGAAAACGCATGAAGGCAACGACGCCTAAATTCCTTGCCGTCACCAGTTTTGTGGCGGCACTCACCCTCCTCGCAGGATGTTCGTCGGGTGACTCCGCCGAGCCGGCCGAGAGCCCAGACGCCGCGCCCGTCGCGGACTGGCAGGAGGGAGCCCCGGCCGAGTGGGCCGAGATCCTTGAGAAGGGCCAGGCCGAAGGGGAGGTCGTCCTCGACTCGTCTCCCGAGCTTCAGCAGTCCGACTTCGCGGCCCGATTTGAAGCGGACACTGGAATCAAGATCGTGTCGGCGGCGGGGGAGTCCAGCGCGCGGTACACCGCCATGGAACAGGAAGCTCAGGCGAACCAGCTGAGCATCGACGTTTCGCTCGGCGGCGGCACCGAGCTGGGGATGATCGACCAGGGACTGCTGCAGGACATCAAGGCGCAGATGATCCTGCCGAACGTCACCGACCCCGATAACTGGGTCGGCGGCGACGGCCCCACCTGGATGGACGACGAGGGCAAGTACATGCTGCGCTCCTCGAACTACGTCTTCGGCTGGGCCATCGTCAACAGCGACACCTTCGACGCCGAAGAGTTCGACAGCTGGGATGACCTGCTCGACCCCAAGTACAAGGGCAAGATCGCGACCTATGACCCGCTGAGCGGCCCCGGCCAGGCGGTCTCCGCCTTCTTCTACGACGCCCTGGGTGAAGAGTTCGTCGAGGACCTCTACGTCGGCCAGGAACTGGTCCCGACCACCGATCGGCGCCAGCTGATCGAATGGGTCGCGCGCGGCACCTACGACATCGCGCTCGGCGGAACCCAGGCCGAGCTTGAGCGGTTCGCCCGCGAAGGGCTCCCCGTCACCGGCGTCATGCCGCGCGAGGGGATCGGCCAGTACACGGGCGGGTCCGGGGTGCTGAAGCAGCCGCTGAACGCGAACGGCTCCCTCACGCCGCACCCGAACGCCGCCCAGGTGTTCATCAACTGGTTCGCCAGCACCGCCGGACAGCAGGCATACGGCGACGCCATGCTCGAGGTCACGACGCGCAACGATGTGGACCTCTCGAAGATCCCGGACTACGTCAAGCCGGAAGAGGACCGCGAGTACATCGACACCTACGAGGAGCACTGGTACACGGTGGTTCGGAACGAAGTCGCGGCCGAGCTTCGCACGATGCTCGAGTAGCGCAAACCCTCGCCAGTGTGTCGGGCGCGAATCGCGCCCGACACACTGCTGCACCACTAGATCCTCAGACGAAAGGCCCTGAACACGTGTTCAACCCAGCCGCACCCGCTGTAACCCGCCCCCCACGGGTGGGACGACAGAGAGCCGACAAGAAGTCGATCCTGCTGGGAGTGCTCGTTTGCCTGCTGGTCGGCGCGCTCACGGTCACGCCGGTGATCTATGTGATCATCGGAAGCTTCAACTCGCAGAGCCTGGGGCAGGGATTCAGCTTCTCCCTCGAGGGCTGGAGTCGACTCTTTGCGTCGAGCGCCACCCTGGAGTCGATCTGGTATTCCTTCGTCTTCGCGGTGCGCATCCCCATCGCGCTCGTGATCGCATTTGGCATCGCCTGGCTGCTGGTGCGAACCGACCTCCCCGGGCGCAAGTTCATCGAGACGTCGCTCTGGGTCGCGTTCTTCCTGCCCGCGCTTCCCGTCACCATCGGCTGGGTGCTCCTCGCGAATGAGGACTACGGGCTGCTGAACTCGGTGGTGCAGATGATGCTGCCCTGGGTGGAGGAGGGGCCGTTCGCGATCAACTCGGTGATCGGGATCCTCTGGGTGCACCTGACGATGAGCACGATTCCCATCATGGTCATCCTGCTTTCGCCGGCGTTCGAGCAGTTCGACGCCTCGTTCGAAGAGGCGGCGGAGTCGTCGGGCGCCCGGGTCGGCACCACGCTGCGCAAGGTCACGCTGCCGCTCCTCGCGCCGGCCGTCTTCACCGCATTCATCGCGGGACTCATCAAGAGTCTCGAGGTGTTCGAGGTGGAACAGATTCTTGGGACCCCGGTCGGTATCGGCGTGTATGCCAACCGGATCTTCGAACTCGTGCGACTCGACCCGCCCGCCTACATGGACGCCATGGCCATCGGCACGCTGTTCCTGATCGTGCTCCTGGTGGCGGCCATCGTCTACCAGATCGTGCTGCACAAGATGCAGGCCCAGGCCACCCTCACCGGGCGCGGCCTCAGGATGAATCGCAAGCTGCGCACGCGCTCGCTCTACGTCGCGTCGGCCCTCATCATCACCTTCATCAGCGTCGGGGTCTTCCTGCCGATCCTGACCCTGCTGGTCGGCTCGTTCAACAAGATCTTCGGGTTCTTCTTCATCAGCTCCCCCTGGACGACCTCCCACTGGGAGCGGGTGCTCGCCAACCCCGACTTCCTTTCGGCCGCCGGGAACTCGATGGTCATCGGAATCGTCGCCAGCACGCTGGGCACCCTCCTTTTCGCGCTGCTCGCTTGGCTGCTGGTTCGCTCTCGCATGCGCGGCAAGGCGATCCTGAACATCCTCGTCTGGATGCCGTGGGCGATCCCCGGCGTGCTGATGAGCATCGCAGTCCTGCGCATCTTCCTCACGGTGCCCGGGCCGAACCTGCTCTACGGCACTCTTGCCCCGCTCATCATCGTGTTGATCATCAAGGAGATGCCGCTCGGCACCCAGATGTTGCGCACCGCGATCATGCAGGTTGCGCCCGAACTCGAGGAGGGTGGCCAGGTTTCCGGCGCACGGTTCCGGCAGGTCTTCTTCAAGATCACGCTGCCGCTGATAGCCCCGATGCTCGTCACGGTCTTCATGCTGACGTTCGTGACGACCCTTCGCGACGTCGGTTCGGTCGTGTTCCTTGCGCCGCCTGGAACGAAGAACCTTCCCATCCTCATGTTCGAGTATGCCAACGGCGGTGCGATGGAGTCGGGCGCGGTGCTCGGCGTGATCATCGCCGCGCTCGCCCTGGTGCTGGTGTCGGTGGCGATGCGGCTTGGCCTTCGCATGAACCCGCACCGCGACACAAGAAAGGCACGCAAGTGACCGTCAACACAGCCCCCGTGACCGAAACGCTCAGCAGCCCCGGGTCCACCGACGCAATGATCGAGGTCACCAACCTCTGCAAGGAGTACGTCGCAGGGTCGGGCGCGATGGCGGTCGACAACATCAGCTTCACGATTGGCGGCGGCGAGCTTCGAACGCTGCTCGGGCCGAGCGGCTGCGGCAAGACCACCACCCTGCGAATGCTTGCCGGGCTGGAACGACCGACCTCCGGCGAGATCCGCATCGGCGGCACCATCGTCTACTCGTCGGAGAAGCGCATCTGGTTGCCCGCGAATCAGCGGCGCATCGGCATGGTGTTTCAGTCGTACGCGATCTGGCCCCACATGTCGGTGTTTGAGAACGTGGCATTTCCGCTCCGGGTCTCCCGACCGCGCATCGCGCGCTCCGAGATCAAGCGGCGCACGCTCGAGGCGCTCGAGGCGGTCGGGCTGAGCGAGTTCGCTCAGCGCGCGGGAACGGCGCTCTCCGGCGGCCAACAGCAGCGCGCGGTGCTCGCGCGCGCCATCGTGCGTGAGCCCGACGTGCTGTTGCTCGATGAGCCCCTCAGCAACCTCGACGTGAAGCTGAGGGAGCGGATGCGCGACTGGATTCGCGACGTGCAGGAGCGCACCGGTCTGACGACCGTCTTCGTCACGCACGACCAGTCCGAGGCCCTCGGCCTCTCCGATCACATCTCGGTCATGAGCTCCGGCCACATCGTCGAAACCGCGTCGCCGGTGAGCCTGTATCGCGAGCCCGCCGACCCGTTCTCAGCACGGTTCGTCGGCTCGGTGAACTGCATTCCTGGAGTGGTGCGGGCCGTCGATGGGCGGCGAGCTGTCCTCGCCACCGTCATCGGCGATATCGACGCGCGCATGGTGGCCCCATCGGCCATCGGAGAGGACGTCGAGGTGTTCGTGCGTCCGGAAGACCTGCTCATCTCGAGGGCGGACCCGGGTGCGTCATCCGCGTTCCTCTCGTCGCTCACCTACCAGGGCTCGCACTGGGATGTCATGGTCGCCGTCGACGGAACCCCGCTGCGCGTCGTCATCGACCGGAGCCCGGGCCTCGTGGCCGGGGAGGCCGTCTCGGTGGGCATCCGCGACGACAGCGCGGTCACGGGATTCCCGGCGAGCGCCGGCGTGAGCGAGCAGCCATGACGCTGCTGCTCAGCCGGAGCGACGTCTCCGAGATCGCCTGGGCCGACGGCGGCCGCGCGCTCGACCTGCTGATCGAGCGCATCGAGGACGCGTACTCGCAGCTCCACGACGGGGTCGCCGCCCAGCACGCGCGCATCTACCTCCGGCCCCAGACTGAAGCGCGACGGCCGCCGGGGCTGTTCTCCATGTCGGCGCTACTGCCGCGCACCGCCCGCATGGGAACCCGGCTCATGGCCATCACGCAACAGGGCAAAGCCGGCGCCGGGGTGCTGGTGCTTTTCGACCACGTCACCTCCGAACTCCTGGCCATCGTCGACGACGAGCTGCTGCACAGCTACCGCTCCGGCGCCCCGGCCGGCCTCGCCACCCGCATGCTCGCGCGGCCCGAGTCAGAGGTGGTCGCGTGCATTGGCAGCAGCACGATGGCGATGGGCGGCCTCGTGATGACGAGCCGCTCCCTCCCGAACCTCTCGAAGGTGCTCATCTACAGCCCCAACGAGGAACGGCGCTCCGCGTTCGCCTCCGAGATGGCCGACACCCTCGGCGTCGACGTGGTCGCGGTAGACAGCGCGGACATCGCCGCCGCTCAGGCGGATGTCGTCGTGATCGGCACGAACGCCGACCGGCCGGTCGTCAGCGACGAAGCGATCCGGCCGGGCACCCACATCAGCGTGCTTGCGCGCAACGAGGTCCCCATGACCACCTTCCGCCGGTCGCGGATCGTGCTTGGCTCCCGAATGGCGCAGCGCGAGCTCGATCCGCCATGGAGTGACCCGATCCCCGATGGCTGGGTGGATGCCGAGCTCTCGGACCTGGTGGGCGGCACGGGATCTCGCCGAACCGAGGCGGACGATGTCACGGTCTTCGTGGGCAGCGGGCCGCTCGCAATGTGGGACGTGGCAGCGGCCGCGGTGTTTCACGAGGAGGGCACGAGGATGGGACTCGGCATGAGCATGGATTTCTCCGCATGAAGCGGCTCGATGGCCCGCTTGAGGTACGCATTCTCGGCGGCGGCCAGAACTGGACCAACATCGGCAGTTTGATCGCGATGGGACTGAGCGGCTACTTCAGCAAGTTGCCTGCCGGTTCGCTCGTCTCCGCGGTTACGGGAGACCCGGGCGCCATGGCGATGCAGGCTCCGCAGCGGGTGGCGGACGGAGAGTTCCATATGGGTTTCACGACGCCGCTCTGGTACGCACGGATGGCGATCGAGGGCCGCGGCCCGTTCGCCGAACCGCTGCCGTTGTCCGTGCTGGCGGTGTTCCCGCACGACGACCGCCTGGCGTTCGCGGTGCGTCGCGAGACCGGCCTGCGCAGCCTCCACGAGGTGCGGGAGCAGAAGTATCCGCTGCGCCTCTCCACGCCGTCGCGCGAGATGAATCACCCCGCCGGCTGGGTCGTCGAGGCCGTGCTTGAGCGCTACGGCATCACCCTCGACGACATCGAGTCGTGGGGGGGCAAGATACTGCGCGACCGCCCCCGCAGCCAGAATTCGCCGAGCGCCGTGCCCGTCGACCCCTCGTTCGATGCGGTGTTCGATGAGGCGATCATGACGCGTCGGTGGCACAAGATCACCACCCAGTACGACATGAGGTTCCTCCCCCTGGACCGCGACATCCTCGACGGCCTGGTTGAGTACGGGATGGATGCCGGCACTATCGCGGCGGACCGGCTGCAGGGCGTGCACGTTGACGTGCCGGCGGTCGACTTCACCGGCTGGGCGCTGATCTGCCGCACCGACATGAACGAGGAACTCGGCTACCTCACGGCCGCCGCGATCCACGAGCGACACGAGCAGATCTCCGCCCGCTTCAGCGATCGATTCGACGGGATGACCGCCCCGATCGACATGCACACCATCGCCCGGACGGAACTCCCCGTCCACGCCGGCGCGCGAACCTACTATCGGGAGCACGGCTTCCTGGAGTAACCCGGACCGCGGCGAGCCGTTCGCCGATTTCACGACAAGGAGAATAATGGCGCAATCCGACGGCGAGACCCTCGTGCTTTCGCGAGACGATGTCTCCGATCTGATCGACCTTCCGGCCGCGATCGACGTGACCCGCGAGGCGCTCCGCGAGCAGGCCCGCGGCGCCGCCGTGGAGCAACCGCCGACCCACCTCGATCTCCGCGAGCGGGCATCGCTGCGAACCGTTCGCGGCGCGCTCCTGGACTCGCGGCGCACGGGTGTGCGCGTGACGGGTGCGCATGACCTCGCCGGCCCCTCGGGCGCCGCGCTGCTCTTCGAGACGGAGCGCGCCGACCTGCTGAGCGTCATGGCGTACCCCTTCGGCACGCTCCGCACCGCCGCCGTCATCGGTGTGGCCGTCGATGTCTTGGCCGGCCCGAGCGCCGGCATCGTCACCCTGATCGGGACCGGGCGAAACGCGCTTGGCCTGCTCGAGGCGGCGGCGCTCGTGAGGCCGGTGACCGAGGTGCGCGTGTTCGGCAGGAACGACCAGCGCCGGGACGAGTTCGTCGCACTGGCCAAGAAGGCACTGACCGCAGAGGTCACGGGCTTCGCGGATCTGACGCAGGCCCTAGACGGCGCACAGGTCGTCATCGTGTCGACCAACTCCACGGTGCCCGTCATCGAGCGTGCGGATGTCGGGCCCGACGTGCTGGTGGCCGGCATGGGGGTGCCCTCCGAGTTCCCTGACGACCTCTATCTGGAGGCCGACAGCGTCGTCGTGTCATCCAAGGCGCACGAGAAGGGCTTCGACGAGGTGTGGCACGGAACGCTGCGCAGCACGCTCGTCGACCTCGACGCCGACGGACGGTTGCCCTGGGGCTCGGTCACGCAGCTGAGCGATCTCGTCGACGCCGCGGCGCCGCCGCGGACCGGCGTGCGGGTGTTTCGGGAGTCGGCGGGCGGCTACGGCGACATCGCCCTGGCGTCGTACGTCTATGAGCAGGCGCTCAGCCGCGGTCGGGGTCACCGAGTCCGGTTCTCGTGATCGCCCGAACTGACGAGCCTCGTCGACATACTGTCGACGAGGCGCTCAGCGGCGGCGTGTCGTTCGCGTTCTCGTTCACGCTCGGCGTGATCGGCGTGGGCATCCCGCTCCTCGCGGTGGCCGCGGGGTACTCCGCCATCGAGATCGGTGTCCTCGTGGGCGTCGCAGGACTGGCCCAACTCGTCGCCCGACTGTGGCTGGGCAGGCTTCTGCGGGTGGTCCCCGACAAGCTCCTTGTCGTCATCGCCGGGCTTGCCATGACGGTCGCCTGCCTGCTGCTGACGTACTCGACCGAGCTCCTCGTGTTCACCGTCGCGCAGATCATGCAGGGCGCGGGCCGCGCGTATTTCTGGACCGGGCTGCAAACCCACGCCGTGCGGGTCGCGCCGCGCGCAGTCGGTGCGATCGCGCGGCTGAACTTCTCCGCCGGTGTCGGAGCGCTCCTCGGGCCCCTCGTGGCGGGCGTCCTGCTGACGTTCGGGGACGACTCCGCGATGTTCGCGGGCGCCGCGGCCGCGCTCGCCTCGGCGGTGCTTGCCGCGCTGCTCGTCTCCCTCCCGCCCTTCGCGCCGCCACCGCGACCCGGCGCGGCGCGGATGTGGCGTCGGCGCGAAATCCGCACGGGCATCTGGATGGGCGTCGTCGCCGGGGGGTGGCGGTCGATCCTGAACTCCTACATCCCCGTGGTGTTGGTGTTTGGGGGGATGTCGCCCGTCGTCGTCGGCCTCCTGATCACGATCGCGAACATCGCCGCCATGGTCGGGAGCTCCGCGATCGGGTTCTGCAAACGGATTCGCTTTCGCATCACCCTCGCCGGCGGGGGAGTCGCGGCGGGGGCCGGCGTCGCGGTGACCGGTCTGCTCTCCTTCGACCCTTGGCTCGCGGGCTCGGGACTCGTCGTCTCCGGGGTGGCAGCCGGCATCCTGCAGACCGTGGGAACCGCCGCCGTCGCCGACTCCGTGCACCCGGAGGAACGCGGCGACGCGATCGCGGCATCCGGCGCGTACCGCGCCGCTGCCCTCCTGCTCACCCCGCTCGTCGCCGCCGCGGCGATCGTCGTTGCGCCGGTGCCCGTGGCCATCGCGCTGGTGGGCGTGCTCTTTGTCGTGCCGTCGTTCCTGGGCCAGCCGGACTCCGACAGCGAGGCGCGGCATCCCGTGGACCAGCAGGGTGAGCCAGCCTAGACCTCGAGGTGCGCTCCCGGCGCAGAACTGTCCCTCGCTCAGACGCGACCGTTCATCTTGCCCAACTTCGAGGGCGTGTGCAGTATCTCATCGGGGCGGAGGGCGCCAATGCGCTCCGGGTGACCGACGTGATGGAACTCCCGCTACGAAGCGGTGGTGCCCTCCGGGATGCGGCCGGCACCGCGGGCCCGCTTCGTCTCGAGGAGCCGCTGATCGGCCTCGTCGAGACACACGTCGAAGTCGGCGCCCTCGGGCCATGACGACACGCCATACGACCAGGGGACCGTGCTCTCCCGCTGCAGTCTTGCAAGCAGCTCACGCGTCGCATCCGGTTCGACCCTCGAAAGCACAAGCACAAACTCGTCGCCGCCCAGCCGCACCACCAGATCATCGTGGCGTAAGCCACGCACCCAGTTCTGGGCGAGCTCGCGCAACACCCGGTCGCCCTCCGCATGACCGAGGTCATCGTTGATCTGCTTGAAGTCGTCGACGTCAATCACCGCGATGCTCCGGTGCGACAGCGGCCTGCGGTTGGTGCGGCGCAGGCTCAGATAGGTTTGCAACCCGCGCCGGTTCATCACACCGGTGAGGGGATCGAGGAGTGCCTGCTGCTCAAGCGCCGACACCAGGACCTGCAAGACGACCGTGATACCGACAGCCAGTACCGCAATCGCCGCCCACGCCGACGGGAGCACATTACTGAAGCCGCCGACTAGGACAGCCAGGCTGCCGCCGACAACAACCGCCGCGGCCACGGCGGCCGCCATCCGCCGCCGTCCCCAGAAGCCCGCATAGACGGCGGCAGAGAGCATCCCCACCATGAGCGAAACCGCACCCCCGTCGGTGGGGGCAGCGCTGATGAGGGTGGCAGTGAACGCAACCTGCACAAAAACTATCGACCACAGCAGCCACGCTGGCGTGCGTTCCCCCAGAACTAGGAGGGCCGCGGCAAGGCAGGCGGCGGTGACGATAGCGGCAAGCTTCAAAGGAACGCTGTGCCCCGAATGCAGCGGAAACACAAGACCGGCGGTGAGGAGCACGAGACCGGCGACGAGAACGAGCAGCAGCGTCCAGACCGGCCCCGGCATCCCGAAGTGACGAACCTGCATCAGCGGTCGGGTGGACATCTGCCGGGGCGGCTGAAGCATTCGCCCAGTATATGGGGGACAGGTGGCTGAAGTTTGCCGTGCAACGTCAACGTTCTGTTTCGCCCTACTGCGGAGGTGGGGGACACGCAGTCGCCCCTCCCGCTACTCCGCCTTCGGGGTCGACGACAGGCGCGCGGCCACGAGCTTCCACTCGCCGTCGAGCAGGAACCAGGTGTACCCGCCGATGACGTCGACCGTTTTCACCCCGTTGGGGGTGTCGAGCTCCGCCAGGTACCGGCCCGCGATGAACGCCGCCGAGTCGCTGGTGATCACCTGGTCGACGATGTGCTCCGCCCGGGTGCGGTTCTTGCGCCCTGCGCTCTCGATGTAGGCATCGCGCTCCTCGCGGCGCCCGTTCGGGTGCACGTACGCGAAGTCCGGGTGCAGCAGGCCGGCCATCGTCTCGGCGTCGCCCTCCAGCAGCGCCCTCACACGACGGGCATCGAGTTCGCGGATGGTGTCTTCGACGGTGCTCATGACGGTTCCTTCGGTTGGTGCGGGCAGTGCTCCGTCCCACCGTACAAGGGGGCCCGATCGGGCAACCGTCGCTCGAGCGAGGTCTGCGCCGATGCTGTCGGCGTCGATGACTCGGCCGTATTGCTTGTTGGCGTCGTCTCCCCAGCTCGACGTGTGCTCGCGTCCGGTGACGATCACGGCGTCTCCCTTGTGCAGGGATGCGGCCGCGTTCTCGCCCAGCTCGAACCGGGCTTCGATGAAGTGGGTTGTCGGGGTGTCGTGGGCCTGCCACTTGCCCTGTCGGTACTCCCCCGTGTTCTCGATGACGCGCAGCTTGGTGATCTGGATACTGCCGGCCTGCACGACCTCGGGGTCGGCGGCCAGGTTTCCGGTGATGGTGCGGGTGGACATGGTGTCTCTCCTTATCGGTTACTTCCGATGCGGTCGATGTGGTCGGGGCGGAAGCCGCTCCAGTGGTCCTCGTCAGTGATGACGACGACGGGTGCTTCGGTGTATCCCAGGTCCTCGACGACGTAGTTGCGTGCGTCCTCGTTCTCTCGGATGTTGACCTCTACGAACTCGATGCCCTTGGTCGTCAGCACCTTCTTGGTGAGTGTGCAGCGGGCGCATGACGTGCCAGTGGTGTACACCGTGATCTGCTCAGCCATTGCTCTTGCCCCTCTCCCTACCAACCGTTTTTCTTTGCCTTCCGGCAATCGAGGGATTAACGACGAGCGGAGCGGAGGGAGCAACGGACCGTGGAATACCGGACTGAGCGCAGCGAGGGAGGATATGCCGCGAAAGCCGTTGGCCCGGAGCGGAGCCGTCGTATCCTCGACAGCCGGACAGGTCAAAGAATGCGTGAGAGTCGCTGTGCCGCGTAGCGGCTCCCCTCGCGGGCCGGCCTCCGTGCCGGTGCGCCTGGCTCTGCGTGCGGGCGTGCATGGCGGTCTGCGCTCAACGCACTTTCAGAGTGATATCACTGCGATAGCACGTCATGTCGGGCCTGGCTTACGCGCGGTGCTCGGCTCGGAGGACTTCGAGGCCACGTTGCAGGGCGCGCAGCGCGGTCTTGTGCTGGCTGCGATCCTCTAGCCCTGCGACCTCGGCCAGTTCGGCCGGGAGGGTGGCGTCGGGCCAGCGGATCAGCAGCGTCTTGGCCACGTCGGCTGGCCACTCCCCCGGCGCCGCGGTGCGCGCCGGTACCGTCTCGCGGGGCGGCGCGGGGACGGCCGCAACCGGCGCCGGCGCCTCCGCGGAGGTGTCGGCGGCGGCGCCGAACGCCTCGATCGCTGCCGGGTCTGCCTGGGGTCGCTTCTTGATTGCCATTACGCCACCAACTCCGCTGCGAGTTCCTGAATCTCTGCCTTGGCCTTCGGGTTGCTCCACTCGACCACGCCGAGCCCTTCACCCACCACGTCGCGGTATGCCTTGCGCTCGTAGATGACCGTCTCCAAGGGTCGAATACGGGGGTAGTCAGCCAGGTACTCCCCCGCGTCGGTGCGCTCGGTGATGTTCGGGTTGGACGGCGCCTGTGTGATCAGTCCGCGCACGTCCAGCTCGGGGTTGAAGTCGAGGGCCTGGTCGATGACTTCGGTCATGTGGCCGAGCGTGTCGAGGTCGAGCTGGCTGGGACGGACGACGACGACGAGCTTGTCGGCGGCCGTCATTCCGGTGCGCATCTCCTTGCTGTCCTTGCCGGCGACGTCGACGATCACGACGTCATAGCGAGTGGCGAGGTCTTGCAGGGTCTGGTGGATGCTGCCGATCTTCTCGACGCACGCGATCGCGGGCTCGTGGCCTTGCTCTTCGCGGTCGGCGTGCCACCTGGCCGCCGAGCGTTGTGGGTCGGCGTCGACGAGGCAGACGTCATCACCGCGTCGGGCGTACTCCACGGCGAGGTTGACGGCGATGGTCGTCTTGCCGGGACCGCCCTTCTGGCTTCCGACGAGAATGATCATGCTTGCACTCTACTTTCAATGTGGTAGCAATTCGGTATCAAAACGGTTGCAAACTGATAGCAATTGCAAACTAGTAGCATCCTGAAACTGTTCTGATATCAGAGTGGCACGCTATCGGTGTGATTGCAAGGTGAAACCGTAGTGATATTACCTAGCCATTTCAGAGTGATATCAGTGGGGAGCGCGAGGGGACCACCCCTCGCCGGCCGACCGGAGGGAGGCCGCGGGGTTGCCGGAGGGGCGGCCGATGCCGCCCCTCCGGGGGCTGTCAGTAGGTGGCGCGGGTCAGCGTGTCGACGAACGTGACGTACTCGGGTCCGTCGATGGTGGCGGTGTGGGCCAGGTCGTAGCCTGCGCGGGCGTAGTCCGCGAGTTCCTGCGCCCGGTATCCGATCTGACGACTCTTGGCCACGGTGTCGGCGTCGCTCTTGCTGACGCGGTTCTCGATGACCTGGATGCTCTGGCTCATGGGTGTGTCCTCTCGTTCTCAGGCCGCGACGGGCGCGGGGGAGTCGGTGGTGATCGCGTCGGCCAGGGCGTGCGCGGTGCGCAGCACGTTCGCGGCGGTGGCTTTGACGGTGTCGGCGTCGCATTTGCTCCATCCGGCGACGTAGCCGACGCTGTAGGCGCTGGTGTCCAGGCCGAGAATTCCGGCGACGATGTAGGCGACGCTCTCGGCCTCGGTTTCTTTGATCCCGCGGTGCTCGACGTACTCGGCGTGATCTTCGTCGGCGTGCAGGATGACGTGTGCCGCCTCGTGCAGTGCGGTCTTTGCGGCCTGGGCGGGGGAGAGGTCGGCGTCGATGACAACGCGGCGGCTGTCGTCGGTGGTGGTGTAGCCGTTGGCGGCTCCGGGGATACTCTCGCGCTCGACGGTCCATCCCGTGCCGGTGAGGTAGTCGACCACGGCGTCGAGGATGCCCGCGGGGTCGTCACCGGTGAGCTGGTGCGCGATGTTGCTGGGGTCGCCTGCTTCGGGGTCGATGAGGTCGGTCTGGCTCATGTCGAACACGGACACGGGGAAGAACCGCACGCGGCGCTGTTCTTCTTCTTCGCCGGTCTGCTCGTTCTCGACCGTTTCACGGATGTCGCGGCCGCCGAAGATGCGGATTCCACGCTCACCCTTGCGCACCTGGCGGTTCAGGCTCTGCCACGTCCGGTATCCGGCGACGTGGGTCGCCTCGGGGCTCTGCGCGAAGATCAGCAGCAGGTTTCCCAGGCTGTAGCGGTGGAACGCCTGAGCGAACGCGAGGAACCGCGTCCACGTCTCGGAGTCGCGCAGCGCTTCGATCTGCTCGGCGATCGTCTCGTGCAACGCCTCGGCCTCGGCTCGGCGTTCCTCGGTGCTCTTGCGGGTGGTGACTTTGCGGGTCATGGCTCTCTCCTTCCATCAACCCCTCACGTTTTCTTGCCGTGAAGGCGACTTGTCGCCGCTAGGGAGTGCCGGGTGGAGTGCAACCCGTCAGGGCGGCGGGGAAGAGAAGTTCGGCGCGATGGGAGGGAGCGCAGCGACCGCGTGCCGAAGTTGTCGGCGGAGCCGGCGGCGGAGCCGCTTGCGCGGAGGTCGGCCGACCGTATGCTGCCGAAGGCTTCACGGCAAGAAAATGGGGCCCGTCAGGGGCCGTGCTGCCCGGCCTGTGGCCGGTCCGTTTCCGTGTGCTGATTGGGTGCTGGCATCGTGCCTGCATTGTGATATCAGTGTGCATTCATCGGCGGGGGAGCGCGAGGGGGACGGCCCCCTCGCCGGCGATCGCGGAGCGGGGGCCGTCGACGTCCGCTATGGGTGGGATTCGGTGACGGTGTAGCCGGGGATTTCGCCGTCCTGCATCGCGTGAATCTCGTCGATCATGTCGTTCATTACGTCGTGCTGGTCGAACGGGGGCAGACCGTCGTCCCAGCTCGCGCCGAGCTGCGCGTCGGCCCAGAGGGACGCGAGCCGGACGTCGGTGTCGGCGGTGAAGGTGTCGCCTTCGGGTGTGGTCATAGTGAGCATGCGTGTCTCCGGGGGAGTTGGGGGAGGGGCCGGGTCGGCCCCCTCCGTCGGGTTACTCCTCGTCGTCGCCGTCGTAGTCCTCGGCGTAGTCGGCGGTCGGGTCGTCGGCGCTGGTGACGATCTGCTCGACCTCGCTCAGCCCGTAGCCCCATGCGGCGAGTTGGGTGAAGTAGGTCCGGTCGGTGGGGGAGGGGTGCCGCCAGGTCTGCTTGCTGGTGATGTTCTCCACGGCTCCGAGCACGACGGCCAGCGCGACGTGCTGCGCTTTGCCGGGGGTGTGCTCGACGAGGGCGGCGAGCTTGTCGGCCTCCCAGTAGCCGCCTCGCTCGATGCTCAGGAGTTCGTGCGCGAGGGTGTTGCCGTCGCGGGTGGCCAGGCTCACGGCCTGCCGGTGCAGGGTGAGGCCGGTGGCGATCACCGCGGCGGCGTCTTTGGGCAGCGTCTTGCGGGACAGGAACGTGGTGAGCCATTCACGGCGCACGACCTCCGCGGATGCCCAGGCCTTGTTGTTGGCGATCAGTGTTCGGCGTTCAGCCTTCTGCTCGTCGGTCATCGGCCCGCTGTTGCTGCCGGAGCCGGTGGCCTTGCGGAATCCTGCGGCTTTCGGGTCGCGGAGGTAGTAGGTCACGTCGGCTTTGCCGGTGATGTAGACCCGGACGAACGCGGCCCGGCCCTCGGCGTTCTCGATGTGCTCGACGGTGGCTTGGTCGCCTTCCGGGGTGACGAGTTCGCTGAGCCGCGTGTAGTCGGTTTCGTAGTAGCCGCGGTCGCGGTCCGGCACTTCGAAGCCGCGGGCTGTCAGGTCCGCCTCGGTGTCGGCCTTGACCTTCGCGCGTGCCCGGTCGTCCCTGGCGCGCTGCGCGGTGTGGGCAAACTGTGCGGGGTCGTGGGTAGCCACGTCGATCAGCTGCGCTCGGGCCTCGGGGTCGTCGTCGAATTCGATGAGGACGGCAGCCTGGTCGAGGGTCAGCGTGTGCTCGTGGATCGCGGAGACGGCTGTGGCGTTCTCGGCCACGGCGAGGGCGATCTTGACCTCTTTGGCCTTGGTGCCGGTGCGCTTGGCGATCGCGGTGACGCTCATCCCCTCGAACGCGAGTTGCTGGAACGCGGCGGCTCGGTCGCCGTCGGTGAGGGCTTCACGCTGGTCGTTCTCGACCATCTGCTGGATGATGCGTTCCGCGGTGGCCTCGTCCGCGTCGACGATGTAGACGGGGATCGTGCTCACGCCTGCTTCTCGGGCGGCGAGGGTGCGTCGCTGTCCGGCTCGCACGAGGATGTTCCCTTGTGCGTCTCGGCGCGCCAGCACGGGGGTGAGTACCCCGTGTTCTCGGACGCTCTGCACGAACGCGGCCGTCAGTGGTGCGCTGGGCCTGACGTTGGCCTCGATGACGAGGCTCTGCGGGTCGATGTGCTCGACGGTTCCGGTGTGGATGGTGGTGTCAGCCATGATCTGTTCTCTCTCCCGATCAACTGTTTTGTTCGCCTGTCTGGCAAGAGGATCGTTTGAGAGCGCAGCGGCGAGAGTGCCGGGTCGTGGAATACCGGACTGAGCGCAGCGAGGGAGGATATGCCGCGAAAGCCCGGCACGGCAGCCGTGGAGCGAACTACGATTCGGCGGCCAGGCAGACGGACAACAGACAAGCTCTGGCCGCGTAGCGGCTCCGTTCATCGGTGCAGCTCGTGCGCCGATCGCGCTCGAGCGCGGTTCTACGCCGCGGCGAGAGCTGTGGCGGGGGAGAGGATGCCGGCGTCGACGAGCCGGAGCGCTTCTTTGTGGTCGGCACGGCCATCAGGGCCTCGCGGGTACCGCGAGTAGTCGGGACGATCGTTCTGGGCGAACAGGGCGATACCGGATGGGGCTCGACGGCCTCGGCGCTTCTTGTTCGGTTTCCGCATCCAGGTCAGCTCGGCGTTCCACCACTCCCACCGACCGCGCTCGGCGCCGTAGCGGGCTCGGCGGGCCTCCAGGTAGCCGGCGACGTCGAGGGCGTCGGCGGCCGCGTCGAGCGCCGTGGTGTCGCCTCGACTCCATCCGGCACCGCCACGGCGGGCCAGACGATGGAACCGGAGCCGGTGTAGCGCGACCCGGATGCGTCCGGCGTCTAAGCCGGTCCGGTGCACCAGGTCCTCAACTGTCGTGGAGGCCACCTCCGGGAGGTGCTTGAACACGAGACCCGCGGTGCGGCCCAGGCTGCGCGGAGCGGCGAACGTATCGTGCGTGAGCGGGCGGAGATCAGCGGTTAGTCGCGTGGTCCAGTAGCCGGCGTTGAGCGGGTGGCGGGTGGGGGAGGGGCGTGCAGGCACTTGTGTCCGGTTACGGTCCTCCGAGTCTGTGGAGAACCGCTCGGAGAGTCGGTAGCGCTGCCCGTGGGGGGCGTCGACGTCTCCGACGCGGACGATCCATGCGGACTCCGGGTCGGCGTCGACGACGGGGCGTGTGAGCGCCTGGAGCGCGGTGTGGACGGTGGTTCGGCCGTAGCCTGTGTCGGCCGAGAGGCGCCGCACGTCGGCTTCTACGACCAGCTGTGCGGACTGGGCGATGTAGAGGCAGAGGGCGTCGAGGACGGCACGGGTGCTGTGCGTCCCAGTGCTGCGGCGTGCAGCCGATGATGCCCGGTCCGCGCCCCAGAGGCCCGGCATGGCGTCTGCGCGCTCCTGAGCGCGTTCTACGGCCGTGAGGGCGGTATTCGCGCGGGCGAGGTAGTTGGTGTCGTCGCCGGTGCCGTTGAGCGGGTGAGCCGCGACGTAGCGGACGGCGTTGTTCCAGGCGGCGTCCAGGGCGCGGATGCGGCCGCGCTCGGTGCGGGGGATGCGATCGCGGCCGTTCCTGCCGCGCAGCGTGCGGACGTGCTCGAACGCGGGCGCGTCGACGACGGCCAGGACGTCCGCGTATCGCCAGCGAGAGTGCGCGCAGCCGGCGAGGACGGCGGCGAGGGTGTAGGACGTGTCCTCGCCGGGGGCGCCGTTCAGCATCGCGTCCACGCGGGGCGTGAGGGGCCGTCTGGGGCCGGCGATGTAGGGGTGGCCATCATCGTCGACGGCCATGCCGCGCAGCAGGCCCATCGTGGGCGACGGCAGCTCGGCGCCGGCGTCGACGAGGAACGCGGTGAGGTCGGTGATCGCGTCGAGGGCGACGGTGCAGCTGGTGAGGGCTGTGAGCGGCCCTTGGGCCACGGATACACCGCCGAGGCGGTGGGGGGCTCCGGGAGGCCGCACACAGCCGGTGGCGGGGTTGGTCAGGGGAGTGGGGTCGAGGGAGGGCAGCAGCTGGGTTGCGAGGAGCGCGAGATCTCGAACGAGGGCGGCATCGACGGATTCGGCCATGCCGATCCAGACGTGGCGGCCGCCGGTGGGGCCGGATGCGCAGATCAGGTGTGCGACGTTCAGCTCGTCGAGCCAGTGGGAGAGTCGGCCGGCGTCATAGGGGGCGTTGCCGCGGGAGCTGTCGAAGTCGAAGCAGAGGTAGTCGTAGCGCTGACGGTCGCCAGAGAGGTACATCGCCCAGGGTGTACGGGGCGGCAGCTCGTTCACCGAGCACTCGTGGTCGTACTCGTTCAGGACCTCGCCGGATGCGAGCTGTGCGGCGGCGCGCACGTGTTCCCGGGGGCTGAGAGCGCGCGTGAGCACCCACGCGGATGCCAGGTCAGGCTCCGACACGCGGGAATCTGTAACGATTGCCGCCCGAAAACGGGCGCGTTGAGCTACTATGAATGCATTCCTTCCAGGGAACGACAGAACCTCCGGGGCCTGCCGGCTTGGATGGGGCTGATTAGCTCGGAGTCGTAAGTTTGGCGACTGGCCGACTCGGAGCTACGAAACTTGAGGGGCCCGCCGTGATGGCGGAGCATCACATTGATCGGTACCGGTCGCAACGCGATGGGCCTCCTGGAGGCCGCGGCGATAGCGCGACCGATCAACAACATCCGCGTCTACGGTCGTAATAAGGAACGCTTGGCCGCTTTTGTCGCGACGGCGAACGGAGTCCTCGACGTGCCGGTCACGGGCTCGCACGATCTCGCTGAGGCTCTGGACGCTACGGACATCGTCTTCGTGTCGACCGACTCCACCACCCCCGTCCTGTCTCTCGCGGACGTGCCGGGGGATTGCCTCGTCGCAGGGATGGGTGTGCCATCCGAATTCGATGACGACCTTTATCTCGGTGCCTCGACGGTCGTTGTAGCCTCGAAGGACCACGAGCGCGGGTTCGGCGACGTCTGGCACGGACGTCTCAGCAGTTCGCTCGTGGACCTCGATGCCTCCGGTCGCCTGCCGTGGGACGCGGTAATCGAACTTGCCCAACTAATCGATGCGGCCGAGCCCGCGCGGAGCGGCGTGCGCGTGTTCCGGGAATCTTCCGGAGGCTACGGAGACATCGCACTTGCGGCGTATATCTACGATCGAGCGGTCGAGAGCGGTCGTGGGCAGCGCGTCCGCTTCGCATGAGTTCGGGCAAATCCAAACGGCGGCTTGACGAGTCACTGACGAGCGCCTCCGGGCTGACCTTCTCATTCACGCTGGGCCTCCTCGGCGTCACAATCCCGCTCCTCGCGGTATCGTACGGCTATCGGATCGCTGACATCGGCGTACTCGTGGCGATCTCAGGGGCCGCCCAGCTCGTCTCCCGGCTCTGGATCGGCGCACTCTTGCGCAAGGTGTCCGATAAGTGGCTCGTGATCGCGGCCGGCGTGCTGCTCACCGCGTCCTGCCTCCTGATCACAGTCTCGAGTCTGTTCGCCGTATTCGTCATTTCGCAACTGCTCCAGGGCGCAGCACGTGCGTACTTCTGGACCGCCTCCCAGACGCATGTCGTCCGCGTCGCGGAGAGGTCGGTGGGTGGGCTCGCGCGATTCAACCTCGCTGCGGGCATCGGCGCGCTCGCCGGACCGTTAGCCGCAGGTATCCTGATTCAGTTCCAGGGCCAGTGGACGCTGATAACCGGCGCAATCGGGTCGGCAATCGCGACGGTCTTCGCCATCCTGCTCGTTCGCCTGCCGCCGTTTGCGCCGCCGGCGCACTCCTCCAACACGAGGATGTGGCGGCGGCCAGAAATCCGTGCCGGTATCTGCATGGGCACCATCGCCGGGTCGTGGCGGGGTATTCTGGGTTCCTACGTGCCCGTCATCCTCGCGGTTGCAGGGATCTCGCCCGTCATTGTCGGAACCCTCGCGACCGTCGCCAACCTCGCTGCCGTCGCCGGCGGCTCGGGCATTGGTCTCATCCGGCCGCTCCGACCGCGCGTGGTCCTGCTGGTCAGCGGTCTCGCCACCGGTCTCAGCGTCGCTGCTCTCGGGCTCATGGCTGGCGATCCGATCCTCGCCGGAGTGTGCCTCGCGATCTCGGGACTGGGAGCCGGAGCGCTGCAGACGATTAGCACCGCAGCCGTCGCAGACGCAGTTCACGCGGAGGAGCGCGGTGACTCGATCGCCACGAGCGGCACCTACCGTGCGGCCGCCCTCGTGCTGACGCCCCTCATCGCTGCTGGAGTCGTCGCCGTCGCACCGATCTCGATCGCCTTCGTCGTCGTGGGGCTCCTGTCCAGCGTGCTGTCGTTCCTCGGCGGCGCGGATCCGGAGCCGAAACTCGGGTCCAATGCGGCTCATCGCAATTGAGGGTGTAGCAGTGGCCTGAAGCCGCCGGCTTCGAGCAGTGATCTCGCGATGTAGTTGGTCAGGTTGCGGAAGCCGAGGGCGGAGCCGCGGAGATGCTCGAGGCGGCCGTTGATCGCCTCCGTCGGCCCGTTGCTGGTGCCGGGCCGGTCGAAGTACGCGAGCACGTCGGCGGCGCGCTGCTTCAGCGTCCGCCCGAGCGTGATCACCTCGCGCAGCGCCGCCGGGACGCCGACGCTGACCGTCTCGATCAGCTCGATCATCAGCTGCTTGCCCGCGGCCCGGTCCGGTTCGCGGTAGGCGGCGACCATGCGCTGATAGATGCCCCAGGTGACCTCGACCGCGAGATGCCGCTCGTCGGCGAAGAGCGCGTCGAGTCGTTGCTGCTGCCGCGGCGTGTGGAACGCCGCGCCGGTGTGGAGGGTGCGGCGGGCGGCGTAGAGCGGATCGCCCTTGCGTCCGCGGTGGCCGTGGAGCTGCTGCTGAATCCGCCGCCGGCAGCTGTCGAGCGCGTTCCCGGCGAGTCGGACAACGTGGAACGGATCCATCACGGCGACCGCCTCGGGCAGCTCCTCGACGGTGGCGGTCTTGAAGCCGGAGAACCCGTCCATCGCGACCACTTCAACGCCGTCTCGCCAGGACTGGGGCCTGGCGGCGAGCCACTGCTGGAACGCCTGCTTCGAGCGGCCCTCGACCATGTCCAGCAGCCTTGCTGGCCCCGTGCCGTCGCGGATCGGGGTGAGGTCGATGATGACGGTCACGTAGCGGTCGCCGTGACGCGTGTGGCGCCAGACGTGCTCGTCCACGCCCAGCACTGCCACGCCGTCGAAGCGGCTCGGATCATCGAGCAGGCGCCGCCTGCCCTCCTCGAGCACGGCCGTGTTGGCGGTGTGCCAGGCGACCCCCAGCCCGGCCGCGACGCGGGAGACGGTCAGGTGGTCGAGCACCAGCGCGGCCAGCGCCCAGCGCAGCCCCGTGCGGGAGATCTTCGCCCGAGGCTCCGCCGCCGCGGACGTGTCCTGCCGCCAGATGCGGCCGCAACCGGAGCAGCGGTAGCGGCGGACGCGGACCAGCAACGTGGTGGGTCGGTGCCCGAACGGGGCATGCGCCAACCTGCGCGTGACCGTGTCCCGCGGCACGCCCTGGCAGCCGCAGGCGCGGCACCAGTCATCGACTTCCACGACCCGGCAGAAGAGCACCGCGCGGTCGGGTTCGAGCCGCTGCCCGACGGCCTCGAGGCCGAGCTCGTCCAGTCGGCAGAACGTGGTGAGATCGGGCGCGTCGAAGGTAGCGTTGAGCACGTCGAGGTCTTTCGGACGGTGAGCGTAGGAACTTCCATCCTGGAAGACCTCGACCCCTATCCCGACAGCGACGCGGCCCGGACGTCTACACCGTCAACTGCGAAGAGCCTCCAATGCGGAGCCAGAAAGAGAGACATCATGAGCAACCTCGAACTGACCATGGCGGGGGTCGACTACGATCGCTTCGTCGCCATGTGGGACGGCCGCGTGCGCGTCGAAGGCATCGACCTCAACTTCCTCGCTATGCCGGTCGAGGAGGTATTCTACCGGCAGGCAAAGTACCGCGAGTTCGACGTCAGTGAGATGAGCCTGTCGACGTACGTGCTCACCCTGAACGACGAGAAGCCACCGTTCGCGGCGATTCCGGTCTTCCCCTCCCGCTACTTCCGGCACCAGAGCATGTTCGTTAACCGCCGGTCGGGCATCACCGAGCCCAGCCAGTTGACGGGCAGGCGGATCGGCATCCCCGAATACCAAATCACCGCCGGGGTCTGGCAACGAGGCATCCTCGCTGACGAGTACGGTATCGGTCTGGGCGACATCGAGTACGTCTCAGGTGGTGTCGACTCGCCCGGTCGGCACGAGAAGGTGCAGTACGACATGCCGGCGAACGTGCGCCTGTCGCAGATCGGCCCGGAAGAGACACTGTCCGAGCTGCTGGTCAGCGGCTCGATCGACGGCATCTTCAGCGCGCACGAGCCCTCATGCTTCGGCAACGATCCCGACGTCGTGCGGTTGTTCCCCGACTACAAGAGTGTCGAGAAGGACTACTTCAAGCGCACCCGCATCTTCCCGATCATGCACCTCATGGTCGTGCGGGCGGAGATCCTTCAAGCGCACCCTTGGGTCGCGCGCTCCCTCATGAAGGCGTGCGAGCAGGCGCGCTCGCTCGCTGTCGATGCCCTCGCGTACCGCAGTTCACTGAAGGTTATGCTGCCTTGGCTCGCCGACCACCTCGAGGAGACGCTCGAGGCCATGGGCGACGACTACTGGCCTTACGGCATCGATCGCAACCGCCACGTCCTCGACGCCTTCCTACGGTACTCGCACGAGCAGGGGCTCGCGAACCGCCGCTGGGCGCCTCAAGAGATCTTCGCCCCAAGCACCCGCAGCTCGTTCGTCATCTGAGAAAGCGGGCTATCCTCGCGAGCCGAGGCGCACCGTCGTCGGCAGTTCTCGCGCGGGAGGTGGCGACCCAACACAGCTCCCTACCGTGCCGAAACGCCCGAAGTGGGCCAGCCTCTTAAGTCACTGTGCGGTGCTTTTCTCGGCGAAGATTTGCACTCGCCCGCAGGCGACGGGGTCAAGTCCCTGGAAGTGGTGTACCGGCTGATACTCCTAATCTCTGCGCTGAGACCTGTGAGGTGTCGGCGGACCACCTCGCTGCCCATGTCGGGTAGAACGTGCATGCGGGAGCGGGCGAGCACGTCCAATCGGGACTGCTGAAGGTTTAGGTGACTCCTGACCTGTGGCGACGAGAGTCGCTGCTGGAAGGTTGAGCACCATGCCAAAAGCGTTTCCGAAGGAGTTCCGGGACGACGTCGTGGCGATCGCACTGCGCCGAGAGTCATCGTTCGCGCAGATCGCGAAAGACTTCGGGATCTCTGAATCCTGCGTCCAACGGTGGGTCAAGATCGCCGAAGTCGACGCCGGCCGCCGGCCGGGGGTGAGCACCGGCGAAGCGGTCGAGAACCGTGAGCTGCGTCGCCGGGGGAAGTTGCTGGAGCAGGAGAACGAGATCCTGCGCCGCGCGGCGGCGTATCTGTCGCAGGCGAACCTATCGGGCCCAAGAGGCTCTACCCGCTCGTGAGTGAACTCGCCGCCGACGGCATCGCCGTCGCGGTGACGTGTCGGGTGTTGAAGTTCGCCAAGCAGCCCTATTACCGGTGGCTCGCCGATCCCGTCACGCAAAGAGACTGGGATCAGGCGCAGCTGATCAACGCCGCGATCGATATTCACGTCGACGATCCGGCGTTCGGGTATCGGTTCATCGCCGATGAGCTCGCTGAGGCGGGCTTCACCGCGTCGAAGCGACGGGTGTGGCGGCTGTGTTCGCAGATGGGCATCACCAGCGCGTTCGTGCGCAGGAAGCGCGGCAAGAATCGCCTGGTCGGCCCTCCGGTGCGCGACGATCTCGTGCTGCGCGAGTTCACTGCCGATCGCCCCGACCGGCTTTGGCTGACCGACATCACCGAGCATCCGACCGGCTAAGGGAAGCTCTATCTCTGCGCGATGAAGGACGTGTTCTCCAACCGCATCGTCGGATACTCCATCGCTGACCGGATGACCTCAGAGCTCGCCGTGGCGGCTCTGAGGATGGCGATCCAACGGCGCAACCCTGCTGGCACGGTCGTTCACTCTGACCTCGGCAGTCAGTTCCGCTCGAGGCGTTTTCAGGCGGAGCTTGACCGTTACGGATTGGTCGGTTCGATGGGGCGGGTCGGGGCGGCGGGTGACAACGCGGCGATGGAGTCGTTCTTCGCGCTGCTGCAGAAGAACGTGCTCAACAGCCGCCGCTGGGCCACGAGGCAAGAGTTGCGGCTGGCGATCGTGACCTGGATTGAGCGGACCTATCACCGCCGTCGACGGCAGCGAGTCTTGGGGCGTTTGACGCCGGTGGAGTTCGAGGCGATCATGACCACACGGGCCGCGTCCGCGGCCTAAGAAGAAGAGTCACCAGAACCTTCAGCAGTCCCCACTATGCGGGATTCCACTTCGCATGGGGCGATGCCTGCAGCGAACTCAGCATCGTCCACAAACGCACTCGCGCTTATCGGCCGCAAACCAATGGCAAGATCGAGCGGTTCCACCGCACCCTGGCCGACGGGTGGGCTTACGTAAAGTTCTCATCGTCAGAGACGCAACGACGCGAGGCGCTGCCTGGCTGTATTCACTTCTACAATCACCATCGGCGACACTCCGCGATCGGAGCCCCACCCCTCAGCAGGCTCAGTAACCTGCCTGGACATCACAACTAGCCCCGCCCCACCGGAAGGCCAGGAGCCCCGCGGTCTTCCACGCCGCGGGGCTCCTGCACGTCGTCGACTCTGAACGGCGGGCCCGGGAACCTCTACGGCAGCAGGCGCACGACCTCGACGGTCTGGTGCGTCACGAGGCCGTCGGCGTTCTCGGCTGTGACCGTGTAGAGCTGGCTCTCCTCCGAGCATTGGTACGCGAACTCGTAGGTCGCCGTCGTCGGGACCTCCTCGAACGGCTCGGCGCGCGCGTCGTCGGTGCCGACGCCGAACCATGCGGTCGTCGCGCCGTCGATGCTCCAGCTCCAGAACAGCGGAACCGATCCGCTCTCGTCGGGGCAGTTCGCGGTGTTCTCCGCCTGGAAGACCGTGAACGTCGGCGCCGGGGCGGGCTCGGGGGCGGCGCTCGTCTCGGTCGGCGTCGGCGAGGGCGACGGCTCCTCGGTCTCGCTCGGCGTGGGCGAGGGGGACGGGGTCTCCGACGGCGAGGAGCTCGCGCTCGGCGTGTCCGACGCCGCAGGCGCGGGCGCGTCGTCGCGGTTCAGGAGGGCGAAGATCAGCACGACGAGCGCGATGAGCAGGATGACCGCGAGCGCGATGAGCGCGATCGCCCCGCCGCTCAGTCGGCGCGGTCCCGTCGCGGCGCTCGCCGGGGCGGGGCCCGCAGCCGGGCCGCCCCCGATGGGCGCGCTCGAGCGCGGGAAGCCGCCGGCGGCCGCACCCGCGGCGGCGCCGGCTCCGATGCCGGCGGCGGCGCCGACTCCGGCCGGGCGGAGCATCTCGGTCGGCGCGGTCGGCGGCGGGGGAGTCGGCGCGACCGGCGGCACGCCGCCGGGCTGGTCGAGCGGTCGGGTGAAGGCGCGCGTCGGGGCATCCCCTGCATCGACCGCGTCGTAGGCCTCGGTCGGTGCGTCGCCGGCATCGCCGGGGTCCCCGTCGCCGAGCGCATCGTAGGCCTCCGTCGGAGCATCGCCCGCCGCACCCGCCCCGCCCTCAGCGCCGCGCGCATCCGCTCCGCTCACCGGCCGCAGCGGCTCGGTCGGATCCTCGTTCGGCGTTCGCTCGTCGGTCATGGTCGCCCCCGTCCCCTGAGACGGAGACCGCCCCCGTCGCGGCCAGTGTAGGGCGCGCGCGGGGGCGGTCGCGGGAGGAGGGAGTGCGGCGAGCGCCGGTCAGCGCTCGGCGCCGACGACCTCCGGAGCCGTCACGGCGGGCGCATCCTCATCGCGATCGACGCGGATGCGGATCGCCACGAGCGAGGAGACGAGCGTGATGAGCGACATGCCCGCGAGCACGATCGCCGGGTGCCACCAGGCGTTTCCGGTGGCCGCGCCGAGCGCCCCGGTCAGGCTGGGCACGAAGCCGGAGACGACCGCCGCGAGCGCGTAGGCGAACCCGAGCGCCGAGTACCGGTACCGCTCGTCGAAGAGCTCGGTGAAGATGCCGCCGAGCGCCGCCCAGCTCATCGTCGGCAGGATGCCGCCGATCACCATCATGCCGACGAGGAAGCCGAAGGAGGCGTCCTGCAGGAAGAAGTAGATCGGGAACGACACGAGGAGCGTGCCGAGCGCGCCGATCGCGATCACGAGGCCCGATCCGATGCGCGTCGCCCACGCCCCGAACAGCGGGATCGTCACGAGCTGCAGCAGCCCGCCGATCGTCGTGGCGATGAGCAGCTCGTAGTAGTCGAAGCCGAGCACCGCCGCGCCGTAGTTGATCGTGTACGTGTTCATGAGCGAGTACGAGCCGATTCCGAGGAGCGCGACGCCCACGGCGACGACGACCGTGACCGGCTGCGCCCGCAGCAGCGCGGCGAGGGGGATGCGCGGCGCACGGCCCGCTCCCTTGACCGCTTCGAAGACGGGCGTCTCGGTGATCGCGAGGCGCAGGTAGAGCGAGATCGCGAGCAGCGGGATCGCCGTCAGGAACGGGATGCGCCAGGCCCACTCGCCGATCTCCTCGGTCGTGAGCGAGAGCGTGAGCCACAGGAACGCGACGGCCGCGAGGATCGAGCCGACGGGGGAGCCGAGCTGCGGCATCGCGGCGGCGAACGCGCGCTTGGCCTTGCTCTCGTGCTCGGTCGCGATGAGGATCGCGCCGCCCCACTCGCCGCCGAGCGAGACGCCCTGCAGCACGCGCAGCAGCACGAGCAGCACGGCGCCGATCCAGCCGGCCTGGCCGAAGGTCGGCAGCACGCCGATGAGCGCGGTCGCGACGCCCATCATCGTGATCGTCACGATGAGGACGGTGCGGCGTCCGATGCGGTCGCCGAGGTGGCCGAAGATGATCGCGCCGATCGGGCGGATCACGAACGCGACCCCGATCGTCGCGAGGGCGGCGAGGTTCGCGCCGACCGGGCCGAGCGGCTCGAAGAAGAGCGGGCCGGCGAAGAAGGCCGAGAAGTAGGCGAAGAGATAGAAGTCGTACGACTCGAGAGACGTGCCGACGAGGGATGCCCAGCGCGCGCGACGCGCGATGCGGGGATCGGAAGGGGCGGGGTGGAGCATGGTGGGCGCTTGGCCATGCGTATCAGTAGTCACAAGCACAGCAGCGTAGTGACGCCCGGGCGTATTCCCGGCGGCCGGCCCTCGGGCGTTCGGTACCATGGACGCACAGGCGTCGATCCGGCCATCACCGGGGAGCCCTCGGAAGAACAGCGGGATGCTCGTGCTCGAGCGACCCGGCAACTAGACCTGAGCGGGGCAGGCCCGTCACAGCCGCAGAAGAGGGGCCGGAGCATCCGCCCGCCAGCACGGCGGAACGGAGAGCACCGGCAAGCGGGGTGGTACCGCGGCGGGCTCGACGAGCCCCGTCGTCCTCGCGGTGAGTGCGCTGCAGACACCGGAGACACCATGGGCTACCCCCTCCACCGCGACGACCAGGGCGTCGTCGCCTCCCCGCGCTTCCCCGAGCTCGAGCGCGAGGTGCTCGACTACTGGGCGTCGACCGACACGTTCCGTCGCTCGATCGCGAACCGCGAGGGCTGCGACGAGTGGGTCTTCTACGACGGCCCGCCGTTCGCCAACGGTCTGCCGCACTTCGGCCACCTGCTGACCGGCTACGCGAAGGACGTCTTCCCGCGCTTCCAGACCATGCGCGGCAAGCAGGTGCACCGCCGGTTCGGGTGGGACACCCACGGCCTGCCCGCCGAGCTCGAGGCGATGAAGCAGCTCGGCATCACCGAGAAGGCGCAGATCGAGGAGATGGGAATCGAGGCGTTCAACGCCAAGGCCCGCGAGAGCGTGCTGCGCTACACTTCCGAGTGGGAGACATACGTTACGCGCCAGGCGCGCTGGGTCGACTTCGACAACGACTACAAGACGCTCGACATCTCGTTCATGGA
Source organism: Microcella alkalica (assembly GCF_014137945.1). Classification (GTDB taxonomy): domain Bacteria; phylum Actinomycetota; class Actinomycetes; order Actinomycetales; family Microbacteriaceae; genus Microcella; species Microcella alkalica. The sequence continues at coordinate 249,579 of NZ_JACGWX010000002.1, forward strand.
GAGCGTGCTGTGGGCGTTCAAGACCCTGCACGAGAAGGGTCTCGCCCACGAGGGGTACCGCGTGCTGCCGTACTGCTGGCGCGACGAGACGCCGCTCTCGAACCACGAGCTGCGCATGGACGACGACGTCTACCAGATGCGTCAGGACCAGTCGGTGACGGTCACCTTCCCGCTCGTCGGCTCGAAGGCCGAGGCGCTCGGCCTCACGGGCGTCAAGGCGCTCGCCTGGACGACGACGCCGTGGACCCTCCCGACGAACGCGGCGCTCGCCGTCGGCCCCGAGGTCGAGTACGTCGTGCTGCCGGCGGGCCCCCACGGGGCGGCGGATGACCGGGAGGCCGCGGGTGTTCGAGACGGCGCCGCGCGCGACGCGGTCGCCGGCGAGAGCCAGTACCTGCTCGCGAACGACACCCTGGGCGCCTACGTCAAGGAGCTCGGCTACGAGACCGCGGCCGACGCGCACGCCGCGATCACGCGGAGGATGCTCGGCCGCGAGCTCGGCGGCGTCCACTACGACCGCCTCTGGGACTACTACGCCGACCTCGAGACGTGGGGCATGCAGCACGCCTGGCAGATCCTCGTCGCCGAGTACGTCGCCACGGGCGAGGGCACCGGCATCGTGCACCAGGCCCCCGCGTACGGAGAGGACGACCAGGCGATCTGCGCCGCCGCGGGCATCCCCATCATCATCTCGGTCGACGACGGCGGGAAGTTTCTTCAGCAGGTGCCCGAGGTCGCGGGCCTGCAGGTGTTCGAGGCGAACAGGACCCTCACGAGCATGCTGCGCGAGCAGGGTCGACTGCTGCAGGTGCGCAGCTACGAGCACAGCTACCCGCACTGCTGGCGGTGCCGCAACCCGCTCATCTACAAGGCCGTCTCGAGCTGGTTCGTGCGCGTGACCGAGATCCGCGATCGGATGCTCGAGCTCAACGAGGGGATCCGCTGGGTGCCCGACAACGTCAAGCACGGGCAGTTCGGCAAGTGGCTCGAGGGCGCGCGCGACTGGTCGATCAGCCGCAACCGCTTCTGGGGCAGCCCCATCCCGGTGTGGAAGAGCGACGACCCCAACCACCCGCGCGTCGACGTCTACGGCTCGCTCGCCGAGCTCGAGGCGGACTTCGGCGCCCTGCCGCGCAACGCCGCGGGCGAGGTCGACCTGCACCGGCCGTTCATCGACGAGCTCACGCGCCCGAACCCCGACGACCCCACGGGCCGCTCGACGATGCGCCGCATCGAGGACGTCTTCGACGTGTGGTTCGACTCCGGCTCGATGCCGTTCGCGCAGGTGCACTACCCGTTCGAGAACGCCGACTGGTTCGAGAACCACAACCCGAGCGACTTCATCGTCGAGTACATCGGGCAGACCCGCGGCTGGTTCTACACGATGCACGTGCTCGCGACGGCGCTCTTCGACCGGCCGGCATTCAAGAACGTCATCAGCCACGGCATCGTCCTCGGCAACGACGGACAGAAGGCCTCGAAGAGCCTCCGCAATTATCCCGACGTGTTCGAGACATTCGATCGCGACGGCTCGGATGCGATCCGCTGGTTCGAGATGTCCAGCTCGGTCATCCGCGGCGGCAACCTCATCGTCACCGAGGAGGGCATCCGCGCGGGCGTGCGCGAGTTCCTGCTGCCGCTCTGGAGCACCTACTACTTCTTCACCCTTTACGCGAACGCGGCTGGGGTGGCGGATGCCCGCTGGCGCACCGACTCGACGAACGTGCTCGACCGGTACCTGCTCGCGAAGACGCGCGACCTCGTCGAGACCGTGACGACCGAGCTCGAGGGCCTCGACAGCCCGCTCGCCGCCGCCGCGCTGCGCGACTTCGCCGACGTGCTCACCAACTGGTACGTGCGGCGCAGCCGCGAGCGCTTCTGGGCCGGCGACGACCGCGACGCGATCGACACGCTCTACACGGTGCTCGAGACGCTCGCGCGCGTCGCGGCGCCGCTCGCGCCGCTCGTGAGCGAGGAGGTCTGGCGCGGCCTGACGGGAGGCGAGAGCGTGCACCTCGCCGACTGGCCCGCGGCGGATGCCTTCCCCGCCGACCCCGCGCTCGTCACCGCCATGGACCGCGTGCGCGCGATCGCGAGCTCGGGTCTCGCGCTGCGCAAGGTGCAGAGCCTGCGCGTGCGCCTGCCGCTGTCGACGCTCACCGTCGTCACCCCCGACGCCGGGGCGCTCTCTGCGTTCTCCGATATCCTCCGCGACGAGCTCAACGTCAAGGCCGTCGAGCTCGTCGAGTTCGACGACTCGCTCGTCGCCGCGTACGGCATCACGCGCCGCCTCGCCGTCAACGCGCGCGCCGCGGGCCCGCGCATCGGCAAGCAGGTGCAGCAGGCGATCGGCGCCGCGAAGGCGGGCGACTGGCAGGTCGCGGGCGACGGCGTGATCGTCGGCGGCATCGCGCTCGAACCCGGCGAGTTCACGCTCGAGCTCGAGCTCGAGGACCCGGCCGCGGCCGTCGTGTTCCTGCCGGGCTCGGGCTTCGTGCTGCTCGACACGACCGTGACGCCCGAGCTCGAGGCCGAGGGCGTCGCGCGCGACGTCATCCGCGCCGTGCAGCAGGCCCGCAAGGACGCGGGGCTCGACGTGAGCGACCGCATCGCGCTGGCGCTCGGCTCGAGCGATGCCGCGACCCGCGCCGCGATCGAGGCGCACCGGGAGCTCATCGGCGGCGAGACGCTTGCCACCTCGTTGACCGTCGGGGAGGCTGGCGAGGGGGCGACCGCGCCGGTCGGGGCCGGGGCATCCGTGACGATCGAGGTGGAGCGAGCATGACCGACGCACAGGACCGCCGCGAGCCGAGCGAGCAGGAGCTCGCCGACCGGGAGGCCGCCGACGCCGTCTTCGCCGAGCTGCTCGCGCGCATCGGCGAGGGCAGCCCGCAGCCGCGCCTCGAGCCCACGCGCCGCGCCGTCGAGCTGCTCGGCGACCCGCAGCGCTCGTACGGGGTCATCCACATCACCGGCACGAACGGTAAGACGTCGACGAGCCGCATCATCGAGAGCATCCTGCGCGCGTACGGGCTGCGCGCCGGCCTCATGACGAGCCCGCACCTCGTGCGGGTCACCGAGCGCATCATGATCGACGGCGCGCCGATCAGCGACCGCGCGTTCGCCGACAACTGGGCCGACATCCAGCCCTACCTGCTCATGGTCGACGCCGAGCTCGCCGCCAACGGCGAGGAGCCCCTCACCTACTTCGAGGCGCTCACGGTGCTCGCGTTCGCGTGCTTCGCCGATGCGCCCGTCGACGTCGTCGTGCTCGAGGTCGGCATGGGAGGCGAGTGGGATTCGACCAACGTCGCCGATGGCGACGTCGCCGTGCTCACGCCGATCGCGCTCGACCACGAGAGCCGGCTCGGGCGCACGGTCGCCGAGATCGCGCGCACGAAGGCCGGCATCATCAAGCCCGCCGCGCACGTCGTGACCGCCCTGCAGAAGCCCGAGGCGATGGACGAGATCCTGCGCGCAGCCGAGCACGACGAGGCGCCGGTGGCCGCCGAGGGGGTCGATTTCGCGCTGCTGGATGCCCGGCTCGCGGTCGGCGGGCAGGTCATCGACGTGCGGGGCAGGGCGGGGGAGTACCGCGATCTCTTCCTCCCCCTCTTCGGCGAGCACCAGGCGCGCAACGCCGCGCTCGCGATCGCGGCGGTCGAGTCGTTCCTCGGCGGCGGCGAGCAGGAGCTCGCGATGGACGTCCTCCACCAGGGCTTCGCGACCGTCACGAGCCCCGGCCGGCTGCAGCTCATCGGCATCGAGCCGAGCGTCCTCGTCGACGCCGCCCACAATCCGCACAGCGCCGAGGCGCTCGCGAAGGCGCTGCTGGGCTCCTTCGCGTTCGAGAAGGTCACGGCGATCGTCGGGATCCTCACCGACAAGGACGCGCGCGGCATCATCGAGGCGCTCGACCCCGTCGTCGACCGATTCATCGTCACGCAATCCGAATCCGACCGCGCGCTCGGCTCCGACGAGCTCGCCGAGCTCGTCATGCACATCGCCGGCCCCGACCGCGTGAGCATCGAGCCGGAGCTGTCGGTCGCGCTCGAGGAGGCCCGAGGCGAGGCCGGCCCCACCGACGCCGTGCTCGTCACCGGGTCGATCACGCTCGTCGGTCAGGCGATGCGCATCGCGCGTGAGGAGGGGTGGGCGCTGTGAGCGGCACCGCCGCCCCCGCCGCCGATGGGTCGTCGGGCCGCCCGCGCCGCGCGCGCACCGCGACCGAATCGCTCCTGAACGTCGTGCTCGTCATGGAGGCCGTCGTCGTGATCTTCGGCGCCCTCGTGATCTACGGTCTGCGCGTCGTCGACCCCGTCGCCGCGTTCGGCGGGGGAGCCGTCCTCATCGTTTTGCTGCTCATCGCGGTGCGCCTCGTGCGCCACCCGTGGGGGCAGTGGTTCGGCCACGCTCTGCAGCTGCTGCTGCTTGCGACCGTCTTCCTCGAGGTGCTCGCGGGCGTCGCCGCCGCGATCTTCGTGGGATTCTGGATCTGGGCCGTCATCAAGGGCCGCCAGCTCGACGCCGCGAACGGCGTCGGCCGAGCATCCTGACCCTCACGCCCCATTCATCACACCTGACCCGCCGGGAGGCCACCATGACCACGTCCGTCGAAGAGACCCTCGTCCTGCTCAAGCCCGATGCCGTCGCCCGCAACCTCACGGGGGAGATCCTGCGCCGCATCGAGGCGAAGGGCTACCAGCTCGTCGACCTGCGGATGATGCAGGCCGACCGCGACCTGCTCGCCGCGCACTACGCCGAGCACGAGGGCAAGCCGTTCTACGAGCCGCTCGTCGAGTTCATGGAGTCGGGCCCCGTCGTCGTCGCGCGCGTCGCCGGCCACCGCGTCATCGAGGGCTTCCGCTCGCTCGCCGGCACGACCGACCCGACGACCGCCGCGCCCGGCACGATCCGCGGCGACCTCGGCCGCGACTGGGGCCTGCGCGTGCAGCAGAACCTCGTGCACGGCTCCGACTCGCCCGAGTCGGCCGCGCGCGAGCTCGCCCTCTGGTTCGACTGAGCGGTCGCGGTCGCGGCCGCACGCGTCGCCGCGCGAGCTCGCCCTCGGGTCTGCTGAGCCGCGCGCGAGCTCGCCCTCTGCTTCGACTGAGCGGTCACAGACTGCCGCGGAGCCTCGAGAACGTGCACTTCGGTGTCGACCGTGCGTCGCAACGCACGCTCTGCGCCGATCCGCACGTTCTTTCGGCGTCGCTTCGAGGCCCGTGCGGGCGCTGCGGGAGGGTGACCGCGTGCTCGCCTTCCGGGTCGGCGGCGCTAGAGCAGGCTCGGCAGGAGGGTCGGGAACTGCACGATGATCGCGAGCGCGATCGCCGCGTAGTTGACGACGACGACCGCCCAGGTGAAGGGCAGCACGGCCTCGCCGAACCGGCTCCCGGCGCCGCCCGTGAGTCGACCCGTCGCGAGCAGCCACGCCAGCAGACCCCAGAACATCGGGATGACCGCTGCCCAGACGAGCATGCACCACGGGCAGAGCGCGCCGATCTCGTACACCGACTGCACGAAGAGCCACGTGACGAACAGCCACGCGGCCGTGACGCCCGCGAGGAGGAGCGCCCAGAACCAGCGCGCGAACTCCGCGCCGGCGAGCAGGGCGACCCCGACCGCGATGGGCGCGACGAACCCGGCGACGCCCAGCAGCGGGTTCGGGAAGCCGAGGAGGGACGCCTGCCAGCTCTCCATGACGCTGCCGCACGACACGAGCGGATTGATGTCGCAGTTGAGCACGTGCTGCGGGTCGATGAGCTTCGCGACCCGCTCGGTGATGAGGGCCATCGCGCCCCACCAGCCGACCGCGCCCGCGACGAGCAGGAAGACGCCCATGATCCAGGGGCGGCGCGCGGGCGCGGAGGTGCCGAGAGGGGTCGTGTCGAGCGCGGTCACGCCTCGATCCTCCCGCACGCGGCGCGCGGGCGCCCGGGTCGAAGGTCCTCCTGCGGCGCGCGCCGTGCGATAATGAGGAGCAGTCGTCGCCAGCCGCGCTCGCGACGCACCAGAGACAAGCTTTCCGGGCACACCGGACCATCCTCGTGACACCGAGTCGCGAGCGTCGGATAGCCAGTTCCGAGTATGCGCAGTGACAGTGCGCGGGCCAGCGCCCGACCCGAACCGGGGGGCTGCGGTCCGACAACCGAAGAGTTTCGCAGCGGGGGCGACGCGCCCGCTGCCGGAGAGTTCCCGTCCAGGCGCGGCCCGGACGGTCGAGGAGTGCACCAGCGATGGTGAGTGACGACAACGAGACGAACCCGAAGAAGCGCACCCGGCTGTTCAAGCCGCGCATGGCCCGAAAGGGTCAGGGAGGCACGCAGAGCGCCCGCGAGAGCGCCGCGAGCGCTCCCGTCGCGGACGACGCCGTGAAGGCGACCGCTGTCACGGAGACCGCTGTCACGGAGACCGCTGTCACGGAGACCGCTGTCACGGAGACCGTGGAGGTCGAGGCGCCCGAGAGCGCGTCGCCCGAGGTCGAGGCGCCGACCGCCGACGGCGATGCCGAGCCCGCGTCGCCCGAGGCGCCCGAGGAGGCCGCGGCCGCTGAGCCTGAGGCCGCTGACGAGGCCGAGGCCGCTGAGCCTGAGGTCACTGACGAGGCCGAGGCCGCTGAGCCTGAGGCCGCTGAGCTTGAGGCCGCTGAGCAGCCCGAGGCCGCAACCGAGCCCGAGACCCCGGCGACCCCGTTCCCGGTGCTCAAGCCCGCGAGCACGACGTCGCTGCTGTTCTACGCGCCTCCTGCGGAGTACCTCGCCCCGCGTCCCGGCACCGGCCCGGTGCGCGAGCGCGAGGACGACGACGAGCCCGAGGAGGGCTCGAGCACGAGCCGTCGCCGCTCGCGCGCGCGTCGCGGCCGCGGCGGAGCATCCGTCGACGGCGACCAGGCCCCCGCCGAGCGCGAGGACCGCCCCGAGCGATCGGACCGCTACGACCGCAGCGACCGCACCGAGCGCACCGACCGCCGCGATCGTCGCGAGCGCCGCCCCGCCGAGCTCATCACCGAGCCGCAGCGCATCAAGGGCTCCACGCGCCTCGAGGCGAAGAAGCAGCGCCGCCGCGACGGCCGCGACGCCGGTCGCCGCCGCCCCGTCATCACCGAGGCCGAGTTCCTCGCGCGCCGCGAGAGCGTCGACCGCACGATGGTCGTCCGCTCGAAGGACGGCCGCATCCAGATCGGCGTCCTCGAGGACGGCGTGCTCGTCGAGCACTACGTCGCGCGCTCGCAGGAATCCAGCATCATCGGCAACGTCTACCTCGGCCGCGTGCAGAACGTGCTGCCGAGCATGGAGGCCGCCTTCGTCGACATCGGCCGCGGCCGCAACGCCGTGCTCTACTCGGGCGAGGTCGACTGGGAGGCCGCGCAGGCCGAGGGGGAGAAGAACCAGCCGCGGCGCATCGAGCTCGCGCTCAAGCCCGGCGACCGCATCCTCGTCCAGGTCACGAAGGACCCGATCGGCCACAAGGGCGCTCGCCTCACGAGCCAGGTGAGCCTCCCCGGCCGCTACCTCGTCTACGTGCCCAACGGGTCGATGAACGGCATCAGCCGCAAGCTGCCCGACACCGAGCGGGCGCGCCTGAAGAGGATTCTCAAGGAGGTCCTGCCCGACAACGTCGGCGTCATCGTGCGCACGGCCGCCGAGGGCGCGACGGAGGAGCAGCTGACCCTCGACGTCAACCGCCTCACCGCGCAGTGGGCGGAGATCTCGAAGCAGGTCGCGAACCCCAACGCGCAGGCGCCGATGATGCTCCACAGCGAGCCCGACCTGCTCGTCAAGATCGTGCGCGACGTCTTCAACGAGGACTTCCGCGCCATGGTCATCCACGGTCAGGATGCCCAGCAGACCATCGAGGCCTACCTCCGGTCGGTCGCGCCCGATCTCCTCGATCGCGTGCAGAAGCACGAGGGCGACCACGACCCCTTCGACGAGTACCGCATCTCGGAGCAGATCGAGAAGGCCCTCGAGCGCAAGGTCTGGCTGCCCTCGGGCGGCTCGCTCGTCATCGACCGCACCGAGGCGATGACGGTCGTCGACGTCAACACCGGCAAGTTCGTCGGCTCGGGCGGCAACCTCGAGGAGACCGTCACGAAGAACAACCTCGAGGCAGCGGAGGAGATCGTGCGCCAGCTGCGGCTGCGCGACATCGGCGGCATCATCGTCGTCGACTTCATCGACATGGTGCTCGAATCGAACCGCGACCTCGTGCTGCGCCGCCTCGTCGAGTGCCTCAGCCGCGACCGCACCAAGCACCAGGTCGCCGAGGTCACGAGCCTCGGCCTCGTGCAGATGACGCGCAAGCGCCTGGGCCTTGGCCTGCTGGAGACCTTCAGCGAGCAGTGCGACGTGTGCGCGGGTCGCGGCCTGATCATCCACCACGACCCGGTCGTCAAGCACCGCTCCTCGCAGGGCGGCCCCGATCAGGGCGGCAACCGCCGAGGCGGACGCTCCGGGGCCGACCGCTCGGGCGGCGACCGCTCCGGCGGCGACCGGAACGACCGTGGCGGCCAGCGGAACGGCAACGGCGGCGCACCCAAGTCGAACGGGCACACGGGCACGCACGCGATCACCGAGGACGTCTCGAAGGCGCTCGCGACGATCGCCGCGAAGACCGTCCACCACGAGCCGGCGCCCGACGTCGCGAGCTCGGCGCCCGCCGCCGAGTCGAGCGACGCGACGGCTGCGACCGCGCAGCCGGCCACCGAGAGCTCGATCGCCGGAACCGGCAGCGCGACCAGCGCGCCGAGCGCCCCCGAGGCGCCCGCCCGCTCCGGCCGCTCGCGCGGCGGACGCCGAGCCCGCGGCGGAGCAGGGGCCACGGCCGCCGCATCCGCGTCGACGAGCGAGCCCGCGTCCTCCGCGCCCACGACCACCGCCGGCCCCGCCCCGTTCGACGTGCCCGTGCTCGACCTCCCCGAGCCGCCCGCGGTGCGCTCGCGCCAGCGCATCGACCCGCGCGCCGCCGAGCAGCTGCTCGGCTCTGTGCTCGAGGCGCTCCCCGAGCCCCCGGCTCCCGGCACCCGCAAGCGCGGCTCGCGCCGCGCGACGTCCGGCACTATCTCCACCGCCGGTCTGGACGCCGCGAGCGACGCCTAGCGATTCATGACCGTTCGACTCGAGACGCCGCAGCGGCGGGAGGACCACCGGGACTCCCGCCGCTGGGGCGCCCGGCATCTCGTCGCCGCCGGACTAGGAATCGTCGGGATCATCGCCCTCATCGCGCTGCGCGCGACGACGGCCGAGTCGGGTCCGTCCGGCCTTCCCGACGCGGCCCAGGATCTCCTCACGCTCTCCACGAGCGTCGTCATCGAGTCGCTGCCGTTCATCGTCCTCGGCATCGCACTGTCGATCCTCGTCCAGGTCTGGATCCCCGAGGCGTGGATGCTGCGCATCCTGCCGATGAACCCGTGGGGTCGCCGCGCGGTCATCTCGCTCTTCGGCATGTTCCTGCCCGTGTGCGAGTGCGGCAACGTGCCGCTCGCGCGCGGGCTCGTGCGCCGGGGGTTCACGATCCCCGAGTCGATGGTCTTCCTCGTCGCCGCGCCGATCCTCAACCCCGTCACGATCCTCACGACCCATGCCGCGTTCGGCTTCGACGACGGCATCCTCGTCGCCCGTCTGCTCGGCGGCTTCCTCATCGCGAACGTGCTCGGCTGGCTGTTCTCACTGCACCCCGAGCCGGAGTCCCTTCTCGCCGGCCGGTTCGCCGAGGAGTGCCGCATCGACGACGGGCACCGGCACGGCACGCGCGCCGAGCAGACGGTCGACCTGTTCGTGCGCGAATCGAGCATCCTCATGCCGGCCCTCGTGATCGGCGCCCTCATCGCCGGCGGAATCCAGGTCATCGTGCCTCGCGACGTCCTCGTCGCTCTCGGCAGCGACCCGCTCTTCAGCGTGCTGGCGATGATGGCGCTCGCGTTCGTGATCTCGATCTGCTCGAACGTCGACGCGTTCTTCATCCTCCCCTTCGCCTCGACCTTCCTCCCCGGATCGATCGTCGCCTTCCTCGTCTTCGGCCCGATCATCGACATCAAGATGCTCGCGCTCATGCGCACGACGTACTCCACCCGCACGCTGCTGCGGGTCACGCTCGTCGTCGGCCTGCTGAGCGCCGTCCTCGGACTGGTGGTGAACTTTGTGGTCTAGCGTCCAGCGCTGGCGCGGCGTCGCTCTGATCGGCGCCACCTCGGCCGTCGCCGTGTGGCTCGCAGCCTCGGGTCAGCTCGTGCTCTACATCCACCCGCGCTACATCCTCTTCACGGTCACCATGGCCGCGATCGCGCTCGTGCTCGTCGTCGCGGCGGTCGCCTCGGCCGCGTCGCGCCGGCGACGCGATGACGAGGCGCCTGTCTCGCGCGGCGAACGCGCGCTCGGCCTGACCGCGGCGGCGATCGCCGGTGCCTTCGTGATCGGGATGCTCGTCATCCCCCCCGCGACGCTCAGCACCGCCACCGCGCAGCAGAGGCAGATCAACGCGACCGCGGCCGACCTCGACGCTCTCGATGACGCGGCCGATGCGGACGACGCGACCGTCGCCCGCTTCACCGTTCGCGAGTGGTCGGGCATCCTCCGCCAGACGAGCGATCTCGGATTCTTCGCCGACAAGCCCGTCACCGACCTCATCGGCTTCGTCGCGCCCGACCCGGATGACCCCGAGAACGTCTTCTACATCTCGCGGTTCGTCATCACGTGCTGCGCCGTCGACGCGCAGCCGCTCGGGGTGCCCGTGCATCAGCCGGGCTGGCAGGCCGAGTTACCGGTCGACTCGTGGGTGAGGGTGTCCGGCGAGTTCGGGGCGAACCCGAGCGAGTCGAGCCTGCAGCCGCTCGTCGTGCTGCCCGACGCGATCGAGGCGGTGGAGCAGCCGAGTGAGCCCTACCTCTTCTGAGCACACTCGCGTCGAGGAGCGGTTCCCCGGCGTCGCCCGCGCCGCCGACCACGGCCGCCGTCTTCGCGAGGAGCGCGACCAGCGCCGCTTCGCGCGCGCCTTCGCCGCCCTCGTCGGGATCCTCGTCGGTCTCGGGCTGATATTCCTCGCGCTCGGCACTCTCCAGGGCCCCAAGCTCTCCTCAGCGCAGGTCGACCCCGCGCGCGTCACCGAGCAGACCGGCCAGCAGCTGCGGCTCTTCGCCAACCAGCCGGTCGACGCTCTCGACGCGAGCGTCGTGACGGTCGAGCCGGCCGCAACGACGAGCGTGTCTGTGCAGGGCGAGCTCATCGTCGTGCAGTTCGAGGAGCGCCTGCGCTACGGAACCGAGTACACGGTGCGCGTCGAGGGCGTCGGCGCCCCCTCCCGCCCGAACACGAGCACGTTCGAGCACCGCTTCACGACGTCCCCGGCGAGCGTGCTGTACCTCGACCGCGACGACAGCGGGGTCGACGAAATCCTCCGCGCCGACATCGACGGTGCGGGTCGCGGCGAGGTCGTGCATGCGGCGCAGGGCATCCAGCACATGGCGCCGATCGAGCGCGTCATCGTCGTCGCGCGCGATGACGGGGCGGGCGGGAGCGTCCTGGAGTCGGTGGATGCCCGCAGCGGCCGCATCGAGCGCCTGGCGCTTCCCGACGGCGTCCGCGTCGATCGCCTGATCGCGCCGCGCGCGGGTACGACGATTGCGCTCGTGCTCTCGCCGGCGTCGGCGGCCGTCGAGGGGGAGTCTGGCGGGGAGGCGTCCGCGGCGGCGACGGAGGGCGCCGTCGCGCCGCGGTCGCTCGCGCTCCTCGACATCGGAGGCGACCGCGCCCTCCAGCCGCTCGCCGGCCTGGACGGCGAGCCGCTCACGGCGCTCGGTGCGTGGTTCCTGCCGGCGGGGGGTCTGCTCGTCCACACCGTCGACGAGACGCTCGTGCAGGTCGACCCCGCGGCGCCCGAGACGGTGCTGCCGATCGGCGCGTACCCGACCGTCCACGGCATCTCGAGCGACGGAACGCGCGTGAGCGCCGCCGACAGCTTCGGAGGCGTCGCACTCGATCTCGCGACGGGGGAGGAGGAGCGCATCAATCCCTCTCTCGTCGAGGGCGAGGTCGCTTTCGGCGGGGAGGCGGCGCTGACGGCGTCGGGGCTCCGCGTCCAGAAGGTGGCCGTCGCCGACGCTGCGACCGGAGCCTTCGCCACGGTGCTCGTCGCCGACGACGGCGGGGGAGTCGCCCGCCTGCTGGCCCGCACGATCGAGAACCGCGGCAGCCTCGGGCCGGTCCTGCTGTCGCCCAACGATCAGTACGTCGTCGTCGAGGTGACCCCCGACGTCGAGGCGGCGGTGAGCGACGGCCGACCGATCGAGGCGCGGCCGACGAGCATCACGCTCGCGATCATCGACGTCGAGTCCGGTCGGCTCCTCCGCACGCTCGAGGGATTCGCGCCGGTCTGGACGACCGGCTAGCGGCGAGCGGCTACAGACTTCGCTTGGCCTTCTGGCTGACGCGAAGGCCCGCGGCGCTCAGTCGGGCGACGAGCTCCTTGCCGGTCACCGGCACAGCGCCCTGCGCGACGAGCGCGTCATAGCGCTCCTCCGGGTAGTCGTAGTGGTCGTGGTCGAAGCCCCGCTCGGGAATGCCCGCGGTGCGCGCGAACGCGTGCAACTCCTCGAGCGAGACGTCGCTCACGAGGTGCCCCCAGAGCCGGCCGTGGGCGGGCCAGACGGGCTCGTCGATCAGCACGGCCATGCGGGTGATTGTAGGCTGGGTGCACGCGGTTCGAGGCGCGCCGGTTCTTTTGACCGGCATCCTGCGATCAGGTATGCTCGACCGTTGGTGTGCGCTGGGCCGAGCCCGCGCGAGGCGCCAGGAGTTTTCTTCCATTCCGAAGTAAGGGTGAAACGTGGTCTACGCAGTTGTGCGCGCCGGTGGGCGGCAGGAGAAGGTCGAGGTCGGCACGATCGTCGTCCTCGATCGAGTCAAGGCGGGCGAGGATGGCACCATCCAGCTCACCCCCGTTCTGCACGTCGACGGTGACACGGTCACGACCGACGCGAAGAAGCTCGCGAAGATCACCGTGACTGCCGAAATCCTCAGCGACCTTCGCGGTCCGAAGATCGTCATTCAGAAGTTCAAGAACAAGACCGGGTACAAGAAGCGCCAGGGTTTCCGCGCCGACCTGACCCGCGTCAAGATCACCGGCATCAAGTAAGAAGGGTCGCGAAGAATGGCACACAAGAAGGGCGCTTCGTCCACCCGCAACGGCCGTGACTCCAACCCCCAGTACCTGGGCGTGAAGCGCTTCGGCGGCCAGGTCGTCAAGGCCGGCGAGATCATCGTCCGCCAGCGCGGCACCCACTTCCACCCCGGCGCGAACGTCGGCCGCGGCGGTGACGACACGCTCTTCGCGCTGTCGGCCGGCGCCGTCGAGTTCGGCCGCAAGGGCGGCCGCAAGGTCGTCAACATCGTCGCGAACGCCTGAGCCTTCAGGTCTCGGTCTCACGACCGCAACGTCAGCGAATGGGCGGGCTTCGGCCCGTCCATTCGTCGTTCAGGGCCCATTCGCCCCGCGGGCGGATGCCCCGCTCATGATCCACAGGAGGGAACAGCTATGGCGACCTTCGTCGACCGCGTGACCCTCCACGTCCGCGCCGGCCACGGCGGGCACGGGTGCGTCTCGGTGCGCCGCGAGAAGTTCAAGCCGCTCGCGGGCCCCGACGGCGGCAACGGAGGCGACGGCGGAGACATCGTCCTCGTCGCCGACGCCCAGGAAACCACCCTGCTGCCGTACCACCGGCGGCCGCACCGCACGAGCGACAACGGCGGGCCCGGCATGGGCGACAACCGCTCGGGCTTCTCGGGCGGCGACCTGATCCTTCCCGTGCCCATCGGCACGGTCGTGCGCGACGCCGAGGGCGTCGAGCTCGCCGACCTCGCCGAGCCCGGGATGAGTATCGTCATCGCCCCGGGCGGCCAGGGCGGCCTCGGCAACGCGTCGCTCGCGACGACCAAGCGGAAGGCCCCCGGTTTCGCGCTGCTCGGCACGCTCGGCTGGGAGGGCGACATCCTCCTCGAGCTCAAGACGGTCGCCGACGTCGCGCTCGTCGGCTTCCCGAGCGCGGGCAAATCGAGCCTCATCGCGGCCATCTCGGCGGCGAAGCCGAAGATCGCCGACTACCCCTTCACGACCCTGCACCCCAACCTCGGCGTCGTCGAGTCGGGCGAGAGCCGCTTCACCGTCGCCGACGTGCCCGGCCTCATCGAGGGCGCGAGCGAGGGCAAGGGTCTCGGGCTCGAGTTCCTCCGCCACGTCGAGCGCTGCAGCGCCCTGCTGCACGTTCTCGACTGCGCGACGCTCGAACCCGGCCGCGACCCCCTGAGCGACCTCGACGTCATCCTCGGCGAGCTCGCCCAGTACCCGGTGCCGAAGGGTCAGATGCCGCTGCTCGAGCGCCCGCAGCTCGTCGCCCTCAACAAGGTCGACGTGCCCGAGGGCCGCGACCTCGCCGACATGGTGCGGCCCGAGCTCGAGGCGCGCGGCTACCGCGTGTTCGAGATCAGCGCCGTGAGCCGTGAGGGCCTGCGCCAGCTGACCTTCGCGCTCGCCGAGCTCGTCGAGCGCGATCGGGCCGCGCGCATCGCCGAGAGCGCGACGCGCGAGCGCATCGTCATCCGCCCGCGCGCCGTCGACGCCGTCGACTTCACCGTCACGGCCGAGGGCACTCACGAGGGCACGATCTACCGCGTCCGCGGCGCGAAGCCCGAGCGCTGGGTGCAGCAGACCGACTTCACGAACGACGAGGCCGTCGGCTACCTCGCCGACCGGCTCGCCAAGCTGGGCGTCGAGCGCGAGCTCTTCGCCAAGGGCGCCGTCGCCGGCGCGACCGTCGTCATCGGCGGCCGCGACGGCATGGTCTTCGACTGGGAGCCCACGCTCACGAGCGCCGCCGAGCTCATGACGGCCCCGCGCGGGACGGATGCGCGCCTCGACGCGCTCAACCGCCCCACGACGAGCCAGCGACGCCAGAGCTACAAGGAGCGCATGGACGCCAAGACGGAGGCGCGCGCCGAGCTCGAGCGCGAGCGCGAGGCCGGCATCTACTCAGGGGAGGACGAGTGACGCCAGGCGTGCGGCCGGAGGTCGTGAGCGCCCACCGGGTCGTGGTGAAGGTCGGATCCTCGTCGATCAGCGGCGAGAACGCCGCGCAGATCGGCCCGCTCGTCGACGCGCTCGCGGCGCTGCACGCGCGCGGTGCGGAGGTCGTGCTGGTGTCGTCGGGCGCGATCGCCACGGGCATCCCCTTCCTGTCGCTGGATGCCCGGCCCACGGATCTGGCCACGCAGCAGGCCGCGGCCGCCGTCGGGCAGAACGTGCTCATGGTGCGCTACCAGGAGAGCCTGTCGCGCTACGGCCTCACCGCCGGGCAGATCCTGCTCACGGCCACCGACCTCGAGCATTCCACGCCGCGCTCGAATGCGCAGCGCGCGATGGAGCGACTGCTCGGCCTGCGGGTGCTGCCGATCGTCAACGAGAACGACACGGTGGCGACTCAGGAGATCCGCTTCGGCGACAACGATCGCCTCGCCGCGCTCGTGAGCGAGCTCGTGCACGCCGACCTGCTCGTGCTGCTGAGCGACGTCGACGCGCTCTACACGCGCCCGCCCCACGAGCCGGGGGCCGCGCGCATCGAGCGCGTCGAGCACGACGACGACCTCGCCGACGTCGAGCTCGGCGACATCGGCTCGGCCGGCGTCGGCACCGGGGGAGCGGGCACCAAGATCGCCGCCGCGAGGCATGCCGTCGCGCACGGGATCCCCGTCGTCCTGACCTCCACGGGCAGCGTCGACGCCGCCCTCCGCGGTGAGCCGGTCGGCACGTGGTTCGAGGCCGCCCCGCGCGACTGATCGCGCTCGGAGCCCGCCTTTACACTGGAGGGATGACCGTTCCCGCCGGCGTCTCCACGACCGCTGCACTTTCTCTGATCGACGTCCTCGGCGCCGCGAAGGAGGCATCGCGCGCCCTCGCGACGCTCACCGCGAACGTCAAGAACGCCGCGCTCGAGGCCATCGCCCGCGAGCTCGAGCGCGGTGTCGACCGCGTGCTCGCCGCGAACGAGCTCGACCTCGCCAACGGCCGCGAGAACGGCCTCTCCGTGGGCCTCCTCGATCGCCTCCGCCTCGACGAGGCGCGCATCGCCGGTCTCGCGCGCTCCGTGCGCGACGTCATCGCGCTGCCCGACCCCGTCGGCACCGTCGTGCGCGGATCGACCCTTCCCAACGGCGTGCGGCTGAGCCAGGTGCGGGTGCCCTTCGGCGTAGTCGGCGCGATCTACGAGGCCCGGCCCAATGTCACGATCGACATCGCAGCCCTCGCGCTCAAGAGCGGCAACGCCGCCGTCCTCCGCGGAGGCAGCGCAGCCGAGAGCACCAACCGCGAGCTCGTCGCGCTCATCCGCGCGGCGCTCGAATCCGTCGGCCTCCCCGCGGCGGCCGCGCAGACCATCGACCCCTTCGGCCGCGCCGGCGCGACCGAGCTCATGCGCGCGCGCGGCTACGTCGACGTGCTCATCCCGCGCGGCAGCGCCGACCTCATCCAGACCGTCGTGCGCGAGTCGACCGTGCCCGTCATAGAGACGGGCGCCGGCGTCGTCCACATCGTGCTGGATGCGAGCGCCGACGAGTCCATGGCCGTCGAGATCGTGCACAACGCGAAGGTGCAAAGGCCGAGCGTCTGCAACGCGGTCGAGACGGTGCTCGTGCACCGCGACGCGGCCGCCCGCCTGCTTCCCCCCGTGCTGGCGGCTCTCCGGGCATCCGGCGTCACGGTGCGCGGCGACGAGCGCGCCCGCGCGGTCGATGCAGGTCTCGAGCCCGCCACCGACGACGACTTCGCGACTGAGCACATGGCTCTGAAGCTGTCGGTCGCTGTCGTCGACGACCTCGACGGGGCCCTCGAGCACATCCGCCGCTTCTCGACGCAGCACACCGAGTCGATCATCACCGCCGACATGGCGAACGCGGAGCGCTTCCTCGCCGAGGTCGACTCGGCCGTCGTCATGGTGAACGCCTCGACGCGGTTCAGCGACGGCGGCGAGTTCGGCTTCGGCGCCGAGGTCGGCATCTCGACGCAGAAGCTCCACGCACGCGGACCGATGGGCCTTCCGGAGCTCACGAGCACCAAGTGGATCGTGCGCGGCGACGGGCAGGTTCGCGGCTAGCCCGCGATAGACTCGACCCGCCGCATCGACCTCGTCAGGAGAACCCGCATGTCGTTCACCAGCCTCCTCATCGCCTCGGAGGAGCTCGCCCCGCTCATCGCTCCGCCGCTCGTGATCGCCGGCGTCGCCGCGCTCGCGTTCCTGATGATGGGCCTCGTGACCTTCGCGTACCGCGACGTCGCCAACCGGCACTCGGGCAAGGGCCCCGCGCGAGGCGGGCACGACGCCGGCCACGACGGCGGCCACCACTAGACCGGCCCGCGCGATCTCCGCCTCCGTCGCCTCCCCGCCGTCCGCGCCCGCGCGGGCGCGGATCGGCATCATGGGCGGAACGTTCGACCCGATCCACCACGGCCACCTCGTCGCCGCGAGCGAGGTCGCCGATCACTTCCACCTCGACGAGGTCGTATTCGTCCCGACCGGCCAGCCGTATCTGAAGCCGGATGCCACGGGCAGCGAGCACCGCTACCTCATGACGGTCATCGCGACGGCCTCCAACCCGCGCTTCAGCGTCAGCCGCGTCGACATCGATCGCGGCGGCCCGACGTACACGATCGACACGCTGCGCGACATGCGCGAGCGCTTCCCCGACGCCGAGCTGTTCTTCATCTCGGGCGCCGACGCCATCGCGCAGATCCTCGACTGGAAGGACGTCGCCGAGCTCTGGAGGCTCGCCCACTTCGTCGCCGTGAGCAGACCGGGGCACCCCCTGAGTGCGCGCGGGCTCCCCGAGGGCGACGTAAGCTTGGTCGAGATTCCGGCCCTGGCGATCTCGTCGACGGACTGCCGCGAACGCGTGGAGCGGGGATCGCCCGTGTGGTACTTGGTTCCCGATGGCGTCGTCCAGTACATCGCCAAGCACCGCCTGTACCGGAGAAGCTCCTCATGACCACCTCGAACGAACCGCCGCTCAGCCGCCGGGCCACCCGTCGCGCGCAGCAGGACGCGCAGAGCACTGCCGGGTACAGCGAGGCCCAGGCGATCGGGGAGTCCGCGGTGCAGCCCTCGCCGGCAGGCGACCAGGGGAGCGCAGCCGAGCGCTCGTCGAGCTTCGCCTCCGTTCACTCGGCCCCTGCCGACGCGATTGAGTACCGCACCGAGGTTCGGCCGCGCGTGCCGCGGTACGAGCCCGTGACGCCGCTCACGCCCGCGTCGAGCGACGGCTCGCCCGCGCTGCCGCCCTCCGTGCCGCTCGCACCCCCCTTCGCTCCGCCCACCGCCCCCGGTCTTCGCCGGGAGACCCGCTCGCGCGACTTCCGGCCGCCCGCCGAGCGCGGACGCGCATCCTTCACGCCCGCCCCGCAGCCGGAGGACGCGGCGCTCGACTACCGCACCCAGCAGGGCCCCGCGAGCTCTCACGTCGCCCCGGTCATCTCCTCGACCTCAGGTTCCGCGCCGTGGCACTCGGCGCCGATCGCGTCGGCGCCCGCCGTCGACCCCGCGTTCGCATCGCTCGATTCCGAGCCCGCGATCAGCGAGCCCGACTCCCCGCGCCAGCCGGAGACTGCCGAGCCCGGCGACGCCGAGCCCAGCGCCGTCGAGCCCAGCGCCGTCGAGCCCGCGGCGTTCGTGATGCCCGAGTACACGATGACCCGCCGCGAGCTGCGCGCCCTTCGCGAGGCTCACGCGAAACAGTCCTCCGCGGCCGAGCCGGATCCTGCGCCCAATACATCGCAGGACGAGCCGGAGGCCGCGCCTCTCCACCTCTGGCAGCCGACATCGACCGGAGCCTCGGCCCCAGCGCCCCTCATCGAGCCGGGCCCGCCCGCCTCGAGCGAGGTGGCGGTGCCCGCCGTCTCCGCGTCGACCGGCTCGCACTGGTCAGCCGGCTTCCACGAGCCCGCCGACGACCCGTTCGAGAACACGTTCAGCCGTCAGGTGGGGTCGGCCTCGATGTCGACGAACGCCCTCGTGCTACCGGAGATGCCGGCCGGGAGCCTCGCCGGTCCCGTGCCCGGCACCGGCGAGATCATCATCACCGGCATGGTCGAGGTGCCCTCGAGCATCGCCTCGACCGGCGCCGTGCCGTCCGTGCACGACAGCCCCGACATCGATGACCTCGTCGACCCGGGCGACCGCGAGTTCGTGAGCTCCGACTCCACCCCCGTCAGTGCGATCAACGCCGTGAGCAGTCACACTGCGACCCGCAACGTGATCTCCGGCCCTCGCCCGCGCGGCGCCATGCTGACGACCGTGCTCATCGTCTCGACCGTCGTGATGGCAATCGCCGCGGTGACGATCTTCGTGGTCGCCGCCGCCAACGGTCTATTCTGACCTCTTCCCACTCCCCGAAGGATGCTGTGACCGCCACTGACCGTGCCATCGACCTCGTTCGCGTCGCCGCTCGCGCCGCCGACGCCAAGCAGGGCGACGACATCGTCGCGCTCGACGTCTCCGGCCCTCTGCCCCTCGCCGACGCGTTCGTCCTCGTGACGGGGCGCAACGAGCGCAACGTGCAGGCGATCGCCGCCGAGGTGGAGGAGAAGATGATCGAGGCCGGGGCCAAGCCGCTCCGCCGCGAGGGCCGCGCGGAGGGCCGCTGGATCCTTCTCGACTTCGGCGATGTCATCGTGCACGTCTTCCACGAGGAGGAGCGGCTGTTCTACTCGCTCGAGCGACTCTGGAAGGACTGCCCGGTGATCCCGCTCGACCTCTCGGAGCACGCGAGCGCCGCCGACACGCCCTGACGAGGACATCGATTCCGCCGGCGCGGCGGGTCGTCGCGCGACGCTCCCGAGGGGCTCGCCCGAATTGGCCGAGGCGCACCCGGTGTACTACAGTGATCGAGTTGTCACCGGGTCGAACCGGTGGTCATGGGCCTGTGGCGCAGCTGGTAGCGCACCTGCATGGCATGCAGGGGGTCAGGGGTTCGAATCCCCTCAGGTCCACGACACGATCCCGGTTTCGGCCGGGTTTCGTCGTATTCGGCGCCTGCTGACCCGATCGGCGGGGCGGCGCGCCGGAGGCCGTGCGCCTTGCGCGCCAGCCCGGCCCGAAAGGACCACCCCGTGAGCTCCTCGCTCCCCGCCGCCCCCTCCACTCCGACGGTCTCCGAGTCCGGCGCCTCCGCGATCGAGGTCTCCTCCGCCGCTCAGCGCATGCACATCGTGAGCGACGAGACCACGCAGATCGCCGACATGGTGCTCGACTACGCGCGCCGCCGACTCCTCAGCACCGACACGCCCCTCGACAAGCCCTTCTCGCCCGCCGAGCTCGCGCGCCTCGCTTCCGGCAGCATCGGCGAGAGCGGAATCGGCGCGCGCCGCGCGCTCGCCCTCTTCGAGAACGTCCTCGCGCCCTCGTGCATCACGACCGACCACCCCCAGTACCTCTCGTTCATCCCCTCGGCGCCGACGAAGGCCGCCACCGCCTTCGACCTCGTCGTCTCGGCGACCGCCGTGTACGGCGGCTCGTGGCTCGAGGGCTCGGGCGCGGTGTTCGCCGAGAACGAGGTCCTGCGCTTCCTCGCCCGCGAGTTCGGGCTCCCCGCGAGCGCCGGAGGCGTCTTCGTGCAGGGCGGCACGGTCGGCAACCTCTCGGCGCTCGTCGCCGCGCGCGACCAGCGCGCGCGCCAGCTGTCGGAGGCCGGCCGCGCCCGCCCCGATCGCTGGGTCGTCGTGTGCGGCGGGGAGGCGCACTCCTCGATAGTGTCGGCAGCCCACGTCATGGACATCGACGTCGCGATCGTCGCCACGGGCGAGTCCGGCTCCCTGCGCGGCGCCGATGTCGAGCCCGCGCTCGTCGAGCACGGTGACGCCGTCATCGCGGTCGTCACGACCGCGGGGTCGACCAACTTCGGCATCGTGGACGACATCGACTCGATCGCCGCGCTCAAGGACGCGCACGACTTCTGGCTCCACGTCGACGGCGCCTACGGCCTCGCGGCGATGCTCGCGCCCGGCTCCCGTCACCGCTTCGCGGGCGTCGAGCGCGCGGACTCGCTCATCGTCGACCCCCACAAGTGGCTGTTCGCCCCGTTCGACGCGTGCGCTCTCATCTACCGCGACCCCGACCACGGGCGGCTCGCGCACACGCAGCACGCCGAGTACCTCGACACCCTGACCGAGGCCGCCGACTACAACCCGTCCGACTACGCGATCCAGCTCACGCGCCGCGCGCGGGGCCTGCCGCTGTGGTTCTCGCTCGCGACCTTTGGCGCTGAGGCCTACCGCGAGGCAATCGAGATCTCGATCGACCTCGCGCGGCAGATCGCCGATGAGATCGCCCGCAGGCCGTACCTGCGCCTCGTGCGCGAGCCGCAGCTCTCCGTCGTGGTCTTCGAGCGCGACGGGTGGGATGCCCGTGATTACGCAGCCTGGAGCGACCGCCTTCTCGACGACCAGCACGCCTTCGTGGTCGCGAGCTCGCACGCAGGACGCCCCAACACGCGCTTCGCGATCGTCAACCCGACGACGACGTTCGAGCAGCTCGTCGCCATCCTCGACACGATGGGCTGAGCCAGTAAGGGGCGGCGCTGCGCCGCCCGGATCCCTCGGCGAGCTCCCGGGCTCCGGGTCCTACGCTGTGGCCATGAGCCACGACGCCGTTCCCGGTCCTCTCGACGACGCGCTCCGGCGCCACACCGACTACGGTGCCGAGAGGCTCGAGGAGGAGGACGTCGCGACCGATCCGATCGCGCAGTTCACCGCGTGGATGGCGGAGGCGGCCGAGCGCGGGGTCTACGAGCCGAACGCCATGGTGCTCGGCACGATCGATCCGGATGGGCATCCGTCGATCCGCACGGTGCTGCTGCGCGGCGTCGACGAGCGCGGGTTCGAGTTCTACACCGACCACACCTCGCGCAAGGGGCGCGCGCTGCTGGCGAACCCGGCGGTCTCCGTCGTATTCCCCTGGTACACGCTGCACCGTCAGGTGATCATCGTCGGCGAGGCGCACCCCGTCGAGCGCGAGGCCAGCGAGGACTACTTCGCCCGACGCCCTCGCGGCGCGCAGATCGCGGCGTGGTCGAGCGACCAGTCGCAGCCGATCTCCTCCCGGGAGGCGCTCGAGCAGAAGGTGAGAGACGCCGAGGAGCGTTTCCGCGACGACGAGACAGTGCCGCGCCCCGAGCGGTGGGGCGGCTTCCGGATCGTCCCGCATCGCGTGGAGTTCTGGCAGGGGCGCACCTCGCGGCTGCACGATCGGCTCGTGTTCCGCGTGGCGGTGGGCGGAGGATGGGAGCTCGAGCGCATCCAGCCGTGAGTCGCCTGCGGGAATGCCGACGGGCATCCATGCGTTTGCATATTTCGATACGCTGGCGCAGCCAGTCCTGCGAGAGAGACGGATGACCATGACCGCGACCATCGACCCGGCCCGCCTGCAGTTCGGCCTGAACACCTTCGGCGACGTGAGTCACGACGCAGCCGGCGAGCCCGTCCCGTACCCCCAGGTGATCCGCGACGTCGTCGCGGAGGGCGTCCTCGCCGATCAGGTCGGCATCGACGCCTTCGCGATCGGCGAGCACCACCGCGACGACTACGCGGTCTCGGCTCCCGACATCGTGCTCGCCGGCATCGCCGCGCGCACCGAGCGCATCCGGCTCTCGTCGGCCGTGACCGTCCTGAGCTCCGACGACCCGATCCGCGTCTTCCAGCGCTTCGCGACGATCGACGCGATCTCGAACGGGCGCGCCGAGATCGTCGTCGGGCGCGGCTCGTTCACCGAGTCGTTCCCGCTGTTCGGCTTCGAGCTCGCCGACTACCAGGTGCTCTTCGACGAGAAGCTCAACCTGCTCGCCGAGGTGCTCAAGGAGGGCCCGGTCACGTGGAGCGGCCGCACGCGCGCGCCCCTGACCGGCATCGAGGTGTACCCCAAGACCGCGAGCGGGAGAATTCCCACCTGGGTCGGGGTCGGCGGCAGCCCCGAGTCGGTCGTGCGCACCGCTCACTACGGAATGCCCATGATCCTCGCCATCATCGGTGGCGACCCGCAGCGCTTCGCGCCCTACGTCGACCTTTACCACCGGGCGCTCGACCAGATGGGCAAGGATCGCCTGCCCGTCGGCGTCCACTCGCCTGGCTTCATCGCCGACTCCGACGAGGAGGCGCACGAGCTGTTCTGGCCGCACTACCAGACCGCCTTCGGCCGCATCGGCCGCGAGCGCGGTTGGGGACCCACGACGCGCGAGCACTACGACGCCGAGATCGAGCACGGCTCGCTCTACGTCGGCGGCGCCGAGACCGTCGCGCGGAAGATCGCCGCGACCGTCGCGGGGCTCAGCATCGAGCGCTTCGACCTGAAGTACACGACCGGGCCGGTGCCGCACTCGGCGAACATGCGCGCGATCGAGCTCTACGGCACGCAGGTCATCCCGATGGTGCGCGAGCTCGTCGCGGAGGCTGTCCCCGTCGGCTGAGCCCGATGTCAGCCGGTGACGACCGGGAGCGCGGTCGACTCGGCCGCCGACTGGACGGAGCCCGCGTTCACGAGGTCGGTGAAGCCGAGGCCGCGCATCCTGTCGATCGCCTGGCCCGAGCGGTTGCCGCTGCGGCAGTACACGACGTAGGCGCCCTCGCGGTCCAGTTGCTGGACGAGCGCATCGAAATCGGGCGACTGCACGTCGATGTTGATGGCGCCCTCGAGGTGACCGCTCGCGAACTCCGCGGACGAGCGCACGTCGATCACGACGGTGCTCTCGTCGAGAGCGATGGGCACGGTTGCGGGGGCGCAGGCGGCGAGAGCGAGCGACAGCCCGACGGCGAGGGCGAGACTGACGAGGATGCGGCGCATCGCGGTGCTCCTTCCGAGCAAGAGGATGCTCGATGCTACCAGATACCCCCGGGGGTATGAGTGGTGCGTTTCCCGTCGGCCCTCGCGCCACCCGCGCTCGGGTTCGTCGGGCGAGCGGGGAGGCGGCGGGCGAGCATCTGCCGCTTGAACCACACGGAGTCGGGGACGCGCGCGAGCACCGTCCCGCCGATGATCGTGATAAGCACGTACGCCGTCGCGAGCGGCGCCAGCTGGGGCTCGATGCCGGCCGCGACCGCGAGGCCGGCGATGACGATGGAGAACTCTCCTCGCGGAGTGAGCGTGAGCCCCGTGCGCCACCGACCGGGCAGTGCGATGCC
Source organism: Microcella alkalica (assembly GCF_014137945.1). GTDB lineage: Bacteria > Actinomycetota > Actinomycetes > Actinomycetales > Microbacteriaceae > Microcella > Microcella alkalica. The sequence continues at coordinate 273,783 of NZ_JACGWX010000002.1, forward strand.
CGCCTCGCGCGCCGCGAGCCAGCCCGACGCGACCTTCGTGGCCATCGTCACGATCGCGAGAATGATCGCCGGGACGAGCACGGGCACGATGTCAGCAGGGTCGGTCGCGATCCCGAAGAAGACGAAGAAGACGGCCGCGAAGAGGTCGCGCAGCGGAGACAGCACCGTCTCGGCCGAGCGAGCGACCTGCCCCGAGATCGCGATGCCGACGAGGAAGGCGCCGACCGCCGCTGAGACGTTGACCTGCTGCGCGATGCCCGCCACGAGCATCGTCAGCCCGAGCACCCCGAGCACGAGCGACTCGGCGTGGTGCGGCGAGAACAGCGCGGAGACGATCCGGCCATGCCGGAGCGCCAGGTACAGGATGAGGATCGCGACGAGCACGGCGATGACGAGCGCCGTCGCCCCCGCGAGGAGCCCTGCGCCGATGACGAGAGCGGAGAGAAGGGGGAGGTAGAACGCCATCGCGAGATCCTCGATCACGAGGATCGAGAGGATCGTCGGCGTCTCGCGGTTCGACAGACGGCCGAGGTCGCGCAGCACCTTCGCGACGACGCCCGAGGAGGAGATCCAGGTGATGCCGGCGAGCGCGACCGCCGCCACCGGCCCCCAGCCGAGGATGAGCGCCATGGCGGCGCCCGGCACCGCGTTGAGGAGCGCGTCGATGAGGCCCGCCCGCCGTGAGCGCTTCATGCTGTCGACGAGCTCGGTCGCCGTGTACTCCAGGCCCAGCATCAGCAGCAGGAGGATGACGCCGATCTCGCTGCCGATCGCGAAGAACTCCTCGCTCTCCTCGATCGGGATGAGCCCGCCCTCGCCGATGAGGAGGCCCACGATGAGGAAGAGCGGGATGGGCGAGACCCCGAAGCGGTCTGCGAGACGGGAGAGCAGGCCGAGGACGAGCAGAAGGGCGCCGACCTCGATGAGGAGGAGCGTCGACCCGTGCATCGTCAGCTTGGCAGCGAGCCGTCGGCGAGCAGACGCGCGAGCGACTCCAGGCCCGGGCGGGTGCCCACGACGATCAGGGTGTCGCCGGCGCGGAGCTCGGTCGTGGGCGTGGGGGAGGGGATGATCTCGGCATCGCGCACGATCGCGACGATCGAGGTGCTCGTGAGCGTGCGGGCGCGCGTGTCGCCCAGGCGGCCCCCGACGAAGGGGGAGGACGCGGGGAGGAGGAGCTGCTCGGTGAAGAGGCCCGCGGCCTGCTCGCGGATCCCCGCGAGCTGCCCCAGCATGACCGAGGCTCCGAGGACGTCGGCGAGGGCGAGCGCCTCGTCCTCCGAGAGCCTCACGCGCTCACGGCAGGCATCCGGGTCGATGTCGTCGAAAACCGCGAGCTCCCGTTCGCCCGAGCGGTGCGACACGATGCCGATGCGTCGGCCGTTCTCGGTCACGATGTCGTGACGGGTCCCGATGCCGGGAAGGTCCACTTTCTCGATGCGCACTCCCACGTCGCTCACGGTATCAGCGGATGCGGGCGCCGCCGACTCGGCGGCGACCGGTCAGGGCAGTGCGATGAGGGCTCCGGCCCCGGCCAGGCTCACGACGGCGGCGAGAGCCGCGCCCATGATGATCCGGAACAGCGCCCGCGACCGCGGCGCGCGCGCCACGACCATCGCGCCGAGCACGAGCAGCACGAGGCCCGCGGCGGCGCCGACGACGCTGAGCGGGCTCAGCATCCCGGGTCCGAGGACGCCGAGCACCGCCGCGACGGCCAGGCTGCCGAGCGCCACGAGCCCCGACGCCCGCGCGCCGACCCGATGCGGGAGGGCCCGGATCCCGTGCCGAGCGTCGTCCTCCAGGTCGGGCAGCACGTTCGCGAAGTGCGCGGCGATGCCGAGCAGTGCGCCCGTCGCGATCGCCCACCACTGCGCGCCGCGAGGGTCGGGGCCGGCGAGCGTCACGATGAGCGGGAGCGCGCCGAACCCGACGGCGTAGCAGGCGGTCGCGAGCAGACCGCGCTTGAGTCCGACGTTGTACGCCCAGCCCGAGATGAGGAACACGGCGTGCGCGATCGCCGCACCCGGCCCGAGGAGGAGGGACAGCGCGACCGCGCCGAGCGCCGCGGCGATCGCGAGCCCGAGCACGAGGCTCGCGTCGAGGTCGCCGCGGGCGATCGGTTTATCGGCGCGCCCGTCGACGGTGTCGCGCGCGGCGTCGATCGCGTCGTTCGACCAGCCGATCGACAGCTGCTGCAGCAGGATCGTGACCGCCAGCAGACCCGATCGCGCCGGCTCGAGACCGGAGGCGAGCCCGAGAGCGAGGGTCACGATCGACACGACGAGGGTGGGCCCGCCGTGTGCCGCGACGACGAGAGCGCGGAGCCGGAGGACCATGGGGTCATGCTAGGCGCGGTCTACTCTGGAGGGATGCGCCGACCCCCGCCGACGCTCGCCGCAGGACGCGCGCCCGACGCGCGCCCGGGCATCCATCGCGGCATCGTCGCACTCGCGCTCGGCCTCGCGACGCTGACGGCGTTCGCCGCCTGTGACCTGGGGCCGGTCCCCGAGCCGGCGGAGGAGCCGACGGCGATCACGCGCGGCGTCTCGGCACCGCCCGCCGCCGATCCGACAGAGATCCATGTCTCGCAGCGCATCGGCTCGATGACGACCGAGCAGAAGGTCGCCGCGCTCGTCATGGTGCATGTGCCCGGCACCGACGCCGCGGCGATCCGCGCTGTCATCGACGCTCACGAGCTTGGAGGCGTGATCCTCATGGGCGACAACATGGCGGGCGACCCGGCCGCCACCCTCGAGCTCACGAGCGGGCTCTCAGCCGATACCGGTCTTCCGCTGCTCACCGCCATCGACCAGGAGGGGGGGATCGTGCGCCGACTCCCGGGGGACGGCTGGCCGGCGGGCCGCGCGCTGCAGGGGGCCAATCCTCAGGCCGTCGAGGAGGCCTTCGCCGACCGCTCCGCCCTTGTCGCGAGCGCGGGTGTGCTCGTCAACTTCGGCGTCGTGGCCGACATCGAGATCGGCTCGGGTTCCTTCATCGGCCCCCGCACGCTCGGCGCCACCCCCGAGGCCGCCGCCGAGCGCGTCGCGGCCGCGGTCCGCGGCGAGAAGGGGCGCGCGCTGTCGACTCTCAAGCACTTTCCCGGCCACGGAGCGAGCCCGGACGACTCGCACGTGAGCATCCCGACCTCGGGGGCATCCCTGGCGGAGTGGCGCGCCACGCACGCCGTCCCCTTCGCGGCCGGCATCGAGGCCGGCGCGCCGCTCGTGATGACCGGCCACCTGCGCTTCGACAGCGTCAGTCCGCTGCCGGCCTCGCTCTCTCCGACGTGGATCCGCATCCTTCGCGACGAACTCGCCTTCGACGGAGTCATCGTCACCGATGATCTGCTTATGCTTCAGCGCTCCGGCGACGCGCGCTACCGCGACCCGATCGAGAACGGCGTCCGCGCCCTCGCGGCGGGCAACGACCTTCTGCTCTACGTCCTCCCTGGCGATCCGTCGACGGTCGGATTCGAGGCGGGCGCTCTCGTGGATGCCCTGGTCGCCGCCGTCGCGTCCGGTCGCGTCGACGAGGCGGATGTCGACGACTCCCTGCGCCGGGTCCTCACGCTGCGGCGCGCGGCGTCCGGCGAATCGGGGCCGTACCGGGACTGCGGGCCGAAATGCCTCGGCGAATCGCCGCGAGCGCGCGACACGGCCTGAGAGGGCCAGCCGGGGGTCAGAGCGTCGGCAACTGGAAGTCGCGCACGGTCTTCACGTCGCCGCGCTCGCTCACGCCGCGCTCGGCGCTGTGCGGCTCCACCGTGAGGGCGAGCGTGCCGATCGCGGCGCCGCTCGCGAGCACAAGGCCCGCGAGCGCGAGCCCGATCGTGCGGTGGAAGCTCTCGCTCGCGGTCGCGGTCGCAGGCGTGCGAAGGGCGGCGCTCGTCAGCGCCGTCGCGGCCGCGCCGCTGCGCGCGAGCAGGCTCCACATGGGTGCTCCTCGTCGGGTATGAGGAACTCGAGCGCGCAAGCACGCGCCCAGAGAGACGACCTCTTTTCGGGTTCGGTCGCTCGCGTCCATGCTATGTCGCGGGCTCGCCGGGCGCGAGGAGGCGCGGTGAGTTGCGGTCGAGAGCGCGCGGCGCGTTCGCGCACGGCGTCGGGATCATCCATGATGAGAGCGATGAGTGCCCCCGAGTCCCAGGTTCTGCACCGTGATGTGCTGCACGCCGTCGCCGGTTCGCTCGGTGCGACGCTCGTCGAGGCGCACGCGCTGCAGGTCGAGCCGACGGGTCAGGGTTTCACGCACGGGTACCGGGTCACTCTCCGCGACGAGGCCGGCGGCACGGCCGACCACACCGTTTTCGTCGAGACCTCGCCCCCCGACACGACGCGCACGGGGGTCCTCACCCTCACGCAGCCCGAGACGGGCGAGCGTGTCGATGTCTGGGTCTACCCGGCCGACCCCTCTCTGCCCGCGCTGCGCACCGCCGTGTACGCCGAGGCGGCGTCGATCGTCCTCGCCCGGCTCGGCCTGCCGGTCGAGGATCTCCGCGTGAGCCTCGCGGCATACCGCCCCGGCAAGCGCGCGGTCGTGCGCGTCGACACCGCGCGAACCGCCTACTTCCTCAAGGTCGTCCGCCCGCCCGCCGCCGAGCCGCTGCAGGCCAAGCACGCCCACTGGCGCCACGAGGGCGTCCCCGTGCCGACCGTCCTCGGCTGGAGCGAGGAGGGGCTCGTCGCCCTCGAGGCGCTCGCCGGGTCGGAGCTCATCTCCGTGCTCGACCGCGTCCCGGGGCCGGATGCCCTGCTCGACGAGATCGTCCGCCTCATGCAGCGCATCGCCGCCGTCCCGTCGACCGCGCCCGCGCGCGCGTCCCTCGTCCGACGGCTCGACTGGTACGAGGAGCGCCTGGTGGAGCAGCTGCCCGCCTACGACGGCCTCATCGAGACGACCTCCCGAGCGATCGCCCGGCGCTTCCGGGCGGGCGGCGCTCCGCCGCCGAGCCGCACGGTGCACGGCGACCTGCACCTTGCCCAGCTCCTCGTCGATCCGAGCGCACCCACGACGATCACGGGGGTTCTCGACATCGACACCTCCGGCTGGGGCGACCCGGCGGATGACGCCGCCGCGCTCTACGCCCACCTCATCGCCACGGTCGTCCACGACGGCGGCAGCCGGGCGACCCTCCGAGCCTCGCGCGCCTCGGTGCTCGCCGACGGCTGGCGCCGCCGCTGGTTCGCGTGGCCCGAGGCCGGGTTCGCCGATCGGGCCCACTCGATCGCGGCCACGCAACTCCTCGGGCACGCCCTCGCTCGATCCGCCGCCGGATCCGACGATGCCGCCGTGCTCATCGAGCGCGCGCATCGCGTGGTCGCCGCCGTCGACGCGCCCCTGACCTCCGCCGTCTGGTGAGCGCGGTGCCCGCGGGTGAGAGTTCTCTCATCCCCGGGCCGTTGGCCGCGCATCCTGGCACCATGGAGGAGGGCGCGACCCGCGCGCCCCGCCGTGCACCCGCCGGAGCGCCCGATCGCCCAGGGAGGATCGCCATGTCACAGAGTGGTTGGATCGCCCTCGGCGCCGCGTCGGCGCTTGGCCTCGGCGTGCTCGCCGGGAGCGCCATGACCGCCGCGACCGCGATGCCGCTCGCCAACTCCAGCGAGAGCGTCGACGTCGCCCCGATCTCGAATCTCCGGGGCGACGTGAAGTTCTTCGCGGGCTCACGAGATGATCGCGTCACGGTGCCGGGCAGCGCCCCCGCCCCGACCGCGTCGTCAGCGCCCGCGCCGGTTCCGGCCGCGCCTGTCGCCCCGGCGGAGTCGGTATTGAGCCCGGACAGCCCCGACAGCCCGGACAGCCCCGACAGCCCGGACGGCCCGGACGGCCCCGACAGCCCGGACGGCTCCGACGAGGACTAGCGCCTCGCCCGCGACTCATACGAGCCGATACCCCATGCCGCGCACCGTCTCGATACGGTCGGCACCGATTTTTCCCCGCAGGTAGCGGACGTAGACGTCGACCACGTTCGAACTGGGGTCGAAATCGAAACCCCATACTCGAGACAGGAGCTGTTCCCGCGACAGGACCTGGTCGGGGTGCTGGAGGAATTGCTCGGCAAGCGCGAACTCTCGCGCGGAGAGATCGATCGACTGCTGGCCGACCCTGATGCGCCGGGTGCGAAAGTCGAGCTCGAGGTCACCATGCCGAAGAACAGCTTCGTCAGCGGTGCTCCGCCCCGATTCCCGCAACCGCAGACGGATGCGCGCCAGTAGCTCATCGAACTTGAACGGTTTGGGCACGTAGTCGTTCGCCCCGGCGTCGAGCCCCTGGACGGTGTCGTCGAGGCTGACGCGCGCCGTCAGCATGATGACAGGGGTTGCGAGACCGCTCGCGCGCATACGCCTGAGCACGTCGAAGCCGTCCATCCCGCCCGGGAGGCCCACGTCGAGCAGTACGAGGTCGAACGAGCCGGTTTCGAGATAGTCGAGCGCCTCGCGCCCCGATCCGACCACCGTAGGGGCGTAGCCGCTGGCTGTGAGCCCCTTCTCGACGAAGTTCGCGATGCGCGCCTCGTCCTCGACGACGAGGATGCTGGTCATCGGGCCTCTCCCTCAGCAGGGGCCGCAAAGTCGAGATCGAACGCCCCCGGGGACGCGGGAGCCTCCGAGTCGACCGGCACGACGATTCCGAAGCGAGAGCCCGCCGGCGAGGTCTCCAGGTTGACATGCCCGCCGTGCGCGCGGGCGATCGCAGCGACGATCGACAGGCCGAGGCCGGAGCCGGCGACGCCGCGTCCTGCGTCGGCACGACCGAAGCGCTCGAAGATGCGTGTGCGGGACTCCTCGGGGATTCCGGGTCCTTCATCAGCGACCCAGAACTCGACGCCCCCCCGGTAGGCGCTCGAGCCGATGCGGATGGTCGACCCGGCAGGGGAGTGCTTCGCCGCATTGTCGGCGAGCTGGAGCCAGGCCTGCGTGATGCGGCTCTGCGACACCGCGGCGACGATCGGCAGGGAGCTTGCGAGCACCCACGTGTGGCCACCGATCGCCTGAGCCTTGCCGAAGACGGCTGCCGTGAGATCGGCGACGTCCGTCGGCTCCGTCGGGAGCTGACCGCCCTCCGTTCGCGCGAGGTCATCGATGTCGCTCACAAGCTCCGACATGCGGTCGAGCTCATCGATCGCGATGTCGCGGACCGCCCGCACCTCCGACGGATTTCCCGGATCGAGCAGCTCCAGATGGCCGCGGACGATCGTGATGGGCGTCTTGAGCTCATGGCGAACGTCGTCGAGCAGCTGGCGTTGGGCAGTGAGCGCGCCGTCGATGCGATCGAGCATCTCGTTGACCGTGGTCGTGAGAGCGCCGAGGTCGTCGCGTGTGCTCACGGGGATCCGCTCTGCTGTGTTCCTGGCGGTGATCCGCTCGGCGGCGAGCCGGAGCTCGCGCAGCGGGGAGAGCAGTCGCCCGGCGACGAACCACCCGACGGCGCCGACGAGAAGGATCGTCAGGGCGCTGAGCCACGCGTAGCCGACGAAGGCGCCGCCGACCTCGTCGACCTCGCGCTGCACGTCGATCGCGGTGATGAAGGCCCCTCTCTCGGTCGACCCGGAGATCTCGACGGGGGCGACGACGTATCGGACGGCTCGGACCCCCTCGAGGAGATCGGTGGTGGCCGTTCCGAGCACGACGGTGCCGCCCTGCGACTCCTCCCACGCTCTTGCGAGCAGAGCTGGGTCGTCGGCGAGCTCGAACGAGACCTCGACGCTCGGCTGCCAGGCGGGTTCGCCGTTCAGGAGCGCGATGCTGCTCTCATGCCGACCCGGTACGACGAACGACAGGATCGCCTCGAGGGCCTCGCCGACCGTCTCGTACGTGGGCGAGGCCGCGAGCTCGCCGCCTTCCCCCTCGACCGGCTCGTCCACTGCAGGCTCGTCGACCGCGGCCGCGGCGGGAGGATTGGCGAGGACCTGCCGAGCCGACTCGACGGCGGCCAGCAGCTCCAGGTCGATGCTCTCGATGACCCGTTCGCGCTGCACGAAGTAGGCGCTGATGCCGGCGAACGACATCCCGACGGTCGTGATGATGAGGATGACAGCGAGGATGCGCGCGCGAACCGACCAGGTCGGGACAGCGATCGCGCGCACCATGCCCTCATTATCGGCACCGAGGCTCAGGGAGACCCCCCGGATGAGAGGACTCTCACTCCGCGTCAGTCGAGGCGCGGGGTGTCCTCCGGGGCGATGACGCCCGCCAGTCCGAGCTCGAGCGCGAGCCCCGCGCCGTCCGGTGCCGAGACCCATGGGGCCGTCGTGACCGACCGCTCGGCGTCGTCGACCTGCCGCCTGCCTCCCGCGAGCACCGCCTCGCCGGGCGACAGCTCACGGATCGCGACCGCCCGCACGTTCTCGGGGTGGGCCGCGGAGAAGTCGCGGTAGAGATCCGCGTCGTGCTGCCCGTCATCTCCGACGAGGATCCACCGGATGGTCGGGAACTCGCGCGCGAGGCGCTCGAGGCTCTCGCGCTTGTGGTCGCGCCCGCTGCGGAAGAGGCGATCGTGCGTGGGCCCCCAGTCGGTCAGGAGCAGGGTGCCGTCGGGGTAGAGGTGGCGCGAGAGGAAGCGGTCGAGGGTGGGCGCGACGTTCCACGCCCCGGTCGAGAGGTACACGACGGGGCAGGACGGGTTCTCGCGCACGATGCGCTCGTAGAGCACGGCCATGCCCGGCACCGCCTGGCGCGCGTGCTCGTTGAGGACGAACGTGTTCCAGGCGGCGAGGAAGGGCCGGGGGAGCGCGGTGACCATGACGGTGTCGTCGATGTCGCTCAGGAGGCCGACCCGGGCATCCGGCTGCACGACGTAGACCGGCGCCTTCACGGCCGGGGTGTCCTCCACCTGCAGCTCGATCGTGCGCAGGCCCGGTTCGAGCTCGACGGCGACATCGACGTCGACGACCCCGCCGCGATCGGCGTAGACGGTGAACTCCTGACCGTCGACGCGGACGACGACCTCGGCGCCGCCGATCGCGATGCTCGTGAAGCTCCGCCAGCCGCGGATGGCCCTCGCGGGCTTGCGCAGGTCGAATCCCGGCTTGACCAGCAGAACGCGGCACAGGACGCGCACGAAGCCGGGCCCTCCGTAGCCGCTGTACGGCAGAACGATCGGCACCAGACCGCGCTTGCGGCCGCGGCGCTCGCGCGTGCGATGGATCGAGTCCTCGAAGGCGGCCGCCCTGCGGGCCCATGACGACCGCGGCTCTGGCTCGGGATCGGGAGTGACGGCCGGCATCGCTCCAGTCTGTCACGGGGGTCGGGGAGCTCGCGAAGCGCGCCGATGTTCGCGGCCGCGAACAGCGTCGCGACGCGGAGGAATATTCCTGACAGGAAAACCAGTCGATGTCTCAATTTGCGCGGTACCATCGCATCAGCCCGGTCGTCGAAAGGTACCCAGCCCATGTCAGCCATCGAACTGAGCACGACGCTCCTCACCGCGTCCGCTCCCATCCGCAATGAACCCGTGCAGGCGCGCAGCACCGCGCGCCTCGCCGCCCTCCTCGATTCGGCCGCGGCCGTCATCGACGAGATCGGCTACGAGCGCCTCACGACCGCGATGGTCGCCGATCGCGCCGGCGCCTCCATCGGCACCGTCTACCGCTACTTCCCCGACCGGATCGCCGTCCTCCAGTCGCTCTCGGCCCGCAACTCCGAGCGACTGCTCGCCCGCCTCGCCGACGCACTGGCCGCCGACGGGCACGCGACGGCGACGGATGCCCTCCTCGCGGTCCTCGACGTCACGGTCGACCTCTTCCGCTCGGAGCCGGGCTACCGCTCGCTCCGCGTCGGCGACGTGCTCGATCTGCTCCCGCCGAGCGCGGATGAGACGGCCAACGGTGTCGTCGCCCGAGCCGTCGCCGACGCTCTCGCGCGCCGCTACGCCCTGTCGCTCGGCGACAGCGACCGGCTCGCGATCTCCACGGCGCTCGAGATCATCGACGCGCTCGTCGCCCGCGCATTCGCGCGCCACGGCGACGGCGACCCCATCCTCCTCGACGAGGCCCGCCGCGTCGTCCGCGCGACGGTCGCCGGAGTGCTGTAGCCCGCGCCACCCGCAACCGATCGAGAGCCCCCGCCCCACCGGCGGGGGCTCTCGTCGTCTCCGGGCGGCGTGGGCCGAGCATCCGCATCTTCTGGATATGTGCCGGGAAAAGAGCACGATCGGGCACGTTCCGCACGATGCGGCTGTTTGACTGGGAGCACGCTGAGTGGCCCATCAGCGGCGATCGACATTGAGGAGTCGCGTTCTGTGATCGAGTTCCGCTCCATCTCCAAGACCTTCCCCGGCGGCACGACCGCCGTCGACGATTTCAGTCTTGTCATCCCCTCGCACAGGACGACGGTCTTCGTCGGCTCGAGCGGCTGCGGCAAGACGACCCTGCTGCGCATGATCAACCGCATGGTCGACGCCTCGAGCGGCGACCTCGAGATCGACGGCGAGAACGTCGCCCGCATCGATCCCGTTCGCCTGCGCCGCCGCATCGGCTACGTCATGCAGAACTCGGGCCTCCTGCCGCACCGCACCGTCATCGACAACATCGCCACTGTGCCGCGCCTCAATGGCGTCGCGAGGACGGTTGCTCACGCCCGCGCCCTGCAGCTCATGGACACCGTCGGGCTCGACCGCCTGATGGCCGATCGCTACCCCTCCCAGCTCTCCGGCGGGCAGCAGCAGCGCGTCGGCGTCGCGCGCGGCCTCGCCGTCGATCCGAACATCCTGCTCATGGACGAGCCCTTCGGCGCAGTCGACCCGATCGTGCGCGCCGAGCTGCAGCAGGAGCTCCTGCGCCTGCAGCGCGAGCTCGGCAAGACCGTCGTGTTCGTGACGCACGACATCGATGAGGCCTTCCTGCTCGGCGACCAGGTCGTCATCCTCGAGAAGGGCGCGCGCATCGCGCAGAAGGGCACGCCCGCGGAGATCCTCGCGAACCCCGCAAGCGACTTCGTGGCGAGCTTCATCGGCGCCGATCGCGGCAAGCGCGCGCTGAGCATCCGCGAGATCGACGGGGCGCGCGTCGTCGTCGACGCCGACGGCACGGTCGCGGGCCGACTCGTGGAGGCGGGCCCGTCGTGACCTGGGCGATCGCCAACATCGAGCAGATCCTCGCGCTGTCGCTCGAGCACGTGCGGCTGAGCATCCTGCCGATCGTGCTCGGCTTCGTCATCGCCATCCCGCTCGGCTGGGTCGCCCACCGCTTCCAGCTCACGCGCGGTCTGATCCTGACGCTCGTCGGTCTGCTCTACACGATCCCCTCGCTCGCGCTGTTCGTCATCCTCCCGCCCCTGCTCGGCCTGCCCTTCCTGAGCGAGGCGAACGTCCTCATCGCGCTGACCATCTACGCGGTCGCGATCATGGCCCGATCGACGGCGGATGCTCTCGCGAGCGTCGATCGCGACATCCAGCAGGCCGCCACGGCCATGGGGTACTCCTCCTGGCGGCGGTTCTGGGCCGTCGACTTCCCCCTCGCGGGGCCGGTCCTCCTCGCGGGGCTCCGCGTCGTCGCCGTGAGCACGGTGAGCCTCCTCACGGTCGGCGTCGTCGTCGGCGTCGACAGCCTCGGCTACCTGTTCACGAACGGCTCGCAGCGGGGCATCATCGAATCGGTGCTCGCGGGCGTCGTCGCGACCGTCGTGATCGCGCTGCTGTTCGACCGCATCCTCGCCCTCATCGGCGCGTGGCTCATGCCGTGGACGCGCGTGAAGGGGGCATCGTGAACCTCTTCCTCGAGGCGATCGCCTGGATCCTCGAGCCCGCCAACTGGCAGGGCCAGCGGTCGATCCCCGTCCGCATCGGCGAGCACCTGTTCTACACGGTCCTCGCCGTGCTCGCCGCGTCGATCATCGCGATCCCGCTCGGCTGGCTCATCGGGCACACCGGGAAGGGCCGCGAGATCGCGGTCGGCATCTCGGGCGCCGCGCGCGCCCTGCCGTCGTTCGGCCTGCTCTTCCTCTTCGTCATGATCGCGGGCGTGCTCCTGCGCGGGCCGTCGGCCGTGCTCGTGCTCGTCCTGCTCGCGATCCCGCCGATCCTCGCGGGCGCCTACGCGGGCCTTGAGGTCATCGACCGCCGCGTCATCGACGCCGCGCGCGCGATGGGCATGACCGAGTGGCAGATCCTGTGGCGCGTCGAGGTGCCGCTCGGGCTCCCGCTGCTCATGGGCGGGCTGCGCAGCGGCACCCTGCAGGTCGTCGCGACGGCCGTGCTCGCGGCGTTCGTCAACCTCGGCGGGCTCGGCCTGCCGATCGTCGAGGGCATCGCGCTGCGCGACTACGACCGCATGCTCGGCGCGGCGATCCTCATCATCGCCCTCGCCCTCCTGCTCGACGCGCTGTTCGCGGTGCTCGAGCGCTACGCGGTGCCGCGCGGCGTGCGCGCGCGCCGCGCCCCAGAGCTCCGCACGACGGCCCCGCGCCGACGCGCGGCGGCGGGAACCCCCGCCACCACCTGAGAGAAAGAAGATCGTGATGTTCACAGCAAGGAACAAGGGCCGGATCGCGATGACCGCGACCGTGGTCGGGGCGGCATTGGCCCTGGCAGGGTGCGCGTCGGGTGATCCGCTGGAGCCCGGCACCGACCCGGATGCGGGGGGCTCGAGCGAGACGATCGTCATCGGCTCGCAGGCCTACTACTCCAACGAGATCATCGCCGAGATCTACGCCCAGGCCCTCGAGGAGGCCGGGTTCGAGGTCGAGCGCAACTTCAACATCGGCCAGCGCGACGCGTACATCCCCGCGATCGAGGCGGGCGAGGTCGACCTGTTCCCCGAGTACACGGGCAACCTCCTGCAGTTCTACGTCCCCGACACCGCGGCCACGGCCGAGGACGAGGTTTACGAGGAGCTCCAGGGCGCACTGCCCGAGGGCCTGCAGGTGCTTGATCAGTCGTCCGCGACGGACCAGGACAGCTACAACGTCACCGCCGAGTTCGCCGAGGCCAACGGTCTCGAGTCGATCGCCGACCTCGCGGGCGTCGAGGGCCTTATCCTCGGCGGCAACCCCGAGCTCGCCGAGCGCCCCTACGGCCCCGCGGGCCTCGACGAGGTCTACGGCGTGACGGTCGAGTTCCAGGCCACGGGCGAGACGACCGTCGAGTCGCTCCTCGAGGGCGTCGTGAACATCGCCAACGTCTACAGCGCCGACCCGCGCATCGGCGAGAACGACCTCGTGACCCTCGCCGACCCCGAGGGCCTGTTCCTGGCCTCGAACGTCGTGCCGGTCGCGAGCGCCGATCTGTCGCAGGACGCGATCGACGTCATCAACGAGGTCAGCGCCGCGCTGACCCCCGAAGGACTCGTCGGCCTCAACGTCCAGAGCACGGTCGACCAGCTGTCGGCCGCCGAGATCGCGGAGGGCTGGCTCGAGGAGAACGGCTTCCTCGGCTAGTCGCCACGGCATCCCACGCCCGACGGGGGCGGAGCGCGCGCTCCGCCCCCGTCGTCGCGCTCAGTCCTCGCGCGTGCGGGCGTCGCCGTCGCCGGGGCGCGCCATGAATCGCGCCGAGTAGCGGTCGAGCAGCTTCTTCACGAGCCACACGACGGCGAGGAAGGCGAGGATGATGCCGACGAACAGGTAGGCGGCCCAGCTGACCTGGCCATCGAGCTCGCGGTACGTGCCCGCAGCGGCAGACCCCACGGAGACGTAGAGGAACGACCAGATCGTCGACGCGGCCGCGAGCCACAGGATGAAGGTGCGGTAGCGCAGCGTGCTCATGCCCACGGTGAGCGGTGTGAGCGAGTGCAGCACGGGGAGGAAGCGCGAGGTGAAGACCGCGATGCCGCCGCGGTGATCCAGGAAGTTCTCGGCGCGCACCCAGTGCTTCTCGCCGATCAGTCGACCCACCCGCGAGGCTCGGAGCCACGGGCCGATCGTGCGGCCGATCCAGAATCCGATCGAGCCCCCTCCGAGCGCTCCGACGATGCACGTGACGACGAGAGCGAAGTACTCGGCGGGGGAGCCGACGGCGGTCGCCGCGACGAGCACGACCGTGTCGCCCGGAACGACGAGACCGACGAGAACGCTCGTCTCGAGCATGATGAACAGACCGGCGAGGAGGGTCCGCACCACCGGGTCGACCTCCTGGACGGTGTCGAGCAGGCCGTCGAGGATGTCGTTCACGTGCGCGAGCCTACCGACGCGAGCCCGGTGGGCGCTGAGGAACGCCTCGGGATTCGGGACCTTCGGCCCCTGCCGACCCCGAGTGCCGATTCCTAGGGTGGAAGGGAACCCACCCCACCCCGACGCAAGGCGGTCCGTCTCCCGTGCTCGACTGGCTCGATCCGCTCGCCCTCGCCCGCTGGCAGTTCGGTCTCACGACTCTTTACCACTTCCTGTTCGTCCCGCTCACGATCGGCATGGCGTTCCTCGTGGCGATCCTGCAGACCGCGTGGGTGCGCACGGGGAAGCTGAAGTACCTGCACCTGACGCGGCTCTTCGGCCGCATCTTCCTCATCAACTTCGCCATGGGCGTCGTGACGGGGATCGTGCAGGAGTTCCAGTTCGGCATGAACTGGAGCGACTACTCGCGCTTCGTCGGCGACGTCTTCGGCGCCCCGCTCGCGATGGAGGGCCTGCTCGCGTTCTTCCTCGAGGCGACCTTCATCGGGCTGTGGATCTTCGGCTGGGACAAGCTGCCGGCGAAGCTGCACCTCGCGTCGATCTGGATCGTGTCGATCTCGACGATGCTTTCGGCGTACTTCATCCTCGCCGCGAACGCCTTCATGCAGAACCCCGTCGGCTTCACGATCAACGAGGAGCGCGGCCGCGCCGAGCTCACTGACATCGTCGCGGTGCTGACGAACCCGGTCGTCGTCGCGTCGTTCCCGCACACGATCTTCGCCTCGATCATGTTCGCGGCCGTCGTCGTCGTGGCGGTTGCCGCGTATCACCTCGCCAGGGGCCAGTACGACGAGACGATGCGCACCGCCCTGAAGTTCGGCGGCATCACGAACCTCGTCGCCTTCGCCGGAGTCGCGTTCAGCGGCGACCAGCTGAGCCTCGTGATGGTCGCGACCCAGCCTATGAAGATGGCGGCGGCCGAGGCGCTCTACGAGACAGCGGGTCCTGCGAGCTTCTCGATCTTCTCGCTCGGCACCCCCGACGGCTCGAGCGAGATCTTCTCCATCCGCGTCCCGTACCTGCTCTCGCTGCTGTCGACGCACACGCTCACGGGCGAGGTCGAGGGCATCAACGACCTGCAGGCGCAGTACGTCGAGCAGTTCGGCCCCGGCGACTACACGCCCATCATCTGGGTCACCTACTGGTCGTTCCGCTGGATGATCGGGCTCGGCTCGCTCGCGGCCCTCATCTCGGCCGTCGGCCTCTGGCTCACCCGCGGCGGCCGCACGCCCGCCGGCTGGGCGTGGAAGGTCGCCATCTGGGCCGCTCCTCTGCCGATGATCGCGAGCCTCGTCGGCTGGATCTTCACCGAGATGGGTCGCCAGCCGTGGCTCGTGTTCGGCCTCATGAAGACGGAGGACGGCGTATCGCCGAACGTCACTGGGCTCGAGGTGCTCATCTCGCTCGTGGTCTTCACGATCCTCTACGGCGCGCTCGCCGTCGTCGAGTTCAAGCTCATCGTGAAGGCGGCGATCGAGGGGCCGAAGGAGTGGGAGAACCACGCCGACGCGGACGACATCGACCACGCCAAGCTCGCCACGGTCTACTAGGAGCACCCATGGATCTCGCCACCCTCTGGTTCCTCATCGTCGGGTTCTTCTTCATCGGGTACTTCGTGCTCGACGGCTTCGACTTCGGCGTCGGCATGTCGCTGCCCTTCCTCGGCAAGGACGACACCGACCGGCGCCAGATCATCAACACGATCGGCCCGGTGTGGGATCTCAACGAGACCTGGCTCATCGTCGCCGGCGCCGCGCTCTTCGCGGCCTTCCCGTACTGGTACGCCACGCTGTTCAGCGGCTTCTACCTCGCCCTCCTGCTGATCCTCGTGGCCCTCATCCTCCGCGGGGTGTCGTTCGAGTACCGGCACCAGGGCCGCAGCCCCGAGTGGTCGGCCGCCTTCGATCGGATGATCGTGATCGGCTCCGCCGTGCCCGCCCTGCTGTGGGGCGTCGCCTTCGCGAACATCGTTCAGGGCACCCCGATCGACGAGGCAGGCAACTTCACCGGCACCCTGTTCACGCTCCTCAACCCCTATGGACTCCTCGGCGGCCTCACCACGCTTCTGCTGTTCTTCACGCACGGCGTCCAGTTCGTCGCCCTCAAGACCGACGGCGAGCTGCGCGAGCGCGCTCGCGCTCTCGCCTCCCGTGCGGGCGTCGCGACGATCGTCGTCGCGGCGGTGTTCCTCGCCTGGACGGTGCTCGCCCATCTCGACGCTCCCCACGCCATGCTCATCGCCGCACTCGCCGCGGCCGCCGCGCTGACGCTCGTCGGGGCGACGGTCGCGAACCGCGCGGGCCGCGAGGGCTGGGCGTTCGGCCTCTCGGCCGCCACGACCGTCTTCGCGGTATCGACGATCCTCGCCGCGATGTTCCCGAACGTCATGCCCTCGACGATCGACCCGGCGTACAGCCTCACGATCGAGAACGCATCGAGCACCGAGTACACGCTGCAGGTCATGACGTGGGTGGCGGTGTTCATGATCCCGCTCGTGCTGCTCTACCAGGGCTGGACGTACTGGGTCTTCCGCAAGCGCGTCACCCGCGCATCCATCCCGGTGGGGGCGGCGCACTGAAGCCCCTCGACCCCCGCCTGCTGCGCACCGCCTCGGCCGCCCTCACGCTCCTCGCGCTCGGTTCGGCCGTCGGCGCCGCGCACGTGGCGAGCATCGTCGCGTTCTGCTGGTTCGCCGCGAGCAGCATTGCGGCGGTCATCGAGGGCGCGCCCCTCGATTCGCTCGGGATGCTCGTGGCGGCGACCGCCGCATCCGTCGTCGCCAGGGCGCTCACGCAGGCCGCGCTCGACGGACTCGCCGCCCGCGGCGCCGCCCGGGTGAAGAGCCAGCTGCGTCGGCGCGCGATCGAGGCGATCGACCGCGGCGGTTCGGCCTCGCTCGGCTCCCGCTCGAGCGCGTCGCTCGCGACGGTGATCGGCCCGGGCCTCGATGCGATGGACGGATACGTCGGGCTGTACCTGCCTCAGCTGATCCTCACGGCGGTCGCGACGCCGATCGTCGTGGGCGTGCTGCTGCTCGCCGACCCCGCGACGGGCATCGCCGTGATGGTCACCCTCCCGCTCATCCCCGTGTTCATGGTGCTCATCGGGTGGGCGACGCAGGCTATGCAGCGCTCCCAGTGGGAGGCGCTGCAGTCGCTCTCGCAGGGCTTCCTCGAGGTCGTGCGAGGCCTGTCGACCCTCACGATCTTCGGGCGCCAGCACCGGCAGACGACCCGCATCGAGGCCGTCACCGACGCCTACCGCACTCGCACCATGAAGGTCCTCCGGGTGTCGTTCCTGTCGAGCTTCGCGCTCGAGCTCGCCGCGAGCCTCTCGGTCGCGGTCGTCGCGGTGTCGGTCGGCGTGCGCCTGATCGACGGCGCCATCCCGTTCGCGCTCGGGCTCTTCGTGCTCATCCTCACTCCCGAGGCCTACCTTCCGCTGCGGCTCGTCGGGGCTCGGTATCACGCGGCGGCGGACGGCATCGCGGCCTCGGACGACGTGCTCGACCTCATCGCGACCGGTGCGGATGCCCGCCTCGCTCGGGCGGCCCCGCCCGCCCCCGAGACGCCCCGCGACGGCGAGGCGTACGATGTCGCCCTCGCGCTCCGGGGCGTGACCGTCGAGCGCGCCGGCCGCGCGGTCGTCTCCGGTCTCGACGCGTCCTGGCGGCACGGCTCAGTCGTCGCGATCACCGGGCCGAGCGGCACGGGCAAGTCGACGCTCGTCGCCGCCATCCTCGGCTTCGTCCCCGCGGGGGGGCGCGTGCTCCTCGCGGGCCGCGCCGTGCCGGCCGACGAGCGTCTGACGCGCATCGCCTGGGCGGGGCAGACCCCCGAGCTCACGTCCGGGTCGCTCGAGGAGGTCGTGACGCTCGGCTCTGAGCATCCCGATCCTGCGCTCGTCGCTCGCGCGCTCGCGCTCGCAGGCACCCTCGATGTGCCCCTCACGACCGTCCTCGGGCCGGCGGGGCAGGGGCTCTCGGGTGGCCAGGCGCAGCGCGTGGCCATCGCGCGCGCCGTCTACCGCGCGCTCGAGCGCGATCTCGGCACGATCGTGCTCGACGAGCCGACCTCCGCCCTCGACGCCGAGGCGGAGGAGCGCGTCGTGCGCGGGCTCCGGACGCTCGCGGGAGAGGGCCGGCTCGTCGTCGTCGTCACTCACCGGCCCGCGCTCGTCGCGGCCGCCGACGTCGTCCTCGACCTCGGTTCGGCGTCCGCGCGCGCTCGCCTCGAGGCACGAGGCCCTGAGGTGGTCGCGCGATGACGCGCGTCGACATCCGCCCGGTTCTGCGGGCCGCGCAGCCGCCGCTCGGCGCGCTCGCCCCCGCCCTCGCCCTCGGCGCTCTCGCCGCAGGATCCTCGGTCGCGCTGCTCGCGACCTCCGCCTGGCTCATCGCGCGCGCCGCCGAGCAGCCGCCAATCCTCTTCCTCGGCTTCGCGATCGTCGGCGTGCGCGCCTTCGCGATCGGGCGGGCCGTGCTGCGCTACCTCGAGCGCGTGGCGGGTCACGACGCGGCCCTGCGCGCGCTCGCCGGACTGCGGGTGAGCGTCTTCCGACGGCTCGTGCCCGTCGCTCCGGACGGCCTGCGCGCCACGCGCTCGGGGGATGTGCTGACGACCGTCGTGCAGGACGTCGATGCGCTGCAGGATCTCCCGCTGCGAGTGGTCCAGCCCCTCGTGAGCGCGGCGATCGTGGCCGGCCTCGCGGTCGTCGGTGTGGCCTGGGTGTCGCCCCAGGCCGCGCTCGTCCTCGCGATCGGGCTCGCGGTGACCGCGGCTGCCGCGACGGCGGTGCTCGCCGCGCTCAGCCGCGATGCCGAGCGTCGGATCTCCCCCCTGCGAGCCGACCTCGCCGACGCGGTGCTCGAGTACGTCTCGCGCTGGGAGACCCTCCGGGCGTTCGGCGCCGACGGCGAGCGGCGGGAGGCTCTGCTCGCGCTCGATGCGCGCCTCCGCCGTGCGCAGTCGCGCCAATCCGCGGCTGCGGGAGCCGTCGCCGCGCTCGTGACCCTCGGCGGCGGCGCGATGCTCATCGCGACGCTCCTCGCCGTGCAGCCCGAGCTCGCGAGCGGCGCTCTCTCCGGGCCTGAGCTCGCGATGCTCGTCCTCCTGCCCCTCGCCGTGATCGAGGTCGTCGGCGCCCTCCCATCGGCGGTGGGGGCGTGGTGGCGCGTCCGCACGAGCGCTGAGCGCATCGCGACGGTCGTGCCCGAGCACGTGCCCGCCGAGATCCCGCTCGCGCCCGAGCATCCGCGGGCCCTCCCCCCGATCGGGCAGCC
The DNA here is from genome assembly GCF_014137945.1 of Microcella alkalica. GTDB lineage: Bacteria > Actinomycetota > Actinomycetes > Actinomycetales > Microbacteriaceae > Microcella > Microcella alkalica. Next base: position 293,169 of record NZ_JACGWX010000002.1, read on the forward strand.
GGGAGCGTCGTCGCTGCGGCTCGCAGGCGTCGCGGCGCACTGGCCGGGGGATGCCCGGCCCGCGCTCGCTCCCCTCGACCTCGAGCTGCACCCAGGCGACCGCGTCGTGCTCGAGGGGCCGAGCGGCGCCGGGAAGACGACACTCGCGCACGTGCTCGTGCGCTTCCTCGAGCACGAGGGCAGGTACGAGCTCGGCGGCGTGGACGTGCGCGAGCTGCACCCCGACGAGGTGCGGCGCCGCGTCGTGCTGCTGGAGCAGCACCCGCACCTGTTCGATGAGAGCATCCGCCAGAACCTGATCTTCGCGCGGGACACGGCGAGCGAGGACGAGCTGCTGGCGGTGCTCGAGCGCGTGGGGCTCGGCGAGTGGGCGGTCGAGCGCGGCGGGCTCGATGCTCCCGTCGGCGAGCGGGGCAGGCTCGTGTCGGGCGGGCAGGCCCAGCGCATCGCGCTCGCGCGGGCTCTGCTGTGCGACGCGCCGGTGCTCGTGCTGGACGAGCCGACGGCCAATGTCGACGCCGACCGATCGGAGGCGCTCCTGGAGGAGCTGCTCGGCGCGGCCGCCGGCCCCGAGCGCGCGGTGCTCGTCATCTCGCATGCTCCTGTGCCCGACCGGCTCGTGACGCGGCGAGTGCGCATCCGGCCTGCTCGCTGAGCGCCGCACCAGTAGACTCGTGCCGCCACCGCCACTGCTGTCGAACCCATAAGGAAGAGGCATCCATTCATGGTGCGCACCACTGGCCCTGCTCCGAGTTTCACCACGAGTGACGACGGAGTCCCGATCTACCGACCCGGCCTACGCGAGGCCGGCGAGTCCCCGCGCGAGATGCGCATGGAGCACGACTCACTGGGCTCGATGCCCATTCCCGCCGACGCGTACTGGGGCATCCACACCGCCCGCGCGCTCGAGAACTTCCCCATCACGCGCCGCGCGCTCTCCAACCACCCCAACCTCGTCATCGCCCTCGCGTTCGTCAAGCAGGCGGCCGCGCGCGCGAACGCCGAGATCGGGGTCCTCAACGCCGAGAAGGCGGGCGTGATCGATCGCGCGTGCCAGGAGATCATCGAGGGCCACCTGCACGACCAGTTCGTGCTCGGCGTGCTGCAGGGCGGCGCCGGGACGAGCACGAACATGTCGGTCAACGAGATCGTCGCCAACCGCGGTCTCGAGCTGCTCGGCCACGCCAAGGGCGAGTACGAGCACCTGCACCCGATCGACGACGTCAACCGCAGCCAGTCGACGAACGACGTCTACCCCACGGCGATCAAGCTCGCCATGGTCCTGAGCCTGCGCACGCTCCTGGAGGAGCACGAGCTGCTCAGCGAGTCGTTCGCGAGGAAGGGTCGCGAGTTCGCGCACATCCTCAAGGTCGGCCGCACCCAGCTGCAGGACGCCGTGCCGATGACTCTCGGGCAGGAGTTCCGGGGCTTCGCGACGACGATGCGCGAGGACCACGACCGGCTCTCCGAGGTCATCCCGTGGCTCAACGAGATCAACCTCGGCGCGACCGCGATCGGCACGGGGATCACGGCCGACCCGCGGTACGCCGAAAGCGTGCGCCGCCACCTCTCCGAGGTCTCGGGCTACGAGATGGAGACCGCGCCCGACCTCATCGAGGCGACGAGCGACGCGGGCATCTTCATGACCCTCTCCGGCACGCTCAAGCGCGCCGCGGTGAAGCTGTCGAAGATCTGCAACGACCTGCGCCTGCTCTCGAGCGGGCCCCAGGCGGGCTTCGGCGAGATCAACCTTCCGCCACGCCAGGCCGGGTCGTCGATCATGCCGGGCAAGGTCAATCCTGTGATCCCCGAGGTGGTCAACCAGGTCGCGTTCTCGATCATTGGGGCGGATGCGACCGTCACGGCCGCCGCTGAGGCGGGGCAGCTGCAGCTCAACGCCTTCGAGCCGGTGATCGCCACGAGCATCATGCAGTCGCTGGCGTGGATGACCAACGCGTGCCGCACGCTGCGCCTGAACTGCGTCGATGGCATCACCGCCAATGTCGAGCGGCTCAGCGAGATGGTCGATCTGAGCGTCGGGGTCGTCACGGCCCTCACGCCGTACATCGGCTACCAGGCGTCGGCGAAGCTCGCCTACGAGGCGCTCAACTCTCCCCTGTCGATCCGGCAGATCGTCGTCGAGCGCGGCCTCATGTCGGCGGAGGACGTCGAGCGCGTGCTCTCGCCCGAGCGGCTCTCCGGCGCGGTGCCGATGACGGGCGCGATCGCCCTGCCGATGGTGCCGGTCGAGGACTGACACCGCAGCAGGGCGACCGCACGGGTCGCGAGCTCAGTGCTCGCGGAGGCGCTCGATGAGCTCGCTCTTGCGCAGCCGCGAGTAGCCGGTGAGGCCGAGCTCCTTCGCGCGCTCGCGCAGCTGCCCGACCGTGCGCGAGTCGTAGTCCTCCGCGTGCCCGCCGCGACGGCCGATCGACGATCGGCCGTCGCGCGCGGCAGCGTTGCTGATCCGCGCCGCCTTGCTCGGGCTCATGCCGTCGTCAGTAAGCGTGTCGTAGAGCTCCGGGTCCTTGAGGCTCGGCCTCTTCTCTGCCCCGCCACTCCCCGTCGGCGCCATCAGAGGCTCTTGCCGCCGGTCACCGGAAGCACCGCGCCCGAGACGTAGCTCGCGTCGTCGCTCGCGAGGTAGACGTACGCGGGAGCGACCTCGGCGGGCTGGCCGGCGCGCCCCAGCGGGGTGTCCTGACCGAACTCCGGCAGGGTCTCCGGCCAGCTCGTCGCGGGGATCAGCGGCGTCCAGATCGGGCCGGGGGCGACGGCGTTCACGCGGATGCCCCGCTCGCCCAGCTCGGCCGCGAGCGCCCGCACGAACGCCACCTGCGCCGCCTTCGTCATGGCGTAGTCGATGAGCGTCGGCGAGGGGTGGAAGGCCTGGATCGATGACGTCACGATGATCGAGGCTCCCGCCGGGAGGTGGGGAATCGCCCCGCGCGCCGTCGCGACGAGCCCGTAGAGGTTGGTGCGCATGACGCGGTCGAAGTCCTCCATCGGCAGCGACTCCAGGCCGTCGCGCTTCTCCTGGTATGCGGCATTGAGCACGAGCAGATCGAGCCCACCGAGCGACTCGACGGTGCGCTCGACGATGGCGGCGGCGTGCTGCTCGTCGCGCACGTCGCCGGGCAGGAGCGCGCACTCGCGCCCCGCATCCGACACCCAGCGGGCCGTCTCGCGGGCGTCCTCGTCCTCCTCGGGGAGGTAGGAGATCGCGACGTCGGCGCCCTCGCGCGCGAACGCGATCGCGACGGCACGGCCGATGCCGCTGTCGCCGCCGGTGATGAGCGCGCGGCGATCGCGGAGGCGATCGGAGCCTCGATAGCTTTCCTCGCCGTGGTCGGGGGCGGGCGTCGTCGCGTCGGTGAGGCCCGGCTGCGACTGCTCCTGCTCGGGGAAGCCCTCGCTGCGGTGGAGGGTCGTCGGGTCGGTCGTGCTGCTCATGTCGCTCCCTTCGGCGGACGCCGGCGCGGCCGCGGGGGCCACGGTACGACCGGCGGGACCGAGCTCGTCACGGGGTTGACAGCCGCGTCACTCCGTCGACTCGGCGTTCTCCTTCGACTCTGCGCTGCCCTTCTCGACGAGCCGCTTGGAGAGCAGAACGATCAGGATGACGCCGAACGTGTCGGCGACGAGGCTGATGTTGTACTCCCAGAAGAACCAGATCCAGAACTCGCCGGCCTCGAGCGGGGCGCCCATGTGCTCCTGCTCGCCGACCCAGATGTGACGGCCGGCGAGCACGGCGAGCACCGTCTGGGTGACCAGGATCGTCGCGAGGACGATCGAGAGGCTGTGGCGTTGCCAGAAGCTGCCCTCGGTGCGCGCGCCGCGATAGTGCATGACCATGCCCGCACGCTAGGCCTGGCTGGCGGCTGAGGCGATGGGGTTGCGCACCTGCCCGCTCGGGGGCAGGGCTCCGTGTCAGCCCGCGGGGCGCTCGTCGTCGATGGCGAGGTCGGGGTCGGGCTCGACCTCCACGCGCTCGTCGGGGTCGATCGTCGGCGGCGGGAGGGCCTCGTCGAGAGCGTCGTCGAGGTCGACGGGGCGCTCGGCGTCGTGGTCGACCTCGCGGGCCAGCAGCTCGCGGTCGGCGAACTCGTCGTCGGTGCTGCGGGGGTTGTTGTCGTTCGCGGTCATGCTCGTTCCCTCCGTCGGTGCGCGGTGCGCGCTCCATCCTCCCGTGCTCGGCGCGTCGCGGGGGGCGCGCTTCTCCACAGGTGCAGCGTCGCGTAGCTGCGCCACGGCGCCCACCGCGTGCCGAGCACGTGCGCCTCGCGAGCCGACTCCGCCGCTCCGGACGCGCGCAGCGCTCGCAGCAGCACGAGGTCGTCCGCGAGAAGGATGTCCGGAGCGCCGAGCACGCGCATGGCCACGTACCCCGCTGTCCACGGTCCGACCCCCGGCAGGGCCTCGAGGCGGGCACGCAGCTCGGCGGCGGGCATCCCGACATCGATCGCGAGCGCTCCGCTCGCGAGCTCCTCGGCGATGCCGACGATCGTCGCCACGCGCCTGGCCGGGCCGCGCAGCACCGCGGGCCCGTGCTCGGCGATCGCGGCGGTGCTCGGGAACGCCCGGAGCCCGCCCGCGGACTCCTCCCCACCGGTGATCGCGCCGACATCAGCGGCGAGCCTGCCGAGCACGGTGCGGGCGGCGGGGAGGGAGATCTGCTGACCGACGATCGTGCGCAGAAGCGTCTCGGCCGCGTCGACCGCGCCCGGGATCCGGATGCCCGGCTGCTGCGCCACGAGCGGCCCGAGCAGGGCATCCCGCCCGAGGGCCTCGTCGATCGCGGCGGCGTCGGCATCGAGATCGAACCAGCGGCGGATTCGCGCCACGAGCGGGGCGAGATCGGAGATCGCGGCGAGCTCGGCCGTGCAGATCACGCCGGCGCGGTCGGAGTCGAGTCGCACCGTCACGAGCGCGTGGCCGTGGGGGAGGGGGATCCGGCGGCGGACGGCGCCGCCCGCGTCGACCTCCTCGACCCCCGGGATGGCGTGGTCGGCGACGTAGCGCACGAGTCCCGGGCCGTCGAACGGATCACGCGCGGCGAGCCGCACCGTCACCGCGATCGCCCCGCTCCCTCCCGCCGCGGGGGAGGGCGCTCGCAGCCCGTGCCTCCCCGAGCGGGCGAGGCCCCGGAGCGCGGTCGGAGTGAGCCCGTAGATGTCGTGGATCGTGTCGTTGAACTGCCGCAGGCTCGCGAACCCGGAGGCGAACGCCACATCGGCGACGGGAAGAGCGGTGCCCGCGAGCAGCGCGCGCGCCGACTCGGCCCGGTGCGCGCGGGCCAGGGCGAGAGGACTCGCCCCGAGCTCGCTCTGGAGCACGCGCGCGAGATGCCGGCTCGAGTAGCCGAGCCTCGCCGCGAGCCCCGGCACGCCCTCGCGCTCGACGACGCCGTCCAGGATCAGCCGCATCGCGCGCGCCGCGAGGTCGTCGCGGCGGTTCCAGTCGGGGTTCCCGGGCACGGCGTCGGGCTGGCACCGCTTGCACGCGCGCAGCCCGGCCTCATGGGCGGCGGCCGCAGTGGGGAAGAAGTCGACGTTGTGCGGCCGCGGCGTCGTCGCCGGGCACGAGGGGCGGCAGTAGATGCCCGTTGTGCGGACGCCGGCGATGAACTGCCCGTCGAAGCGCGCATCGCGCGCGGCGAGGGCCCGGTAGCAGACGGCGTGGTCGAGAGCAGGCACGCCCCCACCCTCCCACCGCTCGGATGCCCGCACCAGCGGGATTCGGACATCCCGCCCGCGGTCCCCGCTCCGATCACTTCTCCGATCGGCTGGATAGGCTCGGGGCCATGAGCGAGCACCCGTACCCGCCTCCGTCGACGACGCCCGACTGGACAGCGACCGCGGGGCTCGCGCCCGGATCGGCCGCCGCCCCCGCGAGCGCGCCTGCGGAGGTGCGCGCGGAGGCCGCGCACCCCGCGCAACCCGGGCTCGCGACGCCGCCGCGCCGGCGATCGGCGGGGATGCTCGTCCTGGCCGTCATCGGATTCGTCGTCCTCGGCGTCGTCGCCCTCCTCGTCGCGCTCTACCTGCTCGCCGGTCTCGGCCTCGCGGGCCTCGTGATCGGCGCGATCATGGCGCTCGTGCCGCTCGCGATCGTGTTCGCGGGCATCCGCTGGATCGACAGGTGGGAGCCCGAGCCGCGGGGCGCGCTCGTCTTCGCGTTCCTGTGGGGTGCGGGCATGAGCGTGCTGATCGCCCTCCTCGTCGACGCCGAGATCCGCAACGTCGTCGCGATGGCGGGGGGCCCGCCCGAGGGGTTCGAGTTCTTCGGCGCCGCCGTGCAGGCGCCGATCGTCGAAGAGCTAGGCAAGGGGCTCGGCGTGCTCATCCTGTTCTGGGCGGTCCGACGGCACTTCGACGGCCCCGTCGACGGGATCGTCTACGCGGCGACCGTGGCCGGCGGGTTCGCGTTCACCGAGAACATCCTGTACTTCGGCACGCAGCTCGCCGAGGACGGCCTGCTGAGCGGCGGGACGATCGAGATCTTCCTCGTCCGGGGGCTCATGTCGCCCTTCGCGCACGTCATGTTCACCGCCTTCATCGGCGCGGCGATCGGATTCGCCGCGCGCCGCGCGGGCGCGCTCGCCGGTCTCGGACTCCTCCTCGTCGGCGCCGTCCCCGCGATCCTGCTCCACGCGTTCTGGAACGGCGCGCTGTTCTTCGTCGGCGACTTCTACGGGTACTACGTGCTCGTGCAGGTGCCGATGTTCCTCGTCGCCGTCGTGATCGTCATCGCTCTGCGCAAGCAGGAGCAGCGGCTCACGGCGGAGCGCCTCGGCGAGTACGCCGCCGTCGGCTGGCTGCACCCGCAGGAGGTGGCCGTGCTCGCCACCCCCGCCGGGCGGCGCACGGCGCAGGCGTGGGCCGCCCGACACGGGGTGCCGCAGCTCATGCGGGCGTTCATCCGCGACGCGACGCGTCTCGCGCATGCCAGGCAGCGTATCCTCGGCGGTCGCGAGGGGATCGGCGCCCACGTCGACGAGGCGGAGCTCCTTCAGCGCGTCGCCGCGTCGCGACACGCGCTCATGTGGGGGCGCGCGACACCGTGACCGCGTTCGGCGGTCCGCCGGAACCTTAACGAGATGGGGGCCGGTCGGTGCGCCCCCGCGCTCCGACCGGCCCGTCCGATTCCCTCCCTGCCATCGCAGCCCCCTGCGACGCACCCCCCGGTACGCGGTCCCCCGGAGTTCCTCGGCTCGTTCCCGATACACACGGCATTCGGCGCCCTCGCCCGTCCGGATTGGCGATCGAGGAGCCCCCACTTCGGGGGATGGCGCGGGAAGCGCGGCGCGCGTCCGCAGGCGTTAACAGACTCGCCGCCCAGTGGCGGGGCAAGGCCTCCGGCACTTCTGGGCGGCGAGTTGGTCTGCCCCTATCGTGCATCGGGTCGAGCGCTGGGTCAAGAGACGCGGAGGATCGAGCGTTCGACCCCCTGACTGGGGCGGGAGGATGAGCGCTCCGATCGCTACCCTGACCAGCGGGGGCTCGATCGCGCTCGGCCCCGCTCACCCGAGGAGCGCGAGAGAAGGCGGTGACGCGGGTGGCGGCCTGCCCGAACTGCGCTTCGCCACTGCGCGACGGGCTCCGTTTCTGCACGCAGTGCGGCACCGCTCTGCACGCGTCTCCTGCGACTCCGCCCGACCCCTTCGTCGATAGCCCGATCGAGCCCGGGTTCGAGCCCGTGCCGGCTCTCGGAGCGCACGCCCCCGAGCCGATCGCCCGCCCGAGCATCCTCGGCCTCCTCGGGATGCCGTCTCCGACGTCGGTCGCCGACGATGAGCCCACCGCGGCACCGCCCGCGCCCGTGCACCCACTCGGGGTTCCGATCATCAGCGCGCGCCGGGCGCCGGGGCCGGGCGCGAACCCCACGCACATCGGCCGGGCGAGCTCGTACATCACGGCGCCGCCGGCAGTGGCTGCGGCACCTGCGTCGACGTCCCCGCCCGCCGGGCCGCCCGCCCACAGCGCGCCGCCCGCCCACACCGCGCCGGTCTCGCACAGCGCGACCTCTGCCCCGGCCGCCTCGCCCGAGGCGCTGAGCCGGACAGCTCCGTCGGAGCCCAGCCTTCCTCCTCTCGATCGCCAGTCCGTCGGCCGGTCCTCCGGGCGGCGCTACTCGCCGCCGCCGGTGCGGAGCACCGCGGCCACCTGGGCCCTCGTCACGGGGCTCCTCCCGCTCCTTGTGTCACTCTTCGGCAACACCGTCACGACGCATCTGGGCACCGAGGCGATCGAGGCGACTGCCTCCGGTGTGACCTCCGGCGCGTGGGCTCCCGTCTTCGTCGCGCTCTCGCTCGTCTTCGTCTCCAACGCCGCTCTACTGACCGTCTGCGCGATCACCGGGGTGCGCGGGATCCGTGAGACAGCCAACGGGGTAACCCGCGGTCGACCGCTCGCCGTCTCCGGGCTCGCCGCGGGCGCTGTCAACCTGGTGCTGCTCGTGGCGGGCCTCGTCATCTCCATCTCGGGGCTCTCGACCGTCCTCGCCTGACCCGGCTCGGCATCCGGTCGGATTCCTGTCGGCGTTCTCTCAGGGTGAAGCGCATCCGCATCGGTCGCTCGCGGGGAAGTGATGGATGTAAGGCGAATTCCGCCTTGACCCCGGAAGGGGCATCCGCCCCGCCCCCGGGGCCGTCAACTGGAGGAACAATGCGCAACCGAATTCTCGCGGGCCTGGGCGTCGCCGCCCTCGTCACCGTGGGCGTCGCCGCCCCCGCGAACGCCATCAGCGACACCTCGGCCGACCTGTACGTCGTCCACGCCTTCCCGGGCCTGACGGTCGACGTGTACGTGAACGACGGCGACGAGCCGGCGCTCGCGAACTTCGAGCCGATGGATGTCGCGGGCCCGCTCGACCTGCCCGCCGGTGACTACAACTTCACGGTCGTCGCCGCCGGTGGCGACCCGACCGTCGAGGCCGAGGTCGCGATCCAGCTCAACGCGTCCCTCGCCGCCAACACGAGCTACACGGCCGTGGCGCACCCGCTCGAGGACGGCACTCCCGTGCTCTCGGCGTTCGTGAACGACGTCTCGGAGATCCCTGCCGGTGAGGGCAGGATCACGGTCCGTCACACCGCTCAGGTCGGCGCCGTCGACGTCCGCTCGGGCAACGCGGTCCTGATCACGGCGCTCGCGAACCCCGACGAGGCCGACGTGCTCCAGCTCCCCGCTGACACCTACGCCGACATCAACGTCGTGCCGACCGGCACCGACACGCGCGCGATAGAGCTCGGCGATGTCGTGCTCCCCGCCGGCACGAACATCTTCGTGCACGCCTTCGGCCCCCTCGAGGACGAGTCCTTCGGCGCCGTGATCTTCACGATCGACGACCTCCACTCGGCTCCGGCCGGCGTCCCCGCCGGTGAGGCCGGCCTCGGCGGGCAGTCGAACGGCGGTCTGATCGCCCTCGGCGCCGCGCTCGTGCTCGCCCTCGCGGGCGCTGCGGTGGTCGTCCGTCGCCGGACCGTCGGCGCCGAGCGCTGAGCGCTGAGTCGAGTCTGAGGATCACGTCGATGAGCGGGAGGGCTGCGCGGGCGATCGGTTTCACCGTCTCCGCCCTTCTGCTCCTCGGCGGGTGCTCTGCTCCGGAGCCTCAGCGGGCTCCGGAGCAGCGTGATTCTGCACCTGCACCGACGTCGACCATGACGGCGACGGTCACGAGTCCGCGAGAGGTGCTCGACGCTCTCGCGGCGCGTGTCGCCCCCGCACCGGTGGCGCTCTCCGTGCCGGATCTCGGCATCGAGATGGCGGTTCTGCCGCAGGCGCTCGATGAGCGCGGGCAGATGGCGCTCCCCGCGAGCGCCTTCGACGCAGGCTGGTACCAGTACAGCGCCGGACCCGGGGCCAGCCAGGGCACTACCGTCCTGGCATCCCATGTCTTCACCGTCGCGGAGGGTGAGGGCCCGTTCCTCACACTGCTCAACGCGCAGCCGGGTCAGCTCGTCTCGATCGTGGACGCAGAGGGGGAGCAGCACGAGTACCGCATCACGACGGTCGAGCAGATCCCGAAGGATGACGTGCCGCTCGACCGCATCTTCACAACCGTGGGCGATCCTCGCCTGGTGATGGTCACCTGCGGAGGCGACTACGACGCCGACTATGCCAGCGGTGTCGGCCGTTACCAGGACAACGTCATCGTCACCGCTGAGCGGTTGTCATGACAGCCCCGTTCGCTACCATGACGCGCACGGCCATTTCTCGTCCCGGCCATTCGATGCAGCGGGAGCGGACCAGCACGTGGTGACAGCGATCGACGACGGAACCGAGCTGGCGCGGAGGCTCGTCGCCGGCGACGAGCGGGCGCTCGCAGACATCTACGGTTGCTGGAGCTCGCTGGTGTACTCGCTCGCGATGCGCTCGCTCAAGGACATCTCGGATGCCGAGGACGCCACGCAGCGCGTGTTCGTGAAGGCGTGGCAGAGCCGCGAGCGGTACGACGCGAGTCGAGCCAGCCTCTCAGCCTGGCTCGTCGGCATCACCCGGAACGTCATCGCTGACGCCCACGAGGCCCGCTCGCGCGAGCGATCGATCACCGAACAGCTCACCGCGATCACCTCGACCGGCGAGACGGCGGCACCCGACGCCGAACTGGCCGATCGCCTCGTCGTCGCCGACGAGATGGCCCGGCTCGACCCCATACCGCGCCAGGTCGTCGAGCTCGCGTTCTTCGACGACCTCACCCATACGCAGATCGCCGACCGAATGGACATGCCCGTCGGCACGGTGAAGTCCCATATCAGACGAAGCCTCGCGAGGCTGCGAGACCGCATGGAGGTGAGCCATGGAGCACAGCAGTCCTGACCGCGCACCGCGCGAGAGGCGCGACGGCGCCCTGGTGCACCTCGACGCCGAGGCGATCGCGCTCATCGCGATCGGCGAGGCCCCGTCCTCGCCCGGCGAGGCGCAGCACCTGGCCGTGTGCCCGGCGTGCCGCTCCGAGCTGGACCAGCTCCACGGTGCGGCGCAGATCGCGCGCACCACTCTCGGCGAGGGCGCCTTCGTCGCGCCGGCCGCGTCGGTGTGGGCGGGGATCCATCGCGAGCTCGGGCTCGCCCCCGACGTCCGACCGCCCGGCTTCGGTCCGGTCGCCGTGGACGCACCGCGCGCCGTGGACGCAACGCGCGCCGCAGACGCTTCGCGCTCGGCTGACGAGATCGCGCGCACCACCTCGGCGCCCGAATCGAGGTTCGCCGATGGGAGAGAGCGGCACGGCCGGCTGCGCCGCGTCATCGCCCCCCTCATCGGCGTCGCCGCGGTGGCCGCCGGGATCGGCGCCGCGGCGCTGTGGTGGGATGCCCTTCGCCCGGCTCCCGAGCGGACGTTGCTCGCGAGCGCCTCCCTCGACGCTCTTCCCGCCTGGGAGGGCTCCACCGGTTCCGCTGTCGTGACCGAGAGCGCCGACGGCGAGCGTCTCGTCTCCGTCGAGCTCTCCGCTTCGGCGGAGGGCGACGGTGTCCGCGAGGTGTGGCTCCTGACTCCCGAGGTCGACGGGCTCATCAGCCTCGGCCTTCTCGACGGCGAGTCCGGCTCGTTCGTCATCCCGGCGGGAATCGACCTCGCCGAGTACCCGATCGTCGATGTGAGCCTCGAGCCGATCGACGGCGACCCTTCCCACTCGGGCGACTCGATCGTCCGCGGCGCGCTCGACGTCTAGGGCGTGTCTCCTAAGCGTTTGAGCCAGAGTGTGATGGCTCGCAGGACCGCGCCGCCGCGGTAGGTGAGCGCGAGTTTGTCGTATCTGGTGGCGAGCCCACGCCATTGCTTGTCTTCGTTGAAGCCGCGTTCGACAACGTTGCGACCCTTGTAGTCCTCGACGTCGTAGCTGACTGGTCGCCCGCCACGGGAGCCGCGACGCTGCCGGTGTCCCTGCTGGTCGGAGGGCTCGGGGATCACGGCGACGATCCCGCGTTCGCGCAGGCGGGTGCGGATGGCACGCGAGGAATACGCCTTGTCGCCGCGGACGCGGTCCGGTCTCGAGCGGGGCCTGCCCGGGCCACGCCGGCCAACTTTGAGGTGGTCCATGAGCACGGGGAACATCGGGGCATCGCCGGCCTGCCCGGGGCCGACCAGCACGACCAGCGGTAGCCCGCGGCCGTCGACGAGGTGGTGGATCTTCGTGCTCAACCCTCCGCGTGACCTGCCAATCGCGTGGTCAGGCGGCTCCTCCCGCAAATTCTTGTAACTCGATAGAGCCCCCTGTGTCGCGCGGGAGGTTCGTTGCGTGCTGATGCGCACGGTTGATGGTGGAGTCCACGCTGACGGCCCATTCGATCTCGCCCGCTGCGTCCGCGTCAGCGAGGATCTCGGCGTAGATACGATCCCAAGTGCCGTCTCCGCTGAACCGGCGATGACGCTTCCACGCGGTCTGCCACGGCCCGAACTCGGCGGGCAGATCACGCCACGGCGAACCCGTCCGATACCGCCACACGATCCCCTCCAGCACCCGACGATGCTCCTGAAACGGTCGCCCGCCCTTGCGGGAAGCGATCGGCATCAAAGGCTCGATCCGAGCCCAAGCAGAATCCGACAAAGTACGAGTACGCGTCACGCTCCCAGCCTGCCGCAACATCCCGCAGAGGTTACGAGACACGCCCTAGTCGCGAGCGCGAGCCGCGAGCAGACCGACGACGACCAGCAGCAGACCGACCGCGATCAGGAACGTCGCCCCCACGGCGAGCACGGTCGCGAGCGCGGCTGCCGGGAGGGCGAGCACGAGGATGCCCGCGGCGATCGAGAGCGCGCAGGTCGCGATCGCGAGGCCCCGCGGCGCGGTCGCGGCCTCCGGCAGTCCGCCGAACAGCCCCGCGACCCCGTCGATGATCCAGCCGAGGCCCACGACGGTGACGAGCAGGGCGAGCCCCGCGGCCGGGCTCGCGATCGCGATGATCCCCGCGACGAGCACGATCGCGCCGAGCACGGCCACGAACCAGCGCAGCGCTCGGGGGAGGGCCGGCCCTCGGAGCGCGACGAGCAGGCGCAGCGCGCCGACGGTCACGAGGTGCGCCCCGAACAGCACGGCAATCGTCACGAGCGTCGCCGACGGCCACGTGAGCGCGACGACGCCGAGAAGAGCCGACACGGCGCCGACGATGAGCAGGAGCGGCAGAGGGCGCGACGGAGCGGTCGAGGGCATGCCCACAGTCTGCCCGAGGCTCACCGCGTCAGATCTCAGGAGCCTCAGTACCGCTCGGGCTCCGGGGCCCGCTCGAAGCGCCGACCGCTAACCTCCTCCGGCACGATGCGCACCCATCGGTACTTGAGCGTCGGCAGCCACGGCGAGAGGGGAAGGGTGTCGGCCGCGTCGATCTCGCTCTGCAGCTCGAGCCGCTCGGCCCGACCCTTGACGACGACGCTCCAGGCCTCCTCGTCGGTCGCGCCGTCGATCTCGAAGGCGACGCGATCGTTGATCGAGAGCTCGAGGAGCTTCGTGCCGGGCGCCGTGCGGAAGTAGAGCATCCGATCGCGCGTCGCGTAGTTCACGGGGAAGATGTCGACGGTGCCGGCGGCGGTGACCGCGAGCCGTCCGAGGCTGCGCGATCCGAGCGCCTCCCAGCACTCGTCCGCCGAGAGCTCCGTGATGGGGCCGAGTCCGATGGTCATGGGCGCTCCTTTCCGCTGCCCTCATCAGACTCCCGACGGGGTGCGGCGCGTCAGGGCCGAAAGTCCCGCGTCCTCTGCTGAGGCGACGGCACGCCGGTCACCGGCTGCAGGACCCGGTGCTGACGCTCGCGCTGAGGCCGGGCGCGGCGGCGATCACGGGGTCGAGCTCGGCCATCGTGTGCGCGTATCCGATGCCGTCGCGGTTCTGGGCCTTGGCGAAGATCATGCCGACCACTGTGCCGTCGAGGGCGAGCACCGGCCCCCCCGAGTTCCCCGGGTTCACCTCGGCGGCGAGCGTGTAGGTGTCGCGCGGGAACGCCCCCTCGCCGTCGATCCCGGGCGAGCTGATGGTGCCGACCTGCACCACCTCCGCGCCACCGGAGACGAACGGCCCGCCCCACGGGTAGCCCTGCACGGCGCCGACATCGCCCACGGCGATCGTGTCGCCGAGAGCGAGCGTCGCGACGGGCAGCTCGTCGACCGCGACGATCGCGATGTCCTGCTGGCCGTCGAAGTAGACGACCCGACCGGCGAGTCCGCCGACTCCGGGGAACTCGATCGTGGGCTCGTCGACCCCGGCCACGACATGCGCGTTGGTCAGCAGGCGGTCCTCGGCGATCACGAACGCGCTTCCCGACTGCACCTGCCCGCACGCGAATGCCGATCCGCTGATCCGGCCGACCGACTGCCCCGCACGGCGCAGCTCGGGGTTCTGCGCGTCGATGACGGGCGGGGGAGGGGGGACGACGTCGCCGAGCGCGTCGGCGATGCGAGGGATGCCCTCGCTCACGACGAGGCTGCGCACCTGGCCGAGCGCGCTCGCCACCGGGTCAGGCGTGAATCGCTCGATCGTGCGCAGCACGGTCGAGCTCGCCGTCGTTGTCGACACGACGGGGATTCCCAGTGCGGTGACGGTCGAGCCCACGAGGCTCATGACGAGGAGCGAGACGACGCCGCCGGCGATCGCGCCGCCGACGCGGTCGAGGGGCCGTGCGCGACGGGCGACGCCTCGACGCCAGACGTGGCCGATGCGCTCGCCGAGGCTCAGGCCGCCCACGACGAACAGGACGATGGCGAGGAAGACCGCCGTCGCCCTCCAGGTCGGCTCGGCGATCCAGGTCGTGATGAACGGGATGAGCAGGAAGGCCAGGATCGCGCCGATCGCCGCGCCGATCACGGAGCCGAGAGTGAAGAGGAAGCCCGCGGCCGCACCGCGGGCGACCGCGCCGACCAGGAGGAGCAGAAGGAGGACGTCGAGGAGCAGCGGCAGCAGCATCCGGCCCTCTTTTCGACTCGCAACCTTGTCGGAATTCTTGCACGCCGTCCGTGGCAGTGTCGGGCCGTACGCGTCGGTGGGCTCTGACAGACTTCCGGAGGAGCCGTCAACTCGGCTCGTTGCACTGCGGAAGAGGTCTTCACCGAATGGTCACCGGCGCCCTGAAGTCGAAAGTCGACGCGGTCTGGAACGCCTTCTGGACAGGCGGTATAGCGAACCCGATCGAGGTGATCGAGCAGATCACCTATCTGCTGTTCATCCGCCGCCTCGACGAGTTGCAGCTGCTCGCTGAGAACCGGGCCCGCGTCACCGGTGAGCCGCTGGTGCATGTGGTCTTCGGCGAAGGCATGAGCGCACCGCCCGGTCGCACCCCGCGCCCGCTGAACGACCTGCGCTGGTCGCGCTTCAAGAACCTCGACGCGACCGCCATGTTCGAGGTTGTCGACGGGCACGTGTTCCCGATGCTCCGTTCCATGGGCGAGCAGGGTTCGAGCTTCTCGGCCAACATGAAAGACGCGCGGTTCACGATTCCGACTCCGGCGCTGCTGGCCAAGGTCGTCGACCTGCTCGAGGCCATCCCGATGGATGACACCGATGCCAAGGGCGACATCTACGAGTACATGCTCAGCAAGCTCGCCACCTCGGGCACGAACGGGCAGTTCCGAACCCCGCGCCACATCATCCGCCTCATGGTCGACATGACAGCGCCGAAGCCGGGTGACCGCATCGTCGACCCCGCTGCCGGCACGGCTGGCTTCTTGACGGTCGCGAGCGAATACCTGCGTGAGCATCACCCCGAGATCTGGGCGGATGCCGCTAGGGCGTGTCTCGTAACCTCTGCGGGATGTTGCGGCAGGCTGGGAGCGTGACGCGTACTCGTACTTTGTCGGATTCTGCTTGGGCTCGGATCGAGCCTTTGATGCCGATCGCTTCCCGCAAGGGCGGGCGACCGTTTCAGGAGCATCGTCGGGTGCTGGAGGGGATCGTGTGGCGGTATCGGACGGGTTCGCCGTGGCGTGATCTGCCCGCCGAGTTCGGGCCGTGGCAGACCGCGTGGAAGCGTCATCGCCGGTTCAGCGGAGACGGCACTTGGGATCGTATCTACGCCGAGATCCTCGCTGACGCGGACGCAGCGGGCGAGATCGAATGGGCCGTCAGCGTGGACTCCACCATCAACCGTGCGCATCAGCACGCAACGAACCTCCCGCGCGACACAGGGGGCTCTATCGAGTTACAAGAATTTGCGGGAGGAGCCGCCTGACCACGCGATTGGCAGGTCACGCGGAGGGTTGAGCACGAAGATCCACCACCTCGTCGACGGCCGCGGGCTACCGCTGGTCGTGCTGGTCGGCCCCGGGCAGGCCGGCGATGCCCCGATGTTCCCCGTGCTCATGGACCACCTCAAAGTTGGCCGGCGTGGCCCGGGCAGGCCCCGCTCGAGACCGGACCGCGTCCGCGGCGACAAGGCGTATTCCTCGCGTGCCATCCGCACCCGCCTGCGCGAACGCGGGATCGTCGCCGTGATCCCCGAGCCCTCCGACCAGCAGGGACACCGGCAGCGTCGCGGCTCCCGTGGCGGGCGACCAGTCAGCTACGACGTCGAGGACTACAAGGGTCGCAACGTTGTCGAACGCGGCTTCAACGAAGACAAGCAATGGCGTGGGCTCGCCACCAGATACGACAAACTCGCGCTCACCTACCGCGGCGGCGCGGTCCTGCGAGCCATCACACTCTGGCTCAAACGCTTAGGAGACACGCCCTAGCCGCGATCACTTCAATCGTCACGCCTTCAGCGGCTTCGATTCTGACGCCACTATGAGCCGCATCGGCAGCATGAACCTGCTGCTGCACGGTGTGGAGGCCGCCACGGTCGAGCGCCGCGACTCGCTCGCCGAAGGTGTCGGAGCCGACGACGGTGAGTTCTCGCTCGTCCTCGCCAACCCGCCGTTCGCCGGCTCGGTCGACGCCGAGTCGATCGCCAACGACCTCACCCGCATGGTGAAGACGAAGAAGACGGAGCTGCTGTTCTTGGCGCTCATGCTGCGCATCATGAAGGACGGTGGCCGCGCGGCGGTCATCGTGCCCGACGGCGTGCTCTTCGGCTCGTCGACCGCGCATAAGGCTTTGCGCCGCATGCTCGTCGACGACCACAAGCTCGACGCGGTCGTCAAGCTGCCGAGCGGCGTCTTCAAGCCCTACGCCGGAGTATCAACGGCCATCCTGTTCTTCACCAAGACCAGCTCGGGCGGGACTGACCACGTGTGGTTCTACGACGTGCAGAGCGACGGCTTCAGCCTCGACGACAAGCGCACTCCGCTCGCGTCGAGCGACCTGCCCGACGTGCTCGCCCGCTGGCAGACGCTGACGGATGCTGGCTCACCCGAGGCGGACCGCCCCCGCACCGCTCAGAGCTTTCTAGTGCCTCGCCACGAGATCGTCGACGCCGGATACGACCTCAGTCTCAACCGCTACAAAGAGGTCGAGCACGACGAGGTCGAGCACCGCGACCCGCTCGAGATCATCGCCGAGCTGCAGGCCCTCGAGGCCGAGATCGCGGCCGCCACAGTCACCCTCGCCGAAACCCTGCGGAGTCCGCGTTGAGTTGGGAATGCGTTGCACTTCAGGAGGTCTGTGAAGTCGTCGGGGGTGCAACTCCGAAAACTGGCGAACCGGAGTACTGGAGTGGCGACATCCCGTGGGCAACCCCCGCAGACCTCTCCAACTTGAAGGGCGCGTACATCTCGGAAACACCGCGGATGTTGACACAAGAGGGGCTTCGCAGTTGCGCCGCCAAGGTATTGCCAGCGTATTCAGTGCTCCTGAGTTCGCGAGCACCGATCGGGCATGTCGCAATCAACTCTGTGCCCATGGCGACCAATCAGGGTTTCAAGAGCCTCATTCCAGATAGAAGTCGTTTAGACGAGAAATACCTCTATTGGTGGCTCGTTTCGAACAAGGCTGCACTGCAGCGGCTGGGCGTCGGAGCGACCTTCAAGGAAATTTCGAAGGCAATCGTTTCGCGAGTCGTCATCCCGCTCCCGCCCCTCCCCGAGCAACGCCGAATTGCCTCCATTCTCGACGAAGCCCGGGCTGTCGGTCGGCTCGCCGACAAGCAACTCGAAAGCCTGAGCGAATTGCGCGACGCTCTCATCGAAAGTGCGGAAGCTTCATCGGACTCCATTCATCGAACAGTTTCCTCGATCATCGATCGGATCGACAGTGGCAAGAGCCCAGTCTGTGAAGACCGCGAGGCTCGTGAAGGTGAGTGGGGCGTTCTCAAGCTCGGGGCCATATCGAGCGGAACCTACCGAACGGATGGCAACACGAAGGCGCTCCGTGAGGACACGGTTCCCTTGACGCACCTCGAAGTCAAAGCCGGGGATGTTCTTCTCTCCAGAAAGAACACGCCTGAACTGGTAGGTGCGAGCGCCTACGTGCGCCACACCAGAAGTCGGTTGCTCTTGCCCGACCTCATTTTCCGGCTGGTTGTGAATGCAGATGCTGGAGTCATCCCTGCGTACCTGCAGGCGATGTTGTCTGCTCCGAGGACGCGGGCGAAGCTTCGCAAGGTCGCAGGAGGCTCCGCGGCATCAATGTCCAACATCTCGAAAGCACGGCTCTCGCTAGTCACTGTCCCCGTTGCGTCCCTGCGTGTTCAAGAAGAACTCGTCAGTTCACTTCAGCAAGTCGTCGAACTGACTGACGCTGTGATGGCACGCAAGATCATGAGCGAGCAATTAGCCAGCGCGCTACAGACCCGAGCGTTCAAGGGAGAGCTGTGAACGAGAACGCCGCCGCCGTGAGCACCATCCCGACGTGGCATGCCTTCCTGAAGCCAGTGCTCGAAGTCATGTCTGACGGGCGGCAGTGGCCCTCGCGCGCGCTCAAGGAGGCCGTGTGCGATCACGTCGGCCTCACGGAGGAGCAGCGCGCAGAGAAGGTCCTCAACGGCGACCCTCGGGCAGTGAACCGCGTCGGCTGGGCGCTGTCGGCGCTCTACCGGGCGAAGGCGGTCGACAAGCCCGCGCGGGGAGTGAACGTGATCACCGATTTCGGACGTCAGTTCTTGGCTCAGCATCCCGGAATCATCACCGACGCCGACGTGAAGTCGTTGCCGGTGTGGAGTGAGTATGAGCCGACCCGCCGCCCGTCCACTCGCACTGCGACTCTCGTCGCGCGCGAGTTCGACGAGAGCGACGACCCCACCGAGCTCATCGAGGCGGGTATCCAGAGTTTCGAGGCCGACGCGGCTGCCGAGCTGATTCGACGGCTGCAAGACCAGCATCCTGACTTCTTCGAGCAGGTGGTCGTCGATGTGCTCAACGCGATGGGCTACGGCGGAGCCGAGCAGCGCGGCCAGCGCATTGGCCGCTCGGGCGACGGGGGAGTCGACGGCGTCATCGATCAGGATGCTCTGGGCCTCAGTCAGATCTACGTGCAAGCCAAGCGCTACGCAGCCGACAACGCCGTGCAGCGCCCCGAGTTGCAGGGCTTCATCGGCGCTCTCGCCGGTCGCGGTGCCAGTCAGGGCGTCTTCGTCACCACGAGCCGCTTCAGCCAGGGGGCGCGCGACTACGCCGACAGCATCCCTCAGCGCGTAGTCCTGATCGACGGGCTACGACTCGCCGAGCTCACGATCCAGTACCGCGTGGGCGTGCAGGTGAAGAAGACCTACGACGTGGTCGAGGTCGACGAGGACTACTTCGACTGACCCTACGTTCGAGCGTTGTGAGGAAGAGTCGTCGAATCTGGACCGGAGAACTACTCTGCAGAAAGCAGTAACCCCGGAGACGTGCTTTCGCAGAGGCCTTCCGGGGTCTTCGAACAAGACGGTAGCACGAGGACTCGAATGCCCGCCACAAGCGCTGACATGGCCAAGGTACAGGCGAGCCTTTCGCCCGAGCGACTGGGACCCTACCTGGATGCCTGTAATCGCAATGCCAGTCAAGCCATTCGGCTCTACGAGTGGAATGTGCAGGTGTCGGGGGCGTTTTTCGAGTCTCTAGGCATCGTTGAGGTCACCGTGCGCAACGCATTGAGCGCCCAGCTCACGGCCCATCACGGCTCACTCGGGGGGAGCTGGTGCGACGACCCGTTGTCCATTTTCTCTGCTCAGGCGAGCGCTGACATCGCCAAGGCGAGGAAGAGAGTGCGCGATCTCGGAAGGCCGGAGACTCCGGGCAGAGTCATCGCTGAGTTGAACTTCAGCTTCTGGAAATTCTTGTTGGCTCGACGCTACGAGGCCACCTTGTGGACGCCGCACCTGCGTCATGCGTTTCCGAGTCTCCAACCCCAGAGTCGACAGATTGCTTTCGCGGCACTCGACGGTCTGACTCAGTTGCGCAATCGAGTCGCGCACCACGAACCGATCTACCGCCGAGACCTGAACGCAGACATGCTCACCGCATTCCGGGTTCTCAACTGGATCGAGCCAGACGTCCGCGTCTGGGCCGCCTCGGTCACTCGCCTTCCGGCAGTGCTGGCGGCCAGGCCGCACATGCCTCCGTCGTCGATGACCGCCCCCCGGACGTCATCAGAGAGTGAGTAGATGCAGTGGTCGAGCTGAGAATCAGACATCGCCCAACAGTCACGCTCGTCAACACGGTCGCGGTGCTCCCGGGGCAGACAACCACCGAGGTCGTCGCCGACCTGGCCCGAGCCAGGCTCGAACAGATATGCCTCGATGACGGCAACTAACGACAGAAGGTGCGGGCGGGCCGAAACCTGCCCGCACCACCGCAGGTCTACTGCAACGCGATCGTCCAGGCGCCGTTCGCCGAGATCTGCACCAGCGCCGTGCCGGCCGGCCAGCGGACCTGCCCCGTGTACGCGCCGATCTCGTTCACGACCAGGTCGCTGCTGCTTCCGTACGACCACACGGCGAAGTTGCTGTCGCCCGTGTGAGCGAGATCTGCGATCGTGGCATCGCCCAGGTAGACCAGAACGTCATCGCCCTGACCGGTCGTCGTCGAGCTCTCCGGCAGCTCGCGCACCGAGAGCACGTCGCGCAGCGTGACCGTCCACGCCCCGTCCGCGGTGATCTCAAGAGCTGTGATCCGCTCCGCCGTCGACAGGTTGAACGGCACCGTGCCGGCATATCTGCCGATCTCGTTGACGAGCAGGTCGCTCTGATTCAGGTTGGCGTCGAGCGACCAGACAGCGAAGTTGCTGCTGCCGCTGTGCGCCATCGTCGCGATCCCGATCGAGTCGGGCCCGGCGGGAAGCTCGATCTGCAGGATGGTGTCGCCCGTGCCGCTGTAGACGACGTCGGCAGCCGGCTCGATGACCTCCGGCTCAGGCTCCGGCTCCGCGACGGGTTCGGGCTCCTCCGCGACCGGAGCGGGAGCCTCCTCGACCGCTACCGGCTCGTCGTCGACAGCGTCGTCCGCGCCGCCGCTGATGCCTGCGATGAGCCCGACGCTCACGATGATTGCGGTGACCCACGCGATCGGGCCGAGAACGACACCGGTCAGGGCCTGGCCGCGCCGCGGGGTCTTCCTGATCAGTGCGATGAGGCCGAGAGCGATCGCCGCGACCGCGGGGATCCAGGCCACGAAGCTCAGACCCGGGATGATCGCGCTGACCATCGCGACGATGCCGGCGATCATCGCCCAGAGGGCGAGGGCCGAACGCGGCTTCGGAGTAGCGGCCGGCGCTGCGGTGGGCTGCGCCGCGGGAGATTCCGTCGGCCGCTCGGGGGTGGTGGGGGTGTTGCTCATGAGGTACTCCTCGGGGATGCTCCGGTTCACCGGAGGGTGACACGCGCACTGCCGATGACACCGCGCGACCGTCCCGACATTCGGGCAGTAGACCAGGACAGCGGACAGCTCCGACATTCGTGACGTGTCCACCCCCGTTCGGGGGCCGAAGTCGACCAGATGTCACCTATCGCCTCTAGAGTTGCCAGACCGACGAAAGGCACGGCCGGGTGACCAATTTCGACTTCCTGCACGAGCGATTCACGTCGATCATTCCCGAAGCGCGTCGGGCCGAAGGGTACGCATTCGGCGACCCGCGCACGTCGTCGTTCTACGCCCGTCGCGCTCTCGAACTGGCCATCGAGTGGATGTACGCCTACGACTCGACTCTGCGCGAGCCCTACCAGCGCGACCTCAGCGCGCGCCTCCACGAGCCCAGCTTCACCCGGCTCGTCCCGCCCGTCGTGGTCGCCAAGATGCACATCATCCGACGCCGCGGCAACGAGGCCGTGCACCGCGCCAGTCCGTTCGGCGAGACGCAGAGCGTGCCCGTCGTGCGCGAGCTCTTCCACGTGCTGTTCTGGCTCGCCACCCAGTACGCGCCGACGACCGACGCCCGCCCCGCCGCCGGTCGCGTCTTCGAGGTGTCGCGCATCCCTCGTCCGCAACCGGGGGCGGTCTCGAAGACGCGCGCAGAGCTGAAGGCCCTCACCGAGCAGCTGGCGGCGCAGGATGCCAAGCTCGCCGCCGCCCATGCCGACAACGCCGCTCTCGCCGCTGAGCTCGAAGCCGTGCGTGCCGAAGTGGCCGCTGCCAAGCAGGCTGCAGCTGCTCTCGTCGACACCCACGACTACGACGAAGAGAGCACTCGCGACCTCTTCATCGACCTGCTGCTCGCGGAGGCGGGCTGGGCGCTCGACGAGCCTCGCGATCGCGAGTTCGAGGTCGCGGGCATGCCCAACAGCTCAGCGGGCGGCGTCGGCTTCGTCGACTACGTGCTGTGGGGCGCCGACGGTCTGCCGCTCGCCGTGGTCGAGGCCAAGCGCACGCGCAAGAACCCGCATGCCGGGCAACAGCAGGCCAGGCTCTACGCCGACGCGCTCGAGCGCCGGTTCGGCCAGCGTCCGCTGATCTACTACACGAACGGCTACGAGCACTGGCTGTGGGATGACACCCTCTACCCGCCCCGTGCCGTGCAGGGCTTCGCCACGCGCGACGAGCTGGCGCTCGCCGTGCAGCGGCGTACGTCGCGTCATGCGCTCGCGAGCATCCCGATCGATGAGTCGATCGTCGAGCGGCCCTACCAGCACCGCGCGATCCGGCGAGTGGGCGAAGTGTTCGAACAGCAGCAGCGCCGTGCGCTGCTCGTCATGGCGACCGGCTCGGGGAAGACCCGAACGGTCATCGCGCTGACCGACCTGCTGATGCGCGGCGGGTGGGTCAAGCGCGTGCTCTTCCTCGCCGACCGCGTCGCCCTCGTCAACCAGGCGGCTGCGGCCTTCAAGACGCACCTTCCTGCGTCGAGCCCCGTCAACCTCGTCACCGAGAAGGGCGTCGACGGCCGCGTCATGGTCTCGACCTACCCCACGATGATGGGCCTGATCAACGAAGTGGACGGTGGCCTGCGCCGCTTCGGACCCAATCACTTCGATCTGATCGTCATCGACGAGGCCCACCGGTCGGTGTATCAGAAGTATGGGGCGATCTTCCAGTACTTCGACGCCCACATCGTGGGCCTCACGGCGACGCCGAAAGACGAGGTCGACCACAACACCTACAGCCTGTTCGGGCTCGAAGACGGCGTGCCGACCGACTCGTACGATCTCACCGACGCCATCGCCGACGGATACCTCGTGGCACCGGTGGGCAAGTCGGTCGCGACGTCGTTCGTACGGCAGGGCATCCGATACGACGACCTCTCTGAGGACGAGAAGGAGCAGTGGGATCTGCTCGACTGGGCCGACGGCGACGTGCCGGACGAGGTGGATGCCTCCGCGGTGAACCAGTGGCTGTTCAATGCCGACACCGTCGACAAGGTGCTGGAAGCGCTCATGACCGAAGGGCGTCGTGTGAACGGCGGCGACCAGCTCGGCAAGACGATCGTGTTCGCTAAGAGTCAGCGGCACGCGCAGTTCATCGTCGAGCGGTTCGACGCCAACTACCCGCACTACGCGGGTCACTTCGCCCGCGTCATCACGCACCAGGTGAACTACGCCCAGAGCCTGATCGACGACTTCTCGACCACAAGGGCGTTTCCGCAGGTAGCTGTGTCGGTCGACATGCTCGACACCGGCATCGACGTGCCAGACGTGGTCAACCTCGTGTTCTTCAAGGAGGTGCACTCGAAGACCAAGTACTGGCAGATGGTGGGCCGTGGCACGCGCCTGCGGCCGGAGCTGTACGGCCCCGGCGACGACAAGAAGGACTTCGTGATCCTCGACGTCTGCCAGAACATCGAGTACTTCAACCAGGAGGTGCCGCCCGATCGCTCGACGCGGGCCGCCTCGTTGACCGAACGACTGGTCCGAGCTCGCACGCATCTGGTGCGGACGATCGACCGCGCTTCGGAGGGCGGAGCGCACCCCGACCGGGAGCTCGCCGCACTACGAGAGCTCCTCGTTGGCCGGCTGCAAAGCCGAGTCGACGGGATGACTCTCGACAACGTCCTGGTCCGCCCTCATCGACGCGAGGTCGAGAGATTCCGCGATGGACGAACCTGGCTCTCTCTGGGGGAGGACGACTACGAACGCGTCATCGCCCTCGGCGGGCTCCCCTCGAAGGCGGATGCCGATGACACCGACGAGGCGGCGAAGAGATTCGACCTTCTCGCGTACCGAGCGCAGCTTGCCGTCCTGGAGAGTGACGCGACCGCGCTGACGGCGGTAGGGAACTCCGTGCGCGGAATCGCGGACGCGCTCGCACACCAGACGACGATTCCCGTGATCGCCTCACAACTCGAATTCATCGATCATGTCGCCTCGGTTGACTGGTGGAACGGCGTGACGGTCGCGATGCTCGAGCAGATGCGAGTGCGGCTGCGAGACCTCGTCCGGCTCCTCGATCCGCGCGAACGGCCGCTGATCTACACCGACTTCGAGGACACGCTCGGCCCCATCACCGACACCGCCGTCGTGCCCGGGGCGCCCGGCATTGACCGCGGACGTTTCCGGGCCAAGGCGCTGTCGTTCCTCGCGGCCCACGAAGAGGACGCCGTGCTGTTCAAGGTGCGGCACGGCAAGCAGCTCACGGCTCTCGACCTCGAATCGCTCGAGTCGATCATGCGCGAGAGCGGCGAGTTCACTCCGGGAGAGCTCTCATTGGCGATCGAGGAGAGCGGCGGACTGGGCCTCTTCGTGAGGACGTTGCTGGGCCTCGACCGTGCCGCGGCGCAGGAAGCCGTGGGGGAGTTCATCGCCGGTCAGACCTTCACCGCGAATCAGCTCGCCTTCATCGACTTGCTGGTCTCTCAGTTGACGATGCGCGGTGTGGTAGATCCGGGGTTGCTCTTCGAGGATCCGTTCACGTCGCTCGCTCCGACGGGCCCGCAGTCGCTTTTCACTGAAGCGCAGGTCGCCGACCTGGTTGTCCTGCTGAAGCACCTTCGACAGACGGCGGTTGCCGCCTGACGGCCGACCGCCCCGGCCGACTGCTAGTATCTGAAGGTTGCCGTCGAACGGCCGCGGAGAAAGAGAGCCCCGAGCATCCCGCTCAGGGCGCCGCGCAACGAGGAGAGAGGGGATCACCTATGGCACTGGAAGCAGACGTCAAGAAGGCGATCATCGACGAGTACGCGACGCACCCCGGTGACACCGGATCCCCCGAGGTGCAGGTCGCGATGCTCACCAAGCGCATCAAGGACCTGACCGAGCACCTCAAGGAGCACAAGCACGACCACCACTCGCGTCGTGGTCTGCTGCTCCTCGTGGGCCAGCGTCGCCGTCTGCTGGGCTACCTGCAGAACATCGACATCGAGCGCTACCGCTCGCTGATCGAGCGACTGGGTCTGCGCCGCTAGCACGCCCTGCGTGCTGGCGAGTCGTCGAGAGACACCGCGAGCTTCTTGCGCGAAGGCCGCCCCCGAGAGATCCGGAGGCGGCCTTCGTCGTCTCCCCGGGACGGAACGATTGGAATCGTGACACTTCCGCTCCCAGCCTCCGCGACGGGGCTAGGGTGTCTCGGATGAACGAACCACGGCGCCGCGGGCGCCCCGTCGAGCTCGATCTCGAGCGCGTCGCGCATGTGGCGCTCGATCTCTTCCGGGAGCACGGCTACGACGATGTGACGATGGAGGACATCGCACGCGTCGTCGGCCACAGCCGTCGAACGATCTTCCGGCACTTCCCGGCCAAGGCGTCGCTGGTGTGGGCGGGAACGGAAGGCTTCGCCGAGGTGCTGCGGGCCGAGATCGCGGCCGCCGACTCCAGCCTTCCCGCCATCGACGCCGTCCGCGCCGCGTACGTCGCGGCGGCGCAGGTGCCGCCCGAGCTGCGGGAGGTGACGAGGCAGCGGCTGCTCCTCATCGGCGACAACCACACCCTCTACTCCGACGGCGTCGCGCGGTTCGCCGACGTCGGCGACGCCATCCGCCAGGCGTTCATCGTCCGCGACGGGCTCGACCCGGACGGCCTCGATGCCGCGATCGTCGGCGACACGCTCGTGCTCGTCGCGCACCGGGCCTTCATCTGGTGGGCCAGGCACGGCGAGGGCGCTCCCGGCCCCGTGCTCGAGGCGGCGTTCGACCGCGTCGCCGACGGGCTTCGCCCCCGGTGACGAGCAGGCCGCCCGCGCTGCGCCGAGTGAGCCTCGTGCGGCTCGCGCTCGTCGCTGCGCTCACGGGCCTCATCATCGTCGCCGCGTCACCGTCCGCGGGGCCTCTCCGCGGCGTCGCGCGCGGCCTCCTCATCGTCGTCGCCCTCATGATCCTCGTGAGCTACCTCGTCGAGTATCTGCTCGCGCGTCAGCGGCGCTGACCAGAGGCGCCGGCCCGGGGCGCCGGTCGCGCCATTCCCTGCCGAATCCCCGCTGCGCGTGCGATTCTCGAGTCATGCCCGAGCAGCGACGCGCGACGCGACGCCGTCGTGCGCGCGGCCTGCGAGGGTCGGCCGTCGCGGGGCTGATCACCGCGATGCTCGCGCCGGGCATCCTCGCCGCGTGCGCCCCGGTCGCGGTCGAGACGGCGGGCGGTCTCTCGGCTGTCGCGGCGAAGCGCGATCGCGTCGTCGAGCAGGCGCACGAGCGGTCGATGCAGCGTCTGGCCGAGTTCGTGCGGGCCAAGTGGGGCCCGGTGTCGCTGCCCGACATCGTGGTCGATCGGTGGGTCGACTCCGCGGAGTGGGGCGGCGTGATGGCCGAGTGCCTCGCGTCGGCCGGTTTCCCCGGCGCGCGCGCGGCGGACGAGGGTCAGCGCATCGACTACAGCGGGGTGAACGTCGACTCCGCCCGCGAACTCTTCGCCGTCGATGTCGCGAGCTTCGACTGTCAGGGCCGGTACCCCGTCCGCTCGTGGTTCGCGGAATCCGTCCGCAGCGTTGAGCTGCCCTGGGCCTACGCGTACGCGACCTCCGAGCTCCCGGCCTGCCTCGCCCGGCACGGCTGGGCCGTCGTCGTCCCTCCCTCGAGCGCCGACTTCGACGCGGCGTGGCGGACCGACGAGTCCTACGACCCGTACGCCCTCGTCGGGTCCGACCCGCTCGAGCGGGCCTCCGCGAGCCTCCGCTGCCCCCCTCCTGAGGTCCTCCTCGACGGAGCCTCGCCGTGATCCCCGATCCGGATCGACCCCGTCGCGGTCGCCGCCGCCGCGCGGCTGCGCCGATCGCCGGGCTCACGGCGATCGCTTTCGCCGGGTGCGCCGCCCTCCCCGCGCAGCCGACGGTCACGATCGAGGATGTCGCCGCCGAGCGATCGGCGACCATCTCGTCCCAGTGGCGCGCGGCCGTCGCCCACTCGACGCGGTTCGTGCGCGAGCGATGGCCCGAGGCGGAGCTCGAGGTCGCCTTCGACCGGTGGGTCCCGGTCGAGGCCATCGATGAGGCACGCGCCGCGTGCCTGAGCGAAACGCTCGGTCGCGAGGTCACAGTGACCGAGGCGAGCGGGCTCCTGCAGGTCGGCCCCGGGCCAATCTCCGAGCCCGCGTGGACGGCTACCGTCGCCGACATCGGCTGCGGGCTGTCGGTGCAGCCGTGGAGCTCCCTCTACCCCTTCGGCGGCCCCGTCGAGCGCCAGTGGGTGCGCGAGCAGCTGGTCGTCGAGCTTCCCGCGTGCGCGAGCAGCGTGGGCGCTCGGCTCGTCGTGCCGGACATCGCCGCGGCGGTCGACGGCGCGATCTTCCCCACGAGCGTCGGCCGATCGGTGAGCGCGATGCAGAGCGTGTGGCCGCACGTCGAGATCGTCGGGGACCCGCTCGTCCGAGCGCGCGTCCTCACGCAGTGCGCCGACCCCGGTCAGGTGCTGCTCGGTCTCGAGCCTCCGGAGATCGTGCCGTGAGCAGGGCGCCGCGCCGATCGTCGCCAGCGCTCCTGCTCGGCGCTCTCGCGATCGCGTGCGGCGGATGCGCGACCGTCGAGCCGGCGAGCGTGAGCCTCGAGCTCGTCGCCGCGGAGCGGGCGGAGCGGCTCGTGGGTCTCTGGTTCGACAGCACGCAGTCCACCCAGCGCGAGCTGCGCGATCATTGGCCGGAATCGCCGCCGCTGAGCTTCGGGTTCACCGAGTGGGTCCACCCGTCCGACTACCGGGAACGGCTGCTGGAGTGCGTCTCCGACCGGCTGGGCCGGCCTGCGGAGATCGGGGGCGCCCCGATCGCAGGCGAGGAGCCCTGGGCGCCGGCGAGCGCCGAGGCGCTCTGCCGCCACGAGTTCCCCCCGTTCACAAGCGAGATCTCTCTCGAGGGGCCGATCGAGGCGCGATGGCTCGACGCCCAGCTGACCACGGCGCTGCCCGCGTGCGTGCGCGCCTTCGGCGGTCGGCTCGACATCGCCGACACGCGCGCGATCATCGACGCCATCCGCGACCGGCCGTTCAGCTCGGACGGACCGCGCGACATCTGGTCGATCGTCGCCGTGACGGGCGTGACCGCTCTCGATCGCGCCGCGATGCGCGCGACGTGCCCCGACCCCGCGCTCGCACTCGATGAGCTGCCTCTGCCGGTCATCGACCGCTGATCGCCGCTCCGAGTTCACGCGCGCATCCCAGCCGCGCACGAGCGACGCGCCGCACAATGTCCCCATGCCCTCGGACGAGCTCCTGCGCCCCGTCGCCGTCGTGCGCGCGGGGGCGGGGGCGTGGGGCGTTCGGCTGGCGCTCGCCGCGATCGCGATGACGGGCGCCGCGACGGGGATCGTCCTCGGGGTCGCGCCCCCCGGCATCCTCACGGGCCTCCTCATCGCGGTCGCGATCGGCGGCTTCCTGCTCCTCGCCGCGAGCGCCGCCCAGATCACGACGCGCTGGCGCACGAGTCTGCGATCCGACGGCTGGTCGCTCGTCGTCCGAGCTCCCTTCGCTGTCGCCGAGCACTCCTACGGCCACGAGCTCGCAATCGGACGCTGGCTCGACTCCCGACGCGGCCGACCCGAGCTGTGGGTAATCGAGTCCGGGCGCATCGCGACCCCCATCGGCGACGCGCTCGATCCGTTGCGCGTCGAGGCGTTCGCGCTGCAGGTCGGCGTGCCCGTGCTCGATATCGACGGCGATCCCCCGAGCGGGCGCAGTGCCTAGGCTGGGCCCATGAGCGCTCGGCCCCGCCCCTCCCGCGTCGTCCGGTACCACGAGCGCGGCGGGCCGGAGGTGCTGCTGTTCGAGACCGTCGAGGTCGCGCCGCCCGCCGCCGGCGAGGTGCGGGTGCGGTTCGCCGCAGGCGGCCTCAACCCGGTCGACGCGAAGATCCGCTCCGGGCGCTCGCGCATCGTCCTGACGCTCCCTGTCGACGTCGGGCGCGAGTTCTCGGGCGTCGTGGAGGCCGTCGGCGCCGGTGTGGATTCCGTCGCGATCGGCGACGCGGTCTTCGGGTCCATCCCTCAGGGCGCCTTCGCCGACTGGGTGATCGCCCCTGCGAGCGTCATCGCGCGCGTGCCGGAGGCAGTCCCGCTCGAGGTGGCGGCGGGGCTCGCCCTCGCGGGGCAGACGGCGTGGGATGCTCTCGACTCGCAGGGCCTCGCCTCGGGCGACACGATCGTCGTGAGCGCGGCGGCGGGCGGGGTCGGCGGCATCCTGAGTCAACTCGCGGTCGGGCGCGGCATCCGGGTCATCGGCACGGCCGGTCCCGCCAACCACGACTGGCTGCGTGAGCGCGGCGTGGAGCCGGTGCTCTACGGCGACGGCCTTCGCGAGCGACTCGCCACGGCGGCGCCCGACGGCATCACGGCGGTCTTCGACCAGGCGGGCGCGGAGACGATCGAGGCGGCGCTCGCGCTCGGCGTGCCGCCCGAGCGCATCAACACGATCGCCACCGATGCGAGCGCCTACGGGGTGCGGGGCGTGGGGCGCGGCGCGGTGCATCCGCCGACGCTGGATGCCCTCGCCGCGCTCGTCGCGGCGAGCGCGCTCGACGTGCCCATCGCCGCCTCGTTCCCGCTCAGCGAGGTGCGCGAGGCGTTCGCGTTCCTCGAGGCGGGGCATCTGCGTGGCAAGGTCGTCGTGACGGCGGACGCCGACGAAGACACTGCGCCGACGACAGCGGCGGGCGCGCCGACGCGCTGAGCGCGCCGCTCACTAGGCCGCGACACGCCGGGCTGATAGCCTGGACGAGGCGCGGTTCCGCGTCGCTCAAGTGAATACCGCACGGAGCAGGCCGGCTCGAAGCTGGTCACCGGTGGTGATCTCCCGTCTCGCAGCGCTCGCGCAGCGCCGGAACGGTGGATGTCTACTGTTGGCCAGAGCAGACCCGGCGGCATCACGCCGACGTCCCTTCCTGCCCGCTCCTGCTCCGCGCGCCGCGCTGCGCATCCGCTACGGGATGCCCGGCGCACAGACGTGTAAGGAGACAGACCTCAATGGAAGGTCCTGAAATCAAGTTCGCCGAGACCGTTCTCGACAACGGCAAGTACGGCACCCGCACCGTCCGGTTCGAGACCGGTCGTCTCGCGCAGCAGGCGCAGGGCGCCGTCGCCGCGTACCTCGACGAGGAGACCATGCTGCTGAGCGCGACGAGCGCCGGCAAGCACCCCCGCGAGGGCTTCGACTTCTTCCCCCTGACGGTCGACGTGGAAGAGCGCGCGTACGCCGCGGGCAAGATCCCCGGCTCGTTCTTCCGTCGCGAGGGCCGCCCCTCGACCGAGGCCATCCTCGTGTGCCGCCTCATCGACCGCCCGCTGCGCCCGACCTTCATCGAGGGCCTGCGCAACGAGGTGCAGATCGTCATCACGGTGCTCAGCATCGCGCCCGACGAGTTCTACGACGCCCTCGCGATCAACGCCGCGAGCGCCTCGACCCAGATCTCGGGCCTGCCCTTCAGCGGCCCGATCGCGTCCGTCCGTCTGGCGCTCATGCCCGACAACGCGGGCGGCGGCCAGTGGGTCGCGTTCCCGAAGCACAGTCAGCTCGCCGAGGCCGTCTTCGACATCATCGTCGCCGGTCGCGTCGTCACCAACGCCGATGGCAGCGAGGACGTCGCCATCACGATGGTCGAGGCCGAGGCCACCGAGGGCGCCTGGCACCTCATCCAGGGCGGTGCCGTGAAGCCGAACGAGGAGATCGTGGCTCAGGGCCTCGAGGCCTCGAAGCCGTTCATCATGCAGCTCGCGAAGGCCCAGCAGGAGCTCGCCGCGCAGTCGGCGAAGGAGATCCAGGACTACCCGGTCTTCCTCGCCTACAGCGCCGAGCTCTACAGCGCCGTCGACGAGATCGCTCACGGCGAGCTCGCGGGCGTCTACCAGATCGCCGACAAGGCCCAGCGCCAGGCGGCAGACGACGACCTCAAGGCGCGCGTCAAGGTCGCCGTCGAGGGCCGCATCGCCGCGGGCGAGCTGCCCGAGGAGTCGCTGAAGGACTTCGGTGCCGCGTACAAGTCGGTGTCGAAGAAGATCATGCGCACGCGCGTGCTCACCGAGGGCGTCCGCATCGACGGCCGGGGCCTCGCCGACATCCGCGCGCTCGACGCCGAGGTGCAGGTCATCCCGCGCGTCCACGGCTCGGCGATCTTCCAGCGCGGCGAGACGCAGATCCTCGGCGTCACGACCTTGAACATGCTCAAGATGGAGCAGCAGATCGACTCGCTGAACCCCGTCACGAGCAAGCGCTACCTGCACCACTACAACTTCCCGCCCTACTCGACCGGTGAGACCGGCCGCGTCGGGAGCCCCAAGCGTCGCGAGATCGGGCACGGCTTCCTCGCCGAGCGCGCCCTCGTGCCGGTTCTGCCGAGCCGCGAGGAGTTCCCCTACGCGATCCGTCAGGTCAGCGAGGCCATGAGCTCCAACGGCTCGACCTCGATGGGCTCCGTCTGCGCGTCGACGCTGTCGCTTCTCAACGCCGGTGTGCCGCTGCGCGCGCCGGTCGCGGGCATCGCGATGGGCCTCATCAGCGACCAGGTCGACGGCGAGACGCGCTACGCCGCTCTCACCGACATCCTCGGCGCGGAGGACGCCCTCGGCGACATGGACTTCAAGGTCGCCGGTACGAGTGAGTTCGTCACGGCCATCCAGCTCGACACCAAGCTCGACGGCATCCCGTCGTCGGTGCTGCAGCAGGCGCTCGGCCAGGCGAAGGACGCCCGCATGGCGATCCTCGCGGTCATGAACCAGGCGATCGACGCCCCCGACGAGATGGCACCCACGGCTCCTCGCGTCATCAGCGTGCAGATCCCCGTAGACAAGATCGGCGAGCTGATCGGCCCGAAGGGCAAGACGATCAACTCGATCCAGGACGAGACCGGCGCTCAGATCTCGATCGAGGAGGACGGCACGGTGTACATCGGCGCCGTCGACGGACCCTCGGCCGAGGCCGCCCGTGCGCGCGTCAACCAGATCGCGAACCCGATCAACCCGGAGGTGGGCGAGCAGTACCTCGGCACCGTCGTGAAGCTCGCGGCCTTCGGTGCGTTCGTCTCGCTCATGCCCGGCAAGGACGGCCTGCTGCACATCAGCGAGGTCCGCAAGCTCGCCGGCGGCAAGCGCGTCGAGAACGTCGAGGACGTCCTCAGCGTGGGTCAGAAGATCCTCGTCGAGATCACGAAGACCGACGACCGTGGGAAGCTCTCGCTGGCCCCGGTTCTCGCCGAGGGCGAGGGCGACGCCGCTGCGGCGCCCGAGGAGGGCGAGGACGCATAGTCCCCACCTCCCGCTGAACGACCGGATGCCCGCCCCCGGGTATCCGTCGTCCGGGGGCGGGCGCTGCGGCCCGACGCGCGCTACTCGGTCCGCGAGAGCCCTGACAGCACGGCGCGCCCCACGAGGTGGTCGCGGAGGATGAAGCCGAGTAGCGCGGGCGTCGCATCCTCCGGCACCTCGATCGCGGTCACATCGAGCGCGTTGACGATGAAATAGTAGCGGTGATCGCCGTGACCCGCGGGCGGAGCCGCGCCGAGGAAGCGCTTGAGACGCAGCTCGTTCGAGACCGTCACGGCGCCCTCCGGCAGGAGGCCCGCATCCGGATCACCTGCGTTCGCGGGGAGGGAGGTGCACGAAGCGGGCACGTTGTAGACGGCCCAGTGCCACCAGCCGCTGCCGGTCGGCGCGTCGGGGTCGTACATCATGACGACGTAGCTCTCGGTCCCCTCGGGCGCGCCGCTCCACTCCAGGGCGGGGGAGCGGTCGTCTCCGCCCGCCCCCGCGATTCCCGATCGGGCCCATTGGGGCAGGTCCTCGCCCTCGACGAGGTCGGGGCTCGAGAGCTCGAAGGTCGGAACGTCGGGCAGTCGCCAGAACGGGTCGTTGGTCACAGAGGCCTCCTGCAGGCTCGATCCAGAACTCGGATACTCCCGCCGTGCCACCCGGCAGGATGCCTCAACTCTATGCGAATTCATGCAGTTGTTCCCCAGGTGACGCACAGCGCGCTCAAGCCGCTCTGGGGGTGGATTCCGACGCTCGACGATAGATTCGCGATCGTCACCCATCCCGGAGGGGCCCACAACCCGATGGAGTCATCGCCGCCGCTCGCCCCCGAGCGGCGCTTCACACGATTCGAAGGAGAATTGTGGACTTCCAGATTGTGCAGGCGTTCTTCATGCTCGGCTTCGTCGCCATGGCGGCGGGCACGCTGTGGTTCATCATGGAGCGGAACGATCTCAAGCCTGAGCTGAGGTCGGTCGCGACGTACGCCGCCGTCATCACGTTCGTGGCGGCGATCCTCTACTACGTCATGAAGGACATGGTCGCGTTCCCCGGCGGCGCGATCGACGCGGCGGCCGTCGAGGCCACCACCCCCGTCCGATACATCGACTGGCTCATCACGACGCCGCTGCTGCTCATCGAGTTCGGCATCATCGTCGCGCTCGCCGGCGCGGCGAAGAAGGGCCTCATCACGAAGCTCGTCATCGCCGACATCATCATGATCGCCACCGGCTACCTCGGCGAGGTGGGCGAGCCCGGCTCGGCCGGAAACGTGATCTTCTTCGTGATCTCGGTGCTCGCGTGGCTCTACATCGTCTACGCGGTCTTCACCGTCAAGGTGTCGGGCGCTCCGGAGCATGTTCGTCGCGCGGTCTGGATCATGCGACTGTTCGTGATCATCGGCTGGTCGATCTACCCGCTGGCCACCGCGACCCAGGAGTTCCTCGAGCTCAGCGGCAGCGACATCGGACTCGCCGTCGGCATCGCCGCGGTGATCTACGTGATCGCCGACGTGCTCAACAAGGTCGGCTTCGGCATCGTCGCGGTCAACGCGGCGAAGAAGTCGTCGGGCATCGACGAGGTGCACCCCGCCTCGTAGCCCGTCAGAGAACCCCGATGCGGTCGCGCCTGTGGGGGCGCGGCCGCATCGTGGCTCTCAGGCCGGGTCTTCGCCGGCCGTCGCTCGCCACGGTTGCATAACGATCGCGTGGCGGAGTCGAGCAGTCGTCGTCTCGAGCGTTACCGTCTGGCCACGAACCGCACGCGCGGCTACCACGCCGCAGCTCGAAAGGCCCCACCGTGACCGACTCGAGGGGCGGCGCCGACCTCATGGCGTCGCCGACGGCGACAGCCGCGCCCGTCGCCTGGCGCAGTCTCGGCCCGAGCCCGATCCGCGTCTTCCCGCTCGCGCTCAGCGGCACGACGTTCGGCTGGACGGCCGACGAGTCCACCACGACCGCGATCCTCGACCGTTTCATCGAGCTCGGCGGGTCCTTCATCGACACGGCCGACTCGTACGCCGGCGGGCGCAGCGAGATCATGATCGGGAACTGGATGCGCCGCCGCGGTCTGCGGGACCGGCTCACGATCGCGACCAAGATCGGCAAGAGCCCCGACAACCCCGGCCTCTCCGCGCGCGCGGTCGAGGCAGCGGTGACCGCGTCGCTCGATCGGCTCGGCGTGACCATGATCGACGTCCTCTACCTCCATATCGACGACGACGCCGTGCCGTTGGAGGAGACCCTCGCGGCGGTGGACGAACTGATCCGCGACGGTCGCGTTCGCGCTTTCGGCGGCTCCCATCACACTCCGGATCGTCTGCTCGAGGCCAGGATCGCCGCAGGCCAGCTCAGCGTCGCGCCGATGATCGCACTTCAGAACCACTACAACCTCATCCAGCGCACGGAGTACGAGAGCGGCCTGGCCCGCGTGGCTGCGCAGCTCGACCTCGGCGTCATGCCGCGATTCGCCCTCGAGGGCGGCTTCCTCACGGGGAAGTATCGCTCGCGCGCCGACCTGGAGCGGCACGGGCGGGGGCTGGAGGCCGCGAAGCACCTCACGCGCCGCGGCATCCGTATTCTGCACGCCCTCGATCGCGTCGCCGCCGACCTCGACGCGACGGTCGCGACCGTCTCCCTCGCCTGGCTGCTGAGCCGTCCGCGCGTCGTCGCTCCGGTCGTGTCGGTGAGCGAGGCGCACCAGCTCGACGAGGTGATGGCCGCACCCTCGCTCGCGCTCGGGCGTCACCACCTCACCGAGCTCGATCGCGCGAGCGCGCAGCGCTGACGGGGCGACAGCGAATCCCCGTCGGCCGGACGGATCACGCGAGGATCAGCGCGCGCTCTCACCGATGATGCGATCGAAGATGCGCCGCAGCGCTGAGCTCGCGGCGATCACGTCGCCCACGTGACTCCAGGCCATCGCGCCGTCGTAGGCGAGCATGAGCTCGTCCGCGGCCTCTCCCGGCAGCGGGTGTTCCATGCGGACGAGAGTGGACTCGAAGATCTCGTGGAGCGACTCGTGGAACTCCGTCACGACGACGCGCACCGGGTGGGTCGGGTCGGCGAACTCCGCCGCGGCCTTCTGGAACGGGCAGCCACGATAGCCGGGCGCGTTCACCTGCGCGACCACGGCATCCGCCACCAGACGAAGCCCGACGCGCGGGTCGGCGTGAGCGATGACGAGGCCGCTGATCGACTCGAGCGAGGCGTCGCGCCTCGTGGAGATGTACTCGAGCACGAGGCGGTCCTTCGAGCCGAAGTGCTTGTAGAAGGTCGCCTTGGTGACCTTCGACTCCGAGATCAGCAGGTCGACGCCGACCTGCCGGATCCCGTCGTCGTAGAACCGCCGCATGGCGGTCTCGAGGATCCGGGCCTTCGCAGGGGCGACACGCCGTGCGGCCTCGAGGGGGGCGCTGACCGTCACGGTGTGTCTCCTCGCTGCGGCGCTGTCGATGTCGACGATCGGAGGGTGCGACGACGGGCGCTGCGTCTGCTTCGGAAGAGTGGGCGGCTCATCCGATCGCTCCAGAACGCCTGGGCGATGGGATCACTGTAGCAGGGGACAGACCAGGCTGTCTGTCCTCACTCAGAAGGTCGTCGTTCCCCGGTCCGAGGGGGTCTGGATAGCGCGACCCCGGCGACGCCCCATGACATAGGGTCGGAGGCGACGAAGGAGTGCGATCGTGTCCCGGTACGTGTACCTCGTGCGCCACGGCGAGCAGCAGGACGCCGAGCACGGCCTCCCCGACGGCCCCCTGAGCGGCCGCGGTCAGCGGCAGGCGACGGCGATCGCCGAGCGGCTGAGCGGGGTCCCCTTCGCGAGCGTCCACACCTCGCCCCTCCAGCGGGCGGTCGAGACGGCTCGGACGATGACCGCGCGCATGCCGTCGATCGAGCCCGTGCCGACCGCGCTGCTCATGGACTGCATCCCATCCGGGCCCGCACCCGACATGCCGCACGCCTTCGAGTCGTTCTTCGGAAGCGTGACGGAGGCCGAGATCGCCGCGGGGGAGGCGCAGATGGCCGACGCGACCGCCGAGTGGCTCTCGCCGTCGCGCGAGGATCGCCACGACCTCCTCATCACCCACAACTTCGTGATCGCCTGGTTCGTGCGCGAGGTCTTCGGCGCCCCAGCGTGGCGCTGGATGGGCGTGAACCAGGCCAACTGCGCGCTCACGATCATCCGGGTGCGCTCGGCGAAGCCGCCCGTCCTGGTGGCGCACAACGATCTCGGGCACCTGCCCGTCGAACTGCGAACCGGGCTCCCCGTCGAGCAGCCCTTCTGACCGGATCCGAGCCGACCCTCACGCGTTCTGGCCCGCGAGGCGCTCGAGGCGTCGTCGCGTGAACCGCATGCTCGACGACTCTGTGCCGAGCACCGCGCGCGTCCCGGCGAGCATCAGGCGCGTCGCCGTGATCGCCGGCCACCACGGGCGGCGCAGGCCGAGCATCCGTCGGTAGCGGTCGGGCAGCGACGCGACCGCGCCGGCGAACAGGATGCGGTAGGCGGGACCGACCGCGCGCCCGAGCTGCGGCGATCGCAGCCAGCGGACGGCGTCATCGACCCGCTCGTCGCGGCGCAGCACGGGGATGTACGAGGCGATCGCGGCGTCCAGCTCGGCGCGCGATCGAGGGGGGTCGGTCATGCCCATCAGCTCACCGGCGATGGCCCACTCGCGCACATACTGGTCGGATCCGCCGGGAACCGGGCCGCCCCAGGTCTCGTGCGACCCGATGAACGCATCGGCGAAGACGCAGTGCACCCAGCCGATCAGATCGGCGTCGTCGGCCCGGTAGTCCCGCGGCGCGCCGTCGGCGCCCGCGTACTCGCCGCGAACGCGCTCGTGAAGACGCGAGACCCACGCGCAGCCGGCCTCCGCCTGGGCGCGATCGGCGAAGGTGGTCGTGAGCACCCAGCGAACGGTCCCCGCGAGGCGGCCGAGCGGATCCTGCTGGTAGCGGCTGTGATCGTGGACCCCGGCCATGGCTCCCGGGTGGAGCGTCTGCATGAGCAGGGCTCGGATGCCCGCGACGATCGTGGGCGTGCCGTTGTGCACCGCCCAGACCGCCGAGCCCGGCCCGAAGAACCCTTCGTCGTCGCCGGTCTCGAGCACGGTCACCCACGCGGGGACGCCCTCGGGGTCGCCGGAGAACATCGTGAGGATGCGGGCGCGCGCACGGCGGACGAGCGCGGGCCTGAGCATGGTCCCGACTGTCGCACACGCCTCTGGGGGGCGATCGTGAGACCCCTGGGAGCGCGGAGCGTGGGCCGACCATGACCATCCGGCCGTTTGGCAAAATACCCCAGGGGGTATAGCATGAAGGCATGACTCATCCCCGAACCTACGTCATCGTCGGCGGTGTCGCGGGCGGCATGTCCGCTGCGACCCGTCTCCGCCGTCTGGACGAGAGCGCCCGCATCATCGTGCTCGAGCGGGGCGAGCATGTGAGCTTCGCCAACTGCGGCCTCCCGTACCACGTGGGCGGCGTCATCGAGGAGCGCTTGTCGCTCGTCCTGCAGACCCCGGCCGCCCTCGGCGCCCGCTTCGGGCTCGATGTCCGCGTGAGCACCGAGGCCGTCGCGATCGATCGCGCGGCCCGCACGGTCACCGCCCGCTCGGTCGAGACCGGCACAGAGGAGCGCATCCCCTACGACGCTCTCATCCTGAGCACGGGCGCGAGCCCGGTGCGCATCCCGATCCCCGGCGTCGAGCGCGGTCTCGCCCTGCGCGACCTCGCCGACATGGACGCCATCATCGAGCGCGCCCGCGACGCCAGGCGCGTCGTCGTCGCGGGCGGCGGGTTCATCGGCCTCGAGCTCGCCGAGAACCTTCGCCACCGCGGCCTCGAGGTGACGGTCGTCGAGATGCTTCCACAGCTGCTGCGCCCCTTCGACGTCGAGATGGCCCACCTCGTTACCGAGCGGATGCGCGCCCACGGCGTCGACGTCCGTCTCGGAACCGCCCTCTCCGCCATCGAGCCCGACCACGTGGTGCTCGACGACGGAGCCGCGACCCTCGAGGCCGATCTCGTCATCCTCTCGGTCGGCGTGCGCCCCGACACCGCTCTCGCCCGCGAGGCGGGGCTCGAGCTCGACGAGCGCGGCTACCTCGTCGTCGACGCGCGGCAGCGCACCTCCGACCCCGCGATCTGGGCCGTGGGGGATGCCGCTCTCAAGCAGCGCGCCGAGGGCGGCGCCGCGCCCGTGTGGCTCGCCGGCCTCGCCAACCGCCATGGCCGCCTCGCCGCCGACGCGATCGCCGGCCGAGCCCACGACGCCGTCCCGGCGTTCGGAACGGCCGTCCTCGGCGTGTTCGGCCTCACCGCCGCTGTCGTCGGCCGCACCGAGCGAGAGCTGTGCGAGGAGGGCCGCCGGATCCGGGTCATCCACACGCATCCGAGCGACCACGCCGGCTACTACCCGGGAGCGACGACCCTCTCGCTGAAGCTCGTCCTCGATGCCGACACCGACCGCATTCTCGGCGCTCAGGTGATCGGCGAGAACGGCGCGGACAAGCGCATCGACGTCATCGCGACCGCGATGGCGGGCGGCCTCACCGGTCGGCAGCTCGCCGACCTGGAGCTCGCCTACGCTCCCCAGTTCGCGTCGGCGAAGGATCCGGTCAACATGCTCGGCTACGTCGACGACAACCTCATCGACGGCGAGGAGAACGTGCAGTGGCACGAGCTCGCCGACCGTGTGGAGGAGGGCTGGCGTCTCATCGACGTGCGCACCGACGGCGAGAACGCCGCAGGCGCCATTCCGGGCTCGGAGCTCATGCCTCTCGACGATCTGCGCGATCACGCCGAGTCGCTGCGCGGCGAGCGTGTCATCGTGCACTGCAAGGTCGGTCAGCGCGGCCACACCGCGGCATCGCTCCTGCGGCAGTACGGTGTGACCGCGGCGAACCTCGACGGCGGCTACACGACCTGGCTCGCCGGAACGGCGGCGACCGCCGCCCCGATCCTGACTGGAGCATCCCGTGGCTGACGAGATCACCGTCGACGAGCTCGCGCAGCATCACGCGCAGGGCCCGATCGCCCTCATCGACGTCCGCGAGCTGGACGAGTACACCGCAGCGCACGTGCCGGGTGCCAGGCTCGTCCCGCTCGGCACGATCCCCGACGCGACCGAGTCGCTCCCGCCCGACGAGCGCATCTACGTGATCTGCCACTCCGGCGCCCGCAGCCTGCGCGCGGCCGACTACCTGCTCGCGCGCGGCTTCGACGCCGTGTCGGTCGCGGGCGGGACATCCGCGTGGGTGCAGCGCGGGCTCGACTACGAGACGGGGGAGCGACCGTGACGACGATTCCCGCCACCGAGGCCAAGCGGATCACCAATCGTCTGCGGCGCGCTCAGGGTCAGCTGGCGGCCGTGCTCTCGATGATCGAGGAGGGCCGGGACTGCCGCGACATCGTCACGCAGCTCTCCGCGGCCTCGAGCGCGATCGATCGAGCCGGCTTCGCGATCATCGCCTCGGCCATGAAGGAGTGCCTGCGCGACGACACGGGCTCCGACAGCGACGTCGAGGTCGCCGATCTCGAGAAGCTCTTCCTCAGTCTCTCCTGAGCCGCGCCCGCTCCGTCACTCGTCGGAGGTCAGCGGCTTGCCGAGCCAGCGCGTCGCGTTCGGGTTGTGGTTGAAGGGCTCGATGTCGACGAAGCCGAGGCGCGCGTAGAGCGCCCCGGCGGCGGTCTGCGCGTCGTGGGTGTCGAGGACGAGCTCGCGTGCTCCGCTCTCGCGTGCGCGCCGCTCGAGCTCGACCATGAGCGCGCGTCCGGCCCCGATGCGCCGCGCGTGGGGCTGCACCCACACGTGCTTGACCTCGCGGCGCGCTCCGAGCGGTCCATCCGGCACCGCGCGGATCCCTCCGCACCCCACATCCGCGGGCTCTCCGGCGAGGTTCTCGCCCTCCAGGAGGAGGAACGCGCCGGTCGGAGGCGCGAACTGCGCGGCGTCGACGTCCGGTCGTCGGTACTCGCGGCCATCGGGGAAGCTCTCGGCGCGGGCGGCGAAGTACTGGTCGAGCAGCGCCGCGGCGATCGGGTCGGTCGGCTTCGCGTCGCGGAAGGTCACCATCCCGTCAGCCTACGAGCGCACGGGCGGCGAGCGCTCGGGATCCCGACAGTAGGCTGAGGGCATGGTCATCCGGGTCGCCGTCGTGGGCGCGAGCGGGCGTCTGGGTTCCGTCGCGTGCCGCGTCATCGAGCAGCAGCCAGATCTCGAGCTCGTCGCGCGACTCACCTCGCGCAGCTCTCTCGACGACATGCTCGGCGCCGACGTCGTTCTCGACGTCACGCACCCCGGCGTCTCGCCGACGGTCGTCGACCACGCGGTGCGCGCGGGTCTCGCCGTCGTCGTCGGCACGAGCGGCTGGAGCGAGGATCGCGTGCGCACGCTGCGCACCCTCCTCGCGGGTCGCGAGAATGCCGCGGTCGTCATCATCCCGAACTTCTCGATCGGATCGGTGCTCGCGACGCACTTCGCGACCATCGCCGCGCAGTTCTACGAGTCGGTCGAGATCGTCGAGGCGCACCACGCCGCGAAGGTCGACTCGCCGAGCGGCACCGCCGTCCGGACGGCCGAGCTCATCGGCCACGCCCGCGCGGAGCTCGGCCCCGTGGTCGCACCGCACGTCGATCAGCGCGCGCGCGGCCAGCAGGTCGCGAGCGTGCCCATCCACTCGCTGCGGCTGCAGGGCGTCGTCGCGAAGCAGGACGTCCACTTCGGCGGCACGGGTGAAGTGCTGACGCTCTCGCACGAGACGCTCTCCCCGGCGGCCTACGAGCAGGGCATCGCGATCGCGATCCGCGCCGCTGCTCAGCTGGCCGGCCTCGTCATCGGCCTCGATCGTCTGATCGGGCTCGGCGCCCCCGCGTCGGCGGACGACGCCGAGTGAGGAACCGCACCCGCTGGGGAGCCCTCGCGATGGGCACCCTGCTCGCGCTCTACCTTGCCTTCACGGTCGTCTACGCCATCCAGCTCGTCACCGATCCGCAGCCGGTCGCGCGCGCGATCGGCTGGGCTCTCATCATCCTGCCGCTGATCGGCGCGTGGTTCGCCGCGGCCGAGTTCGTCTTCGGCTTCCGCACGGAGCGACTGGCGAGGCGCCTCGAAGCCGACGGAGGCCTCCCCGACGACCGCCTCCCCGCGCGGTCGAGCGGGCGAGTGGAGCGCGCGGCGGCCGACGAGATCTTCGCGCGGTACGCGGCCGAGACCGAGGCGAACCCGACGTCGTGGGCCCACTGGTTCCGGCTGTCTCTCGCGTACGACGCGTCGCGCGACCGCCGTCGGGCCCGCTGGGCCATGCGCGAGGCGATCCGACTCGCCCGCGCGGACGGCGTGCTCTAGGGCTTAGGCGGCGCCGGCTGCCGGGTCGGCGACCTCCGCGATCTCCGGGTGCACGAGGTCGGCGATCGCCTGCTCGATCGTCTCGTGCCGGAACCGGAACCCCTCGGCGAGCAGCTTCGCCGGCACGACCTTCTGGCTCGGAAGCAGCAGCTCGCGCCCGGCCTCGCCCATGCCGATCGCGACGGCGGCCTCCGGAAGCACGAGCGCATGCGGCCTGCGCATCTCCGTGGCGAGGGCGCGGGTGACGCGCGCGCTCGTCGCCGGGGTCGGGCCGGCCAGATTCACCGGCCCGCGCAGACCGGAGCCGAGCAGGTGCACGATCGCCGCGGCCTCGTCGTGCAGGCTGATCCAGGGCCAGTGCTGGCCTCCTGAGGCGACCCGCGCGGCGAGACCGACGCGCGTGAGCAGCCGCAGCGGCCCCA
The DNA here is from genome assembly GCF_014137945.1 of Microcella alkalica. Classification (GTDB taxonomy): domain Bacteria; phylum Actinomycetota; class Actinomycetes; order Actinomycetales; family Microbacteriaceae; genus Microcella; species Microcella alkalica. The sequence continues at coordinate 335,793 of NZ_JACGWX010000002.1, forward strand.
TCGCGCCTCCCGGGCCGATGACGAGGCCCGTGCGGACCATGACCGTGCGGGTCCGCTCCGGCGCGAGCTGCGCCGCGAGCTCCCACGCCTCGACCACGTCGGCGAGGAATCCCTCGCCCTTGCCCGACTCCTCCGTGAGGCGCACGCCGGGCCGGTCGCCGTAGTAGCCCACGGCGGATCCGCTGATGAACGTCGCGGGCGGCCGCTCGGCCATCCCCATCGCCTCCGCGAGCGCGCGTGTCGCGCCGATGCGCGAGTCGAGGATCTGCTTCTTCCACCCCGACGTCCACGGGATGCGGCTGATCGACGCGCCCGACAGATTGACGACCGCATCCACCTCATCCAGGATGCGCGCGTCGAGCACGCGCGACTCCGGCGACCAGGCGAACTCGGTCTCCGATCGCGGCGGGCGTCGCACGAGGGTGCGCACGGCGTGACCGTGCGCACGCAGCTGCCGCTGCAACTCTGAGCCGATCATGCCGGAGGCGCCGGCGACGAGCACCGTGAGAGGGCCGGACGGACGCCCGGCACTCGAGCCGCGGCCTGCGCGAGGTGCGGCCGCCACTAGGCGAGCGAGGCTTCGAGCGTGATCTGCACGCCCGCGAGGGCGGCGGACACGGGGCAGTTCTTCTTGGCGTCCTCGGCGAAGGTCGCGAACTCCTCGGCGGAGATGCCGGGGATCTTCGCGCTCACGAGCAGGTGACTGCCGGTGATCCCCTCGCCGGGCACGAAGGTGACCGCGGCGGTCACCTGGAGGCTCCCGGGGGCGTGCCCCGCCCCGCCGAGCGCGTGCGAGAGCGCCATCGAGTAGCAGGCCGAGTGCGCGGCGCCGAGGAGCTCCTCCGGGTTGGTCTTGCCCGCGACTCCCTCGCTGCGGGCGGCCCACGTGACGGGGAACTCGGCGGCGTCCGAGGAGTCGAGCGATGTCGTTCCGTGCCCCTCCGTGAGGGATCCGAACCAAAGGGTGGTGGCTTCGCTCGTGACGGCCATGAGGGTCTCCTTCGTCCTGACGGGAGCTTCAGCCTACGGAAGCGCTCGGATGGGCGCGAGAGGCCGTCGCTCAGGCACGTGGGCTAGGCGAGCGGCTCGAGCGAGCGCCTACGCGCGACGCGGCCGGATCGCGCCGGCTCGCACGAGGAGCACGTGCAGCTGGCAGCCCAGGCAGTAGTCGAAGACGGCGTTCAGGAAGGCCGCGACGAAGGCCATCGACGCGGCGACGACGAGCGCGCCAGGAACGCCGAGCAGATGCAGCACGAGCCCCGCCCCGGTGATGAGGAAGCCCACGAGCTGCGCGAACGTCGGGGCGGCAGGGTCTTCGCGGTGCGCCGGCGGCGCCAGACGCGGAGCGACGAGTCGCGCATACAGTCGGCCCCACGGATGGCGGCGGATGCCCGCGAACGCCCCCCAGGCGAAGATCGCGACGAGCGCCGCGAGCAGCGCGGTCGCGGCGACGGCCTGGCCGCTGAGCGCGAGCCCCACGACCGCGAGCAGGAGCACCGCGGTGATCGCGGCGCCGAAGCGCGGCCCGCGCGGGTCGATTCCGGACTGCGCGGGGGCAGCCGACGTGCCCCGGTCGAGGTCGTCCGCGCTCACGCGGAGGCCCCGATGCTCTCCCGCACCGACCGGACGGCGGCGCGCACCTCCGCGGGCTTCGCCGCGCCGACGATGCGGCCGCGCACGACTCCTGCCGCGTCGACGAGCAGCGTCGTCGGCGTGCTCAGCACGTTGTGCGCGCTCGCGAGTTCGGGGTGCTCGGTGATGTCGAGCTCGCGCCGGGCGAGCCCGTGCTCGCCCGCGACCAGCTCCTCGCCCACGCGCCGCATGACGGCGCAGGCCGAGCAGACCGGGCTCGAGAGCTGCAGCAGGGTGACCTCGGCTCCGGGAACCGCGAGTCGAGCATCCGCCGCCTCCGATCGGTCGGCGACCACGATGCGACCCGACCGGGCGCGGATGACGAGGCCGATCGCGGTGGCGCTGATCACGAGCGCGGCGATCGCGAGGAGCGCGGGGGAGTCCATGTGAGCAGGCAACCATGCGCGGCCGCCCATCTATTCCCGTTGCGATGCTGTGTGACGTTTCGTGACGCCCGCCCGCGCGGCCCGTCGGCATCCGGATGCCCGCGGCCGCCGGTAGGGTTTCGATCGTGTCCGACGCAGCCGAGATCACCTTCCGCTCCGATGTGACCGTCGAGCTCGTGCGCGCGAGCGCCGCCGACTCCGACGTGCTCTTCGCCGCTCGCGTGTCGACGCAGGGCGAGCAGACGCTCGAGAGCGCGGCGTCGGGGCAGGATGCGACGCTGCGCGACCGCGGCCTCATCAACTACCTCATGCGCGACCGCCACGGCTCGCCCTTCGAGCACAACTCGATGACCTTCTACGTGCAGGCGCCGATCTTCGTCTTCCGCGAGTTCATGCGCCACCGCATCGCGTCGTACAACGAGGAATCGGGCCGCTACCGCGAGCTCCGCCCCGTGTTCTACGTGCCGGGCGCCGACCGTAACCTCATCCAGGTCGGCAAGCCGGGCGCCTACGACTTCCTGCCAGGCACGCCCGAGCAGCACGCGCTCGTCGACGCCGAAGTGCGCGGAGCGTGCGAGGCCGCCTACGCCTCCTATCAGCGGATGCTCGACGCAGGCATCGCGCGCGAGGTGGCCCGCACCGTCCTCCCCGTGACGATCTACAGCTCGATGTACGTGACGATGAACGCCCGCTCGCTCATGAACTTCCTGTCGCTGCGCACCAAGCGCGAGGGCACGCACTTCCCGTCCTTCCCGCAGCGCGAGATCGAGATGGTCGCCGAGCTCATGGAGGAGCGCTTCGCCGAGCTCATGCCGCTCACTCACGAGACGTTCAACGCGAACGGCCGCGTCGCCCCCTAGCCCGCGCGCCAGTTCCGCACCCCGCGCCCCCGCGCCGGCCCCGATTCCGCGCGCCAACTCGGCGCGCCAACTCCGCGGGCCCGCCCCCGCGCGGGCCCCCGCCAACCGCGCCACGAGCCCGGCTCAGTGCGGACCGGTGTCCCGCCACCGCCCGTTCGCCCGCCCGCTCCGTCGTTCGCTCGTTCGGAGTTCGTGATCTGGAACGCGGCGTGTCGGGTATCGGCGTCGGCGAGTCGTCGCAGCTGTCCGGCGCTCGTCCCCGATCGGCTCGTCGCGACCCTGATCCCCCGGATCGCGGCCGTCCAGAAGCCCGACTCGCGGTCGTGAGCGACAGTGCGCGGATGCTCGTCGCAAACCTCGTCCGTTCGCACGGCGGATTCGCCCGTCGTCGCGACCTCCTCGTCCCGGGCGTCGCCCCGCGCGCCCTCGCCTCCGCGGTTCGAGCCGGCATCCTGGTGCGCCCGCGCCGCGGTCTGTACTGCGTCCCCGAGGTCCCGGCCCGACAGCAGCATGCCGCGCTGCATGGGGGTGCGCTCACGTGCGGGGCGGCGCTCGTCGAGCACGGCGTCTGGCTCCGAGATCGCCCAGAGCCGTGCATCCTTCTTCTCGACCAGGGACACGCTCTTCGCAGAGAAGAGTGCGCAACGCCCGAGAGGTTCCACCATCGAGCCGACGCCCCGCGGTTCGGGCTCGACGATCCGGTGCATGCGCTCGGCCACTACCTGCGGTGCGCGCCCGATGCGGAGGCGATCGCGTGCGCGGTCGAGTCCTGCCTCGCCCGGGGGCTGGTGTCCTCCGCCGAACTGGCTCTCGTCGCGAGAGGCGCGTCCCGACCGGTGCGTGAGACGGTCGCATGGTGTCGGGCCACGGCGGGCAGCGGCCTGGAGACGATCGTGCGCCTGGCGCTGAGCGATGCAGGAGTGAAGGCTCGCAGCCAGGTGCGACTGCCGGGAGTCGGAGTGGTCGATCTACTCGTCGGCGACTGCCTCGTCGTCGAGGTCGACGGTCGCGCGCATCATGCGAGCGACGACGGTTATGAGAGTGATCGACGACGAGATGCCGGTGTCGTGCTGCTCGGCGGGGCGGTGCTCCGATTCTCGAGTTCGCAGGTCACGTGCGAGATCGAATCGGTCGTCGGAGTCATCCTGGCCGCGATCGGACGGGGGATGCACCTCTCGACCTCGTCGTTCGGATCGCCGCCGAGACCTGCCGCGCGGGTGGGTCGACACGCCGCGTTCCACATCGCCGACTCCGAATGAGCGAACAGAGCTGCGCCGGCGAGCAGCGCGGTGATCGGTCGGCCGCCGGAGCGGCAGCGGTGTGCGCTTGCCGATACCCTGGGAGGCGTGAGCGAGCAGAACCCCTTCGGCCAGGTCCTGGTCGCCCTGGTGACCCCGATGACCGCCGACGGAGAGGTCGACTGGGCCGGGGTGGAGAAGCACATCGAGCACCTCATCACCCACGGGGCCGACGGCATCGTCGTGACGGGAACCACGGGCGAGACGAGCACCCTCACCGACGCCGAGAAGCTCAAGCTCGTCACTGTCGGCAAGGCGGTCAGCTCCGGCCGCGCGACGATCATCACCGGCGGCGGTTCGAACGAGACCGCGCACGCGATCGAGCTGTACAAGGCGAGCGAGAAGGCCGGCGCCGACGGCGTCATGATCGTCACGCCGTACTACAACAAGCCGACCCAGGCAGGGGTGCTCACGCACTTCCGGATGATCGCCGACGCGACCGACCTGCCGGTGATCCTCTACGACATCCCCGGCCGCGCGGGCATCGAGATCCGGTACGAGACCATCCTGCGCGCCGCGAAGCACCCGAACATCCTCGCCGTGAAAGACGCCAAGGGCGACCTGAGCGAGGTCAGCCGGGTCATGAACCAGACCGAGCTGATGTACTTCGCCGGCGATGACGCGAACGTCCTGCCCACGCTCGCCATCGGCGGCACCGGTCTCATCGGGGTGACGGCCAACGTCGCTCCTGCCAGCTACCGCACGATCGTCGACGCCGTGAACGCCAACGACCTGGCGACCGCGACGGCCGAGCACCAGCGCCTCGAGCCGCTCGTCCGCGCGCTCATGACCCACGTGCCCGGCACGGTCGCCACGAAGTACGTGCTGCACGGGCTCGGCCGCATCGGATCCCCGCGGGTGCGCCTGCCCCTCGTCGGCCCTGAGGACCACGAGGCCGCGATCATCGAGGACGAGATGGCGCTCGTGCGCGACATCGACGGCGTCGACCTCCGAAGCTTCCGGCCCGACCGCAATGCGGCGGCCGGCGGTGCTCTGCCCAAGGTGGCGGGCACCACCCGATAACAGCGTCACCCCGGGGCGCGAGGCCCCGCCGCGAAGAGGCCCGCACGGGCCTCGCCAACAGATACGAGGTCCACCCGTGCCCCATGCCATCGAAGACGCCCCTGCCCTCGAGAGCGGAACGCTCCGGATCCTCCCGCTCGGCGGTCTCGGCGAGATCGGCCGCAACATGGCCGTGTTCGAGATCGACGGCAAGCTGCTCATCGTCGACTGCGGCGTGCTGTTCCCCGAGGAGCACCAGCCGGGCGTCGACCTGATCCTTCCCGACTTCTCGCCGATCCGTGAGCGCCTCGACGACATCCTCGGCGTCGTGCTGACGCACGGTCACGAGGACCACATCGGCGCCGTGCCCTACCTGCTCCGGCTCCGCAACGACATCCCCCTCATCGGCTCGACCCTCACGCTCGCCCTCATCGAGGCGAAGCTCAAAGAGCACCGGATCCAGCCGTACACGCTCACGGTCGCGGAGGGTCAGCACGAGAAACTCGGCCCGTTCGACCTCGAGTTCGTCGCCGTCAACCACTCCATCCCCGACGCGCTCGCGGTGGCCATCCGCACCGCAGGCGGCACCGTTCTCCACACCGGCGACTTCAAGATGGACCAGCTGCCGCTCGACGGCCGCATCACCGACCTGCGGGCGTTCGCGCGCCTCGGCGAGGCCGGCATCGACCTGTTCATGACCGACTCGACGAACGCGGATGTCCCCGGCTTCACCCCGCGCGAGCGCGACATCGGCGCGGTGCTCGAATCGGTCATCGCCAAGGCTCCGCGCCGCGTCATCGTCGCGAGCTTCTCCAGCCACGTGCACCGCGTCCAGCAGGTGCTCGACGCCGCTGCCGCCAACGGCCGCAAAGTGGCTCTCATGGGCCGGAGCATGGTGCGCAACATGGGCATCGCGGCCGAGCTGGGCTATCTGAAGGTGCCGGAGGGCATCCTCATCGACTACAAGAAGGCCGCCAACCTGCCGGACGACCAGATCGTCTACATGTCGACGGGCTCGCAGGGCGAGCCGATGGCCGTGCTCGCGCGCATGGCGAACCTCGACCACCAGGTCGAGGTCGGCAAGGGCGACACGGTGATCCTCGCCTCGAGCCTCATCCCCGGCAACGAGAACGCCGTCTATCGCGTCATCAACGGTCTCATCGCGCTCGGCGCGACGGTCGTGCACAAGGGCAACGCGAAGGTGCACGTTTCGGGCCACGCCGCCGCGGGCGAGCTGCTCTACTGCTACAACATCGTGCGCCCGAAGAACGTCATGCCCGTTCACGGCGAGGCGCGGCACCTGTACGCGAACCAGCAACTTGCGATCGAGACCGGCGTCGCGGAGGACCGCACGATCCTTGCCGAGAACGGCACGGTCGTCGACCTGCGCGACGGCGTCGCCCGCATCGTCGGCCAGCTCGATCTCGGCGAGGTGTACGTCGACGGCTCGACGGTCGGCCAGATCACCGACGCCGATCTGAAGGACCGCCGCATCCTCGCCGAGGAGGGCTTCATCTCCATCTTCGTGGCGGTGGATGCTCAGACCGGCCGTGTCGTCGTCGGCCCCGAGCTGCACGCGCGAGGGTTCGCGCCCGACGACAGCGTCTTCGACACCGTGATCCCGCAGATCGAGAAGGCGCTCACGGAGGCGGCCGAGAACGGCACGCGCGACAGTCACGTATTCAGCCAGGTCGTGCGCCGCGTCGTCGGCCGCTGGGTCAACACGCAGCACCGTCGCCGGCCGATGATCGTGCCGGTCGTCATCGTCGCGTAGCTCGCCGCCGCGATCCCCGGCTCGGTCGAGACCGATTCGGGACCGAAGCCCCCTGTCGGAGCAGGGCTCCCGGGGGTACGGTCGCCGCATGATGCGCCCCGTCGTTCTGGCTGCCGCCCGCGCGATCGTCGTCGCCGCTGCGCTCGCCGCGCTCGTCGCCTGCGGGCCGACCGTCGAGCCGGAGGCGTCGCCGAGCGCGTCGCCCACCGCGTCGCCCACCGCCGAGCCGTCCTCCTCGCCGACGCCGAGCCCCGATCCGACGCGGCCGGCGCTCGCCGAGCTCGTCCTGAGCGCGGACGGCCTCGATCCGCTGGTCCTGGGAGAGGCCCCGGATGAGGATCCCGCCACGCGCATGATCGCGTTCGAGCCCGGAGCCTGCGTCAGCGCCGAGCTCGGTATCGCGCCGGGCGACCCCGGCGCCGACCTGTGGCGGACGGACGCCGCACACGACTCCACGTCTCCCGCCTACGGGCCGGGGACCGCGTTCGGCGTCGGCGTCGATCGCGACAGCGGCGCCGTGACTCGCGTGGACCTGTACTCGGCCGACATCCCGACCGACGGGGGAGTCCGCATCGGCGACCCCGGCTCGAGCGTCGCCGCCGCCCACCCGGGAGCGACGGTCGTCCCCGAGTATCTGACCGACATCCACGTCGTCTCCGGGCCGATCGGCACTCTGCAGATCGAGGTCGCGAAGAACCCGGCCGACATGTCCGGCGACTACTGGGAGGGTCGCACCGGCACGGTGGTCTACATCCACGCCGTGAGCTTCGAGCTCGGCGTCTTCTCCGTCGCCGCGAGCGGCAATCTCGTCGGGGTCTGCGGAGCCTGACCCGCACGCCCGAGACGAGCGCGCGAGCCGCCTCGCGCCCGCGCGAGCGTGTCGAGCCCGGCCTCGTCGGAGGTCGCGGGTACCGTGACCCCATGGCTTCGTCCAGTCGCACATCGTCGCGCCCGCGCACCTCGACGCCGCGCGGCTCTGCGGCAGCGAACAAGCCGAGCGCGCGCACGCGGGCCACGAAGAGGCTGCCCGCCCCGCCGAGCGAGCAGCCGGGCATCCTCTCGACGGCCTGGATGGGCCTCGCGCACCTGACCGGCGGCGCGTTCCGCGTGCTCGGCAAGGAGACCCTCGCGAAGGAGGAGCGCCGCGACGGCGTGCCCTTCCTCATCGTCGTCCTCGCCGTAATCGGGGCCGTCGTCGAGTGGTTCACGCCGACCGACCCCGTGGCCCTCGCTCTCGACGCGCACACGTTCGGCGGGCTCGTCGGCCGTGTCGCCTTCGCGCTGCCGGTGATCATGGTCCTCTTCGCGGCGTGGCTCTTCCGGCACCCGGCGAGCGTTCACGACAACACGCGCATCGGCATCGGGCTCGGTCTCCTGATCGCGAGCGTGAGCGGCCTCTGCCACATCGCGCTCGGTGCTCCGCAGCCGACCGAGGGCGCTCTCGTCCTGGCGCAGGCCGGCGGCGTGATCGGCTGGCTGCTCGGCGGCGCGCTCCTGCTCGCGACGATCTGGGTCGCGATCCCCGCGCTCGTGGTGATCGCGTTCTTGTCGGTGCTGATCATGACCAAGACGCCGCCGAACCGCATCCGTGAGCGCCTCGGCGAGCTGTACGCCTACCTGTTCGGCGCCGAGCTGCCCGAGCGCTCCCGCGAGAGGAAGTCCGCGTCGGACGACGACGCGATCGCCCCCGAGTTCGGCAGCTTCAGCGACCTCGGCCTCGACATGGAGGACACCTCCTCGATGCCCTGGTGGCGCAAGGGCCGCCCGCGCGCCGAGGTCCCCGCCTTCGACACGCCCGTCGAGCGCGACCAGCCGACCGATGTGATCGGGGCGGATGCCGTGGCCAAGGCCTCGGGCGATCTCGCGGCCGTCCTCGACCAGGCCGAGCAGGCCATCCAGCGCGTCACGGGCGAGCAGCCCGCGCACCCCTCCGGCGTCCGCGAGGACGCGGAGCCCGCGGCCCTCCCCGGGTTTCCGACGACGGCGAGCGAGAAGGGCGCAGCAGGCGAGTTCGCGCCTCCGCCCATCGCGAGGACGAGCCCGCCGTACCGGCTGCCCGCAGCATCCGTTCTCGCCCCCGGCACGCCGCCGAAGGCGCGCAGCGCCGCCAACGACGCGGTCGTCGCGGCCATCACCGAGGTGCTCACGCAGTTCCAGGTCGACGCTCGCGTCACGGGCTTCAGCCGCGGCCCCTCGGTCACGCGCTACGAGATCGAGCTCGGCCCCGGCGTCAAGGTCGAGCGCTTCACGGCGCTCACGAAGAACATCTCGTACGCGGTCGCAAGCAACGAGGTCAACATCCTCTCGCCCATTCCGGGCAGGAGCGCGATCGGCGTGGAGATCCCGAACGTCGACCGCGAGGTCGTCTCCCTCGGCGACGTGCTGCGCTCGAGCGCCGCAGGCAAGGCCCTTCACCCGATGACGATCGGCGTCGGCAAGGACGTCGAGGGCGGGTACGTCGTCGCGAACCTCGCGAAGATGCCCCACCTGCTCGTCGCCGGCTCGACCGGCTCGGGCAAGTCGAGCTTCATCAACTCGATGATCACGAGCCTGCTGATGCGCGCGAAGCCCGCCGAGGTGCGCATGGTGCTGATCGACCCCAAGCGGGTCGAACTCGCCGCCTACCAGGGCGTCCCGCACCTCATCACGCCCATCATCACGAGCCCGAAGAAGGCCGCCGAGGCGCTGCAGTGGGTCGTGAAGGAGATGGACTTGCGGTACGACGACCTCGCGTCGTTCGGGTTCCGCCACATCGACGACTTCAATCGGGCCGTGCTCGCCGACGAGATCGTCCTTCCGGAGGGGAGCAAGCGCCGGCTGCAGCCGTACCCCTACCTGCTCGTCGTCGTCGACGAGCTCGCCGACCTCATGATGGTCGCCCCGCGCGACGTGGAGGACTCGATCGTCCGCATCACCCAGCTCGCCCGCGCGAGCGGCATCCACCTCGTCCTCGCGACGCAGCGGCCGAGCGTCGACGTCGTGACGGGCCTCATCAAGGCGAACGTCCCGAGTCGGCTCGCGTTCGCCGTCTCGAGCATGACCGACAGCCGCGTGATCCTCGATCAGCCGGGCGCCGACAAGCTCATCGGCCAGGGCGACGGGCTCTTCCTGCCGATGGGCGCGAGCAAGGCCGTGCGCGTCCAGGGGGCCTGGGTCACCGAGCCGGAGATCGCGGCGGTCGTCGAGCACGTCAAGAAGCAGGCGCGCCCCGAGTACCGCGACGACGTCGCGGTGGAGGCCGAGAAGAAGCAGATCGACGCCGACATCGGCGACGACCTCGAGCTGCTTCTCGCCGCGACCGAGCTCATCGTGGGCACGCAGTTCGGCTCGACCTCCATGTTGCAGCGCAAGCTCCGCGTCGGCTTCGCGAAGGCCGGGCGGCTCATGGATCTCCTCGAGTCCCGCGACATCGTCGGCCCGTCCGAAGGGTCCAAGGCGCGCGACGTTCTCGTCACCCCCGAGCAGCTGCCCGAGGTGCTCGCGCGGCTGCGGGGCAACGACGCACCGAGCGGCCTATCGGCCGCCGGCGGCGGGAGCGGGCCGGGTACAGGCGCATCCGCCGCCCTCGGGAGCGATCCGGTCGACGAGATGACCCGGGGGTATCCTGAGGTCGAGGGCGATGCCGACGAGGACGCCTGGGGGCTCACCGGTCGCGACTGAGCCGCGGTCGGTCTCGACGAGAGGACACAATGCTCTCCGACGCCGCAGGCGACGAGGCGAACGATCGTTCCGACGACGCAGCGGCGCCGTCCGCCCGCTCGTTCGCGATGCGCGGTCGCGTCGTCAGCGCGGGGGAGACCCCGGCCTCCACCGGCAACGTGGCCAACATCATCACGGTCGTCCGCATCCTGCTCGCCCCGCTCTTCGTCGTCCTCCTCCTGCTCGACGACGGCACGGACGGCCCCTTCCGCGTCGCCGCGGCCCTGCTCTTCATCGTCGCGATCGCGACCGACAGCCTCGACGGCCACCTGGCGCGAAGCCGCAACCTCGTGACGGACCTCGGCGTGCTGCTCGATCCGATCGCCGACAAGGTGCTCACGGGCGCCGCGCTCGTCATGCTCGCGGTCCTCGCGGAGCTTCCCTGGTGGGTCGTCGTCGTGATCCTCGTGCGCGAGTGGGGCATCACGCTCTTCCGCTTCCTCATGCTGCGCGACCGGGTGATCCCGGCCTCGCGCGGCGGCAAGCTCAAGACGGTCGTCCAGTCGGTCGCGATCTCCTTCGCGCTCCTGCCGCTCTGGAACCTCCTCGGCGAGTGGGTGCACTGGCTGAACGGCGCGCTGATGACCGCCGCTGTCGTGCTGACCGTGGTGACGGGCCTCGACTATCTGCGCCAGGCCCGCGTGCAGAACCGTCGGGTCGAGTGACCCCGACGCCGCGATCGGACGAGGCGGATGCCGCTGCCGAAGCGGTGCGCCGGCTCATCGCCGCGCAGCGCACCATCGCGGTCGCCGAGTCGCTCACGGGCGGTCGGGTCGTGGCGGCCCTCGTGGACACACCGGGAGCCTCCGCAGTCGTCCGTGGCGGCGTCGTCGCCTATGCGACGCCGCTCAAGTCGTCCCTGCTCGGCGTCGACGCGCGTCTGCTCGACTCGCGCGGCCCGGTCGATCCTGCCGTGGCCGCGGCGATGGCCGAGGGCGCGCGACGCGCGGCGGCCATCGACGGCGTTTCGGCCGACTTCGGTATCGCCACGACCGGCGTCGCCGGCCCCGACGCTCAGGGCGATGCCCCGGTCGGTCTGGTGTTCGTCGCGGTCGCGGATGCCGCAGGCACGGAGGTGCGCGAGCTGCGACTGGAGGGCGGCCGGCAGGCGATTCGCGACGCGGCGACGCGTGAGGTGCTCACGCTGCTGCTGACCCGCTTGGATGCCCATCGCGAGGGATGAGTCGATGCGGCTCAACTTTCCCCTCGTGCGGGAATACCAGTGGTGACGGTCGTGTTACAGACAGCAGACTGACACGCGTCATCCAGGCGTGGCCGGTTAGAGTCGAGGTACTCGGCGGTGGGTTACAGTGATCCACCCGGTGCCCGCACCGACCGCGAGTTCAGGCAGAAGAAGGAGGCACCCATGGTTCTCGTCCGACAGGAAATCGGTGAGGTCCTCCGCGATGTCCGCCTGCAGAAGGGCCGCACTCTCCGCCAGGTCGCCAGTCGCGCGAGCGTCGCTCTCGGCTACCTCAGCGAGGTCGAGCGCGGGCAGAAGGAGGCCAGCAGCGAGATCCTCGCTTCGGTCGCCGACGCCCTCGACACCCCGATCTCGGTCATCATGCGCGAGGTGGGCGATCGCCTCGCGGTCATCGAAGGCCTCACGACCGTCCCCGACACCCTCCCCGACGAACTCGTCGCGGAGTTCGACGCCGATCTGGCCATCCGCTAGTCGGCTCGATCGGTCTCTCAGCCCCGCCGGCCCGCCGGCGGGGCTGTTCCGTGTGGGCGATGCCTCTTGTGCCATGACTATGGTGGTCGAGTGACCCGCAGCGAGTTCTCCCGCGCCGTCGTCGACGAGTTCGGCGAGGCGTACGGTCGCACCCTCGTCCGCGATCTCGTGCTCACTCCGCTGGGCGAGCGCACGGCGGAGCAGGCTCTCACGGCTGGCGTGGCCCCTCGCGACATCTGGTTCGCGCTGTGCGCGGCGATGGATGTCCCCCGCGAGCGCTGGTACGGCGCGGGCCGCCCCGAGCCGCGCCGCTGAATCCCGCCGCAGGGCCCCCCGAGTGACACGCCGGTCGCCGCGTCGTTCGAACATCCGTTCGGATCGCGCGTAGACTCCTCCACAGCGGCTCTCGAACACGAGTGGTGCACGGATCCCGCGCGGAAGCCCCCGATGTCGGGGGTGGTGCGTACCGTCCTCCTCGTCGGCGATCGTCGTCACCGCCTTGTCGCAGAACGACCAGCCCGGCTCCATCGGCTCGTTGTCGCGCGGCAGCCGACAGGCAGCAGCTCACTACGCGAAGGAGACCGCAATGCCCTCACCCGCAGACCGCGAGAAGGCCCTCGAGACCGCTCTCGCCCAGATCGACCGACAGTTCGGCAAGGGCAGCGTCATGCGCCTCGGCTCGGACGAGCGCGCACCCGTCGCGGTCATCCCGACCGGGTCGATCGCCCTCGACGTCGCCCTCGGCATCGGAGGCCTCCCCAAGGGCCGCATCATCGAGATCTACGGCCCCGAGTCCTCGGGAAAGACGACGCTCACCCTCCACGCGATCGCGAACGTGCAGCGCGCCGGCGGCATCGCGGCCTTCATCGACGCCGAGCACGCCCTCGACCCCGACTACGCGAAGAAGCTCGGCGTCGACATCGACCAGCTCCTCGTCTCTCAGCCCGACACGGGCGAGCAGGCTCTCGAGATCGCCGACATGCTCGTGCGCTCCGGCTCGATCGATCTCGTCGTCATCGACTCGGTCGCGGCGCTCGTTCCGCGCGCCGAGATCGAGGGCGAGATGGGCGACTCCCACGTCGGTCTCCAGGCCCGACTCATGTCGCAGGCGCTCCGCAAGCTCACGGGCGGGCTCAACCAGACCCAGACCTCGATGATCTTCATCAACCAGCTCCGCGAGAAGATCGGTGTCTTCTTCGGCAGCCCCGAGACCACCGCCGGCGGCAAGGCGCTGAAGTTCTACGCGTCCGTGCGTCTCGACATCCGCCGCATCGAGACGCTCAAGGACGGCACGGAGGCTGTCGGAAACCGCACGCGCGTCAAGGTCGTCAAGAACAAGATGGCTCCGCCCTTCAAGCAGGCCGAGTTCGACATCCTCTACGGCATCGGCATCTCCCGTGAGGGCAGCCTGATCGACTTCGGCGTCGAGCACGAGATCGTCCGCAAGTCGGGCGCCTGGTACACCTACGACGGCGACCAGCTCGGCCAGGGCAAGGAGAACGCGCGTCGATACCTCCTCGAGAACCCGACCGTGGCGGAGGAGATCGAGAAGAAGATCCTCGCCAAGCTCGGCATCGGTGCCGCTCCTGGAGCGGTCGAGGCCGCCCCCGTCGAGTCGATCCAGCAGAAGATCGCGCAGCGCAAGGCAGCGGGCGCCTGATCGTGCCCTCGATCCCTTCCGGCTCCGGGCAGGAGACGACCGACAACGTCGCCTTCCTGCCCGGCGTCCGGGAGGCCGACGAGAAGCGAGCCGAGAACGTCAGCCTGCACGCTCTCGGCCGACGCGGCATGTCGCGGGCCGAGGTCGTCGATCTTCTGAGCCGGCGCGAGATCGATCCGATCGTGGTGCAGGCCGAGGTCGCACGGCTCGAGGGCGTCGGCCTCATCGATGACGACGCGCTCGCGACGACGCTCGTCGACCGCCTCGTCGAACGGAAGAAGCTCGGGCCCTCCGCGCTGCGTGCCGAGCTCATGCGCCGGCGCCTCGATCCCCGGGCGATCGAGGCGATCCTCGCGCTGCAGGAGCCCGACGACGAGGGGTCGCTCATCGCAGCACTCGTCGACGAGCGCATGCGTCGCATCGGCGCGCTCGATCGCGAGACGGCCGAGCGCCGCCTGCTCGCCTACCTCGCGCGCAAGGGTCACGGCGGCTCCGCCGCGCGCGATTCCGTGCGCGCGGCGCTCGATGACGCCGGGCTCGAGCGCGCTCCGCGTTCGAGCGGCTTCGGCTCCCGGGGCAGCAGCGGCGGCTTCGGGTCGCGGGGGTCCGCTTCTGCGTCGGCAGGTGCGAGCGACGGCCCTCGGCGCGTCGAGTTCGCGTGACCCCTCGCCGTACACTCGAGACACCATGAGCACGACCTTTCCGCGCCCTGAACTCGGCTCCGCCGACGAGCTCGGCACAGCCATCACGGCCGACGACGGTCGCGTCCGCACCTACGAGGTGCGCACCTACGGCTGTCAGATGAACGTCCACGACTCCGAGCGGCTCAGCGGCTCGCTCGAGGCTGCGGGATACCGCCGCGCCGAGACCGGCGGACCGGCCGACGTCGTCGTGATCAACACGTGCGCCGTGCGCGAGAACGCCGACAACAAGCTCTACGGCAACCTCGGCCACCTCGCGAGCGTCAAGCGCCAGCGCGGCGGCGACCTGCAGATCGCCGTCGGCGGCTGCCTCGCGCAGAAGGACAAGGCCGTCATCCTCCAGAAGGCGCCGTACGTCGACGTCGTCTTCGGAACCCACAACATGGGCTCGCTGCCCGCCCTGCTCGAGCGGGCCCGCCACAACGGCGAGGCGCAGCTCGAGATCCTCGAGTCGCTCGAGGTCTTCCCCTCGACTCTCCCCACGCGCCGCGAGTCGAGCCACAGCGGCTGGGTGAGCATCTCCGTCGGCTGCAACAACACGTGCACCTTTTGCATCGTCCCGAGCCTGCGCGGCAAGGAGAAGGACCGCCGCCCTGGCGACATCCTCGCCGAGATCCAGGCGCTCATCGACGAAGGTGCCATCGAGGTCACCCTCCTCGGGCAGAACGTCAACTCCTACGGCGTCGAGTTCGGCGACCGACTGGCGTTCGGCAAGCTCCTCCGTGCGGCGGGGCAGATCGACGGCCTCGAGCGCATCCGATTCACGAGCCCGCATCCTGCCGCCTTCACCGACGACGTCATCGACGCCATGGCAGAGACACCCGCTGTGATGCCTCAGCTCCACATGCCGCTGCAGTCCGGCTCCGACCTCATCCTCAAGGCCATGCGGCGCTCCTACCGGAGCGAGAAATTCCTCGGCATCCTCGACCGCGTTCGCGCGCGCATCCCGAACGCCGCGATCAGCACCGACATCATCGTCGGCTTCCCCGGCGAGACCGAGGACGACTTCGCCGACACACTCAGCGTCGTCGAGCAGGCCCGCTTCGCGAGCGCCTTCACCTTCCAGTACTCGATCCGCGAGGGAACGCCCGCCGCGACCATGCCCGACCAGGTGCCGAAAGCGGTCGTGCAGGAGCGGTACGAGCGGCTCGTCGCGCTCCAGGAGCGCATCAGCCTCCAGGAGAATGAACGCCAGGTCGGGCGCGAGGTGCACGTGCTCATCTCCGCCGCGGAAGGCCGGAAGGACGCCAGCACCGATCGGCTCTCCGGTCGCGCGGAGGACAGCCGCCTCGTCCACGTCTCCGTGCCGGGCGGCAGCGAGCGTCCGCGCCCGGGCGACATCGTCACCGCCACGGTGACGCACGCCGCGCCGTTCCACCTCATCGCCGATGAGACCGCGCCGCTCCGTGTTCGCCGCACCAGAGCGGGCGACGCGTGGGACCGCCAGCAGGCGGAGAGCTGCGGCGTCCCCGCCGCGGCCGGCTCTCGCGTCGCACTCGGCCTGCCCGCGCTCCGCGTGGCGACGAGCCTGATCTACGACGCCGGCGACGGAGAGCGCGGCTCCCTGCTGTGATCCTCGTGGTCGTCGGCGCGACCGGCACCGGCAAGAGCGAACTCGGCCTCGCCCTCGCCGAGCGCCTCGCGACGCACGGGCTCCGCGCCGAGATCGTGAACGGCGACGCGATGCAGCTCTATCGCGGCATGGACATCGGCACCGCGAAGCTCCTCCCCGTCGAGCGCCGCGGCATCCCGCACCACCTCCTCGACGTCCTCGAGGTGACCGACGAGGCGTCTGTCGCCCGCTACCAGCAGGATGCCCGCGGGGCGATCGAGGAGATCCTCGCGCGCGGCGCCGTGCCCCTGCTCGTCGGCGGCTCGATGCTCTACGTGGCCGCAGTGCTCACCGACTTCCGGTTCCCCGGCACCGACCCCGGCATCCGCGCCAAGTGGGAGGCCGTGCACGCCGAGCGGGGCACCACCGAGCTGCACATCGAGCTCGCCCGGCAGGATTCGGGCGCGGCCGAGGCGATCGGCCCGCACAACGCGCGCCGCATCATCCGCGCCCTGGAGGTCATCGAGCTCACGGGCGAGCCGTTCGGCGTCGGGCTCGCCGCCCGTGACACCCCGTGGCGGCCGTACGTGCAGCTCGGGCTCTCGCTCGAGCGCGAGCTGCTCACCCCTCGGCTAGACGCGCGCGTCGAGCGCATGTGGCGACTGGGCCTCCTCGACGAGGTGCGCGCGCTCCGCGACCGAGGGCTCGAGCAGGGGGCGACCGCGAGCCGCGCGATCGGCTACGCGCAGGCCCTCGCGCAACTCCGGGGCGACTGCGAGGAGGTTGCGGCGATCGCCGAGACCGCGGCCCTCACGCGGCGGTACGCGCGGCGACAGGTGAGCTGGTTCCGCCGGGACGGGTCGATCGAATGGCTCGATGCGCTCGACCCGGGCCTCGCGCAGCGGGCGGAGGATCGCGTCATGGCGGCGCTCGAGACGGCGGGCGAGGCCGGGGACGCCCCCTGACCGCGCCGTAGACTCGGGGCATGGCCGCGAGCATCCGATTCACGAAGGGGCACGGAACGGGCAACGACTTCGTGCTCTACGCCGACCCCGAGGGCGAGCACGGCCTGAGCGTCGAGCAGCTCGCCGCGATCGCCGACCGGCGCTTCGGCGTCGGAGCGGACGGCGTGATCCGCGCGGTGCGCTCGGCCCACCTGCCCGACGGGGACGCTGCCCTCGTGGAGGACCCGGACGCCGAGTGGTTCATGGACTACGTCAACAGCGACGGAAGCGTGAGCGAGATGTGCGGCAACGGCATCCGCGTCTTCGTGAAGTACCTGCTCGAGACCGGGCTCGCCGAGCTCGCGCCCTGCCAGTCGATCCCGATCGGCACGCGCGCCGGGGTCCGCGACGTGCAGCGTCTCGCGGACGGCTTCGCGGCCGACCTCGGGCGCTGGCGCCTGGACGGCGGCGAGCCGCTCGTGCGCGCTCGTGAGCTCCCGGTCGCTCGCCCCGGCCTCGGCATCAATGTCGGCAACCCGCACGTCGTCGTCGCGGTGGCGAGCGACGACGAGCTCGACGGGATCGACCTGAGTCGGGCGCCCGAGCTCGAGCCAGCGCCGCCCGCCGGCGCGAACGTCGAGTTCGTCGTCCCGCGGGACCCGCTCGTCGTCGACGGAATCGGGCGCATCCGGATGCGCGTGCACGAGCGGGGGAGCGGCGAGACGCTCTCGTGCGGCACTGGCGCCGTCGCCGCCGCGCTGGCGGTGCGCCACTGGGCGGGCCCGAGCGCACCGGACGAGTGGCGCGTCGAGGTGCCAGGCGGTGTCCTGGGGGTGCGGATGTTCGCGGCCGAGGACGGCGAGCACGTCGCGCTGAGCGGACCGGCCGAGCTCGTCTTCGAGGGAGAGCTGCGGGTCTGAGACCCGGTCAGTCGCTTGCGGCCGTCGAGCCGATCACGGGGATGGCGCCCGTCGAGGCGCCTCGACGGCGGACGCGCAGGACGCGGAAGCCCTTGCTCGTCGCCGCCCGCTGAACGCGCAGGAGCTCGCCGTGCTCAGCCTCGATCCACCGCTGCAGCGAGTCTGAGCCGAGATTGCGCGCGACGACGAGCCACCCGTCGGACGCCTCCGCGATGCGCGGCAGCCACGTGCTGAGCATGCCGTGCAGCTCGTTCTTCCCCACTCGGATGGGCGGATTCGACCAGATCGTGCGGAACGCGATGCCGGCGGGAACATCCTCCGGGCGCACGGCGGTGACATTCGCGAGCCCGAGAAGCTCGGCATTGCGTCGCGTGAGGTCGAGCGCACGCTCGTTGACGTCCACCGCCCACACGGTCGCGCGCGGCGACTCCAGGGCGAGCGACAGGGCGATCGGACCCCAGCCGCAACCCAGATCCAGCAGATTCCCTCCAGGAGGCGGTGGCGGCACCGACCCGAGCAGCACGCCCGTCCCGATGTCGAGACCGCCGGGGCTGAAGACGCCGCCGGCCGTCTGAAGCTCCAGTGCGCGACCGGCGAGCGTCACCGGAATCGTCTTGACGACCATCTGACTACTCGGCTCCGCGCTGAAGTAGTGGTCGGAGGCCATGGGCAGAATCTACCGAACAGCAGAGAGTATGGTGAAGCGGATGACCGATCAGAGCACCGCACCCGGAGCTGACGAGGTTCGCGAGCTCCCCACCGGCGACGACGCCGTGGGGGATGCCGTCGCGCGCGTCCTCGCGCACGCCGACTCCCGCGCGCGCTCCGTCTCGCTCCACGGCGGCCGGGCGACGGCGCTGCAGGACGACGACTCGTACGTCAGCGACCGCGACGGCGACCAGTTCGACCGCGAGGACCGCGCCGCGCTGCGCCGCGTCCGCGGCCTCTCCACCGAGCTCGAGGACGTCACCGAGGTCGAGTACCGCCAGCTGCGCCTCGAGAACGTCGTGCTCATCGGGGTGTACTCCGGCGGCTCGCTCACGGACGCCGAGAACTCGCTGCGCGAGCTCGCCGCCCTCGCTGAGACGGCGGGAGCAGTCGTCCTCGACGGGCTTCTGCAGCGTCGCCCGCACCCCGACCCCAGCACGTACCTCGGCAAGGGAAAGGCGGCCGAGCTCGCGCTCATCGTCGCCGAGCTCGGCGCCGACACCGTGATCGCCGACACCGAGCTCGCGCCGAGCCAGCGTCGAGCGCTCGAGGACGTCGTGAAGGTCAAGGTCATCGACCGCACGGCGGTCATCCTCGACATCTTCAGCCAGCACGCCAAGAGCCGCGAGGGCAAGGCGCAGGTCGAGCTCGCGCAGCTCGAGTACCTCCTGCCGCGCCTGCGCGGCTGGGGCGAGTCGATGTCGCGCCAGGCCGGTGGCCAGGTCGGCTCGGCGGGTGCCGGAATGGGCAGCCGCGGCCCGGGTGAGACCAAGATGGAGCTCGACCGGCGCCGCATCCACACCCGCATGGCCAAGCTGCGCAAGCAGATCAAGGGGTTCGCCCCCGCTCGCGCCGCCAAGCGCGCCAACCGCGATCGCTACACGGTGCCGAGCGTCGCCATCGCCGGCTACACCAATGCCGGGAAGTCGAGCCTGCTGAACCGCATCACGCGCGCGGGCGTCCTCGTCGAGAACGCCCTCTTCGCGACCCTCGACGCGACGGTCCGCAAGTCGTCGACGCCCGATGGCCGGCCCTTCACCCTCGCCGACACGGTGGGCTTCGTGCGCAACCTGCCCCACCAGCTCGTCGAGGCGTTCCGCTCGACGCTCGAGGAGATCGCCGAGTCGGACGTCATCGTGCACGTCGTCGACGGCGCGCACCCCGACCCCGCGGCCCAGATCGCCACGGTGCGCAACGTGATCGGCGAAGTCGAGGCGCGCCACCTGCCCGAGATCATCGTCTTCAACAAGGCCGACCTCCTCGACGACGACGCGCGACTCGTGCTGCGCGGGCTAGAGCCCACGGCCGTCTTCGTCTCGGCGAAGACGGGGGAGGGGATCGACGAGCTGCGTGCGCGCATCTCCGAGCTCCTGCCCAACCCCGAGGTCGAGCTGACGCTGCTGATCCCGTTCGAGCGCGGCGAGCTCGTCGCGCTGCTGCACGAGCGCGGTCGAGTGATCTCGACCGAGTACGACGAACGAGGCACACGCGTGCACGCCCTCATCGACCCGCAGTTCACGGGTCCGTTCGAGCCGTACATCGTCGTCGGGGCCTGACTCGGGCTCAGACGGAGCGCAGGACCGCCACGACCTTGCCGAGGATCGTCGCGTAGTCGCCGAGGATCGGCTCGAAGGCGGAGTTCCGCGGCAGAAGCCACGTGTGCCCGTCGCGTTGCTTGAAGACCTTCACCGTCGCCTCGTCGTCGAGCATCGCCGCGACGATCTCGCCGTTCTCCGCGGTGCTCTGCTGCCGCACCACGACCCAGTCGCCGTCGCAGATGGCGGCGTCGATCATCGACTCGCCCACGACCTTGAGCATGAACAGCTCGCCCTTGCCGACGAGCTGGCGGGGGAGGGGGAAGACCTCCTCGACCTGCTGGTCCGCCGTGATCGGGATTCCCGCGGCGATGCGACCGACGAGCGGCACCATCGCGGCGTCGCCTACTGCGGGCCCCGAGGGGGCGTCCGCTGACGGGGATGCCGGACTCTCGAGATCGATGAGGACCTCGAGAGCGCGCGGCCGGTTCGGATCCCGGCGCAGGTAGCCGCTGAGCTCGAGCTGCCCCAGCTGGTGCGAGACGCTCGACATCGACGACAGCCCCACGGCGTCGCCGATCTCGCGCATCGACGGCGGGTAGCCACGTTGCGCCACGGAGGCCTGGATGAACGCGAGGATCGCGCGCTGCTTCTCGCTCAGGGTCGTCCGTCGACGAGTGGAGGGCGCGGAGGCCCCGTCGGCGATGTCGTCGGCCATGAGGGGCTCCGTTCCGAAGCGGTCGAGGAGGAATGTCGGTGGTCACTGGTGAAGTGACAGGTGAATCTTCGAAACTCTATCCGCCGGAAGCGCCGCATTCAAACACCTGTTCGAACGTGTCGCGCCAGCAGACGGAAGAAAGTGGCGGAGTCTTGAATTTCTGTTCGATCGAATGTATGTTCGGAACACAGGTTCGCAGCGCACCTCCCGGCCGAGGGCGCTGCATCCCCGGCGGTCCCCGCCGTCGGGGGCCTGTCGACATCCTCATCACGAGGGCCCAGGAGGACACCATGACTGCCACCGCACCCGCCGAGATCGCAGCTCCCCGCACGCGCCTCCGCATCACGCGCCGCGGCCGCATGGTCCTCACCGGCCTCGCCGCCGCCCCGCTCGTCGTCGGCATCTTCGCCACGGCCCTCGGCGGGGCGGCGGCGACGGCCACCTCCTCCAGCGCGGCGAACGCGGTTCCGGCCAGCATCACCGTCGAGGCGGGGCAGTCGCTCTGGCAGATCGCCGCCGTGGTCGCTCCCGACGCGAACCCGGCCGACGTCGTGGCCGACATCATCGCTGTCAACGACCTGCCAGGCGGCGCGGTCGAGCCGGGGCAGCTGCTCGTTCTTCCGGCGGCGTACGCCGACTGATCGTCGCCGTCGACGCACCGCTGCGGCACCGCGCGTCCGCACCGCGCGTCCGCACAGCGCGTCCGCACAGCGCATCCGCACAGCGCGACCGCCTAGCATTGCGGGAGTGACGTCCCTCGCCGACCTCCCCATCCGCGACGACCTGCGAGGTCTGACGCCGTACGGCGCCCCGCAGAAGCCCGTCCGCATCGCTCTCAACGTCAACGAGAACACCCACCCGGTTCCGCCGGAGGTGATCGCTCACGTGACGGCCGCGATCGAGCGTGAGATGCGCAGCATCAACCGCTACCCCGACCGGGAGTTCACGCTCCTGCGCGAGCACCTCGCCGGGTACCTCGGCGGCGGACTCGCCCCCGAGCAGATCTGGGCGGCCAATGGCTCGAACGAGGTCATCCAGCACATCCTCCAGGCCTTCGGCGGGCCAGGACGCCGCGTCCTGGGCTTTCCGCCGACCTACTCGATGCACGCGATCATCGCGACGGGCACGGGCACCCAGTGGGTCGAGGGCGCGCGCGACGACGACTACCGCCTGAGCCCGGAGACGGCCGCGGCCGCCGTCGAGCGCACCGATCCCGATCTCGTGTTCCTGTGCGCCCCGAACAACCCCACGGGTACGCCGCTCGGCCTCGACACGATCGCGGCCGTCTACGAGGCGAGCCGCGGCATCGTCATGGTCGACGAGGCCTACGCCGAGTTCATGCCGGAGGGGAAGGCGTCCGCCCTCAGCCTGCTCGAGGGTCGCCCGCGGCTCGTGGTCTCGCGCACGATGAGCAAGGCCTTCGCCTTCGCGGGCGGCCGACTCGGCTATCTTGCGGCCGAACCCGCCCTCACCGACGCGCTGAGGCTCGTGCGCCTGCCGTACCACCTCTCGGCCCTCACGCAGGCGGCTGCGGTCGCCGCTCTCGAGCACGCCGCGGCGATGCTCGCGACGGTCGGCGCGATCCGCGACCAGCGCGATCGTCTCGTGGTCGAACTCGCCCGGCTCGGGTACGCGCCGCACGAGAGCTGGGCCAACTTCGTGCTCTTCGGCGGCGTGACCGATCCCCACGCGACGTTCGAGCGGCTCCTCGAACACGACATCCTGATTCGCGACCTCGGCATCGCGAACCACCTCCGCGTCACGGCGGGCACCGAGGCCGAGACGACGGAGTTCCTCGAGGTGCTCGGTAGGATCAACCGGTGACCTCTCCCCGCACTGCCGAGCTCCGCCGTGAGACGAGCGAATCGAGCATCCGCCTCTCGATCGATCTCGACGGCACCGGCCAGTCCTCGATCTCGACGACGGTGCCGTTCTTCGACCACATGCTCACGGCGTTCGCCAAGCACGCGCTCGTCGACCTGACCGTCGAGGCGCACGGAGACACCGCGATCGATGTGCACCACACCGTGGAGGACACGGGCATCGTGCTCGGGCAGGCGATCCGCGCGGCGCTCGGCGACAAGACCGGCATCGCGCGCTTCGGCGACGCCCTCGTGCCCCTCGACGAGGCGCTCGCGCAGGCCGTCGTCGACGTCTCCGGCCGCCCCTACCTCGTGCACTCGGGCGAGCCCGCCGGATTCGAGCTGCACCTCATCGGCGGCCACTTCACCGGTTCGATGGTGCGTCACGTGTTCGAGGCCATCACGATGCACGCCGGGCTCACCGTCCACCTCACTGTGCTCGCGGGCCGTGACCCCCACCACATCGCCGAGGCCGAGTTCAAGGCGTTCGCGCGCGCGTTCCGTCAGGCCGTCGCGCCGGATGCCCGCGTGCAGGGCGTGCCGTCGACCAAGGGTGCGCTCTGATCGTGAGCGAGCGCCCCAGCGTCGTCGTCCTCGACTACGGCTCCGGAAACATCCACTCGGCCGCCAAGGCGCTCGAGGCTGCGGGCGCGCGAGTGCAGATCTCCTCCGACCGCGCGCGCATCCGGGAGGCCGATGGGCTCCTCGTCCCCGGGGTCGGGGCGTTCGGCGCCGTCATGACGGCGCTGCGCGCGGTGGGCTGCGACGAGATGATCGATCGGCGTCTGGCCGGCGGACGGCCCGTGCTCGGCATCTGCGTCGGCATGCAGGTGCTCTTCGAGCGCGGAGACGAGCGCGGCGTCGTGAGCGACGGGCTCGGCCAGTGGCCGGGCACGGTCTCCGAGCTCGAGGCGTCTGTCCTACCCCACATGGGCTGGAACACCGTGGACGCTCCCGCTGGCTCGCGCCTGTTCGCGAGCCTGCATGACGAGCGCTTCTACTTCGTGCACTCCTACGCGGCTCGTGACTGGACCCTTGAGATCACGAACCCGAAGATCCCGGCACCCGCAGTGACCTGGGCCGATCATGGCGGGCGCTTCGTGGCGGCCGTCGAGAACGGTCCGCTGAGCGCGACCCAGTTCCACCCCGAGAAGTCGGGGGAAGCCGGTCTTCGGCTCCTCGGGAACTGGCTGAGCACTCTCTGAGCACGGGAGTCCGTGCGAAGGAGAGTACGATTCTGTGCTTGTGCCCGGGCCGACCCTGATGCCCTCCACGACCGCACACGTACCCACAGGAAGACTGTCATGAGCGAGTTCTCTCGAATCCCCGCCCTCACCCTGCTCCCCGCGGTGGACGTCGCGGGCGGCAAGGCCGTGCGTCTCACGCAGGGCGAGGCCGGAACCGAGACGAGCTACGGCGACCCCGTCGACGCCGCCCTCGAATGGGCGAACGACGGCGCCGAGTGGATCCACCTCGTCGACCTGGATGCCGCCTTCGGGCGCGGCAACAACCGGAAGATGATCCAGAAGGTCGTCAAGGCCGTCCCCCGCCACGTCAACATCGAGCTGTCCGGCGGCATCCGCGACGACAAGAGCCTCGAGGCCGCCCTCGCCACGGGCGCCAAGCGCATCAACCTCGGCACCGCCGCGCTCGAGAACCCCGAGTGGGCCGCCCACGTCATCGCGGAGTACGGCGAGGCGATCGCCGTCGGCCTGGACGTGCGGGGCACGACGCTCGCGGCGCGCGGCTGGACGGAGGAGGGCGGCGACCTCTGGCACGTCCTCGAGCGACTGGAGGAGGCGGGCTGCGCCCGGTACGTCGTCACCGACGTCACCAAGGACGGAACGCTCAACGGCCCCAATCTCGAGCTGCTGCGCGACGTCATGGAGCGCACCCACCGCCCCGTCATCGCCTCGGGCGGCGTCTCGAGCCTCGACGACATCGCCGCCCTGCGCGAGCTCGTCCCGCTCGGACTCGAGGGCGCGATCGTCGGCAAGGCGCTCTACGCGGGCGCGTTCACGCTTCCCGAAGCCCTCGACGTCGCCGGCAACTGACGCAGGCTCCCGGCCGCATGCCGTCGACCGACTCCGCAGGCCAGCCCTGGGCGGGCCGCAGCTTCACGCCAAACCCGGCCGCCGGTGACGACGGGTCGGCCCCCGAGGCCTACGTCGAGGGGATGCGCGCATTCCGCACCGGTGAGCTGAGCGCGAGTGGCCTCGTCGCCGTGATCGCGGGCTGCCGCTTCCTCATCCCGCTCGTGGCCGTCGCGGGGGAGGAGGGCGTGAATGAGCGCGGCGTGCGCGTCGACAAGACGCAGGAGCTGTCCATCATCACGGTCGCCGGGCCCGATGGCCGGCCGATCCTCCCCGTCTTCTCCTCGGTCGCGGCCATGACGAACTGGCGGCCGGATGCCCGTCCGGTGCCCGCGACCGCGCAGCGGGTCGCCCTCGCCGCCGCGAGCGAGCAGACCGACCGCGTGGTGATCGATGCGCGAGGCGACGAGCTCGTGCTGCCCAGGCCCGCCGTGTGGGCGATCGCGCGGGGCGCCGAATGGGTGCCCGCGATCGACGACCCGGAAGTGGTCGATGCCATCGCCCGCCCCGCGGAGGAGCATCAGGAGATCGTGGCGGTCGCGCCCGTGGGCGGCGACCCGGAGCTGCGCGGGAGCGGGCCGGAGATCGTCGTGCGCCTCGCCGTCGCGCCGTGGGTCGGGGCCGACCGCCTGCGGGAGGTCACCGGCGCGATGAGCGCGCGCTGGGCATCCGACCCGATCGTCGCGGAGCGCGTCGACGCGCTCTCCGTTCAGCCCGTCATCCTGCCCGCCGACGGCGACTAGGGCCTTACGAGACCGGGCCTGTCCACTTCTCGCCCGGGCCCTGGCCCGGCGCGTCGGGGAAGGCCGAGGCCTCGCGGAAGGCGAGCTGCACCGACCGGAGCCCGTCGCGCAGCACGCGCGCGTGGTGGTCGCCGAGCTCGGGGGCCGAGGCGGTGATGAGGCCTGCGAGGGCCGTGATGAGTTTGCGCGCCTCGGCGAGGTCGATCTCGTCCTGCTCGGAGAGCCCGCACTTGACGGCGGCGGCGCTCAGCAGGTGCACGGCGACGGTGTTGATGATCTCGACGGCGGGCACGTCCGCGATGTCGCGGGAGGCGTCCAGGCCGGTGTCCGGCACGTCGTTCAGGGACTCGGTCATGAGGCCTTCCGGGTGGTGGAGGGGCCGCGACTTCTCGCAGCGGCGCACTACTGCTATCGTTATGCGGGCTCCGGGGCCAGATCCCCGGTACGAAAGTGGAGGACTCCTCCCACCCGCGCTTGACCGCATCACTAGGTTACCGGGTCAGATCACCCCGCTCGTCGGCAGCAGTGCCGTGCGAGGGCCGCGGGTGGGCACGGCGTTGCGCCGTGCGGAGTCGCTCTCTCTCGACATCATCACGACAGAGGAGACTCGCATCAGCGAACCGAGAACGAACGACCGCATCCGCGTCCCCGAGGTCCGACTCGTCGGGCCAGGAGGCGAGCAGGTCGGCGTCGTCAAGATCGAGGTGGCACTGCGCCTGGCGCAGGAGGCCGACCTCGACCTCGTCGAGGTCGCCCCGAACTCGAAGCCGCCCGTGGTGAAGATCATGGACTACGGCAAGTTCAAGTACGAGGCGGCGCAGAAGGCCAAGGAGGCCCGACGCAATCAGGCGAACACCATCCTCAAGGAGGTGCGCTTCCGCCTGAAGATCGACAAGCACGACTACGAGACCAAGCGCAAGCGCGCCGAGAGCTTCCTGCAGGCCGGCGACAAGGTGAAGGCCATGATCCTGTTCCGCGGCCGCGAGCAGTCGCGCCCCGAGCAGGGCGTGCGTCTGCTGCAGCGCTTCGCGGAGGACGTCGCCGACTTGGGCACCGTCGAGTCGACGCCGACGATCGATGGCCGCAACATGGTCATGATCATCGGCCCGCTCAAGAACAAGGCAGACGCGAAGGCCGAGCAGAACGCCGCGCGCGCGCAGTCGAAGGCCGAGCGCAAGAGCGCCGAGGCCTCGGCGAAGAGCCCGGATGCCGCGGCGGCTCCCGCCGCGGAGAAGCTGGCCGATACGACGCCCGTCGCCGAGAAGCCGACCCCCGAGCGGGATGAGGCCGAGGCGGAGCTCGCGAAGGTCGCGCCCGCGAAGGCGGCCCCCGTGAAGGCGGCGCCGGCGAAGGCCGAGCCGGCCGCGGAGGAGTCCGCTGCGGCCGAGCCCGCGAAGGACGAGTCCGCGACGGCGGAGCCCCCGAAGGCGGCGAAGCCCGCGACCAAGCCGGCAGCGAAGCCCACGACGCGCACGGGAACGGCGAAGACGACCACGGCGAAGCCCGCCGCGGTCAAGCCGACTCCCGCCAACGCGCCCCGGCCGTCGGGCAAGCCCGCGGCCCCCACGACGCCCGCCCCTGCGGCGGAGTAGTTCCAGCCCACGAAAGAGAGAAACGAATGCCTAAGCAGAAGACCCACTCGGGAGCGAAGAAGCGCTTCAAGCTGACCGGCTCCGGCAAGGTCATGAAGCAGGGCGCGGGTATGCGTCACAACCTGGAGAAGAAGTCGAGCGAGGTCACTCGCCGTCTCAACCAGGAGCAGGTGCTGGCTCCGGCCGACGCCAAGGTCATCAAGAAGCTCATCGGCAAGAAGTAGCCGGCACGGAAAGACTGAAGGACACCGAAAATGGCAAGAGTCAAGCGGGCCGTCAACGCCCACAAGAAGCGTCGCGTCATCCTCGAGCGCGCCGAGGGCTACCGCGGTCAGCGGTCGCGCCTCTACCGCAAGGCCAAGGAGCAGGTCACTCACTCCCTCGTCTACGCGTACCGCGACCGCCGGGCCAAGAAGGGCGAGTTCCGCCGCCTCTGGATCCAGCGCATCAACGCCGCGGCCCGTGCGAACGGCATGACCTACAACCGTCTCATCCAGGGCCTCGGCCTCGCGGGTGTCGAGGTCGACCGTCGCATGCTCGCCGAGCTCGCGGTGAACGAGCCCGCGGCGTTCACCGCGCTCGTCAAGGTCGCCAAGGAGGCCCTCCCGGCCGACACCTCGGCGCCGAGGACCGCCGCGTAACGCAGCTCCCTCTCGAAGGCGCGCTCCCGATCGGGGGCGCGCCTTCGTCGTCTCCGCGTCGGCGACCGCCTGCGGGCCGCTCGGCGCGGGGCCTCGGAACGTCTCCTCGCCGTCCGTATCATTACGCCATGATCGACAACCCGCGCTCGCCGCGCGTGCGGGCCGCAGCGAAGCTCGCCAAGCGCTCCCAGCGCGCCGAGACCGGTCTGTTCCTCGTCGAGGGGCCGCAGGCCGTGGACGAGGCGGTGCGCACGCGTCCCGAGCTCGTGCGCGAGATCTTCGTGACTCCGGCGGCCGACGATCGCCACCGATCCCTGCTCGACGCCGCCCGCGGTGAGGGCATCCGCGTGGAGCAGGTGAGCGACGCCGTGCTCGCCGTGATCGCCGATACGGTGACGCCGCAGGGGATGGTCGCCGTGTGCGCGCTCCTCCCGACCGCGCTCGATGAGGTCGTCGCCCGTGGGCCGCGCCTTGTCGCCGTGCTGGAGGAGGTCCGTGACCCGGGCAACGCCGGGACGATCATCCGCGTGGCCGATGCCGCGGGCGCCGATGCCGTCATCCTGACCGGCTCGAGCGTCGACCCCTTCAACCCCAAGGCGGTGCGGGCCTCCACCGGATCCATCTTCCACATCCCCGTCGTCATGGGCGTCTCGCTCGAGTCGGCGCTCGACCGGCTGCGCAGCGCCGGCATCCGAGTCCTCGCCGCCGATATCTCGGGCGACGACCTGCTGGGCGTGCGCGCCGCGGGCGAGCTGGACGGACCGACGGCCTGGCTGTTCGGCAACGAAGCGCGCGGCCTCACCCCTGAGCAGCTCGAGCAGGCCGATCGCGCCGTCATCGTGCCGATCTACGGCTCGGCCGAGTCGCTCAATCTCGCGACGGCGGCCGCGGTGTGCCTCTACGAGAGCGCCTTCGCGCAGCGCACCGGCGCTGAACGTGGGGGCTCGGCGCACGAGTGATCAGCTGATGACGGTGCTGATCGTCGAGGACGACGACCGACTGATGGATGCCCTGCGCACGTTCCTGCGCAAGGCCGGCTACGGCACGACGAGCGCTTCCGACGCCGCGCAGGCCCTCGACGCGCTGAGCTCAGACACGGAGGTCGTCCTGCTGGATCTCGGACTGCCCGACATGGACGGCATCGAGCTCTGCCGGCGGATCCGCGAGCGCTCGGGCGTGCCGATCATCATCGCGACCGCGCGCAGTCACGTCCAGGAGCGCATCCGAGGGCTGCGCGCCGGCGCGGACGACTTCCTCGTCAAGCCGTACAACGTGCTCGAGCTCGTCGCGCGCATCGAGGCCGTCACCCGTCGCTCCCGGGCGCTCGTCGCAGAGCCGACGCCGGAGCAGGTGATCGACGTCGCCGACGTGCGGATCGACCTCTCGGGTCGCCAGCTGCTCGTCGGCGGCGCCCCGATCGAGCTGACGCGCACGGAGTTCGACATCGTCGCGGTCCTCGCGCGGTATCCGGGGGTCGTGGTCCCGCGTGAGCGCATCATCCGCGAGGTCTGGCAGACCGACTGGCACGCGTTCAGCCGCTCCCTCGAGGTGCACGTCGGATCAATCCGGCGCAAGATCGGCCGGGGCGACCTGATCGAGACGGTCCGGGGCGTCGGCTACCGATTCGCGGGGCGATAGCCGTGCGTCGACGGCTCATCGTCGTGTTCCTCGTGCCTCTCGTGGGCGTGCTCCTGGTCCTGGGCGGGGCCTACGCGTGGAGCGCGGCGCGCAGCATCCAGCAGGAGCAGATCTCGCAGCTGCTGGGGGACGTCGCCTACTTCGTCACGAGCGCTCGGCAGGCCCTGCGGTCGGGGAGCCCCGAGGTCGTCGCGAGCGAGGCGGAGCGCTACTTCGAGCTGTACGGCACGCGCGTGCTCGTCATCGACCGCGCCGGCGCCCCGTGGGTCGATGGCGCCGACGAGCAGCGTGTGCTCGATGAGGCCACGACGGCGCAGGTCCAGCTCGCGCTCGCCGGCCGTCGCGGTGAGGTTCCGGAACCGGCGCCCCCGTGGGCGCTGAGCGACTCGGTGATGGTGGAGCCCGTGATCGACAACGGGGAGGCGATCGGAGCCGTCGTGGTCACCGCGAGCGGAGACATCGCTCGCGAGACGATCCTGAGGCAGTGGGGGCTCCTGCTGGCCGGCGCGATCCTCGCCACCTCGGTCGGCATCCTCGTCGTGTTCCGGCTCGCCAACTGGGTGCTCAGACCCATCCGACGCGTCGACCGCGCGATGGAGGCGATCGAGCGGGGCGAGGTGGAGGCGCGCATCGCCGACGAGACCGGGCCGCCCGAGCTGCGCAGCATGATCCTGATCTTCAACCGCATGGCGGAGGAGATCGAGAAGGTCATGTCGCGCCAGCAGGAGTTCGCTCTCAACGCCTCGCACGAGCTCCGCAACCCCCTCAACGCGCTGCTGGTGAGGGTCGAGTACCTCGCGACCGGTCTCGACGAGGAGTGGGAGCGCGACGTCGAGGAGACCCGTGAGGAGGGGCGGCGGATGACGCGCATCCTCGACACGCTCCTGAATCTGGCTCGGAGCAGCGAGCGCGGAGCCGAGCCCGGGGAGGTGGACGTCGTCGACGTGGTCCGGGGGCGGGTGGAGGCCTGGACGCAGGCTGCCGCGCAGGCCCGCGTCAGCCTCGTCGCCGATGCGGCCGAGCCCGTTCTGGCCGTCACCGACCGCACGATCCTTGAGAGCGCGCTGGATGCCGTGATCGACAACGCGGTCAAGTTCTCGCCGGCCTCGACACGCGTGGAGGTCTCGGTCACCGACTCCTCCGAGGGCTGCGAGATCGTCGTGCGCGACCACGGACCCGGCGTCGAGGACGACGAGCTCGCGCACCTGGCTGAGAGATTCTGGCGCAGCCCGCGCAATCGCAGCACGCCGGGCTCGGGCCTCGGCCTCGCGATCGCGACCGATCTGTTGCACTCCATCGGCGGCAGGCTCCGCGTGGCGTCCCCGGAGGGCGGCGGGCTCGCCGTGCACCTTCGGCTGAGCAGCGGGGAGCCGTCATGAGGGGAACGGCTCGCCGGGCGCTCGCGGCCGCACTGACCGGGGTCATCGCGATCGCGACGCTGAGCGGATGCGGCGGCACGTCGGCGCCGGAACGATTCTCCATCGCGGGAGGCGGCGTGACGGGGGTCTACTACTCCTTCGGCGATCAGCTCGCCGAGGTGCTCTCCAGCAGGCTCGGCTCGGAGGTGACGGTCGACGAGACGAACGGCTCGGTCGACAACCTCCTGCGCGTCGCCGAGGGGCGCGCCCTGTTCGGCTTCGCTCAGAGCGATGCCGCCGCCGATGCGGTCGCCGGCGTCGGGGCGTTCTCCGAGCCGCTCGACGTGCAGGCCGTCGCGCGGCTCTACGACGAGTACGTGCACGTCGTGGTGCGCTCCGACTCCGACATTCGCCAGATCGCCGACCTCGCCGGGCGAGCTGTGTCGCTCGGGGCGCCCAGCTCCGGTGTGAACATCGTGGCGACGCGGGTGCTCGACGCCGAGGGCCTCGCTCCGACCGACGTCGATGACGAGGCCCTGGGGCTGACGGAGTCGATCGCCGCGTTCCGCGACGGCGAGATCGAGGGGTTCTTCTGGGTGGGCGGCGTTCCCACTCCGGGGTTGGCCGAGCTGTTCACCGACGCGCCCGCCCGGCTGCTGCCGATCGGGTCGGAGACGGTCGACCGCGTGAACGGGGCGCACGGCGGCGCGTACCGGCTCGCGGAGTTCCCGATCGGCGCGTACGGACGCACGCAGGCCACGGCGACGATGACGGTGCCCAACTACCTCATGGTCGCGGAGAGCGCCCCGGACGACCTCGTGCGCGCCGTCATCGCCGTGCTGTTCGAGTCGCGGTCCGCGATCGCAGCGGAGGTCCCGGCGGCGGCTCTCCTCGACCGGCGGCAGGCCATCTTCACCGATCCGGTCGATCTGCATCCGGGCGCCGTCGCCTACTACAGCGAGTCGAGGCGCTGAGCGCTCTCGCGCGCCCGACCGTTCGCTCAAGAATCGCTCAAGGCCTGCGGCGGTCGGACCTCGGGGTCTTAGCGTGAAGCCGTGTCACCAATGTCGATGCGCTCGCTCATCGTTGTCCTCGGGATGTGTAAACCCGACGACATCAGCAACGGGCTAAGCTCCCGCGATCCGCTGTTGGTCACTAACCGAGGACGAAGGGATGGCACTGATGGCTGAACCGTTGGTCGCGATCGAACAGATCAACAAGTCGTTCGGCGAGGTGCACGTCCTCAAGGACATCTCCACGACCGTGGAGAAGGGCGAGGTGGTCGTCGTCATCGGGCCCTCCGGCTCGGGCAAGTCGACCTTCTGCCGCGCGATCAATCGCCTGGAGACGATCGACAGCGGCCAGATCCGCATCGACGGCACGCCGCTGCCGGAGGAGGGCACCCAGCTCGCCGCTCTCCGCGCCGACGTCGGCATGGTCTTCCAGTCTTTCAACCTCTTCGCGCACAAGACCGTCCTCGAGAACGTGACGCTCGCGCCGATGCGCGTGCGCGGCACGTCCAAGGCCGAGGCCGAGAAGCGCGCGATGGAGCTCCTCGACCGGGTGGGCGTCGCCAACCAGGCGCAGAAGATGCCCGCGCAGCTCTCCGGCGGCCAGCAGCAGCGCGTCGCGATCGCTCGCGCGCTCGCGATGGACCCGAAGCTCATGCTCCTCGACGAGCCGACGAGTGCGCTCGACCCGGAGATGATCAACGAGGTCCTCGACGTCATGGTGCAGCTCGCGAAGGACGGCATGACGATGATCGTCGTCACCCACGAGATGGGCTTCGCCCGCAAGGCCGCCGATCGCGTCCTGTTCATGGCCGACGGCCGCATCCTCGAGGATGCCCCGCCCGCGTCGTTCTTCGACGACCCGAAGACCGACCGCGCCAAGGACTTCCTCTCCAAAATCCTCAGCCACTGAGCTCACGTTCCACAGGCCCATTCCGAAATGCACCACTCGATCCGACACCAAGGGGTACAGCACATGCGCATCACACGGAAGAGCACCATCCTCAGCGCGGCGGGCGCCGCGCTGCTCCTGGGCCTCACGGCCTGCGGCCCGGCCGGCAGCGCCGGACCCGGCGGCGTGGACGAGCCCGACGAGGGCGGCGAGACCGCCACCGGCAACGGCCCGTACAGCCTCGAGATCGCCGAGAACCCGGAGTTCGAGGAGGGCACGACGATGGCGGAGCTCGCCGAGGCGGGCACCATCCGCGTCGGCACCAAGTTCGACCAGCCGCTGTTCGGCCTCCAGGGCCCCGACGGCGTCCCCGTCGGCTTCGATGTCGCGATCGCCGCACTCGTCGCCGCCGAGCTCGGCATCGCGTTCGAGGACATCGAATGGACCGAGGCCCAGTCGGCCGTCCGCGAGTCGTTCCTCGAGTCCGACCAGGTCGACATCGTCGTCGCGACGTACACGATCAACGACGCCCGCAAGGAGCGCATCGACTTCGCCGGCCCGTACTTCGTCGCCGGTCAGGACATCATCGTCGCCGCGGGCAACCCGGAGGGCATCACCGGCCCCGAGGACCTCGAGGGTCTCCCGGTCTGCTCGGCGGAGGGCTCGACGCCCGCCGCGACGATCTCCGAGGAGTACGGCGCCGATCTGCTCGCCGCCGGCGCGTACAGCGACTGCCTCGACCCGCTCCGCAACGGCCAGGTCGTCGCGGTCACGACCGACAACGTGATCCTCTCGGGCTTCGTCGACCAGAACCCCGGCGAGTTCGAGCTGCTCGGCGAGACCTTCACCGAGGAGCCCTACGGCATCGGCCTCCCCATCGGCGATGACGCCTTCCGCACGTTCATCAACGACGTGCTCGAGGAGGCCTTCGAGGACGGCACGTGGGCGCGCCTCTACGAGGAGACCGCGGGCACCGTCCTCGAGGTGCCCGAGCCGCCGTCGGTCGACCGCTACTAGGCGCTCGCCGCGACACCCGGAGTGCGGGGCGGCCGCAGGGCCGCCCCGCACCATCCTTCTCATCTGACGACTGGAGAACCGCGTGCAGTTCCTCATCGAGAGCGGCGACGTGCTGCTCGAGGGCTTCCTCGCCACTCTGCGCATGCTCGCGCTCACGGTGCTGCTCGCGCTGCCGCTGGGCGTCGTGCTCGCGGCGATGCGCATCTCGCCCGTGCCGAGCCTTCGCTGGGTCGCCACGGGCTTCACCGAGCTGTTGCGCAACACGCCGCTCACGCTCGTGTTCTTCCTGCTCGTCTTCGTCGTGCCGCGCCTCGGTGTTGTGGTCGACTTCCAGATCAGCGCCGTCATCGCGCTCACGCTCTACACGGCCCCCTTCTACGCCGAGGCGATCCGCTCGGGCGTCAACTCGGTGCCGGTCGGTCAGGCCGAAGCGGCCCGCTCCGTCGGGCTCACGTTCAGCCAGACAGCCCGCTTCGTGATCATCCCGCAGGCGCTGCGCTCGGTCGTGCCCCCGCTCATCAACGTCACGATCGCCCTAACCAAGAACACCTCCGTCGCCGGCGGCTTCCTCGTCTTCGAGCTCTTCGCGTCGAGCCGCCGTCTGGCGAACTCCTACGCCGACGAGACGATTGCGATCTTCCTCGCGGTCGCCGCCTGCTACCTGCTCGTGACGATCCCTCTCGGCCGCATCGCGGACCGCCTCGAGAAGAAGGTCGCGGTGATGCGATGACCTCCGTCCTCTACGACGTCCCCGGCCCCAAGGCCCGCCGGCGCTCGCTCATCGCCTCGATCGCCACGGGCCTGCTGCTCGCCGGCGCCCTCGCCTGGGTCGTCGCGACCCTCGCGGGCGAGGGACTCTTCGATGCCGAGCGCTGGGACATCTTCCAGGACCCGCTCGTCTGGACAGCCCTCGGCAACGCGCTCCTCGTGACACTGCAGGTCGCCGTCATCGCGAGCGTGCTCGCCGTGATCATCGGCAGCGTGTTCGCGGTGCTGCGGCTCTCCGCGAGCGCGGTCGTCCGCGTGCCCGTCACGGTCGTCCTGGAGTTCTTCCGCGGTATGCCCGTGCTGCTGATGATGTTCTTCATCCTCATCCTCTTCGCGACGAGCCAGTACTGGGCTGTCGTGATGGGTCTCGCTCTTTACAACGGCGCGATCATCGGCGAGGCCCTCCGCTCGGGGATCGTCGCCTTGCCGAAGGGGCAGCGCGAGGCGGGGCTCGCACTCGGGCTCTCGCCCCTCAAGGCGCGACTGCTCATCGAGTTCCCCCAGGCCTTCCGAGCGATGACGCCGATCATCGTCGCCCAGCTCGTGGTGCTGCTCAAGGACAGCTCGCTCGGCTACATCGTCGGACTCGAGGAGCTCGTGCGGCGCCAGCGCACCCTCGCGGAGTTCTACGGCTTCTCGCAGTACGGCTTCTCGTTCTTCGTGATCACCCTCATCGCCTTCCTCATCGTGAACCTCACGCTGTCGTGGTTCGCCCGTCGGCTCGCCTCGCGCACGCCGGGCGGCCGAGCGCCGCGCCGCGCCGCGCGCGCGGCGATCGGCGAGAGCGCCGACACGACGGTCATCCGCACGGCGGGCGCCGGGGGCGCATAGGCGCCGGGGATCACCGTGCAGTCGCGCCCCGCGGCTAGACTCTCGTCTCGTGCCTGACACCCCCCAGATCTCCGAGTTGGCGGTCGAGGCGGCGGTCCAGGCGGCTCTCGCCGCCATCGCCGCCGCCCCCGACACCGCCGCCCTCAAGGCTGCGCGCTCCGCCCACGCGGGCGAGGCCTCGATGCTCGCGCAGCTCAACGCGAGCCTGCGCGACGTGCCGAACGACCAGAAGGCCGCGCTCGGCAAGCTCGTCGGCCAGGCCAGGGGCCGCGTGCAGCAGGCCATCGCCGCGCGCGAAGCCGAGCTGGCCGTCGCGGAGGAGCAGGCGCGACTCGCCGCCGAGACGATCGACGTGACGGGCATCCCCGTCAAGCAGGCCGTCGGTGCGCGACACCCGCTCACGACGATGATGGAGCAGATGAGCGACATCTTCCTCGCCATGGGGTGGGAGGTCGCGGAGGGCCCCGAGCTCGAGAACGAGTGGTTCAACTTCGACGCCCTCAACTTCGACCCCGACCACCCGGCGCGGGCGATGCAGGACACCTTCTTCATCGACCCCGTCGAGCGCCACCTCGTCCTCCGCACGCACACGAGCCCCGTGCAGATCCGCTCGCTTCTCGAGCGCGAGCTGCCCGTGTACGTCGTTGCGCCCGGGCGGGTCTTCCGCACCGACGAGCTCGACGCGACGCACACGCCCGTCTTCCACCAGATGGAGGGCATCGCGATCGACAAGGGCCTCACGATGGCGCACCTGCGCGGCACGCTCGAGCACATCGCGCGCTCCATGTTCGGCGAGGGCGCGCGCATCCGGCTGCGCCCCAGCTACTTCCCCTTCACCGAGCCGAGCGCCGAGCTCGACGTGTGGCACCCGACCTTCACGGGCGGCGCGCGCTGGATCGAGTGGGGCGGCTGCGGAATGGTCAACCCCAATGTGCTGCGTGCGGCGGGCATCGACCCCGAGGTCCACCAGGGCTTCGCGTTCGGCATGGGAATCGAGCGCACGCTCATGTTCCGCAACGACGTGAGCGACATGCGCGACATGGTCGAGGGCGACGTGCGCTTCTCGCAGCAGTTCGGATTGGTGGTCTGATGCGCATCCCGCTGAGCTGGCTCCGCGAATGGGTCGACGTTCCCGCCTCGGGCGACTCGGCGACGGATGCCGATCACGTGCACGCCGCGCTCGTCAAGGTCGGCCTCGAGGAGGAGGGCGTCCACGGCGGCGCTCTCACGGGGCCGATCGTCGTCGGCGAGGTGCTCGACTTCGTCGAGGAGCCGCAGTCGAACGGCAAGACCATCCGCTGGTGCCAGGTGCGCACCGGAACGACGGTCGAGGGCGAGCCGGAGGTGCGCGGCATCGTGTGCGGCGCACGCAACTTCATGATCGGCGACCTCGTCGTCGTGTCTCTGCCCGGCGCGGTGCTGCCCGGCCCGTTCCCGATCTCGGCCCGCAAGACCTACGGCCACGTCTCCGACGGCATGATCGCCTCGGCGCGCGAACTGGGCCTCGGTGACGATCACGACGGCATCCTCCGCCTCGCCGAGCTCGACGTCTCCGCCGAGCCCGGCACTGATGCGATCGCCCTGCTGGGGCTGGATGACGTGGCCGTCGAGGTCAACGTCACTCCCGACCGCGGGTACACGCTCTCCATCCGCGGCATCGCCCGCGAGTACTCCCACTCGACCGGCGCGTCCTTCCGCGACCCGGCCAAGGCGCTCGAGGTGGGGGAGGGGCTCGGCCACTCCGTCATCGTCGATGACCAGGCGCCCATCCGCGGCCGTCGCGGGTGCGACGTGTTCGTCACGCGCGTCGTGCGCGGGATCGACGCGACCCGTCCGACGCCGCGGTGGATGGTTTCGCGCCTGCAGCTCGCGGGCATCCGCTCGATCTCGATCGCCGTCGACATCACCAACTACGTGATGCTCGAGCTCGGCCAGCCGATCCACGTCTACGACCTGGCGCGGCTCACGGGCGGCATCACCGTCCGGCGCGCCCATCCGGGCGAGTCCCTCGTCACGCTCGACGATCAGACCCGCTCCCTCGACGCGGAGGATCTGCTGATCACCGACGAGTCGGGCCCCATCGGCATCGCCGGCGTCATGGGCGGCGCGAGCACCGAGGTGAGCGACGCAACCACCGACGTGCTCATCGAGGCCGCGAACTTCGACCCCGTGTCGATCGCGCGCTCGGCTCGCCGGCACAAGCTCCCGAGTGAGGCGTCGAAGCGCTTCGCCCGCGGCGTCGACCCGCTCGTCGCCGAGCCCGCCGCCCAGCGCGTCGCCGACCTCCTCGTCGAGCACGCGGGCGGCACGATCGACGATCTCGGCTCGGCGTGGATCGAGGCCAAGCGCCCCGAGTCGATCGCGCTCGCCGAGGGCTTCGTCGACCGCCTCATCGGCGTCGACTACTCGCTCGACGAGGTCACCGACTCGCTCGGCGCGGTCGGCTGCAAGCTCAAGCCCGAGGGCGACGGCTGGCTCGTCGAGCCGCCGAGCTGGCGCCCCGACCTCGTCGACGCCCCGTCGCTCGCCGAGGAGGTCGCCCGCATCGTCGGCTACGACCGCATCCCCTCCGAGCTGCCGGTGGCCCCTCCCGGGCGCGGCCTCACGCGCTCGCAGCACGTGCGCCGCGGCGTCGGCCGCGCGCTCGCCGCCGCGGGCCTCACCGAGGTGCTCGCCTACCCGTTCGTCCGCAGCGCCGACAACCGGCTCATGGGCGGCGACGACGTCGCGCAGGTCCGGGTCGCGAACGCGCTCGACGCCGAGCAGGGAATGCTCCGCGTGAGCCTCATCCCCGGCCTCGCCGCGATCGCGCACCGCAACCTGTCGCGCGGCCTCACCGACGTCGCCGTCTTCGAGCTCGGGCACGTCTTCCGCCCCGAGGCGGGACGCACGTACGGCGTCGACGCGGTGCCCTTCGGCACGGCGCGGCCGAGCGACCAGGCCGTCGCCGAGCTCGAGGAGAGCATCCCGCACCAGCCCTGGAGCATCGCCGCGCTCTTCGTCGGCGACCGACGCGCGCGCGGAATCGGGCAGGCGTCCGAGGAGTCGGGCATCGCCGACGCCCTCGACGCCGCCCGCCTCATCGCGAGCGTCGCGGGCGCGAGCCTGCGCATCGAAGCCGGGTCGCACCCCGCGCTGCACCCGGGTCGCACCGCCGCGCTCCTCGTCGGCGACGAGACCATCGGCTACGCGGGCGAGCTCCTGCCGCAGGTGGCGCTCGATCGCGATCTGCCCCGCCGCGTCGGCGCGCTCGAGCTCGACCTCGATCGGCTCATCGCGCTCGGCTCGGGTGAGATCGCCGCGACGTCGCTCGCGACCTTCCCCGCCGCGACGCAGGACCTCTCGCTCGTCGTCGCCGATGACGTCTCGGCGGGCGCCGTGCGCGACGCCGTCGCCGAGGGCGCCGGAGACCTGCTCGAGAACGCCGAGCTCGTCGACGACTACCGAGGCGCGGGGCTTGCGCCCGGCACGAAGTCGCTCACGCTCGCGCTGCGCTTCCGGGCTCCCGACCGCACGCTCACGGCGGCTGAGGCGACCGAGGCGAAGAACGCGGGCGTCGCGCGGGCGGCCGAGCGGTTCGGGGCGACGCTCCGCGGGTGAGGATGCGCCTCGAGCGACGATCGGGCCGCCCGGCAGGGCGACGCCCGCCGGTCAGCGGCGCGCCCGGCGGGCTCCTAAGCTAGAGCAATGCCGTATTCCGTTGCGGTCGCCGGCGCGAGCGGGTACGCCGGCGGCGAGGCCCTGCGACTCCTCTCCGCGCACCCCGAGCTCGAGGTGCGCACGGCGACCGCGCACTCCAACGCCGGTCAGCGCCTCATCGACGTGCACCCGCACTTGCGATCGCTCGCCGCGCTCGACCTCGTCGAGACGAGCGCCGCGACCCTCGCCGGTCACGACGTCGTCGTGCTCGCTCTGCCGCACGGCGCCTCCGGGGCGCTCGCCGCCGAGCTGCCCGACGACGTCCTCGTCCTCGACCTCGGCGCCGACCACCGCCTGACGAACGAAGCGGACTGGAATCGCTTCTACGGAAGCGAGTGGCACGGCTCCTGGGCCTACGGCCTCCCCGAGCTCCTGCATTCAGGCAGCGGCCGTCAGCGCGACGCCCTCGCGGGCGCGCGCCGCATCGCCGTGCCCGGCTGCAACGTGACCGCGGTCACGCTCGGGCTCGCCCCGGGCATCCGCGCCGGCGTCATCGAGCCGGGCGACCTCACCGCCGCGCTCGCCGTCGGACCGAGCGGTGCGGGCCGGTCGCTCACGACCGAGCTGCTCGCGAGCGAGCTGCTGGGCTCGGCCGCGCCGTACGCCGTCGGCGGCGTGCACCGGCACATCCCCGAGATCCTGCAGAACCTCGCGGTCGCCGGGGCCGAGTCGCCGACGATCTCGTTCACGCCCGTGCTCGTGCCGATGAGCCGCGGAATCCTCGCGACCGTCACCGCCCGCCTCGTGCCCGGCACGAGCGCCGCGGCCGTGCGCGATGCGTGGGTCGACGCCTACGCGACCGAGCACTTCGTGCACGTGCTTCCCGAGGGGCGCTTCCCCAGGACGGCGGACGTCCTCGGCGCCAACACGGCGATGATGGGCGTCGCCGTCGACGCCGACGCCGGCCGTGCGGTCGTCATCGTCGCGATCGACAATCTCGTCAAGGGCACCGCGGGAGCGGCCATTCAGTCGCTCAACATCGCGCTCGGACTCGACGAGACGCTCGGCCTTCCGTTCGACGGGCTCGCCCCGTGACCGTCACCGCCCCGGTCGGCTTCGATGCCGCGGGCGTCGCGTGCGGCCTCAAGTCGAGCGGCGCCGCCGACCTCGCGCTCGTCGTCAATCGCGGCCCGCGCCGCGCCGCCGCCGCGGTGTTCACGAGCAACCGCGCGAGGGCCAACCCCATCCTGTGGTCGCAGCAGGCCATCGCCGACGGCGAGGTGAGCGCGATCGTGCTCAACTCCGGCGGCGCCAACTGCTTCACGGGCGCCGAGGGCTTCCAGACCACGCACGCGACCGCCGAGGCCGTCGCCGATGCGCTGCAGGTGAGCGCGGGCGATGTGCTCGTGTGCTCGACGGGGCTCATCGGCCAGCAGCTGGACCGCCCGAAGCTCGTCGCGGGCGTCGCGGCCGCCGCAGGCGCGCTCTCCGCCGACGGCGGGGCGGATGCCGCGCGCGCCATCATGACGACCGACTCGGTACCCAAGACGGTCGTCGTCGAGGGCCCCGACTACTCGATCGGCGGCATGGCGAAGGGCGCGGGGATGCTCGCGCCCGGTCTTGCGACGATGCTCGTCGTCCTGACCACGGACGCCGATCTCCCGGCCGCGGAGCTCGATCGGGCGCTGCGAGCCGCGACGCGCGTGAGCTTCGACCGGCTCGACTCCGACGGCTGCATGTCGACCAACGACCAGGTGACGCTCATGGCGAGCGGAGCATCCGGCGTCACGCCAGACACCGCGGAGTTCGGCCGGCTCCTCACCGACGCCTGCCTGTCGCTGATGTCGCAGCTGCAGGCCGACGCGGAGGGCGCGAGCCACGAGATCGTCATCATGGTCAGCGGCGCCGTCACCGAGGACGACGCGGTCGAGGTCGCGCGCTCGGTCGCCCGCAACAACCTGTTCAAGGCCGCGATGTTCGGCAACGACCCCAACTGGGGCCGCGTGCTCGCCGCGATCGGCACGACGGCGGCCGAGTTCGACCCGTACGCGGTCGACGTCTCGTTCAACGAGGTGCGGCTGTGCCACGCCGGCGCGCCCGACCGCCCACGCGACGAGGTCGACCTCTCCGGCCGCGTCATCGCCGTGCACATCGAGCTGCACGCGGGCGACGAGTTCGCGACCGTGTACACGAACGACCTCACGCACGACTACGTGCACGAGAACAGCGCGTACTCGAGCTGACAGGGGCCGGCATGAGCGAACTGAGAACCCCCGACGAGGTGGCGAGCGAGCACGAGCGCGCCGCCGCGAAGGCCGAGACCCTCATCGAGTCGCTGCCGTGGCTGCAGGCCTTCCGCGACGCGATCGTCGTCGTGAAGTTCGGCGGCAACGCGATGGTGAGCGACGAGCTGCAGCGCGCCTTCGCAGAGGACATGGTGTACCTCCGCACCGTGGGCCTGCGCCCCGTCGTCGTGCACGGCGGGGGCCCGCAGATCTCGGCGATGCTCGAGCGCTTCGGCATCGAGAGCGAGTTCCGCGGCGGGTACCGCGTGACGAGCCCCGAGGCGATGGACGTCGTTCGCATGGTCCTGACCGGCCAGATCAGCCGATCGCTCGTGAGCCTCATCAACCAGCACGGACCGCTCGCGGCCGCCGTCTCCGGCGAGGATGCCGGGCTCTTCCGCGGCCAGCGCCGCGGCACCGTGGTCGACGGGGTCGAGGTCGACCTCGGCCTCGTGGGCGATGTCGTGGGCGTCGACCCCGCGGCGGTGCTGCAGCTGATCGACGCGGGGCGCATCCCCGTCGTGTCCTCGATCGCGCCCGACATCGACGCGCCCGGCCAGTCGCTCAACGTCAACGCCGACTCGGCGGCGGCGGCGCTCGCCGCGGCGCTCGGGGCGCAGAAGCTCGTGATCCTGACCGACGTGGCGGGCCTGTACCGCGACTGGCCCGACCGCGACTCGCTCGTCTCGACGATCGACACCGATGAGCTGCGCGCGCTGCTGCCGAGACTCGAGTCCGGCATGATCCCGAAGATGTCGGCGTGCCTCGACGCCGTCGACGCGGGAGTCCCCAAGGCCGCGATCATCGACGGCCGCGTGCCGCACTCGATCCTGCTCGAGATCTTCACGCGATCGGGCATCGGCACGGAGGTGGTCGCCCCGTGACCGCTGCCTCCGCTCCTGCCGCCCTGCCCGCCGGCTTCGCCGCGGGCCCGCAGACGGATGCCGTGCGCGCGCGGTTCGCGCACGTCGCGATGCGCTCCGCCCCCGCTCCCATGGCCGCCCTGAGCCACGGCGTCGGCGCGACCGTGTGGGATGTCGACGGGCGCGAGTACCTCGACTTCCTCGCCGGCATCGCGGTCAACGCGCTC
Source organism: Microcella alkalica (assembly GCF_014137945.1). Lineage (GTDB taxonomy): Bacteria > Actinomycetota > Actinomycetes > Actinomycetales > Microbacteriaceae > Microcella > Microcella alkalica. Next base: position 378,316 of record NZ_JACGWX010000002.1, read on the forward strand.
GGCCACGCGCACCCCGCCCTCGTCGCGGCGGTGAGCGAGCAGGCCGCGCGCCTCGTGCACGTCAGCAACTACTTCACGACGGAGCAGGCCGTCGGCTTCGCCGAGCGCCTCGTCCGACTCACCGGCGCGGGGGAGTCGGGGCGCGTCTACCCCGCGAACTCCGGCGCGGAGGCGATCGAGGCCGCCGTCAAGCTCGCCCGCCGCACCGGTCGGCCACGCATCCTCGCCTTCGAGCAGGCCTTCCACGGTCGCACGATGGGGTCGCTCGCGCTCACCGGCAAGCCCAGCCTGCGCGCGCCGTTCGAGCCCATGCTGCCGGGGGTCGAGCACCTGCCGACCGACCTCGACGCCCTCGAGGCGGCGATGGGCGACGACGTCTCGGCGCTCGTGCTCGAGCCGATCAAGGGCGAGGCGGGGGTGGTGCCGCTGCCCGGTGGGTTTCTCACCGCTGCGCGCGAGCTCACCGCACGGCACGGGGCGCTGCTCATCGTCGACGAGATTCAGACCGGCGCCGGCCGCACCGGCGACTGGTTCGCGTTCCAGCACGAGGGCGTCGTGCCTGACGCGATCGCCCTCGCGAAGGGCATCGGCGGCGGCATCCCCATCGGGGCGCTCGTCACGATCGGCGCCGCGAGCGAGCTGTTCTCGCTCGGCCAGCACGGATCGACCTTCGGAGGGAACCCGCTCGCGACGGGCGTGGCCAGTGCCGTTCTTGATGAGATCGAGCGCTCCGACCTGGTGCGCAACGCGGCCCGACGCGGCGAGCAGCTGCGAGAGGGCATCCTCGCTCTCGCCTCGCCCCTCGTGACCGAGGTGCGCGGTCGCGGGCTGCTGCTCGGCGTCGGGCTCGATCGGCCGGTCGCGAGCGCGGTCGTCGCCGCGGCGATGGACCGCGGTCTCATCGTGAACGCCGCGAACGAGTCGAGCATCCGTCTCGCCCCGCCGCTCATCATCGGCGACGGCGAGATCGAGCACTTCTTGACCATCTTCTCCGCGAGCCTGGAGGCTGCAACGTGACCACCACCACATCCGCGACGGCCGTGACCGTGCGCCACTTCCTGCGCGACGATGACCTGAGCCCCGCCGAGCAGGCCGAGATCCTCGACCTCGCCGACCGGCTCAAGGCCGACCGCTTCGCCGAGCGGCCGCTGGCGGGCCCCGAGACGGTCGCGGTCTACTTCGACAAGACCTCCACGCGCACGCGGGTGAGCTTCACGGTTGGCATCGCCGACCTCGGCGGGCAGCCGCTCGTCATCCAGTCGGGCGAGAGCCAGCTCGGCGCGAAGGAGTCGATCGCCGACACCGCGCGCGTTCTCGAGCGCATGGTCGCCGCGATCGTCTGGCGCACCTTCGCCCACTCGGGGCTCGAGGAGATGGCTGCGAACGCGAGCGTGCCCGTCATCAATGCGCTCAGCGACGACTTCCACCCCTGTCAGCTGCTCGCCGACCTGCAGACGATCCGCGAGCACCGCGGAGCACTCGCCGGCCTCACGGTCGCCTTCCTCGGCGACGGTGCGAGCAACATGGCTCACTCGTACCTGCTCGCCTGCGCGACCGCGGGCATGCACGTGCGCATCGCCGCCCCCGCTGCGGCCGCGCCCGAGGCGCGCGTCGTCGCCGATGCCGAGGCCCGCGCGGCCGAGACGGGCGGCTCGGTGGTCGTCACGACCGACGCGACCGCTGCGGTCGAGGGGGCCGACGTCGTCGTGACCGACACGTGGGTCTCGATGGGCAAGGAGGAGGAGAAGGAGGCGCGCGTCGCCCTCTTCGACGCCTATCGGGTGGATGCCCGGCTCATGGCTCTCGCTGCCGACGACGCCCTCTTCCTCCACTGCCTCCCGGCCTACCGCGGGTACGAGGTCACGGCCGACGTCCTCGACGGTGCGCAGTCGGTCGTCTGGGACGAGGCGGAGAACCGTCTGCACGCGCAGAAGGCGCTCCTGGTGTGGCTGCTCCGGCAATCGCTCGGCGCGGCCCTGCCCGCCGCCTCGCCAGAGGGCGCCCGATGAGCGGCGCGACGAACGAGGGCTCGCTCTGGGGCGGCCGCTTCGCCGACGGCCCGTCACCTGAGCTCGTGCGCCTGAGCCGCTCGACGCACTTCGACTGGCAGCTCGCCCCCTACGACCTCGCCGGCAGCCGCGCCCACGCGAGCGCTCTCGCGGCGGCGGGCTACCTCGACGCCGACGAGCTGCGACGGATGCGCGACGCGCTCGATGCGCTCGAGTCCCGCTGGCGGGCGGGCGACCTGCAGCCCCGCCCCGAGGATGAGGACGTGCACGGCGCGCTCGAGACCGCTCTCCTCGCGGAGGTCGGCCCCGAGCTCGGAGGCAAGCTCCGCGCGGGCCGCAGCCGCAACGACCAGATCGCCACGCTCATCCGGATGTACCTGCGCGACCACGGCCGGGCGATCGCGGCCGAGGTGCGCCGTCTCGTCGAGGCGCTCGCGCAGCAGGCCGACGGGCATTCCGACGCCGTCATGCCGGGCCGCACGCACCTGCAGCACGCGCAGCCGGTGCTGCTGGCCCACCACCTGCTCGCCCACGCGTGGCCGCTCGTGCGCGACATCGAGCGCCTGCGCGACTGGTGGGCGCGCGCCGACCGCTCGCCTTACGGCTCCGGTGCGCTCGCCGGCAGCTCGCTCGGACTCGACCCCGCGATCGTCGCCGCCGAGCTCGGCTTCTCGGGCCCGACCGAGAATTCGATCGACGCCACGGCGAGCCGCGACCTCGTCGCCGAGTTCGCGTACATCGCCGCGCAGATCGGCATCGACCTCTCGCGGCTGGCCGAGGAGATCATCTTCTGGAACACCCGCGAGGTCGCGTTCGTGACCCTGCACGACGGGTACTCGACGGGGTCGTCGATCATGCCGCAGAAGAAGAACCCCGACATCGCCGAGCTCGCGCGCGGCAAGGCGGGCCGCCTGATCGGCGACCTGACCGGTCTGCTGACGACGCTCAAGGGGCTCCCGCTGGCCTACAACCGCGACCTGCAGGAGGACAAGGAGCCCGTCTTCGACGCCGTCGAGACTCTCGAAGTGCTTCTGCCGGCGTTCACGGGCATGGTCGCGACGCTTCGCTTCGACACCGCGCGCATGGCCGAGCTCGCCCCTCAGGGCTTCTCGCTCGCGACCGACGTCGCCGACTGGCTCGTGCGTCAGGGCGTGCCCTTCCGCGAGGCGCACGAGATCTCCGGTGCCCTCGTCGCGCACTGCGAGCGGGTGGGCCTCGAGCTGCACGAGCCGAGCGACGCCGACTACGCCGCGATCGACCCGCGGCTGACCGGCGAGGTGCGCGCGGTGCTCACCGTCGAGGGCTCGATCGCGTCGCGCTCGGGCGCGGGCGGCACGGCGGCGGTCGCCGTCGCGGCCCAGCGCGCGCATCTCGACGAGCGGCTCGCCGCGCTCTGAGGGCGATGAGCGACTCCGGCAGCGCCGACGGGCGCGCCCCCGACCCCGTGGCGGCCGCGCTCCTCGCGGGCGACCCGCTCGAGGTCGCGCCGCGCCTGCTCGGCTCGCTCCTTCACGGTCGTGGCGTGACGGTGCGCCTGACCGAGGTCGAGGCCTACCGCGGCGGTGACGACCCCGGGTCGCACGCCTTCCGCGGCGAGACACCGCGCACGCGCCCGATGTTCCTCGGAGCCGGGCACGTCTACGCGTACGTCACTTACGGCATGCACACGTGCGTCAACCTCGTCGCGGGCAGGCCCGGCGTCGCCTCGGGCTTGCTCATCCGGGCGGGGGAGGTCGTCGACGGCGCAGATCTCGCGCTCGCCCGCCGAAGCGCGGGCCGCGAGGGCCGCGCCATCCCGAATCGCGATCTCGCCCGCGGCCCGGCGCGGCTCGCGTCCGCCCTCGGGGTCTCCCTCGCTGACTCGGGCTCGCCGCTTCTGCCGCTCGACCGGGCCGATCTCGACGGTCTCCGGCTCGAGGTGCGCCCGGCGCTGCCCGCCGAGCGCATCGCGACCGGTCCGCGCGTGGGCGTCGCCGGTCCGGGCGGGGATGCCCACGCACATCCCTGGCGATTCTGGATCGACGGCGACCCCACGGTATCCGTGTACCGGCCCGCGGTCGCCCGCCGGCGCCGCCCTCCGGCCTAGATCACGCGAGTGCGATGAGCCCCGCGCAGGCGCCCGCCCAGAGCAGGCTCACGAGAGTGCCGATGATGAAGCGCTCGGTCGCGGCGCCCGCGTCGAGGTCGCGGAATCGACCCAGGCCCTTGATGGCGATGAGCGCGGCGAGGAGCTCCCATCGGCCGATGAGCACCGCGGCGACCACGATCGTCCTCTCGAGGAACCCGATCGTCGTGCCGCCGCGCAGAACCTCGCGGCCTGGCTCATCGCCGACGAGAATGCCGCCGTGCGACCCCTCCGGCGCCCCGATGCCGCGCGTGGCGGCGGCGAGCACAAGCGTCGCCACCGGGCCGCCGCCGGCGATGCCGAGCGCCGCCATGCCGAGCTGCGCGAGCAGCGTCGAGCTCGACGGCAGGGTGTCGCTCGCCCCCGACGCGACGGCGAGCCCGCCCACGACCACGACGCCGACGCCGACGACGACGAGCCGCGGCTGCGACTCGGTCGTCGCGAGCACGGCGAGTACGACGGCGAGCCAGACGATCCCGACGAGCCCCGACCAGGCGAGCGCGAGCGAGAGCCCGACGGGGTCCAGGATCATGCGGCGGTGTCCTCCGAGGTCGGGCCGACCGCGCTCTGCGAGCGGTCGGCGTCGGCGAGCAGTCGGCTGAGGGAGGCGCGCGCCTCCGCGTCGAGCTTCAGCCCCGCGGCGCGAGCACGCTTGCTCGCGGCCTGCGGGGTGATGCCGATCCGCTCGGCGGCGTCGGCCTGCGTGTCGCCGCCCTCGAGCAGGTCGTGCATCTCCCAGCCCTGCTCGCTCCATCGTGCCCGCTGCGTGAGGAGCAGGTCGACGAGCGCTCCCAGGTCGGCGACGCGGTCCTCGTCGCCGGACGAGCCGCGCACGGCGCAGTGCGTCGGGCGCCTGTCGGCGGCCTCGACGGCGGCGCGCGCCGCGAGGAAGGCGGGCCCGCGGGCCTCGCGCACGCTGTCGGGCAGGGGAGTCCGCACCGCGCCGAGGCCGATGCCGACGCGCCAGTGCTCGTCGCGCAGCAGGTGCAGGGCGATCTCGAGGGCGGTCTCGGCGCTCGCCGTGATGAGCTGCAGCTCGTCGCCCGCCGTCCGCTCGGGCGGGAGGGCGAGAGCCTCGCCGTGCTCGCGCTCGATGTCGGCGAGCGCTCCGGCGACGCGGTCGTCGTCGTGGCGGCTGTCGATCTGGTCGGCGATGATGACGAACATGGCTGCTCCTCTCGCGAATGCTGCTCGCATCAAGTCTAGGGGGGTTATCGCTACCGAGCAACCCTGCAGGCTTGATAAAGCAAAGCACAACCGCACAGGGTGGATACCAAGCACCTCGCTCCCGGTAGCGGTCGACCGGGGGGCGCCGCTCGCGTTGATACGCTGGCGCCGTGCCCGCCGCAACCGTGACCCTGACCGAGCCGCGCAACGACGACACGTTCGAGACGCTGTGGGACGAGATCGTCTGGCGCGGACTCGTCCACGTCTCGACCGACGAGGACGCGCTGACCGCGCTGCTCGACGGACCGCCCATCACGTACTACTGCGGCTTCGATCCGACGGCCCCGAGCCTGCACCTCGGCAACCTCGTGCAGCTGCTGCTGATGCGACGCCTTCAACTGGCCGGCCACCGGCCCCTCGGGCTCGTCGGCGGGTCCACCGGGCTCATCGGCGACCCGAAGCCCACCGCGGAGCGCACCCTCAACGACGAGTCCGTCGTCGCCGAGTGGGTCGGGTACCTCCAGGCCCAGGTCTCGCGCTTCCTCTCGTTCGAGGGCGACAGCGCCGCGCGCCTGGTGAACAACCTGGACTGGACGGCACCGATGAGCGCCATCGAGTTCCTCCGCGACATCGGCAAGCACTACCGTGTCGGCACGATGCTGAAGAAGGATGCCGTGAGCGCCCGCCTCAACAGCGACGAGGGCATCAGCTACACCGAGTTCAGCTACCAGATCCTGCAGGGCCTCGATTTCCGGCGCCTGCATCTTGACTACGGCTGCGTGCTGCAGACGGGCGGCAGCGACCAGTGGGGCAACCTCACGAGCGGCGTCGATCTCGTGCGTCGGGCCGAGGGCGCGACCGTGCACGCGATCGGCACCCCGCTCGTCACGAACGCCGACGGCCGCAAGTTCGGCAAGAGCGAGGGCAACGCGATCTGGATCGATCCCGAGCTCACGAGCCCCTACGCGATGTACCAGTTCTGGCTCAACACCGACGACGCCGATGTGATCGACCGGCTCAAGGTCTTCACCTTCCTGACGCGCTCCGAGATCGAGGAGTACACGCGGAAGGTCGATGACGAGCCATTCCGACGCGAGGCGCAGCGCCGCCTCGCCCTCGAGGTCACCGGTCTCGTCCATGGCGCCGAGGCCGTCGCGGCGGCGATGGATGCCACGGCCGCGCTGTTCGGCGGCGGCGACCTGCACGCCCTCGACGCCCCGACCCTCGCCGCGGTGCTCGACGAGCTCCCGACCGCGGACGCGGAGCCGACCCAGACCGTCGCGCAGGCGCTCGTCGCCACGGGACTGTGCGCGAGCCTGAGCGAGGCTCGCCGCGCCATCGGGCAGGGCGGAGTGACGATCAACAACGAGAAGGTCGCCTCCGACGAGGAGACGCTCGAGGGGCGCGCTCTCGCCGGGGGAGTGGCGGTGCTGCGACGCGGCAAGAAGACGCTTGCCGGAGTGCGCATCCTCGGCGCCTGAGGTCTCTCGCCGGCGAGCTCCCGCGCGCGTCCGGCGCGACACGCCCGGGATGCCTCTCTGATTCGCTCGGGCGCCTCGCGCCGCGTACATTTCTAACTCGTCGCCCCAAAGGCGCAGGAGAGCCGAAGAGCCTCCCGCCTCACGCGGAGACCACATCCTCCCGATCGTCGCGACTTGTCGCGAGCCGGTTCGGGGCGTAGGATGGCGAGTCCAGCCCAGGCAGGATCCGACGCCGTCGCCCGCGGTTCACCGCGGACGCCGACTTGCGTCGCGACACCGGGCCGGATAAGTTAGGACAGTTGCCCTGAAACAAGCGCCGAGAGGCGTGCGGTCAGGTGCGCCCGATCCTTGAGAACTCAACAGCGTGCACTAAGTCAATGCCAAATTATCCTCGTCGGTCGACATCGTCGGCCGGTTGAGATTCCTTTGGATTGAAACGAATGTCAGTAGATATTCGAACTTCAGTCAGACAAACTCGCGGCAGCTCATCACTTCGGTGGCGGTTGTCGCAACTAGATGTGTCGCTCGGCCTTCGGGTCGTTCGGCTATCAAACATTTACGGAGAGTTTGATCCTGGCTCAGGACGAACGCTGGCGGCGTGCTTAACACATGCAAGTCGAACGATGAAGCTGGAGCTTGCTCTGGTGGATTAGTGGCGAACGGGTGAGTAACACGTGAGTAACCTGCCCTTGACTCTGGGATAAGCGTTGGAAACGACGTCTAATACCGGATACGAGCTTCAGCCGCATGGCTAGGAGTTGGAAAGAATTTTGGTCAAGGATGGACTCGCGGCCTATCAGCTTGTTGGTGAGGTAATGGCTCACCAAGGCGACGACGGGTAGCCGGCCTGAGAGGGTGACCGGCCACACTGGGACTGAGACACGGCCCAGACTCCTACGGGAGGCAGCAGTGGGGAATATTGCACAATGGGCGCAAGCCTGATGCAGCAACGCCGCGTGAGGGACGACGGCCTTCGGGTTGTAAACCTCTTTTAGCAGGGAAGAAGCGCAAGTGACGGTACCTGCAGAAAAAGCACCGGCTAACTACGTGCCAGCAGCCGCGGTAATACGTAGGGTGCAAGCGTTGTCCGGAATTATTGGGCGTAAAGAGCTCGTAGGCGGTTTGTCGCGTCTGCTGTGAAAACGCGAGGCTCAACCTCGCGCCTGCAGTGGGTACGGGCAGACTAGAGTGCGGTAGGGGAGATTGGAATTCCTGGTGTAGCGGTGGAATGCGCAGATATCAGGAGGAACACCGATGGCGAAGGCAGATCTCTGGGCCGTAACTGACGCTGAGGAGCGAAAGCGTGGGGAGCGAACAGGATTAGATACCCTGGTAGTCCACGCCGTAAACGTTGGGAACTAGATGTAGGGACCATTCCACGGTTTCTGTGTCGCAGCTAACGCATTAAGTTCCCCGCCTGGGGAGTACGGTCGCAAGACTAAAACTCAAAGGAATTGACGGGGGCCCGCACAAGCGGCGGAGCATGCGGATTAATTCGATGCAACGCGAAGAACCTTACCAAGGCTTGACATATAGAGGAAACGTGCAGAAATGTACGCCCCGCAAGGTCTCTATACAGGTGGTGCATGGTTGTCGTCAGCTCGTGTCGTGAGATGTTGGGTTAAGTCCCGCAACGAGCGCAACCCTCGTCCTATGTTGCCAGCACGTTATGGTGGGAACTCATGGGAGACTGCCGGGGTCAACTCGGAGGAAGGTGGGGATGACGTCAAATCATCATGCCCCTTATGTCTTGGGCTTCACGCATGCTACAATGGCCGGTACAAAGGGCTGCGATACCGTAAGGTGGAGCGAATCCCAAAAAGCCGGTCTCAGTTCGGATTGAGGTCTGCAACTCGACCTCATGAAGTTGGAGTCGCTAGTAATCGTGGATCAGCAACGCCACGGTGAATACGTTCCCGGGCCTTGTACACACCGCCCGTCAAGTCATGAAAGTCGGTAACACCCGAAGCCAGTGGCCCAACCGCAAGGAGGGAGCTGTCGAAGGTGGGATCGGTGATTAGGACTAAGTCGTAACAAGGTAGCCGTACCGGAAGGTGCGGCTGGATCACCTCCTTTCTAAGGAGCATCTGCTGCGCGAGCCTCGGTTCGCTGCGGCCAGAACCCGCATCGCAGGCGTACGTTCTGCGGCGGGAGCTCATGGGTGGAACATTGACTTGGGTGTCGGGCGTTCATCGTCTGCTCAGTACGACCTCTCTTGAGGGGTCTGGAACGGCGGTCGGCGGTTCTCCTGGCACATGCACGCTGTTGGGTCCTGAGGGACCGGGCACCGCGAACGCTCGCGGGCAGTGGGGCTTACGGGCCGAAGCTGCCAGGTGGCGGGGGCGGGGAGCTGGTTTCTCGGACTTCCGAGCTGCGACGCTGATGCGTCAGGGCAGGGAGTGCCGACCGTACGTTGAGAACTACACAGTGGACGCGAGCATCTTAGAAACATCGATTCGTGCTGGGTTAAACCACGCAGGGTTGGTGATTTCTGAAGATCACCAGATCGAGAGATCTGGATAGATCATTGGTCTGCGCAGCGAGGCATCCTCTCGAGGGTGCTGTTCGGCGCACGATCGATTCAACATACTCATGTAGTCAAGTTTCTAAGAGCAAACGGTGGATGCCTTGGCATCTGGAGCCGAAGAAGGACGTAGCAATCTGCGATAAGCCTCGGGGAGCTGATAAGCGAGCCGTGATCCGAGGATGTCCGAATGGGGAAACCCCGCTGGGCGGCGTGCCGACCTAGTGACTCCCGCCTGAATATATAGGGCGGGTAGAGGGAACGTGGGGAAGTGAAACATCTCAGTACCCACAGGAAGAGAAAACAACAGTGATTCCGTCAGTAGTGGCGAGCGAACGCGGAAGAGGCTAAACCGATCATGTGTGATAGCCGGCAGGTGTTGCATGGTCGGGGTTGTGGGACTTTCCAGGGGATCTGCCGATCTCCAAGGGTTACAGCGCGATATAGACGAATGGTTCTTGAAAGGCCAGTCATAGAGGGTGCCAACCCCGTAGTCGAAATGTCGTAATGGCCCGGAGAGTATCCCAAGTAGCACGGGGCCCGAGAAATCCCGTGTGAATCTGTCAGGACCACCTGATAAGCCTAAATACTCCCAGATGACCGATAGCGGACAAGTACCGTGAGGGAAAGGTGAAAAGTACCCCGGGAGGGGAGTGAAATAGTACCTGAAACCGTTTGCTTACAATCCGTCGGAGCCGCCCTAGCAGCGGTGACGGCGTGCCTTTTGAAGAATGAGCCTGCGAGTTAGTGATATGTGGCGAGGTTAACCCGTGTGGGGTAGCCGTAGCGAAAGCGAGTCTGAATAGGGCGATTCAGTCGCATGTCCTAGACCCGAAGCGAAGTGATCTATCCATGGCCAGGTTGAAGCGACGGTAAGACGTCGTGGAGGACCGAACCCACTTAGGTTGAAAACTGAGGGGATGAGCTGTGGATAGGGGTGAAAGGCCAATCAAACTTCGTGATAGCTGGTTCTCTCCGAAATGCATTTAGGTGCAGCGTTGCGTGTTTCTTGCCGGAGGTAGAGCTACTGGATGGCCGATGGGCCCCAAAAGGTTACTGACGTCAGCCAAACTCCGAATGCCGGTAAGTGAGAGCGCAGCAGTGAGACAGTGGGGGATAAGCTTCATTGTCGAGAGGGAAACAACCCAGACTACCGACTAAGGTCCCTAAGCGTGTGCTAAGTGGGAAAGGATGTGGAGTTGCACAGACAACCAGGAGGTTGGCTTAGAAGCAGCCACCCTTGAAAGAGTGCGTAATAGCTCACTGGTCAAGTGATTCCGCGCCGACAATGTAACGGGGCTCAAGCACACCACCGAAGTCGTAGGATTCGCATATTAGGTAGGCCTTCGTGGTCCAGCCGTGCGGATCGGTAGGAGAGCGTCGTGTGGGCAGTGAAGCGGCGGTGTGAACCAGCCGTGGAGGCCACACGAGTGAGAATGCAGGCATGAGTAGCGAAAGACGGGTGAGAAACCCGTCCTCCGAAAGACCAAGGGTTCCAGGGCCAGGTTAATCCGCCCTGGGTAAGTCGGGACCTAAGGCGAGGCCGACAGGCGTAGTCGATGGACAACGGGTTGATATTCCCGTACTGACGAAGAACCGCCCAAGTCAATCCAGTAATGCTAAGTGTCCGAATCCCTCTGACTGAGCCCTTCGGGGTGAGGCGTTGGGGCTAGCACACGACCCTATGCTGGTGCGGCTAGCGTATTAACAGGTGTGACGCAGGAAGGTAGCTGAGCCGGGCGATGGTAGTCCCGGTGTAAGGACGTAGGGCGAGGGATAGGCAAATCCGTTCCTCACATAGCCTGAGATCCGATGCGTACCCCTCACGGGGGAAATCAGTGATCCTATGCTGCCGAGAAAAGCATCGACGCGAGGTTCTAGTCACCCGTACCCCAAACCGACTCAGGTGGTCAGGTAGAGAATACCAAGGAGATCGAGAGAATCGTGGTTAAGGAACTCGGCAAAATGCCCCCGTAACTTCGGGAGAAGGGGGGCCGGATTCGTGAAGGGACGTTCTCTTTCGAGGGAACATGGCTCCTGGAGCGTTGAAGGCCGCAGAGACCAGTGGGAAGCGACTGTTTACTAAAAACACAGGTCCGTGCCAAGTCGCAAGACGATGTATACGGACTGACGCCTGCCCGGTGCTGGAAGGTTAAGAGGAGTGGTTAGCGCAAGCGAAGCTACGAATTTAAGCCCCAGTAAACGGCGGTGGTAACTATAACCATCCTAAGGTAGCGAAATTCCTTGTCGGGTAAGTTCCGACCTGCACGAATGGCGTAACGACTTCCCAGCTGTCTCAACCGCGAACTCGGCGAAATTGCACTACGAGTAAAGATGCTCGTTACGCGCAGCAGGACGGAAAGACCCCGTGACCTTTACTACAGCTTGGTATTGGTGTTCGGTGTGGCTTGTGTAGGATAGGTGGGAGACTGTGAAGCTGGCACGCTAGTGTCGGTGGAGTCGTTGTTGAAATACCACTCTGGTCACTCTGGATGTCTAACTTAGAACCGTAATCCGGTTCAGGGACAGTGCCTGGTGGGTAGTTTAACTGGGGCGGTTGCCTCCCAAAAAGTAACGGAGGCGCCCAAAGGTTCCCTCAACCTGGTTGGCAATCAGGTGTCGAGTGTAAGTGCACAAGGGAGCTTGACTGTGAGACTGACAGGTCGAGCAGGGACGAAAGTCGGGACTAGTGATCCGGCAGTGGCTTGTGGAAGCGCTGTCGCTCAACGGATAAAAGGTACCTCGGGGATAACAGGCTGATCTTGCCCAAGAGTCCATATCGACGGCATGGTTTGGCACCTCGATGTCGGCTCGTCGCATCCTGGGGCTGGAGTAGGTCCCAAGGGTTGGGCTGTTCGCCCATTAAAGCGGTACGCGAGCTGGGTTTAGAACGTCGTGAGACAGTTCGGTCCCTATCCGCTGCGCGCGTAGGAAGTTTGAGAGGATCTGACCCTAGTACGAGAGGACCGGGTTGGACGAACCTCTGGTGTGTCAGTTGTTCCGCCAGGAGCACCGCTGATTAGCTACGTTCGGGATGGATAACCGCTGAAAGCATCTAAGCGGGAAGCCGGCCTCAAGATGAGACTTCCATACCCTTCGGGGTGAGAGGCTCCCAGCCAGATTACTGGGTTGATAGGCAGGATGTGGAAGAGGGGACTAAAGACCCTTGCAGCTGACCTGTACTAATAAGCCGATGACTTGACAACACCCCACCCTTGTGGTGGGGGGAGTATGCGCTTGCGTCCACTTTGTGGTTCCTGATTGACGGTCGGGAATCGCGCACAGAAACACTTCTAGTGAGTTCTGTCCGTAAACGATTGATAAATCAATAGTGTTTCGGCGGCCATAGCGAAGGGGAAACGCCCGGTTACATTCCGAACCCGGAAGCTAAGACCTTCTGCGCCGATGGTACTGCGAGGGTGACCTCGTGGGAGAGTAGGACACCGCCGGACTTCTTTGTGAAATGGCCACCCATCACTGGGTGGCCATTTCGCGTTAACGCAGCGTCGTGCCGACGCGCATCGAGACAACACCACAGGAGTCACCATGGCCGAGCGCCCCGATCGACCCGAGCGCGACCGCGATCGACCCCGCCGAGACGATCGGCCGTCGACCGGGAGCGGCCGTGGCGGCGCCGGCGGCGCGCCCCGGAGCGGTGCGACGGGCGGACCTCGCGGCGGTGCGGCCGGCACCGGCAGCTCGGGCGGCGGCGCTCGCTCGGGTGCCGGCGCGTCACGCCCCCCTCGGGAGGGCGACGCGCCCCGCGGAGATCGCCCGTGGAAGCGTGATGGCGAGGCCCCGCGTCGCGACCACCCGTGGAAGCGCGATGGCGAGGCGCCGCGTGGTGCTCGTCCGGATCGCACCGAGCGTTCCCGTCGGGAGGGCGACGCGCCTCGCAGTGACCGTCCGTGGAAGAAGGACGGCGCCTCGAGCGGAGATCGCCCGTGGAAGCGTGATGGTGAGGCGCCGCGTCGGGACCAGCCGTGGAAGCGCGATGGCGAGGCGCCGCGTGGTGCTCGTCCGAATCGCACCGATCGGCCCCGCCGTGACGGCGACGCGCCTCGGAGTGATCGTCCGTGGAAGAAGGACGGCGCCTCGAGCGGAGATCGCCCGTGGAAGCGTGATGGTGAGGCGCCGCGTCGGGACCAGCCGTGGAAGCGCGATGACGAGGCCCCGCGCGGGGCTCGTCCGGATCGCTCCGATCGTCCGCGCCGCGATGGAGAGGCACCCCGAGGCGACCGGCCGTGGAAGAAGGACGGCCCGTCGAGTGGGGATCGTCCCTGGAAGAAGGACGGCGCCCCGAGCGGGGACCGCCCCTGGAAGCGCGACGGCGATGCGCCGCGATACGACCGGCCGCGGCGCGATGACGCGCCGCGGGGCGCGCGGCCCGAGCGCAGCGACCGTCCGGCTCGGAGCGCGGGGGCGCGCCAGGAGGGCGTGCGGACGCGCCGCACGGACGAGGAGGAGGCTCCTCGTCACATCGACCCGAGCATCCCCGAGGTCGTCACGGGGCGCGAGCTCGACAAGAGCGCCCGCTTCGAGCTCAAGACGCTCAGCAAGGAGAATGCCGACCGCGTCGCGCAGCACCTCGTGATGGCGGCGACCCTCATCGAGGAGGACGCGGCGCTCGCGCACGAGCACGCTCTCGCCGCGGGCCGTCGGGCGGGCCGCGTCGCGGTCGTGCGCGAAACCCTCGCGATAACGGCGTACGCAACGGGCGATTTCGCGCTCGCGCTGCGCGAGCTGCGCACCTATCGCCGGCTTTCCGGGTCGAACGAGCAGCTTCCGCTCATGGTCGACTGCGAGCGGGGCCTCGGCCGCCCCGAGAAGGGTCTCGAGCTCGGGCGGTCCGTCGACCGATCGACGCTCAGCATCCCCACCAGAGTCGAGCTCGCGATCGCGATGTCGGGCGCGCGCCTCGATCTCGGTCAGAACGAGCTCGCGCTCACCGAGCTCGAGATCCCGCAGCTCGACCCGATGACCGCCTACAGCTACAGCCCGGCGCTCTTCGACGCGTACGCGGTGGTGCTCGCCGAGCTCGGGCGCGATGAGGAGGCAGCGACGTGGGCCGCCCGTGCCGACGTCGCCGCGCAGGCGATCGGCGACGCCGAGGGCGACGTCGACGAGATCATGGAGATCGTCGAGGAGGAGCTCGAGGAGCTTGAGGGTGAACCGGCACCCGAGCCCACCGTTGAGCGGGTCGCGGAGCGAGCAGCCGAGGCCGTCGACGCGACGCACGAGGAGGACGACGACCGCACTGAGGCGGGCGAGGTCGAGGAGGGCGAGGATGCTCGGTAGGTTCCGCAAGGCGGCCCCGACGCCGCTGACCGACCGGGATGCCCTGCTCTTCGACCTCGATGGCGTCGTCTACACCGGCCCCGGCGCCATCCCGCACGCAGTCGAGTCGATCAATCGTGCGGCCGAGCAGCTGCGGGTCGGCTACATCACGAACAACGCCTCGCGCACCGACGAGTCGGTCGCCGAGCACCTCCGCGAGCTGGGCCTGCACGTCACGGCGCCGGACGTCGTGACGAGCCCGCAGGCCGCGGTCCGCGTGCTCGCGACGCTCGTCGAGCCAGGGTCGCGCATCCTCGTCGTCGGGGGCGACGGCCTCGTGAGCGAGGTCGAGAACGCGGGGTTCGTGGTGACGCGATCGGCCGAGGACGACCCGGCCGCGGTCATCCAGGGCTTCGCGCCGCACGTCGGATGGGAGCACCTCGCGGAGGCGAGCTTCGCCCTGCACACCGGGATCCCGTGGGTCGCGACCAACACCGACTGGACGATCCCCGTCGCCCGCGGCATCGCGCCCGGCAACGGCACGCTCGTCTCGGCCGTGCACCTCGCCGTCGGACGCCTGCCCGTGTTCGCGGGCAAGCCTGAGAAGGCGATCTTCGACGTCGCCGCCGAGCGGTTCGGGGCATCCCGCGCCCTCGTCGTCGGCGACCGCCTCGACACCGACATCCTCGGAGGCAACCGGGCCGGCATGGCCACCGCGCTCGTGCTCACCGGCATCGATCGCGCGAAGCAGGTGCTCGCGGCGAACGCGACGATGCGGCCGACGTACATCCTCGACGACCTGCGCGGGCTCTTCGAGCCGTACCCGGAGGTGCGCGAGACGACCGATTCCGACGGCGTGCGCACGATCGAGGTCGGTGAGACGGTCGTGATGATGCGCGAGAACGTCGTGCGCGTCGCCTCGCGCGGGCGCGACGACCTCGATCTGCTGCGGGCGGGCGCGGCCGCGATCCACGGCAGCGGGCTGCAGATCTACGGGGTCGACGTCGATCCGGCGCTGCTCGCCCTCGCCGGCGGCTGAGGCGTAGTCTCGAGCCATGAGCGACGACGGCGATCTCACTCCGACCGGCGACAGCCCGATCACGACGCCCCACGTCGTGCACGCGACCCAGGTCGACGACGCGTTCCTCACGCGCATCGCGCTCATCGAGGACCAGCCGCTCGGCGACCGGGCGACGGCGTTCCGGCAGCTGACCGACGAGCTGTACGCGCACCTGGACGGCACCGACGGCGACGCCCACCGGCCGGGCGCCTGACCGCCGCGTCTGAGCTCGTCGTGACGGATCCGTTCGACCCCGAGTCGGCCGCGCCCGGTGCCCCCGTGCGGCTCGATGCTGCGCTCGTGGCGCGCGGACTGGCTCGCAGCCGCGCCACGGCCCGCGCCGCGATCGAGTCGGGGCGCGTCCGCGTCGACGGCGGCGCGGTCGTCAAGGCCGCGCATCCCGTGATCGCCTCGTCGGTCATCGTCGTCGAGGGCGAGGACCACCACGTGAGCCGCGCGGCCCACAAGCTCATCGCCGCGCTCGACTCCAGCGGCATCGATCCGGCCAGGATGCTCTGCCTCGACCTCGGCGCCAGCACGGGCGGATTCACCCAGGTGCTGCTCGAGCGCGGCGCGCGGAAGGTCATCGCGCTCGACGTCGGGCACGGACAGCTCGCTCCGAGCATCGCCCTCGACCCCCGCGTCGTGGTCGTCGAGGGCGAGAATGCGCGGCATCTGACTGCCGAGCGGCTCGCCGAGGTGAGCGGGGTCACTGAGCGTCCGGAGCTCGTCGTGGGCGACCTGAGCTTCATCTCGCTCGCGCACATCCTGCCCGCGATCGTCGAGACGGTCGGCACCGGAAGCCCGATCATCCTGCTCGTGAAGCCGCAGTTCGAGGTGGGTCGCACGGGGATCCGCGAGGGCATCGTGCACGAGTCGGCGCTGCGGGAGGACGCGATCATGGGCGTCCTGTGGGCGGCGTTCGACCTCGGGCTGCTCGCGAGCGACGTCCGCTCCTCGCCGATCGCGGGGACGAACGGCAATTCCGAGTATCTGGCCGTCTTCCGGCCGGGCGCTGGGGAGCATCCGACAGAATGGAGGAGCCGCGTCGCTTCGATCGCGCGAGCGGCGCCCGACCCGTGAGGAAGGCTCCCCGTGACCGCTCGCCACATCCTCGTCGTCGCCCATACGGGGCGGCGCGAGACGCTCGACGCGGCTGTCGCGGTGTGCGGGCTCCTGCGTGACGCAGGCGTCGTCCCCGTTGTCGACCCCGAGGCGCTCAACGATCTGCGGGGGGCGACGGGCGGCCACGAGTTCCGTGTGCTCGGCACCGACCCCGCTGCGGGCGAGATCGGCGTGGGCGACATCGAGCTCGCGATCGTGCTCGGCGGCGACGGCACCATCCTGCGTGCGGCCGAGCTCGTGCGCGGGGGCAGCGCTCCGCTCCTCGGCATCAACCTCGGCCACGTCGGCTTCCTCGCCGAGAGCGAGCGCGACGACCTCGGCTCCGCCGTCGGCCGGGCCCTCGATCGCGACTACCTCGTCGAGGAGCGCATGACGCTCTCGGTGCGGGTGAAGCTCGACAACGAGATCATCCACGAGACGTGGGCCCTCAACGAGGCGACCGTCGAGAAGGCGAGCCGTGAGCGCATGCTCGACGTCGTCGTCGAGGTCGACGGCCGCCCCCTGTCGAGCTTCGGCTGCGACGGCGTCGTCATGGCCACGCCGACCGGCTCGACCGCCTACGCGTTCTCGGCCGGCGGCCCGATCGTGTGGCCGAGCCTCGACGCGCTGCTGCTCGTGCCGCTCAGCGCGCACGCGCTCTTCGCCCGCCCGCTCGTCGTCGGACCCAACTCCTCTCTCGCCGTCGAACTGCTCGACCGAACTCCCGGGCTCGGCATCCTGTGGTGCGACGGGCGCCGCGCCTTCGACCTGCCGATCGGCGCGCGCGTCGTCGCTCGCCGATCGTCCACCCCTGTGCGCCTTGCGCGCCTGCACCAGGGGCCGTTCACCGACCGGCTCGTGAGAAAGTTCGCGCTGCCGGTCACCGGTTGGCGCGGGCCGATCGATCCGCCGACCGACGCCGCTCCCGCGACCGGAGCGATCGCGCTTCCGCGACCGGGCGCCACGGCGGGGGGAGGCGCGGGGGCGTGATCGACGAGATCAGCATCCGCAGTCTCGGCGTCATCGATGAGGCCACGCTGCCGCTCGGGCCGGGTTTCACGGCGCTCACGGGCGAGACGGGCGCCGGAAAGACGATGGTCGTCACCGCTCTCGGGCTGCTTCTGGGCTCGCGCGCCGACTCCGGCGCCGTCCGCCTCGGCAGCGACCAGGCACTCATCGAGGGCCGCTGGCGCGTCGACCCCGATGGCGCCGTCGCCGAGCGCGTGCGGGATGCCGGAGGCGACATCGACGGCGATGAACTGATCCTGAGCCGCTCGCTCTCGATCGAGGGCCGCAGCCGCGCGGTGGTCGGCGGCCGCTCCGCCCCCGTCGGGGTGCTCACCGAGATCGGCGAGCAGCTCGTCGTCGTCCACGGCCAGAGCGATCAGCTGCGCCTGCGCTCGACCGCGGCGCAGCGCGACACGCTCGACCGCTTCGCGGGCGCCGAGCTGCAGACGGTGCTCGGCGACTACCGCGAGGTGCACGAGCGCTGGCTCGAGGCGCGCGCCGACCTCGACACGCTCGTCGCCCACCGCGAGGCGCGCGTGCGGGAGGCGGAGGAGCTGCGTCTCGCTCTCGACGAGATCGAGGCGGCGGTGCCCCAGCGCGGGGAGGACGACGAGCTCGCCGCGCGCGCCGATCGGCTCGCGAACGTCGAAGACCTCCGACTCGCGGCGGCTCAGGCTCACGAGCTGCTGTCGAGCGAGTCGCTCGACGACGGCCGCGATGCCGTGACCCTCGTCGAGGCCGCGCGTCGCGCCGTCGACCGGGTCGCTGCACACGACGCCCAGCTCGAGCCCATCGTCGAGGCGATCGCCAACGCCGGCTACGTGCTCGGCGAGACCGCCGTCCAGCTCTCCGGCTACCTCGCCTCGCTCGACACCGACGGCGGCCGCGAGCTCGAGGTCGTGCAGGAGCGCCGCGCCGAGCTCTCCGCACTCGTCCGCAAGCACGGGTCGAGCCTGGACGACGTGATCGACACTCTCGAGCAGGGCTCGGCTCGACTGCTCGAGCTCGACCAGGACGACCTGCGGGTCGAGCGCCTGCGCGCGAGCGTCGACGCCGACCTCTCAGCGCTCACCGCGCTCGCCGAACGGCTCACGGAGCTGCGGAGAGCGGCGGCCGAGCGACTGGGCGACGCCGTCACGGCCGAACTCGCCGCGCTCGCGATGCCGAACGCGCGCCTCACGGTCGAGGTGACGACGCGCGACGACTTCGCCGGGCACGGTCGCGATGACGTCGTCATCCTGCTGCGGCCCCACGCGGGCGCCGAGCCCCGGCCGATCGCGAAGGGCGCGAGCGGCGGCGAGCTGTCGCGCGTCATGCTCGCCCTCGAGGTCGTCATCGCCGGAATCGACCCCGTGCCGACGCTCATCTTCGACGAGGTCGACGCGGGCGTCGGCGGCGCGAGCGCGATCGAGATCGGCCGGCGGCTCGCGCGCCTCGCCGAGACCGCGCAGGTCATCGTCGTCACCCACCTCGCGCAGGTCGCCGCGTTCGCGACGAACCACCTGCGGGTGATCAAGGGCGACGACGGCGAGGTGACCGCGTCGAGCGTGCAGCAGCTCGAGGGGGAGGAGCGCATCGCCGAGATGGCGCGCCTGCTCAGTGGGCTCCCCGACAGCGAGAGCGGACTCGCCCACGCGCGCGAGCTCATCGACGTCGCTCAGGAGCGCGCCAGGGCTTAGCGCCCCGCGCGCCCGCAGGCGTCGGGTCGGGGTTGCGCTCAGTCCAGGCGCTCGACCGGCACCGTGACGACCTCGCCGCCGCCGACCGAGCGCTCGATCGTCACGCGCGCCGACGCGATCACGTCAGGGTCGAACCCATCGACCGGCGGCAGGCGGCTCGTCGTCGGCGCGATGTCGGCCGTGCACGCACCCGCGGGCCGTTCGCGCACGGTGATCGCCAGCACGTCGCCCTCCACCGCTGCGGCGATCGGCAGGAGCGGGCAGCTCGAGCTGCCGTAGGTCACGAGCGTGACCGGCTCACCGGGGCCGCGGGCGAGAACCCGCGGTGCGAACTGCTCGTACGCCGGCGGAGGCATCGGCATACCGTATGCCAACCCAGACTCGAACGACTCGGCGATCGACTGGAACCAGCCGCCGACGAGATCGACCGTCCACTCCGTCTGCGACACCTCGCCGCCGACGTGCGCGAAAGCGTTCTCGACGAGCACGACCTCGGCCGTCTCGAGCTGACCGACGAGGCCGTCGGGCACGGCGAGCTCGTGAGCGCGGGGCGAGAGGTCGTCGGTGCAGCCCTCGGCGGGAGCCTGCTCGAAGCGCACGGCGACCGTGAACGCGTCGACCTCCTCGACCTCGGTCGCGTCGAAGACGCACGACCCGCTGCCCCACGTGACGAGCCAGAACCGGTCGCCCTCCTGGGCGAGCCAGCCGACGGGCGGCGTCGGGTAGGTGTCGATGAGCGGGGGCGGGCCGGGGGCCTTCGCCTCGGGCCACCCCTGCTGCGCGGAGAGAGCGACGGATTCGGGCTTCGCACCCGGAGTCGCGCATCCGCCCACCGACGCGACGAGCACGACGGAGACCGCGATGGCGAGCGCGCGACCGACGCCATCCCGCGTACGGCGGGAAAGCGACGGCATCCGAGGAGTTCTCGCGCTCATGCCTCGACGGTACGCTCACGGCGTGCGCGCGTCGAGGTGCGGCCGGTCACGATTCGGATAGCATGGAACCCCGTGGCGAACACTTCCGACCAGGGCCCTGCATCCGACCGAACCGCGAAGACGACGAAGCACATCTTCGTGACCGGGGGTGTCGTCTCCTCGCTCGGCAAGGGCCTCACCGCCGCGAGCCTGGGCAACCTGCTCACCGCGCGCGGTCTGCGCGTCGTCATGCAGAAGCTCGACCCGTATCTGAACGTCGATCCGGGAACGATGAACCCGTTCCAGCACGGCGAGGTCTTCGTGACCGACGACGGCGCCGAGACCGACCTCGACATCGGGCACTACGAGCGCTTCCTCGACATCAACCTCAGCCAGGCCGCGAACGTCACGACCGGTCAGATCTACTCGCAGGTCATCGCGAAGGAGCGCCGCGGCGAGTACCTCGGCGACACCGTGCAGGTGATCCCGCACATCACCGACGAGATCAAGCGCCGCATGCGCCTGCAGGCGCAGGACGACCCGCAGCCCGACGTCATCATCACCGAGATCGGCGGCACCGTCGGCGACATCGAGTCGCAGCCCTTCATCGAGTCGGCCCGTCAGGTGCGCCACGAGCTCGGCCGCAAGAACGTGTTCTTCGTGCACGTGAGCCTCGTGCCGTTCATGGGCGCGAGCGGCGAGCAGAAGACCAAGCCGACGCAGCACTCGGTCGCGGCCTTGCGCTCCATCGGCATCCAGCCGGATGCCCTGGTGCTGCGATCCGACCGCCCCGTCACGAGCTCCAACCGTCGCAAGATCGCGCTCATGTGCGACGTCGAGGAGGCGGGCGTCGTGAACGCGGTCGACGTGTCGTCGATCTACGACATCCCCTCCATGCTGCACAGCCAGGGCCTCGACGCGTACATCATCGACCAGCTCGACATCGAGGCGGGCGAGGTGCAGTGGGACGGCTGGCGCGAGCTGCTCACCGCGGTGCACGAGCCCAAGCGCGAGGTGACGATCGGCCTGGTCGGCAAGTACATCGACCTGCCAGACGCGTACCTGAGCGTCACCGAGGCGCTCAGGGCCGGCGGGTTCGCGCACCAGGCGAAGGTCGTGCTGCGCTGGATCGCGAGCGACGAGTGCGAGACTCCCGAGGGTGCGGCGAAGATGCTCGGCGACGTCGACGGCATCTGCGTGCCGGGCGGCTTCGGCGTGCGCGGCATCGAGGGCAAGCTCGGCGCGCTGAAGTTCGCTCGCGAGAACAAGATCCCCACGCTCGGCCTGTGCCTGGGGCTGCAGTGCATGGTCATCGAGTACGCGCGCAACGAGGTGGACCTGCCGGGCGCATCCTCGACCGAGTTCGACCCCGAGACCGAGTTCCCCGTCATTGCGACGATGGCCGAGCAGGTCGACATCATCGCCGGCGGCGACCTCGGCGGCACGATGCGCCTGGGCCTCTACGAGGCGAGGCTCGCGCCCGGGTCGATCGTCGCCGAGGTGTACGGTGCCGAGGTCTCGCACGAGCGGCACCGCCACCGCTACGAGGTCAACAACGCCTACCGCGAGCAGATCGCCGCGGCGGGCCTGCAGTTCTCGGGCACGAGCCCCGACGGCACCCTCGTGGAGTACGTCGAGCTGCCGCGCGAGGCGCACCCCTACTACGTCGCGACGCAGGCCCACCCGGAGCTGCGCTCGCGCCCCAACAACGCCCACCCCCTCTTCGCCGGGCTCGTCGGCGCCGCGATCGAGCGCCAGCTCGCGAGCCGGCTGTTCGACGACGAGGCCGCGGCCGAGGCGTGAGCGCGACCGGGGCCGCGGGCGTGCACGGCGCCGCGGACGAGACGGCCGCCGACCTCCTGGCCGACGCGGCGCACTCGGTCGAGGTGCTCGACTCCGACGTCGCGTTCGACGGCAAGGTGTGGGATATCCGGCGCGAGCGCTTCGCCTACGGCGAGGTGACGCTCGTCCGCGAGTTCATGGAGCACCCGGGTGCTGTCGCCGTGCTCGTCATGGACGAGGCCGGGCGCGTGCTGCTCATCCAGCAGTACCGCCACCCCATCCAGGCGCGCGACTGGGAGCTGCCGGCGGGCCTGCTCGACGTCGAGGGGGAGGACCCCCTCGTCGCCGCCCAGCGCGAGCTCGCCGAGGAGGTCGACCTCGTCGCCGAGAACTGGGAGACCCTGCTGACCCTGCACACGAGCCCCGGCGGCTCGGACGAGGTCATCACCGTCTACCTCGCGACGGGCCTCTCGCCCACCGAGGAGGTCTTCGCCCGCGAGGCGGAGGAGCTCGACATGACCCTGCGCTGGGTTCCGCTCGACGAGGCGGTCGACGCGGTGCTCGCCGGCCGCGTCCGCAACGGCATCATGATCGCCGCGGTGCTCGCCGCGCAGGCCCGGCTCACCCGCTCGTGACGCCGGGTGCCGCGATCGCGGGGGATGCCCCTCCGGCGCTCGTGCGCGCGATCGAGACGTATGTGAGGCACATCGCCCTCGAACGCGGGCGCAGCCCGCACACCGTGGCGGCGTACCGCCGCGACCTGCTCCGCTACGCCGCCTTCGTCGGCGGGCTCGGGCGCGAGGAGCCCGCCGACATCACGAGCGCCGACGTCGCGGCCTTCGTCACCGAGCTGCGCGACCCGAGCGGGCCCCTCGACGAGAGCGGAGCGGCTCCGGCCCCCGTGAGCGCGTCGAGCGCCGCGCGCATGCTGTCGAGCGTGCGCGGGTGGCACCGCTTCCTCGTCGAGGAGGGCATCCTCGTCTCCGACGTCGCGGTCGATCAGAAACCGCCCCGTCAGCCCAAGCGACTGCCGAAGGCGATCTCGATCGCCGACGTCGAGCGGCTGCTCGAGGCGTGCGCGGGCGACGACCCGCTCATGCTGCGCGACCGCGCCCTGCTCGAGCTGCTGTACGCGACGGGCGCCCGTGTGAGCGAGGCGATCGACCTCAACGTCGACGACGTGATCGGCGACGCCGCGCGCGTCGGCACGGCCGTGCGGCTCTTCGGCAAGGGTCGCAAGCAGCGCATCGTGCCGCTCGGCCGGTATGCGCAGGAGGCTCTCGACGCCTATCTCGTGCGGGCGCGTCCGCTCGTCGCGCCGCGCGGGGCGGCGACGCCGGCGCTCTTCCTCGGCGCGCGCGGGGCGCGGCTGAGTCGGCAGTCGGCGTGGCTCGTGATCCGCGCCGCGGCCGAGCGCGTGCACCTCGACGTCGAGCTCTCGCCGCACACCCTGCGCCACTCGTTCGCGACGCACCTCATCGAGGGCGGCGCGGACGTCCGCGTGGTGCAGGAGCTCCTCGGCCATGCGAGCGTCGCCACGACGCAGATCTACACGCTCGTCACCGCCGACGCGATGCGCGAGGCGTGGGCGCTCGCTCACCCGCGCGCGCGGTAGCGGCGACTAGGGCGTCGGTTCGGACGACGGGGGCGTCGGCCGGTCGATGAGCCGGGCATCCCCCGTCGGACCCCATTCGATGATGAACTCGTCCCCGTCGACGAACAGGAACGGGCGCGGCGCGCTCAGCGGGACGAACCCGCGGCGCGCGACGTCGTCGATAAGCATGCAGCCCTGCACGGTGCCGACCGTGCCCGGGGTCGACTCGACCGACAGGCAGACGACGTCATCATCGCCGAAGAAGCTCGCCTCCGAGCCGGCGCTGCGGTAGGCCCAGATACGCTGCCCGGTCTCGCGGGTGCGGCTGGGCGCCTCGAGCAGCAGTCGCACGTCGATGTCGTTCTGCGTGGCGCTGAAGATGCCGTCGGCGGCGAGCTGCTCCTCCTTCTCGCGCTCGACCTCGGTCGCGGGGCGGTCGAAGACGGCGAGCGAGGGCTCACCCGGCATCGTGAGCGCGACGGTGCCGGCCGCCGACACGGCGAGGATGCCCGTGAGGGCGAGAGCGCGGAGGGCCGGCCCGCGTGCCGCGCCGTCGATCACGGCTCGACCCGCACGAGCTCGCCGCTCGGCAGCCACCGAGCCCTGACGCCGTCGCTCAAGACCTCGATCCCCTCGACCGCGAAGCGCTCGGCGGTCGTGCAGCCGCCGCCATTGCTCTCGCGGTCGGCGATCCACAGGCAGAACGTCGGGGCATCCCCGAGGCGCCCGATGGAGTCGTCGTCGGCCGAGAGCAGCCCGACGTACTGCACGCCGTCGATCTCGGCGAGCAGGAGCGGGCCAGCGATCGTGTCGGGGGCGTAGTTCCAGATGAGCGCGTCGGCGGGGGTGGGGTCGGCCTCGAGCGCGGCCAGTGCGAGGATGCCGAGCGCTCGCACCTCATCGAGCGTCACCGCGCCCTGCTGGAGGACCTCCAGGCTCGGCGTCCCCTCGGGCGACCACGAGAATTCCACCGAGAACGCCCCGTCGTCGTACGCGCCCTCGAGCCCCTCGCTGCGGAAGACCTCGTCGCTCGTGCACGTCTCCGCCGTGAAGAACGCCCCGTCGACGACGATGCCGCCGCACACCTCGACGATCGACTCGCTCACCCACTGCCGGTAGACGATGAGGCGCGGGTCGCGCGAGGGCTCGCCGAAGACCACGGGCCCCGACACGATGTCGATGCCCCGACCCTCGAGCTGCGTGCGCACGGTCTCGTCGGCGAGATCCCACTGGCCCGTCGCGTCACGCTGCGGCGGCTGGTCGCCTTCGAAGTCCGCGAACGCGGGCGGCGGAGCGGTGAGGGCGATGTGCGCCGCGACGAGGATGCCCGTGAGGATCACGAGCGCGCCCGCTCCGATCGCGGCGTCCCGCCGCTCCGACCGGCTCGAGCTGCGCAGTCGTGCGAGCACCACGGCGCTCGCGGCCGCGAGCCAGGTGCGTTCATCGTCGGGGTCGTCGGGGTCGTCCTCGGCGGGCGGGCCGCCTGGGGGCCGCGCAGGTCGAGCGACCGACGGCGGCGGTGCCGGAGGTCGAAGGGCGGCGAGCTCCGCGGCCGCGACGGCGGCATCGGCGACCGACGCCTCGTCGCGGGGCCGGGCGAAGGCGCGTCGCTCGAGCTCCCGACGTCGTGCCGCGTCGAGCTCGCCCTGCTCGCTCACCCGTGCGCCTCCTCGGGCCCGTCGCCCGGCTCATCCGACGGATCGTCGCCCGGCAGCGTCGGCGGGTCGATGAGCCGCGCGTCGCCGGTCGGCCCCCACTGGATCACCCGGAGCTCGCCCTCGACGACGAGCGACGGGCGCGGCTGGTCGAGCGGCACGAAGCCGCGGCGCGCCGCGTCGGGCTCGAGCATGCACCCGCCGTAGTCGCCAGGGCCGGAGGAGAACGACTCGAGGAGCAGGCACACGTAGTCGGCGCCGTCCGGAGTGCCGAGCCGCGCGCCGTCGATCCGGAGAGCCCACACCCGCTGCGCGTCCGCCTCGCCGCGCGTGCGGCTCGGCGCCTCGAGCAGCAGTCGCGGCGCCACGTCGGCGTCGAGACCGAAGTAGTCGAGGCGCGTGAGCTCCCCGAGCTTCTCGACCTCGACCTCGGTGGGCTCCCGATCGAACACGGCGAGCGACGGCTGCGGCTCGGTGACGATCGCCACGGCCGTGAGCGCCGCTCCGATGACGAGGAAGCCCGCGGCGACCGCGACCCGCCCGCCGCGGCTCAGGGGGCGGCGGGGTCCGCGCCCCGGCTCGGGCTCCACGTCGATCAGGGGCTGCGCGCCGATCGCGGGGCGCGCGTCGGGTTCGTCAGGCGGTGGGAGCTCTGCCGCGGTCGCCGGCGGCGGCGCGGTCGACGCGGCGGGCGCAGGGGCGGCGGGGTGGGCATCCGGTGGCGGGTCTGGGAGGAGCCGGTTCGGGTCGAGGCGCCCGTACAGCGCGCGGGCGCGATCGCGGGCGTCGTCGTCGATCACGGGAGGCCCGCGTCGAACGCGCCGGAGGCATCCCAGTTCGCTAGGAGGCCGTCGCTCACCTGGAGCTCGATGCCGTCCTCGAGGAAGAGCTCGGCGCGAGCGCACGCACGCGTGCCGCCCTGCCCGCTCGACGCGAGCAGGCAGAACTGCGGACGGTCATCGCCTGGCTGCCACATCGCGTCCTGACTGCGGACGAGAGCGCCGACGAAGATCCAGCCGTCGACCTCGCCGAGCAGGAGGGGGCCTGCGAGCGCACCGCCCGGGTCGAGGAAGACGGCCTGGGAGAGCGGGACGTCCTCGGCGACCGTCTCGAGCGCGTCGAGGGCGGGGATGCCGAGGGCGCGGATCTCCTCGACGGTCTCCGCCCCCTCCGTCGAGTCGACGATCGAGTGCGCGCCGTCGGGCGACCAGGAGTAGTCGAGCCGGAAGCCGTCGCGCTCGAAGGTGCCGACGACCCCCTCGGCGCGGAAAGACTGCTCGGAGACGCACGTGGTGTGCATCGGCCAGGCGCTCTCGGCGACGATCGTCGCGCACACCTCGGTGAGGGAGTCGCTGATCCACTCCCGGTAGACCGCGAGCCGCAGAGCATCGTCGCGCTCGCCGAACACGTGCGGACCGCTGAGCAGGAGCGCGCCTCGCTCGCGGAAGGACTGGTCGATCGTCACGACGCCGGCGGGGGCGCGTTCGTTCTCGGGCGCCTGATCGGCGAAGTCGAAGATCGCGTAGGCGGGCGGGGGAGCGACGGCCGTGGCGTGGAGGACGCCGCCGACGGTCGAGGCGAGGCCGAGCGCGAGAGCGGAGGCGCCCGCGCGGCGGAGGTCGCGGCGCGTCAGGCCGCGGGCGCAACGGACAGCGCGCGCGGCGAAGGCCGTGGCGGTGGCGGTGAGGCGCTCGCCGAGGGTGGGCGGGAAGTCGGGGTCGTCCTCGGGCAACTCGCCGGGGTCGACGGACTGCGCGATGCCGGCGATCCGCACCTCCGTGTCGATGGGGGTGAGCGCGCGGAGCCGGGCGAGCTCGGCGGCGGCCGCGGCCGCGTCGGCCGCCCCGCCGCGCGAGTTCGGACGCGCGAAGGCGCGCCGCTCGAGGTCGCGCAGTCGTTCGGCGCTCGCCGCGAGCGCGGCCGCGGGCGCACCCGCGGGGGCCGGCGCGCCCACCGCCCGCGGTGCATCCTCCCTCATGACGATCAGTCAATCCCGTCGCACCCGGTGACGCAACGAGGGGCCCGTTGCCGAATGCAGGCACTAGGCCGATCCGTGAGAGCTCGACGCGAGAGGAGAAGCCGTTCGCCGTCTCAAGTGCCTGCATTCGGCATGGCGCCAGCGCCAGACACGCGGCCGCGCAACACCGCCCACCGACCCGCCCCGCGCGCGGCCCGTCGCGCGGCCCGAACGGCCTGTGCTCAGTAGACTCGGGCGCTATGAGCGGCAAGACGACGACGGGCACCGAGCTGCCGGGCATGACCGCGAGCCCCGGCGAGAAGAAGGGCCCCACCGGGCGCCCCGCTCGCGTCTTCGACGAGCCCGCTCCGCTCGACCAGCACGGCCCCGCTCGCATCATCGCCCTCTGCAACCAGAAGGGCGGCGTCGGCAAGACGACGACCACGATCAGCCTCGGCGCGAGCCTCGCCGAGTACGGCCGCCGCGTGCTCGCCGTCGACTTCGACCCGCAGGGTGCGCTCTCAGCGGGCCTCGGCATCGAGAGTCACGACGTCACCACCATCTACGACCTGCTGCTCGGCCGCGAGAAAGACCCCAAGGCCGCCATCCAGCAGACGAGCGTGCCGGGCTTCGACATCATCCCGGCCAACATCGACCTGAGCGCGGCCGAGGTGCACCTCATCAACGAGGTCGCCCGCGAGCAGATCCTAGCCCGCGTGCTGCGCCCGGTGCTCGGCGACTACGACGTGATCCTCGTCGACTGCCAGCCGAGCCTGGGTCTGCTGACGGTCAACGCGCTCACCGCGGCGCACGGCGTGCTGATCCCGCTCGAGTGCGAGTACTTCGCCCTCCGCGGCGTCGCGCTCCTGGTCGAGACGATCGAGAAGGTCCAGGATCGCCTGAACCCCGCCATCCAGCTCGACGGCATCATCGCCACGATGTACGACCCGCGCACGCTGCACTCGCGCGAGGTGCTCGAGCGCGTCGTCGACGCGTTCGGCGACCGCGTGTTCGAGACGGTCATCGGCCGCACGGTGAAGTTCCCCGACGCGTCGGTCTCGGGCACGCCCATCACGAGCTACGCCCCCGAGCACCCGGCCGCGAAGGCCTACCGTCAGTTGGCCCGAGAGCTGATCGACCGTGGCGCGGTCGCCTGAGCCCGAGGCTCCGGCGACACCGACCGACGTGGCGGCGACGGATGCTCCCGCCGGGTTCCGCGTCCATCTCGCGAGCTTCGACGGACCGTTCGACCTCCTGCTGAGCCTCATCAGCAAGCGCGAGCTCGACATCACCGAGATCGCACTGAGCGCGGTGACCGACGAGTTCCTGACCTATCTGCGCGAGCTCGACGGGCCGGACGAGCTGGAGGAGGCGAGCGAGTTCCTCGTCGTCGCGGTCACGCTGCTCGACTGGAAGATCGCGAGCCTCCTGCCGCAGGGCGAGCTCGTCGACGCGGAGGACGTCGCGCTGCTCGAGGCGCGCGACCTGCTCTTCGCCCGCCTGCTGCAGTACCGCGCGTTCAAGCAGTCGAGCGGCTGGTTCGCCAGCCGTCTCGAGGCCGAGGCCGGCCGTCACGCACGGAGCGTGCGCCTCGAGGATCGCTTCCGCGAGCGCACCCCCGAGCTGCGCTGGACGACGAGCCTCGACGACTTCGCCGCCCTCGCCCTGCTCGCCTTCACGCCGCGCGAGATCCCCACGGTCGGCCTCGACCACCTGCACGCGCCGCTCATCTCGATCCGCGAGCAGGCGGCGCACGTCGTGAGCCTGCTGCGCCGCGGCGACCCCGTGACCTTCCGCCAGCTCATCGCCGGAGCCGATCAGAAGGGCGTCATCGTGGCGCGCTTCCTCGCGCTGCTCGAGCTGTATCGCCATTCCGCGGTCGGCTTCGAGCAGCTCGAGCCGCTCGGCGAGCTCACCGTGCGCTGGACGGCGGAGAACTGGAGCGATGAGAACCTCGTGAACCTGGGAGCCGATTATGGCCAGTGAGACCCGCACCGACACCGCGACCGAGACCGCACCGCAGCTGGACGGCACCGACGTCGAGAGCGCGCCCGCGGGCATCCCGCAGGGGGTCGATGTGGCCCGCGCGCTCGAGGCGATCCTCATGATCGCCGATGAGCCGCAGAGCGTCGTGGGCCTCGCGGCGGGCGTCGGCCGACCGGTCGCGGATGTCCGTGCCGCCCTCGCCGCGCTGGTCGCCGATTACGACGGCGAGGCCGGCGGCCCCCGCCGCGGCTTCGAGCTCCGCGAGGTCGGCGGCGGCTGGCGGCTGTATGTACGTAATGAGTACGACAAAGTGGTGCTTGACTTCGTGCACACGCAGAGCCCGGCGAAGCTCTCGCAGGCGGCGCTCGAGACTCTCGCCGTCATCGCCTACAAGCAGCCGATCAGCCGGGGCGCGATCGCCAGCATCCGCGCGGTGAACGTCGACTCGGTCGTGCGCACGCTGCTCGGCCGCGGTCTCATCACGGAGGCGTTCACCGACTCCGAGACCGGGGCGATCCACTACGCGACGACCGAGCTGCTGCTGACGCAGCTCGGCATCAACTCTCTCGATGAGCTGCCGCCGATCTCGCCGCTCCTCGACGACGGCAGCAAGGGGTTCGACGATGTCTGAGATCCACCCGTGGGATGTTCCCGCGCACGACCGCGCGGGCGACAGCCCCACGAGCGAGCGCCTGCAGAAGGTCATGGCGGCGGCGGGCGTCGCCTCGCGCCGCGTGAGCGAGCAGATGATCATCGCCGGCCGCGTGAGCGTCAACGGCGTCATCGTCGACGAGCTCGGCGCCCGTATCGAGCCTGGATCGGATGAGCTCGCGGTCGACGGCGTCGTGATCCAGCTCGACCAGACGAAGCGCTACATCATGCTCAACAAGCCGAGCGGCGTCGTGAGCACGATGAAGGACGAGAACGGACGCCCCGACCTGCGGCAGTACACCGAGAAGTACGAGGAGCGCCTGTACAACGTCGGCCGCCTCGACGCCGAGACGAGCGGCCTGCTGCTGCTCACGAACGATGGCGACCTCGCGCACGTGCTCGCGCACCCGAGCTTCGGCGTGGAGAAGACGTACATCGCGCAGGTGCGCGGCACCGTCTACCCGGCGACGATCCGGAAGCTCCTCGCGGGCGTCGAGCTCGACGACGGCCCGATCGCCGCCGACAAGGTGCGTGTCATGGGCGAGCCGAACGGCGGGCGGAGCATGGTCGAGTTGACCCTCCACTCCGGCCGCAATCGCATCGTGCGACGGATGCTCGCCGCCGTCGATCATCCGGTGGAGGACCTCGTCCGGCGCCGCTTCGGCCCCCTCAATCTCGGCACCCTGCCCGTCGGGCGCACGCGCGAGCTCTCAACCGCGGAGCGCGGCGCACTGCTCACCCTCGCCCGAGACGCTCGCGCCGCGCGCGCTCGCGAGACGGGCTCGGCGGCGGAGGACGGCGAATGAGCGACCGCCGCCTCCAGCTCGACGTCCGCGTCGTCGGCGCGGGCCTGCTCGGCACGAGCATCGGCCTCGCGCTGAGCGAGAAGGGCGTCGACGTCTCCCTCGACGACCTGTCGCCGACGGCCGTCCGCCTCGCCGTCGACTACGGCGCCGGGCGCCCCGCGACCGCCGACGACCGCCCCGGCCTCGTGATCGTCGCGGTGCCGCCGGATGTCACGGCCCGCACGGTCGCGCACGAGCTCGCCGCGCATCCCGACGCCCTCGTGACCGATGTTGCGAGCGTGAAGGCAGGAATCCTGCGCGAGCTGCGTGTGCTCGGCGCCGACGTGAGACGCTACCTCGGCACCCACCCGATGGCGGGGCGCGAGCGCGGCGGCCCCATCTCGGCGCGCGCCGACCTCTTCCTCGGCCGCCCGTGGGTCATCGCCGGCCACGACGGGATCAGCTACTCGCGCGCCGGTGCGATCGAGGATCTCATCCTCGACCTCGGCGCCGTGCCCGTCGAGATGACGGTCGACGAGCACGACGCGAGCGTCGCGATGATCAGCCACGTGCCGCAGCTCGTCTCGACGATCATGGCCGCGCGACTCGCGGCCGCGACCGATGGCGCAGTGGGCCTCGCGGGGCAGGGCGTGCGGGATGTCACCCGCATCGCCGGGAGCGACCCGGGGCTGTGGGTGCAGATCCTCGCCGCCAACGCCGACCCGGTGGCCGCGATCCTGAAGCGGGTGCGCGACGACGTGGACTCCGCGATCGAGGCGCTCGAGCATCCCGATGCCCCCGGGTCCCGCCGCACGATCGCCGACCTCATGGGCGCGGGCAACGCCGGAGTCGCGCGCATCCCCGGCAAGCACGGCTCGACCCGCCGCTATGCCCAGCTGGTCGTCATGATCGACGACACCCCCGGCCAACTCGCGCGCCTGCTCACCGAGATCGGCGAACTCGGCGTCAACATGGAGGATCTGCGGCTCGAGCACTCGCCGGGCGCGCAGGTCGGCTTCGCCGAGGTGTCGGTCGTGCCCGAGGCGGAGGCTCCGCTCATCGCGGCCCTCACCGGGCGCGGTTGGCGCATCGCCGGCGCGAGCTGAGCGCCCTCTTCCCGTTCCCCCGACCCCAGGAGACGCAGTGACCGACCTCATCGTGGCCGTCGACGGCCCCGCCGGCAGCGGCAAGTCGAGCGTGAGCCGCGAGGCCGCCCGCCGCCTCGGCTTCGGCTACCTCGACACGGGCGCCGCCTACCGCGCGCTCGCCTGGCACTGCCTCGACGAGGGCGTCGACGTCGAGGATGCCCGTGCGGTCGCCGAGCGCGTCGCCGACTTCGATTACGCGATCGGCACCGATCCCGACTTCTACTTCGTCCGCGTGGGCGGCGAGGAGATCACGAGCGACATCCGCGAGCCGCGCGTGACGGCGGTCGTGAGCGCGGTCGCGCGCGTTCCGGAGGTGCGGCAGGGGCTCACGGAGCTCTTCCGGCGCATCGCCACCGACAGCGACCGGGCGGGCATGATCATCGAGGGGCGCGACATCACGACGGTCGTGGCGCCGGATGCTCGGGCCCGCGTTCTGCTGACGGCGAGCCCGGAGGCTAGAATGGCCAGAAGGTCGGCCGAACTGGGCAGTGAGCCGACCGAGTCGACAGCGCAGCAGCTCGCCTCACGCGATGCGCAGGACCTCAAGGTCGTCGACTTCATGAACGCCGCCGCGGGTGTCACGACCCTCGATTCCACCGAGCTCGACTTCGAGCAGACGGTGCAGGCGTTGATCGATATCGTGCGCGCCGCTCCTTCCGCCTAGGGGAGGGGGCGCGGAACACGCCTCGCCGGTGGGCGAGGAGACAGTGGGAGGATCCCATGACCGCCGACCAGAACACCCCCGATGCCGTCTCTGACGACGACGGCGACGCCGAGTACCCGCAACTGAATCAGGAGGCGGCCGAGCAGGTCGCCGCGCGCCTGGCCGAGCTCGACGACGACCTCGCGCTCGCGCGGGCGGAGTCGCTGCGCAAGGGTCTCGCCGACTACGACCTCGACGAGGACGACCTCGATCTGCTCGAGAGCGCCGAGCTCGGCGAGGACGGCATCATCACGCTGCCCGCTCTGCCGGTGCTCGCGATCGTGGGCCGGCCGAACGTCGGCAAGAGCGCGCTCGTGAACCGCATCCTCGGCCGCCGCGAGGCCGTCGTGGAGGACACCCCGGGTGTCACGCGCGACCGCGTCACCTACAAGGCCGAGTGGAACGACAAGCGATTCACCCTCGTCGACACGGGCGGGTGGGAGCCCGACGCGACGGGCATCAACGCCTCGGTCGCCGCGCAGGCGGAGGTCGCCGTCGAGCTCGCCGACGCCGTGCTGTTCGTCGTCGACGCCATCACGGGCGCGACCGCGACGGACGAGTTCGTCGTGAAGATGCTTCGCCGGTCGAAGAAGCCCGTCATCCTCGTCGGCAACAAGATCGACGACACCCGCCAGGAGCCGCTGACGGCCGAGCTGTGGGGCCTCGGCCTCGGGCAGCCGTGGCCGACGTCGGCCGTGCACGGCCGCGGCGTCGCCGACCTGCTCGACCACGTGCTGACGGTGCTTCCGGAGGTCTCGGCGGTCGCGAAGCAGGAGTTCGGCGGCCCGCGGCGCGTCGCCCTCATCGGCCGCCCGAACGTCGGCAAGTCGAGCCTGCTCAACAAGGCGGCACGCGAGGAGCGCGTCGTCGTGAACGAGCTCGCCGGCACGACGCGCGACCCGATCGACGAGCAGATCGAGCTCGGCGGGAAGATCTGGAACTTCGTCGACACGGCCGGCATCCGCCGTCGCGTGCACCTGCAGCAGGGCAGCGACTTCTACGCCTCGCTGCGCACGGCTGCGGCGCTCGAGAAGGCGGAGGTCGCGGTCGTGCTCATCGACGTGACCGAGCCGGTGAGCGAGCAGGATGTCCGCATCATCGAGCTCGTCCTGCAGTCGGGCCGCGCGCTCGTGCTCGCGTTCAACAAGTGGGACCTGCTGGATGACGAGCGCCGCCGCTACCTGGAGCGCGAGATCGACCAGGATCTCGCGCACGTGTCGTGGGCGCCGCGCGTCAACATCTCGGCCCGCACCGGCCGTCACCTCGAGAAGCTCGTCCCGGCCCTCGAGCTCGCGCTCGAGTCGTGGGATACCCGCATTCCGACCGGCAAGCTCAACGCCTTCGTCGCCGAGCTGACGCAGGAGCATCCGCACCCCGTCCGCAGCGGCAAGCAGCCGCGCATCCTCTTCGCGACGCAGGCGTCGACGCGCCCGCCGACCTTCGTGCTGTTCACGACCGGATTCCTCGACCCGCAGTACCGCCGCTTCATCACCCGCCGCCTGCGCGAGGTGTGGGGCTTCGAGGGCTCGCCCATCCAGGTCAACATGCGGGTTCGCGAGAAGCGCCAGCGCAAGTAGGTCGCGCTCCGTCGCGCTGTCGGCGGCGCGCTTTCCTCGGGGGCTCGTCGGGTGCCCTGCGGTCGCCCTTTCCCTGTGTGCTTTTCGAGGCACATGCCCCGTTGGGCACTCACGCTTTTTTCGACGACGGATCGCTCTGCCGGCGACGCGAGCCGGCGTACTCCGCTCAAACCCGGCGAGCCGCCAATTCCGAGGCGGCGACCAGCCGACTCAGACGCGGCGCGCGGCCGCGAACTCCGTGATCACTCCGCGGCCGGGCGGCGTGGCGAGCACCGAGTCGGGCGCGCGCCCGGCGAGGCCGGGGAACCCCGCCGCCTCGAGCAGCTGATCCTCGAGCGACAGCAGCGTCGCCTCGACGAGCGGCCACGGCTCGTGGATGTTGCGCGCGTGGATCGTGCGCCCGAGGTGCCGCTCGTGGAACCCCCACCGGTCGGTGAGGAACCGGCTGAGCGGGGTGTCGACGGGCGACTCCGCGACGCGGGCGCGGATGCGCGTCGTCGGGCGGTCGACGAGCGGGTGGGCGGCTCCACCGGCGAGGCGGTGACGTCGGCTGCGGTACTCGAGCTCGTCGCCCGACACGGTGAGCGAGGCATCCGCCCACTGATAGGGGAGCCCGAACAGCGCGCGGGCGGCGAGCACCGGCGCGAGGTGCTGCGCCTCGAGCGAGCGGAAGACGACGCCGCGATCGCCCGCCGCATCGACCGAGTAGGTGCGCACGTTGATCTCGATGAACGTTCCGACGCCCGGGACCGGCGGCAGGGGCAGGAACTGGTGCCGGCCGAGCACGAACGGGATGAGCCCGACCCACGCGCTGCCGTCGAAGACGTCGGGGCGCGTGCCGGCGGGGAGGAACGGGGCGACGAGGTCGGGCTCGACGCGCCAGTGGAGGAAGATGAAGTCGCTCCAGCGCTGGCGGATGATCGCGCGCCCCGGCAGCGGCGGCGCCGGCGGGTCGGCAGGCGCGGGCGGGCGGGGCGAGGGGTCGGGCACGGATTCATTCTGCTCCCGGCACCCGAGCGCAAGCCCCTGCGCGGTCGGGTTCTCGTGCCGTAGCGTCGCGAGGATGGAGATCGCCACGTCATTCGGTACGGCCGCGCAAGCCTACGAGCGGGCGCGACCCGGTTATCCCGCCGCAGCGATCGAGTGGCTCCTGCCGCGCCAGGGCGCCATCGTGCTCGACGTCGGCGCCGGCACCGGCAAGCTCACCGCTCAGCTCGCCCGAGCCGGCCACGCCGTGCGCGCCGTCGACCCCGACCCGACGATGCTCGCGACCCTGGCTCGGCGTCTGCCGAGCGTCGCGACCGCCGTCGGCACCGCGGAGGACCTTCCCGTCGACGACCTCTCCGTCGACGCCGTCACCTTCGGCCAGTCGTGGCACTGGGTCGACCCGACGCTCGCCACGCAGGAGGCCGCGCGCGTGCTGCGCCCCGGCGGCCGCCTCGGCCTGTTCTGGAACATCCGCGACGAGACGGTGCCGTGGGTGAAGGAGCTCAGCGGCATCATGCACTCGAGCGCCGCCGAGCGCCTGCTCACCGAGGGCATGCCCGAGATCGGCGCCCCGTTCACCGCGCTCGAGCACGCCGCGTGGGAGTGGACGGCGACCCTCACGATCGCGGGCCTCATCGATCTCGCCGCCTCCCGCAGCGACGTCATCGCGATGGACCCTGACGAGCGCGAGCGGGTGCTCGCGGAGGTGGGCGCGCTCGGCGCGCGCGTCGCGACCGCCGACGGCGACATCCTCATGCCGTATCGCACGCACGCGTTCCGCGCGCTTCTCGCCTGAGCTCCCCGATCGTCCTCGCCGATTCGCAGGATTCCCGCCGTAGCCTGAGCACCATGTCGACCCCGCCCTCCGCCGCACCCGACGGAGCCGCGCGTCGCACCCCGCCGCCGCTGCCGCCGCCGCACCTGCGCGACCCGGGCGACGCGTGGGTCGAGGGCCCCGACGGTCAGCGCTTCTGGGGCCGCTTCGGCGCCGCGGGTCTGCTCGCGTGGCACCCCGAGGCGGGCATCCTGCTGCAGCACCGCGCCGAGTGGTCGCACCACGGCGGGACGTGGGGGATCCCGGGCGGCGCACGCAAGCTCGATGAGTCGGCCGCCGATGCCGCCCTGCGCGAGTCGAACGAGGAGGCCGGCGTTCCGCTGCACGCGGTCAGCGTCCTGTTCGAGAGCGTCGTCGACCTCGGATTCTGGTCGTACACGACGGTCGTCGTGCGGGTCGACGAGCTCTTCGAGCCGGTCGTCGGCGATCTGGAGAGCCTCGAGCTGCGCTGGGTCGCGATCGAGCAGGTGGATGCTCTGCCCCTGCACCCCGGATTCGCGAGTTCATGGCCCGCCCTCCGGGGGCAGCTGCCCGGCGTCTAACCCGGCGCCGAGCCCTGCTAGTGCGGCGGCAGAAGGGCGAGCATGTGCTCGGTGATGAGCGGCGCGACGGGGGTGGTCGCGAACTCGACCGGGTGCATCCAGCGCACGTCGTCGATCTCGGCGGCCGCCACGCACGGCTCGGTGATGACGGCCCGGAAGACGTCGGCGACGAGCGTCGTCGCTGGTTCGTTCGCGGCGGCGGTCGTGAAGCGCCCGAGCGACTCGAGCGCGGCGACGGGCACGTGCACGCCGAGCTCCTCGAGCAGCTCGCGGCTGAGCGTCTCGGCGGGGGTCTCGCCGGGCTCGGGTTTGCCGCCGGGCTGCATGTGGACGGACGTCCCGCGCTTGCGGACGACGAGCAGCCGGCCGACGTCGTCGACGACGAGCGCGGCCGAGACGTGGATGACCGGCCTCATGCCGCTGGCCACCACGGCGGCTGCACGGCGCGCCAGCGGCGCAGCAGCAGCGCACGGTCGCGCGGCTCGGGGTCGCGCAGCCAGTCGGTGATGACGGCGACCGTGGTCGCGGCGAGGGCGGCGGCGACGGTCTCGGCGAACCGGTCGGGGTCGTCGTCGATCGCGGGAGGCGTGAGCGCGCCGTGCTCGATGAGGAGCGCGATCGAGTGGGCGAAGTGCTCGGCGAGCATCGCGCCGAGGCCGGAGGTTCCGGCGGCGAGCTCGCGCGCGTAGACGGGGGAGTGCCGCTCGACGTGGGCGAAGACCTCGTCGGCGGAGGAGCCGATCGCGGCGACGATCGTCTGCGGTGTCGCGGGCTCGATGACTCGGTGGCGGATCTCGTCGAGCTCGGCCCGCAGCGCGCTGCGCAGGAGGTCGGCGGGGTCGGCGCCGTGCTCGTAGATCGTCGAGCGGTGGACTCCCGCGGTGCGCGCGAGGGCCGCCCCCGTGATCGCCGACGCGGGCGAGGTGCGCGCGAGCTCGAGCACCGCCGCGTGCAGCCGGTCGCGCGACCGCACCCATCGCGGGTCGAGCCCGACGGGGGTCGTCTCGGCCGCGGTCATGCGGCTCATCGTATCCGTCAGCTGTCGGGGAATAGCCCCGCGAGAGCGCCGGTTGCAGTAACCGACACCTGTCGAATAAACCGCCGGAGGCGCGACCGACCTCGCCCACCCGGCCGAGCCATGGGAGTGATCATGAACCGCCTCGAGAACCGCACCGCCCTCGTCACGGGAGCCGCGAGCGGCATCGGTCGCGCTACCGCGCTGCGCCTCGCCTCGGAGGGCGCGCGCGTCGTCGTCGCCGACCTGCAGGACGACAAGGCGGCCGCCGTCGTCGCCGAGATCGAGGCCGCGGGCGGCACCGCGGTCGCGCTGAATCTGAACGTGACCGACGAGGCCAGCTGGGCCGCGGGCATCCGCGCGACGGTCGAGCGCTTCGGCGGCCTCGACTTCCTCGTCAACAACGCAGGCATCGGCGACACCGTGCCGCTCGAGCAGAGTACGACCGACGAGTACCTGAAGGTCGTCGCGGTCACGCAGAACAGCGTCTACTTCGGCCTCAAGGCCGCCGCCGAGGCGCTCAAGGCGAGCGGCCACGGCGCGGTGGTGAACGTCTCGTCGATGTTCGGCATCGTCGGCGGCTTCGGCACCTCGCCCGCCTACGCCGCCGCCAAGGGCGCCGTGCGCACGCTGACCAAGTCGGTCGCGCTCGGCTGGGCGACGGAGGGCGTGCGCGTCAACTCGATCCACCCGGGCTTCGTCGACACGCCGATCCTCGGCGAGACCGACCGCTCGATGCTCGCCCAGACCACCCCCATGGGCCGCATCGCCCAGCCGGAGGAGCTCGCCGCGGCGATCGCCTTCCTCGTGAGCGACGACGCGTCGTTCATGACCGGCTCCGAGCTCGTCGTCGACGGCGGCTACACCGCCCGCTGACGTCGAGGCCGGGGGCGCATCCGCTGCCCGTGTCGGTGCGAATCCGATCAGTGGATGCTGCCCCCGGTGACCTTCGCATCGGTCGCCGTCTGCACCGCCGTGATGATGGCGAGGCGGATGCCCCGCTCGAGCTCGTCGATCGTCATCGTCGGCACGCTCGATCCGGGCGGCACGAGGTCGGGCGTCGCGGGCACGTGCATGAACCCGCCCCGCAGCCCCGGATTCCGCTCGACCGCCCCGCCCACCAGGTACGCGACGTGGTTGCACACGAAGCTGCCCGCCGTGAGCGACACGCTCGCCGGCAGCCCCACCTCGGTGAGCGCGGCGACGATGGCCTTGACCGGCAGCGTCGAGAATCGAGCAGCGGGCCCGTTATCGTCGATGGCCGCATCGATGGGCTGATCGCCGTCGTTGTCGGGGATGCGCGCGTCGTCGAGGTTGATCGCGACGCGCTCGGGCGTGATGCCGCTGCGCCCGTCCGCGAGCCCCAGCGCGATGACGACGTCGGGAGCGTGCGCCGCGATCGCCTCCATGAGGGCAGGCCCGGATGCCCGGTACGACACGGGCAGGACGACCCCACGTACTTCGACCCCCGCCTCGGCGAGCTCAGGCTGAGGAACGCTGACGAGCCGGCGCACGACCTCACCGCTGGGGTTGGATGCGGCCACCGCGAACGCCTCGAACCCGGTCACCAGCACGCGCGTGTTCTTCACCCGCCCAGCCTTGACGGCGCTCACTGAATTTCCCCAGTTCTGCTCATCGAATCTCCCCACTCTGGGTCGCTCCGCCGCATGAGGCGGGCCTCCCTGGATGCTGGTGGTCTCTGAACACACACCAGCCCAGGAAGGCCCTGTTTCTCATGCTCTCAGAGAGGAGCAGCGTGGACATCCACGCTCTGCAGCGGCAGGGGGTGACGATCAGCGAGATCGCCCGCCGCACGAACCACGACCGCAAGACGATCCGCGCCTACCTCGCCGGTGAGCGCCAACCTGGAGTCCGCCAGCGAGCTTCGCCGGACCCGTTCGATGGGTTCGTCGACTACGTCGCGGCCCGGCTGACCGAGGACCCGCACCTCTGGGCGGTGACGCTGCTGGACGAGCTCGCCGCGCTCGGCTACGCCGGCTCGTACCCGACGCTCACGCGGCAGATCCGTGCTCGGGGGCTGCGGCCAGCGTGCGTCGCGTGCGCGCATGTCACGAGGCGGGCGAACGCGGTCATCGCGCACCCGCCGGGCGAGGAGACGCAGTTCGACTGGGTCGAGCTGCCGGACCCACCGGCGGGCTGGGCGTTCCCGGGCAAGCGCGCCTACGCGCTGGTCGGCTCCCTCGCCCACTCGGGCGTCTGGCGGGCGGTGCTGTCGCCCTCGATGGACCTGCCGCACCTGCTGGCCGCGATGACGGCCGTGCTGGGCCTGCTGGGCGGGCTCACCCGCGACTGGCGCTTCGACCGGATGCGGACCGTGCTCGATCCCGCCTCGGGCGATCTGACGGCGCAGTTCGCCGCGTTCGCGAAGCACCACGGCGTGCAGGCGGTCGCCTGCCGGCCCCGCTCCGGCAACCGCAAGGGCGTGGTGGAGAAGAACAACCACACCGCCGCGCAGCGCTGGTGGCGGACCCTGCCGGACGAGACGACCCTCGAGCAGGCGCAAGCGTCCCTCCAGGCGTTCGCCCAGCGCCAGGACGGGCGCAAGCGCGAGGGCTCGGCCGGGACGACGACCGCGGCCGCGATGTTCGCCGCCGAGCGGCTGCGGCCGCTGCCTTCGGCGCCGTTCCCGGTGGTCGTCACCGAGCAACGCACCGCGACCCGGCAGGCGCTGATCGACTGGCGCGGCAACCGCTACTCGGTCCCGCCGGAGCTGGCCGCGGCGCGCGTGCACGTCCGCTGGCGGCTGGCCGCGGACACGATCGACATCGCCACCGCCGCCGGCACCGTCATCGCCCGCCACCGGCTCGCCGAGCCCGGGCTGGGCGTCACGATCCGCGACACCGGCCACGTCACCGCGCTCGAGACGATCGCGCTCGCCTCGGCCCCGCCCGGACGACCCCATCGTCGCAAGGAGCGCATCCCGCCCGGCAGCGCGGCGCTGCGCGCCGCCGGCATCCTCACCGGCACCGCCGGACCCGTCTCGACCGTCATCGACCTGGCCGCCTACGAGCAGGCCGCGAAGAACAGGAACACCCTCCCATGACCACCCACACCCACACCACCACCGCGACGGCGGCGAGCGTCTATCAGCAGCTGCGCGGCCACCTGGCCGAGCTGAAGCTCGCCGACGCCGCCGAGGCTCTCCCGTCCGTGCTGGACCAGGCCAGCGCCGAGGGCTGGTCGCTGACGCAGGCGCTCGAGCGGCTGCTGCGCGTCGAGGTCACTGCCACCGACGCGCGCCGCCTCGCCGGCCGTCACCGGTTCGCGAACCTCCCCACCGGCGCCACCCTGGCCGACTTCGACCTCGACGCAGCCTCCGGCATCGACCGGTCGCTGCTGGCCGAGCTCGGCACCTGCCGCTACCTCGAGACCGCCACCAACCTGCTCCTCATCGGCCCGCCCGGCGTCGGCAAGACCCACATCGCCACCGGCCTCGGCCACGCCGCCGTGCACGCCGGCTACCGCGTCTATTTCACCTCCGCCGCCGACCTCGCCGCCCGCTGCCACCGCGCCGCGATCGAGGGCAAGTGGTCCACGATGATGCGCTTCTTCGCCGGCCCGACGCTGCTGATCATCGACGAGCTCGGCTACCTGCCGCTGCCCGGCGAGGCCGCCTCCGCCCTGTTCCAGGTCATCAACCAGCGCTACCTGAAGACCTCGATCGTGATCACCACGAACCGGCCCGTCGGAGCCTGGGGCGAGGTCCTCGGCGACACCACCGTCGCCGCCGCCATGCTCGACCGGCTCCTGCACCGCTCCGTCGTCGTCACCCTCGACGGCGCCTCCTACCGGCTCCGCAACCACCACGCTGCCGCGGACGAGCTCCGCCGCGTCACCACCGGCACCAACCCGCGCTAACCTGACCCCGCGACCTGGGGAAGTTCGATGAGCAACTCTGGGGAAATTCGCTGAGCGCCGTCAGCCTCCCACGGAGCGCGGGCGGTTGCGCTCACCCCCTCCCGGTTGCCGCTAGACTCTCCTACGGCCCACCCCCGCGGAGGGCCAGCCACGGGCTGTGGCGCAGCTTGGTAGCGCACTTGACTGGGGGTCAAGGGGTCGCAGGTTCAAATCCTGTCAGCCCGACAAATGCCGAAAGGGGCCGTCCAATGGACGGCCCCTTTCGGCATTTCTTGGGCTAATCGACATTGCACCTGCGAGCAGGTGGGCCCACGCCGCGCGAGGGGCCCCGGGCGCGGCTCCGCCGCGTCTGGGGGAGCCTGTCGCGCGTCAGAATGTTTGGCAGGGGTAGTTAGTTGCTGATGCAACGCCCCAGCTGAAAGGTCTGAATGTCATGAGTCGTCCCCCCACGATCCCCGCGGAGAAGAAGCTCCGCATCGTGTTGTCCGTGCTGCAGGGCGAGATCACGATCGCCGAGGCAGCCCGCCGCGAGAAGGTCTCCGAGCAAGCGATCGGGAACTGGAAGCGCCAGTTCCTCGAGGGCGGCAAGGCTGGGATCGAGGCGGGCAAGTCCAAGCCCTCGACCCGGGAGCAGCAACTCGAGGACGAGGTCGCCGAGCTCACCCAGGCTCTGGGTGAGGCAGCGGTTGAGATCCGCGTCTGGAAGAAGAGCGCCGAGGGCCGCTTGGGCCCTTCGAGGACCTCGAGGTGATCCGCGTCGAGGCGGGCATGTCGACTTCGAGGTTCTGCCAGCTGATCGACATGCCCGAACGCACCTGGCGGCGCTGGCAGGCCAAAGCGAAGCAGTCCCGACCGCCGAAGGGCCCGTGGCCGCAGCCGGCGAGGGAGGCGGCCCGCGAGCTCGCCACGAAACACGCCTTGGCGCATCCGGCGTGGGGTCATCGGAAGTGTCGGCGACGCTCGAAAACTGAACGGTTTCGGCGCTTGAAAAGTGAACGTTTGTGGGCAGTTTAGTTGGCTGATTCGCCATTGGCGGTTCGCGTGCTGGGGAGGCTGTCGATGCCGCGTCCGCGGAGCCGATAGCTGGCGCCCTTCAGCGTGATCACGTCGGCGTGGTGGACGATGCGGTCGATCATGGCTGCGGCGACTGCCTGGTCCCCGAAGACGCCGCCCCAGCCGGAGAACGGCAGGTTGCTGGTGAGTACGAGAGATGCGTGCTCGTAGCGGGATG
Organism: Microcella alkalica; assembly: GCF_014137945.1. Classification (GTDB taxonomy): domain Bacteria; phylum Actinomycetota; class Actinomycetes; order Actinomycetales; family Microbacteriaceae; genus Microcella; species Microcella alkalica. The sequence continues at coordinate 420,991 of NZ_JACGWX010000002.1, forward strand.
AGACAAGCTGGAAGAACAGGTTCGCGGCGTCCTGCTCGAAGGGGAGGTATCCGACTTCGTCGACGATGATCAGCCCGTAGCGGCGGAGCCGGGCGAGCTCAGCCGGGAGCCGGCCGTGCCGGTGGGCGTCGCCGAGACGGGTGACCCAGTCAGTCGCCGTTGCAAACAGCACACGGTGCCCGTGCCGGGCTGCGATGATGCCGAGGCCGGTCGCGAGGTGCGTCTTCCCGGTCCCGGGCGGGCCCAGGAGCACGACGTTGCGGGCCTCGGTCAGGAAAGCGCCGGAGGCGAGTGAGGCAACCTGTTGCCGCACTGCCGATTGCGCGTCCCAGTCGAAGTCGTCGATCGTCTTGCGGGCGCCGAAGGCCGCGGCGCGGATGCGCAGTTCGGCGCCGGAGGCGTTGCGGGCGGACACCTCGCGTTCCAGGACCGCGGCGAGGTAGTCCTCGTGGGTCCAACCTGCGTCGCGGGCCTGCTCCGCCAGCCGGGTCGCGGCCTCGACGATGCGGGGGGCCTTCAGCGCGGCGGCGAGGTAGTGGATTTGCTTGACCGCCTCGGCGCTGGTGACGGCGCCCATCAGCTGACCTCCTCGTCGATCAACCCGAACGCTCTGTCGTAGTCGGCAAGATCGCGGGTCAGGTCCCCCGCAACCTGCGCCGTGCGCGGCTGCTGGAACTGCCGACGCAGCCGTGCCGCCGTCTGGACGTGATTAGGGTCAGTGACAGTGATCCCGCGTGCCCAGATGCGGGCGTGGTCGGCGACGATACGCCCGTCAGCACGCACCCGCACCCGTTCCAGATCTGCGCTCACGTCGACGAGGCGACCAATCAGGGTCGGGTCAACGGAGTAGTCGTTCGTATCCAGACGAACGTAGTAGTCGCGGCCGAGGCGGACCCTGTTGCGCCAGCCCAGATGCAACGGGATCGGCGGCAACGGCAGCATCCCGGCCCGATCCGCTTCCAACCGATCGATGGGTGCGGCCTTGGTCGTGCGCACCACCCGCGCGTTCGCTTTGACCAGCCAGTCGGTGAACTGGGCGTTGAAGTCCGCGGGGGAGGCGAACGAGCGGCCGGGCATGAACGAGGTCTCGAACCACCCGTTGCGGCGCTCGACCACGCCCTTGGACTCCGGGTCGTTCGGCGGCAGGAGCACAAGCCTGGTTGCCAGGGTGCCCATGAAGGTCGCGACGCCCTCCGCTCGGCGGTTGCCGCGCCCGATGCCGGGCTCGTTGTCCCAGATCAGCCGGCGTGGGACCCGCCCCAGCTGCCGGATCACCTCCCACGACCCCAGCAGCAGATCCTCCGTTCTGCGTGTCGGGATCATCCGGCCGGTGACGAACCGCGAGTGCGCGGACGTGATCACCAACACCGGCAGCAGCTTCGCCGTGCCGTCCTCCAGCGGTATCTTCCGCGGCGGGAACCAGAGGTCGCATTGCGCTGCATCCCCCGGTTCCCAGTTCAACCGGTCCGCGGGATCAACTCGTCGGTGCTCCGGCCGCAGCGCCTTCACATTCTGACGGAACCAGGTCATCGACCCCGTCCAGTCAACGCGCTCCGCAATCACCGTCGCCGGCATGTCCGGCGTCTCGGCCAGCAGCGCCCGCACCCGCAGCTCGAACACGGAGAACGACGTCGCCTGCGGAGCCCGAACATACCGTGGCGGCGCGTCCGAGTTCACCGCCTTCACCACCGTCGTCCGCGACACCGCCAACCGCTCGGCAATCCGCGCCTTAGGCACGCCCTCCGCAGCGAGCCTCCTGATCAATGCCCAGTCTTCCAAAGTGATCACTCTCCAATCGTTGAGTGTTCACTTTTCGAGCGTCGTTACTGTCCAGTTTTCGAGCGTCGTCGACAGGAAGATCTGGGCGATGACGCGGCATGACGGTCATAAGGTGTCGCAGGCGACTGTGCTGCGGCTGCTGCGCGATGACGGGCTGATCCTGCCGTCCGAGTACCAGAGGCAGCGCCGCCAGCTCGCGGCGGATCGCAAGGCCGCGTTCGCGAGGAACCCGACGGGGCCCAATCAGGTGTGGCAGCTGGACTTCAGCGAGTTCGAGACCACGACCGGTGGCACCTGGCGGATCGCCGGGTGCCGGGACTGGTTCTCCAAGGTCGAGCATCCGTTCCACGTGTCGCCGACAGCGAATCAGCACGACGCGATCGCGGCGATAGAGCTCGCCTTGGTCGATTACGAAGCGATGTTCGGGCACCCGCTCGTCGACACCTGCCCTATCGATCCCGAGACCGGTGAGCTGCTGCCGGTGGTGACGATCGTGACGGACAACGGCGGCCCGTTCCGGTCGCTGAATTTCGAGCTGTTCATCATGCGCCACCCCGAGCTACGTCACGTCCGCACCCGAGTGAGATCACCGGGTCAGAACGGGTCACGCGAACGCGGATTCGGAACATTGAAATACGAGCGGCTGTTCCTCGACGACATCCCCGACGCGCTCACCCTCGTCGAACGCGCAGAGGACTACCGCATCGAGTACAACACCGAACGTCCTCACGAAGCGATCGCCTGGAACCGGCCGATCGACGTGCACCTCGGCCTGGCCGACCCCACCATCCCCAACTTCGAAATCGAAGAAACCCTGCCAACTACTTGACGCGGGACAAGCCGGTGGGGACAAATCGACCCTGTCAGGCAGACATTCGTTCGCAGAGGACCGCGACATTCGTGTCAGCGGGTTTCGTGAGGGTGCTCCACGAGACGTGCACCTTTGGCCATGAGAAAGCGCTTGTCGCCACGCATTTGCAGCGGGGTACCTCGCGGGGTGGGGTGCAGCGGATCTCCACCGCCCGTGAGCCCGTCGAACGTGAAGAGCTTCACATCGAGGCGTTCGAGCGTCTCCAGGACGTCAGCTCTTGCTCGACGTAGCGTCCGGTTCTTCAACCCACCCCAGGCTCCCAGCACCTCGCTGGCCCCGAATCTTCGGAGGACCGCCCCAATCACTTCGCAGTTCGCTGCTGAGAGACTCGGGTCGAATGGGGACAGGTTTGACGCGTCAGTGGCTCTCTCCGGATAGAGGTTAAGCATCAGCCAACCTGAAGCCCGGTTGTCGATGCTCGCCCTGATGAGACGATTGACCGTCCTGTCGGCTTGAAGGCGAGTGGCATATGACGGATTCATGCAGATCGCGATCAATGGCGGGCTGCTGATCGAGCTACGTTGCACATTGCCGAGGGCAAAACGATGGCTTTGCTCCTCGGGGTCCGGCTCCCAGAAGTCTGGCTCTTGTCCTAGGGGGTACTCAGTCGACACTCAATCCTCCGAGGCTGCTAAGTCGTCCCTGACGTGCCAATATGCCGCCTCAAATGGGCCCGGAGCGAGGAGTCGCAGACGTAGACGTAGGTCCCCTTGATTCCTCGAGTCAGCAACACCGCGTAGACGTTCGAGATGTAACGCAGCAATTCGTCGTCGCTGTAGACCCGCCCCAGCGTCGGGTTGTTCTCCTTGCCTTTCTTGTCGAAGTAGCTGGCGCGGTCGACGATCAGGCGCTGTGCATCCTCGTCCCACTGAAGGTCGTTGCCGATGATGACGCCGGCGTAGTTGAGGTCGTAACCCTGCACCGTGTGGATCGAACCGACTTCTTCCAGCGAGGTCTTCGAGGCGATCCAGTCGGTGGCAGTGGTGTTCCAGCGAAGCTGCCGGCCGTCGAGTTCGATGTCGAATGCCGCGGGGTCGTTGCGGCTCTTCCACTCCCACGCGTAGCCGGCGACAAGGCGCGCGAGCCCGTGTTCGGCGTCGCGCTCGCGGATGGCGTCGTGCATCTCGCCGAGGTCCTCGACGAACCGCAGGTCGTAGCCCTCAAAGTTCCGCGGTGCGGGGGGCGGAGCATCCGGATCGGGAAGGCCCGGGCGCAGGATGCTGCGCACCCACCCGATGTAGTCTTCGCCGGCCTTCACCCGTAATTGCGATACGAGCGGATAGTGACGCCCGTCAGCCTTGGCCTCGTCGACGAGCGCGCGCAGCAGGTTGGGCGGTAGGTCGGCGGGTCGCACGCTCTGCGCGGGATCCACCATGAGGATCTGGTGGCGACTCCGCGCGCGAATCCAGTCGAGCTGCGTCTTGGTGATGTCATCGGCGCCGAAGAGCTTCGTGGTGATGTCGATGAACTGCCGGTTCTGGATGCCCGATGGCTGGTTGGCGCGCTGGTTGAGGCGGTGGGCTTCGTCGACGATGAGCAGATCCCATGGCTCATCGCTCACCCCGACCTGGAACGGCGTCAGCACCTGGATGGGGCTCAGCCCGGGCGTGCGCTTGAAGACGCTTTGGATGCTTTTCCGCAGAGACTGCTGCGGTACGACGAGCCCGACCCGGAAGTCGGTCAGCAGTTGACGATGTCCGTCCGTGAAGAAGTCGGAGAAGATCGAGTCGGCGTCGGGCTCATCATCGGGCCGGGAGGCCTTGATGTCGGCGAGCAACTTCATCAGGTAGATCGCGACGACGGTCTTGCCGGTGCCGGGTTCACCTTGCACGATCAGCAGCTCGCCGATGTTCTCCTCGAGGTCGTCGAAGAGACCCTCCACGATGCTCTCGACGGCGACCGCCTGGTCGGTGGTGAGCGCCTTGTACGGGGAGAGCTTGAAGAGATCACTGTTCTCGATCTCGGGAATGCTGCGGGAGAAGATGCCCTCATCGAGCAACTGCTCGAACACATCCTGGAACGATTCGCGGTACAGCTCGCGGTCGTAGTAGTTGGAGTCGGTGATGCCGTCGTTGCGGTTGAGCACGCGGTAGGTGCCGTCGCCGGCGAGCAGGCGGATGAGGTGCGATTCGAGGTCGAGGCACGCCGACTTGTTGTACCGGTCGTCAAGCACGACCCGGAACTGCGCGAGCAGGCGCTTCTTGTCGGGGTTCTCGAGGTGCTGCAGGATGCGTGCCTCAGCGTTGAGCGTCTCGCCGACGTAGACCTCTTTGAGGCCGGGCGCCTTCACGTTCTTGTCCGCGGCGTCGAGCAGGTACACGACCGGCCAGTTGCGGTGCCGCGGGTCGGTCTTGGCCCACGCGCGCACGGCGTCTTTCTCAAACGCGATGCGCTGAATCTCAGAGCTGGTCATACTTCTCGCTGCGGCCCCGCACAATGTCGGCCGGGTACTTGGCGCGGGTCTGCTCAAGCTTGTCGAGCACGAGCTGCTGCGGGTCAGCGCCGATCTTGTCGGCCAGCAGGAAGCAGTAAGTCAGTACGTCTGCGAGTTCTTCCCGAAGGTGAGCATCGTCGACTTCGCCGCCCCACTGAAATACCTCGAGAAGCTCCGCTGCCTCGATTGAGATGCTCTTCGCGAGGTTCTCAGGTGTGTGGAACTGAGACCAGTCGCGTTCCGCAACGAATGCGCGCAAGGCTTCGAATGCGGCCTCTGTCATGCGCAAAGCGTAGCCGGGCGATGGCGTAAGTCGCCGCCCCTGAAACGGGGGATCGGAGCCAGCCTCAACTTCAGATACCTTCGCCCCATGACGAATGCAGTTGCCGGTTGGTACGACGATGGTTCTGGGCGGCAGCGGTGGTGGGACGGTCAAGCGTGGACGGCGCACTTCGCAGACCAGGCCGTAACCCGTGCGCAGATCTCCAGCCCGACGCCATCTGTCCGCTCGGCCTCCGCAATGCCGAAGGTCGGACTCTTCGGTGGGAAGAGGGCGGCGCTCGCTTACGCAGCTGAAAACGGGCGTCTGCAGTCGCTAATCGACAAGCACGGACTCGCGGAGGTCGAGGAGCTTGACGCGCTCAAGGAGACCTACAAGAAGCAACTCGACGAGCTCAAGGCGCAAATGGACGCGTCGCGGGAAGCCGTCGCGCGTTCCGCAGGCGAGCTTGCGGCCGCCGTTCAACGCGATGTCCTGAGCGCGCGGGCAGCGGTCGAGCTCCAGTCCTACGGGCTATTCGACTACGAGCACCCGGCCGAGTCTTCGACGTTGCTGGGGTCGCAGCTCGATGCTCTCAGGTCTGAAATCAAGCAAACGATTCGCGGGAAGCGAGCCACTCAGGCGAGCAGCAACTTCACCTTCAACGGCTCAACCGCGAAGGGGAAGAAGTTCGTCAGTGACATGTCGAATCTTCTGCTACGTGCGTACAACGCCGAAGCCGAGAACTGCGTCAAGTCGGTGAAGGCCGGGAACCTGCCCACAGCAACGAAGCGACTGAACACCGTTGTGGAACAGATCGCTCGTCAGGGCACGATGATCGATCTTCGAATCACCCCGCACTTCCATCAGCTCCGTATGAAAGAGCTTGCATTAGCTGCCGAGCACCTCCAGGCCCGCCAGCGAGAAAAAGAACTGGAACGAGCGCACAGGGAGGAGCTACGCGAGCAACGCAAGGCCGAGCAAGAACTCGCCAGGCAGAAGGAGAAGCTTGAGAAGGAGCGATCCCACTACGTCGCGACCCTTGCTGCGCTAGAGGCGAATGGTGATGTAGAGGGTGCCCAGCGCATCCGCGATCGCCTGGCGGACGTCGATAGGGCGATCGAGGACGTCGACTACAGGGCTGCGAACATCCGCGCTGGGTATGTCTACGTAATTTCGAACGTCGGGTCATTCGGCGGGGATGTGGTGAAAATTGGAATGACGCGCAGGCTTGAACCGATGGATCGCGTCAACGAACTCGGGGACGCGTCGGTGCCATTCAGATTCGACGTTCACGCCCTCTTCTTTGCCGATGACGCGCTCGGAATCGAGGCGAAGCTCCACAAGAAGTTCGACGAGCACCGCATCAACAAGGTGAACCTGCGACGTGAGTACTTCAAGGTCACGCCAGACGCGGTGCTTGAAGCACTGAAAGCGGAATCGGTCGAGGTGCTGGAGTACGTCCTCGAGCCAGAGGCGCTGGAATTCAAAGTCAGTGCCGCGAAGTCAGCGCCGAAGATCTCCACCGGCGGGTGACCTTCTAGGCGAGCGTGGGTGCGCGACGCGAAGCTCCAGCATCGCGGCGGGGCACGACAGCACGGGGGGGCTAGGAGGCCGAGGGTCGCGAGGTCGAGTAGCGCGCCAGGTCCGCGGGGAGCGAACCCGGCCACCGCCGCGACGAAAGCCCTTGACCCTGTGGCGACCACACAGAGTTCTCTGTCCGCAGGCGAGATTTCTCGCCTCTGACAGAGAGCAGATCGACCATGACCACCACACCTCTTGACGGAGTCACCGACTTCGTCGCCGGGCTGCCGGAGCTCGCGCAGCCGCTCATCGTCGCCGCGCTCGGGATGATCCCGTACGTCGAAGGCGAAGGGTCGGCCGCGATCGGCATCGTCGTCGGCATCAACCCCATCGTCGCCGCGCTCGCGGGCGCGGTGGGCAACATCCTCAGCGTCATCGCCGTGGTGCTGCTGAGCTCGCGGGTGCGCGAGTCCGTCGTGACGCGGCGAGCGTCGTCGGCCGACGGCGGGGGCGTCGCCGTGCTCGAGCACGAACCCGTCGAGGGCACCGAGACCCGGCGGGCGAAGGGCCGCAAGCGCCTGAGCGCCTGGCTCGTGCGCTACGGGGTGCCCGGAGCGAGCATCCTCGCCCCGCTCGCCCTGCCGACGCAGTTCACGGCGGCGTTCCTCGTCGCGTCGGGTGTGCGCAAGGGCTGGGTGCTGCTCTGGCAGGTCGTCGCGATCGTGCTGTGGACGGCGCTCGTCGCCGCCATCGCGCTCGGGCTCGTCACCCTGTTCGGGGCGTGAGCCTGAGCACTCAGTCCGCTGGTGCGGGAGGCTCGTCGCGGGTGCTGCGCATCTCGTCGGCGAGCTCCCGCGCCAGCGTGCTCGCGCGCATGAACACCTGCAGCTGCGCGGGGTTGTAGAGCGCCTTGACGCTCTCGATGAGCGCGTCGCGGGCGTGGGCTCCGCCGGTGGAGCGGCGCGATTCGGGGTCGGCGAGCCACGGATGCTCGAGAAGGTTGCGCGCGAGGGTCGGGGCGAGCCGCTCGGCCAGTCGCTGCACGGTGTCGGGGTCGGCGTCGGCCGGGAGGCTCTCGATCTCGGCCTCGACGGCCGGGTCGCTGGACTCGACCGTGCTGCGCAGGTCGGCGAGCGCGTCGTCGTCGTAGACGCGGCTGTAGAGGTGGACCATCGAGCGGTCGGCCTCCGACATGCGCGCGGCGACGGATTCGAACCCCTCTGGGATGTCGGCGGGGGCTCGTTCTCGGATGACGGCAGCGATTCCGTCGCGCGCCCGCTGCAGTCGCTCGATGCTGCCGGCGAAGTCGGCGTCGACCTCGTGCAGCGCCTGATCCTCGGCGGTCGCGCCGCCCAGATCGGGGATCTGAGCGAGCGGGACTCCGAGGTCGACGAGGCGGCGGATGCGCAGCAGCGCCATGAGGTGCGAGACCTCGTACTGCTTGTAGCCGTTGTAGCGCCGCTCGGGCTCGGGGAGCAGGCCGAGGTGGTGGTAGTGGCGCACCGTGTTGACGGTCGTGCCGGCGAGTTCGGCGAGCTCTCTCGTGCTCCAGGCCATCAGTGGTGCCCCCTCAGCAGCGCCGTCCCGAGTGATCCTGCCGGGCAGAGGCGGACTCGTGCGGGTGACATTTGTGTCGAGGGGCTGCGCGCGACGGGCTACGGCTTCGTTGCGGTGGATGCCCTGCTCGACTGACGAGCCCCGCGACGACCGACACAACAGGTGTCGGATTGTCGGTAGCCTGGCAGGTGTCGCCCGCGCTCATCCGCGCGGGCTTCCGTCTGCTCTCGGAGGCCACCGCATGCTCGCTCTCGACCCTGCCCTTCAGCCCGTCTACGACGAGGTGGTGAGCCGCAATCCGGGCGACACCGAGTTCCACCAGGCGGTGCTCGAGGTCTTCGAGAGCCTCGCGCCGGTCGTCGCGAAGCACCCCGAGTACGCCGACGCCGCGATCATGCAGCGCCTTGTCGAGCCCGAGCGGCAGCTGATCTTCCGGGTGCCGTGGGTCGACGATGCGGGGTGCGTTCAGCTGAACCGCGGGTTCCGGGTGCAGTTCAACTCGGCCCTCGGCCCGTTCAAGGGCGGCCTGCGCTTCCACCCATCGGTCAACGTCGGCATCATCAAGTTCCTGGGCTTCGAGCAGACGTTCAAGAACGCTCTCACCGGCATGCCCATCGGCGGGGGCAAGGGCGGCGCTGACTTCGACCCGAAGGGCAAGAGCGACGCCGAGGTCATGCGCTTCTGCCAGTCGTACATGACCGAGCTGCACCGCCACATCGGCGAGCACACCGACGTGCCCGCGGGCGACATCGGCGTCGGAGGCCGCGAGATCGGCTACCTCTTCGGCCAGTACAAGCGGCTCACCAACCGATACGAGTCGGGAGTCCTCACCGGGAAGGGCATCGGCTGGGGCGGCTCGCTCGTTCGCCGCGAGGCCACCGGCTACGGCGCCGTGTTCTTCGTCGACGAGATGCTGCGCCGCCACGGCCAGAGCCTCGAGGGCAAGCGCGTCGTCGTCTCGGGCTCGGGCAACGTCGCCCTCTACGCGATCGAGAAGGCTCATCAGCTGGGCGCGACGGTGGTCGCCTGCTCCGATTCCGGTGGCTATGTGGTGGATGCCCGGGGCATCGACCTCGAGCTGCTGACCGACATCAAGACGGTGCGTCGCGGTCGCATCTCGCAGTACGCCGACGAGCGCGGTGGAGCGGTCAGCTACGTCGCGGGTGGCTCGATCTGGGACGTGCCGTGCTATATCGCGCTGCCGTGCGCGACGCAGAACGAGCTCGACGACCGCGGAGCGAGGGCGCTCGCCTCGAACGGCGCGCAGGTCGTGGCCGAGGGTGCGAACATGCCGACCACGCCGGCCGGCGTGCGCGTTCTGCGCGAGGCGGGCATCCTCTTCGCCCCCGGCAAGGCGGTGAATGCGGGAGGTGTGGCGACGAGCGCGCTGGAGATGCAGCAGAACGCGTCGCGCGACTCGTGGAGCTTCGAGCACACCGAGCAGCGGCTCGCCGAGATCATGCGGCAGATCCACGACCGGTGCCTGGAGACGGCCGAAGAGTACGGGGTGCCCGACGACTACGTCGCCGGCGCCAATATCGCCGGGGTCACCCAGGTCGCCGACGCGATGCTCGCGCTCGGGGTGGTCTGAGGCGCCGCCCGGTCAGCGCGAGCTGTTGGCGGTTCGCCCGCGCACGATCCCGATGAACTCGCCGACGAGCGGATGCGGGCCGTCGATCGGCCACACGAGCGAGATCCCCGTGTCCGGCGCGCCGGTCACCAGCCGCGCCACCACGTCCTTGCGCGACTGCGCCCGCGCCACTGACTGCGGCATCACCGCGACGCCGACGTTCGCGGCGACGAGCGCCACTGCATCCTCGCCGGTGCCGTCGAGGAGGTCGACGGGCAGAACCGTCTCATCCGCGAGATCCTCGAGCGTGGGCGCGGCAAGGTCGGCGACGAGCGACTCCTTGGGGGCGACCACGACAGGGGCCTCGCGGTACAGGGAGATGGCGTGCCAGTCGTCGGTCGCGGAGGCGTCGCGGAGGAGCGCCATGTGGGCGGTGCCGTCGTGCAACGCGGCGAGAGCATCCGTCTGCGTCATGGGGGTGAGATCGAGGCGACCGCGGGGGCGGCGCTCGCGCCAGATGCGCTCCCACTTGGTCGGGGTGACGCCGGGCACGAAGGCGACGCGCAGGGGCTCGGGGCGCGGATCGGGCATGGGGTCAGGCTACCGGCGAGGCAGGCGGGCGCCGGGGTCGCCTACGCTCGGGGTATGACCGATGCGCCCCGCGAAGACCGCCGCCAGCAGCCGAAGCCCCCGAAGGAGCAGCTGCTCAGCCCGAAGACGGCCGCGAAGAAGCTCGGCGTGTTCCTGCCGGCGACGCCCGCGGAGTTCCAGGAGGCGCAGATCTCGCGCACAGCGCTCATGGAGCTGCAGGAGAACCCGCCCGAGTGGCTGACGTCGCTGCGCCGCGAGGGCCCGCACCCGCGCGATGAGGTCGCACGCCGCCTGGGCGTGTCGAACTCGGCGCTCGCGCGCGGGGGAGTGAGCGACTCGATGACGACGGCCGAGATCACGGCGCTGCTCGAGGAGATGCCCGAGTGGCTCGTCGTCGAGCGCGACAAGCACGCACCGGGCACCGGTGTGAAGCCCGGCACCGCCGTCGGCGAGCGGCCCGTCTCGCCGACCTCGCGGACGAGCGATGACGCGGACGACGAGGACGACGAGCTGCTCTAGCCAGCAGTGCTACTCGACCTCGGCGACCGCGACCTCGCCCTTCTCGAGCTCGGCGAACTTCGCCGCCATCGTCGGGTTGCCGCTCGTGAGCGACTTGATGGTGAGACCGTCGGCCTTGTCGTTCGCCAGCCGCAGGTTGTTCGCCGACTTCATGAGGGCATCCTTGACCTTCTCGAGGTCTTTGATCGCCTCGTCGATGCGCTTCACGGCCTCGCCGAACTGGTCGGAGGCGAGCGTGTAGTTGCGGGCGAAGCCGGTCTTGAAGACCTTCAGGCGTTCCTCGAAGTTGGTGATGTCGACGTTCTGCTCGCGCACGCGGGCGAGCTCGCTCTTCACCTGCTCGGTGCTGAGGGCCGCGTTGCGCAGAAGCGTGATGATCGGCAGGAAGAACTGCGGGCGGACGACGTACATCTTCGGGTAGCGGTACGAGACGTCGACGATGCCCTCGTTGTAGAGCTCGCTGTCGGGCTCGAGCATCGAGACGAGGACGGCGTACTCGCAGCCCTTCGCCGTGCGGTCCTTGTCGAGCTTGTCGAAGAATTCCTCGTTCTTCTTCTTCGTCGCTGTGGCGTCGGCCTCGTTCTTCATCTCGAACATGATCGAGATGACCTGGACGCCCTCGTCGTTCGACTCGCGGAAGATGAAGTCGCCCTTGGTGCCGCCGCTCGCGTCGTTGTCCTTCTCGAAGTAGGCGCGCGGGAAGGCGCCGGAGCGGGCCCGGTTGAAGACGATCTCGCAGTGCTGCTCGAGGGTCTCGCCGAGCATCTTGGTCGACTGCTTGGCCTTGAAGTCCTTGTACGTCTCGATGGTCTGCTGCAGGAGGGCTACCTCGGTGCTGTGCTGCTCTTTGAGGGAGGCCTCGAGCAGCTTCTGCTCGGTGGCGCGCAGCTCGAGGTCGCGCTTGAGGTCGTCGCGCTCCTTCTCGAGGGCGCTCGTGGCCCGGGCGAGGGCGAGTTGGCGGGCGACGTCGGCGACCGACAGCTCGGCCTTGAGCTTCTCGACCTCGGCGTGGGTCTGCGCGACCTCCTTCTCGAGGGCGCTCTTGAGGGCGTCGCGCTCGCGCTCGACAGCGGCGAGGGCCTCGCTCACGGCGAGCTTCTGCGTCGTCTCGGTGGAGCGCAGCTCCGCCTTGAGGCGCTCGATCTCGGCCTGCCGCTCGACGGCGGCGTGCTCGATCTCGGTCTGCCGCTTGGCGGCGTCGCGCTCGAACTTGGCCGTGAGGGTCGCCTCGGCGAGAGCGATCTCGGTCTGCTTCTCCTTCGCGGCGAGCTCGAGCCGCTCGTGGAGCTCCTGCGTGAACTCGCGGTCGCGCACCTGCTTGAGGATCTCGGCGTAGCCGGCCTCGTCGACGGTGAACGCCTTGCTGCAGTGCGGGCAGGTGATCTCGTGCATCGGTGGATCCTCCGGGTCGGTCGAGCACACCCTACGTCGCCGCGGCGACGTTCATGAGGAGGGCGCGTGCCCGCCGAGCAGTCGGAACCGGCACGGTCGACGGAGCGCTCGCACGCGGTGAGGACGACGGCTCCGGTGCCGGAGGCGCGGTCGACGCCGATCCAGCTGCGGAAGCCGCCCGTGCCGCCGTTGTGCCACGTGAGGCTCCGGCCGTCCCGGCCGATCGTGATCCACCCGGCGCCGATGCGGACGCCCGGAGCGTACGCGGTGTCGGGGTCGAGCGCCGAGACGCCGGGCGCAGAGCCGTCGAGGATGCGCTCGATCAGCTCGCGCATGGCACCGATCGTGGCGCGGATGCCCCCGGCCGGCGCGATCGCCTCTCCCGTCCACGCCTCCCGCGGCCGCCCGCGCCGCGAGACGCCGAGGAGGCTCGACGGTCGAAGATCGTCGGGCGTGCGCGGAGCCCAGTACTCCGCCCCGAGCTGGCGCTGCAGCAGCTCGGCATAGCTCGTGCCCTCGGCGGCGGCGTCCGCGTGACCGAGGAGCTGGAACCCGAGGTTCGAGTACCGGCCGCGCGGCGCGCCGACGCGGATACCTCGGCACTGCTCGAGCAGTTCGGCGAGGGTGTCGCCGTACGGGTTCTCGCCGCGCGTCCACAGGCGCCACGAGCGTCGCAGCGGGCGCATGCCGGGAGGAAGGCGGGGGAGTCCCGAGCGGTGCGTCGCGAGCGCCTCGAGCGTGACCCGCTCGAGCGCGCCGTGACCGCCGAGCGGGAGTAGCTCAGCGAGCACGGTGGTGGGTGCCACCCGGCCGCGGTCGATCGAGTCGCGGTAGAGCATCCCGGTCATGGCCTTCGAGATCGACCCGATCTCGAAGTCGGCGCCCTCGGAGACGCCGTGCCACGCAGTCGCCGAGCCCTGCGGCGTGACGAGCGCGACGGCCGCGCGCGGGTGGGCGCGCCCGAGCAGTCGGTCGGCGCTCGCCGAGAGCGACGCGTCGCCCGACCAGCTCGTCATGGCCGCAAGGCTACTGGCCGCCTAGCTCGCGGCGGCCTCGTCGCGCCGCGGCAGAACCCAGCCCGGGCGCGGGTAGTGGCAGGTGTAGCCGTTGGGGTGCTTGATCAGGTAGTCCTGGTGCTCCTCCTCGGCCTGCCAGAACGGGCCCGCCTTCTCGATCGTCGTGACGGCTGGGCCGGGCCAGCGGAGCGTGGCGTCGACGTCGGCGATCGTCTCGCGCGCGACGTGCTCCTGCTCGGGGGTGAGCGGGAAGATCGCCGACCGGTAGCTCGATCCGACGTCGTTGCCCTGCCGGTCGAGGGTCGACGGGTCGTGGATCTGGAAGAAGAACGCCAGGATGTCGCGGTACGTCGTCGCGCTCGGGTCGAAGACGATCTCGACCGCCTCGGCGTGGCCGGGGTGGTTGCGGTACGTGGCGTTCTCGTTGCGGCCGCCGGTGTAGCCGACGCGCGTGCTGATGACGCCGGGCTGCTTGCGGATGAGGTCTTCCATGCCCCAGAAGCAGCCTCCCGCGAGGACGGCCGTCTCGGTGCCGGGGGTGCGGGTGATCTCGCCGGTGCTGATGTCGATGCTCATGAGGCGTCTCCGTCCGTAGTGGTGAAGTGGGTCAGGTACTCGCCGTAGCCCTCGGCCTCGAGCTGGTCGACGGGGATGAATCGCAGCGACGCCGAGTTCATGCAGTACCGCATGCCGCCGGCCTCGCGCGGGCCGTCGTCGAAGACGTGCCCGAGGTGGCTGTCGGCGCCGGAGGAGCGCACCTCGACGCGCTTCATCCACAGCGTGCGGTCGGTCTTCGTGGTGACGGCGTCCGAGCTGACGGGCTTCGTGAAGCTCGGCCAGCCGGTTCCGCTGTCGAACTTGTCGCGGCTCGAGAACAGCGGCTGGCCCGAGACGATGTCGACGTAGAGGCCGGCGACCTTGTTGTCGTGGTACTCGTTGCGGAACGGCGGCTCGGTGCCGCCGTTCTGCGTCACCTTGCGTTGAATGGGGGTGAGGCGGGCGATCGCCTCGGGGGTGGCGCGGTACTGGTTCGTCATGGCGGGTCCTTCCGACGAGGCCGCGACGGGCGGCCACTGGAGTCAACACTGCAACCCCCGCCTGCGTTCCCGCCGTACTCTCGAGCCGTGAGACGGATGCGCGACCCCGCCGCGTGGGAGCGCCATCAGGTGCTCCTGTACGCGCTCGCGATCGCGGCCGGCGCCGCGCTCGGGCTCGGGTTGCCCCGCACCGCTGGCGCGATGGAGGCGGCGATCACGCCCGTGCTCGCCGCTCTGCTGTTCGTGACCTTCCTCGCGGTACCGTTCCGCGATATCGGGCGCGCCGTGCGGTCGGGAAGGTTCCTCGTCGCGCTCGCCGTCGTGAACCTCGTCATCGCCCCGATCGTCGCGTTCGCGCTGTCGCGGTTCGTCGTCGATGACCGCGCCCTGCTGCTCGGAGTGCTGCTCGTGCTGCTGACCCCGTGCGTCGACTACGTCATCGTCTTCGCGGGTCTTGCCGGCGGCGATCGGGCGCGGCTCGTCGCCTCGACTCCGCTGCTGATGCTCGCCCAGACGATCCTGCTGCCGCTCTACCTGCTGCCGATGGCGGGGGAGGCCGTGCTCGCGAGCGTCGAGCCCGGGCCTTTCGTCGAGGCTTTCCTCGTCCTGATCGCGCTGCCGCTCGCCCTGGCGGGTGTCGCCCAGTGGGGCGCATCCCGCTCATCGATCGTCGACCTTGGGCAGCAGGCGGCGCTCACGACGATGGTGCCGCTCATGATGCTGACCCTCGCGACTGTCGTCGGCTCGCAGGTCGCGGCCGTTGCCGCCGACCTGCCGGCGCTGCTGCGGGTCGTGCCCCTGTACGTGGCGTTCCTGGTTCTCATGCCGCTCGCGGGGCTCATCGTGTGCCGGATGCTGCGACTCGACACCCCCGGCGCCCGCTCGGTGACATTCAGCGGGGCGACGCGCAACAGCCTCGTCGTGCTGCCGCTCGCCCTCGCGCTGCCTGCCGAACTCGCCCTCGCACCCCTCGTGGTCGTGACGCAGACGCTCATCGAGCTCGTCGGCATGATCGTCCTGGTGCGGCTGGTGCCGCGGCTCCTGCCGAGCCGGGGGTCGGTCGAGCGCTGACGGACGCGAGCACGTCACAGGCGCCGCCAAGGTTCTCTCGCCATGCTTGCCGCTGTTCCCGACCCCTCTCGCTTGGAGATCCCGAACCCCCGTGCCTCACGACACACCCTCATCGCCTTCCGGCGACCCCAGTCATAGTCGTCCGACCGACGCACTGAGCGCTTCGCACCTCCCGGGTGGTCTCGAGTGATCGAGACGGTCGGCCTCCTCCTCTTCGGCATCCTGGTGATCCTCGTGATCATCGCCGCGAACGGCTACTTCGTCGCCCAGGAATTCGCCTACATGTCCGTCGATCGCGTGAAGCTCGCGGCGCAGGCGAAGTCGGGCGACAAGGCCGCCGCGCGAGCGCTCAAGGTCACGCAGCGCACTTCCTTCATGCTCTCGGGCGCGCAGCTCGGCATCACGGTGACGGGCCTTCTCGTCGGCTTCGTCGCCGAGCCCCTCGTCGGCGAGTCCCTCGGCGTGCTGCTCGGCGGCGTCGGGGTGCCAGCCGCCGTCAGCGTCACCGTCGGCACCGTCGTGACGCTCATCGCGGCGACCGTCATCCAGATGATCTTCGGAGAGCTCTTCCCCAAGAATCTCGCCATCGCGAGTCCCGACCCGCTCGCGCGCGCGCTTGCCCCGTCCACGCTCGTCTACCTCACCGTGTTCGGCTGGCTCATCTCGGTCTTCGACCACTCCGCGAACCTGCTGCTGAAGCTCCTGCGCATCGAGCCCGTCCACGACGTCGACACGAGCGCCACGGCGCGCGATCTCGAGCGCATCATCTACGACTCGCGTCAGAGCGGAAACCTGCCGGAGGAGCTGTCGATCATGCTCGACCGCATTCTCGACTTCCCGCAGCAGGATGTCGAGCACGCGATGATCCCGCGCAGCCGCGTCGGCATTGCTCGCCCAGAGATGACGGTCGGCGAGCTGCGGGGCCTCATGGCGCAGGCCCACACCCGCTACCCGGTGATCGGCGACGACGAGCAGCCGCTCGGGGTCGTGCATCTGGTCGACGTCCTCTCGTCGTCCGCCTCCGACGAGAGCCACGTCGAGTCGCTCATGCGCCCGCCGCTTGTGCTGCCGACTGTCATGAGCCTGCCCGATGCCCTCGCCGAGCTGACCTCCACCCGCAACGAGCTCGCCTGCGTCATCGACGAGTACGGCGGATTCGCCGGCGTCCTCACGCTCGAGGATCTCGCCGAGGAGGTCGTCGGCGAGATCACCGACGAGCACGACGAGGACGACGCGACCAGCCTGCTCGAGCCCGACGACGATGGCATCTGGATCATGGAGGGGGATGTTCACCTCGACGAGGTCGAGCGTGCCGTGAGCGTCGAGCTGCCCCGGGGCGAGGTCGAGACGATCGCTGGTCTCCTGATCGCCGAGCGCGGTTCTCTTCCCGAGGTGGGCGAGATCGCGGTGATCGAGGTGAGCGCCAGCAGCGCCGACCTCGCCGACGAGAGGCCCGCTCGCCGCGCCCTCGAGATCGAGGTGCTCGAGATCGAGCGCCACGTGCCGAGCCAGGTGCGCGTGCGCCTCATCGACTTGCCCGACGACCACGACGGCGATGCGGACGCCAGCGCGGCAGAGCGCGGCGGATCCGAAACCAGCGACAGCGGCGTGGAGACCGGCCGTGCCGCCCACGCCGGCCAGGAGGACCACCGATGAACGGCTGGATCGTCTTTTTCGTCACGACTCTTCTGATCGCTCTGAGCGCCTTCTTCGTCGTCATCGAGTTCGCCCTGCTCGGCGCCCGCCGGCACCGTCTGGAGGAGATGGCGGCGACGAGCCGCTCCGCCCGCGCCGCGCTGCGCGGAGTCAACGAGCTCACCATGATGCTCGCGGTCGCCCAGCTCGGCATCACCGCGTGCACCTTCGCACTCGGCGCCGTCACGAAACCCGCGGTCGATGCGTGGCTCGGCCCGATCTTCACCTCCTGGGGCCTCGCGCCGTGGGCGTCTGACGTGACGGCATTCGCCCTCTCACTGTTCGCCGTGACCTTCCTGCACCTCGTGGTGGGAGAGATGGCGCCGAAGTCGTGGGCGATCGCTCACCCCGAACTCTCCGCTCGCATCATCGGCCTCCCGTCGCGGTTGTTCGTCACGGCACTGCGCCCGCTGCTCAGCTGGATCAACAGCATCGCGAACCGCCTCGTCGCCGCCACGGGCGTGACGCCCGTCGAACGAGCGGCGGTCGGCGGGCAGGATGTCGCCACGATTCGCCTCCTGGTCGAGAGTTCCGCCAAGGCAGGCGTGCTCGAGCCCGAGTACGAGGCGCAGCTCTCGGCGATGCTCGAGCTGCAGTCGCTCACCGTCGAGTCGCTCATCGCGTCGGACCGCACTCCGACGTCGGTCGCGGCGGATGCCTCGGTGGCGGATCTGCGCGACGCCGCGCTGCGATCCGGTCACCTCCGCATCCTCCTCGACGGTCCCGGCCGACCCCGAGTGGTACACGTGCGCGACACGCTGCTCGAGGCGCCCGACTCGCTCGTCGCCGCCCACGCGCGCGACGCGTATGTCATCGCCGCGGGCACTCCCGTCTACGAGGTGCTCGCCCGCATGCGCGAGGCAAGCGTGCAGCTCGGCGTGGTGCTCGACGGTGAGCGCATGCTCGGCGTCGTGACGCTCGCCGATGTGCTGCGGCGAGTTCTGCCCGCGACTCCTGTCGCGCGCTGAGCCCCGGTCCGAGCCGGCCCGGGGCTTGCGGTCGCACGGCGCGTGTGTGTAACGAGCGCAGCACGCTTCGTCGTAAGCCCAACCCTCCAGTCCTCGGGGTTCGACCTCCAGGCATGGTCGTCGAGGACCGCTCCAGGAGATCGTCGAGCGTTCGGTTGCGCACCCGCCCGAGCAGAGGACTCCCTGTGACCGTCACGCCGATCCTTCCCGAGATCGTCGAGCTCCCGGACGCCGGCAGGCGAACGCTCGAGGTCATCCGGCGCATCGCGGGAGGCGAGGTCGCCGGTCTCCGCATCGCCGCGATCGGCGCGACCGCTAGGCGGAGGCCTGAGTGC
Organism: Microcella alkalica; assembly: GCF_014137945.1. Lineage (GTDB taxonomy): Bacteria > Actinomycetota > Actinomycetes > Actinomycetales > Microbacteriaceae > Microcella > Microcella alkalica. The sequence continues at coordinate 439,609 of NZ_JACGWX010000002.1, forward strand.
GGCCAAGGCCGCGGATGCCTCAGCCTGGCCGTCATGCGCGCCCTGATGCGCGAAGGAGCGACCGTGACCGCCTTCGACCCGGAGGCCGACCAGGATGCCGTCGCTGCGCATCCCGACATCTCGTTCGTCGACTCGCTCGCCCGGGCGATCCTCGACGACCGCATCTTCGCCGTGCTCTGCCAGTGGAGGGAGCTGCGGCTGGCTGATCCGTACATCGTCGGTCTGCTCGTCGCGGCCCGGCGCGTCGTCGACTGCCGCCGAGCACTCGATGCCGAGCGCTACAGTGCGGCGCGCGGGGAGTACCTGGCGCTCGACGACTAGGGCGTGTCTCGTAACCTCTGCGGGATGTTGCGGCAGGCTGGGAGCGTGACGCGTACTCGTACTTTGTCGGATTCTGCTTGGGCTCGGATCGAGCCTTTGATGCCGATCGCTTCCCGCAAGGGCGGGCGACCGTTTCAGGAGCATCGTCGGGTGCTGGAGGGGATCGTGTGGCGGTATCGGACGGGTTCGCCGTGGCGTGATCTGCCCGCCGAGTTCGGGCCGTGGCAGACCGCGTGGAAGCGTCATCGCCGGTTCAGCGGAGACGGCACTTGGGATCGTATCTACGCCGAGATCCTCGCTGACGCGGACGCAGCGGGCGAGATCGAATGGGCCGTCAGCGTGGACTCCACCATCAACCGTGCGCATCAGCACGCAACGAACCTCCCGCGCGACACAGGGGGCTCTATCGAGTTACAAGAATTTGCGGGAGGAGCCGCCTGACCACGCGATTGGCAGGTCACGCGGAGGGTTGAGCACGAAGATCCACCACCTCGTCGACGGCCGCGGGCTACCGCTGGTCGTGCTGGTCGGCCCCGGGCAGGCCGGCGATGCCCCGATGTTCCCCGTGCTCATGGACCACCTCAAAGTTGGCCGGCGTGGCCCGGGCAGGCCCCGCTCGAGACCGGACCGCGTCCGCGGCGACAAGGCGTATTCCTCGCGTGCCATCCGCACCCGCCTGCGCGAACGCGGGATCGTCGCCGTGATCCCCGAGCCCTCCGACCAGCAGGGACACCGGCAGCGTCGCGGCTCCCGTGGCGGGCGACCAGTCAGCTACGACGTCGAGGACTACAAGGGTCGCAACGTTGTCGAACGCGGCTTCAACGAAGACAAGCAATGGCGTGGGCTCGCCACCAGATACGACAAACTCGCGCTCACCTACCGCGGCGGCGCGGTCCTGCGAGCCATCACACTCTGGCTCAAACGCTTAGGAGACACGCCCTAGTGAGGGGCGCGCGACTGCAGCGCCGAGACCTCGAGCTCGCGGGCGCTGATCGCGTTGGCGAACGCTCGGATCGTACGGTTGGTGATGCTGGCGTGCGCACGCAGGACGGTGACCGCATCATCCATGCTGGGCGACGGCGAGGGGGCGATCATGCCCTTCGCCTGCTCGATGAGGATGCGGCTGTCGAGCGCCCGGTGCAGCTGCTCGGCGAGGAGCGTGCCCTCCGGAATCTGCGCAGTCGCTGAGGAGGGGGTGACGCGCCGCTCGGTCGCGGGTGTAGCGTCCGAACCCTACGCAGGGCACTCGACCGAGGGCTGTGCGCCGACAGAACGACGGAAGCGCGGGCATCGCGCAGCATGTGGTGGTGTCGGCAAACGTCCCGACCTGCCCGATGCCGCGAGGCGCGGGCGTAATGAGGGTGCGCACTCGTGACTCACTTCGGATTCGTCAGCACCGTCCCCCCGACCCGCTGCGGTCTGGCCACCTTCACCGAGGCCCTCGCCGATGCCCTGCTCGACGACCCCCGCTCGAGCGCGAGCGTCGTGCGTGTGCTCGATGCCCCCGACGGAACCGGACTGACGGGCAGGCTCGCCTTCGCCGGGCCCTCCGTCGATCTCATCGCCGGCCGCCCCCGCACTGTCCGTCAGGCGGCCGCGATGCTGAGCGGGTGCGACGTCGCGATCGTGCAGCACGAGTACGGCATCTACGGCGGTGCCGACGGCGAGGAGGTCGTCGCGCTCCTCGAGGCGACCGCGTCCCCCGCGATCGTGGTGCTGCACACCGTGCTCCCGGACCCGACCGCGCACCAGCACGAAGTCCTCATCGCGGTGTGCCGGCGCGCATCCGTCGTCATCGTCATGACCGAGCGGGCACGGATGACGCTCGCCCGCGTCTTCGGCGTCGACGGGCCGCGCGTGCGGGTCGTCCCCCACGGCGTGACGACGATGGTCGCCGCAGCGCCGCCCGCAGGGTCCACGCGTCGCGTTCTCACCTGGGGCCTCATCTCGCCGGGCAAAGGGCTGGAGTGGGGCATTCGGGCCATGAGCCTCCTGCGCGACGTGCACCCGCAGGTGCACTACCTCATGGCGGGGCAGACGCATCCGAAGGTGATCGCACAGTCCGGCGAGAGGTACCGCACGAAGCTCGCCGGTCTCGTAGCGCAGCTCGAGCTCGAGCAGCGCGTGCGCCTCGACGGGCGGTACCTCGACCCGGCAGAGCTCGCCCGCCTGCTGGCTACGGCCGACGCGGTGCTGCTGCCGTACGACTCGACGGATCAGGCGACCTCCGGGGTGCTTGCCGAGGCGGTCGCGGCGGGGATCCCCGTCGTCGCCACGGGGTTCCCGCACGCGATCGAGCTCCTGGCCGGAGGGGCGGGCATCGTCGTGCCGCATCGCGACCCGGAATCGATGGCGGATGCTTTGCGCGCGATCCTCACCACCGACGCCGTCGCTCACGCGATGCGGCGATCCGCGGCTCTGAGCTCGGCGAACACGAGCTGGCTCGCCGTAGCCGAGCAGTATCGCGCGATCGCCGCTGAGCTCGTCCACTTGCAGCTGGTGTGACCGACCATGGCGCCGAGCACCCTCACCCACCTGATTGCCCTCACCGATGACGTCGGGCTGTTCGAGCACGCCCGGTTAGACGTGCCGCGGCGCGAGCACGGCTACTGCGTCGACGACGTCGCCCGCGCGCTCGTCGCGATGGTGCGCGAGGCCTCCGACGACGCGGATGCTCCCCCCGAGGTGGCCCTGCTGACCGAAACCTACCTGCGGTTCCTGGAGGAGTCGATGACGCCCGACGGCGTCGTGCGCAACCGCCGCGGCGTCGACGGCGCGTGGAGCGACCCGAGCGGCTCCGCCGACTGGTGGGGACGCGCGGTGTGGGCGTTCGGCGTCGCCTCCGCGCACAGCGCCGACCTCGCTACGCGCATCCGCGCCTCGACCGGTGTCGCGACGGCGCTCGCGCAGCGGACGCGAGACCGGCGGACGCACGACCTGCGCCCCACCGTCTTCGCCGCCCTGGGCGCCGCCGAGCTTCTCCTGGTGGACCAGGGGAACGCCGCGGCCCGAGATCTGCTCGAGCGCGTCGACGACGGGATCCCGCCCGGAGCGCACGCCGACTGGCCGTGGCCCGAGCCGACCCTCCGGTACGCGAACGCCGCGATCCCCGAGGCTCTCATCGCGGCCGGCACCGCGCTCGGTCGGCCGGCCACGATCGCGCGCGGGCTGCGCCTGCTCGCCTTCCTGGTCTCGGTCGAGACGCGGGATGGCCGGTTGTCGGTGACCGGCACGACGGGTCGGGCGCGCGGCCAGCTCGCGATGCAGTTCGACCAGCAGCCCGTCGAGGTGGCGGCGCTCGCCGACGCCTGCGCACGGGCGTTCGCGGTGACCGGCGACCCGGCCTGGCTCGAGACCGTGGCCCTCGCCCGGCGCTGGTTCGCGGGCGACAACGACGCGGGAACGCCGATGGTCGACGCCGTCACGGGCGCGGGCTACGACGGTCTCGAGCCCGACGGACGCAATGAGAACCGCGGGGCGGAATCCACGTTGGCCGCGCTCACTGTGCACCAGCAGGCAGCGCGACTCGACGAGGTGGTGCTCACATGACGACCGACGACCGAATGCCCGCCGACCGGATTCCCGCCCGCCGGACCCCGGACCGTCCCGAGCCCGGGCGCATCCACGACGCCGCTCTGCGCGCGGACCCCTCCCGAGTGACCGCGCAGCTGTTCGTGCCGGGGGAGGAGATGGGCGGGTCGCGATCGCGCGCCGCCGAAGTCGTTGAGCGCGTCCTGCTACTCGACGAGAGGGACGTGGAGCGGATCGCCCGTGAGATCGACGGAGACTTCGCCGCCCACGACGCCGATCTCACCACCGTGCTCGCGCACCACGCCGACGTCATCGGCTCGCACCTCGACGACGGGAGCGTACTGAGCGTGGCCCGTCGACACGTGCTCGGTGCGAGCTTCACCGCCGAGTTCGCTGTCGAGGGTGCCGCTCTGTGCAACCCGAGCGCCGTGGAGCACCCCGACCAGAGCGGACTCGAATCGGGCCAGGTGCGGCTCGCGGTGAGCGTGCGCGCGATCGGCGAGGGGCACATATCGTCGATCGGCTTCGCCGAGGCGATTGTGGGGCCCGGGCGCGAGTGGCGCTTCGAGGAGCGCGCGCGCCCTCTGGTGCGGGCGACGATCGCGGAGGGCCGATGGACCCTCGCGCACCTCCGCTCGGCCGTCGAGCACGGTGAGGGCCTCGACGAGATCGCGAGCGCGCTGCTGAGCGTGCTGCCCTCATCCTTCACCTCCACCGATCTCGAGGCGGCGATCGTCGGCCTGCCGCACGAGCTCACCATGAGGCCCGAGAACCATCGTCGTCTCGACGGGCTCCGCCAGCTCGTGAGCTCGGCGTACGAGGCGCGGTTTCCGGCCGATTCAGCGCTCTGTCAGCGAATCCTCATGCCGGTCTCGGTCGAGGAGCATCACGGGATGGAGGACGCTCGCTTCGTGAAGGTCGCCGGCGCCGACGGCGCGACCGAGTATCGGGCGACCTACACCGCCTACGACGGGCACCGTATCGCTCCGCGCCTGATCACCTCGCCCGACCTGCGCGAGTTCACCATTCACCGGTTCACCGGCGACGCCGCGCACAACAAGGGCATGGCGCTGTTCCCGCGCGCGGTCGGTGGCCGGCAGCTGGCACTCAGCCGCACGGGCGGCGAGAGCCTGTCACTGGCCGAGTCGCCGGACGGGCTCGACTGGTGGATCGTCGGCCCCGTGCACACCCCCGTGCACGGATGGGAGGTCATCCAGAGCGGCAACTGCGGATCGCCGATCGAGACCCCCGACGGATGGCTCGTCCTCGTGCACGGCGTCGGCCCGATGCGCGTCTACTCGCTCGGCGCTCTACTGCTCGACCTGGACGACCCTGCTGCCGTGATCGCGAGCACCGCGACGCCGCTGATGTCGCCAGGCCCCGAGTGGCATGCCGGGTACGTGCCGAATGTCATCTACTCCTGCGGCGGCACGATCGTCGACGGCGTCCTGTGGGTGCCGATCGGCATCGGCGACGCGCGGATCGGCGTCTACTCGATCGAGGTCGACGAACTGCTCGCGTCGATGCGGTAGAAACGCAGGCCGCTCTTAAGCGGGCAGGGGGTGCCGCTCGACGCCGACCGGCGGCGCATCACCACCCCGACCCCGGACGACGGCAGCAGGGTGAGCGTCAGTCCTGCGTCGGCGAGCTCGCTCTCGAGCTGCTCGCGAGTGGGCATCCGCCATCGGCAGGTCATCGACAGGCGCTGCACGACCCGCTCGCCGCACCGCACCTCGTAGTCGCTCACGAAGTTGCCGTCGCCGGGGTCGCGATGGCGGGCGGTGTAGGTGAGCCGGCCGATGCGGGTTCGCTCGACGCTCTCGGAGGGCGCACTCTCGATCGGCGGCTCGGCAGCGGGCATCGTGAGCATACCGACGCCCCGGGGGCGAAGACGCGATCCGAGGGCGTCGAAGAACTCTCGTCGGGCGCTCTGGTCCAGGTGACCCATCATGTGCGCCGCGAGGAAGCCGTCGATCTCGGGGGTGTCGGCGAGGCTGTCGCTCGCCGTGCCCCGGCATCACCGTGACGCGCTCGCGGAGCCCCGCGTCGTCGTCGACGCGCGCGAGAAGCTGCGCGCGCATCGTTCGCGATGGCTCGATCGCAGTGATGCGCGCCCGCGTCGCAGCGGCGAGCGCGCGCGTGCCGAGCTCCGAGCCGGCACCGATGTCGACGACGTGCGCGGTCGCGGGCAGGTCGCCGAACGCGGCGGTGAGCGCCGGTCGAAAGCGGGCCCAGCGGTCGGCCATGAAAAGGTCGTGCAGCTCGCCGATCGCCTCGTAGTCGTCGACGGGAGCTCGAGCGGTCACCGAGGAGCGCCCGTCGGCGACACGACTGGGGCGGACGGGGCGGGCGCGCCGCGCCGCCGGTCCAGCCACGTCGAGAGGGCGGTGAGGTGGGTGAGCTCGACGAGCATCCCGATGACGATGACGGTCAGCACGAGCGGCTCGCCGGGCACCGCGACCGCAGTCAGCGCGAGCACGAGCGGCGCGTTGCGCGCGCTCGTCGCGATCAGCAGCAGCGAGCGCTGCCCTCGATCGAGGCCCAGCCCCCGTGATAGGGCTTCGCCGATCGCGCCCATCACGAGGAAGAACGCCGCGACGACGACCGCGACGATTCCGAGGAGCACCCATTGCGTCTGCACCGTCGCGATGTTCCCGGCGAACAGGCAGGCGATGAGCGCGGCGATGACGAAGGGGATGCTCTGTCCCACCCGGGAGCGAATGCTCGCGCGGGCCTCGGGGGCGACCGCGATGCGCAGCAGGGCTCGGGCGATCGCCGCGAGGGCGAGCGGCAGCAGGAACCACTCGGCGATCGCGAGCAGCGGATCGCCGGGGCTCGCGGACGCGTCGGTGGTCACGAGCCAGCTCGCGAGGACGGTCAGGTAGACGGGGAAGAGCGTCAGCTGCAGCGCGAGGCTGATCGGGATCAGCACAGCGCCGGTGCGCACATCGCCCCCCGCTGTTCTCGTGAACCCCAGGAACCAGTCGGTGCACGGGAACAGGCAGAAGAGCAGCACTCCGAGGCGGACGCCGCTCTCGGCCGGGAGCGCCGCCGCGAGAGCGAGGGCGACGAGCGGGGTGATGAGGAAGTTCACGCCGAGGACGAGCGCAGCGAGACGCACCGTGCCGATCGGGGCGCCGCACGTCCGCGCGATCGGTCGCGGACTCGGACGCTCACGGCGGCTCATCGACGGAAGCTGGAGGTCGACGAGCAGGAGGACCAGCAGCGCGATGATGATCGGGTCGACGAACGAGGCGAGCGTCTCGGCGGCGGCGGGCGCGCCGGCAGCCGAGAGCCCCCCGATCACCATCGCGGCGACGACGAGCACGGCGACGGGGCGGCGGGACTCCGCGGAGGCGGAGCGCGGTGACGTCTCCGCCGTCAGCATGCGCACTCGATTCCGCAGCACGACAGATCGTCGGTGAGCATTCCGTTCTCGCGCCACTCCTCGAGCGGCGAGCGGTCGTGACCGGTCCGCTCGGCGATCACGCCGGCAACGTGGGCGAATCGCTGCCGGAACTTGTAGACGAAGCAGAACACGAGCGACTGGTGGCGCACGGAGGGCCCGGCGAGAAACAGCCCGGGAGTGATCGTCGACTCGTCGTCCTCGGTGAGCTCGGGAAGCCCGTCGGGGCGAAGCGCGAAGAGGGATCCGACGGGGTCGATCGCGGGGGAGTAGCCGGTCGCCGCGATCGGCCTCGACGGCGTGCTCTCGGTCGACCCGTCGTCGAGCGACAGGACGATGGACCCTGCCGTGGTGCGGAGGCGGCGGACCGGGCGGTCTGAGAGCTCGAGCCGGCCCGTGGCGGTGGCCTCGGCGAGGCGGATGCGCGTGCGAGGCGACAGCCGCTGGGAGGGGTCGGAGCCGCGTCCGGAATCCCACGGGGTGTCGGGGTCGAGGACGAGCACGTCGCTGCCCCTTTCGACGTGGTGGCAGGCGAGCTCCATCCCCGACTCGTTGCCGCCGACGACGATCACGCGCCCCTCGCGAAGCGCCCAGGCGGCCTCGGTCGACGAGTGGTCGAGCAGTCCGCTGCCGACGGCCTTGGGCAGTCTGGGCCGCGAGTACTCGCCCGTGGCCCAGACGAGCGTGCGAGCGCGGACGGGGCCGCGGGACGTGCGCACGACGAAGACCTCGTCGTCGCGGTCGACTCCCGTCACCTCGGTCCCGGTCATGACGGGAACCCGGAAGTGCCGGGCGACGGTGGTGAGGTAGCGGGCGTACTGCGCCCCGGTCGGATAGTCGACGCCGAGCGTGTATGCGGGAGATGTCGCGAAGTGCACCGAGTTGAGGTCGGTCGCGCCGAAGCCGTTGCCGGTGAACGACGGCGTGAGGAACCGCTGGTGGGTGGGCCAGTCGTGGAAGGTCTGCCCGATGTCGCCGCGCTCCACGACGCCGAACAGGAGGTCGTCGACGGCGCCGAGAGCAATCGCAGTTCCGACTCCGGCGGGGCCGGCTCCGACCACGAGGGCGTCGAGAGTGCTGCCGGGGGTGGGAGTGCGCTGCATGTGTCGTCCGATCACGGCTTATTGATAAGTGTTCTCAATAGCCTAACGGACGCGCCCGTGGCGCGGGTCTGCGACGACCGACGGCACTGCTCCCGCGCAAGCGCGGTCAGCGGTGCCGTGGATCGATCAGTCGCGGCGACTCAGTGCTCGTCGTAGTGGTCCTGGTGCTGCGCGTGCTTGTGGCCGTCGTGCACATAGTCGACGTGGTCGTCGTGCGAGACGGCCTCGTGGCCGCACGCCGTGCCGTGCTCGTGCTCGTCGACGGTGTGCTCAGCCTTGGTGTCGTGGTCGGTCATCCTCTTCCTCCTCTCACACTCGATCGGTTCTCTCCTCATCGACGTGCTGGAGCGCGTCGGTGACGATGTGGGCGATGTGCGCGTCGGCGATCTCGTAGATCGCCTCGCGTCCGTGGCGGGTCACCGTGACTGCTCCGATCTCGCGGAGCGTCGCGAGGTGCTGCGACACGAGCGGCTGCGACATCCCAGTCGCAGTCGTCAGGGCGGAGACGGTGAGCGGCTCGCCCGCGAGGGTTTCGATGAGTCTCAGCCGCGCCTCGCTGCCGAGCGCGCGGAACAGTCGTGCCGCGCTCGTGCGGCTCGCGGGATCGGACACCCTCCCAGGGTGCCCGATTCATAAACATATTACAATCTGTTTATCTATTGAGAATCGTTCTCCGTCGCGCGCCCGCGCATGTCGGCTCGCGCGGCGGGCCCGATCGGCTTAGCGGACGATCGGCTCGGTGGGCGGCATCGGCTCGTCGAGCACGTCATCGAGCGACGGATGCTCCGGCTGGGTCTCGAGGGCGGCCCCGGCATCAGCATCCGCCCCCGCTATCGCGGGCTCGGGCTGCGGGGCGCGCGAGCCCGCGCGCGGGTCGGGCCGAGTGACGAGCGCGCAGCCGGCGATGATCGTGACGAAGCCGACGAGCGTCCAGATGCTGACCGCCTCGCCGAGGAAGAGCGCGCCTGCGAGCACCGCGACGGCCGGGTTGACGTAGGTGATGGCCGACATCCGGATCGGCCCGACCTCGGCGACGAGCGCGAACATCAGCAGGAAGGCGACCGCGCTGCACAGCACAGCGAGGACGACGACCGAGACGATCGTCATGGTCGACGGCATCGACGTCGGCCATCCGCCGGTGAGCGCGACGATCGGCAGGTAGACGAGGCCGCTGATGCCGAGCGCGACGGCGATGACGCCGACACCGGGTAGGTCGTGCAGGTGACGCGCGAGGATCGCCGGGCCGATCGCGTAGCCGACGACGGCCACGGCGAGCTGCGCCACGGCGCCGAGGTCGGAGCCGCCGACGTCGAGTCCGACGATCGCGGCGACGCCGAGCATCCCGAGGACGACGCCGACTCCGTTGATCGCCGTCAGCCGATCGCGGCGCCCCAAGACAAAGGCGACGACGATCGAGACGAGGGGGATGCTGGCCAGCAGTAGCCCGACCGTCGAGCTCGGCAGCGTCTGCTCGGCGGCGTTGATGAAATACCAGGCGAGCACGATCTCGAACAGGGTGAAGGCGAGGAGCGGCTTCCAGCGGCGCAGCACGGGGCGGATGGCGCGGTGACGCGCGGCGATCGGAAGGAGCAGCGCGGCGGCGAGCGCGCAGCGGGCGAGGACGAGGAACTCCGGGGTGAGCTCGGCGATCGCGATCTTGATGAACAGGTAGGGCACGCCCCAGATGATGCCGAGCGAGGCGAAGAGGATGAGGCCGCGGCGGGTCATGTGCTCATTCTGGCCCGCCGCGGGCCTCGCTCCGTTCACGCGGATCGGCGGCCCTGCGGCGTGGATCAGTCGCGGCCGTGCGGCGCCACGACGGCGCGCGCCGAGAGCTCACCGGCGGCGAGCTTTCGGTACGCCTCGAGCGCGTCGTCGAGGCGGTAAATCTCGACCTCGGGCTCGATCTGACCGGCGCGGTAGAGGGCGACGACGTCGTGCAGGTCCTCGATCGTGCCCCAGTAAGTGCTCAGCAGCTCGGCCTCGTACGGCACGCCGAAGAAGCTCCACTCGTACGCGCCGCCCGCGATGCCGACGATCGTGACCCGGCCGAGGACGGCCACCGTGTCCATCGCGAGCTTCACGGTCGGGGCGACGCCGACAAAGTCGAACACGGCGTCGACGCCGCGACCTCCCGTGAGCTCGCGGATCGCCGCGGCCTGTCCGTCGCCGCCCGGCACGGTCGTCGCCCCGCGAGCGGCGGCGCGCTCCATGGCGTCGGTCTTCTGGTCGGTGGCGATGACCGTGGCACCGGTCATGGCGATGAGCATCTGGACGGCGAGCTGGCCGAGGCCGCCCAGGCCGATCACGAGGGCGGTCTTGCCGCCGCCAGAGAGCTTGTGCATTGAACTCTTGATCGCGTGGTACGGCGTGAGTCCCGCGTCGCTCAGGGGCGCGGCTGCCACGGGGTCGGCGTCTCCGAGCGCGACGAGGTTGCGCGCCGGGGCGACGAGGTACTCGGCCATCCCGCCGTCGCGGCCGAGTCCCATCGCGAGGTACGGCTTGCTGCCGACGTTGCGGCAGTACGTGTCCTGCCCCCGCGAGCACATGTCGCAGTTGCCGCAGCCGATGGGCCCGTAGACGAGGTAGGCGGCGCCCTTCTCGATGCCGGTCACGCCCTCGCCGACCTCCTCGATCCAGCCGGAGTTCTCGTGCCCGAGCGTGTACGTCGGCTTCAGCAGGCCCGCGGCGGGCATCTCGGGCCCGAAGTCCTCGAAGATCGCGACGTCGCTGTGGCACGCGCCGGCACCGGCGACCTTGAGCAGCACCTCACCCGGCCCGGGAGCGGGCCTCTCGATCTCCTCGATCGTCGGGAAGGTCTTCCACTGGCTGAATTGGACGGCGCGCATGCTGATCTCCTTCGGACTTTCGCGCCACGGTACGCCCGTGGTTCCGTCCCGGTCAGGGCCGGAAGTCCCGCTTCCAGGGCGCGATCAGGAACGCTGGACGCCGGGCGAAGCGTGGATGCTCGACGCGCGCCGCGCGGAGCGGACGGATCCTCGGATTCCGGTCGGTGCTCGGCCATACTGGCGCCATGCCCCCAGCTCTCTCCAGCGAAGCCCTGTCCACCACGATCGGCATCGGTGCCGTCGTCCTGATCCTGATCGTCGTCGCGATCGTCCTCCTGCGCGGCATCAAGGTCGCGAAGCCCGACGAGGCGATCATCGTCACCTCCCGTCAGAAGGCGACGGCCGAGCGCCCCCAGAACAACGAGTTCGACAACGTCGGCCAGAAGGTCGTCTTCGGGTCGCGGGTCTTCGTGAAGCCGGTCATCGAGGCCTACTTCAAGCTCAGCCTCCGCAGTCGCCAGCTCAACGTGCAGGCGACCGCGCAGACGAAGGACGCGATCACGATCAAGGTCAACGCCGTAGCCGTCGTCAAGGTCGGCGGCAGCGAGACCATGGTCCGCGCCGCCGCGCAGCGCTTCCTGAACCAGCAGGACCAGATCGAGTCGTCGACCGAGGAGGTGCTGAGCGGCTCGGTGCGCTCGATCGTCGGCCAACTCACCGTGACCGAGATCATCACCAACCGCTCGGCCCTGCAGGAGCAGGTGCTCGAGGCCGTGCGCGAGGCGCTCGACATCCAGGGACTGCAGATCGACACGCTGCAGATCAAGGAGATCGACGACGACAACAACTACATCCGCGACCTCGGCCGCGCCGAGGCGGCGCGCGTGAAGCAGGTCGCCGAGGTCGCCGAGGCGATCGCGCAGCAGGCGTCCGAGGAGGCCCGCATCGCCGCGGCCCAGGCGATCGCCGAGCAGCAGCGCAAGCTCGACCTGCGCAACGCCGAGATCCAGAAGGAGACCGACAAGGCGCGGGCCGAGGCCTCCGCCGCGAAGCCGCTCGCCGAGGCGATCGCCCAGCAGGAGGTCGTCGCGCAGCAGGAGGTCACGGCCGCCAAGCGCGTCGGCCTGCGCAAGCAGGAGCTCGACGCCGAGGTGCGCGCCGTCGCCGACGCGCAGGCGTACGCCCTCGAGAAGGAGGCGAGCGCGGCCGCCGCGGCGGCCGTCGCGAGCGCCGGCGCCGACAGGGATGCCCGCCGTGCGGCCGCCGAGGCCATCGAGTCCGAGGGCGTGGCTGAGCGCAATCGCCGCCGCAGCGCGGCGGAGGCCGTCGAGTCCGAGGGCATCGCGGAGAAGAACCGCCGCATCGCCGCAGCCGAAGCGCTCGCCGCCGAGGGCGAGGCCGAGGCCGGCGCCATCCGGCTCAAGGGAACAGCCGAGGCCGACTCGACCCGTGCGCAGGCCGAGGCTCTCGCCGAGCGCGCCGAAGCGCTCCTGCGCCAGCGCATCATCGACCAGCTCCCGGCGATCGTGCGCGCGGCCTCCGAGCCGCTCTCGGCGATCTCGTCGATGACGGTGATCTCGAGCGACGGCAAGGGAGCCGGCCAGGTCGGCGACTCGGTCGCGGGCCAGCTCGCGACCTCGACGAAGCTCATCAGGGAGCTCGTCGGCATAGACATCGCCGAGATCATCCAGGGCCGCGCCTCCGGCGAGGCCGCGGGCGAGGCGATCGGCGCCGCCCTCGCGGGCACGGGCTCGCGCGGCTCGGGCTCGCGCGGCAAGCGGGCGAGCGGCTCGACGACCACGGCCGAGTAGACGAGCGGGATGCTCGGGCGCGACTCGAGCATCCCGCCCATTGCCCGCGGAGCCCGCCGGGCGTATCGTCGCGCACCATGAGCGTCGTGCCGTGCCTGTGGTTCGAGTCGGAGGCGGCCTAAGGCCGTCGAGTTCTACGTCGATGTCATGCCCGCCTCTCGCATCACGGGGCGCATGGACGGGACGCCCGGACATCCGCCGGTGAGCGTCGACTTCGAGCTGCAGGGGCAACGGATGCTCGCCCTCAAAGGCCGCCCCGCCGACCAACCGGGCTTCACCGATGCGCTCTCGCTGCAGATCGAGGCCGAGTCGCAGGAGGAGATCGACCGGATGTGGGAGGCGCTCACCGCAGACGGGGGAGCGCCGGGCCGCTGCGGCTGGCTCCGCGACCGCTTCGGCGTCGCGTGGCAGGTCGTGCCCGGGCGCTGGGCGGAGCTGCTTCAGCAGCCGGACCCGCAGGCGGCGCAGCGGGTCATGCAGGCGATGATGCGGATGGAGCGCATCGTGATCGCCGAGCTCGAGGCGGCCGCCGCGGGCTGACTATGCGGGCGGGCGAGGTGCCGCTCAGGCGTCGAAGTCGAGTCGCATGACGCGGCGCCGCTTCGTCGGCCGCGCGACCTCGGTGAAGCCCGCCTCGACGAACGGGCCCACCGGTCCGACGCTCAGCTCGTCCCACGTGGCCTCAGCGCCGCCGGTGATCATCGGGTAGCCCTCGATTGCGCGCGCCCCCTGCGCGCGAGCGTGCGCGGCGGCGGCCGCGACTAGCGGGTACGTCAGTCCCTGGTGCCGGAACCCGCGGCGCACCACGAGGCACGCGATCGCCCAGACGCCGTCGTCGTCCTTGTCCTCGTGGCGCCCGGCCCACGGGACGGGGGAGTTGCGCAGGCGGCGGTAGGCGGGGCGGGCATCCACTGCGACCCAGCCTGCCGGATCGTCGTCGACCCAGGCGACGAGGCCGACCGTGCGCGTGGCCCGCGGGTCGTCGCAGCCGGTCGCATCGCGCAGGATCGCCGCGCGCTGCTCGACCGGCGCGGCGTACCAGTCGTGGTCGCCCAGGCGATGGCGCGTGCACTGGCAGCGGCCGGCGGTGCCGGTGAGGATGAGCTGCAGCTCGTCCCAGCTCGCCTCGTTCGCCGGGGCGATGCGAAGCGCGTCGGTCATGCGCCGAGCGTACTCAGCGGTCGGGGACCGAGCGCGTCAGCTGCGGTTCGTGCGGCGCTTGATCCAGCCCCACGCGGCGGTCGCGGCGAGCAGGATCAGGCCGATGAAGGCGAGCCAGAGCAGGCCCTCCACGACGAAGCCGACGACGGCGAAGACCGCCCAGAGGACGAGGAGGACGATGATGAGGGTAGTCATTCGACGGACCCTAGCCCACAGGTGCGGCGCGCCGCCAGAGGCGTCCACCGGCGGCTCTCAGGCGGGCCCGCGCCATCCGCCGCCTCGTCGCGTCGCCCGGCGTCGCCGGGCCGCGCCCTGCCGCCGATAGACTCGGGGATCGTGTCCAAGGTCTTGACGTCCCTGCCCGTCGGCGAGCGAGTCGGCATCGCGTTCTCCGGAGGTCTCGACACCTCCGTGGCAGTCGCGTGGATGCGCGACAAGGGTGCCATCCCCTGCACATACACCGGTGACCTCGGCCAGCCCGACGAGCCCGACGTCGAGGCCGTGCCCGGCCGCGCCAAGGAGTACGGCGCCGAGATCAGCCGCCTCGTCGACGCGAAGGCCGCGCTCGTCGAGGAGGGCCTCGTCGCCCTCGCGTGCGGTGCCTTCCACATCCGCAGCGGCGGAAAGGCGTACTTCAACACCACGCCGCTCGGCCGCGCCGTCACTGGCACCCTGCTCGTGCGCGCCATGAAGGACGACGGCGTCGAGATCTGGGGCGACGGCAGCACATACAAGGGCAACGACATCGAGCGGTTCTACCGCTACGGCCTGCTCGCGAACCCGCGCCTGCGCATCTACAAGCCGTGGCTCGACGCCGACTTCGTCACCGAGCTCGGCGGCCGCAAGGAGATGAGCGAGTGGCTCATCGCGCACGGCTTCCCGTACCGAGACTCGGCCGAGAAGGCCTACTCGACCGATGCCAACATCTGGGGCGCCACCCACGAGGCGAAGACGCTCGAGCACCTGAACGTCTCGCTCGAGACCGTCGAGCCGATCATGGGCGTGCGCTTCTGGGATTCCTCGGTCGAGATCCAGACCGAGGATGTCCGCATCGCGTTCGTCGAAGGACGCCCGACCGCGATCAACGGCCGCGAGTTCGCCGACGCGGTCGAGCTCGTGCTCGAAGCGAACCGCATCGGCGGGCGCCACGGGCTCGGCATGAGCGACCAGATCGAGAACCGCATCATCGAGGCCAAGAGCCGCGGCATCTACGAGGCTCCGGGCATGGCGCTGCTGCACATCGCCTACGAGCGGCTGCTGAACGGCATCCACAACGAGGACACGGTCGCGAACTACCACGCCGAGGGCCGCCGCCTCGGCCGCCTCATGTACGAGGGCCGGTGGCTGGACCCGCAGTCGCTCATGCTGCGCGAGAGCATCCAGAAGTGGGTGGGGTCGGCCGTGACCGGCGAGGTGACGCTGCGACTGCGTCGCGGAGAGGACTACACGATCCTCGACACCTCGGGCCCGGGCCTGTCGTACTCGCCCGAGAAGCTCTCGATGGAGCGCGTCGGAGACGCCGCCTTCGGCCCCACCGACCGCATCGGCCAGCTCACGATGCGCAACCTCGACATCGCCGACTCGCGCGCCCGTCTCGAGCAGTATGCGGCGCAGGGCATAATCGGCGGAGCCACCGCGCAGCTCGTGGGCCGCATCACCGCCGGTCACGCGGACGAGGTCACCGAGTCGGCGGCGCAGTTGTCAGCGGCGGATGCGGCGCTCGCCCACGCGGTCGACGCCGCGAACGAGGCCTCGGCCTTCGACTCCGGCACCGACTAGGTCGCGGTACGCGTTCGTCGTCCCGTTGCTTCAGTCGACGGGGAGGCTGACCGTTCCGAGGATGCGGCGTCGCGCGCCCTCGGGCCGCTCGGAGCGCTCGATGAGCGGGAGCAGAGCATCCCGGATCGTCGCCGCGACCTCGCGCCACTCGTCGTCGGTGGCGAACACGGCGACCTGGCGGAACCCGACGAGGTCGGCCTCGAGAGTCGATCGAGGTGCGGCCAGGTAGTCGTCGAAGGCAGAGGCGAGCGAGGCCAGGTATGCGAGGAAGCCGGCGCGCACGCGCTCGTCGTCGACGAGCGCTTCGTCGTCGGGGTCGACGCTCGCGCGCGAGAGGTTCAGTCGCAGGGAGCGCTCGCTCGCTCCTCGCACGCGCGTCTCGGAGACGACCTCGATCACGCCGCCATCGACGAGCGCCGCGACATGTCGGTAGAGGGTGGCAGGGGCGACGTCGCCGAGGCGTTCGGCGAGCTCGCGCGTCGTGGTCTGGGCGTGACCGAGCATCGACTGCACGATGCGGAGGCGCACGGGATGCAGCAGCAGAGTCGAGGTGGCCACGGGTTCCTTCCCTACGGGCGGAGGGCGAATGCGGCCAACTGTATCATTTGCTGGAATGTTATCAGTCTTGATAATATCTGTGCATCAACCGCCCCGCGATGACGTGCGCACCCCAGCGTTCGCGCGGGAGACGAGCCTCGAGGAGGGCGCATGCCGACCACCATCCACGCCGACCGAACCGGACTGACGCTGCGACTGGGGCTGCTCGACCGCGTGCTCGCGCTGCGAGGCGACGCCAGGATTCGCGCGGCCGACGTCGCCGAGATCGCGGTCGTGCCCGATGGGCTGGACTCGGTCACGGGCATTCGAGCTCCGGGGCTGGGCATCCCTGGCGCCCGCAAGATCGGCACCTGGCGACGGCGTCAGGGAGCGACCGTCGCTGTCGTTCGCGGGCGAGGTCCGGCGCTGTCGATCACGGCGACCGGCGGTCCTGTGCGCAGGGTCGTGCTGTCGACGCCCGATGCCGCCGAGCGCGCGACCGCACTCCGGGCTGCGCTCGCGGGGGAGGGCTCGTGATGACGTCGTCGGTCGAGCAGCTCTTCGAGCACGACGGCGCCGTCCGGCTCGTCGGGGCGCGGCGACGCGTCGAGGCACCGAGCGCCGTCGCCGTGCTGCTTCCCGGCAGCGGACCGATCGACCGCGACGGCGATGCGCGCGGCCTCGGCCTGGGCATCCAGCGACAGCTCGCCCAGGGGCTCGCCGAGCGCGGCATCGAGAGCGTGCGATGGGATAAGCGGGGCGTCGGCGCGTCGGAGGGGGAGTTCCTCGCGACGGGGTTCGACGACCTCCTCGACGACGCGCTCGGCATCGTCGACGAGCAGCTCGGCGGGAAGCTGCCCGTCATCGTCATCGGCCACAGCGAGGGGGCTTTCGTCGCGGCACGGGTCGCCGCGCGCCGGCCCGCCGTCGCCGGAGTCGTCATGCTGAGCGGCTCGGCCCGCTCGGGCCTCGAGGTGCTGCGCTGGCAGTCGCGAGCGGTCGCGGCCGACGTTCCTGGCATCGTCCGCGGACTGCTGCGCCTGCTGCGCACCGACGTCGAGCAGCAGACCGAGAAGAATCGGCAGCGCCTGCTGCGCACGACGGGAGACGTCGAGCGCATCGGCGGAGCCCGCGTGAACGCGCGCTGGTTCCGCGAGTTCATGGCGTACGACCCGCGCGCCGATGTCGACGCCTTCGATGGTCCACTTCTCGCCATCACCGGAACGCTCGACCTGCAGTCGCCTCCGGAGGACCTCGACGTCATCCGCTCGCGCGCCGGTGGTTCGACGCACACGGTCGCGCTCGATGGAGTCAGCCACATCCTGCGCGCGCAGTCTCGGCCGACGCTGCGCACCTATCGAGCGGATGCCCGGCGCCCGATCGACGAGCGCGTCGTGGCCCTCATCGCCGCATGGTGGAACGAGGTCAGTGAAGCGGCTCCGCGATAGAGCCTGGCTCGGTGCTGGCCGCGCCGCGTCCCGCCGCGTCGCGCCGCGCCCTGCGGCTGGGCGGCGCCGGCACGTCGGCGCCACTGTGCACCAACTCCGGAGCTCTGGCTCGCCGGCCGCGTCGTATCAGGGATCGCGGTGAGCAGCGGCACGAATCTCCGGAGTACGTGCACGCCCGGCGCGGGCGCGGGCGCGGGCTCGGCGCAAGCGCAAGCGCGAGCGCGGGCTCGGGTGGGCAACTCGCTCGACGACGCGCGCTCGCAGTCGCAGAGCGCGTCTATCGGTCAGTTGCTGCGCCGAGGCCCGGAGGTCGCTGCAGCGAGTGACCGATAGACCAGATCTGCTACCGCCGAGCACGCCTGAGTGACGCGGCGGAGTTCCGCGACGCTGCTTGCGCCAGTGACGGGGCTTGGGCGGCGGGCGATCGGCGCACGCCGGAGCAGCGCCGCGTCTCGCGGGCCGCCGACCTCAGTGGCGCGGCTTGCGCGCCGGGCGCTCGTCGCGGTCGCCGCCGCGCGCGCCCCCGCGCTCGTCGCGCGAGGCTCCGCGGCGCGGGCCCCGATCCGGCTTGAGCTCGATGAGCCGTCCGCTGATGCGCGTCGACTCGAGCTTGCGCAGCGTCGCCAGCGGCAGCTCGGCGGGCAGCTCGACGACCGAGAAGTCGGGCATGATCTTGATCGCTCCGAAGTCGTCGCGCGACAGCCCGCCCTCGTTGGCGAGGGCGCCGACGATCTGGCGCGGCTCGACGCGGTGACGCTTGCCGACCTCGATGCGGTACGGGGCGAGGGCCGGGCCGCCTTCGCGTCGCGGGCGTCGCTCGCCGCGGTCGGTGCCCGCGCCGCCGCCGGTGCCGGACCCCGCAGACGCGCCGCGCGCATCCGCGTCTCGCGAGAACTTCGGCGGCCGGATGTCCTCCTCCGTCAGCAGGAGCGGCGAACCTCCCTGCGCGACGACCGCGAGCGCGGCCGCGACGTCGGCCTCGGGCACGTCGTGGTGCTCGACGTAGTGGGCGATGATGTCGCGGAACACTCCCATGAGTGCAGCATCCGACAGCGCCGTCGTGATGGCGTCGTCGAAGCGCGCGAGGCGCGTCGCGTTGACGTCGTCGACGCTCGGGAGCTGCATCTGGGTGAGCGGCTGACGCGTCGCGCGCTCGATCGCGTCGAGCAGGCGGCGCTCGCGCGGGGTGATGAAGCTGATTGCGGCGCCCGAGCGCCCGGCGCGACCCGTGCGGCCGATGCGGTGCACGTACGACTCGGTGTCGACGGGGATGTCGAAGTTGACGACGTGGCTGATTCGCTCGACGTCGAGTCCGCGCGCGGCGACGTCGGTCGCGACGAGGATGTCGAGCTTGCCCGACTTCAGCTGCTCGACGGTGCGCTCGCGCTGCACTTGCGCGACGTCGCCGTTGATCGCCTGCGCCGAGTAGCCGCGGGCGCGCAGCTTCTCGGCGAGCGTCTCGGTCTCGTTCTTGGTGCGGACGAACACGATCATGCCCTCGAAGTTCTCGACCTCGAGGATGCGCGTGAGGGCGTCGACCTTCTGCTGGTACGACACGACGAGGTAGCGCTGCGAGATCGTCGAGGAGGTCGTGGTCTTCGTCTTGACCGTGATCTCCTCCGGGTCGCGGAGGTACTGCTGCGAGATGCGACGGATCGAGGCGGGCATCGTCGCCGAGAACAGGGCGACCTGCTTGTCGACGGGGGTGTCGGCGAGGATCGTTTCGACGTCCTCCGCGAAGCCCATCTTGAGCATCTCGTCGGCCTCGTCGAGCACGAGGTACTTCAGCTCGGTGAGGTCGAGCGTTCCCTTCTCGAGGTGGTCCATGATGCGGCCGGGGGTTCCGACGACGACGTGGACGCCGCGGCGCAGCGCCGAGAGCTGCACGCCGTAGCCCTGGCCGCCGTAGACGGGCAGAACGTGCACTCCGCGCAGGTGCGAGGCGTACTTCTCGAACGCCTCGCACACCTGCAGGGCGAGCTCGCGCGTGGGGGCGAGCACGAGCGCCTGCGGCGTCTTCTGCGCGAGGTCGAGGCGGGAGAGGATCGGCAGCGCGAACGCCGCGGTCTTGCCCGTGCCGGTCTGGGCGAGACCGACGACGTCGCGCCCCTGCAGCAGCGGGGGGATCGTCGCGGCCTGGATCGCCGACGGGGTCTCGTACCCGACGTCGTCGAGAGCCATCATGACGGCGTCGCTGAGACCCAGCGACGAGAAGGGGATGCTCGGGGGCGCGCTGTCGGCCTCGGTCGCGGTGGTCGAATCAGCTGAGGTCATGCCTCAACGGTATGCCCTCAGAGCGTCGCGGCGGGCGCGAGCACGCGGCGCTCCGCCTCGACGACCGGACGGATGCTCGTGATCGTCGCGGCGCCGCCCGCGAGCAGCGCGGCATCGGTGCCGGTGTCGAACCGCGCGGAGGGGTCGGCGATGGCGAGATCGATGTGCCCGTCGTCGGACTCGGTGACGGTCGTGTGGACGATTCCGAACCGCGCGAGCGGGGCCTCGAGCAGCGCGAGCGCGGCGGCGCCGCCGGCGTCGACGTTGGGGACGTTGACGTTGAGGACGGTGCCGATCGGCTGATCGGCGATGAGGGGGAGCACGCGCGCGACGATCGCTGCCGCGGTCTCCCAGTGCGGGTGCTCCTCCGCGTTCGCGACGGCGAGGGAGACGGCGAGGCCACGCCCGTCGTTGAGTCCGCCGGTGAGTGCGGCGCCCACCGTGCCCGAGTGCAGGATGGCGTGGCCGACGTTGGCGCCGCGGTTGATGCCGGAGAGCACGATCTCGGGCGCGGGGCCGAACGAGCCGTGCGCGGCGAGGAGGGCGATGAGCGCGGGCGCGGCGTAGACGCGGTGCGCCGGCGCGTCCAGCCCCGGGAACGTCTCCTCCCGCACGCGGATGCGTCCGCGACCGCCCGCCGCGGTCACTGCGTAGGCATCGTGCGCCGTGATGGATGCGCTGCTGCCGCTCGCCTCTTCATCCGGTGCGGCGATCACGACATCGTGGCCCGCCGCGATCGCGACGCGTGCGAGGGCGTGCAGCCCGGGGGAGTCGATTCCGTCGTCGTTGGTGACGAGCACGCGCATTCGTCAGTCCTCTCTCTCGTCGGCGGGCGCCGCGTTGAGCTCGGTCACATCGACGTGCTCGGCGAAGGCGAGGATCGTGCTCGCCTCGCCCGTCCCGAGGCCGTGCCGCGTGACGTTGAGCGCGCCCGCGGCCGCTCCGACGACGATGGCGCGCCGCGCGTCGCCGGCGTCGCCGGCGAGGGTCGCCGCGACGCCCGCGGTCAGCGAGTCGCCCGCGCCCTTGGTGTCGACGACCTTCATGTCGGGGGTCGTGACGCGCAGGACGGTGCCGTCGACGAGCGCGAGCACGCCGTCGCTCGCCCGCGAGACGATCACGGTCGCCGCGCCCTCGTCGTTCAGCCGGTGAATCGCGCGGATGATCGCGTTCTCGTCGTCCTTCTCGTCCTCGTCGATCCGGCCGTCCTCGGCGAGCTCCTCGTGGCTCGTCTTGACGACGTCGAGGCCTCCCTCGAGCGCGCTCACGAGCCGCTCGCCGGCGAGGTCGGCGATCACGAGGCAGCCGAAGGCCTCCAGATCGGCCGCGAGGCGCCGGTAGGTGTCGGCCGGAAGGACATCGTCTCCTGCCGGTCCGCTGAGGAGCACGACGTCGGCCGCCATCGACTCGCGGATCGCGATCGCGTACAGCTCGTCGAGCTCGTGGCGCGAGAGCGGCGGGTCGTCGGTCTCGACAATCGGGCTGCGGTCGCCGTCGCGCCGGTCGTGCACGTACGCGGCATTGCCGTCCTCGCGCTCCACCCCGACCACGCGGAACCCCTCGTCGAGCAGGAGGGTGCGCGTCACCCGGCCCGTCTCTCCGCCGAAGGAGGCGCAGATGGTGACGTCCGCGCCGAGCGCAGCGAGCATCCGCGCCTGCCATATGCCCTGCCCGCCCGCGTGCACGTGGACGTCGCCGTTGCGGCGACCGGCCTCGATCGTGATGGTGAGCAGGGGCGCAGGGGCGAAGACGACGACGCGCCCGCTCGGCGGCTCGTCGCCGGTCTCGCGCTGCGGTCGGGGGGTGCGGGACATCGGCCCTCCTCAGTCGTGACGGGCCCAGGCTAGCCGGGGGCGCCGTCGGCCGGCGCACCCCGTTGACAGGAGAAGGAGCCGCGGCTAACGTGCAACCAAATGGTTGTAGAAACTCTCTCTCCCGACGAGGTCGATCGCCTGTTCCAGGCGCTCGCCGATGCCACGCGTCGCGACATCCTCGCTCGCGCGCTCACCGGCGAGCACTCGGTCACCGCGCTCGCCTCGCGCTACGAGATGAGCTTCGCGGCCGTGCAGAAGCACGTCGCCGTGCTCGAGCGCGCGTCGCTCGTCGTCAAGACCCGCAGGGGGAGGGAGCAGCTCGTGACCGCCGACCCCGACGCCCTCGCCGCCGCGCGAGGCCTGCTGGAGCAGTACGAAGCTCTATGGCGGCTCCGCGTCGCCGCGATCGACGACCTGCTCGCCGACGGCTGAGCGGCGAGCACCGGAACCACCGACAGGAAGGAGCGGGCCATGCCCGTCATCGGAACCGAGATCGACCGCGAGGCGCTCACCCTCGTCGTCACGGCGGAGTTCATCGCGACGCCCGAGAGGGTCTGGCAGCTGTGGGCCGACCCGCGGCAGCTCGAGCGCTGGTGGGGCCCTCCCGGCTGGCCGGCGAGCTTCCCGCGCTACGAGTTCGAGCCGGGCGGCGAGGCCCGGTACTCGATGTCCGGCCCCGCGGGGGCGTCGAGCGCGGCATGGTTCCGCTTCACCGCGATCGACGAGCCGCGGCGCATCGAGCTCATCGACGGCTTCTCGGGAGACGACGGCGAGCCGACCGATGCGATGCCGAGCATGCGCATGGCCGTGGAGATCGAGCCGTCCGGCGGCAGCGGAGGTGCCGTCACGCTCATGAGCGTGCGCACGGTCTTCGACTCGAACGATGATCTCGAGAGGATCACGAGCATGGGCATGGTCGAGGGGATGACGGCGGCGATGAACCAGATCGACGAGCTCCTCGCCTAGACCCCCGTACCCTGGAGGCATGGCGATAGAGCGCGGAATCCGCAACAACGGCACGGCGGGCGACCCGCGACCGGTGGCGGATGCTCGACCGCAGGTGCGGCCGACGACCGAGGGCTGGCAGCAGAAGCTCGACGAGGAGGGGCGCCCCCTCCTGCAGTTCGCCTCGCCCAAGCGCGGCAATCCGCCCGTGCACTGGGCTGATCTTGACGTCGATGGCCGCATCGCGGCGGTGCGCGAGCGCGGGCTCCCGGCGTTCCGCGCGAAGCAGCTCTCGACCCACTACTTCACGCATTACACAGCCGACCCCGCGGCGATGACCGACCTCCCGGCCGCGGGCCGCGCTGAGCTCGTCGCCGAGCTCCTCCCGCCGCTGCTGACCGAGGTGCGCCGACTCACGACCGACAACGGCGACACGATCAAGTTCCTCTGGAAGCTGCACGACGGCGCTCTCGTCGAGAGCGTGCTCATGCGCTACCCGGGGCGCGTCACACTGTGCGTGAGCTCGCAGGCCGGCTGCGGCATGAACTGCCCCTTCTGCGCGACCGGGCAGGCAGGGCTCACGCGCAACATGTCCGCCGCCGAGATCGTCGATCAGGTCGTCGCCGCGAACCGGGTACTCGCCGAGGGCGGGCTCGGCGGGCGCAAGAAGGGCGACGAGACCCCCGACCGCGTCGGCAACATCGTCTTCATGGGCATGGGCGAGCCCCTCGCGAACTACGCGCGGCTCATGAGCGCCGTGCGCACTATGGTCGCGCCCCAGCCCGACGGGCTCGGGATGAGCGCGCGCAACATCACCGTCTCGACCGTGGGCCTCGTGCCGGCCATCAGGAAGCTCGCCGACGAGAAGATCCCGGTGACGTTCGCGCTGAGCCTCCACGCGCCGGATGACATCCTGCGCGACGAGCTCATCCCCGTCAACTCGCGCTGGAAGGTCGACGAGGCGCTCGACGCGGCCCGACAGTACTTCGACAAGACCGGTCGCCGCGTCTCGATCGAGTACGCGCTCATCAAGGACATGAACGACCACGCCTGGCGCGCCGATCTGCTCGCGGACAAGCTGCTCGAGCGCGGTCGCGGCTGGGTCCACGTGAACCCCATCCCGCTCAATCCGACCCCCGGCTCGATCTGGACGGCCTCCGACCGCGACGTGCAGAACGAGTTCGTCCGTCGTCTCAATGCGGCGGGCATCCCGACGACGCTGCGCGACACGCGCGGCAAGGAGATCGACGGAGCCTGCGGGCAGCTCGCGGCGGCCGACGCCTAGGGCAGCTCGCGCCTGGCCCGCTTCTCGGCGAGCTCCTCCGCCCAGCCCTCCTCCTTCTGGATGTATTCGTTGTCGGCGTAGTCCGCGAAGTCGCTCTCGTCGGTGATGCGCCGCACCTCGATCGAGTTGCCCGGCCCGAGCGGGCACCTCTTCGCCCACTCCACGGCGTCCTCGAGCGAGTCGGTCTCGATCGTCCAGTAGCCGTTGAGGAGCGCGGGGGTCTCGCCGTAGGCGCCGAGCACGGCCTCGGAGGCCGCGCCGCTCTCTCCGAACCGCACCACGGCGCCCTGGGAGGCGTCGGCCAGCCCTGCGCCGCCGGTCATGACCCCCGCCTCCATCAGCGATTCGTTGAACCGTCCCATCGCGGTGATGATCTCCTCGAAGTCGACCTCCTTCGAGGCCGCGAGCGCCTCGTCGGTCGAGCGCATGATGAGCATGAACTGGGGCATGGCGGCTCCTTCGCGGATTCGGCGTCGCGGGGCGCGGCACTCGGGAGTAGCGTAGGCGGCCCGCGCGGAAGGACTCCGGCATGATCGACAGGCGCCCCCGTGTTCCGTGACCGCCTCGACGCGGGCGCCGAGCTGGCCGACGAGCTGCTCCGAATCCGCCTCGATCGCCCCGTGGTCCTCGCGCTGCCCCGAGGCGGAGTCCCCGTAGCGGCGGTCGTTGCGCGCGCCCTCGGCGCCCCGCTCGACCTGGTCGTGGTCCGCAAGCTCGGATCCCCCGACCAGCCCGAGTACGCGATGGGCGCGATCGCCGAGGGCGGGGTGCGCGTGCTCGACGCCTCCACGATCCGCCTGCTCGCGGTCTCCGATGCCGACATCGCCGCCGTCGAGAGCGCCGAGCGCGCCGAGCTCGCCCGACGCGTCGAGCGCTACCGACGAGGCCGTCCGCCCCTGGATCTGACGGGGCGGGAGGCCGTGGTCGTCGACGACGGGCTCGCGACCGGCGCGACGGCGCGCGCCGCCTGCCTCTCCGCCCGCGCTCGCGGTGCGGCCCGCGTGGTGCTCGCCGTTCCCTGCGCCCCGGCCGACGTCGCCGATCGGGTTCCCGAGGCGGATGAGGTCGTGTGCCCCGTGCGCGCGGCTGCCTTCTTCGCGGTCGGGCAGTTCTACGCCTGCTTCGATCAGGTCGATGACGCGGACGTGCTGAGAGCGCTCGATGAGGCCGGCCCGTCGGCGGCCTCGGAGTGGCGTGAGGCCATGAGCGAGCAGCGCCGCGAGGAGCCCGACCCCTGGGAGGTCGACCCGACCCTCATGCGCAACCAGGCGTCGCTCACGACGAGCGAGGGCACCGTGTGGGTCGCAGCGGCCGCCGTGACGTCCGTGCTCGTCGTCGGCATGCTCATCGCGCTCTGGTGGCGACTCGACGCCCCGCTCGCCCTCCTCGGCGCGCTGGCCACTGCGGTGCTGATGCTCGCCATGATCATCGTCCGCTACGCCGTGCGCTCGCGCCGCTCCCGCCTCGTGACGCTCGCGGCGCTGTTCTGGCTCATGGTGCTCGCCGACCTCGCGATCGTCCTCGTCGTCGCGATCGGGCCATGAGTGCTCGCGGGAGCGCTCGCGGTCGCGGCGGGGCGCGCGGCGCTCCGGCGCTCAACGCCTCGCGCCGGTGACGATCGAACGATTTTCGCGGGAAGCAAGAAGCGGCAATCTTGCGATGGAGGCCCGGCCCGTTCTTCGCAGGCGGGCATCCGTCGATCGCTACGATCGGCTCGACCCCCTGAACGAGCCGCGAGCGGCGCGATGACCCGCGCACGCCGCAAGGAGTGAATCCTCATGACCGACGTCGTCACCGCCCACCGTGAAGCCTGGAAGGCCCGAGAGGCCCTCGCCGAGCAGCTGATCCCCCGGATCGGGCGGCTGTATCGGGAGCACGGGGTCGTGACGGGCATCCATGGGCGTCGACTCATCAACCAGTCGGCGATCGGCGTGCTCAAGGCGCACAAGTACGCCGAGCACGTCACGGGCGCGCCCCTCGCGCTCGCCGACACCGAGCGCGTGCTCGACGCGCTGCTGGAGATCGGGCCGCGCCCGGCGTCGCTCGACATCGCGCGGCTCATCTCCGGCTACGCCGAGGCGGGAGACGAGCGCTCGCTCGTGGAGTACGTGCGGGACGCGCTCGACCTCGTGTGCGCAGACGCGGCCGACGACGGCGCGCAGGAGGGCACCGATGTCGTGCTCTACGGGTTCGGGCGCATCGGGCGTCTGCTCGCCCGCATCCTCATCTCTCACGCCGGCAACGGGGGAGGCCTGCGCCTGCGGGCGATCGTCGTCCGCCGCGGCGGCGAGAACGATCTCATCAAGCGCGCGAGCCTGCTGCGTCGCGACTCGGTGCACGGGCCGTTCGAGGGCACGATCTCGGTCGACGTCGAGAACGAGACGATCCTCGCCAACGGCACGCTCATCCAGGTCATCTACTCCGATTCGCCGACGAGCGTCGACTACACCGCCCACGGCATCCACGACGCGATCGTCGTCGACAACACCGGCCGCTGGCGCGACGAGGAGGGGCTGTCTCTGCACCTGCAGGCGACCGGCGTCGCGAAGGTGCTGCTCACGGCGCCGGGCAAGGGTGCGCTCAAGAACATCGTGCACGGCATCAACCACGACACGATCTCGGCGGAGGACCTCATCGTCACCGCGGCATCGTGCACGACCAATGCCGTCACGCCCGTGCTCAAGGTCATCGAGGACGCCTGGGGGATCCGCCACGGTCACGTCGAGACCGTGCACTCGTACACGAACGACCAGAACCTCATCGACAACTTCCACAAGGGCGACCGTCGCGGCCGCTCGGCGGCGCTCAACATGGTCATCACCGAGACAGGGGCGGCCAAGGCCGTCGCGAAGGCGCTGCCCGAGCTCGCCGGCAGGCTCACCGGCAACGCCATCCGCGTCCCGACGCCCGATGTGTCGATGGCGATCCTCAACCTCCAGCTCGAGCGACCCACGACGCGCGAGGAGGTCAACGAGCACATCAGGCAGATGTCGCTGCACTCCGATCTGCGGCAGCAGATCGACTACATCGAGAGCCCCGAGATCGTGTCGAGCGACTTCATCGGCAGCCACCGCGCCGGCATCGTCGACGGTCTCGCGACGATCTGCACGGGCGACTCGGTGATCGTGTACGTCTGGTACGACAACGAGTTCGGGTACTCATCGCAGGTCATCCGCGTGCTCGAGACGATGGCGGGGTCGCACCCGCGGGTCGTGCCCGCGCGGATTCGGGCGTAGGGCGGCGCGAGCGCAGCATCCGTCGCCTGACGCGTCGCGACGCGCACCCGGCACGGCGGGGGCTACCGGAACGCGGGGATGCCCGTGATCGCGCTGCCGAGCACGAGCGTGTGCACCTCGTCGGTGCCCTCATAGGTGCGCACCGACTCGAGGTTGTTGGCGTGCCGCAGCGGCGAGTGCTCGAGCGTCACGCCGTTGCCGCCGAGCATCGTGCGGGCCTCGCGCGCGATGTCGATCGCGACACGCGCGTTGTTGAGCTTCCCCACCGAGATCTGGTGGGGCTGCAGCAGCCCGGAGTCCTTGAGACGCCCGAGCTGCAGGGCGAGCAGGAAGCCCTTGTCGATCTCGAGCGCCATGTCGACGAGCTTCTGCTGCGTCAGCTGGTACGCCGCGATCGGCTTGCCGAACACCTCGCGCCTCTGCACGTACGAGAGCGCGGCGCGGTAGCTGTCGAGCGCGGCGCCCATGACGCCCCAGACGATGCCGTAGCGCGCCTGGTTGAGGCACGTGAACGGGCCGCGGAGGCCCTCCGCGCCCGGCAGCTGAGCGCTCGCGGGGACGCGCACCTCATCGAGCGCGATGTCGCACTGCACGGATGCCCGCATCGACAGCTTCTGCCCGATCGGCGTCGCGACGAAGCCCGCGGAGTCGGTCGGCACGAGGAAGCCGCGGATGCCGCCGTCGGTCTGCGCCCAGATGACGGCGATGTCGGCGATCGACGCGAGGCCGATCCAGCGCTTCGACCCGGTGATGACCCAGTCGTCGCCGTCGCGGCGCGCGTGCGTGCGCATCGAGGCGGGGTCGCTGCCGGCCTCGGGCTCGGTAAGGCCGAAGCATCCGATCGACTCCCCGCGTGCCATGCGCGGCAGCCACTGCCGCTTCTGCTCCTCCGACCCGAAGGTGTGGATCGCCGTCATCGCGAGCGAGCCCTGCACCGAGACGAAGGTGCGCAGCCCCGAGTCGCCGGCCTCGAGCTCGGCCGCGGCGAGTCCGTACTCGACGGCCGAGCGCCCCGCGCAGCCGTAGCCCTCCAGGTGCATGCCGAGGAGCCCCAGCTCGCCCATCGGTCTGACGATCTCGGTCGGGAACACGCCCGCCTCGAACCACTCGGCGATGTGGGGTCGCAACTCGGCGTCGACGTAGCCGCGCACGCGATCGCGGGTCGCACGCTCTTCGTCGCTGAGCAGCGTGTCGAAGCCGATGAGATCGAGGGGCGAATCGGTCATGGCGGTCCTTCCGGTCATCCTCATGCTGGCCCGTGACGCGCTTTTTGTCCACCTGTACAGTTGCGGCATGATCCGCCCCCTCGACGGGATGCTCGTCGCCGACTTCAGCCGCGTGCTCGCCGGCCCCACCGCCGCCGTGATGCTCGCCGACCTCGGCGCCCGCGTGATCAAGGTCGAGCGCCCGGGCGCTGGCGACGAGACCCGGGCCTGGGGCCCGCCGTGGGCCGGATCGTCGAGCGCCTACTTCGAGGCGGTGAACCGCTCGAAGGAGTCGATCGCCCTCGATTTCACCGACCCTGGCGACCTGTCGCTGGCCCGCGCGCTCGCCGATCGCGCCGACATCGTGCTCGAGAACTACCGCACGGGGACTCTCGAGCGGTTCGGTCTCGACGCTGCGAGCGTGCGCGCGCGCAACCCGCGCGCCGTCTACTGCTCGATCACGGGGTTCGGATCGACCGGCGAGGGGGCGACGATGCCGGGCTACGACTTCCTCGTCCAGGCCGTCGGCGGGCTCATGAGCATCACGGGCGACGCGGGAGGCGAGCCGCGCAAGGTCGGCGTCGCGATGGTCGACCTGCTCGCCGCGAACCACGCCGCGATGGGGGTGCTCGCCGCGCTGCTGCACCGCGAGAGGACGGGCGCCGGGCAGCACGTCGAGGTCGCTCTGCTGTCGAGCCTCATCGCCTCGCTCGCCAACCAGGCCGGCTCCTACCTCGCGACCGGCGCCGCGCCGCGGGCGCTCGGCAACCGGCACCCCTCGATCGCGCCGTACGAGACGCTCCACTGCCGCGATGCGCTCCTCGCCGTGGCCGTCGGCAACGACGCGCAGTTCCACGCTCTCTGCGGCGTGCTGGGGGATCCCGCTCTCGCCCGCGACCCGCGCTTCGCGACCAACCCCGCGCGGGTCGAATACCGCGATGAGCTCCAGGCGGCGCTCGAGGCGCTGCTGGCCGTCGACGACGCCGCCGTCTGGGCGACGCGGATGCTCGGCGCGGGGGTGGCCGCGGGCACCGTGAACGGGATCGGCGAGGCGCTCGCGCTCGCGCGCCGGCTCGGACTCGAGCCGACCGTCGAGGTGGGGGCGGGGCATCCGCCGCAGCTCGCGCACCCCGTTCGCTACTCGGGATTCGCGCCGGCCGCGCCCACGGCGCCGCCGGCTCTCGACGCGCACGGCGCCGCCCTGCGCGCGTGGCTCGCCGAGCCCGTCGACTGATCGGCGGCCCCGGCCTGCTCTATACACGCCGGCGACGCGACGCCAAGAATCCGCCGAGGGGGAGTGCCGCTCCGCCCGTGCCGACTCCTAGGCTGTGAGAAGGTGTGCAACGCTGCCGACCTCACTCGGGCGGATGCGTGCACCGCGATTCCCAAGGAGCCTCATGAGCAAGTACGCAGTGATCAACCCGGCCACGGCTGAGACGGTCAAGGAGTACGCGACCGCGACCGACGCCGAGATCTCCGCCGCGATCGATTCCGCGCACGCCGCAGCGCGCGGCTGGGCCAGGACTAGCACTCGCGAGGAGCGCGCGGCGCTCGTCGCCCGCGTCGCCGACCTCCACCGCGAGCGCCGTCAGGAGCTCGCCGAGATCATCGTGCGCGAGATGGGCAAGCCGATCGGCGACGCCCTCGGCGAGGTCGACTTCTCCGCCGACATCTACCAGTACTACGCCGACAACGGCCCCGCCCTGCTCGCCGACGAGCCGGTCGACCTCGCGGTGGGCAGCGAGGGCTCGGCGTTAATCCGCAAGAGCGCGCTCGGCGTTCTGCTCGGCATCATGCCGTGGAACTTCCCGTACTACCAGGTCGCCCGCTTCGCCGGCCCGAACCTCGTGCTCGGCAACACGATCATCCTCAAGCACGCCGCGCAGTGCCCGGCCTCCGCCGAGGCGATCCAGCGCATCTTCCTCGACGCCGGCTTCCCCGAGGGCGCCTACGTCAACGTGTACGCGACCAACGACCAGATCGGCACGATCATCGCCGACCCGCGCGTCGCGGGCGTCTCGCTCACCGGCTCGGAGCGCGCCGGCGCCGCCGTCGCCGAGCAGGCGGGCCGCCACCTCAAGAAGGTCGTGCTCGAGCTCGGCGGCAGCGACCCGTTCATCCTCCTGTCGACCGACGACCTGGATGCGACGGTCGAGATGGCTGTCAACGCGCGCGTCGACAACAGCGGTCAGTCGTGCAACGGCGCCAAGCGCTTCATCGTCGTGGAGGACCTCTACGACGCGTTCCTCGGGAAGTTCGTCGCGAAGATGGACGAGGTCGGCCCCGGCGACCCGATGGCGGGCGAGGCGGCGTACGGCCCGCTGTCGTCGGCGGCGGCCGCCGAGAACCTCGAGCGCCAGGTGACGCAGGCCGTCGAGAACGGCGCGCAGGTGCTCACGGGCGGGACGCGCGAAGGCACGTTCTTCTCGGCGACCGTGCTCGCCCACGTCGACGCCGGCAACCCGGCCTTCTACGAGGAGTTCTTCGGCCCCGTCGCGCAGGTCTTCAAGGTCGCGAACGAGGAGGAGGCGATCCAGCTCGCCAACGACACCCCGTTCGGGCTCGGCTCGTACCTGTTCACGACCGACACCGAGCAGGCGGCGCGCGTCGCCGACCAGATCGACGCGGGCATGGTCTATGTCAACTGCGTGCTCGCCGACAGCCCCGAGCTGCCCTTCGGCGGCATCAAGAACTCGGGCTCCGGTCGCGAGCTCGGAACGCTCGGCATCGACGAGTTCGTCAACAAGAAGATGATCCGCATCGCCTAGTCGGCGGCGGGGGAGCGGCCGGGCGCGGAATCGAGCGCCCGGCCGCTCTGCGTCTGCGCTGCTGATCCCGCTCGCGCCTCGGCCCGCACCATGAGCTCGCGCGCGAGGAGCGTCGATCCGACGACGGCCGCCGGCATCACGACGATCGCGCCGCCGGGGATGAGGAACGTCAGCTGGGTCATCACGCCGAAGCCGAGCTCGCGGGCACGCGATCCGCGCAGCAGCCGGCGCCGGGCATCCCGCCCCATGCCCCGTGCCTGGAACGGACGCTGCGTGAGCTCGCGCGCGATCAGATGCCCCCCGAGAAGCGCGCCGGTGACCGGCCCCGCGACCGCGCCGACCACGGGGATGAGGCCCACCGCGAACGTCGTGAGCCCGTAGCCGATCGCGCGCAGGACGAGAAGGACGGAATCGCCGACCGAGCGCCAGAACCCGAAGGCGCCGGGCGAGAACTCGCCCAGGTCGGCCTCGGCGCGACGCCAGATGCGCTCGTAGAACGGGTCGCCGACCAGCAGCGTCAGTGCGGTGAACGTGTAGAAGGCGAGCACGAGCAGCCCGACGACCACGAGCGTGCCCGCTGCGCCGCGCACGAGCTCTCGCTCGGCCTCGCCCCACCCCTCGGCGAACGGCGTCAGCCACGCGCCGATGCCGGCGGCGTTCGCACCGAGCGCGACCGCGCCCGCGATGACGACGGCGGCGACGATCACGGCGGGCACCATGCCGAGCGCCATGACGCCGGGGCGGCGGCGCCACATCCCGAACCCGCGCCAGAGGAGGCCGGCTCCGGCGAGCAGCTCGTTCGCGATGCCGGGCCGGCGAGCCCGATCGACGCGGGCGGGGCGGGGTGCGCGATCTCGTCGGCGGCTCACGCGATCACCCTAGTGACGGCGCCATCGGCGGGGGACTTTCGCCCCTGACTGCGCGGCCCCGCCCCGCGTACGATCGGCGCCATGACAGTGCTCGTGGTCGTCGAATCCCACTGGGGCAACACGGAGCAGGTCGCGCGCGCGATCGCCGGGGGCGTGCGCGACGCCGGTCTGCCGGTGGTCATCAAGAACGTGCAGGATGCCCCCGTCTCGCTCGCGGACGTCGAGCTGCTGATCGCCGGCGGTCCGACCCACGCCTTCTCGCTGTCCCGCGGCTCGACGCGCCAGAGCGCCGGGCTGCAGGGCGGCACGGCCGGATCCGCCGCCACGGGGCTGCGGGAGTACCTCTCCGCGCTCGGCGCCGCGGCGGACGATCATCCTCCCGTCGTGACCTTCGACACGCGAGTGCGGCACTTCCCCGGGTCGGCCGCTCGTGCAGCGGTGCGGATCGCCCGGCGCGGGGGCTTTCCCGTCGACCTCGAGCCGGAGAGCTTCTGGGTCGACGACACCGAGGGGCCGCTCGAGGACGGCGAGCTCGATCGCGCCCGTAGGTGGGGACGCGATCTCGCCGGCCATGTCGGCCCTCTAGGCTGAGCCCTCGGAGCGCGGTCTGTCCCGCGCCCGCGACGGGGAGACGGCTTTGCAGAACTTCGAGGAGCTCGCGTTCGAGCAGACGCCGATGGGGGAGCTGACGCTGCGTCGCCGGTTCGAGCCCGCGGCCGACGCCGAGGTGTTCGAGGTGAAGCTCGGCGACGAGTACCTGATGTCGAGTCTGTTCACCGTCGCGGAGGAGGCCCTCGCCGACCTCGGCCTCGCGGCGATCGACACCGACGTCGCGGGCGAGGAGTGGGACGTCCTGGTCGGCGGGCTCGGTCTCGGCTACACCGCCGTCGCCGCCCTGCGCGATCGCCGCGTCCGGTCGCTGAACGTCGTGGACGCCCTGCCCGAGGTCATCCACTGGCACAGCCGTCAGCTGCTCCCGGTCTCCGCTGAGCTCGTCGACGACACCCGCACGCGCCTCGCCCACGTCGACTTCTTCGCGCTCATGCGCGGCGAGCCCGATGCGTACTTCGACCTTCCCGCGGCGTTCCACGCCATCCTCCTCGACGTCGACCACACGCCGAGCTTCCCGCTCGCCGAGTCGCACCGCGATCTCTACACCGCCGACGGGCTGCGCCGTCTCGTCCGCCACCTCGCGCCGGGAGGAGTCTTCGCCCTGTGGAGCGACGAGGTTCCCGAGGCCGAATTCCTCGGCACCCTCGCCGAGGTCTTCGTCGAGGTGCATGGCCACATCGTGCCGTTCGCGAACCCGATCACGGGCGGCACATCGCAGAACGGCGTCTACGTCGCGCGCACGCCGCGCTGACGTCGGGCGACGCTCTAGAACACCTTCCCGGGGTTCATGATCCCGAGCGGGTCGAACACCGCCTTGATGCTCCGCTGCAGCCGCAGCTGCGGAGCTCCGAGCTCCTCCTCGAGCCAGCGGCGCTTGAGCGTGCCGACGCCGTGCTCACCCGTGAGCGTGCCGCCGAGCCGAATGGCGGCGCGGAACAGCTCGCCCGCCGCGTCCCACACCTGCGGCGGCACCTCATCGCCCGTGAACAGGAAGTTGGGGTGCAGGTTGCCGTCGCCCGCGTGCGCCACGGTCGGGATCTCCAGGTCGTAGCGCGCCCCGATCTCCCGGATCGCCGCGAGCATCGCCGGCAGCGCGCTGCGCGGAACCGCGACGTCCTCGATGAGCACGGTCGCGGCGGCCGCCATGGCCGGGTGGAACGCGCGACGCACGGCGAGCATCCGCTCTCCCTCGTCGGCGTCGGTGGTCAGGGCCGCCGCCCCGTCATGCTCGTGGATGATCGCGAGCGCCTGCTCGGCCTCGGCGAGCGCCGAGGCGCCGTCGGTCTGCACGAGGAGGTAGGCGCTGCCCGGGGCGCGCTCGGACAGCTCGAGGTGGGCCAGGATGCGGGCGAGAGCCACTTCGTCGATGAGCTCCATGACGGCGGGGCGCAGGTGCGCTGCGGTGATGGCGGCGGATGCGGCGGCCGCCCCCGCGACGGACGGGAAGTACGCGCCGATGGTCGCCGGCGACCCCGACGGCAGCGGCAGGAGCCGCACGGTCGCTTCGACAACGACGCCGAGCGTCCCCTCGGAGCCGATCAGGAGGGCCGTCAGGTCGAGCCCTGTCACGCCCTTGACGGTGCGGTGTCCGAGCTCCATGAGCGTGCCGTCGGCGAGGACGACCTTAAGGCCGAGCACTGCTTCGCGCGTCACTCCGTACTTCGCGCACAGCAGCCCGCCGGCATTCGTGGCGATGTTGCCGCCGATCGTCGAGATCGCGCGGCTCGCCGGGTCGGGGGCGAAGAACAGCCCGGTCGGCTCGAGCGCGGTGTTGAGCTCGGCGTTGATGACGCCCGGCTCGACGACAGCGAGCTGATCGGCCGCCGACACCTCGAGGATGCGCGTCATCCGCGCGGTCGACAGCACGAGCTCGCCGGCGCCTCCCATGGCGCCGCCCGTGAGTCCCGTTCCGGCGCCGCGGGGGACGACGGGCAGCTGATGCTCGGTCGCGATCCGAAGTGCCGCCTGGACGTCCTCGATCGATCGGGCGTGCACGATCGCGAGCGGCACGCCGGCGCGCCTCTGTCCCGAGTAGTCGCCGCGCGCGGCCTCGAGCTCGGTCGGGTCGGTCGAGAGCGCGTCCCCGAGCGCGTCGCGCAACGCGGTCAGCGCCGGATGCCCGCTCACCGATTCCGCGTGCGGTCGGTCAGCCAGAACAGCCCCGCGATCATGGCGAAGGTGGCCGCGATGAGCAGCGCGGTCATCGGCGACCCGCTCGAGGCCTCCGGCACGGCCCCCGGCAGCACTTCCGGTCCGACGAGAACGAGGCGCAGCGTGCCGAGCGCGAGCCCGAGGGCCGCGACGCCGAAGCCGAGCGCCATTCCGACGATCGTGATCCCGCGGTCCGTGCCGGCGGCGAGACGCTTCACGCGCGTGCGCGTCCACTGGAGCGACGCGGCGATCCAGGCCACGAACGCGAGTGTGAACGGGTCGAACATCGTTCCGAGAACGTTTTCGCCGACGACGAGGATGCGCGTGGCGATCGCGACGGCGGAGGCGGCGACGGCGGCGATGAGCAGCCAGCGGAATCGTTGATCGATCGCCCGCCAGCGCAACGAGTGCACGATGATCGGTGCGGCGGCGAACCACAGCACGGGCGCGAGGTCGACGAACAGCAGGACGACCTGGCCCGGCCGGTCGAAGGAGGTGTCGCCGAGCCCGAGCTGGTAGGCCAGGCCGCCGATCACCGTCGCCACGAGCGCGGAGAGCAGCGTCGACTGCATGACCGAGAAGGGCCGCGGCGCCCGTGCGGGGGCCGGGTATCTGGTCGCCCCGTCGTGGTCGGGCCGGGCATCCGCCCGCGATGCGTCGTCGCTCACGCGGCGATGCTACGCCGCCTGCCCGTGCGTCGCCCTCTGCACGAAACCGGCGCGCTGCTGGGCGCCCCATTCCGAGGGCGTCGACCGGATCGCGCGGACGAGACCCACCGTTCGCCAGATGGCGTGCGGGAGGTAGAACAGGATCGGCTCGAGGAACGCGGTCAGGATCAATCGACGCATCGAGCGCCCCGTGCGGTAGTCCGGGGTCGCTCCGAGCTCGATCGCGACAGCCAGCAGCGAGGTCGCGACTGCGATGAGGTAGGAGATGACGAGGGCGAGCCCGATCGCGAACCAGGGGATGAGCCCGAGCGCCCCCGCCAGCGCGGCGACGGCCATCGCCACGATGACGAGCGGGGCGCCCCACTGCTCGAAGAGCCAGAAGTAGGGAAGCGTGACCATGCCGAGCGCCCCGTACCGCGGGCGCAGCATCATGTCGCGCGCGCCGCGCAGCAGCTCGCCGAGCCCTTGCGACCATCGTTTGCGCTGCCGCGCGACGGCCGACCAGGAGGCGGGCACCTCCGTCCAGCACACGGGGTCCGCGACGAAGACGATGCGGTACGGTTCGCGTTCGGTGCGGTGGTGGCGGTGGGCGGCGACGACGAGCTCGGCGTCCTCGGCGAGGCTCGCGGCATCGAGCCCGCCGAGTTCGACGAGGGTGTCGCGACGGAACACTCCGAACGCCCCGGAGATGATGAGGAGCCCTTTGATCGCCGACCAGCCGGCGCGACCGACGAGGAACGCGCGCAGGTATTCGAGCACCTGGATGCGCTCGATGAGGCTCTTCGGGACCTCGACGCGATCGACCTCCGCCTCGATGAGCACCGCGCCGTTGGCGGGCCGCACGATGCCACCGGAGGCCACCACCGTGGGGTCGTCGATGAACGGCTGCACGACCCGCAGCAGCGCTGTCGGCGACAGGATCGAGTCGCCGTCGATCATGCAGACGAGCTCGTGCCGCGCGAACTGCAGCGCGGCGTTGACGGCGTCCGCGCGGCGCCCGACGGACGCCTTCCTGATCAGCAAGGCGTCGTGGTGATCGAAGCGGTGGATGCTCTCGATCGTGCCGCTCACGGGCACCGGGCTGATCGGCCGCTCGTCGCTGGGCGTCATCGAGAAGGCCTCGCGCAGCACCTCGGAGGTGCCGTCGGTCGACCCGTCGTCCACGACGATGATCTGCACTTGCGGGTACTGCAGGCGCAGCAGCGACTCCACGCACGCGACCGAGCCGGCGCTCTCGTTGTGGGCGGGGACGAGCACGCTCACGCCCGGGGTGAGCGGGCTCGCGAAGGTGCCGGAGAGCAGCTCGTCGGATGCCCACCGCCGCTCGTCGGCGATCGCGCCGATCGCACGGATGACGATCGTCACGTAGAAGAGCTGGTAGACCGCGAAGTAGACGCCGAAGGCGATCGTGATGACCACGAGCGACGCCGAGAGCCAGTCGGCGAGCTCGACGAGGGTCACGATCCGCCCCCGAGCGTCGTGAGCGCCTCGTCGAGGTGCCGCCGGGCGATCGGGTTCGCCTCGCGCGCGAGCCGGTCGTTCAGGGGCTTGAGCGCGCGGCGTGTCCCGACCCGGCGGAGAGCGTCGGCGGCGGCGATGCGCACCAGCGGGTCGTCGTCGTCGAGGGCCGCGATCGCGTAGGGCTGGACTCCGGCGAGCCCCGCCGCGCTCCCGGTGCTCAGTGCGACGCGCAGCCCGTCCGGGTCGCGTGTGCTCCAGGCCGCGTGCAGCGACTCCACGTCCAGGAGCCGGCAGCGCATGATCGCGATCGATGCGACGAGCGGGGGCAGACGGTGCTCCTCGCGGCAGGCGGCTGCGAGGACGGGCGCGATCGCCTCGGTGCGTCCCGTGGAGCCCCACTCGAGAGCCGCGACGCCGCGCACGCGCGGATCCGGATCGTCGAGCATCCCCATCATCAGGATCGCAGAGGGCTCGATCGTGGTGCGGACGTAGAGGCGGATGGCGCGTGCCCTCTCGATCGCCCGGCGGTCGCGCATGCCCTGCTCCGCGATCGCGGTCGCTCCGTTCGTCCCGAGCCACGACTGCAGCGCCTCGCGGTCCTCGCCGTGCACGCGGGTGACGACGGAGGCCACGGCGTGCAGAGTAGAGGTCGAGCGGGGCGGGGGAGCGGCGCCCTCCTCGACGAGCAGGGCGCGGATGATCGAGGAGACCTCCGTCCGGCGACCGCGGGTGCGCTCGTCGAGCCGGGCAATGCGCGCGCGCACGATGAGCACCGTCGCCAGCAGAGCGAGGCACAGGAGTGCCGCTGCCGCCGTCGCGACGAGCAACGCGGTCATCGCGGTCGCGACAGAAGAGTGGTCACGCGCAGAACGAGTTCGCGCGGACTGAATGGCTTGGTGATGTACTCCTCGGCGCCCGCGGCGAACGCCCGCTCGACGTCGACCTCCTGGGCGCGCGCCGTCAGCATGAGGATGCGCGTGCCCGAGAGCTCCGGATCGGATCGGACCTCGCGGCACACCTCGAGACCGTTGCGGCGCGGGAGCATCCAGTCGAGCACGATGAGGTCGGGCTTGTCGGCAAGGGCGCGGGAGAGCGCGTTCTCGCCGTCGATGACGCTCACGACCTCGTGACCGGCGGCCTCGAGCTTCATCGTCACCAGGTCGTTGAGATCCTGATCGTCGTCGGCGACCAGAATGCGTGCCACGTGACCCTCGATTCCGCCTCCGGCGAGAGCTCCGCCGTGTCACGCCCGTCGCGTGCCCGGTGACGACGATAATGCAGTCGGAGTGAGGGGAGCCGCCGTGGTCGGAGCGAGTCTCGCATCGACGGTGCGCCGGTGGAGCAGATGGAGACGCCTGCTCGCGCTGGTCGTCGTTCTCCTGGTCATCCTCGGACTCTCGATCGCGGGCGGCAACGCACTCGATGTGTCCATCACCCGGGCCAATCTCGCCCCGGCCAGCGGCATCATCGCCGTCCTGGCCCTGACCGCGAGACGAGGATGGAGGATCGCGGTCGCCACGGCAGGCGTCACGGCCGTCGCGATCGGCAACGCCGTCACGGCCCTGCCGCTCGACTACGTGCTGCAGACGGGGCTTCTGTCGATCCTCGAGGTTCTGCTGTTCTGCGCGATCGTGGAACGATCGGGACGGCTCCCGCGGCTGGACTCCGTCGCCCACAGCGTCCGTCTGGTCATCGGCGCGACCATCGCCTCGGCGTTCTTCGCGCTCGGCGTCACCGTCGTCCGAATCCTCGCAGGTGTCGAACCGAGCGAGGCGCTGGCCAACGACGCCTTCGTGGCGAACCTCGTCTCGTTCGTCGTCGCAACGCCCCTCGCGTTCGCGCGCGTCCGCCAGGGCGCGACCGCCTCGCGCACCGAGGTCACGGCCCAGTGGCTACTCATGGCCGCAGCGCTGATCGTGACCTTCACGCTCTCGGTCAACATCTCTCTGTCGTTCCTGCCGCTGCCGCTCTTCGCGTGGGCGGCTCTGCGACTCTCCGCAATCGGCGTGACGCTGCAGCTCCTGCTCGTGACCCTCGGGACGACTGTGGCGACGGTTGCAGGTTGGGGTCCGTTCGCGATGGCCTCGGAGGACACGCGCGACGCGATCGTCGTGCTGCAGGGCGGTCTGTTCATCTTCCTCAGCTCGACGCTCGTGCTCTGGTCGAAGCGCGTTGAGGGAGAGCTGGAGATCGAGCGCGCGCTCGCGAAGGACCGCGTTCTTCGTCGAGCGGTCGAGCGGGCGCAGACCGCCTTCCTTCTCGTTGAGCCGATCGGCGACGCCTACATCGTGGTGCAGGCCAACGACCATGGCCTGCGAGCTCTCGGGATGGATCCGAACAACGAGTTCTTCTCCGCATCCTCCGAGATCAACATCGCCCTCCCCGATGACCACCCGCTCATCGAGGGGCTGTCGATCGTCGCCCGCGGTGATCCTCGGTGGCGCGGCGAGCTCGTCCTCGAGGCCTTCGCCGGTCGCGCCGACGCCGAGGTCGCCATCGAGCGCGCAGTGGGCGACAAGTCCGGCGTCATGTCGGTCGAGCTCACCGACGTCACCGAGAAGCGGCGCGAGGATCGCCGGCTGCGCGCGCTCGTGGAGCGCGAGCGAGCTCTTTCGGCCCAGTACCAGGAACTCTCGCGTCAGAAGGACGACTTCGTCGCCTCCATCAGTCACGAGCTGCGCACCCCGCTCGCGAGCATCGTCGGCTATGCGGAGACGCTCGACGAAACCGAGCTCGATCCCCTGCAGCGCCGATTCGTCGACACGATCGTCCGCAACGCCGGGCGACTGCAGGAGCGCGTCGAGGAGCTGCTGTCCGCGGCCAAGCGCGCCGCGGACTCCGTCGACGATCCGCACCCGCTCTCGGTCGGTCGCATCATCGGCGAGGTCGCCGACGATCTGCGGGCCGTCGCCGCCTCCCGCGGGGTCGGGATCGTCGTCGAACCGTCGGCGTCCGTGCTGCCCGAGGTCATCGGCACGGAGGACTCCGTGACTCGCGTGCTGACCAACATCATGAGCAACGCCGTGAAGTTCTCGCCGAATGAGTCTGCCGTGGTCGTCAGCGCCCTCGTCGACGACGAGACGGTCGAGCTGTTCGTTCGAGACGCGGGGCCGGGCATCCCGCTCGCCGATCAGGGTCGCGTCTTCGACCGCTTCTACCGGACGGAGGACGCGACGGCCAACGCGACACCCGGCACGGGCCTGGGCCTCTCCATCGTCCGCACGCTGCTCGACGGCATCGGCGGCTCCGTCCTCGTGCAGTCGGATGGCCGGAGCGGCAGCACGTTCGTGATCCGCTTCCAACGCGCTCACGATCTCGATCCGGCCGACTGATCGCACCGGCGGCACGCCGCCCGCCCAGGGCGCTCCCGCAGAGTGTCCGCAACGCCCCGTGTGAGGAGCCTGGCAATTGCCGCCCAGCGGTTGAGATGCAGCGCCGATCTCGGCATCGTGGCTGCTTTCGACGAACGCGAAACTGGAAAGGGCACCATCATGCTCACTCTGACGCCGACCGCCAGCACCGTGATCGAGAACCTCGTCGCCCGCGAGGCTGACCCCCAGAGCGCCGGACTCCGGATCGACGGCGCCGCTCAGCAGAACGAGTTCGCCGTCACCGTCGAGCCCGCGCCGCTGCCCGGCGACCACGTCGTCGAGGCGGGTGCCGCCCGCGTCTTCCTCGAGCAGCACGCCTCGGTGGCGCTCGACGACAAGATCCTCGACGCTCAGGTGAGCGACGAGGGCGCCGTTCGCTTCGCGATCGGCGAGCAGCAGGGGCTCTAGCCCTTCGTATCCGCGATGGCCGCACCCCCGGTTCGGGGTGCGGCCATCGGCATCCCCGCCGACTCTGCCACTCTGGAGCCATGCCTGTGATCGAGAACTCCCGCCTGGCCGTCATCGGGGCCGGGGCCGTCGGCACCTCCCTCGCCTATGCCGCACTCATTCGCGGCTCCGCGCGCGAGGTCGCCCTCTACGACATCGATGCTCGCCGCGCCGAGGCCGAGGTTCTCGACCTCGCCCACGGGACCCCCTTCACCGGGTCGAGCCGCATCACCGGCGGCGGCGACCTGAATGCGGTGGAGGGCGCCAACATGGTCGTCATCACGGCCGGGGCCAAGCAGCATCCCGGGCAGAGCCGCCTCGATCTCGCGGCGACCAACGTCGGCATCCTCCGCGAGCTCATGCCCGAGCTCGTCGCCCGGGCGCCGGAGGCCGTGTTCATGCTCGTCACGAACCCCTGCGACGTCCTGGCCGTCGCCGCGCAGCGCTTCAGCGACCTCGATCCCGCGCGCGTGTTCTCGAGCGGAACCGTGCTCGACTCATCGCGCCTGCGCTGGCGGCTCGCCGAGCGCGTGGGCGTGGCCGCCTCGAGCGTGCACGCGATGATCGTCGGCGAGCACGGCGACAGCGAGTTCCCTCTGTGGTCGCAGTCCCGCATCGGCCCGATCCCGGTGCGCGAGTGGGTCGGCGACGACGGCGAGCGACTCACGGTCGAGGAGCTCGACGCGATCGCCGACGAGGTGAAGAACGCGGCGTACACGGTCATCGCGGGCAAGGGCGCGACGAACTACGCGATCGGGCTCTCCGGAGCGCGCATCGTGGAGGCCGTGCTGCGCGACGAGCGCGCGATCCTGCCGGTGAGCAGCGTGCTCGACGGCTACCACGGTGTCAGCGGAGTCGCCCTGTCGGTGCCGAGCGTCGTCGACGCCGGCGGTGTCTCGCGCGTGATCGACACTCCGTTTTCGGCGGAGGAGGAGCGGTCGCTGCACGCGAGCGCCGACGCCGTCCGGCGCTCGCTCGAGGCGCTCGAGCTCCACTGAGCGTCGCGCTCCCGGAGCGCGTCAGCGTCGTCAGAGCGGCGGGATGCCCTGCTCCCGACCGCGCAGCCGCTCGATCAGTCGCCGGTCGCGCTTCGTCGGCCTGCCGGCGCCGCGCTCCCTGAGCACGTCGAGCGCCCGCTCCGCCTTGGGCGGGGGCGGGGGAGTGCGGTCCTCGTAGTTCTGCTGTGCGAGGGGAGCGCTCGTGCGCTTGACGATGAGCCCCATGACGGCGACGATGCGCTCACCGCCCGGCGTGTAGGCGCGCACGAGGTCGCCCACTCTCACGGTCTGCGCGGGCTTCGCGGTCGAGCCGTTGACCTTGACGTGGCCGGCCTTGCACGCCGCGGTCGCCGCGGAGCGCGTGGAGTAGAGCCGGATCGCCCACACCCAGGCGTCGACCCGGACGCTCGTGGGGGTCGGTGCCGGGCTCATGACTCCAGGGTAGGCGGCTGTCAAGTATCTCGACGATCCCGGGCGGCCCACGTAGCGTCGGAGTCATGAGCGACACCCCTCGACTCTCCGGCCTCTCCGACGTCGTCGCCCTCGTGTGCGAGCGCCCGGACGCGTGCGTGCGCTACAGCCGTGACCCGCGCTCGGAGGCGGGCCGCGGCAGCATGGACACCGAGAGCGGGCTCGAGCTTCCCGGCCTCTCGGTGAACCCGCTCGGCGCGGAGGCCTGGTGGTCGCGGCCGCTGCAGGACTGGATCGCGCGCCAGCTGTGCCAGTACCGCCACCTCGCCGAGGAGGACGACGACGAGGAGCGCGAGGCGTGGGTGATCGCCGGCCGCGAGGTCGGCCGGGGCCCCGACTGCGAGCCGCTCCTGGCCGACGTCGAGATTCTCGCGGTCGTGGCGGAGGACGCGCTCGACGAGGCGGAGGCGCGGTATCTCGATGTCTTCGACGCCGGTCGCGGCCCCGAGGACTGACCGAGCCGTCAGCTCAGCAGCTCGGCGAGAGCGGCGTCGCTCACGCGGCCCCGACTGAGCACGGCGGTCGTCCCCCTGCGGTACTTCTCGAGCACGAGCGGATCGATGTAGGAGGCGCGCGCGACGGCGGGCGTGTTGCGCAGAGCGTCGGCGACGACGGCGATGGCCTCGCGGATCGCGCGTTCCTGCTCCTTCTTCGTCGCGCTCGGCCCGCACCGCGCGAGGTGCTCTGCCGCGAGGCGGGAGCCCCGAAGCGTTCGCAGGTCCTTCGGCGTGATGGTGCACGAGGTGGCCGTGCGCAGGTACTCGCTGAGCGCCGCGGAGTGCACGCGGTGGACGCCTCCGTCGTCGATCCACTCGGTCACCCGCTCGCTGCGCTCCCCGTTCGGCCCGCGCGCGCTCCTCGCGAGGACGAGCGCCGCGGCGAGGTCGTCGTCCTCGTGCTCGGCCTCCCATCGCACGCCCGACTTCGCCGGGAAGTCGAAGGCGATCCGCGAGCCGGAGACGGCCACGTGCTCCCACGCGAGCGTGAGCGCGCCGATCGTCCCGCGCTCGAGCGCGTAGCGCTCCTCGCCGACCCGCACCCCGAGCGCGTCGATGATGCGGGCGGCGATCGCGAGCGCCCGCGCCTGCGGCTCCTCGCCGCGCAGGTCGCGCGTGACGCGCGCGCGCATGCCCCCCGTCGCGGCGGCGAGCTCCCGCACGCGCGCGAACTTCTTCACTCCGGCCCGCCGCGTCCACTCCTCGTGATAGCGGTACTGACGGCGGCCGTCGGCGTCGAGGCCCATCGCCTGCACGTGGCCCCGCTCGTCGGCGCAGATCCAGACCTCGCTCCACGCGGGCGGGATCGCGAGGGAGGCGATGCGCGCGCGGACGTCCCCGTCCGTGACCGACCGGCCCCGCGCATCCACGTACCGGAAGCCCCTCCCGTGCCGCAGCCGGCGGATGCCGGGGCCGTCGGGGGAGGATCGTCTCAATCGCATCGGGTCAGGATGCCCGACCCGCCCCCGCGGGCGACACCCGCTTGCGCTCGGTCGCGATCGCATCCGCTGCGCGCACGAGGGCGAGGTGCGAGAGGGCTTGCGGCGTATTGCCCATGTGGCGCTCGTCGTCGACGTCGTACTCCTCGGCGAGGAGCCCGACGTCGTTCGCGAGCCCGACGAGGCGGTCCATGAGCGCCACGCCGTCGTCGAGGCGTCCGCCCCGCGCGTAGTTCTCGACGAGCCAGAACGCGCACGCGAGGAACGGGTGCTCGTCCCCGGGCAGCCCGTCGATCCCCGACTCGGTGCGGTAGCGCAGCGGCAGGCCGCCGCGCAGGAGGGTCTCCTCGATGCGCGCGACGGTCGCGAGCATCCGCGGGTCGTCGTAGGCGACGAAGCCGATGTGCGCGAGCTGCAGC
The DNA here is from genome assembly GCF_014137945.1 of Microcella alkalica. Classification (GTDB taxonomy): domain Bacteria; phylum Actinomycetota; class Actinomycetes; order Actinomycetales; family Microbacteriaceae; genus Microcella; species Microcella alkalica. The sequence continues at coordinate 483,924 of NZ_JACGWX010000002.1, forward strand.
AGCGAGGCGTCGACCTCCTCGGTCTCGTAGTGCTGCACGAACCATCCGCCCTCGCTCACGCCGTTGCGCATGATCTCCTCGCGGAGCCCGTCGCGGAGCGCCTCCCAGCGCTCGGCGTCGCCGGAGAGGCCGTGCACGCGCACGGCGTGCGCGCCCCGGTCGAAGGCCGCCCACAGCATCGCGCGCGAGTGCGTGAAGGTGCGGTGCGGTCCGCGGATCTCCCAGATGCCGTTGTCGCGGCGGTCGAGGTGCTTCTCCGCGTGCTTCAGCAGCTCGGTCTGCAGCGCCCACGAGAACTCGTCCTCCTCGATGCCGAGGTCGCGCGCGCGATCGAGGGCGATGAGCACCTCGCCGAAGATGTCGCCCTGGAACTGCGTGTACGCGCCGTTCCCGATGCGCACGGGCGCCGACCCCCGATAGCCGGGCAGCGAGTCGAGCTCGTACTCGGTCAGCCGCCGCTCGCCCGAGAGGCCGTACATGATCTGCAGGTCCTGCGGGTCGCCTGCGATCGCGCGCAGCAGCCACGCCCGCCACTCGGCGGCGCCGGTCTGATATCCGTGCAGCATGAGCGCCTCGAGCGTGAGCGCGGCGTCGCGCAGCCACACGTAGCGGTAGTCCCAGTTGCGGCTGCCTCCCATGTCCTCCGGCAGGCTCGTCGTCGGCGCGGCGACGATGCCGCCGGTGTCCTCGTGCGTGAGCGCGCGCAGCACGAGCAGCGACCGCCGCACGTGCTCGTCGTAGGCGCCGGGCGCCGCGCACGTGCTCGCCCAGTCGCGCCACCATTCGCGGGTGCGATCGAGCTGCCCGTCGATGTCGAGGGGCTCCGGCGCGACCCGGTGGGCGGGGAACCAGGTGAGCACGGTGTCCACCGTCTCTCCCTCCCGCACGACGAACTCGGCGCGGTGCGCGTGATCGACCGCACGGAAGCGAGGCCCTCGGACGACGACCGCGTCCGGCCCCGCGATCGCGACGAGAGCGGGATGCTCGTCCGTGCCCCCCTGCCGCATCCACGGCATCGCGCTCGCGTAGTCGAACCTGATCCGCAGCAACTGCTCGACGGCGACCTCGCCGCTGATGCCCCGCACGCGGCGCACGAGGTCGGCTCGGCGGTCTCCGTGGGGCATGGCGTCGATCACCTCGATCTCGCCGGTCGGCGACCGCCAGCGCGTGACGAGCACGAGGGTGTCCTCCTCGTAGTGGCGCTCCGCGCACTCGACGGCTCCGATGGGTCGCAGCAGCCATTGCCCGTGCTCCTCGGTGCCGAGCAGGGCGCCGAACATCGAGGCCGAGTCGAACCGCGGCAGGCACAGCCAGTCGATCGCCCCCTGCCGACTGATGAGCGCGGCCGTGTGGCAGTCGCCGATGACGGCGTAGTCCTCGATGGGGGCGGGCATCCTCCCAGCCAATCGGAGCTTCCTCCGAACTCCGTGCACGAGCCGCCGTCTCGCACCCTCTCGCGCTTAGCGTGGAATGATGCCCTCCTCCCGCGACCGCTCCCTCATCATCCTCGGCGCCACCGGCGACCTCGCCGAGAGGCTCCTGCTCCCCGGGCTCGCGAGCCTCCTCGCCGTCGGCCGCTGCGCCAAGCTCGAGCTCATCGGCGCAGGCGGCAGCGACTGGAGCGACGAGCGCTGGCGCGACCTGCTGCGGGCGACGCTCGGGGAGTCGGCGGGCGACGCGCTGCCGGGCATCCTCGAGCGGGCGCGATACGTGCGCACCGATGCGACCGACGCGGATGCCCTGCGCGCGCTCCTCGCCGCCGCGACCCGCGACCCGCTGCTGTACCTGGCCATCCCGCCCTCGACCGCGCGCGCGACCGTCGAGGCGCTCGCGGCCGTCGACCTCCCCGACGGCACGGTGCTCGCCCTCGAGAAGCCGTTCGGGGTCGACCGCGCGAGCGCCGCGCAGCTCAACGCCCGGCTCGCCGAGCTGCTGCCGGAGGACCGCGTCTTCCGCATCGACCACTTCCTCGGCAAGTCGACGGTCGCGAACCTCATCGGACTGCGCGCCGCCAACCGCGTGATCGAGGCCGTGTGGAACCGCGACGGCATCGATCGCATCGAGATCGTCTACGACGAGTCGCTCGCGCTGGAAGGGCGCGCCGGGTACTACGACACGGCCGGGGCGCTCGTCGACATGATCCAGAGCCACCTGCTTCTCGTGCTCGCGCTCGCCGCGATGGAGCTCCCGTCGAGCCTCGAGGCCGACGACCTCCACGGCGCGATGATGCAGGTGCTGCGCGCGACGACCGTGCGCGACGGCGATGCCGAGGCCGCGAGCCGACGAGCCCGGTACACCGCCGGAGCGATCGACGGCGAGACCGTGCCCGACTACGCCTCCGAAGATGGCGTCGACGCGAGCCGATCGACCGAGACGCTCGCCGAGGTCGTCGTCGAGATCGGCACGCCGCGCTGGGCCGGCGTGCCGATCGTGCTGCGCAGCGGCAAGGCCCTCGGCGCCCCCTCGACGCACGTGCGCGCGAGCATGCGCCCGGCACCGCATCTTCCGCACGGCCTCGAGCCCGCCGGCGGCGCCCCGGCGATCACGATCGCGCTGAGCCCCGAGCGACTGGCGATCGAGCTCGACATCAACGGGGCGGGCGACCCGGGCGAGCTCGATCGGGTGAGCCTCGACGCCGAGTTCACGGCCGGAGAGCTGACCGCGTACGGCGAGGTGCTCGGCGACGTTCTCGAGGGCGACGCGGCCTTCACCGTCCGCGGCGACGTCGCGGAGGAGTGCTGGCGCATCGTGGAGCCCGTCCTCGAGGCGTGGCGCGCCGACCGGGTCCCGCTCGAGGAGTACCCGGCGGGCTCGAGCGGTCCGTCCAGCTGGGCGCCGCTACCGTAGCGCTATGACGACGGCTCTCATCACGGGAGCGACGGCCGGCATCGGCGCTGAGTTCGCCCGCCAGCTCGCCGCCCGCGGCACCGATCTCGTGCTCGTCGCGCGCACCGCCGACCGGCTCGAGGAGGTCGCGGCCGAGCTGCGTTCGCGCCACGGCGTCGGGGTCGAGACGATCGCGGCCGACCTCTTCGAGGAGCCAGGAGTCGCGGCGGTCGAGCGCCGCGTGCGCGACGAGGCGGATCCGGTCGACCTGCTCGTCAACAACGCCGGTCACGGTCTCGTGACCGACTTCGCCGCGTCGCCGCTCGACGACGAGGTCCGCCACCTCGACCTGCACGTCGGCGTGCCGCTGCGCTTGACCCACGCGGCGATGCAGGGGATGCTCGCGCGCGGCGAGGGCCGGATCGTCCTGATCTCGAGCGTCGCGGCCTTCACCCCTCGCGGGAGCTACGGCGCAGCCAAGGCCTGGGGGGTCTCGTTCGCGCGGTGGGCGAACCTCCGGTACCGCGGTCTCGGAGTGAGCGTCACGGCGGTTGCCCCAGGTTTCACGCGCACCGAGTTCCACGAGCGGATGGGGGTCGCGACGACGGGCGTGCCCGGGCCGCTCTGGCTCGATGTGCGCGACCTCGTGCGGCTCGCCCTGCGTGACATCGACCGGGGCCGCTCGGTGTCGATCCCGACGCTGCGCTACAAGGTCATCGCCGGGCTCGCGCGCGTCGTGCCGGCGCGGATGGCCGCGGCGGGGAGCCTCGCACCGGCCGACCGCGCCGCGCGACGGCGCTAGACGCGCGCCGGCTCGGCGGAGGCCGCGCTCTCGGCGGCGAGCTGAGCCTTCCAGGCGACGAGGCCGCGGACGGTGGCGCTCTCGTCCTCGGCGAGACGCTCCATGGCGTCGGCGGGAACGGCGTAGTTGATCGCCACCCACGCGCGGACGGTCTCGTCGGCATCCGACGCGAGCGCACGGAGGACGTCGCATGGCGTGTGCTCGTTCTTGGCGACGCACGCGCGCACGCTCGCGACGGGGTCCTTCGCGAGAGCCGCGTAGACCTCGTCAGGAGCGTGGTACGACAGCGCCGCGCTCTCGCGGATCTTCGGGTTCGCATCGCCCGCGAGGCGACGGATGCGCGCGATCTTGGACGCCGTCACGGAGGGCGAGAGGAACTGCGCCACCGGGTCGGGGGAGGTCGCGCGCACGGGAGCGCTCGCGGCGAGCTGCCGGCGCTGGGCGGGGGTGTTGAAGCGGATGCACGACATGCGCGGAAGAATAACCCGGGCTCGCGATATCGGTCGGCTCGGGCGCGCCGCGCCTCACTACACTGACAGCGTGAGCGAAGCCGACGCAGTGCCCCCGGCGAGCCGCCCCCCCGTCAGCACGCGCGTCCTCACGATCCCGAATCTGCTGAGCGCCATCCGGCTCGCGCTCGTGCCCGTGTTCCTCGTCCTGGTGCTGACCGGTCAGGATGTCGCCGCGCTCCTCGTGATCGTCTTCTCGAGCGTCTCCGACTACGTCGACGGCATCATCGCGCGACGGTACGACCAGATCACCCGCCTCGGCCAGCTCCTCGACCCGGCCGCCGACCGTCTCTTCATCTTCGCCGCGGTGATCGCGCTCGCGGTGCGCGAGGTCGTGCCGTGGTGGCTCGTGGTCGTGATCGTAGGCCGCGACGTCATGCTCGTGGTGCTCGGCATCGTCCTCGCGCAGCATCGGTACGGCCCGCTGCCCGTGCACCACCTGGGCAAGCTCGCGACGTTCGCCCTCTTCTACGCGCTGCCGATCCTCGTGCTCGGGCAGGCGTTCCCCGATGCGCGCGCGGTCTCCGATCCCATCGGCTGGGCCTTCGCCCTGTGGGGCGCGTTCCTCTACTGGTGGGCCGGTGCGCTCTACCTGCGTCAGACCCTCGAGCTCGTGGGGAATCGGCCAGGAGCACCGGCCGCCGCATCGGATACGCTGAATCCCCTGAGGAGGTCCACTGATGGCTGAGAACGTGTCTGCCCGCCCCACGGGGGATGAGCAGAGCAGCGCCGCGCCGGCGTACAACTCGTCGGAGACGACGGTCCACTACGGTCCGGACTTCGTCGCGCAGCTCGCCGCCATGGAGGCCGGGGTCACAGTCGAGGAGCAGGAGGCGATCGCCGCGCTGCCCTCCGGGTCGGCCCTCCTCATCGTCCGACGCGGCCCCAACACGGGCGCCCGCTTCCTCCTGGACGCCGACGTCACCGTCGCCGGCCGGCACCCAGACGCCGACATCTTCCTCGACGACGTCACCGTGTCGCGCAAGCACGCCGAGTTCCACCGCGACGGCACCTCCTTCACCGTCCGCGACCTCGGCTCGCTCAATGGCCTCTTCTTCAACGGCGAGCGCATCGACGGTACTGCCGCGCTCATCGACGGCTCGGAGGTGCAGGTGGGCAAGTTCCGTCTGACCTTCTACGCCTCGCGCGCCGACCGACGCCCGGTCGCGTAGTGGCGGAGCGGTCCGCCGCCGCTGCTCGTCGTCCCGCGACAGCCGCGGCATCCCTCCTGAGCATCGGCCAGGTGCTCGCCAAGCTCAGCCCCGAGTTCCCCGATCTGACGCCGTCGAAGCTCCGTTTCCTGGAGGAGCGTCAGCTCATCGCGCCGTCGCGCACCGAATCCGGCTACCGCAAGTTCTCGCCGACCGATGTCGATCGTCTGCGCTTCGTGCTCACGATGCAGCGCGACCACTACCTGCCGCTCAAGGTCATCCGCGGCTACCTCGACGAGCTCGACGCCGGGCGCACCCCGAGCCTGCCGCTCGGCGGCGCTGTCCCCGCGCCCTCGATGCTCGCCACGGAGCGCCGGTACAGCCGCGACGAACTCGTGCGCGAAGCCGGTGCCACGTCGGCGCTGCTCGGCGACGCGGTCACGGCCTCGCTCATCGCGCCGAGCGAGACGTACGGCGACGACGCGCTCCAGGTGCTCCGCTCGCTCGTCGAGCTACAGCGATCGGGCATCGAGCCGCGTCACCTGCGCGGCTTCCGGGCGGCGGCCGAGCGCGAGCTCGGCCTCATCGAGAGCGCGCTCATCCCGGTCTCGCGCCGCAACGATCCCTCGTCGCGGGCGCGCGCCGCAGAACTCGCCGTCGAGATCGCCGGCCAGCTCGAGATCGTGCGCTCGAGCCTGATCAGATCGGCCCTCGGCAGGCTACAGTCGTAGTCGGGCCCGACACGCCGCGCCGACGATGCGAATGTCTCCGGCGGGGGTCGGGTGGCTCGCTAGTCTGGATGACGTGATGCGAAGTATCACGTTAACGATGAAGGTTAGGTAGAGGCCATGAGCGACGTCAGCCGCCGCGACGATCGGTACGACCTCGGCCTGCTCTTCACCGATGGCCTTCCCGAGCTCGACGCCCAGGCCGGCTACCGCGGCGCCGTCGCCGCTCGCGCCGCCGGCATCTCCTATCGCCAGCTCGACTACTGGGCCCGAACGCAGCTCGTCGAGCCGACCGTGCGCGGCGCCTCCGGCTCGGGCACCCAGCGCCTCTACGGCTTCCGCGACATCCTCGTCCTCAAGCTCGTCAAGCGACTTCTCGACACGGGCATCTCGCTCCAGCAGATCCGCACCGCCGTGAACCAGCTCCGTGAGGCGGGCGTCAACGACCTCGCCCAGACCACCCTCATGAGCGACGGCGCCAGCGTCTACCTCTGCACCTCCGACGACGAGGTCATCGACCTCGTGAGCCGCGGGCAGGGCGTCTTCGGCATCGCCGTCGGCAAGGTCCTGCGGGAGGTCGAGAGCTCGCTCGTCGATCTCGACTCGACCGCCGCCGACCCGGCGGACGAGCTCGCTCAGCGCCGCGCCACGCGCGCGAGCTGACCTCGCCCGCTCCACGGGCATCCCTCGTGCGCTCGGCGCACGGTGATCGCGCGATCCTCGCGCGGGCTCGCGGCTAGCGCTGGGCGTACTCGCCCATGCGGGCGGTGCGCATGACGCGCTCGAGCAACTGGTCGAAGTTGCGCGCCATTTCCTGAGCGCTCTCGCCCGGCCAGATGTGCAGCGGCTTCGCCGCGCCCTGCGCCTGCTGCAGCGAGGTGCGCTCGGGAAGCTGGGGAGCGAGCACGAGGGGCCCGAACATGTCGCGCAGCTCCTTGATGCGGAACTGGTGCTCGAGGCTCTGCACGCGGGCGCGGTTGACGATGATCCCGAGCGGCTGCAGGCGCGGCGACAGTCCGCGACGGATCTCCTCGATCGCGCGCAGCGCGCGATCGGCGGCGGCGACGGAGAAGAGCCCCGGCTCGGTCACGACGACGACGCGGTCACTCGCCGCCCAAGCCGTGCGGGTGAGGGCGTTGAGCGAGGGCGCGCAGTCCACGAGCACGAGGTCGTAGTCGTTCTCGACGTGCGCGAGGGCCTCCTCGAGCTTCCAGATCTCGCGGATGCTCGGGTGCGGCCCGTCGAAATTGATCGCGCTGGGGCTGCCGATGAGCACGTCGACCGTTCCGGAGCGGCCCTTCGTCCAGCCCGAGGGCGCGATCGCCTGACGGACGACCTTCTCCTTCGGCGAGGCGAGGACGTCGGCGACGTTGAGCCGCCCGGCGACGGAGATGTCCATCCCGGTCGAGGCGTCGGATTGCGGGTCCAGGTCGACGACGAGCGTTCGCAAAACCGCGGGAGAAGGCCGCGGATGCCAGCCCGAGCGTCACCGTGGTCTTTCCCACGCCTCCCTTGAGGGAGCTGATGCTCAGTACGTGCACGATGAACGACCCTACCTTCACTAGTCTTGAAGTGCGCGCCCACGCGCCGACCTCGGTATGCCACCACGATCCATCGCGGGCCTCCCCTCGGCCTGCCCGGGTCACCCTGAGAGGAATCGATGTTCCGGAAGATCCTTGTAGCCAACCGCGGCGAGATCGCGATCCGCGCCTTCCGAGCCGCATACGAGCTTGGCGCGAGAACGGTCGCCGTCTTCCCCTACGAGGATCGCAATTCCATGCATCGGCTCAAGGCCGACGAGGCGTACCAGATCGGCGAGCCCGGCCATCCCGTGCGCGCCTACCTGGATGTCGCGGAGATCATCCGCGTCGCGAAGGAGAGCGGTGCCGACGCCATCTACCCCGGCTACGGCTTCCTGAGCGAGAATCCGGACCTCGCGCAGGCCGCTGCCGACGCGGGCATCGCCTTCATCGGCCCGCCGCGCGCAGTTCTCGAGATGGCGGGGAACAAGGTCACCGCGAAGGAGCACGCGATCGCAGCGGGCGTCCCGGTTCTGAAGTCGAGTCCCGCGACGACCGACATCGAAGTCCTCGTCGCGGCCGCGGACGACATCGGCTTCCCCATCTTCGCGAAGGCCGTCGCCGGCGGCGGCGGGCGGGGGATGCGACGGGTCGAGAGCCGCGACGACCTGCGGTCCGCGCTCGAGGCCGCCATGCGCGAGGCGGACAGCGCCTTCGGCGACCCGACGATGTTCGTCGAGCAGGCGGTCGTGCGCCCTCGCCACATCGAGGTGCAGATCCTCGCGGACTCCCACGGCGAGACGGTGCACCTGTTCGAGCGAGACTGCTCGGTGCAGCGCCGCCATCAGAAGGTGGTGGAGATCGCTCCGGCCCCGAACCTCAATGAGGATGTCCGCCAGGCGATGTACCGCGACGCGGTCGCCTTCGCCCGGTCCATCGGCTACGTCAACGCCGGAACGGTCGAGTTCCTGCTCGACACGGCGGGGGGAGCGCGAGGGCGAGCACGTGTTCATCGAGATGAACCCGCGCATCCAGGTCGAGCACACGGTGACCGAGGAGATCACCGACGTCGATCTGGTGCAATCGCAGATGCGCATCGCCTACGGGCAGTCGCTCGCTGAACTCGGCCTTAAGCAGGAGCAGATCCACCTTCGGGGGGCGGCGCTGCAGTGCCGCATCACGACGGAGGACCCGGCGAGCGGGTTCCGTCCCCGACACGGGCAAGATCACGACCTACCGCTCGCCGGGTGGTGCCGGGGTCCGCCTGGACGGCGGCACGATCGCCTCCGGTGCGCAGATCTCGCCCCCACTTCGACTCGATGCTCGCGAAGATGACCTGCCGCGGGCGCGACTTCGGCGCCGCGGTCGCGCGCGCGAGGCGCGGTCTCGCCGAGTTCCGCATCCGCGGCGTCACCACGAACATCCCGTTCCTCCAGGCGGTGCTCGACGACCCGCAGTTCCAGGCGGGCGATCTGAGCACCTCCTTCATCGACGAACGACCCGAGCTCGTGCGGGCGAACATCTCGAAGGATCGCGGCACGAAGGTGCTCAACTGGCTCGCCGACATCACGGTCAACCAGCCGAACGGCGCGGGCGCCGCCGCGATCGACCCCGCGA
>NZ_JACGWX010000003.1 GCF_014137945.1 Microcella alkalica
CGACGAGGACGACCGAGAGGATGCCCTGCACGCCGAGGGCCCCGGCGACCGCGAGCGCCGCCGCGAGCCGACCGGGTGCGATCGGGAAGGGCGCGAACCGCCGCGGCTCGAGCGCCGAGCCCAGCCCCGAGGTAAGCGGGCAGATCGCCAGCGCGAGCGCGATGATGCTCGCGATCACGACGAGGCCCGCCCGGTGACCGTCGTCGGCGGGCCGGAAGGCCGCGGCGGCGTCCAGCAGGGCGACAGTGAACACCGCGGAGAGCGCGACGACCACGGCCGTGCGTGCCAGCCGGCGGGGGCCGCGGAAGGCTGACCCGAGCAGGGCGAGCTTCAGTCGGAGAACGTCGTCAGCCACTCGAGCCCCTCCACCGCGCTGCGGCCCCCGGCGAGCTCGACGAAGCGCTCCTCGAGTGTCGAGCCGTCGCGCACCTTCTCGAGAGTGCCCGAGGCGAGGATGCTCCCTCCGACGATGACGGCGACCGAGTCGCACACCCGCTCGACGAGGTCCATGTTGTGGCTCGACAGCACGACCGTCCCGCCCGCGCGGGCGTAGGAGCGCAGCAGGTCGATCGCGTGAGCCGTCGAGACGGGGTCGACGCCCTCGAAGGGCTCGTCGAGGACGAGCAGCCGCGGCGAGTGGATGAGCGCGGCCGCCAGCGAGACCTTCTTGATCATTCCGATCGAGTAGTCGGCCACCGGCCGGTCGAGCGAGCCCTCGAGCGCGAGTGCACGGGAGAGGTCCTCCGAGCGGCTGCGGGCGGTCGTTCGATCGAGCCCGTGCAGGACGCCGCAGTAGTACAGCATCTGCGCGCCGGTCAGCCGGTCGAAGAGCCGCATCCTGTCGGGCAGAACGCCGAGGACCCGCTTGGCTGCGTCGGGCGAGCGCCAGACGTCGGCCTCGCCCACGACGACGGAGCCGGCATCGGGCCGCAGGAGCCCCGTGATCATCGAGAGGGTCGTGGTCTTCCCGGCACCGTTGGGCCCCACGAAGCCGAAGATGGCACCCTTCCTGACGGCCAGGTCGATGCCGTCGACAGCAACGGTCCGGCCGAAGCGCTTGCGGAGTCCGGTGACCTCGAGGACCACGGGCGCGGGAGGCTCCGTCGGCTCGGGCGTCACCGCGACCGCGGGCTTCTTCGCCGCCGCGGGCTTCTTCGTCGCCGGCGTCCGCTTCGCCGCCGGGGCTCTCGTCGCCGGCGTCCTCGGCGCAGCGGGCTTCTTCGCCGCCGGCGCCTTCGCGGCCGCGGGGCTCGTCGCCTCGGCATCTGCGGGCTTCCGCGGCGCAGCGGGCTTCCGCGGCGCAGCGGGCTTCCGCGGGGCTGCCGTCCTCTTCGGCGCGGCCTCTCGCTCTGCAGGCTGAGCGCTGCCGGGCCTGTCGGCCGTCTCGGGCTGGGCCGCCTCCGCCACCTCCGCGCCGGGGGTCGCGCTGCTGGTCGAGGGCGGCGTAGTCGGATCCACGCGTCCACGCTAGCAACGCTCGAGCCGAAGCCTCCGCCCTCCCTCCCCGTCCGCTGCCCCATCACGATCGGGCAACAGATGCCCGTCATTCCCTGTTGATCGGCAGTTTTCGTCGCTAAGCTCGCCCGAGCACAATGAAGTGTCTGATCCACAGCGCGCAGTTGTCCGTTCGGTGAACAAACACCGGCCGATCCCCCGTACCAGAGGCATGATCGTTGAGAGCCTGCGCAGCCGACTGAAGACACAGGAGGTCCCATGACCACGCAGATCGTCATCCTCGCCGCCGGTATGGGCAGCCGCCTCGGCCGCTCGCTCCCGAAGCCGCTCACGGAGCTCAGCGACGGTCGCACCATCATGCAGCAGCAGCACGACAACATCGCGGCCGCGTTCGGCACCGACGCCACGATCACGACCGTCGTCGGCTACAAGCTCGAGCACATCATCGACGCGTTCCCCGACGTCAACTACGTGTACAACGAGCAGTACGACCAGACCAACACCTCCAAGAGCCTCCTCCGCGCGCTCAAGGCGACGGGGTCGCAGGGCGTGCTCTGGATGAACGGCGACGTCGTGTTCGACCCGCAGGCGCTCGTGCGCGCGGCGAGCCTCGTACACGCCGACCGCTCGTTCGTGAGCGTCAACACCTCGAAGGTCTCCGACGAGGAGGTCAAGTACACGGTCGACGCCGAGGGGTTCATCAAGGAGCTCTCCAAGCAGGTCGTCGGCGGCCTCGGCGAGGCGGTGGGCATCAACTACGTCTCCTCCGCCGACAAGTCAACCCTCATCCACCACCTGCAGCGCGTCGCCGATCAGGACTACTTCGAGCGCGGCATCGAGCTCGCGATCGAGCAGAACGGGCTCCGCGTCGAGCCGCTCGACATCTCCGACTTCTACGCCGTCGAGATCGACTTCGCGGAAGACCTCGAGCGCGCGAACCTCTTCGTCTGAGCGACGCCTCGCCGAACGACCACGAACGGCCCGACCCCGACAGGGGGCGGGCCGTTCGGCATCCGCCCCGCCGATTCATCGATCGCCCTCGCCCCGGGCCTGCGGGAGCGGGATGCCGGTACCGTTGTCGATTGTGACCCTCGCCTCGCCGTCGCGCCCGCCGCGCACCCCCGCACGGGTCTACAGCCAGACGCTCTGGCTGCTCACGAGCCGGGATCTGAAGGTCCGATACTCCACGTCGTTCCTCGGCTACCTGTGGTCGGTGCTCGACCCGCTCGCCATGGCGGTCATCTACTGGTTCGTGTTCACCCAGATCGTCGACCGGGCGATCGGCGCGGAGCCGTACATCGTGTTCCTGCTCGCGGGGCTCCTGCCCTGGACATGGTTCAACGGAGCGATCGGCGACTCGACGCGGGCCTTCATCAAGGACGCCAAGCTCGTGCGCTCGACGCGCCTGCCGCGCAGCGTGTGGGTCGCCAGGATCGTGCTGTCGAAGGGAATCGAGTTCCTGCTCGCCATCCCCGTGCTCCTCGCGTTCGCGATCGTCTTCGGCGCCGAGCTCACGTGGGGCGTGCTCTGGCTGCCGCTCGCGATCGCGCTGCAGGCGGCGCTCATCCTCGGCCTCTGCCTCATGATCGCGCCTCTCGTGGTGTTCTTCCGCGATCTCGAACGGGCCGTAAAGCTCGTGCTGCGCTTCCTCTTCTACGCCTCCCCCATCATCTACGGACTCAGCGACCTGCCGGACGGGCTCGACGTGTGGATGGCGTTCAATCCGCTCTCCGGCATCATCTCGCTCTACCGCGCGAGTTTCTTCCCCGACCAGGTCGAGCCGTTCGCCGTGATCGTGGCGGCCATCATGAGTCTCGTCGCGCTCGGAGCGGGCATCCTCGTCTTCCGGCGCATGGTGCGCGCCGTGCTGAAGGAGATCTGATGAGCGACATCGTCATCCGCGTCGAGGGCGCCGGCATCCGGTTCCGTCGGAACCGCCGTGGCCGCCGGAGCTTCAAGGATCTCTTCGCCGGCAGCAACCGCCGAGCGCGTCCCGACGAGTTCTGGGCGCTGCGCGGCGTGGACGTCGAGGTGCGGGCAGGCGAGGCGATCGGAGTCGTCGGTCGCAACGGCCAAGGCAAGTCGACCCTCCTCAAGCTCGTCGCGGGCGTCATGCTCCCCGACGAGGGCCGCGTCGACGTGCACGGCGGGGTCGCGCCGCTCATCGAGATCACCGGCGGATTCGTCGACGACCTCACGGTGCGCGAGAACGTCCACCTCACTGCTGGGCTCCACGGCATGACGCGCGCCGAGATCGACGAGCGCTACGACGAGATCATCGACTTCGCTGAGCTGGGCGAGAGCGTCGACACCCCGTACAAGCACCTGTCCAGCGGCATGAAGGTCCGCCTGGCCTTCTCCGTCATCTCGAGGCTCGAGGAGCCGATCCTGCTCGTCGACGAGGTGCTCGCCGTCGGCGACAAGGCGTTCCGAGAAAAGTGCTACCGGCGCATCGACGAGCTCCTCGCAGGCGGGCGGACCCTCTTCTTCGTCTCGCACAACGAGCGCGACCTCAAGCGCTTCTGCACCCGCGGCCTCTACCTGGACAAGGGCTTACTGCAGCTCGACGGGCCGATCGAGGGGGTTCTCGCCGCGTACGACAGCGACTACGGTTCCCGTTCATGACCTTCGAGACGCACGACTCCGCGGCGCATGACCCCACGACGCCCCGCATCGTCCCTCCCCAGCACGCGCAGGCCGACCCGCGCATGGTGCGTGCACTGCAGGCGATCATGTCGTCGCAGCGCCCCGCGGTCATCGCCCATGTTCGCCGGATCCGCCGCCGATCGCCCGGTGCCTCCCCCGACGAGGTGATCAGGATGCTCGAGAAGCACTACCTGACGCTCGTCACCGCGAGCGGAGCATCCGTCGGCGCCGCGGCGGTCGTGCCGGCCATCGGGGTCGCCGCCTCCCTCACCCTGAGCGGGGTCGAGACGGTCGCCTTCCTCGAGGCGAGCGCCCTCTTCGCTCAGTCCGTGACAGAGATCCACGGCATCGCCGTCGACGATCCCGAGCGCGCGCAGAGCCTCGTCATGGCGCTCATGCTCGGCGGCGCGGGCAAGGACCTCGTGACGCAGTTCGCCAAGCAGATGACGGGCGGAGCGCCCCGCACCGCCTACTGGGGCGAGCTCGTGACCAAGAGCATGCCGCGCGTCATGCTGGACTCGCTCGCCGACCGGCTGCGCACCGCGTTCGTCCGCAGGTTCGCCGTCACCCAGGGCGGCTCCGTCCTCGGTCGCGCCATCCCCTTCGGCATCGGCGCCGTCATCGGCGGCACGGGCAATCACATCCTCGGAAGGAAGGTCATCAGCAACGCGCGCGAGGCCTTCGGGCCCGCGCCCGCGCTGTGGCCGGCGAGCCTCGAGATCGAGACCCGCGCGCCGGGGGCCCCCCGACCGGGCCGCCGCGTCGTGATCCGCGAGGCAGGCCGTATCGGCCCGCTGCGCGTGCCGCGCCTGGCGATCGAGCGCCGACGCGGCTCCGACGAGCCCGCCGAGGAGTTCGAGATCTGACGCTCAGCCCCCACCGGGGGCGGCGTCCTCGTCGATGTCGGCGTCGAACGGGTTCGACTCGCTCGTGATCGGGTCATGGCGATGCTGCGCCGCCGCGCGCTCCCACTCGGTCATGAGTGATTCCACGGCCGCATGGAAGCGCGCGGTCGCGGCGCCGGGGGCCGTGTCACCGAAGTAGCGCTCGACCCAGTGCTGCAGCCGCTCGTGCGCCTCCGTGCTCGTGAGGACCCGGTCGATCGCCGGGATGACCGCCCTTGCCTCCTCCTGCGTGAGCCACTCGCAGTCGCCGAGGTAGCCGGTCGCGTCGATCTCCGCCTCCGGCGACGCCGGTCGGGCGATCAGGATCGGCTTGCCGGTCGCGAGCCGGTCGTAGACCATAGCCGAGATGTCGGTGATCGCGACATCCGCCGCCGCCAGCTGCCAGCCGAGCTCGGCGCCGTCGTCGAAGACGTGCCGCGCACGCGGGTCGGCGGCGTTGGCGCGGGCGATCGCGGCCACGATCCGCGCGCTTGCGGCACCGTAATCGGGGTCGACGACGCCGCTGCGCGGGTGAGGGCGGTAGATGACGCGGTGTCGGCCGGAGGCAAGGAGCTCGCTGACGAGGGCCTCCCCGTGGCTCGCGGTCGAGCCGTAGGCGGCCGTGGGCCTGTCGCCCTCCCACGTGGGCGCGTACAGCACGACGGTGCGATCGTCGGGCTCGTACGGCACCGCGCCGGCGAAGTGATCCGCCTGGGGACGGCCGATCGCGATCGCCTTGCTCTCCACGTCGTAGTTCCAGAGCTTGCGACGCAGGCGCTCCTTCGCTGCGTCGCCGGCGATGAACGCGTAGTCGTAGGCCTTGTACTGGTTCGTCGTCATGTACATCTTGTCCGACTCGCCGTGGTTGACGAACACGTGCCACATCCGGCTGTACCGGAACATCTGGAAGTTCTTGGCGTTCTGGTTCACGTAGAGCACGATCCGCAGCGGCTGCTCGGCGACGAAGCGCTCGAGGTCGACGACCTGGCGCAGGTAGACGGCCGGGACCGGCGACTCGTCGAGGAGCGTGAGCATCGTCGCCGGGCTGCGGGCGATGATGGCGACGGGATGCACCGTAGCGAGCTCGGCGAGGGGCGCGTACCACTGCCGGATCTGGTAGAGGTTCACCTGCGTGTCAGCGAAGTAGACGGCGATCTGCACGCTTCCCGCAGCGGGCTGCTTCTCTGACCGAAGCCGCCGTGCGAGCTCCGCGCGATGACGGCGCGAGCGGAGGATGTCGCGCGCGAGACGCCGCGCCGTGCCCAGCTGCTTTGAAATACTCACTGCTCCATCATGGTCGCCGGCGAGGGCGCGACCCCGCGAACGGGGGCCAACCGTTATGCGTTTGTTCGCTGGCGGCCTGGCCATGGAAGAATCGCCCGCGATGGCCCGCTTCACGTTCAGCGCCGGCAACGCGCGCGCCCTGGCCCGCGCCCCGCTGTACGGGCTCGGCGCGCTCGCCGCGCGCCTAGTCCCTCGCGACCCCGCACGCTGGGTCTTCGGCTCCGGCATCGGGGTCGGGGAGGGGGCCTTCGCGCTGTGGGAGCTCTGCCGAGATCGCGACCCGGAACGGCGTCTCGTGTGGCTCGCCTCGAGCGACGACGAGCTCGCGGACGCGATCGCGCGAGGGATGCGCGCGGTGCCGACCAGGAGCATCCACGGATTCTGGGAGACGCTGCGGGCGGGCGTCGTGGTCGTGACGCACGGCCTCGGCGACGTCAACCGCTACGGCTCGAGCCGCGCGGTCGTCGTGCAGCTGTGGCACGGGATCCCGCTCAAGCGACTGCATCTCGACACGGGCGCGGCGCTGAGGCTGCCCCTCATGGGGTCGCTGCCCGGAGCGCGCGCGCTCATGGCGCGTCTCTACCGCGCTGGGTCGTCGCGCATCACCCTCTTCCCCGTCGCCTCCGAGCTTGTCGCGGCGCGCATCCGCTCGGCCTTCGGTCTCCCCCGCTCGCGGGTCCGCGTGCTCGGCGATCCCCGTGACGACGTGTTGCTGCGCGGCGACGCGGCCGCACGGCGGGCCTCGGCGCGCGCGCTCGTCGAGAGCGCCGTCGGCCCACTGCCGGAGGGTGCGCGCGTCGTGCTGTACGCGCCCACGTGGCGCGATGGCGAACCCGATCCGGCGATCCCGACCGAGGAGGAGTGGCGCGCGATCGGCGCGTGGGCGGAGCGCGCGGACGCCGTGCTGCTCATCCGCTCGCACCCGCTCGGGGCCGGCTCGTACGCGCGAGGGCCGGAGCTGACGCCGCGGGTGCGCCTCATGGGGCGCGGCCGGCTCACGGATGCAACCCCGGCTCTCCCCGCCCTCGATGCGATCGTCACCGACTACTCCTCGATCGCGTTCGACGCCGCGATCGCGGGGGTGCCGAGCGTGTTCTTCGCCCCCGACCTCGCCCGCTACCTCTCGAGCCGGGGGCTCTACACGCCGTACCGGTCATTCAGCGGAGACGACCCCGCCGCGAGCTGGGAGCAGACGCTCAGCCGGCTCGACGGTCTGCTCGCAGAGGGGCCTGAGCGCGTCGCGGGTCTCGCGCACGCGGCATGGCTGCGCGACGAGCACGTCGATCGACTCGACGGCCATGCGACGGAGCGGGTGCGAGCGGCGATCCTCACGCTCCTCGGCGAAGGACCCGAGCCGGCCGACCTGGAGGTCGCACCGGAGCGCTCGGTCGTCATCGACGCAGTCACGATCGAGGAAGAGTCGATCGTCGTCGAAGGGCGCAGTTCGGCCCTTGTCGGATCCATCGCGCTCGTCGGACCCCGCCAGACGCTCAGCGGCGCCCTCGAGACGCTCGACGATCGGTTCCTCGCGCGGATCCCCTTGCTCGCGAGCCGCTGGGGCTCGGAACCGCTGGCGGCGCCCAGCGGCGCCTACGCCCTCGAACTGACCCTCGACGGCGCGACGCGGGCGACCAAGCGCGCGACGATCGTCGCGAGGATGCCCGGCGCATCCCTCACCCCGCTGGCGCGCATCGAGGTCGCCGCCGATCGCGGGACGCTGGTCGTCTCGCTCAGCGCGCCGCTCCCGGACGACGAGCGGGGGCCAGCCGGACAGCGCCGTCTGGAGGTCGAGTACCGTCGCCGGGACGCGGTGCCGGAGCGCGCGGTCTTCCTCGAGAGCTTCTACGCGCAGACCGCGGCGTGCAATCCGCTCGCGATCGATCGAGAGCTCGCCCGATCGCACCCCGACGTCGTGCGCTACTGGTCCGTCGTCGACCGCTCGATCGCGGTCCCGGAAGGAGGAGTCCCGATCGTGGAGGGCTCGGCCGAGTGGTGGCGCGTGCGCGCCGACGCGCGCGTGCTCGTCGTCAACGACTGGCTGCGCAAGCGCTGGCGGCCTCGAGCGCACCAGACCGTGCTGCAGACCTGGCACGGCACGATGCTCAAGCGCCTCGCGCTCGACCGTGACGGGGTGGGCCTGCGCACGCGCATCGCCGTGCGGCGCGAGAGTGCGCGCTGGTCGATCCTGCTCGCGCAGAACCCCTACGCGGCGAGCATCCTCCGGCGCGCCTACGGGTTCCGCGGACCGGTCTGGATCGAGGGATACCCGCGGAACGACCTGCTGCTCACGGGCGATCGAGCGGCGGTGCGCGCGCGGATCGGCATCGCCGAGGGCGTCACGGCCGTTCTCTACGCCCCGACCTGGCGCGACGACCGCACCGAGATCGTCGACTACCTCGACTTGCCTGGGTTCGCGACGGCACTCGCCGAGCTGCCAGGGGACCACGTACTCCTCGTCCGCGGCCACAGCCGCACGCTGCGCTTCGGCCGCGACCTCGAGGCGCCGGGCCTCATCGATGTGACGACCTTCCCGTCGATGAGCGAGCTGCTGCTCGCCGCCGACGTCGTCGTGACCGACTACAGCTCGATCATGTTCGACGCGACGGCGACGGATGCCCCGCTCGTGCTCTTCCTGCCCGACCTCGAGCACTACCGCCGTGACCTGCGGGGCTTCTACTTCGACGTCACGACCGAGGCCCCCGGCCCCGTCGTCACGGACGGGAATGCGCTGCTCGACGCGCTGCGCGATATCGCGACGGGCGCTGCCGGCACCGACCCCGTGGCGCTCGCCGCGTGGCGGGAGCGGTTCAACCCGCTCGACGACGGCGGGGCGGCCGGACGCGTCGTCGCGCGCATGGCCGCGTCGGGGATGCTCGGCTGAGGCCGCGCTCGCCCGGATGCTCCGCCGCGGCTCGACCTACGACTCGATGCGCGAGCGATCGACCGCGTCGCGCGCACCCAGGACGACCCCGCGCAGGAAGCCGGCGCCCCAGGTCACGTGCATCGTGGCGATGACGAGCGCGAATGTGGCACGGTCCGCGATCGTGCGCCCGCTGGAGGGCGCGAGCAACAGGCCAGCGAGCAGCAGCAGGTACGCGACCGGCGCAAGATGGACGAGCCCGAGGATCAGCGAGGTCGGGCCGACGAGCACGCCGGTGGCCTGCAGGAGCAGCACGATGAGGCTCGCGCCGCTCGAGACGACGAGCGCGGGCGGGGCGAAGTAGCGAAGAGGATGCCGTCCGCCGTGGCGGCGCACGAGCTCCCCGCGCCAGATGCCGGTCGCGACGAACTGGCGCGCAAGCTTCGACCATCTGTCGCGCGGCCAGTAGGTGACGCGCAGGGTGGGGTCGAGCCACACGACGCTGCCCGCGCTGCGGAGACGGAAGTTGAGTTCCCAATCCTCGCCGCGTCGCAGCCCCTCGTCGTACAGCCCCACCGCGATGAGCGATGAGCGCCTCATGATGCCCAGGTACGCGCTCTCGGCGGGCCCCTCGACGGCTGAGCCGTGGTAAGCCCCACCGCCGAGCCCCAGCCGGGAGTTGTAGGCGCGGGCGACCGCCGACTGGAATCGGCTCCGCCCGGAGGCGACCATGAGCCCTCCGAGCGAGGCGGCACCGGTACGGGCGAGGGTCGCGACGGCTGCGGCGGTGTAGTCGGGAGCGAGCTCGGTGTGGGCGTCCACGCGGACGATCACCTCGTGCCGGGCGGCCAGGATCGCGCGATTGAGGCCAATCGGGATCGCCATCTCCGGGTTGTGGACGATGCGGATGCGGCCGTCGACCGCGGCGAGTCGTTCGACCCGCTCGCTCGTGCCGTCGGTCGAGGGGCCGAGGGCGAGCACGAGCTCCTGGTCCCCGCCGTAGTCCTGCGCGAGCACGCTCGCGATCGCGTCGTCGATGTAGGCCGCCTCGTTGTACACCGGCATCACGTAGCTCACGCCGGGGAGCGAGGGGGCGACCATAGCTCCCGAGGCTATCGCCTAGCCGAGCTCGCCCAGGGTCACGGTCACCGACTCGCTCCGGCCTCCCCGCACGTACGACAGCTCGGCGCTGTCACCGGCCGCGAGCACCCGCACCTGCGCCGTGAGGTCGATCTGATCGGTGATCGGGACGCCGTTGAACTCGGTGATGACATCTCCGGAGCGCAGTCCGGCTTGCTCGGCGGGCCCGCCGGGCGCGACCTGATCGATGAGGGCGCCGACGACGTCGCTCGACGCCTCGGCGCTCGCGTCCCTGACGATCGCCCCGAGGAGACCGTGAGTGGCCGTGCCCGTCGCGATGAGCTCGGTCGCGATGCGCTGGGCGTAGTTGGCGGGGATGGAGAAGCCGACGCCGATGCTGCCCGCGCCGCCCTGACCGCCCCCGCCCGCCGTCGCGATCGCGACGTTGATGCCCATGAGCCGACCCTCCTGGTCGAGGAGGGCGCCGCCGGAGTTGCCCGGGTTGATCGCCGCGTCGGTCTGGATGACCGCGAGCGAGATCGTCGTGGAGGCGGAGGGCCGGCGGTCCTGGCCGGGAATGTCGAAGTTCCAGAACTCGAACGGGCTCTCCCCGTCCGGCTGCGGAGCCTCCGGCGCATCGGGAACCGCCGAGGACTGCACCGTGATGGAGCGGTTGAGCGCGGAGACGATGCCGTCGGTCACCGTGCCCGCCAGACCGAGCGGCGCACCGATGGCGATAGCCCGGTCGCCGACGTTGAGCTCGTCGGAGTCGGCGAACTCGATCGGCTGCAAGCCGGAGGCTCCCTCGATTCGGATGACTGCGAGGTCGGCGATCGGGTCGGCGCCGACGAGGCTCGCATCCCACAGGCGCCCGTCGGAGGTGGAGACGCGGATGCTCGGGTCGGCTGCCGCGCCGTCGAGCGTCGCGACGTGGGCGTTGGTGATCACGTATCCGTCCTCGCTCAGGATCACACCGGAGCCGCTGCCCTGCGCGCCGCCGCCCGCGACCTCGATCGTGACCACCGACGGCATGGCCTTCGCGACGACTCCCGTGACGATCGTCGCGTCCTGCGGGTCGTTGACGGTGACGGAGGCGGGACCGGCCGGAGAGGCGGTCGAGCCGGCACGGTCGCTGAGCGCCCATGCCGCGATGCCGCCGCCCGCGGCACCGCCGACGAGCGCACCCACCGCGAGCGCCGCGATCATCGGGGCGAGCGAGCGCTGAGGTGCGGTCGCAGCCTGCGCGGAGGCTGCGGCGGGAGCGACAGCGGAAGCGGTGCGGGTCTCGGGTCCGGCGTGGGCCTCAGGTGCAGCCTGGGCCGGAGGAGCAGCGTGGGCCTCAGCCGCGGGACGAGCCTCGGAAGAGGAGGCAGGGGCTTTCTCCGGCACGGAGTCGGGGTGGTGAGCCGGCCCGGCCGACGGCGCCGGCGCAGGCGGCTCGGGGGTGTTCGGGTTCTCGGTCATGGCGAGGTCTCCTTTCGGCCGCTGTCAGCGTCCTCCGCAAACCTGTGCAGTCTATTTGCCGCTGCTGAGGGCGGCCTGGCGCTCTCAGCAGTGCCGTCTATGCCGGCCGGCCCGCGCCCCGCACCCCCCGAAGGGGGTGCACGCACCGTTCCACCTCCCCGTCGTACACTTCTGACGTCACCTCCCCCACCCGAACGAGGATGCTCCATGCCCGCACCGCTGACAGATGTCGACCGCGTCCTCACCGCCGCCGCCGGCGTGCTCATGGCCGACGGATACGACGCCGTGACCATTTCGGCGATCGCGGCGCACGCCGGTCTCCCCGAGCCCGAGGTCGCCGAACTCTTCGCGACACCGGGAGATGCGCTCGTGGCGATGCTCAATCGCGAGTTCAGCGCGATGTACGCGGGCATCGTCGATCACATCGAGCGCGATCCGCGCGGCGGCCTCCTGTCGCGCATCTACCTGTACATCCTCGCCGGAATCTACGAGCGACCTCTCGCGAAGACCCTCTTCGTCATCGACCGCGACGCTCTCAACCGCATCATGCGGCACAGCCACTCCTTCCGCTACGTTCCGCAGGTCGGCATCCGCGGCGAGATGATCGAGCGGCTCCAGGAAGCGGGCATGGTGCGCCGTGACATCGACGCGACGATGGTGTCATCAGTGCTCTCGGTCTGCTCGGCGGGCCTCGCCCTCACCGCCCCGCACGACGACCTGGATCTGGTGATCCGCGGGATCAGCGATCTGCTCTCGCGGAGCGTCGATGCCGAGGTCGACGACACGGAGGCCGGAAAGCGCGTCTTCTACGACTGGGCGACGAGCCTCACGACCCCCTCTGCCTCCGGCCCAGACGACTGACGGGTGGCGTTCACCTCCCCCTGCGTCGCGGGCGCCTCTCGCTAGGGTGGGCGCATGAGCGCGATGGAGCCCTGGCGACGATCGCTCGACGCCGCGGGCCTGGTCGACGCCGACGGATCGACGCGACCCACGATCTTCGCCGAGATGTCGGCGCTGGCCACCGCCCACGACGCGGTCAATCTGGGCCAGGGCTTCCCCGACGAGGACGGCCCGTCCGAGGTGCTCGACGCCGCTGTCGAGGCGATCCGGTCGGGCGCCAACCAGTACCCGCCCGGCCGAGGTACCCCGGACCTGCGTGCCGCGATCAGCGAGCACCGAGCGCGGTTCGGCTCGCCCGCCCTCGACCCCGAGACGGAAGTGCTCGTCACGGCCGGTGCGACAGAGGCGATCGCGGCCGCGCTGCTCGCGCTCGTCCCCCCGGATGGCGAGGTCGTGACGCTCTCGCCCTTCTACGACAGTTACGCGGCGATCATCGGACTCATCGGAGCGCGGCACACGACCATCCCGCTGCGCGGCGCCGACTTCCAGCCCGAGCCGGCAGACATCGACGCGGCGATCGGGCCGAGCACGACCGTCGTGCTGCTCAACAATCCGCACAATCCGACCGGCTCCGTCATCGCCCCCGAGCTGCTGGAGCGCATCGCGGCGCGCGCCGCAGCGCACGGGGCCGTCGTCGTGAGCGATGAGGTCTACGAGCATCTGGTGTTCGACGGCGCCCCGTTCACGCCGATCGCGGCGGTGCCGAGCGCGCGCGGCCGCGCCCTGTCGATCTCGAGCGCGGCGAAGACGTTCCGCGTCACGGGGTGGAAGATCGGCTGGATCACCGGCCCCGCCGCGCTCATCGAGGCTGTCGTCGCCGTCAAGCAGTTCCTGACGTACGTCAACGGAGCGCCCTTCCAGCCCGCCGTCGCCGTCGGGCTCCGGCTGCCCGATGCGTACTTCACCGAGGCGAGCCTCGTCCTCCAGCGCCGACGCGATCTGCTGAGCGCCGGACTGCGCGACGCGGGCTTCGCGGTCTCGCCGAGCCGCGGGTCGTACTTCGTGGTGGCCGACGCGGCTCCGCTCGGCGTCGAGGACGGCGCGGCGTTCGCTCGCGAGCTCGTGAGGGATGCGGGGGTCGCGTCGATCCCGCTGGCCGCGTTCGCGCCGGGGTCGTCCGATCCCGCTATCCGCAGCTCGCTGCGCTTCGCGTTCTGCCGACGCGACGAGGCGATCGAGGAGTCTGTGCGCCGATTGAGCGCCTACCGCCGCTGAGCCGCGGAACGGACCGAGGGCGCTCGGCGACCGCGCGCGTCAGAGGGGCGCGACCCCGAATCGCCGCAGGCCGAGGGCGGGATTGACGGCCCGCACGTCGTCGATGCGCGCGCGCGTCGGGAAGGCGACCGCGGCATCCGTCTGCTCGCCGATCGAGGCGATCGTGACGCCCATCGGGTCGACGATGAGACTGCAGCCGACCCCGATCGGCGGGGCGTGGTCGGCGGCGGCGACGTAGACGGTGTTCTCGATGGCTCGCGCGGTGACGAGGGTGCGCCAGTGGCGCTCCTTCTGGGGGCCTCGCACCCACTCGGCCGGGATGAGCACGAGGTCGGCGCCCGCGTCGACGAGGCGGCGCGTGACCTCCGGGAAGCGAACGTCGTAGCAGGTCTGGATGCCCACCCGGAGCCCCGCGAACGAGAAGAGCTGCGGCGGCTCGACGTCACCGGCCTCGGCCCAGTCGGACTCGCGCGCCCCGAACGCGTCGTAGAGATGGAGCTTGCGGGAGACGGCTACGACCGCCCCATCCGGGCCGACCGCGACGATCGTGTTGCGGAAGCGGTCCGAGCGCGAGGCCTGCTCGACGAGCCCCGCGACGAGGACGACTCCGAGGTCGCGGGCGATCGCGCCGAGCCCGGCGACGAACGGGCCGTCGAGCGACTCGGCGGCGGTGATCCAGTCGGGGCCGAGCTCCGGAGCGAAGTACGAGCTGTACTCGGGGGCGACGACGAGACCGGCGCCGCGCTCGACCGCGAGGGCGGCGAGCGCGCGGATGCCGGCGAGGTTCTCGTCCCGATCGGCACCGGGCGCGAACTGCGCCACGGCGACGCCGGCGCGGGGCGCCACGGCGGTCACGGCGGTCTCGTCGGTCTCGGTCATGCGCCCAGCCTAGAGGCGGACCCTCTGCCAGCATGGAGCCTATGAGCGCCCCTCTCGCCGTCCTCGGCTCCGCGAACATCGACTACACGGTCGCGGTCGACCGCCATCCGCGGCCCGGCGAGACGGTGCTGGGAGGCGATGTCGTGACGGCGACCGGAGGCAAGGGCGCCAATCAGGCGCTCGCCGCTGCGCGGCACGGGGCACGACCGGTGTTCCTCGGCGCCGTCGGCGACGACGCGGGCGGGCGGCAGCTGCTCGACGCGCTCACGGTCGGCGGCGTCGACGTCAGCGCGGTCGATGTGGTGGCCGACGCTCCTACGGGCGTTGCCCTCATCACCCTCGCCCGCGACGGCGAGAACTCGATCGTCGTCGCGCCGGGGGCCAACGCCCGGGTGGAGGCAGCGCGCGTCGTCGAGCGACTGGGGGCGCTCGCGGGCGCGGTCCTGCTCGCGCAGCTCGAGGTCCCGCTCGACGTGGTCGCGGCGGCGGCCGCCGCCGTCGAGAAGGCGGACGGTCGCGTCGTTCTCAACCTGTCGCCTAGCTCCCGGGTGCCGGATGCCCTCCTCGCGGTCTGCGACCCCCTGGTCGTCAACGAGTCCGAGGCGTCCGACCTCGCCGGAGCGCCCGTCGACGGCCCGCGCTCGGCCGCGGCTGCCGCGGTCGCCCTGCTCGAGCGCTGCCGTAGCATCGT
This sequence comes from Microcella alkalica, assembly GCF_014137945.1. Lineage (GTDB taxonomy): Bacteria > Actinomycetota > Actinomycetes > Actinomycetales > Microbacteriaceae > Microcella > Microcella alkalica. The sequence continues at coordinate 15,359 of NZ_JACGWX010000003.1, forward strand.
CATCACCCTCGGCAGCGAGGGCGCCGTCTTCGCGTGCCGCGTCCTCAGCCCGACGGGCGAGCCGGCGGCCACGACCGGCCATCGGCCGTCACAGGTGGTACCGGTCGTCGATACCACCGGCGCGGGGGACGCCTTCGTCGGCGCTCTGGCGGCCGAGCTCGCGCGCGGCGCCGAGCTCGCCGAGGCAGTCGAGAGCGGAGTCGCCGCGGGAGCCGAGGCGGTGCAGTGGCTCGGCGCGCAGCCGCCGCGTGCCTGAGCACCCGTCGCGCGGAGGGAAAGCAGAAGGCCCGGAATCATTGATTCCGGGCCTTCGTCTGGTTGCGGGGGCAGGATTTGAACCTACGACCTCTGGGTTATGAGCCCAGCGAGCTACCGAACTGCTCCACCCCGCGGCACGAGGGTTAACGATACCAGGGGCCGGAGCATCCGTCGAATCGCCCCGGGTGGACGCGTCGGGCCGGGCGCGTCGCGGGTCAGGAGGAGTGCGCGAACTCGGCCTCCGCCGCCCAGACGACCTCCTGCGCGCGGCGGGCGAGGCTGACGAGCAGCCCACGCTCGGCCGCGGTCATGCTCGTCCGCGGCTCGCGATCGATCACGCAGACCGCGCCGACCGGTCGGCCGTCGGCACCTTCGATCGCGGCCCCTGCGTAGAAGCGGATGCCGCCGGGCGCCGTGACGAGCGGGTTGTCGGCGAAGCGCGCGTCCCGCTGGGCATCGAGCACGATGAGCGGCTCGTCGAGCTCGACCGCGTAGAGGCAGAAGGAGTCCTGGATGGGCACGCTCTCGGCGATGGGCCCCGTGCGGGCGACGTGCCACTGGCGATCCGGCCCCAGGACCGTCACGAGAGCGGACGGCGCGCGGAACGCGGCCGCGGCGACGGCGACGATCCACTCGAGGCGTGCGCGGTGCTGCGAGAGCGCGAGGACGAGCAGGTCGTTGCGGGCGGCATCGGCGGCACCGAGCGACCGGCGCTGGGCGACCGGGACCCCGACGACGCGATCGAGGTCGTCCATGAGCGCGGCGGCCAGGATCGTCCCGGTCAGGGCGTAGTCACCGCGAGAGATGGCCGCATCGGGCGCGAGGCCGAGCGCGGGCGCGGGCGGAAGGCGGAGGACATCGATCCCGCGCTCGGTCGCGAGCTGCGCCTGCAGGATCGCGTTGAGCTCGTTCGCCCGGCGCTCGGCCCAGCCGACGACGGCGCCGTGGAGGCCGGGGAGGTCCCCCAGCTCGGGGATCTGCAGCACGACGAGGCGCGTCGCCCATCCGGCGGTGGACCGCCAGCCCTCGAGGAGGTCGTGGATCGCGTCTCGCCATGCCCGCGAGGTCTGCCCGGAGAGCACGTCGACGGCACCGAGGACGACCACGACGACGTCGTAGCGGCCGGGCGACGCCGAGCGCAGCGCGCTCGCGATGTCGCTCAGGCCCCACCGCTCGTCGGCGAGCACGTCGACGACGGCGCCCCGGCCCGTGCCCGCGCGCAACGCCCGAGCGACGGAGCCCGGCAGCGCGAGCTCGTGCGAGACGACGCCCCATCCCACCGCTCCGCCAGCCCCGACCAGCAGGAGCCGATCGGGGGACGGCCCGTCGGCGACCGCGTGCGGCCCGTCTACGGGGCGCGGGATGGCATCGCGCGCGTCGGAGGCCCAGGCCTCCCAGGCGCGCAGGACAGGGCGGAGAGAGACCGCCATCGCATCGGCCAGATCTGTCGACATGAGCACCTCCGGGGTCGGGTTGCGCTCAGGCTAGGGCCGACGAGGTCCCCGGCGGCGTGTCCTCCGTTTGGAGGACAGACCGGATGTTCGCAATGCGAACGGTCCGCGCTCAGTCCGCGCGACGCGTCGCGCCGAGACTCATCCCGAGCGGGAGCATCGTCTCGCCCGGCATGCGCCACAGCGCGTCGTCGCCGCGCTCGCACGCCGCGAAGATCCGCCACGGCACCGCGTCGTGCTCGTGCAGGAAGTCGATGTCGAGCCCGGCGGCGATGAGTTCGGTGATCGTGCGGCCGAGGGGGTGCATCCACTCGACGGTGCGCGAGTTCTCCAGGCGCGCGTCCGGCTCCGCGTAATCGCCGTCCTCGTCGGTCGACAGCCCGCCCTCGCGGAAGTACCCGTAGGAGGGCAGGGGGAACGGGCGCCCGTCGACGGGAACGCTTCCGGCGGCGTCGTCGAAGACGAAGGCGGTCGGATGCCCGTCCGCGAAGTACAGCCGCCCCCCGGGCTTGAGGAACCAGGCGATGATGCGAGCCCACTCCGCGATGTCGGGCAGCCAGCCGATCGTGCCCCACGTCGTGTAGACGACGTCGAATCCCTCGGGGTCGGGCAGCCGGTGACGGGCGTCGTAGAGGTCGGCGCACACGAAGCGCGTGCGGTCAGCGAGCCCGAGCTCGTCGGCGAGCTCGCGCGCGGCGCTGATCGCGGGCATCGAGAAGTCGAGGCCGACGACCTCCGCCCCCCGCTGGGCGAGGACGAGAGAGTCAGCGCCGAAGTGGCACTGCAGGTGCAGAACCCGCAGGCCGGCCCAGCCGTCGGGCGCGATGCGCGTGAGCTCGGCCTCCTCGATCGGGTAGAGCCGCCCCTCGCCCCGCCGAAGCGGGGCGAGATCGTAGAAGTCGCTGCCGAGGTGCACGGGGACCTTCTCGTCCCAGTGGGCGCGGTTGAGGGCGACCCACTCGGGCTCGATGCCGGCTCCCACGCCGCCTACTCCTCCGTCTGCAGCTCGCTCAGCTCGAAGAGGCGCTCGAGGGCCGCCTGCAGACGCTCGTCGGCCTCGGCGGCCGCCACGAGGTCGTTCGACGCGTAGGCCGCCTCGCGCTCGAGCAGAGCCTCGCGGGCCTCCTTGAGCGCGGCCTCGAAGTCGAGGTCGGGGTCGGCGGGCGGCTCGGGGTCGGCCGGCTGCTCGGGGTCGGCCGGGGCCTCCGGATCGCTCGGCTCGAGCGGATCGATCGGGTCGACGTCGCCGTCGCCCGCCTCGGCTCCGGACTCGCCGCCGAAGAGCGCGTCGAGCGCCTGGTCGAGGGTGTCCTCGAAGGCGATCTCGTTGCCGAACGCGACGAGCACCTTCCGCAGCAGCGGGTAGCTCGTCCCACCGGTCGACTGCACGTAGACCGGCTGCACGTAGAGGAGGCCGCCACCGACCGGCAGGGTCAGCAGGTTGCCGCTGATGACCTCGGTCTCGCCCTGGCGCAGCAGGTTGAGCTGCTGGCCGACGTTCGCGTCGGAGTCGAACTGGTTCTGCACCTGCCCGGGGCCGGGAACGGTCGTCTGCCTGGGCAGGGTGAGCAGCGTGAGCTTGCCGTAGTCCTCCCCCGCGTCGGCGTTCGCCGTGAGGTAGCCGTAGAGCACGTTGCGACTGTTGCCCCCGGAGGAAGCCGGGATGAACGTCGAGTACAGCGTGAAGGCGGGCTCCTCCGTGCCCGGCACCTGCATCGTCAGGTAGTAGGGCGGCTGGAGCGTCGGGCTGGCCGCGGCCGAGCCCGGGTCGTTCGGGGTCACCCACTCGTCGTCGCGCGAGAAGAAGGAGCCCGGGTCCGTGACGTGGTACTCGCCGAGGATGTCGCGCTGAACCTTGAAGAGGTCGGCCGGGTAGCGGACGTGGGCGAGAAGGTCATCGCTCATCTCCTCCATCGGCTCGAGGGTCGAGGGGAAGATCTTCTGCCAGGTCTGCAGGATCGGGTCGCCCGTGTCCCACGCGTAGAGCGTGACCGAGCCGTCGTAGGCGTCGACGGTGGCCTTCACCGAGTTGCGGATGTAGTTGATGTCGTCGATCGGGAAGGTCGGCGTCGGCGTGTACGTGTCGGCGATCGCGGCCGAGAGCGGCACGGAGGTCGAGTACGGGTAGTTCGCCGAGGTCGTGTAGCCGTCGATGATCCACTGGATCCGGCCGTCGACGATCGCCGGGTACGGGTCGCTGTCGAGCGTCAGGTACGGGGCGACCTTCTGCACCCGATCGAGCGGGTTGCGGTCGTAGAGGATCTGCGAGTCGTCGTTGACGGCGTCGGAGAGGAAAATCTGCTCCGACTGGAACTTCAGCGCGTAGAGCAGCTTCTTGAAGGCGTTGTCGAGCGCCGGCCCGCCGTCGCCCGTGAATGTGTACGTGCGGTTGCCCGAGGTGTCGTCCTCCTCGCCGCCCTCCGACGGGAAGTCGAGCTCGAGGGCGGGCGCGCCCTCCGGGGCGCCGACGATCGAGTACTCCGGCGAGGTCTCGCCGAAGTAGATGCGCGGCTCGTACTCGCCGACCGAGTCGGACAGCGGGCCGCTGACCGGGATGCCCGACTCGAGGAAGAGCGGCTGACCGTCGTCGGCCCGCTGGTTGCCGTACGCGGCGACTATTCCGTAGCCGTGCGTGAAGACGATGCGGGAGTTGTACCAGCTCTCCTCCGTCTGCTCGTTCGGGGTGAGCTCGCGGACGGAGATGACGGTGTCCTGCGTCTCGCCGTCGATCTCGTAGCGGTCGACGTCGAGGTACTGCGGGAAGCCGTAGTACGGGCGGAACTGCTCGAGCTGGGCGAAGGCGTCGGTGACGAGCGCCGGGTCGATGATGCGGATGTTCGCGGTCGTCGCGGCATCCTCCCGCAGCGCGCCCTCCTCCGCGCTCGTCGTCGCCGCGTACGGCACCTCCTCGATGCCCGAGATGCCGTACGCGTCGCGCGTGGCCTCGATGTTGCGCTCGATGTAGGGCGCCTCTAGGGAGCGGGCGCTCGGCTCGACCTGGAAGCGCTGCACGATCCAGGGGTAGACGCTGCCGACGAGGATGCCGGAGATGATGAGGAGCGCCGTGCCGACGATCGAGAGTCGCCAGCGGCCGATGATGGCGGTGATGATGAAGAGCACCGCGATGAGCGCGGCGATGCCGGCGAGGATCTGCCTGCCCGGGATCGTCGCGAAGACCTCGGTGTAGCCGGCGCCTGCCGCGAGGAAGCCGTCGCTCGGCTGCACGAGGGCCGCGTACTGGTCGAGCCAGATCGACACGGCTTGCAGGGCGATGTAGATCGCCGCGGTCACGGCGAGCTGGATGCGCGCGGTGCGCGAGATGCGCACCTCACGACCGGTGAAGCGGATCGCGCCGTAGAGGTAGCTCGTCGCGACGGCGGCGATCGCCGAGAGGAGCACGACGCCCGAGGCGAAGGCGACGATGCCGCGCCAGAACGGGAGCTCGTAGATGTAGAAGGAGATGTCGAGGCCGAACTGCGGGTCGACGTCGCCGAAGGGGGTCCGGTTGATCCACTGGAGCACCATCGGCCAGCGACTCGCGGCCGCGACGCCCGCGAAGAGGCCGAGGACGGCCGGGATGCCCAGCATCGCGACGCGGCGCAGCGGCTCCACGACCTCCTGGTAGCGGTCGAGCTGGCTCGAGAGCTTCGCGTAGACGGGGCGCGAGCGGTACGCGATCTGCAAGCTCGCGAACACGGGGATGAACATCCCGAGGAAGCCGACGAGGAACATCCCACCGGTCGCGAGCCACTGCGTCGTCAGGACGGGCAGATAGCCGACCTGGTCGAACCAGAGCACGTCGCTGTAGAAGTTCGCGAAGACGAAGAAGAGCACGACGACGACGGCGAGGATGCCGGCCGAGATCGCGAGAGTCGCCCGGTTGCGGTTAGCGGGCGGCGTTGCGGTGGACGTCACGGAGAGTCTCCCAGGAGTCGGGTGGCGATCCAGGCCAGACTAGCGGGCGGAACCTTGGCGGCGGCCCCGCGCACGCGCTGTTCGCTCAGGGCGCGGACGCCGCTCCGACGGATCGCGTCTAGGAGCCGCAGCGCGGCAGAGCGCCCCGGTCGCCCCCGTCCGCGACGGTCTGCAGGACCCCGATCGCGTCGTCGAGCGTCGCGACCCGGAAGACGTCGAGACCGTCGGGGATGCTGCCGACCACCTCGCCGCAGTTCTCCGCGGGTGCGAGGAATATTTCGGCACCTGCGTCGACCGCGCCGTACATCTTCTGCACGACGCCGCCGATGGGGCCGACCGTGCCGTCAGCGGCGATCGTGCCGGTGCCCGCGACCTCGGCGCCGCCGGCGAGCGAGCCGGGAGTGAGCTTGTCGATGATCCCGAGCGCGAACATCATGCCGGCGCTCGGGCCGCCCACGTTCGACAGCTCGATCTCGACCTCGAATGGGAACTCGTAGTCGCCCGCGACGAGGATGCCGATGACCGGCACGCGCTCGGTGCCCTCGCTGAGGCGCGGCGTGACCTCGACCGTGCGCTCCCGGCCGCCGCGCTCGATGCCGAGCACGACGGGCGATCCCGTGCCGTTCTCCGAGATCGCGGCGCGCAGCGCCGTGACATCCCGCACCGGCTCGCCCTGGATCGACACGATCACATCGTCGGCCTCGAGGATGCCGACGGATGCGCCGCCCTCCTGCGCCTCGACGACGTACAGGCGGCTCTCGTACGGCTCGCCGATCGCGCGGAGCGCCGCCGCGACGGCCTCCTGCTGCGAGTTCTCCATCTCGATGCGGCTCTGCTCCCGCCTGTCGTCGGTCGAGAGCCCCGGCGGGAAGACCGATTCGAGCGGCACGACCGACTGCTCGGGGTCGAGCCACGCGGCCGCGACCTCGAACCACGACGGCTGGGCCTCGGGGTTGCCGAGGACGTTGACCGTCAGGAGGCTCAGCGAGCCCTCGGTGGGGTACGTCGGCTCGGTGGGGATGGTGATGAGCGCCACCTCCTCACCGTCGACCGAGACCGAGCCGAGGGTGTCGAAGACCGGACCGGGGCGCTCGATGACGTACGGCGAGGGGAGGACGGCCATGGCGAGCACGCCGAAGACGGTCACGGCGAGCAGGAGCCAGCCGATGCGGCGGCCGCGCGAGCGCGCCTCGTCCTGCTCGGCGTCGGCCCCGTCGGTGAAGAGCGACACGGGTTGTTCCTCTCGAAATCCGGCCGTCAGCCTACGGCGAAACCCGGCCGGAGAGCGCGGGCGCCGCACTAGCGTAGGCGGCATGGCTGACGATTCCCTCGGCGGCGCCGAGGACGAGTTCCGCGAGATGATGCGAAAGTTCCTGGCTGGAGAGGGCGACATCGACCCCGCGAGGCTCGCCGGCGCCGCGGGGCTCCCCGCCGACCCCGCGATGGTCGCGCGGCTCATGGGGCAGCTGCAGCGCGCGATGAACTCCCCCAGCGAGGGCATCGACGAGAAGCTCGCACGCGACGAGGCGGGGCGCATCGCCGCGACGGGCGCCGTGACGCCCTCGGCAGCCGAGCTCGAGGCCCTCCGCCAGGCGCTCCACGTCGCGGCGCTGTGGCTCGACGAGGCGACGAGCATCACGCAGCTCACCGCCGAGCCCTCGCTCATCTCGCGCGCCGACTGGGCGCGCCAGACCCTGCCGGTGTGGAGCCAGCTCGCCGAGCCCGTCGCGCTCTCGATCGCCGACGCCCTCACGACGGCCCTCGACACCCAGGTCCCCGAGGAGCTCAAGGCGATGATGGGCGATGCGACGGGCATGATGCGCTCGCTCGGCGGCACGCTCTTCACGCTCCAGCTCGGGCACGTCGTCGGCCAGCTGTCGGCCGAGGTCGTCTCCGGCGGCGACATCGGGATCCCGCTCCTCCCCGGCCGCGACGACCACGACGTGCAGGCGGCCCTGCTGCCGCAGAACGTCGCCGCCTTCGCGCAGGGGCTCGACATCCCCCTCGACCAGGTGCACCTCTACCTCGCCGTGCGCGAGCTCGCCCACGCCCGTCTCTTCCGCCATGCCCGCTGGCTGCGGGCGCACCTCATCAGCGCGATCACCGACTACGCGCGCGGGATCAGCATCGACGCCTCGAGCATCGAGAGCCTCGCGGCCGACTTCGACCCCGCGAACCCCGAGAGCCTCCGCGAGGCGCTCACGAGCGGCGCGCTCATCCCGCCGAAGACCGATGCGCAGCTCGCCGCCCTCGCCCGGCTCGAGACGACGCTCGCCCTCATCGAAGGATGGGTCGACGTGGTCACGGCCGACGCGACGAGCCGGCTGCCCCGAGCGGATGCCGCGGCCGAGACCGTGCGCCGGCGCCGCGGCGCGGGCGGGCCGGCCGAGTCCGCCTTCGCGACGCTCGTCGGGCTCGAGCTGCGCCCGCGACGGCTCCGCGAGGCTGCCGCGTTCTGGCGGGCGATCACCGACGGGGTCGGCACCGCCGCACGAGACGATCTGTGGGGCCACCCCGACCTCCTGCCGACCGCGGAGGACATCGACGACCCCGCGCGCGTCATCGCGGGAATCCAGGCGGGGCCGGTCGACGACGATGCGTTCGACCAGGCGCTCAGCGAGCTGCTCGCCGACGAGGGCGATCGTCCCGTCGAGGGGGCACCGGGTGTCGAGCCCACCGAGGGCGACGACCCGGGGCCTGTGCACAACTGACGCCCTCGAGCGGGGCGCCGCGCATCATGTGCCCATGGTCCTGCGCATCGATCCGCGTCGCCCCCTCGTGTGGCGCACGCCGCACAGCATCCAGATCGGCGTCGACCCCGTCGTCGCGATCATCGACCCCGTCGACGACGGGGACGCGCGGCTGATCGCCGCGCTCGCGACCGGCGTCACGCGCAGCGGGCTCGCAATGCTCGCCTCGACGCTCGGCGTCCCCTCTTCCCGCCTCGACGAGCTCCTGACCGCCCTCGAGCCCGCTTTCGCTCCTCCGCGCGTCGCCGCCGTGCGACGCGTGGCGGTGATCGGAGCGGTGCCCGCCGCGGGGCGGATCGCCCGGATCATCGCGGACGCCGGGCATCCGGTCATCGCCGCGGCGCACGGCGCCGGAGTCCTCGACGAGTCGATCGACGCCGCCGTCCTCGTGAGCCACCACGTGATCGACCCGACCGAGCACCTCGCATGGCTGCGCCGCGACATCGTGCACGTGCCCGTCGTGATCGGCGAGGAGGCCGCGACCGTCGGGCCGCGAGTCGAGCCGGGCACGACGCCCTGCCTCGCGTGCGTCGATCAGGCGCGCACGGCCGCCGATCCGTCCTGGCCCGCGATCGAGGCGCAGCTGTGGGGGCAGCAGGCGCACGCCGACGCGCCGATGCTCGCGACCGAGGCCGCGATCGAGGTGCTGCGGGTGCTGCGCGAGCAGGATGCCGCGAGCGTGCGCATCGACGCCGTCACCGGCCGCCGGCACCGTCAGTCGTGGGCGCCGTCGCAGCAGTGCGGATGCCGCGGGCTCGAGCTCGGGCTGGCTCCCGCCTTCCTCCCCGGGCACGACCTCGCCGGCCCGGTTGACCCAGCCGGTCTCAGCGCCGTGCGGCCCCTCGCCGGCTGACGCTGCCCGCCGCCCCGACCGGGGGCGAGCCGGGCGCTCTGACCTCGTCGAGGAAGCGGCTCGGTGATCGATCGGCGCGACTCGCGCTCGGCCGCTGGGCCCACGACAGCTCGAGCGACCGCCGGGCGCGGGTGATGCCCACGTAGAACAGGCGTCGCTCCTCGTCGACGGCCTCGAGCGTCGTCGCGAAGGTGATCGGGACGGTGCCCTCGTTGAGGCCGACGATGTAGACCGCGTCCCACTCCAGGCCCTTTGCGGCGTGGAGCGTCGAGAGCGTCACCGCCGAGCGGGCAGGAGCGTGCTGCTGCTCGGCGCGGCGCTGCAGCTCGCGCACGAACTCGGCGAGCGTCGTGCCGGCGGGCGACTCCTCAGCGAGGCCGAGGAGCGCCGTGAGGCTCTCCCAGCGCGAGCGCTCGGCACCGCCGCCCTCGGGCGGGTCCTGCCGCCAGCCGAGGCCGCGCAGCACGTCGCTCACGCTCTTGAAGAGCGGCTCGTCGCCGATCGAGATGGCCGCGCCGCGCAAGAGCATGATCGCCTGCCTGACCTCCGGCTGGTCGAAGTAGCGGCTGTTGGCGCGCGTCTGCACCGGCACGCCCGCGCGACGCAGCGCAGCCTCGAGCGCGATGGACTGCGTGTTGATGCGGAACAGCACGGCGATCGTCTCCGGCTCCGCGCCATCGGCGATGCGGCGGGCGATCGACTCGGCGACGGCAGCGGCCTCGGAGGCGTCATCGGGGTGCGCGGCCACCGTGGGGGCGGGTGACGGCCCGGCGCCGTCGCGCGCGGCGGCACGCAGAGTGAGCGCGCCCGGCCGACCGCGCATGAGACGGTTCGCGAGCGTCACGATCGGGTCGGTGGAGCGGTAGTTGTCCTCCAGCCGGACGACGCGAGCGTCGGGGAACTCGCTGCCGAATCGCACGAGGTAGTCGCTCGATGCCCCCGCGAAGGAGTAGATGGTCTGCGAGGCGTCGCCGACGACGCAGAGCTCGCGCCGACCGCCGAGCCACAGCGAGAGCAGGTCGTGCTGGAGGGGCGAGACGTCCTGGTACTCGTCGACGACGAAGAACCGGTACTGCTCGCGCACCTGCTCGGCGACGCGCGGCTCGACCTCGAGCATCCCGGCCGTGGCGAGGAGGACGTCCTCGAAGTCGATCTGGCGACGCTCGTCCTTGATCGCCTCATACTGGCGGTGCAGGTCGACCATCGCCGAGACGGGCAGGCGCGCGGGCATCGTGCGGCTCTCGGCGGCGCGCCCGTACTCGTCGAGCGAGAGCCGCGAGACCTTGCGCCACTCGATCTCGGCCGCGGCGTCGCGGAGGGCGGCGGTGTCGAGCCTGAGCTTGAGCGCGGACGCCGCCTGGCCGATGAGCGGGCCCTTACCGTCGATCACGCGCGGGGGCGACCCTCCGACGACGGTCGGCCAGAAGTAGTGCAGCTGCCGAAGGGCCGCCGAGTGGAAGGTGCGGGCAGAGACGCCGTCGGCGCCGAGCGCGCGCAGGCGCCCGACGAGCTCGCCCGCCGCGCGAGTCGTGAACGTGAGCGCCATGACGCGGGACGGGTCGTACGCGCCGGTCGCGACGCCGTAGGCGATGCGGTGCGTGATGGCGCGGGTCTTGCCGGTGCCGGCGCCCGCGAGCACGCACACGGGGCCGAGCAGGCTCTCGGCGACGACCCGCTGCTGGTCGTCTAGCTGGGCCAACAGGCGATCGGGTTCGGGGCCGCTCATGCGTCGATCGGGCCCCCGTACCAGTCCTCGATGATCGCGCGAGCGATCGAGGTCCGGCCAGGAAGGGCTATGTCATCGAGGGCCGCGCCGAGCTCCTCGCGGCTGAACCAGCGCAGGTCGAGGATCTCGGTGCCGTCCGGCCGCAGCTCGTGCTCGAGCGCCGGGTCGAGGCGGGCGCGGAAGCCGAGCATGAGCGAGGCGGGGAACGGCCACGGCTGCGAGCCGACGTAGACGGGGTCGACGACGCGCAGCCCCGACTCCTCGCGCACCTCGCGCACGACGGCGGCCTCGAGCGACTCGCCCGGCTCGACGAACCCGGCGAGGAGCGAGAAACGGTTGGCCTCCCACTGCGCGTTCGACCCGAGCACAATGCGGTCGTCGGCGTCGGTCACGGCAACGATGATCGCGGCGTCCGTGCGCGGGAACAGCTCGCGGCCCGTCTTGACGTCGACTCTCACCCAGCCGCCTCGTCCTGGCTGCGTCGCGTTGCCCGTGAGCGGCGAGAACGCGTGCGCGGCATGCCAGTTGGCGATGCCGAGCGCCTCGACGGCGAGGCCGGCGTCGCGATCGCCGAGCGCGTGGCCGAGCGAGCGCGGATTGCCCCATCGCGCGATGTCGGCGGCGAACGCAGGGGCGCGGTCGTCGTCGAGCACGACGGCGACGATTGCGGAGCCGGCGGGAAGGTCGGGCGCCTCCTCTGTCGCGCGCCCGAGGTAGATGCGCAGGGCATCCGTCGGGGCCGCCTGCACCGGGAGGAGGGCGAGCGCGACGGCGTCGCCCGCCGCGAGGAGGACCTCGCCGCGCCACACCGGGAGGACGCGCGTGGTCGGCTCGCCCCACAGCTCGTCGAACAGCCGCGGACGCGTGCGCGCCGTGTCGTCGCGATCGATGCGATATCGCGAGAGCGGCAGCGTCGCGGTGAGCGAGAACTGCATGGATGCCTCCAACTGCCGGGTGGGACCTGCGTGGCGCAGGGCGGCCGGGGGGTGCCCGCCGCCTACCCTGGGGGCATGGCCAGATCCCCTCTCACTCTAGCCGCGCTCGCCACGGCGGCCGTCCCGGGACTGGACGTCACGCACGCCTCTCGGCTCAGCTCCGCCCGGTCGCGCGACATCGACGCCGCCGTGCTCACGAGCCGCGACGGGCGCCACCTGGTCATCCGCGTGCCGCGCACCGAGCCGGCGGAGGCCGAGCAGTCGGCCGACCTCGTCGCCCTGCGCGCCCTGAGCGACGGCGTGCGCTCGCGCCTGCCGTTCGCGGTGCCGCGCCTCGTGGGGCAGACTCCCGTCGGCGGCACGCGCGCGATCGTGCACGAGTTCGTCGATGGCGACCCGGTCGCCCTCGAGTCGATCACGCCGGGGCTCGCATCGTCGATCGGGCGCGCGATCGCGGCCGTCCACGCGCTGCCGACGAGCGTCGTGTCGGATGTCGGGCTCCCCCAGCTGCGCGCGATCGACGTCATGCGCGAATCGCTCGCCACTCTCGACCGGGCGAGCGAGACCGGGCTCGTTCCCGCGGGCCTCCTGCGGCGCTGGGAGCTCGCGAGCGAGGACCAGTCGCTCTGGCAGTTCACGCCGACCGTGATCAACGGCGGCGTCTCCGCCGGATCGTTCCTCTCCATCGGCGAGACCGTCACGGGCGTGCTCGGCTGGTCGCGCCTGCAGATCGCCGACCCGGCGCGCGACCTGTTCTGGCTGCTGGGCTCCGCCGACGCCGCCGTGCCCGAGTCGGCGTTCGAGGCGTATCACGAGGCGCGCGGCATCCACGATCGAGAGCTCTCGCGTCGCGCGGTGTTCGCCGCCGAGCTCGAGGTCGCGCGCTGGCTCCTGCACGGCACGACGAGCGGCAGCAGCGAGATCGTCGACGACGCCGTCGAAATGCTCCACGCGCTGCTCGACCGCGTGCACCGCGACATGACGAATCCGCTCACGATGGAGCAGGACCGCCCCGCGACGCTCACCGAGGCCCACGACCTCGCCGAGCTCGGCGCGCCCGAGGCGGCGCGGCTCTCGCCCGCGAGCCTCTCGCCGGCGAGCCCGGCATCGGCAGGGTCGGCGGGCTCGGTCGGCTCCGGCGGCTCGTCCGCGAGCCCCGGCTCGAACGGCAGCGCGGCGACCCCGCCGACGCCGCCCACCCCGCGCGACTGACGGAGGAGCGCGGACCGGCTACTCGCCCGCGGCGATGCGGCGCGCGATGATCGTGCGGCCGCGCTGCACGGCGCGGACGAGCTCGGGCTGGCGGATGCCGAGCTCCTGCGAGACGTCGGAGTACGTGCGCTTCTCCAGCAGGATGCCGCCGAGAGGCGCCCGCAGCTCGGGCGGCAGCTGCGAGATGCGCCCGACGAGCTCGTCGTAGCCGAGAGCGTCGACCGCCGAGTCGTCGATGTCGTGCTCGGGCGTCACGTCGAGGTCGAAGTCGTCTGCCATGCGAGAAGCCTTTCGAAGCGAGGGAGGGCCGGGCGGCGCGACCCAGCCTAGAGCGCGCCCGTACCCGGCGCTCAGGAGCTCGCGGCCTCGATCAGTGCCGAGAAGAGCCGCAGATCGTCAGGCGACTCCTCCGGGTGCCACTGCACGGCGACGCCGAACGAGAGCCCGTCGATGTCGACGGCCTGAATGATGCCCTCGTCGCCGCGGGCGCTCACCGTGAGCCCCGGCGCGAGGTGATCGATGGCCTGGTGGTGATAGCTCTTGACCGTGAGGCCCGCGCCGAGCATCCCGGCGATGCGCGTACCCGGCTCGGTGAGCACAGGGTTGTCGGCGAACGTCGCGTTGCCGTAGCTGTAGCGGTTCGAGCCGAGAACGTCGGGCAGGTGCTGCACGAGCGTGCCGCCGAGCGCCACGTTGAGCACCTGCAGGCCGCGGCAGATGCCGAGAACCGGCAGGTCGCGCGCGATCGCAGCGCGCACGAGCGCGATCTCCCAGGCGTCGCGGTCGGGGCGCGGGGCGTCGTTCTCAGGATGCGCGAGCTCGCCGTAGAGGGCGGCGTCGACGTCTTTGCCCCCAGTGAGGATGAGCCCGTCGATGCCGTCGAGGGCGCGCTCGACCGCTGCGGGGTGAGGCGGCTGCGGGGGCAGGCCCGCGACCGCTCCCCCGGAGGCGATGACGCAGTCGGTGTAGACGCGAGGCAGCACAGAGGCTGGGCGATCCCACAGACCCATGACGGTCTGCTCCATGTAGGTCGTCAGACCGATGAGTGCAGTCACGCGGCGCCGCTGCTCGACGAGAGTGCGTGGTCGGCTGCGATGAGGTGGCGCGCTCGGTGCACGGCGCGCACGAGCTCGGCCTGGCGGATGCCGAGCTCCTGGCTCACGTCGCTGTATCTGCGGCGCTGCACGAGCACGCCGGTCGCGGCGGCCTGCAGATCGTGCGGCAGGCGGGCGATCGACGTCGCGAGGTCGGCGGCGTCGAGGCCGGCCACGAGCTGCTCGAGGCGGGCATCCTCATGATCGACCACATCGAGGTCGAAGTCGTCGTCACGCATGGGTCTCTCCATTTCGGTGGTGGTGGTGGTGGGGGGGGCGCGGCCCGGGAGCGGCGGGATCAGCGGCCGCCCCCGAGCGAGACGAGTCAGCTCGCGAAGTCGCGCACGAGCTGCTCGTTCTCCTTCTTGTTGATGAGGGCGACGACGTAGCCGACGACCAGGGCGATGAACGGCAAGAGCACGAGGAACCAGCCGAGCGCGTTGAGCTGGAAGGCGCTCTCGGGCAGCGACGGGTCGACGCCCTCGGGAACCGTGCCGGCCAGCAGGTTGAAGCGCGACATCACGAGGTAGAGGCCGAGCGTCAGGAGGATCGCCGAGAGCGCCGGAGCGATCACGGTCTTCCACATCGAGCCGCCGCCGACCTTGCGGAAGAAGACGATGATCGCGATCGAGACCAGGATCTCGACGACGATGACCGACATCGCGGTGATCGAGCTCATCCAGAAGAACAGATTCGCGACCGGGTCGAGGCCCGCGACGGCGAACACGATCATGACGATCGCGGCGAGCACCGAGGTGATGACGACGCCGCCGACGGGCGCCCCCGCGCGGTTCGTCGTGGCCGCGCGCTGCGGTAGCACGCCGCCGCGTCCGAGAGCGAAGAAGTAGCGCGCCGCGGCATTCTGGAAGGCCAGGAGGCCCGCGAAGAGGCTCGTGATGACGAGCACCGTCATGATCGTGACGAGCCAGGGGCCGACGTACTGCTCGGTGAGGCTGAAGAGCACGCCCGCGGGGTTCACGAGCGGGTTGCCGTCGGCGTCGGCCGAGCGCGTGACGACCTCGTCGATGATCGAGCCAGCACCCATGCCCGTCACCATGGCGAACGAGACGATCGCGAACAGGATGCTGATGGTCGAGATCGCGATGTAGGTCGCGAGCGGCACGGTGCGCTTGGGGTCCTTCGACTCCTCGCCGTAGATGGCCGTGGCCTCGAAGCCTATGAAGCTCGCGAGGGCGAAGGCGAGGGCGATGCCGGCGCCGCCCGCGAAGCCACCGGCGAAGATGTTCTCGGGGCTGAACGAGGCGACGAGGTTCCAGCCCTCGGGGCCCCCGTCGGCGAGCATCGCCACGGCCGCGACGAGCAGCGACAGCATCTCGAGCACGAGCAGCACGCCGAGCACCTTGGCGCCGATGTCGACGGTGAGTAGCGAGAGACCCGTCACGAGAGCCCAGGCGATGAACGACCAGAGGTACCAGGGCAGGTCGACGCCGAGCTCGGCCATCGTGCCGGCGACGAGGCCGCCGAAGAAGCCGAAGATGGCGAGCTGGATCGTGACGTAGGTGAGGACCGAGACGAAGGCCGAGGCGACGCCGGCGTTCACGCCGAGACCCTTGCCCACGTACGCGAAGAACGCGCCCGAGTTGGTGACGCGCTGGCTCATCGCGGCGTAGCCGACGCTGAACAGCAGCAGCGTCAGGCCGACGACGAGGTACGCGCCGGGGGTTCCTGCGCCGTTGCCGACGAGCATCGCGACGGGCACCGCGCCCGTGATGCCGACGAGCGGGGCTGATGCGGCGACGACGAAGAAGACGACGCCGATGACGCCGAGCCGCCCGGCACGGAGCGACGAGCGCTCCGCCTGGGCCGTGGGGGTGGAACGGGTCATGACCGGTACTCCTCATTGAGCAGGGGTGATCGTTTGGGCCTAAACGACTGGTTCACAGATTGGCCCTCGGCCTCGCTCGCGTCAAGCAGTTCGCCGGGCGAATTTGCCTATCGTTAGTTTACGAACGATTCGGTAGGCTGGTGACCATGTCAGACCTCCACGGCTTCATGGCCCCCCAGACCCCGTCGGGCGCGAGCGCGATCATCCCCGACATGCCCTGGTACTACTCGGGCACCCTGCTCACCGCCGAGTACCGCACCGACCCCGAGAAGGTCGCGGCCCTCCTCCCCGAGGGCCTCGAGCTCGCCGACGACGACCCGGGAGCAGTGGCGCTCATCTGGGCCGACTGGCAGTCGTGCTCGGGCAGCGGCGCCGAGCTGCTCGACCCGCAGCGCTCGCAGTATCTCGAGACCTTCGCCGTCGTGCGCGTCAAGCACGAGGGCCAGACCTACACGCGCTGCGTCGCCATCTGGGTCACGAAGGACTTCGCGATCGCCCGCGGCTGGTTCCAGGGCTACCCCAAGAAGCTCGGCTCGATGGCCGTCACGCGCGTCATGAACGTCGGCCGCGCCGCCCCGCGCCTCGCGCCCGGTGCCAAGATCGGCGCCTCGCTCGCGGCCTACGACCACCGCCTCGCCTCGCTCGTCGTCACGCTCGAGGCCGAGAGCGAGAGCAACGGCTTCGTGAACGGCCACCCCATGCTGCATTCGCGGTGGATGCCCTCGATCACGCCCGGCGCCGGCAACAGCCTCGACCAGCTCATCACCATGAGCACGACCGACGCCGAGCTCGGCGCCACCTGGCGAGGCGACTTCGAGCTCGAGCTGCACGACTCTCCGTGGGACGAGCTCGCGTCGATCCTGCCGATGCGCGAGAAGATCGGCGCGTTCTACCGCGAGGTGGGCGTGACCTTCAATGGGGGAAAACTCGTGAAGGACGCGTCTAACACCTCGATCTAGACCAATGCATGGAACGAGAGGGGCCCGGGAGCATCGCTCCCGGGCCCCTCTCGTCTGCTCCTTCGGAGGTCCAAGAAGCTGTGTTTGCTGACTTCCTCGACCTACAGGTCGAGGAAGTACTCCTTCACTTCCCACTCGGTGACGTCGCGCGTCGAGGGGTCGTCGACCGCCTCGGCGTAGCGCTCGAGCTCGTCGCGCTTCATGACCTCGAAGACGTCGACGAGCGGGCCGCCGAGGATCTCGATGAGGGCGGTATCGGCGCGCAGAGCATCCAGGGCATCGCCCAGCGTCATCGGGAGGACGACCTGCGACTCATCCTCGTACGAGTAGCCGACAGCGGGCGGCGGCGCGACGAGCATGCGGCGGATGCCGTCGAGGCCGGCTGCCAGGATCGCAGCGGTCATGAGGTACGGGTTCGCCGCGCCGTCGCCGAGGCGCATCTCGAGCCGCGTACCGCCGCCGCGCTCCGGCGGGATGCGCACCATCGCGCTGCGGTTGTCGTGGCCCCAGTTGGCGCGGTACGGCGCGAGCGTGTCGGGCCCGAGCCGCTTGAACGCGTTCACCGTGGGGTTGCAGAGGGCGGTGAGCGCCGGCCCGTGCTCGACGATGCCGGCGATCATGTGCAGCGCGATCTCGCTGAGCTCGTGACCCGAGTGCATGAGGTTCTCGCCGTCGACATCGACGACCGAGACGTGCAGGTGGAACCCGCTGCCGCCCTCGTCGCTCCACGGCTTGCCCGAGAACGTCGCCGCCTGGCCGACCCTTGCGATGAGGTCTTTCACGGCGGCCTTGAGCATGAAGATGCGGTCGCACGCGTCGAGCGATTCGCCGTGCCAGATGTTGACCTCGTACTGGCTCGGGCTGAACTCGTGATTGCCCGCGAAGACGCCGATTCGCAGCTGGTCGAGCATGCGCAGCAGGTGCAGGAAGGTGCCCTTGGGGTCGACGGTCGCGCCGCTCGAATACACGCGACCGGGCTGCGTGAGCGCACGGCGGTACGAGCCGTCGGAGTTGCGATCGGCGATGTAGAACTCGAGCTCAGGGCCGATGACCGGCTGCAGGCCGAGGGCCGCGTACTCGCCGACGACGCGCTCGAGGAGCGTGCGGGGCGCGAACTCGTTGGGCGTCATGTCGGGGTTCGCGGCACCCGCGACGACGTAGGCGACGCCGGGCTCCCAGGGCAGGGCGCGCCAGCTCTCGGGCACGATCTGGCTGATGAAGTCGGAGAGACCGTCGCTCAGGATGCTGCCGCCGTCGAGCACGCCGCCCTGGGTCGTGGTGATCCAGACGCCCTGCGAGAATGCCGGGCCGCCGTGGCTGATCTTGTCGAGCTGGCTGACGAGCAGGTCTTTCGAGCGGACGGTGCCGATGACGTCGGCGTAGATGACGCGGAGCACATCGATGCCCGCTTCGGCGAGCTCGCTCTGCAGATTGACGAGACTCCGACTCATGTGCGACTCCTTCGTGGCACTTCAGTGATCCTGCGGTGGATCGTTAGGCCTCAAACGATACAGTAAGTAGCGACCACCGTCGAAGAGGAGGGTGCCCCGTGCGAGCACTGTTTGTCCAGCATGACCACGTCAGCCCGCTCGGGCCGGTCGGCGAGCGCTTCGCGCAGCATGGCTTCGAGATCGACACCTTCCTCGTCGTGCCGGAGGAGAGTTTCCACTCCCCCGACATCGCCGTCGACTTCCCCGACCTCTCCCACTACGACGTCGTCATCCCTCTCGGCGCCCCCTGGGGCGCCTGGGACGACGCGTGCATCGGCACGTGGCTGCGCGCCGAGCTCGACTGGCTCGGCGACGCGGTGCGCGGCGGGATGCCCGTGCTCGGCATCTGCTTCGGCGGCCAGCTCGTCGCCCGCGCGCTCGGCGGCTCGGTCGCGCCAGGACCGAGGGGCGAGATCGGCTGGACCGCCATCTGGAGCGAGGACCCGTCGCTCGTCGGGCAGGGGCCGTGGTTCCAGTTCCACTACGACCAGTGGCAGGTGCCGCCGAGAGCGGTCGAGATCGCGCGCAGCCCGGTCGCGTCGCAGGCCTTCACGATTGAGCGCACGCTCGCGGTGCAGTTCCACCCCGAGCTCGATGCGGCAGGCCTCAAGGGCTGGCTCGATTGGGGCGGCGCGTCGAAGGTGCGGGAGTACGGGCAGGATCCGGAGGTCATGCTCGCGCAGACCCGCGCCGAGCAGGAGGCCGCCCGCGAGCGCACCTTCGCGCTCGTCGACGCGTTCCTGAGCCGGGTGGCCGGGCTCATCCCCGCGGCCTGAGCGCAGCATCCGCCGTCGGCAGGCGCCCCGACAGCACGACGCGCCGGGGCCCTGGAATGCCCCGGCGCGACGTGGGATCGGATCAAACGACGCGGACGGGCATCCGCTTGATGCCGTGCACGAAGTTGCTGCGCAGGTAGTCGATGTCGCCCGTGCGCTCGAGGACGACGTCGCGCGAGAGCAGGTCTTCGAACATGATGCGCAGCTCGATGCGCGCGAGCGCGTTGCCGAGGCACATGTGCGGGCCACCGCGGCCGAACGACATGTGCTCGTTCGGGTTGCGGGTCACGTCGAAGCGGTACGGATCGTCGAAGACCGAGTCGTCGCGGTTGCCCGAGGCGAACCACGTGACGACCTTGTCGCCCTCCTTAATCTGCGTGTCGGAGAACTCGACGTCCTTCGTCGCCGTGCGGCGGAAGTGGTAGACGGGCGAGGCGAAGCGCAGGAACTCCTCGATCGCCCACGGGATGAGCGAGGGGTCGTTCTTGAGCAGCGCCATCTGCTCGGGGTTGTTGAGCAGGTTGCTCATCGAGTGGGTGATCGTGTGGCGCGTGGTCTCGTTGCCGGCCACGACGAGCAGGAGGAAGTTGGTGTTGAACTCGTCCTCACTGAGCCTGTTGCCGTCGTTCGGAACGCCGTCGGAAAGCAGCGTCACGAGATCGGCGCCGCCCTTGCCGGTGCGCTCGGCCTTGAGGTGCCGGCCGTACTCGTAGACCTCGACGGCCGCGGGCGAACGGAACGGCACGTGCTTGTACTTCTCGCTGTCGACCGAGTCGACGAGCACGTCGGCGTGCTCGGGGTCGGTGTTGCCGACCATGCGGTTGCCCCAGTCGATGAGCTGGCCGGTGTCGCTGTCCGGCACCCCGAGCAGTCGAGCGAGCACGCGGATCGGGAAGTCGGCGCTGACCTCCTCGACGAAGTCGAACTCCTTCTTCGCGAGCGCGTCGTCGAGGGTCTTGGCGGTGATGCCGCGCAGGAAGGTCTCGTACTTCGCGACCGCCTGAGGCGTGAACTCGCCCTGCAGCATGCGGCGCAGCGCGCGGTGGCGCAGGCCGTCCATCTCGAGCAGCGAGCGGCGCTGCTCCTGCAGCTCGGGGTCGACCTCCTCGAGGTTGGTGAACTTCGTCGAGGTGAAGGTCTCGGTGTCGCGCAGCACCCGCACGATCTCGTGGTACCGCGTCACCGACCAGAAACCGTGGTTCGGCGACTCCTCACTCGAGAAGTGGAGACCGGGCCTGCGCCGGAGCTCCTCGAACACCTGCCACGGCGCGCCGTGGGCGAACAGATCGAGGTCAGCGAGGGTGAGGGCTGTCGTCGTCGACATGGAGCGCCTGCTTTCGTCGGAGGCCGAGATTGTTAGGATCCTAACAATCTTTACCGGACCGCGTCGAGTCCTCTTTCTCCCGGCGCGCCGCGGGCGATCGTGAGCGTTCAGCATGCTTCGGGCCCGAATGAGGTTGGATGCTCTGCAGGAGGACTTCGATGCCCAGCCCCCACACGCTCGCCGAGACGGAGCAGCAGGTCGCCCAGAAGCTCGGCGGCCTGACGATCGACTTCGAGGCCATGGCCGTCGCGTCGAATCTGTTCCGCGCCGCGAATGCGACGCGCAACTACCTCGAGCGCACCGTGCTCGCGCCGCACGGACTGTCGTGGACCGCGTTCGTCGTGCTCTGGGTCACGTGGATCTGGGAGCCGATCGAGACGCGCCAAATCGCCGAGGAGGGTGGGTTCTCGAAGGCGACGCTCACCGGGGTGCTCGGCACGCTCGAGGGCAAGGGCCTGCTGCAGCGAGAGCGCAGCACGAGCGATGGACGACTCGTGCTCGTCTCGATGACGCAAGAGGGTTGCGACGTCATGCAGCGACTCTTCCCCGAGTTCAACCGTCACGAGCAGCAGGTCGCGCACGCCGCCGGCGATCAGGCCGAGCAGCTGGCCGAGCTGCTGCGGCGCATCACCGCTGACATCGAGTCGCGCCGCTGACCCGCGGGTCTCTCGAAGCGTCATTCCGCACGCTCGGTTCTTGGGCTACTATTGTCAGAGTCGTTCGTACCCGAATGACTTACCACCGTCACTGCAAGGGAGCAGCCACGTGCACCAGGTGCAACTCGCCGGCCTGACCGTCGACACCCGCCACGCGATCGGCGGCGAGCGCATCGCCTCGGCCGAGACCTTCGACAGCGTCTCGCCCATCGACGGCTCGGTTCTCGCGCACATCTCTCGCGGCGGTGCCGCTGAGGTGGATGCGGCGGTGCAGGCCGCTCGCGCGGCCTTCCCCGCCTGGCGCGACCTCGGGCCGGATGGGCGCGGAGAGCTCCTCCACCGCCTCGCCGACCTCGTGGAGGCGAACCTCGAGCAGCTCGCGAACCTCGAGACCCTCGACAACGGGTCGCTCCTGCGCAGTCACCGCCGCGGGGTCATGCCGCGCGTCGCCATGAACATCCGCTTCTTCGCCGACTGGGCGATCAACAGACTGCACCACGAGGTCTGGCAGACCCGCGGCCACGACAACAACGTCTCGTGGGATCCCTCCGGCGTCGCGGCGCTCATCACGCCGTGGAACGCTCCGCTCATGCTCGCGACCTGGAAGATCGGCCCGGCGCTCGCGGCCGGCGACACCGTGGTGCTCAAGCCCGCGGAGTGGACGCCGCTGAGTGCGAGCGTGTTCGCCGACCTCGCGAACGAAGCGGGCATCCCGCCCGGGGTCGTCAACGTCGTGCAGGGCTTCGGCGCCGAGGCGGGGGCCGCGCTCGTCGCCCACCCCGGCATCGCGCGCATCTCGTTCACCGGCTCGGTGCCGACCGCAAAGGCGATCGCGCGCTCGGCGGCCGACAACCTCACGCCCGTGAGCTTCGAGCTCGGCGGCAAG
This sequence comes from Microcella alkalica, assembly GCF_014137945.1. Classification (GTDB taxonomy): domain Bacteria; phylum Actinomycetota; class Actinomycetes; order Actinomycetales; family Microbacteriaceae; genus Microcella; species Microcella alkalica. The sequence continues at coordinate 37,490 of NZ_JACGWX010000003.1, forward strand.
AGCCCGCTCATCGTCACCGACGACGCCGATCTCGACCTCGCCGTCGACCTCGCCGTCGAGCAGTACGACAACGCCGGCCAGGTTTGCCTCTCGGGCACGCGACTGCTCGTCCACGAGGGCGTCGCCGATCGATTCGCCGAGGCGTTCGCCGCGCGCGTCGCCGCGCTGCGTCAGGGCGATCCCCGCGAGGACGAGACGCAGATCGGCCCGCAGATCCATCGCGTGCACCTCGAGCGGATCGACGGCTTCGTCCAGCGCGCCCGCGAGGGAGGCGCCCGCATCGCCTTCGGCGGCGGCCCCAACGACGAGCTCGGCGGCCTCTACTACCGGCCGACGCTCGTGGTCGACGCGGCGCCGGGCAGCGAGATCCTGACGGCGGAGGTCTTCGGACCCGTCCTCGCGATGCAGACCTTCGCGACCGACGAGGAGGCGGTCGAGCTCGCCAACGGCACCGAGTTCGGCCTCGCCGCGGTCGTCGTGTGCGGCGACCGCGCCCGGGCCGAACGGCTCACCAAGAACCTCGTCGCCGGCACCATCTGGGTGAACTGCTTCTTCGTCCGTGACCTCGCGGCACCCTTCGGAGGCAGCAAGAAGTCGGGCATCGGCCGCGAGGGCGGCACGTGGTCGTTCGACTTCTACGCCGACGTCAAGAACACCGTCTACGCACCGACAGGTTGGAAGGAATAATCATGGGAAGAGTCGTCGGAGCCGCCATTCTGGCTCACGTGCCCACCATCATGCTCCCGCAGGATGTTCGGTACGACCTCAACGGAGGGCACGAGATCAGCCTCGTGCCCGGCCTCAAGCGCCTGCGCGAGGAGGTCATGGAGACCCTCGACTACGACACCGTCGTCGTGCTCGACTCGCACTGGGCGACCACCGTCGAGTTCGTGATCACCGCCCAGGCCGAGCGCAGCGGGCTCTTCACGAGCGAGGAGCTGCCGCGCGGCATGTCGCAAATCCCCTACGCGTTCAAGGGCGACCCCAAGCTCGCGAACCTCACCGCCGGGTACGACGAGAAGAACGGGACGTGGATCACGCCCATCAGCGACCCGCACCTGCCGATCTTCTACGCCACCGTCAACCTCTGGCACTACCTCGGCCGCGGTCTCGACAAGCGCTGGGTCAGCATGTCGGTCTGCCAGACAGCCGAGACGGAGGACTTCCTCCGCGCCGGCCGCGCGCTCGGCGAGGCCATCCATGACAGCGACCGCAAGGTGCTGCTGCTCGCGTCGGGTGCGCTTTCGCACACGTTCTACAAGCTGCGCGACCTGCGCCAGCACGAGGCGAGCGACCCCAGCCACATCTACAGCCCGGAGGCGCGCGAGGCCGACCTCGAGCGCATCGAGTGGATGAAGTCCGGCGATCACGCGCGGATCCTCGACACGATGGACGAGTTCAAGAAGTTCAAGCCCGAGGCGAACTTCAGCCACTGGCTCACGATGGCCGGCGCGACGGGCGAGGGCGCGAACACCGCGAAGGGCGTCATGTACTCGGAGTACGAGAACTCGATCGGCACGGGCCAGGTGCACGTGTACTTCCCCGAGCCCGATGGAGGCTTCCCGCAGCCGCGGGACCTCGTCCTGTCGCGGGAGCGCTGAGCGTGAGCGAGGCGACGAGAACGACGACCGAGTACCGCCGCATCCTGCTCGGGGGCGCGCCCGTCCGGGTCCGCCGCGAGGGCGAGGAGCTCGTCGCCCCCGACGGGCGCCGGGTCGCGATCGCCGAGGCCGTGCACCTCGCGCCGAGCATCCCGACCAAGATCATCGCCGTGCACCTCAACTACGCCAGCCGAACCGAGGAGTTCATGACGCGGCTCCCCGACGCGCCGACGTACTTCCACAAGCCGATCACCGCGCTCAACAGCCACGACGGCGACATCGTGCGACCCGTCGGCTGCAAGTGGCTCAACTACGAGGGCGAGATCGTCATCATCATCGGGCGCACGTGCCGCAACGTGTCGCCGGCCGAGGCGGGCGACTACATCGCCGGCTACAGCGTCGGCAACGACTACGGGCTGCACGACTTCCGCGACACGGATGCCGGCTCGATGCTGCGCGTGAAGGGCTCCGACACCCTCGGGCCCGTGGGCCCCGGCATCGTGGAGGGCTGGGACTTCCGCGGCAAGATGATCCGCACCTACGTCAACGGCGAGCTCAAGCAGGAGGACTCGACCGACAACATGGAGTGGGACATGCACTACCTCGTCGCCGACCTCGCCCGCACGATCACCCTCGAGCCCGGCGACATGATCTTCTCCGGCACGCCGGCGAACTCGCGCCCGGTCGTGCCGGGCGACGTCGTCGAGGTCGAGGTCGAGGGCCTCGGCCGGCTGCGCAACCGCATCGTCGAGGGCCCCGAGCCGATCCGCACCGATGTGGGCGCACAGCCGACCGAGAGCGAGGAGGTCGTCTCTACCGCGCTCGGCGGAGACTGGGAGTTCCGCGGCATCCGCACCCCCTCGAAAGACCTCTACCCGTCCACCGTCCAGGAGGAGGAAGACGCATGATCAAGATCGACGTCGACATGAACAAGTGCCAGCACTACGGCCAGTGCGTGTTCGAGGCGCCCGAGGTGTTCCAGCTGAACGCCGACGACAAGCTCGAGTACCAGGCCCAGGCGCCGGACGAGATGCTCGCCGACCTCGAGGCCGCGGCCGACGTGTGCCCGATGCAGGCGATCACGATCACGCAGGCCTGAATCTCGATGACGGACGCGCCGCTCCTGATCGTCGGAGCCTCGATGGCAGGCCTCCGCACCGCCGAGGGTGCGCGTCGCGCCGGCTACGCGGGCCCCATCGAGTTCCTCGGCGCCGAGGCGCACGCGCCGTACAACCGGCCGCCGCTGTCGAAGGAGCTCCTGCAGACCGAGGGGCACGGGCACGACGAGGTCGCGTTCCCCATCCGCTCGGCGCTCGAGCAGGGCGTCACGTGGACGCTCGGACGCGCGGCCGCCTCGCTCGACATCTCGCGGCGGGTGGTGATCGACGAGGCCGGTGACGAGCATCCGTACCGAGCGCTCGCGATCGCGACCGGGCTGCGCCCCAAGCCGCTTCCCGTCGACGGGCACGCGCTGACGGGCATCCACGTTCTTCGCACGCTCGACGACGCCGTCGGGTTGCGCACCTCTCTGCGCCCGGGCGCGAACGTCGTCATCCTCGGCTCGGGCTTCGTCGGCTGCGAGATCGCGGCGACCGCGGCGAAGAACGGATGCGCGGTGTCGGTCGTCACGCAGAGCGCGGTGCCGCTCGAGCGGGCCCTCGGCCCGGAGCTCGGGGGCGAGGTGCGGCGACGCCACGAGGCGCACGGCGTGCGGTTCTTCCCGCGCGACGGGCTCTTCGGGCTCGTCGGCGACCCCTGTGTCGAGCGCGTCATCCTGTCGAGCGGCGTCATGCTCGAGTGCGACGTGCTCGTCGTGGCGATCGGGTCGGACCCGAACACCGAGTGGCTCGCAGGCTCGGGCCTCGATGTGAGCGACGGCGTGCTCGTGGACGGCGGGCTGCGCGCCCTGACCGCGGAGGGTGCCGTCGTGCCCGACGTCTTCGCGGTCGGCGACGTCGCCCGGTACCCCAACCCGCTGTTCGACGGCGTGGCGCGTCGCGTCGAGCACTGGAACCTGCCGACCGAGACGGGCAAGCGCGCCGGCCAGCTGATCGCCGCGCACCTCGCGGGCGAGAACTGCGAACCGCTCGCGGCCGCCGGGTTCGCGCCCCTTCCGTCGTTCTGGAGCGACCAGTACGACATGCACCTGCTCGCGTTCGGCATGACCTACCTCGCCGACCGCCGAGAGCTCGTCGCCGGCGCGCTCGACGACGAATGCGTGGTCGAGTACCACCGCGGCGACGCCCTCGTGGGCGTGTGCGGCATCGGGATGCGCTCGCTCGTGCAGAGCTACCGCTCGCGCTTCAGCGTGCCGACCGCCGCGGTCTAGCCGGCCTCTGCGTCGAGCGCCGCACGCCAGAGCACGCGCAGCTCTGCCTCGTCGGGAAGCCGCTCGGGCCGGAGCACTTCGTCGTCGGCGACGAAGTAGAAGGCCGCGTCGACGTTCGACAGCGGCAGCCCCCGCCAGCGGGCGTAGGCGAGGCGGTACACGGCGAGCTGCAGCTCCTTCGCCGCGCGATCGTCGGCGTCGCGCGGGGCTCGCCCGGTCTTCCAATCGACGATCTCAACGCGATCGCCGCCGTCCGCGCCCGGCGGCAGCGCGTAGACGGCGTCGATCTTGCAGACCAGGATGCGGCCCTCGAGCGGCACGTGCAGTTCGCGCTCGACCTCGAGCGGCCGACGGGCGGCCCACGGCGAACGCGCGAAGGTCTCCTGCAGCACGGCGAGCCGTTCGCGCTCGACCTCCTCGCCCCCGAGCTCGTCGATCGCTCCTGGCTCGAGCACGAGCCCGTCGACCGAGTCCTCCATCGTCGCGAGCCCGTAGCGCTGCTCGACCCACCGGTGGAACACGGTGCCGAGACGGGTCGCGCGATACGGCCGCTGCGGCATCGGCCGGCGCAGCCGCTCGGCGATGCCGTCGGGATCGGTGACGAAGTCCTTGAGCGTCGAGGCGGCGACGCGCAGCGGAACGGGCGCTCGACGCGCGCCGGCGAGGCGCTCGGCCCGCTCGGCGAGCAGCAGCTCGACATCGTCGTGCCAGGAGCTCGCCGCGTCAGGACTCGCCGCGCGAACGCGCGCGGCCGCGCGCTCGAGCACGGGTCGACGAGCGCCGAGAGGGTCTCCGGGCCACCAGGGCGTCGTGTCGTCGTCGAGCACGAGGGGGTTCGTCTCGTGCTCGCTCGCCTGGGGCACTCGAGGCAGGATGCCCCGCTCGATGAGGGGCGCGAGGAAGGGGCTCGACGGCCGGGGCTTCGACTGGCCCGCCCAGAAGGATCCGGTCAGCAGCAGCCGGTGGCGGGCTCGCGTGACGGCGACGTAGGCGAGCCGGCGCTCCTCGCGCTCGAGGTGCGAGCCGACCTCGGCGCAGAACGCGTCGCGGCGCTCGAGGAGCTCCTTCCGCGTCTCGGCACTGCGCCAGGCGAAGACGGGCAGCTCGGACGCGTCGCCGCGCAGCTCGTAGGGCAGGACTCCGAGGCTGAGCCAGCCGGTCGTGCCGTCCCGCGGCCGCGCCGGCAGCTCGTCGGCGACAGCGCGAGGCACGACGACGTGATCCCACTCGAGCCCCTTCGCCCCGTGGATGGTCAGCACCTGCACCGTGCCCGGCTCCGGGTCCTCGCTGCGGGGCGAGAGGTTGTCGCGCCACTCGGCCTCGCGCAGCCAGGAGAGGAAGCCGCCGAGCGTCGCGTGATCGGCGAGAGCGAGGTACCCGTCGAGAGCGTCGAGAAAGGCCTCGCGGGGGGCGTCGCGCAGCACGCGGGCGGGGTTGGCGACGACCTCGACATCGAGCTGCAGCTCGTGCTCGACGGCCGCGACGAGGTCGGGCAGATCGAGAGCCGTCCGCGATCGCAGCCGCGCGAACAGCCGGCCCGCCTCCCGCAGCCGCTCGCGGCCGACCTCGCTCAGGCGAGCGAGCTGCCCGTGGGTCTCGGGAGCGGTGGCGACGAAGTCGACGGCGTCGACGAGCGAGACGCCGTCGGTGGAGGCGACCGAGGCGCGCATCCGCTCAATGACCTCAGGCGGGAAGGCCCGCTGGGCGAGGTCTCGCTCGCGCAGCCAGGAGGCGATGCCGCGCAGCGCCTCGAGGTCGGCCAGCCCGATGCGCCACCGCGGTCCGGCGAGCAGGCGCACGAGCTCGGTACCCGCCGCCGGATCGTCGACCACGGCGAGCGCGCTCACGAGGTCGGCGATCTCCGGCTCGGCGAGGAGCCCGCCGATGCCGAGCACGTGGAAGGGCACACCGTGCTCGCGCAGCGCGGCGAGGAACACGGGCTGCAGCGTGCGATTGCGCATGAGCATCGCGGCGCTCGGCCGCAGCGGCCGGCCGTTATCGTCGACGGCGCCCGCGCCGAGCCCGTGGGGCGGCTCGGCGAGGCGGGCGGCGAGCCACCGCGCGACGGCGTCCGCCTCCTCCGTCACCGTCTCGAGCTGCACGAGCTCGACGGGCTCCGCGCTCGCGGCGGGGCCGGGGTGCAGGCGCTCGACCGGCACGCCGCCGCGCGCGGTGAGCGGTTCGACGAGCGCATTGGCGACGTCGAGCACGCGTCGGCCGTTCCGCCAGGACGTGCTCAGCGAGTAGCGGGCGACGCCGCCCTCCTCGCCGCGGGCGAATCGACGGGCGAAGTCGTCGAGGTTCGACGCGCTGGCCCCGCGCCAGCCGTAGATCGACTGGTGCGGGTCGCCGACGGCCATGACGGGGAGACCGGCGAAAAGGGACGCGAGCAGGCGTGACTGCGCGACGTTGGTGTCCTGGTACTCGTCGAGCAGGACGACGCGATAACGGTCGCGGACCCCCTCCGCGACCTCGCCATGGCGCCCGACGATGCGCAGCGCGAGGCTCACCTGGTCGCTGAACTCGACGAGACCCTCGCGGGCCTTGACGGCCTGGAAGCGCTCGACGAGATCGACGATCGGGAGGGTGGCGCCGAGCGTGAGGAGGGAGGTCATCCCCTGGGCGCGCTCGTACCGGTCGCCGAGCGGCAGATCGGAGACGCGGAGGAAGTCGGTGATGAGCGTGCGGACGTCTGCGATGTCGGCGTCGTGCTCGGCGACCGCGTGGGCGAGCTGGAGCACGGCCGCGGTGATCCGATCGATCGGCCGGTCGAGATCGGCGAGCCGCGCGTCGTCGGAGCCGGTCACGAGCTGGCGCGCGAGCTGCCAGGCGCTCGCCTCGCCGAGCACCGCACCCTCGGGGTCGCGGCCGATGAGCACGGCGTGGTCGCGGTAGAGGGTGGAGGCGAAGGCGTTGTAGGTCGAGACGGTCGGCTGGGTGAACGCGTCGACGAGCGGGGGCGCGCTCGCATCGCCAGCCATGAGCGGTGTGCGCCCGAGGGCGGTGAGCCGTTCGCGGATCCGGTGCGAGAGCTCGCCAGCGGCCTTGCGCGTGAAGGTGAGGCCGAGAACCTGCTCCGGCGCCACGAACCCGTTCGCGACGAGCCACAGCACGCGCGCCGACATGGTCTCGGTCTTGCCCGACCCGGCGCCGGCGACGACGAGCGCGGGGCCGAGCGGCGCCTCGATGACGGCCCGCTGCTCCGCGGTCGGCCGATGCTGCCCGATGGCGTCGGCGATGTCATCGGCGCTCACGCGGGCTCCGGGCACGGAGGCGATCCAGGTCGTCATCACTCCCCCGTCACGGATGGGACGCGATGGATGCGATGGCGCAAGGCGCCGTAGTCGTAGCGACCGACGGATCGCGCTCCCGTGAGCTCCGCGACGGCGATCGCGGCGACGGCCTGACGCAGTCGCTCGCGGAACGCCTCGAGCCCGGACTCGTCGAGCACCGGCTGGCTCGCCTCGCGGTAGGGTTTGCCGCGCACGCCCTCCCTCACGAACAGCAGTCGGGCGCCCTCCGCGTAGTGCGGCCCGAGCCCGTCGAGGATCTCGTCGAACGCCCCGTCCGCGTAGGCCAGCTGGTACGCGCCGAGCTGCGCGTTCTCGGCCGCACGGGCATCCGTCACTGGCTTGCCGGTCTTGAGATCGATGATCCGCACCGCGCCGTCGGCCCCGCGCTCGATGCGGTCGACAGTGCCCCGGAGCCGCACGCGGTCGACGTCGACCTCGAAGCGCCGCTCGGCGGCGACGAGAGCGCGGCCGGCGCTCGCGGCGTCCTGCAGATAGACGGCGACGCCCTGGGCGTAGCGGCGCGCGAGGCGACGCTGCTGGTCGGCGAGCCAGGGCGACTCGAACACGAGCTCGCTCCAGCGCGCCTCGATCGCAGCCCACACCGCGTCGACGGTCGGGTCGGTCGCGGTCTCCATCGCGCCGTGCACGATCGTGCCGATGCCCATCGCGGGGCTCGACTCCTCGGGCGCGACGCGATCGAGGAACCAGTCGAGCGGCGACGACTCGATCGATTCGAGCTTCGACGGCGAGAGCGCGACGCTGTCTGCCTCGGCGAAGAGGGGCGTCGTCGTCGAGGGCTCGATGAGCCCCCACCACTCCGCGGGATCAGCACCGGGCACCTGAGCGTCGGTGAGGCGCCGCAGGGCGACCGCGGCGTCGGCGCGCGCGGACTCGCCCGCCGCCGGATCGGCGAGGATGCGCCTCAGGTGCCCGACGAGTCGCCTGAGCGAGCGGGGCCTGCCCCTGCGTCGCTCACGGGCGGCCGCGCCACCATCGACGCCGCCCGACGCGTCGCTCGCAGCCGCATCGCCCACTGCCGCGGCGTCGGCGACGACCTGCCACAGGGCGCTGGGCTGCTCGTCGTCTCCGGCGGTCGCCGTCGCGATGAGCTGGTGGCGCGCCCGCGAGAACGCGAGCACGGCCATCCGCAGCTCGTCGTCGAGCACGAGCCGCCGCTCGTCGATGTCGTCGACGGGCAGGCCGCTCGCGAGCCGGCTGATCGCGGGGGCGTGCAGCAGCGACCCGCGGATCCGCAGGTTCGGCCACACCCCCTCCGTGAGCCCCGCGACGATGACGGCGTCGACCTCGAGCCCGGTCGCCGACGCGGGCGTCGTCACGAGCACCGACTCGGCCGTGCGAACCGGGGCGAGCAGGTCGTCGGCGACGTCGCTGTCGAGCACACGGGCGAGGAAGGCTTCGACCGTCGCCTCCGGCACCGTGTCGACGATGGTCGTGGCCGCCGTGAACACGGCGACGATCGCGTCGAGCGCGCGGTCGGCTTCCGCGGCCACGACCCCCGCGCCGGCCGACTGGCGGGCCCAGTCGTCGGCGACGCGCGCGTCGCTCCACGCCGCCCACAGCAGCTCGTCGACGGTGGCTCCTTCCTCATGACGGCGACGGATGCCCGCGAGCGTCCGCGCGACGCGCGCGGCGCGGCGGGCCACGCGATGGTCGATCGTCTCGAGCCGGTCGGGCGCGGCGAGCGCCTCGACCAGCAGCTGGTCGGCCGGGCGATCGCCGTCGCCCGCGAGCTCCTCCGCCCGCAGCGCCCGACGCAGTCGACGCAGGCCGATGCGGTCGAGGCCGCCGAGCGGCCCGAGCAGAAGCTCGGTCGCGGAGGCTGCGTCGAGGGGGTTTCGCGCGACCCCGACGTCGACGAAGCGGATGAGCGCGCGCGCGGCGGGGTGCTCGCGCAGCGGCCGCCCGGCGGCGGTGGTCCGCACGGGGACATCGGCGACGGCGAGAGCGCGCGCGATGAGCGGAACCTGCGCGCCGCTGCGCACGACCACCGCCATGCGCGACCACGGCACCCCGTCCAGCACGTGCCGCTCCCGCAGCAGGTCGGCGACGAGGGCGCGCTCGCGCGCCCCGCTCGGCGCGGTGAGGGCCATGAGGGGCGGATCGAGGGCGGGCGAGCTCTCGCCGTCCGCGTCGCTGTTGTCGCGCTCGCGCCCGGGGAGCGCCCGCCGCTGCCTTCCCGCCGCCGCCGTGCCCACTCGCCCGGCGAGCGACGCGGCAAGCGCGCGCAGAGCGGGCCCGTGCCGGTGGGCCGTGCTGAGCACGAGCGTCGGCAGCGAGGCCCCGGGAGCGGCGCGCTCGACCACGGAGGCGAAGCGCGCGACCGCGTCGGGCTCGGAGCCGCGGAAGGTGTTCGTGGCGACGTCCGGGTCGCCGATGACGATGACGGTCGTACCGCGCGCGGCGAGCGCGGCGAGCAGATCGAAGCCGCTCGGCGTCGCGTCGTGAGCGTCGTCCAGGACGACCAGGCGGGGCGCGGGAGGAGCGGCGGGCAGCGGGTCGCTGATGAGCCCGATCGCGGCGCGCACGAGCTCCGCAGGGTCGACCTGGTCGGCGCGCGCGCCGCCGAGGACCGCACGGTACTCGTCGACGAAGTCGGCGATCGCCGCCCACTCGGGCCGCGAGCGCCGAGCGGCCGCCGCTCGCAGATCGTGCGTGGACCAGTGGTGCTCGGAGAGCCGCGCGATGACGTCGCGGAGCTCGGTTCGGAAGGCGCCGAGCGCGCGGACGTCCGGCCCGAGATGATCGGGCCAGAGCGGCCCCGCCCCGTCGGCGAGGTGCCCGTCGAGCAGCTCGGCGATGTCGGCGTCCTGGTCGGCGCCCGACAGCAGTCGCGGATCGGCAGCCCCCGCGAGCCGCGCCTCGGCCGTCACGAGGGAGTGCGCGAACGACGCGATCGATCGTGCGAGCGGGCCGGGCAGCACGGGCGCCCGCGTCTCGTCGGGCTCCGCGAGGCGCAGGGCGATCCTATCGCGCAGCGCGGTCGCCGATCGTCGCGACGGCGTGAGCACGAGCACCTCGTCCGGCGCGAGGCCGTCCTCGAGCACGGCGCGCGCGACGATCTCGATCGCGACGGTCGTCTTGCCCGTCCCCGGGGCGCCGAGCACGACCGCTCCGCGCCCGCGCCGCGCCTCGACGGCGGCGAGCTGCGAGGGATCGAGCGGGGGCATGTCCTCACGCTAGCGCCGGGCTCCGACACCCTCGCGGCGGCCCGGCCGAGCGCCGGCGGTCCGCTCTCGGTGAACGCCGCGGAACGGCCTCGTGCGCCGGGGTACAGTGACGTTCGTGGACATTCGCATCGGCATCCTCAACAGCCCCCGTGAGCTCTCCTTCGAGACCTCGCAGACCGCCGCCGACATCGAGAAGGCGGTGACCGAGGCTCTCGACGCCGGCACCGTCCTCACTCTCGCCGACGACAAGGGCAAGCACTACGTGGTGCCCGCCGCGGCCATCGGCTACGTCGAGATCGGGTCGGAATCGGCTCGGCGCGTGGGCTTCGTCGGCTGACGATGGAGCTCCTCTACGTCACGGTCATCGGCGCCGCACTCGGCCTCGGCGTGCGCTACGGCGTTCCCGGCCGCGATACGCACGGCCTGCTGCTGATCCCCGCGACAGCCGCGGCCGCGACGGCGGCGACGTGGGTGCTCCTGCTGTGGCTGGGCTTCACCTTCGACGGCGGATGGATCTGGGTCTTCAGCCTGCTGATCGGCCCCGGCGTCGCGCTCGCTTTCGCTCTGCTGCTGCCGCCGCGTCGGCGCGAGGCCGACGACGCGCTGCTGGCGCGCCTGATGGCGCCGGGCGGGATGCCCGCACCGGCCCGCTCCGTCTGATCGGCGCGCAGACCGCCCGGTACGCCTTCGCGGCCTAGGCCGTGAGCCCGAGGCGGTCGAGCCGCCGGGTGTGCTCGGCGATCAGTTCGGTGAACACGGGCTCGATCTGCGCCTCGTCGCGGGTCCGATCGGCGTGCAGCACGAGCGCCGACCTGGCTTGCAGCATGGTGTCGCCGACGAGCCGCCGGCACCACAGCGCGAGCCGGGAGGAGAGCCGCGGATTCGCGGCGATGGCGCGCTCGACGATCGCGTGGAGCGGCCTCTCGATGTCGCCATCGCCGAGCACGGCCTCGACCCGCTCGCGCGAGTCGCGCGGAAGACCGGCGCCGAGCCTGATCCAGAAGTCGGTGAGGAAGCCGATCGCGACGTGCGCGCTCGCGACCTGCTCGTGCCAGTCCGCCCCCATCGTCCGTCGCTCGAACTCCTGGACGCCCGCGAGGTGGGGCTCCATGATCCCCGCCGGATCGAGCTTCATGCGCTCCATCTCCGCGATGAGCCCCCGGTAGCGTGAGAGGACCGTCGCCGCTGCCGCGGCGAGAAGATCCTTCTCGGCGACGCGGGGGGCGTTCGCGACCGCGTGGCTCAGCTGCTCGAAGAAAGTGAGGTGCAGAGCGGCGCAGTGGCCGAGGAACACGTCGGTCTCCGGGGTCAGCTCGTGCAGATCGACGCGAGTCGCCGCAGTGGACGTGTCTCGCGCGGGGAGCGTCGGCGCCGGCACGCGCGGGCTGGTGCGTCGGAGCCACGGGGTCACGCGCACAGCCTAGGCGATGCGCTCGTCGGCGGTAGCGTGAGCCCTCCGGGTAAAGTGGGCCGTACCAAATACCAGACAAGGCGAACCTTTACGTGACTTTCACCGATCTGGGCATCGAGACCGACCTGGTCGACGCCCTCGCGAGCCAGGGCATCATCGAGCCCTTCCCGATTCAGCAGCAGACCATCCCCCTCGCTCTCACGGGGCAGGACATCATCGGTCAAGCCAAGACCGGTACGGGCAAGACGTTCGGCTTCGGCCTCCCCCTCGTGCAGCGCCTCGGCCTGCACCCCGCGCCGGGCGTCAAGGCGCTCATCGTCGTGCCGACGCGCGAGCTGTGCGTCCAGGTGACGGAGGACCTCGAGCTCGCGTCGAAGAACCGCGACGTCAAGATCGTCTCGATCTACGGCGGCAAGGCCTACGAGGGGCAGATCGAGCAGCTCAAGGCCGGCGCGCAGATCGTCGTCGGCACTCCCGGTCGCCTCCTCGACCTCGCGAGCCAGCGGCTGCTGAGCCTCGCCAACGTCGAGGTCATGGTGCTCGACGAGGCAGACAAGATGCTCGATCTGGGCTTCCTGTCCGACATCGAGAAGCTCTTCTCGCAGACCAAGCCCACGCGCCACACGATGCTCTTCTCTGCGACGATGCCCGGCCCGATCGTCGCCCTCGCGCGCCGCTTCATGAACCGGCCCATCCACATCCGCGCGACGGACCCCGACGAGGGCCTCACGCAGGCCAACATCGAGCACATCGTGTACCGCGCGCACTCGCTCGACAAGGACGAGGTCATCGGCCGGATCCTGCAGGCCGAGGGCCGCGGCAAGACCGTCGTCTTCACTCGCACCAAGCGCGCCGCCGCGAAGCTCGTGGAGGAGCTCAACGACCGCGGCTACAGCGCCGGCGCCGTGCACGGCGACATGACGCAGGAGGCCCGCGAGCGCTCGATGGCCGCGTTCAAGGCCGGCAAGAAGGACATCCTGATCGCGACCGACGTCGCCGCGCGAGGCATCGACGTCAACGACGTCACGCACGTGATCAACCACACCGTCCCCGACGACCACGATGCCTACCTGCACCGCGTCGGCCGCACGGGCCGTGCGGGCAAGACCGGCATCGCCGTGACCTTCGTCGACTGGGCCGACATGCACAAGTGGGCGCTCATCAACCGCGCGCTGGAGATGGGCATCCCCGAGCCGGTCGAGACGTACTCGTCGTCGCCGCACCTGTTCGCCGACCTCAACATCCCCGCCGGGTCGAAGGGCCGCCTGAAGGCGACGCCGATCCCGAAGGCCGAGAAGGACGCCTCCCACCCGCCGCGCGAGCGCTCGAGGTCGCGCTCGGGCGGCTCGACCGAGGGGTCGACGCGCGACGGGTCGCGTCCTCCGCGCGAGCGTCGCCGTAGCGAGCCCGCCGACCGCACCGAGGCGGATGCTCCCGCCGCGTCGCCCGCCGCCGACGGCTCGACCCCCGCGGCGAAGCGCCGTCGCCGCCGTCGTCGCTCGGGCGGCTCGGGCGGAGCCGGTCAGGCCGGGTCGGGCGAGGGCTCGGCCGCCGCGCAGTCCTAGCGCGACCCTGCGCGGAGGAGCTCGCGCTCCGCGGATTCCTCACGGATGGGAATGACGGAGGGTCGGAGCAGGTTGTGCCTTCGCGGCCACCTCCGCGCATCCCCGATCATCCGCCTCGTGCACCGGAGAACCGTGACCTCTTCCCGCTCCCCCGAGACCGCCGGCACCCCGGCGCCTCAGCCGGTCGAGGGGCCCGACCAAGCGCGCAACATGCTCGTGATCCGGCTCCTGCTGGTCTCGGCCTTCGTCGTCATCCTGAACGAGACGCTCATGGGCGTCGCGATCCCGGAGCTCATGGAGGATCTGCGGATCACGGCGTCGGCCGCGCAGTGGCTGACGACGGCCTTCATGCTGACGCTCGCTGTGGTCATCCCGATCACCGGGTTCCTCATGCTGCGCTTCTCCACGCGGCGCATGTTCCTCGCCGCGATGTCGCTCTTCACGATCGGCACCGCGATCGCGACGGTCGCACCCGGCTTCGAGGTGCTACTCATCGCCCGCATCGTGCAGGCGAGCGGCACCGCGATCATGATGCCGCTCCTCTTCACGACCGTCTTCGCGCTCGTGCCGGCTCACATGCGGGGGCGCGTCGTCGGGAACATCTCGATCGTGATCTCGGTGGCGCCCGCGCTCGGCCCGACCGTCTCCGGCGCCATCCTCTCGATCGCCGACTGGCGCTGGCTCTTCATCACGATGATGCCCTTCGCGATCGGCGCGCTCGCCCTCGGGGCGGCGCGCATCGTGAACGTCGGCGAGCAGCGTCCCGTCCGCCTCGACGTGCTCTCCGTGGTGCTGTCGATCCCCGGCTTCGGCGGCCTCGTGTACGGGCTGAGCCTGCTCGGCGAGCGCGGCGGCGGCCAGTTCCTGCCCGGCCTCCTCGCCCTCGGCGTCGGCATCGTCGCGATCGGGCTCTTCGCCTGGCGACAGGTCGTCCTGCAGCGCACGGACGGCGCGCTGCTCGACCTGCGCACCTTCGCCTCGCGCGAGTTCGCGCTCGCGATCGCGGCCGTCTCGATCGCCTCGATGGCGCTCTTCGGGGCGATCATCCTCATCCCGCTCTACGTGCAGGACGTCCTGGGCGCGGAGGCCGTCATCTCAGGCCTCCTCATCCTGCCCGGCGGACTTCTCATGGCGTTCGCGGCCCCGTTCATCGGCCGTCGCTACGACCGCGTCGGTCCGCGCTCGCTCGTCATCCCCGGGGCGATCGTGCTCTCCGCATCGCTGTGGAGCATGACCATGTTCGCGGAGACGACGCCGCTGTGGCTCGTCGCGGTCGGGAACCTCGGCACGAGCCTCGGCCTCGCACTGCTGTTCACTCCGCTCATCACGAACGGCATGTCGTCGCTCACCCCGCAGCTGAGCTCCTACGGCAGCGCGATAATCGGGACGGTGCAGCAGGTGTCGGGGGCCGCCGGCATCGCGCTCTTCATCTCTGTCTCCTCGGCGTTCGCCGGGCCCGGCGGCGCCGCGACCGACTCGGTCACCGCCGAAGGGGTCCGCGCGGCCTTCGCGGTCGGCGCGGTCATCGCGCTCGTCACCATCCCGCTCGTCCTCATGGTTCGCCGCGCCTCCGCCGTCGCCCCGACGGGCCACGCCGCTCACTCGGCCGCGAGCACCGCCGAGAACTCAGCGGGCAGCACGACGTTGTCGGGCGCGCCGACGAAGAAGGGCGCCACCTCCTCCGGGTCGTGACCGGCGATCCCCGTGCCGATGGGGGTGACGAGGAAGCGCAGCTCGGGGTGGTAGGTCGCGAACTCCAGGAGCGTCCTCACCTCGTCCTGGAGCACACCGAGACCGCTCATCGTGTCGACGGCGTACGAGCGGCCGTGAAGACCGTGCCCCTCGCCCCACACCGCCCCGAAGCGTTCGAGCGCGGTCCTGGCCGCTCCGCCCGCATGCCAGCCGTCGGGATTGGAGCCGAAGACGAAGATCTCGTTCGGGCCGAGCTCGGTGATCACGCGTCATCGCCCCCGGTCGTCGCGCCGACGCGAGCTCGCCCCGCATCGGCATGGACACGACGGTACGCCGCTTCCCGCGGCGAGATCGGCGAGCGCCCTCAGGCGCGCTAGGAGCGCTCTGCCGCGATCCCTCGCGACCGAGCGACGATCGCCTCGAACGCCTCCGGGTCGGTCGTGTTCTCGGCCAGCCGGTTCGGCTTGCCGTCGCCGTGGTAGTCGCTCGACCCCGTCATGACGAGGTCGTAGCGCCGCGCCCAGTCGCGCAGCGTCGCACGGCCCTCTTCGGTGTTCTCGCGGTGGTCGACCTCGAGGCCGACGAGACCGGCGTCGACCAGCTGCTCGAGCATCCCCTCATCGATCACCGCCTCGCGGCCGCGCGTCGCGGGGTGCGCGATCACCGGGGCGCCGCCGGCGTTCGCGATGATGCGGACGCCGTCGAGCACGGTGGGCGCGGCGTGCGGGAGGTAGTACCCGGCGCGGAAGTGCAGGATCGACTCGAAGGCCTCGCTGCGCGTGCGGACGATGCCCCGGGCGACGAGCGCATCGGCGATGTGCGGTCGGCCGATGGAGACGCCGCCCGACTGCGCGAGCACGTCGTCCCAGGTGACGTCGTAATCCTCGGCGATGCGTGAGACCATGCGCTCGGCGCGCGTGAGACGGTCATCGCGGATTCTGCCCGTCTCCGCCACGAGGTCGGCGTCGTTCGGGTCGAAGAGGTAGCCGAGCACATGGACGCTCCGCCACTCGAACCGGGTCGAGAGCTCCATGCCGCGCACGATCTGCAGCCCCGACCCGGCGGCGGCCGCGACCGCCTCGTCCCACCCGGCGGTCGAGTCATGGTCGGTGATCGCGAGAGTGTCGAGCCCGGCCGCGAGCGCCGCGCGCACGAGCTGGGTGGGAGTCTCCGTGCCGTCCGAGACGCTGCTGTGGCTGTGCAGGTCGATGAGGGGGCGCGGCATGCTCATCATGCTACGCAGATGACGGTCGGGCTCCGCTCGGCGCGTACCGGGCATCCGCCCCCGATCGCTCTCGATCAAGCGGGATAGGCTCACGACGTCATGATTCGCCGTTTCGCCGCCGCCGCCCTGCTTCTCGGCGTCGGCGCGGTGCTGCTCGTCATCGCATGGCCGAGCCTGTTCGGGCTCGCGGGGGCTCCCGTCATCGCCCAGCTCGTCTCGCTCCGCGGCCTCACCTCGCTCGTCGCGATTCTCGTCGCGATCAGCCTCCTCATCATCGCTGCCGTGTGGGCGGGGGGCCGGCGTTTCCTCGCCGGCCTCGCGGTGATCGCGCTCGGGTTCACCGCGATCAATCTGGCGGTCCTCTCCAGTCGCGGCTTCGGGTCGGATGCCCCGCCCGCGCCCGCCGACGACGAGCTCGTCGTCCTCGCCTGGAACACTCTCGGCGACGCGACCGGCTCGGACGCCATCGCCGCTCTCGCCATCGCCGAGCAGGCCGACATCGTGGTGCTGCCCGAGACGACGGAGGAGACCGCGGTCGCCGCCGCCGAGTCGATGCGGGCGAACGACCGGCCGATGTGGGTCCACACGCTCGAGTTCGACCCCGAGCTCGAGCTCAAGGCCCGCTCGACGAGCGTTCTCATCTCCGTCGAGGTGGGAGAGTACGCGCGCGACGACTCGGTCGGCTCGACGACGGTGCTCCCGAGCATCGTGCTGCGGCCGATCTCCGGCGACGGCCCCACCATCATCGGCGTGCACCCGATCTCCCCCGTGCCTGGCGAGCTCGAGAACTGGCGGGCCGACCTCGCGTGGCTCGACGGAGTGTGCGAGGGCGAGCGCGTCATCATGGCGGGAGACCTCAACGCCACCGCCGATCACTTCACCGTGACCGACTCGGGGCTCGGGCTGGGCTCGTGCGTCGATGCCGCTCTCGAGACGGGCGACGGGGCCGTGGGCACATGGCCGACGCGTCTCCCCCCGCTGCTCGGCGCGCCGATCGACCACGTCCTCGTGACTCCCGACATCGAGATCCGCTCCTTCCGCGTGATCACATCCGAGGACGGCGCGGGCAGCGATCACCGACCCGTGGTCGCCCGGCTCCTCCCCTGATCGAGCGCTGACGCGAGCATCCCCTCCCCCCGCCCCGCGGCGAGTGGGAGGATGGGCGCATGGCTGAGACCGACCAGAAGGATGCCCCGCGCGCGACCGCGAACCGCTCGACCACTCCCGGCTCCGAGGCCTTCAAGACGTACATCTCGCAGGGCTGGGCCGAGCGCCCGAGCCGGGCGGGCGGTGCGCGCGAGCAGGCAGCCTTCGCCGCCGAGCGCCGCGCCCGCATCTCCGCGCTGCATCCGACCGCTCGCCTCGTGATCCCCGCCGGCCCGGCCAAGCAGCGCTCGAATGACACCGACTACCCCTACCGCGCGCACTCGGCGTTCGCGCACCTCACCGGCTGGGGCTCGGACACCGTGCCGGGCAGCGTGCTCGTGCTGGAACCGCGCACGAGCGGTGCAGGCGAGCCCGACGGCCACGACGCCGTGCTGTACTTCCGTGAGGCCGCCGGCCGCGACTCGGACGAGTTCTACGCGAACCCCGAGATCGGCGAGTTCTGGACGGGCCCTCGCCCGACCGCCGACGACGTCGCCGCCGACCTCGCACTCACCACGCGCGGTCTCGACGCATTCGAGAGCATCCTCGACGCCGTCGACGCCAACACGATCCTGGTGCGCGAGGCAGACCTCGCCATCACCGAGCGCGTGGATGCTCAGCGCTTCCTCCTCACCGGCCTGGACGAGTCCCCCGCCGATGCCGACGCCGACCCCGAGACCCTCGCGGGCGAGCTCGCCGAGCGCGACGCCGACCTCGCGCGCGACGTGAGCGAGATGCGGCTGGTGAAGGACGCGTTCGAGATCGAGCAGATGCGCCTCGCGGTCGCCGCGACGCAGCAGGGCTTCGAGGATGTCATCGGCGACCTGCCCGAGATCACGGCGCACCCTCGCGGCGAGCGACTCGTGGAAGGCACCTTCGACCGCCGCGCGCGGGCCGAGGGCAACACGGTCGGCTACGACACGATCGCCGCGAGCGGCCCGCACGCGTGCATCCTGCACTGGACGCGCAACGACGGCCCCGTCCTGCCCGGCGACCTCATCCTCATCGACGCGGGCGTCGAGCTCGAGAGCTACTACACGGCCGACATCACCCGCACGCTCCCGGTGAGCGGCACCTTCACCGAGGTGCAGCGTCGCGTGTACGAGGCCGTGCGCGAGGCGGCCGACGCCGCGTTCGCGATCGTCCGACCGGGCGTCCGCTTCCGCGAGATCCACGCCGCAGCGATGGAGGTCGTCGCCCGCCGGACCGCCGAGTGGGGCCTGCTGCCGGTCTCCGCGGAAGAGGCGCTGCAGCCCGACGGCGGTCAGCACCGCCGCTACATGGTCCACGGCACGTCGCACCACCTCGGGCTCGACGTGCACGACTGCGCGCAGGCGCGCCGCGACCTGTACCTCGACGGCGTGCTCGAGCCGGGCATGGTCTTCACGATCGAGCCGGGCCTGTACTTCCAGCCCGACGACCTCACCGTGCCCGAGGAGTACCGCGGAATCGGCGTGCGCATCGAGGACGACGTGCTCGTGACGGCCGATGGCTGCGAGAGCCTGTCAGCGGGCATCCCGCGCACCGCAGACGAAATCGAGGCGTGGATGGCGCGCTCGGCGCGCTGAGCCCCGGGAGGCCAGCCGCGGCGATCGCCCCTGGTGCTGGCCCGAACGCAGGAGGATACTGGCGCCACCCCGCCATGGCCTCGAGGAGCTCGCGTCATGATCACCGCACTCACCACCGCACGATCCGCCCGATTGCGCACCGCCCATCGCACCGCGCTCGGGGTGCTCGTCGGGCTCCTGCTTCTCGTCGGCCTCGCGCTCGCGGCATCCGCTCTCGCGCCGGAGCAGCTCGACCCGGTGCTCGGGCACCTCTCGCCCACGACGGCCATCCTGCTCGGCTCGGCATCGGTGCTGGGGCTCGTCCTCTTCCGCTGGCTCGACACGATCGGGCGCATCGGGGCCGTGATGCTCGCCGTGCCCGTCGTCGTGCTCACCGTCGCGAATCAGCTGCTCGGGAGCGACTTCGCGGGCGCCCCGACCGGCACGCCGCTCGACTATCCCGTGCTTCTGCTCGTCCCCGCGGGTCACCTGACG
Organism: Microcella alkalica; assembly: GCF_014137945.1. GTDB lineage: Bacteria > Actinomycetota > Actinomycetes > Actinomycetales > Microbacteriaceae > Microcella > Microcella alkalica. The sequence continues at coordinate 56,982 of NZ_JACGWX010000003.1, forward strand.
CTGCTGTTCGGAGCGCTCCGCTCGGCCGGATGGGGACACCGCGGCTCATGGCTCGTGTTCGCCCTCACTGCGGCGCTCTCGCTCGTCATCATGATCGTCCCGACGCCGCCGATCTCCGACTCGTTGCTGGCGAATCGGATCGTCTCCGGCGCGCTGATGACGGCGGCACTCATGACGGCCGCGATCGCGGTGCTCCTCGAGCGCGGGCGCCGCGCGTCCAGCACCGGTCTCGGCTGATGCCGCGGCGATCGCCGCTCAGTCGTCGTCGTCGCGTGAGTCTCGGAAGTACCGTACGGCCTGCCAGACCAGGACGGCAACGGTCGTGACGCCCATCGCGAGAAAGAGCGGACCGGCGGCCCCCGCCGTTCCCGGGTCGGTCGGGATGGGGAAGGCGAGCAGGCCCGTCACGCGCCACCGTCTCGGAAGTCGTCGGGAGTCGGGAAGTCATCGATGTCGTCCCACGTCACGGCGAGCACCTCCATCGCGTCGTTGGCGAGCTCGATGAGCTGGCGCAGGAGGGCCTCGGCGTCCCCCGCTCGCAGCAGTCGGACCTGATCGAGCGGTCCGAGCGGGGCGATCCCGGCCAGCTGCCACATGGCCTCGACGGGGTCGGCGCTCAGCTCGACGTCGGCGCCCCACTGCTGCTCGACGAACTCGCTCGCCTGCGCGAGCGCGCGGCGTACGGTCGACTCGGCCTCGTCGAAGAGGGGGCCGAGCGCATCGTGCCATTCCAGCTCCGGCAGCGTCGTGATGCGCGCACGCGGGTACGGGTCGTCCTCGAGCCACTCCTCGACCTGCACGCGCGCGGTGCCCTGCGCGACGAGACCGATGAAGCCCTCGCTCGCCTGCACCTGGGCGATCCGTGCGATCGTGCCGACGGGGAAGCGCTGCTCGCCACCCCCGACCTCCGAGCCGCGCTCGATGAGGACGATACCGAACTCCGCCGGCTCCTCCTGCAGCACGGTCGAGAGCATCACGATGTAGCGCTCCTCGAAGATGCGCAGCGCCGTCGGCATCGACGGGAAGAGCACCGAGCCGAGCGGGAACATCGGCATGACCGTCATGCCTCCACTGTGGCACCGCAACCTGGGTGCGTCGACCCCGTCGACGGGAACCACGGGTCGAACGGCCCTGACCAGCGGGCCATGAAGGCCCTAGCCTGAGGGCAGCGCGCGCCGCGCATCCCGCCCCGAAGGAGCAGCATGCAGATCACCGGCAGAGTCCTCGCCGTCACGGGAGCCGGCAACGGCATGGGCAGGGAGGTGACGCTCCAGCTCGTCGCGAAGGGCGCGCGCGTCGCCGCCATCGACATCAGCGAGGCGGGGCTGGCCGAGACGGTCGCTCTCGCGGGCGCGCACAGCCAGGCGATCTCGACGCACGTCGTCAACATCGCCGACCGCGCCGCGGTCGACGCGCTCCCCACGGCGATCATCGCCGCGCACGGCACGGTCGACGGCCTGCTCAACATCGCCGGGATCATCCAGAAGTTCGTGCCCGTCAACGACCTCGCCTTCGATCAGATCGAGCGCGTGATCGCCGTCAACCTCTACGGAACGATCAACACGATCAAGGCCTTCCTGCCCGAGCTGCTGAGCCGGCCGGAGGCGGCCATCCTCAACGTCTCGAGCATGGGCGCCTACGCCCCTGTGCCCGGCCAGTCGGTCTACGGAGCGACGAAGGCGGCCGTCGCGCAGCTCACGCGCGGACTGCACTCCGAACTCATGGCGACGAACGTGCAGGTCACGGTCGTGTTCCCCGGCGGGATCGGCACCAACATCGCCCTCAACTCAGGCATCGCGACCGAGGCGGAGATGGCGGCGATGGCCGCGAAGGCCGGCAAGGGCAAGCCGCGCACGACGACTCCGGCGCCCGAGGCGGCCCGCCAGATCATCGAGGCGCTCGAGAAGGGCAGCTACGAGATCTTCATCGGGCAGGATGCGCGCATCATGTCGCGCCTGAGCCGCCTGTCACCGAAGCGCGCGGCTGCCCTCATCCACTCGCAGATGAAGGACCTGCTGGGCTGAGCCGCCCGCGCCGGGCTGCCCCTGTCCCGGCGCTCGTGAGGGAACGGAGCCGGTCAGGGTCGGAAGTCCGCCAGCAGAGCGTCCGTCACGGCGATCGCGGGCCGGACATGCCGAGAGGCGGGCCGCTCGCGCGACGCCGCCTCCCGGGGTGCGGCGCCAAGGGCGCCGTGATCCATGTCGCATCGGGGGCTCAGGGCCTGCCAAGCCCGATCAAGTGAAGATGCTGACGCCACCGGGGCCGACGAGCAGACCGAGGACGATCAGCACGATGCCCCACAGCATCTGACCGCGGACGAGCGTGACGATTCCCGCAATGACGAGGATGGCCGCGATGATCCAGAGAAGTGTTCCCATGATGGTGCCTCCTTCCGGTCGCGGATCGCGCCCCGGCTCGTGCCGTGACCTCCGACGACCTGTCGGTATGGGCTGACGCTAACGGTCAGCGCGAAAGAGCGAGAAGGGGGTTGACGGGGTCACGATGTGCTGACATGCGTTCTCGCCGAGCCCCGGTCGTCAGGGGCGCTGCAGGCTCAGCCAGCGCTCGGTCACGCGGAACCCGACGGCTCGGATCATCGCCAGGCTGCGGGCGTTCTGCAGGGCGCCCCCGGCGGAGAAGCTGCGCTCGCCCGCCTCGATGGCACCGAGCATCCACGCCGCGACGACGGCCCCGCCGATGCCCCGCCCACGCTGATCGGGCGCGACGACGACGAAGTCGTTGTCGCCGGCCGCGCCCACGCACAGGCCGACGAGGCGGTCGCCGTCGAGGGCGCCGAACGCGCGGCGACCTCGGGTCGCCCAATCGCGCACATCGAGGGCGCTCACCGGCACATGGACGGTCGCGGGAGTGGTCGGCACGTCGACCCAGCTCTCGGCGTCGAGTGACTCGATCGCGGCGGCGTCGCGCGCGTCGAGCTCGCGGATCTCGAGCCCTGCGGCGCGCGCCGTCTCCACGAAGCCGCGCAGCCGCTCTAGGGAGGCAGTGGACTCTGCCCCGCCGTCGATCACGAACTCGGCGCCCCACGACTCGCCGACGACCTCGAAGCCGTCGGCGAGGAGCGCCGGGAGGTCGGGGTCGGTGTCCTGCAGCACATGGGTCTCGAGAAGCACGGAATCGAGACTACGTCGATGCTCCGACACTGCCCAGGGGCTTGCGCGTTTCGCGTCACACGCCGTCACGCCGGGTGCTCGCCGCTCGCCTCAGCGAGCGCCCTGGGCGGGCGCTGGCAGGTTCTCGGCGAGCCGCGCGTTCCCCTCGCGCACCACGCGCCAGCCGGCGCGCACGCGATCGACGAGCTCGGGGCCGGTCATCCCGTCGGCGGGTTCGTGGTCGGCGGCGATGGCCAGACGCTTGAGCCTGAGCAGGGCGATCTTCGGGTGGTCGGCTCGGAAGCCGCGCGGGGGGTGGCGAGGGCATCCGTCGTCATGATCGCGAAGCCGCGCTCGGCGGCCTCCTCGAGGGTGGCCTCGAGGTCGCCGACCAGGCGGTTGTCGTCGCAGATCTCGCGGAACCGCGCGAGCTGCTCGCGGCTCGGCTGGTACTGGCCACCGGCGAGCAGGAGGCCGTGCTGCGAGACCTGCAGGTAGTAGGTGCCGTCGGCGTGAACGGCGCTCACGAGCCCGAGGTGATCCTTGTCTAGGCGCTTGTCGGCGCTCGGGCGGCGTCGGCTGCCGCGCGGTGCATCGAATCGGTCACGGATGCTCGCTCTCGGCTCGGGCGGCGGCCAGGGCTCCGCGCGCGAGGTCGACGCGCTCGGCCAGGTACGCCGCGAGGGGGCGCAGCGCGCTGTCCGGAGCCGAGGGGACCCAGCGGACCAGGGCCTCGGCCCCGTCGGCGTCCGTCTCGCGCAGCACGAGCGGCCCGCGCTCGACGCGCATCGCCTCGACGTCGTCGAGCGGGATGGGCCGCGCCTCGAGCACGAGGGTCTCACCCTCGTCGAATCCGGAGTCGAGGGCCAGCTGGCGCAGGGCGCGGCGCTCCTGGGCGCTCGCCGACTGGTGGCCCGGCAGCACCTGCCGGCTCGCGCGCACGATGCGGCCCGGCTCGAACGCGTCTCCGGCGGGGGTGGCGAGGAGGGCGCCGAGGAGGAATCCCTCGCCGGTGCGCCGGAGCTTCTCGCGCACGGGGATGAACCCGAGAGCGCGGTGCGCGGCGACCGTGGTCGCGAGCTGCTCGGGGCGGGCGCCGGCGGCGGCGAGCTCGGCCGCGGCCTCGGCGAGCGCGGCTCGGGCGGCGGCGAGCGCGCGGGGAGCATCCACGCGATCATCGTGCCCGATGCGGCTGGGTGCCCACATCCCGAAGCGGCGCCATTCGATGGGCGCACCTCGTCCTGATCCGGGCACACCGTGCGCCCGGGGGCGGACGAGTCGCCCCGAACAGGCCGGAATGCGCGAGACGTCAGCCGATGAGGCCGACGACCAGGCCCGCGAGCGTCAGTCCGATGACGTCGCCGCCGACCTCGATCGCCCACACTCGGAATCCGTCGCCGCCGAAGAGACGGTGCGAGAGCGAGCTCGCGGCGACGAGACCGATGCCGAGGAGGAGGCCACCGAGCGCGCCGCCGAGCGGCCCGACCGGGTCGCCCGTCGCTCGCGCGACGAACCCGAGCACGATGGCGAGCGTGAGCACCTGCACGAGCGCGCCGAGCGCGGTCATGCCGAAGACGACCGCCATGCCGTGGGAGCCCTGCGGCTCGGCCGGGTCGAGGCCCTTCGCGCGCATCCACGCCGGGTAGAAGGTCTTGGGGCCGAACCAGATGGCGCCGGTGACGAAGTAGACGACTAAGCCGGCGAGGACGGCCAGCCAGTTGAGCTCGGGGAGGGTCATGGGTGAACGCTATCGGGGGCGCGCAAGCGCGGCATCGTAGGATCGCGAGTCGGCGCGAGAGTGCGCGAACCGATCAGCGCGTCAGGTACCGAGGACGCTGGCGGGTCGGCTGCGGAGTCGGCGAGGACTCGGTCATGCGGAGATCGTGTCAGCTTGTCGACGACCGCCCCGAGGCCATGGACGGAACGCGGCGACCTAGGCTGGAACCATGCTCCTGCGCCGCCTCGCCGCCCGCGCGTTCTGGACCGTCAGTCGGTGGCGCCTCGTGACCGAACCGGCACCCGGTCGTCCGACTCTCCTCATCGGCGCACCGCACACATCGAACTGGGACTTCATCTTCATGCTCGCGATCACGTGGAAACTCAACATCCACATCCGCTGGCTCGGCAAGAAGAGCCTCTTCACCAGCTGGCGAGGCCCGATCATGACGAGGCTCGGCGGCATCCCCGTCGACCGGGATGCGCCCGGCCGCGTGGTCGCCGAGGTCGTCGAGCGCATCCGGTCGGGCGAGGTCTTCAGCCTCGTCGTGACGCCCGACGGCACGCGCTCGGGGCACACGCACTGGAAGTCGGGCTTCTACCGGATCGCGCGCGAGACGGGGATGCCGGTGACCCTCGGGTACGTCGACCGGGCGACCATGACGACCGGTCTCGGGCCTACGTTCGAGCTCACGGGCGACGTGGCGGCCGACATGGATCGCATCCGGGCGTTCTACGCGGACAAGGCCGGGGTGCGGCCGGAGCACCGGGTGGAGCCGCGGCTGCGCGAGGAGCTCGCGGGCGGCTGAGGCCGTGCCTGCCGACCAGAGTCCCTCCCGCGCAATGTGCCTCCGGCGACACATGCCGTGAGAGGCACATTGCGAAAGACGACTAGGCAGCCTGGTGCCAGCGTGCGTGGACTCGCTCGATGAACAACAGTTCCTCCGCCGCGATCGCCTCATCCAGTCCGCAACGAGACCGAAGGGCCGATGCGAACACCTCGCTCAACTCCGCAGGCGACAGGCCGATACCCAGACCGTCGCGCAGGGTGCTGACGAGGTCGTCGTACTCATCGTCGTCGTCCGGGCGAATGTCTGGGTCGACGTAGACGCCGAGAAGGTCGTACCCGCGCAGCAGGTCGGCAAGCAGCATCGACCGGCTATCGAAGCGATCGCGCAGGCTCACGGCCGGCTACACATTGAAGCGGAACTCGACCACGTCGCCGTCCTGCATGACGTAGTCCTTGCCCTCGATGCGGGCCTTGCCCTTCGAGCGGGCCTCGGCGACCGAGCCGCACGCGACGAGGTCGTCGAACGAGATGACCTCCGCCTTGATGAAGCCCTTCTCGAAGTCGGTGTGGATCACGCCGGCGGCCTGCGGGGCCTTCCAGCCCTTGCCGATCGTCCAGGCGCGCGACTCCTTGGGGCCGGCGGTGAGGTACGTCTGCAGGCCGAGCGTGTCGAAGCCGATGCGGGCCAGCTGGTGCAGGCCGCTCTCGGTCTGGCCGGTCGACGCGAGTAGCTCGGCAGCGTCAGTGGCGTCGAGCCCGATGAGCTCGCTCTCGATCTTCGCGTCGAGGAAGACGGCCTTCGCGGGCGCGACGAGCGCCGCGAGCTCGTCCATGCGGTCAGCGTCGCCGAGCACGCCCTCGTCGACGTTGAACACGTAGATGAACGGCTTCGCACTGAGGAGGCCGAGCTCGCGGATCGGCGCGGCATCGAATCCCGCCGCCGAGAGGGTGGTGCCCGCGGAGAGCAGCGCGCGAGCATCCATCGCCGCCTGGAGCACTCCAGGGTCGAGCTTCTTGCCCTTCACCTCCTTCTCATACCGAACCAGCGCCTTCTCGAGCGTCTGGAGGTCGGCGAGCATGAGCTCGGTGTTGATGATCTCCATGTCGCCGGCGGGGTCGACCTTGCCGCCGACGTGCACGACGTCGTCGTCGGTGAAGGCGCGCACGACCTGCGCGATCGCATCCGACTCGCGGATGTTCGCGAGGAACTGGTTGCCGAGCCCCTCGCCCTCGCTCGCGCCCTTGACGATGCCGGCGATGTCGACGAACGACACGGTCGCCGGCAGGATGCGCTCGCTGCCGAAGATGCCCGCGAGCACCTGCAGGCGCTCATCGGGCAGCTCGACGATGCCGACGTTGGGCTCGATCGTCGCGAACGGGTAGTTCGCCGCGAGCACGTCGTTCTCGGTGAGCGCGTTGAACAGGGTGGACTTGCCGACGTTGGGCAGGCCGACGATGCCGATAGTGAGAGCCACGATCCACCAGCCTACCGGCGGGGCGCGCCGCGCCCGCCGTCGCCGCAGTCGATGAGGGATGCCCGGGCTAGCCTCGAAGGATGACCTCCGTCGACGCCGGCTCAGCCTTCACCCCCGCCCCGACCGATCGCACGCGCCCCGAGCTGCGCGGCACCTTCGGCATGGCCGCGAGCACGCACTGGCTCGCCACCGCCACCGCCCAGTCGGTGCTCGAGCGCGGCGGGACCGCGATCGACGCCGCCGTCGCGTGCGCGTTCGTGCTGCACGTCGTCGAGCCGCACCTCAACGGGCCGGGCGGCGACCTGACGGGGCTCGTCGCTCCGGTGGGCGAGGCGCCGATCGTGCTCGCGGGGCAGGGCGCGGCACCCGCGGCCGCGACGATCGAGCACTACCGCTCGCTCGGGCTCGACGAGGTGCCCGGCGCGGGCCCGCTCGCCGCCGCGACCCCCGGCTCGGTCGTCACGTGGCTGACGCTGCTCGCCGAACGCGGCACGTGGGAGCTGCGCGACGTGCTCTCCCCCGCCCTCCGCTACGCCGCCGAGGGCCACCCCGTGCATGAGAACGTCGTGCGCACGATCCGCGCGGTCGCGCCGCTGTTCGACGAGCACTGGCCGACCTCGAAGGCGCAGTGGATGCCCGGCGGCGAGGTGCCCGAGGCGGGCGACATGATCCGCAACGAGGCCTGGGCCGGGGTGCTGAGGCGACTCATCGCGGCCGGCGAGTCGACCGGCTCGCGCGAGGACCGCATCCATGCCGCCATCGGAATGTGGCGGCACGGCTTCGTCGCGGAGGCGATCGAGGAGTTCGTTCAGACCCCCGTGCGGCACTCGACGGGCGGCGATCACGCGGGCGTCATCACCGCGGCCGACGTCGCGGCGTTCGCGCCGGCGGAGGAGGAGCCACTCGTCACGACCTTCCGCGGGGTCGATGTCGTGAAGGCCGGGGCGTGGACGCAGGGGCCCGCCCTGCTCATGGCGCTGGGCATCCTCGAGGCGCGCGCCGCGACGCACGGAGACGGCGTGCTCGACCCCTCGACCGAGCTCGGCGTGCACACGATCGTCGAGGCGCTCAAGCTCGCGCTCGCCGACCGCGACGCGTGGTTCGCCGACCCCGCGGCGGTCGACGTGCCGCTCTCAGACCTGCTGTCGGAGCCGTACCCGGCGTCGCGGGCCGAGCTGATCACCGACGAGGCGTCGCGCGAGGTGCGACCCGGCAGCCCCGGCGGCCGATCGCCGTGGATGCCCCCGGTCGTCGACCACGCCGCCGCCGTCGTGGGCGGCGCGGCCTCGTCGGCGGGCGCGGGCGAGCCGACGATCGACCGCAGCGGCCGCTCCCGCGGCGACACGTGCCACCTCGACGTCGTCGACCAGTGGGGCACGCTCGTGTCGGTGACCCCCTCGGGCGGGTGGTTGCAGTCCTCCCCCACGATCCCCTCCCTCGGCTTCTGCCTCGGCACGCGCGCGCAGATGATGTGGCTCGACCCGAAGTCGCCGTCGCGACTCGAGCCGGGCATCCGCCCTCGATCGACGCTCTCGCCGACCATGCTCGCGGTCGCCGGTGAAGCGTTCGAGGCGCTCGGCACGCCCGGCGGCGACCAGCAGGATCAGTGGCAGCTGCTCTACCTGCTGCGCCGCATCGTCGGAGGGTACGAGCCGCAGCAGGCGATCGATGCGCCGATGTTCCACACCGACGCGATGGTCGCGTCGTTCCAGCCGCGCACGGTGCAGGTCGCGTCGCTCACGGTCGAGTCGCGGCTCGGCGACGACGTGATCGAGGGGCTGCGGGCGCGCGGTCACGCGGTGAGCGTCGTCGGGCCGTGGACTCTCGGGCGCATGAGCTGCGTCGGCATCGACCGCGCGCGCGGCTGGATGTACGCGGCGTCGAACTCGCGCGGAGCGCAGGGGTACGCGGCCGGCCGGTAGGGCGGCACTTTGGCGTCAGGGCTGCACATCGATGTGCCGCCTTCACACCGAAGTGGCGCCCCAGCCGTCACGTCAGCGGTGCGGGGCGGCGGGTCAGCGCGGTGTCGGCACGAGTTCGACGCTGCGCACGGCGCCGCCTGAGACCTCGAGGGTCATGACCGTGCCGACGGGCTGCCTCCGCCGGTCAGTCGGCGAGCCCGGGTTGAGCAGGCGCACGCCGCCGGGCGTCGTCGAATCCCACGGGATGTGCGAGTGCCCGAAGACGAGCACGTCGGCCGGAGCATCCGATGCCGGGCCGAACCGGGCGTCGCACCGCGCCTCGCGACCCGCCGCCGCTCCCGTCTCGTGGATGACCGCGATGCGCTCGCCCGCGACCTCGACGCGCGCGACCTCGCCGAGCCGCTGCCAGAGCTCGGGGCCGTCGTTGTTGCCCGCGACACCGACGAGGCGGGATGCGCGCGCCGACAGCGCGTCGTGGGTCGCGATATCCACCCAATCGCCCGCGTGGATGACGAGGTCGGCCTCGTCGACGAGTCGCCACACCTGATCCTGCAACGACCGAGCGCGCGCAGGCAGGTGCGTGTCGCTGAGCAGGAGGAGCCTCACGCGAGCACCCTAGGCGAGCATCCGCCCGCTACGCGAGCGACGGCACCGCCGCCCGCACCGCCGGCAGGACGTCGCGCGCGAGCGCCGCGAGGATGCGCGCGTTGAAGTCCACGCCGAGCTGGTTCGGCACCGTCACGAGCAGCGTGTCGGCCGCGAGCACCGCGGCATCGCGCGGGAGCTCCTCGGCGAGGCGGTCGGGCGTGCCGATGTACTGGCGCCCGAAGCGCGAGCGCGATCCGTCGAGGATGCCGACCTGATCGCGCTGCTCGGCCTGGGCGTGCAGCCCGAAGTAGTGCTCGGTCTCGTCATCGATGAGCGGGATGATGCTGCGGCTCACCGACACGCGCGGCTCGCGCTGCCAGCCTGCAGCGGCCCACGTCGAGCGGAACAGCGCGATCTGCTCGGCCTGCAGCTCGTCGAACGGCACGCCCGTGTCCTCCGTGAGCAGAGTCGAGCTCATGAGGTTCATGCCCTGCTCGGCGGCCCAGACGGCGGTCGCGCGCGTGCCGGCGCCCCACCAGATGCGGTCGGCGAGGCCCGGCGACTGCGGGGTCACGGGCAGGCGCCCGGACGTGCCGACCATCTGCGGGTTCGCGGGCGCCATGCCGGCGCCGGTGAGCGCCTCGCGGAAGACCGCCGTGTGCCGACGCGCCATGTCGGCGTCGATCTCGTCCGCGCGCACGTCGCCGACCGAGCCCTCGCCGGGGACGTGCCCGAAGCTCCGGTACCCGGCGATCGACGTCTCGGGCGACCCCCGGCTGATGCCGAGGTGCAGGCGCCCGCCGCTGATGAGGTCCGTCGCGGCGGCGTTCTCGGCCATCGCGAGCGGGTTCTCGTAGCGCATGTCGATGACGCCCGTGCCGAGCGCGATGCGCGACGTGCGCGCGGCCGCGGCCGCGAGCATCGGGTAGGGCGAGGAGTAGTTCTTCGCGAAGTGGTGCACGCGGTAGTAGGCGCCGTCGACGCCGGCCTCCTCGGCCGCGACCGCGAGCTCGATGCCCTGCAGGATCGCCTCGCCGCCGGTGCGCGTGAGCGAGCCGGGGACGTTGCTCCAGTTGCCGAACGAGAGGAAGCCGAGTCGCGTCATGCTCATGCGAACGCATGGAGCGCGGGCGCTATTCCGCGCGGTCCCGGCCCCGGGCATCCGCCGCGTCGGTCGCCGCGTCGGCATCGTGGGGCGACGGATGCCCGCGCCCGACGATCTCGATCGGCGCAGTGCGCGCGGCCCCGGGCTCGCCGGCGCCGTCGGCATACAGCGGAGGCTCGGCCGCCACGCGCGGTGGACGCGTCGCGAGGTAGACCCCGACGAGCACGATGACGCCACCCACGATCTGCCACACCGTCACGACGTCGCCGAGGGCGATCGCGATGATCGTCGTGAAGACGGGAAGCAGGTTCAGGAACACGCCCGTCCTCGCGGGGCCGAGCGTCGCGGCGGCGATGTTCCACAGCAGGTAGGCGAGCGCGCTCGGGAAGACGATGATCCAGGCGAGGCCGAACCACCCCTCGGCGGTCGGCTCGGCCGGCGCTCCGGTGATCGCGAGCAGGGGCAGCAGCACGACGACGCTCAGCGCGACCTGCACCGCCGTCGCGGCGATCGGCGGCGTGCGCAGGCGGCGCGACACGATCACGTACGCCGTCCACACCAGCACCGACCCGACGAGCAGGAGGTCGCCGATCGAGACCGCGAGGCCGGATGCTCCGCTCTGGCCGGCGAGGACGACGAGCAGCACGCCCACGATCGACAGCGCGATGCCCGCGACGCCGATGCGGCTGACGCGCTCTCCGAGCAGGATGACGGCCGCGATCGTGATCGTCGCGGGGCTCATGGCGCTGATGACGCCGGCGTTGACCGACGAGCTCGTCTCGAGTGCCGCGTAGAGGAAGAGCGTGTACCCGACCATGCCGAGCAGCGCCTGCAGCAGATGCCACCTCCACTCGCCCCACGCCGCGCGCCAGTCGGGCCGCTCGAGCCACCACGCGATGACGAGCAGGAGCGGCAGCGCGCCGACCCAGCGGTACGTCGTCAGCTCGACGGGGGTGAACTCGTCGATGAGGCGGGCGCCGAAGATGAAGTTCGTCGCCCAGAACAGCTGCGCGAGCACGGGAGGCGCGAACCGGCGGAGGGAGTGCACGACTCCAGGCTAGAACGATGCGGGGACGGCGGATGACGCGCGAGCGGGCGCATCCGTGCGGCGGTTCGGCACGGCGCCGTCGGAGGCCCGTGCGACCCTGGAGGGGTGCCGCTGAACTTCACCGCCATCGACTTCGAGACCGCCAACAACCACGCGGCCTCCGCGTGCTCGGTGGGGCTCGTGAAGGTCGTCGATGGCCGCGTCGTCGACAGGACGGGCTGGCTGATCCGCCCGCCGCTCGGCTTCGACCACATGATGGAGTGGAACACGCGCATCCACGGCATCACGGCCGCCGACATCGTCGACGCCGTTCTGTGGGCCAATCAGCTGGATGCCTTGCTCGAGTTCGTCGACGGCGACGCGCTCGTGGCCCACAACGCGGGGTTCGACATGGGGGTGCTGCGCGCCGCGACCGAGGCGAGCGGACTCGCGGTGCCGAGCCTGCGCTACGCCTGCAGTCTGCGGGTCGCCCGTCGCACCTACCACCTCGACTCGTACCGGCTCCCCGTCGCGGCGATGGCCGCGGGCTTCGAGGACTTCGCGCACCACGACGCGCTCGCCGACGCCGAGGCGTGCGCGGCGATCATGGTGCACGCGGCGAAGCGCCACGACGCCGCCGACCTGGACGAACTGGCCCGCATCACGGGCACGACGGTCGGCCTCATCGGCCCCGCTGCCGACGAGGTCGCGGCGGAGCACCGCCCCGCCGCGCTCGCCTAGAGCCCGCCGAGGGGCGGGCCTCAGCGGCGAGGCTCGTCGTCGAGTCGAATGCCCTCGTGGCGTGCATCGTCGTGACGTGCGTCGTCGTGACGCACATCGTCGTGACGAGCATCCGAACGCGCCCCGTCGACGTGCCCGTCGCTCCCGACGATCGTCGCCGCCTCGCGGCTGCGCTCGTCGGCCCGAGCCCGGACCTCCTGCGCCGAGCTCGCGTGCTGCTCCGCGGCCTGGCGCGCCTTGGCGGCGTCGGCCTCGGCGCGACGCGCCTCCGCCTCGGCCTCGGCCGCGCGCGCCTCCCGGTCGGCGGCCGTGACGCGGTCGCGCTCCGCCTGCGACTGGAGCTCCTGGGCGCGCGCGCGCTCCTTCTCCGCCTGCTGCTCCTTCCGCTTGCGCGAGACGACGACCGCGACGACGGCCGCGAGGGCGACGACGACGACGAGGACGATGACGAGGGTGATGATCTGTGACTGATCCATACGGCGAACGCTAGGCCGCGCATCCGCTCGCCGTGACCCCGTTGACAGACAGGGGTCGGGCCTGTGTGTCAGCCCTTCCGCACGACCGCGCTCACGGGCGTCGGGTTCGTGAACAGGTCGAGCACGGGGCAGTGCGCGTCGACCGCGGCGCGCAGCTCCTCGTACCGCTCGAGCGTCTCGGGCCCAGTGAGCGTGATCACGAGCCGGATGTCGCTGAAGCCGGCCCGCACGCTCTCGTCGATGCCGAACAGGCGGCGCGCATCCAGGTCGCCCTCGGCGGCGATGTCGATCCCGACGACGCGGATCCCGAGCGCCTGCGCGTAGAGCCGGTAGACGACGACCTGGCACGAGATGAGGGCTCCGAGCGCGTACTCGACGGGGCTCGCCGCGACGTCGTCGCCCGCGAGCGCGCCCGGCTCGTCGACGACGAACTCGTGCTTCCCGGCGCGGATGCGGGTCGCGACCGAGCCCTCGCCCTCGCCCGAGACGCGGTAGGTGAGCTGCGCGGAGGCGGGCGACGCCTCGATGCGGTCGGCCCACGTGGCGCCGGCGTCGATGAGGCGAGCGGCGCGGTCGTCGGCGGTCGAGAGGGGAACGGAGGGCGCGGCGAGATTCGTCATGCGGGCACGCTAGGCGGATGCCCGCCTCGCGTCACGCGGTCCCGTCACGCGGCGTCGCGCACGGTCACGAACCGCAACGCGACGTCATGGGAGGACACGAGAACGGGGCCCGCGCCGCAGCGCGAGCCCCGCATCCGCCCCGCCCACGCCCCTGCGCTCTCTAGGAAGCGGCGGGGGCGAAGACGGCGAGGGTCAGTGGTTCTGGGGGAAGCCCAGGTTGATGCCGCCGTGGCTCGGGTCGAGCCAGCGCGAGGTGATCGCCTTCTCGCGCGTGAAGAAGTGGATCGCCTGCGTGCCGTAGGCCTTGGTGTCGCCGAACAGCGAGTCCTTCCAGCCGCCGAACGAGAAGTAGCCGACCGGGACGGGGATGGGCACGTTGATGCCGATCATGCCGACCGTTACCTCGCTCTGGAAGCGGCGAGCGGCTCCGCCGTCGTTCGTGAAGATGGCCGTGCCGTTGCCGTACTGCGAGCCGTTGATGAGCGCGAGGCCCTCGTCGTAGCTCTGCACACGGACGATCGAGAGCACGGGGCCGAAGATCTCCTCGGTGTAGACGCGCGACGAGGTCGGCACCTTGTCGATGAGGGTCGGGCCGAGCCAGAACCCGTTGGCGTCGCCGTCGATGTCGATGCCGCGGCCGTCGACGACGATCTCGGCGCCGTCGGTCTCGGCCACGTCGAGGTAGCCGGCGACCTTGTCGCGGTGCTCCTTCGTGATGAGCGGACCCATGTCGCAGTTGCGCGTGCCGTCGCCGACCTTCAGCGTGCCGATGCGCTCGCTGATCTTGGCGATGAGCTCGTCGGCGACGGGCTCGACGGCGACGACGACCGAGATCGCCATGCAGCGCTCGCCCGCCGAGCCGAAGCCGGCGTTGACGGCCGAGTCGGCGACGAGGTCGAGGTCGGCGTCGGGCAGGACGAGCATGTGGTTCTTCGCCCCGCCGAGGGCCTGAACGCGCTTGCCGTTGGCGGTGCCGCGCTCGTAGATGTACTTCGCGATGGGCGTCGAGCCGACGAAGCTGATCGCGGCGACGTCGGGGTTGTCGAGGAGGGCGTCGACGCTCTCCTTGTCGCCGTTGACGACGTTGAGCACGCCGTTCGGCAGGCCGCACTCGGTCAGGAGCTCGGCGAGCCAGATCGAGGCGGACGGGTCCTTCTCGCTCGGCTTGAGGACGACGGTGTTGCCCGCCGCGATCGCGAGCGGGAAGAACCACAGCGGCACCATTGCGGGGAAGTTGAAGGGGCTGATGATGCCGACGACGCCGACGGGCTGCTTGATCGAGTAGACGTCGACGCCGGTCGAGACCTGCTCGGCGTACTCGCCCTTCATGAGCTGCGGGATCGAGCACGCGAGCTCGACGACCTCGAGGCCGCGGGCGATCTCGCCGAGCGCGTCGGAGGTGACCTTGCCGTGCTCGGCGGTGAGGATCGCCGCGAGCTCCTCCTTGCGGGCGTTGAGCCTCTCGCGGAAGGCGAACATGATCTGCTGCCGCTTGCCGACGGGCGTCGTCGACCAGGCGGGCAGGGCGGCCTTCGCCGAGGCGACCGCGGCATCGAGGTCGGCCTTCGTGGCGAGCGAGACCTCGCGGGCGACGCTGCCGAGGGCCGGGTTGTAGACGGGGGCGGTGCGAGTGGAGGAGCCCGCGAACGCGGCTCCGTCGACCCAGTGCTGAACGGTGGTCATGAGGATGCTCCTGACAGCGATGAGGGAGGGATTCGTGTTCAGTCTGCGCCCCCTTCCATCTGCACTCAAGCGGTGAAGGTGCACAGTCGATGTGCAGATCTGCAGATGAGCCTCAGCGGGGCGGGACAAGCTCGTCCCGGCGGCGCGCGACCTCGGCGTGCAGCGCCTCGCGCACGATCGCGACGGCGTCGACCGCCGGGCTCTCGGGCCGCGCCGAGAGAGTGAACTCGAGCCGGAAGTCGACGAGCTCGGGCAGCACGGGCACGAGCCGGGCATCCGCCTCGCACATGAACGCGTGGAGCAGGCCGATACCGGCCCCCGCGCGCGTGGCCTCCACCTGCGCGAACACGCTCGTCGAGCCGAAGCCGAGCCGCATGCCGCCGAGGACGGGCGCGAGGTCGAGCTCGCGCACGGTCAGCAGCGCGTCGACGTAGAAGACGAGATCGTGGCCCTCGAGGTCGGCGAGCGAGCGCACCGGCGGCCGGCCGTCCAGATAGTCGGGTGAGGCGTAGAGGCGCAACGCGTACTCGGCGAGCGGCTCCGACTGCACGCGGGCCGCGCGCGCGGCGCCGATGGTCACGGCGAGGTCGAAGCCCGACCCTCGCAGGCTCAGCGGCCGGGTGGACGTCACGAGCTCGAGCGCGATGCCGGGGTGCTCGGCGCGCACGGCGGCGAGCGCCGGGGCGACGAACATCGCGCCGAACCCGTCGGGCGCGGCGACGCGGACGGTGCCGCGCACGGCCCCGTCGCCCGAGGCGGCCGCGACGACCTGCTCGACGATGCCCTCGAGCGCGGATGCCCGATCCACGACCTCGCGCCCGATCGCGGTGAGCTCCCACCCGTCGGCGCCGCGATCGAGCAGCCGAGCGCCGAGCGCCGCCTCGAGCCGGTCGATGCGGCGGCGTACGGTCGTGTGATCGACGCCGAGGAGCGTCCCGGCCGAGGTCATGCGGCCGACCCGTGCGACGGCCACGAGATACCGCACGTCGTCGGTGCTGACGTCCTGCGGGCGCGGTGCGGGGGCCATGCGCTCACCCTACGGCCCTGCGCGCGGGCGGCTGCGCGGCCGGCGATGTCGGATGCCCCTGCCACACTCCTGGCCATGGACTTCCTGCTCCCTCTCCTCATCGGTGCGCTCCTCGGCGTCCTGCTCGGCATCGCGGTCGGGCTCCTCGTGGCGCGGCGCACGCGACCCGCGGCGGAGGATCCGGCGATCATCGAGGCTCGGCATCAGGCCCTCCTCGCCGAGGTGCGCGCGGAGGAGGCGTCGCACCGGGCGCAGCTCTCGAGCGAGCTCGCCGGCCTTCAGGCGACGGCGGCAGCGCTGCGCGAGCAGGTCGTGCACCAGCAGGAGCAGCACCGCGAGCTCGTCGAGCGACAGCGCGTCGAGCAGCAGGCCCAGACCGAGCGCGAGCGCGCCGAGAGCCGGGTGCTGCAGCAGCTCACCCCCGTGCAGGAGATGCTGCGCGCGATGCAGGCGAAGGTCACCGAGCTCGAGACGCAGCGCAGTCAGCAGCACGGCGAGCTCTCGCAGCAGCTGCGCCAGGCGACCGAGGCGGAGGAGCGCCTGCGGGCGACCGCCGAGTCGCTCGCGAGCGCCCTGCGCAACAACGCCACGCGCGGGGTCTGGGGCGAGACGCAGCTGCGCACGCTCGTGGAGTCGGCGGGGCTCCTCAATCGTGTCGACTTCTTCCTTCAGGAGTCGATCGAGGCCGACGGCGCCGCACGCCGACCCGACATGGTGCTGCGCCTGCCCGGCGGCAAGTCGATCGCGGTCGACGCGAAGGTGCCGTACAACAGCTACATCGAGGCCAGCGCGATCCCCGCGACCGCCACGGGCGAGGAGGAGGCCCGGCGCGCCTCGCTGCTCGCCGAGCACGCTAAGCGCATCAAGGCGCACGTGGACGCGCTCGCGGGCAAGCAGTACTTCACCGGTCTCGAGGCGAGCCCCGAGTTCACGATCGCCTTCATTCCGAACGAGCCGCTGCTCGCCGCCGCGCTCGAGAAGGACCCGACCCTGCTCGAGTACGCGTTCTCCAAGCGCATCGCGCTCGCGAGCCCCGTGAGCTTCTGGGCCGTTCTGAAGACCATCGCCTTCACCTGGCAGCAGGAGGTGCTCACCGACGAGGCGAAGCTGCTGTTCGACCTGTCGAAGGAGCTCTACTCGCGCATCGCGAAGCTCGCCGAGCACGCCGATGCCCTCGGCGGGGCGATCGAGCGCAGTGTCAAGGCCTACAACCAGTTCGCGAGCTCGCTCGAGAGCCGTGTGCTCGTCACGGCCCGCCGTCTCGACGGGCTCGACGAGAGCAAGGTCGTTCCCTCCCCGCGCACGATCGAGGAGCAGCCGAGGCAGCTCGCCGCCGCCGAGCTCGCCGATGAGCTCACCGGAACCGCCGACCCCGACGCCGCGAGCGCCGACGCACCACCCGTCGACGCCCCTTCCGCACGGGAGTAGCCTGCCGGGCATGATCGCGCACAACTTCGCTTTCGCCGGCTTCGCCGTCCCCGACATCGACGCGGCCCGCACGTTCTACGCGGACGTCCTCGGCCTCGAGGTCGCCGTCGAGTCCATGGGCCAGCTCTCGCTCGAGCTCCCGGGAGGCGGCTGGGTCCTCATCTACCCGAAGCCCGACCATGAGCCGGCGACCTACACCGTGCTCAACCTCGAGGTCGACGACATCGACACGGCCGTCGACGACCTCGCGTCCGCGGGCGTCGAGCTCCTCCGCTATGACGGGTTCGACCAGGATGCCCGGGGCATCGCCCGCGGGATCGCCGCCGGCCGCGGCCCCGACATCGCGTGGTTGACCGATCCAGCCGGCAACATCATCGCGGTGCTGCAGAACCCGCCGCGCGACGACGCCGCGCTGGTCTGACGAGCACGAGGTGGCACCCCGTCGCGCCGATCCTGTGCGCGCGCACACCCTGCCACTAGCATCGGGGCAGGCCCCCTCGTCACCGTCGACGAGGCGGCGACCCCTCCGGCGAAAGATCACTGATGACCCAACGCCCCTGGCTCGACCACTACCCGACCGATGTGCCGCACGAGCTCGTGCCCCCGCCGTTCGAGACCCTTCCGGGGCTCATCTCGACCGCGGTCGCCGAGTATGCAGACACGACCGCGTTCACCCAGTGCATGCCCAACGGCATGAACGGGTCGCTGACCTACCGGGAGGTCGACGAGCTCTCCGACGCCTTCGCCGCCTACCTGCGCGAGGAGGTCGGGCTGCGAGCCGGCGACCGCGTCGCGGTTCAGATGCCGAACTGCCTGAGCTACCCCGTCGTCGCCTTCGGCGTCCTGAAGGCCGGCTGCGTGCTCGTCAACACGAACCCGCTCTACACCCCGAGCGAGATGACGCACCAGTTCTCCGACTCGGGCGCCACGGTCCTCGTCATCATCGACATGTTCGCCGACCGCCTGCCCGAGGTGCTTCCTGCGACGAGCATCGAGACGGTCGTCACTGTGCGGATCACCGAGTTCTTCCCGCCCGTCGTCGCCGGCGTCATCCGCATGGTGCAGAAGGTGTGGAACCGGTCGTTGCCGACGATCACGGTGCCCCACACCGCGCTGCAGGCGGCCCTCGTGCGCGGGCGGCAGAGCCTCGGCAAGAGCGACTCGTACCTCGACGGGATCGGCGCCGACACGCTCGCCGCCCTCCAGTACACGGGCGGAACGACGGGCGTCGCCAAGGGCGCGATGCTCACGCACGGCAACCTCGTGTCGAACACGATGCAGATGATGCAGATGCTCGGCACGCACATCCGCCCGGGCAAGGAGGTCGTCCTGACCGCGCTGCCGGTCTACCACATCTTCGCCTTCACGGTGAATCTGGTCGGGTTCTTCCACAAGGGTGCGCGCAACATCCTCGTGCCCTCGCCCCGCCCGCCGAGCAATCTCAAGCGGGCCTTCGAGAACTACCAGATCACGTGGACGACGGGCGTCAACACCCTCTTCAACGCGCTGCTCAACGAGCGCTGGTTCGTCGAGAGCCCGCCCAAGCACCTCGTGGCCTCGGCGGCCGGCGGCATGGCCCTGCACGAATCGGTGGCGCAGGAGTGGCGACGCGTCACCGGCACGCCGATCGTCGAGGGCTACGGGCTCACCGAGACCGCCCCCTGCCTGACCTTCAACCCGCTCGGCGGCGCCGGGAAGGATGGCACCATCGGCATCCCCGTGCCCTCGACCGTCGTGCGGTGCATCGACGAGAACGGCGCCGACGTGCCCGCAGGCGAGCCGGGAGAGCTCGTCGCGAAGGGCCCCCAGATCACGCCCGGCTACTGGCAGCGCCCCGCCGACACCGAGGGCGCCATGATCGACGGCTGGTTCCGCACGGGCGACATCGCCCAGATGGATGCCGACGGCTACTTCACGATCGTCGACCGCAAGAAGGACATGATCATCGTGAGCGGCTTCAACGTCTACCCCAACGAGGTCGAGGAGCGCATCGCCTCGATGACCGGCGTGCTCGAGGTCGGCGTCATCGGCCTGCCCGACGCCAAGACGGGCGAGGCGGTGCGCGCGTACATCGTGCCCACCCAGAATCCGCCGACCGAGGAGCAGGTCATCGCGCACTGCCGTGAGACACTCGCCGCCTACAAGGTGCCGAAGTCTGTGCGATTCGTCGATGAGCTCCCGAAGAGCCCGATCGGCAAGATCCTCCGCCGCGAGCTACGCGCGATCGGTGTCACGTCGAGCACGGCCAGTATCGAGACCCAGGGAAGGGAGCTCTCGTGATCGCGCCGCTCTCCATCGCGACCCAGGCGGTCGTCAACGAGCAGGACGTCGTCACACCGTTCGAGCAGAACCTGCTCGTTGGCCTCGTCTTCGTCATCATGTTCGGCCTGGGCGCCGGTCTCACGCCGCGCGACTTCAAGCTCGCGCTCAAGCGACCATCCGGACTCATCATCGGTTTCCTCACGCAGTTCGGCATCATGCCGGTGCTCGCCTACGTGCTGTGCCTCGTGTTCCTCTTCCAGCTCGCCCCCGAGTACGCACTCCCGGTCGCCGTCGGCGCGCTGCTCATGGGTGCCGTACCCGCCGGCACGACGTCGAACATGTTCACGTACTTCTCCAAGGGAAATCTCGCGCTGAGCGTCATGATGACGACGAACTCGACGCTGTGGGCGATCCTCATGACGCCTCTCGCGCTCGCGATCTTCGGAAATTTGCTCTTCGCAGAGACCTCCGAGTTCCAGATCCCCCTCACGAACATCGTGGTGACCCTGGCCATCCTGCTGATCCCCGTCGTGCTCGGCATGCTGATCCGGCGCTACAGCGCGAACGTCGGGGCAGTCCTCGAGCTGCTCGGCGGCTTCTTCGGGCTCTTCTTCATCGTGTTCCTCGTGCTCACGTGGGTGCCTCGGAACTGGGCGCTGCTGACATCGACGCCGTGGCAGACCTATGTCGTGGCGATCGGGCTCGGACTGTTCGGCATCCTCATCGCCTACGGCATCTCCAAGGCCATCCGGCTGCACCCCGCGAACGCCCGCACGATCGCGCTCGAGACGGGCATCCAGAACGGTCCTCTCGCGATCGCGATCATCCTGCTGACCTTCCAGGGGAGCCCCGACATCGGGCTCATCCTGATCGTGCCGGCCCTCTACTCGCTGTTCATCGTGCTGATCTCGACCGTCGTGACGATCGTCTTCCGGCGCGCGAACACGGCGGCCGAGCAGAAGATCCCGAACCTGCTGTAGTAGCAGCGCGTTTCACACCGGAACGGACAAGCCACACGCCCGACGGCGCGTTACGTGTCCGTTTCCGTGGGGCGCGGCGGCGGATGCTCGGCGCGGGTCGAACTAGAAGTCGAGCCACTTCGAGGCGAGGTGGTCGGCGACGACGCGGCGGACGGTGCCCGAGCGCGAGCGCAGAACGATCGACTCGGTCGTGATGATGTCGCCCTGGCGGCGGACGCCCCGCACGAGCTCGCCGTCCGTCACGCCCGTCGCCACGAAGAAGGTGTTGTCGCTGCGGACGAGCTCGTTCGCCTCGTACACGTGGTCGAACTGTAGGCCGGCAACGAGACCCTTGTCGATCTCATCCTGCGAGCCCGGAGCCAGTCGGCCCTGGATGAAGCCGCCGAGCGCGCGGATTGCGCACGCCGTCGCCACGCCCTCCGGGCTGCCGCCCGTGCCGATCGCCATGTCGATGCGCGAGTCGTGGCGGGCGGCGTTGATGCCCGCGGCGACGTCGCCGTCGAGGATGATGCGCGTTCCGGCGCCGGCGCTGCGGATCTCCTCGATCAGCTGCTCGTGGCGCGGGCGGTCGAGCACGGCGATGCGCATCTCTTCCACGGGCTTGCCCTTCGCCTTGGCCAGAGCGCGGATGTTCTCGCCGACCGACTGGCGGATGTCGACGACCCCGATGCCCTCGTGGCCGGTCACGATCTTGTCCATGTAGAAAACGCTCGAGGCATCGAGCATCGAGCCGCGATCAGCGACCGCGAGCATCGAGATGGCATGCGAGCGACCCGCGGCCGTGAGCGAGGTTCCGTCGATCGGGTCGACGGCGATGTCGCACGCGGGCCCGTACCCGTTGCCGACCGCCTCGCCGTTGTAGAGCATCGGCGCCTTGTCCTTCTCGCCCTCTCCGATGACGACGACGCCGGCGAAGTTGACCGTCCCCAGGAACTTGCGCATCGCATCCACCGCCGCGCCGTCGGCCGCGTTCTTATCGCCCTTGCCGATGAAGGGAGTGGCGCGGATCGCCGCCGCCTCGGTGGAGCGCACGAGCTCCATGGCGAGGTTGCGGTCGGGCTGGAGGTAGAGGGATCCGGTCTGCGTGGTCACCATGAGTGGCGTCCTCTTTCCTGGTCGAGTGAGCGAGCGAAAGGACGCGCCGGGTGGTAGACGACGCGGCGCCAGCCTAGCGCGGCGGCCGCGCCCGCCGTCGGGACGGGGAGCGCGGCCGCCGGAGGGCGGGTCGGCGTCAGGCGCTGCCGACGAGCAGCCAGAGCAGCGAGACGAGCAGGAACCCGACCACGCCGAGGACGGTCGTCAGCACCGTCCACGTGCGCAGACCGTCGGAGACGCTGAGGCCGAGGTAGCGCGTCACGACCCAGAAGCCCGAGTCGTTGACGTGCGAGAGCCCGAGAGACCCGAAGGCGATCGCGAGCGCAATGAGCGCGACCTGGACGGTGCCGTAGTCGCCGTCGATGACTGTCGTCGCGAGCAGGCCCGAGGTGGTGAGGATGGCGACGGTCGCCGAGCCCTGCGAGGCGCGCAGCACGAGCGAGAGCACGAAGGCGAGCACGAGCACCGGCAGGCCGGTCGCGGCGAGCGTCTCGGCGAGCGCCGTGCCGACGCCGCTCTCAGTGAGTATGCGGGCGAACACGCCGCCGGCACCGGTGACGAGGATGACGATCGCGACGGGCGGCAGCGCCGCCTCCATGACCTCGCCCGTGTGGGCGAGCGACCAGCCGCGACGGATGGCGAGGAAATAGAAGGCGAGCGCGAGCGCCACGAGGAGGGCGAAGGCCGGGGCGCCGATGAAGGCGAAGAGGTCGCGCAGCGGGTCGCCCGCCGGCAGCACCGTCGCCGCGACCGTGCCCGACATGATGAGCAGAAGCGGGACGAGGATCAGGGTCAGCACCGTCCAGACGCTCGGCGGCGCCTCGCTGACCGTGCGGGTCGCCGTCCGGGTGCGGGATGCCCCCGATCCGTCGGTCGCGCCGGCACCGCCGGTCGCGCCGCCCGCCGCGCCGGCCTCGCCGTGCTCATTCGTCGAGCCGAAGGCGGCGAACTGCTCCGCCGTGGCCCGGATCATCGTGTAATCGCGCCGGTTCATCCACTTGGCGACGAAGTGGGCGAGCACGCCGAGCGGGATGCTCACGGCGAGCCCGATGATCGTGATCCAGCCGATGTCGGCGCCCACGAGAGCGGCGCCGCCGACGATTCCCGGGTGCGGCGGCACGGCCACGTGCACGGCGAGCATGATGCCCGCCATGGGCAGGCCGAACTTCACCGGCTCGACGCCGGCCGCCTTGGCGAAGCCGTAGATGATCGGCACGAGGATGATGAAGCCGACGTCGAAGAAGACGGGGATGGCGAGCACGAGGGCCGCACCCGTGAGTGCCGCGGAGACCCGCTTCGGGCCGAGCCAGCCGGTGAAGCGCCCGGCGAGGCTCGCGGCCCCGCCCGAGATCTCGATCATGCGGCCGAGCATCGCGCCGAGCGCGACGAGTATGGCGACGGAGCCGAGCGTGCCGCCCATGCCCGCGATCATCGCCGGAACGATGCCGAGCCGCTCCGGAGCGTCCTCCGTGGCGGGGATGGTGTTGAGCGGGATACCCGTCGCGAGCCCCACGACGATGCTCGTGACGAGCAGCGCCACGAAGGGCTGGATCTTGAACCGGATGATGAGCAGCAGCAGGAGGCCGATGCCTCCGGCGGCGATGGCGAGCAGGACAGGGGCATCCATCGGGGTGTCTCCTTTGACAGGGCGAGTGTGGCAGAACGAGTGGTGCGGGATACGGGATCGGAAGGGGCGGTGCGGGGGCGGTGGGGGGCGGTGGCCGCCTCCGCCGACGTCAGCCGGCGCGCTGCGGCGAGACGACGCGGATGACGGCGGAGTCGTCGGCGGCCGCGAGCCCGTGCGACTGCCCGAGCAGGTAGAGCTGCTCGGCCGCGGCCGCGACGGGGGTCGCCAGCGCGTTGGCCCGAGCCGCCGCGGTGACGATGCCCATGTCCTTGACGAAGATGTCGAGCCGGCTGAGCACCTCGGCGCCATCAACGTCGTAGGCCTCGAGCATGCGCGCGCCGCGGTTGCCGAGCATGAACGAGCCGGCAGCCCCCGCGGCGAGGGTCTCGAGGGTCGCCGCGCGGTCGAGCCCGAGGGCGTCGGCGAGGGCGAGCGCCTCGGCGGCGGCCGCGATATGCACGCCGCAGAGCAGCTGGTTGACGGTCTTGAACGCCTGACCGTCGCCGGGGCGATCGCCGATCACGCTGAGGGTCGAGGCGAGGCGCTCGAGCACGGGGGCTGCGACGAGGCGCGCCTCGGGGGATGCTCCGACGACGATGAGCAGGTCGCCCTCGCCCGCGCGCACCGGGCCGCCGCTGAGCGGGGCGTCGACGAGCGCGATGCCGTGCTGCTGCAGCCGCTCGGCCACCGC
Source organism: Microcella alkalica (assembly GCF_014137945.1). Classification (GTDB taxonomy): domain Bacteria; phylum Actinomycetota; class Actinomycetes; order Actinomycetales; family Microbacteriaceae; genus Microcella; species Microcella alkalica. The sequence continues at coordinate 81,345 of NZ_JACGWX010000003.1, forward strand.
GACGACGTCGTCGACGCCGACGGTGCTCGTCATGATCACGACCGCGCCGGGGGCGAGCACCGCGGCGATGCCGTTCTCGCCGAAGAGCGCCTCGTGCAGCTGGGCGCCGTTGCGCACGGCGAGCAGCACGGCGTCGACGCCGGCCGCGGCCTCGCGGGCGGAGGCGAAGCCGACGACGCCCGACTCGGCGGCGAGCGCCACCCGGTCGGCGGCGATGTCGAAGCCGTGCGCGGTCATGGTGCCGGCGAGGCGGGTGGCCATGGGCAGCCCCATGGCGCCGAGCCCGATGACGGCGACGCTGGCCGCGGGGGCGAGGGTTGCGGTGGCGGTGGTCATGCGAGGGCTCCTTCGGTGACGGGTGAGAGGGTGCGCACGACGGCGGCGAGCGAGAGATCGTCGCCCACGTTGCCGGCGAAGACGATGTACGGGATGCCCTGCGCGGGCCCGTCGACGGGCTCCCACAGCGACACGATGCCGGGCAGCATGGGCCCGCGCACGATGGCGTGGCGGATCTCGAGGCCGTGCGCGGCGACGTCGCTGGAGGTGATGCCGCCCTTGGCGATCACGAAGCGCGGCGGAGCCGCGGCCAGCACGGCCCGCACGAGCTCGACCACCGCGCCGGAGACCGCGCGCGAGATGCGCAGGCTCTCGTCGGCGTCGTCGGTGCGGCGCAGCAGGCGGGTGGTGTGCACGATGACGCTGTCGTCGGCGAGGGCGGCGACGGCCGCCGCGGTGCGCTCGGCGACGTGCTCGGCACGGCGCGCCGGGTCGAGCACTGCGTCGACGTCCATCTCGACGACGGCGAGCTCCGGGCGGTCGCGCTGCAGCGCCTCGAGCTGCCGGGTGGTGAGCGAGACGTGCGAGCCGACGACGATGAGGCCCCCGCGGGTGCTGCCCTCGGCGTGCGGGATGCTGCCGGCGTCGAGCGGCGCGTGCGGCTCGAGCCCGATGCGCGCCCGCACGAAGGGCGGGCCGACCCGGTAGAGGAAGCGGCGGCCGCCCCTCTCCGACTCGATGAGGGCGAGTGCGAGGGCGCGCAGGTCCGACTCCTCGAGGCAGTCGACGACGATGGGCTGCGCGTCGCGGGCGGCGTCGAGCAGGGCGAGCACGGCATCCGCGTCGCCGCGCAGCGTCGCCAGATCGATGACGGCTACCGAGTCGCGCGGGATGCGCCCGCCCGACTTCTCCTCCACCCACTCGGGCAGCGCCGAGCTGCGGTAGCCGAAGGTCGCGTCGGCGGCGAACTCGGTGTCGGCGGCGGGCACGAGCTCGTCGCCCTTGCGCAGGTAGTGCACTCCCTGCAGGGTGACGCGGCCGGCGTCGGGGAAGGCGGGGACGATGACGACGCCGTCGATCGGCGGCTGCCCCTGCTCGCCGAGGGTGCGGGCGATCACGTCGGTCTCGAGCGGGTAGTGGCCGCGCAGGGTCGAGTCGCTGCGGCTGGCGAAGGCGAGCGGCCGGCCCTCGGCGGCGGCGAGCGCCGCGAGGACGACCTCGCGGTTGCGGGCGGCCGCCTCCTCGGGGTCGAGGCTGCGCGTGTTGGTGAGCACGTAGACGGCGGCGGCGCCCTGGTCGAGGGCCCAGCGCAGGTCGGCGACCTCCCACCGCGTGAGCACGGGCAGGTCGGAGACGGACTGGGTGCCGGTGGGGTCGTCATCGAGCACGATGACCGTGGCACCGGTGGCCGCGGCGGCCTGCACGGTGGCGGCGCTGAGCGGCAACGGGGCGGGCAGCGCTGCGACGAGCGCGGATGCTGAGACCACGGTTGATACTCCTTTGTAGTAAGACGTTAGTCATCATACTAATTCTTGCCGACGCGTCAAGAGCCGATTCTCGCGCGGCCCGAGGGGCCCGCTTCACTCCCCCGTGCGACCGAGCACGAAGTGCTCGAGATCCTGCGCGGTTTGCGTCATATGCGCGTCCATCGCGCGCCGGGCCGCGTCGGCATCGCCCGAGCGAAGGGCCGCGAGCACGAAGGCGTGCTGCTCGATCGCGTGCTCCTGGATGACCCGCACGGCCGAGGTCTGCTCCCGCTTCGCCCGCATCACCCGCGCGAGGGGCTCGAAGAGCACGGCGACGAAGACGTTGCCCGTCGCGCGAAGGACCACGTCGTGGAACCGGATGTCGTGCTCTACGAACATCGCGAGGTCGTCGGCGGCGTGGGCGGCGCGCATCCCCTCGACGCACTCCTCCAGCTGGACGAGCTCGTCGTCGCTGCGGCGCTCGGCGGCGAGGGCGGCCGCGCCGGTCTCGATCATGCGGCGCACCTCGATGAGCTGCAGTGACGCCCGGCCGTCGTCGGCGCCGAACGCCGTCGCCCGCAGCACCGCCTCGAGGCCCGTCCACGCCGAGTGCGGAAGCACGAAGGTGCCCCTCCCCCGCTGCACGTCGACGACGCGTTGCGCGGCGAGCGTCTTGATCGCCTCGCGCACGGTAACGCGGCTCACGCCGTGCTTCTCGCACAGCTCGGCCTCGGAGGGCAGCGCACCGCCGATGGGCAGCGCGCCGCTCACGATCTGCGACAGCAGGGCCTCGGAGATGTCGTCGACGAGCGAGCTCCGCGCCATCGCCGCCTCCTCGTCCTCGCGCTCCGCCGGCGCACCGCCGCGGCCGGCGCACGGCCGGTACCGGCACTCTATCCGGCGGCACCCGCTCGCTAGACTGACCACGAAATCCACCACCTCGCCGTCGAAGGAGCCCCATGCCGATCGCCACCCCCGAGCAGTACGCCGAGATGCTCGACAAGGCCAAGAAGGGCGGGTTCGCCTACCCCGCGATCAACGTGTCGTCGTCGCAGACGATCAACGCCGTGCTGCAGGGCCTCACCGAGGCGGGCTCCGACGGCATCCTCCAGGTCACGACGGGGGGCGCCGACTACTTCGCCGGGCAAAGCGTCAAGGCCCGCGCCTCGGGCGCTCTCGCCTTCGCGGCGTTCGCGACCGAGGTCGCCAAGAACTACCCCATCACGGTCGCGCTGCACACCGACCACTGCCCGAAGGACGCCCTCGACGGCTTCGTCATGCCCCTCATCGAGGCGAGCGAGGCCGAGGTCAAGGCGGGCCGCAACCCGATCTTCCAGTCGCACATGTGGGACGGCTCGGCCGTGCCGCTGCAGGAGAACATCGAGATCGCCCGCGAGCTGCTGCCGCGCATGAAGAACATCAACTCGATTCTCGAGGTCGAGATCGGCGTCGTCGGCGGCGAGGAGGACGGCGTGCAGCACGAGGGCTCGAACGAGGCCCTCTACACGACCCTCGGCGACGTGACGCAGGCCGTCGAGGCCCTCGGCCTCGGCGAGAACGGCCGGTACATGGCAGCGCTGACGTTCGGCAACGTGCACGGCGTGTACAAGCCGGGCAACGTCAAGCTCCGCCCCGAGCTGCTCGCCGAGATCCAGGCCGGCATCGCTGAGAAGTACGGCACGGATGCCCTGCCCCTCGACCTCGTCTTCCACGGCGGGTCGGGCTCGACCGACGAGGAGATCGCCGAGGCGGTGCGCAACGGCGTCATCAAGATGAACGTCGACACCGACACGCAGTACGCGTTCAGCCGCTCGATCGCCGACACGGTGCTCAAGAACTACGACGGCTTCCTCAAGGTCGACGGCGAGGTCGGCAACAAGAAGATCTACGACCCGCGCGCGTGGGGCAAGATCGCAGAGAAGGCGATGGCCGCGCGCGTCGTCGACGCCACGCGCCAGCTCGGCTCGGCCGGGCACTCCGGCTCGTAACGACTCACGTCGCCCGCGGGCGGTCGGGCGGCGGCGCGGGCGAGCGCTGCACGACCGCGCGCGGCGGCGCATCGGTCACCGGCACCTCGAAGTCGACCTCGAGCGTCGTCCCGTTCCGCCACCGGATGTCGTCGACGGCCGCCTGCAGCGTCACGTAGTACGGCGCGAGGAACGTGACGCGGCGGCCCTCGGGCAGCGTGCTGATGATGCGCAGGGCGACCGCGACCGTTCCACGGTCGGCCGCCTTCAGCTCGACGCGCCCCGCGACGAAGCCCGAGTCGGGCTGAGCGAGCAGGGCATCCAGCATGGCGCGGAGCGCCGTCCGCTGCGGCAGGCTCAGGCGCTCGGCGAGTCGACCGGGGTCGTCGACCTCGATCGGGCGGCCGCGGACGAGCCGGGCGAGCCAGGTGTCCTCTGCCTCGGCGATGAGCCCGGTCCGCAGCGCCGCGGCGAGCTCGCGGGCGCGGGCGCTGTCGCGCTCGGTCACCGCGCCGCGATCGAGCACGTCGTGCAGGAGCCTCATGGGCGCAGCCAGTCGCGCCGACATGTCGGCGTCGACGCGATCGACGAGGGCGGGGCCCGAGCCGGATGCCGCGAGCGCGCGCTCGCGGTGGTCCGCGTCGGGCGACTCGCCGTCGAGTCCCAGCGGCCGCTCGTTCCAGGTCTCGAAGAGCCGCGTTACGACGGAGACGAAGACGATGCATCCGACCGTGGCGAGAACGATCTGGAGGACCACGAGGAACACCGTCACCGGCACCGGCCAGCCGAGAGGCGCTCGATCGGCGAGAACGAGGGTCGCGAAGGCCGTGAAGGCGACGGAGACGGCTCCGTACCGAGCCAGCTGGAGGGTGGTCGAGAAGGGCGTGAGCGCGATGAGCAGGAGTGCGACGCTCGCGGGCGCGAACCAGAGCTCGATGCGGAACACGGCACCCGCGTACCCCGCCGCTGAGAGTGCCAGGCCGCCGAGCACGAGGGCGACGGCGAGCCACGCCACCGGCTCGCGCAACGGGCCCCGGTGCGGCCGGGTCGTGATATGGATGAGGAGGAAGGCGCCGACGGCGAGCCCCGCCGCCGCGGCCTGGACGAGCGGGCGCCCGCCTGCCTGGCCGAGGAGCAGGAGCATCACGAGAGATTCGACCCCGGCGTACACGGCGCAGGCGATGGGGAGCCAATCGGTCGCGAGCCAGCTCAGCGGGTCGGCGTTCCAGGGCGAGCGCGAGCGGGAGCGGGAGCGGCGAGCGGACTCCGTCACGTCCGCACCTCGTTCCCGCCCGCCGGCACCGAGAGCATGACGGTCGTGCCCTCGTCGCCCGACCAGACGCGCACCGAGCCGCCCACCTCGCGCACGCGGGCGTCGATCGACGACCGCACGCCGAGGCGGTCGGCGTCGACGCGCGTCGACGAGAAGCCCACGCCGTCGTCCACGATGAGGACCGAGAGGGTGCCGTCGCGCTCCCCCACCACGAGCTCGGCCCGGTCGGTCGCGGCGTGCCGGACGACGTTGTCGAGCGCAGCCCGCGTCGCACCGAGCACCGCGATGCGCACCTGCTCGTCGACCGCCACCACGAGGTCGTCGCAGCCGGAGACGTCGACCGTGACCCCGCTCCACTGGTACTCGTGGACGAGCTCGAGCAGATCGTCCGCGATGGGTGATCGGCGCGGTTCGGTCGGCGCGTCGAAGTCGCCGTCGACGTCGACGGCGACGGCGACCGTGCCTGCTACGGCGACCGCGAGGTCGCGCTCGAGCCGGGCACGGGCACCGGCGTCCAGGGGACCCGGTCGAGCGGCGATGATCGCGAGGTCGGCGAGCACGGTGTCGTGCGCGACCCTGGCCGCGCGACGCTCGAGCTCGCGCTCGCGGTCACCGATCTCGAGCTCGCGCTGAAGCCGATCCAGGTCGGGGACGCGGCGGCGGGCGCGAGCGCGGCTCACTCCGAGCGCGCCGTACGCGATGAGGACGACGACCGCCCCGAGCAGGGGCGTCACGCCGATCTCCGGGGCGCGTCCCGCGAGCGCGAACCCGAGGACGAGTGACAGCTCGGCGAGAAGGAAACCGGCGGAGGTCCAGAGAACGCCGCTCTGGGCACTGCCGCGCAGGGCTCCGACGAGGACGAGCGCGGTGGCCGCGCGGTTCACCAGGAAGGGTCCGGGCTCGTCGAGCCGGGCATCCGCCCCCAGGAGCGCCGTGGTGTAGACGACGGAGGCCGCCGTGCCGGCCGCTAGGAAGACGATCGCCCGAGCGGCGGTCGGGCGCAGCAGCAGTCGCAGCGCGACGACCGCGAGGGCGACGAGTGCCAGGATCGCGGCGAGGAAGGCGAGCGGGTCCCCCCCGCGAGACACCGCTGAGACCGTGACGGCGACGGCAGTGAGCACCGCGCCGACGACGACGATCGCGCGCTGCGCCGTCGCGAAGCCGCGCACGATGATGCCAGAGGCGACGTCGCGGGGCAGCGCGATGGATGCCATGGGCCCTCCCGGTGCGCACCGCGCGGCGCGCTGCTCGCAGACTACCCGGAGCGCGGGCGCGGATCGGGCTAGCTGCGGGTGCGCCCGCCGAGCGCGCGGGCGTCCTGGTTGCCGCTGCGGTCGGTGCGGAGCTCCTTCGGCAAGGAGAACAGGAGGTCCTCCTCGGCCGTCTTCACGACCTCCACGTCGGCGAACCCGGCATCGGCGAGGTCGGCGAGCACCTGCTCGACGAGCACCTCGGGAACGCTCGCTCCGCTCGTGACGCCGACCGTCGCGACGCCGTCGAGCCACTCCTGCTTGATCTCGCTCGCGTAGTCGACGCGGTACGCGGCCTTCGCGCCGTACTCGAGGGCGACCTCGACGAGGCGCACGCTGTTGGAGCTGTTGGCCGAGCCGACGACGATCACGAGGTCGGCATCCGGAGCCACCTTCTTGATCGCGACCTGGCGGTTCTGGGTCGCGTAGCAGATGTCGTCGCTCGGGGGATCCTGCAGGTGCGGGAAGCGGGATCGCAGGCGACGCACGGTCTCCATGGTCTCGTCGACGCTCAGCGTCGTCTGCGACAGCCAGATGAGCGAGTCCGCCTCGGGCACCTCGACGGTGTCGGCCTCTTCGGGGGTGCCGATGAGGATCGTGCGCTCGGGGGCGTGGCCCATCGTGCCCTCGACCTCCTCATGACCGGCGTGGCCGATGAGGAGGATGCGGTAGTCCTGCTTGGCGAAGCGCACGGCCTCGCGGTGCACCTTGGTCACGAGCGGGCACGTCGCGTCGATCGCGGCCAGCTCGCGGTCGGCCGCGCCCTGCACGACGGCGGGGCTCACCCCGTGGGCGGAGAAGACGATGTGCGACCCGCGCGGCACCTCGTCGACCTCGTCGACGAAGATCGCGCCCTGCTTCTCGAGCTCGCCGACGACGTGCACGTTGTGGACGATCTGCTTGCGCACGTAGACGGGCGCGCCGTACTGCTCGAGCGCCTTCTCGACGGCGATGACGGCGCGGTCGACGCCGGCGCAGTAGCCGCGCGGCGCGGCGAGCAGGATGCGGCGGGGCGCGGCGACATCGGTCGCGACGAGGCGCTCGCGCCGCTCGGGGACGACGGGCGTGGTCAGGGTGACGCCGAGGGCGCCGTTCGTGATCGTGCTCACGGTCGCCAGTCTACGAGGGCGCGAGTGGGCGCCCGCCGTGCGCGGGGCCGAGCGACCGCGCGAACGCGAGGGGGTGTGGGAAACGGCGTCGTCCCCTCGGGACGCCCCTCCGACCGCTTCCGGTGTCGGGGCGGTCCACTACCCTGGCGGAGGCCGCCGATCGAGGCAAGGGAGGGTCATGAGCGAGGCACCGTCCACCGCCGACGCGCCCTGGCCCGTGGGCGAGCTGTCGCAGAAGATCAAGGGCTACATCGACCGGCTCGGCAGCGTCTGGGTCGAGGGCGAGATCACTCAGTGGGGCGTCTCCGGCGGCAACGTTTACGGCAAGCTCAAAGACCTCGCGGTCGATGCGACCGTCCCGTTCACCGTCTGGTCGTCGGTCAAGGCGAAGCTGCCGCAGGGCCTCGGCCAGGGCGACCGGGTCGTCGCACTCGTCAAGGCCAACTGGTGGGTCAAGGGCGGCTCGCTGACGATGCAGGTCTTCGAGATGCGCCGCGTGGGCCTCGGCGACCTGCTCGAGCGGCTCGAGCGCCTCAAGCAGCAGCTGCGCGCCGAGGGCCTGTTCGACCCTGCGCGCAAGAGGCCGCTCCCCTTCCTGCCGCACTGCGTCGGCCTCGTGACGGGTGCCGACAGCGACGCCGAGAAGGATGTCCTCCGCAACGCCCAGCTGCGGTGGCCGTCCGTCCGCTTCCGCGTCCACCACTCCGCCGTCCAGGGCGAGCGCGCGGTGGGCGAGATCATCGCCGGCATCCGCGCCCTCGATGCCGACCCCGACGTCGACGTCATCATCGTCGCGCGGGGCGGAGGCGATTTCCAGAACCTCCTCCCCTTCAGCGACGAGGCCGTCGTGCGCGCGGCCGCCGCGTGCGGGACGCCGCTCGTGAGCGCGATCGGGCACGAGAACGACCGGCCGCTGCTCGACGAGGTCGCCGACCTTCGCGCGTCGACCCCCACCGACGCCGCCAAGCGCGTGGTGCCCGACGTGAGCGACGAGCTCGCGAAGGTGCAGCAGGTGCGCTCGCGCATGCTCACCCGGGTGACGGGGCTCATCGGCACCGAGGTCGACCGCCTCGCGCAGATCCGGTCGCGGCCGGCGCTCGCGACGGCGTCGTGGATCATCGACCAGCGCGCAGAGGAGCTCACGCGCTTCGTCGCGCGCGGCGTCGAGCTCACGACCCGCGGCCTCGAGCGCGCCCACCTCGACCTCACCGAGCGCCGCGGGCAGCTGCGCGCGCTCTCGCCCCAGCACACGCTCGACCGCGGGTACGCGATCGTGCAGACCGACTCGGGCGCGGTCGTCCGCGACGCGGCCGAGACCGCGGCCGGCGACGAACTCGTTCTGACCCTCGCGCGCGGCCGCATCGCGGCGAAGGCGGGAGCCCCTCTGCCGTCGGCGAGCTCGCACCCGACGCCCACTCCGTAGACAGAAAGACGCTCCTACCATGGCTGACGTGACCCCTCCCGCCGCTCCCGCCGTCTCCCCCGCCACAGCCGCGGCCAACGGCGTCGAGTCGCTGTCGTACGAGCAGGCGCGCGACGAGCTCGTGCGCGTCGTCACCGAGCTCGAGCAGGGCGGCGCCACGCTCGAGCAGTCGATCGCCCTGTGGGAGCGGGGCGAGGCGCTCGCCCGTCGCTGCGAGGAGTGGCTGATCGGCGCGAAGGAGCGCCTCGACGCCGCGCGGTCCGCGGCCGGCCAGAGCTGAGCATCCGCGCATGACCGACCCCGTCACCGGCCGCCCGATCGTGGCCGAGCTCGGCCGCCCCGAGACCGATGAGGAGCGTGCTGCACGCGTCGCCGAGAACCGCCGCAAGCGGCGCGCGAACCAGTCGTCGACGAACCTTCTGCTGTCGATCGGCGCATCGCTGCTCATCGTCCTCTTCCTCGTCGTCGTGACGGTGCGGGAGGACCCGACTCCCGAGAGCATCGACTACCGCGCGACGGCCGAGCAGGCCGAGGCCGGAGTGGGGATGCCCGTGGTCGCGCCCGACCTCCCGGAGGGCTGGTACGCCAACCGCGCGGATCTCGGCAGCCACGGCTCGGTCCAGGAGTGGTACGTCGGCCTGATCACGACCGACGACCGCTTCATCGGGGTGCTGCAGGGCTTCGATGCGAACCCGACGTGGCTCGACCAGGTGCTGCGCCAGCCGAGCAGCGAGGGTGAGAGCGTCGAGATCGGGGGCACCGCGTGGACGCTCTACGATCGACGGGAGGCGGAGGGTGTCGGCAACCGGGGCTACGCGCTCGTGACCGAGACGGCCGGCAGCACACTGGTGCTGTACGGCACGGCGTCGGAGTCCGAGTTCTCCCAGCTCGCCGCGGCGGTCGCGGCCGAGCTCGACGACGCTGACCGCTGACGGCCGGCCGCCGCCGCCCGAGCCGAACGACGCACGCGGAGGACGACCATGACTGCTGCCACCCGCACTCCGGCCGACGTCTGGCGCGAGATGGAGCGCGGCAACGCCCGCTTCGTCGCTGGTGAACCGGCCCACCCCCGGCAGGACGTCGACCGTCGCGCCGAGCTGGCGTCCTCGCAGGCTCCGCACGCCGCACTGTTCGGCTGCAGCGACTCCCGCCTCGCGGCCGAGATCATCTTCGACAAGGGCCTCGGCGATCTGTTCGTCGTGCGCAACGCGGGGCAGGTCATCTCGAGCTCGGTCGTCGGGTCGCTCGAGTACGCCGTCGGCGTGCTCGGAGTGCCGCTCATCCTCGTCCTCGGCCACGACGAGTGCGGGGCCGTGCGGGCCGCCATCGACTCGCGCGGGCCAGACGCGCCGCCGCTGCCTCCGCACATCCACGGCCTCGTCGAGCGCATCCAGCCCGCCGTCGACCGGTGCCTGCTCGCCGCCGGCACGACCGACATCCGCGAGCTCGACGCGCAGGTCGTCGGTCGCGAGCACCTGCGCGACACGGTCGGCGAGCTCCTCGCGGCCTCCGAGCTCATCAGCGACGCCGTGGCCGCCGGTACCCTGGCTATCGTCGGTGCCAACTACCGCCTGCTCGAGGGTCGAGCAGTGCCCGACATCGTCGTCGGCCAGATCTGACCGGCGCGCCGACCCCCGAACCCTCAACGAGAAGGACGAGATCGCCGTGAGCGAGACCACTGAGCCGGAGTACCGGATCGAGCACGACACGATGGGCGAGGTGCGCGTGCCGCGCAGCGCCCTGTACCGCGCGCAGACGCAGCGCGCCGTCGAGAACTTCCCCATCTCCGGCTCCGGGCTCGAGCCCGGCCAGATCGTCGCGCTCGCGCAGATCAAGCGCGCCGCCGCGATCGTGAACGCCGAGCTGGGCATCCTCGACGGCGACCGCTCGAGCGCGATCGTCGACGCAGCCGACCAGATCATCGCCGGCAGCCACCACGAGCACTTCCCGGTCGACACCTACCAGACGGGCTCGGGCACTAGCTCGAACATGAACATGAACGAGGTGCTCGCGACGCTCGCCTCGACCGAGGCGCTCGCCGTGCACCCCAACGACCACGTCAACGCCTCGCAGTCGTCGAACGACGTCTTCCCGACCTCGGTGCACCTCGCCGTCACGAGCGCGCTGCTCGCCGACCTCGTCCCCGCCCTCGAGCACCTCGCGAGCGCGCTGGAGGAGAAGGCCGAGCTCTGGACGACGGTCGTGAAGGCCGGCCGCACCCACCTCATGGACGCCACGCCCGTCACGCTCGGCCAGGAGTTCGCCGGCTACGCGCGCCAGATCCGCCTCGGCATCGCGCGCGTGCAGGCGACGATCGAGCGCGTTGCCGAGGTCCCGCTCGGCGGCACCGCGACCGGAACCGGCATCAACACCCCGCTCGGCTTCTCGCAGAAGGTCATCGCCGAGCTCGCCACGTCGACGGGCCTGCCCATCACCGAGGCGCTCGACCACTTCGAGGCGCAGGGCGCCCGCGACGGCCTCGTCGAGGCGAGCGGCGCGCTGCGCGTCATCGCGGTCTCGCTCACGAAGATCTGCAACGACATCCGCTGGATGGGCTCGGGCCCCAACACGGGCCTCGCCGAGCTGAGCATTCCAGACCTGCAGCCCGGCTCGTCGATCATGCCGGGCAAGGTGAACCCCGTCGTGCCGGAGGCCGTGCTCATGGTGTGCGCGCGCGTCATCGGCAACGACGCGACTGTCGCCTGGGCCGGCGCGTCGGGCTCGTTCGAGCTCAACGTCGCCATCCCCGTCATGGGGACGTCCCTGCTCGAGTCGATCCGTCTGCTCGCGAACTCGACGCGCGTGCTCGCCGACAAGACCGTCGTCGGCCTTGAAGCGAACGTCGAGCGCGCTCGCGCCCTCGCCGAGTCCTCCCCCTCGATCGTCACGCCGCTCAACCGCGTCATCGGATACGAGGCCGCCGCGAAGGTCGCCAAGCACTCGGTCGCGAAGGGCCTGACCGTGCGCGAGGCCGTCGTCGACCTCGGCTTCGTGGAGCGTGGCGAGGTCACCGAGCAGCAGCTCGATGAGCTGCTCGACGTGCTCTCGATGACCAGCCCCGGCCTCTAGGCACTCGCCGCCGGCGTCGCGAACGGCGCCCGCTCCGTCTCGGGGCGGGCGCCGTCCTCGTGCGCGGATGCTCGGCTCGAGCCGACCGTCAGCTGAAGTAGTGCGGCCGGCTGACGTAGGTGTCGCTCACGAACATGACTCCGGTCGAGCGCTCGAGCAGCGAGCGCAGACCCTCGATCAGGTCGTCGGCGCGGTCATCGGGCACGACCGTGATGGTCAGAGTGAGCGCGTCACGGTCGTTGAAGAGGGCCCGACCCTCGTGGGCGCCGTGGTGGCCGAGGCCGGTCACCGCGGGCAGGCTCGTGTAGCCGCTCGCGCCCGAGGCGACGATCTGCCGGCGCACCGCGTCGGAGTCGGCGGTGCGGGCGACGACCTCGATCTTGGTCATGCGGGTGAGTGCTTCGCGGCTCATGCCGCCTCCTTCTGGTCGGGGGTCGCGGCGGTGACCGCCTTGGCCGCGGAGGTGCTGGTGGTCAGCGGATACGGCGCCCAGCCCTCGCGCATGCGGCGCACCCAGGTGCCGGGCTCGGCGCCCGGAGCGACGAGCACGACCCAGTCTCCGTGCACGAGGTCGGCGACGATGTCGGCGCGCCGGATGATGTCGTCGATTCGCTCGAGCGGGGCGTCGACGACGGCGAGCAGACGCACGGGCTCGTGATGGAGCCCCGCCCGCGTGCCGATCGACTGCCAGGGCAGGCCGATGCGCAGGTCGCCGTCCGGGCCCGTGAGCACGCCGGCGCCGCCGACGAGGTTGTGCACGGTCTTCGAGCCCGCGCCGAAGACCTCGGGATCGACGGCCGAGAAGTAGTACTGAGCGTTGATCCAGTGCGCGACGACGAGCGGCGCGGTCAGGATCGTCTCGAGAGCCTGCCCGTCGACATCCGCCTCGGGGTCGTACGAGTGCAGGAAGGCCCGGCGCTCGAGGTCGACTCCGGCGGTGCGCGACCGCGGCCCGATGATGATCGCGGCGTTCCGCGCGAGGCCCCACTCGGGGTAGACCTGCGCCCAGTCGCGGCCGCGCCGCTCGAGCCGCGAGCGCCCCGCGGCCGCTCGGGCGCCCGGCAGCTCGGCGGCGCGCTCGGCCTGCAGACCGTCAGCGGCCCGCGCGGCGTCGGCGAGCAGCGCGTCGAGCTCGCCGCGCCGCTCGGCCGGCAGCGATGACGAGTCGACGATCGTGATCGCGTCGCTCACCGTGTCGTGCTCGGCGGCGAGGAACACCGTCTCGGCGGGGATGTCGATGCCGCGCGTGGCGAGCCCTGCCCGCACCGATGCGCTGTTGAGGATCGCGGCGGCGATGCGAGCGTTCGGCGCTCCGCGGTGACCGCCGCAGGCTCCGCAGTCGAGAGCGGTGCGGTAGGCGTTGTTGGTGGTCGTCGAGCCGTGACCGACGAGAACGATGAGCGGCGCATCCGGCTCCGTCATGCCCATCGTGCGCAGGATCACCTCGGCGGTCGCGAGCTGGTCGTCGACCGAGAGCGCCGAGTCGACGTCGAAGAGCGTGGCGGGCGCGCCCGCGGGGTCGTCGGCGCGACGGCCGCGCGTCGCGGCACCGGCGAGGATGCTGCGGCCGGCCGCGACGGGACCCCACAGCCAGCCGGTCACCTCGGCCCAGCCGAGCGGCGCACCCGCGACGGAGTCCGGCGCCTTGAGCGCCGAGCGCCAGGCGCGGCCTCCGGCGAGGCGGTCGACGAGCGACTTCGCGCCGCGCCAGGCGCCAGGGACTGGGCGCTCGCTCACGCGGTAGCGCGGGGTGAGCAGCACCGGGCATGCGGCCGAGGCGGCCGAAGCGGCGAGCGGCTCGACCTCGGCGGCGATGCCGAAGAATCCGGCGAAGCCGGAGGTCGCGTAGTCGCCCTGCGCTTCAAGGTGGCGGCGGATGCCCTCGCTGCGCACGTCGATGCAGAAGACGAGGTGAGCACCCGGCGCCGGGTCGGCCGGCGTGGCCGGCGCCGCTCGCACGCGCGACAGCAGCCGCTCGTGCACGCGCGCCTCGAAGGCCGCCTGCCAGACGAACGCGCGCTCGACCGGGTCGAGGCCGAGTGCGTCGCGCTCGACGCGCGCCTCCGCAGGCGCCTCCGGAATGGGCGCGCCGAGCGCATCACGCAGCGTGAGCCGCACCGCGAGCAGGTCGACGACCTCGACGTCACCACTGGTCTCCGCACGCCAGCGCACGTAGGCCGTCCAGCCGGGCGTGCGGGCGAGCTCGCGACGCAGGGCCGCGGCGCGCTCGTCGGCGGGCAGGCCGGTCGCCTCGAGCGCCGCCGCGAGGGCTGCGCCGGCCGCGGTGGGCGCATCCTCGATGCGGCGCCGGCCGCTGCGGGGGATGCTCGCATCGACGCTCGCGACGGCGCGCCACGCCCCGTAGAACCCGAGCTCCGCGACCGGCACGGGCCAGGCGGCGGCCTCGGGGGCGAGGGCCGCACGGCACCAGCGGGTGAGTCGCTCGTCGATCTCGTCGGGCGCCGCAGCCCGGTGCGGCGCGGCAGTCGCGGCCGCGTCGCCCGGTGCGCCGGCGAGGAAGCCGTCGACGAGGGCGCCGTCGCTCTCGTCGGCGAGTGCGAGCGGGGCACCGGCCCCGGACGGCGAGGGGAGCGCGGCGCGGATGGCGGCCGCGAGCTCGGCGGTCGAGATGCGCCCGCGCTCGAGCTGCGCGCGGAACCAGCGCTCGTCGGCGGAGCCGCGCGCCCCGAGGGCCGGGGCGGCGCTGCGCAGCGCGGCGGGCATCCCCGCACGAAGCGATGGCAGCACGGGGTTGACGGCGATCGCGGCGTCGAGACCGTAGTACGGCGCGATGACGTTCGCGGCGATCTCGGCGTCGGCGCGTGCGCGGAGGATGCGCGCGGTCGTCGGGAGGAGAGTCGTCATGCGGAGGATCCGATCGGGTCGAGCGAGCGGGCGGTGCGCGCGGGGCGAGCGGCGCTCGGGCGGGGCGCGCGACCAGCGCCCGGGCCGCCGAGGCGGTGCCCGAGCGCGAGGAGGCGCAGCGCGAGCCGCCCCGTGGGCGCTACGCCGCGCAGCGCGGCGATCGCCGCGAGGGCCGACAGCGCGAGCACGGCGAGCACGAGCGGCACGACGCCCCCGCCGGTCGCGATGACGGCGGACGGCAGCGCGAGCAGCCCGGTGAGCGCCGAGGTGACCGTGGCGAACGCGGTCGCGGCGGCGGCGGCGATGGCTCCGACGATGAGCGCGTGCGGGAGGGTGCGCGCAGCGAGGGCGGCGCGGTATCCGGCGGTCGCGATCGCGGCGGCCATGACGATCAGCAGGAGGGCCTCGGGTAGCCCGCGACCGCCCGGGTAGAGGGCGAGGGCGGTGACGACGAGGGCGAGCACGGCGGGCAGGGCGCCCACGAGCATCCGCCCGCGCCGTCCCTCCGGCGACAGTCGCAGAATGGCCGGAGCGCGACGGTCGGCAGCGCGGCGGTCGATGCCGTCGCTCGAGCCGAGGAAGAGCGTGCTCTTGTATAGGCCGTGCGCGACGAGGTGCAGCGCGGCGGCGGCGGTCAGGCCGAGGGCGATGCAGAGCAGCATGAAGCCCATCTGCGCGACCGTCGAGAGCACGAGGCGCCCCTTGACGTCGGTGCGCACGAGCGCGCCGATCGTGCCGGCGACGACCGCGACGGCGGCGAGGAGGGCGAGCAGTCCGAGAGCGAGCGGACTCTGCTGCAGCGCCGGCAGCTGGCTGAGCAGCAGGATGCCGCCGCCGTTGACGATGCCGCCGTGCAACGCCGCGCTCACGGGTGTGGGGGCGTGCAGCGAGTCGACGAGCCAGCCGTGCGCGGGCGGTGCGGCGCTGCGGATGCCCGCCGCGACGACGAGCAGAACGGCCGCCAGATCCGCGCGGCCTCCCGCGGCGATCGCGGCGAGGGCCCCCCACAGCGCGAGGTCGCCGCTGACGAGCCAGGGGGCGGCGCGGCGAACCGCGGCCGCTCCCCCGCCCAGGCGCAGCGCGGTGAGCGTGGCGGCGGTCGCGGCGCTCCAGGCGAGGCCGACGAGCCAGGGCTGAGCCGCGATCGCGAGAAGCGCGGTCGCGGCGAGCATGCCGCCGATCGCGGCGGTGACACCGACGCCGTGGCGGTCGCCGCGGAGCGAGCGGTGGGCGTACGGCAGAACGGCGAGCGCGATCCCGGCGATGAGCACGAGCAGCAGGACGGAGAGGGGGTCGAGACTGAGGAGCGGTGCGGTCGGCATGGACGAACCTCCTTACGCGTCACACAATACACGTAATTCAGTTCGTGTCTTTGGATTCGTAAATTCCGGTGAGCATCGCCGTTCGCGCTTCCCGGCGCTCCCGGGGTTCTCGGCCTACAGTGGGCACGTGGCCGAGTGGACGTTCCTGACCAATCACTCGCACGTGCTCGTGTGCCTCGCCGCCGACCCCGAGCTCCGGATGCGCGAGATCGCCGAGCGCGTCGGGATCACCGAGCGCGCGACGCAGCGCATCATCGCCGAGCTCGTCGAGGGCGGCTACCTGCTCAAGGAGCGCGACGGACGCCGGAACCGCTACTCGGTCGTCGGCTCCGCCCCGCTGCGGCACCCGGTCGAGGTCGAGCACACGCTGGGCGAGCTGCTCGCCGCGGTCGCCCAGTCGCGCCGCTCCGCGTCGAGCGCCTAGCGCGCTCCGCAGACGCGGAACGGCGCCCGCCCCCGCGGGCGAGCGCCGTTCGTGAGCAGATGCCCGCCTCAGGCGAGCTCGTTGCCCTCGAGCAGATCGGTCACGAGTGCGGCGATCGCGCTGCGCTCGCTGCGCGTGAGCGTGATGTGCCCGAACAGGCTGTGGCCCTTGAGGGTCTCGATGACGCTCGCGACCCCGTCGTGCCGGCCGACCCGGAGGTTGTCCCGCTGGGCGACGTCGTGCGTGAGCACTACCTTCGAGTTCTGACCGATGCGCGAGAGCACCGTGAGCAGCACGTTCCGCTCGAGCGACTGCGCCTCGTCGACGATGACGAAGGCGTCGTGCAGCGACCGGCCGCGGATGTGCGTCAGCGGAAGCACCTCGAGAAGGCCGCGGTCGATGACCTCGTCGAG
Source organism: Microcella alkalica (assembly GCF_014137945.1). GTDB lineage: Bacteria > Actinomycetota > Actinomycetes > Actinomycetales > Microbacteriaceae > Microcella > Microcella alkalica. The sequence goes on from NZ_JACGWX010000003.1 coordinate 98,202, forward strand.
CACGTTCTGCGACACGACCGAGCTGAGAGTGTCGAACGTCGCCTGCGCCCAGGGGTTCATCTTCTCGCTCGCGTCGCCCGGCAGGTAGCCGAGCTCCTGCCCGCCGACGGCGTACAGCGGCCGGAAGACCATGATCTTGCGCTGCTGCTGCCGCTCGAGCACCGCCTCGAGCCCCGCGCACAGCGCGAGCGCCGACTTGCCGGTGCCCGCGCGGCCGCCGAGCGAGACGATGCCGATCTGCGGGTCCATGAGCAGGTCGATCGCGAGTCGCTGCTCGGCCGAGCGCCCGTGCAGGCCGAACACGTCGCGATCGCCGCGCACGAGCCCGATGCGGCCCTTCTCGATGACCCGCCCGAGAGCCGACCCCCGGTCGGAGTGGATCACGAGCCCGGTGTTGATCGGCACGTCGGCGACGACGGACGACTCGATGGTCTCGCGGTCGTACAGCTTCGCCATCTCGTCGCTCGAGAGCGTCACATCGGCCTGCCCTGTCCACCCCGAGTCGACGGCGAGCTCGGCGCGGTACTCCTGCGCGGCGAGACCGATCGATGAGGCCTTGACGCGCATCGGCAGGTCCTTCGACACCACGACGACGTCGAGGCCCTCGCTCGCGAGGTTCATGGCGACGGCGAGGATGCGCGAGTCGTTGTCGCCGAGCTGCAGCCCCGAGGGCAGCACCGACTGGTTCGAGTGGTTGAGCTCGACGCGCAGCGACCCGCCTTCGCCGACGGCGATGGGGAAGTCGAGGCGTTCGTGCTGCACGCGCAGGTCATCCAGATTGCGTAGCGCCTGCCGCGCGAAGTAGCCGATCTCCGGGTCGTTCCTCTTGGCCTCGAGCTCGCCGATGACGACGACGGGGATGACGACGGCGTGCTCCTTGAAGCGGAACAGCGCCTTGGGATCGCTCAGCAGCACCGACGTGTCGAGAACATAGGTGAGCTGGTCCACCTCCCCCGACGTCGCGTTGCCGTTTGCTGCCTGGCGAGTAGTGCGGGAAGAGGCCACCGGTGCTCCATCCCCGGGGAGCGCGGGCGTCCCCGGACCTGTGTCACGACGAGACGGCCAGGGGCTCGCGAGACGATTCGAGGCCGTCCCGACCGGGCGCGGTGCCCGATGCGGCTGACGCTAGACCCGCTCGCGCGAACCCGAGGGAACGACACGCGAGCGACACGCGATGGTCATCCGTGCCGATCGTTCCGGCCGCGTCGAGTCAGACGCGCGTGCCGGCCCGGTACTCGACGAGCGCGGCGCGCAGCTGGTCGATGGTCTCGTCGCTCGTCGACGCGTGCGGGCCCAGGCGCACCCTGCCGCCGCGCACGGTGGTGCTGACCCCGTGATTGTGCAGTGCCGCGGTGAGGATGCTCAGCTCGTCCGCCGGCGGATCGATCACGACGATCCCCGCCCGCTCGGCGTCGTCCCGCGGTGAGCCGACCGGCAGCCCCACCTCGTCCGCCGCGGCGATGATCGCTGAGGCGCGCTCGAGCACGCGCTCGCGGATGACCCCCACTCCGACGGCGACGACCTCCTCGACGGCACCGGCCAGCCGCGCCTGCGCGACCGGATCGGCGTAGCCGACGCGGAACGCGCGCGCCGAGGGGTGCGGCGCGACGATCTCGTGGACGGGGCCGTCGGCGAGCGGGTCGTCGATCGCGTTCCAGCCCGACCAGACGGGCGTGAGCTGCTCGCGCGCACGGTCGCTGAGTGCGAGGAAGCCCGTGCCGTACCCCGCGCGCAACCACTTCTGACCGCCCGCGACGATGACGTCGCAGACCGCCCACGGGGCGTCGACGACCCCGAGGCCCTGGATGGCGTCGACGATGAGGAGGCGGTCGCCGATGACCTGGCGGATTCCCTCCAGATCGATGAGGTGCCCCGTGCGGTAGTCGACGAGGCTCACCGCGACCGCGACGACCGAGCTCGCCATCTGATCGCGCACGACCGCGGGGGTCACGCGCTCGTGGTCGGGCGTGATCGTGTGCGGCACGAGGACGCCGAGCGCCTCGGCGGCGCGCGCCATGCCGTACCCGATCGAGGGGAACTCGCCCGGGCTCGCCGCGACGCCGCCCGTCACGCCGAACATCGCGTGCATGAGCGCCTGGCTCGTGGAGGGCTGGAAGGCCACCTGGTCAGGTCGGAAGCCGATCAGGGAGGCGACCGCGGCATCCACGCGCTCCTCCTCGCCCTCCATCGACGGGATCGAGCCGAACCGGGCGCGCGTCATGAGCTCGGCCTGCGCGCGCTGCTCCTCGAGGGCCGCGTCGCCGAGCGGGCCGAAGGAGGGGAAGTTCAGGTAGCCCGGCTCCTCGGAGAAGCGGGCGGCGTAGTCGTCGATGGCGGGCATCCGTCTGCTCCTCTCAGGCGCCGAAGCGGCGCTGACGGCGGGCGAAGTCGCGCAGAGCGCGCAGGAAGTCGACCTCGCGCAGGTCGGGGCCGAGCGCCTCGACGAAGTAGAACTCGCTGTGGGCGCTCTGCCACAGCATGAAGTCGCTCAGCCGCTGCTCGCCCGAGGTGCGGATCACGAGGTCGGGGTCGGGCTGACCTCCCGTGTACAGGTGCTCGGCGATCTTCTCGGGCGTGACCTCCTCGGCGAGCTCGTCGAGGGTTCCGCCGCGCTCGGCGTGGTGATGCACGATCGAGCGGACGGCGTCGGCGATCTCTCGCCGACCGCCGTAGCCCACCGCGAGGTTGATATGGAGACCGCGGTCGTCCGCGGTGCGGGCCTCGGCGGCGTCGAGAGCGGCGAGGAGCTCGTCGGGCAGGCCGTCCCGGCTGCCGACGTGCTGCACGCGCCACTGCGGCACGCGCGAGAGCTCGTCGGCGAGCTCGGCGATGATGCGCGTGAGCGCGGTGAGCTCGGCCTCGTCGCGGCCGGTGAGGTTGTCGGTCGAGAGCAGGTAGAGCGTCACGACGCCGATGCCCGCCTCGTCGCACCAGGTCAGGAACTCGCGCATCTTGTCGGCGCCCGCGCGATGGCCGTGCTCGGTCGTGCCGCCGAACTGGCGCGCCCAGCGCCGATTGCCGTCGATGATCATGGCGACGTGCCGCGGGTGCACGGTCTCGGCGAGCTGCTGGCGCAGCCGACGCATGTAGAGCTCGTAGAGCAGCCCGCTCCCGCCGGGGATTCTCCTCGAACGCACAGGCTTACGGTAGTCCACCGCCGGGGGCTTGTCCCCGACCGCTAAGGGATTCTGCAGTGCTCGCCCCAGCCGCGTAGCGTGATGGCATGACCTCGTCCTCCCCCACCGGTTCGCCCCGATCGCACGACGAGTCGGCGCACGAGGCGGCCGTCGACCACGAGCCCGGCGCGGACATCCCGAACATCCCCCTGCTGGAGGACGAGCTCGAGCACCCGCCGGTCGAGGGCAAGCCCGTGTGGCGCGGCTGGATCCACGCCGGCACCTTCCCGCTCGCGATCGTGCTCGGCGTCGTGCTCCTCGTGCTCGCCGACGGCGTGGATGCGACGTGGTCGAGCGCCGTGTTCATGACGACGTCGCTGCTGCTCTTCGGCATCTCGGCGACCTACCACCGCTTCACGTGGAGCGAGCGGACGCGCATCCTGCTCAAGCGGCTCGACCACGCGAACATCTTCCTGCTCATCGCGGGCACGTACACGCCGCTCGCCGTGCTCGCGCTGCCGCCCGAGAAGGGCTACCTGCTGCTCGCCCTCGTCTGGGCGGGCGCCGCGGTGGGCATCGGGTTCCGGGTGTTCTGGATCCACGCGCCGCGCTGGGCCTACGTGCCGCTCTACGTGCTGCTCGGCTGGGCGGCCGTGCTGTACATGGCCGACCTCTATGCGGCGAACCCGGCGATGATGGTGCTCGTGATCGCGGGAGGCCTGGCGTACACCGCGGGCGCGGTGATCTACGGGATGAAGCGGCCCAACCCGGTGCCCGGCGTCTTCGGCTTCCACGAGATCTTCCACACGCTCACGGTCGTGGCGTTCCTATGCCACTGGGCGGGGATCCTGCTCGTCGCCGTCGACCCGCCGTTCGGCGGCTGACGCCGCGCCGTCCGGCGCGCTCAGCCCGGCCTCCGCGCGCTCGGCCTCGAGCTGCTCGCGGACCTCGCCGCGGTAGCGCACGCGGCGCACGCGGCGCGACATGTCGATGACGAGCAGGATGGCGGCGATCGTCACGAGGGCGATGGCGATGAAGCCCGCGATGCCGGGCGTGACCAGGTTCGGATCGACCTCGATCGGCGGGATCAGCGGATCGCCCGGGTCGTCGACGGGCCCGGGGCCCACGGTGAGGGGGGCGAGAGACGACAGCCAGATCACGACGAGCTCCTCGAGAAGGGGGGTCGGGCGGCGAGACCCGGTGCGGTCGGCGCCCAGCGCCGCGCAGTAGCGTTGCTCCAGACTATCCGTCCAACTCCGTGAGCAGACAGGATGCCCTCCGCGCGATGCCCGACGACGCGACGCCCGACCCCGCCGTGATGGAGCCCGCCCGGCCGATGACCGCGCAGGCGCGGCTCGATGCGCGCTATGGCCGGACGCCCGGCGAGCGCCGCCGGACGCGCACCGTCGTCATCGCGGCCGCCATCGCCTTCGTCGTCGTCTTTGCCGCGTGGGTCGTCTGGGGCGGGCTGTCGGGCACGAACGCGACGCTCGAAGTGCGAGAGCTCGGCTACCGCGATGCGACTGAGACGTCGATCTCGGTGCGCTGGGAGGTCACGACCGAGCCCGGCACGGAGGTGTCGTGCGCCATCCAGGCGCTCAACGGCAGCTTCGGCATCGTAGGCTGGCGGATCATCGAGCTCGGGACGTCGGAGCGGCGCACGCGCGTCTTCGAGGAGTCGCTGCGCACCGCCGAACCGGCGGTGACGGGTTTGCCGTATCGCTGCTGGCTTCCGTAGAATCCACGGAATCGATCCGCGGAACCGGCCCATGAGGCCGGTTCTCGTGCGTTGACACGACCGACCGACGGAAGGGCACCCCATGAGCGACACCGGCAGCTCCACGAAGTGGCTCACGCAGGAGGCGCACGACCGCCTGAGCTCCGAGCTCGAGTACCTGTCGACGACGGGGCGCTCCGACATCGCCAAGCGCATCGAGGCCGCGCGCGACGAGGGCGACTTGAAGGAGAACGGCGGCTACCACGCGGCGAAGGACGAGCAGGGCAAGATCGAGGCCCGCATCCGCCAGCTCACCGAGCTCCTGCGCACCGCGACGGTCGGCGAGGTGCCCGAGGCGACCGACGTCGTCGAGCCCGGCACGGTCGTCACGGCGAAGGTCATGGGCGACGAGGAGAAGTTCCTCCTCGGCAGCCGCGAGATCCTCGCCGACGGCAGCGATCTCGACGTCTACAGCGAGCAGAGCCCGCTCGGGGCAGCGATCCTCGGCCTCACGATCGGCGAGTTCACGACCTACACGGCGCCGAGCGGCAAGGAGATCGACGTCGAGATCATCGATGTGCAGACCTACCGCCCGTAGCTCACCCCCGGTTCGCGGGTGTTCGCGCGGGTTCGCGCGGGTTCTCGCGGTCACGCCGGATCCACGCGGATCCACGCGGATCCGCGCGCGACAGGGCGGCTCAGGGCGTGCGGTTCGGCGCGACACGTGCGTTCAGCCGCCCGTCCTCCGCCGAAGCGCACGGCGTTGAGCGATCGGCGGCGGATGCGCGCGGCAGCGATGCCCTATCGCCAGCGGGTCAGAGCGTGCGACGCGGGTCGTACCCCGCCTCGCGCAGCGCTGTGAGCACCTGCTCGGCGTGCTCCGGCCCGCGCGTCTCGATGTGCAGCTCGAGCTCGACCTGGCTGATCTGCAGGCCCGAGCCGTGCCGCGTGTGCAGCACCTCGACGACGTTCGCGTTCTGCGAGGCGACGATCTCGCTCGTGCGCGCGAGCTGGCCGGGCCGATCGGGGAGCGGGATGCGCAGCTTGAGGTAGCGCTCGCTCGCCGCGAGCCCGTGGCTGATGACGCGCTCCATGATGAGCGGGTCGATGTTGCCGCCGGAGAGCACGATGACGGTCTTCCCGCTCTCATGGATGCGCCCCGTCAGCACGGCGGCCACGCCGACCGCGCCGGCCGGCTCGACGACGAGCTTGGCGCGCTCGAGCAGCACGAGCATCGCACGGGCGATGTCGTCGTCGTCGACCGTTACGACCTCGTCGACGGTCTCGCGGATGATCGCGAAGTTCAGCTTCCCGGGCTTGGCGACCGCGATGCCGTCGGCGATCGTGGGCGACATCGCGATCGCCGTCGGCTCACCGGCCGCGAGGCTCACCGGGTAGGCGGCGGCGTTGGCCGCCTGGACGCCGATGACGCGGATGCTGCGCCCCTCGGCCGCCGCGCGCTGCTTGAGCACGGTCGCGACGCCCGAGATGAGCCCGCCGCCGCCGATCGGGACGACGATCGTCTCGAGGTCGGGCACCTGGTCGAGGATGTCGAGCGCGAGCGCGCCCTGGCCCGCGATGATGTCGGGGTGGTCGAAGGGAGGGATGAAGACCGCGCCGGTGGAGGCCGCATGCTCCTGCGCCGCCCGGCGCGATTCGTCGAAGGTGTGCCCGCGCAGCACGACGTCGGCCCCGTAGTGCCTGGTCGCCTGCAGCTTGGGCAGGGCGACGCCGACCGGCATGAAGATCGTGGCGCGGATGCCGAGCTCGCGGGCGGCGAACGCGACGCCCTGGGCGTGGTTGCCTGCGCTCGCCGCGACGACGCCGTGCGCCTTCTCATCCGCGGTCAGCCGCGTCATCCGGTAGTACGCTCCGCGGATCTTGTACGACCCGGTGCGCTGCAGGTTCTCGGCCTTGAGCAGCACGGGCGCACCGAGGATCTCGCTGAGGTACCGCGAGGTCTCCATGGGTGTGACCTCGGCGACGGCGCTGACGACGCGACGGGCCTCCTCGACCTCCTGGAGCGACGGCCCCGGATACCGCGGCAACGCGCCGGCGGTCGGAGCCGGGGCTGCCGTGTCGGTCATCGGGGTCTCTTGTCTGCAGGGGGTGGCGGCGAGGCTCTCGGGGTGAGCGGGCCGGAGCTGAGCGGGCCGGAGCCGGGCGGGCCGGCTGCGAGCGCGGCAGGATCGGTGCGCCACGTACCCATCGCAATGTACCGGACGAAGACGTTGAAGAACGCCACGATCGGCACCGCGAAGAGGGTGCCGGGGATGCCCGCGAGGAAGCCGCCCGCGGCCACGGCGAGCACGACGGCGAGCGGGTGGACTTTGATCGCACTGCCCATGACGAGCGGCTGGAGCACGTTGCCCTCGATCTGCTGCACGACGAGCACGCCGACGAGCATGAGCAGGGCCGGCAGCGGGCCGGCGTAGATGAGCGCGATGATGACCGCGAGACTTCCGGTGACCACGGCGCCGACGATCGGCACGAAGCTGCCCAGGAACACCGCGACGGCGATGGGGAGCACGAGCGGGAGCTGCAGAGCCAGCGCCCACAGGCCGATGCCGACGGCGTCGACGAAGGCGACGAAGATCTGCACCTTCGCGAACTCGGTGACCGTGCGCCAGCCGGCGCTCGCGGCCCCGTCGACCGCCTCGCGCGCGGTGCGCGGGAAGAGGCCGACCACGAACAGCCAGATGCGACGGCCGTCGAGGAGGAAGAACAGGAGCGCGAAGAGCGCGAGCACCGCGCCGGTGAGGATCTCGGTGGCGGTCGATCCGAGCGACAGCGCACCGTTGACGAACCAGTCGTCGGTCAGGTCGAACTGCCCGAAGAACTCGTCGATCGAGGACTGGATCTCGGTCTGGGACAGCCCGAAGGTCGTCGCCGCCCATGACAGCAGCTCGTCGAACCGCTCGGCCGAGCGCTCCTGAAGGTCGTCGAGCCCGGAGCGCACCTCGCTCACTACGAGCCACACGAGCGCGGTGACGGCCCCGATCAGGGTCAGCATGCCGATCGCCGCCGCGAGCCCATTGGGCACCCGCCGCCGGCGCATCCAGCTCACGAACGGCCCGAGGAGCGCCGCGAGCAGCACGCCCACGAAGACGGGGATGACGAGCAGGCTCAGCTGCATGACGAGGAAGATGACGACCGCGACGACGCCCGCGATCGCGAGCAGACGCCACGCGTAGGCTCCGGCGATGCGCATGCCGGGGGGCACGTCGTCCGGGCGGAGGGTCGTGGGCTCTCCGGGCGTGCGCAGGCGACGGAACATCGCCCCAGTCTACGAGCGGCGCATTCTCAGCGTGGCGCGACCGCGACGGGTCGCCCCGTGAGTCGAACGTGGACGCGATCCCCGGGATGGCAGGCGGCTCCTGCGGCGTGCTGGACGATGATCTCCGCGCCGCCGTCGAGCAGGATGCGCGTGCGGCGGAAGGCTCCCAGGAACGACGTCGTCAGCACCCGACCGGCATGAGCGCCTGCCTCGTGGGCGTCGACGAGCTCGACGTCCTCAGGGCGGACGAGCGCGTGCACGTCGCCGCTCGCCGAGTCGGGGTCGAGGAGCGGCAGCGGCTGCCCCGCGATGAGGACGACGTCGTCGACGACGCAGCCGGGCATCCGATTCGACAGGCCGACGAAGTCGGCGACGAAGGCGCTCGCTGGGCGGGCGTAGAGCTCCTCCGGGCTGCCGATCTGCTCGATGCGGCCATCGCGCATGACGGCGACGCGGTCGGCGACTGCGAGGGCCTCCTCCTGGTCGTGGGTGACGAACAGCGTCGTGATGCCGAGTTCGGTCTGGATTCGGCGGATCTCGTCGCGCAGCTGCACGCGCACCTTCGCGTCGAGCGCGCTGAGCGGCTCGTCCAGGAGGAGGACGCGCGGCCGAGTGACGAGCGCGCGCGCGAGCGCGACCCGCTGCTGCTGGCCTCCGGAGAGCTGGTGAGCGTACCTGCCCGCGTGATGGTCGAGCCCGACGAGCTCGAGGGCCTCCGCGGCTCGCGAGCGTCGATCTGCGGCGGGAACCCTGCGCATCCGCAGCCCGAATTCGACGTTCTCGATCGTGGTGAGATGCGGGAAGAGCGAGTACGACTGGAATACCATGCCGATGTCGCGCTTGTTCGTCGGGGTGCCGATCACGTCGTCGCCGTCGATCAGGATGCTGCCCTCGTCGGCCGCCTCGAGCCCGGCCAGGACGCGCAGCGCGGTCGTCTTGCCGCAGCCGGAGGGCCCCAGCAGGGCGACGAACTCGCCGGGCGCGAGATCGAGGGAGACCCCGTCGAGGGCGGTGAGCCCGGGGAAGCGCTTGACGACGCCCCGGAGCGAGACGGTGGCGGAGATGCGCGCGGGCGCGGCGGGTGTGGCGGTCATGAGGTCCTTCCGGGGCGGATGCGCCCCAGCCGCCCGATCACGAGCAGGAGGGCGAGGGCGAGGAGGAGGGCGAGAAGCGCGACGATGACGGCGATGAACGGGTCGTCCTTCTGCACGATGACGAGAGCCGTCTGCAGGTTCTGCCGGTTGAGGAGCGAGGCGATCGTGAATTCACCCAGCACGACCGCGACCGAGATGAACGCGCCGGCGAGCAGGCCCGGGCGGAGGTTCGGGAGCAGCACGCGCCCGATGACGACGGGCCAGCTCGCGCCGAGCGAGCGGGCGGCCTCGGTGAGTGTGGCGACGTCGATCGCATCGAGATTCGACTGCACCGCGCGGTACGCGAACGGGAGGACGAGGATGCCGTAGGCGAAGGCGAGGCTCCAGACGCCGCTGCCCGCCGCGCGGGCGATGACCCCGTAGACGGGCGCGAGGCCGACGACGAGCACGATCGCGGGGATGCTGATCGGCAGCAGGCACACGAACTCGAGCACGCGACGCAAGCGGGGCAGTCGCAGGTGCACGACGATCATCGTGGGTACGAGCAGCACGAGCACGATCACGATCGTGGCCGCGGCGAGGACGAGGGAGTTGCCGATCGCGGTGCCGAGCACGCGGTACTCGGGCCCGAGGCTCCCCGTGAGCACGGCGACCCAGCGGGAGACGTCGTAGCCGCCCTCGAGCCCGCGCCGGAGAGTGAACTCGAGCATCGCGACGAGCGGGACCGCGAACGCCCCGCCGACGACTCCCAGGATCGCCCAGCGGGCGCCCCGGGAGGGGACGGGGACGCCCGCGCCGGGCATCCCGGTCATCGCTGCCACCGGGACGCGCGGCGCTGCAGCAGCCCGTACAGCATCATGACGATCGCCATGACGAGGATCATCGCGAGAGCCAGGGCCCCCGCGAGGTTCTCGCGGCCGAGGAGCGTCTCGCTCGTGAGAGCCGCCCGGATCTGCAGAGGCAGGATCGCCTGCCCCTGGCTCGTGAGGGCAGCCGCCGTCGCATACGACGAGAAGGCGTTCGCGAACAGCAGCAGGAGGGATCCGAGGAAGGACGGAGCGAGGACGGGGACGCCGATGCGCCACCAGAACGTCGCCGTCGTCCCGCCCAGCGTCGCGCAGGCCTCGGCCCACTGCGGCTTGAGCGCCTCGAGCGCCGGCATGAAGATGATCACCATGAGGGGCACCTGGAAGTAGATGTAGGGCAGCACGAGCCCCGGAGCCTCGTAGAGCCAGACGCCGTCGGCGAAGATGTCGACGCCGAGACGCTCGCGCAGTAGCACCGTGATGAACCCCTGGATGCCGATGGTGGCCACGAAGGCGAAGGCGAGCATGACGCCGCCGAACTGCGCGAGCACGCCGCTTGCCGCATCGATGACCGAGCGTAGCGGCCCCTCCGGCCGGGCGCCGAGCAGCGCGTAGCAGACGAGCGCGCCGAGGACCGCCCCGACGACGGCGGTCAGCGCGGAGAGCTGCACCGAGGCCAGGAGGCCGCTCACGACGAAGGGATCACCGAGCGCAGCGAGGTTGTCGAGCGTCGGCGCCCCGTCGCCGTCGACGAAGCCGGTTCCGAGAGCGATGCCGGTCGGGAGGGCGAGGAAGAGGAGCACGTAGAGCGCGAACGGCGCGACGCCCCACAGCGGCGATGCGATCGGGCGGCTGCGAGACGGTCGCCCCGCGGGTTGGGGGCCGGTCGCGCGGGCCGACTCCCGGGGCTCGTCGCCCCGGGAGTCGGCCGTGATCGCGACGGGCGCGCTACTGGACAGCCGTCGCCCACTTCTCGCCGAGGAGCGCGGCGGCGGCCTCGCTCTGCTCGGCCGTCGGGACGACGGTCTCGGCAGGAGCCTCCGGGAGCGCGGCGTAAAGCGCCTCGTCGATCTCGCCCGCCTCGACCATCGCGGCCTCGAGCACCGGGCGGGCGCCGCCCTTCAGCCAGAGGTTCTGCACCTCGGGCGAGTACAGGAACTCCATCCAGAGCCGCGCCGCAGCAGGGTTGGGGGCGTCGACGTTGACGGCCTGGTTGTAGTAGCCGGCGTAGCCGACCCCGTCGAGAACCACGACCTCCCAGTTGCGCTGGCCCTCGAGGTCTGCGGCGTAACCGCTGTTGAGGTAGTCCCAGTCGACGACGACAGGCGTCTCGCCCGACGCGACCGTCGCAGGCGTCGGGTCGATCTTCACGAAGTTGCCGACCTCGTTGAGCTCGGCGAAGAAATCGATGCCGGCCTGGAAGTCGTCAAGGTCGCCACCGCTCTGGACGGTCGTCATCCCGACGGCGGCGAAGGCCGCCCCCGCCTGCGTCGGGTCGCCGTTGATGGCGACCTTGCCGCGGAACTCCTCGCCGAGGAGATCATCGAGCGATTCGGGCGCCGGGACGGCGTCGGGGTCGTAGCCGATCGCCATGTACCCGCCGTAGTCACCCCAGAACAGGCCGTCCGGGTGCTTCAGCTCGGCGGGGATATCATCCCATCGCTCGACGAAGTACGGGGCGAAGTAGTCGGTGCTGCTGAGGGCGACGGAGAGGCCGAGGTCGAAGACGTCGGGCGCGGTGTCCTGCCCCTTGAGGTTCTCGGCCGCCTGGATCTCCTCGGCGCTCGAGGCGTCGGGCGAGGCCTCGTTGATCGTGATCTCGGGGTAGCGCTCGGCGAACAGGTCGATGATCTCGCCGTAGTTGGCCCAGTCGCGAGGCAGGGCGATGACGTTGAGCTGCCCCTCGGCCTTCGCGGCGGCTTCGAGCTCCTCGAAGGAGCCGAAGTCGGCGAGGCTCGTCGCGGTGGCTGCGTCGATGTCGGGGTTGGGCTCGGCGTCGACGGCGCACGCCGACAGGCTGATCGCGGTCGCGGCGAGCAGGGCGGCGCCGGCGAGAGTGCGAGGACGGATCACTGTGTTTCCTCCGGGGGTGCGTCGCGGCGGCTCGAGGGCTGACGAGCGCGGGAAACCGCAACGCGTTGAACCATACGAAGCCGCCGTGACCGGCGGGCCACCCCCGTGTGAACGGCAGGCCAACCGTCGGTGTCGGAGCGAGCCGCTAGCGTGGCGGCGTGGACCGCCTCTCCGCCGCTGCCGCGCGTCGCCTCGGGCTCGCCGCGCAGGGATTCGGCCGCGCGCATCCCCCCGCTGTCGGGTCGCGGCAGCTTGCCGCGACCGTCGACCGCCTCCAGGTGCTGCAGCTCGACTCGGTCTCGGTGTTCGCGCGCTCGCACTACCTCCCGCTCTTCGCGCGCCTCGGCACCTACGACCCCGCCGCTCTCGACCGAGTGATCTTCGCTCGCGGGGGCCGCTACACCGAGTACTGGGCGCACGAAGCGGCGATCATCCGCCGGGAGGACTGGCCGCTGTGGCACTGGAAGCGCGAGGCCCTGCGCGAGCGCTTCACGCGCGCCAAGCCGTGGGTGCAGCGCAACGCCGCGCTCATGGAGTGGCTGCTCGCCGAGCTCGGCGAGAAGGGTCCGCTCACGGTCGGCGAGGTCGAGCACGACGCGACGGCGCGACGTGGTCCGTGGTGGGGCTGGTCGGACGTCAAGGAGGGGCTCGAGTACCTCTTCGCCTTCGGTGACATCGTGAGCGGCGGGCGGCGCGGCTTCTCGCGCGTCTACGCCCTGCCCGAGCATGTGGGGCTGGCCGACCTGCACCATGTCGCCGTGCCGCGCGAGGAGGCGGAGCGCGAGCTCGTGCTGCGGAGCGTGCGCGCCCTCGGCGTCGGCACCGTCGGCGACATCGCCGACTACCACCGTCTGAGGATCGCGCCGACCCAGGCGGCGCTCCGCGTGCTCGTGGAGGCCGGCGCAGTCGAGCAGGTCGTGGTCGAGGGGTGGGAGCGGGGCGGTCGCCCGCTGCCGGCGTTCCGCGTGCCGGGGGCGCGCATCCCGCGCCGTATCGAGACGGCGGCGCTGCTGTCGCCTTTCGATCCGGTCGTCTGGAACCGCGATCGCGCCCTGCGGATGTTCGGCTTCCACTACCGGATCGAGATCTACACGCCGGCGGCGAAGCGGCTCTACGGCTACTACTCGCTGCCCGTGCTCGTCGACGACGCGCTTCCGGGGCGCATCGACCTCAAGAGCGATCGCGCGGCGGGAGCCCTGCGCGTGCAGTCGGCGTGGGTCGAAGAGGGCGCCGACGCCGGGGCTATGGCCGAGCGCGTCGCGCCGGCCCTGCGGGCCGCCGCCGCGTGGCAGAGGCTGGGGGATGTCGTGGTCGCCGACCGCGGCGACGCGGCGGCCGCCGTGCGCTCGGCCCTCGCGCGCGGCTAGAAGCGCGTCGAGTTCTCGAGCAGGCGCTTCACCCGCTCGGGGATCGGCGGGTGGGTCTGGAACATGCGGTCCATGACGCCGGGCTTCATGGGGTCGTTCATCCAGAGGTGCGCCATCGTCGAGTTCTGCCGGCGCATCGGGCGGGCGTAGTCGCCGAGCTTCTGCAGGGCGCTCGCGAGCCCCTCCGGGTCGCGCGTCGTGAGGGCGCCGGTCGCGTCAGCGAGGTACTCGCGCTGACGGGAGACCGCCGCCTGGATCATCGCCGCGACGAGCGGGGCGACGAGCATCGCGACGAGCCCGAAGACGAGCACGAGCGGGTTGCCGCCGCCGTTGTTGTTGCGCCCGCCGCCGAAGAACGCCATGCGGGCGAGGATGTCGGCGATGAGGCCGACCGCGACGGTCAGGCCGAACACGATCGTCGAGACGCGGATGTCGTAGTTCTTCACGTGACCGAGCTCGTGGGCCATGACGCCGGTGAGCTCGCGGTCGTTCATGATCTCGAGCAGGCCCGTCGTCGCCGCGACGCTCGCGTGCTCGGGGTCGCGCCCCGTCGCGAAGGCGTTCGGCGCGGGATCCTCCACGAGGTAGACCTTCGGCATGGGGAGCCCCTCGGTGATGGCGAGGTTCTCGACGATGCGGTACAGCCGCGGGTTGTCGGCCTTCTCGATGGGGCGGGCGCCGGCCATCGCGAGCGCCTGCTTGCCTGCGGCGAAGTACTGGAAGAGCGTGTACGCCGCAGCGCCGATGAGGGTGCCGAAGAAGATCGTGTACCCGCCGCCGTACAGGTAGTCGGCGACGAACCCGAGCAGGCCGATGAGCACGATGAACACCATGATGATGACGATGGTGTTGCGCTTGTTCGCGGCGATCGCGCGATACACGTCAGCCCTCCTCGGGCGGGGTCGGGGTCAGGATGCTCGGCAGGGGGTCAGAACTGAACGCGCGGCGGCTCGGCGATCGCCGCGGCGTCGGAGACCTCGAAGAAGTCGCGCTCGCTGAAGCCCAGCTGGCGTGCGAACAGGGTGTTCGGGAACTGCTTGATCTTGACGTTGAGCTCGCGCACGCCACCGTTGTAGAAGCGGCGGGCCGCCTGGACCTTGTCCTCCGTGTCGACGAGCTCGCCCTGGAGCTGCAGGAAGTTCTGGCTCGCCTGCAGCTGGGGGTACGCCTCGGCGACGGCGAAGATGCTCTTGAGCGCCTGCTGCATGTGGTTCTCGGCGACGGCCGCATCGGCTGGGCCCTGCGCGCTGAGCGTCTCGGCGCGGGCGCGGGTCACGCTCTCGAACACCTGCTTCTCGTGCGCGGCGTAGCCCTTGACCGCCTCGATGAGGTTCGGCAGGAGGTCGGCTCGGCGCTTGAGCTGCACCGTGATGTCGCTCCAGGCCTCGTCCACGCGGACGTTGAGGGTGACGAGCGAGTTGTACGTGGCCCACAGGTAGATGCCGACGATGACGGCGAGCAGGACGACGACGCCGACGAGGATGAGGATTTCCATGGGGCACAGCTTAGAGCCGCCGCTGGTGCGCCGACAGGTCGCGCGCCGCGCCCAGCCTATGGATTCGCCCCGATGGCGACGATCGCTCAGTACGCACCTGAGAGAATGATCGAAAGGCGGAGGGCAGTACCTCCCCCCCACGACGACCGAGCACCATCGGCCCGAGGAGGCGGCATGCGCGCGCACGCACCCCGCCCCGCGCGGCGCGGCGGGGCGGGGCGCGCTCTCGTCGTCGCCCTCGCCGCGATCGCGGTGGCCGCCTCGATCGCCGTGCCCGCACCGCCCGCCGCCGCCGCGGCATCCTTCACCTCGCCGTCGAGCGGATTCGTCGGAGAC
The DNA here is from genome assembly GCF_014137945.1 of Microcella alkalica. GTDB lineage: Bacteria > Actinomycetota > Actinomycetes > Actinomycetales > Microbacteriaceae > Microcella > Microcella alkalica. The sequence goes on from NZ_JACGWX010000003.1 coordinate 113,483, forward strand.
GACCGCGTCACCGTCTCCGGCACGAAGGATGCCCGCAGCAGCGTGCGCGTCGCGGTCGTCGACGGTCCTGTGGTCTGCGTCGTCGCCGACCGCTCTGCGACGTGGAGCTGCGAGGGCGTCGATCTGCCCGACGGCGTCATCGAGCTCTCGGGAGTAGAGACGCTCGAGGACGGCTCGACCCGACGCTTCGGACCGCTTTCGCTGCGCGTGCTCGGCCCGCCGCGCATCGACGGCGCAGGCGGAGAGCTGCTCACGGCCGGGCGGTTCACGGGGATCGCCGCCCCCGGTGCGGCGATCGAGGTGCGCACGATCGGACCGCGGGGATCCGTCACCCACGGGTGCCCCTCCGCGCTCTCCGACGGATACTGGTCGTGCATCATCACGGTGCCGAGCGGCGAGTACCGCACGAGTGCGCGCCAGTCGCTCGCCGAGATCGGCCCGGAGCGCTCGGACTGGTCGGCCCCCACGCTCGCGACCGTCGACCGCGACGTGCCGTCGGCGCCCACGATCGACTTCCCTCGGACCGGCACGCGCACGGCCAGCGCCATCATCCGAGCGGAGGGGACGGGAGAGCCGGGAGCCACGCTGCAGCTATACGTCGACGGCGAGCTCGTCTGCCGTACGACCGTCGATCGCGGCGAGCAGTGGGCCTGCGAGGCGCGGCTGACGGCTCCCGGAACCCGGGAGCTGCGGGCCCTGCAGCGCGATCCGGCGGGGAACTTCAGCTCGGCGAGTGCGGGTGTCCGCGTCGAGTGGGCCGTGCCGGGCGGAACGACGCCGCCCGTGGAGGAGCCCGAGCCCGACGCGAACGCGGCGCCCGGGGCGCCTGCTGAGCCGGGTGACCCGTCGGCCGCTCCCGCGCCGGGCGGCCCCGACGAGCCGGGCGGTGTGGCCGACGGTGATCGCGGCGCTCCCCCCGAAGAGCCGGAAGGGGGCGCGGACGCCGACGGCGGTGCGGCGGCGACGCCCCCCGCCGCACCGCGCGCCCCGGGCTCGTCGAGCGACGAGCCCTCATCCCACTGGGGAACGCCGACCGGTTTCGGCGGAACGCTCCCGACCGCCGCGCAGGTCATCGAGCGGGGCGGGCTCGCGATCGCGCCGCTCATCGCTCTCGGGTACCTCCTGCTCGTCGCTCTGCCGCTGCGCTGGTTCGCCACGCGAGCGGCGCCGCGCATCCGGCTCGCGATGCCTCGGCTCACGGGCCGCAATCGCGGGGTCGTGCTGAGCGAGGACGAACCGGTGGTCTCCCCCGCCGTGACCGCCGTGGCGGTGTTCGCCGGAGCCGCCGTCGTCGCCGCGGTGGGCGGCGGGCTGGACCTCGAGGTGCGCTACCTGCGGCTCACCGCCGCGATCGGGCTCGGGCTGCTCGTGCTCGCCGCGATCGGGGTGATGCTGCCGGCGGGGATCGTCCGGCGCGCGGCGCGAGCGCCCGTGGTGACGCAGCTGCTGCCGGGGATACTCCTCGCGGCGATCGCGGCGGCGCTCCTCTCGCGCATCGCCGAGCTGCGGCCGGCCATCCTCATCGGCGTGCTCGTCACGGCAAGCGTCGTGGGCGTCGCCCGGTTCAGGGTGCGCGTCGGGCTCGCCGTCGGGCAGCTGGTCGCCGTCGCCGCGCTCGCCCTCGCCGGGTGGACGGTGCACGACCTCCTCACTCCGAGCGTCGGATTCTGGGTGACCTTCGCCGCCGAGACCGCCGCGACCGTGGCTCTCGGCGGTCTGGGGTCGCTGCTGCTCATGCTGCTGCCCGTGGGCTCGTTCCCCGGCCGCGCGGTCTTCCAGATCTCGCGCACGACGTGGGCCCTCGCATCGCTCGCCGTCGCGACGGTTGCGGGCGCGATCCTCGCCTCGGGAGCGACCTTCCCGATCATCGGGCTCGGACTCGCTGCCGTGGGCATCGGCGCGGTGCTCGTGGGCACCACCCTCTGGGTGCGGTGGGTCGAGCCCGCGATCGCGTGACGCTCGCCTGCGGGCGGCCGACGACGACCGACGCGTGCCCCGGCTGGGGTTCGAACCCAGACTGTGCCGATTTTAAGTCGGCTGCCTCTGCCGGTTGGGCTACCGGGGCGCACCGATCAGCCTAGGCCGAGCATCCGCCCCCGCCGCGTCAGCGCCCCGCCTACGCCTTGGGGCGAGACGCGAACGCCTGGAAGTACTCCTGCGGCTCCTCGCGCGCGGCGAGCGTGACGTTGTCGCGACCGAGCAGGAGGTTCCAGAGCCAGCCGCTGAACACGCGGATCTTGCGCTCGAACATCGGGATCGCGAGGCCGTGGTAGCCGCGGTGGGCGATCCAGGCCGGGAAGCCCTTGATCGCGATCCTGCCCGACTGGAAGACGCCATGGCCGAGCCCGAGACCTGCAACCGCGCCGAGGTTCTTGTGCACGTAGTCCTGCGGCTCCTCGCCGCGCATGACCGCGACGATGTTCTTCGCGAGGCGCTTGCCCTGACGCACGGCGTGCTGGGCGTTGGGCACGCAGAAGCCGCCGACGCCGCCGCCGGTGAGATCGGGCACGGCCGCGACGTCGCCGGCCGTCCATGCGCCCTCGACGACGGCGCCGCTCTCGTCGATGACGCGGAGATCGGCCTGCGCGCGGATGCGGCCGCGCTCCTCGACGGGGAGGTCGGTCGAGCGCACGACGGGGTTCGCCATGACGCCGGCCGTCCAGATGATGAGGTCGCTCTGGAAGCTCTCGCCGGTCGAGAGCTCGATGACGCCGTCGACCGCGCTCGTGAGCTGCGTGTCGAGGTGCACGATCGCGTCGCGCTCGGCGAGGTTCTTGAGCACCCACTGGCTCGTCTCGAGCGACACCTCGGGCATGATTCGGCCCATCGCCTCGATGAGGTGGAAGTGCGTGTCGTCGATCGCGAGCTGCGGGTGCTCCTTCAGCAGCGCGCTCGCGAGGCTTCGCAGCTCAGCGAAGGTCTCGATGCCAGCGAAACCGCCGCCGACGACGACGACGGTGAGCAGGCGGTCGCGCTCAGGACCGGCGGGCAGGAGCGCGGCGCGGGCGAAGTTGTCGATGAGGCGGTCGCGCACGGCGACGGCCTCCTCGATCGCCTTCATGCCGATCGCCTCGTCGGCGACGCCGGGGATCGGGAAGGTGCGCGAGACGGAGCCGGCGGTGACGACGATGTGGTCGTATTCCAGCTGCCAGGCATCCCCGACCTCGGGCGTGATCGTCGCGGTGCGGGCGGCGTGGTCGATACCCGTGACCTTCGCCGTGATGATGCGCGTCCTGTTCAGGTGGCGGCGCAGCGAGACCACCGCGTGGCGCGGCTCGATCTGGCCCGCGGCGACCTCGGGGAGGAACGGCTGGTACGTCATGTACGGGAGCGGGTCGATGACCACGACCTCCGCCTCGCCCGGGCGCAACCACTTCTGAAGCTTCAGAGCGGTGTAGAAGCCGGCGTAACCGCCACCTACGATCAGGATTCTGGGCACGGGGGAACGATCTCCTTGTGGTGAGGGACCCGGACAATCTACCCCGCGCGCGAGCGCCTGCCGAATCGCGCGGCACCGATCGAGACGGCCGCGATCACGAGGAGCGAGCCGCCGAGCACGGCCGCCCCGACTGTTGCGAGGGGGGCGATGGCCGCCACGACGGGGCGCACTGCCTCACCGATCCTAGCGAGTCCGGGATGCCCGGCGCGCCCGACCGCCTCGCGCGCGTTCTCGACGCGCACGCTCCGCACCTCGGCATCGGCTCGCCGGTTGAGGGCGATCCACTCCGCGAGGCTGCCGAGCGGGTTCTCGGCGACGGGAGGAAGGTCGGCACGAACGGCGGCGGCCGCATCCACGAGCCCGTAACCGTACAGCGGGTCGGGCACGGTCGCGGTGACGGGCCGCGCGGTGCCGATGAGGCGTGCGACGACGTCGACGGCGGTCGCCTCGGGGTGGGCGGAGCGGATGAGGGCGGCGATGCCGGCGACGATGGGCGCCGCGCCGCTGGTGCCCTGCCAGATCACGTGCCCTCCGCCGGGGACGGCGCCGACGAGCTGCTCGCTCGGCGCCATGACGGCGATCGAGATGCCCTGCGCGCTCGCAGTGTCGCTCGCGAGGCCGCGCCGGTCGACTCCCCCGACGGCGAGCACGCCGGGAATCGTGGCGGGAGCGCCGACCTGCTCGGTGCCGCTGACGCGGTTGCCCGCCGCCGCGACGACGACGACGTCGTTGGCCTCGGCGTACCCGAAGGAGTCGTCCCAGCTCTCGGGCCACGAGAGGGTGTTGCGCGTGAGCGAGAGCGAGATGACATCGGCCCCGGAGTCGACGGCCCACCGTACGGCCTCGGCGACCTGCGCGTCGCCGTCGCGCTGCTCGGGTCCGAACGCGAGCGAGGCGCTGATGAGGCTCGCCTCGGGGGCTGCGCCGATGACTCCGTCGCCGGGGCCGCTCCCCCGCCCGGCCGCGAGCGAGGCGACCATCGTGCCGTGGTCGGGGGCGTCCGAGCCGACGGGCCGCGTGCCGTCGGGAGAGCCGACGCCGGAGAGGTCGATGCCGTCGACGACGGCTCCGCGCAGATCGGGATGCGTCGCATCCACCCCCGAGTCGATGATCGCGATCGTGACGCCCGCCCCCCGGGTCACCTCCCACGCCGCGCGGATCCCGTACTCGTCCAGCCAGTACTGCCGGTCGCGGACGGAGTCAGTGGCGCGGATGCCCGGCGCCGCGACGGCGGGGGACGCGGGCACCGCGAGCGCCGCGCCGACGATCGCGGCGAGGATGAGACCGCCGGCTACGAGCCGCGCTGGTCGGGGGCGCACGCGCACACCTCGGGACTCCAGTCGCACTCGGCGAGAGCCCGGTCGCCGATCGGGTTGATGCCGGGGCCGACCGAGAGGCTGTGTCCGATGAGGGCGTGAAGGCACTTCACGCGCGTGGGCATGCCGCCCGCGCTGATGCCGGCGATCTCGTCGACGTCGCCGAAGTGCGCACGATCGGCGAGATAGGTCTCGTGGGCGTGCGCGTACGCCGCGGCGAGCTCGGGGTCGTCGCCGAGCTCGGCCTGATAGTCGGCCATGACGCCGCTCGCCTCGAGGCGCGAGGCGGAGGCGGTCGCCGCGGGGTGCGTCAGGTAGTACAGGGTCGGGAAGGGGGTGCCGCTCTCGAGCCGCGGAGCGGTCGCGACGACCGTCGGAGCACCGCACACGCAGCGGGCGGGGATGCCGATGACGTCACGCGCGGCCCGGCCCAGCTGCGCGGAGACGATGCGGACATCCCGCTCGCTCGCGGGGTCGAAGGGCGGGCGGCTCACGGCGCGGGCTCCGTCGCGGGCGCCGGCGCCTCGGGGCCGACGAGCTCGACGGCCGGGAGGTCCGTCAGGGCCGCGGTGAGCGCCGAGGCGAGGACGGCGCGGGACCAGTCGATGCGGGTGCGCTGGATCTCGTCGCTCACCGGCTGCTCGGCGTCGACCTCGATCGTCGCGCCGTCGTCGATGACGAGGAAGCTGATGTCGCCGGGCTTCACGTAGAGGAGGCGGTCGCGGGCCTGCGACTCAATGTATGCGGGGTCGGACCAGCGGTCGATCTCGGAGGAGAGGCCCTCGACGGCGCGCTCCTGCTCGGCGACGCGCGCCTCGAGCTCGGCGATCTCCTGCTGCTGCTCGACGAGGATGCGCAGCGACGGGGCGAGGACGACGAGGGCGCCGACGATGAGGAGGAGCACCGTGACGGTGAAGCCCGAGACCTGCAGATCGCGGAACCACGGGGTCGACGCGGGGGCGCTCGCGGGCAGCTCGACGGGGAGGTGTCGTGAGCGGCCGGCCATGGTTCCAGCCTACGCGAGGGGCCCGCCGCCTCCGGGAGGGAGGGCGGCGGGCCCCGGGGCGTTCACACTGTGAACGGACTAGCCGCGGAACCGCGGGAAGGCGGAGCGGCCGGCGTAGACAGCCGCGTCGCCGAGCTCCTCCTCGATGCGCAGCAGCTGGTTGTACTTCGCGACGCGCTCGCTGCGGGCGGGGGCGCCCGTCTTGATCTGGCCGCAGTTGGTGGCGACGGCGAGGTCGGCGATCGTGGTGTCCTCCGTCTCGCCCGAGCGGTGCGAGAGCACCGCCGTGTAGCCGCTGCGCTGCGCGAGCGAGACCGCGTCGAGCGTCTCGGTGAGCGAGCCGATCTGGTTGACCTTCACGAGCAGCGAGTTCGCCGTTCCGCGCGCGATGCCATCGGCGAGGCGCGTGGGGTTCGTCACGAACAGGTCGTCGCCGACGATCTGCACAGCGCTGCCGACCTCGGTCGTGAGCGCGGCCCAGCCGTCCCAGTCGTCCTCCGACATCGGGTCCTCGATGGTGACGAGCGGGTAGTTCTTCACGAGGTCGGCCCAGAACGCGGCGAGCTCGGTCGCGGAGCGCTGCGAGCCCTCGAAGTGGTACGCGCCGTCGCGGTGGAACTCGGTCGCGGCGACGTCGAGGCCGAGCGCGATGTCGGTGCCGGGCGTGAAGCCGGCCTTCTCGATCGCGGCGAGCAGGAAGTCGAGCGCGGCGGTCGTGCCGGCGAGGTCGGGAGCGAAACCGCCCTCGTCGCCGAGGCCCGTGGCGAAGCCGCCGGCCTTGAGCTCGCCCTTGAGGGCGTGATAGGTCTCGGCGCCCCAGCGGAGGGCCTCGGTGAAGCTCTCGGCGCCGATCGGCAGGATCATGAACTCCTGCACGTCGACCCCGGTGTCGGCGTGCGCGCCGCCGTTGATGACGTTCATCATCGGCACGGGCAGCACGTGAGCGTTCGGTCCGCCGAGGTAGCGGAAGAGGGGCAGGTCGGCCGAGTCGGCTGCGGCCTTCGCGACGGCGAGCGAGACGCCGAGGATGGCGTTCGCGCCGAGCTTCGACTTGTTCTCGGTGCCGTCGACGGCGCGGAGCTCGCCGTCGATGAGGCGCTGGTCGCTCGCCTCGAGGCCCTCGATGGCCGGGCCGAGCACGTCGATGACGGCGTCGACGGCCTTGCGCACGCCCTTGCCCAGGTAGCGGGCCTTGTCGCCGTCGCGCAGCTCGTAGGCCTCGAACGCTCCGGTCGACGCGCCCGAGGGCACGGCCGCGCGCGAGACGGTGCCGTCGTCGAGCAGGACCTCGACCTCGACGGTCGGGTTGCCTCGCGAGTCGAGGATTTCACGGGCTCCAACGGCCTCGATAGCTGCCACGAATGGGTCTCCTAACCAGTGGGGGGTGCGGACGCGACGGTGGTGGTCGTCCGCAGGGAATCCTACTCGCCGCCGGGAACGCGGCTCGGGCGGCGTCAGGCGCTGGGCTCGAGGGTGCGCCAGTCGAGAGCCGAGGCATCCGGCCCCGTGCTCGCGCTCACCGTCGCGAAGCGGGCGAAGCCGTCGGAGGCGAGCTGGTCGAGGGCCGTCTTCATGTTCTTCGGGCGTTTCACGAGCCGCACGCGCGCACCCTCGGCGACGAGCATCTTCTTGAGCGCCATGAGGTCGGCGGCCGCCACGTCGCGGTCGTAGACGAGGGCCGCATCGCCGTCGCCGTCGCCGTCGGGCAGCTCGACGAGGTCGATGAGGCGCTCGAAGCCGAGCGAGAATCCGGTCGCGGGCACCTCGCTGCCCAGGAAGCGGCCGATCATGCCGTCGTAGCGGCCGCCGCCGCCGAGCGAGTAGCCGAGCCCGGGGTGCGACACCTCGAAGATCGGGCCCGTGTAGTAGCCCATGCCGCGCACGAGGAAGGGGTCGAAGACGAGCGGCACGGCGTGCCCGACCCCTGCGGCGATCGCGGCGAGGTCGGTCAGGGCGGCCTCGTCGACGCCGGCCGGCAGGAGCGAGGCGATGCTCTCGGCCGTGAGCGCGCCGCCCGCGGCGGGCGCGTCGTCGCCGAGCACTGCATCGGGGGATGCAGCTTCCGCCCCGAACGAGGCCAGTGCCGGAACCGCTGCGAGGGCCTCGATCGCGGCCTCGGCGTGCCCGCGGTCGCGCAGCTCGGCGAGAACTCCCGTGGTGCCCATCTTGTCGAGCTTGTCGAGGGTGATGAGCACCTCGGCGTGCAGCTCGGGGGCGAAGCCGAGCACGGTGAGCATGCTCGTGAGCAGGCGCCGGTCGTTGATGCGGATGCTGCAGCCGGGGATTCCGAGCGCGTCGAGCGCGCTCGACGTCGCGGCGATGAGCTCGATCTCGGCGATGACTCCCGGCTCGCCGATGATGTCGATGTCGCACTGGACGAACTGGCGGAACCGGCCCTTCTGGGGGCGCTCCGCGCGCCAGACGGGGGCGATCTGGATCGCACGGAAGACGCCGGGCAGCTGAGCGCGGTTGCTCGCGTAGAAACGTGCGAGCGGCACCGTGAGGTCGAACCGGAGGCCGAGGTCGGCGAGGTCGACGGCGGTCGCGGCGGAGCGCAGGTCATCCGTCGTCAGTGCCCTCCTCATGACCGCGAAGGCGAGCTTCTCGTTGTCGCCGCCGAGACCGGCGTGCAGCCGCGAGGCGTCCTCCATGACGGGGGTCTCGATCTCGTCGAAGCCGTGCGCGCGGTACACGCCGCGGATGCGGGCGAGCACGTGCTCGCGGCGGGCCTTGTCACCGGGGAGGAAGTCGCGCATCCCGCGGGGCGGGGTCACCGGGCTGGCCATGACTCGATTCTGTCAGAGGGCCGGCGGGGCGGCTTCCGGGGCGGGCGGATGCTCCGCCGCGGCGTCAGGCGACGCGCGAGCCCTTCGGCAGGCGCTTCGACGGCGTGCGCGTCCGAGCGGTCGCGCCCCACAGGGCGAGCGCCGCGAGGATCACGTGGATGAGCAGCCCGACGAACCAGCTCGGCACCGTCGAGGCGTAGATCTCCTCCGGCGTCGGATAGTCGTTCGACCCCTTGAAGCCGTTGCGGGCCTGCTCGCACTCGTCGTAGGTCGACTCGGTCTCCGGCGGGATCTGCGCCTGACGGATGCCGAGGCCGATGCCGCCGAAGAGGTCCTCCGGGTAGCCGTCGCGGTCGAAGGTCGTCGGCGACGCGTCGGCGAGCACGATGTACGGGTTCGCCGCGAGGAACCACCACACGCGGTCGAAGCGCGGCGCCTGGTAGGTGCTGACCTGCGGCTCGAGGCAGCGGATCTCCTCCGGCAGCCCGGTCTCTGGGTCGATCTCGCCCGAGTAGTCGAGCCCGATGTAGACGTTGCGCACCTCGGTCTGGTTGACGAGCCCGCCGAGCCCGAAGGCGATGAGGGTGCCGATGCTCAGCGCCGCGACGATGAGGTAGGTCGTGACGACCGAGAACAGGGCGCGCGTCTGCAGTCCAGAGAGCCCGACGCCGATCGCGGCGACGACCCCGAGCTCGAGGACGAGCACGCCGAGCGAGCTCATCATCGTCGTGACGGGCACGCCACCGATGATGACTGCGAGCACGATGAACGGCAGGCTCGCGGCGAGGAAGGTGAGCGCGATGGTCCACGCGGCGAGGAACTTCCCGAGGACGATCTGGCTCGCGCTCACGAGCGTGACCTGCGTCGTGGCGAGGGTTCCGGCGTCGCGCTCGGCGTTGATCGCGCCTCCCGACACCGCCGGCGTCACGAGGGTGCCGACGAGGAGGACGAAGAAGACGATGCTCGAGTAGATGGCCGCGTTATCCAGACTCCCCTCACCGAACCGGGTGAGGGAGAACCACAGCAGCAGGGTGACGATCCCGACAAGCACGAACACCACCGCCAGGAGCACGATCCAGGCGACCGAGCGCACCCTCTGGCGCAGCTCGAGGCTCGCGATCGTGCCGAGTCCGGTGATCCAGGCGCTCACGAGCGACCCCCCTTCGCGAGGTCGAGGAAGGTGTGCTCGAGGTCGCCGACCGCGGGGCCGAAGGCGCTGATCCCGACGCCGTGAGCGGTGAGGCGGGTCAGCAGGGATGCCGCCTCCGCCTCGCCCGTGACGGGGACGAGCACGCCGAGGTGGTCAGAGCCCGATGTGGGGATTCCCAGCTCAGCGAGCGCCGCGGTGAGGGCCGCAGGGTCGAGCGCGCGGATGCGCCAGTCGCGCACCGTCGCGCGGCTCGCCTCGACGCTCGCGCGCGATGCCGTGACGCCACCGTCGATGTACACGGCCTCGTCGGCCATCTCGTCGAGTTCGGCGAGAACATGGCTCGAGACGAGGATGGCCGCGCCCTCCCCCGCGAGCCGCCGCACGAGCACTCGGAGGTCGATGCGCGCGGCCGGGTCGAGTCCCGACGCCGGCTCGTCGAGCAGCAGCACGCCCGGGCGGTGCACGAGGGCGCGAGCGAGGCTCAGTCGCTGCTTCTGCCCGCGGCTCAGCACGCGCGTAGGCTGGTCGGCGAGCGGCTGCAGACCCACCAGATCGATGAGCTCGGATGCGCGGACGCGGGCCTGCGCGGCATCGATCTCGTACAGGCGCGCGGTGGTCTCGAGGGTCTGGCGCACTGTCAGCGTTGCCCACGATCCGAGCACGTCGGGCATCCAGCCCATGACGCGCCGCACGGCGCGCGGGTCGGCGACGGGGTCGTGGCCATCGATGCGGATCGAGCCGCGGTCGGGCTCGAGGAGCGTCGCGAGCATGAGCAGGAGCGTCGTCTTGCCCGAGCCGTTCGGGCCGATGAGGGCCGTGACCGAGCCCGCTCGCGCCTCGAAGGAGACATCGCGCACGGCGTGCACGTCGCCGAAGCTGCGTGCCACGCCCTCGACCGCGATCGCGGCGTGGGTGGTCATGAGGCTGAGTCAAGCACTCGCGGCACCGGGTGTCGAGGGCGACTCGCCTATCGCGACGATTCCTCGACGGGTGCAGGTTTCGCTTCGGCGGCGCGGATGGCCGCCTCGAGATGGCGCGTCGCTGTGCGGAGCGCGCGCTCGGCATCCCACCCCCGCTCGCGCGCGACCGCCACCAGGTGGAGGAGCTCCTCGCCGAGGGCCTGCTCGTCGGCGAGGTCGGGAGCGCCGCGTCTGTCGCCGCCGGCGTCGGGCGCCGGCGTGACGCCGACCCCCTTGCTCAGCACCTTGTCGGCGCGCACGAGGGCCGGGAGCCCGGCGGGGAGCCCGTCGAGGACGCTCGTGCGGGCGGGCTTCTCCGCGGCCTTCCACGTCTCCCAGTTGGCGGAGACCTCGTCGGCGGTGTCGGCCACGACGTCGGCGAAGACGTGCGGATGGCGCCCGACCATTTTGCGCATGCTGCGGGCGGCGACATCCTCGATCGTGAACGGGTCGGCGGGGTCGGCCGCGGCGATGTCGGCGTGGAAGAGGACCTGGTACATCACGTCGCCGAGCTCCTCGAGCAGGTCGTCGCGCGTGCCGTGCTCGATCGCGTCGACGAGTTCGTGCGCCTCCTCGATGAGGTACTTCGTCAGGCTCTCGTGCGTCTGCTCGGCATCCCACGCGCATCCGCCCGGAGCGCGCAGCCGCGCCATGACGCCGATGAGCGCGTCGAGCGCGGGGTGCGCCTCGACGGGGGTGCCGGCGGGGGCGGTCGTGGGCCCGTGCGAGTCGGGAGTCGTCGAGCTCATGCCGTCATCCTGGCATCGTCGGGCGCGGCGCTCAGGCGGGCGCTGGCGCGTCGGCTCCCGCGCGGTCGGGCGCCGCGTGCGCCTCCTCGCCGCGCGGTGCGGGTGTGCGGGGCATGGTGGATGCCGCGACCAGGGTCACGACTGCGGCGACGAGCGTCGCGGCGAAGACGGCAGCCGAGGCCGCGATGATCGCCTCCGAGCTCACCCCGTCGTCGACCGGGATGCCCTCGCGGCCGATGATGTCGTTGGCGATCGCTCCGAAGATGGCGACGCCGACCGCGCTGCCGATCGATCGGGCGAACAGGTTGGTGCCGGTGACGACCCCGCGCTCGTTCCACGGAACGCTCGACTGCGCGGCGATGAGCGAGGGCGTCGCGACGAGGCCCATGCCGAGTCCGCTGATGAAGCACGCGAGCGCGACGAGCGCGACCGACGGCGTGGCGGCGAGCGCCGCGAGCAGCGCAGGGCCCGCGATCACGAGCACCATGCCGATGAGCACCGTGCGCTTGAACCCGAGCGTGAGGTACAGCCGCCCCGACTGCGCGGCCGAGATCGGCCAGCCGATCGTGAGGGCGCCGAGGGCGAGCCCGGCGACGAGCGGCGAGACGCCGATCGAGCCCTCGAGGTAGGTCGGCACGTACGAGGTGAGCCCGAACAGCACCGCGCCGATGCCGGTCGACACGAGCGTCGTCGTCAGCAGAAGCCGCCTCGAGAACACCCACATCGGCAGGATCGGCTCGGCCGCGCGCCGCTCCGCGAGCCCGAACGCGATGAGCAGAGCTCCGCCGCCGCCGAACGCGACCGCGCTCTGCCACGACAGCCAGGGCCACGCCTGGCCGCCCTCGAGCACTCCGACGAGCAGCAGCGCGAGCGCCCCCGTGAGCAACACAGCGCCGAGGTAGTCGACGCGGTGAGCGCGGCGCTCGACGTTCTCGTGGAAGTGCCGGATGAGCATCCACCCCGCCAGGATGCACAGCGGGACGTTGACGAAGAAGATCCAGCGCCACGCGTCGAGCTCGGCGAACAGGCCGCCCAGCACGGGCCCGAGAACGGCGGATGCCCCCCACACGCTCGCGATGTAGCCCTGCACCGTGGCGCGCTCGGCGACGGAGTAGATGTCGCCGGCGATCGTGATCGACATCGGGCCGACCGCGCCGGCGCCGAGCCCCTGCACGGCGCGGAAGGCGATGAGCGCGGGCATGCTCCAGGCGAGTCCGCACAGGATCGACCCGATGAGGAACAGGCCGATGCCGGTGAGGATGACCGGCTTGCGCCCGAAAACGTCGCTGAGCTTGGCGTAGATCGGCACGGAGACGGCCTGGGCGAGCAGGTAGATCGAGAACAGCCACGGGAACTGCTCGAACCCGCCGAGCTCTTCCACGAGCGTCGGCACGGCCGTCGCGAGAATGGTCGCGTCGATCGCGACGAGGGCCGTGGTGACCATGAGCGAGAGCAGGATCGGGCCGCGCGAGGAGCGGAGTCCGACGTCGGCAGTTCCCAGGGTTCGCTCCTTCGTGCGGGGCTGATGCGGCGATCTCAGGACCGCGATGAGCGGCCGCTTCATGCTGGCACCGCTGTCTGGGAGGCGACCGCTCGCGAGCCGACCATCCGCCAGCCACCCTCCGGCCCCGGTCATGCGCCCCTGCGAGGATGTCCGGGTGCTCACTCCCGACGACCCGCTCAGCCGCGGCATCGCCGCCGCGGTCGCGCTCGGGCTCGTCGCGCTGCTGGTGTGGCGCGCGGTCCGCAAGGATCGCCGCGAGTACTCCCGCTTCCGCCGCTTCCGCTCGACGGCGAAGCGCCAGGGGATGATGCGCCACTGGCTGATCGAGTCGATGCTGCTGTTCGGCGGCTCGGCGCTCGTGCTGGCGGTGGTCGTGCATCCGCTCACGGGGTCGGTGCTCGAGGCGGCCCGCTCGGTCGGCTGGGTCGCGGCGGTCGCCGGCTGGTTCCAGGGCCCGGTCGGGATGCTCGCCCTCGCGCTCGCCGTCGCCCTCGCCGTGGCGCTCACGGTCGTGGGCGTGCGCTCCGCTCGACGCGAGGGCGGGGTCGTGATGATCGGCGACATCGCCGCCCTGCTGCCCCGCAACCGGACCGAGCTCGGCTGGGCGTCGGCGCTCGCGGTCAACGCCGGGCTCGTGGAGGAGCTGCTCTTCCGGCTGTGCCTGCCGGCACTGCTGTTCGTCGTGACGGGTGAGCCGCTCAGTGCGTTCGGGCTCGCGGTGCTCCTGTTCGCGGCATTGCACGCGTACCAGGGGGTGCCTGGCCTCTTGGCCACGCTCGTGGTGGGGCTCCTGCTGACCGCCTCGTACGTGCTGAGCGGCAGCATCGTGGTCGCGATCGTGCTGCACGCGCTGCTCGACCTGCGCACGCTCGTGCTCGTGCCGGTCGCCGTGTACGACGTGCACCGGGTGCCGGGGTCGCGGCGGTTCCCGCCGGCCCTCGCGGCGCTGTCGCTGGGCGAGCCTGAGGAGGAGCCGACCAGAGCGCCCGCGTCAGCCCTGGGGCCGAGCCCCGCCCCCGCTCACGACGACGCGGCCGACGGCGCGAGCTCGACCGCGTAGAGGTTCGTGAGCGCCGAGCCGACCCAGGTGATGAGGTCGTCGTCGCTCGCATCCTTCAGCAGCGGCATCGTGGCGACCTTCTGCTGACCGAAGTACTTCGACCCCGGGTACATGCGCTGCAGGCGTAGCTGGCGGGAATCGGGCAGCTCCTTGCCGACGATGCGCAGGTTCGAGCCCATGACGACGACGTCGCTGAGTCCCAGCGCCTGGGCCTGGCGGCGCAGGCGCGAGACGGCGAGGAGCGCGAGCACCGGCTTCGGCGGGTCGCCGTAGCGGTCGGTGAGCTCGTCGAGCACCGCATCCAGCGCCTCATCCGGGCTCGCGGGGCCCGCCGCCGCCGAGAGCTTCTGGTACGCCTCGAGGCGCAGGCGCTCGCTCTCGATGAACTCCTCGGGGATGTGCGCGTCGACCGGCAGCTCGAGCCGCAGCTCGGTCTGCTCGTCTGCCGCGTCGCCGCGGAAGGCGCTCACGGCCTCGCCGATCATGCGCAGGTAGAGGTCGAAGCCGACGCCCGCGATGTGGCCGGCCTGCTCGGCGCCGAGGAGGTTGCCGGCGCCGCGGATCTCGAGATCCTTCATCGCGATCTGCATGCCGCCGCCGAGGTCGGTGTTCGCGGCGAGGGTCTGCAGGCGGTCGTGGGCGGTCTCAGTGAGCGGCTTGAGCTCGTCGTACAGGAAGTACGCGTACGCGCGCTCTCGCCCGCGGCCGACGCGGCCGCGCAGCTGGTGCATCTGCGACAGGCCGTACTTGTCGGCCCGGTCGAGGATGAGCGTGTTGGCGTTGGCCACGTCGAGGCCCGTCTCGATGATCGTGGTGGAGACGAGCACGTCGAAGCGGCGCTCCCAGAAGTCGACCATGACCTGCTCGAGGCTCGACTCGCTCATCTGCCCGTGCGCGACGGCGATGCGCGCCTCGGGGACGAGCTCGGCGAGGTGCGCGGCGACGCGGTTGATGCTCGAGACGCGGTTGTGCACGTAGAACACCTGCCCCTCGCGCAGCAGCTCGCGGTGGATCGCGGCGGCGACCTGCTTGTCGCTGTACGGCCCGACGAAGGTCAGGATGGGATGGCGGTCCTCCGGCGGCGTCGCGAGCGTCGACATCTCGCGGATCCCCGTGACGGCCATCTCGAGCGTGCGAGGGATCGGCGTGGCCGACATCGCGAGCACGTCGACATTCGTCTTGAGCTTCTTGAGGGCGTCCTTGTGCTCGACGCCGAAGCGCTGCTCCTCGTCGATGATGACGAGGCCGAGGTCCTTGAAGGTGACGCCCTGGCTGAGGATGCGGTGGGTTCCGAGGACGACGTCGACCGTGCCGCGGGCGAGCCCCTCGATCGTGTCCTTCGCCTCCCTGTCGCTCTGGAACCGGCTGAGCGCGCGCACGTGCACCGGGAACCCGGCGAAGCGGTCGGCGAACGTCTCCATGTGCTGCTTCACGAGAAGCGTCGTCGGCACGATCATCGCCACTTGCTTGCCGCCCTGCACGGCCTTGAACGCGGCGCGCACGGCGACCTCGGTCTTCCCGTAGCCGACGTCGCCGGCGAGCAGGCGGTCCATCGGGATGGGCGACTCCATGTCGCGCTTGACCTCGTCGATGGTCGTGAGCTGATCGGGGGTCTCGGCGTACGGAAAGGCCTCCTCGAGCTCGCGCTGCCACGGGGTGTCGGGCGGGAAGGCGAAGCCGCGGCTCGACATGCGCGCCGAGTAGAGCTTGACGAGCTCGACGGCGATGTCGCGCACGGCCTTGCGCGCCTTGCCTTTCGCCGCGGCCCAGTCGCTGCCGCCCATCTTGCTGAGCGCGGGGGCCTCCCCGCCGACGTAACGGGTGAGCAGGTCGAGCTGGTCGGTCGGCACGTAGAGCTTGTCGCCCGGGTAGCCGCGCTTGGAGGGCGCGTACTCGATCAGCAGGAACTCGCGCGTGCTCTTCACCGCGCTGCGCCCGCCGCCCGTCGACACCTCGCGCTGGACGAGCTCCAGGAAGCGGCCGATGCCGTGCGTGGCGTGCACGACGAAGTCGCCGGTCTTCAGCTGCAGCGGGTCGACGACGTTCTTGCGGCGGCTCGCGAGCTTCTTCGGCTGGCGCGAGTCGTAGCCGACGGCGCGGCCGTAGAACTCGGTCTCGCTCAGGAGGCCGATCTTGAGCTCGGGCAGCTCGAAGCCGTGCTCGACGCTGCCGCGCACGAGGTGCACGACCCCCGGCTCGAGCGGGTCGGGCAGTTCGTCGACGATGCGCGCGGCGACCTGCTGCTCGGCGAGGACGTCGCTCGCCCGCTCGAGCAGACCGGCGCCGCCCGCGACGACGACCATGGCCCAGCCGTCGCGAACGCGGTCGACGACGTGGTCGACGGCTCCCCCGGGGATTCCGGCGAAGCTCGGCGGCTCGCTCGCGTCGACGCGCAGGACGTCCGGGTCGTCGGCGTCGAACGCGCTGATCGTGTACCAGGCGCGATCACCGGATGCTGCGCGCAGGCCGGTCACGGTGAGGAAGTCGCCCGCGTCGAGGTCGATGGGCGCCTCGGCTCCGGCCGTGGCCGCGTGCCACGCCGCCGACAGGAACTCGCGGTTCGTCTCGACGAGAGTCGTCGCGCGGCTCGCGACGCGCTCGGGGCTCAGGACGGCGACCGCCGCGCCGACCGGCAGGTAGTGCGTGAGAGGGACGAGCTCGTCTACGAGCGCGGGCGCGAGGCTCTCCATGCCCTCGACGGGGATCCCCTCGCCGATCTTCGCGAGCATCTGCCCCAGGCTCGGGAACTCGTTCTGCATCTCGCGCGCCCGCTGCTTGACGCTCTCGGTCAAGAGGAGCTCGCGGGTCGGCGGCAGCTCGACGCTCTCGAGCTCGGTCGGCAGCGACCGCTGGTCGGCGACCGAGAACTCGCGCAGCTGCTCGACCTCGTCGCCGAAGAACTCGACGCGCGCGGGGTGCTCGGCGACCGCGGGGAAGACGTCGAGGATGCCGCCGCGCACCGCGAACTCGCCGCGGCGGGTGACCATGTCGACGCGCGCGTAGGCGAGGTCGATGAGCCGATCGACCGTCGGCGCCAGGTCGAGCCCGCGTGCGCCCCTGGCGAGGACGACGGGCTCGATGCTCGTGAGACCCGTGGGCAGGGGCTGCAGCGCCGCGCGCACGGAGGCGACGACGATGAGGTGGCCGGTCGGGGCATCCGCCCACTGCGCGAGCGCCCGCAGGGTGCGGATGCGGCGCCCGACGGTCTCGGCGCTCGGGCTCAGGCGCTCGTGGGGCAGGGTCTCCCACGCCGGCAGATCGAGGATCGTCGCGTCGGGCAGCAGGCAGCGCAGCGCGTCGATGAGCCCTTCGGACTCGCGGCCCGTCGCGGTGATCGCGAGCAGGCACTGCGGGGCGTCACGAGCGGTAAGGATGCTCGCCACGAGCGGAGCGCGCAGGCCCTCGACGACCGAGAAATCGGTGGAGCGCCTCGCCGCCTCGAGCGCCCCCTGGAGCGTGCGGGCGCGCGACAGGGCCGGGATCAACCGCTCGAGACTCACCGGAGAGAGTGTACGCGCGAGCGGCTGGGGGTCGCGCGGGCGGGCGCCCGCCCCGCGCGATGGCACCAGTTCGGTGACAAGGCGGCACATCGATGTCGCGCCCTGACACCGAAGTGGCGCCACAGCGCCCACGACGCGCTCGGCGGGGGCGGGGCGGACGGGGCGGGCGGCGGACGGGGCGGGCGGCTGGCGGGGCGGGCGGCGGGCGGGGCGGGCGGCTGGGATCAGGGGCGCGGGCCGTGGAACCTCTGCTGCGCCGCGAGCAGTCCGTGCTCGACGAGCAGTTCGACCGCGTCGGCCGCATCGCTCAGGAGGAACGGCAGGCGCGCTTTCTCGGCGGACGGGAAGTCCTTGAGGACGTAGTCGGCGGCATCCTGCCTGCCGGGCGGGCGGCCGATGCCGATGCGGACGCGCGGGAACTCCTGCGTACCGAGCGCCTTGATGATGTCGCGCACACCGTTCTGGCCGCCGTGGCCGCCGTCGGCCTTGAGCTTGATCGACTCGAACGGCAGGTCCAGGTCGTCGTGGAGGACGACGACGCGCTCGGGCGGGATGCCGAAGTACTTGGCGGCGCTGGAGACGGGGCCGCCGGATGCGTTCATGTAGCTCAGCGGCTTGACGAGCACGAGCTTCCGGCCGCCGGCGCGCAAGCGAACCTCCGCGAGCATCGTCGTCGACCTGTGGCGCGAGAACCTTCCGCCGAGCCGCGAAGCGAGCTCGTCGAGCGCCATCTGGCCGACGTTGTGCCGATTGCCGGCGTAGCCGGGCCCGGGGTTCCCGAGCCCGGCTACGAGCCAGACGTTCTCGGCCACAGCCTGAGGTGCCTGACGCCTCGTGAATCCGAAGATGATGCCTACTCGGCGGCCTCGGCGGAGTCGCCCTCGGCGCCCTCGCTTGCCTCAGCGCCCTCGGCTGCCTCATCGGCGGAGCCGTCGGCGTCGGAGGTCGTGTCGAGCTGCGGGGTCGACACGACGACGACGAGCGCCTCCGGGTCGGTGACGAGGGTCGTGCCCTTGGGCAGCTCGACCTGGCCCGCGTGGATCTGCGTGCCCTCCTCGAGGCCCTCGATCGAGACGACGAAGTTCTCGGGGATGTGCGTGGCCTCGGCCTCGACCGTGAGGGTCGTGTGCTCGAGCATCGCGATGGTGCCGGCGAAGCTCTCGCCCTCGAGGTGCACGGGCACGTCGACGATGACCTTCTCGCCCTTGCGGACGACGATGAGGTCGATGTGCTCGATGAGCTGGCGCACCGGGTCCTTCTGGACGTCCTTGACGAGCGCGAGCTGCTCGTCGCCCTCGATGTCGAGCGTGAGCACGACGTTCTTCTTTCGGAGCAGCAGCGCCGTCTCGTGACCGGGGAGGGTGACGTGGCGGGGCTCGGTGCCGTGGCCGTAGATGACGGCGGGGATCTTGTTCGTCGCGCGGATCTTGCGGGCGGCGCCCTTGCCGAAGCTCGAGCGCACCTCCGCTGCGAGGTGGGTGTTCTCGGACATGCCGGACTCCTTGTGATCAGTGGGCCGTTGAGACCCGGTCGTGTGTGTCGACTCGAACGCGTTCACGCGTGAGGAAAGACCTGGTGCCTCGCCCACCGCGTCGATAACGAAGGGCACTCGCCCTTCCTCGCCGAAGTTCAGTGGGCCAGTCTACGCGACATCGGGCGGGGCCGGCACCGCGAGCAGGTCGGCGACCTCCTGAGCCAGCTGCGGGATGCTCCTCTCGCCGTCGAGCATCGTGACGAGCTCACCAGGGGCGGGGCTCTCGAGGGTCGCCAGCTGCGAGTCGAGGAGGGTCGCGGGCATGTAGTGGCCCTCGCGCGTGGAGAGCCGCTGCTCGAGCACGGGCCGCGGCACGTCGAGGAGGGCGAAGAGCGTGCCGGGGGCGAGCTCGCGCAGTCGGGCGCGGTAGGAGCGCTTGAGGGCGCTGCAGGCCATGACGCAGGGGCGGTGGTCGCGCAGGGCCTCGCCGACGGCATCCAGCCAGGGGGCGCGATCGGCGTCGTCGAGCGGATGCCCCGCCGCCATCTTGGCCACGTTCGACGCCGGGTGGAGGTCGTCGGCGTCGAGGAACACGACGCCCGCGCGAGCCGCGGCGTCGCGGCCGACCACCGTCTTGCCGGCGGCCGAGACGCCCATGAGGACGAGGGAGGGGCGATCGGGCATGATCCCACCGTAGGCGGGTGCCCCCGCGCCGGGGGCGGAGTGTTCAGGGAATAGGCTGGAGGCGGTCGTGCCACCACCTCTCTGACCGCGGCGCCGCGCGCCCCCACCCCCCTCAGGAGCACCACGTGACCCAGCCCCAGGCCAACATCGGAGTCGTCGGACTCGCCGTGATGGGCTCGAACCTCGCCCGCAACCTCGCCAGCCGCGAGGGCAACACGGTGGCGATCTTCAACCGTTCGTACGAGAAGACCGAGACGCTCATCACCGACCACCCCGAGGCCGGGTTCATCGCCACGAGCACGTACGACGAGTTCGCGGCGGCGCTGCAGAAGCCCCGCACGGCGATCATCATGGTGCAGGCTGGCCGCGGCACCGACGCGGTCATCGACGCGCTCACGAAGGTCTTCGAGCCGGGCGACATCATCGTCGACGGCGGCAACGCGCTCTTCACCGACACCATCCGTCGCGAGGCGGCCGTGCGCGCGACGGGCATCAACTTCGTCGGCGCCGGCATCTCCGGCGGCGAGGAGGGCGCACTCAACGGCCCGTCGATCATGCCGGGCGGCTCGACCGAGGCGTGGCAGACGCTCGGCCCCATCCTGCGCTCGATCGCGGCGGTCGCCGACGGCGAGCCGTGCGTCACCCACGTCGGCACCGACGGCGCCGGGCACTTCGTCAAGATGATCCACAACGGCATCGAGTACGCCGACATGCAGCTCATCGCCGAGGCGTACGACCTGCTCCGCCGCGTCGGCGGGCTCGAGCCGGCCGAGATCGCCGAGATCTTCGCCGAGTGGAACCGCGGCGAGCTCGAGAGCTACCTCATCGAGATCACCGCCGAAGTGCTGAAGCAGGTGGATGCGACGACCGGCAAGCCGCTCGTCGACGTCATCCTCGACCAGGCCGGTGCCAAGGGCACCGGCGCGTGGACGGTGCAGTCCGCGCTCGACCTCGGCGTTCCCGTGTCGGGCATCGCGGAGGCCGTCTTCGCCCGCTCGCTCTCGTCGAAGCCCGCGCAGCGCGCCGCGGCGCGCGAACTGCCGGGCGCCGTCGACGCGTGGGAGGTCACCGACCGCGCGGCGTTCGTCGAAGACGTGCGCCGCGCCCTCTACGCCTCGAAGATCATCGCCTACAGCCAGGGCTTCGACGCGATCGTCGCGGGCGCCGAGCAGTACTCGTGGGACATCAGGAAGGGCGAGATCGCGAAGATCTGGCGCGCGGGCTGCATCATCCGCGCGCAGTTCCTCAACCGCATCACCGAGGCCTACGCGGAGAACCCCGAGCTCGTCGCACTCGTCACCGCGCCGTACTTCGCCGACGCGGTCGGAGGCGCGCTGCCCGCCTGGCGGCGCATCGTCTCGGGCGCCGCGCTCGCGGGCATCCCGACCCCGACGTTCGCCTCCTCGCTCTCGTACTACGACGGGCTGCGGGCCGACCGCCTGTCGGCCGCGCTCGTGCAGGGCCAGCGCGACTTCTTCGGCGCGCACACGTACAAGCGCGTCGACCAGGAGGGCACGTTCCACACCCTGTGGAGCGGCGACCGCTCGGAGATCTCGGCGGCCGACGCGCACTAGGCGCTTGGCTCAGGCGGCGCGGCGTCCCGGCCGCCTCGCTCGTTGCGAAGGCCCGAGTCTCCAATTGGGGAGCGCAGGCCTTCGTCGTCGGCGGGTGCGGCTGCGGCTGCGTCGGCGGCTGCGGCTGCGGCTGCGGCTGCGAGTGTGGCGCGGGTGCCGCGGGTGCCCGGGGGCCGCGGGTGCCTGGGGGCCCGGGGGCCGCGGGGGCTCGGCTGGGCGCACGATGCGCAACCCAGGAACGCTGCGCAGACACCCCTGCCAGCCCGGGCTACTCTCCGGCGTTCAGCGCGGCCATTCCTGAGTTGCGCAGACTCTTCACTCGTCCGCCGGGCCGCGGATCGTCGTCGGCTCCCACCTGCCAAATGCAGGAACGCCGGGTCGGATGAGCGGCGAGTCGCGACGACACACCGTAAGGAGGCGCCATGCTTCCTGCATTTGGCAGCTCAACAACCGAATGGGGCGGCTCGGTCGCCGTGGGACGCTGCTAAGGGATGCGTCAGGCAGGAGCGAGCGGGCGGGCATCAGCCCGGGGCGAGCCGGCGGGCGTCAGCGCGGACGGGCGCACGCGAGGCGGGCGCTAGCGCGGCGAGCGCCGTGACGGTCTCGTCGACGATGCGGTCGATCGTCGGTGTGACGTCGATCGTCAGGCCGACCTCGTCATCCCCAAGCGGCTCGAGCGTCGCGAGCTGCGAGTCGAGCAGACTCGAGGGCATGAAGTGGTCGCTGCGTCCCGCCATGCGCGCCTCGAGCACGCCGCGGGGCGCGGTCAGGTGCACGAACACGGTGTCGGGGCTCCAGTGGCGCAGCACGAAGCGGTACGCGCTCGTGAGAGCCGAGCAGGCCATGACGACCCCGTCTCCGGATGCTGCGCCCGCGGCGAGCGCCCGACCGACCCTGTCGAGCCACGGCCACCGGTCGACGTCGGTGAGAGGCACACCCGCCGTCATCTTGGCGACGTTCTCGTCCGGGTGCAGATCGTCGGCGTCACGGAACTCGAGGGCGAGTCGCTCAGCCAGAGCGCGGCCGACGCTCGTCTTGCCCGCGGCCGAGACGCCCATCACGACGATGACGGGGCGTCCCGGCCGGAGCGGTGCCGACGGAGTCGTCACCAGTCGTGGACGGTGCCGTCGGCGAGGCGGTTGTAGGGGAGGTACGCCTGCACGTAGGGGTAGCTGCCGGCCTCGTCGACATCGAGCTCGACGCCGAGCCCGGGCTTGTCTCCCGGGTGGAGGAATCCGTCCTTCCAGGTGAAGGACTGCTGGAAGACCTGATCGGTCTTCGCGCCGTGCTTCATGTACTCCTGGATCCCGAAGTTGTGGATCGACAGGCCGAGGTGCATCGCGGCGGCCATGCCGACGGGTGAGATGTCCGTCGGCCCGTGCATGCCCGACTTGATCTGGTACTGCGACGCGTACTCCAGCACCTTCTTGAGGTGGGAGATGCCGCCCGTGTGCGTGACCGCGCTTCGCACGTAGTCGATGAGCTGCTCGCGGATGATCTGCTGGTAATCCCACACGGTGTTGAAAATCTCGCCGATCGCGAGGGGCGTGGTGGTGTGCTGTCGAACCAGTCGGAGCGCCTCTGGATTCTCGGCCGGCGTGCAGTCCTCGAGCCAGAACAGGTCGTACGGCTCGAGCGACTTGCCGAGCTGCGCAGCCTGGATGGGCGTCATGCGGTGGTGCCCGTCGTGCAGCAGAGGCAGCTCCGGGCCGAACTCGTTGCGCACGGCCTCGAATACGGTCGGGAGGTGGCGCAGGTAGCTGCGAGTGTCCCAGTCCTCCTCCTTCGGCAGAGCGCCTCGCACGGCGGGCTCATGGTCGTAACGAACACCGACCGCGTGCGTTGCGTTGGACGCGATTCCGTAGATCGACTTCAGGCCGGGGACTCCCGTCTGGACCCGGATCGCTCGATAGCCCTGCTCCTGGTGGTCGCGCACGCTGTCGAACAGCTCAGAGATCGTCTTCCCCGACGCATGCCCGTAGGCGAGAAGCCCATTGCGGCTCGCGCCCCCGAGGAGTTGGTAGACGGGCAGCCCAGCGACCTTGCCCTTGATGTCCCAGAGCGCCATGTCCACTGCGGCGATAGCCGCCATTGTGACCGGCCCGCGGCGCCAGTAGGCGCTTCGGTAGAGGAACTGCCACGTGTCTTCGATCTTGGCGGGGTCGCGGTTGATCAGCAGAGGCACGATGTGCTCGCTGAGGTAGGCCACGACGGCGAGCTCACGGCCGTTGAGCGTGGCGTCGCCGAGCCCGGTCACGCCGTCGCTCGTCGTGATCTTGAGCGTCACGAAGTTCCGGTCAGGACTTGTGACGATGACTTCTGCCTTGTCGATGATCATGTGCGGTCTTTCATGGTCGGGCTGGAATCGGCGGGGTTCCGCCGGAGCGATGCGGTCAGTGAATCATGATCAGGCCGTTTTGGCAAGCGGTTGCCAAACGGGGCGCGTGCTGGCTCACGTCGTGCGCAGGGCTCCACCGTCAGCCGGAGACGGCCGCGCGTCGAGAAGCCTCGACGACGGCGAGCGCGGCGGAGTCGTCAGCGAGCTCGGGGTCGAGGAACCCGAGGAGAGCGCGCGACGAGTCGCGCGCGGCAGCGGCGGCGGCGACCTCCTCCTCAGCCGGGTCGGGCGGCAGCGTGTCGAGCGCGGCCGCATCCATCCACGCCGCGATCGCACTCGCCGCACCCTCGCCCGAGCGCCCGGCGGCGAGCTCGGCCCGCAGCACGGGAACAGCTCGCACGCGCAGCTTCATCGAGCCGTCGCGGCCGATCTGCGCGAGGCGGTGCTCGATGCGCGGGTTCTCGAAGCGCTCGAGCAGCGCGGCGCGATAGGCGGGCACGTCGAGGTCGGCGGGCAGGTGGGCCTCCGCCTCATCCCAGAACCGCTCGACGGATGCCCGGCACGCGGCATCGGCGATGGCCTCGTGCACCGTCTCGTGCCCGCGGGCCGGGCCGGCATAGGCCAGCAGGCTGTGGGCGCCGTTGAGTAGCCAGAGCTTGCGTCGCTCGAAGGGGCGGATGTCGTCGACGATGCGGGCGCCCGCCTGCTCCCACGCCGGGCGACCGGAGGGGAAGCCGCCACTGAGCACCCAGTCGGAGAACGGCTCGGTGACGACGGGCGCGCGGTCGTCCCAGCCCGAGAGCTCGGCCACTGTGGCGATGTCGGCGTCGCGCGTCGCGGGCGTGATGCGGTCGACCGACGTCGATACGAAGCTCACCACATCGGTGACATATCGCGTGAGATCGTCGCTCACGGCGTCGGCCATGTCGAGCAGCGCCTGGCGCACGAGCTCGCCGTTCGACGGCATGTTGTCGCACGGCACGATCGCGAGCCCGGGGCCTCCCGCACGGCGGCGCAGCTCGAGGCCGACGAGGATTCGTCCGAGGGCGGAGACGGGCACCGATCCAGCCGGGCGGGCACCGCCAGCGACCCTGCGCGCGAGCACGAGGTCGGAGGCGATGACGGGGTCGGCGAGTTCGATTGTGCCGTCGCCGCCGAAACGGTAGCCGGCCTCCGTGACTGTGAGCGTGACGATCGCGGTCGCGGGCGCGGCGATCGCGGACAGCACCTGGTCGGGCGTCGAGCCGTCCACGGCGCGCACGATGCTGCGCATGACCGAGACGGAGTCGCCGCCGGCGCCGCGGACGACGAGCGAGTACAGGCCGTCCTGCGCCGCGAGCGGGGCGGCCGCGCCAGCGCTTCGGCCGGTGAAGGCCGCGATGCCCCACGCGCGCTCGACGTCGACTGCGTCGGTATAGGACGCCTGGTGCGCACGGTGGAAAGCGCCGAGGCCGAGGTGCACGATTCGCTCCGGGGCCGGGTCGGTCGCGACCCCGCTCGCGGCGAGAGCGCTGCGCGTGAGCGGAATGGTCACAGCTTGAACACCTCCCGGGGCTGGGCGTCGGTGATCTCCACGATGATGCGCTCGGCGTCGGCCATCGTCAGGCGGCCCTCGATCACGAGGCGCGCGAGGAAGGCCGAGTCGACGCGCCGCGACATGTCGTGACGTGCGGGGATCGACAGGAACGCACGGGTGTCGTCGATGAAGCCCGAGCCGCGCGAGAAGCCCGCCGTCTCGGTGACCGCAGCGCGCACCCGCAGGGCCGCGTCAGGGGCATCCAGGAACCACCACGGAGCGCCCACGTAGAGCGCCGGGTAGAAGCCCGCGAGCGGAGCCAGCTCGCGCGAGTACACGGTCTCGTCGATGCTGAAGGCGACGATGTGCACGTCGGGGCGCAGGCCGATCTCATCGAGCAGTGGCCGCAGGTTCGCGGTGTACTCGACGGCGATCGGGATGTCGTGACCTGAGTCGGGGCCGAAGCGGTCGAAGGTCGCCGAGGAGTGGTTTCGGTGCACTCCGGGGTGGATCGTCATGACGAGGCCGTCGTCGGCGCTCATGCGGCCCATCTCGAGGAGCATGGCTCCGCGGAAGAGGCGGGCGCCTTGCGCGTCCAGCCGACCGGCGAGAGCATCGCGGTGGAGGGCGGCGAACTCGTCGCGGTCGAGCGCGACGGTGAAGGGCTCGCGCACGCCGTGGTCGGCCGAGACGGCGCCGTTCGCGATGAAGTGGGCACGGCGCTCGCGCAGCGAGGCGAGGTAGCCCTGCGGGTCGTCGGCGCTGCGGCCCGTCGCGGCGGCGAGGCGCTCGAGGCGCTCGCGGAAGCCCGCGGCCTCGGGGTCGAGGTATGCGTCGGGCCGGAAGGTGGGCAGGATGCGCGCCGACACCGCCGGGTCGGTAGCGAGAGCGCGGTGCACCTCGAGGTCGTCGAGCGGGTCGTCCGTCGTCGCGAGCACCTCGATGCGGAACTGGTCGAGCAGAGCGCGCGGCCGGAAGTCGGCGTCGGCGATGCGTGAGGCGATGCGGTCGTAGAACGCGTCGGCCGACGCGGGCGACAACTCGTCGGTGAGCCCGAAGAGCGAGGCCCACTCGTGGCGGAGCCAGTAGCCCGAGGCGGTGCCCGCGAAGAGATGCCAGCGGTCGGCGAAGGCGATCCAGGCCGCGCGCGGGTCGGCGGGGCCGCCCGCTCCGACGCCGAAGAGCGCGAGGTCGGCGCCGTCGGCGTGCAGGAGGCGCGTGACGTAGTGGTCGAAGGTCAGGAACAGCGAGGTCGGGTCGGCGAACGCGGCATCATCGAGAAGGATGCGCGGGTCGACGTGACCGTGCGGCGAGATGATCGGCAGCTCGGCGACGCGCTCGTGCAGCGCGCGGGCGCGGTCGCGCGTGTCCGGGTCGGCGGGGAAGAGCCGGTCGGGGTCGAGGACCGTCAACCGATTGCCATCAGGGGCGTGAAGAGGGGACGTGTTCGTCATGGGGAGGCCTAGTTCTGCGCGGCGAGCGTCGCGACGGAATCGCGCACGACGAGCTCGGTGGTGAGGGGCGTCTCGTCGAGGTCGGCGACGTCCTCGCCGAGGACGGTCAGCACGGCGTGCACGGCGCGGTGGCCGGCGTCGGCGAGCGGCATGCGGATGGTGGTGAGCGGCGGCGTCGTGAAGTCGCTGCCGAAGATGTCGTCGAAGCCGATGATGCTCAGATCGCCGGGGATCGACATGCCGCGCTTCTGAGCTTCGCGCAGCAGACCGATCGCCATGAGGTCGTTGTACGCGATGACGGCGGTCGCCTTGCTCGCGAGAACTTCCGGCAACGAGGCAGGGCCCCCCGCGAGGGTTGGGCTGGCCGGGCCCAGTTGAACGACTTCGATGCCCTCCCGATCGGCCGCGGCACCGATCGCCTCGGCGCGTCGCTGACCGATCCACGAGGTCTCGGGGCCGGCGAGGTAGGCGATGCGCCGGTGACCCGCCCGTGCGAGGTGCTCCACGGCCTGCCCGATGCCGATCGAGATGTCGGGCACGATGCAGTCGACGCCCTCGACGAATCGGTTGATGAGCACGAGCGGCTTCTGTGCGGCCAGGTCTTGGATCTGCGGATCGCCGAGCCGCGTCGTCGCGAGTACGAGGCCGTCGACGGACGGGAGCACGCGCTCGGCCGCGGCTGCCTCTCGCTCACCCGACTCCTGCGACTCGGCGATGATCAGCGTGTAGCCGAGCTGCGCCGCGGCCTTCTCGGCGCCGCGGATGATGCCGAAGAGCACGGGGTTCGTGATGTCGGCGACGATGAAGCCGAGCGTCATGGTGCGGCCGGTCGGAAGTGCCCGAGCGAACGGGTTCACGCGGTAGTTGAGCTCGTCGGCGGCTTCGCGAATGCGCTGCTCGGTCTTGATGTTGATGCGACCGGGCTGGTTGAGAGCGCGAGAGACAGTGGAGGGGTTCACGCCGGCGAGCTTGGCGATGTCGTAGATCGTCGCTGCGGGCGCGCGCGAGGCGCGGCGACGCGCTGGCGACCGCGCCGCGCTCTCCTCCGTGCTCACCGCGTTCCCTCTCGGATGATCGATCATCGAACCCGGTCTCCTACGCTAATGCCCTCGGCGCCGTCGTCAGGTGCAGCGACGACCGCGCCGACGATCGCACCGGCTTGCGCGTCCTGCTCTCGCTGCTCGGCGAGCAGTCGCAGCCGGTTCGCCCGGCGCTCCTCCTGCCGCACAGGGTCGGGCACGGGCGAGGCGAGCAGCAGGCGCTGCGTGTACGGGTGGTCGGGTGTGCGAGTGACGTGCTCGGCCGGGCCCTGCTCGACGATCTCACCGCGGTACATCACGGCCACGTCGTGGCTGATGTGCCGGACGACGTCGAGGTCGTGCGAGACGAACAGGTACGAGACCCCGGTGTCCTGCTGGATCTCGAGGAAGAGGTCGAGCACGCGCGCCTGCGTCGTGAGATCGAGCGCGCTGACGGGCTCGTCGCACACGATCAGTCGGGGCGAGAGTGCGAGGGCGCGCGCGATGGCCACGCGCTGGCGCTGACCGCCGCTGAACTCGCGCGGCAGGCGGTGCACGGCGTCCTGCGGCAGCCCTACGCGATCGAGAAGCTCGCGGATGCGCGCCTTCGCTTCGCGCGGAGCGACGCCCTGAACGGCCAAAGGCTCCGCGAGGATCTCGCCGACCTCGAGCGCCGGGTTGAGCGACGTGTACGGGTCCTGGAAGACGACCTGGATGTCTCGGCTCAGCGCCCGGCGCTGGCGACGCGAGGCGTGCGTGATGTCCTGCCCGTCGAACGTGATCGCGCCGCCCGTGACCGGAGCGAGACCGAGCATCGCGCGACCGAGGGTCGTCTTGCCCGAGCCCGACTCGCCTACGAGGCCGAGGGTCTTCCCCTGTTCGATCGCGATCGACACGCCGTGGAGGGCGCGGAACGGCTTGGCGCGGAACCCCTTGCCGGGGTACTCGACGACGACATCGGTGGCGGTGAGAATCGGCGTCCCGTTCATGCGGTGCCTCCTGCGGCGGCGTCGACGGTGAGCTTGGTCATCGGCTGCTTGTCCTCGAGCATCGAGGCCAGGAGCGTCTGCGTGTACGGGTGCTTGGGATGGCGGAGGATGTCGAGCACCTCACCCTCCTCGACGACGCGGCCGCTCTGCATCACGACGACGCGGTCGGCGAGGTCGGCGACGACGCCGAAGTTGTGCGTCACGATGATCACGCCGACGCCGAG
Source organism: Microcella alkalica (assembly GCF_014137945.1). GTDB lineage: Bacteria > Actinomycetota > Actinomycetes > Actinomycetales > Microbacteriaceae > Microcella > Microcella alkalica. The sequence goes on from NZ_JACGWX010000003.1 coordinate 142,224, forward strand.
CTGACGCTGCATCGTTCGCAGCAGGTCGAGCACCTCGGCCTGCACCGTGACGTCGAGCGCCGTAGTGGGCTCGTCCGCGATCACGAGGTCGGGCTCGCAGCTGATCGCACCGGCGATGAGCACACGCTGCGCCATTCCGCCGGAGACCTCGTGCGGGTACGCGTCGAACGTGCGCTGCGGGTTCGGGATGCCGACCTTGGCGAGCAGCTCGAGCGCGCGGGCCCTCGCTTCCGCCTTCGAGATTCCGAGCACGACGGTCATCGGTCGCACGAGCTGCGAGCCGATCGTGAATGCGGGGTCGAGGTTGGACATCGGCTCCTGCGGGATGTACGAGATGCGACGCCCGCGCAGTGCCCCGAGGCGCTCGGCCGACACGGTATCGTCACCGGGGGCGACCGTGTACGTGCCGTCGAACTGGATGCTCCCCCCGACGATCCGCGCGGTGTCGGGCAGCAGGCCGAGGATCGAGAAGGCGGTCTGCGACTTGCCGGAGCCCGACTCGCCGACGATGCTCAGCACCTCGCCGCGGTCGATATGGAACGAGACGTCGTCGACGACCGTTTTGATCGAGCCGTCCGCCTGCGGGTAGCCGACCGCGAGGTGCGAGACCTTGAGCAGGTGCTGCTCGGTGCCAGCCTCGACGGCCGGGAGGGCAGCCGAGCGGGACGGCTTCTTCTCGCCTGCGGGGCGGCGCTTGGCCGTGATCTTCTGGCCGTCCTCGAGCGCGTCGCGGACAGCGTTGCCGAGCAGGACGAGCGAGGCGATCGTGAGCATGATGGCGAGTGTCGGCCAGACCAGCAGCAGCGGGTTGAGATACACGTTCCGGAAGCCGTCGCTGAGCATGATTCCCCACGTCGCCTGGGCCGGGTCGCCCAGGCCGAGGAAATCAAGACCGGACTGGATGGCGATCGCCACGCCGGCGACGATCGACGTCTGGATGATGATCGGAGCACGGACGACCGACATGATGTGCCGGGCGATGATGCGCAGGTCGGAGAGGCCCGAGACGCGAGCGGCGTCGACGTAGAGCTCGTTGCGCACCGACTGCACGACCGTGCGCGTGAGGCGGAAGTAGCCGGGGCTCAGCAGGATGCCGAAGACGATCATGGCGAGCCAGACCGAGGGACCGAGAGCGGCACGCACCGAGAGCAGGACCATGATGCCGGGGAGGCTCAGGATCATGTTCGCGAACCAGCTCGCGGTCGAGTCGAACCAGCCGCCGTAGTAGCCGGCGATGAGGCCGGTCGGGAGGCCGATGAGGATCGCCACGCTCGCGCACAGGAGCGCCGAGGCGAGCGTCAGCTGGCCGCCGTAGAGCAGACGACTGAGTACGTCGCGACCGCCGCTGTCGGTACCGAGGATGTACTCGCCGCCGGGAGCGGCGAGCGTGTTCGTGATGTCGGAGAAGTTCTGGTCGTACGGCGCGAGCACCTGGGCGAAGGCGGCAGCCGCCCCGATGATCACGAGCGCCACGATGGCGGTGAGACCCAGCGGATTGCGCACGATGCGGCCGAAGACGGTGCTGCGGACGACGACGCCGGACTGACCGGCGGGAGTGGGCTCGGTCATGAGACACGCACCTTGGGATTGAGCCAGCCGTTGACGAGGTCGACGAGCAGGTTGACGACGATGACGATAATGACGGTGAAGAGCACGACGCCCATCACGACGGGGATGTCGCCCGCGGAGGTCGCGGTGACGGCCAGGCTGCCGATGCCGGGCAGGGCGAAGATCTGCTCGACGATGACGGCGCCGCCGAGCATCCCGATGAACTGAAGGCTCAGGATCGTGAGCCCTGCGGGAGCCGCGCTGCGCAGGACGTGCCGGAAGAGGATCTCGCGCTCGGCGATGCCACGGCTGCGCAGCGTGCGCACGTAGTCGCGCTCGAGCTGCTTGATGATCGCGCTGCGCAGCTGCTGGGCGCTCGAGGCGACGGCGTTGATCGCGAGGGCGATGACGGGCAGCAGGAGCGAGGTGAACCAGGCCGCGGCCCCCGCCCCCGGAGAGATCGTGCTCACGGGCGGAACGAGACGAAGCTGCACAGCGAAGAGGGTGACGAAGAGCACGGCGAGAACGAACCCCGGGGCCGCGTAGCCGATGACGGCGCCGACCTGGACCGCGCGGTCCATCCAGCCGCGCTTGACGGCGGCGAGCATGCCGATCAGCGTCGAGACGATCGCGGTGAGGAGGATGGCGACCGCGACGAGGGTGAGCGTGATGGGGAGCCTGTTCGCGATCGCGACGGCGACCGGCTCGGAGGTGAACCAGGAGCGGCCGAAGTCGCCGCTCAGCGCGCTCATGAACCAGTCGGCGAAGCGCGAGAGGAAGGGCTGGTCGAGGCCGAGCTGCTGCTCCTTCAGGGCCACCTGCTCTTCGGTCGCCTGATCGCCGACCAGGTTGCGTGCGATGTTGGCGCTCGAGAAGAAGAGGATCGAGTAGGTGAGGATGCTGATGGCGATCAGCAGCACCACACCGGCGCCGAGGCGTCTCAGGGTGAACGAGACCACGAGTGCTCCGTTGGATTCGAGGGCGAGAACTGAGGTGAGGAGCCGCGGGGGCGGGGCGTGCCCGCCCCCGCGGCTCCGTCTATCGGGGTCTGGTTACTTCTGGACCGGCGAGTAGTTGTAGATCGACGGCACGGCCTGCTGCGTCTGCGGCACCGAGGTGATCGTGTTCGGGTCGTAGAAGTAGATCTGGTCGAGGCGGTACAGTGGGGCGAACCATGCCTCCTCGGTGACGTACTCATTGATCTTCTTCGCGGCGTCGTCCGACTCGGCGCCGGAGATGCGCACCTCGTCGATGAGCTCCTGGAGCTCGGGCGTCATCGAGTCGAAGGCGTTGTAAGTCGCCTCCGTCGAGATCAGCTGGTTGATCGCCACCCACGGCTCCCCCTGGAAGAGGAAGAAGTATGCGGCGGGGAACTTGCCACCGGCGATATCGGCGACGATGTTCTGCGGCGGGACGCTCTCGGCGACAAGCGTGATGCCCACATCGGCGAACTGCTGCGTCAGCAGCGGCACGATCGACTCAAGACCGGGGAAGGTCGGAATGGTCAGTTCGAAGCCGTCGCCGTAGCCGGCCTCGTCGAGGAGCTCGCGCGCCTTCTCGGGGTCGTACGGGTAGCGCTCGTCGAGCTCGTCGATGTACGCGCCGCTCTCGGGGCCGAAGACCTGGTGGGTGACGGTGCCCGCGCCGAGCTGAACCTGCTCGAGCATGGTCTCGCGGTCGAGCGCGTAGTTGATCGCCTGGCGGACGCGCACATCGGCGAGCGCCGGGGCGAGCGTGCCGTCGCGGTCGAGCAGCATCAGACCGGTCCAGTCGACCTGGTTGGCGCTGAGAGTCTTGCCGGCCGCCTCGACCTGACCCGCGGTGCGGGCGTCGACGATCGTCGCATCGATCTGACCCGAGACGAGCGCGTTGACGCGCGCGGTCACATCGACGAGAACCTTCATCTCGACGCGGTTGAACTTGACGAGCTCCGGGTTCCAGTAGCTCTCGTTCGCCGTGAAGACGTACTGCGAGCCAGGAACCGAGCCCGCGGCCTCCATGACGTAGGGGCCGCTGCCGACGGGGAGGGTCGCAATGCCCTCGGTGGCGATGGCGGCGGGGCTGCCCATGAGCCCTGCGGCCTGGCTGAGGTAGTACTCGAGTGCAGGGTTCGGCTGAGTGAGCTCGAGGACGACGGTGTCGGCGTCGACGACCTCGACGGCCTCGACGTCGGCGAGCTGCGCCGCCTGGCGGCCGTTGCCGGCCTTGAAGTTCTCGACGTTGACCTTGACTGCCTCGGCGTCGAAGGCCTCGCCGTCGCTGAACGTGACGTCGTCACGCAGCTCGAGCGTGAGCTCGGTGAGGTCCTCGTTGTACGACCACTCGGTCGCGAGCATCGGGCTGAGCGTCCCGTCGGGCTCGCGCATGATGAGCGTGTCGTAGACCGCCTGGTAGGGCTGGAGGAGGTGTCCGACGTGGGCCTGCGAGGGATCCCACGAGAGGGGCTCCTGCAGGATGCCGAGGCGCAGGGTCTCGCCGCGGACGAACTCGCCCGGCTCGTCGGTGCTGCCCGAGGGCGAGGGCTCGGCGCTGGCGCACGCCGTGAGGAGGAGGCCGGCGGCGAGAGTCAGAGCGACTCCGGCAGCGCGTCGAGGAGTGATACCAAACGTCATTGTCGGTCAGCCTTTGCTGTGTGATGGGTCAGGGCGGATGCTACGGGGGTCGGTCCCCGGCCGGTGGTCGCGGCCACCGCGTTTCCCGGCCGGGAACCGCGCGTCACGGGAACGGTCCGCGATCGCTTGAAGTGACTGTAAGCCCGCAGTTCGCGATTTGTCAACCGGTTGCCAAGCTATATGACAACCGATTGCCAACGATGTGGCCCGTTTGCGGGCGGGGTACTGCCAGAAGCCCGACGATCAACTCGTCAGCGAGCCCGGTGGCCCCCGGCTCGACCGCGGCGCGCGTAGCGCGGGTCGACCGCGCGCGATCGCGCCGACGCGCGCCCGAGGAACGGGCGGGTGAGCGCGAGCAGCACCGGCAGCGCGAGCTGCACGAGCGCGGCGCCGGAGACGGCGAGGGCGAGCGCGAGACCGCTGCCGAGGTTCCAGGCATCCTCGCCGGAGGCCGGCAGAGACCCCGTGTAGACGAGCGTCGCGCCGATCGTGTGCGCGACGAGTCCGAGCGCGCTCGTGACGGCGAGCGTCGGCCCGACCGCGAGGCGGCGCGACAGGGTGATCCACCCGACGGCGAGAACGACGGCCTGAGCCGCGGAGCCGACCGCCCAGCCCGGGTTCGTCCACCAGCGGGCGCCGATGTCGGGCTGCGCGAGCAGGGCTGCACCGAGGGTCTCCATGAGGCCTTGGCTCGCCCACACGAGCGCTCCGCTCAGGATGGCCCAGACGATGGCGCGCGTCGGCTGCATGATCACGGGGCGGGGCGCGCGGGGCGCGACCCGCTCGGTCTCGGCCTCGTCGTGCCGCTCATCGACGAGCCAGTGCGGCTCGTCCGCGCCGAGGTGGCGCGGCGGGTGGAGGGTGTGCAGGCGGACTCCCCCGACCTCGAGCGGCGAGGCGAGCACGTCGGCGAGCCCCCACGGGGTGTCGAGCGGCGTCGAGGGCACGCGCGGCTCAGGGCGCCGCTCCGCGGGGCCGACCGCGTCGCGCAGCCGCTCGAGCTCGAGCGCCGTGCGGGCGAGCGACACGCGACTGCGCGACCCCTCCCCCGTGCGGCGTGCGTGCGCGACAGCGCGCAGCGAGGCGGTCGCCGCGAGCCACCCGGTGGCGTGATCGAGGGCCTGGACGGGAAGAGCGATCGGGGCGTCGGATGCGCGTCCCGCATCCCCCTCTGGCGGCGCGGGGGCCGCGACGCTCGCGCTCGCGGGGTCGGCGATGCCGGTGGCGAGCTGGACGAGCGAGTCGAACCCGCGCCGGCCCGCCCACGGTCCCGAGTAGCCCCACGCGTCGAGCTGCACCTCGACGAGCCCGGGGCGGATCGCGCGCAGCGTCTCGTCGTCGAGCCCGAGCCCGGCGAGCGCTCCCGGCCGGTAGCCGTGCACGAGCACGTCGGACTCGGCGACGAGCGCGACGAGCTCGCTGCGGCCCTCGAGGGTGTGCGCGTCGACGCGGGCGCAGCGCTTGCCGAGCGTCATGTCGGGCTCGACGGCAGGTTCGGCCCACCCGGGCGGGTCGATGCGCAGCACGTCGGCGCCGAGCATCGCGAGCGCGCGCGTCGCGACGGGGCCGGCGAGCACGCGCGTCAGGTCGAGCACGCGCACGCCGAGGAGCGGCCGCTCGGGCGTGCCGATCGGGAACGGCTGGTCGGGCCGGGCAGGACCCATCGTCTCGACGGCGATGAGCGGTTCTTCCGACACGGCGAGGCCCTGGGGATGCTCGGCCCACTCCGCGACGGATCGCACGCGCGCGGCCGCCCCGCCCGCCTCCACGACCGCGGTCTCGAGGGCGTCGCAGCCGAACGGGGCGACCGCGCGGGCCACGGTCTCACGGTCGAGGGCGAAGGCGGGGTCGGGGTCGGCGTCATCGGTACCGGACAGGTCGGCGGGCGCGGTGGCGGGAGCGAGCCCGAGCACGCCGAGGGCGGCGGCGCGGTGGCGGGGCGCGTTCATGTGAAGGCGTATCCAGCCGTCGGCCGCGCGGTAGTCGCCGGTCAGCGCATCCCACGGGCTCGGCTGCTCGACCCTCGGGCGCACGGCGGCGCGGAACCACGCGCCCGCGAGCGCCGCGTCGACCGTCACCGGGCCGTCGTGCTCGACGAGGTCGGCGAGCGCGAGCGCGGTCGTCGCGACGGCCGCCGCCGCGAACGCGCCGACGGGGTAGGCGCCGCCCAGGTGCGGCGCATCGCGGAACGTCACGGCGCCGGAGACGCCCGCACTCGCGGCGAGCGCCGCGGCGGCGAGTTCGAGAGCTCGGGAGTCGGCGGTCGGGGTGCCGTGCGGGTCGCCGGGTGCGCGAGTAGTCGCGTGTCGGGTCACCCGCTCAGTCTGCCCCAGTCGCCGCGCGGCCGAGCAGGCCCGTCGAGCGGACGGTCAGGCGCCGGCGCTCGGCCGCGCCCGCGCCCGCAGCGCGACCGTTCGCGCGCCCAGCCCGATTGCGAGGATGCCCGCCGTGCCGATGAGCGACGCCGCCGGCAACGAGACGACGAGCACGAGGCACCCCGCGAGCCCGGCGCCGGCGACGAGTCGCGGCTGCCACCGCTCGGCCGCCGGCTGCCGGAGCGCCGAGAGATGCGCGATCGCGTAGTAGACGAGCACGGCGGCGCTCGAGGCGGCGACGAGCTGCGCGGGCTGCAGCAGCAGCGCGATGCCGATCGCGATGAGGGCGATGAGCGCCTCCGAGACGACGGGCGCGCCCGTGCGGGTCGAGATGCGCACGAGCGGCCCGGGCAGGTCGCGCTCGCGCGCCATCGCGAGGCTCGTGCGGCTGAGCCCGGCGAGGATGCCCGCGAGGGATCCGAGGCACGCGAGCGCCGCGAGCAGCGCGATCGGCAGCGCCCAGCGCGGGTCGATCGCATCGGCGAGCGGGGAGGTGCTCGCGGCGAGCGCCTCGACCCCGAGCCGGTCGACGAGCACGAGCGCGAGGGCCGCGTAGAGCGCGAGCACGACGGCGAGGGCGATGAGGATCGCGCGGGGCAGCGTGCGCCGCGGCTCCCGCACCTCTTCGCCGAGGGTCGCCATGCGCGCGTATCCGGCGAAGGCGAAGAAGAGCAGGGCAGCGGCCTGGAGGATTCCCGCCGGGCCCACCGGCGCGGGCGGGGCGACCGTGACGGGGGCGAGCTCGAGAGCGGCATCCGCCGGGTCGATCGCGACGCTCACCGCGCCCTCCCCCTGCCCCGGGAGGCCGCCCAGATTCTCGACCCAGCCGATCGTCGGTGGGCCCGCGACGGCGACGGCGGTGAACCACGCCGCGAGTCCGGCGAGGACGATGCTCACGATCGTGATGGCGACGCGCGCGGTCGTGCGGACTCCCGACATGTTGAGCGCCGCGAAGATCGCGATGAGCGCGGCTGCGAGCAGGCGCGTCTGGAGTGCATCGAGCCCGAGCGCGGTGCCCAGGTAGGCGGCGGCGACGGACGCGATCGCCGCGGCGGAGGCGGTCTTGCCGACGACGAATAGCCAGCCGGCGCTGAACCCGATCCACGGGCCGGCGTAGTGGCGACCGAAGGCGTACGCGCCGCCCGAGGTGGGGTGAGCCATGGCGAGCTGCGCCGAACTGAACGCGTTGAGCGTCGCGACGAGGGCCGCGATGAGCAGCGCGAGCAGCAGGAGCTCGCCGGTCGCGGCCGCCGCGGGGGCCCACACGTAGAACGCTCCCGCCCCGATCATCGACGCGAGCCCGATGCCGATCGCGCCGCCGAGCCCGACGCTGCGCGAGAGGGCGGGGCGGCCCGCCGTCGGGCCGTTGCCGCGCGCGCGCCCGCGCTCGTCCGGCGGCGGGTCGGCGTCGGAGGTCACGCGCGCAGAGTATCGGGCGAGGGTGACGCGCGAGCGATACTCCCGCGTTCGTCGTTCAGGCCTCGCGGCGGACGCCGGCCCGGCAGGCACCCAGCGCTGGATACCAAGTGCAGGATGAGCCGCTCGACTCTGCGGCGTGTCGCCGCGACACGCCGTGCCGACGGGGCCCGCTTCCTGCACTTGGTGAAACCGCCAGCCGCGGCGCCGCCCGCCGATGCCCCGCACACCCCGCCCCCGACCCCGCGTGCGAGACTGGCCGTGATGGATGACGACCCCCGCGAGCTCCGAGAGGCCGACTGGCCCGACGACGGAGACGGCACCGACGGCCGCTCCCCCGCGTGGGAGCGCCGCGCCCGCGTCATGCGCATCATCAGCATCGTCGCCCTCCTCTCGCTCGTCGTGCCGGGCGCCCTCGCGACGTGGGCGCTCGCCCAGTCGACCGCGGCCACCGCGTGCCGCCTCGCCGTCGACGCCCTCGCGGATGTCCGGACTCCCACTCGCGTCGCCTTCGAGCTCACCAGTCTCGAGACCGCGGGCTGGAACTGCTACGCCCTCGCCCCCACCGGCGAGGTGCGCGTGGCGGTGCTCGGGGTGATCCCGGGGGCGCCCGACCTGCGGCCGCGCAGCGGCAGCTGAACCGGCGCCGCGACCTCCCGGTCGGCGCAGCCGGCGCGGCTTGAGCCGAGCATCCGCCCTCGCTCTTTCGCGAATCGGCGTCCCCTTGCGATGATGGGAGCGTTCCGCGCTCGCAACGGCCGCCCCCTCGGGTGCGGCCCGACCCGTCGAGGAGCGGTGGTTGCTTTCATCGCTTCCGGTCACCTCATGCGATTCACCGCGCGGAACCGGTGCGCCCTGCCCGCGGAGACTCCGAGACCGGCGGCGCTCGCACCGTCGACGAAACGAATGAGGACCCCATGATCACGATCGATCGCACCCGCCTGGCCGAGATGTACGCCCGTGAGCAGGAGGCGTTCACCGCCGCCCGCCCGAAGTCGAAGGCCGCCTACGAGCGCGCCGAGCACCTCTTCGGCCGCGTGCCCATGACGTGGATGAACAAGAAGGCCGGCGGCTTCCCGATCTACCTCGACCGCGCGCACGGCAATCGCGTGTGGGACATCGACGGGCACGAGTACATCGACTTCGCGCTCGGCGACACCGGGTCGATGGCCGGGCACTCGAACCCCATCGTCGTCGAGGCGGTCACGCGACGCATGGGCGAGCTCGGCGGCCTGACGACGATGCTGCCGACGGAGGACGCCGAGTGGGTCGGCGCCGAGCTCTCGCGCCGCTTCACGATGGACCGCTGGAGCTTCTCACTGACGGCGACGGATGCGAATCGCTGGGCGATTCGTCTCGTGCGCGCGATCACCGGGAAGCCCAAGCTCGTCTTCCACTCGTACTGCTACCACGGATCGGTCGACGAGTCGCTCGTCGTCGTCGGGCCCGACGGCGAGAGCATGGCGCGCCCCGGCAACGTCGGCGCCCCCGTGCCCGTGACGGAGACCTCGCGCGCCGCCGAGTACAACGACCTGCCGGGCCTCGAGCGCGCCCTCGCGCACGGCGACGTCGCCGCGGTGCTCATCGAGCCCGCGCTCACCAACATCGGCATCGTGCTGCCCGAGCCCGGCTACCTCGAGGGCGTGCGCGAGCTCACCCGCAAGTACGACGCGCTGCTCATCATCGACGAGACGCACACCTTCTCGGCCGGGCCCGGGGGAATGACGACCGCCTACGACATCGAGCCTGACCTCGTCGTCATCGGCAAGGCGATCGGCGGGGGCATCCCGACGGGGGCCTACGGCCTATCCGCCGAGTTCGCCGAGCGCGCCCTTGCCCGCACCGACCTCGACCTCGTCGACATGGGCGGCGTCGGCGGAACCCTCGCCGGCAACCCGGTCTCGGTCGCGGCCATGCGCGCGACGCTCGAGCACGTGCTGACCGACGAGGCCTTCGCGCACATGATCGACACGGCGACGTACTTCACCGACGGGGTCAACGCGCTCTTCGACCGCTACGAGCTGCCGTGGGCGATCAACCAGCTCGGCGCGCGGGCCGAGTACCGCTTCGCGCGGCCCTACCCGCTCAACGGGACGCAGGCGGCGGAGGCCGCCGACGGCGAGCTCGAGGACATGATCCACCTGTACCTCGCCAACCGCGGCATCATGCTCACGCCGTTCCACAACATGGCGCTCATGGCGCCCATGACGAGCCGGGCAGACGTGGATGCGCACCACGCGGCGTTCGAGGAGTGCATCCGCGAGCTCGTGGCCGCGTAGCGCGCCGCGGCTCACGCCGAGTCGGTGTCGGCTCAGCGCCGAATGAGTCGAAAAGTCGCAGTTGAGCCCAGAATTTCGGGCTTGACTGCGACTTTCGGGCTCAACCACGGGCAGCACGGGCAGCGCGGGCAGCGGGGCGAGCTGCGACCCGGGTTACGCGGCCCCGTCGAACATGCTCGTGACAGACCCGTCGTCGAACACCTCGTGGATGGCCCGCGCGAGCAGCGGGGCGATCGGCAGGACGGTCAGGCGATCCCAGCGCTTGTCCTCCGGGATGGGCAGCGTGTCGGTCACGACGACCTGGTCGATCGCCTCCGCCTGCAGGATGTCGAAGGCGGGGTCGGAGAAGATCGCGTGGGTCGCGGCGACGACGACGCCGGTGGCGCCGTTCTTCTTGAGCGCCTCGGCGGCCTTCACGATCGTGCGGCCCGTGTCGATCATGTCGTCGACGAGGAGGCACACCTTGCCCGAGACGTCGCCGACGATCTCGTGGACCGAGACCTGGTTGGGCACGAGCGGGTCGCGGCGCTTGTGGATGATCGCGAGGGGCGCCCCGAGCTTGTCGCTCCAGATGTCGGCGACGCGCACGCGGCCCATGTCGGGCGAGACGACCGCGAGGGTCGAGGGGTCGAGCTTGGCGCGGAAGTGCTCGAGCAGCACGGGCATCGCGAACAGGTGGTCGACGGGCCCGTCGAAGAAGCCCTGGATCTGCGCGGCGTGCAGGTCGACGCTCATGATGCGGTCGGCGCCGGCGGCCTTGAACAGGTCGGCGATGAGGCGGGCCGAGATCGGCTCGCGGCCGCGCCCCTTCTTGTCCTGACGCGAGTACGGGTAGAAGGGCGCGACGACGGTGATGCGCTTGGCCGAGGCGCGCTTGAGGGCGTCGACCATGATGAGCTGCTCCATGAGCGCCTCGTTGATGGGGCGCGCGTGCGACTGGATGACGAAGGCGTCGCAGCCGCGGACGCTCTCGTCGAAGCGCGCATAGATCTCGCCGTTGGCGAAGGTGCGCGCGTCGGTGGGCAGGACCTCGGTCTCGAGCTCGGCCGCGACCTGCTCGGCGAGCTCGGGGTAGGCGCGCCCCGAGATGATGACGAGGCGCTTCTGGCCGGTGATCTTGATGCTGGCCACGAGTCCTCGGATTCTGCCGCCGCGGCGACGTTGCGATCGGTGTCGTTCTGCTGGAGCGCCGTGGGTGAGGGTGCTACTCGTCCGCTGCCGCGGCAGCCGCTTCGGCCGCCGCGGTGCCCGGCCGGTTCTTCTCCACCCAGCCGGCGAGGTTCCGCTGCGGAGCGACGTTCACAGCGAGCTCGCCCGGCCCGACATCCTTGCGGATGACCGTTCCGGCACCGGAGTACGCTCCGTCCCCAATCCTAACGGGGGCGACGAAGACGTTGTGCGAGCCGGTTCGAACGTGCGAACCCACCGCCGTCCTGTGCTTGTCGACCCCGTCGTAGTTCGCCGTGATGGTGCCCGCGCCGATGTTCGAGCCTTCGCCGACGGTCGTGTCGCCGATGTACGACAGGTGCGGCACCTTGCTGCCGGCGCCGAGCGTCGTGTTCTTCGTCTCGACGAACGTGCCGATCTTGCCCTTCTCGCCCACGACGGTGCCGGGGCGCAGGTAGGCGAAGGGCCCGACGGATGCTCCGGCCCCGATCACCGCGAGCGTCGCGTCGGTGCGGCTGACGCGCGCATCCGCCCCGACCTCGGTGTCGGTGAGCGTCGAGTCGGGGCCGACGACCGCTCCGGCCGCGATCGTCGTCGCGCCCTTCAGCTGCGTGCCGGGCAGCACCTCGCTGTCGGCCGCGAGCGCGACGGTGCGGTCGATCCACACCGAAGCGGGGTCGCTGATCGTGACGCCCGCGAGCTGCCAGCCGCGCACGATCATCTGGTTGAGACGCAGCGCCGCGTCGGCGAGCTGCACGCGGTCGTTGACGCCGGCGACGAGCCACGACTGGCCGGCGGGGAGCGCCGCGACGCCCTGCCCGTCGCCGCGCAGCAGGCCGATGACGTCGGTGAGGTACTTCTCCTGCGCCGCATTGTCGGTCGACACGAGCGCGAGCGATGAGCGGAGCGGGGCGACGCTGAAGACGTAGGTGCCCGAGTTGACTTCGGTGATGGCGCGCTCGTCGTCGGTGGCGTCCTTCTGCTCGACGATGCGGTCGAGGTCGCCGGTGGTCGAGCGCACGATGCGGCCGTACCCGGTGGCGTCGTCGAGCACGGCGCTCAGCACGGTCGCGGCCGCGGCGCGGCTCCGGTGCTCGGCGATGAGCTGGGCGAGCGTGTCGGCGTCGAGCAGGGGCACGTCGCCTGAGACGACGAGCACGTCGCCCGCGAAGTCGGCGGGCAGGGCATCCAGCGCCGCTTCGACGGCCCGGCCGGTTCCGGGGATCTCGTCCTGGTCGGCGATGAGCGCGTCGGCGTCGAGCTCGCTGATCGCGGCGGCGACCGTGTCGCGCTCGTGCCGCACGACGGCGACGACGTGGGCCGGGTCGAGCGCGCGGGCCGTCGCGAGCACGTGCCCGATGAGCGGAACGCCCGCGAGCCGGTGCAGCACCTTCGGCGTGCGCGACTTCATGCGGGTGCCCTGGCCGGCGGCGAGGACGATGACGGCGAGCTGCGGATCGGTCATCCGGCCATTCTTTCGCACAGCTCGCGCAGGGATCGCAGGTCGGCCGCGACGGCGGCCGCGTCGGCGTCGAATTCGGCGTCGGACATCCCGTCGCGCTGGAAGAGCGTGAAGACGACCTCGCTGCCGCCGTCGTTCGGCAGCACGCGCATCGCGTTGGTGACGACGGTGCCGTCGGGCATCGTGACGTCGTGATCGAGGATGCCCCGCTCGAGGTCGGTGCGGAACTCGACCCGCACCTCGCCCATCGGAGAGGTCGCGATCCACGCATCGCCCTCGCGGCGGATGCCGTCGGCGAGCCCCGCTGCCCACTCGGGCAGACTCAGCGGGTCGCGGGCGATGGCCATGACGACGGAGGGCGGACGGTCGATCGACTCGCTGATGTGCCGGGCTGTGAACATGGGGTCAGTCTGTCGGTCGACGGCGGAACGGTGCGATCAGCACTCCACGTAATTCACAGCGAGGCCGCCCTCGCTCGTCTCCTTGTACTTGCGCGACATGTCGTCACCCGTCTGGCGCATGGTCGCGACGACGGTGTCGAAGCTGATGAGGTGCGTGCCGTCGCCGTGCATGGCCATGCGCGCGGCTGCGACGGCCTTGCCCGCGCCGATCGCGTTGCGCTCGATGCACGGTAGCTGCACCAGCCCTGCGACGGGGTCGCACGTGAGGCCGAGCGAGTGCTCCATGGCGATCTCGGCGGCGTTCTCGATCTGCTCGTTGCTGCCGCCGAGCAGGTGAGTGAAGCCGGCGGCGGCCATCGAGGCGGCGGAGCCGACCTCGCCCTGGCAGCCGGCCTCGGCGCCCGAGATGCTCGCGTTGTTCTTGATGAGGGCGCCCATGGCTCCCGCGACGAGCAGGAAGTCCTCGGCGGCGGCATCCCGATCGGTGATCGGGAGAACGTCGAGCGCGTACCGCAGCACGGCCGGGATGATGCCCGCCGCCCCGTTCGTCGGAGCGGTGACGACGCGGCCGCCCGCGGCGTTCTCCTCGTTGACGGCGATCGCGTAAGCCTGCAGCCACTCGAGGGTGCAGTCGCGCGTGTGGGCCGCGTCGATGTCGCGCAGCTGGCCGGCCATGGCGGCGGCGCGGCGCGGCACGTTGAGGCCGCCGGGCAGGGTGCCGCGGGTCTCGAGCCCGGCGTCGATGCATGCGTTCATGGCGTGCCAGATGCGGCGCAGGGCGGTGCTCGACTCGTCGGGGGTGCGCAGCGCCTCCTCGTTGGCCCGCGCGAGCTGTGCGATCGTGAGGCCGTTCGCGCGGCACAGGCGCAGGAGCTCGGCGGCGGTGTCGTGCGGGTACGGGACTCGCGGGGTCGCGTCGTGCGCGTCGCCGGCGCGCGCGGAGGCGGGCGCGCTCTCCTGCTCGACGAAGCCTCCGCCGATCGAGTAGTAGGTCTCCTCCGCGACGACCGCGCCGGTGCTGTCGCGGGCGATGAGAGTGAGGGCGTTCGGATGCCGCGGCTTGAGCTCGCGCGGCGCGAAGATCAGCCAGCCCGCGTCGATCTCGATGTCGTGGCGGCCGTCGAGCATGAGGCGCCCCTCGGTGTCGGCGCGCTCGCGGACGGCGACGACGTCGTCGCGCACGACGTGCTCGACCTCGTGACCGGCGAGCCCGGCGAGCACGGCGTCGGGGGTTCCGTGGCCGACGCCCGTGGAGCCGAGCGAGCCGAAGAGCGTGCACTCGACGCTGCTCACCGTGGTGAGCTCGGCGTCGCTGAGCGCGCTCACGAACGCCTTCGCGGCGCGGAGCGGGCCGACCGTGTGCGAGCTCGAGGGGCCGATGCCGACGCGGAACAGGTCGTGCACCGAGATGAACTCGCGCTCGGCGAGCGGCAGGCTGACCGCGACGGGGATGCTCACGGGGGCTCCGATCGGTGGGGCCGGGTCACGGCCGAGGGGTGGAGCGACCCGTTCTGCTCGCGCTGCGCGGGTCGGCGGCGCGCGCGACGCCCCTCGTGCGGGCGTCGTCGAGCCGCGTCTCTATTGTGGCCCCGATCGTTCGGGGGCGCACGGCCCCGCGCAGGTGCGCACCGGGGCGCATCGCCGGGCGGCCGCGAGTTGTGATTAGAACAGCTCGGCGAACCCCATAGCGACGAGGTTATCGTACGAGGTCTGCAGGCACTCGAGCGGTGTGCGACCGTACTGGTCGTCCTGCTCGACGAGCAGGTAGCGAGCGCCGATCTGGATGCTCGTCTCGACGATCGACGGGAAGTCGAGGTTGCCCTCGCCGACCTCGGCGAACTGCACGACGCTGTTGAACGCGGTCATGAAGGCCGGGAAGTCGCCCGCGGCGAGCGCCTCGAACGCCGTCGGCGGCAGCGCGGCGATGCGGTAGTCCTTGAGGTGCACCATGGCGACACGGTCGCTGTACTTTAGCAGGTCGCGCACCGGGTCGTGGCCACCGCGCTGCACCCAGTGCACGTCGATCTCGAGGCCCATGAGCGGCGCCCGGTCGGCGATGATGTCGAGCAGGTAGCGCCCGTCGTACTTCATGTACTCGATGTGGTGGTTGTGGTAGTAGAGCGAGATGCCGTGCTCGGCGAGCTTCGCGGCGGCCTCGTTGCTCGCGTCGCAGAAGGCGACCACCTTGTCGAGCGAGGCCATCGCGTCGAAGGGCAGCATGCCGATGCGCACCATGTCGGTGCCGAGCGCCTTCGCGTCGGCGACGATCTTGTCGAGGTCGTTCTGCAGCGAGTCGCCGCCCGTCGGGCCGGGGGTGAGCGAGGCCGAGATCGCGGCGATCTCGATGCCGAGCTCGTCGCGCGCGCGGGCCAGCTCGGCGACGTTCTCGGCGGTCATCGGCACCTGCGAGATCTCGACCGCGCGGTAGCCGATCTCGCGCACTTTCTTCAGCGTCTCGAAGGGTCCATTCGCGGCGAACTCGTCCTTGAGCATCATTGCCTGCACGCCGATTCTGGCCATGGTCATCCTGCTTTCGTAGATGGGGTGGAGAGGGGCCGAGCGGCGCCGTGGTGTCGCGCCGATCGAGGTGCGAGGGCTACAGGTTCGTGCCGAAGGTGCCGCACCACACGTTGTCGTTGAACGTGCCGAGGAACGGCGAGGCGCCCGTGATCTTCTGCACGGCCGCGTGAATGGACTCGCGGCTCGGGTTGTGGGCGTGCACGACGGTCTTCACCATCGGCACGTCGATGAGGTGGTTGGGCTGGTTGAGCGAGATGAAGACGGTCGGCACCTCGGTCACGTACCAGGGGATCTCGGCCGCCATCGGCGTCGACCATTTGATGCGGATGCTCGCCTCCTGCGCGAAGCCCGCGACGTTCGCCACGATGACCGCGGCGTCGAACCGCTCGGCGTAGTGCCCGTTGGCCTCGTCGGCGAGCACGGTGTGGAAGTACACGCCCTCCTCGCCCTCGGCGATGCGCTGCTTCGCGTTCTTGAACACGTGCACCTCGAAGCCGGCCCTCTCAAGCTCGTCCTGCGCGATCGCGAGGTAGCCGTTCGGGTCGACACCGGTGAAGTCGGCATCGCCCGAGACGCCGTAGAGGCGAATGCGCTTGTGCGTCTCGGGGCGCAGCGGCAGAGTGCTCTGCGTGTCCTTCACGAGCGTGACGGTCTTGTCGGCGATCTCGGCGGCGACGGCGTGGTGCGCCTCGCTGCCGATGACGGTGAGCGCCTCGGGCGGCGGCACGAGCTCGTGCCGCGGAGTACGGTGCAGGCCGAGCGAGGCCTTGAGGCCGAGGATGCGCTCGAGCGCCTCCTGCAGGCGCTCCTCGGTGATGACACCAGAGCGGTAGCCCTCGAGCATGTACTGGAAGTCCTCGTCGGCGTTGCGGAAGAACAGGAACATGTCGCAGCCGGCGGCGATCGCCGCGGGCACGAGGTCGCGGCGCTTCATCGCCTGCGTCATGCCGACCATCATCGACGCGTCGGTGAGGATCACGCCGTTGAAGCCGAGCTCGCCGCGCAGCAGGTCCTGCAGCAGCTCGGGAGCGAGGCTCGCGGGCAGAATCTGCTCATCGCGAATGCCCGGGCGGAACCTGCGCGACAGTGCCGGAGCCCCGATGTGCCCGACCATGATGGACTGCACGCCGTGGCCGATCATCTCGCGGAACACGCGCCCGAACGACGCCTCCCACTCCTCCACCGTCTGCGTGTTGTAGGTCATGACGACGTGCTGGTCGCGCTCATCGACGCCGTCGCCGGGGAAGTGCTTGATCGCCGCGACGGTGTTCGACTCGCTGAGGCCGTCGAAGTACTCCTTGGCCCGCTCGATGACGACGTCGGGGGCGCTGCCGAAAGCTCGGGTGCTGATGACCGTGTTGCGCCAGTTGTAGTGGATATCCACGATCGGCGCGAAGGCCCAGTTGCAGCCCATCGCGGCGGTCTCGACACCGGCGACGCGCCCCATCGCGCGAGCGACGCTCTTATCGGGGGTCGAGCCGGCCTGCAGATGCGTGCTCACGAGCGTGCCGTCGTCGGCGCTGCCGAAACCGCCCATCTCGGGGTTCGAGGCGACGAGCAGCGGCACCTTCGAGCGGTTCTGCGCGTACCGGATGTGCTCCTGCACGGTCGCCGAATCGGCGCCCATGTAGCGGATGCCCCCCACGTGATACCCGTCGAGGATCCCGTCGAGGTACTCCGGGTCGAAGCGGGTGTTGAGGTTGATGAAGAGCTGGCCGATCTTCTCCTCGATCGTGAGGGATTCGATCGTCTCGTGCACCCAGCGAACGCCTTCGTCGTCGAGATGGAAGGGCTGCGCCGCAAGGTTCACCATGCGACCATGTCACACCTTTTCGCCCGTCTTGTCAATCGGTTGCCAAGCGGCTATCGTGAAGCCGCCGACGCGAGCGCGCTCGGCCGCTCCCAACGACGCGATTCGACGAAGGCGTGACCCACGTGGCCTCTCAGCACCCTGTCTCCTGGACCCTCTCGGGCTTCGGCGACGAGATCGATCCGGACCCGGCCGTGCAGGTCGCCGTGCTCAAGGCGCTCGGCGCCCAGCACATCGAAGTGCGCAGCGCGTGGGGCACGAACGTCGTCGACCTCGATAACGACCAACTCGGGAAGCTGCGCGCGCTCCTCGTCGACCAGCAGATGAGTGTCTCGGCCGTTGCCTCCCCCATCGGCAAGGTCGACGTCACGCTCGACGCCGAGCTCGAGGTCGCCCGCCTGCGCCGCATAATCCGCGTCGCCGACGTGCTGCAGGCGCCGTACATCCGCATCTTCTCGTTCTTCCGGGGCGAGGGCGTCGCAGTCGAGAGCATCCGTGATGACGTCATGGTGCGCATGCGCCTGCTCGCCGAGGAGGCCGAGAAGGCCGGCGTCGTGCTCGTGCACGAGAACGAGAAGGGCGTCTACGGCGACGTGCCCGAGCGCGTGCTCGACATCGTCGAGTCGGTCGGCTCGAGCGCCCTGCGCCTCGCGTGGGACAACGCGAACTTCGTGCAGGTCGGCGTGCGCCCCTTCGATGAGGGATACGCGATGCTGCGCCCGCACCTGGAGTACCTGCAGGTGAAAGACGCCGTCGCCGCGACCGGTGCAGTCGTGCCCGCGGGCCACGGCGACGGCCAGCTGCTCGAGACCCTCACGGCCCTGCGCGACGACGGATACACGGGCTTCGCCTCGCTCGAGCCGCACCTCGCGAGCGCCCACGAACTCGGCGGCTTCTCGGGCCCGACCGCCTTCGGCGAGGCCGCTCGCGCGTTCGCCGACCTGCTGCGCGAGCTCGGCGTCGACACCCGATGAGCTGCTTGACCGCGGCGTCCGGGGAGACGGGTGCGCGCCGCCCGCTCCGCGTCGCGGTCATCGGCTGCGGCGACATCTCGGCGCTGCACTTCGACGCGCTCACCGGCCTCGACGGCGTCGCGCTCGTCGCCGTGTGCGACACCGACCCCGGGCGCCTCGCGGCCACGGTCGCCGAGCAGGGAGTGCCCGGGTTCGCCTCGGTCGCCGAGCTGCTCGACGCGGCATCGACGGACGCGATGCCGCTCGACGCGGTGCACGTCACGACTCCGCACCAGGAGCACGCGAGCGTCGCGATCGCGGCGCTCGAGCGGGGCATCCACGTCCTGCTCGAGAAGCCGCTGGCGCATTCGAGGGCGGATGCTGCGCTCCTGCTCGCGGCCGCCGAGGCCAGCACCGCCACCCTCGGGGTGTGCTTCCAGAACCGGTACAACACGCCCGTGCAGGCTGCGAAGGCCATCCTCGACTCGGGCGAGCTCGGCGCGATCCGCGGCATCGCGGCGACCGTGCTCTGGCACCGCGCGCCCGGCTACTACCGCGACCGCCCGTGGCGCGGGCAGTGGGCGACGGGCGGCGGCGGGCTGCTCATGAACCAGGCGATCCACACGCTCGACCTCGTGCAGTGGTTCGGCGGGCCGGTCGTTCAGGCTCAGGGCCACGCGACCACGCGCGCGCTCGCCGACGTCATCGAGGTGGAGGACACCGCCGAGGTCGCGCTCGTGCACGAGAACGGTGCGCGCAGCGTGCTCTACGCGACGCTCGCCCACTCGACGAACCTGCCCGTGACGATCGACGTCGAGCTCGAGCGCGGCTCGCTCAGCATCCGCGGTGCGCTCACCGTGACGCGCGCCGACGGCTCGACGGAGGTCGTCGAGGAGCGGGGCGCCGCCGAGGGCGCGCGCTCGTACTGGGGCGTGTCGCACGAGCTGCTCATCGCCGACTTCTATCGCGGCCTCGAGTCGAGCATCCCCTTCTGGATCGACGGCCGTGAGGCGCTGACGAGCCTCGAGATCATCCAGAAGGTCTACGACCAGACCTACCCGGAGCGCGGCGCGCTCCCCTCGCGCTGACCCATCCGCTGACACCACCACCGGCAATCTGAAGGAACAGGACACATGGCAGAGACAGTTCGACTCGGCATCATCGGCCTCGGCGCCCAGGGCGGCATGTACGCCAAGTTCATCGCGGACGGCCTCGTGCCGAGCATGACCGTCGCGGCGATCGCCGACACCGACGAGGCCGTGCGCACGAAGGCCGCGGGCCTCTACCCCGGGGCGGCGATCTTCGACGACTACATCGCGATGCTCTCCAGCGGCACCGTCGACGCGATCATCACGTGCGTGCCGCACTTCCTGCACCCCGAGATGGCGATCGAGGCGCTCAACCGCGACATCCACGTGCTCGTCGAGAAGCCGGCCGGCGTCTACACGAAGCAGGTCTCCGAGCTGAATCGCGTCGCCGCGAGCAAGCCCGAGCTGACCTTCGGCATCATGTTCAACCAGCGCAACAACCCGCTCTACATCCGCCTGAAGGAGATCGTCGACGCCGGCGAGATCGGCGAGATCCGCCGCTCGAACTGGATCATCACCAACTGGTGGCGCCCGCAGGGCTACTACGACCAGAGCGCGTGGCGTGCGACGTGGGGCGGCGAGGGCGGCGGCGTGCTCGTCAACCAGGCTCCGCATCAGCTCGACCTGTGGCAGTGGATATGCGGCGTGCCGCAGTCGGTCTACTCGAAGGTCGCCTACGGCTTCCGCCGCGACATCGCCGTCGAGGACGAGGTGACCGCGGTCGCCGACTACGGCAACGGCGTCACGGGCGTGTTCGTCACGGCGACGCACGACATCGTGGGCACCGACCGCTTCGAGATCCTCGGCGACCAGGGCAAGATCGTCGTCGAGAACAGCAAGACGGCGACGGTCACGCGCCTGAAGAAGCCCGAGCGCGAGCTCAGCGACTCGATGACCATGGACGACGTCATGAAGCTCTTCATGGGCCAGCTCAACGCCGCCGACCTCTACGAGACCGAGGTCATCGAGTTCGACTCCCCATGGGGCCTGCAGCACTCGGGCGTGCTCGAGAACTTCGCGCAGAACATCCTCACCGGCACGCCGCTCCTCGCCCCCGGCTCCGACGGAATGAAGGGCGTCCGCCTCGCCAACGCCATCCACCTGTCGAGCTGGACGGGCGCCGAGGTCTCGCTCGACTTCGACGAGGACGAATTCCTGGGGATGCTCAACGAGCGCATCCGCGGCGAGGGCAGGTTCGCCGAGCGCGCGTAGTCGGAGTTGCACGGCGGCCCCGGTTGCTCCCTCGCGGGGACGGCCGGGGCCGTTTGCGTGTGTGCCATGCGTGGCACATACGCCACCTGGCGCGACCCGCCGCGGAGACTGCGTCGATGATGACGGCTACAGCTCGATCGGTCTTCCGGGCTCGCGGTCGGCGGTACCGAAATGCTGGCCTCCCCTGGGGTGGTGTAGTTCTCGGCTGACGACCTGCTTGCCTTCACCGGGTTCCCGCAGAAGCACTGGCGGCAGATCTGGTCCACCAACCCCCTCGAGCGGGTGAACAAGGAGATCAAGCGCCGCACCGACGTTGTCGGTGTGTTCCTGAATCCTGCCGCGCTGCTTCGACTGGCTGGCGCCGTGCTGGTCGAGCACCACGACGAGTGGGAAGCCGGGTCGAGAAACCCCACCGTTCACCGGGACGTGGCCGCCACTTCTCGAGGTTTCCATTACTCGGCGCGCCCGGTTACCAGAATCGCTCCAAGCTCCGCCTCCAGGATTCGAACCTGGGCCTAACAGCTCCAAAGGCTGTCGTGCTGCCGTTACACCAAGGCGGATCGCGCCACACGGGCGCGGGGCAAGTCTGCCAGACGAGCCCGTGCGACCCGCGGGCGGCGGGCGCGCGCCGAGCATCCGGCGCCGTCGGCAGGCGACCGAGACGCGACGCGACCGGCGCACATGAGGTGCCCGCGATAATGAACGCATGACCGCCCCCGCTGATGACGTCGACCGCATCGTCGACGCGTGGCAGCGCGAGCGGCCCGACCTCGACTTCTCTCCGCTGCACGTGCTGTCGCGGCTCGGCCGCGTCGCCAAGCACCTGGATCGGGCGCGGAAGGCGGCGTTCGCGGCATCCGCGCTCGAGAGCTGGGAGTTCGACGTGCTCGCGGCCCTGCGCCGCGCCGGCTCCCCCTACGAGCTCAGCCCCACCTCGCTGCTGCGCCAGACCCTCGTCTCGAGCGGAACCATGACCAACCGCATCGACCGGCTGACCGCGCGCGGTCTCGTCGAACGGCGGACGGACCCGAACGACGGCCGCGGCATCCTGGTGCGGATGACCGAGTCGGGCCGCGAGCGCGTCGACCACGCGATCGCCGAACTCGTCGTCGCCGAGCGCGAGCTGCTCAGCGGCCTCACCCGCGCCGACCAGGAGCGGCTCGCGAGCCTGCTGCGGACGCTCGGGGCCGACTTCGAAGGGACGATCTAGAACCTTCAGCGTTGGCCGATGCCTGCCTACCCGACCAGCGGCAGCACGAACGACAGCACGACCGCGATCACTCCGACCGCCGTCAGGATGCCGCCGAGCGCCAGCAGCGCGCGCCCGTCGTGGGCCGGCGAGTCGAGGCGGGCGTTCTCGGGGCGGGAGGGGTGCACCCAGACGGTGCGGGCATCCCCCACCGCCGGAATCGGCCCCGTGAGGGGCGAGACGGTCTCGTGCACGTCGCCTCCGTCGCCGAACCAGCGCAGCTTCGCGTCGCGCTCGTCGACGTTCGTGATGACCGCCTTCGCCGAGCGGTAGCGGCTCGACCACGCCCGGCGCGACAGCCCGATGATGAGCAGCACGATGCCGCTCGGCAGCAGCAGCCACGACACGGCCTCGGCGACGATCGCGATGGCGTCGAGGGGGTCGGTCATGTGCTCATCGTAGGGCCGAACCCCGGCGACGCGGGCCGGTTGACGTGCCGGGCGACCGTTCAGCGGCGCGCTCACCGCGGAGCCATGCGCACCGCGCCGTCGAGCCTGATCACCTCGCCGTTGAGCATCGGGTTCTCGACGATGTGCTGCACGAGCGCGGCGTACTCCTCGGGCTTGCCGAGACGGTGCGGGTGCAGGGTCTGCTCCTCGAGCGAGGCGAGCGCCTCCTCGGGCAGCATCTCGGCCATCGGCGTGCGGAACAGGCTCGGCGCGATCGCCATGACCCGGATGCGGTGCTCGGCCAGGTCGCGCGCGAGCGGCAGCGTGAGGCCCACGATCGCACCCTTCGACGCCGAGTAGGCGGCCTGACCGACCTGCCCGTCGAACGCGGCGACCGAGGCGGTCATGACGATGACGCCGCGCTCCTCGTCGACCTCCGCGCCGGCGACGCCGTCGACCGCGCCCGTCTCGACCATGCGCGCCGCAGCGAGACTCACGACCGTGAACGTTCCGGTGAGGTTGATGTCGACCACCTGCCGGAACACGTCGAGCGGAAACGGCCCCTTGCGCCCCACGACGCGCGCCCCGCGCACGATACCCGCGCACGCCACGACGACGTCGAGCCGCCCGAGCTCGCTCGCCGCATCGATCGCGGCCTGCACCTGATCGGCGTCGGTCACGTCGGTCGGCACGAAGACGGCGCGGTCGCCCCACTCGTCGGCGAGCGCGGCTCCCGGTGACTGGGGCAGGTCGGCGATGACGACCGAGCTGCCCGCGGCGAGCATCCGCTCAGCCGTCGCCCGGCCCAGCCCCGAAGCGCCACCGGTGATGAGAGCGGTGCGGCCGGTGATGTGCATGGATGTCCTCCGAGAGCTCTTCCGAGCGCCGACGACGATGACGGCGCGGCTTCCATGCCTACCACGGGGGTGCGCCGCGTAGGGTTCTTCTGCACCCGCCGCCGTCGACTGGAGTCACGCATGAGCACCGTCCCGTTCCGCATCGGCTACAAGGCCTCGAGCGAGCAGTTCGCTCCGCGCGAGCTGCTCGACTACGGCGTGCTCGCCGAGCAGGCCGGCTTCGAGTCGGTCTTCATCAGCGACCACCTGCAGCCGTGGAAGCACACCGACGGCCACGCCCCCGCCGCGATCGCCTGGCTCGGAGCCCTCGGCGCGAAGACCGAGCGCATCGTCATGGGCACCTCGGTGCTGACGCCGACGTTCCGGCACCACCCGGCGATGGTCGCGCAGGCGTTCGGCACGCTCGGGCAGCTGTTCCCGGGCCGCGTTATCCTCGGCGTCGGCACGGGCGAGTCGCTCAACGAGGCCCCGCTCGGCTTCGTGTGGCCCGACATCAAGGAGCGCTTCGCCCGCCTCAAGGAGGCCGTGCAGCTCATCGAGCGCCTCTGGGAGGAGGAGCGCGTGACCCACGAGGGCCCTCACTACCGCACCGACAACGTCACGATCTACGACCGGCCCGAGGTGAAGGTGCCGATCTACATCGGCGCATCCGGCCCGGCCGCGACGCGCCTAGCGGGCCGCATCGCCGACGGCTAC
The DNA here is from genome assembly GCF_014137945.1 of Microcella alkalica. Lineage (GTDB taxonomy): Bacteria > Actinomycetota > Actinomycetes > Actinomycetales > Microbacteriaceae > Microcella > Microcella alkalica. The sequence goes on from NZ_JACGWX010000003.1 coordinate 166,258, forward strand.
ATCACGACCTCCGGCAAGCCGCGCGAGCTCTACACCGAGAACCTCCTCCCCGCCTTCCGCGAGGGGCTCGAGAAGGGGTCGCGGCTTCCCGGCAGCGTCGACACCCTCATCGAGATGAAGGTCTCGTTCGACACCGACCGCCAGCGCGCCATGGAGGACACCCGCCACTGGGCGGCCCTCGCCCTGAGCGGGGACGAGAAGATGGGCGTCGAGGATCCGCGCGAGATGGAGCGCCTCGCCGACGCCCTGCCGCTCGAGCGCGCCGCCTCGCGATGGATCGTCTCGACCGACCCCGACGAGCACGTCGGCCGCGTCATGGAGTACGTGCGCATGGGCTTCCGACACCTGGTCTTCCACGCGCCGGGCCCCGACCAGGCACGGTTCCTCGAGCTGTACGGCTCGGAGGTCGTGCCGCGCCTGCGGGCCGCGGTCGCCGAGTTCGACGCGCAGGGGTAATCGCCGTGCCGTTCTGGAGCAAGAAGGAGTCCGGCGACCTCACCCTGCCGAAGGGCGACCGCGGCAAGGGGTCCTTCGACGACTACGCCTACGACCTGCTGCCGAAGAACCGGGATGTCACGATGCGGCTCGCCGACGCGACCCCGCATCAGGACGAGATCGCGCAGCTCGCCGACGCCGAGGCCGACTCGCTGTTCACGGCGACCCCGGCGCGCTCGCTCGATCAAGAACGAGTGGATGCTCCCATCGAGGTGCGCGTCTTCTCGGGCCGCCGCGTCTCGGGTGTCGTGGGCGTCGTGCCGCGCGGGCTCGAGAGCGTCTTCGACGAGGCGGTGCGCCGACTGGACGGCCGCGGAGACAAGCCGCGCATCCCGGTCGCCGTCGTGCAGACGAAGCAGGGCTGGCGCGTCGACCTGCTCATGGGCCGGACGAAGTAGGTCTGTTCGGCTGCCGACCCGCCGCCGCGCACGAGTGCGCCGGTTTGTGACAGTTGAGGCCGAACTTTCGGGCTCAACTGCGACAAAGCGACGCACCGGCGAGAAGCGGTGCGCGAGGCGGGTCCGGGCGCGAGGCGCGCGCCCTACCCCTGACGACCCTTGAACCGCGGGTTGAGCTTGTTGATGACGAACACCTTGCCCCGGCGGCGGACGACCTGCGCCCCCGGCTGCTTCTTGAGCGACTTGATCGATGCGCGGACCTTCATGGTCGAGCCTCCTTATTGAGAACGATTACTATTAAGTCCACCGTAGTCGACCTCGAGAGGACGCCCCCATGCAACCCGTCGATGTGATCGCCGTGGTCGGCGCCTGCGCCGCCGAGCGCGCCGCCTATGCCCAGCGGCTCGCGAGCGCGACCGGGCGCGGCATCCTCCGCGCCGCTCGACTGTCGAGCGAGGATGACCCGCTCACCGCAGCGGCGGACCTCGCGCCCGGCATGGCCACGCGCTCCGGCCTCGTCATCGAGTTGCCCGCCGAGACCGCGGCCCACGACCTGCTCGGAGCGCTCGCAACCGCTGACGCGAGCACGCGGCTCATGGGCCTCGTGTGCGTCGCCGACGCCGCACACCTGCTGCGCGATCTTCAGCGCGACGACTACATCGCGCGGCCCGCGCGCGAGCATCCGCACCCCGACGCCGATGCTGACGCCGACGCCGGTGGCGACGACGAGGCGGGGCACGGCGCACCCGGCCGCATCGAGCACACCGCGCGCGCGCAGCTCGCCGTCACGCAGCTGGAGTTCGCGTCGTCGATCGTGCTCGTCAACTGGTCGGCCCTGAGCACTCCCGAGCTCGCGACGACGATGGCGCTCGTCGCGCACCTGAGCCCGCGCGCGCGACTGCGGCTCGACCGGCGCGACCTCGACGTGCGCACGCTCCTCTTCGCGCACAGCCCCGCGCACGACGGCGCCGGCTGGGTGCGGCTGCTCAACGGGGCCTTCGACCCGCACATGACCGACCGGCGCGTGAGCGCCCTGCACTGGGAGCAGGCGCGCCCGCTGCACCCCGAGCGCCTGCAGCGCCTGCTCGACGACCGCGTCGAGCCGGGCGAGCTCGGCACGATCGTGCGCTCAGCCGGGTTCTGCCGCTTCGCGACGCGCCCCGGCATCACCGCCCTCTGGGATCACGTCGGCCGCACCATCAGCCTCGCGCCGCTCGCCCACGACGGCACGCTCTCGCCCGACGACGAGCCGCTCGCGCTCGGGCAGGACCTCGCGATCATCGGCCTCGACCTCGACCACGCCGGCCTGCGCGCCGCGTTCGACGCCGCCGCGCTGACCGACGACGAGCTGCTCGCCGGCCCCGAGACGTGGGCGGGCTTCCGCGACCCGTTCCCGGTCTGGCCGGCCGCGATGCGCGAGTAGGCGCCCGCGCCCCGGCCACGATTGAGCCGCTTCGTCGCGATTGAGCCCGAACTTTCGCACTCACTTGTGACGAACGCGCTCAATCGCGGGTCTCCGCGGTCGGGGCGGCGCGGGGGTGGGCGGGTCGCGCCCAGGCTCAGCCGAGCAGCTCGCCGAGCTCCAGCCAGCGCGTCTCGAGCGCGTCGCGCTGCTCCTCGAGCCCGCGCACCCGCTCGTGCAGCGCGCCTGCACCTGAGTAGTCGCTCGTGTCGTGCTCGGCGAGCGCGACGTGCAGGCGGTCGATCTCTCCCTGCAGCTTCGCGATGCGGCGCTCGATCGAGGCGAGCTCCTTCTCGGCGGTGCGGCGCTCGGCTCCCCCGACCTTGAGGGCCGGAGGGGCCGCCGCAGTCGAGCCACCGCCACCCGACGACGAGGCACCGGATGCCCCGCCCGCGCTCGTGACGGACGCGACCGTCGCGCGCCCGGCATCCGACACCGACCCGGCCGAGGCCGCGGCGAACCGCAGGTACTCGTCGACGCCGCCCGGCAGGTGCCGCAGGCGGCCGACGCCGTCGGAGCCCGGCAGCACCGCGAACTGCTGGTCGGTCACGCGTTCGAGCAGGTAGCGGTCGTGCGACACGACGATGAGCGTGCCCGGCCACGAGTCGAGGAGGTCCTCGATCGCGGCGAGCATGTCGGTGTCCATGTCGTTGGTCGGCTCGTCCATGATGAGCACATTCGGCTCGTCGAGCAGGATGAGCAGCAGCTGCAGGCGGCGCTTCTGGCCACCGGAGAGGTCTTTGATCGGCGTCGAGAGCTGCGCCGAGGTGAAACCGAGCCGCTCGAGCAGCTGGCCCGGGGTGAGCTCCTTGTCGCCGGCGACGTAGGACGTGCGCTTGGTCGCGATGACGGCCGAGACGCGCTCGTGCTCGACGGCGCTCAGGTCGCCGAGCTGCTGGTCGAGGGTCGCGACGACGACCGTCTTGCCTCGCTTCACGCGCCCCGTCGTCGGGGCGAGCGAGCCGTCGATGAGCTTGAGCAGCGTCGACTTGCCTGCGCCGTTGACGCCGAGGACGCCCGTGCGCTCTCCGGGCGCGATGCGCCACTCGATGTCGTGCAGGATCTCCCGATCGCCGTACGCCACCGACACGTCGAGCAGGTCGATGACGTCCTTGCCGAGGCGCGAGGTCGCCATCTGCGCGAGCTCGATCGGGTTGCGCAGCTCGGGAACGTCGGCGATGAGCGCGTTCGCCGCCTCGATGCGGAACTTCGGCTTCGCCGTGCGGGCCGGAGCGCCGCGGCGCAGCCACGCGAGCTCCTTCTTCATGAGGTTCTGCCGCTTGGACTCCATGGTCGCGGCCTGACGGTCGCGCTCCATGCGCTGCAGCACGTACGCCGCGTATCCGCCCTCGAACGGCTCGACGATGCGGTCGTGCACCTCCCACGTGTCGAGGCTCACCTCGTCGAGGAACCACCGGTCGTGCGTCACGACCAGCAGCGCCCCCTGGCCGGTCGCCCAGCGGCGCTTGAGGTGCCCGGCGAGCCACGCGACGCCGCCGATGTCGAGGTGGTTGGTGGGCTCGTCGAGCACCACGATGTCCCACTCCTGGCTCAGCAGCGCGGCGAGCGCGACGCGGCGCCGCTGGCCGCCGCTGAGGTCGTCGACGAGCGTGTCGCCGGGGATGTCCGCGATGAGCCCCGCGAGCACGTCGCGAACGTTGCGATCGCCCGCCCATTCGTGCTCGGGCCGCCCGCCCACGACCGTGTCGAGCACCGTGCGGCCCGTCGCCAGATCGTCGCCCTGGTCGAGCATCCCGAGGGTGACGCCGCGGCGGCGCGTGACGCGACCGCCGTCGGGCTCCTGCTTGCCGGCGAGGATGCGCAGCAGTGTCGACTTGCCGTCGCCGTTGCGGCCGACGACGCCGATGCGGTCGCCGTCGCCGATGCCGACCGTCACCCCGTCGAGCACGACGCGGGTGGGGTATTCGACGCGGAGCTGCTCGGCTCCCAGCAGGTGGGCCACCCGTCGAGCCTACGGCGCGCGGCGGGGGCCTCCATACCCGGCAGAATGGGGGCATGTCTTCGACCGATGGTCCCGCCGTGCCCGCCGACGACGAGCAGGCGTCCTCGCTCGACAACCCCGCCGTGCGGGCGCGCATCCGCCGCGTCCTGCCGTGGACCCTCGTTCTCGCCGCGGGCATCATCCTGCTCGATCAAGGCACCAAGTTCTGGGCCGAGGCCGAGCTCGAGCTCGGCGTCGGCGTGCCGGTGATCGGCGAGCTCATTCAGTGGCGGCTCGTCTACAATCCGGGCGCCGCGTTCGGCATCGGCGGCGACTACACGTGGATCCTGTCGGTCGTCGCGGCGATAGCCGTCGTCGGGCTGGCGATCTTCGTCACGCGGCTGTCGAGCGTCCGGTGGGCGATCGCGGTCGGAGCGCTCTTCGGCGGGGCGATCAGCCACTTGGGCGACCGGCTCTTCCGTGAGCCGGGCTTCGCCCGCGGCGAGATCGTCGACTTCATCGACTACGCGGGCTACTTCGTCGGCAACGTCGCCGACATCGCGCTCGTGCTCGGCGCAGTCGCCGTGGTGATCCTGAGTCTTGCGGGCGTCAACCCGCGGCGACCCGAGCCCCGTGAACCGGACCCGTCGCACGGATGACCGTGTGACGCCCCGCGCTCAGCTCGACCTGGAGCTCGAGCGCGGCGTCGGCGTCGGCGGCGAGGAAGGCGACGGTCGGGCCCGAGCCTGACACGATCCCGGCGAGGGCTCCGGCCTTCTCGCCCGCCTCGAGCGTGCGGGCGAGCGCCGGCTCGAGGTGCAGCGCGGGAGCCTGCAGGTCGTTGTGGAGGTACTCGGCGAGCTGGTGCGGATCGCCCGCGCGCAGCGCCTGCAGCACCTCGATGTCGACGGTGGGCTGCTCGGGCGCGGGGGCGATGTCGTGCACGTGCCGTTCGCGGTGGCGGTCGAGCTCGGCGTAGACCTCGGGGGTCGACAGCCCCGACTCGGCGAGCGCGAGGACCCAGTGGAAGGTGCCCTGCGCGAGCGCGGGAGAGAGGGCGTCGCCTCGACCCGTGCCGACGGCGGTGCCGCCCATGAGTGCGAACGGCACGTCGGCGCCGAGCTCGGCGGCGAGCGAATGCAGCTCCTCCCGCCCGAGGCCCGTGCCCCACAAGTGGTCGCACGCGAGCAGCGTCGCCGCGGCGTCGGCCGAGCCTCCGCCCATACCGCCGGCGATGGGGACGTTCTTCTCGATGTCGAGGTGCACCCCGCCTCGGTAGTCGGCGACACGGGCGAGCAGGCGGGCGGCGCGGATCGCGAGGTTCGTGCCGTCGGTCGCGAGGCCGCTCGCGTCGATCGAGCCGGAGAAGGTGACCGAGAAGTCGTCGGCGGGCCGCGCGTAGACCTCCTCGTAGAGCGAGATGGCCTGGTAGGCGGTGGCGACGTCGTGGTAGCCGTCGTCCATGAGGACGCCGACCTTCATGAAGACGTTGATCTTCCCGGGCGCTCGCACGTGCACGACGCGCGAGGCTCCCGTTGCGACCATGACAACACCCTAGGGGAGGTCGGCGGGGCGCCCGCCGCGCTCATCCCCGCGTGCGCGCCACTACCCTGGGCCTGCCATGCAGTGCTCCTACTTCGACGCCGGACTGTGCCGCTCGTGCACGCTCATGGGAACGCCGTACACGGAGCAGCTGGCAGTCAAGGAGGCGACCGCGCGCACTCTGCTGGCCGCGCATCCGGACGCCTCCTGGCTGCCCGCGATCGCGAGCGAGGAGTCGGGCTTCCGCGCGAAGGCGAAGATGGTCGTGGGGGGCTCGAGCGCCACGCCGACCCTCGGAATCCTCGACGGGCGCGGCCGGGGCATTGATCTGCGCGCCTGCGGGATCATCGCGCCGGGCATCCGCGCCGTGTTCGACCAGCTCGCCGAGGCGATCACGCGGGCGGGGCTCGAGCCGTATGACGTGCCGTCGCGGGCGGGCGAGCTCAAGTACCTCATCGTGACCGAGTCGGCCGACGGCGAGCTCATGGTGCGCTTCGTGGTGCGGTCGCGCGCGTCGGTCTCCGCCGTGCAGGCGGTCGTCCCCTGGCTCGTGGATGCTCTGCCGCAGCTCGCCGTCGTCTCGGTCAATCTGCACCCCGAGCACAAGGCCGTCGTCGAGGGAGCCGAGGAGTTCGTTCTCACGCCGCGGTCGACGCTGCCGATGCGCGTGGGCGACGCGACGCTGCAGGTGCGGCCGCAGAGCTTCGTGCAGACGAACACGGCGATCGCCTCGGCGCTGTACCGCCAGGGCCGCGAGTGGATCGACGCGGCTGGCCCGTCGTCGGTCTGGGATCTCTACTGCGGCGTCGGCGGGTTCGCCCTCCACGCGGCGGCGCCGGGTCGGCAGGTGCTCGGCGTCGAGCTCTCCTCCGATGCCGTGGCGAGCGCACGCATCGCCGCCGAGGGGATGCCCGGGGTGCGCTTCGAGGTCGGCGACGCGACGAGCGCGGTCGCGTCCGCGGGTGCCCCGCCCGACCTCGTCGTCGTCAACCCGCCGCGCCGCGGGCTCGGCGAGCCCCTGTCGGCGTGGCTCGAGGAGTCGGGCGTGCCGACGGTCATCTACTCGAGCTGCAACGCCGCGTCGCTCGCGCGCGACCTCGAGTCGATGCCGTCGTACCGGGTCGTCGAGGCGCGGCTGTTCGACATGTTCCCGCAGTCGACGCACTCGGAGGTCATCGTGCTGCTCGAGCGGATGCCCGCCCGCTGAGCTCGCGGCGAGCCGGCTCGCCGGACAACCAGCCCGCGATCGCGCACAGACCGTTGTTAAGGAGTGACGTAATCCGACTTCGAGGGTTGGGGCGGCGCGGCCAGGCTGCCCTCTCAGCCGTGCACGCGCGCGAGGGCCAGGAACTCCTGCATGACGAGCTGCTCTCCGCGCGCGGTCGGGTCGAGCCCCGCCGCCTCGAGCGCGGCCGTCGCCGCCGCGGATGAGCCGAAGAGCTCCGCGAGCGCCTGCCGCAGCATCTTGCGCCGCTGACCGAACGCCGCGTCGACGAGGGCGAACATGCGCAGGCGCTCCGCCTCCGAACCGGGAGGAGCAGTGCGCGCCTTCATGCCGACGAGCACGCTGTCGACGTTCGGCACCGGCCAGAACACCTGCCGGCTCACCACTCCCTCGAGCCCCCAGGCCCCGTACCAGGCCGCCTTCACGCTCGGGCTCCCGTAGATCTTCGAGCCCGGGCCCGCGGCGAGCCGCTGCCCGACCTCCGCCTGCACCATGACGAGCGTGCGCGTGATCGACGGGAAGCGCGCGAGCAGGTGCAGCAGCACCGGCACCGAGATGTTGTACGGCAGGTTCGCGACGAGCGACGTCGGCTCCCCGAACACATCAGGCAGCGACGTGACGCGCAGCGCGTCGGCGTGCACGACCTCGAGGCGCGCCGTCGGCTGCAGCTCGGCGACTGTGAGCGGCAGCTGGGCGGCGAGCCGGGCATCCAGCTCGACCGCGACGACCGAATGCCCCGCCTCGAGCAGCCCGAGCGTCAGGCTGCCGAGCCCCGGCCCCACCTCGAGCACCGTCGAGCCCGGCGGCAGCGCAGCCGTCGAGACGATGCGGCGGACGGTGTTGGCGTCGTGCACGAAGTTCTGCCCGAGCTTCTTCGTCGGCGTGACATCGAGCAGCGCGGCGAGGTCGCGCACCTCAGCAGGGCCCAGGAGCCCCGCCACTCAGGCCCCGCCCTGCTCGGTCGTCAGATCGTCGGCGCGGCCCGGCAGGGCGTCTCGCTCGGGGTGCTCGGCGTCGGGGCGATCGGCCCACGGGTCGCCGGGGGCGGTGACCGGCTCGGCGTCCCACGTGCCGTACACCTGCTCGGTGTTGGAGCTGATCTGCGCCGCGAGCATCGACGCGTCGGTGCCGAGGTGGTCGGCCATCGCGCGGAGCGTCCACGGCAGCAGGTACGGCGAGTTCGGGCGGCCGCGGAAGGGGTGCGGCGTCAGGAACGGCGCATCCGTCTCGACGAGCAGCAGGGCCCGCGGCAGTACGTCGAGCGCGTCGCGCAGGTTGCGCGCTGTCTTGAACGTCGCCGTGCCCGCGAACGACGCGTACCAGCCGTTCTCCGCGAGGATCGACGCGAGCTCGACGTCGCCGCTGAAGCAGTGGAACACCGTGCGCTCGGGAGCGCCCACGCGGCGCAGCGTCGCGACGACGTCGTCGTGCGCGTCGCGGTCGTGGATCTGCAGCGCGAGGCCGTGCTTCTTCGCGATGCGGATGTGCTCCTCGAAGGAGCGCAGCTGGGCGGCGCGTCTGCTCTCGGACGTCGCGCGGTGATAGTCGAGCCCGGTCTCGCCGACGGCGACCACGCGGGGTTGCGCGGCGAGCTCGTCGATGACCGCGAGAGCGGCATCCAGCTCGCCCGCCTCATCGAGCGCCGCGGCCTCGTTGGGGTGGATGGCGACAGCGGCCAGCACGCGCGGCTCGCGCGCCGCGATCGCCGCCGACCAGCGCGAGGTCTGAACGTCGGTGCCGACCTGCACGACACCACGCACACCGACGGCCGAAGCGCGATCGAGGTGCTCCCGGTAGTGCATGGGGCTCTCGCCGTCGGCGATCTCGAGGTGCGTGTGGTTGTCGTACACGGGCACGACGAGCGCCTCGGGGCTCGGCGGGTAGCTGAGGTCTCGCGACGAGTCCTCCATCGCGGCGCGGGAGCGCACGTGCGGTGTCATCTCGTCGGTCATGTCGCGCCCCTTCTAGGCGGTGGCCTCGTGCTCGATGCGCGGGAAGAGAGCCTCGAGCGCCTGGGTGCGGGCGCCCGCCGGCAACCGACCCCACTCTCCCGCATCGGGGATGCGCTGGTCTGCGAGCGCTCCCAGGTGGGGCTCGGCGCCGAGCGCCGCCCACAGCTTCTGCGTCGCCTGCGGCAGCACCGGGCTCAGCAGCACGGCGAGGGCGCGCAGGCCCTCGGCCGCCGTGTACAGGATCGTGTGGAGCCGCTCGGCCTGCGACTCGTCCTTCGCGACCTTCCACGGTTCCTGCACCGTCAGGTAGCCGTTGAGCTCGTCGACGATCGACCAGACCGCCGCGATCGCATCGTGGATCGCGAACCGGTCGATCGCGGCGGATGCGGTGCCCGCGGCATCCGCGACCGTTCGCTGGATGCCCGCCTCGGCCTCGCTCGCGGCGCCCGCCTCGGGAACGACCCCGTCGCAGTACCGGCCGACCATCGCGACCACGCGCGAGGCGAGGTTGCCGAAGCCGTTCGCGAGCTCGGCCTGGTAGCGGGCGGCGAGGTCCTCCCACGAGAACGAGCCGTCCTGGCCGAACGCGATCGCGCGCATGAAGTAGTAGCGGAACGCATCCGACCCGAACACCTCGGTGATCTGCGACGGCGCGATGCCCGTGAGCTTCGACTTCGACATCTTCTCGCCGCCGACGAGCAGCCAGCCGTGGCCGAAGACGCGGCGCGGCACGGGCAGATCGGCGGCCATGAGCATCGCCGGCCAGACGACGGCGTGGAAGCGCGCGATGTCCTTGCCGACGATGTGGCTGGACGGCCAGAAGCGGTCGAACAGCTCGGCCGGAGCGTCGGGGCGCCAGCCGAGGGCGGAGATGTAGTTGATGAGCGCGTCGAACCAGACGTAGACGACGTGCTTGTCGTCCCACGGCACGCGCACGCCCCAGTCGAAGCTCTGACGCGAGATCGACAGGTCGTCGAGACCGCGGCGCACGAACGACACGATCTCGTTGCGCAGGCTGTCCGGCTGGATGAAGTCGGGCTGCGACTCGTAGAGGGCGAGGAGGCGCTGCTGGAACTGGCTCATGCGGAAGAAGTAGTTTTTCTCCTTGAGCACCTCGACCGGGCGGCCGTGGATGGGGCACACGTACTGGCCCGCGAACTCGCCGGCGCCGTCGACGAGGTCGGACTGCTGCTTGTACTCCTCGCAGCCGACGCAGTAGTAGCCCTCGTACTCGCCGTCGTAGATGAGGCCGTCGTCGTACAGCTTCTGGAGGAACTGCTGCACGACGCTCTCGTGGCGCTCCTCGGTGGTGCGGATGAAGTCGTCGTTGGCGATGTCGATCGTCTTCAGCAGCGGGATCCACGCGTCGGCGACGAGCTTGTCCGCCCACTCCTTCGGGGTGACGCCGTTCGCGACCGCCGTGCGCAGGATCTTCTGACCATGCTCGTCGGTGCCCGTGAGCGACCACGTGTCGGCGCCGCTCTGCCGGTGCCAGCGCGCGAGGACGTCGACCGCGACCTCGGTGTACGCGTGCCCGATGTGGGGCGCGTCGTTCACGTAGAAGATCGGGGTCGTGACGGAGAAGGAGTCGCCTGCGGCCATAACGCATGAGTCTACGGGCGGGCGGATGCGCGGCAGGTGCGCGGCGGAGCCCTCGCCGCGTCGCGTAGCGTTCTGCGCGTGAGACGCGACCAGACCCGCCCGGCCCGGCCACGGGCATCCCGCGCGATCGCCGTGGGCGCGGTCGTCGCGGTCGTCGCGGTGCTGGGCGGATGCTCGGGCCCGCCCGAGGACCAGAACGCCGAGCTGAGCGGGTGCCTGGCCGGCGATCGCGGCACCCTGGCCCTCGGAGTGACCAACTCGGCCGGCGAGCCGCTGGCCATCACCGGGATCGAGCTCGCCGAGTCGGAGGGCGTCGAGGTCGTCGACCGATTCGTCGCGATCGACCCGGAGGCGCGGGCGACTCCCGTGCTGTTCGATGCGGCGCCGTCGGGAACCAGCGGGCGGAGCGCGTTCGACGGCGTCGACCTCACCGACGCGAGCATCGAGCCGGATGCGGCCGCGTACGTCGGCATCGAGGTCGAGCGCACCGGGCCCGCCGAGGGAGTCGTGAACGGGGTCGTCATCACGACGGAGGAGCGCGAGACTATCGCGCCCGTCAGCCTGGAGCTGCGCGACTACTGCGGGTAGCCGCGCGGCGCGCGGGCCCTGGCGCCGCGGGCGCCGCGCAGCGCGGTCGAGCGCTGGCCCGCGGGTGCTAGAGGCGCCACTTCGAAGTCAGGGCACAACGTCAATGTGGCGCCGCCCCACAGAAGTAGCGCCCTCCCCCCGCTCAACGGGCGCGGCACACGCGACGAGCGAGCGCGGGCTCGGTGCCCGGGCCGTTTACCCGCGCCGGGCCGCGAGCGCGGCCTCGTAGAGCTCGCGCGTGCCGAGCCCGGTGGCGGCGGCGACCGCCGACGCCGCATCCTTCAGCCGCTCACCGGCCGCGGCACGCGCGACGACCTCCGCCACCGCGCCGGCCAGGTCGCCCGACCGCGCCGGTGCGCCCTCGACGACGACGACGATCTCGCCGCGCGCGCCCTCGGCGAAGCGCTCGGCGAGCTCCGCGAGCGTGCCGCGCGCGACCTCCTCGAACTTCTTCGTGAGCTCGCGGCAGACGGCGGCGCGGCGGTCGGATCCGAAGGCGTCGCGCAGGTCGACGAGCGCCGCGCCGATGCGGTGCGGCGCCTCGAAGAAGATGAGCGTGCGCTGCTCGGCGGCGAGACCCCGCAGGTGGGACGTGCGCCCCTTGCGCGGCAGGAACCCCTCGAACGCGAACCGGTCGGTCGGCAGCCCGCTCAGCACGAGCGCCATGAGCACGGCGCTCGGGCCGGGCAGTGCGGTGACGCCGACTCCGGCCGCGATCGCCGTCTCGACGAGCACGTAGCCGGGGTCGCTGATGCCCGGCATGCCCGCGTCGGTGAGCACGACGACATCGGTGTCGCGGGCCCGCTCGACGAGCTCGGCCGATCGCGCGCGCTCGTTGTGCTCGTGCAGGGCGAGCAGCTGCGGCCGGTTCTCGATGCCGAGCGCGCGCAGCAGGTGGGCGGTCGTGCGGGTGTCCTCCGCGACGACGAGCTCCGCCGCCTCGAGGGTCTCGATGAGCCGCAGCGACGCGTCGCCGAGGTTGCCGATGGGGGTGGCGGCGAGCACGATCATCCGCTCATCCTCCCACCCGGGCACCCGGGCACCCGGACGCGGCGGGAGGCAGCACTCGGGGCACCCCGAGCGGGCGCGGCTAGCATGAGCGCGTGACGCGAGCAGAGCCGACTCCCGCCCCGGAGTCGGTCGGCGATCGGATGCTCGGCTCGCGCCTCGACGAGCGCTGGGCCGCGGCATCCCCCGCCGCCCGCCGAGCGGCCCGCATCGCCGCGCCGACGCTTGTGCTCGGCGTCGCGGCCGCCACACGCCTCATCGGGCTCGACGAGCACGCGACGCTCGTCTTCGACGAGACCTACTACGTGAAGGATGCGCTGAGCATGCTGCAGCTCGGCTACGAGGGGCGCTGGCCGGAGGGCGCGAACGACGGCTTCGCGGCGGGCGAGCCCGGGTCGCCCGATCGGGCGGCTGCGTTCGTGGCGCATCCCCCGCTCGGGAAGTGGATCATCGCGCTCGGCCTCGCCGCCCTCGGCCCCGAGTCTCCCGTCGGCTGGCGCATCTCGACGGCGCTCGCGGGAGTCGCGGTCGTCGGGCTCGTCATGCTCATCGCCTTCCGGCTCTGGCGCTCGGTCGGGCTCGCGAGCCTCGCAGGCGGGTTCATCGCGATCGACGGCAACGCGATCGTCATGAGCCGCGTCGCGCTGCTCGACGGGCTGCTCGCGCTCTTCGTCCTCATGGCGGTGCTCTTCGTGATCATCGACCGACGCGCGAGCCATCACCGGCTGCGCGAGTGGCTCGCTCGCCGGCGGTTCGCGGGGCGGCCGACCGACTGGGGGCCGGCGCTGTGGGGGCGGCCGTGGCTCATCGCCGCGGGCGTCGCGTTCGGCCTCGCCGTCTCGATCAAGTGGAGCGCTCTCTACCTGCTCGCCGCCTTCGCCGTGCTGAGCGTCGCCGCCGACGCCCTCGACCGTCGCGGGGCGGGCGTCGCCCTGTGGGCGTCGGGAACGCTGCTGCGGCAGGCTCCGGCGAGCGCGCTGCTCGTGCTGCCCGTGGCTCTCGTCGTACACCTTGTGACGTGGACCGGGTGGTTCCTGTCGACCGACGGCTATGACCGGCAGTGGATCGCGTCGGGCGGCGAGCGCTGGACGGGCATCCTCGCCTGGGTGCCCGACGCTGTGCAGAACCTGTGGCACTACCAGTCCCAGGTCTACGGCTACCACGTGGGCGAGTCGAGCCCGCACGCGTACGAGGCCCCCGCGCTCGGCTGGCCGCTGCTACTGCGACCCACGTACATGCACTACGTCGATCAGGGTGACGGCACGGCGGTCGCGATCTCGGGCGTCCCGAACCCGCTGCTGTGGTGGGCGTCGGTCGCGTCGGTGATCGTGCTGGTGATCGGATGCCTCATGGCGGCGGTCGCGGCGGCGCGCGGCACCGGCGCCCGCGCCGCGATCGCGCCCTTCGGCTCCCCGTGGGCTCTCGCCGTGATCCTGACCGGGGTCGCGGCGGGCTGGCTGCCGTGGCTGCTCTACCCGGAGCGCACGATGTTCTTCTTCTACACGGTCGTGCTGACGCCGTTCCTCGCGCTCGCGCTCGTCGCCGTGCTGCGCGCGGTGCTCGGGGGGCCCGCCGAGCCGGCGCGCCGACGCCGGCTCGGCCTCGCGGTCGTCGCGGTGCTCGTGGTGGCGGCCGTCGCGCTGAGCGCGTTCTTCCTCCCGATGTGGACGGGGTGGCCCGTGCCGATCGACTTCCTGCGCCTGCACTACTGGCTGCCCGGCTGGATCTGACGTTCCGGGACTCGAGGATCCTTCTCGCGCGGCCGTCTTCCGTGTGATCCCTTCGGGGGCTAGGTTGTTGCTACCCACCCGCCGCAGATCCCCGGCAGGCGCCTACCCCGCGCCGACGCCTCGCGGCGAAGCCCTCCTCGCGTCGATCGCGGGCACCACGATGTGACGCGATTCCTCTCTCCCTGCCCCGAGGGTGCGGGGCGGTGAGAGGTCGCGTTCGGGGGCGGGCGGACGTGCGCCGCCCGGGCGGTGCTCGATCGCGGTGGGGATCGCCGATCGAGCACCGCCGAACTCGCCCCCGTCGTCCAGGTGCTCGCTGCGCCCGTCGTCGCCGGCGTCGCCGGCGTCGCCGTCGGCTAGCTCGTCGCGGCGCGCCCGTAGACGAGTCGACGCAGGAGCCACTCCGCCGGGCCGGGGCGATCCCGCGCCTCGAGCACGATGGCGAGGATCAGCGTCGCCAGCCATGTCGCGAGGGCGATGAGGGAGGCTGCTGCAGCGCCGACCTCTCCGCCGAGCCCGCCCGCCCAGGCGGAGAACACGATGAGGAACACGAGCGACTGCAGCAGGTACCCCGTGAGGCTCCGGCGGCCGAGCGCGGCGAGCCAGCGGAGGCCCGGGGCCGGGCGAGCGCCCGGCCTCTCCGACGGCGCAGCGATGACGGCGATGAGCGCGAGCGCCGCAGCCGCGCCGACGAGTCCGCTCGCGCCGTGCAGCATCGTCGCGAGCGGCTCGAGCAGCGGCGGCAGCTCGTACACGTCGAGGATCGCCAGGACGATCGGCAGCGCCCCGATGAGGGAGATCGGGATCCCGATCGCGGCGGTCCGCATGAGGAGTGCCCGGTGCTCGTGCGGTCGGTCGAGCCAGCCCCGCCGGACAGCGAGGATGCCCAGGCACATGGGGGCGAGGAACCCGAGCCCGATGATCGGGGTGCTCAGCGCGTTGGGCAGCCACGTCATGACGTTGAAGAGGATCGCGAGCGGGTAGCTCTCCGCGCCCGCCGCTCCGGGGATGAGCGAGAGATCAGGCAGGTCACCCATCGAGCCATCGGTGGGGAGGGCGCCGTCGACGACCTCGTCGACGAGACGCCCGACGCCGTCGAGCGCCGACATCAGGACGAGCGCAGCCGCGCCGATCCACCCCACGACGATGATCGCGCGGTCGGATGCTCTGATCAGGAGGACGAGACCGAGCCCGATGATCGCGTAGGTGGTGATGATGTCGCCGAAGAACAGCAGCACGCCGTGAGCCGCGCCGATGGCGAGAAGCCACAGGTTGCGGCGGACGAGGAGCCGGCGCGCCTCGGGCCAGCTCGCGCCGCGAACGGCTTCGCGCGCCGTGATCTGGGCGAGCCCGGCGGCGAACAGGAGGGCGAAGAGCGGGAAGCTGCGGTTGTCGAACAGGAGCGCCGTGAGCGCGTTGGCGACGGAATCCGGCTCCGAGCCGATCGGCTTGAGCAGCACTCCCCGATCGACGCCGTACAGCCAGAACGGCACGTTCGCCAGGGCGATGCCGACGAGGACGGCGCCGCGGGCGACATCGGGTGCGAGCGAACGGCTGGATCGCTTCGTGGGGAGGGGCCGAGGAGGCGGCGCGAGGGGCGGGGGCGACGCAGAGCTCATAGCACCACCGTAGAGGGATCCTCAGCCCCGCACGCTACGGATTGTGACGCGCTCGACCGCCGCCCGGGTCGCCGCCGCTTAGCCTTGCTGAATGGCCGACCGCGACTATGGCTTCCGCACGCGCGCTCTCCACGCGGGCAACGTCCCCGACTCGGCGACGGGCGCCCGCGCCCTGCCGATCTACCAGTCCAGCGCCTTCGTCTTCGACGACGCGCAGGACGCCGCCGCGCGCTTCGCGCTGCAGAAGTACGGCAACATCTACAGCCGGCTCGCGAACCCGACCGTGGCGAGCTTCGAGGAGCGCATCGCGAGCCTCGAGGGAGGATTGGGGGCCGTGGCGACCTCCAGCGGGCTCTCCGCGCAGTTCGTGACCTTCGCATCCCTCGCCGGTGCCGGCGACCACATCGTCGCGAGCGCCAATCTCTACGGCGGCTCGATCACGCAGCTCGACGTCACGCTGCGCCGCTTCGGCGTCGAGACGACGTTCGTCGCGAGCGACGATCCGGCCGACTACGCGGCCGCGATCATCCCGGGCCGGACGAAGCTCGTGTTCGCCGAGACCATCGCGAACCCGAGCGGAGACATCGCCGACATCGCCGGGCTCGCCGATGTCGCGCACGCCGCCGACCTTCCGCTCATCATCGACTCGACCGTCGCGACGCCGTACTTGTGCCGCCCGATCGAGTGGGGCGCCGACATCGTCGTGCACTCGGCGACGAAGTTCCTCGGCGGGCACGGAACGACTCTCGGCGGCGTCGTCGTCGAGTCCGGCCGCTTCGACTGGTCGAACCACAACTTCCCGCTCTTCGAGGAGACCGTGCCGCACTACGGCGGCCTCACCTGGTACGGCAACTTCGGCGAGTACGCATTCCTCACGCGATTGCGCGCCGAGCAGCTGCGCGACATCGGACCGGCCCTCGCGCCGCACTCGGCGTTCCTGCTCGCCCAGGGCGTCGAGACGCTGCCGTACCGCATGCAGGCGCACGTCGACAACGCGCGCCGCGTCGCCGAGTGGCTCGAGGCCGACCCGCGCATCGAGAAGGTGCGCTGGGCGGGCCTGCCGTCGCACCGCCACTTCGACCGGGCGCAGCAGTACCTGCCGATCGGCCCGAGCTCGGTGTTCAGCTTCGACGTGAAGGGCGGCCGCGCCGCGGGCGAGGCGCTCATCGAGAACGTGCAGCTCGCGAGCCACCTCGCCAACATCGGCGACGCGAAGACGCTCATCATCCACCCCGGCTCGACGACGCACGCGCAGCTGACCGAGCAGCAGCTGCTCGACTCCGGGATCGGCCCCGGTCTCGTGCGCCTCTCCGTCGGCATCGAGGACGTCGACGACATCATCTACGACCTCGATCAGGCGCTCGACGCGGCGCAGAAGGCGGTGTCGGCATGAGCGAGAAGACGACGGATGCCGTGGGCACGACCGCGACCGGCACCACCGAGACCGTCACCCTCGCCAACGGCCTCACCTGCGCGATCCCGGCGAGCTCGCCGCTCGCGAAGCTGCTGAAGTCGCAGCGGACGTGGGTGGGCCCCTCCGCGAAGGAGCGGCTGGGCATCCTGCGCCGCGCGAAGAGCGTCGCGATCGTCGGAGCCTCCCCGAACGCGGCCCGCAGCTCGTACTTCGTCGGCACCTACCTGCAGCAGTCGAGCGACTACCGCGTGTACTTCGTGAACCCGAACGCGACCGAGATCCTGGGTCAGCCGGCCTACCCCGACCTCGCCTCGCTGCCCGAGGTGCCCGACATCGTCGACGTGTTCCGCAAGGCCAGCGACATCCCCTCCGTCGTCGACGACGTCATCGCCGCGGGCGCCTCGACGGTCTGGGTGCAGCTCGGCATCTGGAACGAGGAGGCCGCGATCGACGCCGAGAAGCGCGGGCTCACGGTCGTCATGGACCGCTGCATCAAGGTCGAGCACGCGCGCTTCCACGGCGGGCTGCACCTCATGGGCTTCGACACGGGCGTCATCAGCGCGAAGAAGCAGGTGCGCTGAGCGGTTCCGTCCGCGGCGGCTCCGCCGTGTGAGCCTCGTTCACTAGAAGTTCACACAGGTCCCCCGAAGTGGGGACATCCCCTACCCCGCGAGGGATTCCGAAAAATCCCCATGTGGCGTACCGTCGGCCTGTCACGGTTATCACCCGACATCTCGAGGGCACCCGAATCCTTCGAGAGCCGTGGCTGAGGTCGTTCCCCATGCCCGAAACCACCAATGCTCCGCCGACCCCGAAAACGGCGCACGCGTCCACCACGACACCCCCCACCACAGCACCCGGCACAGCCCCGTCCCGCAAACGGCAGTGGGGCGCAGAGAAGCGCACCGCTCCCCTGCCGATCGTCCACCCGCGGCCGAGCGATCGCAGTATCGCGATGGCCCGAGTCGCCATCGTGGCGACCGTCGTCTTCTGGATCGTCTACGTCGTCTACACGGTCATCGCCGAGTTCCTGAACAACGGAACGCAGAGCTTCCAGTTCACGACCGAGGCGATCTCGTACGTCGTCGTCGTCACGTTCCTGACCTTCTCCGCGCTCATGTACCTCATCGCGCGCCACGGCGCGCTGCAGCGCTTCCGCGCTCACGTGCGCGTCCCCCGCGCCGAGCTCGACCGCCACTTCACCGATCGGCACACCTCAATGACGGTGCTCGTGCCCTCCTACGCGGAGGAGCCCGACGTCGTGGCCACGACGCTCTGGTCGGCGGCCCTGCAGGAGTATCCCGAGCTTCGCGTGGTCCTCCTTCTCGACGACCCGCCGGCCCCGACCGACCCTGCTGCGGTCGCCGCGCGCCTCGACGCCACACGCGCGATCCCCGCCGCGATCGAGGAGGCGCTCGCCGAGCCGGGCGCCCGCTTCCGAGACGCGCTCCTCGGCCGCGAGATCGGCGAGACCACCGAGCTCACCGACGACGATGTGGCCGAGATCGCCCAGCACTTCCGCTGGGCCGTCTCGTGGCTCGACGCGAGGATCGCCGAGCACGCCATGACCGATCACGTCGACGTGTTCTTCGTCGAGCAGGTCCTGGGGGGCATCCGCCATGAGTTCGCCGTGACGGCCGAGGCTCTCGATGCCGCGACGACCGACGGCTTCCGACTCCCCCCCGCCCACGCCGTGCATCTGCTGCGGCGCCTGGCCTGGACCTTCACCGCGAGCCTCACCTCCTTCGAGCGCAAGACCTTCGCGTCGCTCTCGCACGAGGCGAACAAAGCGATGAACCTCAATGCCTACATCGGCCTGATGGGCGGCGCGTACGCGATGGAGGCCACGCCGGACGGCACCGCGCTCCGGCCCGTCGGCTTCGGAGATGCGGCCGACCTCGTCGTGCCCGACTCCGACTACCTGCTGACTCTCGACGCCGACTCAATGCTCCTGCGCGACTACTGCGTCCGGCTCGTCCACTCGATGGAGCAGCCGGAGAACGCGCGTGTCGCCGTGACTCAGACGCCGTACTCGTCGTACCGCGGCGCGAGCACCCGCATCGAGCGCCTCGCGGCGGCGACCACCGACATCCAGCACATCCTCCACCAGGGCTTCTCGCACTACAACGCGACCTTCTGGGTGGGCGCCAACGCCGTCATCCGCAAGCGCGCCCTTGACGACATCGTCGTCGTGGAGACCCGCGGCGGGTTCACGGTCAAGCGCTACGTGCAGGACCGCACCGTCATCGAGGACACCGAGTCGAGCATCGACCTCGGCACCCACGGGTGGAGCCTCGTCAACTACCCCGAGCGCCTCAGCTACTCGGCGACGCCGCCCGACTTCGGATCGCTCGTGATCCAGCGGCGCCGCTGGGCCAACGGCGGGCTGCTGATCCTGCCCAAGTACTTCCGTCAGCTCCGCGAGCGTCGCGCGCGCGGCGAGCGCATCAGCCCGATCGAGATCATGCTGCGCGTCAATTACATGTCCTCGATCGCGTGGGCGAGCTTCGGGCTCGTGTTCCTGCTGGCCTACCCGTACGACAGTCGGCTGCTCAGTCCGATGGTGCTACTGGCCGCTCTGCCCTACTTCATCGCGATGGCGAGCGATCTGCGGTACGCCGGCTACAAGCGCACCGACATCCTCCGCATCTACGGCTTCAACCTCATCCTCCTGCCGGTGAACCTCGCCGGAGTCGTGAAGTCGATCGAGCAGGCGATCACGTCGAAGAAGATCCCCTTCGCCCGGACGCCCAAGGTGCGCAACCGCACGTCGACGCCCCTGCTGTACGTGCTCGCGCCGTACCTCATCATCGCCTTCTCGATCTTCACCCTCTGGCGCGACTTGAACGCCGAGAACTGGGGCAACGCGGCGTTCGCGGCGTTCAACGCCGTACTCGCCCTCG
Organism: Microcella alkalica; assembly: GCF_014137945.1. Lineage (GTDB taxonomy): Bacteria > Actinomycetota > Actinomycetes > Actinomycetales > Microbacteriaceae > Microcella > Microcella alkalica. The sequence continues at coordinate 186,138 of NZ_JACGWX010000003.1, forward strand.
CGGCGGTCGTCGCCTACATCGGCCTCGGCACCTCGCTCGTCGACCTCGGCATCGGCCTCACGAACTGGCTGTACGTCACGCCGAAGGCCGCGCCCGTCGCGCGCGCCGGAGGAGGAGACGGCCGACCCGCCGACTGGCAGACGGTGCTCTACCACGGGGCGATCCACGACCACGCGGACGAGAACCCCGCTCCCGCGCTCGCGGGCGCCGTCTCATCGACGTCCGACCGGAAGGCGGCCGCCTGATGCACGCGATCCTCTGGCGCGATGGCCGACGACTCTCGTCGTTCCGGGCGATCCTCGCCCTCCTCATGACCTCGGCCCTCGGACTCTGGGGCTATATCTCGGTGCAGAACTGGGCGGGGGCGGCCTCGCTCGAGGACAGGGACCCGTGGTTCGCGGGCTACGTCGACGCCACCGCGACCCCGGTGTTCGCCTTCGAGGACGTCGATGCGGCCGGTGCGCGCGACATCGTCTTGTCGTTCATCGTCGCCGACCCGCAGGAGCCGTGCACTCCGACGTGGGGCACCGCGTACGACCTCGAGGAGGCGGCCGTCGAGCTCGACCTCGACCGCCGGCTCGCCCGACTCGAGCAGCTCGGGGCCGACCTCGCGATCTCGTTCGGCGGTCTGCTGAACGACGAGCTCGCGACCGTCTGCACGAATCCTGCCGAGCTGGTGCGCTCCTACGACACCGTGATCGAGCGCTACGACGTGACGACGATCGACCTCGACATCGAGGGCGAGAACCTCACCGACTCGGTGGCCGGGCAGCGCCGCGCCGAGGCGATCGCGACGCTGCAGGAGCGTCGCCGCGACGCCGGCGAGGATCTCGCGGTGTGGCTCACTCTTCCCGTCGCGCCGTTCGGCCTGACCGAGGACGGCACGACCGCCGTCCAGCAGATGATCGAGGCGGGCGTCGACGTGGCCGGGATCAACGTCATGACGATGAACTACAACGATTCCAAGGAGCAGGGCGAGTCGATGGCGGATGCCTCGATCCGCGCCCTCCAGGCCACCCACCGCCAACTGCGCATCATGTACGAGCTCGCCGACATCGAGCTCAGCGACGCGACGCTCTGGCGCAAGATCGGGGCGACGCCCATGATCGGTCAGAACGACGTCGTCGACGAGGTCTTCACGCTGAAGGATGCGGAGGCCCTGCACGACTGGGCGGTCGAGAAGGGCCTCGGTCGCATGTCGATGTGGTCGCTCAACCGCGACGTGCAGTGCGGCCCGAACTACGTCGATCTCAGCCGCGTCTCCGATGCGTGCTCCGGCTTCCCGCAGGGCGACGTGCGCTACGCCGACATCCTCGCCGAGGGGTTCGCGGGGCGTCTGGATGCGAGCGCGGGGATCGTCACGACTCCCGAGCCGCGCGACCCGGCCGACTTCATCGACGACCCCGACACGAGCCCGTACCCGATCTGGAACGAGGAGGCCTCCTACCTCGCCGGGAGCAAGGTCGTCTGGTACCGCAACGTCTACGAGGCCAAGTGGTGGACGCGCGGAGAGATCCCCGACAACCCCGTGCTCAACGAGTGGGAGACCCCCTGGGTCCTCGTCGGGCCCGTGCTCGACGGCGAGAAGCCGCGCGAGATCCCGACGCTCCCCTACGGCGTCTACCCCGAGTGGGATGGCACGGTCATCTACGACAAGGGCGAGCGCATCCTGTTCGACGGCATGCCGTACGAGTCCAAGTGGTGGAACCAGGGCGACAGCCCCGAGGCCTACGCCGCCGACCCCGACAGCTCGCCGTGGACCCCGGTCCGCCTCGAGGAGATCCAGGAGATCCTGATCGAGCTGGAGGAGACGCCGGCGGTCGCGCCGAGCGGCGAGGAGCCGACTGGGTAGGCGTCAGCCTGCCGCGTCGAGATCGGCGGCGCTCGTGACCGGCAACCGGCACACGAAGTCGGTGCACGCGAAAGCGGTGGTCGTGCCTCCGAGCGGCTTCCGGTCGTCGAGCAGCGCGAAGCCCGCGCCCGCCCACGCCGACGCCGCGGACGCCGTGAGCGCGATGCCGAGAACCCCGTCCCGCTGCGGGCCGCGGGCGCGCGCCTCGAGCTCCCCGGGCTCGGCGTCGTCGGGTCGCACGACGACGAGCTGCCGCGCGGGGGCCGCGAGCGCCGACGCGATGGCGAGGGTAGCCCCGAACGCGATCGGCCGCTGCTGCGCGAGCGGTGCGAGCGCCGCGACGAGCGCGTCGGCGGCGAACCGGTAGCGCGGCTCGGCGGTGAGCTGGTGCAGCAGCAGTGCCGCGCGGGCGATCGCGGCGTCGCCGCTCGGCGCCGCGCCCTCGTTGGGGTCCTCCTCCGCGGTGAGCCCCTGCGCCGCGAGCACGGGGTCGCCCCCGCCGGGTGCCGCCGCCGTGATCGCCCGCCCCGACTCGACGGCGGCGCGGTCACCCGCGACGAGGCACGCGTCGACGAGCTCGCGCGCGACGCTCGCGTACCGGTGCTCGCCGGTCGTGATCGCGAGCTCGACCAACCCGACGGCGAGGTCGCCGTAGTCCTCGAGCGCGGCGCGAGCGGTCGAGGCGCGCCCGTCGCGGGTCGCGCGCAGCAGGCGCGGCGACCCTTCGTCGTCGCGAGTGAGGTGCGCGGCGATCAGCTCGTCGGCGAGCTCGACCCCGAACGCCGCCCACTCGGGCTCGTCGAGCAGCCGGGATGCGACCGCGAGCGCACCGATCGCGAGGCCGTTCCAGCCGGTCAGCACCTTCGCGTCGAGAGCGGGGCGCGGATGCCCGGCGCGGGCCGCGGCAGACAGCGCGTAGTACCCGCCCTCGTTCCGCTCGCCGTCGATGAGGCTCTCGCTGTCCTGCCCCGAGGCGAGCCCGCCGGAGACGCGCATGATCTCGCGCAGGAACCCCACGACCCCGGCCGCGGTCTCGCGCGCTCCCGCGCGCGCGGCGACCTCGAGCAGCAGGGCGTTGTCGTTGAGCATGCGCTCGTAGTGGGGCTCGCTCCAGTCGCGACGGGTGGCGTAGCGGAAGAAGCCGCCCTCGACGGGGTCGCGCAGGTCGCTCGCGGCGATGCGCTGGAGCGTGCGCGCGGCGAGGGCATCGGCATCCGCATCACCGGCGGAGCCGCGCGCCTGCAGGAACAGCAGCACGGGCGCGACCGGGAACTTCGGCGCGCCCCCGAATCCGCCGTGCAGCTGGTCCTCGAAGCCCTCGAGCTCGGCGACGATCTCGGCGAGGGCGTCGGCGTTCGGCAGGGCTCCCGGGTCGCGGCGGCTCGCGGCGGTGATCGCGTCGCGCAGCCCGTCGGCGCTCTGCAGCACCTCCTCGCGGCGGCTCGACCACGCCTCCAGCACGGCGTCGACCACCTGCCGGAACGACGGCACTCCCGAGATCGGCTGCGGAGGCAGGTACGTCGCGGCGTAGAACACGCGCCCCTGCGGCGTCGCGAAGACCGTCAGGGGCCAGCCGAGCTGGTCGCTGAACGCGCTCGCCGCGGTCATGTACGCGGCGTCGACGTCGGGATGCTCCTCCCGATCGACCTTGATGCTGACGACCCTCTCGGCGAGCCACGCGCCCACCTCGGGGTCGGAGAACGTCTCGCGCGCCATCACGTGGCACCAGTGGCACGTCGCGTAGCCGATCGAGATCAACACGGGCACATCGCGGAGCGCGGCCTCCGCGAAGGCCTCCTCGCTCCACGTCCACCAGTCGACGGGGTTGTCCGCGTGCGACTGCAGGTACGGGCTGACGGCGTTCTCGAGCCTGGCTGCCATAGGTTCGAGCCTATGAGCCTCCCCTCCGACTCCTCCGCGTCTCCCAGCCCGCGCCCGGGTTCGCCCGCTGCGTCGGACCAGGGCTCGCGCAGCGGCTCGCCCACCGGTTCGCCCATCGCCGTCACCGTCGTCGGCGGACCCACCGCGCTGCTCGAATGGACGGGCCTGCGCCTCCTCCTCGACCCGACCTTCGACCCGCCGACCGTCTACGGCCCGGGCCCGAACGACCTCACGAAGACCGAGGGGCCGGCCGTCGCGGCCGCCGACCTCGGCCGCATCGACGTCGCTCTCGTCTCGCACCACCACCACGAGGACAACCTCGACGAGGCCGGCCGCGCGCTCGCGCTCGGGCTGCCGCTCGTCATCACGACCTCGGCGGGTGCGCGCGAGCTCGCGGCCCGCTGCGACTCCGGTGAGGGCACGGCGACGGTCATCGGACTCGAGGAGGGAGAGTCGCTCGCCCTCGACAGCGCCGCACTGGTCGGCTCGGCGGTCGCCGCGCACGCACCGGCGGGCGCGCGCGTGATCGCCGTCACCGCGCAGCACGGGCCGCCCGAGGTCGCCGAGCGCCTCGGCCCGGTGATCGGGTTCGTGCTCTCCGCTCCGGGCGAGCCGACGGTGTTCGTGTCGGGCGACAACTCGTCGGTCGAGGTCGTGCGCGCGATCGCGGCCCGCCACAATGCGCTGGATGTCGCCGTCCTGTTCGCGGGCGCCGCCCGCATCCCCGCGATTGATGCGGCCCTCACCCTCACCGCGGCGGACGCGCGCGCCGCCGCCCTCGCGCTCGGCGCCCGCCGAGTCGTCGGACTGCACGTGGACCAGTGGGCGCACTTCAGCGAGGGCCGCGACGCCCTCGAGCGGGAGTTCGCCGAGCTCGAGAGCGCCGCAGGTGGTCCGCTGCTCGCGGCGACGCCGCTCGGCGAGCGCACCGAGCTCGCCGTCTAGCCGGCTCGCGCCGCAACTCGGGTCAGGGGCCGGCGACGAAGCCCCGCTTCCGATTTCTGGCTGCAACTCGTCCTGTTTCGGGCAAACCGTGCGCCCCCGGGCGCACGAGTTGCCCGAAACGGCCCGGATTAGTCGGCACGTACCGCGGCACCCAGCGCCAACGACGTCTCACCAGCGCTTGATGAGCTCCTCGTCGCGCTCCGTGACGGTCTGCGTGACGCCCTCAGCGTCAACGTAGCTATACGTCGTCGACGACAGCACGCCGGTCCGTCTGTAGCCGAGCCTCTCGTAGAGCGAGGCTGCTCGCGGGTTGTCGAGACCCACGCCCACGACGAGCGAGCGCTCCCCGACCCCTGCGCTCGTGATGCGGGCGTCCACAGTCAGCTCAGCAGCGCGGATCAGCGCGGTGCCGAGCCCATGACCGCGAACGCCCTCATCCACGCCGAGGTTCTTCAGCTCGGACGGCTCGCCGTTCGTCAGCTCCGCAGACCCCACCACGGTGCCGTCAGCGACGGCGACCGCAACGAGGAACTCGACGACGCCGGCCTCCTGACGAGCGAAAGCGCCGCGCGCGTAGCCGCTGCCGGGCGGCTCGCGAGTCTCGAGAGCCGAGACGTCGGCCTCCGTGCACCGTCGGACGAAGACGTGACTGAGGCCCGCGTCGCCGCCCGCAGGCGAGCCGAGCATCCGCCCGCGCCTAGAAGTCGGTGTTGAGCGGGTGCGCGCCGACGCGCTCGTCGCGGTCGGCCGCCGCGATCGTCGCCATCTCGTCGGCCGAGAGCTCGAAGTCGAAGATGTCGGCGTTCTCGATCATGCGCTCGCGCTTGGAGGTCTTCGGGAAGACGATGATGCCCTCCTGGAGGTGCCAGCGGATCGCGACCTGCTGCACGCTCTTGCCGTGCCGCTCGGCGATCTCGGCGAGGCCCGGCAGCTCGGCGAGCTCGTACTTGCCCTGGCCGAGCGGGCCCCACGCCTCGGTGAGGGTGCCGCGAGGCTCCTGGAAGGCGCGCAGCTCGCGCTGCTGAAAGGCGGGGTGCAGCTCGACCTGGTTGACGACGGGCACGACGTCGGATACCTGGGCGAGGTCGTCGAGGTGCGTCTGCATGAAGTTCGAGACGCCGATCGAGCGCGCCTTCCCCGACGAGCGCAGCTCGACGAGGGTCTGCCACGACTCGACGTGCTTGCCGTACTTCGGCGCCGGCCAGTGGATCAGGTACAGATCGACGTAGTCCAGACCCAACTTCGACAGCGACGTGTCGAGCGCGGCGCGGGCGGAGTCGGTTCCCTGGTCGCTGTTCCAGAGCTTCGTGGTGATGAAGAGCTCCTCGCGCGGAATGCCGGAGTTCGCGATCGCGCGACCGACGCCCTCCTCGTTCTTGTAGATCATCGCCGTGTCGATGTGGCGGTAGCCGACCTCGAGCGCGTCGGAGACGATGCGCTCGGCCTCGGCCGGGTCGACGAGGAAGACGCCGAGCCCGAGCTGAGGGATGGCGCGGCCGTCGTTGAGCGTCAGGTGCGGAGTGGGAATCGCAGAAGTCATCCCCCCACTCTTGCTCACGAACCCGGGAGGTGGCGCTCGTCGGGGCCGTTGTACGCGCTCAGCGGACGGATGAGCGCGTTCGATGCGAGCTGCTCGCGCACGTGCGCCGTCCAGCCCGTGACGCGCGAGGCGATGAACAGAGGCGTGAACATCGTCGTGTCGAAGCCCATGAGGTTGTAGGCCGGGCCCGACGGGTAGTCGAGGTTCGGCTTGATGTTCTTCGTCTCGACCATCGCGCTCTCGAGGGCGTCGTACAGGTCGAGCACCTCGGGCCGGTCGTAGTGCGCGACGAGGGTCTCGAGCGCGGCCTTCATGGTCGGCACGCGCGAGTCGCCGTTCTTGTACACGCGGTGGCCGAAGCCCATGATCTTGCGCTTCTCGGCGAGCGCCGTCGCGAGCCACTCGCGCGCTCCGTCGGCCGAACCGACCTCGTCGAAGGTGTGCTGCACGGCCTCGTTGGCGCCGCCGTGCAGCGGGCCCTTGAGCGCGCCGATCGCGCCGACGACGGCCGAGTACACGTCGCTGAGCGTCGAGGTGATGACGCGCGCGGCGAAGGTCGAGGCGTTGAACGAGTGCTCGGCGTACAGGATCATCGACACGTCGAACGCGTCGACGACGACCTTCTCGGGCATCTCTCCGAAGGTCATGTGCAGGAAGTTCGCCGAGTAGCCGAGGTCGTCGCGGGGCTCGACGAGGCGCTCGTCGCGCAGGCGGCGCTGCGTGTAGGCGACGATCGCGGGCAGCTGCGCGAAGAGGCGGATGCTCCGCTCGAGGGTGAGGTCGAGATCGATCCACGTCCTGTCGGTCGTGAGCGACTCGTCGAGGGCGCCGATGACGCTCACGGCCGTCCGCACGACGTCCATGGGGTGGGCAGAGAGGGGCAGCGCGTCGATCGCGTCCTTCACGGTCGGGTCGAGGCGCCGGTGGGCGCGCTCGAGCGTCTCGAATGCGGCGAGCTCAGCATCCGTCGGCAGCTCGCCGTGCCAGAGCAGGTAGGCGACCTCCTCGAAGGTGCAGTTCGCGGCGAGCTCCTGCACGGGGTAGCCGCGGTAGAGCAGCGAGTTGGTCTCGGGGTTCACCTTGCTCACGGCGGTGTGGTCGACGACGACCCCGGCGAGGCCCTTGCGGATGTCTTCGGTCATGCGTTCCTCCTGGTGGGGCGGGCTCAGCGGCCGGTGTAGGGCAAGGCCGCGTTCAGCGGCCGGTGTAGGTGTAGATGCCGTCGTCGAAGGCGTTGTACGCCTCGTAGTCGAGCAGCTCGTAGAGCCTGCCCCGAGTCTGCATGCCCGCGACCTCATCGTCGAGCGTGCCGGTCGCGAGCAGCGCGTCGAGGCCTCGCTCGATCGCGCCGAACGCGATGCGGAGCAGCGACACGGGGTGGATGACCATGTTCACGCCGACGTCGGCGAGCTGCTGATGCGTGAACAGCCGGCTCTTCCCGAACTCGGTCATGTTGGCGAGGATCGGCACGTCGACTGCCGCGCGCATCGCGGCGAACTCCTCGAGCGTGCCCATCGCCTCGGGAAAGATCGCGTCGGCGCCGGCGTCCTGCAGAGCCTTCGCGCGGTCGATCGCGGCGTCCATCCCCCCGCCCTGATCAGAACCGACCCCGCGGATGTCGGTTCGGGCCATGATCACGAGGTCGGGGTCGCGGCGGGCGTCGACAGCCGCGCGGATGCGCTTGATCGCCGTCTCAGCATCCACGACCGCCTTGCCGTCGAGGTGACCGCATCGTTTGGGGTTGACCTGGTCTTCGAGGTGCAGGCCGGCGACGCCGGCGTCTTCGAGCTCGTGCACCGTTCGGGCGACGTTCATCGGCTCGCCGAAACCGGTGTCGGCGTCGACGAGCGTCGGCAGATCGCTCATGCGGCTGATCTGGTGCGCGCGCTGCGCGACCTCGGTGAGCGTCGTGAGCCCGATGTCGGGCAGGCCGAGCTCGGCGGCCATGACGGCGCCCGAGATGTAGGCGCCGTCGAAGCCCTTTTCCTGGATGAGGCGGATGCTCAGCGGCGTGAACGCGCCGGGGAAGACCTGCAGGCGGTCGCTCTGCAGTCCCGCCCGGAAGGCCTGGCGGCGCTGCGACGGCGTGGTGGTGGTCGACAGCATCAGAAGAGTCCCTTCGGGGCGGCGGGCGGGGGCGTGAGCGGGGTAACGGTGAGACCGCCGAGCTCGTCGGCGCTCAGCTCGGGCAGGCGGGCCGCGAGCGCGAGGAAGCGGTCGACCTCCTCGTCGGCCAGCACGCCGTCGGCGAGGATGCGCAGCTTGTGCTCGTACTCGGCCCGACCGAAGGGGCGGGCGCCGAGCGGGTGGGCGTCCGCGACGGCGATCTCGTCGACGACCCGCTCGCCGTTCGTCAGCTCGATCTCGATGCGGCCGCCGAACGCCTTCTCGCTGATGTCGAGCGAGTGGTAGCGGCGGGTCCACTCCGCGTCCTCGGTCGTCGTGATCTTGTGCCACAGGGCGACGGTGTCGGGGCGGGCGGCGCGCTCAGGGGCGTACGAGTCGACGTGGTGCCAGCCGCCGTCCTGCAGCGCCACGGCGACGATGTACGGGATCGAGTGGTCGAGCGTCTCGCGGCTCGCGGTCGGGTCGTACTTCTGCGGGTCGTTCGCGCCCGAGCCGATGACGTAGTGCGTGTGGTGGCTCGTGTGCAGCACGATGCTCGCGATGTTGGCGGGGTCGCGCAGCTCGGGACGCTCGGTGCCGAGGCGACGGGCGAGGTCGATCCACGCCTGCGCCTGGTACTCGGCCGAGTGCTCCTTCGTGTAGCTGTCGAGGATGCCCGTGAGCGCTTCGCCGCCGTCGGGCAGCGGAACCTGGTAGCGAGCATCCGGCCCGCTCAGCAGCCACGCGATGAAACCGTCCTCGCCCTCGTAGATCGGGCTGGGGCTCGTCTGGCCGCGCATGGCCCGGTCGACGGCTTCGACCGCCATCTTGCCGGCGAAGGCGGGGGCGTGGGCCTTCCAGGTCGAGATCTCGCCCTTGCGCGACTGGCGCGTGGCGGTCGTCGTGTGGAGGGCCTGGCCGATGGCCTGGAAGATCGTCTCCGTCGGCAGTCGGAGCAGCGTGCCGATGCCGGCGGCGGCGCTCGGGCCGAGGTGGGCGACGTGGTCGATCTTGTGCTCGTGCAGGCAGATCGCGCGGACGAGGTCGATCTGGATCTCGTAGCCGGTGAGCAGGCCCTTCAGCAGCTGCGCGCCGTCCTGGCCGGTGTGCTGCGCGACGGCGAGGATCGGCGCGATGTTGTCGCCGGGGTGCGAGTAGTCGGCGGCGAGGAAGGTGTCGTGGTAGTCGAGCTCGCGCACGGCGACGCCGTTGGCCCAGGCGGCCCACTCGGGGCTGACGCGCTGGATCTGGGGCAGCCCGAAGACGGTCGCGCCGGGGCTGTACGGGTGGGCTTCGGCCTGTCCGCGCGCGCTCACGACGGGTGCACGGCCGATGCTCGCGGTCGCGACGGCGGCGTTGTCGATGATGCGGTTGATGACCATGTCGACGGCCGCGACGTCGAGCGGGCGATCCTGCTCCGCGGCGAGCGCGGCGAGCTTCCCGGCGAGCTGGTCGGCGGAGGCGAGGGGCTCGCTGCTCTTGTAGGTGCGGACGGTGTGGACGGTCGTCATGGGGTCTCCTTGCGGGGCAGATGGGCGCGGATGCTCGTGAGGGCGTCGTGCAAGTGCAATCGCGTCGCCGCCGCGGCGCGCTCGCCGTCTCCGTCGGCGATCGCTCGGGCGATGGTGCCGTGCTCGGCGGCGCTCGCCGCGAGGCGCGCATCGTCGTCGCGGGCGAGCCGGCGGACGCGCGCGAGGTGGACGCGCGTGCTCGCGATCGCGGCGGCGAGGTAGGGGCTGCTGCTGAGGGCCGCATCGAGGGCGTCGTCGAACTCGGCGACGAGGGCGTAGTAGCCGTGGCGCGCGGCGTCGTCGTGCTTCAAGGTGGCGGGGCTGACGTGGGCGAAGCGCTCGGCGAGGGCGCGGAATCGCGCGCCGGTCTCGCCGTCGCCCACGGCGCGCGCGGCGGCGAGGCGCGCGGCCTGCTCGTCGAGCGCGCGGCGCAGGTCGAAGAGCGCGGCGACATCGTCGGCGTCGATGTCGGAGACGACGAGCGTGCGCGGGCCGCGCTCGGTCGCAAGGCCGGCGGCGATGAGTCGGGCGAACGCTTCGCGCACGGGGGTTCGGCTCACCCCGAGGCGCACCGCCTGTTCGACCTCGGTGAGCGGGGCGCCGGGCGCGAGCTCGCCCTCGACGATCTGCGTGCGCAGCGACTCGAAGGCGCGGTCGGCGGAGGTGTGGGCGCTCGCCCGCTGCACCGCCGAATCCATCGCCATACTCCCAATGTATACATTGGGCGCGGTCTGCGCTAGCAGTTCTGCAGATTCAGGCTCCTCCGTATACACCAGCACCGCGCGACGTCTTCTTCGTCATCCACCGTCGGTGGGGCCTCCCAGCCGATGTCTCGGTCGCCGCCGTCGAGGTCGAGGTCGTCGTACCCGGTCGCTGTTCGCAGTTCGAGAAGGTGCGCGACGAGGCCGTCGAGCGCTCCGATGACGCGAGGACTGAGACGGTAGATGCGGTTGTTCATGTCGATGCGGACCTCGATGAGGCCGGCGCGACGGAGGCGGCCGAGGTGCTTCGAGATGGCTTCGCGCCCGACGCCGCGCATCGACTGCACGGCGTCGGCGAGCTGCCCGGCGCTGTGCTCGCCGCTCGCAAGGATCTCGATGAGGCGCCAGCGCAGAGGGTGCGCGAGCAGGAAGAGTGTTTCCACTTCGCGAGTGTGCCCGGCGCGGCACATGCCGCTGGGGTGGGCGGCGCACTCGGCGGAGCGCCGCATGGAGGCCCGGCTGGGGACGAGCGCTGCCGGACGCGGCATGTGCCACGGGAGGCACAAACAGGAAACGGAAAACCGGGGGCCAGTGGAACAGCCGGGTGCAGTGAGCGGGCATCGGAGATGCCGCCACGTACCCTGATGTCATGCCCGAACGCCTCGAGGGCGGCAACATGAACGCCGTCAAGCTCGACAGCGGCAACGTTCTGCGTGACGCCGGTCCGTGGTCACCGAGTGTGCACGCGCTGCTCGACCACCTGCGATCCGAGGGCGTCCAGGGCATCCCTCTTCCCCTCGAGCTCGACGTCGAACGCGGTCGCGAACGCCTCAGCTACCTCGATGGCCACGTGCCTCAATTCCCCCTGCCGACATGGGTGTGGCGGGAGTCAGTGCTGACCTCAGGCGCGCAACTGCTACGCACCCTGCACGACGCGTCGGAGTCGTTCTCGACAGCCGGCCGCACCTGGCAGCAGCCAACGCGAGAGCCAGCGGAGGTCGTCTGCCACAACGACTTCGCCCCGCACAATCTCGTGTTCGATGACGGTCACCAGTTGGTCGGGGTCATCGACTGGGACATGTGCTCGCCCGGTCCGCGCCTGCACGACCTCGCGGTCTTCGCGACGCGTGCCGTGCCGCTCACAGTCGACCTGCCGGCCGACGGTCCGAGCGCTGCCGACCTGCGAGCGCGCATCCAAACCGTTCTCGACGCCTACAGAAGCGAGGCAACGATCGACGAGCTCCTCGCCAGCGCCGCCTCTGGGCTGCGTTTCCTCGCCGACCACTCGCGCGCCGCCGCGGCACGGCTCGACAAGCCCGATCTTGCCGTGCACGCCAGGCTGTACGAACGCGACGCGACCGCCATCGAGTCAGGCCGGCTCGTCTGAGCGCTCACCTAGACTGGAGGGCTCATGACTGCGGCTTCCGAGACTCCGCCGGCCGACTCGTCGGCGCCGTCGGCGACCGCGCTCGCAACCAGCGCCGCGCCCCTGCGCATCACCTACCCGGAGGACCTGCCGGTCAGTCAGCGGCGCGACGACATCGCCGCCGCCATCCGCGACAATCAGGTCGTCATCGTCGCGGGCGAGACGGGGTCGGGCAAGACGACGCAGCTGCCGAAGATCCTGCTCGAGCTCGGGCGCGAGCGCATCGCCCACACGCAGCCGCGCCGCATCGCCGCTCGCACGATCGCCGAGCGCGTCGCCGAGGAGCTCGGAACCGAGCTCGGCGGGCTCGTCGGCTACAAGGTTCGCTTCACCGACCAGGTCGGCAAATCGACCCGCGTCACCTTGATGACCGACGGCATCCTCCTCGCGGCCCTCCGCGGCGACCGCGAGCTCAACAACTACGACGCGATCATCATCGACGAAGCGCACGAGCGCAGCCTCACGATCGACTTCCTGCTCGGCTACCTCAAGCAGCTCCTCCCCCGCCGCCCCGAGCTCAAGGTCATCATCACCTCGGCGACGATCGACCCCGAGAGCTTCGCCGCGCACTTCGCCGCCGCCGACGGCACCCCCGCCCCGATCATCGAGGTCAGCGGACGCACCTTCCCCGTCGAAGTGCGCTACCGCCCGCTCGTCCCCGACGGCGTCGACACCGACAATCTGACTGATCCGGATGACGACGAAGCAGACGGCCCGTCGACCCCCGGCGAAGCAATCGACATGATCGACGGCGTCATCGCCGCGGTCGACGAGCTCGGCCGCGAGGGCGACGGCGACGTGCTCGTGTTCTTCAGCGGCGAGAACGAGATCCGTGACGCGACGGATGCCCTGCGCGGCCACTTCCAGCGCCAGGGCGCGCGCGGCGCGAGCACCGAAGTGCTTCCGCTGTACGGCCGGCTCAGCGCGGCCGAGCAGCACCGGGTGTTCGAGCGGGCGCCCGCGGGCATCCGTCGCCGGATCGTGCTCGCAACCAACGTCGCCGAGACGAGCCTCACCGTGCCGGGAATCCGCTACGTCGTCGACACCGGAACCGCCCGCATCAGCCGCTACTCGGCGCGCGCGAAGGTGCAGCGCCTGCCGATCGAGCCGATCTCGCAGGCGAGTGCCAACCAGCGCTCGGGCCGCTCGGGGCGCACGAGCGACGGCATCGCGATTCGCCTGTATTCAGAGCTCGACTACGCGAAGCGGCCCGAGTACACCGACCCCGAGATCCTCCGCACCAACCTCGCCGCGGTCATCCTGCAGATGATCTCGCTCGGGCTCGGCGACATCGAGCGATTCCCGTTCCTGCAGCCGCCCGACAGGCGCGGCATCAAGGACGGCCTCGACCTGCTGCTCGAACTGGGTGCGATCGTGCCGGCGAACGGCGAGAACCGCATCACCCAGCTCGGGCGCGACCTCGCCCAGCTGCCGCTCGACCCCCGTTACGGCCGCATGGTGCTCGAGGCGAAGCGGCACGGCGTCGTGCGCGAGGTCATGGCGATCGTCGCCGGCCTGTCGATCCAGGATCCGCGCGAGCGGCCCGTCGAGAAGCGCGAGCGCGCCGACCAGCTGCACAACCGCTTCCGCGACCCGAGCAGCGACTTCATCAGCCTTCTGAACCTCTGGAACCACCTGCAGGAGCGGCAGTCCGAGCTGAGCGGCAACCAGTTCCGTAAGGAGGTGCGTGCCGAGTTCCTCAACTACCTGCGCATTCGCGAGTGGCAGGACGTCTACCGTCAGCTCACCCGTCAGGGGCAGCAGCTGCGGCTGCTCACGAAGGAGGAGGCGCGCACGCCGGCAGCCAAGGGCGGCGACGCCGACGGCATCCACCGCTCGCTGCTCGCGGGCCTGCTGAGCCACTTGGGGATCCGCGACGCCGAGAAGCGCGATTACCTCGGCGCGCGACAGCGGCGCTTCGTCCTCTTCCCCGGCTCGGGCCTCGCGAAGAAGCAGCCGACCGCGATCATGGCCGCCGAGCTCGTCGAGACGAGCCGCCTGTTCGCGCGCACGGTCGCCGCGATCGACCCCGCGTGGGCCGAGCCGATCGCGGGCGACCTCGCCAAGCGCCAGTACAGCGCGCCGCGGTGGGAGAAGCGGCAGGGCGCCGCGGTCGTCGACGAGAAGGTGACGCTCTTCGGTGTGCCGATCATCCCGCGCCGCCGCACGCAGCTCGCCCGCATCGACCCCGCGCAGGCACGCGAGCTGTTCATCCGGCACGCGCTCGTCGAGGGCGACTGGGACGTCTCGCGCATCGACAAGCGACTCACCGCGTTCCTGCGCGACAACCAGCGCACCCGCCGCGAGCTCGAGCAGCTCGAGGAGCGCACGCGCCGCCGCGACATCCTGCTCGACGACGAGCGCATCGTCGACTTCTTCGACGCGCGAGTCCCCGCGGAGGTCACCGACGTGCGCCGCTTCGAGAAGTGGTGGCGGGATGCGGGAGCCAAGCATCCCGACCTGCTGACCCTGTCGCGCGACGATCTCGTCCAGGCCGACGAGATCGCGGCCGACGCTGCGTCCACGGATGCCGCCTACCCGACGCGGCTCACGCTCGGCGACCAGACCCTGAGCGTCGGATACCGCTTCGACCCCGGCACCGCCGACGACGGCGTGACGGTCACTGTGCCGCTGCCGCTCCTCCCCCGTCTCGACACCGCGGGCTTCGACTGGCTCGTGCCCGGACTGCGCCTCGAGCTCGTGACGGCGCTGCTCAAGACGCTGCCGAAGGCGATCCGCCGCAACGTCGTGCCCGCCGCCGACTGGGCCGCGAAGCTGCTCGCCACCGTACCCGAGGGCGCCGACCTGCGCGAGCTGTCGATCACCGAGTTCCTCGCGCGCGAGATCCGCCGCCAGACGTTCACGCCCGTCGAGCCCGATGACTTCGAGCTCGACCGCCTGCCCGCCCACTTGCGCATGGGCTACGCCGTCGTCGACGAGCGCGGGTCGCGCCTCGCGCGCGGCACCGACCTCACGGCGCTGCAGGCGAAGCTCAAGGAGCGCACGCGCGACTCGGTCGCCCGCGTCGCGACGTCCGCGACGCGCAGCCCGATCGAGCGCGGCGGCATCACCGCGTGGGACGACTCAGTCGGCGCCGGCTCGGGCGCGCCGGCCGGCACGCTCCCGCGCACCCTCGACTCGCGCCGCGGCGAGACGACCATCCGCGCCTACCCGGCCCTCGTCGACGAGGGGTCGAGCATCGCCCTGAAGCTCTTCGCGACCGCCGCCGACCAGGAGCGCGCCCACCGCAGCGGCGTGCGCAGGCTCGTGCAGCTCGGCGTCCCCTCGCCCCTGTCCTACGTGCAGGAGAACCTCACGCACTCCGAGAAGCTCACCCTCGCCGCCTCGCCGTACCGCTCGACCGCGGCGCTCATCGACGACGCGATCCGCGCCGTCGTCGAGGCCGAGCTGGATGCGGCGGGCGGGGTCCCCTGGGATCGCGCCTCGTTCGAGTCCCTCCGCGATCGCGTCAACGCGGGATTGCCCGACCGCCTGTTCCGCGTCGTGGCGACCACCGCATCCGTGCTCGCCGCCGCCCGTGAGGCCGACGTCGCGATCGGGCGCGCCTCGTCGATGTCGCTCATGGCGCCGCTCGCCGACGCGCGCGAGCAGCTCAACCAGCTCGTGTTCGATGGCTTCCTCTCGCGCACGGGCCTCGACCGCCTGCCGCGCCTCGCCGTTTACGTGCGCGGCATCACGCACCGCGTCGAGCGCCTCGCCGACGACGTCGGCCGCGACCGGCAGCGCATGGCCGAGCAGCAGGAGTCGACGACGCTCTTCACGCGCGCCGGCGGCTCGCTTCCCCTCCCCCCGGACGCGCGCCCCGACCTGGTCACCGCCCGCTGGATGCTCGAGGAGCTGCGCATCTCGCTCTTCGCCCAGCCGCTCGGTGCGCACGGGCCGATCTCGGTGCAGCGCATCCGCAAGGCGCTCGGCGGCTGATCCTGCGGCTCAGCCGTGCACGCGGCGGCCCGCGATCCACGTGCCGACCGCCCGCGTCGCGTGGATGCCCGCCGCCGGCCCCGCGAACGGGTCGCGGTCGGTCGCGGCGAGATCCGCGATCGCACCCACAGCGATGACGCCCGCGACCTCGGGGTCGCCCGGGCCGCGCCCGGTGATCCACGCCGAGCCCGCCGTGTACGCGTCGAGAGCCTCGGCGAGCGTGAGCGCTTCGTGCGGTAGGAGCGCCTCGGCGTCGAACTCGGGGTCGTCCTCCGGCAGGCGCCGGTTCACTGCGACGTGGATCGCCTGCCACGGGTCGGGGGTGGAGACCGGCCAGTCGGAGCCCGCGCACAGCACCGGTCGGGCATCCATGCCGATCGCGGCATGCGGGCCGCCGGACGCGCTCGCGCGCAGGATGCTCGCGAACGGGTACTGCGTCGCGGCGCGCTCCTCCCCCACGATGGGGACGGTCAATTCGCGCATCTGCGGTTCGTAGCAGGCCCAGAGCGCTTGCATGTTGGCCGTCACGCCGAGCGCGGCGAGGCGGGCGACGTCGTCGGGGTGCACGAACTGGAGGTGGGCGAGGTGGTGGCGCCGAGCATTGGATGCCGGGCGCGACGACCATTCGTTCGCGGCGCGCGCCGCCTCGAATCCGTCGAGGGCATCGCGCGCGGCGCGATCGCCGATGACGTGCACGTGCGCGGAGAAGCCGGCCGCGTCGAGCGCGACGATCGCGTCGATGAGAGCCTGCCCGCCGACGAAGGCGATGCCGTGCGGGTGCGAGATCGCGCCGAGCGGACCCAGGTACGGCTCGAGCATCGACGCGGTGCCGTTCTCGACGACGCCGTCGGCCATGATCTTGATGGCCGGGAGGCGGAAGCGGGCGTGCGCGCCGAGCTCGGCGACGAGCGCCTCGCGGCGGGCGATGAGCTCGGGGAGCTGCTCGACCCCGCGGTCGCGATCCCACCAGAGCGCGCCCGTCACGTCGACGAGCAGGCGCCCCTCGGCGAGCGCGCGCCGGTACACGAGGGCGGTGTCGCTCGCGCCGAAGTAGTCGCCGACGATGGCGTCCTGCCAGCCGGTGATGCCGAAGCCGAGCGCGTACCGCTGCGCCTCGAGGAGGGCGGCGAGCTCCTCATCCGGGGTCGGCGCGGGGGCGACGGCCGCGACGAGCTTCGCCGCACCCTCGTGCAGCGTTCCCGAGGGCGACTCGTCCGGCAGCCGCTCGATGCGCCCGTCAGCAGGATCGGCGGTGTCGGCGGTGATGCCCGCGAGCGCGAGAGCCGCCGAGTTCGCCCACGCGCCGTGGTGGTCGCGGTTGTAGAGGAGCACCGGGCGGTGCGGCTCGATCGCATCGAGCTCGGCGGCGGTCGGCGTGCCGCCGGGGAAGGCGCTCATCGCCCAGCCGCCGCCCGTGATCCAGGAGCGCGAGGCGTCGCATCCCCTCGGCGGGTTCAGCTGCGCGTACGCGGCGACGATCTGGAGGTACTCCTCGCGCGTCGAGCCCTCGCTCAGATCGCACGCGAGCCGCTCGAGGCCGCCCTGGATGGGATGGATGTGGGCGTCGACGAACCCGGCGTGGAGCATCCCGCCCGCCAGATCGACCACCGAGGTCTCCGGCCCGCGGCATGCGCTCAGGTCGGCGTCGACAGCCGCGATGCGCCCGTCGACGACCGCGACCTCCAGTGCTTCGGGTCGCGCATCAGCCCCGGACGCAGCACCGCGGCCCGGCCCCCGCCAGACGACGCCTCCGGTGAAGAGGGTGTCGGCGTGGGGCACGGGCCGCGGGCTCGGGGGGTCGGTGACGACGCGTCGCTCGGCTAGGCCGAGGTCTTCGCGTTGACCTCGTACGACGTGTTCGTCGACTCGAAGAAGTTGACGAGCTGCAGGGTGTCGTTCGCGGTCGCCATCCACTTCGCCGGGTTCGTCACGTTGTACTCGGGCTCGAAGCCGAGCTCCTCCAGGCGACGGTCGGCGAGGTACTTCACGTACTGGTTGATGTAGTTGGCGTTGAGGCCGAGGATGCCGTTGGGCAGGAGGTCGCGGTTGTACGCCTCCTCCATCTCGACGGCGTCGAGGATCATCTGCTTGATCTCGGCCGCGAACTCCGGCGTCTGCAGGTCGGGGTTCTCCTCCAGGACGGTGAGGATGAGGTTGATGCCGAACTTCAGGTGAAGGCTCTCGTCGCGCACGATCCAGTCGACGAGCGAGCCGAAGTTGCGCAGCAGGTTCCGCTGTCGGAACGAGAGCGCCACCATGAATCCCGAGTAGAACCAGATGCCCTCGAGGATGACGTTGTACGCGACGAGGTTGCGGATGAAGTCCTGCTTGCCCTCGGTCGTGGTGATGTCGAGGGTGTCCTCCGTCATGCGACGGATGAACTTGACCTCGAACTCCTCCTTGCGCGCCATCGACGGCACGTCGATGTGGCTGTCGTACGCGGCGGCGCGGTCGATCGGGAAGGTCTCGAGCACGTACTCGAAGCTCATGCAGTGGTTGGCCTCCTCCCACATCTGCTTCGCGAGGTAGAGGTGCGCCTCGGGGGCCTTGACGTAGGGGTACACGCCGAACGCGAGGGCCTTGTTGACGAGCAGCTCGTTCGGGTTGAAGTACGACATGAGGAACGTGATCGCGTGGCGCTCCTCGTCCGTCATCTTCTTGAAGTCGGCGATGTCCTCGCCCAGCTGCACCTCGTTGGGGAACCAGGTGTTGGCGACGGCCTGGTCGTAGAGATCCATCGCCCACTTGTACGTGACGGGCTTGAGCAGCAGGCCCTCTTGGATGCCGGTGCCGAGAATTCCCATGGTCTGTCGTTCTTTCTATTCGGGAGGAGGGGAAGTGTGGGGTGGATGGGTGGATTCGATGGGTGGAGCGGTCGTGCGGGCGCTGCGCCTACTGGCAGCTCTCGCAGTGCAGGTCGTCCATCGGATCGGTCGGGACGTGGTAGCCGCCGACGGTGTCGGTGGCGGTCTCGAAGGGGTCCATCACTCGCCGCCCTTCGCGACGCCGCCGAAGCCGAAGCCCTTGCGGGGAGCCGCAGCCGCTGCGGGCTCGGCCGCGGGGGCCGTCGAGCCGCCGGCCGCGCCGAAGCCCTTCTTGGGCGCGCCGCCGCCGGCGTTGATCGTCTCGGCCTTGTTGACCTTGACCGTCGACTGCTCGGCGGTGTGGCGCGGCTTCATGTGCAGGTAGTAGGTCGTCTTCACGCCCTTCCTCCACGCGGCCGAGTAGATGTCGACCATCTCGTCGACGTCGCGCGTCTCGAGGTACATGTTGCGGCTGATCGCCTGGTCGATCCACTTCTGGGCGCGGGCCGCGACCTCGAGGAAGGCGTAGGGCGAGAGCTGGAAGCTCGTCTTGTACGTCGCCTTGATCTCGTCGGGGATGAGCGCGATGCTCTGGATGTCGCCCTGGCTGCGGAGGATGTCCTCGCGGACGCGCTCCCACAGGCCGCGCTCCTGCAGCGTCGCCACGAGGTTGCGATTGACCTCGAGGAACTTGCCCGAGCTCGTGGAGCGGCTGAAGATCTGCGAGAACTGGGGGTCGAGGCCGGGCGTCGTGCCGGCGACGAGACCGATGGATGCCGTGGGCGCGATCGCCATGAGGGTCGCGTTGCGCATCCCGCCCTTGACCTTCGCGCGCAGGGCGTCCCAATCGAGACGGCTCGTGCGGTTGACCTGCACCTCGAGTCCGCGGTCGGCCTCGGTGAGGTCGATCGTGTCGAGGGGCACGAGGCCCTGCGACCAGCGGCTGCCGGCGAAGTTCGCGTACGAGCCGCGCTCCTTCGCGAGCTCGGTCGACTCGTCGATCGCGGCGTAGGAGACGTGCTCCATGATCTCGTCGATCAGGTCGAAGGCCTCCTCCGAGTCGTACGAGAAGCCGAGCTTCTCGACGACGTCGGTGAAGCCCATGACGCCGAGGCCGATGGCGCGGTTCTGCTGGTTGGCGTGGTCGGCCTCGTCGACGCTCGAGACGGTGATGTCGATGAGGTTGTCGAGCTGACGCACGGCGAGACGCGCGCTCTCCTCGATCTTCGCGAAGTCGATGACGCCGTTGTCGATGTGGCGCGAGAGGTTGATCGACGCGAGGTTGCAGACGGAGATGTTCTCGCGGTCCTGCGGGAGGCAGATCTCGGTGCAGAGGTTGGAGAGGTGGATCGTGCCGGTGTTGTTGTTGATCGCCCGGTTGTTGATCGTGTCCTTCCACGTGAGCCACGGGTGGCTCGTGGACTGCAGCGAGATGAGGATCTGCTTGAACTGCTCGCGTGCACCGAGCTTCTTGAACATCGTCAGCTCGCCGCGCTCGGCCATCGCCACGTACTCGGCGTAGCGGGTCGAGAAGGCCTTGCCGTAGAGCTCATTGAGGTCGGTGACCTCGAGCGGGTCGAAGAGGTACCAGTCCTCGTCGTTCTGCACGCGCTTCATGAACTCGTCGCTGATCCAGACGGCGGTGTTGGCCGTGCGGGTGCGGCGGTAGGGGTCGCCGGAGTTCTGGCGGAGGTCCAGGAACTCCGGGAAGTCCATGTGCCAGTTCTCCATGTAGAAGCACAGCGCGCCGAACTTCTTGCCGCCGCGGCTGACCGCGCGCAGCACCGAGTCGATCGTGTGCATGAAGGGGATCGGGCCGGTCGAGGTCGTGTTGTTCGAGCGGATGGGCGAGCCCTGCGCGCGGAGCTTCGTGACCGAGAGGCCGATGCCGCCGGTGCCCTTCGTGAGCCACATGACGTCGCGCACGCTCTTGGCGATGTGCTCGATGTCGTCCTGCATCTCCATGACGAAGCAGTTCGACAGCTGCGGGTAGCTCGTGCCGGCGTTGACGAGGGTCGAGCCCGCCGCGAGGTACTCGAGCTTCGACATCTTCGAGTAGAAGGCGATCGCGTGGCTCGTCGGGTCGGCCTCGTTGAGCGAGAGGCCCATCGCGACGCGCATCCAGAAGTACTGGGGCACCTCGAGCGGCTCGCCGTTGCGGGCCTTGATGCCGTAGCGGTTGTTGAGCGTGACGACGCCGATGTACTTGAGAAGCTCGTCGTTCGCCGGCTCGAGGGCCGCGGCGAGCTTCTCGAGGTCGAAGAGGTCGGTGAAGCGCGGGTCGAGCAGCACCTCGTCGACACCGCGGTGAACGTAGGCGACGAACTGCTCCTGGTGCAGGCGGCGCAGCTCGTCGGCGGAGGAGTAGTCGCCGAGCACGCGCTTGTAGATCGTCTTGAGGAGGAGACGGGCTGCGACGATGTCGAACGCCGGGTCATCCTTGATGTTCTGCAGGGCGACCTGGATGACGGCCTCGTCGAGCTGCTGCGTCGTGATGCCGTCGAAGAGCGTGAGCTCGAGCTCGCTCGCGATCTGGGTGACCCACGTGATGCTCGGGTCGAGGCCCTCGGCGGCGCTCTCGATCGCCAGGTTGATCTTGTTGGCGTCGTAGGACTCGCGGGTTCCGTCTCGCTTGACGACCGTGATGCTGCTCACGTGGTTCTCTCCTCTTCGCGCCGGCGGCGCGGCTCTGCGGTGGTCTTCTTCCGACCTCGGCCGGGGGCTCCGACCCCCTCTCGGGGGCCACCGAGCGATGCTCCGGTCCAGCGGTTCCGCCACTATATATCGGGCCCCTGACATTGCGCACACCCCACATGTAGTAGGCGTGTCGTCCACAGCTGTGCATAAGTCCGCGGACTTATCCACAGTCTGGGGGCGACCTCCGACATGCGTCGGAACGCCGGGAAACCGGCGGAGGCGCGCGGCTCCGAAGCCTCCGGAACGGTGTCGACGGCCTCCCCTAGGCTGGGCTCTCGTGAGCGGATACGGGGACCTGTTGAGAACGCGGGGGGTCGCCCGCATCATCGCGGCGCAGCTCACCGCGCGGTTCCCCAGCGGGATGCTGTCACTCGCGTACCTCATGCACGTGGAGGGCATCTTCGACTCGTACGGCGCCGCGGGGCTCGTGCTCGCCGCGACAAGCGTGGGGCAGGCCGTCGCCGGTCCCCTCACGAGCCGCTGGATGGGGATCTGGGGCATGCGCCCCGTGATCTCGCTGACGATCGCCGTCTGCGCGTCGAGCATGGCCGCGATCGCGTTCGTGCCGATGGAGCTCTGGGGCTACATGGTCGTCGGGCTCGTCGGCGGCCTCGCCTACCCGCCGATCCAGCCGGCCGTGCGCACGATCTACCCGAAGATGGTGACCTCGCGCCAGCTCACCCCGCTGTTCGCGATCGACGCCTCCGCCCAGGAGATCATCTGGATCGCCGGCCCCGTCATGACGACCTTCGTCGCGACGCAGGTCTCGACGGTCGCCGCGATCGTGCTCGCCGGGGCCTTCCTGCTCGGCGGCGGACTCTGGTTCCTGGCCTCCCCCGAACTCGGCCGTGTGCGCATCCCGCGCTCGAGGCGCTCCTTCGGCGTCGTCCTCAAGCGGCCCCCCGTGCTCCTCGCCACGGTCGTCGGCTTCCTCCTCATCGCCTCGTGCGCCGCGATCGAGGCCGCAGTCGTCGCAAATTTCGGCAAGGAGGGGATCGAGGCCGGGCTCGTACTCGCCATCTGGGCGATCGGCTCGCTGGCCGGCGGCCTCGGGTTCGGCCACGTGCCGATCGGTCCATGGGCGCTCGCGAGGCGCATGTCAGTGGTGTTCATCGGCGGCGCGGCCGCGATGTTCTTCCTCGACTTCTGGGGGCTCGCGATCACCCTCCTCATCGCCGGCGCCGGCATCGCCCCTGCGCTCGCCGTCATGTTCGCGATCGTGTCGGTGAGCGTGAAGTTCAGCGACACCGCCGAGGCCTACGGCTGGGTGGGCACGGGTCAGCTGATCGGCGCCGCGCTCGGTTCAGCCGCCGCCGGCTTCCTCATCGACGGCTTCGGCGCATCCGGCGGGTTCGCCGCCGGCGCGGTGTTCGCCTTCGTCGGCATGGTCATCGCGATCATGTTCAAGCGCGCGCACCCCGACCTGCGGGGGCGCGACGCGAGCCCGCTGCCCGACACGGAACCGGTGAGCCTGCCCGTCAGCTGAGGGGACGGATCAGCGCAACGGCTCAGGGCATCGGCTTCAGCGCAGCGGCTTCAGGGCCTCCGACGTCTCCACCAGCATCCGCGTCATCGTCGCGACCGTGCCGCCGAGCTTGTCGTCTCCCTGGAAGACGCCGTCGATCATCCGCGTCCCGATGAAGTTGATCTCCGGGTTCGCGGCGACCTTCACGAGACCGACGCTCGCGAGCACGGGAGCGAGCGCCGCGGCGCCGCGGGTGCCGGCCGAGGCGCCGCCGTAGCTGACGACGGCGACGGGCTTGTGCGCCCACTCGGTGAAGAGGAAGTCGATCGCGTTCTTGAGCGCGGGGCTGTACGAGTGGTTGTACTCGGGCGAGACGAGGACCACGGCGTCGGCGGCCGACACGCGCTCGCTCCATGCGACGGTGTGCGGCTTCGTGTACGCCCTCTTCGCCGGGTGGTGCGGCTCGTCGAGGAACGGCAGGTTCAGCTCGGCGAGGTCGACGAGGTCGAGGGATGCCGCGTCGCCGTCGCCGTCGCCGTCAAGGCTCTCCTGGATGCGATCGCGCACCCACTCGGCGACGGAGAGGCCGACTCGGCCGGGGCGGACACTGCCGACGATGATCATGATGCGGGTCATGTGTCGATGCAACCGAATGGATCGCGCCTCCATTCCGCGCGTCCGGCCAACTCCCACCCCGCGCACCGGGGACCAGAAGATACTGGGGGGATGACCGACAGCATCCTCCCCGGCATCGGCCCCACGATCCCCCTCCACGACGGCACCGCGATCCCGCAGCTCGGCCTCGGCGTCTACAAGGTGCCGGAGCCCGAGACCGCCGAGCTCGTGGCCGGCGCTGTGCGTCTGGGGTACCGGCACGTCGACACGGCGCAGCTGTACGCGAACGAGCGCGGCGTCGGGGAGGGCATCCGGGCCAGTGGACTGCCGCGGGAGGACGTCTTCGTGACCACGAAGGTCTGGAACGACGCGCACGGGCTCGACGAGACCCGTCGCGCGTTCGACGCGAGCATGGCGCTGCTCGGCATCGAGACCCTCGACCTCTACCTCATCCACTGGCCCGCGCCGCGGCAGGACCGGTACGTCGAGGCGTGGCGCGCGATGATCGCGCTGCGCGACGAGGGCCGCGTGCGCTCGATCGGCGTGAGCAACTTCGAAGCTCACCACGTGCAGCGCCTCGTCGATGAGACCGGCGTCGTGCCCGTCGTCAACCAGGTCGAGC
This sequence comes from Microcella alkalica, assembly GCF_014137945.1. Classification (GTDB taxonomy): domain Bacteria; phylum Actinomycetota; class Actinomycetes; order Actinomycetales; family Microbacteriaceae; genus Microcella; species Microcella alkalica. The sequence goes on from NZ_JACGWX010000003.1 coordinate 210,245, forward strand.
TGCACCCGCACCTGCCGCAGACCGCCCTGCGGCGGGCGAACGCCGCGCTCGGCATCGTGACCGAGAGCTGGAGCCCGCTCGCCCGCGGGCGGATGCTCGCCGAGGGCTCGAGCGACCTCGAGGTGCTCTCGGCGATCGGGGCGCGGCACGGCCGCTCCGCGGCGCAGGTCGCGCTGCGCTGGCACGTGCAGCAAGGGCTCGTGGTGATCCCGAAGTCGACGTCGCTGCGGCGCGTGGAGGAGAACGCCGCCCTCTTCGGCTGGGAGCTCTCGGTCGACGACATGGCGGAGATCGCGACGCTCGAGACCGGCGAGCGCACGGGTCGGCACCCGGACGACCTGGGCTGAGCATCCGCCGCCTCGCTCGAAACGCTCCCGGCATGACCGCCGATCAGCGCACTCCCGTAACGCTCCCCCGCCTGCACTGGGGCGCCCCCGATGCCGCGCGGCGCGCCCTCCTCGTCCACGGTCTGGGCAGCTCGGCGGCCACGATGTGGCAGCTCGGCGAGGGCCTCGCCGCCGCCGGATGGTCGGCGACCGCCGTCGACCTGCGCGGCCATGGCAGTGCGCCCCGCACGAGCACCTACCGCATCGACGATCTCGCCGCCGACCTCCTCGCGACGCGGCCGACCGATCCGCCGCACGCCGACGGCGCGTGGGATGCCGTGCTCGGCCACTCGATCGGTGGCGCCGCCGCGATCGTGGCCGCCGCGATCGCGCCCGACTGGGCGCGCAGGCTCGTGCTGCTCGACCCCGCGGTGCGCGCCGACGCCGAGCTGCGGCGGACGATCCTCACTAACCAGCTGACGGCGCACGACGGCGCGACGATCGCGTCGGTCGCCGAGCAGAACCCGCAGTGGCACCCGATCACGGTCGAGCTGCGCGTGCAGGCGGTCAGGCAGGCCTCGCGGTTCGCGCTCGAGCACGCGGTTCTCGACAACCCCGAGTGGGATGTCACGAGGGAGGCCGAGCGCCTCACGACCCCGACGCTCGTGATCGCGGGCGAGCCCGCGCTCGGCGGCATGTTCGCCGGGGACCACGGCGACGCCCTGCTCGCCGCGAACCGGCATTTGCGGGCCGTCGTCGTCGCGGGCGGGCACAACGCGCACCGCGATGCTCCGGAGGTCGTGCTCGAGCACGCGCTCGCATTCATCGACGGGCGGACGACCGGGCAGGGCTAGCGCCGCCTCCAGTACCCCTTCGCGACGGCGCGCTCGACGTCGATTCCCCACGCGGCGAGCAGCGCCCGGGCGGGAGCCAGCAGCGACTGCTCGCCGCACGCGAAGACGAAGACGTCGTCGGCCGCGGCGGGCGGCGACTCCGCCGCGAGCGCGGCGAGCTCGGCGGCGAGCCCGGCGCTCGGCCGCGCGGGGTCGGGCTCGAGCACGCGCAGCTCGACCCCCGCGCCGACCGCGACCCCGAGCGCCGCGGGGTCGAACGCGGTCTCGAGCAGCACGAGGCCCGGGATACCCGCGCCGAGCACCCCGAGATAGCGACGGACGGCGGGGATCGCCGAGTCGTCGCCCACGAGGACGAACGCCGCGGGGCTGCCGGTGAGCACGACCGAGCCCTTCGGGTCGGCGAGCGCGGCGGGCGAGCCGAGCGGCGCGTGCGCGGCCCACGGTCCGATGAGGCCCGCGTCGCCGGCCGCGTCGGAGGCGTGGACGAGGATGTCGAGGTCGACCCACCCGGCCTGCGCGTCGAACGCGACGATCGTCTCGGTGCGCGATGGCCCGGTCGGATTCCCGCCCTCGTCGACCGCGACGCCGGTCCACTCTGGGGCCTCCGGCACGAACACCCGCAGATGGTCGCCCGCGCCCGGGGACGTGAATCCGTCCAGCGACCCCTCGCTCTGCAGGCGGATGCGCACGAAGCCGCCGCCTTCTGCGCCGCGCGGCACGAGCGCGGTACGCGAGGCCAGTCGCATGTGCCGCAGTCGGGGCGGGAACGGGTGGCGGGTCAGCGTGAACGGCACTCGCCAATAGTGGCAGGTCAGTCGACCGCCGGAACGCCGGGCGGCTCGCCCGGCGGGAGTGTGCCGATCGCCCCGGTCTCGGCGGGCGGCTTGTCGCCGTTGTCGATCGTCGCGGGGTCGGGCAGCGTCGTGAGGAAGCGGTAGAAGACGAGCGCGAGGAGGGTGAGGGCTCCCCCGCCGACGATCCACGGCACGGGGAGGCCGAGCAGCGCGAGCCCGCCGCCGAGCAGCGACCCGAGCGGCATCGACCCCCAGAGCAGCGTGCGCCACGTGCCGTGCACGCGGCCGAGCAGCCGGCCGGGGATGATCGCCTGCCGGAACGACATCATCAGGATGTTCCAGATCGTCACGGCGCCCGAGCCGAGCGCGAACATCACGACGACCCAGATCGGCTGCGGCCACAGCCCGATGAGCAGGGTCGTCACGCCGCACAGCAGGTTCATCGCGGCCATCACCCGGCCGAGGCCGAATCGCGCCTGCAGCCGCGAGGCGACCATCGAGCCGAGCAGCCCGCCGATCGCGCCCGCGAGGAGGAACGCGCCGAACGCGGCCTCCGGCACGGCGAGCGTGTCGAGGACGAAGAGCACGAGCGTGGCCGAGGCGGCCGAGAACAGGATGGCCGTGCCGATGGAGAAGAACCACAGGGTGCGGAGCATCCGGTTGCCGATGATGAACCGCCAGCCGTCGGCCAGCTGCCGGCGGAACGGGACGACCGCCTCGCCGGCCGGAGCGTGGAACTGCTTGCCCGACGCGACCGCCGGCAGGAACGCGGCGAGGAGGGCGGCGAGTCCGAACGCGGCGACGAGGCCGCCGACCGGGATGAGCACGGCGACGGCGAAGAGCACCGAGGTGAGGGGGGCTGCGGCGAAGTTCTGCACGACGAGCTCGGCGCCCTCGATGCGGGCGTTCGCGCGCGGCAGCTTCGCCTTCGGCACGATGCTCGGCACGACCGCGCGGATCGCCCCGTCGTAGAGCGTCTCGCACGCGCCGTAGACGAAGATCACGAGGTAGAGCCACCAGATCGTGAGCGAGTCCGTCGCGACGAGCACGACGAGCCCGACCGCGAGCACGGTGCGCACGCCGGCCGCGAGTGCGAGCGCGCGTCGCCGGTCCATCCGATCGACGAGGATGCCCGCCGGCAGCGCGAAGAACAGCCACGGAAGCATCGCGACCGCCGCGATCCCGGCGATCAGCAGCGCATCGTCGGTGAGCCGCGCCGCCAGGAGCGGCGAGACGGTGCGGGCGATGCCATCGCCGAGGCTCGACGCGAGGTTCGCGGTGAAGACCGTGCCGAAGGTGCGGCCGAGGCCGGATCGCCCTCTGCCGCTCTCCCCGCCCGCGGCCCGCCCGGCCGCCGCGGTCACCAGCGCTCGTGGATGGTCGCGCGGAAGTACTCGTCGTAGAGCGCGACGACGCTCTCGTGGAAGCTCGGCGGCAGGTCGGCGACCTCGCCGGCGGCGGCGTTCTCGCGGGCCTGCTCAGGGCTCCGCGCGCCGGGGATGACCGTCGAGACCCCGGGCAGCTGCGTGAGCCAGGCGAGCGCGGCGGTCGCGGGTGCGAGGTCGTGCTCGGCGGAGAGGACGGAGAACCGCTGCGCGGCCTCGACACCGGCCGCGTAGTCGACGCCCGAGAAGGTCTCGCCGACGTCGAACGCCTCGCCCTGGCGGTTGTAGGTGCGGTGGTCGTCCGCGGCGAAGGTCGTGTCGCGCGTGTACCGGCCGCTCAGGAGACCCGAGGCGAGCGGGACGCGCGCGATGATGCCGACGCCGGCCGCCTGCGCGGCGGGCAGCACCTCGTCGAGCGGCTTGAGGCGGAACGCGTTGACGATGATCTGCACGCTCGCGACGTTCGGTCGCGCGATCGCGGCGAGGGCCTCGTCGACGCGCTCGACGCTCACGCCGTAGTGGCGCATCCGGCCCTGCTCGACGAGGGCGTCGAGGTCGTCGAAGACGCGGTCGATGCCGTAGACGGCGGTCGGCGGGCAGTGCAGCTGGACGAGATCGAGGGTGTCGACGCCGAGGTTGTCGAGGCTGCGGCGCGTCCACGCGTCGAAGTTCGCGGCGGAGTAGTTCTCGGGCTCCTGCGGCAGGCGGCGGCCCATCTTGGTCGCGACGAACACGTCGAGCTCGGGGCGGTCGTGCAGGTAGCGGCCGATGAGCTGCTCGCTGCGGCCGTCGCCGTACACGTCGGCGGTGTCGAAGATCGTGACGCCGGAGTCGACCGCGGCGTCGAGGACGGCCCGGGCATCCTCGTCGGAGACGTCGCCCCAGTCGGCACCGAGCTGCCAGGTTCCGAGGCCGATGGAGGAGACGGTCGCATCGGTGCGGCCAAGGATGGAAGTGCGCATGAGGCCAGCCTACGCAGAGCGGGGTCGGCGCGCGGACGGCGTGCACGCGCGCATCGGCGCTGCCCGGAGACGCAGCGAGGGGGCCGATCTCTCGGCCCCCTCGTCCCTCGCGTCCACCCCTGAGCGCGCAGGCTGTCAACGCGGTGGCGGATGCATCGGGCCGCCGTCCATCAGGCGAACCGGCGAGCATCCTCACCGCGCTGAGACGACCGTAGCCGCGGTCGCGGTGGCGGCCAGCCGTTCGGGGTCGACCCTCAGAGGTCTTTCGGGGCGCACCCAGGTCACGATCGCGCCGCACAGGCCCTCCGGCCCTGGTGCCCCGTCACGACGCGGGTCTACGGTCAGCCGCATGAGCACCCAGGATGCTGCGCCGGTCGGGTTCGGAACGCCGTCATCGGACCTGTCGCACGGCATCCCTCGAGCGGGAGGACCGCTCGCGTCGCGCGCTCGTCGGCGGCGCGCGGGCGCCCTCTCGCTCGCCGTCCTCGGCGTCGTGGTCGCTCCCCTTCTCGCCGGGTGCGGCGCGATCGGCTCGCGGGACGAGTCGGGCGGAGTCGGCGGCGATCCGGGCGTCGTCGGCGAGGCCCCGCCGCTGGCCGATGGCGGAGGCTCCGACGGCGAGGATGCGGGTGGCGACGCTCCCGCGGAGGACCGGGAGCTGGTCATCACCGGGTCGCTCTACGTGACGGTCGAGGATCCGCTCGATGCGGCGGACGAGGCGGCGCGCATCGTGGAGCGTGCGGGCGGCCGCGTCGACGGGCGGCGGGAGTCCGCGCCGCGCGACAGCGGGACGGGTGGCTCCGGCGACGGTTCGAACGGAGCGGAGTTCGCGCCCGAGTACTCGTACGACGGGTACGGCGGCTACTTCTCGTTCGGTGCGGGCGGTGGCGCGGTGCTCGAGCTGCGCATCCCGAGCGCGCGCCTGACGGAGACGCTCGACGAGCTGGCGGCTCTCGGCGAGCGCGAGGAGCTCGTGCTCTCGAGCGACGACGTCACGTTCGAGCGCCGCGACCTGACGGCGCGGATCTCGGCGCTCGAGTCGTCGGTCACCCGACTGCTCGCACTGCAGGACGCCGCGGCCGATCTGAACGACCTCATCGCGCTCGAGTCGGCGATCAGCGACCGGCAGGCGGAGCTGGAGAGCCTGCAGGCGCAGGAGCGCTACTACGAGGATCAGATATCGCTCTCGACGATCACGCTCACGCTCGGATCGGAGGACGTCGCTCCGGTCGACGAGCCCGACTCGTTCTGGACGGGGCTGACCACCGGGTGGGATGCCCTGCTCGCCTTCGTCGGGGGCGCCCTCGTCGTCGCGGGCGTGCTCCTGCCGTGGCTGATCGTGCTCGGGCTGCTCGCGCTCGTCGCGTGGGCGGTGCTCCGGGGCGCGCGGGCTCGGCGGGCGCGGTCGACGGCCGGGAGCGAGCCGACGGGCTGCGCTCAGCCGGGCAGCGCTCAGCCGGGCGGCGCACAGCCGGGCGGCGCGAGCGCGACCTCGCCTGCAGGCACGGCTCCCGGGGGCACCGCGTCGAGCACGGTCTCCGGTTCGGACGAGTAGGAGCGGCCCGACGGCGCACGCCACCGCAGCACTCCCCCGGGCTCCTGCGCGACGGTCCACCCGGTCTGGTGCTTCAGGCGGTGGTGATGTCGGCACAGGTGGGCGAGGTTGTCGTGGCTCGTCCCGCCGCCGTGCTGCCAGTCGCGCGTGTGATCGAGGTCGCAGCGGGCGGCGCTGCGGGCGCATCCCGGGAAGCGGCAGGTTCCGTCGCGCACCCGCAGCCAGGTCTGCAGGTCGGCCGGGACGCGGTACCGGTCGCGGCCGACGGAGAGGACGACGCCGGTCTCCGGGTGGGTCAGGATTCGCGTGAAGCTCGGGGCGGTCGCGGCGAGCCGGCGCGCGATGTCGTCGTCGATCGGGCCGTAGCCCTCGAGCGTCGCGGGTGCGCCGCCGCTCTGACCGAGCAGCGTCAGCACCGGGACCGTCACGTGCACCTCGGCCCGCATGCCGAGGCCGAGACCGCTCGCATCGACCTCGCCGGCGATGAGCAGATCGGCGAGCGCGTCGGCGCGGCGGTTGCCGAGGGTTCGGCGCGCGGAGTTGGCTCCGGTGCCGAGGCCGGCCTCGCGCGCGTCGTGTCCATCCTCGAGCGACTCGGCGATCCGGGTCAGCCGTCGGTAGGCGCCGTGGGCCTTCTCCGCCGGCAGCAGCGCGCTCAGCCACGCCATGCCGTCGGCGACGGGGTCGACGAAGACATCGCGCGTCGCCATCGCCTCGGCCCTGCGCGCGGCGATGGATTCCGGGTGCATCCGCTCGCGCAGGACTCGTGCCCGTGACGTCAGCCGGGACGGGTTCTGCGCCTCGGCGCTCGGCAGGATCGCCCGCTCGAACTCGGCGCGCGACCCCTCGGGAAGGCTGTCCGCGGCGTCGGCGATGACCGCGGCGTGCGCGAACGCGACCCGGCCGTCCCGGAGCGCCTCCATCGTGACGGGCAGCGTCGTGATCAGCGTCGCCGCCCGGGCAAGAAGCGAGTCCGCCGTGCGGGAGGTGATGCGCAGTGCGCACGCGAGCTCCGCCGACGCGCTGCGCCGAGCGCTGATGCGAGGGTCCCACTGGGTGGCCGACGACGCAGACGATCCCGTCTGCTCCCGTTCAGCGCGCCCGCGCTCGATCCGCTCCTGCTCGACGCGGAGCTCGTGCGCGAGCTCGATCCGGCGCGCGGCGATGCGGGACGCCCGCACCTCGCACTCGACGAGCGCCCCGAGCAGGGCATCCGTTCGCGACGACGCGAGGCCGGCGCTGATCCCCGCTGTGAGCTCGTCGAGTTCTGCAGCGGCGATGAGCTCGTCGAACACGCGACGCAAGTCAGAGTCGTGAGGACTCTGCCCCGGTGCGGGCGTCTCGATCGGGCTCGTCATGCACTCCACTCAACACCCCACCACCGACATTCCGGCCATCCGCGACCGGCACCGCGGGCTACGTGTGGGAAGTGGCCTGACCTGGGGAAATGGGGAGGAGCGGCGATCCGGCGACCGGCACGAGACGCGCGGCTCGCAACGCGCAGCTCGCGACGCGCAGCTCGCGACGCGCAGCTCGCCGCGCTCCAGGCGGCGAGCGCGCCCGACCCCGCCGACAGGGCCTACGCCCCGACCCCCTCCGCCCGCGCCCCGTCGACCGCCGCCTCGAGCGCCGCGAACAGCGGATGCCCCGGCTCGACCCCCGTGATCGACTCCACGAGGTCGGCCGACGAACTCCCCGACCCGAGCAGCTTCTGCAGCTCGGCGCTCTCGGGGTCGTTCGCGACCTGGAATCGCAACGCTGCCGCGATCACCGCGAGCAGCCCGACCGGCTCGATCCCCTGCTCGGCGAGCGCCGCCGCGGGCTGGATGAGCCGCTCGTTCCGCGAGAGCTTCCGCAGCGGCTGCCGCCCGACGCGCTCGACGCCGTCACGAAGGGCCGGGTTCGCGAAGCGCACGAGCGCCGTCTCGCGGTACGCATCCTGCACGGCGAGGGGAAATCCATGCCGGGAGACGAGCAGTCTCGATGTCTCGCGCAGCGCCGCCTCGACGCCGGCGCGCACCGCCGGCATGGTGAGGGCTTCGTCGATCATCGCGGCGCCGGCGAGCCGCCCCAGGTACGCGGTCGCCGCATGCCCGGTGTTGACGGTGAAGAGCTTCCGCTCGATGTAGGGGGCGAGGTCGTCGACGAGGTGGGCGCCCGGAATGGCGGGCGGCGAGCCGGCGAACGGGCCCGCCTCGATCGCCCACTCGCAGAACGGCTCGACGCGGACATCCAGCTCACGGCCCGCCTCGGGCTCCTGGATCGGGACGATGCGATCGACGGCCGTGTTCGCGAAGACGGCGCGATCGAGCACGGCCGGGTCGTCGGCGAGCAGCTCGGCGAGGTGACCGCGCAGCAGATCGGTCGCGCCGAGCGCGTTCTCGCACGCCATGATCGGCAGCGGCGCGCGGTCGGCGGGGCGGGCGCGCAGCCCGGCGGCGACGACGGGCGCGATGAAGCGCAGGATGCTCGGACCGACCGCCGTCGTCACGACGTCGGCCCCGGCGACGGCCGCCGCCGCGCCCTCCGGGTCGGCCGACGAGTCGATCCCGGTGAAGCCGGTGACGGTGCGGATGCGCTCGTCGCCCCCGATCTCGATCACCCGATATGAATCGGCGGCCGCGATCGCGGCGATGAGCGGCCCGTTGACGTCGAGGAAGACGAGCTCATGGCCGGCGTCATGGAGGAGGAGGCCGATGAATCCGCGGCCGATGTTGCCCGCGCCGAAGTGGACGGCGGTCATGATGCGGTCACTCCGCGACGGCGTCGTTGACGTCGCCGAGCATCGCGAGCACGGTCTCGGCGTCGGGCGCGATGAGCAGCTGCTCGACGGCCTCCTCGTCGCTGAAGACGAGGGCGAGGGCCGACAGCACGCTCATGTGCTCGCCGTTCTTGCCTGCGATCGCGACGACGACGCGCACGGGGTTGCCGTCCCAGTCGATGGGCTCGGCGTAGCGGACGATCGTCATCGCTGACGCCTTGATCGCGTCCTTCGCGTCGTTCGTGCCGTGCGGGATGGCGAGGTGGTTGCCCATGAAGGTGGAGGTGAGCTCCTCGCGCGCGAGCATCGCGGCGTGGTACTCGCTCGTGACGGCGCCCGCGGCCTCGAGGAGGCGGGCGCCCTCGGCGATGGCCTCGTCGCGCGTGCGCGCGGTGCCGTCGAGGACGATGCGGTCGGTGGTGAGCACGGTGGCGGTCAAGGGGTCGCCGTCCTTCCTGGAAGTCGGCGCGGGCGGGTCGCGGCGCCGAGGATTAGTGAGCCGAGGAGCGATGAGCCGAATGCGGGGAGCCGGGGGCGGTCGCGCGAACGACCGCCCCCGGTTGCGGCAGAGACTAGCCCTGCGGCGACTGCTGCGACTTCAGCATCCCGACGACGACGTCGTACTGCGGGCTGGACATGAAGTTCTCGACCGACTGGTGCTGCGCGTGCGGCGCCTGCTGGGTCGCGCGAGCGGTGAGGTCCTGGTGGGTGATGACCAGGTCGGCCTCGTCGGTGAGGTTCGTGATCGCCTGGTTGGTGACCGTGACCCCCTCGATGCCGGCGTCCTTGAGCTTCTTGCGCAGGACGGTCGCGCCCATCGCGCTCGAGCCCATCCCGGCATCGCACGCGAAGACGATGTTCTGGATGCGCGTGGCCGTCGCCGTGCCGGTCTCCTGACCCAGGAGGCTCGCGACCTTCGACTCGCCGCCCTTGTTGGAGGCGTTCTGCGAGACCGCGTTGCTGAATCCGTCGGCACCGGCGTCGAGCGCCGCCATGTCCTTCTTGCGGCTCGCGCGGAGGATGACGCCGGCGATGAGGAACGACACGGTCGCCGAGAGCACGACCGAGAGGATCACTCCGAGGTAGCTGTCGCTCGCGGTCTGCAGGAGCACCGCGAAGATCGAGCCGGGCGAGGCCGGAGCACGAAGACCCGAGTCGAACAGCAGGTTGGTCGCGATGCCGGTCATGCCGCCGCCGATCATGGCGACGATGAGGATGGGCTTCATGAGCACGTACGGGAAGTAGATCTCGTGGATGCCACCGAGGAAGTGGATGATGATCGCGCCGGGAGCGGTGGCGCGCGCGATGCCGACGCCGAACACGGCGAAGGCGAGCAGCAATCCGAGTCCGGGGCCGGGGTTGGCCTCGAGGAGGAAGAGGATCGACTTGCCCTGCTCGGCGGCCTGCTCGATGCCGAGCGGGGTCAGCACGCCCTGATTGATGGCGTTGTTGAGGAACAGCACCTTGCCCGGCTCGATGACGAGGCTCGCGAGAGGCAGCAGGCCCGTCTCGGTGAGGAACTTCGCGCCCGCGCCGAGGGCGTTGCTCAGGACCGTGAAGACGGGCGAGAGGGCGAAGAAGGCGAGGATGGCGAGACCGAAGCCGAGGATGCCGGCGGAGAAGTTGTCAACGAGCATCTCGAAGCCGGCCCGAATCTTGCCGGCCCACAGCGCGTCGATTTTCTTCATGAGGTAGGCGGCGAGGGGGCCGACGATCATCGCGCCGAGGAACATCGGCACGCTCGTGCCGACGATGACGCCCATCGTCGCGATCGAGGCCACGACGCCGCCGCGCGTGCCGTAGACCATGCGGCCGCCGGTGTTCGCGATGAGCAGCGGCAGCAAGTAGACGATCATCGGGCCGACGAGCTGCTCGAGGTCGGCGTTCGGCGTCCAGCCGGTCGGGATGAAGAACGCCGTGATGAAGCCCCACGCGATGAAGGCCGCGATGTTGGGCATGATCATGCCGCTCAGGAAGGTGCCGAAGCGCTGCACGCGGACGCGTGCGGAGCTGGCGGGCGGTGCTGACGTCGTCGTCATGGGTGTCGCTCCTTGTTTTCTGGGGTTCGGGGTGTGCGGGTGCGGGGTGGTGCGGGCGGCAGCGGTGCGGTGGATGCCGTGGTGCGGGTCAGAGGACGGGCGGGGGCCAGGAGGCGATGCGGTCGGCGACCGCGGCGCGAGCCGTCCCGGCGCTGTCGGCGGCGAGGGCGAGCGCGGCGAGCTCCTTCGCCTCCTCGACGGTGCGCAGCGCGAGCTCGGCGCGCACGTCGGCGATCGAGGTCGACGACATCGACAGGCTCGTCGCGCCGAGGCCGACGAGCACGAGGGCGAGGCGCGGGTCGGCTGCGGCCTCCCCGCAGATGCCGACGGGCACGTCGTGCTCGGCCCCGGCGCGGCCGACCTGCTCGATGAGGCGCAGCACGGCCGGGTGCCACGGGTCCTGGAAGGCCGAGACGGTGCCGAGCAGCCGGTCGGCTGCGAAGACGTACTGGGTCAGGTCGTTCGTGCCGATGCTCATGAAATCGGCGTTCGCGGCGACGTGGTCGGCCATGATCGCGCACGAGGGCACCTCGACCATGACGCCGGCGACGGCGATGCCGAGCTCGTGGGCGAGGTCGCGGAAGTAGCGCGCCTCGCCGGCGGTCGACACCATCGGGGCCATGACCTGCACGTGCGCCTGGCTCGCGGCCGCGGCCGTCGCGAGGGCGGTGAGCTGGTCGCGCAGCACCTCCTCGTGCGCGGCGAGCGCGCGCAGGCCGCGGCGGCCGAGCGCGGGGTTCTCCTCGCCCTGGTCGGTGAGGAAGGCGAGGGGCTTGTCGGCGCCCGCGTCGAGCACCCGCACGACGACCTTCTGACCGGGGAACTGCGCGAAGACATCCCGGTAGGTCGCCGCCTGCTCGTCGACGCTCGGCGCCTTCTCGGCCCCCAGGAAGAGGACCTCGGTGCGGAAGAGCCCGACGCCCTCGGCGCCGCGAGCGACGGCCTCGCGCGCCGACTCGGGAGAGCCGATGTTCGCCAGCAGCGGCACGGCGCGGCCGTCGGCGAGGCGGCCCGGCCCGCTGCTCGCGGCGCGGATGGCCTGGAGCGTCGCGGTGCGCTGCCGGGCGAGGTCGATGCGCTCCTGGGCCGGATCGCGCTCGACGGTGCCGTTCTCGGCGTCGACGAGCACGAGGTCGCCGTCGATGAGGTCGGCCGCGTCGGTCGCGCCGACGATCGCGGTGATGCCCTTCTCACGGGCGAGGATCGCCGTGTGCGAGGTGGGGCCGCCGTCGGTCGTGACGAGCGCGAGCACGCGCTCCAGGTCGAGGGTCGCGGTGTCGGCGGGAGCGAGGTCGCGCGCGACCAGCACGAACGGCGTCGCCGATTCGGGGATGCCCGGGGCGGGCAGCCCCTGCAGGCGGGCGATCGCGCGGCGCGCGACGTCATCGAGGTCACCGGCCCGCTCGCCGAGATAGCCGCCCATCCCCGCGAGGAGCTCGCGGAAGGTCGTCATCGCGGCGTGGATCGCGTGCTCGGCGGTCGCGCCGTCCTCCGTGCGGTGCTGCACGTCGGCGGCGAGCGCCGGATCCTCCGCCATCATCGCGAGGGCGTCGAGAACCTCGGCGGCCGTGCCGCCCGCGGCTTCGCCCCGCTCGCGCAGCTGGGCGGCGGTCGCCGCGAGCGCCTCGGTCGCGCGCGCCTGCTCCTCGGCGGGTGCGAGGGTGCTCGGCCGGTCGCTCGGGTCGGGGACGGGGTCGGGCATGCGCAGCACGGGGCCGACCGCGGTGCCGCGGCCGATGCCGATGCCGCGCATGAGGGCCGGGCGGGTCGAGGTGCCGCTCACGCGTCGTGGTCCTGCTCGAGGAAGGCGGCGAGCTCGGAGAGCACGCGCTCGTCGTCGTCGCCCGTGACGGTCAGCGTCACCTCGTCGCCGTGCTCGATGCCGAGCGAGACGACGCCGAGGATGCTCGCGGCGTTCACGCTGCGCTCCCCCTTCTTCAGCTGCACCGCGCAGCCCGACTCGGTCACCGACTTCACGAACAGCGCGGCGGGGCGGGCGTGGAGCCCGTGAGCGGATGCGACGACGAGAGTGCGGTCAGCCATGGTGCTCTCCTTCGGAGGGGGCGGAGGTGGTCGAGGTGAGATGCGCGAGGGCCGCGGTCACGGCGTCCGGCCCGGTGCCGGGGGCGTCGAGCACGACGGCGGGCACGCGCCCTCCGAGCGCGGCGGAGACGGCATCGGCGTCGGCCGCGAGGTGGTGCCCGACGATCACGAGGTCGAGCGCATCGGCGCGGTCAGCGAGGTCGTCGACGGAGAGCGGCTCGACCGCCCAGTCGAGCGACCGGTCGGCGATGGCTCCGCGGAGTCCGCGGGCGAGGAACGTGCTCGAGACGCCCGACCCGCAGACGACGGCGACCGTGCGGGTCATGAGCGCCTCCTCGCGGTCGTGTGCGGAACACCCCCATGCTCGTCCGCGAGCGCCCCCGGCTCCAGCAGACTTCCTTCCCACCCCTGCGGAAGGCGCGCCGAGCATCCCGGCCCGCCGCGACCGCGGACGAGCGCGACGCGCTGGTCTACAGTGAGCCGGACATGGCCGACAAGTACGAGCGGATGCTCGAGCTCCTGCTGCACGCCGACGACTGGGTGACCGCCACCGAGCTCGCCGAGCGGCTCGGCGTCACCACGCGATCGGTGCGCAGCTACGTCGCCGCGGCGAAGACCGCCGCGCACCCCCTCGTGATCGTGACCGCGTCGACCTCGGGCTATCGCCTGAACCGCGAGGCGTACGCCGAGTTCCGCGCCGCGGGGCGCGGTCGCGGGAGCGCCGCGGAGATCCCGCAGGCGCGCGTGCACCACCTCGTGCGGCGACTCACCGATGCCGAGTCGGGGCTCGACGCGCACGAGCTCGCCGAGAGCCTCTACGTGAGCGACTCGACCCTCGAGGCCGATCTGCGCAAGGTGAAAGCGCTCGCGGAGGAGAGCGGGGCATCCCTCACGCGACGCGGCAGCTCGATCGCGCTCGTCGGGTCGGAGGCCGCCAGTCGACGGCTGCTCAGCCGCCTCCTGCAGAGCGAGAGCGCGCAGGGCGTGCTCGAGCTCGACGCGATCGAGAGCGAGTTCGGCGTCGCGGGGCTCGGTGCCTTCAAGACCGAACTCATCCAGGCGCTCGACGCCGACGGCTTCTTCATCAACGAGTACGGCATCGACGCCGTCATCCTGCACGTCGCGATCGCGGTCGAGCGCGCGCGGCGCGAGCTGCACCTGCCGCCGACCGCGACGGCCGGGAGCGACGCCGCGCCCATCAGCGCCGCGCTGCACCGACTGATCCCCGACCACTTCGCGGTCGCGGTCACGGAGGCCGACGTCGAGTACCTCGCCCGTCTGCTCACGACGCGCGTCATCGCGCCGGGGGCCGGGGCCGAGGGCGCGCCGCACGTCGACGAGGCCGACCTCGACACCGTCCGCCGAATCGTCGACCTCGTGGCCGAGGAGTACCTCGTCGACTTCCGCGACGACGCGTTCATCGCCCGCCTCGCCCTGCACCTCGGCAACCTCGTCACCCGCGCCCGGGAGGACGCCCGATCGCGCAACCCGCTCGCGCGCTCGATCAAGAGCTCATACCCGCTCATCTTCGACATCGCGGTCTTCATCGCCTCGATCGTGCAGCGCGAGCGCGGCATCACGGTCGACGACGACGAGATCTCGTACATCGCGCTGCACCTCGGCTCGCACCTCGAGCGCGTCGCCCGCCGCGAGGAGCGCGTGACCGGGACGATCATCTGCCCGAGCTACTACGACCTGCACGCGATCCTCCGCAGCCGCATCGAGCGCGAGCTGGGCGCCGATCTCTCCATCGAGTTCGTCGTCACGCGCACCGACATCGACCCGCGCGAGCTCACGAGCGACCTCGTGATCTCGACGATCCCGTCCCCCGCGCTGCGCGAGGGCGTCGTCGTCGTGCAGCCGTTCCTGACCGACGACGACATCGACTCCATCCGCGGCGCGATCTCGCGCGTCCGCCGGCAGCGTCGACGTCAGCGCATCACCGACGAGCTGCTCGAGTACTTCGACGCCGAGCTGTTCTTCCCCGAGCCGCCGGGCGACGACCCCGAGTCGATCATCCGCGGCCTCGGCGCCGCGCTCGTCGCGGCCGACGTCGTCGACGACCGCTACGTCGACGGCGCGCTCGAGCGCGAGCGCATGTCGTCGACCGCGTTCAGCGACACCCTCGCGATGCCCCATGCGATGGGGCTCTCCGCGGCGCGCACCGCGATCGCCCTCGCGCTGTGCCCCGCTCCCGTCGCGTGGGGGGACGCCCGGGTCTCGGTCGTGGCTCTCATCGCGTTCAGCCCCGAGGGCAGGGCGCGCTTCCAGCCCCTGTTCGACCAGTTCGTCGACGTCTTCGCCTCGCGCCGCGAGGTCGGCGAGCTCGTGCGGGCCGGGAGCGACTTCGCCGGCTTCATCGGCGAGCTCGCGCAGCTCATCGAGCGTCGCTGACCGGGGCCTCCTCCTCGAGGGACGACGCGAGCACCCGCGCTACCGCCTGCGCGAGGCGCGGGCGGATGATGTGCGCGACGTTGGAGACCCGGTGGGTCGTCACGTGGCGCAGCTGCTCGACGATCCCGATGCCGCTCGGCGCGAGGAACGGGTCGAGGGCGCCGTAGACGAGATCGATCGGCACACTAACCCGAGCGAGGTCGGCGAGAGTCGTCTGCGACTCGATCGCGTTCTGCAGCGACAGCATGAACGGAGTCCAGTTCTTCTCGGTGAGCTCGAGCACGTTCTTGATCGGCGCGATCGTGGCGAGCGCCGCGGCCGTGCGCTGCGTGAACGCTGGGTTGGAGCGCAGGAACTCGTAGACGGTGAAGTAGGCGCCCATGTTCGCGCGATCGACCGGGTCGCCGATCAGGGCGGGCGGCAGGTAGATGGGCGAGCCGACGAGCACGAGGCGCGCGAGCGACTTCCGGTGCGTCGCGGCGTAGCGCGCGGCGATGAGTCCACCGAGCGAGTGGCCGACGAGGATGACCTCGCGCCGGAGCCCGAGCGAGCGGAGCGTCGCATGCAGCGCACGCTCGTGCTCGTCGAGCGTGTATGTCGCCCCCTCGGGCGCGGGCGAGGCGCCGAAACCGAGGATGTCGAGCGTGATGACGCGGAAGTGCCGCTCGAGCAGCGGCACGAGGTGGTGGAAGGTGACGGAGGACGACGCGATGCCATGGATCATCACGACCACCGGCCCGCTCCCGGAGTCGCTGGTGACCGCGAGGAGCGGTGCGCCGCGCCACGGCCGGGGTGCCATAGCCCGATTATGGCGGATCTGCACTGCCGTGAGCCGTGCTCCCCGTCGCTCGCCGCCAAGGGGCGTCGGGGGGCTAGCCTCGAAGCATGCCGCTGACCGGAGAGTACGCACCCAGCACGTCCGAGTGGGCCCGCGAGCAGGCCGAGCTCTACGAGCGCACGAACGGCCAGGAGGGCAACGACCTCCGCGGCCGGCCCATCATCGTGCTGACGACGCTCGGCGCGGCGAGCGGGAAGCTGCGCAAGACGGCGCTCATGCGCGTCGAGCACGAGGGCGACTACCTCGTCGTCGCCTCGAAGGGCGGCGCGCCCGACCACCCCTCCTGGCACCGGAACCTCGTCGCGCATCCGCTCTGCGAGTTGCGGGACATGGACGACCGACGCGACTATCGCGCCCGCGAGCTCGCCGATGGCACCGAGCGCGAGCTGTGGTGGGAGCGCGCGTGCGCCGTCTGGCCCGACTACGCCGAGTACCAGAGGAAGACGGAGCGGCGCATCCCCATCTGGGTGCTCGAGGCCGTGACAGAGGACGCTGGCGATAGCTGAATCGCGACTACCGGGCCACGCCCGTGCGCCGGAGTAGCAGGTCCTCCGCCGCGACCCAGGCGAGCATCGCGCATTTCACGCGCGCGACGTACTTCGAGACGCCGCTGAGGGCCGCGGCGTCGCCGAAGCGCTCCTCGTCGAGCGGGATCGCCCCGCGCGAGCGCAGCGCCTCGCGGAAATCCTCGATGAGCGCGGTCAGCTCCTCCGGCGTCCAGGGCTCGCCCTCGGCGGCCCTCTCCTCCGCGAGCGTCGCCAGCAGCGAAGCGCTCGCCTGAGAGATCGAGCAGCCGCTGCCCTCCCACGCGACATCCGCGATGCGGTCGCCCGCGGCATCCCACCGCAGCGTGAGCGTGACCTCGTCGCCGCAGACAGGATTGCGCTGGTGGCTCGTCTCGTCGCGTGCCACCAGGCCCGTGCCGTGAGGGTGCTTCGCGTGATCCATGATGATCTGCTGGTACAGCTGCTCGAGGTCGCTCATGCTCCCGCCCCCTCGCCGAGACCGAAGAACGGGCGGATGCCCGCGACCGCGTCGATCGCGAGATCGAGCTCGTCCGGCGTCGTGTGGATTCCCGCGCTCAGCCGGAGACTCGCGCTCACGCCGAAGCGGCGGTGCAGCGGCTGCGCGCAGTGGTGGCCGACGCGCGCCGCGATGCCGCGGTCGTCGAGCACCTGACCGGCGTCGTGCGCGTGCACGCCGTCGATGACGATCGAGGCGAGGGCCACGCGCGGCGCCGGGTTGTCGACGCCGAGCATGCGGACGCCCGGTACGCGCACGAGGCCGTCGAGGAGGCGCGCGGCGAGTGCGTGCTCGGTCGCGGCGATGCGCGCCATGCCGAACTCCTCGACGAAGCGGACCGCCGCGGCGAGCCCGACCGCCTGCGAGAGACGGGGAGTGCCGGGCTCGAAGCGCTGCGGCGACGGCAGGTACTCGGCGCGGTCCATGGTGACGGTCGTGATCATCGAGCCGCCGTAGAGGAACGGCGGAAGCGCGTCGAGGAGCTCCGCGCGGCCGTAGAGCACGCCGATGCCCGTCGGGCCGTAGAGCTTGTGGCCGCTGAACACGGCGACGTCGACGTCGAGCTCTCGCGGCCTCAGCGGCAGATGCGGGGCCGACTGGCACGCGTCGAGAACGACGAGCGCGCCCACCGCGCGAGCGAGCGGAACGAGCCGATCGAGGGGCGTCACGGCGCCCGTCACGTTCGAGACGTGCGTCACGGCCAGCACGCGCGTGCGCTCGCCGATGATCTCCGCGGCCGCGTCGAGGTCGAGCCCGCCGTGGTCCAGCACCGGGATGTACCGCAGCGTCGCGCCCGTGCGGGCCGCGAGCTCCTGCCACGGGATGAGGTTGGCGTGGTGCTCGAGCTCGGTGACGACGATCTCGTCGCCCTCATGCAGCGCGAAGCGCGCGGCGTCGGTGTGCGACCCGGCTCCCCTGCCGCTGCTCGCGGTGCCGAGCGCGTACGCGACGAGGTTGAGCGCCTCGGTAGCGTGGCTCGTGAACACGACCTCGTTGTCGTCGACGCCGAGGAAGCGCGCGATCGTGTCACGGGCATCCTCGTACGCCTCGGTGGCCTCGCCGGCGAGGAAGTGGGCTCCGCGGTTGACGGCTGCGTTCGAGGTGCGCACGAAGTCGCTCTCGGCATCGATCACCGAGTCCGGCTTCTGCGCGGTGGCCGCCGAGTCGAGGTAGACGAGGGGATGCCCGTGCACCTCACGGCGCAGGATCGGGAAACGGGCGCGGATGCCCTCGATCTCGGCGGAGGTCAGCGGGGTGGCGAGCACCCTTCCAGGGTAGGCCGTGCCGCTGGGGCGCGAGCATGTTCGCTGCATGCACTACGAGGAGAAATTCGTCAATCCCTTTCCGCAGACCACGTCATGTGCTCGGATTGCGGAGATGCATCGGCGGCCCGCGCCGCCCCGAACACCCTTGAGAGTCAATCGATGACGAGAGCCGCCTGCGCCGGCCCCGCCCCCGCCCCCGCCCCCCTCCCCGCGGCCCGATGAGGGAGAGCGAACTCCTGACCTGCCTCGCCGAGCTCGCCCGCATCTGCGCGAATCGGCCCGAGCGCACGTCGTTCGCGAGCTCGCTCGTGCTGCAGGTGCTGCGCCCGTTCGAGGCACGCAGCGCTGCGGTGGGCGTGATCGACAGTCAGAGCTTCCTGGACGTGCGCACGATGTTCGGGTTCCCTGCGGGCGTGCTCCGAGACGGGCCTCGGTATCCGCTCCGGAGTCCCATTCCACTGGCGGACTCCGTGCGTCGCGGCGTCGTCGTCGAGGGCACGGTTCCCGAGCTGACGGCTCGATACCAGGGCTTGGAGGGTCTCGAGCTCCGCGGGGCCCACGTCATCTGCCTGCCGCTCCTCTTCCGCAGCGCCACCATCGGTGGAGTGGCCATCGCGACCGACATCGCCCCCGATCACGCCCGGCACGCCGTCTTCTGGTCGGCCGTCGCCGACCTCGTGTCTGCGTCGATCGCGAGCGACGAGCCCACGCCGCCCGCGCGAGACCGCCCGCGCCGCTCGGCCCCGCTGAACCCGCGCCAGCGCGAGATCCTCGCGCACATGCAGCAGGGGCGCACGAACGCCCAGATCGCGCGCGCGATGAACTTCGGCACGTCCACGATCGGGCATGACATCATGCGAATCTTCGACGCCCTCGGCGTCGAGTCGAGGCGGGAAGCGGTCGCCGAGGCGGAGCGGGCGGGGCTTCTCGCGCCCAGGGAGCACGACTCCGTCGAGTAGCGGACGGCCGGCTGCGACCGGTCAACCCCCTGCCGTGGGGCCCTCCCGATCCGCTCTCATGGAGTGCATGAACGACATCGACGCTCGTCCTGAATCCGCACCCGACCCCACGCCGTCGTCCGGCTGGGGGCTCATCGCTCCCGGGGCGGTCCTCCTCATCATCGGGATCACGGTCGCCGCGGTGATGTTCGGCCGCGAGACTCCGGGCTCGAACGATCCGGGCGAGTTCATCGCCTGGAACGCCGGCCTCACGATCGGCGCTGCGGTCCTGGCGGGTATCGGCGCGCTGCTGCTGGCGCTGGGCTTCGTCCGTCGGCGACGCCGCGCCGCCGATCGCCGCTGACGACCGTCGCGCGGTGCGAGGCCTGCTCGGGCCCCGCACCGCGCGATGATCGACGCTAGAGCGCCTTGACCGCGCCGAGCACCTTCGTGAGCGACTCCTTCGCGTCGCCGAACAGGAGCGTCGTCTGCGGCTCGAACAGGAGCTCGTTCTCGATGCCGGCGAATCCGGGGCGCATGGAGCGCTTGAGGAAGACGACCTGACGCGCGGACGCGACATCGAGGATGGGCATACCGTAGATCGGCGATCCGGGGCTCGACTTCGCCGCGGGGTTCACGACGTCGTTCGCGCCGACCACGAGAGCGACATCGGCGGTCTTGAACTGCGGGTTGACCTCGTCCATCTCCTGCAGCACCTCGTACGGGACGTTGGCCTCGGCGAGGAGCACGTTCATGTGCCCGGGCATGCGGCCGGCGACGGGGTGGATGCCGAAGACGACCTCGATGCCCTTGGCCTCGAGCGTCGTGGCGAGCTCGGCCATCGTGTGCTGCGCCTGAGCGACGGCGAGGCCGTAACCGGGGACGACGATGACGCGCTGGGCATAGCCGAGCAGGATAGCGACGTCCTCCGCGCTCGACGAGCGCACCGGGCGGTCGGAGGCGATCGTCGAGCCCGCGGTCGATCCGCCCTTGAACGCCCCGAACAGGATGCCCGCGACGCTGCGCCCCATCGCCGACGCCATCGCGCGGGTCAGGATCGTGCCAGAGGCTCCGACGAGCGTGCCCGCGACGAGCAGGAGCGTGTTGCCGAGCACGAGGCCGGAAGCGGCGACCGTGAGGCCCGTGAAAGCGTTGAGCAGCGAGATCACGATCGGCACGTCCGCGCCGCCGACCGGCAGCACGAACAGCACGCCGAGCACGAGTCCGAGCGCGAGCAGCACGTACGCGGCTGTCGGGTCGCTGGTCACGACGAGCCAGCCCGCCGCGGCGACCGACGCGATCGCGACGACCGCCATGACGACCGGGCCGCCGGGGAAGACGATCGGTCGGGTCGGCATGAGCTCCTGCAGCTTCGCGAAGGTGATGACCGAGCCGGAGAACGAAACCGCGCCGACGAGCACCGTGAAGGCGACCGCGGCGACCGCGCCGATGCCCTCCACGTGCGTGAGCTCGAGCAGAGCGACGAGCGCCGCGGCGCCGCCGCCGACGCCGTTGAACAGCGCGACGAGCTGCGGCATCTGCGTCATCGCGACCTTCCGCGAGACCGGGGCCGCGATCGCCGAGCCGACGAGGATCGTCGCGATGATGAGCGCGACGTTGTCGAGCTCGGTCGACAGGAACACCGTCACGAGGGCGATGACCGCGCCGGCCGCGCCGATGAGGTTGCCGCGTCGCGCCGACTTCGGCGAGCTGAGGCCCTTGAGGGCGAGGATGAAGCAGACCGCGGCGACCAGGTAGAGCAGCGCCGTCCATTCGACCGACAGGATGCTCATCGCGCGCCCTCCTCGGTCGTCGCCTTCGCGACCGGCTTGCGCCCGCCGAACATCTCGAGCATGCGGTCGGTGACGACGAACCCGCCCACGAGGTTGATCGTCGCGAGAAGGACGGCGATGAGCGCGACGATCAGCAGACCGACGTTCTCGGCCTGACCGGCGACGATGATCGCGCCGACCAGGATGATGCCGTGGATGGCGTTGGCGCCCGACATGAGGGGCGTGTGCAGGGTGCTGGAGACCTTCGAGACGACTTCGAAGCCGACGAAGACCGAGAGCACGAAGAAGGTCAGCAGGGTGATGGGGTCCATCAGTGCGCTCCCGTCGTTCCGGTCGAGGAGGTGGCGGCGGCCGCGATCGCGGCGGCCGTGGGCTCGTGGCGCACCTCGCCCGCGTGGGCGAGGCAGGCGCCGGCGATGACCTCGTCGTCGAAGTCGGGCGCGATGACGCCCTCGACGGTCATGAGCCCGATGAGGTTGGCGATGTTCTGAGCGAGCAGGCGGCTCGCGTCGAAGGCCATGGTCGAGGGGGCGTCCTTCATCCCCACGATCGTGACGAATCCGCCGGAGACCTCGACCCGGGCATCCTCGCCCGCGACCGCGCCCTCGACGTTGCCGCCCGTCTCGGCGGCGAGGTCGACGATGACGGACCCGGACTTCATGCCCTGCAGCATCGATGCGGTGATGAGGCGCGGCGCCGGGCGGCCGGGGATGGCCGCCGTCGTGATGATGACGTCGGCGTCGGCGACGTGCGGCGCGAGCAGTTCGCGCTGGCGGTCGGCGCGGTCGGCGGCGAGCTCCTTGGCGTACCCGCCTGCGGCGTCGGCCGCGGCGTCGAGGTCGAGGTGGATGAACGTGCCGCCCATCGAGCGCACTTCATCGGCGGATGCCGAGCGCACGTCGTACGCCGAGACCTTCGCACCGAGGCGCTTCGCCGTCGCGATCGCCTGCAAGCCCGCGACGCCGGCGCCGAGCACGAGGACGCGCGCGGGCGGGATCGTGCCGGCCGCGGTCATGTAGAGCGGGAAGAAGCGCGGGAAGCGCATCCCCGCCTCAAGGACGCAGCGGTAGCCCGCGATGAGCGACTGCGAGGTGAGGGCGTCCATCGACTGCGCGCGCGAGATGCGCGGGATGAGCTCGAGCGAGAAGGCGGTGACGCCATGCGCGGCGAACGCTGCGACCCCCTCGAGCTCGGAGGCGGGGGAGCCGAAGCCCACCGTGACTGCGCCGCTCGGCAGCGAGGCGATCGTCGCGCCGTCGAGCGGACGCACGTGCGCGAGCACGTCGACGCCGCTCAGGTCGATCGCGTCGACGAGCGTCGCGCCCGCTGCCTCGTAGTCGGCGTCGGCGTAGCCGGCGGCGAGACCGGCGCTTCTCTCGATCGTCACGGTGAGGCCGTTCTTCAGATACTGCGCCGTCGAAGCGGGTGTCGCGGCGACGCGGCGCTCCCCCTCGATCGGTTCGCGGCGGACGGCGATGTCCATGCAGCTCCCTCGGTCGTGTGCTGTGGTGTTGGTGCACTGTATCCATCAGGAGCGTGGGAATCGATGTTCATTCTGACTGGACAGAGTGAAGGAACAGCGAATCTTTCGCATGAGGAAAGACGGACGAGCGGGAACAGCACTCCGGCGCTCGGCAGGAGAGCCAAAGAGTGACTCGCGCAACCCCGTTTCGCGCAGCGGGCGATCACGGAAACATGGCTCGCATGATCAAGAGAGCTATCGGAGCAGCGATCGTCGCCTGGGCCGCTCGACGAGTCGTCGCAGGCATCGAACGCAGGCGGTCTCGCCGCCGAGTGCGGTCCTACCCGAATCCCGCGCTGTGACGCGCGCCGTGCAGACCATGCGCGCCCCCGGATCCCGCGGCGCTGTCAGCGCTGCCGTGATCGACGTCCTTCTCGCCGACCCCGACGCCGCCGACGGCCCGCTCGAGCGCCTTCGCGAAGCGACCGACGGTCGCGCAGCGGCGGATGCCCTCCTCGACGAGGATCTGCAGCTCGCCCTCTTCCTCCTCTACGAGCAGCACT
This sequence comes from Microcella alkalica, assembly GCF_014137945.1. Taxonomy (GTDB): domain Bacteria; phylum Actinomycetota; class Actinomycetes; order Actinomycetales; family Microbacteriaceae; genus Microcella; species Microcella alkalica. Next base: position 233,240 of record NZ_JACGWX010000003.1, read on the forward strand.
ACACGGGGATGGACGCGGCGAGCGAGCGGTGGGAGTGGGACTCCCGTCTGATCGCGGCGCGACGGACGCTCGAGAGGCTCCACGAGTCCGAGCTCACGGCCCGCGTCACCATTCCGGGCACTCCGGAGGCCGAGGCGTCCGCCGTCGCGGAGACGCTGTTCGCACTGACCACGCCGACTCCCGGCCCGAGCCTCGCCCGGGCGGTGGCCGCCGACGCAACAGCCGACCAGCTTCGCGAGTTCCTCATCCTGCGCTCCATCTACACGCTCAAAGAGGCGGACCCGCACAGCTGGGGGATCCCGCGACTGCGCGGGCGACCCAAGGCAGCCCTGGTAGAGGTTCAGAGCGACGAGTACGGCGGCGGCCGACCCGAACGGGTCCACGCGACGATGTTCGCCCGGGCGATGCGCGCCGCCGGGCTCGACGACGCCTACGGGGCCTACCTCGACGCCGTCCCCGCGGCGACGCTCGCCTCGATGAACACGATGTCGATGTTCGGGCTCCACCGTCGGTGGATAGGGGCCCTGTGCGGCCACCTCGCCGCGTTCGAGATGACCTCGTCGCTGCCCAGCCGAATGGTCGCCAAAGGAGTCCGCCGACTCGGCTTCGGCGACGAGGTCGCGGCCTACTTCGACGAGCACGTGGAAGCGGATGCCGTGCATGAGCAGGTCGCGGCGCGGGACCTCGCTGGCGGCCTGGCCGAGCAGCAGCCCGAACTCGTCGAGGACATCCTCTTCGGCGCCGCCGCCTGTCTCCTCGTCGACGGCCTCGCGGCGGAGCATGCGCGGCTCGCGTGGGCAGAGGATCGGAGCGCCCTGCGGGATGCGACGGTCGGGGTGTGATCGGGCGCGAGCTCGGGGATTGCGAGTACCTGATCCCTCTCCGATGGAATGATGACGGCCCGCTCGAGGAGTTCACCGCCTATCTCCGCGAGATCGCACTGGCGATGCCCGTCACCGTCGTCGACGGCTCGCCGGAGGCGCTCTGGCGCCACCACCGGGAGGTCTGGAGCGGCATCGCCGCTCGCCACCTCCGGGCGCCCGGCCGGACGGGGAACGGGAAGACGGATGGCGTGCTCGCGGGCCTCGCCGTGACGACTGCTGTCGTGGTCGTCATCGCCGACGACGACGTCCGTTGGGGTCGTGCCGGACTCACTCGGGCTCTCAGCCTGCTCGACGGCGCCGCGATCGTGCGCCCTCAGAACGTCTTCGATCCCCTTCCGTGGCACGCGAGATGGGACACCGCTCGCAGCCTCATCAACCGCTCGATGCGCTCGGATTACCCCGGCACCCTCGTGCTCCGTCGTGCGGCGCTCCCGTCCGACTCCGACGGCGCTCCGCACTACGACGGCGATGCGCTCTTCGAGAACCTCGAGCTCATCCGCACCGTGATCGCGCGCGGCGGACGCGAGGTCCGCGCGGACGACCTCTTCGTGCAACGGCGACCGCCGACCGTTCGACGATTCATCGAGCAGAGAGTGCGGCAGGCCTACGACAGCGGCGCGCAGCCCTGGCGGCTCGCCGTCGAACTGGCCGTGCTGCCGAGCATCCTCCTCGCGGAGCGTCCCCTCCGGCGCGGGCTCCTCGTCGCCGCCGCGACCGTCCTGCTCGCGGAGATCGGACTGCGGCGAGCGCACGGGCGCGAGGTCTTCCCCGCGAGCTCGGCAGCGTGGGCTCCCCTCTGGGGGCTCGAGAGGATGATCTGCGCCTGGATCGCCGTGCTGCATCGAGCAGCAGGCGGGATGCCGTACCGAGGGCGGCGGCTGCGGCTGGCCGCCCACAGCGTGCGTCACCTCCGGAGAGCCCATGCCTGAGGCGGGGTGGCGAGGCGACGGGCCCGGCGAGATCATCGTCTGCCCGAACGGGCCGCTGCTCGTGCGCGGCGACGTCGATCTCGTCGACGCGGACGGAGCTCCCGTCGAACGCCGTCGTGCGACCGTCGCCGTCTGCCGGTGCGGGGCGTCCGCCATCAAGCCGTGGTGCGACGGCAGTCACAAGCTGATGCCGCGCGACGAGCCGTGAGCGCTGGGTAGCGTGAGGCCATGTCACGCCTCGTGTACTCGGTCGCTTGCTCTCTCGACGGTTACAACTCCGACGCAGGGGGCGGCTTCGACTGGGCCCTCCCGAGCGACGAGGTCGTCAGGGCGATCAATGACGACATGGACGGCATCTGCACGTTCCTCTACGGACGGCGGATGTACGAGACGATGTCCGGCTGGGAGACCGAGCCGGAGTGGGCCGACACCCCACAGATGGCGCGCTTCGCCGAGATCTGGCAGCGCGCGGAGAAGGTCGTCTACTCTCGGACCCTCGAGCGCGTTGTCACAACGAGGACGCGGCTCGAGCGCGAGCTCACCGCTGAGTCGATCGCACGCGCCCTCGACTCGGCTGCCGGGGACGTGACGATCGAGGGGCCGACCCTCGCCGCGACGGCCTTCCGGCTCGGCCTCGTCGACGTCGTCCAGCTCCTGATCTGCCCCGTGATCGTCGGCGGCGGCATCCGCGCCCTCCCCGACGATGCGCGTCTCGCCCTGCGGCTCGTACGCGAGCGGCGGTTCGAGAACGGCATGGTGCAGATCACGTACGAGCGGCTCTGAGCGCCCGCGTCAGCCGACGATGAGGAGCACCGCGGCGATCGCCGAGAGCACGGCGATGGCGAGAGCGATCGCGATGAGCACGACGTGCACGTGGAAGAAGGCGGTCGGCCGACCGTCGGCATCGCGCGAGCGGGGGTCGGCGGCGATGCGCGGGTAGAACCGCGGCCACACGACGATATTGAAGACGGCGCCGAGAAGCAGAGCGATGATGGCGGTGACGACAGGAGCATCCATTGTTCGACGCTAGCGCGCTCGAGCGAGCTCCGAACGAGCGAGAACCCCGGCGCAGCCGAGCCGGGGTTCTGCGTTCCGGTGGACCTGAGGGGATTCGAACCCCTGACCTCTTCATTGCGAACGAAGCGCGCTACCAACTGCGCCACAGGCCCGTGAACGACGACAACACTATCACTGCGGACGAGGGCGTCCGCACGTGCTCAGCCGGCCGCGCGACGCCGGGCGAGCACCTCGTCGAGGTCGGGCGCCGCGGTCGGCAGCCCGTCGAGGAGACCCATGCGCGCGAACCGGCTCACGGGCTCGGAGGTGCTGCGCCCGGTCGCGTCAGCAGCAGGGACGGCGACCGGAGCGGCAGGAACGGGGGCCGCCTCGGCGAGGTGCGAGGCGGCGGGGGATGCGGCGCTCGCGACCGCGGGCGCGCTCGGCGCCGTCGCTGCGCGCTGCGCTCTCTCCGCCTCGGCCGCGGCGGCGGCGAGCACCGCGGTGTGGTCGATCGAGCCGAGGCCGGGGCGGCCGGAGCTCGCGGTGGGCACCGCGAGGTAGCGCGGCTTCGGCAGCGGCACGGGCGTCCAGTCGCGCGGCTCGGCGGCGCGGGAGGACGACTCGGCGGCAACGGCGAAATCCACGAATCGCGGGGCGCGGCGGGGCGCGGAGACTCCGGTCGAGCGGCGGCGCGTGGCGCGAGCGAGCCCAACGAGCAGAGTGATCCCGCTCACGACGATGAACGCGGAGAGGGTCGTCCAGGCCCACGCCCCTGTCGCGGCCGACGCGACGGCACCGATGACGGCAGCGAGCGTGAGCAGCGACGTGACCAGCCGGGAGCGGCGCACGCGCGCCTGTCCGCGCTGGGCGGCATCGACCTCCGCGGCGAGACCGGGAGCGGTCTGCTGCAGCCGTTCGCGAACCGCTCGCTGCGCGGCGGCCTCGCGAGCCCGGGCGATCGCCTGCTCCTCGCGGTGACGCGCCGCGAGAGTGCGCTCCTGGTTGGCGACCTCGCGCGCCGTCATCTCGGCCCGCACCGCCTCGGGCAGCTCGGCTGTCTGCGCCATGATGCGCAGGGTCTGCTGCAGTCGCAGGGCGTTCCGCTCGGTCGACAGGTACTCGGTTCGGCGGCGCCACATCGGCACGAGGTAGACGAGCCAGAGCCCCGCGGCAAGCGCGATGAGGATCGCCGTTCCGCCGCCTGTGAACTCCATGGCCGCAACGGTATGCCCGAGCGGACGCTACGGCAGGGCGATCCCCCGGCGTGCCGCGATGAGGTCGACCTCGGGGATGCTCGCTGCCGTCGCGGGGGCGCGTCCGGCCCGCCAGCGCTGCAGAACCCCCTGCGGCACCTCTTCGACCGTGAGCGCGAAGCAGAAGTGATCGCGCCAGTCGCCGTTGATGTGGATGTATCGGCGACGAAGACCCTCGTAGCGGAAGCCGAGCTTCTCCACGACTCGGAGGCTCGGGCCGTTCTCAGGGCGGATGCAGATCTCCATCCGGTGCAGCCCGAGGGTGAAGAAGACGTGGTCGGTCGCGAGGGCGACGGCGGTGGGGGTGATTCCGCGACCGGCGAAGCGCTCCCCCACCCAGTAGCCGATCGTCGCGGAGGCGAGCGAGCCGTAGGTCATGCCGGAGACGTTGAGCTGACCGGCGAGCTCCCCGCCGCTCTCGATGACGAACGGCAGCCCTGATCCGGTGCGGGCGGCGGCGAGGAGGCCCCGGATGCTCCCCCGCGTGTCCCACGACACGGGAGCGACGGGGCTCGTCGCCTCCCACGGGCGCAGCCACGCGCGGTTCGCGAGCAGCTCGCGCTCGAGCGCCTTGGCGTCGCGGACGCGGATGGGCCGGAGAGTCGTGGCCCCGTCGCGGAGGGTCGGGATGCTCGTCGCCACTGCCGGTCAGTCGAGGGTCGCGGCGAAGTCGCGCAGCCAGGGCCGCAGGTCGACGCCGAGGTCCTCCCGCTCGACTGCGAGCTGGACGATCGCCTTGATGTAGTCGAGCCGGTCGCCCGTGTCGTACCGGCGGCCGCGGAACACGACGCCGTAGACGCCGCCGGAGGCGTCGTCGTTCGCGAGCTCGAGCAGGGCATCCGTCAGCTGGATCTCGCCGCCCTTGCCCGGCTGCGTGTGCTCGAGGACCGCGAATATCTCAGGCTTGAGCACGTACCGACCGATGATCGCGTAGTTCGAGGGGGCCTCGCCCTGAGAGGGCTTCTCGACGAGACCGGTGATGCGGACGACGTCGTCGTCCTCGGTCCCCTCGACGGTGGCGATGCCGTACATGTGGGTCTGCGAGGCGGGCACCTCGAGGAGGGCGACGACGGTGGCGTCGCGCATATGGTGCACCTCGGTCATGCGCGACAGTAGGGGGTCGCGGGGGTCGATGATGTCATCACCGAGGAGGACGGCGAACGGCTCGTGACCGACGTGCATCTTCGCGCGGAGGACGGCGTGGCCGAGCCCGAGCGGATCGCCCTGGCGGACGTAGTGCACGTCGGCGAGGTCGGTCGAGTACTCGACCTTCCGCAGCCTCTCGCGGTCGCCCTTCGCCTCGAGCGTCTGCTCGAGCTCGTACATGCGGTCGAAGTGGTTCTCCAGGGCCGCCTTGTTGCGCCCCGTGATCATGAGGACGTCGCGCAGTCCTGCGCCGACCGCCTCCTCCACCACGTACTGGATGGCCGGCTTGTCGACGACGGGGAGCATCTCCTTGGGCATGGCTTTCGTCGCCGGGAGGAAGCGCGTTCCGAGCCCGGCGGCGGGAATGACGGCCTTCGTGAGTGCGGGAGTCATGCCCGCAACCCTAGCGAAACGCCTTCGGCGGGCATCCGGTGAACTCTAGGATTGGCTCATGCCGAGCGACGCCGAGCAGGCCGCCCACGCCAAGCGCGCCCTCCGAGCCGAGCTCCGCGAGCGCCGCCGGATCCGCCCCCGGCACGAGCGCGAGGTCGCGGAGGAGGAGCTCACACGGCAGCTGATCGCGCTCGTCTCCGAACTCGGTCCTCGCCGCCTCAGCTGCTACCTGTCCACCCCCGATGAGCCGCCGACGCGCGGGTTCCTCGACTGGGCGCGCGAGCAGGGCATCGAGGTGCTCCTGCCGGTGTCGCGCGATGACGGCCTGCTCGACTGGGCGCCGTTGCCGGCATCGGGGGCGGATGCCCTCGCCGAGCTCGTCGATGCGGCGGGCTTGCCCGTGCCGGACGCCGAGCTGCTGAGCCCCCTCGCGATCAACGACGCCGGGCTCATCCTCGTGCCGGCCGCCGCCGTCGACCGCTCGGGCATGCGGATGGGCTGGGGCCGCGGATACTTCGACAAGACCCTCGGCTCGATGGAACGCAGGCCCCCCGTGTTCGCCGTCGTCTTCGACGACGAGCTCGTCGACGAGCTGCCGAGCGAGCCGCACGACGAGCGCGTCGACGGGATCGTCACGCCGAGCGGCACGACGCGGTTCTGAGGATCCGGCCGGGCGAAGGTAACAGCGCGGTCGAGCGGGCACCCGCGCGACCGTATCCTTGTCCAGGAGGATCGCCATGCCCACGTACTCGTACCGCTGCACGGAATGCTCGACCGCGTTCGACATCCAGCAGGCGTTCGCCGACGATTCGCTCACCGAGTGCCCCGAGTGCTCGGGCCGGCTCCGCAAGCTCTTCTCCGCGGTCGGCGTGACCTTCAACGGGTCGGGCTTCTACCGCACGGACAGCCGTGCGGGCGCGTCGACGGGCGGCTCGTCGACCGACTCGCCCGGCGACTCGTCGGGAGTGTCGAGCACCTCGACGTCGTCGGCGGCCCCGGCTGCCGCGAGCGCTCCCGCCGCCGCGAGCTGACCGGTTCGCGGTCCCGTCACGCCGCCGGTTAGGGTCGAGGCATCGTCAGCCACCACACCCTCGGGGGTTCCATGTTCAGCGGCTTCAAGGCCTTCATCCTGCGCGGCAACGTCATCGAGCTCGCCGTCGCCGTCGTCGTCGGCACGGCGTTCACCGCCCTCGTCAACGCGATCGTCACCGCGGTCATCAACCCGGCGATCGGGGCGCTCTTCAGCGCCAAGAGCCTCAGCACGGCCCTCGTCGTCGAGATCCCGACCGTCATGGGCGACGAGCCTGCGAGGCTCATGGTCGGCGCTGTGCTCGCCGCGCTCCTGAACTTCCTCATCGTCGCGGCCGTTGTGTACTTCGCCCTCGTCATGCCCATGAACGCCCTCGCCAAGCGAGCCGAGGCAGCCCGGCAGGCGGGTCAGCCGGTCACCGCGGCCGACGAGCCGCCGTCCGAGCGTGAACTGCTCAGCGATATCCGCGATCTGCTCGCGCGGCGCGACGCGGCCGGGCCCCAGGCCTAGGGCGACGCGGGGCGCGGAGAGCCGCGGCCCTGGCCGCCGCCCCCAGCGGCAGCCCGACGCCCGGCCAGAGCCCGGCGAGAATCCGCGTTCGAGGCGTGACCGGATCAGGCCCCGCTCGCCGATCAGTAGTGCGGAGGCTTCTCGGCCGTCAGTCGCGCATCGTTCTCGTCGACACGGTGGCGCTCCGGCTCGCCGATCGGGCTCGGGTCGCTTCCGGGCGGGGGCGGCGTCGTCGCGCGCCTGCGCTGGGGCGGTCGCCGCGGCTCGGCCGGAATGGACGCGACGGTCGCGGTCTCGCCGGGTGCGGGCTTGCCGGGTGCGGGCTTGCCGGGTGCGCATGCCCGGTCTGCAGGGGCCTGATCCTCGGCGGGGAGGCGCTCGGCCATGTCGTCGACCACCGCGGCCTATCGAGGCATCGGGGGCAGCGCGTCGATCGGCTGCGTCTCGCTGAGCGCGGCACGGTGCCGGGCGGCTGCGGCCTCGGTCGCCGCCGAGGGGCGCCCGGTCGAGCCGGCACTCGCACCCGCCATCGCGGCGATGCGGTCGGCCACGGCGTCGGGCTGGCTGAACAGCTCGAAGACGTGCACGCGGGCGTAGTGCCAGCCGAGGCGACGCAGCAGGTCGGGTCGCAGGCGCAGCGACTCGCGCAGGCTCATCTCCATGAGCGATGCGTCGGTGTCGACCGCTATGCAGTAGCCGCCGCGGCTCGCGACGAGCCGGAACTTCCCGCGGTGTCCGAGGGAAACACGCAGTCCGCGTGCCTCGAGGCGACGCGCCAGATCGATGAGCATCGGGTCGCTGTCGTCGGGCAGCTCGATGCGCGAGCGTCGCGCCTCGATGTCGGCGAGGAGGTCGGCGAGGGCGCGCGCGCCGTGCGAGAGGCGATCGTCGTCCAGGTCCTCGGCGCGGACGCTGCTGACGATCCGGACGAACCGGCGGGCGCGGGTCATCGCGACGGCGAGCAGACGGTCTCCGCCAGGGCGGCCGAGCGCGCCGAACTCGCTCAGCACCCGGCCGTGCGGCGTGCGGCCGAAGCCGATCGAGAAGATCACTCGGTCTCGGCTCTGAGCGACGGCCTGCTCGATCGTGAGCACCGCGAACGGCTCGGGGCGGTCTCCGAGCACGAAGTCGTGCAGGTCCGGGCGCGTGCCGATCGCCTCGAGCACGGCGGCATGCACGCGCGAAGCGTGCTTCGCGCTCGCCGTGATGACCATGAGCGACTCGTGCGGCCGCGCCGTCGCGTGCTCGAGCACGAGATCGACGACGCGCTCGACCTCGACATCGACGCTCTCGATCGCTCCCGATTCGTCGTCGGGCATCCCGACGCCGTCGGCGAGGTAGTCAACCGCGATCGACGGGTGCCCGAGGAAGGACCCGGCCCAGGGCAGCGAGTCGATGCGGCCGGCGTAGAAGCGGCGGTTGACGAGCTCGGCGAGGTCCTCGCCGCCGGCGCGGTACGAGCGGGTGAGTGACATCGACGGCAGCAGCTCGGCCAGCTGGAAGAGGGCCGAGGCGGCGTGCCGGGCATCCACGTCGGAATCGCCATCGGGCGCGTCGGCGTCGAGCGCGACGGTGAAAGGCGAGGGGGTCTGGGTCACCGGGTCGCCGATCGCGACGACCTGCCTGGCCCGGCGGATCGCCCCGGCGACCTCGGGGATCGTCACGGCCCCGGCGTCGAGCAGGAAGACCGCGTCGAACGGGATGTCATCGCTGATGCCGTGGATGTCGTACGGCGAGGCGAGCCACACGGGAGCGATCGGCCGACTGAGGTGCGGGGCGCACTTCTGCAGATCGCCCGAGGTGAGCATCCCCGCCTTGAGCAGCGCCTTCAGCGCGGCCGCCTCGTCCGGCCAGTCGGTGATCCCGATCGACCAGTTCTCGGCGAGCTGCCACGCGAGCAGCGACGCGGTGCCCGCGGCGTGCGCCTCATCGACGAGGCGGAAGTCGGCCTCGAGCCGGTCGAGGACGGCGGTGTCGGCGCCGAGCAGAGCCCGGTCGCTCTGCAGCAGGGCGTCGAGCGCCGAGCGCCACCACGCGAGCTCGAGCTCGGCCGCGACCTGGTCGTGCGGCACGTGGCGCGCCGACAGGTCGCTCAGCAGCGGGCCGACCTCCCAGCGCTCCATCTCGCGCAGCAGCTCGGTGCGCTCCTGCAGGTTGTTGAGCACATCGCTCTCTGCGGCGAGCGACGCCACGAGCTCGACGAGATCGGCGATGCGGCGCTGGCGCAGCAGCTGGGGCTTCGACTCGTGCCCGAGCGGGGCATCCAGGGCGTCGAGATCCTGCTCCACCTGCTGGAAGGCGTGATGCACGTCCGCGATGCCGACGGGCACCTGAGGGGTGATGCCGACGGGGACGAAGCGCTGCCAGAGCACGCGCTGCTGCTGGATGCGGGTGAGCGCCTCGTGCAGATCGCCGATGTGGACGCCCGGACGCAGGTACTCCTTCGCGAGCGACTTCAGGCGCCGGCGGGTCGAGGCGGGCATCGACGAGCCCTCGCGGCGCGGGGCGGTCGCCGCGATGAGCTCGCTGAGCGAGCGGTCGAACACGGAGGGCTGGAACTTGTCGAGGGTGTCGCGGATGTCGATGAGCAGCCGCAGGTAGATGCCGAGCTCGGCGACCGACTCGAACGGGCGCATGTGCGTCGAGCCGATGAGGGCGTTGGCCCGCTCGAGCAGACGGGGAAGCAGCTCGTGATGGAGTCGCTTCGCGCGGTCGTGGGCGCGCTCGGCCTCCTGGCCCGTCGAGAACCGGGCACCGTACCAGGGCGAGTCGTCGGGACCGTACTTGAACTGCCCGAGCTGCGCGGCCTGCACCATGACCGAGCTCGCGTGAGCGCGGTCCTTCGCGAGCAGCTCGACGGCCTGGCGGCTCAGTCGCGCGCGCGTCGTCGGCGGCGTCGGCAGCAGAGCGAGGCGGCTGAGCTCGGTGACGCAGTCGTACACGCTGATGCCGAGCGCGGCGTCGGGGCGCGCGAGCGCCTCCCGGTAGTCGACGAGCACGCCGCGCAGCCGGGCGAGGGCCTCGTTGACATCGGCCACCTGCGGCCGCGAGGCCTTCTCGTTGCGTGAGATCGCACGGATGACATCGCGACGCAGCGACCGTGAGGTGACCGCGATGCCGGGAAGACCGATCTCCGCGAAGCGACTCGCGACCGATCGCACGCTCGCGCGGCGCGGGCTCACGACGAGCACGCGCTTGTTCTGTGCGACCAGGGCTCCGACCGCGTTGACGACGGTCTGAGTGCCGCCCGTGCCCGGCAGCGTCTTCACGACGATCGAGTTGCCCGCGGCGATGCTCGCGATGACCTGCTCCTGCTCGGCGTCGGCGTCCAGCAGCAGCAGGTCGGTCTCGGGCGGCCGCTTGTCGGCGTGCACGAGCTCGACCGGAGTCGAGCTCTCGCGCACCGCCCATCGCGCGCTCTGATTGCCGGCGAGGGCGTCGAGCACGGGATGCGCGAGGTCGTGCGCGTCGGCCGCCATCGGTGCGCCGATCTCGGCGAAGGTGCTCACGACGAGGCGTGGCGAGATCGTGAAGCCGTCGAGGTGGGCGGTCAGCCCGCGCAGCCGATCGAGGGGCGGGTTGGGCTTGAAGGTGCCCTCGTCGTCGGTGAGGGCGACGAAGGCGTGGGTGTCGAGGTGCAGCGAGAACTGCTGCGAGAGAGCGCGGACCAGGGCGGGGTTCACGGCCACGGCCCCACGGAGCGTGAGCTCGACATCCCGGCCCCGGCGACGCAGGCGCAGCGGACGCAGCAGGAGCGGCGCGCGGTAGTCGGCGCCGTCGTGGTGCCAGGCGACCATGCCGATGCCGAGGGCGACGGCGTCGATGCCGCGCACGCTCGCGAGCTCGAGGCCCTTGTCGGCGATGCGCTCGGCGGCGAACCGTGCGCGGCGCAGGGCGATGTCGTCGCGCACGAGGTTGCTCAGCAGGGTGGGACTCCCGGCGATGAATCGGGCGAGGCCCCCCGGGTGGCTCGTGCCGAGCTCGATGCGCGTGCGGTCGGAGTCGTCGAAGTGCAGCAGAGGCGACCGGCCGCCGAGAGCCGCCAGCTCATCCCGCCAGCGCTCCCACACCGGGGTCGCGATGTTGCCGACGCTCACCGTCGGGTCGCCGATCGTGAGCGCGCTCGCGCTCGTGCCCCCGGCTGCCGAGGTCGCGGGAGCGTCGTCGTCAGCGACATCGGGATCGTCGTATCGGTCGGCACGCCACACGCCGACACCCTACGCGCGGTGCGGGCCCTCTTCGGGGATTGCGCACCGTTCGGCGGCAAATCGGGCGGGCGCTCCGGGTCTCACGCGATCTCGAGCACGACGACCGACACGGCGATCGTGACGGCGATCGGCTCATCGCGCGCGACGAGCAGGTCGCTGAGGGCCTCGCGCTGCTGATGGAAGGCGTTCGGCCCCATCATCACGAGGTCGAGCACCTGGTCGCGACCGAGCTCGTGCACCGCTCGAACCCGCGTCGACGAGACCAACCGGGCGCCCGGGATGCTCGCCTCCGCCTCCTCCGCCTTGCCGGCCGGCACACGCAGCAGACGCAGGCTCTCGACGAGCTCGCGATGATGGTCAGCCTCGGGCACCGCGATCACGACTCGCGCGCGGGGGGCGAGGATCCGCTCGAGCTCGGCTGCGCCGCGCTCTCCGCCGCCCGGCGCGAACACCCGGAGCACGACGTCGACGCTCGCATCCTGCACGGGAACCCCCCGCCAGACGTCGCTCGCCACGGCCGCGAGCCGCTCGTGCGCGCGGGCCGCGCGGCGCAGGGCGGGAACGGAGGCGTCGAGCACGATGCCGCGCAGCGATGGCCGCGCGTCGAGGACGCGCGCCGCGTGCCAGCCGGTTCCGCCGCCGAGGTCGACGAGCCAGCGCGCATCCACCGGTACGGCCTCGGCGATCGCCGCCGCGATGGCGTCGTGGGCGCCAGAGGCCTGCACGCGCTCTCGGGCCTCGACCATCGCCACCGTGTCGCCCGTCGCGGTCGAGGCCCCGCCCCGCAGGCTCGCATAGCCCTGGCGGGCGACGTCGAAGTGATGGCCCGCCTCGCATCGGACTCCCCCGTCGACGCGCTCGAGCGCCTCGCGGCAGAGCGGGCACTCGACGATCTCGAGGGCGGCGGTCAGAGCGTCGGAGTCGTGCGGCGGGGCCGGGGTCACGCCGCTACTGTACGGGTCGCTCCAGACGACCTCGCCCCGCTCGTCGTTCGTGACGTGCTGCGCGATGAACCCGACCTTCGCGGCGACACGCAGAGACGCGAGGTTGCTCGCCGCGATCGTGGTCCAGAGCCGCTCGCGTCCCGTGCGCCAGGCGGCGGCGATGAGCTCGTAAGCCGCCTCGGTCGCGAGCCCGTGGCCGCGGACGGCCGGCAGGAGCTCCGAGACGAGCTCTGGCTCGTCGACGGTGGCGCGACCGGGGATGAGCGCGATGTAGCCGACCGGCCAGCGCTCGCCCGCGAGCCGCAGCATCCGCAGGCCGAGGCCGTGCTGAGCGAGGCCGTGCTCGAGAGCGGGGATCCGTTCGAGGATCGTGGCAGGATCCGCCGGCTCCCCTCCGCGCGCCGCGCAGATGGCGGCGTAGGCGACTGCGTCGTCCGAGTGGAAAGGGGTGAGCGCGAGACGCTCGGTCGTCAGCTCGGTGTCGAGGGGGCGGTAGGGAGCGGTGCGCGTCATGCTGCCACCTCCCCGAGCGAGCCTCGGGCATCCCTCGCGGACGCCGCATCGCGCCTCGCGCCCACGAGCCGGCCGATCGCGCGCGCTCCGATGATGACCTCGACGACGGCGGCCGGCCTCATCCACGCCGAGCGGGGCAGATCGACGACTCCGCCGCGCGCGAAGCTCACCGCGGCGAGCGCCGCGACCGGTGCCGCCCACGCCGCGAACGTGATCGCGCGCCACGTCGGGCTCGGCTCGTGCTTGAGCACGAACCACGTCCAGAGCACGGTGTCGGAGAGGTAGTCGCCCTGCGTGCCGAAGCGCGTGACCGTTCCCGTGCCACGCGCGAGCTTCCCGTCGACGAAGTCGGTCGCGAGCGCGAGGACGGGCACGGCACCGCCGAGGCGGGCGGACGCCGCGGGCAGATTGGCTCGTGCGATCGTGAGCAGGTTGGGGGCTCCGAGCGTGCGGCGCTGCTCGAGCATCCCCAGGTGGGTGACGGTCATGATCCAGCTCGTGAGCACCCAGGCGCGCCCCCTGGGGTGCGCGAGGGCCGCCATCGCGGCGTGCACCGCGGTCGCCTCGACGACCGCGCGCGGCCGCTTGCGCGCCTCGAGGATGCTGCGCGCCGTCGTCTCGACGACGAATCGACCCCAGGCGCCCGGCCCGAATCGCCCCGCACGCAGGCCATCGAGGAGCGCGTTCGACGCGGCTCGACTGTCGTCGGCCGTGAGGGCACGACGATGCGACGCGTCGCGCGCGCGCGCTCGGGTCATGCGCACCTCCTGGAGGAAGGCTAGGACTAACGGGAGGAGAACTCGATACCCGCGTCAGGGTGCCATTCGTGACGCAGCCGCGCCGGTGCGCACCCCGGCCTCGAGCAGGGCATCCCAGCCCGATGCATCGAGGGCATCGAGGGCATCGAGCCGGGGGGCGGTGGACGCGACCGCGCACGGTGACGGCATCCAAGCCGTCGAGCGGGAGCCCGCCGAGATCCCAGGCGTTGTGGAGCCCGCTGATGGGGAGCGCACGCGCCATGGAGTCACAGGAATACGAATCCTCAGGTATTGCGAGTGAGTTCTGCGGCGCTCGACTACGCGGGCGCGCCCCGGCGGGTCTATGCTCGACCGCCGTGGGAGACATCCGGCCGCACCTGACCTCGAACGTCGAGCAGTTCAGCCAGCGCATCAAGATGCGGGATGACGTCGACCTCCCCCGTGAGGTCGAGCACTTCGCCAACTTCGCCGCCATCAAGGATGCCCGCGGGGCCGCTCGCGACCTCGAGGCGCTCGGGTACGCGGTGTCGGTGACCCGCCGCATGATCTTCCGCGCGACGCTGCGCGCGACGAAGCAGTCGACCGTCGACATCGAGACCGCCGACGCGATGGTCGAGGAGGTCTTCGGGGTGGTCGAGTCCCGTCGCGGCGACTACGACGGCTGGGGTGCTCCGGTCATTCAGCGGTAGGCGCCGGCTCGGGCGCCGATTCCGGCTCGGTGCTGACCGGGCCCTCGAGGTCGACTTCGTGCGGCTGCGCTAGCGGGCCCTCGGGCTCCTCCTTGATGCCCGAAAGCTCCCGGAGCTGCGCAGTGATCGCGTCGCGGAGCGGCTGGTGCCCCGGCTTGTACTGATGAAGGTCGTCCGTCCAGTGCGTCTCGCGGTAGTCCCAGACGGGGCGCTGGGCCTTCGGCCCCTCCCACTCGTAGCGGGGGAAGACGTGCGCGTGCACGTACTCGTCGGTGTTGCCGAGGATCTCGATGTTGACGCGGCGAAACGCCGGGTCCTTCTCGATGCAGGCGCGCTCGACCGCGACCGCGAGGAGGTCCAGGTCGGCGAGGAACTGCAGGCGCTGCTCGCGAGTGAGCTCGCTCAGCATCGCGGCATCGCGGTGCTTGCTGATCAGGAGCGAGTAGCCGGGCAGGAACTGCGTGTCGCCGACGACGGCCCAGCCGCTCGATAGCTCGAGCATGACCATGGGGTTCTCGCCTCGCGCGCTCGCCCCGACGCGGTCGTCGCGCCACGAGATCGCGGAGTCCTCCGAGGAGGAGGGGGAGGAGGAGGAGGAGGGATGCGCGCTGCCGACGGGAGCGGAGCCGGTGGGGACGTCGGCGGGATCCGCGTCGGCCTTCTTCGAGAAGAGGTTCATGAGGCGACCCTACTGAAGCGGATTCAGCCGCGTGCGGGGGTTGCGTGCTCAGGGCGCTCGTGCTCGGGGCGCTCGTGCTCGGCGGCGTGGCGCGCAGCGTGCTCGGCGATCCGTGTCACGAGCTCGTACGGCATGGGCTTGGAGTACAGCAGATTGACCGTGTCCTTCGCCGACCGGTACTCCGCGATCGCCGCCTCGAACTCCTCGTCGCCGCCCGGGACGGGGTAGATGCCCGCGTGGTTCTTCCATCCCGCGAAGTGCAGCCAACAACCGCCGTCGAGTCGGATGGCGGGCATCCCGTACCGGATGCGCTCGTCGCCGCCCGGGGATGCGGCCCGGATGGCCTGACGGAGGCCGCGCAGGATCGGCTGCACATCGGTCGGGAATCGCGCGATGTAGTCGTCGACGTCGCTCATGGTGCCGCCAGCATGAACCCCGGGCGAGAGAAGGTCAAGAGCGCGTCTGGATCACAGCTCGGGCGCCCGCGGCGCGGCGACGCGAGTCACCCCGAGCGTCGAACCCGGTTCGTTCGCCGACGCCTCGAACGCGGCGGCGAGACCGAGGAGGCGCGCGTCGTCGTAGGCGCGACCGGCGAAGGTGAGCCCCACGGGCATTCCGATGTCGCTCATCAGCCCCATGCCTACCTGGACGCACGGGATGCCGAGGTGGCGCGGCACCAGGTTGCCGTTCGCGACCCAGGTTCCGTTGCGCCAGGCGAGCTCGGCGCTCGCGGGGTTCACGTCGGCATCAGCAGGGCCCACGTCGGCAACGGCGGGGAACACGACGGCATCGAGCCCGAGATCGTCCATCCACGCCTCGAGGTCGACTCGACGCGCCTCCTCGAGCCCGCGGACGCCCGCCTCGACATTGGGGATTTCCGTGAGCGCCGGCACGCCGTCGCGTCGGGCCCTGCGCACGTACTCCTCGAGCGGCACGTCCTCGGGCGCGAACCGACCGAGGTGGTCGTCGTACCGACCGGGGAGCGCGCCCGGTGAGGTCGGAAAGATGAGCTCGGGGTCGACGTCGGCGAGATGCTGAAGGTTGGGGTCGCCGTTCGCCTGCAGGAACTCCTCCCAGCCCCACATCGAGAGCTCCCACAGCTCGGAGTCGGCGAATCCTGCGGGCACGAGTCCGCGCGCGGTCAGAGAGCGGTCAACCGCACGACCGCGGCTCTCGTAGTTCGTCACGACCGGGAAGTCGACCTCGACCACCACCGCGCCGGCCGACTCCAGGTCGCGCCTGGCCTTCTCCCACTGGGTGATCACGGTTCCGCGCGTCTCGATCCGGTCGGGCGAATCGGGGTCGGCACCGATGTACATGCGCGGGACGCCGAGCCGAGCGCCCTCGAGCGCTGTCGCCCGAGCGGCGGGTGTACCGAGAGCGGCATATGACAGCGGGCGCACCGACGACGCGGCGGGGATGCTCACCCATGGCTGGACCCGCCAGAAGTCGCCGCGCGCTTCGAGGTCGTCAGCGACGATCTGGTCGAGCACGAGCAGGAGATCGTCGACCGAGCGCGTGTAGGGCACGACGACGTCCATCGTCGGGACGAGCGGCCAGTTGCCGCGCACGGAGATGACGCCGCGGCTCGGGGTGTAGCAGACGAGGCCGTTGTTCGAGGCGGGCCCGCGCCCGCTCGACCAGGTCTCCTCCGCGAGGGCGAAGGCGCACAGCGACGCCCCAGCGGCGGTGCCTGAACCGTTCGACGACCCCGAGCCGAAGGGCGCGGTCAGCCAGTCAGGGTTGTACGGGCTCTCGGCCCGGCCGTAGAGGCCGCGCTGCATTCCGCCGTTGGCCATGGGCGGCATGTTGGTGAGCCCGAGGCAGATCGCTCCCCCCGCCCGGAGCCGCTCGATCGTGAAGGCGTCGCGCTGGGCGACGAGGTCGGCGAACGCGGGTGATCCGCTCGCGACGGTGAGGCCGCGCACCATGAAGCTGTCCTTCGCCCCGTACGGGATCCCGTCGAGCGGGCTCAGCACGTCTCCGCGCGCCCGGCGCTCGTCGCTCGCCCTCGCCTCGTCGAGGGCGTCAGGGTTCATCACGACGAAGGCGTTGAGCTGCGGGCCCGACGCGTCGTGAGCGGCGATGCGCTCGAGGTAGCCGTCGACGAGCTCGACTGCGGTCGTGCGCCCCTCGTCGAGCGCACGTCGCAGTTCGACGATCGAGGTCTCGACGAGAGGGATGCGCGTCATCGGTCGCCCTCGGCCGTCGCGCCGGCGCCGGTGCCGGCGCCGCCGCTGTCGCCGTCGCTGCGGAGCGTCTCGAGCCCGGCCCTCGGCTGCTGCTGAGTGATGCAGTGGATGCCGCCGCCGCGGGCGAAGATCTCGCGCGCATCGACCGTCACTGCCTCGCGCCCGTACTCCTCGCGCAGAATGTCGCGAGCCCGCGCATCCGCCACCTCGTCGTCGAAGCCGCACGCGATGACGCCGCCGTTGACGACGAGGTGATTGACGTAGCTGTAGTCGACGAACCCCTCGTCGTCGCGCAGCTGCGCGGGAGCGGGAAGCTCGATGAGCTCGAGGCGGCGGCCGCGCGCGTCGGTCGAGTTCCGGAGGGCCTCGTGGATGGCGGGCATGACCGCGTGGTCGGGATGCGCGGGGTCGGGCTGCGCGTGCACGAGCACGCGGCCCGGGCTCGCGAAGGTCGCGACGATGTCGACGTGCCCGCGCGTTCCGAGATCGTCGTAGTCGCGGGTGAGGCCGCGCGGCAGCCAGATCGCGGTCGTCGCGCCGATCGTGCGGACGAGCTCGGCCTCGACGCGCTCCTTCGTCGCCCACGGGTTGCGGTCGCGATCGAGCTGCACCGTCTCGGTCACGAGCACGGTGCCCTCGCCGTCGACGTGGATGCCGCCGCCCTCGTTGACGAGCAGGCTCGGCACGCGCGTCACGCCGAGACCGTCGAGCACGAGCGCGGCGATGAGGGCATCGTGCTCGCAGTCGGCGCCCTGGCCCCAGGCGTTGAAGATCCAGTCGACGCCGCCGAGCTCGCCCGTCTCGTCGTCGATGACGAAGGTCGGGCCGAAGTCGCGCATCCAGAAGTCGTCCAGCGGTGCCTCGACGATGTCGATATCGGTGCTCAACATGCGACGGGCGCGCTCGCGCTCGCTGGGGTCGACGACCATGGTGACCGGCTCGAACGGGACGATCGCGTGCGCGACGGCCGTCCACGCGGCGTACGTCGACTCGCGCGCGGCCGAGCTGTAGCCCATCACCTCGCCCTCTCGCGGGAACGCCATCCAGATGCGATCGTGGGGTGCGGTCTCCGCGGGCATGCGCCAGGCCATCGTCGGCTCCTCTTCGTGGGCGGGCCGTCATCCTCGCCGGCCTCTTGTTGATCGAGCGATCAATATCTAGACTGCTCGAAAGCTACCGAAGCGAGGGCGGGGATGTCAACAGCGGGCGAGGGGGACGGCGAGGGCGACGGTCGATCCGCGCCGATCGGGTCCGCCCCGTCGGCGGATGCTCGGCCCCGTGCCGCCCGCACCTCGCCCACCGAGCGCGCCGCCCAGCTGGCCGCGGCTGCCGAGGCCCTCGCGCTCGAGGAGGGCCTGGACGCCCTCACTCTGCGCGCGGTCGCCGCGCGCGCCGGAGTCGCCTCGAGCCTCGTCGCGCACTACGCCCCGAGCATGGAGCGGCTCGTCGCCGACACCTTCACCGCGATCGTCGCCGCCGAGCTCGCCGAGGTGCGCGCGCACGCGAGCGCCGTGCGCGATCCGGCCGTCCGGCTGCGGGCGCTGCTCGCGACCCTGCTCGACGGCAGCCGCGACGACGTCACGGGCGTGTGGGTCGACGCGTGGAGCATCGCGCGCCGGTCATCCGTGCTCGCCGAGGCGGTGCGCGAGCAGATGATCGCCTGGCACGCCGCGATCGTCGACGCGCTGCGGGCCGCCGCGCCCGCGTCGATGCGCGAGCGCGAGCTCGACCGGGTCGCGGCGCACGTGCTCGCCATGGTCGACGGGCTCAACGCGCACGAGCTCGTCGACTACGGCCCGACCGTCTCGGGACTCGAGCTCATCGCTCGCGTCGTCGAGCGCGAGCTGTCGCTCCCCGAGGGCGCACTCACGCGCTGAGCGACCGCGGTCCTCCGCGCGCAGTGCGCCAAGACACTCGGCGAGCCGCACGGCCTCGCCCGAGCATCCGACGGCCACCGGGTTCGCGCGCGCAGAACCGCGCCTATCGGGCGCTTCTTGCGGTCTCCGACCCCCATGGGCGCGACGACTGCCCGATAGAGGGCCTGCATAGCCCGATCGCCGGGCCCGGGCCGAGCATCACGACACTCCCCACCCGACCATCTCGACCAAATGAAGGGAGGCTGCGCACCGAGAACGGCGTGTCGCAGCCAACACGCCGTTGGCGACGGGCCCGCTCTCTTCATTTGGTCGAGGCGGGCGAGCGCGGCCTGGTGCGCTGACGCGCGTGAGCGGATGCCCGAGCCCGGGCCGCGACCCGCGCCGAGCAACCGCCTACCGCTCGTCCTCCTCCGCGCGCGTGAGGCGCTGCGAGACGTAGACCGGGATGAACGACAGGAGGATGAGCAGGGTCGCGATGACGTTGACCTGGGTCGCCTCGTTGGGGCGCGACATCTGGTTGAAGATCCACAGCGGCAGCGTGTCGACGCCGGCCGGAGCGGTGAAGATCGTCACGACGAGCTCGTCGAAGCTCAGCGCGAACGCGAGCAGCGCGCCCGCCACGAACGCCGTTCGGAACTGCGGGAACGTCACGAGCCGGAAGGTCTGCCACAGGCTCGCGCCGAGATCCATCGAGGCCTCCTGCATGCTCGGGCTCATGCGTCGCAGGCGAGCGAACACGTTGTTGAAGACCATGACGATGCAGAAGGTCGCGTGCGCGACGATCATTCCGAGGTACCCCAGCTGGATGCCGATCGGCTCCAGAATGTTGTTGTAGGTGTTGCTGAAGGCGACGCCCGTCACGACGCCGGGCAACGCGATCGGCAGCACGATGAGCAGGTTCACGGTCTGCTTGCCGAAGAAGTCGAAGCGCTGCAGCGCGAATGCCGCGAGCGTGCCGAGCAGGAGAGCGATGACCATGGCGCCGAGGCCGACGATGACCGAGTTGCCGACCGCCGTCCACAGCGCCTCGTTCGCGAACGCCGCGCCCCACCAGCGGAGCGAGAACTCCTGGATCGGCCAGCTGGGGATCCGTGCCGCGTTGAACGAGTTCACGATGACGAGCATGAGCGGCACGTACATGAACACGAGCACGACCGCGACGATGGCGCCGAGGGCGACGCGGGCCCCGCGAGTGAGTCTGAGCATGAGCGGCCTCCCTACATCCGCTCGAGCGCGCCGGTGCGACGGGTTCCGAGCAGGTACAGCACGACGAACGCGACGGGCACGAACGCGAACGCCGCGGCGACGGGCGGATTGAGGTTGATGTTGTTGGCGATGATCGAGCCGATCATCTGCGTGCGCCCGCCGACGAGTTCGGCGGCGATGTAGTCTCCGAGGCTGAGCGAGAAGGTGAAGACCGAGCCGGCGATGAGGGCGGGCATCAGGAGGGGCATCACGACGGTGCGCACGGTCGTCCAGCCGCGGGCGCCCAGGTCGGCGCTCGCGTCGAAGAGGTTCACGGGGATCTGTCGGATGGCGGTGTAGACGGGCAGTGCCATGTACGGGAACCACAGGTAGGTGAGCGTGAGCACGACAGTCGGCTGGCTGAAGCCCGGCCCCGAGATGCCGAGCACGCCGAAGAAGGAGTTGAAGAACCCCTCCTCGGTGAAGGTCACGCGCATCGCCAGGATCTTGACGAGGTAGCCGGCCCATAGCGGCAGCGTGATGGCGACGGCGAGGAAGCCCCGCATCCAGGGCGAGGCGATCTTGGCCATGTAGATGCCGAGCGGGATGGCGAACGCCGCGCTCAGCAGCGTCACGGTGAGGGCGATGCCGAGCGTGCGCAGCGAGGTGGACAGGTACGCCTGGTTCGAGAGCAGCTGCTCGAAGGCGTCGAACTGGAACGCCGGCGTCACCTTCGAGGTGAAGGGGTCGACGCGCCAGAACGCGGTCGCGAGCAGCAGCGCGAGCGAGACGATGTAGAGCCCGACGAGCCACACGAGCGGCAGGGTCAGGAGCGAGCCGAGCCGCAGCCGACGACTGCGGTACAGCAGCGCCGAGACGGGCTTGGTGGCGGTCGACGTCACGAGCGTCCTCCGGGGATGGCGGGCGAGCAGGCGGAGTGATGAGAGGGATGCTCCGGGTGGGGTCGAGCGTCGGCCCCACCCGGAGCGGCGGTCAGTCAGGCCCGGAGGCCCCGGGCGTCAGCCCTTGACCGACACCCATGCGTCGGTCCACTCCTGGAACGAGGTGCACTGAACGTCCGTGCGACCGTCGAGGCACTGCTCGATCGGGGTCGTCCAGTACCAGACCTGCTCGAAGTACTCCTCGTTGAGGGCGTTGAACTCCTCGCAGTGAGCCGCGGCTTCATCGTTGAGCTCGCAGAACGCGCCGTTGGCGGGCGCCATGCCGAAGTTCATGGCGATCTTGCCGTTGACCTCCGCACCGCTGGTGTAGTTCATCCACTCGTAGGCGCAGTTCGGCGAGTCCGACTCGGTCGAGATCATCCACGCGTCCGACCAGCCGGTCGAGCCCTCGACGGGCAGGGTGCCCTTGAACTTGTCGTCGGCGGCGAACTTCCGCAGGATCTCCCACGACGTGCCGATGGCGGTGGTGCCACCCGCGAACGAGGTGATCTGGGCGACCGGGTCGCTCCAGTACTCGGAGATCAGCCCGTTCTGCTGCTGCAGGAGCTCGATCGCCGCGGCGAGCTGATCCTCGTCGAGCGCGTAGGGGTTCTCGATGCCGAGCTCGGGCTCGTGGTGCATCAGGTACACGGCCGCGTCGGCGATGTAGATCGGGGCGTCGTACGCCGTGATCTGGCCGGCGTAGGGGCTGTCGGCCTCCCAGACGACGTCCCAGCTCGTCGGCTCCTCGGTCACGATCTCGGAGTTGTACTGCAGGATGTTGGCGCCGCGGCCGATCGGGATCCCGTAGACCTTGCCGTTGATCGTGTCGTAGAGCTGGCCCTTCATACCCTCGACGATGTCGTCGGAGAAGTTCGGGATGAGTTCGGTGTTGATCGGGGCGACGTCGCCGCCGACGATCAGGCGCAGGCTCGCATCGCCCGATGCCGACACGAGGTCGTAGTCGCCCGTGCGCATGAGCTGCACCATCTCGTCGGAGGTGCCGGCGACGCGGCGGTTGACGACGCAGCCGGTCTCCTCGGTGAACACGTCGGCCCACTCGGGCTCGACGAAGCCGGACCATGCGATGATGTCGACCGCGTCCTCGTAGTCGCCCTTCTCCTCGAGCGTGGGCACGTCGGGCACGTCGAACGTGAGCTCGCCGGCGCCGTCGGATCCCGCGTCGGCTGCGCAGCCCGCCAGCACCAGCGCCGCTGCTGCTGCCATGGCGGGGAGCGCGCGATAACGCTTCTTCATGGTTCTCCTCTGTTTCTCTCGGTGGGTGATGCAGGTGGGTGGATCGGGTGATGCGAGTGGTGCTGTGTCGCGATCGGTCGAGGATGCTCGGCGCGCGGTCGGCGCGAGCCCGAGCATCCGCGTCATGGCACGACGGCCGCGTGCTCCGTGGCCCAGACGACGCGCACGCGATCGCCGCGCGACCATGGAGCGGTGTCGTTCGGCGCGTGGTCGTTGTGGCGCTCGGCGATGACGCGGAGGCCGTGCTCGCCCTCGACGATGTAGCGCGTCGCGGGGCCGGTGTAGACGAGCTCGGAGATCGTTCCGAGGACGCTCGTCTCGTGCGCCGCCGGGGCCATGTCGGCCGGGGCGATGCGCACGCGCTCGGGGCGCACCGTGAACGCGCGCGATTCTCCGATGAGGCGCTCAGCGAGGTCGGGGGCGATGAGGTTCGAGACGCCGAGGAAGCCCGCGACGAAGGCGGTCTGCGGGAACTCGTACACCTCTCTCGGGGTGCCGACCTGCTCGACGCGGCCCTGGTTGAAGACCGCGATGCGGTCGCTCAGAGTCAGCGCCTCCTCCTGGTCGTGGGTGACGAAGATGAAGGTGATGCCGACCTCGCGCTGGATCTGCTTGAGCTCGATCTGCATCTGCTCGCGCAGCTGCTTGTCGAGCGCACCCAGCGGCTCGTCGAGGAGCAGGACGCGCGGGCGCAGGATGAGCGCGCGGGCGAGGGCGATGCGCTGGCGCTGACCGCCCGAGAGCTGGTGCGGCAGCCGGTCGCCGGTGTGGCCGAGGCGCATCTGCTCGAGGGCGTCCGCGACGCGCCGCCGGATCTCCGCCTTCGGCGTCTTGCGCACCGTGAGCCCGTAGGCGACGTTCTGCGCGATCGTCATGTGCGGGAAGAGCGCGTAGTCCTGGAAGACGGTGTTGACGGGGCGGTCGAAGGGGGCCGAGCGGGTCACGTCCTCCCCCTCGAGCAGGATGCTCCCGCTCGTCACCTCCTCGAAGCCCGCGATCATGCGCAGGACCGTCGTCTTGCCCGAGCCGGACGGGCCGAGCATGGAGAAGAACTCGCCCGATCGGACACCCAGGTCCAGCTCGGCGACGGCGATCGTGTCGCCGAATCGCTTGCTGACGCCGCGCAGCTCGACGGCGTGGGGGGTGGCGGCGGTGTCTGCCATGGGCGGCGGCTCCTGGGTGCGTCGGTGGACCGAGGTGATAACTATAAACATATGGTTTCATAGGTAATGTTGCAAGGACGTAACAGTCCTGTGACGGTTCGCCTCGCGACCGGGAGAGGAGAAGGGCATGACCGAGTCCTCCTCCCTGCGCACCGCCAGCCCCCGCAGCGCGCCGCACGCGGACCGCGCCGACAGGGCGGAGAATGACCGGGTGAGCTCCGCCACTCGATCCGGCCGCCCGACACGACTGCACCGCGCGGTGTTCCAGCCGATCGGCGATGCCGGGCGCGCCGCTCTCGTGGAGCGGCGCATCGCCGACGCGATCACGGCCGGCGTGCTGCCATCCGGCGAGCGCCTGCCCGCGGAGACGGAGCTCGCTCGCTCGTTCGGCGTCGCCCCGGCGACCGCTCGCGAAGCGCTCCTCGCCCTTCGCGAGCGCGGCCTCATCGTCACGCGCCGCGGGCGCAACGGCGGGAGCTTCGTCAGCGACGACGCCGACCCGACCGCCTTCGCCCTGCGCGCGCTGGCCGAGACCTCGCGCGTCGCCCTGCGCGACCTCGCGGCCCACTACCTCGCCATCACGAACGCGTGCGTCGAGCTTGCCGCGCGCCGTGCCGACCCGAGCGAGATCGCCGCCATCCGCACACGCCTCGACCGCGTGCGGGATGACGAGGTCGCCGCGTGGAGGCGCGTGACCGACGACACCCAGATCGAGCTCGCCGCCCTCAGTCAGTCGGCGAGACTCACACGCGAGCAAATGCGATTGCAAGGCGAGCTCTCGCCGTTCTTCGCCCTCGTCGACACCGACGCGCATGCTCGGCTCGCCAATCGCGCCGCGCTTCTCGCCCTGCTCGACGCAGTCGCCGAGGGCGACGAGGCTCGAGCCGGATCGATCATCCGACACAAGATCCACCGCTGCGTCGACTGGCTCATCGACCTGCGCGAATCCCCCACCGCGAGCCACTCCGAGAGGACCAGCCCGTGACCTCAGCCACCGCATCCGCCCCCGCCGAGCGGACATCCGCCGATCCGGTCGCGCTCGTCACCGAGTACTTCGGGCGCGCCATCCACTCGCTCTCGTCCTGGACGGGCGAGCTCGCGGGCGCCCTGCACGAGGCGGGCGGACGAGGCGCCGTGACCACCGAGGTGCTCGACGACCTCGTCGAGCCCTATGCGCGCCGCACCTTCGACTCTCTCGACCTGCCTGTCTACGGGGCCGGGTTCATCGCCGCCCTCGACTGGCTCTCCGATGCGCGCAGCCACCTCGCATGGTGGCAGGGGGCTGATCGCGCCAAGCTCGTCCTCGCCTCGCAGTCGGTCAACAAGGAGCTCATCGACTACAGCGAGCTGGAGTGGTACCGGGTTCCGCAGTCGAGCGGGGCTCCCCACGTCGCCGGCCCCTACGTCGACTACCTGTGCAGCGACGAGTACACGATCACCGTGGCCGCGCCCGTGGAGCTCGACGGCCAGTTCGTCGGCGTCGCGGGACTCGACCTGCTCATCGATCAGGTCGAGCGCGACCTCCTGCCGCGGCTGAGCGCCTTCGGCAGCGACGTCTCGATCGTGAACGGAGTCGGCCGTCTGCTGCTGTCGACGAGCGCACGACGCGAAACGGGCGACTCGATCCGCGGATCCTCGCTCGAGGGCTTCGAGCGGGGGGCGTGCCCCGGCATGGCACTCGAGGTGCTGACGGCGCGCTGATGCGCTAGCCGGCGAGCAGCATCCCGGCGCGCGCCCGCTCGACGCGATCGACAGCGAGCGCCTCGGCCGCCGCGAGCGGCGTCACGCCCTTCGCTCGGGCGGCGCACAGGACCTCCGAGAGCGTGTCGCCGATGCCGCGCAGCCGCGCATCGATCGCCGCCGGCGAGGCCCCGTCGCCGGTGAGCGCGAGGTGGATCACGCCACCGGCGTTCACGACGAAGTCGGGGGCGTACAGGATGCCGCGGGCCGCCAGGTGCTCGGCCCCCGACCGGTAGGCCAACGGATTGTTGGCCGGGCCGACGACGGCGCGCACGGGCAGTGTCGCGATCGCGGCGGGCGTGAGGACGCCGCCGAGACCGGCGGGCACGAACACGTCGGCGGGGGTCGTGAGGGCGGCGTCGACGTCGATCCAGGTCGCTCCGAGGTCGGCGGCGAGGGCCCGCTTCGACTCGGCGATGTCGGTGACGAAGAGCTGAGCGCCGGCGCGGGCGAGGCGCTCGGCGAGGCGCGAGCCCACCTGCCCGAGGCCCGAGATGACGAACGAGCGACCGACGAGCGAGCCCGAGTCGAAGAGCTCCTCGATCACGCGCTCGATCGAGACGTACACCCCGAGCGCGGTGCCCTCCGCGGGCTCCCCCGCTCCCCCGCTGGCCGCGGGCAGGCCGACGACGTGCTCGGTGCGCTCGCGCACGACGAGCATGTCGTGCTCGGTCGTGCCGACGTCCTCGGCCGTCCGGTAGCGGCCGTCGAAGGTCTCGATCAGGTCGCCGAGGTCAAGGAGCGCGGCGCGGCGGCGCTCGTCGTCGACGACATCATCGGGGCCGAGCGCGATGACCGACTTGCCTCCGCCCGCGCCGATGTCGGCGAGCGCGTTCTTCATCGTCATCGCCGAGGCGAGGCGCATGGCGTCGGCGACGCCGTCGATCCATTGCGGGTAGCGCCACATGCGGCAGCCGCCGAGCGCGGGGCCGATCGCCGAGGAGTGCAGGGCGACGGTGATCGCGAGACTCGAGCGCTCGCCGCGCACGGTCGAGACGCGCTCGTGGGTGAAGTCGGGCAGGGGTGCGGTCGGCATGATGACTCCAGAGAGATCGGTGCGGTCGTGGGCGGGATCGATCCGGGGCCCGCGCGGGATCGCCGCTCGCGCACCGGTGCGCATCATGACCAGTGAGTCAACGCCGAACGCGCCAGTTTCGCCAGACCGACCCCGAGAACTGATCGATTCGAGCATCGTGAGCGCGTACAGTGAGCGCACCATGGTCAAATCGCCCAGACTCCTCGATGCGTCGAGCCGGCGCATCCTCGCCGCTCTCGATCGCGACCCGCGCGCGACGGTCGGCTGGCTCGCCGACAGCCTCGGCCTCGCGCGCGGCACGGTGCAGAACCGGATCAGCCAGCTGTTCGACGGCCGCACACTGCGCCCGCACTCGATCACCGCGCATCCCGAATCGCTCGGCTACGCCGTACGGGCGATGGTGACCGCCGAGGTCGATCAGCACCGCTTCGACGATGCGATGGTCGCGCTGCGCGAGATTCCCGAGATCATCGAGTGCGTCGCGATGTCGGGCGTGAACGACCTGCTCATCCAGGTCGTCGCGCGCGATGCCGACCACCTCTACGAGATCGGCCAGCAGATCCTTCGATGCCCGGGCATCCGCCGCACTGCGACCTCTCTCGTGCTCAAGGAGCTCATCGAGCACCGCATCGCCCAGCTCCTGGCCGACTGAGCGGGGGGCGGACTCCAGCAGACCGCGCCTCAGCGCACCTCCCGATCGCGCCGCCCAGTCGAGGTGAAACGCATCGCGAAAGGATAGGCAGGCGCTCAGCCCGCACATCAGGTGCTTGCGGTCAGCGGTGAGCGCGCATCCAGCGACGCGGCGTAGCGTCGGCATCAGTCCGGCGGCCGTTCGCGCCGCCCTCTCCCGAAGGGACACTCCGATGCGCAGCTCCTCCTCCGCCGGCTTCGACATCCGCGAGGCCGTCGACGGCATCCGCGACGCGTTCGCGCCTCGATCCGGCGCTCGCTCCTCGACCTCGACTCGCGGCGACATCCGAGTGGCCGTGCTCTCCGCCCTCTCGCGCGAGCCGATGAACGGCCACCAGGTCATGCAGACGATCGCCGCATCGAGCGGCGGGGCGTGGATGCCCGGCGCGAGCGAGGTCTACCCGATGCTGCAGCAGCTCACCGACGAAGGTCTCCTCCACACGCAGAACGACGGAGAGCGCACGGTCTACTCGCTCACCGAGACGGGCCGCGCGGCCGCCGCCGAGACGCTCGCGGCGGCCGCCGCCTCCGCGGCGGACCGCGACGACGCCGACCCCGCCGACCACGACCGCCGTGAGCACTGGCGCGGCCCGCGCTGGGACGAGAGCACGGCAGCCGTGCCGCGCGCCGGCGCGAAGCTCGTCCAGGCCGCAGCGCAGGTCGCGCAGTCGGGCTCGCGCGAGCAGAAGGAGCGCGCCGCAGCCCTGCTCGACGAGACGCGCCGCAAGCTCTACGCGCTCCTCGCCGAAGGCTAGGAGGGTGCCGACGCCCGGCGACGAATCGCTCTCCGCCGAGGTTCAGCGCGATCCGGCCCTGCGTGCGCGCTACCGCCGAATCATGCGCTTCGCGGCGCGCGCGCTCGTGCAGGCCTGGTGGTTCGAGCTGGTGCTGCCGCGGTTCGGTCTCTCCCGTCTCGCCGCGCGCGGGCGCATCCGGCGCCTGCAGCGGCTCTCGCGACGCTTCCACGGCCTCGCCGCCGACCTCGGCGGGCTCATGATCAAGGTCGGCCAGTTCCTCTCATCGCGCCTCGACGTCCTGCCGCCCGAGATCACGCGCGAGCTCGAGGGGCTGCAGGACGAGGTGGCTCCCGAGCCGTTCGCGGCGATCGTCGCGCAAGCCGAGCGCGAGCTGGGCATCCCCCTTGCTCGCGCCTTCGCGTTCGTCGACCCGACGCCGATCGCGGCCGCTTCCCTCGGCCAGGCGCATCGCGCCCGGCTCTCCCCCGGCATCGCCGCCGATGTCGGCTTCGACGAGGTCGTCGTCAAGGTGCTGCGGCCCGGCATCGAGCAGATCGTCGAGGTCGATCTCGCCGCCCTGCGCCGCGTCGGCCGCTGGCTGTCGCGCGTGAAGCTCGTCAACCGCCGCACCGACGCCCCCGCGCTCGTCGAGGAGTTCGCGACGACCAGCCTCGAGGAGATCGACTACGTCCACGAGGCGATCAACGTCGAGCGCTTCGCCGCCGACTTCGCCGACGACCCGCGCGTCGGCACGCCCGTCGTCGTCTGGGAGCGAAGCGCCCGCCGCCTGCTGACGCTCTCCGACGTCACGGCGATCAAGATCGCCGACGTCGCCGCGCTGCAGGCCGCGGGCATCGACCCGAACGCCGTCGCCGCCGAGCTCGCGCGCGCCACCTTCGAGCAGATCTTCGTCGCCGGGTTCTTCCACGCCGACCCGCACCCCGGCAACATCTTCGTCACCCCCGCTGTCAACGGCGACCCCGGCGGCTTCGCGCTGACCTTCATCGACTTCGGGATGATGGGCGAGATCGACGACGAGCTGCGCGACGGGCTGCGGCAGTTCATCTTCGCCGTCGCCGCCCGCGACGCCCGCGGCTGGGTCGCGGCGACGCAGCGTCTCGGCGTGCTGCTGCCCTCGGCCGACACGGTCGAGCTCGAGCGCGCGATCACGGCCCTCTTCGACCGCTTCGGCGGCATGGGCGTCGCCGAGCTCACCCGCATCGACCCGCGCGAGCTCGAGGCGTTCGCCCGCCAGTTCAGCGAGGTCATCCGCACGCTGCCGTTCCAGCTGCCGGAGAGCTTCCTCCTGCTGATCCGCACCATCTCGCTCATCTCGGGCGTCACGAGCGCGCTCAACCGCGACTTCAACATGTGGGATGCCGTCGACCCCTTCGCCCGCACCCTCCTCAACGGCGGCGGCGCATCTACGGCCCGATCGCTCGGTCGCGAGGCCGTGTCGATCCTGTCGGCGCTCGCCCGGCTCCCCCAACGACTGGATGCTCTCGCCACCCGCGTCGACCGCGGCGAGCTCGCCGTCCGCAGCCCTGAGCTCGAGCAGCGATTGCGCGTCATCGACGGCAGCGTGCGCCGCACGACCTCGGCGATCCTCTTCGCAGCCCTTCTCATCGGGGGCGTTCTGCTCCGTCCGACCGACGAGGTCCTCGGCTGGGTACTGATGGGCGCCTCGGCGGCTCCCCTCCTGCACGCGATCGCGCCCTGGCGTCTGCGATAGGGGGTCAGATCCCCCAGTCGTAGCCGTCGAGGCTGGAGACTTCGGCGACGTCCTCTTGCCATTCGGGCCGATCGGGCTGGAGCTCCCTGGTGCGCGACTCGAGGATCTCGACCATGTGCGCGTCGGCGAGGTCGATGTCGAACTCGGCCGTGGGCACCGACAGCATCTGGCTCGCCGGCCCGAGCAGGATGTGCGCGACGCCCTTGCCGAAGTTCTCCGTGAAGGCGGGGAGGACGACGAGGTCGGACGACCCGCTGCGGGCGAGCGCGCGCCCGTAGCGCAGTATCGACTTGCACACCTGGTCGCTGATGATGATGGATCCGCCTGCGTAGTAGAGCTTTCTCATGCCCCAAGCCTCGACCCCGGCCGCGGATCGTCCCACGGCCTTGCCCTCCGCGGCCGCGGCCGAAATAATTCGACTCCTGTCGCCGTGCCGGCCGGATGTCGAGCGCGCTGCGACCTCGGCCGAGCATCCGACCCGAAGGAGCACTGCGATGACCGCGTACATGATCTCCTTCCCGAGCGGCGTCATGGAGGTGCCGGACGGCGAGTGGCAGCAGGCCGTCGACGAGTCGCACCAGGTGATCCGCGACATCAAGGCCGCGGGCGCCTACGTCTTCGGCGGGGGGATCAACGAGGATGTCGAGCCGGTCGCGGTGTCCGCCGACGGCGCGGTGAGCGCGCCGATCTACCCGCCCTTCGACGGAGGCGTCACCATCATTCAGGTGCCGACGCGCGAGGAGGCGCTGCACTGGGCGCAGCGGATCGCGATCGCTGCCGGTGCCCGCAGGAGCTGCGCGAGTTCATGTACGACGCGGAGTCGTGACGCCGGAGAACAGCCGCGGCGAGCGACGTTGGTGCCCCTGGAGGGACTCGAACCCCCAACCCTTTCCTTAGGACGGAACTGCTCTTCCATTGAGCTACAGAGGCTGACCCCTCCACTCTAATCGGCGACGGCCGCGGCATCGCCGCCCCTTTCCGCGGCCGGCGGCCTCTGCGAGCATGCGCGGATGCCCGACACGAGCCCCGAGCATCCGGTCGCCGCCGCGATCGCCGCCGCCCCGCAGCCCGCCCGTGAGGTTCGCGCCGGCTGGCACGCTCGCGCACTCGAGCTCGAGCCGCGCTCCACCGAGGGAGTCTCGTACGGCATGCCCGCGCTGCGGTACCGCGGGCGTCCGCTCATCGCCGTCGCGGCGACTTCCGCCGGATACTCGGTCCACCCCTTCAGCCCCGCCGTCATCGAGGCGGGAGCCCACCTGCTGGGCGACCTCAAGCGCTCGAAGGGCGCAATCGCCTTCACGGATGCTTGCCCGCTCCCGCGCGAGGCCTCCGACGCGATGCTGATCGCCCGTCGGGCCGAGATCGACGCGGCTCTCGACCGCTGAGAGTGAGAGGTCCGGCATCGCCGCTGTGATCGTGATGCCCGTCAGCGGAGAGATGAGCCCGGACAGCCGCCCCTGCGGGGGTGACGGCGGCTCGGCACGGGCCGCTGCGGAGCAGCCGTGTCTGCTGCACCGACACTCCGCGTCGCCGATCACGGGCTGCGGCGTCACGGGCGAGGACTCCCCCGAGCTCCGCGCGTTCTACGACGCGGCCTTCGCGGGCTGACAGCTGGGGGGCCGCCACGCCGGTCGACGACGATCGGCGGATGCCCGCCCTACGCCGCGATCGGTGCGAGGTACTCGTCCCACGCCGGCTGCGGGCGCTCGATGCCGCGCACGAGCCAGGCAGTCCCGTGCGGGGCCTTGGGCTGGACGCGCAGTCGCCACCCCATCTCCGCCGGCGTGCGGTCGCTCTTGATGTTGTTGCACTTCAGGCAGCAGGCGACGAGGTTGTCCCACGAGTCGGCGCCGCCGCGCGAGCGCGGCATGACGTGATCGATCGTCGTGGCCGTCGAGCCGCAGTAGGCGCAGCGGTTGCCGTCGCGCCGCAGCACTCCGCGTCGGGTGAGCGGGACCTGCCGCGAATGCGGGATGCGCACGTAGCGCCGGAGCACGATGACGCTCGGCCGCTCGAATGCGTCGTGGATCCCGATGACGGGGTGCGCGTCGTCGCGGGCGAGGACGACGGCCTTGCCGTTCATGACGAGCACGAGGGCTCGTCGGAACGAGACGACCGCGAGGGGCTCGTAACCGGCGTTGAGAACGAGAGTGCGCATCCGCTGACCTCCATGAACGGAGCCCGCATGGCCTGCGGGCTGTCCTTGCGTCCCGATGCGATCGCGGGCGGGAGGTTCAGCGCGCCCGACGTGGCGGGCACAAAAAAAGCACCGCAGTCAGACTGCGGTGCTCGTCCTCGCGCGACCCTGACAGGGCAGGGCCGTGCGAACGCTGTGCCGTATGCGGAAGACGGCGCGCGCATCCACGGTTTGGATGTCGCGTCGCTCGCACATGGCCTCTCCCGGTTGTGTCCTCTGATGGCGCCGAGGCCTTCAGGCTAACCCAGAATCGGCGCACCCGGCTGAGCGGGCGCGCCGATTCACGGGCTGTTCACCCCTGCGGGGCGGAGTGCGCTAGCCGTTCAGCCGATGCGGACGATGTAGTACGCGTCGGTCCAGAGCGGGCGCGCCTGCACGGTCTTGCCGGGGTAGGGCGCGTCGAGGATCGCGCCGTTGCCCATGTAGATGCCGACGTGACTGTGGTCGTTGAGGATGACGAGATCGCCGGGCACGGCATCCGCGCGCGAGATCTTGGTGCCCATCGACGCCTGGCCGGAGACGCTGTGCGGGAGGGAGATGCCGACCTGGGCGAATACGTAGGCGGTGAAGCCCGAGCAGTCGAAGCCCGCGGGCGTCGTTCCGCCATACCGGTACGGGGTGCCCACGTACTGGAGGCCGATGTTCACGACCGCGCTCTGGCTGTAGGACGCGGGGGGCGCCGCAAGGAAGTCCTGCGCGGTCGGTCCGCTGTACGCCGTGTAGGTCGCAGCGAGCTCGGCGCGACGCTCGGCGGCGGCCGCTGATGCCGCCGCGGCCTGAGCCGCGGCCTGCGCCGCGGCCTGCGCTGCAGCGAGCTCTTCCTCGGTGGTCGCTGTGAACTGGTCGCGCGAGACGGTCTGCGCCGTCGCCGCCTCGACCGTGAGGCTCTGCGACTGCGTCGAACGCAGCTGCGCCATAGCCTCGGCCGCCTCGACGCCGTCGGCGTTCGCCGCGGGATTCACGGCGTAGCCGGGGAGGGCGAGCGTCGCCACGAGGCCGGTTGCGACGGCCATGACGGTGACGTTGAGCGTCGTGCCGCGAAGAGAGGATCGACGGGAGCGTGCGGTGGAGCCGCCGGTCTCCGTCCGAGAAACGGAACCGGGAACAGTGCCTTGGATCAAGAGTGTGACCTCCTGCGCCTCGCCGCTCCTTGGTGCGGCCCGTCCTCTTTCGTGTAATCCACGGTCCGCGCGCGAGACGGGCAAGCGAGAGCGCCGCGCGCAGAGCCCTAGTCGGCTGGGTGGCCGTGTCGGACTTTGCGAGTGTACTCGAGGTTACGAGAAGGTCACAATCGAGATGCGAACACTAGATGTTGTGTAAATACGTCAGTCACCGACGTAAATATGCCGCGCGACCTCGAGAGGCAGCTCGATCCCCTCGGCGCGGCCGACGATGTCGACACTGATCCAGCCGTTCGATTCGCCACGTATCGTCGCCTCCGCACCGGGCAGAACGCCCGCCTCGTGCAGCTGGTGGAGCAGGTCGGCATCGAACTGGACGGGCTCGGCGAGGCGCCGGATCGTGCAGTGCCGCGTGCCGGCCGCGACCGCGGCGGGCACGGAGATGACGCCGTCGAGGAACTGCTCCGCCGCGACGCCGCCGATCTCCTCCAGGCCAGGGATCGGGTTGCCGTACGGTGACTCGGTCGGCGACTCCAGGAGCTCAAGGAGCCGGCGCTCGACCTGCTCGCTCATGACGTGCTCCCACCGGCAGGCCTCCTCGTGCACGAGCGACCAGTCGAGCCCGATGACGTCTGCGAGGAGCCGCTCGGCCAGACGGTGCTTGCGCATGACGCCGATGGCCTTGCGCCGACCGCCCTCCGTGAGCTCGAGGTGCCGGTCGCCCTCGACCCTCACGAGGCCGTCGCGCTCCATCCGCGCGACCGTCTGGGAGACCGTGGGGCCCGAGTGCCCGATGCGCTCGGAGATGCGAGCCCGAAGGGGGGTTATCCCCTCCTCCTCGAGATCGAGGATCGTTCGCAGGTACATCTCGGTGGTGTCGACCAGATCGGTCACGCGGTCTCCTCCTCCGTCGCACTACAAGCTAAGAAGCTAAGGAGAGCCTAACCGTCGGCGGTCGGTCCTCCCTCCCGGCATAGGATCGAGCCATGGCCGAGTCCGTGATCCCCGCCGAGCTCCTCCCCCGCGACGGCCGGTTCGGCTGCGGGCCGTCGAAGGTCCGCCCCGAGCAGCTCGCCGCCCTTTCCGCCGCACGAGACCTTCTCGGCACCTCACATCGTCAGGCGCCCGTGAAGGATCTCGTCACGAGCGTGCGCAGCGGTCTCGCGGACCTCTTCCGCCTTCCCGACGGCTACGAGGTCGTCATCGGCAACGGCGGCTCGACTGCCTTCTGGGATGTCGCCGCGTTCGGTCTGATCGAGCAGCGCAGCGCCCACCTGGACTTCGGCGAGTTCGGCAGCAAATTTGTCGCCTCGGCGAGCGCGCCCTGGCTCCGCACCCCCCACGTGGTCACAACGCCGGGCGGCACGCGGGGCGCGCTCGAGGTCGTCGACGGCGTCGACGTGTACGCATACCCCCACAACGAGACGTCGACGGGCGTGAGCGCTCCGGTGACGCGGGTCGGGGCATCCCACGATGCGCTCACTGTCGTCGACGCGACGAGCGCCGCGGGCGGCATCGACTTCGACGTCACCGAGACCGACGTCTACTACTTCGCCCCCCAGAAGAACTTCGCCGGCGACGGCGGACTCTGGCTCGCACTCATGAGCCCCGCCGCCATCGAGCGCGCAGAGCGGATCGCGGCGAGCGAGCGGTACATCCCTCCCTTCCTCTCCCTCACGGCCGCGATCGACAACTCGCGCCTGCAGCAGACCCTCAACACGCCCGCGCTCGCGACGCTCGTCCTGCTCGACGAGCAGGTGCGCTGGATCAACGGCGAGGGCGGTCTCCCCTGGGCGAGCGCCCGCACCGCCGAGAGCTCGAACCACCTCTACGCCTGGGCCGAGGCGCACGCGCTCGCGACGCCCTTCGTGACCGACCCAGCCCACCGATCGCAGGTGGTCGTCACGATCGACTTCGACGACTCGGTCGACGCCGCCGCGGTCGCGAAGATCCTGCGCGCGAACGGCATCGTCGACACCGAGCCCTACCGCAAGCTCGGCCGCAACCAGCTGCGCATCGCGACCTTCGTGGCGATCGAGCCCGACGACGTGCGCCAGCTGACGCGCGCCATCGACTTCGTGCTCGAGAGCACGGCGGGCTGACCGTTGCGACTGTGGGTGCGCAGCGCCGAGCGCCGGCCCGACCCGGCGCCGCTACGCACCGATGACCGCCTCGCCTTCACGATCGGTCTCATCGGCTGGATCATCGCGGGCGTCATCACCGTCGGGATCATCGTGCTGACCGATCGGGACGCCAGCGTCGGCAGTCTGATCACGATCGGCGTCGGGCTCCTGCTCGGCATGGCCGGCTGGGTCGTCTCCTCCCGGCGGACCTAGCCGCAGCGCCAGCAGGGCTCAGAGCCCGGAGTCGTCGTCCTCATCGAGGTCGTCGTCGGCGTCGGCGTCCTCGTCATCGTCGAGGTCGTCCTCTTCGTCGCCGTCGTCGTCTTCGTCGTCTTCGTCGTCTTCGTCGTCGTCGTCATCGCCGTCATCGTCGTCGTCGTCATCGCCGTCGTCCGGATCCTCGTCATCCGCATGCAGATCGATGTCGACCCCGTCGACGTCGTCATCGAGCTCGTGGTCGTCGTCGTCCTCGTCATCGAGCTCGTGGTCGTCGTCGTCCTCGTCGTCGTCCTCATCGCCGTCAGCGCCGTCGGAAGCGCCCGTCTCGGCCTGCTGCGCGAGGTAGTCCTCGAGCCGGTCGGCCCAGGGAACCCAGTCGGGAGCGACGAGCGCGCCGTCGCCCGGCATGAGCTCGGTCTCGAGGATCCCGGGCTCCATGCCGGGGTTGACGGCGATGCTGACCGTCCACGCCCATCCGGGATAGCCGCCCTGCGTCGTCGAGAAGCGAACCGTCGCGATGTCGTCGGCGATCGTCACGTCGCGCAGCGCACCGACCTGCCTCGGGTTCGTGATCGCCCCGAGCGCGTCCCGAGCGAGAGGCTCGAGCGCGGATCGATCGGGCACCGCGCCAGACTCAGGCATCCAGCTCGTCCGCGACGCGGCGCAGCACGGCCGCGATCTTGGCGCCGTGCTCGCCGTCGGGGTAGCGCCCGCCCTTGAGCCGGCCGCCGACGCCGTCGAGGAGCTTGATGAGGTCCTCCACGATGATCGACATCTCATCGGCGGGCTTGCGGTGGGCCTTCGCGAGGCTCGGCTTGGCGTCGAGCACGCGCACCGAGAGGGCCTGCGCGCCGCGCTTGCCGTCCGCCACCCCGAACTCGAGGCGGCTTCCCGCCTTCACGACCGCCCCCTCGGGCAGTGCGGAGGCGTGCAGGAAGACCTCGGAGCCATCGTCGCCGCTGATGAACCCGAATCCCTTTTCCTGGTCGTAGAACTTGACCTTGCCGGTGGGCATGCGCTCACTCCTCGCCTGTGGATGATCCAGCCTTCGAGGATACCGCGATACGGCGACCCCAGGATCGGGGGTACTGCGGGGTCGGCGGCGGCACCTATCCTGGTCACGTGCCAGAAGAATCCGTCGTGATGACCAACCGCGTGGAGCGCATTCTGGCCTACATGGTCGCCGGCATCATCGTGCTCAGCCTCGCGAGCTTCGTGGCCGTGATCATCGCGACGGCTTCCGGGCTCGAACGCGGCGACTTCGCCGTCGGCATCTGGCCGGCCGTGACCGTCCTGCCCCTCATCGGGCTGCCCATCGGGTTCGTCCTCATCATCACGCTGCTCGTCGTGAGCGCCGTGCGCCGGGGGCGGGCCGCGCGGGATGCCGGGCACTAGCGCCGCCTCCCT
Organism: Microcella alkalica; assembly: GCF_014137945.1. Taxonomy (GTDB): domain Bacteria; phylum Actinomycetota; class Actinomycetes; order Actinomycetales; family Microbacteriaceae; genus Microcella; species Microcella alkalica. Next base: position 269,792 of record NZ_JACGWX010000003.1, read on the forward strand.
GGCCCTGGCCGCGCGGCTGCGCGACCGGGATGACGCGAGCCTCGCTCGCCTGATCCGCGACCGAGGCGTGAGCCCCGCCGGGCTGCGCGACGTCTTCGACCTCGCCGAGGCGCTCCTCGACGGCGGCACCGTCGCCTCCTCGCTCGCAGCGCTCAGCCGCCGCGCGCTCGCCGCGATCGCGACCGCCGGCCAGCACCCCGACGGCCTGCCGCTGTCCGAGCTCGCGGCAGCGCTCGACCGCGAGCCGACGGCGCTGCTGCACGACCTCGTTCCCGCCGAGCGGGCCGCTCTCGTGGCGCTCGGCGACGCGGCCGACGGCCGGACAGCGCCCACCGTCGCGGCCGACCCCACCGTGCTCGTCTGGCCCTCCGTCGCCGCCGAGCTCGCGAGCTGGCCGGCGCGCGGTCTGCCGAGCTCCGAGGCGCTCCGCGACGAGCCCGCTCCCCCCGCCCTCGAACCGGTCGACGACTCCGACCGCCGATTCCTCGACCGGGGAGCCGCCGAGAAGGCCTACACGACGGTCACGCGCGTGACCGAGCTGCTCATCGCCCTCCAAGAGAGCCCCGCGCGGCTCCTCGCCAAGGGCGGACTCTCGCTTCCCGAGGCGAAGCGTCTCGCGTCCGCCGCCGAAGCGGAGCTCGACGAGATCCCCGTGCTGCTCGATCTCGCCGTCCTCGCCGGGCTCGTCGACGACTCCGCCGGCCACACGCGCCCTCTGCCTGCCGTGGACGAGTGGCGCGGCCGCCCCGTCGCCGACCGGTGGGCCGCGCTCGCCGACGCGTGGGCATCCGCCCTTCCCGAGGAGCTGCGCGAGCTGCTCGCCGACCGCGTCGACGCCCGCTGGGGCGAAGGCATCGCCGACTTCGTCGACTGGCTGTACCCGGCCGGCGGGGATGCCCTCCTGCGCCGCCTGCACCGACGCGGCGCCCAGGGCGATCGCCTCGGCATCGCGACCGACGGTCGCCCGTCATCCATCGGCGCGGCCCTCGTCACCGCCGGAGCCGCGGCGGCCGCCGACGTGCTCGCTCCGCTCGTGCCTCCCGCCGTCGACAGGGTGTACTTGCAGCACGACCTCACCATCGTCTCGCCCGGGCCACTCGAAGGCGCTGTCGACGAGCGCCTGCGCCGCGTTGCGGCCATGGAGTCCGCGGGGCTCGCCGGCCGGTACCGCATCACCCAGGAGTCCGTGACGCGGGCGATCGCGCTCGGCGAGACCGCGGACACTCTCGTTCGGTTCCTCCAGGAGATCTCGCTCACGGGGGTGCCGCAGCCGGTGGAGTACCTCGTGCGGGAGACCGCGCGGCGCTACGGCGCAGTGCGCGTCGGTCCGCTCGACCACGACGAGAGCTCAGCGATCGGCGCCCGGACGGCGGTCCGCAGCGATGACGGCGTCATGCTCGAGGCCGTCCTCGTGGACGCGGCCACCGCATCCCTCGGTCTGCGACGCACTGGCGCCCACCGGCTCGTCAGCCGCGTCGAGCCCGCCATCGTGCTCTGGACCCTCATCGATGCCCGGTACCCCGCCGCCCCCGAGGACGGAGCGCTGCCGCCCGAGCGCCCGCGTTCGACGGCCGCGCGCCCTCCCGCTCCCCCCGTCGAGGATGCGGTGCTGGCGGCGGTCGCGCGCCTGCGGCACGCAGCCGCCTCGACGACCAACGAGAGCGGGGCCGCCTGGGTCTCGCGCCAGTGGGAGCTCGCGGTGCGCGGAAAGCTCGGCGTGCGTGCGACGATCGCGATGCCCGACGGCACCGAGCGGGTGTTCGAGCTCGAGCCCACCGGAATCGCCGGTTCACGCGTCCGCGGCCGTGACCTGCAGGCCGACGTCGAGCGCACCCTGCCGATCTCGAGCATCACGGCGCTCGAGCCGCTCGAGTAGACCGCGGGCGCCGGGCGCCCCTGCCGGTGCCGAGTCGGCCCGTGCCGCGCCAGCCCCTCTCAGGCGACGCACCTAGACTGGCCCGTTATGAATCCTGAGGGCCCGCTCATCGTCCAGAGCGACCGCACCGTGCTGCTGGAGGTCGCCAACCCGCTCGCCGACGAGGCCCGCCACGCGCTCGCCGTGTTCACCGAGCTCGAGCGCGCCCCCGAGCACGTGCACACCTACCGCATCACGCGCCTCGGCCTCTGGAACGCCCGCGCCGCTGGTCACGAGGCCGCGGAGATGCTCGCGGTGCTCGAGAGGTATGCGAAGTTCCCGGTGCCGCAGTCCGTCGCGATCGACATCACCGAGACGGTCGGCCGCTACGGGCGCCTCATCATCGTGCGCGACGAGGAGGGCAATCTCGTTCTCCGTTCGACGGATGCCGCGGTGCTGACCGAGATCTCGCACAACAAGCGAGTCGCCCCCCTTCTCACCCGGCGCATCGACCACTCGGCGTTCGAGCTCGCCGCCTGGGCCCGCGGCCAGATCAAGCAGGAGCTCGTGAAGATCGGCTGGCCCGCCGAGGACCTCGCCGGCTACACGCCGGGCACTCCGCACGAGATCGACCTCGACCTGAGCGGGTGGAGCATGCGGCCGTACCAGCAGACCGCCGTCGATCACTTCTTCGAGGGCGGCTCGGGCGTCGTGGTCCTGCCCTGCGGCGCGGGCAAGACCCTCGTCGGTGCGGCGGCCATGGCGGCGGCCGACACCACGACGCTGATCCTCGTCACCAACACCGTCTCCGCCCGCCAGTGGCGCGATGAGCTCCTGCGCCGGACCTCGCTCACGGCGGACGAGATCGGCGAGTACTCGGGCCAGCTCAAGGAGATCAAGCCCGTCACGATCGCGACCTACCAGATCCTCACCGCGAAGCGGAAGGGCGAGTACGCCCACCTCGCGCTGCTCGACGCTCTCGACTGGGGCCTCGTGATCTACGACGAGGTCCACCTCCTGCCCGCCCCGGTCTTCAAGCTCACTGCCGAGCTGCAGGCCCGCCGTCGCCTCGGTCTGACCGCGACGCTCGTGCGCGAGGACGGCCGCGAGGGCGACGTGTTCAGCCTCATCGGGCCGAAGCGCTTCGACGCCCCGTGGAAGGAGATCGAGGCGCAGGGGTACATCTCCCCCGCCTCCTGCTACGAGGTCCGCGTCGACCTGCCCGCGACCGAGCGGCTCGAGTACGCGGCGAGCGCCGACGACCAGCGCTACAGACTCGCAGCGACCGCCCCGGCGAAGCTCGAGGTCGTGAAGCAGCTCGTGGCCCAGCACGAGGGCGAGCGCATCCTCATCATCGGGCAGTACCTCGACCAGATCGACGAGCTCGCCGAAGCGCTCGGAGTGCCGCAGCTGACCGGGTCGACTCCCGTCGACGAGCGCGAGCGGCTCTTCCAGGAGTTCCGCGTCGGCGAGACGCCCGTGCTCGTAGTGTCGAAGGTCGCGAACTTCTCGGTCGATCTGCCCGAGGCGACCGTCGCGATCCAGGTCTCGGGCTCGTTCGGCTCGCGGCAGGAGGAGGCGCAGCGGCTCGGACGACTGCTGCGCCCGAAGGAGAGCGGGCTGCCCGCGCACTTCTACACCCTCGTCGCCCGAGACACGGTCGACCAGGACTTCGCGCAGAATCGCCAGCGGTTCCTCGCCGAGCAGGGCTACAGCTACACGATCATGGACGCGACCTCGATCGGCGCCGCTGCCGCGTAGCTCCGCGCTCGAGGGATGGGGCGATCGGCCGGCCACCCACCGAGCGACCCTGGGAGAACGAGGCGCGCGACTGCGAGCGTGACGGTGATGCACGCCGTCGCGATGACGCCGGCGGCGAGCGCCGCCGCTCGATGGCGCGGCGCCAGCCCGATGACCGTGACGAGGGCGGCGATGGCCAGAACGGTGATCGCGCCCGCTACGAGCGCCTCGTCGAAACTGGAGACGAAGCAGGTAGGAGGAGCAGGGAACACGGCGCCGCAGATCTCCCGCGGGCCGCGTGGCGCTCTAAGCGGAGATGCCGCGCCGATCGCCGCGATGACCAAGGGAACGAGCAACCACCCGCCGGCTCAGCGTGCCGTTGTCAGGCGATCGGCCAGCACTTGCGTCGACATCGGCATGCCTCTGATCAAGCCTCACCTGCGCTCCCGAGTCGAACCGTCGACCGGGCAGGTGCCGACGCTGCGCCCGACGCGTGTGACCCGGCCGACTCACACGATCGCGCCGGCGAGAAGGCGCTCCCGCCACGCGAGGGCATCGCGGATGCCCTGCTCGAGGTCGAGCTCGGCCCTCCATCCGAGTAGCTCGCGCGCTCGCTCACTGCGCGTGTAAACGCCCGCGCTGTCACCGGAGCGCGGGGGCAGATCGATGGTCGCGATGGGCTCGCCGACGACGCGCTCGAATGCGGCGACGAGCTCACGCACGGTGACACCCTCTCCCGTGCCGAGGTTGATGACGGCGGCCGGGCCCTCGCTGGCGGCGACCGCGTCGAAGCGCTGCACCGCGGCGACGTGGGCGCGGGCGAGATCCCACACGTGGATGTAGTCGCGGATTCCCGTGCCGTCGCGAGTCGGCCAGTCGACGCCCGTGATCGTGAAGGGCTTCCCCTCTTCGTTGAGCCGGATGAGCCGCCCGAGTGCGTGCGACGGCTCGGCGAGCTGCAGGCCCGTGCGCAGTCGCGGGTCGGCGCCGATCGGGTTGAAGTAGCGGAGGCTCAGGGCGTGCACGTCGCCTGCGAGCGCCGCGTCGCGGAGGATCGCCTCGAACATCGCCTTAGTCGCCGCGTACGGACTCAGCGGCTCGATCGCCGACTGCTCGTCGACGGCGAAGTCCTCGCTCGCACGGTAGATCGAGGCTGACGACGAGAACACGACGCGCTCGATGCCGTTGCGGCGCAGGTGACGAAGCAGGTCGATGCCCTTGCCGACGTTGTTCTCGTAGTAGTCGACGGGCTGCTCAACCGATTGGGGCACGATGATCTTTGCCGCGCAGTGGATGACGATGTCAATGCCAGGGTGCTCGGCGACGATCCGGTCGATGAGCGCCCCGTCGGCGACGTCCCCCTCGTAGAAGGCACCCTCGGTAGTGAACGCGCGCACTCCCGTCGACAGATCGTCGAGCACGACCGTCTGCAGGCCCGCATCCCGGCAAGCGGTCGCGACGGTGCTGCCGATGAATCCGGCACCGCCGGTGATGAGGACGGTCACGCCCGCCATTCTAGGCGGGGCCGACGGCGGCAAGGATGCTCTCGCCCAGGTCGACCGGCCGCGTCAGCTGGGGCCAGTGCCCGGTCGGCAGCTCCACGATCTCGAGGCTCTCGATGCGCGCGAGCTCTCCCGCCCAGGCCGCGCCGGAAGCGATCGACCCCTCGACCATTTCGCGCGGGAACTCGCACGCGATGATCGTCACCGGGATGCGGAAGCGCGCCTCGTTCGTCAGATGGAGCGGGTCACGCGCGACGCCCGCGGGCTCGGGCACGGCGATTGCCGCGAACTGTGCGCGGCGCTCGTCATCGAGGTCCGCCAGGTCGGCCGCCTCGAAGACATGCCACGCCGGCAGCGGCACGGAGTCGCCCTCGACGGGCAGTTCATCGTTGACGACGCTGCCCTCGCCCGACGGGATCGCGTCGACGAACACGAGGCGGCCGACGAGGTCTGGCCGGGCATCCGCCGCGCCCCACGCGATCGCCGCACCGCCGCTGTGCCCGACGAGCGCGACTGGAACGGAGCCGGCCGCCGCGAGTTCGTCGATCGTCACGACGACCGCGTCGATGTGCGTCCGGAGGCCGATGCCGGCGTGGGCGATCGCCTCCGCCTCCTTCCCGGGGAGCGTGAGCGGGTGCACGCGGTGACCGGCGACCGCGAGCGGCGGGGTCACCGTGCTCCACGAGTCGCCGTCGAGCCAGAATCCCGGGATGAGCACGATGTCCATGCGGCGAATCTAGAGCCGGGCACCGACCTCGCGCGGGCGGCTCACAGCGCGTTCGCGCCGAAGCCGGGCTTCCCGTTCCGAGATCGTTGGCGCGGCGTTCAGGAAACTCGCAACGGACGCGCAGATACTGATGCCATGGCTGATGGACCGAAGATCCTCATCGTTGATGACGAACCCAACATCCGCGACCTCCTCACCACGTCGCTCCGCTTCGCGGGCTTCATGGTGCGAGCGGTCGGCAACGGCGCCCAGGCGATCTCGGCCGTGCTCGAGGAGGAGCCCGACCTGATCATTCTCGACGTCATGCTTCCCGACATCAACGGGTTCGGTGTGACAAAGCGGCTGCGGTCGAGCGGGTACACGAGCCCCATTCTCTTCCTCACCGCCAAGGACGACACCGACGACAAGATCATGGGTCTGACCGTCGGCGGTGACGACTACGTCACGAAGCCCTTCAGCCTCGACGAGATCGTCGCGCGCATTAAGGCGATCCTCCGCCGCACCATGCAGGAGGAGGACGACGCGATCATCCGCACCGGCGAGCTCACGATGGACCAGGACACGCACGAGGTCACCGTCGGCGACGCCGTGATCGAGCTCAGCCCCACCGAGTTCAAGCTGCTGCGCTACCTCATGCTCAACCCGAACCGGGTGCTGTCGAAGGCGCAGATCCTAGACCACGTGTGGGAGTACGACTTCAACGGCGACGCCGGCATCGTCGAGAGCTACATCTCGTACCTTCGTCGCAAGCTCGACCAGCACACCGACGAGCCGCTCATCCAGACCAAGCGCGGCTTCGGCTACATGCTGAAGGCCGCGAAGGCCTAGGCCGTGCCGACGGGCGCCGTCGTGCACGATGCATGAGCAGCTGAGCCAGTGGTGGGAGGGCATCTCCCTCCGATCCAAGATCACGGGCGTCACCGTCCTCGTCGTGACCGTGGGCCTGCTCGTCGTGGGCATGGGCACCCTGACAGTCCTCCAGCAGACCCTCCTCGGAGAGGTCGATCGGCAGCTGCGCCAGGCGGCGACCGAGCTCCCGCAGGCCCCTGATCAGCTCTCGATCGACGACTTCGACGAATTCAGCGACTTGACGGGCTCGGTCTTCTCGAGCCCCTTCTACTTCGCCGCGGTCGATGCGGGCGGCGACGTTCTCGTCGACAACGTCGACGCCAGCCAGCTCGGGCAGGCGCCCGACGTCAGTCGCCTCAGCTTCGATGCGATCGGGGGGCGCTACGGGGAGGGCCTCACCGTCGCGAGCATCGACCGAACCGTCCAATGGCGCCTCGCGCCGTTCTCGCTGACCCTCCTCGATGAGGAGGAGGGCGACCCCATGCGCGCGACGCTCGTCATCGGCGCGAATCTCACCGAGACCAACGGCATCATCGGCTCGTTCGCCTCGATCTTCCTCGGCTTCGGGATCGTCGCAGTCATCGTGAGCGCCGCGCTCACGCGGCTCCTCGTCACCTCAACCTTCCGACCCCTCCGCGACGTCGAGGCGACCGCCGCACGCTTCGCGGGCGGCGACTTCAGCCAGCGACTCGGCGGCGCGACCCCCAACACCGAGGTCGGTCGCCTCAGCCGCTCGCTCAACACGATGCTGTCCCGCATCGACCGCGCCTTCGCCGACCGGGCTGCGACCATCGACCAGATGCGCCGCTTCGTCGGCGACGCGAGCCACGAGCTGCGCACACCGCTCGTGTCGTTGCGAGGCTACGCGGAGCTGTACCGGATGGGCGCCATCCAGAAACCGGAGGACGTCGCCCAGGCCATGGAGCGCATCGAGAAGGAGGCGATCCGCATGGGCGCGCTCGTCTCCGACCTCCTCGAGCTCGCTCGCCTCGACGAGTCGAAGCCGCTCGAGGCCGGCCCCGTGGATCTCGTGCCGCTCGCGCGCGACGCGGCCCTCGACGCGATGGCGGGCGCCCCCGATCGTGACGTGACGGTCTCGGTCGACGAGGCGGCCGCATCCCCCGCCGCCCCGACGACGGATGCCCGGCCGGAGCCCGCACGGACTCCCGAGCCCACCACCTCGTCCCTGAGCACCGCGGCCATCGCCGCGATCGCCCGCCTGCGCGGGCGGCGAGGCCGAGGGGCTGCGACCACTGCGCAGCCCGCCCTCGAGCTCGCCGTCCCCGAGCTCCCCGCCGCCGAGGCAGTTGTGAGCGGAGACGAGAACAAGATCCGCCAGGTCGTCACGAACCTCGTCGGAAACGCCATGCGCTTCACTCCGGCCGGCTCGCCCATCGAGCTCATCGTCGGCATCGACCGTGCTCGGAGCATGGGCACGATCTCGATCGTCGATCACGGCGAAGGGATCCCCGGCGCCCTCAAGGAGAAGATCTTCCAGCGGTTCTTCCGGGCAGACTCCTCGCGCACGCGCGACACCGGCGGGTCGGGGCTGGGGCTCGCGATCGTCGCCTCCATCGTCAATCAGCACGGCGGGCGCATCGATGTGCTCGACACCCCGGGAGGCGGGGCGACGTTCATGATCTCGCTGCCGCTCCTCCCCACCCCGCGCCGCGCGACGCTCTCCGCCGACGCCGGCTCCGCGCCGCGCAGCGCCGAGTCCGCCTCCTAGCCTGCTCGCGACGACGGGGGCACGCCCCGTCGCATCGAGCTCAGGAGGCACCATGACCCGGTATCAGGTCGACAGCGATGCGATCATCAGCGCGACGGGCGCCGCCCGCGCCTCGATCGGGCGACTGCAGGCGGAGGTGGCCTCACTCAGCGGCCAGCTCGGCGCCCTGCAGGGCTCGTGGCAGGGCTCGGCGGCGACGGCGTTCCAGTCGCTCGTCGGCGAGTGGACGGCCACGCAGCAGCGCATCGAGCAGACGCTCGCCGCGCTCACCGAGGCGCTCGGCAGCGCCGGCCAGCACTACGCGGAGATCGAGCAGGCCAACGCGCGTCTCTTCGCGCGCTGACGCGGCGCCGGGACGCGCAGAACGGGGCGGCTCCCGAAGGAACCGCCCCGTTCTCGTGTCTTGCGAGAGGCTCGGACTTAGAAGTCCATGCCGCCCGACGGGTCGCCCATGGGAGCGGGGTGCTTCTCGGGCTTGTCCGCGACGACGGCCTCCGTGGTGAGGAAGAGACCGGCGATCGACGCGGCATTGAGCAGGGCCGAGCGCGTGACCTTCACCGGGTCGGCGATGCCGGCGCCGAGCATGTCGACGTACTCGCCGGTCGCGGCGTTGAGGCCGTGGCCGACCGCGAGGTGGCGTACCTTGTCGACGACGACGCCGGGCTCCATGCCGGCGTTGAGCGCGATCTGCTTGAGCGGGGCGTCGATCGCGACCTTCACGATGTTCGCACCCGTCGCCTCATCGCCGACGAGGCTCGTGAGTGCCTCGGACTCGAAGGCGAGCTTGCCGGCCTGGATGAGCGCGACGCCACCACCGGCGACGATGCCCTCCTCGACCGCGGCCTTCGCGTTGCGCACGGCGTCCTCGATGCGGTGCTTGCGCTCCTTGAGCTCGACCTCGGTCGCAGCACCCGCCTTGATGACGGCGACGCCGCCGGCGAGCTTGGCGAGGCGCTCCTGGAGCTTCTCGCGGTCGTAGTCAGAGTCGGTGTTCTCGATCTCAGAGCGGATCTGCTTCACGCGACCGGCGATCGCGTCGGCCTCGCCAGCACCCTCGACGATCGTGGTCTCATCCTTGGTGATGACGACCTTGCGCGCGCGGCCGAGCAGATCGAGGGTCGCGTTCTCGAGCTTGAGACCGACCTCCTCGCTGATGACCTGACCGCCCGTGAGGATCGCGATGTCCTGGAGCATGGCCTTGCGGCGGTCGCCGAAGCCGGGCGCCTTCACGGCGACCGACTTGAAGATGCCGCGGATCTTGTTGACGACGAGCGTCGCGAGCGCCTCACCCTCGACGTCCTCCGCGATGATGAGGAGCTGCTTGCCGCTCTGGATCACCTTGTCCACGATGGGCAGGAGGTCCTTGATCGCGGAGATCTTGCCGTTGACGATGAGGATGTACGGGTCCTCGAAGACCGCCTCCTGGCGCTCCGGGTCCGTGACGAAGTACGCCGAAAGGTAGCCCTTGTCGAAGCGCATGCCCTCGGTGAGCTCGAGCTCGGTGCCGAAGGTGTTCGACTCCTCGACGGTGACGACGCCCTCCTTGCCGACCTTATCGATCGCCTCGGCGATGAGCGCGCCGATCTCGGGGTCGGCGGCGGAGATGCTCGCCGTCGCGGCGATCTCCTCCTTGGTCTCGACCTCCTTGGCGTTCTTCAGCAGCTGCTCCGAGACGGCCGCGACGGCCTTCTCGATGCCGCGCTTGAGGCTGATGGGGTCGGCGCCGGCGGCGACGTTGCGGAGGCCCTCACGCACGAGCGCCTGGGCGAGAACGACCGAGGTGGTCGTGCCGTCTCCGGCGACGTCGTCGGTCTTCTTCGCGACCTCCTTGACCAGCTCGGCGCCGATCTTCTCGTACGGGTCGTCGAGCTCGATCTCCTTGGCGATCGAGACGCCGTCGTTCGTGATCGTGGGGGCGCCCCACTTCTTCTCCAGCACGACGTTGCGACCACGGGGGCCGAGCGTGACCTTGACGGCGTCGGCCAGGATGTTGAGGCCGCGCTCGAGGCCGCGACGGGCCTCCTCGTTGAAAGCGATGATCTTAGCCATGTGTGTCTTTCGTCCCTCCCGGACGCAGTACGTACGGTAGCTTCTGGCACTCGCAGAACCGGAGTGCTAACACCGATTCTGGCACTCTCGTAGAGCGAGTGCAAGCCGAGGAGAGGCGACGACGACCCCGCGTCAGCGGATCGTGACCGAGCCCGCGTTCGGAACGAGCTCGACCCAGGTGTTCCCCGGGGCAAGACGAACCACGAGCCCGTCGGCGGCGACGAGACGCACAGGGGCGTTCCGCTCGGGCTTGCTCCAGGTCGCCGCGAGCGCCTTCCCTCCCGTCATCACCCAGGCCTCGCCGCTTCCGATCATCTGCGTCGTCGGGATGTCCTGGATGACCGTCACAGGCACGCGCATGATGACGAGGTTGACCGCCGACAGACGCGCACCGTCGGCGGCGAGGTCGGGAGCGCCGCCCGTCATGGAGCGCAGCCATGTCGAGGAGCCGGCATCCCACGCCCAGGACGGCGTCGCGAGCGAGCCGAAGACGAGCGAGGCGCTGGCGGCCGGGGCGCCGTCGCGCGATGCAGACGCGGACGCGAGGTCGGCGGCGAAGGCGAAGTGCTGCTGGGGCGCGGCGAGCTGAGCGTGCTGGGAGATGAGCTGCGGGGCGCGGACGATGACGTTGTGCGGGGCCGGGGCCCTGCCCCCGCGGAGAATCACGGCGCTCGTGTCCGGTTGCCCGTGGATGGCGTTGTACACCTCGGTCGCGCGCATCATGTCGATGAATCGTGACTGCCCTCCCGAATAGGCGATGATGCCGCGCAGCGGCGAGACGATGTCCGGGTCCATGGGGCGGATCGAGCGGATCGGTCCGATCTCGGCGGGGACGTCGGAGTGCCAGACCGCGACGTAGCGCGTGAGACCGCCCTCGACGAGCTCCTCGAAGACGATGTCGGCGCGATCGATCCCGATCTGCGGGCGAGCACGGGGGTGGTTGTCGATCTTCGCGGCGAGCGAGGGCGATGCGAGCCCGCCGACCGCGGTTCGCTCGCCCGTCAGCGGAGCGAGGTCGAAGTCCTCTGGCGCGACGTACGCCGAGGTGAAGGCGGGCTCCGGCGTCGGCTGCGGCGCCGCGCTGGTCAAGACGGGTGCGGGCTCGGGCTGGCCCGCACAGCCGACCAGCAACGCGGCGACCGCTCCGAGCGCGATGAGAGCTTTCGAGCGACGGCGTGCGAGGCGATCCATTGGGTCACGGTAACCCCGCAGGCGCGCTCCGGAGCGCATCGGGTCGGGCGAGTCGCCGTCAGACCGGTCGCACGCCTTCGGCCTGCGGCCCCTTCGTCCCTGTCCCGACCTCGAACGTGACCGCCTGGCCCCCCTCGAGCACCCTGAAGCCGGGCATGTCGATCGAGGAGTAGTGGACGAAGACGTCACTGGCTCCTCCCTCGAGCGTGATGAACCCGAACCCCTTCTCGGCGTTGAACCACTTGACGGTGCCGTTGGCCATGGAGACTCCCCGCTGTGCTGACGAGCCAGATGCTAGCCCGGCGAAAGTCCTCCGCACCAGGGATTCCACGCGCTCACGGCGGACTGTCGCACGACGGTCGCACGAGCGAAACACGCCGTTCACGCCGAGAGGCTGGGGACGGCGTCAGGAGGCGGCGTCCGCTCCGACGACGATCGTGATGGGGGCGCCGGGGAACGCGTCGGACAACTCGATCTCGCCGAGCCCGAGCAGCTCGACCATGCCGAGCGCGATCCCCTCGTCCGCCTCGTTCGAGTAATAGACCGTCGTCGTAACGATGTCGTCGGCTGCGGCGTTCGTCACCGCACCCACCGTCCACCCGGCCGCGGTGAGGGCGTCGGCGCTGGCCTGCCCGAGCCCCGCGACGCCCGCGCCGTTGAGGACCGTAATCGTGAAGCCCTCCGGAAGCCGAATGGTCGACGGGTCGGTCACGGGCGTGATCTCGGGCTCCGGGTCTGCTGGCGGAGCCGCCATAGGCGGCGCGGCGCCGAGGTCGAGGCCGCTGTCGATGGCCTGCAGGGCGAGCAAACCGAGCCCCACGAGCACCCCGGTGGCCAGGGCGATGACGCCCGCCACCACCCAGCCGCGCGAGCGCGGAGCGGGGGCCCGGTGCGCGCCGACGCGACCGAGCTCGGCGGGCACATCGTCGAATCGATCGCTCGGATACTCGGCCATGCTGTCGGCTGCCTCCGGGTGGGCTGGGCGAGGGCGGGTGGACGGGCGCTGGCGGTGAGCGACGAGCGCTCGGCGGACCGATGGATCTCAGGCGGCCCCGGTGCCGGGCCGTCGCGTGCGGCGCAGCTCCGCACGGGAGCCTCGCACCTCGCGCAGCCGGCCGACGAGCACGGGGTCGTAGCGCACGGCGGCCTCCTCATCGAGGAGAGCGTTCAGCACCTGATAGTACCGGGCGGGGCTCCAGCCGAACTCCTGACGGATCCTGACCTCCTTGCGGCCCGTCGCGCCGCCCCACCAGCGGCGCTCGAACTCGAGCACGCACGCGATGCGGTCGGCGTCGGGGAGGGTGGTCACGGTCGAATGCTACGGCCGGGCAGGCCCGCTGCTCGGGTGACGCGCGCGTCGAGGGATCAGTCGGCGGCGACCCAGCGGTCGATTCGCTCGCCGCGAGGGCTGACGACCGCGAGGGGATGCCCGTCACGACTCAGGAGCGCGTCGCCGTCGGCGCCGGGCAGGTTCGCCCGGGAGCCGGCCTCGGCTGCTGGGACGACGGGCCAGTCGTCCAACGAGACCCAGTGGCCGGGGAGACCGCGCGCGGTGCGGGCGAAGCGCTCGCGCTCGGGCGGCGAGAAGCGGTCGAGCAGGAACGGGCTCCACACCACGAGCGTCGCGTCGGGCGGCGCGTGGGCGGCGAGCGCCGCGACCCCGTCGACGGCGTCCGCCGCGACCAGGTGCGGCGGATGCTCGCGCGCGATGCCGATCGCGGCGTCGAGCTGGGCGGCGCTTGTCCGCTCCTCCGGCCAGACGAGCGTGCGCAGCCAGCGCTCGTCGTCGGCGCGATCGAGGCGGAGGGGGCTGCGATCGAGACCGGCGCGCCAGACGATGTCGGGCATCCGCGCCGGGAGCGGCACCCCCCTGCCGAGCTCGCAGCGCAGCTCGAGGATCGACGGCCCGTCGACGGGGTCGAGACGACGCTCGCCCTCCGGTCCGGCGAAGACGTGGCTGTAGCGGTCGGCGAGCAGGCCGAGCCCCGCGGAGGCGCCGACCTCCAGGAGCGCGATCGGGCCGGCGATGCCCTGCAGGGCGGCGACGAGGGTCCCCGTCCGGCGGAGGTCGTCGCTCCGAGCAGAGCGAAGACGCGCGACCGCCGCGACGGCGTCCCACTCCCCCTCGAGCCAGGTGCGCACGTCGCCGCGCGGGCTGAGGCCCGTGAAGCGCGCCGCGGTGAGCACGAGCAGCGGCTCCCGGTCGGCGACGGGAAGGGTGTCGATGAGGGCGACGAGCTCGTCATCGAGCGCGATTGCCTCCGACCAGGCGGCGTAGATCGGCGACCGCCGTGCGGCCTCGCGAGCGAAGCGGCTGTACCTCTCGGCGGTCGAGCTCACGCTCGCATCCTCGCAGATGCACGACGCGCGGGGCGCGGTCAGGCGGTCGGCGCGCGGCGCATTCCGATGTGCGGGATGCCCGCCTCGAGGTACTCGTCCCCGTACGGCTCGAAGCCGACCGAGGCGTACAGCGGCTGCACGTAGCTCTGACTGTGCAGCGCGATCGGCTCGTGCCCGAAGCGCGCGATGACGCGCTCGAGCAGGAGGCGGCTCAGACCCTGGTGGCGGCGATCCGCGCGGGTCACGACGCGGCCGATCAGGCGCCGGGCATCCGCATCGCCGGGGCGGGGCTCGTCGTTGTGGACGACGCGCAGGTAGCTCGCGACGCCGCGGTCGTCGCGGATCCAGAGGTGCAGGGTCGATTCGTTCCGGTCTCGTTCATCGAGCTCCTCCTCGTCGATGCGCTGCTCGAGGTAGAAGACGCTCGTGCGCAGGGAGAAGACCTCGAACGCGTCATCGGGCGTCATCTGGCTCCAGGAACGCTCGATCGGGGAAGAGTCCGCCACGGCGTCGAGTTTAATGAGAACGATGTGATCGCCGACGCGGCGAGAGGGAGGGTCGTCATGACCGAGCAGGAGACCGGCACGTACGCCGTCCAGAAGACCGAGGAGCAGTGGCGCGAGGAGCTCGGCGAGGAGCGCTACCAGGTGCTGCGCCAGGCGGGGACGGAACGCGCGTGGACGGGCGAGCTGCTCGACGAGAGCCGCTCCGGCGTTTACACGTGCGGCGCATGCCAGGCCGAGCTATTCGTCGCCGGAACCAAGTTCGACTCCGGGTGCGGCTGGCCGAGCTTCTACGAGTCGGTGCGGCCCGATGCGGTCGAGCTCATCGAGGACACGTCGCTCGGCATGGTGCGCACCGAGGTCCGGTGCGCGAAGTGCGGCTCTCACCTTGGTCACGTCTTCCCCGACGGCTTCGGCACGCCGACCGGAGACCGCTACTGCATGAATTCGCTCGCACTCGACTTCCAGGCGGACGACGAGGCGTAGCTTCGCCGAGGCTCAGACCGCGAGGCGCTCCCCGACGCGGAACCGAGCGCCCCGGTGCTCGGTCGGCAGGCGGTCGCCGCGCCCGTGGAGCTTCTCGCGGAGAGTCCCCTCCTCGTAGACCTCGGGGTACACCCCGCGCTCGCGAAGCACCGGGATTACGTGCTCGACGATGTCGGCGAAGGTGCCGGGCGTGATCGCGTAGGCGAGGTTGAAGCCGTCCACATCCGTCTCGGCCACCCACTCCTGCAGCTGGTCGGCGATCTGCTCGCCCGAGCCGACGATCAGCGGGCCGAGGCCGCCGATCGCGCCGTGCCGACCGATGTCGGCGACCGTGAACTCGTGCCCGTGCTCGGCGGCCGCCGCGAAGTTGGCGATGACCGACTGGATCGCGTTGCTCCTCACGTTCCCGATCGGCTCGTCGAGCGCGTACTGCGAGAGGTCGATGCCCATCCAGCCCGACATGAACACGAGGGCGCCCTCGGGGCTCGCGAACCGCAGGTAGTCGGTGTACTTCGCCTGCGCCCTCTCGGGCGTGGAGTCGGTGATCACCGTCAGCAGGGTGTAGATGCGGGCCGCGTACCGGTCGCGACCGGCCGCCTCGAGGGCATCGCGGATGCGCTTTACCGTCCCGCGCAGGACCTCCTTCGTCGGCGCGGCCACGAAGATGGCCTCCGCGTTGCCGGCGGCGAAGGCGACCCCTCGCGGGCTCGCCCCCGCCTGGTAAATGACGGGGGTGCGCTGCGGGCTGGGCTCGGAGATGTGGATGCCGGGCACCGTGAAGTGCGTGCCCTCGTGCCCGATCTCGTGGACCTTGCTCGGGTCGGTGTACACGCCGGTCTCGCGATCGCGGACTACGGCGTCGTCCTCCCAGGACCCCTCCCAGAGCTTGTAGAGGACTTCCAGATACTCGTCGGCGTGGTCGTAGCGGTCGTCGTGCTCGCGCTGGTCGTCGTGCCCCATGTTGCGCGCAGCGCTCGGCAGGTAGCCCGTGACGACGTTCCAGCCCACCCGGCCGTTCGTCAGGTGGTCGAGCGTGGTCATGCGCCGGGCGAAGGGGTAGGGATGCTCGTAGGCGGTGCCCGCCGTGACACCGAACCCGAGGTGCTCGGTGGCGGCGGCCATGGCCGAGACGAGCAGGATCGGATCGTTGACCGGCACCTGCGCGCCGTGGCGGATCGCCGCCTCGTTCGAACCGGCGTAGACGTCGTACGTGCCGAGCACGTCAGCGATGAAGATGCCGTCGAACGTGCCTCGCTCGAGAAGCTTCGCTAGCTCCGTCCAGTACGACAGCTCGGTGTAGCGGTGCGACTGGTCGTCGGGGTGGCGCCACAGGCCGGAGGACTGGTGCGCGACGCAGTTCATGTCGAACGCGTTGAAGCGGATGCGGCGCGCGGGTCGGAGGGAGGAGTCGGTCTGGTCGGACATGCCCGCCATCGTGGCCCGAGCCGGGGTGCCGCGGCGAGCGCCGACGTCACCCCGCGTCACCGGAGGTCATCCGGTTACGCCCCGCGACGCCGCGTTACCCCGAGCGTCGTTCCGTGACGCGCGCGCTGGAGCGGCTCGTCGGCCGCGCCTACCGTGCTCGGCATGACCGCGATCACTCTGGCCCGCCCGCTCTCCGTCGTCGGAGTGTCGGGCAGCACCCACTCGCCCTCGCGAACGACCGCGCTCGTGGACGAGATCCTCGCCGTGGTCGCGCGCAATCGCGACGTCGAGACGCACCTGGTCGAGGTGGATCGCATCGGGCCCGGCCTCGCGGGCACCGTGCGGAGGTCGGAGCTGGCTCCCTCCGTGGAGGCCGAGCTATCTCGGATCGAGACGGCCGACCTGCTCGTCGTCGCGAGCCCCGTGTACCGCGCCTCGTACACGGGTCTCTTCAAGCACCTGTTCGACTTCGTCGAGCAGTACGCCCTCGTCGGCACGCCCGTGCTACTCGCGGCCACGGGGGGCAGCGAGCGCCATGGGCTCATGATCGAGCACCAGCTGCGCCCGCTGTTCGGATTCTTCCAGTCGCTCACCCTGCCCAACGGCATCTACGCATCCGACGGCGACTTCACCGACTACCGCATCTCGAACGCCGAGCTGCGCGAGCGCATCGAGACGGCGGTCGCGCGCGCCCTCCCCGTCGTGGCGCGCGTAGCGCCCGAGGTGCGCTCGGCGTACTTCTAGGCGCCTGCCTGCGATGCGCGCCGAGGACGGTCGCGGCGCCGGGACGGGATGGCGGCGATGAGCACCCCGACGAGAGTGAGCGCGGCTCCGATCGCCGTCGATGCCGTCGTCGCGACGCCGATGGGGAGGACGAGGTCGAGGACGAGCGCGCCGACGAGCTGACCCATGACGAGGCACAGCCCGAGGATGAGCACACCGATGCGCGCCACAGTTATCGTCTGGATGGCGATGAACCCCGCGCCAAGCGCCCCGCCGATGTAGAGCGCTGGGTCCGATGGCAGCCGGTCCGGCAACCCCGCGATGAGCAGGTGGACGCCCGTGGCGACGGCGAGCGCGGTGGTGCCGATGATGAAGTTGATCGTCGTCGCGGCGATGGGCGATCCGGTCGCCGTGCGCACGCGGCCGTTGACGGCGGCCTGGGCTCCCACGCCGAGGCCAGCCAGCAGCGGCAGCAGGAGCGCGGCGACCGGCACCCGCCCGCCGATCTCGGGAGCGACGGCAACGACCACGGCCGCGAGGGTGAGGAGCGTGCCGAGCAGCCTCTGGGTCGTGACGGGAGCACGGCGCGATCCGGCGAAGCCCGTCGCGTCGATCCAGAGCCCCATCGCGGTCTGGCCCGTCACCGTCGCCACCGTGAATATCGCGACCCCCAGGATGCTCGCGACGAGGCTCTGGCCGAGCACCAGGAACGCGCCGCCGAACCCGCCAAGGAGCATCCACCATCGCAGCTCGCCCGACGCGAGAAGCGGCCGGATCGCCCGGAAGGCCGCTCGGGCGCGCGGCGAGGCGGCGGTGGCGACGAGCAAGAGGACGAGCCCGGAGGAGAACGAGATGAGCGCGGCGGTGAATCCGTCGTCGATGACCTGACCGAGCTCGCCGTTGACGCGGTGCTGGGCGGCGACCCCGAGTCCGGCGACGACCGTGGCCGCGCATGCGGCCGCGACCAGGAGAGCGCTTCGCCGATCAGTGGTCATCATGGCCTTCCGCGCTCACGAGGCGATGGATTCGGCGGGGATCCGTCCGGCACGACGCCGCGGTTCGACGCTGTCGCCGCGTGTGGAAGGAGTGGGGCCGCCTGTGGGAATCGAACCCACGACCTATTCATTACGAGTGAATCGCTCTGCCGACTGAGCTAAGGCGGCGTGCTCGGTTTCTCACCGGGACACGGCTATGGAGTCTAGCCCATCCTGCGGGTGCGATTGGTCCGCGGGCGCCGTCGCCGTCGCCGACCGCTCGCGAGCTCAGCCGGCGCAGACGGGGTCCTCCGCCGGCGCGACCCCGGTGAGGAAGAACTCGTCGACGAGGTCGTTGATGCAGGGGTCGCCCTCGTCATAGGCGATGTGCCCCTCGCCGTCGTAGGTCAGCAGCACCCCGCTCTCGAGCTGCTCCGCGAGCGATTCGGCCCAGATGTATGGCGTCGCCGGGTCGCCCGTCGTCCCGATCACGAGGATGGGCGGGGCGCCCTCGGCGCGGACGGGCCCGAGCTCACCTTCGAACTCGTGGGGCCAGTGCTGGCAGACCACGTCGCCCAGCACGCTCGGGTCCGAGGTCACCGGAGCGGATTCGGCGATCGCCGTGTTCTGGTCGATGATCACCTGGGGATCGCGCTCGACCGGGTAGTCGAGGCAGTTGATCGCGATGAACGCCTCGAGGGAGTTGTCGAGGTACTCCCCGTTCTCCCGGCCGTAGTAGAAGTCGGCGAGGAGAAAGCCGGTCTCCACGACCCCCGTGCGCAGCTCGGTGAACATCTGGCTCAGGAACTCCCACGAGCCTTCGTCGTAGAGCGCGGTCGCGACGGCGATGTCGAGCACGGAGTCGGTGAAGAGCCGACCGTCGGGGCCGGGGATGGGATCCGTCTCGAGTCGCTCGTAGAGCTGCTCGACGATGGCGAGCGCGGCGGTCGTATCGGTCGGGAACGGGCAGGTCGCGGCGGCGGCGCATTCCGTCAGATAGGTCGTCAGAGCGGCCTCGAATCCGATCGACTGCGCGAGGACCACCTCGAACTGGGTGCTCGTGGGGTCGGTGGCGCCGTCGAGGACCAGCCGACCGACGCGCTCGGGGAAACGATCGGCGTAGCGCGCCCCGATCTCGGTGCCGTAGGAGTAGCCGAAGTAGTTCAGCGCCTCGTCCCCGACGAGGGCACGGAGCATGTCGAGGTCGCGCACGGTGGAGTCGGTGTCGACGTGCTCGAGCAGCGGGCCGGAGTTCTCGGCGCAGGCCTCGACGAAGCGCTGAGCGCTCTGCTCGACCTCGGCGACCCACTCAGGAGTCTGCGGCTCGGCCTCGGGGACTCCGTAGATGAACTCGTCCATGTCGGCGGGATCGGTGAAGCAGGTGACGGCCGATGAGCGACCCACGCCGCGGGGATCCCAACCGATCACGTCGAAGCTCTCGCGGAGCCGCTCGCTCACGGCGAAGTCGACGCTGTCGCGGATGAAGTCGAAACCGGAGGCGCCGGGGCCGCCCGGGTTCACGAAGAGAGAGCCCAGCGCGGTCTCGGTCGCGCGGTAGCGGACGAGAGCGAGGTCGATGTCGTCGCCCGCGGCGGGGTCGTCCCAGTCCAGCGGGGCGGTCGCGGTCGCGCACTGCGCGCCGCCCCCGCAGCGCTCCCAGACGAGCGACTGCCGGTAGTAGGGCTCGAGCGCCCCATCCACCTCCTCGCCCGTCGGGGTCGAGGTGTCCTGGCCCGTCAGCCCGGTCAGCCACGTGGGCACGCAGCCGGACAGCGCGAGCACCGCGACGAGGGTGAGGGCGACGGCGGAGAGTCGGGTGCGGTGCGTCACGCGGGCGAGCCTAACGCGGGCACCCGTCCGCTGGCGGTGATGAGCATCGCCTCGAGAGCGAGAACGGGGGGCGTGTTGCCCTCGACGCGGCGTCGAGCCTGGCCGATCGCGCCGAGGGCTGCGAGCGACTGCTCGGCGGTGCTCGACCGGGCGACCTCCTCCAGACGGTCGCGCTGCGCCTCGTTCACGAGCTCGACGCCGGCGTCGAGCTGGAGCAGGAGGAGGTCGCGGTAGAGCGAGAGCAGATCGACGAGCACGCGGTCGATGCCGTCGCGCACCGACCGGGTGGCGCGTCGCTTCTGGTCCTCCTCCAGCGCCTTGAGCGCGCCGCGCATCGCCGGAGGGACGGTGCCGCCCGGCTCGAGGCCGAGCGAGCGCAGAGCGGCCTCGCGCTCGAGGGTCTCGCGCTCCGCCGTGAACGCCTTGGCGTCATCGGTCGCGAGGGCGACCAGCTGCTCCGCCGCGAGGACGGCCCGTGACACGCTCGTCACCCCGAGCGCGAGCTCGAGGGTGCGGGCGCGCCGCTCGCGAGCCTCGGCGTCCGTCGCGAGCCGGTGGGCCATCCCGATATGGCTCTGCGCCTCGCGGGCGGCCCGCTCGGCGAGCTCGGCATCGACGCCGTCGCGACTCGCGAGCAGATCGGCGACCTCGCGCACGCTCGGGACGCGCAGCCGGACGGCGCGGACGCGCGAGCGGATCGTGGGGATGAGGTCGGCGGCGCTCGGCGCGCACAGGATCCACACCGTGCGGGGCGGGGGCTCCTCCAGCGCCTTGAGGAGCACGTTGGAGGTGCGCTCGGTCATGCGATCGGCGTCCTCCACGATGATGACGCGATACGGCGCGACACTGGGCGAGTACTGACTCTGGGAGACGAGCTGACGAACCTCGTCGATCGAGATGATGACCCGCTCGGTGGCGAGCACGGCGAGGTCGGGGTGGGTGCGGGCCGAGACCTGCGCGGCGGTGGTCGACGCCGCGGCGGGCTCCGCAGTGAGGAGCTCGGTCGCGAAGGCGAAGGCGAGATTCGACCTGCCTGAGCCCGGCGGGCCCGTGATGAGCCAGGCGTGGGTCATCGATGCGGGGTCGCTCGCGGCGGTGCGAAGAAGTGCGATCGCCGCTTCCTGCCCGGTGAGGTCGTCCCAGCCCGTCATGGGGTCAGAGTATCGAGCAGCGCGGACACCCTGGAGCGGATGCGCTCCTGCAGCGCGCCCACGGGCTCCGTCGCATCGAGCACGAGGAACCGGCCGGGCTCGGCCTCGGCGAGCGCGAGATACGCGTCGCGGACCCGCTCGTGGAAGATCGCGGCCTCCGCCTCGAGCCGGTCGTACCGCGTGCGGCTCGCGTCGAGCCGCTCGCGACCGAGCGCGGGATCCAGATCGAGCAGCACCGTGAGATGAGGCAGGAGCCCTTCGGTCGCCCAGAGAGAGAGCTCGCGCACCTCCGTCGTCGACAGCACGCGACCCGCCCCCTGGTAGGCGACCGAGGAATCGAGATATCGGTCCTGGATGACGACGTCGCCGCGATCGAGCCCCGGTCGCACGACGGTGGCGACGTTGTGGGCGCGGTCGGCGGCGTAGAGCAGCGCCTCGGCCCTCGGCGCCATGTAGCCGCGCCGGTGCAGGATGATCTCGCGCAGTTCGAGCCCGAGCTCGGTGCCCCCCGGCTCGCGCGCGTGCACCACGGTCTCGCCCCGGTCGGTCAGCCACTCCGTGAGGAGCGCCGACTGCGTCGACTTTCCCGAGCCGTCGCCGCCCTCGAAGGTCAGGAAGAGGCCGGTCACGCCGGCTACTTCTTCTTGGCGGCGGTCGTGCGCTTGGCCGCGGGCTTCTTGGCCGCGGCGCGCTTGACCGGCTTCTTCGCCGGCCCCTTGGCGCGCTTGTCGGCGAGCAGCTGCACGGCGCGGTCGAAGTCGACCGACTCGACCTCCTCGCCGCGCGGGATGGTCGCGTTCGTCTCTCCGTCGGTGACGTAGGGGCCGAAGCGGCCGTCCTTGACCTTTATCGGCTTCCCGCTCACGGGGTCGGCGTCGAACTCCTTGAGCGCGCTGGAGGCGCGACGCGCGCCGTACTTCGGCTCGGCGAACTTGGCGAGCGCGCCGTCGAGGTCGATCTCGAAGATCTGGTCCTCCGAGTCGAGCGAGCGGGTGTCCGTGCCTTTCTTCAGGTACGGGCCGTACCGGCCGTTCTGCGCGGTGATCGGCTCGTTCGACTCGGGGTCGAGCCCGACCTCGCGAGGCAGGGCGAGCAGCTTGAGCGCCGTATCGAAGTCGACCGTCGCCGGGTCCATGTCCTTGAAGAGGGATGCCGTTCGCGGCTTCTCCGCGGCCTTCTTCTTGGCGGGCGCGCGCTTCTTGGGCGGCTCGATGACCTCGCCCGTCGCGGGGTCGACAGCGGGCTCGGCGCCGGATGCGGCGTCGGCCTGCTCCTCCGGCTCCGGGTCGAGCTCGGTGACGTAGGGGCCGAAGCGGCCGTCCTTCGCGACGACCTGCTTTCCGTTCTCGGGGTTGATGCCGAGCACGCGGTCGCCGACGACGGGAGCGTCGATGAGCTCCTGGGCCTTCGCGGGCGTGAGCTCGTCCGGCGCGAGATCCTCGGGAAGGTTGACGCGGCGCAGGGTCTCGGAGCCCTCCTCCGCCACCTCGAGGTAGGGGCCGTACTTGCCTATGCGCAGCGTGATCTCGTCGGTGATCACCATGGAGTTGAGCGTCTTGGCGTCGATGTCGCCGAGGTTGTCGATCACGGGGCGCAACCCGGGCTGATGAGCGTCGCCGAAGTAGAAGCCCGTCAGCCAGTCGGTGCGGTCGGCCTCCCCGTTGGCGATGCGGTCGAGGTCGGCCTCCATCTCTGCGGTGAAGTCGTACTCGACGAGGTCGGCGAAGTTCTCCTCCAGGAGGCGCACGACCGAGAAGGCGATCCAGTTCGGCACGAGCGCGGTGCCGCGCGGCGTGACGTAGCCGCGGTCCACGATCGTCGAGATGATCGCCGCGTAGGTCGAGGGGCGGCCGATGCCGCGCTCCTCGAGCGCCTTGACGAGGCTCGCCTCGGTGTAGCGCGGCGGAGGGCTCGTCTCGTGGCCCTTGGCCTCGACGTCCTGCACGGAGAGGGACTGGCCCTCCGCGAGCGGCGGCAGCTTCGCCTCCGCGGTCTCGGCCGCCTTCTCGGCGTCCCGCTCCTCGTCGCGTCCTTCCTCGTACGCGGCGAGGAAGCCGCGGAAGGTGATGACGGTGCCGCTCGCGGCGAACTCGGCGAGCGCGCCGACCTCGGCCGAGTCGGAGAGCGGGCCTGCCTGGATGGCGACCGACGCGGTCTGGCCGCGGGCATCCGCCATCTGGCTCGCGATCGTCCGCTTCCAGATGAGGTCGTATAGCTTCCAGTCGTTGCCGCGCAGAGTGCCCTCGAGCGCGCTCGGCGTGCGGAAGGTGTCGCCCGCGGGACGGATGGCCTCGTGGGCCTCCTGCGCGTTCTTGGACTTGCTCGCATAGACGCGGGGCTTGTCGGGGATGCTGTCTGCTCCGTAGAGCGAGGACGCCTGCGAGCGCGCGGCGGCGATCGCCTGCTGCGACAGCGACGACGAATCGGTGCGCATGTAGGTGATGTAGCCGTTCTCGTAGAGCGACTGCGCGACGGACATCGTCTGGCGAGCGGTGAAGCGGAGCTTGCGCGCGGCCTCCTGCTGGAGCGTCGACGTGGTGAAGGGTGCGGCTGGCCGCCGGGTGTGCGGCTTCGACTCCACCTTGGTCACGGTGACGGCGACGTCGGGCGCGCGGAGCGCCTCGGCGAGCGCCGACGCCGTCGCCTCGTCGAGGGCGACCGCGCCCGAGCCCTTGAGCCGGCCGCGATCGTCGAAGTCGCGGCCGCTCGCGACCTTCTTGCCGGCCAGACGCGTGAGCCGAGCGGTGAACGCGGTCTCGGCGTCGGTCGGGCAAAGGGTCGTGTCGAGATCCCAGTACTGCGCGGCGACGAAAGCGAGGCGCTCGCGCTCGCGGTCGACGACGAGCCGGGTCGCCGCCGACTGCACGCGACCGGCGCTGAGGCCGGGACCGACCTTGCGCCAGAGCACGGGGCTCACCTCGTAGCCGTAGAGGCGGTCGAGGATGCGCCGGGTCTCCTGCGCGTCCACGAGCGCGGTGTCGAGCTCGCGCGTCGACTCCGTCGCCCGAGCGATCGCCTCGGCCGTGATCTCGTGGAAGACCATCCGCTTGACGGGGACGGACGGCTTGAGCACCTGGAGCAGGTGCCACGCGATGGCCTCGCCCTCGCGATCCTCATCCGTGGCGAGGAAGAGCTCGTCGGCGCCCTTGAGCGCCTTCTTGAGGTCGGCGATGACGCGCTTCTTCTCGTCGGAGACGACGTAGTAGGGCTCGAAGCCGTTGTCGACGTCGATCGAGAACTTGCCGAGCGGGCCCTTCTTGAGCTCGGCGGGGAGGTTCTTCGGCTCGATGAGGTCGCGCACGTGTCCGACGGAGGCCTGCACCTCGTAGCCGTCGCCCAGGTACTTGCCGATCGTCTTCGCCTTCGCGGGGGACTCGACGATGACCAGCTTCTTCGTGCTCGGCACGGTACTCCTCGATCTCGGGGGCGTCCGGGGGGATGTCTCCGCACCCCGGCGGTCGCTGCGGCTCGCATGCCGCGGTCAGGCACACCATACACAGGTTGTCGAAGCCATCGCCCGAGGGCCGGCGGCTCAGGACCGCGCGGGCCCGGCGCGGGCGGACCTCTCGACGGGGATGCCCGCGGCCGCTCCGGAGACGGTCACCACGATCTCGACACCGTCGACGCGGCATGCGGAGAGTCGCGCCCTGTTGACCTCCGCGACGCGCGCCGCCGACGCGCACGGGGCCTCGGCGACCCACCCGAGAAGGGCGTCCGCCCCGGCGAGCGCGGCCGCATCCGCGGCCCCGGAGATCCGCTGCGACTCGACGAGCGCGACGCTGACCGCGACAGCTCCGCCCCCGGAGAGGGCGACCGCGGCGGCGAGCCCGACCACGAGCGGGGCGCCCGCCATCACCGCCCTCCGTCGAGGGCGCACGACCGGGCTTCCAGGGCGATGGGGATCGACAGGATGCGGGGCCGCACGGTCACCGTCGCGCACACGACATCGCCGGAGCGGTCGGAGCGGAGCGCTCCGCCCGGGAGCGCGGCGACCGCCCGCCCCGCGGCGGACGTGGTCGAGGCGTCGCGCGCCAGGGCGCGCGCTGCGTCGGCGGCCGCATCCTGCGCACGCAGCAGGGCCACACCGGCGCCGAGCCCATTGAGGCTCGCGACGAGCACGAGCACGACGGCCGGGATCGCGATCGCGATCTCCGCCGTGACGGCCCCGCGATCGCCGCGCGCGCCCCTCGGAGTCATCCGCCGAACGAGAGCGCCGTGCGCACCATGTCGGTGAGGATGCCCCGCACCTCGTCGCTGCGCATGATCACGACGAGCAGACTCGCGAATCCGACGGCAGCCATTGTCGCGATCGCGTACTCGGCGGTGGCGGCGCCGCGATCGTCGGCGAGAGCGATTCGGCGCCGCACCCGTTCGGCGCCGGGAATCGCGGCGGCGAGCTCGGAGCGCTGCCTCGCGGGAGACCGAAGGCCCGGGGCCCGGCTCGATGCGCGGGAGTGAAGGAGAGAAGTGGAACGGTTGCGGGACATGGGGATCGGGCCTTTCTGATGGGTGCGCGGCGGGCCGCCTGCACGGTCGGGGGCACGAACGGGGACAAGTGTGCGACGGGGCGATGCCCGCCGCGGTGCCGGCTCGAGATCGGAGGGCGATCGCTAGTACCCGCTTGCTGTGGAGGAGAGGAGCCCGACGAGCATCGGCACGACGCCGAGCAGCAGGAAGGAGGGCAGGACGCAGACGCCGAGCGGCAGCATCAGTCGCACTGCGAGCTCCTCGGCCGAGCGGCGCGCCCTCGATCGCTCGGCCGATCGGGCCTCGGCGGCTTCGGCGCGGGCGAGCGCCCCCAACGGTGCTCCCGAAGCGCGGGAGAGCTCGACCAGTCGCGCGAGCGCGTCATCGCCCTTCGCGCCGCGGTGCGGCACCGCGAGCCCGCATGCGGCGAGGGCATGCAGGACCGTCGTGCGCGCGGCCTCGGGAGAGCCGCCCCCGGCAGCAGCGACCGCGAGCAGGTCGAGGTCGAGCCCGATCGTCGGCGGCGGCGGCTCGGCGGCGCGGAGCATCCGCCGCATCCAGCCGCGGGCGAGCACCCCGAGAGCGAGCCCCGCGATGACGCTCGCCATGCCGATCGGATGGCAGAGGCTCGCGGCGAGATCGCTGCCGGCGAGGAGGGCCAGCCCGATCGCGACGAGCGGGAGGGCGAGCACGATGCGCGCGGTCGCTCGCGGGCCGGCGAGCGCGACCGCGATGTCGCGCTGAGCGGCCGACCGATCGCGGACGGCGTCGGCGAAGGCCGCGAGAGCGGGGGCCAACGGTGCTCCGCTCACCGCGGCGACTGACCAGGCGGCCGCGAGACCGCGCCATCCGGCGCCGTGCTCACGTGCGACGGACGCCAGCGCGACGCCGAGCGGCTCGCCGGCGTCGAGTGCGCGGACGACCGCGGCGAGCGCCGGATCCGCTGGACGGGCCGCAGCCGCGACGTGGCGCCAGGCCGATATGGGTGCGATCCCCGCCCCGATGAGGACGGAGAGCCGGTGAACATGGCTCGCGAGGGCCTCGGGCTCCTCCGTCACGGCAGCGGCACTCGGTCGATCGCAAGCCGGTCGCGACCGTCGAGTCGGAAGCGCCCGAGCTCGGCGCGGCGGCCGCCTTCGCTGTCACGGGCGAGATGGACGACGAGGTCGAGTCCGCTGAGCGCCTGGCGCGCGAGCGTCGCCGGATCGAGACCAGCGATCATTCCGACGGACTCGAGCCTGCTCGGGACATCAGCGAGGGAGTTCGCGTGCAGCGTGCCGGACCCGCCGCGATGACCCGTGTTCAGCGCGGCGAGGAACTCACGAACCTCCGCGCCCCGACACTCGCCGACGACCAGGCGATCCGGGCGCATGCGGAGCGCCTCGCGCACGAGCCGAGCGAGATCCACCTCGCCAGCCCCTTCGAGGTTCGCCTGTCGGCATTCGAGACCGACGACGTGCGGGTGAAGGATGCGCGCCTCGGCGACATCCTCGATGACCACGATGCGCTCGGTCGGCGCCGCTTCGGAGAGCCAAGCGGAGAGCAGCGTGGTCTTGCCGCTGCCGGTCGCCCCCGTGAACAACACAGTGCTCCGATCGGAGAGCGCCTCGCGAAGAGCGTCGACGACCGCGGGGGCGAGCCCAGCATCCCCCAGTTCGACGGGTCGGGAGCGAGGGAGCCGGATCGACAGCGAGGGGCCGGCCCACGCGATGGGAGGCAGCGCCGCGTGCACGCGAACCCCGTCGCCGATGCGCACGTCGACGCACGGAGAAGCCTCGTCGATGTGGCGGCCGCCGAACTCGATGAGGCGAACCGCGAGATCGCGCGCGGTCTGCGCATCGAGCCCGATGCCGGGCACGCGCTCGACTCCTCGCCCGGCGTCGCGCCAGACCGCACCGTCACCGGTCACGAACACGTCGGTCGTCGCATCGTCGTCGACCGCCCGGGCGAGCGGGCCGAGCGCCGCGCGGATCTCGACCGCGAGCGAACGGGCCACGGGCGCGGCGGCGGGGCGCGGACCGCCGGTCGCGGCGCGGCGACGGGGGTCGAGTGGGACGAACGGCGCGCGATGCATCGCACGATCGTGCCCGAGCCCTCATCGTCGGGGTCGCTGGCAGTGATCTCGCGGGGAGAAACGAAGAACGGCTCCTCATGAGGAGGAGCCGTTCTCGAGCTGTGTGACAGGTTTGGGGGGCGGCGCCCAACTTTGGGGGGAAATGGGCGCCGCCTCAGCAGCACGCGATTGGGGGGAATCGTAGCCGTGCTGCTCAAGTCAGTCTTGCTGCTGACATATCTCAGTGTACGACAGCGCATCCCTGCGTCAAGACCTCCGGACAGGGAATTGTCCTCCAAAGTGCCGACACCCGCTCGGGGGCCGCGACGGGCCTGTCCGCGGCCCCTCTCCGAAGCGCGAATGCGGCCGTTCGTCGCCTCATCGCGCACGCTCGTCGCACCGGTCGCCCTGAGCCTGGCGGCCGTCGAGCACGTGAATAGGATTGTCCTTGACCCCCTCAGCGTTGCGGCAGTCCAGGCCTGTTACGCACATCGACCAAGGATGACGATGTCCACGACCTCGATCGACAGCCTCCTGCACGAGGAACGGCGCTTCGCGCCCGACCCCGACTTCACCGCCCGCGCGGTCGCCGGCCCCGAGCTCTACGCGCGGGCCGCCGACGACCGGCTGGGCTTCTGGGCCGACCAGGCCCGCGAGCTGCACTGGCACACTCCCTTCACGCAGACCCTCGATTGGTCGAACCCGCCGTTCGCGCGCTGGTTCCACGACGGCGAGCTCAACGTCGCCTACAACTGCCTCGACCGCCACGTCGAGGCGGGAAACGGCGATAGGGTCGCGATCCACTGGGAGGGCGAGCCCGGCGACACCCGCACGATCACGTACTCCGAGCTCACCGCCGAGGTGAAGCGCGCGGCGAACATGCTCGCCGGCCTCGGCGTCGGGCAGGGCGATCGGGTCGCGATCTACCTGCCGATGATCCCGGAGGCCGTGATCTCGATGCTCGCCGTCGCGCGGCTGGGCGCGATCCACTCGGTGATCTTCGGCGGCTTCAGCGCCGAGAGCATCCGGGCCCGCGTCGAAGACGCCGACGCCAAGCTCGTCATCACCGCGGACGGGGGGTGGCGCAAGGGCAAGGTGTTCCCCCTCAAGCACGCCGTCGACGCCGCGCTGGCGGCCGCCGAGACCGACGTCACGAGCGTCGTGGTCGTCCGCCGTGGCGAGAACGACGTCGACTGGCAGCACGGTCGAGACGTGTGGTGGCACGAGGCGATGTCGGAGTCCTCGGAAGAGCACGAGGCGCAGGGGTTCGACGCCGAGAACCCGCTCTTCATCCTCTACACGAGCGGGACGACCGGGCGGCCCAAGGGGATCCTGCACACGAGCGGCGGGTACCTCACGCAGGCCGCCTTCACTCACCGCAGCGTCTTCGACCTCAAGCCCGAGACCGACATCTACTGGTGCACCGCGGACGTCGGCTGGGTCACCGGCCACTCGTACATGGTCTACGGGCCGCTCGCGAACGGCGCGACGCAGGTCATGTACGAGGGCACCCCCGACACCCCGCACCCCGGCCGGTGGTGGGAGATCATCCAGAAGTACGGCGTGACCATCTTCTACACCGCGCCCACGGCCATCCGGTCGTTCATGAAGGCGGGCCGCGAGATCCCGCTCGCCTACGACCTGTCGAGCCTGCGCGTGCTCGGATCGGTGGGCGAGCCCATCAACCCCGAGGCCTGGGTCTGGTACCGGGAGATCATCGGCGGCGGGAAGACCCCCATCGTCGACACTTGGTGGCAGACCGAGACGGGCGCGATCATGATCAGCGCGCTGCCCGGGGTCACGACGACGAAGCCGGGATCGGCCCAGGTGCCCATCCCCGGAATCTCGATCGACGTGCTCGACGAGGACGGCACGCACGTCGGCATGGAGGCGGGCGGCCTCCTCGTGGTCACCGAGCCATGGCCGAGCATGCTGCGCGGCATCTGGGGCGACCCGGAGAGGTTCCAGGAGACCTACTGGTCGAAGTTCGGCACGAAGTACTTCGCCGGCGACGGTGCGCACCTCGACGCCGACGGCGACGTCTGGCTGCTCGGCCGCGTCGACGACGTCATGAACGTCTCCGGCCACCGCCTGTCGACCATGGAGATCGAGTCGGCCCTCGTGTCGCACCCCATCGTGGCGGAGGCCGCCGTCGTCGGCGCGAGTGACGACACGACCGGCCAGGCGGTCGTCGCCTTCGTGATCCTCCGCTCGAAGAAGGCGAAGAGCGTCTCGGCCACCGAGGCGAGCCAGCAGCTCCGGGCGCACGTGGCCGAGCAGATCGGCGCGATCGCCCGACCCCGCGAGATCTTCGTGGTGGCCGAGCTGCCGAAGACGCGCTCGGGGAAGATCATGCGTCGTCTGCTTCGGGACGTCGCCGAGGGCCGCGAGATCGGCGACACGACGACGCTCACGGACTCGACCGTCATCACCGTCATCACGGACACGATGCGCTGACCCTGTCAGACGTCGAGCCGCCGGGAAGGACGAACGGGGCCCCTGCCAGGCGGGGGCCTCGTTCCTCATTCCCCGAGGGTCGCTAGGCGAACTCGACGACGAGCTCGACCTCGACGGGCGCATCGAGCGGCAGCACCGCGACGCCCACGGCGCTCCGGGCGTGCGCGCCGATCTCGTCACCGAAGATTTCGCGGAGGAGGGTGCTCGCACCGTTGAGCACGGCGGGCTGGCCGGTGAACCCGGGGGTCGAGGCGACGAAGCCCGTGACCTTGACGACGCGCGTCACGCGATCGAGCGAGCCGATGACGCTCTGCACCGCCGCGAGCGCGTTGAGGACGCACTGGCCGGCGAAGCCGGCCGCAGCCTCTGCCGAGACCGCGTCGCCCACCTTGCCGGTCGCCGGGAGCGCGCCGTCGACGAACGGCAGCTGACCGGCGGTGAAGACGAGGTGGCCCGAGATCGTCGCGGGCACGTAGGCGGCGACCGGCTTCGCCAGTGCCGGGATGCTCAGCCCGAGCTCGGCGAGACGCGCGTCGATGCGGCTCATCACGCGTCCTTCGGACGCTTCAGGTAGGCCACGAGGCCGCCCTCGGGGCCCGTGACGATCTGCACGAGCTCCCAGCCCTGCTCGCCCCAGTTGTTGAGGATGGCGGTCGTGGTGTGGATGAGGAGCGGAGTGGTCGTGTACTCCCATTGAGTCATCGTCGGATCCTTCGGTCTTCCTCATAGGGTGATCGCGTACCCTTGAGTCTATGTCTGCGCAGAATCAAGGGGCTCCTGGCGCGATCCGCGCACTCTTCGGGATGGTTGCCCTGTCGGCCGTCGCGGGAGTGCTCGCCACCGTCATGGTCACGCCCGCGATCGCCCTCACCGGCATCGCGGCGAGCAACACCATCGGGATCTTCGACAGCCTTCCCGAGTACATCGAGATCAACGAGCTCCCGGAGCGCAACGCGCTCTACGCGCAGAACACCGCCAACCCGGAGGACGGCTACACCCGGATCGCGAGCGTGTTCGCGCAGAACCGCGAAGAAGTCGCCTTCGATCAACTGAATGACTTCGTGAAGAACGCCACGCTCGCGGGCGAGGACCGCCGGTTCTACGAGCACAACGGCGTCGACGTTCAGTCGGTCGTCCGCGCCGCCGTTGGCAACGTGGTCTCGGGTGGCATCGAGTCGGGCGCATCGACGCTCACGATGCAACTCGTCAAGAACATCTGCATTCAGGAAGCGCTGAAGACGGAGGACCTCGACCGGGAAGCGGCGCTCGCCGGGGTCGCTGACTGCCAGGTGTCGAGCCTGGAGCGCAAGCTCAACGAGGCCAAGCTCGCGATCAACCTCGAGAAGGAGTTCACGAAGGACGAGATCCTTCTCGGCTACCTCAACATCGCCGGCTTCGGGGGCAACACGTACGGCATCCAGGCGGCCGCCCAGGAGTACTTCAGCGTCAACGCCGTGGACCTCACCCTCCCGCAGGCGGCGAGCCTGATCGCGATCGTGCAGCAGCCCGGCGCCCGCTCACTCAAGGCTCCCGACAACTTCGAGGCGAACCAGGCGCGACGCGACGTGATCCTGGGCAACATGCTCGCCTACGACATGATCACGCAGGACGAGTACGACGCTGCTATCGCGATCCCCGTCGATGAGAACTTCGTCCTGCCGCAGCCGCCGCGCAACGGGTGCATCGCGGCGAACGACTACGCGCGGTTCTTCTGCGACTACGTCGTGCGCAACGTGGCCAACTTCGGGTCGCTCGGGCCCGACGCCGAGACTCGCCTCAGCGCATGGAAGACCGGCGGCATCGACGTGTACACCACGCTCAACATGTCTCTCCAGCAGGTCGCGTACGACGCCGTCCTCCGATACGCGCCTGCGGGCGAGACGCGCCTCCAACTCGGTGCCGTCGCAGTATCCGTGGAGCCGGGAACGGGTCGGATCCTGACGATGACGCAGAACAAGCTCTTCGACAACAGTGAGACCCCACCGGGCACGGAGTACACCGCAGTCAACTTCAACACGGACCGCGCGTACGGAGGCTCCAGTGGCTTCCAGCCCGGCTCGACGTACAAAATGTTCACCCTCATCGAATGGCTGAACCAGGGCCGAGGACTGCGCGAGATCGTCGATGCGTCGACGTTCGAGTATCCGTTCTCAGCCTTCACCAACACCTGCTCCGACATCGGAGTGGACGTCTTCGAGTTCGGGAATGACGAAGGTGCGGGAAGCTCGATGGACGCACTTCAGGCCACCCGGCGATCCGTCAACTCGGCCTTCGTCTCCATGGCCACGCAACTCGACCTGTGCGAGATTCGGAATCGCGCGGCTGACCTGGGAGTCCATCGTGCAGACGGAAACGAGCTGACCACCGTTCCGTCCTCCGTACTCGGCGTCGATGAGGTCGCGCCTCTCTCGATGGCCGCCGCGTACGCGGGCATCGCGAACAACGGCCAGTACTGCGAGCCCATCATGGTGGACCGCTTCGTCTCGCGCGAGGGAGAGGAGCTCCCCGGCCAGGCGCCCGTCTGCAACCAGGGACTCGACCCCGAGGTGGCCGCCGCGGCGGCGTCTGCGATGTCCACGACCATGGTCGACGGAGGCACGGCGACGCTGAGCAACCCGTTCGACGGAACACCGATCATCGGAAAGACGGGGACGACCGACCGATCGCGCCACACGTGGGTGATCACCTCCACCACGGAGTTCGCGACCGCGGTCTGGGTCGGCAACATCGTCGGCGACGCCCGCATCCGCCAGTACCAGAACCCCGAGGGCTTCTGGGGGGGCGAGCTACGCCACCGGATCATGCGCGAGATCCTCGGCGCCGCGAACGCCCAGTACGGTGGCGCCGCGTTCCCCGAACCGCCGGCTCGCCTGATCCGCGGAAGTGGCATCGAGCTGCCGAACCTGATCGGGCAGTCACCGTCCCAGGCGCGGGCCATCCTCGAGGGCCTCGGACTTCGGTACGGCGAGGGCGGGACGATCGACTCCGGCCAGCCGCAGGGAACGGTTGCGGCGACCTCGCCGTCGCCAGGCGCCGTCGTCGGCCGTGGCCTCATCGTGCGCGTTCAGCTCAGCAACGGCAATCTCGGCACCGTGCCTGATGTGACGAGCGCCGGCTTCGACGAGGCGCAGGCGCGAGCCGCCCTGCAAGGAGCAGGCTTCGGGAACATCGCCACCGCCTGCGTGCCGATCAACGGGGGCCCCGACCCCGCGCGCGAAGGCATCGTGGAGTCGCAGAACCCCGCGGCCGGCACCTCGACGAACCGCAGCACCCTCGTCACGATCGGCGTCGCGAGCCAGAGCTGCGGTTCAGGCGGTGGCGGGGGAGGCGGCGACAACGGCGGCGGCGGCGGCGGCTCGCCGGCTCCGTCGCCGAGCCCCGGTGACGGCGGTTAGCGCCCGGCTGGCGGCCGTCGCGGCTATCGCAGCCGCCACGGCCGCCGCCGTGTACGCGACGACGGTCGAGCGCCGCGCCTACGGGCTGCGCCGTGAGGTCGTCCCTGTGCTCTCCCCCGGCGCCGACCCGATCCGCATCCTGCACCTCAGCGACCTGCATCTCGCGCCGTGGCAGCTGGACCGCATCGACTTCGTGCGGTCGCTCACCGACCTTCGACCGGATCTGATCGTCAACACGGGCGACAGCATGGGCCACCCGGACGCGCTGCCCGCGTTGGACGAGGCGCTCTCCGTCTTCGACGGCGTGCCCGGCGTCTTCGTGCACGGCTCGAACGACTATTTCGCGCCGATCTTCAAGAACCCGCTTCGGTACTTCGTCGGGCCGTCAGGTTCCGGCGCCACCGCCGAGCCCGAACTGCTGGACATCGACGCGCTCGAGCGCCTGTACACCGGGCGCTTCGGGTGGCACTCGCTCAACAACGACGTCGCCCAGATCGCCGTGAACGGCTCGATCCTGGAATTCATGGGCACGAACGACGCCCACCGCGGCTGGGACCGCCTCGACGTGCTCCCGGGGCTCGTGGATGCTCTGCGCGAGCTCGACGAGGACGACAGTGACGACCCCGCCATCATGATCGGCGTCACCCACGCCCCGTACCAGCGGGTGCTCAACGCGTTCACGACGCAGGCCGCCGATGTCATCTTCGCTGGCCACACCCACGGCGGCCAGGTCGCTCTGCCCGGCTACGGAGCGATCATCACCAACTGCGACATCCCGCGCGAGCGCGCGCGCGGCCTCAGCATGTGGCACCACGCGCACCGGGCGGCGTTCCTCAACGTCTCGGCAGGCCTCGGGCACTCCATCTACGCGCCCTTCCGCTTCGCCTGCCCGCCCGAGGCTGTGCTCGTGACGCTCGTGCCCGACGACATCGGCTATTCTTGACAAGTTGCCGCTCGCGCGGCGCACCGGGGTATGGCGCAGCTTGGTAGCGCGCGTCGTTCGGGACGACGAGGCCGCAGGTTCAAATCCTGTTACCCCGACCGCATGAGAAAAGGGACCGCCCATCGGGCGGTCCCTTTTCTCATGTCGTCGTGTGTATCCGGACGCGAAGCTGCCCCCAGCAGGTGGGCCCACGCCGCCGGTAACGACGCAGCGCGAAGCGCTGTGGCGTCCGAGCGGTGGGGACAAATCCAGTGACGCGAGCAGGAGTGTCGCGGGGCCCGCGCTCCGAAGCCGCGCGAAGCATACGGCGGCCGCATCGCGGCAGCCGCCCCGCGAGCCTCTTCTGAGCAACTACGCGAAATCCGGATCCGGCCCCAGTTCCGCGCCCCCGAGCGCCACCGGCGCTCGCCACCCCGACGCGAGCGAGTCGCCGGACTCGTCGAGGTAGCACCCTCCGCACAGGCTCTCGTACGTGACATCCGCCCCGTCGATCGCGACCTGGTCGCCGTCGAATACGAACACGCCCCCGATGGTGCGTGCGTTGAAGACGGCTTTGCGTCCGCAGCAGCAGATGGTCTTGAGCTCCTCGAGGGAGTGGGCGATCTCGAGCAGACGGCGGCTTCCGGGGAACGCGGCGGTCTGGAAGTCGGTGCGAATGCCGTAGGCGATGACGGGGATGTCCTCACGGATGGCGATGCGCAGCAGGTCGTCGACCTGCTGCGGGGTCAGGAACTGCGACTCGTCGAGCAGCAGGCAAGAGACGTCGCGCGCCGCGGAGCGGATGACCGCTTCGCGCTCGCGCTGGAAGAGCGCGTACACGTCGTCGTCCGGGCCGATCGTGAAGTCGACGGCGCGTGTGACGCCGAGCCGGGAGATGATGAGTCGATCACCCTTCGTGTCGACGCGCGGTTTCGCGAGCAGAACCCTCTGCCCCCGCTCCTCGTAGTTGAATGCGGCCTGCAGCAGAGCCGTGCTCTTGCCGCTGTTCATCGCCCCGTATCGGAAGTACAGCTTCGCCATCAGCGCAAATGCCCGTCTTCAGCAGCTCGTCGGATGAGATCGGTCTTGCTGCTCGCGGGCCGCCCGGCGCGCGCGTACTTCTCCCGCACGCGGCGCAGGTACGTCTTCGCGGTCTCGTACTGGACGTGCATCTGCTTGGCGACCTCGGAGGTCGAGTTGCCGTTGACGTAGAGCACGAGCGCCTCGCGCTCGCTCGTGGAGAGCTTCGGTCGCGCCGGGTGCTGCGCTCCTGAGGGCAGCGGTCGCCAGTCGCGAGCGGGCTCCCCCGAAGACTCCATCCCCATCACCCGGCGCGCAGTCTCCATGACCTCGCCGAGCGGGAGCGCCTTCGACAGGAACGCCGACGCGCCGGCGTCGAACGCGCGGTCGCGGTCATCCGCGGTCTCGAGGCTCGAGAGCACGATCACCTTCGCCCCTGCCGCACGGCACGTTCGCACGCGGGCCTCGATCGAGACGGGCTCCTGCAGCTGGAAGTCGATGAGCACCAGATCGGTCGGGAAGCGATCGCTCTGGACGAGACCGAACCACGTCGACGCCGTGAGCACGAGGTCGAAGTCGGGGGCGTTGGCCGTGATCCAGGAGGCGATGCTGTCGAGCAGGAGCTCGTGGTCGTCGAGGATCGCGAGCCGCACCGGCGTCCGCGCACTCGGTTCCATGGGTCGACTCTAGAACCTCGGCCGCGACGCCGCGCCGCGCCGCGCGCGTCAAGACCGTGCACATCGCGGGAGGGGCGCGTCAGAACAGGGTCGCAGGCCCGGCGCTCACCGCGACGCGCTGACCGGCCGCGACCGCCGCGCCTGGCTGGGCAGCACGGCTGCGCACCGTGCCGGTCGCCGCATCGAGCGGACGCGAGGCGAGCCCGTGCCGTGCGCGCAGCTCGCGCGCGCGCGCGGCGAGCCACTCGCGGTAGCCGGCGGGGGCGTAGGGTCCGGCCGCGTAGAGGGCGCGGTAGCGGGTGACGAGCTCCGGATGCTCCCGCTCGAGCCAGGCGAACCACCACTCGCGCACGCCCGGCTTGAGGTGCAGCGCGGAGGTCATGACCGTGGTGGCTCCGGTCTCGCGGATGCGGGCGAAGGCCTCGTCGAGGTGCGCCCGGGTGTCGGTGAGATGGGGCAGGACCGGCATGAGGAACACGGCGGGGTCGAGCCCCGCGGCGACGGCGGCGGCGACGGTCGCGAGCCGGGCATCCGTCGAGGGCGTGCCCGGCTCGATCGAGCGCTGCAGCGCGTCGTCGTAGATGGCGATCGACATCGCGACGTCGACGGGGACGAGCTCGGCCGCGCGCACGAGAAGGGGCAGATCGCGGCGCAGAAGCGTACCCTTCGTAAGGATGCTGAGGGGCGTGCCGCTCTCAGCGAGCGCCGTGACGATGCCGGGCATGAGCGCATAGCGGCCCTCGGCGCGCTGGTAGGGGTCGGTGTTGGTGCCGAGAGCGACCGGGTGCCGCCCCCACGAGGCGCGGCGCACCTCGCGCGCGAGGACCTCGGCGACGTTGATCTTCACGACGATCTCGCGGTCGAAGCCCTCCCCGGTGTCGAGGTCGAGGTAGGCGTGGGTCGGGCGAGCGAAGCAGTAGACGCACGCATGCGCGCACCCGCGGTACGGGTTCACGGTGTGGCCGAACGGCAGCGCCCCTCCCCCGCCGGGCACGCGGTTGAGCGCGCTCTTCGCGAGCACCTCGTGGAAGATGAGGCCCGCGAACTCGGGCGGGCGGACCGTGCGCTGCAGGCCCGACAGGCGAGCGATCGCCGCCGTGCTCCCCAGGTCGGGCAGCGCGTCGGGGGTCGTCGTGCTCGTCGACTGGCCGCTCCACCGCATGCCCTACATTCGAACACATGTTCGATCGATGAGCAAGGGGGCGGTTGCCCGGCGCGCGCCGCGCCGTAGGCTCGCAGCATGCCCGCCATCGACCTCAACAGCGACCTCGGCGAGTCGTGGCTGCCCGAGATCGTGGGCGACGACGAGGCGATGCTCGCCCTCGTCTCGAGCGCGAACCTGGCCTGCGGAGCGCACGGGGGCGATCCGAACACGATGGCCGCCGCATGCCGCTCGGCGGTCGCGGGCGGCGTCGTGATCGGCGCACATCCCTCGTACGACGACCGCGAGGGGTTCGGGCGTCGCGACCTCGACGTCGAGCCGAGGGTGCTCGAGACGCAGCTGCGCGAGCAGGTCGCGCGCCTCGCGGAGACCGCCGCGGCGGCGGGCGGTTCCGCTCGCTATCTCAAGCCGCACGGCGCTCTCTATAACCGCATCGTCCACGACGAGGAGCGCGCCGAGGTCGTCGCGGGCGTCGCGGCCATCGCCGGGCTCTCCGTGATGGGGATGCCCGGGTCGGCGATCGAGCGCGCCGCGCTCCGGGCGGGCATCCGCTTCGTGACCGAGGCCTTCGTCGATCGCGCATACCGGCCCGATGGGTCGCTCGTGCCGCGGTCGGAGCCGGGTGCCGTGCTGCACGACGTCGCCGAGGTCGCCGCCCGCGCCGTGCGGCTCGCCGTCGACGGCGAGGTCGCCGCAGTCGACGGGTCGCTCGTTCGCATCGAGGCCGAGTCGCTCTGCGTGCACGGCGACACCCCCGGCGCGGTCGCGATGGCGCGCTCCGTGCGCGAGTCGCTCGCGGCCGCGGGCGTCGATGTGCGGCCCGTGCTCGGGTCGACATGAGCGCGGGCGGCGCCCAGAGCGCAGCAGGGGCGCTCGCTGCGCGCATCCTGCCCTGCGGCGATCGCGCGCTGCTCGTCGAGGTCGACGCGCTCGAGCAGTCGCTCGCGGCGCACGCCGCGCTCGCCGCGAGCGCGCCCGATGGCGTGCTCGAGCTCGTTCCCGCCGCCCGCACCGTGCTCGTGCGGCTCGACCCGCGCACGCTCGGCCTCAGGCACGCCGAGCACTGGCTGCGCGCGACCCTCGCCGCGGCCGACCCGGCGGCACCCCTGCCGGAGGGTCCGGTCGTCGCGCTGCCCGTCGTCTACGACGGCGACGACCTCGAGGCGGTCGCCGCGGTCTGGGGGTGCTCGCCCGCCGGGGTCGCCGAGCGGCACGCTCGCGCGGAGTGGCGCTGCGCCTTCGTCGGATTCGCGCCCGGCTTCCCGTACCTCGTGCCCGCCGCCGACGGTGGGGACCCGACCGCGGCCCTCCCGCCCGTCCCGCGCCGTGCGACCTCGCGGCCGGCGGTGCCGCCCGGCGCCGTCGCCCTCGCCGCCGAGTACACGGGCGTGTACCCGCGCAGCTCGCCTGGCGGCTGGCAGCTCATCGGCCGCACCGACGCCGTGCTGTGGGATGCCCGGCGCGACCCGCCCGCGCTCCTCCCGCCGGGCGCCCGCGTGCGCTTCGTTCCCGTGCGCGGGCTCGCGGCGGGGAGGCCCCCCTCGAGGGCCGTGCCCGCGACCACCGTGCCGACCGCCGCCACCGCTCGTTCGATCACGGTCGTCGACCCCGGCGCGCTCACCCTCGTGCAGGATCTCGGGCGCCCCGGCCGCGCGGCCCTCGGCGTGGGGGCCGCGGGCGCCTTCGATCGCGCGGCCCATCGGCTCGCGAACCGGCTCGTCGGGAACGACGAGGCGGCAGCCGCCCTCGAGGTGCTTCTCGGGGGGCTGACCCTCGACCTGCCGGCCGGCACCTGGGTCGCGGTCACGGGCGGCTCAGGGCCCGTGACGCTCGACGGCGCGAGCGTACCGCCGCGCGCGGCCGTGCGATCGGAGCGGGACGGCGCGCTCCTGCACGTCGGCCGCATCGACGCGGGGCTGCGCGCCACGGTGGCCGTCCGCGGCGGGGTCGACGCCCCGATCGAGCTCGGGTCGCGATCGCGCGACACGCTCTCGGGGATCGGGCCCGACCCGATCACGGCCGGGGGCATCCTCGCGATCGGCGACGCGATCGCCGGGCCCGTTCCGAGCGTCGATGTCGTTCCGGTGGGCGCCCCCGCCGACGGGCTGATCGACCTGCCCGTCCGCCCCGGTCCGCGGCGCGACTGGTTCACCGACGCGGCATGGCAGACGCTGCTGGGCGCCGAGTGGCGCGTCTCCGCGCGCTCCGACCGCACGGGCGTCCGACTCGAGGGCCCGGCGCTCGCGCGCACGGCGGCGGCGACCGGTCGCGAGCTGCCGAGCGAGGGGATGCTGCCGGGCGGCATCCAGGTCTCCCCCGACGGCGCGCCCACGGCGCTCGGCCCCGACGCGCCCGTCACGGGCGGCTACCCCGTCATCGCGGTCGTCGCGGATGCCGGGCTCGACGCCCTCGCGCAGGCGCGGCCCGGTCAGGCGGTGCGCCTCCGCCTCGTCGCGGGTCGGCCCTAGGCGCGGCCGGTCAGAGCCCCGCGACGCGCTCCGCCGTCTCGACGACGTTGGCGAGCAGCAGCGCGCGCGTCATCGGCCCGACCCCACCGGGGTTCGGCGAGACCCACGCGGCCACCGAGCGCACGTCGTCGGCGACGTCTCCCGCGATGCGCGACTGCCCCGTATCCGGGTCGGTCACGCGCGAGACGCCCACGTCGAGGACGATCGCGCCCGGCTTGACGTCGGCGGCCGACACGATTCCGGGCACGCCGGCAGCGGCCACGATGACGTCGGCCCGGCGCAGGTGCGCGGCGAGATCGCGCGTGCCGGTGTGCGTGAGAGTGACGGTCGCGTTGTTCTCGCGCCGCGTGAGGAGCGCGCCGATCGCGCGGCCGACGGTGACGCCGCGGCCGACGACCACGACATCCGCGCCCGCCCACGACAGCCCGTGGCGCTCGACGAGCTCGATGACGCCGCGGGGCGTGCACGGCAGGGGCGTGTCGATCGCGCGGTCGACGCGCAGCACGAGACGGCCGAGGTTCGTCGGGTGGAGGCCGTCGGCGTCCTTCTCCGGCGCCACGCGCTCGAGGATCGCGTCGGTGTCGATGTGCTTTGGCAGCGGCAGCTGCACGATGAAGCCCGTGACGGCCGGGTCGGCGTTGAGCTCGTCGATCACGGCCTCGAGCTCCGCCTGCGTCGTCGACGCGGGCAGGTCTCGGCGGATCGACTCGATTCCGACCTCGGCGCAGTCCTTGTGCTTGCCCGCGACGTACCAGCGCGAGCCGGGGTCATCGCCTACGAGCACCGTCGCGAGTCCAGGCACGATGCCGCGCTCGCGCAGGGCGGCGACCCGCGTCGTCAGCTCGGCCTTGATGGCGCGAGCGGTCGAGGTGCCGTCGAGGAGCTGGGCGGATGCGCCGGCGGGCCGGGGATCCGTCATGCTCACAGCCCCGGGTAGAGGGGGAACGCGGCCGTGAGCGCGTCGACGCGCCCGCGCAGCGCGGCGACGTCGGGGCTCGGCATGAGCGTGTGCGCGATGATGTCGGCGACCTCTGCGAACTCGTCCTCGCCGAACCCGCGCGTGGCGAGCGCGGGCGTGCCGATGCGCACGCCGCTCGTGACCATCGGCGGGCGGGGGTCGAACGGCACGCCGTTGCGGTTGACGGTGATGCCGACCTCGTGGAGGAGGTCCTCCGCCTCCTGGCCGTTGATCGGCGAGGTGCGCAGGTCGACGAGAGCGAGGTGCACGTCGGTGCCGCCCGTCAGAACGTTCACGCCGGCGTCGATCGCGTCGTCCTGCGTGAGGCGGTCGGCGAGGATGCGCGCGCCGGCGATCGTGCGCTCCTGGCGCTCGACGAACTCCGGCAGGGCCGCGAGCTTGAACGCGACGGCCTTCGCGGCGATCACGTGCATGAGCGGGCCGCCCTGCTGGCCGGGGAAGACGGCGGAGTTGAGCTTCTTGAACAGCGACTCGTCGTTGCTCAGAATGATGCCCGAGCGGGGGCCGGCGAGGGTCTTGTGCACGGTCGAGCTGACGACATGGGCGTGCGGTAGCGGTGAGGGGTGCAGGCCGGCAGCGACGAGACCCGCGAAGTGCGCCATGTCGACCCAGAGCTTGGCGCCCACCTCGTCGGCGATCGCGCGGAAGGCCGCGAAGTCGAGCTGGCGCGAGTACGCCGACCAGCCGGCGATGATGACGGCGGGCTTGACCTCGAGGGCCTTCGCGCGCACGACGTCCATGTCGACGAGCATCGTCTCGGGGTCGACGCCGTAGCTCGTGGCGTTGTAGACCTTGCCCGAGAAGTTGAGCTTCATGCCGTGCGTCAGGTGACCGCCGTGGGCGAGCTCGAGGCCGAGGATCGTGTCGCCGGGCTGCGCGA
The DNA here is from genome assembly GCF_014137945.1 of Microcella alkalica. Taxonomy (GTDB): domain Bacteria; phylum Actinomycetota; class Actinomycetes; order Actinomycetales; family Microbacteriaceae; genus Microcella; species Microcella alkalica. The sequence goes on from NZ_JACGWX010000003.1 coordinate 311,346, forward strand.
GAGCGTGGAGCACCGCCGCGCTCGCCGAGGCGCCCGAGTGGGGCTGCACGTTCGCGAACTCGGCGCCGAAGAGCGCCTTCGCCCGCTCGATCGCGAGGTTCTCGGCGATGTCGACGAACTCGCAGCCGCCGTAGTAGCGCTTGCCCGGGTAGCCCTCGGCGTACTTGTTGGTGAGCACCGACCCCTGCGCCTCGAGGATGGCGCGCGAGACGAAGTTCTCGCTCGCGATCATCTCGAGGGTGTCGCGCTGCCGGCCGAGCTCCTGCTCGAGGACGGCGGCGATCTCGGGGTCGACGATCGACAGGGGCTCATTGAACGAGCTGGGCAGTGCGGACACGGAGTGCTCCTCGGTACGGGCGGAGGCCAGCGGCCCTCGCAGGTCGGCCGGACGAGCGGCCCAGGCGGACGGCAGCTCACCGTGTCGGTCGCTCCCTGATGGTTCACCATCTCAACGCCAGTCGCGACTGCCCTCAGTCTACGGCGGTTTGACGGAGCGCGCGCCCGACAGCGGCAGAGACTCAGCCGTCGCGGTCGGTCGTCGGGATGGGCCCGGTGAGCGGTGAGCCGAACTCCGGCTCGCGTCGCGCCTCAGCGCGCCGGGCGGCGCGATCGCGGCGCGAGCGGGCGTCGACGACGACGAGCACGAGGATCGCGAGGACGATGACAACCGCCTCCACGACGGGCAGCACGAGCAGCCCCGCGCTGTCGAGCAGGAGGCCGCCGATGAGCGCGCCGCCGCCGATCGCGATGTTGAACGACGTCGTCAGCAGCGCCGCGCCGAGGTCGCGCACGCGCGGCGATGCGACATGCAGCAGCCGCGTCTGGAGGAGGGCGGGGATGCCGCCGAACGCGACGCCCCACACGACGATCGCGACGACGACGATGACGGGGATGCCCGGCGCGGCGGCGAGGACGGCCACCGACAGCGCGACGCCCGCGAGCATCCCGTACAGACCCGCGCGCGGGAACCGGCTGCCGACCACGCCGGCGAGCACGAGACCGATCGCGCCGGCGCCTCCGTAGAGGAAGAGCATGATGCTCACCGAGTCGCGCGGGAACCCCGCCTCGTCGATGATGAACGGCGCGATGTAGGTGTAGAAGATGTTGTGCCCCATGACGATGATGATCACGAGCAGGCACACGAGCAGCACGCCGGGGAAGGTCGGGTCGCGGCGAGCGGGAACGGGGATCTCCCCGGTCGCGAGGCTCACGCGGTGGTCGACGGCCGGCAGGAAGCGAAGCACGAGGAACGCCAGCAGCACGACCGAGGCGGCGATGATGCCGAACGCCGAGCGCCAGCCGAGCGCCTGCCCGATCGCGGTGCCCACCGGGACGCCGAGCACGAACGCCGTCGTGCCGCCGGCGCTCGTCACGGCGACCGCGCGGGCGATCTGGTGGCGCGGCACGAGGTGGCCGGCGTACGCGCCCGCGATCGCCCAGAACAGGCCGTGCGCGAGCCCGCCCAGCACGCGCGCGCCCACCAGCAGCTCGTAGCTCGGCGCGATCGCGGCGAGCACGTTGGCGAGAGCGAACACCCCGAGGACGCCGATCAGCAGCCACTTGCGCGAGTAGCGGTGCGTGAGCGCGGCGAGCGGGGCGGTCGTGAGCGCGACGGTCGCGGCGAAGATCGTCACGAGCAGGCCGATCTGAGACTGGCTGACTTCGAGGTCGCGGGCCATGTCGGGCAGGAGGCCCGTCGGCAGGAACTCGCTCGTGACCAGGACGAAGATCGCGACGGCGAGCGTCAGCAGGCCGATCCACGGGAACGGGCGATCGGGGTGCGGGGCGGTCATAGAGCACGGCTTTCGCGGTCGGCGTGACGGGCCGACAAGAACGGGGAGCCTCGAGTCGAGGCTCCGTGTCTACGCTAGTCGGCTCGTCGGCTCGTCGCGCGACACCGTCATGGCGAGCGCGGTGGCGGTGAGCGCCGCACCACCGAACTCCCCCGGCGACGAGTCCTCGGCGACGGCGAGCTGCTGGAGGCCGATGACCGCAGCGAGCGCGATCGTCGCGCGACGGGCTGCCTCTGACTCGTCGAAGCCCACCTGAACGAGAAGCTCCGAGAGGTCGTCGATGCGGCGGCGGGAGACGCGCAGCACCGCATCGCCGACGCCTTCCTCCGACGCCTCGACGTACAGCCTGGCCTCGCCGCCCCGGTGGGGGGCGGAGGCCG
>NZ_JACGWX010000004.1 GCF_014137945.1 Microcella alkalica
GCCGGGTCATCGAGGCCGACGACTGGTGCCGCGCCTGCGGCTGCCGGGGCGTGCCGCGCGACACGGTCACGCGTAGCTTGGCGCATGCGCCGTTCGGGCATCGGCCGACGACCTTGCTGCTGCGCCTGCGCCGGTATCGCTGCAGCGGCTGCGGCCGCGTCTGGCGGCAGGACACGGCCGCGGCGGCGGAGCCGCGTGCGAAGATCTCTCGCGCGGGACTGCGCTGGGCGCTGGACGCGCTGGTGCTCGACCATCTCACCGTCTCGCGCGTCGCGGCCGGCCTGGGCGTCGCCTGGCATACCGCCAACACCGCCGTGCTCGAGGAGGGCAGGCGCCGCCTGCTCGACGACCCGGCACGGTTCGAGGGGGTCGCGGTGCTGGGCGTGGACGAGCACGTCTGGCGTCACACGCGCCGCGGCGACCGCTACGTGACCGTCATCATCGACCTCACCCCGATCCGCGACAAGACGGGGCCAGCCAGGCTGCTGGACATGGTCGAGGGCCGCTCCAAGCACGCGTTCCAGCAGTGGCTCGCCGCCCGACCTCAGGCGTGGCGAGACGGCGTCGAAGTTGTCGCGATGGACGGCTTCTCCGGCTTCAAGACCGCCACCGTCGAGGAGCTGCCCGAGGCGGTGGCCGTCATGGATCCGTTCCACGTCGTCCGCCTCGCCGGCAACGCGCTCGACAGCTGCCGGCGGCGCGTCCAGCAGCAGATCCACGGCCACCGCGGCCGCAAGGGCGATCCGCTCTACGCCGCCCGCCGCACCCTCCACACCGGTGCCGCGTTCCACACGCCGCGCCAGCAGCAGCGGCTCGACGCGCTCTTCGCCGACGAGCGGCATGCCGCCGTCGAGGTCACCTGGGGCATCTACCAGCACATGGTCGCCTCCTACCGCGACCCCGACCGAGCCGCGGGCAAGCAGCTGATGATCGAGCTGATCGACACGGTCAGCGTCGGCGTTCCCGGGGCGCTCCGCGAGGTCATCACCCTCGGCCGGACGCTGAAACAGCGCGCCGCCGACGTGCTCGCCTACTTCGACCGGCCCGGCACCTCGAACGGGCCGACCGAGGCGATCAATGGCCGTCTCGAGCACCTCCGCGGCTCCGCCCTCGGCTTCCGCAACCTCACCAACTACATCGCCCGATCCCTGCTCGAGGCCGGAGGCTTTAGACCGTTGCTACACCCCCAAATGCGATGAGCCACTAATGCGTCGAGGGCCGGATTATCGGCAATTGCCGTAAGATGACGACCGCTCACCGGAATCGCGCGTATTTATCCTGTGAATAGCAGTACTCTGATCCCGCGCCGAGTGTTTATGCTCGGCGACCGACGATTAGCGCTCCGCATGAGAATGCTCCGCCGCGACCCGCTGATCGACGCGATCCCCTCGCGGGCGCACGGCCCCGCGAGAACCGCACTATTCAAGGAGTAATTTGTGAAGCGCATCACCACCGAGCTCGTCGACGACCTCGACGGCGGCATCATCGGCCAGGGCGACGGCGGCACCGTCTCGTTCGGCCTCGACGGCAAGCACTACGAGATCGACCTCACGAACGCTAACGCCGAGCAGCTGCGCAGCGCGCTCTCCCCGTTCATCGCCAAGGCCCGCTCGGCGAGCTCGGCCCGCGCGGCCGCTCCCGCTACGAAGGCTCCGGGCCGCAAGCGCGCCTCGGCCGGCAGCAGCGCCGAGACGCAGGCCATCCGCGAGTGGGCGCAGGCCAACGGCTACCCAGTCGGCGACCGCGGCCGCATCGCCGCCGAGATCCGCGAGGCGTACGCCGCCGCGAAGTAGTCGCCGCGACGCCCTCGCACCGAGGCAGTCGCCCCAGAGCAGCCGCATCGAACGTCGACGGCCCCGCACGATCGGCGGGTTCTAGCGATCCCCGCAACACCCTGAGGTTCAGGGAGTTGCGGGGATCGTGGTTTCTCAAGAGTTGAAGGTGCAGTTCTTTCAAGCGCTCGATCGGGAGAGCGGCAGCATCACTGCTGCGGCTCGTGTGGTGGAGGTCAACCGTCACACCGCCTACGGGTGGGCAAGGAAAGCGGGCCTTCGCGGCCTTGGGAAGTCAGGAGTGGGCCCGCATCCCGGCCGCGGGGATTACGAGCGGTTGCGCGCTGCGGGTGTTCGGCGGCGCGACGCCGCGGCGTGGGTCGGTATCAACGAGCGCACAGCGCGGGACTGGGACAAAGGGATCCGGAAAACGGGCAACGCGCGCCTGCACCCGGATGGGCGCCGGGTGGATTACAACACGGGTATGACCACCATTGTTGATGTGACGGTGCCCGTGAGGGCGCTTGAGGCGCAGTTGCATCCGCGGTTTCTGACGTTGGCCGAGCGGGAGCAGATCGCGGACCTGCATCGGCAGAGTGCGTCGCTGCGTGAGATCGGTCGACAGTTGGGCCGGCCGGCATCGACGATCAAGCGGGAGCTGGATCGCCGGTCGGATGTTGGCTCTTACCGCCCCTACGCCGCTCACCGCTCCTGGGTCAAGAGCCGCGCCAGGCCCAAGAACAGCAAGCTCGCCGCGGACAGCGCGTTGCGCGCGTTCGTCGTCGACAAGCTGCGGGTGCGGTGGTCGCCAGAGCAGATCTGTCACGCTCTGGTGAAGGACTTTCCCGATGACGAGAGCATGCGCGTGAGTGCTGAGACGATCTATCAGGCGATCTACGTTCAGGCCCGCGGCGGCCTGCGCCGCGAGATCGCCGCGGCGCTGCGCACTGGACGCACCCGCCGAAAGCCGCACAGACTCCCCGAGCAACGCACGCCGCGATTCACCGACCCTATGGTGATGATCTCCGACCGGCCGGCGGAGGTTGAGGATCGTGCCGGTCCCGGGCACTGGGAAGGGGATCTGATCGTCGGCACCCGCAGCGGCTCCGCGATCGTGACGTTGGTGGAGCGAACCACCCGATATGTGATGCTGGGACACCTGCCCGGCGGACACAGCGCCGAAGAGGTTCGTGACGTTCTCGTGCCGCTGATCACGAGCCTGCCCGAGCATCTGCGCGGCTCGTTGACCTGGGACCAGGGCAGCGAGATGGCCGCTCATAAACAGTCGTGCCGGTGTATTTCTGCGATCCTCACTCGCCCTGGCAGCGCGGCTCGAACGAGAACACCAACGGGCTGCTGCGTCAGTACTTCCCGAAGTGCACCGACTTGTCCATCTTTGGTGCGGAGGACCTTGAGCATGTTGCACAGGAGCTCAACGGCCGCCCGCGCAAAACGCTCGGCTGGGATACCCCAGCCGAGCGTTTGCGTGATCTACTGACGACGCCATAAGTCGCCAGGTGTTGCGAGGACCCCTAGATTCCGCCTCACCGTGCGGGGCCGTTCTCGTCACGCGGCGGCAGAGCGCCGCCGGGCCCCCAGGTCCGCGCCGCGGACAGCCGGTGGCAGAGCGCAGCCCTAGTCCCGTGCGCCGAAGAGTCGCTGCAGGCGCCGGATGCCCTCGAGCAGGTCGTCGTCGCCGAGCGCGTAGCTGAAGCGCAGGTAGCCGCTCGGGCCGAACGCCTCGCCGGGCACCGCCGCGACCTCCGCCTGCTCGAGGACGAGGTCGGCGAGCTCGAGCGACGTCGTCGGCGTCACGCCTCCCCACTCGCGACCCAGCAGGCCCGCGACATCCGGGTAGACGTAGAACGCGCCCGTCGGCGTCGGCGTGACCATGCCGGGGATGCGGTTGAGCTCCGCGACGGCCAGCCGGCGCCGCCGGTCGAAGGCCTCGCGCATCGTCGCGACCGCGTCCTGCGGGCCGGTCAGCGCGGCGAGCGCGGCGCGCTGCGACACGTTCGCGACGTTGGAGGAGAGGTGCGACTGAAGATTTGAGGCCGCGGCGATCGCGTCGGCCGGCCCGACCATCCACCCGACCCGCCAGCCGGTCATGGCGTACGTCTTCGCGACGCCGTTGACGAGGATGGTCGTGTCGGCGAGCCCCGGCACGGCCTCGACGATCGACACCGCGCGCTCGCCGTCGTAGGTGAGCGCCTGGTAGATCTCGTCGGTGATGACCCAGATGCCGTGCTCGAGCGCCCACTCGCCGATCGCGCGGGTCTGCTCGGGGCTGAACACCGAGCCGGTCGGGTTCGAGGGGCTCACGAAGAGCAGCACCTTCGTGCGGGGGGTGCGCGCGGCCTCGAGCTGCTCGACCGTGACGAGATAGTTCTGGTCGCTACCGGCGAAGACCTCGACGGGCACGCCGCCGGCGAGGCGGACGACCTCGGGGTAGGTCGTCCAGTACGGGGCGGGAAGCAGCACCTCGTCGCCGTCGTCGACGATCGTGGCGAAGGCCTGGAAGACGGCCTGCTTGCCGCCGTTGGTGATGATCACGCGGCTGGCGCTCACCTCGAGGCCCGAGTCGCGCAGCGTCTTCTCGGCGACCGCCTCCCGCAGCTCGGGAAGGCCCGCGGCGGGGGTGTAGCGGTGGTTCCTGGGGTCGCGCGCGGCGGCGACGGCCGCCTCGACGATGTGGTCGGGCGTCGCGAAGTCGGGCTCCCCGGCCGCGTACGAGATGACGGGCCGACCGGCGGCCTTGAGAGCCTTCGCCTTCGCGTCGACTTTCAGGGTCGCGGATTCGCTGATCGCGGCGATGCGAGCGGAGATGCGGGAGGAGTCTGCGGTCACGACGGGAAGTCTACGGGCGGGCATCCGCGCCCCGCGAAGCGCTCACCCGCCCCGCGCCGCCGTCTCGAAGAGAGGGGCGGATGCCCGGCCGGGGGCTCGGCTGGACTCGCCCCGGGGCGTCACCTACACTGGTCGAGGTAGTTGAACTCTGCCAAGCTTTGCCGCGCCGTCAGTCTGGCGAATCCCCCGGAACCCGACCGCGGTGAAGCATGCCCGAGTTCGACCACGCCGAGGGCGGTGGCTCAATTGGTAGAGCAGCGGTCTCCAAAACCGCAGGTTGCAGGTTCGAGTCCTGTCCGCCCTGCACATCGATCGGGCTCGGGGCGCTCCCGCACGGGAACGCCCCGGTCTCGGTGATACGGGCTCGCGAGAGCCCGGCGACAGTCGGAAGGCAGTGTGAACGTGGCAAGAAACGTGGTCGACGAGCCCAATGAGGACATCGTCGAGAACGCCAGGAAGGACCGCGCCGAGAAGCGCGGACCCTTCGGCCGCATGGCGCTGTTCATTCGTCAGGTGTTCAACGAGCTCGGCAAGGTCGTCACGCCGACGCGGCGCGAGCTCATCACCTACACCCTGGTCGTGCTCGTGTTCGTGATCATCATGATGGCGCTCGTCTCCGGCCTCGACGTCGTGTTCGGGTGGGTCGTGTCGTTCGTCTTCGGCGACGGATCGGCCGTCACGGGCGGTTAGCGCCCCCGCCTCGAACCGCCAGCACCCGCACCGGCCCAGTACTGCCAACGGAAAGAGATCCAGTGACCGACGACCACCGCCGCGACATCGACCTCGCGACCGCTGCCGAGCAGTCCTCCGAGGAGGACGAGGCGCAGGAGGGCAACACCCTCGAGGCTGACGAGCACTCGGCCGACGCCGCCGAGCACGTCGCGATGCACATCGTGGACGAGGACGAGCCCGACCTCACCGACCTGTTCGATGCGCTCGAGACCGCCGCCGACCCCGAGGCCGACGCGATCGTCGATGACGCTCTCGACATCGACTCCGCCGAGGAGGCCGAGGCCGCCGCCGAGGCGACCGAGGACGAGGCCGCCGAGGAGGCCGCGGAGTCCGCCGAGGAGGAGCCCGTCGAGGTCGACCCCTACGACGAGTTCAAGCGCGAGCTGCGCGTCAAGCCGGGCAAGTGGTACGTCGTCCACTCGTACGCAGGCTTCGAGAAGCGCGTGAAGTCGAACATCGAGAACCGCCGCGTCTCCATGAACATGGAGGAGAGCATCCACGAGGTGCAGGTCCCCATGGAGGACGTGGTCGAGATCAAGAACGGCCAGCGCAAGCTCGTCAACCGCGTGCGCATCCCCAGCTACGTGCTCGTCCGCATGGACCTCAACGAGGACAGCTGGTCGGTGGTGCGCCACACGCCCGGCGTCACCGGCTTCGTCGGCAACGCCCACAACCCGACGCCGCTGCGCTTCGACGAAGCCTTCACGATGCTGAAGTCGACCGTGCAGATCGCCGAGGCTCCCGCCAAGGCGGGCGCGGCCAAGGGCGGCGCGACCACCGCGCGCTCCATCCCCGCCGAGATCGACTTCGAGGCCGGCGAGACGATCACCATCAAGGAGGGCTCGTTCGCGGGTCTTCCCGGCACGATCAGCGAGATCAAGCCCGAGAGCGGCAAGCTCATCGTGCTGGTGTCGCTGTTCGAGCGCGAGACCCCGGTCGAGCTCAGCTTCGACCAGGTCACCAAGCTCTAAGATCCTCTGGGCCCTCGGGCCCCCCCAGTTCACCGCGGCTCGGATTCGCCGAGCAGGCGGGAGCGCGACGGCCACCCGGCTGCCGCACGACACGAAGGAAGAAGAAATGGCACCGAAGAAGAAGGTCACGGGCCTGATCAAGCTGCAGATCAACGCCGGCGCGGCGAACCCCGCCCCGCCGATCGGTCCTGCGCTCGGTCAGCACGGTGTGAACATCATGGAGTTCTGCAAGGCGTACAACGCCGCGACCGAGTCGCAGCGCGGCAACGTCATCCCGGTCGAGATCACCGTCTATGAGGACCGCTCGTTCACGTTCATCCTCAAGACCCCGCCGGCGGCCGAGCTCATCAAGAAGGCCGCGGGCGTGCAGAAGGGCTCGTCGACGCCGCACACAGTGAAGGTGGCCAAGCTCACCAAGGAGCAGGTCCGCGCGATCGCCGAGCAGAAGCAGGCCGACCTCAACGCCAACGACATCGACGCCGCGGCGAAGATCATCGCAGGCACCGCCCGCTCCATGGGCATCACGGTCGAGCAGTAAGCGCCCGCCTTCCCCCTTCCCACTCAGCGGGAGAGCCAGCCAGGCTCACGATTCACCGCGAACTCAGCACAGGAGACACAACATGGCACAGAAGTCCAAGGCCTACCGGGCCGCGGCCGAGAAGCTCGAGGCCGGCAAGTACTACACCCCCACGGAGGCCGTGACGGTCGCCCGTGAGACGGGTTCGAAGAACTTCAACGCGACCGTCGAGGTCGCCCTGAAGCTCGGCGTCGACCCCCGCAAGGCCGACCAGATGGTGCGCGGCACCGTCAACCTGCCCCACGGCACCGGCAAGACCGCGCGCGTCATCGTCTTCGCGACGGGCCCCGCGGCCGAGGCCGCGATCGCCGCGGGCGCCGATGAGGTCGGCGGCGCCGAGCTCATCGAGAAGGTCGCCGGCGGCTACACCGCCTTCGACTCGGCCGTCTCGACGCCCGAGCTCATGGGCCAGGTCGGTCGTCTCGGCAAGGTCCTCGGCCCCCGCGGCCTCATGCCCAACCCGAAGACCGGCACCGTGACGCCCGACGTCGCGAAGGCCGTGACAGACATCAAGGGCGGAAAGATCGAGTTCCGCGTCGACAAGCACGCCAATGTTCACTTCATCGTGGGCAAGACCTCGTTCAGCGAGGACCAGCTCAACGAGAACCTGCGCGCCGCGCTCGACGAGGTCCTGCGCCTCAAGCCGTCGAGCTCGAAGGGCCGCTACGTGCAGAAGGGCTCGCTCTCCACGACCTTCGGCCCGGGCATCCCGCTCGACGTCAACGCGCTCTGAGCTCACTGGTGCGCCGCCGCTGCTGCGGCGCATCGTCGCGAAGGCCCCGCTCCGGCGGGGCCTTCGTCGTTCCCAGCCGATGCGCGGGCTTCTGAGACTTCCGCGGCTCTAGTCTGGTCGCGTCCCCCCGCACGGAAAGGGCCACGTGACCGCCGCCTTCCTCGTCCTCCGCGCCATCGCGGTTCTCGCGATCGGGGCCGCGGTCGTAGGCCAGATCATCACGTCGCTCGGATTCTGGGCCGACGCCGGCCTCACCGATACGGCCTTCCGGCTCACGAACTTCTTCAGCATCGTCACGATCGAGTCGAACGTCGCGTCCGTCGTGGTTCTCACGATGGCTATCGGCCTGACTCTCATGGGCCGGCGTCCGACGTGGTTCGAGGTCCTGCGGGCCGCCGTCACGACCTACATGGTCACGGGGGGCATTGTCTACAACATGCTCCTGCGCGGCATCGAGCTGCCGCAGTGGGCGACGCTCGCCTGGTCGAATGAGATCCTCCACGTCTGGGGCCCGCTCTACCTGCTCATCGACCGGCTCTTCGCACCCGGGCGAATCCAACTCGAATGGAAGCAGTTCCTCTGGATCATCGGGTTCCCGCTCGTGTGGGCCGTCTACACGCTCATCCGCGGGCCGCTCACCTACGACCCCGTGCTCGAAGGTCCCTTCTACCCGTACCCGTTCCTCAACCCCGTCACGTCGACCAGTGGCTACGTCTCCGTGGCCTTCTACGTCATCCTCATCGCGGCCGTCATCGGACTCGTGGGGGCGGCGATCATCCGCATCTCGCGCACCCGTCTCGGTCAGGCGACGGATGCGCGTCCCGTGAGCGCAACGGCCTAGTGCGTCTGCCTGCTCCCGTCCTACGGTTCCTCCCATGACGCCTCAGCACCGGCGCGACGCCGCGCTCTCCGTGGCCGGCGCGCTCCTCGTGCTCGCCTCGCTCGTCATCATCTGGGTCTCCCGGCTCACCGTCCCGCGCGAGCTGTATGTCAGCGAGCTCGGCGCGGTCGGCGAGCCCACGGCGGACGCCTTCCGTCTCGCTCTGCTGCTCCTGGTCGCAGGAGGCGTGCTCGTCGCGTGGGCGGTGCGCGACCTTCGCGCACGCACGCCGATCCTCCGTCTGGGAACCCCCGCGCTCAGTCTCGCGCTCGCGTGCGCGGGCTTCTTCGTCGCCGCGAACGTGCCGTGCACCTCCGGGTGCCCCCTGCCGCTCGGGGACACGTTCACGTGGCAGGACTTCACGCACACCCTCGCGGCGGTCCTCGCCTTCGCGGCCGCGTGCTGGGCGATGCTGCAGGTCGCCTTCGCGCCGGGCCATCGGCCGATCTCCCGACTGTCGCTCGCGATGGCCATCGCAGTCGGTGCCATCGCGGCCGCGGGCGGGCTGCTGTCTCTCGCGCGCTGGAACGCGGAGTTCGGCAGCCGTCTGGAGCTCGTCGCGACGACCGTGGGGATCGCGTGGCTCGTCGTCGTGGGGCTCGTCCGCGCCGTGGGAGCGGTGCGCCCGTCGAGCTCGATGCGCCTCTCGGCCGCAGGGCCGACTCCAAGGAAGCTCATAGGTGATTCCGCAGACTAGGAGCATGGCCGACGACGAGACCCCCACCGCTCCTCGCTTCACCCACCCCGACGGCTCGGCGATCCGCGCCCTCGTCGTCGACGACGAGCCCTCGCTCGCCGACCTCGTCTCGATGGCCCTCCGCTACGAGGGCTGGGAGGTCCGCACCGCGCTGACCGGCGCCGACGCCGTCAAGCACGCGCGCGAGTTCGCCCCCGACGTGGTGGTCCTCGACATCATGCTCCCCGACATCGACGGGCTCGAGGTCCTGCGCCGCCTGCGCGCCGACGGCCGCGATGTGCCTGTACTCTTCCTCACCGCGAAGGACTCGGTCGATGATCGCGTCGTCGGCCTCACCGCGGGCGGCGACGACTACGTCACCAAGCCCTTCAGCCTCGAGGAGGTCGTGGCACGGCTCCGCGGGCTCATCCGACGCAGCGCCATGGTGGTGAGCGAGCGCCCGGACCCCGAGCTGCGCGTCGGCGACCTCGTGCTCAACGAGGAGAGCTACGAGGTGCGTCGCGGCGACGTCGAGATCGAGCTCACGGCGACCGAGTTCGAGTTGCTGCGCTACCTCATGCGCAACCCGCGCCGCGTTCTGTCGAAGGCGCAGATCCTCGATCGGGTGTGGAGCTACGACTTCGGCGGCCGCTCCAGCATCGTCGAGATCTACATCTCGTACCTCAGGAAGAAGATCGACACCCTCGGGCCGGCGATGATCCACACGGTGCGCGGGGTGGGGTACATGATCAAGCCGGTCACCTGATGGCGCAGTCCTGGTCGCTGCAGAAGCGCCTCGTGGCGGGCATCCTCGCTCTTCTCACCCTGGCGATCCTGGCGATCGGCGTCCTCAGCGTCGTCCTCCTCCGCGCGAACCTCGTCGATCAGCTCGACGAGGAGCTGCGCCTCACCTCGGCCCGCGTGGAGAACGCCCTCAGCACCGGTGGCCGACAGGGGCCCGGCGTGGGACTCGCCGGGCCGGGCATCCCCGTCGACTCGCTCGTCGGCGTCGTATCCGCCGACGGCACGATCGCGGCTGCCTACCTCGACAGCGATGCGGATGTCCGCCAGCTGACGACGGCGCAGCGTCGCGTCCTCGCCGAGCTCCCCCTCGACTCGCCGCGCACCGTCCGCCTGGACAGCGGGCTCGGCGAGTTCCGCGTCATCGCTGCGAGCCTCGACGGAGACAGCGCTCTGATCGTCGGCCTGTCGACGCGCGAGGTGCAGTCGACGACCGCCCGCCTCGGGGCGGTCATCACCGCGGTCCTCGCCGGCATCCTCGTCGCGGCCGGCGTGCTCGGTCGCGAGGTCGCGCGCGTCGCCCTCCGCCCGCTCACGCGCGTGCGCGAGAGCGCGACGCGCGTGACCGAGCTGCCTCTCGACCGCGGCACGGTCGCGCTCGCGGACCGCCTGCCGGAGCTCGACACCGACCCCGACACGGAGGTCGGGCAGCTGGGAGCGGCGTTCACGCGCATGCTCGAGCACGTGCAGTCGGCCTTCGACGCACGCCAGGCCAGTGAGGAGAAGGTGCGGCGGTTCGTCGCCGACGCGAGCCACGAGCTGCGCACGCCGCTCGCCGCGATCCGTGGCTACAGCGAGCTCACGCGCCGCAGCGGCCACCGGCTGCCCGACGACATCACGCACGCGCTCAGCCGCATCGAGTCGGAGTCGGTGCGTATGACGGCGCTCGTCGACGACCTCCTTCTGCTCGCGCGGCTCGACGAGGGCCGCGAGCTGCGGCGCGACCCGGTCGACCTCGGTCGACTGCTCGTCGACGCGGTCGCCGACGCGCGCGCGACGAGCTCCGAGCACGACTGGGTGGTGCGGGTTCCGGAGGCTCCCGTGGTCGTCGCGGGCGACGAGCACCGGCTGCACCAGGTCGTCGCCAATCTGCTCGCGAACGCGCGCATCCACACTCCCGCCGGGACGCGCGTGACCGCGGCCCTCGGGTCGCTCGAGGGTCGCGCGATCGTGACGATCACCGACACCGGTCCCGGAATCCCCGACGACATTCGGCCCGTCCTGTTCGAGCGGTTCGCCCGCGCCGACACCTCCCGCTCGCGCGCGACCGGCTCGACGGGGCTCGGCCTCGCCATCGTCTCGGGAGTCGTCGCCGCCCACCGCGGCCGGGTGGCGGTCGCGTCGAAGCCCGGCGAGACGGTCTTCACGATCAGCCTCCCGCTCGCCGCTCAGGGGGATGCGCCGCGAGCCGACTAGCCTGAGCGCATGCGCATCGCCGTCACCGGATCATCGGGAAAGCTCGGACGAGCGGCCGTCGACCACCTTCGCGAGGCGGGGCACGACGTCATCGGCTTCGACTCCACGGGCGAGCGCGGGCCCGATTTCGTGCAGATCGACATGACCGACTACGGGCAGGTCGCCGACGCGGTCGCGGGTGTGGAGGAGCGGGTGAGCGGGCTCGACGCGATCGTCCATCTGGCCGCGACGCCCGCGCCGGGCATCCGCCCCGATACCGCGCTCATCCAGGACAATCTCGCCATGACGATCAACGTCGTGCAGGCGGCCCGCCGCGCCGGAGTGCCGCGCATCGTGCACGCCTCGAGCGAGACGCTGCTCGGCCTGCCGCTGACCGAGGCGCCGCCGTACGCGCCGATCGACGAGGCCGCCGAGACGCGCCCGAACTTCATGTACGCGATCGGCAAGCACCTCGAGGAGGAGCTCGCGCGGAAGATCATGCGCGTCGAGGCGGCGCTCACGATCACGGGCCTGCGCTTCAGCAACGTGAAGGCGCCGGAGGACTACGCCGAGTTCGAGTCGTGGCAGGACGACGCGAGTGTGCGCCGCTGGAACCTGTGGGGCTACATCGACCGCCGCGACGGCGCGCACGCGATCGAGCGCGCGCTCGTCACCGAGCGCTCGAGGTACGAGTCGTACATCATCGCCGCGGCCGACACCGTCATGCGTCGCGACAGCGCCGACCTGCTCGCGGAGGAGTTCCCGGGCGTGGAGCTCGCTCGCCCCGTGACCGGCCGCGAGACGCTGCTCTCGATCGAGAAGGCGCGCGCCGAGCTCGGGTACTCGCCCCAGCACTCCTGGCTCGATCACGTCTGAGCCGTCGCGAACGCGTCGCGAGAGGCGGATGCCCGGCTCGATTTGCTCGCGGAGCCCTGCGTCCCGTAACCTGGCCTCTGCCAAAGACCGCCGGTCATCGGCGTGCCTGCCCGCTCCGCGAGCAGAACCGTCGATCGAAGGCTCGACACCCCTCGCGGGGTGACGGGGGCCCGCGCAGGTGACACAGGACAGATCCGCTCCTCCCGTCTGATCGAGGGGGGCGAAGAAGCTCCGTGCGCGTGCGCCGGAGCTTTCGTCATTCGGGCAGGGCTCCGGTGGTCGTGGGCAACACCAACCACAACTAAGAGGAGCACCATGGCGAACAAGGAAGCAACGGTCGCCGAGCTCGCGGAACTCTTCCGCAGCTCGACCGCCGTCCTGCTGACCGAGTACCGCGGCCTCACGGTGGCGCAGCTGAAGACGCTGCGCACGAACATCGCTGCAGACGCGTCGTACGCCGTGGTGAAGAACACGCTGACCAAGATCGCGGCCAACCAGGCAGGCATCGACTCGCTCGATGACATGCTCGCCGGCCCCTCCGCGATCGCGTTCGTGAGCGGTGACGCAGTCACCGTCGCGAAGGCTCTGCGCGACTTTGCCAAGGCAAACCCCAACCTCGTAGTGAAGGGCGGCTACTTCGACGGTAAGCCGCTCGACGCATCCGAGGTCATGAAGCTCGCTGAGCTCGAGAGCCGTGAGGTGGTCCTGGCGAAGCTCGCCGGTGCCGTCAAGGCTTCGCTCTTCGGCGCCGCGTACATGTTCAACGCGCCGCTGGCGCAGGCCGCCCGCGCCGTTGACGCGCTGCGGCAGAAGCAGGAGTCCGGCAGCTGATCTCAGCCCGCCGGTTCACGACGAGTACCAACCACTAAGGAGAAAATCATGGCCAAGCTCACCACCGACGAGCTCATCGAGGCGTTCAAGGAGCTTTCGCTCATCGAGCTCAGCGAGTTCGTGAAGAAGTTCGAAGAGGTCTTCGAGGTCACCGCCGCCGCGCCCGTCGCGGTCGCCGCCGCCGCCGGCCCCGCCGCCGCCGCCGAGGAGGTCGAGGAGAAGGACAGCTTCGACGTCGTCCTCGAGGCCGCCGGCGAGAAGAAGATCCAGGTCATCAAGGAGGTCCGCGCGCTCACGAGCCTCGGCCTCGGCGAGGCCAAGGCGCTCGTGGACGGCGCCCCGGCGACCGTCATCGAGGGCGCCAACAAGGAGACGGCCGAGAAGGCCAAGGCCCAGCTCGAAGAGGCCGGCGCCAAGGTCACCCTCAAGTAGTTCCCGCCCGGCTCGCCGGGTTCCCGAGGCGTCGCTCCCTTCGGGGGGCGGCGCCTCGTTCTCGTTCCCGGGCGCAATCTCGTGCGCGCGGGTGGTCCAGTCAGCGGATGCTCGGCGCGAGTACGCCCGGGGCTCGAGCCGAGCATCCGCCCTCGAACCCGCACGGTGCCGGGTGCCGCGTCGCATCGCGCCGCCGTCAGGGTGATGCCGCGCCGATCGGCGTGCACGTTCTCCGGAGATTCGGCAGCGCTGGCAGGGTGCGCCCCCGCCGGTGCAGCGAGGCTCACCAGAACTCCGGAGTTGTGACACACGACGATCCGCTGCTGCGACCGCATCGCGCCCCCCACTCCGGCGGGGTGCGTTGGTAACTCAGGATGCGAGGCTCGGCGAGCCGGCGAGCCGGCGAGCGCGCGGCTCGCGCGCTCCCAGCCGGGGTTGCGAGCGTGCGCGGCGTCGCGGGGCGGATGCCCGGCGCGCGCCGGCCGGCGCTCAGGCCGACGCGGTCGTGACGGGCGTCTCGCGCCGAGCGGCCGTGCTCGTGCGCACGCTCAGAGTCGTGGGCAGCACGATGTGCTCGCTCGGCGGCGCCTCCGGCGTCGCGTCGAGCTGCCCGAGCAGGAGCTCGACGGCCCGCGCCCCCTGGTCGCCCGGGTGCTGGACGACCGTGGTGAGGCCGAACGTCTCGGCGAGCGGGTGCCCGTCGATCCCGATGACGGAGAGCTCGTGGGGGATGGCGATGCCGAGCTGACGAGCGGCGACCATGATCCCGATCGCGATCTCGTCGCATCCCGCGAAGATCGCGGTGGGGCGCGTGCGCGGGTCGCCGAGAACCGCGAGACCGGCGGCGTGGCCGCCCTGGATGGAGAACTCGGCGTCGCGGAAGTCGTCCTCGACCGTGATCCCGGCATCGGTCAGCGCGCGCTGGAAGCCGATGTAGCGCTGCGAGTGCACGCGGAAGTCCATCTGCTCGTGCTGGTCGCCGCCGACGTGCATGATGCGGCGATGGCCGAGGCTGATGAGGTGTTCGGTCGCGAGGCGCGCCGTCTCGACGTCGTCGATCGAGAGAGAGGGGATGCCCGGGATGAGTCCGCCGATTCCCACGAGCGGCTTGCCCAGGGCCTGCAGCATGTGCACCTCGTTCGGGCTGAGCGCGATCGCGACGGAGATCACGGCATCGACGCGCTTGCGCACGAGGAAGTAGTCGAACACGCGGCGTCGCAGGTCGGCGTCGCTCGAGAGGCGGTAGAGCGTGAGGTCGTAGCCGGCCTGGATGAGCGAGGCCTCGATGCCCTCGAGCACTTCGCCGAAGTACCAGCGGTTGATGTACGGGATGACCACGCCGACGTTGCGCGTGCGGCCGGTGACGAGGCTGGCCGCGGCCGTCGAGACGACATAGCCGAGCTCCGCGGCGGCGCGCTCGACCTTCACGCGCGTGTCCTCGGAGACGTATCCGCGGCCGGAGAGCGCGCGCGAGGCCGTCGACTTCGACACGCCCGCGATGCGCGCGACGTCGGCCAGGATGCTCATGCTGCTCCGTCCTCCATTGGACCGGCCGCTGCACGGGGACCGCGCCGGAGCGCGCGGATCTCGAGCGGTGCAGAGCCGTCGAAGCGTCAGTGTAGCCCGACGACGACCGTTGTGGAACCGATGCCATGTGGAATCGGTTTCCCGCCCCTCAACGGCGCTCACAAAGTTTGGGAAGTTCCCGAGCGTTCCGCAACGTTCCTGTAACGGCCCGGGAAACCGGTGTTGCGGCGCGTCGCATCGTGACATACGGTGACTGCTGGAACCGGTTCCCGATGTGGCGGATCATGTCGCTCGGCGCAGCACGTTCCACCCTGTGCACCACCTGCATCACCTACCACCAAGTGCGGCGCGCCACCCCCGGAGCGCTGTTTTACCCTCAATGAGGAGGAAACACATGAGTTCCACCCTCCGACGCCGGCTCATCGCGCCGGCAGCGGCAATCGGTGCCCTCAGCCTCGTGCTCGCAGGCTGTGCGGCCGACGAGCCCGGAGCCGGCGGCAACGGCGGCAACGGCGGAAGCGCCGACTGCGCCGACTACGAGGCCTACGGCCAGTTCGAGGGCGAGACCGTCGAGATCTACGCGACGATCATCGACGTCGAGGCCGACAACCTCGTCACCTCCTGGGCCGACTTCGAGGCCTGCACCGGCATCGAGATCGAGTACAACGGCACGCAGGAGGCCGAGACGCAGATCAACGTCCGCGCTCAGGCCGGCGACGCGCCAGACCTCATGATCATCCCGCAGCCCGGTCTCCTCCAGCGCCTCATCGCCGACGGTTACGTCGTCCCGGCGCCCGAGGCCGTCGAGGCGAACGTGGACGAGTTCTGGAGCGAGTCCTGGAAGGGCTACGGCACCGTCGACGGCGAGTTCTACGCGGCTCCCCTCATGGCGAGCGTCAAGGGCTACATCTGGTACTCGCCGGCCGACTTCGAGGAGAACGGCTACGAGGTTCCGGCCACGTACGACGAGATGCTCGAGCTCACCGAGACCATGACCGAGCGCAACGACGGCCCGTACCGCCCCTGGTGCGTCGGCTTCGGCTCGGGCGACGCGACCGGCTGGGTCGGCACCGACTGGGTCGAGGACCTCGTCCTCCGCGGCGCGGGTCCCGACGCCTACGACCAGTGGGTCGCGGGCGAGCTGCCCTTCGCGAGCCCCGAGGTCCAGGAGGCCTTCGACCAGGTCGGCGAGATCCTCCTCAACCCGGAGTACGTCAACGGCGGCTTCGGCGGCGTGAACTCGATCGTCACCACCACCTTCCAGGACGCGGGCCTCGCGATCCTCGACGGCAACTGCTCGATGCACCACCAGGCCTCCTTCTACGAGGCTCAGTGGGGCGAGGGCGTGACGGTCGCTCCTGACGGCGACGTCTGGGCATTCATCACTCCTCCGATCAACGAGGGCGACGGCGCTGCCGTCACCGGTGGTGGCGAGTTCGTCGCCGCGTTCAACGACAACGAGGCGACGGGCGCGGTGCAGGCCTACCTCTCGAGCGACGTCTGGGCGAACAACCGCATCTCCCTCGGCGGCGTCATCTCGGCGAACAAGGGTCTCGACCCCGCAAACGCGCAGTCGGACCTCGCTCGCCAGTCGATCGAGATCCTCCAGGGCGAGGACACGGTCTTCCGCTTCGACGCCTCCGACCTCATGCCTGCCGCTGTCGGCACCAGCTCGTTCTGGACCGGCATGGTGGACTGGGTCGGCGGAGCCTCGACCGCGGACGTGACGTCGGCGATCGACAGCACCTTCCCGTAACCGCTCTATCGCAGCACTGGCACCGGCCCATCGGACGATTTCCTCGTCCGGTGGGCCGGTTCGTCAGGTAGCGTGACCACAAACCAATGGAGGTTCACCGCATGAGAGGTTTAGCGCCCTTCTGGTCCGATCTCTTCGAGAAGTTCGGGCTCATGCTCCTCGGTCTCGCCGTGTTCGCGGCGGTCATCGGAGTCATTCTCTTCCTCGCCGATCGGGCCCCGAAGAGGGGGCGGGACGTCTGGCAGCTTCTGGCCTTCGTGGCCCCGGCGCTCGTCCTCCTCGCCGTCGGCCTGATCTACCCCGCGATCCGCACGACGCTCCTCGCCTTCTACGACCGGACGGGCAACGAGTTCGTCGGCCTCGACAACTTCGTCTGGATGTTCACTCAGCCCGACATCGTCCAGACCCTCATCAACACCCTCATCTG
Organism: Microcella alkalica; assembly: GCF_014137945.1. Taxonomy (GTDB): domain Bacteria; phylum Actinomycetota; class Actinomycetes; order Actinomycetales; family Microbacteriaceae; genus Microcella; species Microcella alkalica. The sequence continues at coordinate 17,234 of NZ_JACGWX010000004.1, forward strand.
GGTCGCCCTCGTGCCGACCCTGTCGACGATCATCGGATTGGCGTACGCGATCTTCATCGACAAGTCGCACGGTGAGAAGATCCTCAAGTCCCTCGTGTTCATGCCGATGGCGATCTCCTTCGTCGGCGCCGGCATCATCTGGCGCTTCATGTACGAGTTCCGAGAGCTCGGCTTCGCCGAGCAGATCGGGCTGCTCAACCAGCTCATCGTCATGTTCGGCGGGCAGCCGCAGCAGTTCCTCGTGAACTCGCCGTTCAACACGCTGTTCCTCATCGTCGTCATGGTCTGGATCCAGACCGGCTTCGCAATGGTCCTCCTCTCGGCGGCGATCAAGGGCGTTCCGATCGAGATCATCGAGGCGGCCCGCCTGGATGGCGCGAACGCCTGGCAGCAGTTCCGCAACGTGACCCTCCCGGGCATCCGCGGCACCCTCGTCGTGGTCGTCACGACCATCTCGATCGCGACCCTGAAGGTCTTCGACATCGTCCGCTCGATGACCGGCGGAAACTTCGAGACCTCGGTCGTCGCCAACGAGATGTACACGCAGGCCTTCAACCGCAGCGAGTTCGGCTACGGCTCGGCGCTCGCCGTGATCCTGTTCCTCATGGTCCTGCCGATCGTCGTGTACAACGTGCGCGTGATGCGGAAGCAGAAGGAGATTCGATGACCGACGTCACCGACAAGGCCGAGGCCAAGCTCGACCGCCCGCTCGGTCAGAAGAACGATCCCCGTGCCGCCAAGCTCAGCCGGGCATCCAAGGCCAAGCAGAAGCTGACCTCGCCCGGCGCGACGATCGCGGCGGTCATCATCGCCGTCATCTGGACGATCCCGACCTTCGGTCTGCTCGTCTCGTCGTTCCGCACGCCGGAGGAGATCCGCACCAACGGCTGGTGGAACATGTTCGTCAGCCCGAGCTTCACGCTCGAGAACTATGCCGACGTGCTCACGACGCAGGGCGCCTCCTCGGCGAACCTCAGCTCGTACTTCGTGAACTCTCTCATCATCGCCATCCCGGCGGCTCTGTTCCCGATCATCCTCGCCACGATGGCCGCGTACGCGTTCGCGTGGATCAAGTTCAAGGGCTCGGGCGCGATCTTCGTTCTCATCTTCGCCCTGCAGATCGTGCCGCTGCAGATGGCGCTCATCCCGCTGCTGCAGATCTTCTCGAGCGTGCTCGGCATCAGCGGAACCTTCCCCGCGGTGTGGATCGCGCACACGATCTTCGGTCTGCCGCTCACGATCTTCCTGATGCACAACTTCATCGCGGAGATCCCGGGGGAGGTCATCGAGGCGGCGCGTGTCGACGGTGCGAACCACACGCAGATCTTCTTCCGGATCATCATCCCGCTGTCGCTCCCGGCGCTCGCCTCGATCGGCATCTTCCAGTTCCTCTGGGTCTGGAACGATCTGCTCGTGGCGCTCGTGTTCTCCGGCGGCACAGCCGACGTCGCGCCACTGACGCAGCGATTGGCCGAGCTCGTGGGCAACTTCGGGCGCAACCAGGAACGCCTGCCCGCTGCAGCGTTCATCTCGCTGATCATCCCGCTCATCGTGTTCTTCAGCCTTCAGCGGTACTTCGTGCGCGGTCTTCTGGCCGGCTCGACGAAGGGCTGATCGGGCGACCGACCGAGCTCTCGCGACGCCCCTGGAGGAGACTCCGGGGGCGTCGTGGCATGCGACGGATGCCCGCGGGCGCGCCCCGGGCATCCGTCGCCATCGCGCGCGGTGCGCTCGGTGCCCGCTCAGGGCCGCGCCGCCTCCCGGCGCACTGTCGGCGGTGCCGATCTAGGCTCGCGACGTGAGCATGGGACACGGGTCGGGCGGCGGCATGGGCGGCGGAGGCATGGGCGGCCGTGACGGCGCTCAGCGAATTTCCCCAGAGTTGCTCATCGAACTTCCCCAGGTCGCGGGGTCAGGTTAGCGCGGGTTGGTGCCGGTGGTGACGCGGCGGAGCTCGTCCGCGGCAGCGTGGTGGTTGCGGAGCCGGTAGGAGGCGCCGTCGAGGGTGACGACGACGGAGCGGTGCAGGAGCCGGTCGAGCATGGCGGCGGCGACGGTGGTGTCGCCGAGGACCTCGCCCCAGGCTCCGACGGGCCGGTTCGTGGTGATCACGATCGAGGTCTTCAGGTAGCGCTGGTTGATGACCTGGAACAGGGCGGAGGCGGCCTCGCCGGGCAGCGGCAGGTAGCCGAGCTCGTCGATGATCAGCAGCGTCGGGCCGGCGAAGAAGCGCATCATCGTGGACCACTTGCCCTCGATCGCGGCGCGGTGGCAGCGGGCGGCGAGGTCGGCGGCGGAGGTGAAATAGACGCGGTAGCCGGCGTGCACGGCGGCGTGGCCGAGACCGGTGGCGATGTGGGTCTTGCCGACGCCGGGCGGGCCGATGAGGAGCACGTTGGTGGCGGTCTCGAGGTAGCGGCAGGTGCCGAGCTCGGCCAGCAGCGACCGGTCGATGCCGGAGGCTGCGTCGAGGTCGAAGTCGGCCAGGGTGGCGCCGGTGGGGAGGTTCGCGAACCGGTGACGGCCGGCGAGGCGGCGCGCGTCGGTGGCAGTGACCTCGACGCGCAGCAGCCGCTCGAGCGCCTGCGTCAGCGACCAGCCCTCGGCGCTGGCCTGGTCCAGCACGGACGGGAGAGCCTCGGCGGCGTCGGCGAGCTTCAGCTCGGCCAGGTGGCCGCGCAGCTGCTGATAGACGCTCGCCGCCGTCGCGGTGGTGGTGTGGGTGTGGGTGGTCATGGGAGGGTGTTCCTGTTCTTCGCGGCCTGCTCGTAGGCGGCCAGGTCGGTGACGGTCGAGACGGGTCCGGCGGTGCCGGTGAGGATGCCGGCGGCGCGCAGCGCCGCGCTGCCGGGCGGGATGCGCTCCTTGCGACGATGGGGTCGTCCGGGCGGGGCCGAGGCGAGCGCGATCGTCTCGAGCGCGGTGACGTGGCCGGTGTCGCGGATCGTGACGCCCAGCCCGGGCTCGGCGAGCCGGTGGCGGGCGATGACGGTGCCGGCGGCGGTGGCGATGTCGATCGTGTCCGCGGCCAGCCGCCAGCGGACGTGCACGCGCGCCGCGGCCAGCTCCGGCGGGACCGAGTAGCGGTTGCCGCGCCAGTCGATCAGCGCCTGCCGGGTCGCGGTGCGTTGCTCGGTGACGACCACCGGGAACGGCGCCGAAGGCAGCGGCCGCAGCCGCTCGGCGGCGAACATCGCGGCCGCGGTCGTCGTCCCGGCCGAGCCCTCGCGCTTGCGCCCGTCCTGGCGCTGGGCGAACGCCTGGAGGGACGCTTGCGCCTGCTCGAGGGTCGTCTCGTCCGGCAGGGTCCGCCACCAGCGCTGCGCGGCGGTGTGGTTGTTCTTCTCCACCACGCCCTTGCGGTTGCCGGAGCGGGGCCGGCAGGCGACCGCCTGCACGCCGTGGTGCTTCGCGAACGCGGCGAACTGCGCCGTCAGATCGCCCGAGGCGGGATCGAGCACGGTCCGCATCCGGTCGAAGCGCCAGTCGCGGGTGAGCCCGCCCAGCAGGCCCAGCACGGCCGTCATCGCGGCCAGCAGGTGCGGCAGGTCCATCGAGGGCGACAGCACCGCCCGCCAGACGCCCGAGTGGGCGAGGGAGCCGACCAGCGCGTAGGCGCGCTTGCCCGGGAACGCCCAGCCCGCCGGTGGGTCCGGCAGCTCGACCCAGTCGAACTGCGTCTCCTCGCCCGGCGGGTGCGCGATGACCGCGTTCGCCCGCCTCGTGACATGCGCGCACGCGACGCACGCTGGCCGCAGCCCCCGAGCACGGATCTGCCGCGTGAGCGTCGGGTACGAGCCGGCGTAGCCGAGCGCGGCGAGCTCGTCCAGCAGCGTCACCGCCCAGAGGTGCGGGTCCTCGGTCAGCCGGGCCGCGACGTAGTCGACGAACCCATCGAACGGGTCCGGCGAAGCTCGCTGGCGGACTCCAGGTTGGCGCTCTCCGGCGAGGTAGGCGCGGATCGTCTTGCGGTCGTGGTTCGTGCGGCGGGCGATCTCGCTGATCGTCATCCCCTGCCGCTGCAGAGCGTGGATGTCCACGCTGCTCCTCTCTGAGAGCATGAGAAACAGGGCCTTCCTGGGCTGGTGTGTGTTCAGAGACCACCAGCATCCAGGGAGGCCCGCCTCATGCGGCGGAGCGACCCAGAGTGGGGAGATTCGATGAGCAGAACTGGGGAAATTCAGTGAGCGCCGTCAGCCGCGGAGGCCGCGGCGGTCGTGTCGCCGGGAGCGATGTCGCCGCGCAGAAGGCGGCCAACGCCGAGGCGCCGCGCATCCCGAACCTGCTGCCGCGCATCGCGCAGCTGTTCGCTCCGCACAAGGCCGTGCTCGCCCTCACGATCGCGCTCGTGCTCGTCAGCGCCGGTCTCAGCGTCCTGCCTCCTCTGCTCACCCAGCAGGCGTTCGACGTCGGGCTGTTCCCACCCGAGGGCGAGCCGAACGTGCCGGTGCTGCTGCGCATCGTCGGGCTCATGCTCGTGCTCTGGGTGGCGAGCGCGGGGCTCGGCATCGCGCAGACGTACCTCACCGCGAGCGTCGGGAACTCGGTCATGGCGCAGCTGCGCGTGACCCTCTTCGACCACCTCCAGCGCATGGAGCTCGCCTTCTTCACGCGCACCAAGACGGGCGTGATCCAGTCTCGGCTGCAGAACGATGTCGGTGGCGTCGCGAGCGTGCTGAGCAACACGGTCTCGAGCGTGATCGGAAACACCGTCACGGTGCTCGCCGCCCTCGTCGCGATGCTGCTGCTGAGCTGGCAGCTGACGCTCACGGCGGTCATCCTGCTGCCCCTGCTCATCGCGGCGCAGCAGCGCGTCGGCCAGGTGCGCGCGCGCATCGCGACGAAGACGCAGGAGTCGCTGAGCGACATGACCGCGATCACGCAGGAGGCCCTGAGCGTCTCGGGCATCATGCTCGCGAAGGGCTTCTTCCGCCAGAACGCCGAGGTCGACCGATACCGCGCCGAGAACGAGACGCAGCGCGGCCTGCAGGTGCAGCTGCAGATGAGCGGCCAGTGGTTCTTCGCGATGGTCAACGTCTTCCTCAGCGTGATCCCGGCGATCATCTACCTCGTCGCGGCGTGGCTGTTGCAGGCGGATGTCGCGATCACCGCGGGCACGCTCGTCGCGTTCACGACGGTGCAGGCCCGGTTGACCTTTCCGCTGCTCGGCCTCATGCGGGTCGCCCTCGACCTGCAGACCTCCGGAGCCCTGTTCGCGCGCATCTTCGAGTACCTCGACCTGAAGCCCGCGATCACGGAGGCGCCCGACGCGCGCGCGGTCGACGAGCGCCAGGTGGGGCGCATCCGCTTCGAGGACGTCGTCTTCCGGTACCCGGACGCCGGCCCCGACCAGGCGCCGACCCTCGATCGCGTCTCCTTCTCGGTCGAGCCCGGCCAGTTCGTGGCGTTCGTCGGCCCATCGGGCGCGGGCAAGACGACGATCTCGTACCTGATCCCGCGGCTGCACGAGGCGAGTGAGGGGCGCGTGCTGTTCGCGGGCGACGACGTGCGCGAGCTCAACCAGGAGAGCCTCATCGCGCAGGTCGGCATCGTCAGCCAGGAGACCTACCTCTTCCACGCGACGATCGCCGAGAACCTGCGGTACGCGAAGCCGGAGGCGACGGATGAGGAGCTCGAGGTCGCCTGCCGTGCGGCGAGCATCCACGAGACGATCGCGAGCTTCCCCGACGGCTACGACACGATCGTCGGCGAGCGGGGCTACCGACTGTCGGGCGGCGAGAAGCAACGCATCGCGATCGCTCGTGTGCTGCTCAAGGACCCCCCGGTTCTGATCCTCGACGAGGCGACGAGCGCGCTCGACTCGGTCTCCGAGCGCGTCGTGCAATCGGCGCTCGACTCGGCGACCCGCGGCCGCACGACCGTCGCGATCGCGCACCGGCTGTCGACCGTCGCGGGCGCCGATGTCATCCACGTCATCGACCGGGGGCGCATCGTCGAGATCGGCTCGCACGACGAGCTGCTCGCACTCGGCGGCGTGTACGCGCGGCTCGTGGCTGAGCAGTCGACCGACTTCGGCCGGTCGGCCTCAGCGGCGTCGCCCCACGCGCTCTGAGCGAAGCGACCTACGAGCGCTCCTCGAGCAGCTCGGTCATGTAGTCGATCTCCTTCTGCTGCAGCTGCACCACTCCGCCGGCGAGCCGCGTGACGAGCTCGTTCTCGGTGCGCACGAGCACGGCCTCGGCCATCTCGACGCCGCCCTCGTGATGCTCGATCATGAGTTCGAGCCACAGCACCTCGGCCTCGAGGCCCTCGGCGTCGCGCAGGGCGGCCATTTCCTCCGGGCTCGCGAGCCCCGGCATCGGCTCGCCAGGAGTGTGCGCGTCGCTGTGCTCGTCGTGCCCGCCGTCGAGCGTCGGCAGCGCCATCCACGCCATCTCGGGCTCGGTCGACGTCTGCGGCACGCCCCACATGGTGAGCCACGCGAACATCTGCCCCGCCTGCTGCGCCTGCGCGGTCGCGATGTCGAGCGCGAGCAGCCGGACCTCCTCGTCGTCAGTGCGGTCGCGCAGCAGCAGCGACATCTCGACCGCCTGGTTGTGGTGCGTCTGCATGTCGCGCGAGAACCCGGCCTCAGCGCTCTCCGCTGCGGGGGCGGATGCGGCGCCCGCGGGCGCCGTCGCGCGACCGAGCAGCACGCCGGCGACGAGGGCCACGAGCACGAGCAGCGCCCCCGCGACGATCAGACGCACGCGGGCGGGGCTGCGCTCGGGCCGGGCATCCGTCGAGGACGATGCGGGAGCCGGATCAGCGCTCGACAAGACCACTACGCGATCTTGCCGGGGCCGTCGACGGCCTGGGTGCACAGCGCGCCGGGCTCGGGAGCGTCGGGGGAGGCGCGGTACTTGACGATGAAGTCGGCGAGGCGCTCGTCGTCGACCCCGTCGAGCTGCACCTGGTAGCCCCAGGCGCTCGCCACGACAGGAGTCTCGAGGCCCTCGAACGGAGAGAGGATCACGTAGGTGTTCGGCATCGCATCGCGCAGGGCATCCAGGTCGCCGCCCGTGACCTCCTCGGGGTCGTAGGTGACCCACACGGCGCCGTGCTCGAGCGAGTGCACCGCGTTCTCGGCGGGCACCTCCTGCTCGTAGATGCCGCAGTTGAGCCACGCCGCGTTGTGCGGGCCGCCCACGGGCGGGGTCTGGTCGTAGTCGACGGCGCCCTCGACGTGCACGCCCTCGATCTCGTCGAAGGTCTCGAGGCCGGCGATGTCGATGTCCTCCGGCTCGACGCGCGGCTGAGCGCTCGTGACGACGATCGAGACGATGATCGCGATCACCGCGAGGGCGCCGACGACGGCGCTGCCGATGGCGATGAGGTTGCGGCGCTTCTCGCGCTCCTGCTTCGCCCTGAGGGCGGCGACCTTCTCGGCGCGGCGCTTCTCGCGCTGCTGCTTGATCGTGAGGTTCTCGTCGTTCGACACGCTCGGGGCTCCAGCCGTGAGGGGAGGGGTTCGACGGCGCGCGCGAGAGCGCGGCCAGGGCGCTCACATTGTCTCAGATGACATTTCGACTTCCTGTCAGGGGCGGGCGCAGGCGACTTCGGGGCGGATGCCCGGCGCGGGTAGGCTCGCAGGATGAAGTTCGCCCGCTCCGTCGTCGACCTCATCGGCGACACGCCCCTCGTGCAGCTCAACCGCGTGACCGAGGGCGTCTCGGCCACCGTGCTCGCCAAGGTCGAGTATCTGAACCCCGGCGGGAGCGCGAAGGACCGCATCGCGACGCGCATCATCGACGCCGCCGAGCGCGAGGGTTTGCTCAAGCCGGGCGGCACGATCGTCGAGCCGACGAGCGGCAACACGGGCGTCGGGCTCGCGCTCGTCGCCCAGCAGCGCGGCTACCGCTGCGTGTTCGTGCTTCCCGACAAGGTCGGCGAGGACAAGCGCAACGTGCTCACCGCGTACGGTGCCGAGATCGTGGTCACCCCGACGGCCGTCGCTCCCGAGGACCCGGAGTCGTACTACTCGGTCTCCGATCGTCTCGCGCGCGAGATCCCCGGCGCCTTCAAGCCGAACCAGTACGCGAACCCCAACGGGCCGCTCAGCCACTACGAGACCACGGGCCCCGAGATCTGGCGCGACACCGACGGCCGAGTCACCCACTTCGTGACGGGAGTCGGCACGGGCGGCACGATCACCGGCACGGGCCGCTACCTGCGCGAGGTGAGCGCCGACCGTGCGAGCGGCCGCGTTCAGATCGTCGGCGTCGACCCCGTGGGCAGCGTCTACTCGGGCGGCTCGGGCCAGCCCTACCTCGTCGAGGGCGTGGGTGAGGACTTCTGGCCGGCCGCCTACGACCCGAGCGTCACCGACCGCATAGTGGCCGTGAGCGACCAGCAGTCGTTCGACATGACCGTGCGCCTCGCGCGCGAGGAGGGCCTGCTCGTCGGCGGCTCGTGCGGCATGGCCGCGGTCGGCGCCCTGGAGGTCGCGCGCGAGCTCGGCCCCGATGACGTCGTCGTCGTGCTGCTTCCCGACGGCGGTCGCGGCTACCTCGGCAAGATCTTCAACGAGCACTGGATGCGCCGCCACGGCTTCACCGCCGCTCAGGGCTCGCCGACCGTCGCCGACGCCGTGCGCCCCGACCCCGCGGCGCTGCCCCACGTGCTGCGGCAGCACTCGGTGGCCGACGCGATCGCCGCGCTTGAGGCGCACGATCATGCGCTGCCGGTGCTCTCGTCGGCTCCCCCGGCGGTGCTCGGAGAGGTCGTGGGCACGGTCGACTCGCGCTCGTTGCTGCGCGCGCTCGGCGCAGGCGACGTCACCACCGCGAGCCCCGTGACCGATGCCATGGCGCCGCGCCTGCCGCTCGTGGGGGCGCACGAGTCGCTCGGCGACGCCCGCGCGCACTTCGAAGAGCGCGGCCCCGGCGGCCAGCTGCCCGACACCCTGCTCGTGCTCGACGGCGGCAACCCCGTCGGCCTGCTCACGCGTCACGACCTCGTGCGCGCTCTCGCGAAGGACCCCTCATGATCCACGACGACCACGGCTTCTCGACCCGCGCCATCCACGTCGGCCAGGAGTTCGACCCGACGACCGGCGCGGTCATCCCGCCCGTGCACTTCTCGACGACCTACGCCCAGGACGGCATCGGCAACCTGCGCGGCGGCTACGAGTACGGTCGCGGCGGCAACCCCACGCGCGACTCGCTGCAGAAGCAGCTCGCCTCGCTCGAAGGCGCGAGCCACGCCTTCAGCTTCGCGTCGGGCCTCGCCGCGGAGGACGCCCTCCTGCGCGCCGTGCTGCGCCCCGGCGACCACGTGCTCATGGGCAACGACGTCTACGGCGGAACCCACCGGCTCGTGCGCCGCATCTTCGGCGACTGGAACATCGGGCTCACGACCCTCGAGCTCGACGACCTGGAGGCAGTGCGGTCGGCCCTCGCCTCGACGGGCGCGCGAGTGCTCTGGCTCGAGACACCATCGAACCCGCTCATGAAGGTCACGGACGTCGCTGCTCTCGCCGAGATCGCGCACGCATCCGGGGCCCTCGTCGTCGTCGACAACACCTTCGCGACGCCCTACCTGCAGCAGCCGCTCGCGCTCGGCGCCGACGTGGTCATCCACTCGACGACGAAGTACCTCGGCGGGCACTCCGACGTCATCGGCGGCGCGGTCGTGCTCTCGGATGACGCGCTGGCCGAGAAGGTCGGCTTCCACCAGTTCGCCGCGGGCGCCGTCTCCGGCCCCCTCGACGCATGGCTCACCACGCGCGGCATCAAGACTCTCGCCGTGCGCATGGACCGCCATTCGGCCTCGGCGCACGCTCTCGCCTCGGCGCTCGAGGGGCACCCCGCCGTCGCGCGCGTCTACTACCCGGGCCTGCCCTCGCACCCCGGTCACGACCTCGCCGCGCGCCAGATGCGGGACTTCGGCGGGATGCTCTCGCTCGAGCTCGCGGGGGGCGCCGCGGCCGCGCGCGCCTTCGCCGAGGGGCTGCGCGTCTTCTCGCTCGCGGAGTCGCTCGGAGGAGTGGAATCGCTCGTCAACTACCCGAGCGAGATGACCCACGCCTCGGTGCGGGGCACCGCGCTCGAGGTGTCCGACGCGATCATCCGCCTGTCGGTGGGGCTCGAGGACGTCGAGGATCTGCTCGCCGACGTGCGGCAGTCGCTCGCGCGGCTGGGCTGAGAGCCGCATCGCGCGGCAGGATCGGCCGGGCGGGAGGCTCCGCCGGGTCGCGGGAGCGCCGCTGACCGCCCGCGCGACGCGACGGGCGCTCACGCTCGGGCGGGCATCCGCGTGCATAATGGGCCTGCTGATGTGAACGTACACATCACCGGATCGGAAGGGCCTCGTGTCGAGTCCTGAGCAGGCGAGCGAGCCGGAGCGCGTGCGCGCCCCGAACATCCGCGACGTCGCACGGGTCGCCGGGGTCTCGTACCAGACCGTCTCGCGCGCGCTCAACGACAGCCCGTCCATCCGGCCGGAGACGCTCGCACGCGTGCAGACCGCCATCGAGGAGCTCGGGTACCGGCCGAACCAGGCCGCCCGCGCGCTCGTCACGAGCCGGTCGCGGACGATCGGAGTGCTCGCGGCGCAGACCGTCCACTACGGGCCGGCCACGAGCATCCAGGCCATCGAGACCGCCGCGCGCGAAGCCGGCTACCGGCTCTCGATCACCAACATCAGCTCGAGCGAGTACGCCTCGATCAAGGCCGGACTCGACCACCTCATGGCGCAGTCGATCGAGGCGCTCATCGTCATCGCGCCGCAGGTGCGCGTGTTCGAGGCGCTCAATGACCTGCAGGTCGCGGTGCCGTTCGTCACGCTCGAGTCGACCGGGCTCAACTCGGCGCACTCGCTGTGGGTCGACCAGATCCAGGGCGCGAGGCTCGCGACGCGGCACCTCATCGACCTCGGCCACACCGAGATCATGCACATCTCGGGGCCGCAGGACTGGATCGAGGCCGAGGCGCGGATGCAGGGGTTCCTGCGCGAGCTCGGCGACGCCGACCTGCGCACGCGCGCGCCCATCCTCGGCGACTGGACGGCGCACTTCGGCTACTACGCCGGCCTCGAGCTGCTGCGCTATCGCGACTTCACGGCCGTGTTCTGCGGCAACGACCAGATGGCGCTCGGGTTCATGCACGCGTGCCGCGAGTCGGGGCTGTCGGTGCCCGGCGACATGTCGATCGTCGGGTTCGACGACATCCCCGAGGCGGCGCACTTCGCTCCGCCGCTGACGACCGTGCGGCAGAACTTCGCCGAGATCGGGCGGCGGGCGATCGAGGTGCTGCTCGGCGAGCTGCGCGGAGACACCGAGCTGAGTCACGCGCCCGTGCAGCCCGAGCTCATCGTGCGCCAGTCGACGGCGCGGCTCGCGTAGGCGCCGCGGGCGCTCCGCCCGCCCCGCCCCGCCCCGCGCCGCCCCGCCCCGCCCCGCGCCGCCCCGCGACCCGCCGCACCGCGCTCCCCCTCCGCACTTCGTGCTGGTCCGGGCGATCCGGACGCCCGGGGGCGCACGTCGCGCCTGAATGAGTACGGGGCGCGGTCGGGGCTCCTCCGCAGGGAGCGCAGAAGAGTCGTGTTCCACGGGGCCGCCGCCCCCGATGCTGACGCCGGCCCGGGCGACGCACACTGCGCGCATGACAACAGCCTTCACCCCGGCGGTGCGCGAGGCGTTCGCCGCGGCCATCGTCGTCGCCGAGCATCCCGATGACATCGCGCTCTCCCGCAGACTGCACCGAGGGCGCTCGAGAGGTGAACTCGTCGCGCTCACCCGCGGCGTCTTCGTGCCGAGCGCCTCACTCGCAGCGCTCGCACGGTGGGAGGTCGAGGTGCTTCGCGCGTGGGCCGCCTCGGCGCTCGGCCGGGTGCGCCAGCCGCTGTGTCGGGCATCGGCCGCGCGGCTTTGGGGTGCACCGGTCCTCGATGGCGGGGCCGCGCCGAGCATCCACGCTCTCGGATGGGGGATCGATGACACCCGTCACCGTGGCGACGTCCGCTACTGGGCGACCCGCGACCCGGCGGCGAACCTTGTCACGCTCGAGGGCGCGCGACTGACCGACCTGCCGCGCACGCTGGCGGAGCTCAGTGCGTCGGCGACCTTCGCGGGCGCGGTCGCCGCGATCGACTGGGGCGTTCGCGTGCGCCGCCGCAAGGAGGGGCCGGTCACGACCGTCGACGAGATCCGGGCGGTGGCGGATGCTCTCGCGTTCGTTCGGGGACGAGGCCGGCTCGAGTGCGCTCTCGCCTTCGCCGACGGGCGATCCGAGTCGCCCGGGGAGTCGTGGGCGCGCGTGCTCATGCACGAGCTCGGGTTCGAGGCGCCCGAGCTGCAGCACGAGTACCGGCTGCCGGATGGTCGGGTGTTCCGCACGGACTTCCGATGGCCGTCGATCGGCCTCGCCGGCGAGTTCGATGGGCTCGCGAAGTATCGCGCTGCTGACGTGCGCGCAGGACGCTCGGTCGAGCAGGTCGTCGTGGAGGAGAAGGAGCGCGAGGACGGGGTGCGCTCGACCGGCGACGGGATGCTGCGGCTGGTGTGGGGCGATCTGCGCGACCGACGCCGTTTCGCCCATCGGCTCGAGGGGGCGGGGGTTCCTCGCCGGCGCGGGCGGCGCACTCCGTACTGATGCGGGCACCCCGTGCGCCTGGGGGCGTCCGGAGTGCCCGGAACAGAGCGAGGTGCGGTGAGTGGCGTGTGCGGGATGCGCGGGTGAGGGGCGGGTGCGCGGGTGAGGGACGGGTGCGCGGAGGCGGGGCTGCGCGGGCGGGGCAGGGCATGGGAGGCGCGGGCCGGTGGAGGGGGCGCGGGGCGCGCGGACGCATTTCGAGGCTGTTACCGACTTGTGACCGTTTCGCATGGGGACCTGCTTGACAGATGTGACCGTTTCGCAGTTAGAGTGCATCAACGCAATGTGAACGGTCACATCACGAGCCTCGGTTCGGGTCGGGCAGGTTCGCACGCGAAGTACCAGGCACCACCACCGCGGCGCTATTCGCCGCGAACCACCACCCCTGTTCCACCCCGGCGTCGGGTACACCGTCGCCGCCGCGACGATGGAGTCCCGTGATCGCTCTGAGCCCCGAGGTGCAGGTCGCCGTCGCGCGCGTCCGCGACGAGGTGGCCGCCCTCCACGCTGAGCTGGTCCGCAACGGGCTCGTGGTCTGGACCGGCGGCAACGTCAGCGGCCGCGTCCCGGGCGCCGACCTCTTCGTCATCAAGCCGAGCGGCGTCTCCTACGACGACCTCGACCCGGCGAACATGATCCTCTGCACGCTCGACGGCGAGGTCGTCCCCGACACTCCCGGCAGCGACCGCAGCCCCTCGAGCGACACCGCGGCGCACGCATACGTCTACCGGCACATGACCGACGTCGGCGGAGTCGTGCACACGCACTCGACCTACGCGACGGCCTGGGCGGCGCGCGGCGAGAGCATCCCGTGCGTGATCACGGCGATGGCCGACGAGTTCGGCGGCGACATCCCGGTCGGTCCGTTCGCGATCATCGGCGACGACTCGATCGGCCGCGGCATCGTCGAGACGCTCTCCGGCCACCGCTCGCGCGCCGTGCTCATGCAGAGCCACGGCCCCTTCACGATCGGTCGGGACGCGCGCGACGCCGTCAAGGCCGCCGTCATGCTCGAGGATGTCGCGCGCACGATCCACATCGCCCGACAGCTGGGCGACCCGCTCCCGATCGAGCGCGCCGCGGTCGACGCGCTCTTCGACCGGTACCAGAACATCTACGGCCAGCCCGGCGGAGCCGCCTGATGACCGCGAACGACTCCCGCGCTCGCACGCCCGCCGCCGCTCTCGCCGCCGGCCGCGTCGCCCTCGGCATAGAGCTCGGATCGACGCGCATCAAGGCCTGCCTCGTCGACTCGGAGGCGCCGGCGACGGTGCTCGCGACGGGCAGCCACGAGTGGGAGAACCAGCTCGTGGACGGCGTGTGGACGTACGACCTCGCCGAGGTCGAGCAGGGCATCCGCGCCGCGTACGCCGCCCTCGCCGACGATGCCCGCACCAGCCACGGCGCAGCGCCGACGACTCTCGCCGCGCTCGGCGTCTCGGCGATGATGCACGGCTACCTCGCCTTCGACGAGCACGACGAGCTGCTCGTCCCGTTCCGCACCTGGCGCAACACGAGCACGGGGGCCGCTGCCGCCGAGCTCTCGGCGCTGCTCGGCGCGAACATCCCGCTGCGCTGGTCGATCGCGCACCTGCACCAGGCCGTCCTCGACGGCGAGGAGCACGTCGGCCGCATCCGCCACCTCACGACCCTCGCCGGCTACGTCCACCACCGCCTGACCGGCGAGCGCGTGCTCGGCGTCGGCGACGCGAGCGGGATTTTTCCCGTGGACGCCGCCGGCAGCGACTACGACGCCGAGCTCCTCGCCCGCTTCGACGCGCACGCCGCCGGGTCGGCCCTCGCGGGCCCCCTGCACCGGATGCTCCCCCGCGTGCTCCCCGCCGGCGCGACCGCCGGCACCCTGACCGCCGCCGGCGCCGCGCTCCTCGACCCGACCGGGGCCCTCGAGCACGGCGCCCCGCTCTGCCCGCCCGAGGGTGATGCCGGAACCGGCATGGTCGCGACGAACGCGGTCGCTCCGCGCTCGGGCAACGTGAGCGCCGGCACGAGCATCTTCGCGATGGTCGTGCTCGACCGCCCGCTGAGCGCCCCGCACTCCGAGATCGACGTCGTCGCGACGCCCGCGGGCGACCCGGTGGCGATGGTGCACTGCAACAACGGCACGAGCGAGCTCGCCGCCTGGGTCGGCACCTACCGCCGCTTCGCCGAGCTCGCCGGCGCGACCACCACCGCCGACGAGGCGTACGCGCTGCTGCTCGCCGAGGCGCTCGAGGGCGCGGCCGACGCGGGAGGCGTCCTCGCCTACAACCAGGTCGCCGGCGAGCCCGTCGCGCAGCTGACCGCGGGCCGCCCGCTCGTCGTGCGCACCCCCGAGAGCCGCCTCACGCTCGCGAACCTCATGCGCGCCCACGTCTACGGCGTCTTCGCCGCACTCGCCCTCGGGATGCGCGCCCTCCACGAGGAGGGCGTCACGGTCGAGCGGATGCAGGCCCACGGCGGGCTCTTCCGCACGGCCGGCGTCGCGCAGCGCCTTCTCGCCGCTGCGCTCGACGCGCCCGTCGGCGTCGCCGGCAGCGCCTCCGAGGGCGGGGCCTGGGGCATCGCGGTGCTCGCTGCGTTCACCGCCGAGGCGGCCGGGGGCCCTGCGACCGACGGCGCCCCCACCACCCTCGCCGACTACCTCTCGACCCGCGTCTTCGCCGACGCCGACACCGCGGTCGCCGCCCCCGACCCCGCCGACACCGCCGGCTTCGCCGCCTACCTCGTCCAGTACGAGGCCGGGCTCGCCATCGAGCGTTGCGCCATCGACGCCCTTGCAGGAGGACCCCAGTGACCCGCAGCATCATCCCCGACCTCCGCACGCTCGAGGTGTGGTTCCTGACCGGGAGCCAGAACCTCTACGGCGACGAGACCCTGCGCCAGGTCGCCGAGCAGTCGCAGGCGGTCGTGGCCGGCCTGCAGGCGGCCGCGGACATCCCCGTCACGATCGTGTGGAAGCCGACCCTCGTCGACTCCGCGAGCATCAGGCGCGTCATGCTCGAGGCGAACGCCGCCGAGAACGTCATCGGCGTCATCGCCTGGATGCACACCTTCAGCCCCGCGAAGATGTGGATCGCCGGTCTCGACGCGCTCTCCAAGCCGCTGCTGCACCTGCACACGCAGGCCAACGTCGAGCTGCCGTGGGGCGAGATCGACTTCGACTTCATGAACCTCAACCAGGCCGCGCACGGCGACCGCGAGTTCGGCTACATCGCCTCGCGCATGAGCGTCGCGCGCGCGACGGTCGTCGGCCACGTCTCGAACCCGGCCGTCACGGCGCGCGTCGGCGTCTGGACCCGCGCGGCCGCAGGCTGGCACGCGACTCACGAGCTCAAGCTCGCCCGGTTCGGCGACAACATGCGCTTCGTCGCCGTGACCGAGGGCGACAAGACCGAAGCCGAGATCCGCTTCGGCGTGCAGGTCAACACCTGGGGCGTCACCGAGCTGGCGGATGCTGTGCACGCGGTCGGCGACGCCGAGGTCGACCGGCTCGTCGAGGAGTACCTCGACCTCTACGAGGTCTCCCCCGAGCTGCACCCGGGCGCGGAGCGCGCCGACAGCCTGCGCTACGGCGCGGCGATCGAGCTCGGCCTGCGGGGCTTTCTCGAGGGCGGCAGGTTCGGCGCCTTCACGACGAGCTTCGAGGACCTCGGCGCACTGCGCCAGCTGCCCGGCCTCGCCGTGCAGCGCCTCATGGCCGACGGCTACGGCTTCGGCGCCGAGGGCGACTGGAAGACCGCGGTGCTCGTGCGCGCGGCGGCCGTCATGGGCGCGGGCCTCCCTGGGGGCGCGAGCCTCATGGAGGACTACACGTACCACCTCGAGCCCGGCAACGAGCTCATCCTCGGCGCGCACATGCTCGAGGTCAGCCCTTCGCTCAGTTCTCAGCGCGCGCGCCTCGAGGTGCACCCCCTCGGCATCGGCGGCAAGGACGACCCGGTGCGCCTGGTCTTCACGGCCGACGCGGGCCCCGCGGTCGTCGCGGCCCTCAGCGACATGCGCGACCGGTTCCGGCTCGTCGCGAACGTCGTCGAGAACGTGGCGCTGCCCGCCCCGATGCCCCACCTGCCCGTCGGGCACGCCGTCTGGAAGCCGGCGCCCGACTTCGCCACCTCGGCAGCCGCCTGGCTGACCGCGGGGGCGGCGCACCACACGGTCATGACCACGCAAGTGGGCGTCGAGGTCTTCCGAGACTTCGCCATCATGGCCGGCGTCGAGCTCCTCGTCATCGACGAGGCCACCACGCTCGAGGGGTTCGCGCGCGACGTGCGCGCGAACGCCGCCTACTACCGACTCGCTCAGGGCATCTGAGCGGGGCCCCAGAACCTCCCGGCTCTGCCGGGAACCGGAGCCAGAGCTCGAGGCCGAGCGACGGACCCGAACGCACCACCACACTCCCCATCGAAAGGACACACAGTGAAGAACTCCAAGTTCCTCCTCGGCATCGCTGCCGCAGGAGTCATGTCGCTGGCACTCACCGGTTGCGCCGGTGACCGCACCGGCGGCTCGGCCGGCGGCGGCGACGGCGGCGGCGACGAGGCCGGCGGCATCGTCGGCGTTGCGATGCCGACCCAGCAGTCTGAGCGCTGGATCGCCGACGGCGACAACGTCAAGTCGCAGCTCGAGGAGCTCGGCTACGACGTCGACCTCCAGTTCGCCAACGACGACATCCCCACGCAGGTCTCGCAGATCGAGAACATGATCTCGAGCGGCGCCGAGGCGCTCATCATCGCCTCGATCGACGGCACGACGCTCACCGATGTGCTGCAGCAGGCGGCCGACGCGGGCATCCCCGTCATCGCCTACGACCGCCTCATCAACGGCAGCCCGAACGTGGACTACTACACGACGTTCGACAACTTCCAGGTGGGCGTGCAGCAGGCGACCTCGCTGCTCATCGGCATGGGCGTCTTCGACGAGAGCGGCGCGCGCACGGATGCGGCCGGCCCGTTCAACGTCGAGCTCTTCGCGGGCAGCCCCGATGACAACAACGCCGGGTTCTTCTTCAACGGCGCCATGAGCATCATCCAGCCCCTCATCGACGACGGCACCCTCGTCGTCCCGTCGGGCCAGGTCGACTTCGAGCAGGTGGCGATCCTCCGCTGGCTGCCCGAGACGGCTCAGGAGCGCATGGAGAACATCCTCACCATCATCGGCGACACCCAGATCGACGGCGTCCTCTCGCCGTACGACGGCCTCTCGATCGGCATCATCTCGGCGCTCACGTCGGGCGGATACTCGACCGACGCCCTCCCCGTCATCACGGGTCAGGACGCCGAGGTCGGCTCGATGAAGTCGATCATCGCGGGCGAGCAGTACTCGACCATCTTCAAGGACACCCGTCTGCTCGCCGAGCAGGCCGTCGCGATGGTGGATGCTCTGCTCTCGGGCGAGGAGCCCGAGGTCAACGACACCGAGACCTACGACAACGGCGAGAAGGTCGTCCCGTCGTTCCTGCTCGAGTCGACGATCGTCACGGTCGACAACTACGAAGAGGTTCTCTTCGACAGCGGGTACTACACCGCTGAGGACCTCGCCTAGTAGGTTCGCACCACCCGGGTGCGGGCTCGGCCGAGAGATCGGCCGGGCCCGCACCATCCCTCATCACCGCGAGAGCCCTCGCACAACCGAGGAGAGGAAGAGGATCGCCGTGAGCACCATCCTCGAAATGCGTTCGATCACGAAGGAGTTCCCCGGCGTCAAGGCGCTGCAGGATGTCTCCATCACGGTCGAACGAGGCCACGTCCACGCCATCTGCGGCGAGAACGGCGCAGGGAAGTCGACCCTCATGAAGGTGCTGTCGGGCGTCTACCCGCACGGCACATACAGCGGCGACATCGTCTTCGAAGGCGAGTCGATGGAGTTCAAGGACATCCGCGACAGTGAGAAGTCCGGCATCGTCATCATCCATCAGGAGCTCGCGCTCAGCCCCTACCTCTCGATCGCCGAGAACATCTTCCTCGGCAACGAGCGCGCCACGCGCGGCTTCATCGACTGGGATGAGACGAACGCGGAGGCGGCCAAGCTGCTCGCCCGCGTCGGGCTCGGCGACAGCCCCACGACCGTCGTGCGCGAGATCGGCGTCGGCAAGCAGCAGCTCGTCGAAATCGCCAAGGCGCTGTCGAAGAACGTGAAGCTGCTCATCCTCGATGAGCCCACCGCCGCCCTCAACGACGAGGACTCGGCGCACCTGCTCGACCTGATCCGCCACCTCAAGGGGCAGGGGATCACGTGCATCATCATCAGCCACAAGCTCAACGAGATCAAAGCGATCGCCGATGAGGTCACGATCATCCGCGACGGCCGGACGATCGAGACGCTCGCGCTCGCGACCGGCGACATCTCGGAGGACCGCATCATCAAGGGCATGGTCGGGCGCGACCTCGAGCACCGGTACCCCGACCGCTCGGTGGCGATCGGCGAGGAGATCTTCCGCGTCGAGGACTGGACCGTCCACCACCCCACCGACCACGACCGCACGATCATCCACGGCGCATCCCTCACGGTGCGCGCGGGCGAGGTCGTCGGCATCGCCGGGCTCATGGGCGCGGGGCGCACCGAGCTCGCGATGAGCATCTTCGGCCGCTCGTACGGCTCGAGGATCAGCGGGCGCCTCTTCATGCGCGGCGAGGAGATCCAGGCGCGCACGGTGCCGGAGGCCATCCGCAACGGTCTCGCGTACGCCACCGAGGACCGCAAGATGTACGGCCTCAACCTCATCGAGGACATCAAACGGAACGTCTCGGCCGCAGGGCTGCGCAAGCTCGCCCCGCGCGGCTGGGTCGACGGCGGCGCCGAGCACGTCGTCGCCGAGGGCTATCGCAAGAGCATGAACATCAAGGCGCCCTCGGTCGACGCGATCACGGGCAAGCTCTCGGGCGGCAACCAGCAGAAGGTCGTGCTGTCGAAGTGGCTGTACTCCGATCCGGAGCTGCTGATCCTCGACGAGCCCACGCGCGGCATCGACGTCGGCGCCAAGTACGAGATCTACACGATCATCAACAGCCTCGCCG
Organism: Microcella alkalica; assembly: GCF_014137945.1. Lineage (GTDB taxonomy): Bacteria > Actinomycetota > Actinomycetes > Actinomycetales > Microbacteriaceae > Microcella > Microcella alkalica. The sequence goes on from NZ_JACGWX010000004.1 coordinate 36,840, forward strand.
CGCAGGGCAAGGCGGTCATCGTGATCTCGAGCGAGCTCCCCGAGCTGCTCGGCATCTGCGATCGCGTCTACGCCCTCTCGGAGGGACACATCACCGGCGAGCTCCCCATCGAGCAGGCCACCCCCGAAGCACTCATGGTGCTCATGACCAAGGAGAAGGAGGCCGACCATGTCATCGGCTAGCGCAACCCGCCCCGCGTCCAGCCGTTCGGAGGTGCTCGGCTTCCTGACCTCGCGCCTGCGTCAGATCGGCATCTTCGTCGCGCTCATCGTCATCGTCCTGCTGTTCCAGGTGCTGACCGAGGGCCGCCTGCTGACGGCGGGCAACGTATCCAACATCATCGTCCAGAACAGCTACATCCTGATCCTCGCGATCGGCATGGTGATGATCATCATCGCCGGCCACATCGACCTCTCGGTCGGCTCGGTCGCGGCGTTCGTTGGCGCCATGACGGGTGTCATGGTGCAGGACTGGGGCCTGCCCTGGTGGGCGGCGATCCTCCTCGGCCTCCTCGTCGGCGCGATCGTCGGCTGCTGGCAGGGCTTCTGGGTGGCGTACGTGGGCATACCCGCATTCATCGTGACCCTTGCGGGCATGCTCCTCTTCCGCGGTCTCACGCAGATCGTGCTCGGCAACACGCAGATCACGCCGTTCCCGAACGAGTACCGCCAGCTCGGCGGCGGCTACCTCTTCCCGCAGCTGTTCCCGGCGGCCACCTCGCCCGCCGAGTGGATCACGGTCGGCCTGGGCCTCCTCACGCTCGTCATGTTCATCGGCTCGCAGCTGCGCGGCCGCATGAAGCGCGCGAAGCTCAACCTCGAGACCGAGCCGGCCTGGTGGTTCATCGTCAAGGTGGCGTTCGGCGCGGGGCTCATCCTGTTCCTGACCTACCTCCTGGGCGTCGCGCCCGGATCACGCGGAACCCCGATCGTGCTCATCGTGCTCGGCGTGCTCGTGGTCGTCTACACGGCGGTCATGAACCGCAGCGTGTTCGGCCGCCACATCTACGCCGTCGGCGGCAACCGCCACGCGGCCGACCTGTCGGGCATCCAGTCGCGCAAGATCGACTTCTACCTGTTCGTCAACATGGGCGTGCTCGCGGCGCTCGCCGGCATCATCTTCACCGGTCGACTCAACTCGGCCGGACCCGGCGCGGGCAACCTGTTCGAGCTCGACGCGATCGCGGCGTCGTTCATCGGCGGCGCGGCCGTGCAGGGCGGCGTCGGAACGGTCGTCGGCGCGATCACGGGCGGTCTCATCATGGGCGTGCTCAACAACGGCATGTCGCTGCTGGGCGTCTCGACCGACTACCAGCAGTTCATCAAGGGCCTCGTGCTGCTCCTCGCCGTCGCGTTCGACGTCTGGAACAAGCGCCGCGCCCGCGGCTAGTCCGCGCTCTCACTCGACGCCCCGGTCGCGCCCGACGCGCGGCCGGGGCGTCGTCGTGCGCGGCGGTTGGTCGGCGGATGCTCGGCGCGAGCGACCCGGATGTGGGAGCGGTTCCACGCTCGGGCACGTAGGCTCATCAGCATGAATCAGGGCACCCCCGACTACCGCGACTCCGGCCTGGAGTTCCCCGCCGACTTCGTCTTCGGCTCCGCGACCGCGAGCTACCAGATCGAGGGGGCCGCGCACGAGGACGGCCGCGGGCCGTCGATCTGGGACACGTTCAGTCGCACCCCCGGCAAGGTGCTCTTCGGCCACACCGGCGAGGTCGCCGACGACCACTACCACCGGCTCGACTCCGACCTCGACCTCATGCAGCGGCTGGGCCTCGAGTCGTATCGGTTCTCGATCGCGTGGCCGCGCATCCAGGCCGAGGGCACGGGCCCCGCGAACGTGAAGGGCGTCGCGTTCTACAGCCGCCTCGTCGACGGGCTCCTCGCGCGCGGCATCACGCCCATCGCGACGCTCTACCACTGGGATCTGCCGCAGACGCTCGAGGACGCCGGCGGCTGGACCAACCGCGACACGAGCTACCGCTTCGCCGACTACGCGCACATCATGGGTGAGGCGCTCGGCGACCGCATGGCGATGTGGACGACCCTCAACGAGCCGTGGTGCAGCGCGTACCTCGGCTACGGCTCAGGCGTCCACGCGCCCGGCATCACGAGCGGCCGCGCCGCCCTCACGGCCGTGCACCACCTCAACCTCGCCCACGGTCTCGGCCTGAGCGCCCTGCGGGACGCGGTGCGCAAGCCCGACGCGCAGTACTCGGCGACGCTGAACCTGCACATGATCCGGCCCGCCCGCGACGCGGACGGGGAGGCGCTTCCGGCGAGCGCCGAGGCAGTGCGCCGCATCGACGCCCTCGCCAACCGCGCGTTCACGGGCCCGATGCTGCACGGTGCGTACCCCGCGGATCTGCTGGAGGACACCGCGCACGTCACCGACTGGCAGTTCGTGCGCCCGGGCGACCTCGAGCTCACCCACCAGCCGATCGACGTGCTCGGGGTCAACTACTACTCGACCGTGACCGTCACGATGTGGGATGGCGTCTCGCCGCGCTCGAACGCCGATGGCCACGGAGACGCGGCCGGCTCGCCCTGGCCCGGCAGCGAGGACGTCGAATTCGTGCAGCAGCCCGGCCCGTACACGGCGATGGGCTGGAACATCGCGCCCGACGGTCTCGAGGAGCTCCTCGTCGATGTGCACGAGCAGTTCCCGACGCTGCCGCTCATGATCACCGAGAACGGCGCGGCCTTCGACGACGAGGTGCGGGACGGCGTCGTGCAGGACGACGCGCGAATCGACTACCTGCGCCGCCATTTCACGGCCGCCCACCGGGCGATGCAGCGCGGCGTCGACCTGCGCGGCTACCAGGTGTGGAGCCTCATGGACAACTTCGAGTGGGCCTACGGCTACACGAAGCGCTTCGGCATCGTCCACGTCGACTACGACTCGCTCGAGCGCACCATCAAGCAGAGCGGGCACTGGTACGGCGAGCTGATCCGCAGCCGCAGCATCCCGGAGTAGGCGGGGCGGTCATCCGCCGCCGACGCGCGTTCTCGACCAAATGAAGGGAGCGCGGCGCTCGTGCACGGCGTGTCAGTGCGACACGCCGTGACGACGTCGGCCGCTCCCTTCATTTGGGCGAGCCGGCCTCGGGTTGGGCGGGCGCGCGACAGCCGAGTGCGGGGATCGCGCGCCGGTGGTCGGCGAGTCGGGACGTCGCGCCGAGCGCGCCGTGGTCGCTTCCTGCACTCTGAGCCGCGTCGCTGAGCGCCGCCGCAGGCGCGCGTGGTTCGATACGCGCATGGCTCTGAACATCACGGGGGATGCCCCCGCCGACGCACTGCTCACCGACGACCCGTTCGCGCTCCTGGTCGGGATGCTCCTCGACCAGCAGGTGCCCATGGAGACCGCGTTCGCGGGGCCCGCGAAGATTCGCGAGCGGATGGGCTCGTTCGACGCCGAGACGATCGCCTCCGTCGCCCCCGAGGCCCTCGCGGCGGTGTTCAAGGAGTCGCCCGCGGTGCACCGGTTCCCCGGCTCGATGGCCGCGCGCGTGCAGGCGCTCGCCGCCGAGGTGCGCGACGAGTGGGGCGGGCGCGCCGACGCGATCTGGACGCGGCCCGGGCTCGACGGGCTCGCGCCCGACGGAGCGGAGATCCTCCGCCGACTGCAGGAGCTGCCCGGCTTCGGCGAGCAGAAGGCGACGATCTTCCTCGCCCTGCTGGGCAAGCAGTGCGGGCTCGAGGCCGACGGTTGGCGGGAGGCCGCCGGCGACTACGGCGTGCAGGGCTCGTACCGCTCGGTCGCCGACATCGTCGACGCCGACTCGCTCGCGAAGGTGCGCGAGGCGAAGAAGGCCGCGAAGGCGAAGTCGAACGCCGCGAAGGGCTGATCCGCCGCGGCGGCGCGTGCACGTTCTCCGGAATTCTGGAGAGCCGGCCGCACCCCGCCCGCGGCCCCGCGACGGGCCGAACCGAAACTCCGGAGAACTGACACAGCCCGGCGCGGGGCGCGCGACACGCGCATCCGATCGAATCGATTCGACACGGGCCGACTCGGCCTCTATCGTGGGGACAATGACCACTGTCGTGCACCCCGGCGACTCGCTCACTCGGCGCCAGCGCATCGTCTACGTCGTCGTGCTCGGCGCCCTCACCGCTCTCGGCCCGTTCACGGTCGACCTCTACCTCCCGGCGTTTCCGCAGGTCGAGGCCGACCTCGGCATCAGCGTCGCGCTCGTGCAGCTCACCCTCACCGCGACGATGGTCGGCTTCGGCTTCGGCCAGCTCATCGTCGGCCCGTGGAGCGACCGCGTCGGCCGCCGCCTCCCGCTCATCACCGCCTCGACCGTGCACGTCGCCGCGAGCCTCATGGTCGCGGTCGCCCCCGACGTCACGTGGCTGCTCGCGGCGCGCGTCCTGCAGGGCGCCGGCGCGGCGGCGGGGGGCGTCGTCGCGATGGCGATGGTGCGCGATCTCTTCGGCGGGTACCCCCTGGTGCGGATGCTCTCCCGCCTGGCCCTCATCACCGGGCTCGCTCCGATCCTGGCCCCGCTGATCGGCTCGCAGCTGCTGCTGCTGACCGAGTGGCGCGGTCTGTTCGTCGTGCTGGCCGGATACGGGCTCCTGGTCGTCGTGGCCTCGTGGCTCTTCATCGTCGAGACGCTCCCGCCGGCGCGGCGCTCCGACCGCGGTCACTCGACGATCGCGGAGCGCTACCGCGCGCTGTTCCGCGATCGCATCTTCATCGGCGTCGCGGTCATCGGCGGGTTTACCTTCACGGGCCTGTTCGCCTACCTGTCGGCGTCGTCGTTCCTCTTCCAGGATGTCTACGGCCTCGACCCGCAGGCGTACGGCCTGGTCTTCGCGGCGAACTCCGTCGGGGTGTTCATCGGCGTGCAGTCGAGCGCGCGTCTCGCGAAGCGGATCCCGCCGCAGTGGATCCTCGCGGTCTCGACGGCCGTGCTTCTCATCAGCGCGATCGCGATCGTCGTGCTGGATCAGGCGGGTGCGGGGATGTGGGGCACCATCGTGCCGCTGTTCTTCTTCATCATGGCGTGCGGCTTCGGCTTCCCGATGGTGCAGGTGCTCGCGCTCGTGAACCACGGCAAGGAGGCGGGGACCGCGGCGTCGCTCCTCGGCGCCCTGAACTTCGGCCTGGCGGGCCTGCTGTCGCCCATCGTCGGCGTGTTCGGCATCGGCAGCGCCACTCCGATGGGCGCGGCCATGGCGATCGCCGCCGCGGTCGCGGTGCTCGCGCTGTGGGTCGTCGTGCGACCGCGGACGGTGCCGGCGCTCACGGACTGACGGTCGCGCGCGAACTCACCGGGAGCCTGCGAGCATCCGTCGAAAGGCCCTCGATAGGGTGCCATGATGGAGCCGACCTCGACCCGACGCGTCGCGAGCCACTGGCGCTGGATCAGCGGAGTGGTGGCGCTCGGGCTCGCCGCCGGCCTGGGCCTGCTGGTGATGCTGCGCGAGAGCCCCTTCGACCTCGACGCCGACTGGATGACCGACGTGCTCGCCGAGCGGGGGCCCGTCCTCGAAGTGCTCGCGATGCTCATGGACCGCATCGGCGGCGGCCCGATCGGCGTCGTCGTCGTGCCGCTCGGGCTCGTCGCGCTGCTGCTCATCGCCCGTCGCCCGTGGGGCGCCCTCTTCTCGATCATCGCGGCGGCCCTCAGCGCGGCCATCGTGCAGCTGCTCAAGGGCACGTTCGCGCGCGCCCGCCCGGAGGAAATCCTCGTCACGGCCGACTTCGGCTCGTTCCCGTCGGGGCACGTCGCGAACGCGGCGACGCTCGCGACGACGATCGTCCTGATCTTCGGTCTGTCGCGGTCGCGGGCGTGGGTGTGGATGCTCGGCGCGGGCTGGATCGTCGCGATGGCGCTGAGCCGGACATACCTCGGCGCGCACTGGGTCACCGACACGATCGGCGGCGCGCTCATCGGCATCGCGGTCGCGGTGATCGTGTGGGCTCCGTTCGTGACCCGCCTGGAGCGGGAGCCGCGGCCGTCGAAGAACGCGCCGACGCCAACGGGCGCAGCGGCCACGCCGCTCACGCCGGCCGAGGGCGCGCCGACCCTCGGCGCGGCCGCGGGCTCGCGCCTGCGCGCCCCCGCGGAGAGCCTCAGCCCGCACTGGCGCGATCGTTGTCCATCTGGATAACATGAGCCCATGAGAATCCTCCTCGTGGGTGCGGGCGGCGTCGGAGACGCCTTCGCCAAGATCGCCGCTCGCCGCTCCTTCTTCGACACGATCATCGTCAGCGACTACGACGTCAGTCGCGCCGAGCGCACGATCGCGTGGATCGCTGACCGGCACGGCGACCAGGGCGAGCGCTTCGTGGCGGCGCAGATCGACGCGAGCGACGCATCCGCCGTCGAGAGGGTCGCGCGCGAGCACGGCGCGACGCACGTCATGAACGCCGTCGAGCCGAAATTCGTGCCGACGATCTTCGCCGGAGCCCTCGCGGCCGGCGCCGACTACCTCGACATGGCGATGAGCCTGTCGCGCCCGCACCCGACGAACCCGTACGGCGAGACCGGCGTGAAGCTCGGCGACGAGCAGTTCGCGGCCGCCGCAGACTGGGAGGCCGCGGGCCGCCTCGCGCTCGTCGGCATGGGCGTCGAGCCCGGCCTGAGCGACGTCTTCGCGCGCTACGCCGCCGACCACCTCTTCGCGGAGATCGACGAGCTCGGCACGCGCGACGGCGCCAACCTCGTCGTGCGCGACGAGAACGGCGACGAGATCTTCGCGCCGAGCTTCTCGATCTGGACGACGATCGAGGAGTGCCTGAACCCTCCCGTCATCTGGGAGAAGGACCGCGGATGGTTCACGACTCCGCCGTTCAGCGAGCCGGAGGTCTTCGACTTCCCCGAGGGAATCGGCCCGGTCGAGTGCGTGAACGTCGAGCACGAGGAGGTGCTCCTCATGCCGCGCTGGGTCGACGCGAAGCGCGTGACGTTCAAGTACGGGCTCGGCGACGAGTTCATCGGGATCCTCAAGACGCTGCACCAGCTCGGACTCGACAGGACCGAGCCGCTGCGCGTGCGCTCGGCGAACGGGCCGGTCGAGGTCAGCCCGCGCGATGTCGTCGCCGCGGGCCTTCCCGACCCGGCCTCCATCGGGCCGCGGATGACCGGCAAGACCTGCGCCGGGCTCTGGGTCACGGGAACCGGAGTCGACGGCTCGCCCCGCGAGGTGTACCTGTACCACGTCTCCGACAACGAGTGGACGATGGCCGAGTACGAGAGCCAGTGCGTCGTGTGGCAGACCGCGCTCAACCCCGTCATCGCCCTCGAACTGCTCGCGACGGGCGCCTGGAGCGGCACGGGCGTGCTCGGGCCGGAGGCGTTCGACGCCGAGGCGTTCCTCGAGCTCATGGCGCGGCCCGAGGCCGCGGGCGGGTACGGGCAGTCGTGGGGGCTCGAGGACCGGGAGCCGACCGCGCGGGCCTGATCGCTCGCCGCTGATCGTGCGCTGTCTGCGGGCCTCCCGCAGGCGCACCCCGCTCGCCTAGGCTGGCGCGCATGAGCGACAGCGACGACGCGACGGCCAGGGCCGCGGAGACCGACACCGACGACGCGACGGCCAGGGCCGCGGAGACCGACACCGACACCGACACGGCGGCGGAGGCGGCTGCGGCCGTCGAGGCCGCGCGGAAGGCTCTCGAGGAGGCCCAGGCGGCGCTCGCGCAGGCGACAGCGCAGGCGACAGCGCAGGCGGAGGTCGAGACGCGCGCCGCGGAGGGTGAGGCGCCCGTGGGCGGTCCGCTCGACGAGGCGCAGGTGGCGGCGATCCGCGACGGATACGCGATGGAGGGTGCCGCGATCGAGATGGGCGCGCTCGTGAACGGCGACGCGCGCGCGGACGTGCCGGTGCGCATCCCGCTCGCGATGACGAATCGGCACGGGCTCGTCGCGGGCGCGACGGGCACCGGCAAGACGAAGACCCTGCAGGTGCTCGCCGAGCAGCTGAGCGCGGCGGGGGTCCCGGTGTTCGCGGCCGACATCAAGGGCGACCTGAGCGGCATCGCGGTCGCGGGCGAGGCGAGCGAGAAGCTCCTGGCGCGCACGGCAGGGATCGGGCAGGACTGGCGGGCGACGGCGCACCCGACCGAGTTCTACTGCCTGGGCGGGATCGGGCACGGGGTTCCGGTTCGGGCGACGGTGTCGAGCTTCGGGCCGCTCATGCTGAGCAAGGTGCTCGGCCTCAACAAGACGCAGGAGTCGAGCCTCGGGCTGATCTTCCACTACGCCGACAGCAACGGCCTCGCGCTCGTCGACCTTGATGACCTGCGCACGGTGATCCAGTTCCTGACGAGCGACCAGGGGAAGGCGGAGCTCGCCGAGCTGGGCGGGCTGAGCTCGGCGACGGCGGGGGTGATCCTGCGCGAGCTCATCGCGTTCGCGGCCGACGGGGCCGATGCGTTCTTCGGCGAGCCCGAGTTCGACACGGCGCACTTCCTGCGCACGACGGCCGACGGGCGCGGGGTGGTGAGCCTGCTCGAGGTTCCCGGAGTGGCCGACAAGCCTGCGCTGTTCTCGACGTTCCTGATGTGGATGCTCGCCGACCTGTTCAACGATCTGCCCGAGGTGGGCGATCTCGACAAGCCGAAGCTCGTGTTCTTCTTCGATGAGGCGCACCTGCTGTTCCGGGATGCGTCGAAGGACTTCCTGGCGGCGATCACGCAGACGGTGCGGCTGATCCGGTCGAAGGGGGTGGGCATCTTCTTCGTGACGCAGACGCCGAAGGATGTCCCGGCTGACGTTCTCGCGCAGCTGGGCTCGCGCGTGCAGCACCAGCTGCGGGCGCACACCCCGGATGACGCGAAGGCGCTGCGGGCGACGGTGTCGACGTATCCGACGAGCGGGTACGACCTCGGCGAGGTGCTGACGACACTCGGCATCGGCGAGGCGGTCGTGACGGTCATGAACGAGAAGGGCGCGCCGTCGCCGGTGGCGTGGACTCGGCTGCGGGCGCCGCAGGGCTCGATGGATCCGGCTCCGGTCGAGACGATCGAGGCGACGATCGCGGCGTCGCCGCTCATGGCGCAGTACGGCGAGGTGGTCGACCGCGAGACGGCGCACGAGCTGCTCACGGCGCGCATGTCGGCGGCCGAGGCGGCGGAGGCCGCGCGCACGGCCGAGGAGGAGCGCGCCGAGGCCGCCGCGAGGGCGGCTCGCGACGCGGAGAAGCAGCAGGACGCGGCGCAGAAGGAGTACGAGCGGCGGATGCGCGAGCTTCAGAAGAGGGACCGCACGACGACGCGCACGCCGACTCGCACCGGTCGCTCGGGGGGCGCCGGCGGCACGGCCGGCGGGGGCGGCGGTCTCGGCGACGTCGTCGGAGACGCGCTCGGGTCGCGCACCGGCCAGACGATCGTGCGAGAGGTCCTCCGCGGAATCTTCGGGACGCTCAAGAGGCGCTGAGCGGTCGGCCCCCGCGTCTTATCCCGCCCGCCCGCCTGGCCCGCTCCCGCGTTCCCGCCCGCCCCGCTCCCGCGTGCCCGCCCCGCTCCCGCATGCCCGCCCGCCCACGCCACCTGCCGCCTGCGCTCGACGATCCGCGTTCTGCCCGACTCAGGTTGTGGAGGAGTGACGAGATCCGATTAGGTCAGTCCTCCACATCGCGAGCGCGAATCGGGGGAGCGCGTCGTCGCGCCCGCAGCCCAGCCCCGTCCCCGTCTCACTCACTACCGTTGTTGAGGAGTGACTTAAATGGATTCCGACACTCCTCAACAACGGAAGGAGGTCGGCCGCGGGCCCGACGCGGTCGCGGAGCGGAGTGCGCGCGGGTGCCTACGCGCCGTTGAGGGGCGCGTCGGCCAGCACGAGCATCCCGTACACGATGGCGGCCGCGACCACGACGGCGCCGGTGAAGCCGGCGGCGGCGAGCACGGGGCGGTTCTCGTACCAGTAGGCGGCCTGCTGCCACTGGTCGTGGAACTCCTTCTGCGTGAGCGGCTCATCGCTGCGGATCACGACCGCCTTCGTCGCCTCGGCGACCTGGTCGATCGCGTTGCGGGTCCAGAACTGCCCGCGCATCCGGAACAGGCGCTCGCCCTCGGCGGAGAGGGCGAGAAGCTGCGGCACCGAGCGCGTCGTCCCCGACGGGTACACCTCCAGCACGTGAACCGACTCGATCCGATCGAGCGGAACCCGGAAGGGCGGCGTCAGGAACGCCCGCTTCACGAGCTCCCCCTCGGTGATCGTGATCGCGGCCCGCGCGAAGTCGAGAACCCCGATCACGCACAGCACGACGACGACCCCGGCCGCCGCGATCACGACCGGTCCGTTGCCATTGGGCACGGTGAGCAGCAGCGGGGCGCCCAGAACGATCAGCACGAGCCCGATCGCGAGCAGCCCGTCGCGCAGCAGACGTCGGCGAGGGCGAACGACGAGGGGCGCGTCGTGGGCTCTGCTCACGATGCTCCCCTTGTCTCCGTTGTGGTGGCGAGCGCCGGAAGGGTGATGCGAAAAGCGACGCTCGGAGTGCGGAGGATGGGGGATTCGAACCCCCGAGGGCTTGCACCCAACACGCTTTCCAAGCGTGCGCCATAGGCCACTAGGCGAATCCTCCAGCGGTCGCCCTGCGCGAACGCGTGACGACCAGGAGCGATCCTACCCGTAAACTAGACGCGGCTCCTCGCGTGGCGCCATCCAGGCCAACTCCCCCAGGGCGGAAACGCAGCAAGGGTAACCGGGCTCTGGCGGGTGCGCGAGGGGTCCTTTTTTGTGCCAGGGCGACGATCGCGCGGATGCCCGGCGAAAGCATCCGCGCCCGCCGACCAGCCCGGCCGGGCCTACCGCTTCGCCAGCCCCCGCCTCGCCGGGCCCTCGAGCCGCGCCCCGTCCGGCGCGAACCGCGAGCCGTGCGCCGGGCAGTCCCACGAGCGCTCGGCGTCGTTCCAGTTCAGCGGCGCCCCGAGGTGCGAGCACAGCGCCGACACGCGGCACACGCGCCCGTCGACGCGCGACACAGCCTCGAGCCGCGCCCCGTCGCGCCCTGTCACGCCCGAGCCCTCCGAGGGCGCGGCCGCCGGCAGCGGCGTCGTCAGCACGTGCGCGAGCCCCCTGCCGTACCACCACGCGACCTTCGCGTTCGCGACGACGCCTTCGAGCAGCGAGCCCGGCATGAGCGGACGCCGACCCATCGCCTTCGCCCACCGCGGAACCTCCCCGTCGAGCAGCCGCGCGCTCAGCTGCAGCGCCGCCTGCACGGCGTTCGTCATGCCCCACTTGTCGTATCCGGTCGCAAGCGCGATGCGGCGGTGCGTGAACGGCACCCACCCGACGAAGGGGATGCCGTCGGTCGGCTCGTAATCCTGCGCGCTCCACACGTGCGTGCGCTGCGCTCCCGGCCAGTGCTCCTCCGTCCACGCGGTGAGCTCCTCGAGGCGCGCCGTGGGCGACGGGTTCTTCCCGCCGGGGCCATCGGTGCAGTGCCGGCCGACGGCGTGCCCGTTGCCGCCGATGAGCAGCAGCTCCCCGCTCTGGCCGAGCGAGCGGCCGGCGGCACGATCGGGCGTCGTCCGCACCGACCGCGACGGCTGGTCGACGCTCAGGTGCTGCCCGCGCGGCAGCGTGCCGGGCACGCGGAACGCCGCGGCGTACGAGCGCTGCGGCGTCATCCGCGCCCAGTAGAGCCCGCGATCGAGGACGGGGATGCCCGTCGCGAGCACCACGCGGTCGGCCCACAGGCTCGCGCGCGTCGTCGTGACCTCCACGAGGTCGTCGGTCGTGGTGGTCGCGTAGTCGGTCGAGCCGGGGCCGAGGGACGACCGCGACGGCGCCCGCATCCCCGTCGCCGGCAGATTCTCGATGATCACGCCGCCGCGCGAGCGGACGTCGGCGGCGAGCGCGGCGAGCACGTCGAGCGGGTCGAACTGGGCCTGGTCGGGCAGCACGACGGCGCCGTGCGTGGCGAAGGGCAGCTCGGTCGCGTCGGTGAGCGCGACCGGCAGACCGAGCGAGCGGGCGACGTCGTGCTCGCGCTCGACCGTCGGCCGGCCCTCGGGGGAGCCGGCGTAGCTGTAGGCGTCGCGGGTCTCGATCTCGATGCCGTGCTCGGCGGCGTAGCGGAGCATCCACGCCTGGCCCTCGCGGTTGGCCTCGACGTACGCCTCGAGCGCGCCGCGCGAGGCGCGGGAGGCGATCTGCTGGAGGTGCGTGCCCTGCAGCAGGCTCAGCTTGGCGGTCGTGTTGCCCGTCGTGACGGCGCCGATGCGCCGCGATTCGATGACGGCCACCTTCTGGCCGGCGCGGGCGAGCAGGAGGGCGGTCGTGAGTCCCGTCAGCCCCGCGCCGACCACGATGACGTCGTAGCGCGCGTTCTGCTCGAACGGATCGGTCTCGATGTGCGGAGCGCGGTCAAGCCAGAGAGAGGTCATGCGGGCCACGGTAGGCACCGAGCACTCACAGGGCCAGCGGGTTGCATGCCCGCCCGCACGGGTCTACGGGCAGGCCCCGGCGCCGGCATGCCGAAAGACCCTGGGAGCCGCCAGTGCTGCGCACCTAGGCTGTGCGGGATGGCCAGGAGCATCTACCTCACGTCCGCCGAGGGCAACTCGGGCAAGTCGTCGATCGCGCTCGGCGTGCTCGACACTTTCGCGCGCACGCTCGAGCGGGTCGGGGTCTTCCGGCCGGTCGCGCGCGGCCGCGACGAGGGCGAGCGCGACTACGTGCTCGAGCTCCTGCTCGCCCACGCGCGCGTCGACCTCGACTACGACGAGTGCATCGGCGTCGGCTACGACGACGTGCACGCCGACCCGGAGGCCGCGCTCGCGCGCATCGTCGACCGGTTCCACGAGGTCGAGAAGAAGTGCGACGCCGTCGTCATCGTCGGCAGCGACTACACCGACGTCTCGAGCCCGACCGAGCTGAGCTTCAACGCCCGCGTCGCCGCGAACCTCGGCGCCCCCGTGCTGCTCGTGCTCGGCGGACGCGCGACGGGGCAGGCGGGCGCGCGGGGGCTGAGCGACTCCGACGCGCGCAGCGCCGACGACATGCGCCGCGCCGCCGAAGTGAGCGTCGCCGAGCTCGAGCACGCCCACGCGCAGCTGCTCGCCGTCATCGTCAACCGCGCCGACCCCGACGCGCTCACCGACATCGTCGCCGCCGTGCAGGAGGTCGCGCCCGACGCGCTCGTCGCCGCCGTGCCCGAGGACCGCTACCTCGTCGCCCCGACCGTCGAGGCCGTCATGGAGGCGTGCGGGGCGCGCTTCGTGCGCGGCGATGCGCAGCTGCTGCGCCGCGAGGTCATGGGTGTCGTCGTCGCGGGCATGAGCATGGAGAACGTGCTGCCCCGCCTCATCGAGGGTGCCGTCGTGCTGATCCCGGGCGACCGCAGCGAAGTGCTGCTCGCGGTGCTCATGGCGCATGCGAGCGAGACGTTCCCGTCGCTCGCGGCGATCATCCTCTACGGCGGGTTCGAGACGCCGGATGCCGTGCAGAGCCTCGTCGAGGGCCTCGACCCGGCTTTGCCCATCCTCCGCACCGACTCCGGAACGTACGACACGGTGCTGCGAGTGACCGAGACGCGCGGCCGGCTGGCTGCGGACAGCCAGCGCAAGTACGACACGGCGATCGCCCTGTTCGAGACGCACGTGAACGCGCCCGACCTGCTGCAGCGCCTCGAGATCAGCCGCAGCTCCGTCGTCACGCCGCTCATGTTCGAGCACGACCTGCTCGAGCGCGCTCGCGGCGACCGCAAGCGCATCGTGATGCCCGAGGGCGACGACGACCGCGTCCTGCGCGCCGCGAGCACCCTCCTCGGCCGGGGCGTGTGCGACCTGACGATCCTCGGCGATGAGACGAGCATCCGCGCCCGGGCGGCCGAGCTCGGCCTCGACCTGTCGGCCGCGCAGATCATCAGCCCGCGCGAGGAGGAGCTGCGCGATCGCTTCGCGACCGAGTACGCGCGGCTGCGGGCGCACAAGGGCGTCACGTACGAGACGGCGCGCGACGTCGTGACCGACGTCAGCTACTTCGGCACGATGATGGTGCACCTGAACCTCGCCGACGGCATGGTGTCGGGGGCCGCGCACACGACCGCGCACACGATCCGCCCGAGCTTCGAGATCATCAAGACCGACCCGGGCGTGGGCGTCGTGTCGAGCGTGTTCCTCATGTGCCTCGCCGACCGCGTGCTCGTCTACGGCGACTGCGCGGTCATCCCCGACCCGACGAGCGAGCAGCTGGCCGACATCGCGATCTCATCGGCGGCGACGGCCGCGCAGTTCGCGATCGAGCCGCGCGTGGCGATGCTGTCGTACTCGACGGGGGAGTCGGGCTCGGGCGACGACGTCGAGAAGGTGCGCGCCGCGACCGCGATCGTGCGCGAGCGACGCCCCGACCTGCTCGTCGAGGGGCCGATCCAGTACGACGCGGCGGCCGAGCCGAGCGTCGCGAAGACGAAGATGCCGGGTTCGGAGGTAGCGGGCAGGGCGACGGTGTTCGTCTTCCCCGACCTCAACACCGGCAACAACACGTACAAGGCCGTGCAGCGCTCGGCGGGCGCCGTCGCCATCGGGCCGGTGCTGCAGGGCCTGCGCAAGCCCGTCAACGATCTCAGCCGTGGGGCCCTCGTCGGCGACATCGTCAACACCGTCGCGATCACCGCCATCCAGGCGCAGCGCACCCCGCCGCCGCCGACGCAGCCGATCTCGACGATCGGGGGCACCGAGTGACCCGGGTCTTCGTCGTCAACTCCGGGTCGAGCTCGATCAAGTACCAGCTCGTCGACGTGCAGAGCGGCGAGGCCGTCATCGGCGGGGTCGTCGAGCGCATCGGAGAGCCCGGCGGCGACGCGAGCGATCACACCGAGGGGATGCGCCTCGTCCTCGACCGGCTGGGTTCCGAGAGCGGGTTCGGCGCCGAGGCCCGGTACGGCGTGTTCGGCGTCGCCGCTTCTGCCCCCGCCGCCGGTGCCGCCGCTCCCGCCGCCGGTGCCGCCGCCGCTCCCGCCGCCGGTGCCCCCGGCCCCGCCGCCGGTGCCCCCGGCCCCGCCGCCGGTGCCCCCGCCCCCGCCCCTGCCGCGGCCCCCGGCCCCGCCGCCGCCCCCGCCTTCGTGGCCGTCGGCCACCGCGTCGTGCACGGCGGCGCGCTCTTCACGGCGCCGACGCTCATCACCGACGAGGTGGTCGAGCAGATCGAGAGGGTCTCCGCTCTCGCGCCGCTGCACAACCCCGCGAATCTGGCGGGCATCCGCGCCGCTCGTGAGGTGATGGGCGACGTGCCGCATGTCGCCGTCTTCGACACCGCCTTCCACCAGTCGATGCCCGCCGCGGCCTACACGTACGCAATCGACCGCGATGTGGCGCAGGCGCACGGGGTGCGGCGGTACGGCTTCCACGGAACGAGCCACGAGTTCGTCGCGCACCGCGCGGCCGGGCTGCTGGGTCGCCCGGTCGACGAGCTGAAACTCATCGTGCTGCACCTCGGCAACGGATCCTCGGCGACCGCGATCGACGGCGGGCGCTCGATCGACACGTCGATGGGGTTGACTCCGCTCGAGGGGCTCGTCATGGGGTCGCGCTCGGGCGACGTCGACCCGGGCGTGCTGCTGCACCTGCTGCGTGCCGGGCTCTCGGTCGACGAGGTCGACCGTCTGCTCAACAAGCGCAGCGGCCTCCTCGGGCTGACCGGCCGGTCGGACATGCGTGACGTCGTGCAGGCCGCCGACGACGGCGATGGGGATGCCCGGCTCGCTCTCGACGTGTGGGCGCACCGCATCCGGCACTATGTGGGCGCCTACCACGCACTGCTGGGCGGGCTCGACGCGCTCGTGTTCACGGCCGGGATCGGCGAGAACTCGCCCGTCATGCGTGCCCGCGCCCTCGCGGGGCTGTCGCACCTCGGCCTCACGATCGACGCCGACCGCAATGCGATGTCGTGGCGCGAGCCGCGGGAGATCTCGCCCGACGGCGCGGCCGTGAAGGTGCTCGTCGTGCCGACGAACGAGGAGCTGGCGATCGCGCGCGCGGCGGCGGCGCTCGCCGGCTGAGTGGAGTCGACTGGTTGATGACGCGGATCAGCGCTGCGGGCGGCCCCCGCGGGGCAGCGCTGCCGGTTGCGCCCGCGGGTCAGCGCTGCTGGTGACGCCCGCGGGTCAGCGCTGCGGGCCCTCCGTGCGGATCATCTCGGCGGCTGACGCGGCTGACGCGGCGGCTACGGCGGCTCTGCGCCGCTGAGCGCGTCGGCGAGCGCCCGGCTTCGACTGGGCATGTCGATGGGTTGGTGCTGCGGCTCGCCGGCCCGCCCCGATTCCATGAGGCGGTATCGCGGCCCGGCCCTCGAGATCTGCCATCCGTTGTTGTGCACGAGCAGGTGGTGATGTCGGCAGAGCAGGATCCCGTCGGCGACATCGGTGCGCCCGCCGTCGCGCTGCCAGTGGTCGATGTGGTGCGCCTCGCACCAGGAGGGCGGTCGTTCGCAGCCGGGCCAGCGGCAGCCGCCGTCGCGGGCGGCCAGGGCGATGCGTTGGGAGCGGCTGAAAAGGCGCCGCTCGCGCCCCAGGTTGAGCGGTTGACCGTCGTCGTCGACGGTGATCGTGATGGTGCCGGCAGCGCAGGCGAGCCGCTCGGCAGTGGCGACAGAGACGGCATCGGGGTGCCCTTCGAACCATGCCGCGCCTCGGCGGCGGGTGAGCGTGCGGGCCGCGACGAGCATCCGTACCCCGATGGGGCCGTCGCCGAGCAGCTGTGAGGTGTCTGCGGCGGCTCCATGCCGGAGCAGCTCGGCGAACGCGTCGCTCGCGAACTGCTCGGTGGTGCGTTGCTCATCGATCACTCGGTCGGTCGGTTCACTGTCGGCGGCGAAGCTCGGCCCACCGCGGCGTGGCGACGTGATGCGGTCGTACACCTCACTGACGATCGCGAACGTCTCGGGGTCGAGCACCCACTGCGCGAACCCCATGCCGTCGGAGCGTCGTCCGATGCGCAGCGACCGTCGTTCGCGCTGCACCGCTTCGCGCTGCTGGATGCCCTCCGCATCGAGCTCGTCACGCAGGGCCCGGGCTTCTCGGGCCGCCCGGTCGGCGTCGAGTCCTGCGACACGGTCGACGAGCTGCCCGGCGGCCGTGGCCAGAGCCGATTCGTCGACCCCCGCCGCGGCAACCCCGAGCCCGGTTTTGATCGCGTCGGCGACGGCGACGCTGACCCGACCGTCGAGCACGGCGTCGGTGAGCGGTCCGGCGTCGGCGACGGCTGCCCCCACGCGCACGGCCGCGCGGGCGTCAGTGAGCCGGGTGCCGGTGGTGACGCGCACGAGTTCGTCGGGGGTGCGGTGGCCTCGGCTCTGAGCGAGGCCGGAATGCCCGAGCTCGGGCGCCGAGCGCCGGGCGATCTCGCCCGCGAGCAGCGAGACGTGCAGCTGCGCGAGGCGCACCTCGTCGGCGGCGAGCCGCGTGAGCGCGAGCAGAGCGGCGTCGTCGAGAGCGCGGTAGGGGTCGAGGGCGCGGGGGACGGCGGCCAGAGCATCCACCGCAGAACGCAACGCGATGCCCACGCGACCGGCGCCGCCCGCACCGCCCGCCGCAGCGTGCCATGAGGTCGGAACGCCGCCCGTCGCCTCGAGCACTCCGCTTGTCATGACTCGAACATACGTTCGACCACCGACATTCGTCAGGACTATCCCCAGAGGCACGGAGAGCCCTGCCTGGGCACGCGCGCTGACCACGTGCACCTGATTGCAACTGCAGTTGCGCGACCACGTCGCGAGGCGTACGCTGGCAATGCAACACAAGTTGCGTTACGAGAGAAGGCATCACGTGATCACCACCCCGACCGCCGCCGTGACGAGCGGCGCATTCCGCGTCGAGATCCGCACGAGCATTGAGATCGATGCCGCACCCGCGATCGTGTGGGGCGTGCTCACCGACACCGCCGCCTACCCCGAGTGGAACGGCTTCATCGTCGAATGGACAGGCGAACTAGCACGAGGCGAACGCCAGAACGTGCTGCTGCAGCCCCCCGGCGGGAAGCCGCAGCGGTTCCGCCCGCGCATCGTCACCCTCGACGCGGGTCGCGAGCTCGTGTGGCTCGGGCGCCTCGGAATCCCGGGCGTGCTCGACGGGCGCCACCGCTTCGTCATCGAGCCCCTCGCCGGCGCCCGAGCACGCCTGCGCCACGAGGAGACCCTCACCGGCGCGCTCGTCCCCGCCCTGCGCCGCCTGCTCACCGAGACGACACCCACGGGCTTCGAGCGCATGAACCGCGAGCTCGCGGCCCGCGCCGAGGCGGCCGCCGCGTGACGACGAACCCCCAGCGCCGCGGCGCCGCCGTCGAGTCCCGCGTGCTCGAGGCGACCCTCACGCTCCTCGCCGAGCGCGGCGCGGCCCTCACGGTCGACGAGGTGGCCGCCGCGAGCGGCGTGCACAAGACGACGATCTACCGCCGGTACGCGACGCGCGAGCAGCTCATCGCCTCCGCGGTCATGAGCCTGGCCGAGCAGGCGGTGCCGCCCGTCGCCGACGATGACCCGCGCGCCGCGATCGAGAGGCTCGCCCTCGCGGTGGCTGCGACGACGCGCACGGATGCAGGCCCGAACATCCTGCGCGCGACGATCGCCGCGAGCGCGACGTCGAGCGAGCTCGTGCAACTGGCGGATGCGTTCTTCCGCGCTCGGTACGCGCTCGCCGTCGAGCACCTGCGTCGGCTCGCCGAGTCGGGCGACCTGCGGTCGGACGTCGACCCGGTCGTGGTGTGGGAGCAGATCGTGAACCCCATGCACGTGCGGGCCCTGTGCGGCCGCGCGACGAGCGAGGCGGATGCGCGCCTGCTCGTCGAGCTCGCCCTTCGCGGCGCGGCGCCCTGAGCCGCAGGCCCGGCCCGCATCAGAGCGCGGCGACGGCTTCGGCGATCGGCGTCTCGCCGCTGACGACCTCGAACTGCGCGCCGACGCCCGCTCCGGTCGCGAGGAGCGTCGCGATGAGGGCGGCGACGTCGCCGCGGGGGATGCTCCCCTCGACCTCGGCGCCCGCCTGCACCTTCCCGGTGGGCGAGTCGTCGGTCAGCTGCCCGGGCCGCGCGATGGTCCAGTCGAGCTGGTCGTTGCCGCGCAGGGCCGCGTCGGCCTCGCTCTTGGCGCGCAGGCAGATCTGGAAGATGTCGACCGAGTCGGCGTCGTCCGCGTCGGCCCTGCGCGACGACACCATGACGGAGCGACGGATGCCCGCCTGAACCGCGGCGTCGGCGAGCAGTATCGCCCTGTCGCGGTCGACGGAGCACTTCCGCTCGGGCGGAACCCCCGGCCCCGAGCCCGCCGCGAATACGACGGCATCGCAGCCCATAGCGCGAGTCGTGCCATGTGAAAAGACGGGCGGTTTGAGAAAGTTTGATGAAGCGTAGCGTTTAGACGCCTCATCAAACTACGATCAAACTGTGAACGAAGCCACCAAAGCCATCGAAGCGATCCGCGCTGGCGCCACACCAAGTGAACTCGAGTCGCAGACGCTCGAGTTCAAGAGCGAGGCGGCGACGCCCCGCGAGAGCCTGCAGATACTTGCCGACGCTGTCGTGTGTTTTGCGAATGCCCATGGGGGCACCATCGTCTTCGGCGTCGCCGACAAGGTGGCTGGTATCGAAGCATTGGTAGGCGTCACGCATCTCGACGAGCGGCAGATCATCACAGGAATCTTCGACCGCACGAACCCAGCGTTATCGGTACCCGTCAAGGGTATGAACGTTGACGATAAGCGGCTCTATGAGGTCACCGTCCCCACTGGGGCGACGATCTACTCAAACACGAAGGGCACGGCAACTCGCCGGGTGAACGACGAATGCCGACCGTTCCCGCCAGAAGAGCAGCGGCAGGCTTTGATGGCTCGGGGAATCCATGATTGGTCGTCGATGCCGACGGCGGTGACCGTGCCTGACGAACTCGAGCTGAGCAGGCTTCGCCGATTGCTGAGGGAGGCGGGGCACGAGGCGCTCGCCGGGCAGGACGACCTTGCCCTTCTGAGAGATCTGAGGCTCGTGAACGACATCGGCAGGTTGACCAACGCTGGCCTGTTACTCGTCGGCCGCGAGTCGGATCTCCGTCTGCACATTCCCAGCCATGGATTCTCTTACCAGTACAGGCCCTCGTCGGGCTCCGAAGCGACCAGCACTCTCCGAGAGCGGAAGACGCTCCTTGCCGCCGTCGAGTTGCTGATCGACGCGATCTCGACCCGGACTCAAGTCGCTCCGATGAACGTGAGCGGCGGGGTTCAGATTCGGCGCGAGGACTACCCCCCGGATGCTGTGCGTGAACTGGTCGTCAACGCCTTGGTACATCGCGATTACGGCGTCCCCGGGACGGTCGACATCGAACACACTCCAGAGTCGCTTCGCATCAGCAGCCCCGGCGGGCTGGTGTACGGCGTCACCCCAGAGAACATCCTCAGTCATCCGTCCACCCCAAGAAACCGCCTCTTGCTCGAAACCGTTACAGCCCTTCAGGTGGCGGAGCGCACGGGCCAGGGGGTCGATCGCAGCTATCGATCCCTGCTTCGGTCCGGTAAGAAGCCGCCGCTTTTCGTCGACGCGGGCGACAGGGTTGACGTGCACGTCGAGGGCGGTAGCGGTAACGCCGCTTTCACGCGATTCGTACGCACCCAGCTGCCTGAGTCGCTCTCCGGTGATCTCGATGCCCTCCTGGCGCTCGACATGCTGTGTTCGCGCCGCGGCGTTTCGGCACCGGAAGTGGCCACGGTCATCCAGCGCACTCCAGACGATGCGCAACGAGTGCTGGCTCGTATGGCGGTGGCCGATATCGTCTCGCCGACGAAGCGATCTGCCCGACAAAGCCATCCCAGGTACGAGCTGGCACCTTCGGCGCTTGTCGGGCTCGGGCTCGCAGTTCAGTACAACAAGCGGAAGGCAGAGGGCTCCGAAGAGAAGATCTTCGAGCACATCCGAGAGTACGGGTACATCACCAATCAGACCGTCAGGCGCTTACTCGACGTCGATGTCTACGCCGCGCGCGATGTGCTCGGCGACCTTGTCAAGCGCGATCTGATCCGGAAGGCTGCGGGAGCATCGCGTGGCCCGGGTGTTCGCTACCAGCCGGGTGTGGCGTTCCCCAGGAGGTAGAACCGAACCAACTGGCCCATTCGCTGCGCGTCAGAGCGCGGCGACGGCTTCGGCGATCGGCGTCTCGCCGCTGACGACCTCGAGCTGCGCGCCGACGCCCGCTCCGGTCGCGAGGAGCGTCGCGATGAGGGCGGCGACGTCGCCGCGGGGGATGCTCCCCTCGACCTCGGCGCCCGCCTGCACCTTCCCGGTGGGGGAGTCGTCGGTGAGCGACCCGGGCCGCAGGATCGTCCAGTCGAGCTGGTCGTTGCCGCGCAGGGCCGCGTCGGCCTCGCTCTTGGCGCGCAGGTAGATCTGGAAGATGTCGTCGGAGTCGATTCGTGAGGTCGGCGACGGGAATGGCGCGGCGTTCAGTCGAAGTGTCGCCGCGCCTCGGCGGCGAATCTCGGTACGCCCGCACGGGTCAGCGTGTTGAGCACGTCGTCAATCGTCACTGGTGGCGAGTCGTAGTCCTCAACGAGCTCTCGCAGGGTCCGGAGGACGATTCCGGGGTACAGATCGATTTGATCGAGAAGGAACTCATCGGGGTGGATGACTTCGACATCGAATGCGGCGGTCGACTCTGGAGGGAAGTCTTTGAGATTGAACGTGACGAGCACATCCGCGTTGGCACGGACTGCCGCTGCCAGAACATGCCGATCTTTCGGATGACAGCTCATCGTCTCGACGAGATCGGCGTACCCTTCGACCAGCGCGTCCGGGAAGTACTCACGCATGGCGTCCAATCGGCGGTCGATCTCCGCAGCGGCGTAACCATCGTTGATGACGTTTCGCCGGACTTCCTCGAGCACGTCGTCAGACCAGAGGGGGCGAAAAGCGCCACCGTCGGCCAGCCTCAGGACCACGTCATTGAGTGTTGCGCCATAGAGCGCGCAGGCATCGAAGAACGCAGGAAAGGCCACGACGCCTCAGTCCACTGGGGGCTTCTGGCGGACTCGGCCTGATGCCTGCCCTTCGCGCGCAATCTCGCGCAGGGTTCGGCTGCGTTCGACCCGGAACCGATCCTGGTAATCGACAAGGTCTCGTAGCGTGACACGGCGATGACGGCCTCGCGTCTCGAACGGGATGACACGCTGTTCAAGGAGTTTGACCAGTGTTGGCCGCGATATGCCGAGGTATTCGGCCGCTTCCTGGGTGGTCAGTAGTGCCTCGTACGGCGCGATGGTGACCCCTCGGCCATTGGCGAGCGCCGTCGTGACTTGCTCGAGGACCTGGAAGATCTCGGCCGGAATCGGAGTGTGAGTCCCGTCAGGTGCTACGAGCGCAGCGCCCTGATTGTGAGTCGCGAGATAACGCTCGATGTTGTGGATGGTATCGGCGAAATCGACGAGCTCATCCCGCGCTTCACTGACGGGCAAGTATGTCCGCGACTTGCGACGGATTGGAGATTCGGTGTCAGCCATGCGCTCATCCTATTCGAAAAAAGCGAAACCCAACGGCTCGAGCACCGCATCTCGCGGAACTCGTTTGCCCAACAGCCGGGCATGACGAAACCGGCGAGCGTTCAGCACTCCACGAAGATGCCGGGTTCGCCCAGGCAGTGCTCGCGCAGACCGCCGAAGGCTCATCGGCGTCGATGTGGTGCGAGGGATCGACGCGACGCGATCGCCTCTAACCGGCTCGAAGACTCGCCGGCGTCAGAGCCCGGCGACCGCTTCGGCGATCGGCGTCTCGCCGCTGACGACCTCGAACTGCGCGCCGACGCCCGCTCCGGTCGCGAGGAGCGTCGCGATAAGGGCGGCGACGTCGCCGCGGGGGATGCTCCCCTCGACCTCGGCGCCCGCCTGCACCTTCCCGGTGGGGGAGTCGTCGGTGAGCGACCCGGGCCGCAGGATCGTCCAGTCGAGCTGGTCGTTGCCGCGCACGGTCGCGTCGGCGTCGCTCTTGGCGCGCAGGTAGATCGGGAAGATGTCGTCGGAGTCGGCGTCGATGGTGCCGCCTGAAAGGTTGGTGGTGGTGGGGCGTGTACACGGTGCGGGGCGTGTAGAACGGCAGCCAGGCGGTGCCGTTCCATCGGAAGATGGTTCCCGAGTCTTCGGCGGTGATCTGCCGGTCGAGCCAGTTTCCGGTGGCGGGCAGTCCCGCTTCGTTGGCGGCTTTTTCGCCCACCTTGTCGCGCACCCAGTCAGCCAACGCGTTGTGGTCGGCGCGGAGAGTGGGCGCCGGGTTCTCGGCGATGCGAGGAACACCCTTCGACGGTTCGGGGGTGGTGGTCATGATTCCTCCATCAAGAGTTGAATGTGATTCTTAGATCCCCAGATTGGGTGTCGGTTTGTGTGCCCCGATATTTGGTGTATCCGCCCTGACGCATTCCTGTTCCGCCAGGATTGTCTTTCAGGAAATCGCCCACACTGTTAGGCAGTTTCACCCACCCGGAACGTGTTGGGAGGGCAATTGTCGTTGCCGTGTACGACGGTGCGCCGCCCGGTTTTGTGGCGTGCGTGTGGGTGCGGAAGTTCGGGTTAGCGCCGAACTGGTAGTAGGCGGGGAGGAAAATTTCTATAGACCCAATTGTGGCGTTACCTGGAATGGTGTCCCGAATTGTCGACCCATAAAACCAGGCGCCATGATTGTTGTCCGACGCCCACACTTCGCATAGTCCACCAGCGACCGTCCTGCCAGTTGCCCGAATCAACGCCAGTGAACACAATCGTTTTCTTATCCCCCGCAGTGTGAGGCGCGTCGGGTTGGGGTGAGCTCAGGGGTGGCCGTAACAATTGCTGTTACGGTGCCGCCTGACGCCCAATCAATAATGACAAGGTCTTTTATTGCCGTTGTCGCAGTGGTCGGATATCCCATCAGTTTTGTCACACCACTACCGGGCGGATATTCGACAGTCATCCTCGGCGTACCAGTAGCGACCACTTTCCCGACCGCACTCCTAGGGGTGGTGGGGTTCAGAATGAACATTCCCTGGTCGGTGCGGAGCACGCGCACAAGATCTCCGGGGAGGAGTGTGTACGTTCCCGACGAGGGGACGATGATCCGCCCCCGCCAACGTCAACTAGAGCGTTTTCGCCGGACTGGCTAATGTATGTGCCGGTCAACACTTGCCAGGGGTGAAGTTGGGCAAGCCTCTCTGACACTGCATCCTCAGTGGTACGCATCCCCGACCCCTCTATTGAATTGACCAGTCGACCACTGACAGGTCGTACTATGGGCGCATGCCTCGCAGCACGAAACCGGCACACCTGGCGGCACTCGTCGCCCTCACCGCAGTAACCGGCACCCTCGTCGCCCTCGCCATGCAACCCACGACGCCACCCGAGTCGACCGTCGCCGCCAGTCAGCCGATCGTGCGGGAGCAACCCACCACCGTCGCAGTCCTAGGCGACTCGAACACCGAAGTGGACTCGGTAGACTTCGCCGGCGGACAGATCGGCGCAAAAACGTGGGTGCGGGAACTCACCCACGGCAACTTCCGATTTGCTGGCGGGTGGGCCGACGGAGGCGCAACCACTGCTCGGATCGCCGACGAGCTCACACCCATAACCGCCGACGTGCTACTAGTTATGGCCGGAACGAACGACGTTGGCCTTGGTGTGCCGTTCGAGGAAAGCGCCGCGAACCTCAAAACGGCGATCGCGAAAACGACGGCGAACCGCACAATCCTGCTCGCCATCCCACCCCGGTTCCCCGAAACGCAGCCGACCAGCGCCGACTTCAACTTGGCGCTACGTGCCGTCGCGGCTGAGAACGGGTGGGAATACTTCGACGGACACCAATCGACCACTCTCGAGGACGGCGTACACCTAGACTTCGACTCTCACCGTGCACTCGCAGAAGCCATAATCCGTTATTTGGAGGGGTAGATCACACCAGTCCGAGGCGGGTCGCGTTGTACAGGCCAACCTGCCCGATGTTGCGCCCCGGGTCTGGTGGAGGCTCCTGACATCCCGAAAGGATGAGGAGCATGCCGAAGCTGAGGAAATACCCGCCGGAGTTGAAGGAGCGGGCCGTGCGCTTGGTCCTCGCCGCCCGTGACGAAGGCGGTGGCCGCCGGGGCGCGTGCACGCGGATCGGACAGCAGCTCGGGATCCCGAGCGACACGCTGCGGGGCTGGGTGCACCGCGCCGAGGTCGACGAAGGCCGACGTGCTGGACGATCGACGGACGACGCGGAGCACATCGCTCAGTTGGAGCGGGAGAATCGCGAGTTGCGTCGAGCGAACGCGATTTTGCGCAGTGCATCGGCTTTCTTCGCGGCGGAGCTCGACCGCCCACACAGCTGATGGTCGACTACATCGACACGCACAAGGACGAGTTCGGGGTCGAGCCGATCTGCGAGGAACTGCCGATCGCCCCATCGACGTACTACGCGCGCAAGACCGCCGAGCCGTCCGCGCGGGCGGTGAAAGACGAGACCGCGTTGACCGAGATCAGGCGAGTGCACTCAGAGAACCTCGGCGTTTACGGGGCGCGCAAAGTGCATGCGCAGCTTCGTCGCGAGGGGCATACGTTCGCCAGGTGCACGGTGGAACGGCTGATGCGTGGTGATGGGCTGCGCGGGGTGACACGGCGTCGAGGTCCGCGCACGACGGTTCCCGGCAACCCTGCAGAGCTGCCTCTGGACTTGGTGGAGCGCGCTTTCATCGCGTGCGCTCCCGATCAGCTCTGGGTCGCCGACATCACCTACGTTCGCACGTTCGCCGGCTGGGTCTATGCCGCGTTCGTGATCGACGTGTTCTCTCGCCGCGTGGTCGGCTGGCAACTCTCGACCAGCCTGCGCACCGATCTGGCCCTGGACGCGTTGGAGATGGGCATTTGGACCAGGCGCCGTGAGGGGCGAAGCACCTCGGGGCTGACGCATCACAGCGACAGGGGCGTTCAGTATCGAGCGATTCGCTACACCGAGCGGCTCGCCGAGGCCGGCGCGGTCGCCTCGGTCGGGTCCCGGGGCGATTCCTACGACAACGCTCTGGCCGAGGCCTTCAACTCGCTCTTCAAGGCCGAGCTCGTCCGCCACCGCGGACCCTGGAGATCGATCGATGATCTGGAGTTCGCGGTTGCTGAATACATCGACTGGTTCAACAACCGCCGCTTGCACTCCGCGATCGGGATGATCCCTCCGGTCGAGGCGGAGCAGGAGCATTACGATTCACCCCAAGCGCCCGTTGCAGACAGCGAACGGGTTACCGCGAGCCTCCGATGAACCCGGGGCGCAACAAGCAAGTTTGCCACTTTTCATCGAACAGTACGGCGACGCCGTCGAGAGCTCATTCACGCACTATTACGCCATAGCGTCGCGCCTGTCAAAAACAAGTCCTCGGCAGTTTGAACTCTTCTGCAATCGCATCGGCGCGCCTCTCCTTCCCGTCACCAAGGAGCAAAGATCGTGGTTCAACGGTTCCATGATCAGTGCTGCGTATTCCGTGGAGGAGCCTGCCTTCAACGCTCGAACTCTTCTTGAGCTCACCATGCGTCAGTTGCGTCTGGTCGGGGGAGTCGAGATCATGGCATCGAACGAGGTGTTTCGCGTAGAGCCCGGCTCCCCACGAATGCGGGTGATCGCCCGACAGGGAAGCTACGCGAGCGAAAGGGTCGTGAATGCCACGTATGCCGGTATCAATCGGGTTCTCGCCCAGTCTCAACGACCCGCGATCGACGTCCAGCACGAGTTGGCTGAGATGGCACTGATCGAACTGCCGGACCCTCTTCGCGACGTGGCGGTGACCGTCATGGATGGTCCGTTCTTCTCGCTCATGCCCTTTCCCAGTTCGGGGCTCCACACGCTGAGCCACGTCAGGTACACCCCGCACGCGCGTTGGAGAGACCGGACTGGAGAACAGCCATCCGACCCCTACGCTTCACTCCAGGGAAGTGCGCGCGCATCCATGTTTCCCGCCATGGCGGCAGATGCGGCTCGCTACATGCCTCTTCTGAGGAAGACGAAGCACGTGGACTCGATTTGGGAGATCAAGACAGTACTGGTTGCAAGCGAGCACAACGATTCACGGCCGATTATGTTCAGGAAAGACCCAGAACTGCGGGGTCTCGTCTCGGTGCTCGGGGGAAAAATCGATAACATTTTTGACGTGCTCACGGAAGTGGAGATTTTCTATGGAAAGTAGCTCGCCCGCGACACTCGCACCTGGCGAACTTCAGGATGTCTTCGTTTCTGTTGTGATCGTCGCCGATGGCCAATTCGACATCGGCCATGAAATCGAAGCGATTGTTCATCGTGCGCTCGTGAGCTTCGCATACTTCGAGTTGGTGATCGTCGACAACAACATGTCTGCTGCCCAGCGGGCGCGCGCACGGGACTGGCTTGAGACGACCACGAACACGCGAATCGTTCGGGTCGCCCGCCGCTCCAGCCTCGACGTCGCCGTGTTCGCGGGGCTTGAAGCCGCGATCGGTGACTACGTCGTGACGATGTCACCTGGATCCGACCCGCTCGAGTCGCTCGAAGAGATCGTGGCGGAGCTTCGGCGGGGCACCGTGGACGTCGTGCAAGGTCGCAGCTCGCAACCCCTGGGTGATGCCTTCCTGGAACGGCTGGGGCGATCGGCATTCTATTCGTATAACCGTCGAGTGCTTGGCATTGAGCTTTCAGATCGCGACACCCGACTAATCGGACTCACCAGGCGCGCGTTGAATGCCGTTTCGAGCGACGGCCGTCGACACCGGTATCTCAGGCACCTTATCCAGCACTCGGGTTTGACGGTCGGGTTGTACACGTACGCTCCGTCTGGCCCTCGTCGGAGCGAGCGCAAACTGGGCGACGGCATTCGCGACGCGGTCGAGATGGTCTCCAGCTACTCCACGACACCGCTCCGGTTCGTTTCAATGCTCGCCTTGACTGCCGCGATCTTGAACCTTCTCTATGTTCTGTACATCCTGATCGTGGCAGTCGTCCTGGGAACAGCGGTTGAGGGCTGGGCGACAACATCTCTGCAGCTCTCGTTCATGTTCGTTATGATCGGTATCGTGCTTGCCGTTCAGTCGGAGTACATGGCACGGATACTCAAGGAATCTCGTCGTGAGCCCGATTACCTTCTGATCGAGGAGATTGAGAGTCCCCGTAGCACGGGAGAGCAAGCAAGGCGAAATGTCGCGTCCTGAGGAGCGGGTCCGATCGAATCGCGATGTCCCCGACTACGACGCGGTTGAATTTTCTGCACCGACGACCCGTTATTGCCTGGTTGTGTTCGTCCTGAACGAAGGCACCCGTATTCGCAACCAAATCGCTAAGCTGCGCGAATTGCGCCTGCCGGTTGATGTCGTGATCGCAGATGGTGGAAGCACTGACGGATCTCTGGAGCAGGGTGCACTCAAGGAGAACGGGATCGCCGCACTGCTCACGAAGTCGGGCGCTGGTGGGTTGAGCGCTCAGATGAGGATGGCTTTCGACTGGGCGTCCAAGAGCGGCTACTCCGGTGTGATCGTGATCGACGGAAACGATAAGGACGACGCGTCCGCGGTACCGGCGTTCGTCGAGCTCCTAGACAAGGGCTTCGACCACGTTCAAGGCTCCCGGTTCATAGAGGGCGGCCGCGCAATCCGAACCCCGAAACTCCGTTACCTTGCCGTTCGGCTCGTTCATGCCCCCCTGGTCTCCATCGCCTCTGGGCGTTGGCAGACGGACACAACCAATGGTTTTCGGGGCTACAGCATGCGATTGATCGAGGACCCCGAGATCGACGTTTTCCGCTCGGTGTTCCATTCCTATGAACTCCATTATCACCTGGCAATCGAGAGCGCGCGTCTTCCTCGTTTCCGCACAACTGAGACTCCGGTTACTCGCGCCTATCCCGCGGGAGTGAAGACTCCGACCAAGATCACCCCTGTCCGGGGAAACCTGAAAGTCTTGGGCGTTCTGCTGTCAGCAGTATTCGGGCGCTACCGATCAAGGGGTCACTGATGGGGTCAGCACTGTTTGGACACACAGGTTTTGTGGGGAGCAATATCGCGCGACAGCACGAGTTCACTCATCTCTACAATTCCGTCAACTCGGACGATGCCCGTGGCTCGGAATACGATTTCGTGGTCTTCTCGGCCGCCCGAGCGGAGAAATGGCGAGCGAACGCTGATCCTGTCGGGGATCGTCGACACGTCGACTCTCTCGTTGAGCTTCTTGAGTCCGTCACGGCGCGCAGGATTGTTCTCATCTCCACTGTCGACGTCTATGCTGACCCTCGCGGAGTCGATGAGCTCACCCAGATTGACGCGAGTCGGTCGACGCCATACGGACAACACCGAAGCCTTCTCGAAGTTGCGACGCGGAGATCCTGTCCTGACGCGCTCATCGTCCGCCTGCCGGGTCTTTACGGGCGCGGGCTCAAGAAGAACGTGATCTTCGATCTTCTGACCGAGAACCTGGTTGAAAAAATCAACCCGGATTCCGAGTTCCAGTTCTACGGCCTCGACAGGCTCTGGTCAGACATAGAACGGGCTTTGGAGGCGAACCTGAGGCTGGTGAACTTTGCCACCCAGCCGGTCGCTACTCGCGACATAGCCGACCGAGTATTCGGTCTCGAGTTGCAAGCGCCACCGCCCCACTCCGACCCCGTGAAGTACGACGTTCACACTCAACATGCACCAGTCTTCGATGGGAGAGCTGGCTACCTTCAGGACCGCGAGAAAGTATTGGCTGGGCTCTCACGATTCGTCGCGGAGTGGGCCTAGATCGTGGCGACGCTGGCAGTCTCGAACATCGCGTGGTCGAGCGAGGACGAGCCGGCGGTCGCGGCTGCGCTCATGAGGCTGTCCGTGACCCGGGTCGAGGTCGCTCCGACCAAGGTCTTCGCAGATCCATTGGCGGTGAGCGAGAAGGAGCGCGGCCGATACCAGAAGTTCTGGGCCGACCACGGGATCTCGATCGTGGCATTCCAATCGATGCTCTTCGGCCGCGAGGGTCTTCAACTGTTTGGCGAGCCGGGCTCACGGCGGGAGTTGATCGAGACGCTGCGCGGATTCATCGACTTGGCAGGTTCGATGGGCGTCCACAGGCTTGTCTTCGGGTCTCCGAAGAACAGGGTGCGTCCGCCGCACATGTCAGAGCGCGAAGCTTTCACCATCGCCGTTGACGCATTCTCGGTGCTCGGCGAGTCCGCGTTTCGGTCTGGGACGGTCCTGTGCATAGAGCCGAATCCGCCTGCGTACGAATGCAACTTCGTCGTCAACGCGGCTCAGGCCCGTCGGCTCGTGGGGGCAGTGCAGAGTCAAGGGTTCGGCCTCCATCTTGACGCTGCAGGTCTGACGCTGGCCGGAGACGACCTCGCTGCCGAGGTCGTCGCCTCCGGGGATGCGATTCAGC
The DNA here is from genome assembly GCF_014137945.1 of Microcella alkalica. GTDB lineage: Bacteria > Actinomycetota > Actinomycetes > Actinomycetales > Microbacteriaceae > Microcella > Microcella alkalica. The sequence continues at coordinate 67,128 of NZ_JACGWX010000004.1, forward strand.
ATTTCCATATCAGTGCGCCTCAGCTTGGCCCCATCAGTGCAGCGGGTGTTGACCACCGCGGGGCGGCGAGAAGCTTGAAACGTGTTGGCTACGAGGGTTGCGTGTCTATCGAGATGCGCCCGGTACCTGGAAGTGCCGCGGTCGAGTCTGTGGAACAAGCAGTCAACACGGCCCGGACTGAGTACGCCGCGCTCTTCGATGGCAGGAAGGACTCAGTCTTCAGTTCGCCGTCGTCCGAATAGCACTTTGCTGAAGGCGAAGTTCAAGATAAAGGACACGGGCACGCTTGCAACCTTCACCAAGCCGGGTTCTGCGGGCAGTGCGGTCGAGATCACTTCTATTGCGAACGAGAAGAACGCGATCGATGTCGCGTACCACATAAAGAACAGTACATACGTGGCGATGGTTGCTGAACGATCAAAGGTGTATCGGGAGACCAGGAGGTACACCACCGTGATCGAGCACGTCGCGCTGGTCGCATTCGCCGCAGCAGGCGGCATGCCGAGGTGGGTCAAAAGAAAGAACCCAACCAAATCCACGGTTAGCCCTGCGGCGGAGCCCAGAAGAAACCTCCAGAACTGGCTCACATATGCCTAACGGTAATCATTCGCAGGAGAAGTCTCGCCCGGAGTTCTGACAAGTCGGCGTCGACCCTCGGACAAGAAGTCAATAACAATGAACCAAAGCACGGGGACGAACGGCAGATACCACAAGACAAAATTGATGTGAGTGTGGATGTATGAATGGCCTTTAGCGAGAAAATACCACGATGCCGAAATAGCAAAAGAAATGCCCAGTAGCCACGCGTCTCGGGACGTCTTTTGATGAGATGCGTGCCAGCGCCGCAGCACGATTGCCATCACAGCGATGACTAGAATCCAAAAAGCCGAACCTGGGAGGTGCACTGTTAGAGGCGTGCCCAGATCGAAGCTTTGCAGGTCTGTGTCCCAGTCGAGAAGATACTTTGCTAGCACCAGCAGCGGATGCGCATCGAGCGATCGTGCGTAGACCTCGGGGAATGAATCGGAGGCTCCGTAGGTCCGCCGGAGCACGTCGTTGACGTAAATGTCGCGGATTCCCGCCGAAATGTCCCCTCGACCGCGCAAAGCAGAATGTCCCAGTAGGACCAGGGCGAACGAGCCCAATGCCAAGCCGATGATGAGAGCACAGAAACGAAGGGCACGTCGAAGGTCGCCAAAGAAGCGGCCTCGCGCGAGAATGAGCGAGAGGATCGGCACAGATGCCGCCATCAAGGTGATCGTAGTTATAAACTCATAGCCCGCTGCGAACCTTAAAGCAAAAGCGGCGAAGAGGGCGATGGCGGCCACTATCCGCAGTCGAGGCCGAGCGCTCCACATGGTCAATAGGATCGCGGCAAGGGTGGGGAGAATCCAACTCCACGGAATCCAGTAGAGATTTGGCGCGGCCGCGACCAGCCAGGGTGAAGTGATAGCCACCACGAAGAAGATGTAAGCGAGTAAGGGTTGTGAGATTCTCGCTAGCCCCACGGTCAGAAGAACGAAAGCGAGCGCGGTGAGCGATCCCGATAGCGCCCTCAGGCACGCTACCGAGTCGCACGCGGGGAGGTCGTACGCCCAGGAGAAGAAGTGTCCGGCCACACCGATCTGACTCAGATACGGCCGGAAATTCGAGTTACCTTCTTCTTCCGCGAGAAGATCTTCATAAGGCGCAAGCTGGTCGGGTGTGGCAATCAGCAGCCCCCACGGTGACGTGTCGGTCTGGAATGCTTGCTCTTGCACCTTTGCCAGGACGAGGGATTCGGAATCGCGCTGCCAGCCTGCGGCTCCTAGGCTGTCCGCCGTACCCAAGTAGTTGAGTGCGAGCAGCGGTGCGCTGATCGCTAGCAGGAGCCCTATCCGCGCCAACGTCCAAACTCGGTTCTTCACTTCGTCAGAGTATCTGGCTGACGCGTCACCCGGAGCGATCACGCATGCCGCGTGATGGGTAGCTCTGCACGGACGACCTCGACCTCGGAGCTTGGCGTCGAGCGGGTCGTTGCCGCCCACGGCGGCGTCGGTCTCCCTTTCGGCGCGCAGGCAGATCGGGAGGATGTCGTCAGAGTCGGCCTCGTACGTGTCAGCCCCGCGCGACGAGAGCATGACGACGGATGCGCGGCTGAGCCGCGGCGTCGGCGAGCAGTTTCGTCCCGTCGCGGTCGACGTTGACCTTGCACTCGGGCGTTCTGCCCGGGCCGAAGCCGGCGGCGAACACGACGGGATCGCGGCCGGTCAGCACCTCGGTGAGTTCAACGTCGTCGCATTGCTCGAGGTCCACGACGAGCGAAGTGGCTCCGGCGGCTGTGATGTCGGCCTCGTGGTCGGCGTCGCGGATCAGCGCGACGGGTTCATGCGCGCCGTCGGCGAGCAGTCTCGAGAGCTGGCGGGCGACCTGGCCGTTCGCACCTCGGCCTCACGATCGACGCCCCCCGCAACGCGATGTCCTGGCGCGAGCCGCGGGAGATCTCGCCCGACGGGGCGGCTGTGAGAGTGTTCGTCGTGCCGACGAACGAGGAGCTCGTGATCGGCGGCGGCGCTGTCCGGCTGAGTGGCCGGCCCCCGCTCTGCTGGCCCACAATAAGCGCAGCGTGCGATCGTCGAACTAGACTTCTACTCGATCGCGAACTTGCGTCGTTCGGGTCAGGGTATTCGCACGCTCTTCACGGGGGTCGAAGCCGCCGATGGACAAGGTCGGGATCTTGAGGGGGCCGTGTAGGTGAAGAAGAACCTACTAAAGCGAGGAGTGGCACTACTCGTTTCCGCGGGCGCCCAGTTCGCGCTGTTCGTTATAATCGCCCGAGAATTGGGCGCGGATCTGTTTGCTTCGTTCAGTGTAATCCTTGGTCTGGGGCTTTTCGCGGGAACGGTACTCGGCTTTGGTTCCGGTACGCACGTTCTACGTTTGGGCGACGGCGATCCCAGCTCGAGGTCGACAATATCCGCGTTGATCTGGCTTCGAGCCATCTCGACGGCCGTGATAGTCGCCGTGATCGGTGTTGTGCTCTCTCTGCGTGATGAGTACGTCTGGCTCGCTGTCTCGCTTGTGTGCGTGGAACTACTCAGCGATCTGGTGCAAGGGCTACTCGCGGGACGCGGACGGGTTGGGACGGCCTCTGTGCTCCTGCTCGCACAACGGCTTCTCCCGCTATTGCTTTACGCCGCGGGAGCGGTGAGCGGTGACGGAGTGTTCTGGCTCATCTTTGGAACGGTGGGCGTCGCAACGTTCCTGCTAGCCACAATGCTGAGTATGGCGGGGTTCGACGTGCAGATCAGGACGACAGTGTTGGCCTCGCGTGGGTACTGGGCCGATTCGCTCGCGGCGAGCGTTTCTCAACTGGATGTAGTGGCCGTTGCGTCGGGCTTCTCGGCCGCAACTACCGGCAGTTACGCGGCGGCAATGAGAATCTCCAGCCCCGTAAACATAGTCACCAGCGCTCTAATATTCGTGCTTGTGCCGGCCCTCTCACGCGAAAACAACGAACTCAAGCGTAAAGCCCTATTTGTATCAGCGCGCAACCTTACGGTTATAGTGCTACTCGGTTTACTGTCTGTTGCCGTGTTCGTGCCCCTGGGAGATGTAGCCGTGGGTATTCTTGGTTCCACATATGACAACGTTGGCCCTCTGTTTTCTGCCTTCCTCGTGGCGGCCGGGCTGAGTGGGGTGAGTAGGGTCTACCAAGCGGCTATAATCGCCCGAGGCCAGGTCGGGCTCGGAGCGCTGGCTGTATTTGCTGGTGGTTTGGTTGGCCTAGCCTTAATTCTCCTCGTTGCCGCTTTGGAAATTGCAGAGGCTTGGCTTGGCCTCGCCCCAATCATTGCTCAGGTTTGTATACTTGTGGGCCTTTTGACAATTACGTCAAGGGCAGAAGGATTCCGAAAGTGGGCGGGGGGCGGGACGCTATGATGCAACAATTGTCACGGAAGAACACGATTGTTTTGCTCACGGCAGCGGTTCGGCCTCGCGCCGCCGGACCCCTCGCGGTGTCCGACCCGCAAGAACGTCTTGGGCAGTATCGTCAGTCGCTACTTCGGTGGAGTAGCCTTCTTGAAGTCTCTGCGGCAGAGATTCATGTGGTAGAAACCACTGGGTCCGCCGGCTTGGGGTTGCTCTCGCTCGTGCCGCAACCGTTACGGAGCCGGATCGAAGTCATATCGTGCGAGGTGGACCGGGAAGCCGAGAGACGTGGCAAGGGCGCAGCCGAGTTTCACGCCATCGAAAAGTACATGGGTAGCGCTAGCGCGCCCGACGGGGACACCACGCTTTACAAGGTGACTGGGCGGCTTTTTGTTCGAAATGCGATGGAGTGCATCACGCCGCTGGCTCAAGAAGAGATCCGAATCCGAATGACTCTCGATCGCACCTTCGCGGACTCCCGGTTTTTTGGAGCCAGTTCGCTTCTCTGGAGAACTCTTCTCGCGGATATCTCCTCCAAGATGAATGACGAGAAGTCCATGATTGCAGAGGTTGTTTTAGCTGCCGAAGTTGCGCACGCGGCCGCGATAGGTGATATCTTGATCAGTCGGTTCCCACGTCGACCGGTATTTGAGGGCAAGTCGGGATCGACCGGAGAAATTTATAGGCAGACACCCGTCAGAGACTCCCTTCTGGCGCCGCTGGAGAAGGTGCTCGCTCGTTTAGCCTCACGCAAACAGGTCTAATTAGTGCGCTACAGGCCCCGAAGGGCCGCACGCCTCAATCGATACCAGTCGACCGTCCGGGTTACGCCCTCGCGCAGTCCGATCTTCGCCGTCCAGCCCGCCTCGGCGAGCTTGCTGACGTCGAGGAGCTTTTGAGGCGTGCCGTCGGGCTTCGTGGTGTCCCACTCGGTCTCGCCCTCGAAACCGATGACCTCGGCGATCGTCTCCGCGATCTCGCGGATGGTCGAGTCCTTGCCCGTGCCGACGTTGACCTGCTCGGGGCCGTCGTAGTGCTCCATGAGGTGCAGTACGGCATCGGCCATGTCGTCGGCGTGCAGAAACTCGCGGCGCGGCGAGCCCGTGCCCCAGTTCGTCACCGAGGCGCTGCCGTCGAGCGCGGCTTCGTCGTAGCGGCGTATGAGCGCCGGCAGCACGTGAGAGCCCGTGGGCGTGAAGTTGTCGTTGGGCCCGTAGAGGTTGGTCGGCATTGCCGAGATCCACGGCAACCCGTACTGCCGCCGCACGGCCTGGGTGTGCATGATGCCGGCGATCTTCGCGATCGCGTAGGCGTCGTTGGTGGGCTCCAGGTGGCCTGTGAGAAGCGAGTCCTCGCGGATGGGCTGCTCGGCGAACTTCGGGTAGATGCACGACGAGCCGAGGAACATCACGCGTTCGACGTCATTCGCGAGCGCCGCGTCGAGCACATTGGACTGGATGCGGATGTTGTCGCTGAGGAAGTCGACGGGATACGTGCTGTTGGCGAGAATGCCGCCGACCTTCGCCGCGGCGAGCACGAGGTAGCGCGGCGTGATCTCGCCGACGTAGGCGAATACGTCGTCGCGGTTCTTCAGGTCAAGTTCGGTCGAGGTCTTCCCGACGACCCGCGTGAAGCCCTCCTGCTTGAGCTTCCGTGAGATGGCCGAGCCGACGAGCCCGCGATGGCCGGCGACGTACACGACGGCATCGCGGTCGAGTGCGGTCGGGGTGTACTCGACACCGTCGCTCGAGGTCACTGCGTGCCCCATGAGGGGAGCGAGACGCGGTCGATCCACGGGCGGCCAGCGTGCTCGAGTGCTTCGATGTCGGCGTCGACCATGAGGGTTGCGAGCTGGCGGCCGTCAACGGTCGCCTTCCATCCGAGCTTGCGCTCTGCCTTGCTCGGGTCGCCGACGAGGGCGTCGACCTCGGTGGGCCGCAGGTAGCGCTCGTCGAAGCGAACGTGCTTCTCCCAGTCGAGCCCGGCGCGCTGGAAGGAGATCTCGAGGAACTCGCGCACCGTGATGCCGAGCCCGGTGGCGAGAACGAAGTCGTCCGGCTCGTCGACCTGCAACATACGCCACATGCCCTCGACGTACTCGGCCGCGTAGCCCCAATCGCGCACGGCATCGAGGTTGCCCATGTAAAGGTGTTCCTGCTGCCCGGACTTGATGGCGGCGACCGCGCGCGTGATCTTTCGGGTGACGAACGTCTCGCCGCGACGAGGCGACTCGTGATTGAAGAGAATGCCGTTGACCGCGAACATCCCGTACGCCTCGCGGTAGTTCTTCGTGATCCAGTAGCTGTAGAGCTTCGCGGCGGCATACGGGGAGCGCGGGTAGAACGGCGTCTGCTCATCCTGCGGGGGTGGAGTCGCGCCGTACAGCTCGGAGGACGACGCCTGGTAGAACCGCGTCTTGATGCCCGAGAGTCGCACAGCCTCGAGCATGCGGATCGTGCCGGTGCCCGTCGTGTCGGCCGTGTGCTCCGGCTCGTCGAAGGAGACCCGCACATGCGATTGCGCCGCGAGGTTGTAAACCTCGTCGGGATTGACCTCAGCGAGCAGGGTGACCAGACGTGCCCCATCGCTCAAATCGCCGTAGTGCAGAAAGAGCTTCGCGCTCGGATCGTGGGGGTCGACGTAGAGGTGATCGATGCGCGCGGTATTGAAGGTGGATGCTCGTCGGATGAGCCCGTGGACTTCGTATCCCTTGGCGAGCAGCAACTCTGCGAGGTAGGAGCCGTCCTGGCCGGTGATGCCGGTGATGAGTGCGCGCTTGGTCAAAGAAGGTCCAATGCAGGTTCAGTATGATGAAGTCTCACGTAAGGCGACCGAAGTAGCCAAGAACAACTCTAGATCGTGCGTCCAACGTTGCGTAGTCGGCCGACTGACGCGGCCTCGGGGTAGTGTGGGGTCCGACCAGACGGACCGTCGACCGAGGAGCTCACGCATGCCTGGAGTCCGCGTCATCGATCTCGCGAAAGCCCCCGGCGAGCGTCAGGCGTGGGACCGCCCCAAACTTGTCGTGTACGTGTGGGCGATCGCGGAACTCCTCTTCGTCACTAACCCATGGCAGGCGAGTTCTCGACTTCGGATCACCGTATTGCGGCTGTTCGGAGCGTCGATCGGGCAGTCCGTGGTATTCAGGCCTCGGACCCGCGTGCGCTTTCCATGGAAACTTTCCATCGGTGATCGGAGTTGGATCGGCGAGGGAGTCTGGTTTCACAATCAGGACCTGATCGAGGTGGGCCATGATGTTGTCATCTCGCAGGAGACGTTTCTCACCACGGGGAGTCATGCTCATCGAATCGATATGGCTCTCGTCACTCGGCCTATCGTGATTGGTCCGGGGGCCTGGATCACTAGCCGATGCGTGGTGCTCGGTGGAACAGATATCGGAACCTCGGCAGTGATCAAGCCCATGACAGTGGTTCAGGGCGTCGTCCCCGCTAACACTGTCTTCGGCCCTGGCGGGGCCGAAGGTCCGCGCTTCCTTGAGGCAAAGTAACCGTGCGCATACTTCACGTCGTAACCCTATTCAGCCCGGATGGGGCATACGGTGGTCCGGTTCGTGTGGCGACGAATCTGAGCAGCGAACTCGCAAATCGAAATCACGACGTCACTGTGGTTGGCGGTAAGCGTAGCTTCGAGGGGAGCGGGAGTTCGGAACCGAAATCCATTGAGAACCTCGACTATCGTCTTTTCCCATCACGGATCGCCGTTCCAGGCGTGGGGTTTGCCGGCATCGGCGCCCCTCTAATGCTACCCTGGCTTCGTCGGAATAGCCGCAATTTTGATGTTGCGCACATCCATCTTGCTCGAGATCTCACCGTGTTGCCCGCAGCGGTACTTCTACAGAAATTGAACATTCCGATGGTGATTCAGGCGCACGGGATGATCGTCCCCTCTCCAAAGATCTCCGCGCGTGTGGTCGACGCGCTGGCAACTAAACGAGTATTGCGCGGGGCGCGTCAGCTATTGTGCCTCACGAAAGAGGAAGAGGACGCCTCCAGGGCAGTGGGCGGGCAGGCCCTGCGCACGGAACGGTTGCTCAACGGAGTGCCGATCCCCGTGCTCCCATCGTTGTCGGCGCCGCCCCGAACCGTCGAGGTCGCATTTCTCGCAAGGCTGCACAAGCGCAAGCGACCCGAGTTCTTTGCGCGTTCTGCAGTGGAACTGCAGAATGAGTTCCCCGATGCCGTGTTTTCCATTGCGGGGCCGGACGAAGGGGCGGCCCAAAGTGTTCATAGGATTCTCAATGCGGCTGGTTCGCCGCCCTCGGTACGCGTTTACGGAGCGATCCCTCCGGGAGATGTATCTGCACACCTCTCCAGGTGTTCCGTGTACGTGCTTCCGACCGTGGGCGAGGCCTTAAGCATGTCGGCCCTCGAGGCCATGGCACTCGGGAAGCCGGCGATCGTGACCACCACTTGCGGCCTCGCCCCGGACATTGAAAAATACGCGGCTGGCATAGTCGTGGGCCCCGAGCAATCGGCGCTGACCGAAGCGATACGAACGCTTCTGTCTTCAGAGAGCATGCGCGTAAGAATGGGCGCAAATGCAAGGCGATTGGTGGAGGAAAAGTATTCGGTCGGGGCGGTCACGACGCGACTTGAAGGCATTTACGAACGTGCGCTAGGAGGGTAGGCGATGACTTTGCACTCCGTCGTGCCGTCGTTATCCAGCTCACCGTGTTCACGACGCCATGGTCATCCCACCGGCCAGAAAGAGAATTTCGGCACCCCGGGCTCGACATTGCAGACGTATCCGACTCGCTTCGCGAGTGCTTCCAGCAGTTCCCGTGTGCGGTAGGAGAACCGGGGTGCCCTGCGGTTGCGGGCGCGCCTCAAATTTTTGACATGACCGAGCGGTTCGGCGCAAAGATGAAATCGTGTGCCGGGCTGAGTGCTGTGGCGGCTCGGCTATCGCCCGCGCTTGGCGCTGTCAAGGATCTTCTCGAACGTGTCGATGGCATTAGCTTCGCCTAGTACCTTCCGCCGGAAGGACTGCCCCCGCTCGCCAAGCGCGTCTCCGTAGCGCTTGTCGGTGCCGACTCTCACGATGGCACGCAAGAGGCCCTGCGCATCTCCAGATTCGACGATTTCACCACCCTCAGCAGCTCTTATTTCGTCCGCAGTGATCCCGTCCGGATCCGTTGCAGCGACGACCGGGCGTCCCGCATGAAAGTATGAAGTCAATTTGCTCGGGACGGACATCTCGCTGACCCCTGGTAGCTCATGTACTAGGAGGACGTCTGCGGCGCGGAGAGCAGCGGTGAACTCGGCCTCAGGTAGGGTCTCCAGGAATGAGACGCTGGTGAGGCCACTTGACTGCTCCATGAGTGCGCGCCGTTGCGAACCGTTTCCAAGGAATACGAATCGCACTTCGGGAGACTGAGCTTCCGCCAGCCGCGCTGCGTCCAGCGCCAGGTGCAGTCCTTGCTTGACTCCCATGTTCCCCGCGTGCAACACGATCGTCTCATCCGGAGACCATCCGAGGCGTGCGCGCGTGTGGAGGACGTCCACGGTCTCGTCCTCATCGTCCTGAATATGCGACCAATTGCGGACCACTCTCACGCGTTCGGCATCGACGCCCATGTTTTCAATGATTCGACGCGCGAATCGGTCATGGATGACGACGACCACGTCGGATCTTCGTAGCACCCACCTCTCGACCGATCCCACCAGTCGCGCGCCGGCACCTGAGCCACGGCCTGTCTCTGCCATTCCCGCGGAATAGAGGTCTTGAACCCAGATGACGAATGGGCGTTGGTCGCGCATGAGCAATGTGCGGAGTCGCGCGAGTGCCGAGGTGAGGAGAGCGGGGGAGACGGTCAGGGTGATGTCGTGCGCCCGCCACGCTCCGAAGTTCTGCCTCAAACCTAGGCTGATCTCGGAGATCGCTCGTCTCACATGAGACGGATCCCGGGGGACGTAATGCCGTTGCCTCGTGACGCGCACTCCGGTGATCAACTCACGGCGAGTCCACTGACCGTACCCGGGTTGCACGCGCCATGCAGGGTAGTGGGGATGAGTTGTCAACACCTCCACGCCGTGGCCTCGCGCACGTAGCCCGGCGGCCAGGCCGGTTGTGTAGGGGGCGGTACCTGTCGCTTCTGGCCAAAAGTTGCTGGCTAGAATCAACAGGCGCATCGGGCGAACCATCACGCTAGTTTATGTGCGCGGTACCTGGGCCGGAATGTCGTCCAGGCGCTTCTACGAACCGTCGATCGTCTGGCTGTCAGCTATCGAGTGTTAACATTGCGGTTGGCGGCTGCGCCATCCCCCGGGTTCAGGGGCAGACGTCGTAGCGGCTTTCAGGAGAGTTGTCGCGTGTGAACTGGAGACGGCAAGTGATCCCGTCGGCTAGAGTGCTGATCGTAGAACCGAACGGGGACGGGCATCGTCTCGGGTACGTGCGCCTCCTTCTTGCCGAGCTTGCCACCCGCGGGACATCAGCGACTGTGCTCACCTCGAGAAGCGCTGTCGGCTCACCCGAATGGTCCATTCATATCGACGGTTCCCCCCAACAATTCCACGTGGCACTGGCCGATGACTTCTCCCTGCGCGGCATCGCGAATGTAAGCAAGCAATTGCGCGCATCTCGGGTGATCGTGCCGGACGGTGACCGCCTTCTTTTGCGGCTCGCCGCTGTCGGCTGGCGGGCAAGCGGTGAGCTTGTAGTTCTCGTCCTGCGCCCGGAGGCGCAACCTCGGCGTTCGCCCGTGGCCATGCGTGTTGTTCACTGCGTGAAGCGATCATTACGGCGGATCGCGGGACGTCGAAACAATGTCTCCATTCTCGCGCTGACGAGCCCGCATTCCCCGGTGCCAGATCCGGGCGAGAGTTGGGTCCGGGACCCGGTAGCTCTGCAGGCCGTGCCTGCGCTAGTCGACCGTTTCGTTGAGGAGCTCGCTTCCCATTCCGTCGACTACTGGGTGGGTGTCTTCGGCTATGTGAGTCCTCGTAAGAACCTCCACCTCATTGCTGAGGCGATCACCCCACTACCCGGCGTGGGGCTAGTCCTGGCCGGAACTGTCTCTGACGAGGCGGAGAAACTTGCTCGACCTTGGCTTGAGACCCTCATGTCTGAGGGCCGCGTATACGTTCACCGCGGACCCTTGGCGTCCGACATGTTTGATTCGCTCCTCAGCAGCGTTGACTGTGTCGTGGCGGCGCATAGCAACGATGGTCCTAGCGGAGTGGTTGCACGTGCGGCCGTCGCTGGCAAAGTCGTGGTGCTCGCCGGGGCGCCGACGCTGAGGCGTGAAGCCATCGCACTCGGGCCCCAAGCGTTCTGGGCCGAATTGACCGTTTGCGGGTTGCGGATGGCCGTCGCAGAGGCGAGGGACGAACCGAGGCCGTTCACGCCTCCTGTGGGAGGCGTGGAGCATTTTGTGAGTCGTCTCTTGGGTCCCCCAACTTCGCCGTAAATTGAGGGGCCCGTGCCGGCTCCGTGCGTCACGCTGTCGCGAAAGACTCCTCCTCGCACTGAGCCGCTCTGTCTGTCAGTGCTCACCACTACGCTGACGGGGTGGCCACCGCCCTCTACCGCCGCTACCGGCCCGAGAACTTCGCCGAGCTCATCGGCCAGTCGCACGTGACCGATCCGCTGCGCGCCGCCCTCCGCAGCGACCGGGTGAACCACGCCTATCTCTTCAGCGGCCCGCGCGGCTGCGGCAAGACCACGTCGGCCCGCATCCTCGCTCGCTGCCTGAACTGCGCCGAGGGCCCGACCGACACCCCGTGCGGCGTGTGCCCGAGCTGCGTCGAGCTGTCGCGCGCGGGCGGCGGCTCGCTCGATGTCGTCGAGATCGACGCCGCGAGCCACGGTGGCGTCGATGACGCCCGCGACCTGCGCGAGCGTGCGGTCTTCGCGCCGGCTCGCGACCGCTACAAGATCTTCATCATCGACGAGGCCCACATGGTCACCTCGGGCGGCTTCAACGCGCTGCTCAAGATCGTCGAGGAGCCGCCGGAGCACATCAAATTCATCTTCGCGACGACCGAGCCCGAGAAGGTCATCGGCACGATCCGGTCGCGCACCCACCACTACCCCTTCCGACTCGTGCCGCCAGCGCAGCTGCTCGACTACGTCGCCGAGCTCGCCGGGAGCGAGGGCGTGACGATCGCGCCGGGCGTCCTTCCCCTCGTGGTCCGCGCCGGCGGCGGGTCGGTCCGCGACACGCTCTCCCTCCTCGACCAGCTCATCGCCGGCAGCGATGCGGACACCGTCACCTACGAGCGCGCCGTCGCCCTCCTCGGCTACACGCACGGCTCGCTACTCGACGAGGTCGTCTCAGCGATCGCCGCTCGCGATGCGAACGCGGCGTTCCACGCCATCGACCGCGTTATTCAGACGGGGCAGGACCCTCGGCGCTTCGTCGACGACCTCCTCGAGCGACTCCGCGACCTCATCGTCGTGCAAGCCACTGCCGGCAACGCAGGTGACGTGCTGCGGGGCATCCCCGCTGACGACCTCGCCCGCATGCACGAGCACGCTGCGCTCTTCGCGCCGGCCGATCTGTCCAAGGCGGCGGATGTCGTCAATCGCGCCCTCACGGAGATGACGGGAGCGACATCCCCCCGTCTCCATCTCGAGCTGATGATGGCGCGCGTGCTCGTCACCGCGTCGCCGAGCGGAGCGGCGCCGGTCACCCGGACGACGGCGCCCGCCGCTGCTCCTGGAGCTCCTGCCGCGCCGACCCCGGCGCCCGCCCCGGCACCCACCTCCGAGCCCGCCCCGGAACAGAGTCCGGTCGACCTGCCCGCTGTCGCCGGCCCGCTCACCCTCGACGGGCTTCGCGAGAAGTGGCCCGCGATCCTCGAGCGGATCCAGTCCGAGAAGATGAGCGCCTGGACGGTCGTCTATCTCGCCGAGCCCGTTGAGCTTGACGACGGCGACGTGCTCACGCTCGCCTTCACCTCCGAGAGCGACGCGAACCGCTTCAAGGAGCGCACGAGCCCCGCCGACAGCGTGAGCGAGCACGTCCGCAACGCCATCCAGCATCACCTCGGCGTTCGCGTGAAGTTCAAAGTGCGCCTCGGTGGGGCTCCGCGGCCGACGCCGTCCGCCGCATCGGTGCCAGCGCCGAGCGAAAGCTCACCGCCCGCCGACCCCGACCCGGCTCCCCGCTCCGAACCGGATAACTCCGTCGCCGCGCTCGCGAGCACCGCCGCTGCGGCGCCTCCCGTGACCGGGTGGAACGTCGTCGCCATTCCCGGTGCATCCGCTCCGTCACCGGTCTCACACTCGCCGGGCGACGATGAGCCCCCCGCGCTCAGCGACGCCGACGCTCCTGCGCCCGACGACGAACAGACCGACGACCTGCCCTCGCCGCCTCGGCCGCCAATCCACCCTGCCGAAGCGGCCGGGCGCCAGCGCTACGGCGAGTCCGTCGTGCGCGAGGTCCTCGGCGCACGCTTCATCGGCGAAGAGGTCATCGAATCGGCCGTGAGTCTCACACCGTCTCCGCGAGAGGACGACTAGCCCGTGTACGACGGCATCATCCAAGACCTCATCGACGAGTTCGGTCGACTACCCGGAATCGGGCCGAAATCGGCGCAGCGCATCGCCTTCCACATTCTCCAGACCGAGAGCTTCGACGTCAGTCGGCTCGCCCAGCTGCTCACCGACCTCCGCGAGAAGGTCCGCTTCTGCCAGATCTGCGGCAACGTCGCCGAGCAGGAGACGTGCGGAATCTGCCGCGACCCTCGGCGCAGCCCGACCACGATCTGCGTCGTGGAGGAGGCGAAGGACGTCGTCGCGATCGAACGGACTCGCGAGTTCCGCGGGCTCTATCACGTGCTCGGCGGCGCCATCAGCCCCATCGACGGCATCGGCCCCGACGACCTCCGCATCTCGCAGCTGCTTGGGCGCCTGAGCGACAGCACCGTGACCGAGGTCATCATCGCCACTGACCCGAACCTCGAGGGCGAGGCGACGGCGACCTACCTCACTCGCCTGCTCGTGCAGCCGAACCTCACCGTCTCGCGGCTCGCGAGCGGCCTCCCCGTGGGTGGCGACCTTGAGTACGCCGACGAGGTCACGTTGGGCAGAGCTTTTGAAGGCCGCCGCACTGTTCATCGGTGAGAACCTGTTCTGCAGCTACGCTCTCGCGCGGATCGCATTGTCGGGCGATCCACTAATTAGGTAGTGATCACTACATTACAACCGAGGTGATAAAGCTTACCTGGGACAAGCGGAACTCATCGCCGAGAGACGCTAGCCAGCGCTCGAAGAGGATCCTGTTATGGCTTGTTTCGACTCGTCGCTCCGAACATCTGCGGCGCTTTGGCGCTAGCTTGAGCGGCATTGAGACAGGATGCCACTCCGGTTAAAGCGAGTATCACGGCAAAACCTAAACCACGATCTTCAAAAGGAGTTCCGAAAGGCAAACTCAACAGGCCCACGACCACTAGGCCCCACCATGCGGTGTGCGCCGGCGATGGCGTGACGGATCTTGCGCTGATCCAAACAGCCCGGCACAGAGCAACAAAGTACGCGAGAAGAACTAACGTTCCAAGCCAACCAAGTCGCACCAGTGTCATGAGTGGCGAGTCTAAAATTATGGGAACAAAATACCCCAAACCAAGACCGAGAACCGGGCTGAGACTAAACAGCGCTACCCCCTGGGAATACTGTTCCGCCCGCATGACGAAGGACTGATCTGCTTGTCCCTGGCCTGCGAGAACGGAAATCGCTGACCGCAACCGGCCTTCGATGAATTCTGGACTGTTAAGCGCCACTGACGCAATCGCCGGGAATGCAGCCAAGAACAGGCCGCCTGCGACCAGCACAGTCACAGCTAGACGGCCGGTACCCACACGAGACGAGGACTTTCTTCCGACCACGGCTAGAAGTGCGCCAAAGATCACAAGGTTGGTTCTGGTTCCCGTGATGAGCATTGACAGAGGTATTATTACGGTCGGAGTCAGCCAGGCGACCCGGCTCCACGCGGTCGAATGAGAAACGAGAATCACAGCAAGCGCGAAGGCTAGTGCGGGTAGCAGCAAGCTTGATACAACAATCCGATCTGCGCTCAATGCCGTCACGCCTCGTCGGCTGAGCCAATCGATGGCGAACCCTACGGCGGCGACCGTGCCAATAACCCCCACCAGCGCGTACGCCAGGCGTGGGGTGATATCGCGGCCAGTGTCTAAAGCAATGATCGGGCCGACGACTAACATCAGATAGAAGATCGATTGTCGTGCGAAGGTCGTAAAGTCTGCATTCATGGGTGATGCGAGAAAGCCTATTATTACTACCGCAACGAGCAGTGTGCCCCATGGAAGTGCAGGTCGAAAATAGTGAAGATAGTCAGGCGGGTCGCGAAAGAGCCTGACAGCGGCAACCGACACCGATACGCTCAGCAACCCTGCGTATATCAGTTTTCCAGAACTGAGGTCAGTGGAGGAACCAAGAACTAGCATGCCCCCGACGACGCTGGCCATGAGTCTCGCTAGCGAGTACCGAATGATGACGAACATGCCTATTGGTGCCGCCGCGGATGCCAGAGCGAGCGCAGGGTCCACTGACAGAAGTAGTGCCGAAAAAGAAGCCCAGGCGAGCGCCATGGCGGTGACGAAGATTGATCGACGCCGGGCCAGCCCAGCGGAGAACGCGAGCTTCATCAGTGCACGCCCTTCGGTATGTGATCGAGTTGCCGTGCTGTTGTGCTCCCCTGAGGTGTCTGCCGATCCATCACCGTACATCGGCCTATGTCTCGAGACGCTTCTTCATCCAGTTATTGCGCGACCTTCGCGCGATAAGAAGGGCCCGGGCATGGTGCATCTTGTGGCTGCCACCCGAGCTAGAGTAGGTAGTAGAGCCGTTGTAGAATACCCGGTTCGACTGCAGCCGCTCGGCGGATGACGAGTGCTAGGGGTACTAGTCGGCACCGGACACAAAAAGCGGACGCGCACCCAGCCCCCACAGCCACAGGAGTTCCGCCGTGAGCCTCATCGTGCAGAAGTTCGGCGGTTCCTCCGTCTCCGACGCCGAGAGCATCAAGCGCGTCGCCAAGCGCATCGTCGCCACCCGCAAGGCGGGCAACGACGTCGTCGTCGCCGTGAGCGCGATGGGCGACACCACCGACGAGCTGCTTGACCTCGCCCACGAGGTCAGCCCCCTGCCCGATCCGCGAGAGCTCGACATGCTCCTCACCACGGGCGAGCGCATCTCCATGGCGCTCCTTGCCATGGCGATCAAGAGTATGGGCGTCGAAGCCCTCTCCTTCACCGGCAGCCAGGCGGGCATGATCACGGATGCCCAGCACGGGTCCGCTCGAATCGTCGATGTCACCCCCGTCCGCGTCCGCGAGGCGCTCGACCAGGGCGCGATCGCGATCGTCGCGGGCTTCCAGGGCTTCAATCGCGACAGCCGTGACATCACGACGCTCGGCCGTGGCGGCTCCGACACCACCGCCGTCGCCCTCGCCGCTGCGCTCGGCGCTGACGTCTGCGAGATCTACACCGACGTCGACGGCGTGTTCACCGCCGACCCGCGCGTCGTCAAGAAGGCGCGCAAGCTCGACCGAGTCACGGCGGAGGAGATGCTCGAGCTCGCCGCGAGCGGCTCGAAGGTTCTGTACATTCGCGCCGTCGAGTTCGCTCGCCGCCACGGCGTCACGTTGCACGTCCGCTCGTCGTTCACGCATGACGAGGGCACGTGGGTCATCAGCCGCACCGAGGGAGAAGAAGTGGAAGAACCGATCATCACCGGCGTCGCAGGCGATCTCAGCGAGGCGAAGATCACCGTCGCGGGCGTCCCCGACACCCCGGGCAAGGCCGCCGACATCTTCACGATCGTCGCCAAGACCGGCGCCAACATCGACATGATCGTCCAGAACGTCAGCGCCGCCGCCACGAGCCGCACCGACATCTCCTTCACCCTCCCGAAGTCCGACGCCGAGAAGGTGCTCACCGCTCTCCGCGCCGAGCAGGCCGACGTCGGGTTCGAGTCGCTGCAGCACGACGACCAGATCGGCAAGCTCTCGGTCGTCGGCGGCGGCATGCGCACGAACGCCGGCGTGAGCGCACAGCTCTTCACCGCCCTCAAGCACGCCGGCATCAACATCGAGATGATCTCCACCTCCGAGATCCGCATCTCTGTCATCACGCGCGCCGACATCCTCAACCACGCCGTGCAGATCGTGCACACCGCGTTCGGGCTCGACGGCGACACCGAGGCGACCGTCTACGCGGGAACAGGGCGATAGTCATGAGCGCCACGGGCATCCGCATCGGCGTCGTCGGCGCCACCGGCCAGGTCGGCGCCGTCGTGCGCCAGCTCCTCCTCGAGCGCGAGTACCCCATCGCCGACGTCCGCTTCTTCGCGAGCGCCCGCAGCGCCGGCACCGTCATCCCGTTCGGTGATCGGGATGTCGTGGTCGAGGACGCCGAGACGGCCGACCCCGCGGGCCTCGACATCGCGATCTTCTCCGCCGGCGCCACAACGAGCAAGGCCCAGGCGCCCCGCTTCGCGGCGGCCGGGGTCACCGTCATCGACAACTCCTCCGGCTGGCGGATGAACCCGCAGGTGCCGCTCGTCGTGAGCGAGGTCAACCCGCACGCCATCGACGAGGCCGAGCTCGGCATCATCGCCAACCCCAACTGCACGACCATGGCCGCGATGCCCGTGCTCAAGGTGCTCGACGCCGAAGCCGGACTTCAGCGGCTGATCGTCAGCACCTATCAGGCGGTCTCGGGCGCGGGCCTCGCCGGCGGCGAGGAGCTGCTCGAGCAGGCGACCGCTGTCGTGAGTCAGGATGCGATGGGACTGGTGCGTGACGGCTCGGCCGTCGAGTATCCGGCGGCGCAGAAGTTCCCGAAGAGCATCGCCTTCAACGTCATCCCGCAGGCCGGCAGCTTCGTCGACGACGGCCTCGGCGAGACGGACGAGGAGAAGAAGCTGCGCAACGAGAGCCGGAAGATCCTCGAGCTACCTGACCTCCTCGTGAGCGGCATCTGCGTGCGCGTCCCCGTCTTCACCGGCCACTCGCTCGCGATCAACGCCGAGTTCGAGCGCCCGATCAGCCCCGAGCGCGCACGCGAGCTGCTCGCCGTCGCACCCGGCGTCCAGCTGATGGACGTGCCGACCCCGCTCGACGCGGCCGGAGCCGACCCGAGCCTCGTGGGGCGCATCCGCACCGATGAGGGCGTGCCCGGAGGACGAGGGCTCGCGCTGTTCATCAGCAACGACAACCTGCGCAAGGGCGCGGCGCTCAACGCCGTGCAGCTCGCCGAGCTCGTCGCCTCCCGGTTGTGAGTCGGCCTTGACATCCCCGAGCGAAGGGGCGGTTGACCTGCCGAAGCCCGCAGTCCTGTGGCTGACGAACGTTGCCAGCCCATACCGGAAACCGGTTTGGGCGAGCCTCGCCCAGTACTGCGACTTGACGGTCGGCCTCGTTGAGCCGCCCTCGCACACCATCCGCGAAGGGCGTCGTGGCGACGACTGGGTCACCACTTCGTCTGAGGCATACCGTGTTGTCGATCTCGATACGGTCAGGGTGGCGCGCGGGGAGAACGCAAGGTACGTGCTACGCAGCTTCAAAGGGTTGCCTCGGCGGATGCCAGCCCGAGTCGTTCTCGCTGGCTGGGATCAGCCCGCCTACTGGCAAGTGCTGGGCCGCGCTAGGTCGACAGGAAGTCGAACCGTGGGGTTCTACGAATCAACGAGAGCTACACACCGTCACCGTCGGGGTCCCATCGCGGCAGTTCGTTCGGCGTACTTCCGATCGCTTGACGCTGTCGTTGTCCCGGGTGAGGCGGCGACGGACGCGCTGGTCTCGATGGGTGTGAGCCGAAGTCGCATTGTTGAGGGGTTCAACGCAGTCGACGTCGAATTCTTTCACTCTCAGACAAATCAAGAACGACGGCTCCGTGGCGGATCGGCGAGCAACACCGTGGATTTTGACTTCATTTATGTGGGCCAATTCATTGAGCGGAAGAACCTCGAGTCGCTTCTCGATGCACTGAGAGAAGTGCCAGAAGCGCGCCTACTCCTCGTCGGTTCCGGAGCTCACCGCACGGTCCTCGAAGAGCGCGTGTTGGCCTGGGGCTTGGAGCACAGGGTCTTCTTCCATCCGCCAGTGGAGAACAGAGAACTGCCGAGACTGTTCGCGCGGTCTAGGACTCTGGTCTTGCCATCGACCGAAGAGGTCTGGGGGCTCGTTGTCAACGAGGGGCTCGCCGCGGGGCTTTCCGCCATAGTGTCAAGCGCCGCGGGCGTCGCGCCCTCTGTTGTGGGCATGAGAGGCGTGCTTGTCGCCGACCCGCATAGCGCGGGGCTGGCGCGTGCTATGCGCGAGTCACTCGCGGCTTCAGAAGCCCCCATCAAGTCGCCTGAAATCCTTCGCCACACACCAGTGGCCTTCGCGAGGCAGTTCGCCCGCGCACTCGAGCTCGTCCAATGAGCCCGCGAGCAGGCCAGGACGGAAATTTGCATCGCTACCGGGAGCAGCGGCGAAGATTTTGCGCCCGTCGGCTTCGGCCTCGGAGTCGCACACTGCCATAGACTCGGCCGGCGAGGTAGGTCACTTCGATTCGGCCCCGCCCTTTCCGATCGCCCTGGAGGCTCAACGACGTGGAACTCGCCGACTACCTGCGCATCCTGCGCAAGCGCTGGCTCGTCATTCTCGTTCTCACGCTCGTGGGCATCGCCGCCGCCGCGACCGCGACGCTGCTGACGACACCGCAGTTTCGCGCGACGACGCAGGTGTTCGTCTTCGTGCCGAGCACGGGAACGGCCGGCGACCTGGCACAGGGCGGCAGCTTCGCCCAGAACCAGGTGCGCTCCTACGCCGAAGCGGTCAACACCCCGCGCGTGCTGGAGGACGTCGTCGCGAGTCTCGGCATCGACGAGACCGCCGAGGAGCTCGGCGAGAGCGTCACCGCGGAGGCCCCGCTCAACACCGTGAACATCGAGATCTCGGTCGTGCGCGAGTCGCCGACGGAGGCCGCCGAGATCGCCAACGCGACCACGACGAGCTTCCGCGCCGTCATCGACGACATCACCTCCGGCCAGGTGTCGGTGAGCGTGCTGCGCGACGCCTCCGTGCCGCAGGAGCCCATCTCTCCCAACACGAACCTCAACCTCGCGCTTGGTCTGCTCATCGGACTCGCCGTCGGCGTGGGTCTCGCGGTGCTGCTCGAGGTGCTCGACACGCGAATCCGTGGCCAGCGCGACGTCGAGGCGCTCACGACCGCGCCCATCATCGGCGGCATCGCGTACGACCCGAGCGCCGTCAAGCGACCGCTCATCGTGCACGATGACCCGCACAGCCCGCGCGCCGAAGCCTTTCGCACGCTGCGCACCAACCTGCAGTTCCTCGACATCGAGCCCGGCGCCCGCAGCTTCGTCGTCACGAGCTCCGTGCCCGCCGAGGGCAAATCGACGACGTCGGCGAACCTCGCGATCGCGCTCGCCGACTCGGGCGCGCGCGTCGTCATCATCGACGGCGACCTGCGACGCCCCAAGCTCGCCGAGTACATGGGGCTCGAGGGTGCGGTCGGTCTCACCGACGTGCTGATCCAGCGCGTCTCGCTCGCCGACGCCCTCCAGCCGTGGGGCCGTCGCGGTCTCACCGTGCTGCCCGCGGGCTCGGTGCCGCCGAACCCGAGCGAGCTGCTCGGCTCGCGCGCCATGCAGAGCCTCGTGCACGCGCTCGAGCAGGAGTTCGACGTCGTCATCATCGACATGCCGCCGCTGCTGCCCGTCACCGACGCCGCACTCGTGAGCAAGATGACCAAGGGCGCCCTCGTCGTCGCCGCCGCCGGGAAGACCGACCGCGGTGAGCTGCAGGGCGCGATCGCCGCGCTCGAGAACGTCGGCGCGAAGGTCTCGGGCGTCATCATCACCATGCTGCCCACCAAGGGCCCCGACGCCTACGGCTACGGTCGTTACGGGTACGGCGGCTACGGGTACACCGCCGAGGCAGGAAGCGCGTCGGCTGAGACGAAGCGTCGCAAGAAGGCCGCGAGACGCTGATGGCCGCAGGCGACCGCTTCGAAGTGCTCGTCGTCTGCACGGGCAACGTCTGCCGGTCGCCCGTCGCCGAGCAGGTGCTGCGCGCTCGATTCGGCGAAAGGTTCGCCCGGTTCTCGAGCGCCGGCACCTTCGCGCTCGTCGGTCAGCAGATGCCCGAGCAGGCGCAGGAGCTCGCGCGTCTCCTCGGCGCCGAGCCCGGCCCCCTGCACGCCCCCCGCCTCATCGACGCCAGCATGATCGAGCAGGCCGATCTGGTGATCGCCCTCACGCGCGAGCACCGCGGCGAGATCGTGCGCCTCCTGCCCCGTGCCAACCGCTTCACGGTCACCCTGCGCGAGGCCGCCCGCCTGATCGAGTGCCTCGCCGCCGCGCCCGAGGGCGACCTCGACCTCGCGCCGCTTCGCACCGTCCCCGTTCCCGACGCGCTGCGAGCGCTCGCGCCCATGATGATGGCCGAGCGCGGGCTCGCGACGCCACCCACCGCCGCGGACGACGACGACGTCGTCGACCCGTTCCGCCAGGCCCAGGAGGTCTACGACCGAAGCGGCGAGCAGATCATCGACGCGATCGACCGCATCGAGGCCGCGCTCCGGAGGCTCGCCGAGCGCGCGTGACGGCGGGTGCGCACGGCACTGTCTATGCTGAACCCCCGATAGCTCTCCTCACGATCCGCTCGGTCCGCAGCCATACCGAAGGCCTCCTGCTGATGTCCGCACCTCGCGACACCGCCGCACCGTCGACCGGGACGCATGCGGCTCCGTCTTCCGGGCGGCCCGCCGACGGCCACGAGTGGGCGCGACGATACGCTCGCCGCCTCATCGCGACCGACCTCCTCGCCGTCGCGTGGGCGGTCATCGGCACCCAGCTGCTCTGGTTCGGCTTCGAGCGCGCCGAGCTCGCGACGCGCGAGGAGCAGCGCGACATGTCGATCGATTACACGTCGATCTCCATCGTGCTCATCGCCGCGTGGATGGCCGTGCTCGCGATGTTCGGCACGCGCGACCCCCGCATCGTCGGCACCGGTTCGATCGAGTACAAGCGCATCGCCGACGCCGCCTTCCGTCTCTTCGGCATCGTCGCGATCATCGCCTTCCTCTTCCAGCTCGACCTCGCGCGCGGGTACATCCTCATCGGGTTCCCCCTCGGTCTCATCGCCCTTCTCGCCTCGCGATGGATCTGGCGCCAGTGGCTCATCGCCGAGCGCGCCCACGGCCGCTACACCGCGCGCGCAGTCATCGTCGGCACCCCGCGCTCGGCGACCGCCCTCGCCGCCGAGCTCGCCTCGAAGCCTGAAGCGGGCTTCCGGGTCGTCGGCGCGTGCCTCCTGGGAGCGGCGGATACCCGCTCCGCTCCATGGGACCCGCCGCTGCCCACGGGCGCGGGCCTCGAATCCCTCGAGAAGCTGCTCGAGAGCACTGACGCCGACACCGTCGTCGTTACAAGCACTGACGAGCTGCCCGCCGACCGCATGCGTGAGCTCAGCTGGTCGCTCGAGCCGGGGCGGCATCACCTTGTGGTCGCACCGAACCTCGCGGACATCGCGGGCCCGCGCATCCACATGCGGCCTGTAGCTGGACTGCCGCTCATGCACATTGAGATGCCTCGCTACGAGGGAGCTCAGCGTTTCAGCAAGAAAGCATTCGACTTCGTCGGTGCCCTCGTAATCGTCGCGTCGTTGTCTCCCTTGCTCGCTGCTATCGCGATAGTTGTGAAGCTCTCGTCGCCCGGCCCCGTGCTGTACCGACAGGAACGTATCGGACGCGATGGGGAGGCCTTCCCGATGTTCAAATTCCGCTCGATGAAGGTCGACGCCGATTCCGAGTTGGAGCGGCTCCTGCGAGAGCAGGGAACAGGCGACACTCCGTTGTTCAAGGTCCGCGATGACCCTCGCGTCACCAAGGTCGGCCGAGTACTGCGTCGCTACAGCCTCGATGAGCTCCCCCAGCTCTTCAACGTCCTCCGCGGTGAGATGAGTCTGGTCGGCCCACGGCCACAGCGAGAGGCCGAAGTCGCGCTCTACGATGCCGCCGCCGCACGACGCCTCAACGTGCTTCCTGGGCTCACAGGGCTGTGGCAGGTTTCTGGTCGGTCCAACCTGTCATGGGAGCAGGCGATCCGCCTCGACCTCTATTACGTCGAGAACTGGTCGATGACCGGCGACCTCGTCATCCTCTGGCGCACCCTGCGCGCCGTCGTGCGATCGGAGGGCGCGTTCTGAGCGAGCAGACCCGCGCCGAGCGCCGCCGCCGTGCGCGCCGCCGCCCCATCCTCATCGCGGTCGCGATCGTGGCCGTGCTGCTCATCGCGGTCGCCGCGTGGGTCGCCTTCCGCGGCATCGCCGCGCGCGACCAGCTGCTCGGCGCCCTGCCGATCGCCGAGTCGGTCAAAGCGCAGGTCTCAGCCGGCGACGGTGACATCGCCGCAGAGCTCGACGAGCTGCAGGAGCGCACCCGGTCTGCGCGCGAGCTCACGAGCGACCCCGTGTGGCGCGCCGTCGAGCTCCTGCCGTGGGCCGGTCAGAACCTCCGAGCCTTTCGCGAGGCGGCCGCGACGGTCGACGACGTCGCCGCAGACGCCCTCCCGCCGCTCGGCGAGCTCGCCGCCTCCGTCACGCTCTCGAGCCTCACGCCCCGAGACGGCGCGATCGACCTGCAGCCCATCCGCGACGCCGGCCCGGCGCTCGCCGAGGCTGCTGCGGCACTCGAGTCGGCGAACGAGCGGGCGAAGGCGATCGAGACCGCGGGCACCATTCCGCAGATCCGTGACGCGGTCGGGCAGCTCGTCGGCCTCGTCAACGAGACGAGCGAGATCGTCTCCGGCCTCGACACGGCCGCGCAGCTGCTGCCCGGCATGCTCGGCGGCGACGAGCCGCGCGACTACCTGCTGATGTTCATGAACAACGCCGAGCTGCGCGCCGGGGGAGGAATTCCCGGCGCGGTGTCGATCCTGCGCGCCGACCAGGGCTCGCTCGACATCGTCGCGCAGTCGAGCGCCACCGCCCTCGGCGAGTTCACCCCCGCACCGCTGCCGCTCACCGACGCCGAGCGGATCCTCTTCGGCGAGGCGACCGGGCTGTTCATCCAGAACGTCACCGCGACGCCGGTCTTCTCGCGCTCGGCCGAGCTCGCCCAGGCCATGTGGGCGGAGAGGCACGGCGAGACGGTCGACGGCGTCATCGCCATGGATGTCCGCGCGCTCGCGCGCATCCTGCAGGCCACTGGGCCCGTCGAGCTCGCCGGCGGCATCGAGCTCACGAGCGACAACGCCGTGCAGGTGCTGCTGAGCGACGTCTACCGCGACATCCCCGAACCCGGGCAGCAGGATCTGTTCTTCGCCGACGCCGCGCAGCGCATCTTCTCGGCCGTCACCGATGGGAGCGCGAACCCCGGCGCCCTCGTCGACGCCCTCGTCAACGGCGTCGGCAACAAGCGCATCGTGGTCTGGAGCGACCGCGACCATGAGCAGACCGTGCTCGCCGAGATCGAACTGGATGGCGGGCTTCCTGAGAGCACGGAGACGATCACGCGCTTCGGGGTGTACCTCAACGACTCGACCGGCGCGAAGATGAACTACTACCTCGACGCGGCGATCACCGCCGGCGCCGTCGTGTGCCGGGAGGACGAGCGGCCGAGCTACCGCGTCGCGGTGCGGCTCGAGAACGCGGCGCCGGCGGATGCCGCGACATCCCTTCCCGACTACGTCACGGGGGGCGGGGCGTTCGGTGTGCCGCCCGGGGTCATCCGCACCAACGTGGCGGTCTACGGCCCGGCCGGCTCGATCGCGTACGAGGTGCGACTGGACGACACGAGCACCGGGTTCGCCTCCACCGAGCACGACGGCCTCACCGCTGTCGCCGCGACCGTCGACCTGCAGCCGGGTCAGACGGGGGTGCTCGAGGTGCTCTTCCTCGGAGCCGCCGGCACGGCGGAACGCGTCGACATCGAGCACACCCCGGCCGCCGCGACCGTGCTTCTCACGCCGAACGGGCCCGTCGACTGCGCGGATGTCGCGCCCGCCGGCACGAACGGGAACGTGCCGAATCCGCAGGGGTAGACCCCTCGTGTCCCCAGTTCGGGGCTGATTCTGCATCAATTAACAGAATTCTCATCAACGGCGGTCGCGAATGGTGTACCGAGCGGCTACCGTTGAGACACGCCAGCAGGCCAGCCCGGAGGTTCTCCGGAGTGCCTGGGGGGACACTCTCGACCACCGGACAAAGGATTCACCACCATGATCACTCGCATTCTCGCCACAAGCGCCCTTGCGGGCGCTCTCCTTCTCACCGGCGCCGCGGCGGCCAACGCCGTCGACTACACCGGCGGCACCGTCAGCGCCACGACCGTCGCCGCCGGCGGATCCGTGACCTTCACCTCCGTGCAGACCGGCCTGGCAAGCGGCACCGCCGTCACCGCGAGCCTCACCTGCGGCACGACCGTCACGCCCATCACCGGCGCGACCGTCGGCTCGACCGGCGTCATCAGCTTCACGGCCACCGTGCCCGCGAGCGCCACCGGCGCCTGCACGCTCAACGTCGCTGCGAACGACGGCGTCAACACCTTCACCGCTGCGCAGACCATCACCATCGCCGCGGTTCCGAGCGACGGTGGCGCGACGGGCGGCGGCCTCGCCGAGACCGGTGCAGCCGACCTGACCCCCGCCCTGTGGTTCGGAGCCGGCGCCATCGCGCTCGGCGCCGCTGCCGCGGGCGTCGTCGCCGTCACGCGCCGCAACGCGCGCACCTCGGCGTAGCAACGCACCCGATCCGCACGAAGGCCCCGCCGTTCCGGTGGGGCCTTCGTCGTGCGCGGGATGCTGCCGGATCGTTAGTGGCGCGGGCGCGGTAGCGTCGAGGGATGCCCATGACCTCCGCCGTCGGCGCGCGACGCGCAGTGCTCGCGGCCCTCGCCGCGATCGCGACCTCCGCCCTCGTCGGGTGCGCCGGCGTGGGCCCGGCCGGCACGTCCGCATCCGTGCCCCCCGGCGACGGGCCCATCGTCGCCTTCTACGGCGACTCGTACACGCTCGGCACCGGGGCCTCCGACCCGTCGAAGCGGTGGTCGACGATCATCGCCTCCGACCGCGGCTGGCGCGAGTTCAACCCGAGCGTCAACGGCCTCGGCTACGTGCGCAACCGCTCGATCGTCGGCGACGGCGACCTGCCGTCGCTGATCATCGAGCAGCAGCCCGACATCGTGTTCATCACGATGGGCCTCAACGACAACTTCGACTACGACCGCGTGGGCGAAGGGATCCGCGAGGCGATGATCGCCGACATCGACCGTCTCGTCGCCGGGCTGCCCGACGCGCGCCTCATCGTCGTCGAGCCGTTCTGGTACACCGACGAGCGCCCCGAGTCGGTCGAGATCATCAGCGGATGGCAGCGCGAGCAGGCCGAGCGCATCGGCGCCGACTACATCG
Source organism: Microcella alkalica (assembly GCF_014137945.1). Classification (GTDB taxonomy): domain Bacteria; phylum Actinomycetota; class Actinomycetes; order Actinomycetales; family Microbacteriaceae; genus Microcella; species Microcella alkalica. The sequence continues at coordinate 93,447 of NZ_JACGWX010000004.1, forward strand.
CCGGCGCCTCGCGCTGGATCGAGGGCCGCCCCGACTGGATGGCGATCGACGGCCTCCACCCCAACGACGAGGGCTACGCCGCGATGGCCGAGCGCATGGATTCCGAGCTCGAGAGGCTGGGCCTGTGATCGTCGGCAGCTACGCCGCGATCGGCAGTCACGGCCCGAGCTGATCCGCCGGAACGACCCAGACGCCATCCGGTCGCCGAAAGGCTGCTCCGGAGGGGATCACCACGACCAGTGCCCTCGGGGTCGTCTGCACGCGCGATTCGCCGAGCGAGATCAGCGCGGCCGCTGCCTCGTCGATTCTCGAACCGCCCAGCTTGATCTCGAAGGCCATCCATGCGCCATCCGGGGTGGTGACGATGACGTCTGCCTCGAGCGCGCCGCTGCTCTCGCGATAGTGGAAGGTGCGCGCGCCGATCGCGTCGGCGTAGCACCGCAGATCCCGAACGACCAGGTTCTCGAACAGCGAGCCCATCGTGTTGAGGTCGCCCACCATGCCGCGACTGTCGACACCGAGCAGGGCGGCAGCGATCGACGGGTCGGAGAAGTATCGCTTGGCGGTGCTCACGAGACGCGAGCGTGATCGAAGGGCGGGCGACCAGGCGGGGAGATCCTCGATGACCATCAGGCGCTCTGCGGCCACGCGATAACGATCCGCGGTTTCCGCGGTGAAGCCTGACGTCGAATCGCCGAAGGCGCGACGAACGATCTTTGCCAGCGGGATCGGAGCTCCCGTCACCTGCGCGTACGCCGTCAGGAACCGTTCGAGAGCGCTGGGGTCTCGCGGTCGACCGGCCAGCGCGGGAAGGTCGTTGTCGATCAGCGCGGTGAGATAGGCCTGCGGGAACCGTTCGGCACGCGATTGCGACGCGCGCGCTGTGGCCGGCCAACCACCGCGAGCGATGAGCTCCGCGGTCTCGTGAAGCGACCTCGTCGTACCGGGAGAGGGGGCCGCACCCCCGTCGAGCAACGCGCGCAGGCTCACAGCGCCCCGTGACGCGCCGGACTCGAAGGAACTCATCGTCCGCATTCGAATGCGACTGATTCGGCCGGCGCCCGTGTGTCGGGCGATGTCGTCGATGGGCATCGCCGACCCGGTCAGAAGGAACTGCTCGGGCTCGCCTCCGGCGTCGTCGACGGCGCGGCGGATGTGATCCCAGAGGGCGGGGACCAGTTGCCACTCGTCGAGGAGGATCGGTCGCGCACCGGAGAGCAGAAGCGACGGTTCGAGCTCTGCGAGTTCTCGAGCCTGCCGGTCGACGTCGAGTCGGATGGTCGTCGCCGCGAGCCGGCTCGCGGTCGCCGTCTTCCCGACCGCGCGTGGACCTTCGATCACTACGGCGCCGACCGTGGCCAGCTCCCGGGCGATGACATCATCAGCAATGCGCGGCAGGTACGATGAGTCGCTTGCGGGCATGGTGCACTGTACCGCAATTCGCAAGACTTCTATTCGGCAATTTGCAACCCATATAGTCAGGAATTTTCATACCATGGTCTCCACGCTCGTCGGCAGCTACGCCGCGATCGGCGACAGCTTCAGCGAGGGCATGGGCGACGAGCTGCCCGACGGGAGCCCGCGCGGCTGGGCCGACCTCGTCGCGCTCGGGCTCGCCGCGGCGCACGCGAGCGCCGGGGGGTCGGGCTTCGGCTACGCGAACTTCGCCATCCGCGGCCGATTGCTCGGCCCCATCCTCGCCGAGCAGCTGCCGCCGGCGATCGCCCTCGGCCCCGAGCTGCTCACCCTCAACGGCGGAGGGAACGACATCATGCGCCCGCGGGTCTCGGTGGCGGAGACGGCCGACCGCCTCGTGGACGCGGCCGGCGAGGCGGCGGCGGCGGGCATCCGCGTCGCGATCGTCAGCGGAGCCGACCCCACCAGGCACATCCCCCTCGGCCCGCTCATCAGGGCGCGCGGCGACGAGCTCGCCGTCGCGGTGCGCGACCGGATCGCCGGAACCGGCATCGCCTTCATCGACAACTGGTCGGATGCAGCGCTCACCGACCTGAGGTACTGGTCCATCGATCGCCTCCATCTGAACGCTCTCGGCCACGCCCGCGTCGCCGGAAACGTGCTCGCGGGCCTCGGGGTCGCGGTGCCGGAGGCCTCCCACGCCCCGCACGGCGACACCGAGCCCGACATCGCGCGCCCCCGCACTGCCGAGTACTGGCGGCAGTACGTGCTGCCGTGGATCGGCCGGCGCCTCACCGGGCGCTCGTCCGGCGACGGGCGCGCGGCGAAGCGACCGACGCTCCTGCCGGTCGAGGTGCCGCCGGAGATCTAGGTCAGCTCAGCGCGGCGCGAGCGTCGCGGCGATGACGAGCAGTGCGGGCACGGCGCCGATCGTCGACAGCAGCACGGCATCGCGCGCGACCGCGACGTGCCGGTCGAAGCGGTGCGCCCAGCTGAAGACGTGCTGTGCGGCGGGGAGGGCCGCGAACACGACGACCGTGAAGAGCGGCATGCCCGAGAGCCCGAACACGAGCCAGCCGACGAGCCACGCGATCGTCGGCATGACGACGACCTTGAGCGCGGTCGCGAGCAGCGCGTCGCGGCGGCCGGTGCCGGGGGCGAGCACGCGCACGCCGTGCAAAGACATCCCGAACAGCAGCAGGATGATCGGCACGGCCGCCCCGCCCACGAGCCTCACGGGCTCGAGCACGATCTCCGGCAGCCGCAGCCCCGTGACGGCCAGGAGCACGCCGACGAGCGAGGCGATGATGATGGGGTTGCGGATCGGCTGCAGCAGGATGCGCCCGATCGACGCGCGGCCGCTCGTGCTGACATCGAGCACGGCGAGGGCGATCGGCGCGAACACCGTGAGGTTGAGCAGGATCACGGGCGCCGCGAGCGCCGCGTCGCCGAGCACGAAGATCGCGATCGGCAGGCCGATGTTGTTGGCGTTGACGTAGCCGGAGGCGAGGGCGACGATCGTCGTCTCGGGAACTCCGCGGCGCCAGACGAACCGCGCGACGACGGTCGCGATGAGGAAGCACGACACCGCGGCGATCGCCGAGATCGGGATGAGCGAGGAGAACAGCCGGCTGACGTCGGCCTCCGAGAGCACGGTGAGCAGCAGCAGGGGAGTGAGCACGAAGAACGCCAGGCGCGAGAGCACCTGATCGGCGCCCTCGCCGAGCAGGCCGATGCGCGCGATGATCCAGCCGAGGCCGATGATCGCGGCGATGACGGCGAAGCCGGTCAGCACCCCGATCACGGGCGCCTCCCTCTCGCGCGCCCCCGCGCATCCCCCCGCATGCCGGCCGCCGTCAGCAGGCGGACGGATGCGCGACGACGGGCGTCGTCACGGTGCCGATGCGCTCGATGTCGATCGTCACGGTGTCGCCGGGGCCGAGCAGCACCGGGGGAGTCCGCACGTAGCCGACGCCGTCGGGCGTGCCCGTGACGATGACGTCGCCCGGGTTGAGCGTCATCGTGCGGCTCACGAGCGCGAGCACCTCGCCGACCTCGAAGATCATGTCTCGAGTATTGCCGTCCTGCATCGTCTCGCCGTTCACGATCGTGCGCACGCGCAGTCCGTCGCGCAGGTCGCCGACCTCGTTGCGATCGTCGACGGCGTCATCGAGCTCGCCGCTTCCTGAGGTCGCGGATCGCCAGCTGCGCGGCGAGGGCCAGCAGGAGTGCCGCGAACAGGACGCCGCCCACCGCGGGCGGGATGAGGAACGCGAGCCACACCCCCGCGATCGAAGCGGGCACCGCAGGGGCCGCGACGACCGCCGCATCGCGCATTGACAGCATCCCGCCGCGGAGATTGATCGACGAGCTCAGGATGGCGGCGGGGATGAGCGCGACGAGCGACGTGCCGCGCGCGAGCAGATCGCCCATGCCGAACACCGTCATGAGCACCGGAACGGCGATCACGCCGCCGCCGATGCCGAACATGCCGGAAGCCGTGCCCATCACAAGACCGAGGAGAAGGTAGCCGAAGAGGACACCGGTCGAGAACTCGACCTCGGCACCGCGCTCAGGGGCGACGAGGACGAGACGCACGGCGACGACGAGCATGCCCGCGATGAAGAGCCACAGCAGCCAGCCGAGCGGCAGGCGGCGGAGGAGCCAGCTGCCGATCGGGGCGCCCACGAGCGCGCCGCCGGCGACGATGAGCGCCGCCGACAGGTCGATCTCGCCCTGGATGCCGTAGCCGATCGCGCTCGCGGCGGCGATCGGGACGACCGCGAGGAGCGAGGTGGCGGCGGCGCGGCGCTGATCCATGCTCGCGAGCCACATCAGGAGAGGGACCATGATGAATCCGCCGCCGACGCCGAACATCCCGGAAAGAAGTCCCCCGACTGCGCCGACGAGAAGAAGGGGCAGAATCACTTGCTCCACCCTAGTCGCGCGGCGCGGGCGCGGGGGTCGCGGGCGTAAACTCGGGTATCGTGACTGAACGCATCGACGTGGCCCTGATCGGCGGGGGCATCATGAGCGCGACCCTCGGGACTCTGCTGCAGCAGCTGGAGCCCGAGTGGGACATCCGGATCTACGAGCGCCTGAGCGACGTCGCCCTCGAGAGCTCGAACCCCTGGAACAACGCCGGCACGGGCCACGCCGCCCTGTGCGAGCTCAACTACACGCCCGAGAAGCCCGACGGCACCATCGACATCACCAACGCGGTGAAGGTCAACGAGCAGTTCCAGGTGTCTCGCCAGTTCTGGTCGTACCTCGTGGGCGAGGGCCTCCTGCCCGAGCCGAAAGCCTTCCTCAACGCGACGCCGCACATGAGCTTCGTGTGGGGCGAGGCGAACGTCGAGTACCTGCGGAAGCGCTACGAGGCGCTCAAGGACCACCCGCTCTTCGCGGGCATGGAGTACAGCGAGGATGTCGCGCAGATCCGCGCGTGGGCGCCGCTGCTGATCCCCGGCCGCGCCAAGAGCCAGCCGATCGCTGCGACCTACATGGCAGCGGGCACCGACGTCGACTTCGGAGCCCTCACCCGTCTGCTCGTCGACGGGCTCGTCGCCAACGGAGCCTCGCTGCACCTCGAGCACCGCGTCACGGGGCTGAAGAAGCTGAAGGACGGCGCCTGGCGCGTATCGATGCGCCACGAGGTCGGCAGCACGCCGACCGAGGTGGAGGCGCGCTTCGTGTTCGTCGGCGCCGGCGGGCACGCCCTGCCGCTGCTGCAGAAGAGCGGCATCCCCGAGATCCGCGGCTTCGGCGGCTTCCCCATCAGCGGAGAGTGGCTGCGCAGCGACAACCCCGAGGTCGTCGCGAAGCACCTCGCGAAGGTCTACGGCAAGGCCTCGGTCGGCGCGCCGCCCATGTCGGTCCCGCACCTCGACACGCGCGTCGTCGACGGCGAGACCTCGCTGCTGTTCGGCCCGTACGCGGGCTTCAGCCCGAAGTTCCTCAAGACCGGCTCGTGGCTGGATCTCTTCGCGTCGATCACGTGGCACAACATCGTGCCGATGCTCCAGGTCGGCCTGCGCAACTTCGACCTCGTGAAGTACCTGGTCGGCGAGCTCACCGCGAGCCGCGAGGACCGCCTGAACGCCCTCCGCGACTTCTACCCCAGGGCGGATGGCCGCGACTGGTACAAGATGGTGGCCGGTCAGCGCGTCCAGGTCATCAAGCGCGACCCCGAGAAGGGCGGGATCCTCCAGTTCGGCACCGAGGTCGTCGCCTCGGCCGATGGGACGATCGCCGGCCTGCTCGGCGCTTCGCCCGGCGCCTCGACGGCCGCCCCGATCATGCTCGAGCTCATCGCGCGCTGCTTCCCCGACCGCATGGCCGACTGGACCCCCCAGCTCTCGCGCATGATCCCGTCGTTCGGAGGCAGGGTGAGCGACGACCCGGAGGTCGCCGACCGCATCCTCGGCGAGACGGCCGCGACGCTCGCGATCGCTCGGTAGCCGGTCTCGCCGCTCGCGCGCGAGGTGCTGACCGATACCCTGAACCCATGTCGTTCCGTGCGCCCGTCGACGGTGACGCCGCCACTCGACGCCGCTGGGTCGTGATCGCGGGCGTCACCGCGCTCGTGCTGCTCGACGTCATTCTCGTGGTGTGGGTGCTCGGGCGCCCGCAGTCGAGCGAGTCGGGCTCGCAAGAGCCCATCGCGGGCGCGCCCTCGACCGACGTGACGATCGAGCCCGAGCCCGATGCGGACCCGGATGCGGATCCGCCCGACGACCCGGGCGCCCCCGCACAGATCGAGCCGGTCGCCTCGGGCCCGGCGGCACGCATCCTCACCGCCGTCGACGGCGACGTCGCCTGGCGCGCGACGACGGGCGAGTGCCCGGCCGCGGCGGCGAGCCCGGAGTTCTCGACCGACGGCGGTGCGAGCTGGACGACGACGGACGCCACCGGCCCCACGGGCGTCACCGCGCTGCAGCGCATCATCGTCTCGAGCGCCGACGTCGCGGCGATGGTGGGTGCCGCCGCCGACGACTGCACGCCGACGCTCATCCGCACCTACGTCGCCGGCGACAACTACGCCGACTATCCGGCCGAAGTCGTCTCCGCCTGGCACGTCGACCCGGCCGACCGCGCACTCGTGAACGCGCCGGGAGGGGCGGTCGAGGCGCCGTGCGCCGCCGTCGTCGCCGTCGCCGCGGCATCCGACGTCGCCGCTGCGGTGCTGTGCGCCGACGGCTCCGTCTCCACGACGACGGATGCCGGGGCCGCTTGGTCGACGCCGGTCGCTGTCGCCGGCGCCCAGGCGCTGGCGCCCACCGACGGGGGCTTCGTCGTGGCGCGTCTCGGCGGCACGGCCTGCGAGGGTGTGGGCGTCGCGATCGTCGACGCCGCCGGAGCGGGCGCGACCGACACGGGCTGCCTGCCGGTGCCGCGCGACCCGGCGACGCTCGCCGGGCAGGTCGCCGTGAGCGACGGGGGCGGCACCCTCTGGCTCTGGGCCGGCGAGGCGGTCGTCCGCTCCACAGACCGCGGAGCGACCTGGGGTTAGGCCCGCCCGCCTGTCGCCCCGCCCGCCCGTCGTCCTCCGGCCCGGCTGCCCGTTGGCCGCCGGCCCGACCACCCGCTCGCCCGCCTCGAATCGCGCGTGGTCCTCCTGCGATCGCGTGATCCCCTCACGATGTAGAGGAGTGACGAAAAGCGATCACGTCACTCCTCGACAACGGAAGGGCACGCGGGGGCGGACGGAGGGGGAGGGGGCCGGGCGGCGTCGCCGCCGACTCGGCCAACTCAACCGGCAGCCCGTCTGCCCGTCTAGTTGCGCGCGGCGCCGTCCGAGGCGACGACGACGAAGGTGTCGGGCTGGCCGAACCCGTGCTCCCCGAACGCGTTGTCGACCGCGACCTGCACGCGCGAGAGGTCGCCGAGGCGGACGAGCGCGATCGCCGCGCCGCCGAACCCTCCGCCGGTCATGCGGGCGCCGAGCGCGCCCGCCTGCACGGCCGTCTCGACGGCGAGGTCGAGTTCCGGCACCGAGATCTCGAAGTCGTCGCGCATGCTCTGGTGCGAGGCATCGAGCAGGTCGCCGACCGCCACCGCGCCTTCCGAACGGAGCATCTCCACGGTGTCGAGCACGCGCTGGTTCTCCGTCACCACGTGCCGGACCCGACGGAACGTGACGTCGTCGAGCAGCTCCTGGGCGCGCGGCAGGTCATCGACGGTGACATCGCGCAGCGAGGATGCTCCCAAAGCGGCAGCGCCGCGCTCGCAGGCCGCGCGCCGCTCGCCATAACCGCCCGTCGCGTGCGAATGCTTCACGCCGGTGTCGATGACGAGGATGGCGAGCTCCGCCTCGGAGAGGCCCAGCAGCACGAGCTCGCTCTCCAGCGAGCGGCAGTCGAGGAACACCGCGTGGTCGACCTGACCGAGCAGAGACGCCGACTGATCCATGATCCCCGTCGGGGCGCCGACGGCGACGTTCTCGGCCCGCTGACCGACGCGGGCGAGCGTGCGCCGGTCGAGCCCGAGCTGCCACACGTCGTTGAGGGCGAGCGCGACCGCCGATTCGATCGCCGCCGACGACGACAGACCCGCGCCGAGAGGCACGTCCGAATCGATGAACAGGTCGAGCCCTGGCACGGCAGTCAGGTCGGCGCCGAACTCGCCGAGCGCCCACACGACTCCGAGCGGGTACGCCGGCCACCCGTTCAGCACCGCGGGCGACAGATCGGCGAGATCGATCTCGACCACCTCGTCGGCGATCGTCGACGCGACGCGGACGACGCGGTCATCCCGCAGCCCGACCGCGACGACCGTGCGCCGGTCGATCGCGAACGGGAGGACGAATCCCTCGTTGTAGTCGGTGTGCTCGCCGATGAGGTTGACGCGGCCGGGCGCCGACCAGAGCCCCTCCGGCTCGCGCCCGAAGAGCTCGGTGAAGCCGGCGCGGGTGTCGTCGCGGATGTCGGTGCTCAACTCTGGTCTGCCTTCTCGATCGCCGCGCGCAGAACCGCGGCCTGGGATTCGGGGGCGACATCGCCGATGAAGGCGCCCATGGCGGCCTCCGACCCGGCGAGGTACTTCAGTCTGTCAGCCGCGCGCCGCGGGCTCGTCACCTGCAGCATCAGGCGCACGGCATCCCGCCCCGCGTTGACGGGCGCCTGGTGCCAGGCCGCGATGTAGGGCGTGGGGGAGTCGTAGATCGCGTCGAGCCCGCGCAGCAGGCGGCGGTAGAGCGGCGCGAGGTCGTCCTTCTCCGCCTCGGTGAGGCCCGCGAGGTCGGGCACGTGCCGGTGCGGCAGCAGGTGGATCTCGAGCGGCCAGCGCGCCGCGAACGGCACGAACGCGGTGAAATGCTCCGTCTGCGCCAGCACGCGGGGCCCCGCCTGCTCGCTCTCCAGGATCCGCGCGAACAGGTCGGGCCCGACCGCGTCGACCGAGCGCAGCAGGGTGGACGTGCGCGGCGTGATGAACGGGTAGGCGTAGATCTGCCCGTGCGGGTGGGGGAGGGTCACCCCGATCTCCTGCCCGCGGTTCTCGAAGACGAAGACCTGCTCGATGCCGGGCATCCGTGACAGGGCCTCGGTGCGCCGCGCCCACGCCTCGATGACGGTGCGCGCGCGGCTGACGGTCTGGGAGCCGAACGAGCCCTCGTGTTCGGGGGCGAAGCACACGACTTCGCAGCGCCCTACGCTCGCGCGCGTGCGCTCGATGCCGATCGCGCTCAGGTCGTCGAGGCCTGCGGGCGCGTCGGGGTGCTCGAGGTCGGGCCCGAAGCTCGGCGACCGGTTCTCGAACACGGCGACGTCGTAGTTCGATGGGATCTCGCTCGGGTTCGCCGGGCTCTGCGGCGCGAGCGGATCCTGGTCGGCAGGCGGGAGGAACACCCGGTTCTGCCGGTTGCTCGCGATCGACACCCACTCGCCGGTCAGGACGTCCTGCCGCATGCGGGCGGTGCCGGGCCGCGGGTCGAGCACACGGCGGTCGATCGAGCGCTCGGGCCCGAGGGTCGAGTCGGCGTCGTCGAAGTAGATGAGCTCGCGGCCGTCGGCGAGCGTCGTGGATCTCTGCGTGATGGGCACGCTCCATGCTACGGAGGTGACCTTGCGATTTCACAAGCCGTACGCTTTCGATATCGACGACTTCCGAAAGCCCGATTCCGCTCCGCTGCGCCGTGAGCGCATGGCCGCCGCGATCGCCCGCCGCGGCTTCGCGCGGGTCACCGACCTCGCCCGCGAGCTCGGCGTGAGCGAGGTGACCGTCCGCACCGACCTCGCGGCGCTCGAGGGCGACGGCCGGATCGCGCGCGTGCACGGCGGCGCCATGCCGAAGGGCCTCGTCGCCGAGCGCGAGTCGAGCCTCGAGCAGTCGCGCGCCCGGCTGACGCGGGCCAAGGAGGCGATCGCGGCCGCCGCCGCCGCGGAAGTGCGCTCGGGTGAGAGCGTGCTGCTCGACGTCGGATCCACGACCCTCGCAGTTGCCCACGCGCTCGTCGCGCGCGCCGACCTGCGCGAGCTCGTCGTCGTGACGAACGGCCTCGCCATAGCGCTCGCGCTCGAGCCGGCCATCCCCCGATTCACGGTCGTCGTCACGGGAGGCACCGTGCGCTCGCTGCAGCACTCGCTCGTGAACCCGCTCGCGACGACGCTGCTCGACGACGTGCGCGCCGACCTCGCGATCCTCGGCGCGACGGGCGTCCACATCGAGCACGGGGTCACGAACGTGAACCTCCCCGAGGCGGAGGTGAAGCGCCGCATGGTCGCGAGCGCCGCCCGCCGCCTGCTCGTCGCCGACTCGAGCAAGATCGGCCAGGCGCACCTGGGCCGCGTCGCGCACCTCGACGAGATCGACGAGCTCATCACCGACACGGGTCTCGATGAGGCGGATGCCACCGCCCTCGCCGAGGCCGGGCTGCGGGTGAGAGCGGTCTCGCCCCGACGCCGCTGAGGCCGCGCCGGAGCCGCCCGGCATTAGTCTGACGACGTGACCCGTATCGCAGCCCCCACCGGTGAGCAGTTCCACCTCCGCCACGACGGCGCCCACGGCGCCGTCGAGGCGACCATCACGGAGGTCGCCGCCGCCCTGCGGCAGCTCTCGGTCGACGGGCATGCGCTCGTGCAGGGCTTCCCGCGCGAGTCGACCCCGCCGTTCGGGCACGGCATCGTCCTCGCGCCGTGGCCCAACCGCGTGCGCGACGGCCGCTGGGTGCACGAGGGAACGGTGCTGCAGCTCGACATCACCGAGGTCGAGCGGAAGAACGCCATCCACGGCCTGCTGCGCAACACCCCGTACCGCGTCGTCGAGAAGTGGGACGACTCGGTCACGCTGGGCGCGGCGGTCGTCCCGCAGCACGGCTGGCCCTTCCATCTCTGGACGACCGTCCAGTACGCCCTGACCGGCAACGGCATCCGCGTCACCCACACGGCGACCAACATCGGCAATCACGCGGCGCCGATCGCGTTCGGCACGCACCCCTTCCTCGCGGTCGGCGACCACCCGATTGAGGAGCTCACGCTCACCGCCCGCACCGTCGAGCACGTCATCGTCGACGACCGCCTCAACCCCGAGGGCCTCGAGCCCGTCACGGGCACGCGCTTCGACCTGAGCGGCGGCGTCGCGGTGAAGGACGCCCAGTTCGACGACGCATGGCGCGTCGAGCCCGACGGAGACGGCATCGTCCGCTCGGTGCTCTCGGCGCCCGACGGCACCGAGACCGAGCTGTGGCAGGGTCGCGAGTGGGAGTGGCTGCAGGTCTTCGTGACCCGCATCTTCCCCGGCGAGAACGGCCAGCAGACCGCGATCGCGGTCGAGCCCATGACGGCCCCGGCCGACGCGCTCAACAGCGGAATCGGTGTGCGGTGGCTGCAGCCCGGCGACTCCTGGTCGGGCAGCTGGGGCATCTGCCGGCCCGCGTAGGGAATCCGTCACTTCACGGTCGACAGCGAGTCGGCGCGCCCGCCGCACCGGACGCGCACGCCTGCGGCCCTGACGCACGCACGCCCGGGCCTCCAGGCTCGCCGCGTTCCGGCTCATCGCCGTCCAGGGTGCCTCGCGCACCGAGCAGGCCGACGACATCTGGCGCGCGGTCATGGCCTCAGAGCTCACGCCCGTGCTGCCGACCGCGGTCGACTGGCTGCGCGACGGGCAGCAGTACCGCGCGCACGACCCGGCGCTGCTCGCCGGGCTCGCGAGCTGAGAGCTGGCGCGCTCACCGCGTCGCGTCGGCTGCCGCGATGCGGATGGTGCTCAGGGGAGCATCCGGGAACACCTGCTGCGTCAGTGTGACCAGTCCCCCGTCGACGAACACCTCCAGAACGCTTCCGTCGACGACGATGCGCAGGTCGGTGATGTCTCCCCCGAGAAGAGGAGCTGTGTCGCGCGACGCGAACGCGGCGTGGAAGTCTGTCTCGCCGCTCATCGTTCGATCGCTGGTGATGGTTCGTGATGTGCCGTCGACCGTGAGAACGACGTGGCTGGAGCCTTCACCGGGCGCCGGCGCCAGCAGGACCTCGGTTCGCTGCCCTGGGCTCGAGTCGACGGAGACGTCGAAGACGGAGACTCCGGGCACCGCTGCGGGGAGGATGGGCTGCTGGACCAGGCGGAGGCGCCCGCCCTCGTGGCGCGTCAGCCGGAGCTCGCGGACGAGCGACATGCTCGACCGCCACGGAGCGGTGGGAGTCGCGTTGGCGTAGTCCCAGTTGTTCGCCCACGCGATGGTCAGTCGTCGCCCGTCGGGAGTATCATTGAACGACACGGGGGCGTAGTAATCCCGGCCGTAATCGAGCCAGTCGTAGTCGGCGAGGTCGGTCGATTCCGAGACACGATCAGCGGTGAACGCGCGCCCGTCGAAGTCGCCGATGAAGTACTGGCTTCCCGATCCGCCAGCGATCCCGCCGGGGTTGAGGCTCACGATGAGCACCCACTTCGTCTCGCCGGTGTCGTCCACGGGGAGGGCGAAGAGATCGGGGCACTCCCAGACGCCGCCGACGGCGTGCGCGGGTCCGAACTGCGACTCGAGGGTCCAGGTGGTGAGGTCGGGGGAGGAGTAGAAGGAGACGCGGTGGTCGACCGGGTTGGCGACGACCATGATCCAGTGGCCGTCCTCCTCGCCGAACCAGAAGACCTTGGGGTCTCGGAACTCGGTCGAGCCGATGTCGAGGACGGGGTTGCCGGCGTACCGGGTCCAGGTCTCGCCTTCGTCCAGGCTGTAGGCGAGCGACTGGGCCTGGGCGCCGGGGCTGCCGCTGGCCGCTGTGCTCGCGCTCGTGTAGATGGCCACGAGCGCCGTCTGGCCGGGGCCGGCGAATCCGGCGGTGTTGCGCACGTCGGCGACCGCGCTGCCGGAGAACACCATCTCGAGGTCGGTACTGGGAATGGCCGTCGGCTGCTCGTGCCAGTGAATCAGGTCGGTGGAGGTGGCGTGCCCCCACGAGATGTTGCCCCACGTGCTTCCGGTGGGATTGCTCTGGAAGAAGAGGTGGTAGATCCCGTCGTGGTACAGCAGTCCGTTGGGGTCGTTGAGCCATGTACCGTGCGCAGTGAAGTGCGCGGCCGGGCGGAACTGGGGGGTGGTGCCGGCCAAGGCGCTGGCGGGCGTCGTCGAGATCACGACAGGACTCCTTCGGGGTGATTCGGATGGGGCCGGAGCGTCTTGCCTTCGGAGCAGACGACGGTGCGGGGGCGGGTTTCGTGCCCGCCCCCGCACCGTCAGATCGCTAGCCGACGAAGCGGTCGTAGGCCTGCTGGTACACGTTCACGACGTCTTCGATGCCGAGGGACTCGAGCTGCGCGAGGTAGCCATCCCACTCGTCGTTCACGGTGCCGTTCACGATCCAGGAGGCGAACTTCTCCTTGACCAGAGTGTTGATGTCGGTCTGCGCGAAGCTCACGGTGTCGAGCTCCTCGTTCGAGAGCATGACCGGCGGGTAGGCGTCGTTCGCCTTGTACGGGGCGAAGTGCTCGTCAACCAGCGCCTGACGCTCGGCAGCGCGCGGCTCGGGAGCGACGACCGTCTCGAAGTGCTCGCGCGTGGTGACCTTCGGGCCACCCGGGGCGACGAGCTGACGACGCTCACCCTCGGAGACGCCGGCCTCAGCGGGGATCTGAACGAGCATGCCGTTGGCGTCCTCCTCCTGCGTGATGCCGATGGGCCCCCAGCTGGCCTGTGCCGACATCACCGGGTCGAAGAGGCGGTCGACCCAGCGCATGGTCGCGGCGGGGTACTTGTTGGCCGACGTGATCGCGAACGCGCCGCGAGAGATCTCCTGGAAGTTCGAGACGCTCGCCTGACGCTCTCCGTCGACGCCCTCGAGGATGCCCAGCAGTGCGTAATCGTTCAGACGGTCATCGCCGACCATTTCCTTGAGCTCCCACCAGAAGAACGAGCCGAGCACAGCAGTCTCGGACTTGCCCTTGGCCAGGTAGGCGACGTCGTCGTGAGAGAACGACTCCTGGTCGATGAGGCCGTCGGCGAACCACTCGCCGAGCGCCTCGACGCCCTGCCGGTAGCCCTCCGAGTTGGCGGTGAACTCGACCTTGCCGTCGCGAACGATGCGGTGGTCGTTGTTGGTGGGCTGGCCACCGAGCGCAGCGATGAGATCCCAGGGGTTGGCGCAGAAGTGATCCGGCTTGAAGCTCAAGGGAATCTCGTCGGCCTGGCCGTTGCCATTCGGGTCGAGCGTCTTGAACGCCTCGAGCGCGTCGCGGTACTCCTCGATGGTCGTCGGCATCGGGATGTCGAGCTTCTCGAGCCAGGCGGTGTTGATGAACAGGAAGTTGGGGTACTGCAGGATCCCGAGCTCCTCGACCGACGGCAGCGTGTAGATGTGGCCGTCCGACGCCGTGATGGCGGCGCGGATGTCCGGGCGCTCCTCGAGCAGTGCCGAGAGGATCGGGGCGTGCTCTGCGATGAGGTCCTCGAGCGGGATGAGAGTGCCGCTCGTGCCGTACTGGACGACCTCCGCGTCTGACAGTCCAGTGTTGTACAGGACGTCCGGGAGCTCGTTGCTGGCGAGCATGAGGTTCTTCTTCTCCTGGTAGACCTGGCCGGCCAGGTTCTCCCACTCGATCGAGATGTTCGTGTCGGCCTCCCACTGCTGCGCGAGCTCCATCTCGGAGTAGTCCGGCGCGAGCGCCGACTTCTCGCCGCCGAACGTCAGGGTGAGCGTCTCATCGACGATCGGCAGGCCCTCGGCGTTGAAGCCGAAGTCGGCGGAAAGGTCGGCGCCCGTGGTGGAGGCGTCGGTCGTTCCGGAGCAGGCGCTCAAGAGGAGTGCGCCAGTAGCCGTCAGGGCGACGGCGGCGGCGAATCTGCGGTGTCTCATGGGTATATCTCCTTCGATATGGGTCGGTGCAAGGGGTGGTGCGGGAGGGTGGTTCAGCTCTTGACGGCGCCGAGCAGCGCGCCCTTGGTGAAGTGCTTCTGCATGAAGGGCAGCAGGATGAGAAGAGGAATGCTCGAGATCACGATCATCCCGTACTTGATCAGCTCGCCGATCCGCTGCGCGGCGGCGTACGAGTCCATCGCTCCGGAGCCGCCGGCCCCCGAGACCTCGGACTGGATGAGCACGTTGCGCAGCACGAGCTGGAGCGGGTACATGTCTTCGTTGTCGAGGAAGATCAGCGCGTCGAAGAACGCGTTCCAGTTGCCGACGAGGTGGATCATGATCATCAGGAAGATGAGCGGCTTCGACAGCGGCAGAACAATGCTGAAGAAGAAGCGGAAGTCGTGCGCTCCGTCGAGCTGCGCGGCCTCGCGGAGCTCGGAGGGCACGTTGTTCTCGAAGAACGCCCGCGCGATGATCAGGTTCCACACGCCGATCGCACCGGGTAGCACCACGGCCCACACGGTGTCGAGCATCCCCAGGTCACGCACCACGAGGTAGCGAGCGATGAGGCCGCCGTCGACGAACATCGTGATGATGAAGAGCAGCATGAAGAACGTGCGGCCCAGCATGTCTCGGCGCGAGAGCGCGTAGGCGGCGAACAGGATCGCCGTCACGCTGACGAAGGTTCCCACCACGGTGTACGCGACGGAGTTGGCGAAGCCGCGCATGATCGCCGGGTCGGAGAAGATCCGCGCATAGCCCTCGAACGTGATGCTCTGCGGGATCAGCCAGACATTGCCGTTCAGAATCTCCGCCGGCTCGCTGATCGAGGCGATGACGATGAAGTAGAGCGGGTAGATGATCGCCGCGATCGCCAGGACGAGAAGTCCGATCGACACGGCGTTGAACGCCGGGTCTGCCATGCGGGCGAGGAGTGACCGACGGCGACGCACGGGCGCCGTCGCGCGTCGCGACCGCGACGACGAAGGTGCCGTGGGGGCAGGAGAGAGGGGTGTCGAGAGATTCATGACGAGATCACCACAGACTTGACTGGTTGGCCCGACGAGCGACCCAGTTGAAGGTCAGAAGCAGGGTGAGGTTGATGGCGGAGTTGAAGAGCCCGATCGCAGCCGAGTAGCTGAACTGCGCTTGCTGCAGACCTGCCTTGTACACGTAGGTCTGAATCACCTCAGACGTGGGGAGGTTGAGGTCGGTCTGCATGAGCAGCACCTTCTCGAACCCGAGGTTGAACAGATTGCCGATCGCCAGGATGAAGAGGATCGTCACGACCGGCATGATTCCGGGGATGTCGATGTGGCGGATGCGCTGCCACTTGTTGGCGCCGTCGACGCGGGCGGCCTCGTGCAGCGCGGGGTCGATTGCCGTCAGAGCGGCGAGGTAGATGATCATCGAGAAGCCGGCGTTCTGCCAGATGTCAGACCCGATGTAGAGCGGCCGGAACCACTCCGGTGCGCCCATGAAGAACACCGGGTCGCCGCCGAACGCCTCGATTGCATGGTTGACGACCCCGGCACGGGGGGAGAACAGCAGGTGGATCATGCCGGCGACCACGACGACCGAGATGAACGACGGCGCGTAGAGAACGGACTGCGTGAACTTCTTGAATCGCTCGCTCTGGAGCTGGTTCACGATCAGGGCGAGGATGATCGGCACGGGGAAGGCGATGAGCAGGCCCAGCGCATTCAGCGAGAGGGTGTTGACCATCAGTCGCTCGAACTGGAAGGACTCGACGAATCGCTCGAAGTGCTCCAGGCCCACCCACGGGCTGCCCGCGAAGCCGTCAGAGGGGTTGTAGTCGCGGAAGGCGATCTGCGCCCCGTACATCGGCCAGTACTTGAAGACCGCGATGTAGGCCACCGCCGGGATCAGTAATACGTATAACTGCCACGAAGAGATGGCGCGTCGGTTCAGCGAGCGCCCCCTCAGTCGAGGCGTGGATCGCCGTGTGGGGACTGCTAGACGACTCATGCGTGCACCTTTGCGCTCGCCACGGACCCGCGTGGGATCAGAGAGCAGTGAATGGGATTAATCAGGGGCGCCGCCCCCTGCTCGTCGAGGAGAATCTCGACGGCTCGGCGTGCCATCTGCTCGTAGGGGAGTTTCAGCGTGGTCAACCCTGGGTCCAGGTACGGCGCGAGCGTCTCCTGGTTGTCGAAGCCGACGATGGAGCAGTCTTCGGGAACGCGGAGGCCGAGCCTCTCGAGTGCGCGGTACGCACCCCACGCCGTTCGGTCGTTGCCGCAGAAGATCGCGGTGGGAGCATCCGGCTGCTGCATCAGGATGCGGGCCTGCTCCATGCCGTCCTCGACGATGCCCAGGCCGGGTCGCACGAGTGTCGGGTCGATCTCGATGCCGGCGTCGATGAGCGCTCGGCGATAGCCCGCGAGCCGGCCGATGCCAGCCGGAAGAACGCTGTCCGGGGCTTGAATGTTGATCATCGCGATGCGGCGGTGCCCGGCGTCGAGGAGGTGTCGAGTGGCGGCGTACCCGCCCTGCACCTCGTCGGGGTACACGCTGGGAACGCGCCCCGCGCCATCGCGAGCGTTGAGCACCACGACGGGCGCTCCCGCAAGGCTCGACGGCAGCTCCATCACGCGGTGGTACATCGCGGCGAAGATGATGCCTCGAACTCGATACGACAGCATCATCTCGACAGCCGCATCCTCGAGGGCGCGCTCGTTGTAGGTGTCGATGCTCAGGATGACCTGGCCGGTCGCCCACGCGAGCTCTTGAGCGCCCTTGAGGAGCTTGCCGGCGAAGGGTGCGCTCGCGACCTCGTCGGAGATGAACCCGATGATCCCGGAGTCGCCGCTGCGCAGGCTCCGGGCGAAGGCGTTGGTGCTGTAGCCGAGTTCGTCTACGGCGTCGAGGATGCGGGCCCTCGTGGACTCTGCCACTCGTCCCCCGTCGGCCCCGTTGAGCACGAGAGACACGGTCGCTTGAGATACGCCCGCGCGGTCAGCAACATCCCACATCGTGGGTCGTTTGCTACGGACCAAGGCAAAGCCTCCTCGTCGAGTGCGTTATGCGTAGTACGCAAGGTAAAACGTATAACCCACGCGTGTCAAGAGGCGTGTCGAAGTCGAAGAAGTCTGGCGTCGTCATCGCCGCGCTGCGGTCACCACGATCGAGGGGACGCGGCGCGGCCATCGCGTCGCAGGGTGGGCCCCGTGGGGCTCGAACCCACGACCCGCGGATTAAAAGTCCGCTGCTCTACCGACTGAGCTAGAGGCCCGCGGCCTCCAATCTATCGCGCCCGGGTGCGAGCGCGATGCCCGCCCCCGGACGCGGTCAGGCGATGTTGTAGAGCGCGCGGGCCTCGTCGTGCGTGGCGATCGGGCGGCCGACCTCCCGGGCGATCTCCTGCGCCTGCTGGAGCAGCTCGAGGTTCGTGGGGTTCCGGGCGGGGTCGTAGAACAGCTCGAGCCCGGTCTTGATGTGGCCACCGAGCTCGATGGCGCGGCGGAGGATGTGGGTGTCGTCGAGCGCACCCTGACCCCAGATCGAGATGTACCAGGGGTGCGTCACCTGCGCCTCCTCGATCATCGAGAGGTAGTAGTAGAGGCTCTCGAGGCTCGGCTTCATGCCGTTGGTGCCGATGGGCTCGGTGGCGGTGAGCCCGTAGTCGCCGATGAGGTAGAAGTCCCACATCGACCCCTGCGTCGACATCCCGCGGTTCACGTAGTGCATCGCGTGACGCAGGTGTCCGGGCTCGTAGATGCCGAAGACCATCGCGAGGTCGCGCTCGCGGAACATCTTCACCTGGCGGGCGACGCGCTCGTAGTTGAAGCCGAACTCGGGTCCGGAGAGGTAGCCCTCGTCGTCGACATCGGTGGCGAAGAGGGTGAGGCCGGTGTCCACGCACCCGATGTTGACGTTCGCGTGGTCGTGCAGCGGGGGCACGTGCTCGAGACCGCTCTCGGTCGGAAGCAGGCGCAGGTTGTTGCACGTCGTGGGGTACCAGGTGATGTCGGGATGACGCTCCAGCACGCTCCGCCACGTGCGCATGTAGTCCTCGTAGGCGTCCTCGCCGAGCAGGTCGAAGCTGCTGTTGTGAGCGTGGATGGCGCCGGCTCCCGCCTCCCAGCAGCGGATCGCGTCCTCCGCGATCTCCTCGTACGAGACCGGCGTGTTCGGGTTCATGTCCTTCGTGCGCACCCCGTTGATGTGCGATTCGATGACGACCGGGTAGTCCCAGCTCGGCTTCCTGTCGGCGTATCTGTCCAGCGCGGTGGCCATCGATCTCCCTTTCCCGTCGTTGCGAATGGAATCTATTCAGAGTGTGATGATTCATGCACAGGATGACCGGGCCGCCGCGATGATGTCAAGCGCGAGGGCGCTCAATGGCGGAGAGATGCGTTGACATGCCCAGTCGATCGCGCTACGGTGCATAAGCAAGCAGACACTGAATAGAGCGAGTGCTCGCTCTGGCGGCCGTGAACAAGGAGGTTCAACGATGTCGGCATCCCCCGAGGTGCGCCCCTTCCGCGTCAGCATCCCCGATGCGGATCTCGAGGACATGATGGAGCGCCTCAAGCGCACCCGCTTCCCCGAGGACTTCGCGAACGACGACTGGCGCTACGGGTACAACACCGCGTACCACCGCACCCTCGTCGACTACTGGATCAACGAGTACGACTGGCGCGACGTGGAGCGCCGGATGAACGAGCTCCCGCAGTTCACGGTTGACCTGATGGGCGTGCCGCTGCACTTCATCCACGTCAAGGGCAAGGGCAAGAACCCCATGCCGCTGCTCCTCCACCACGGCTGGCCGTGGACCTTCTGGGATGTCCGCAAGGTCATCGAGCCCCTCACTGACCCCGTGAAGTTCGGCGGCAAGGAGGAGGACGCCTTCGACGTCGTCCTCATCTCCCTCCCCGGCTACGGCTTCTCCTCGCCGCTGCGCGAGACCGGCTGGAACTTCTGGCACACCGCCGACCTCGAGAACGCCCTGATGAAGGACGTTCTGGGTTACGAGAAGTACGCCACGGCCGGCGGCGACTGGGGCGCGCTCATCGCGCAGCAGCACGGTCACAAGTACGAGAACGACGTCATCGGTCTCTACACCCACTTCCCGGCGCAGATGTCGCACTACCTGCCCGATCACCCCGACCAGCCCGCCGGCGTCGAGTTCGACCCCTTCCTCGGCCTTCCCGCCGAGAGCGAGTACACCGCGGAGGAGGCCGGCTGGTTCGAGCGCGGCAAGCTGTTCGTCGAGCGCGAGAGCGGGTACGGCGAGATCCAGCTGACCAAACCGCAGACTCTCGCGGCGCTCGTCGCCGACTCGCCCGCCGCCCAGCTCGCCTGGATCACCGAGAAGCGGTACTTCTGGGGCCTCGCCGAGCGCGGCGTCGGAACCGAGGCCTTCGAGAGGGTCTGGCCCAAGGAGGACCTCGTCACCACGGCGGCGGTCTACTTCCTGACCAACACAGGAGGCACCTCCTCGCGCTACTACTGGGAGTGCCGCGGCAACCCCTGGTCGCCGAGCCACGACCGCTTCCCGGTCGTCGGTGTACCGACCGCCGTCTCGATCTACCCGGGCGAGATCTACAAGCCCCCGATGACCTGGACGTCGAAGTACTTCAACCTCCATCAGTACCGCGTCCACTCCACCGGCGGGCACTTCGCTCCACTGGAGGAGCCGGAGATCTACGTGGACGACGTCCGCACGTTCTTTCGGACTCTGCGCTGATCGGCGCAGCGGCCGACATCGCGTCGCCCGGATAACGAATCCGTCACGCGCGAGGCATTCCCCCGCAGGCCCTTGTGGGGGGATGCCCTTCCGCTTACCATTCAAGTGAATGGCGAGCATTATATTGAATAAAAATGCCAACCGCTCGGAACCGAGTGCTCAATCCACCAAGGAGTCGAAGATGTCTCTTTCCTCACAGCGCGGCCGGATCGCTCGTGCATCCGCGTTCGCCGCCGCCGCCTCGCTCGCCCTCGTGGGCTGCACGACGACCGCCGGAAGCGGCGGCGAGGACGCCGGCCCGATCGCCAAGGAGGACATCGTCCTCGTGGCCTCGGTGATCAACACCGCCAACCCCTACTTCACCGCCAACATCGAGGGCGCCGAGGCGCTCGCCGCCGAGCTCGATCTCCCGCTCGAGATCGTCGACTCGGAGAACTCGTCGCAGACCGAGATCTCCAAGATCCAGGCCATTCTCGCCCAGGGCAAGAAGGTCGTCATGTTCGTCAACACCGTGGCGAGCTCCGACACTCCCACCATCGTCGACGCCGTGACGCGCGCCGGCGGCTACGTGTCGATCTGGTGGAACAAGCCGGACGAGTTCGAGCCGTGGGACCAGAGCGACAACTTCGTCGCTTTCCAGAAGCACCCTGGCATCGAGTCGGGTCGCTGCAACGCGCAGGCCATCGGCGACGCGCTCGGCGGCGAGGGCAACGTGATCATGCTCCCCGGCGTCGCGGACAGCACCACGAGCCAGACCCGCGTCGTCGGCTTCAAGGCCGAGCTCGAGGAGAACTACCCGGGCATCACCATCCTCGAGGAGCAACCCTCGAACTGGGACCCGGTGCTCGCGAACCAGAACGCGCGCGACATGATCGCCAAGTACGGCGACGAGATCGACGCCGTCTGGAGCGCTGACGACGGCATGCAGCTCGGCGCCCTTCAGGCGTTCGAGGACGCCGGCCTGCTCGAGCAGGTCAAGTTCGCGTCCGACGGCCTCTACCCCGACACGGTCGAGCTCATGAAGGAGGGCTACGGCAACAACGCCATCGTCGGCGAGACCTTCCACCGCGGCTACATGGCCTCGGCGATCGGCCTCTACACCGCCTACCTCGCGGCCACCGGCGAGATCGACCCGTCGGAGCTCCCGAACGAGAAGCGCACGAGCTTCTTCGACATCAAGTGCGTCACGCCGGACAACCTCGACGAGTATGCCCAGTACGACGAGCCGGGGGCTGCCGCGGCCTTCGTGAAGGAGCTCATCGAGAACGGCCCGTGGGACACCGAGCCCGCCACCCTCGTGGGCGGCGGCGGTCCCGAAGTCCTCGACTAGCAGGTCGCAACCCCCTTGCCGCTCCCGCCGTCCTCGCCAGGAGGACGGCGGGAGCGGCCCCCTCACCACAGACACCGTCGTCTTTCGTCAGGAGAATCACCATGGCTCAGAGGAATCCGACCCTCGACCGGCCGGTCGCCATCGACACGACCGCAATCAGGGTGCGCGAGCAGGGCATCGAGCGCCGTGCTCGGTTCCGCAGCATCTCAGAACCGCTGGGGCTGCTGATAGCCCTGGTCGTTCTCCTGATCGTCTTCTCCCTGCTCAACGACCGATTCCTCACGATCGGCAACGCGCAGAACATCCTCACCCAGGCGTCCATCCCGCTCATCATCGCGGTCGGCGCCACCCTCGTCATCCTGCTCGGCTCCATCGACCTCTCCGTCGAGGGCGTCATGGGAGCCGCAGGCATGACCTGGATCCTCCTCACCGCGAACTCGCGAGGAGGCGAGGGTCTCGGAGCGTGGGCCTGGGTCATCGCGCTCGGCGTCGCCCTCCTCTTCGGCCTCGCCAACGGCCTCATCTTCACGGGCCTGAAGGTCCCGTCCTTCATCGTCACCCTTGGCATGTGGTACGTCGGGCTCGGCTTCGCGACGATCCTCTACGGCCGCGACCTGTTCCCCCGCCTGGAGGACGCCGCGCTCAAGGGATGGACCTCGCAGCTAACGCTCGGCCTCCCCAACGCCTTCTGGCTCGCCCTGCTCGTGATCGGCATCGGGCTCGCCGTCGTCCGGTACACGCGCGTCGGCCGCGTCGCCCTCGCGATCGGCAACAGCGAGACCATCGCCCGCGCAGCCGGACTCCCCGCCTTCCGCGTCAAGGTCGCCGTCTTCGCGATCGCCGCCGTCCTGAGCGGCCTGGGCGGCATCCTCGCCACAATCCAGCTCGACATCGGGTCGCCGCTCGTCGGCTCCGGCCTCCTATTCATCGTCATCCCGGCCGTCGTGATCGGCGGCACGAGCCTCGGCGGCGGCAGGGGCGGCATCCTCCGCACCGTGCTCGGCGTCTTCCTGCTCACGGTGCTCAACAACGGCCTGATCCTCTCGGGCGTCGACACGAGCTGGCAGTCGGCCGTCTCCGGCGTGATCCTCGTCGCCGCGATCGTCTTCGCGGCGTGGTCGCACCGCGACCGCCTGGGGGTGGCGAAGTGACCGCTCGAACCGCAGCCGACGCATCCGCCCGCACCGCCCACGAGAACGAGGTGACCGCCATGAGCGACACGACCCCGGTGCTCCGCCTGTCAGGGATCTCGAAGACGTTCGGCATGAACAAGGCGGTCGACTCCGTCTCGTTCGAGATCCTGCCCGGCGAGGTGATCGGCCTCATCGGCGAGAACGGTGCGGGCAAGTCCACCCTCCTGAAGATGCTCTCCGGCAACTACCGCCCCGATGCCGGCACGATCGAGGTCAACGGCGCCCCGCAGACCTTCCGCGGCCCGGCCGACGCGCTCCGCAGCGGCATCGGCGTCGTGCACCAGGAGCAGTCGCTCTTCACGAACCTCACCGTCGCCGAGAACATCGAGATCAACACGCCGGCCGGGCGCGGCGGAGTCAGCCGCCTCGGGCTCTACAACTGGCGTCGCCTCAACCGCGACGCGGCCAGGGCGCTCGAGCTCATCGGATCGAAGCTTGACCCGAACACCCGGGTGAGCGACCTCACCTTCGTCGACCGGCAGATGGTCGAGATCGCCCGCGCGATCCGCGTGAGCGCCTCGAGCCACACCCCGCCGCTCGTCATCCTCGACGAGCCGACGGCGATCCTCGAGCGCACCGAGACCGAGATCCTCGAGCGCGAGATCAGCAAGTTGCGCGACATCGGGTCGGTCATCTTCGTCTCGCACCGCCTCGACGAGGTTCTGCGCATCTGCGACCGCGTGCTCGTCATGAGCAACGGGCGCCTCATCGCCGACCGCCGCTCGCGCGAGACGAACGAGGACGAGCTGTTCCGCCTCATGGTGGGCCGCGAGGTGCACGCCGCGCAGCGCGCCCGCTCGAGCGTCGCACCCGGCACGACCCCCGTCATCGCGGTCTCGGAGCTCGCCCGCACGGGAGAGTTCGCGGACGTCTCGTTCGACGTCTACCCCGGCCGGGTCCTCGCGGTACTCGGCACTAGCGGCTCCGGGCGCGAGTCGCTCGTCCGCACGATCTTCGGCGCGGAGGCGGCGACGTCGGGCACCGTCGCGATCGGGGGGGATGCCTCGGCCAGGCCGTCGATTCAGCGCTCGGTCAGGAGCGGCATCGGCTACCTGCCCGCCGAGCGCAAGACGGAGGGCATGGTGGGTGAGATGCCCGCCGACGAGAACCTCACGCTCACGCACCCCGGCCGCGCCGCGGTCGGCCCGTTCGAGCTGCCCCGCCGCCGCCGCGCGATCGCCGCCGAGTGGTTCGAGACACTCGACATCCGCCCGCGCACCCCCGAGCGCCAGCTCGGCGAGTTCTCCGGCGGAAACCAGCAGAAGGTCGTACTCGCCAAGTGGCTCAACTCCGACGAGCTGCGCGCGCTCCTGCTCGACCACCCGCTGCGCGGCCTCGACCCGGGGGCCGCCGAGACGGTCAACGAGCAGGTGCGCGCCGTGTGCGACGCCGGGACGGCGATCGTGCTCATCCCCGACACGATCGAGGAGGCGCTCGAGATTGCGGACGACATCATCGTCATGCGCGACGGCCGAGTCTCCGGCCGGTACGACCTCGGTCACGACGATCCCACCACGCTCGACCTGCTCGAAAGGATGCTGTGATGAGCACCACGGTCACGGAGGCCACGCCCACGACGGACGCCGCGCCTCGCCCCCGCCGTAGGATCCCCGGTCGCCACGCCTGGCAGGCCGTCGGCCCGATCGTCATCTTCGTGGCGATGCTCGTCGTCGTCGCCATCCTCACCCCGGCATTCATCGGCGGCGGCGGCCTCGCGATCGTCGCGACCTCGTCGGCGCCCATCCTCCTGCTCGCCCTAGGGCAGGCGATGGTGCTCAACGTCGGCTCGATCGACCTCTCGAACGCGGCGATCGCCCTGCTCGGCGCGATCCTGCTGGCGCTGACCCTCGGGCCCGTCGCCGGGGCGGCCCCGCTCGTGATCCTGCTCGCCACGACTCTCTTCGGGGCGGTCAACGGCTTCCTCGTCGCGACCTTCCAGGTCCCGTCGTTCGCACTCACGCTCGGCACGCTAGGCATTTTCCAGGCGGCGGCTCTCGTCCTGAGCGGGCGGACCACCGTCTACGTCTCGGCCAACAGCGAGGTCACCTCGACGCTGTACCAGACCGGTATCGCGAACGTGCCTATGACCTTCTGGATCGCGGTCGTCTTCGCCGTCGTGCTGTGGGTCATGATGCGCTACACGCGCGTCGGGCGCGGCCTGACCGCGATCGGGAAGAACGAGTCGGCCGCGATCTTCTCGGCCGTGCGCACGCGCAGCCTCAAGGTGCTCGCCTTCGCGCTCTCCGGCTTCGCCGCCGGACTCGGCAGCATCGCGATCATCGCGCAGGCCGGGTCGGCCTCCCCGAGCGGGCTCGGCAGCGACCTGCTGCTGCCCGCGATCGCCGCGGCCCTCATCGGCGGCACCTCGATCTCCGGCGGCGTGGTCAACCCGCTCGCCGTGATCTTCGGAGCCCTCACCGTCGCGCTCGTTCCGATCGCGTCCGCCGCGATCGGCATCCCCACCCAGGCGCAGAGCCTCGTGTACGGCGTCGTCATCATCGCGATCGTCGCCCTCACGATGTCGCGCAACAAGTCCAGCATCGTCAAGTAACCAGCGAGAGGAATCCACCGTGACCACGACCGAACTCATGGAGGCGAAGAACACCGGCGTTCTCGCCCACCTCGAGCCCCGCGAGGTGTTCCAGTTCTTCGAGGTGCTCACGAGCATCCCCCGCGGGAGCGGCAACGAGGAGCGGATCGCGAACTGGGTCCTCCGGTTCGCCGAGGCCCACGGCCTCGAGGCGTCGAAGGACGACGCACACTGCGTGCTCGTCCGCAAGCCCGGCCAGGGCGGGCTCGAGAACGCCGCACCGCTCGTTCTCCACGGCCACCTCGACATGGTGTGTGAGAAGGCGGAGGGCGTCGAATTCGACTTCGAGAACCAGCCTCTGAGCCTCCTCGTCGACGACGAGTTCATCTCGGCCGACGGCACCTCGCTCGGCGCCGACAACGGGATCGGCGTCTCTTACATCCTCGCGCTGCTCGCGTCGACGGACCTCGCCCACCCGCCGCTCGAGGCCGTGCTCACGGCCATGGAGGAGAAGGGCAAGGTGGGCGCCGGCCAGTTCGACGTCTCCCGGCTCTCCGGCAAGCGCATGATCGACTTCAACTGGATCACCGACAAGGAGATCCTCGCCGGCTGCTCGGGCGACGTGACCTTCATCGTCGATGTGCCGGGCGAGCTCGAGCCGACCCCGGCCGATCTCGACGCGGCACGCTCGCTCGACGTGCGCGGCCTCAACGGCGGCCACTGCGAGTTCGACATCCAGCTCGAGCGTGCGAACGCCCTGCAGGTGCTCGCCCGCGCCGTGCGCAGGCTGACACAGTCGTTCGACGTGCGCATCGCGCAGCCCTACGGCGGCGCGCAGAACAACGCCATCCCCGCCGACGCCTCCGCAGTGCTCGTCTTCCGCTCCTCCGACGCCGCCGCGATCGAGGTGGCGCTCGCCGAGCTCGACGGCGAGCTGAAGAAGGAGTACGAGCTCGCCGATCCGGGCATCCGCGTCGAGCTCACAGGGGCAGAGCGCCCGGAGACCGTGTTCTCCGCCGCCGCGACCGAGCGCCTCATGTCGCTCCTCCGCCTCATCCCGCACGGCGTCGTGAGCTGGAACCTCCACGTGCCCGGCCGCGTCGAGACGTCGAACAACATCGGCACCGTCCGCCCGACGGCGAACGGCGCGCGCATCATGTCGACCATCACCTCGGCGCTCACCTCGCGCAAGCACGAGCTGTGGGATCGCATCCGCGCAGCCGTCGACCTCGCGGGCGGCGGCGTCACCGCCGAGCTCTTCGGCCTCGACGCCCCCGAGTTCCCGTACCGCCCCGACTCGCAGCTGCTCGCGACGGCCTCGCAGGCCTACCGCGACGTGCTCGGCGCCGAGCCGAACGTCGAGGTGTCGCAGTGCTCGCTCGAGCTCGGCATGTTCAGCCGCCGCGTGCCGGTGGAGGACATCATCTCGATCGGCACCGAGCTGCACGCCCTGCACTCGCCCGCCGAGAAAGTCAACCACCGCTCCGTCGAGCGCGTCTGGCCGCTCATCAAGGAGGTCGTCTCGCGGCTCTGATCGCGGATGCTCGACCCTCGTGGCCCGGATCGCGCACGCTTCCGGGCCACAAGCCGTTCCCGGGGCTGCGCGCCTCGAGCCGGCTCGATCAGGAGGTCGCGGGACCGTGCTCGACGAGGTACTCGGCCGACTCCTCGTCGGTCACGAGCACGTTGATCCATCCGCCGCGGACGGCTGCCAGCAGCGCGCGGTGCTTGCTCTCGCCGCCGGAGACGGCGATGCGCTGGTCTGCTCGCCGGAGCTGCTCGAGCGTGACCCCGACCACGTGAGGGTCGAGGTCACCGTCGATCGGTGTCCCGTTCTCGTCCATGAAGCGCAGGTTGATCTCGCCCACGGCGCCGAGCTCGCGGGCGTGCGCGAACTCCTCCTCCGTGAAGAAGTTGTCGCCGGCGACCAGCGGCGCGACGACCGTGGCGTTGCCGATTCCGACGAGCGCGATGTCGAGCTCGTCGAGCGCGTCGAGCGCCTGGCGGGCGAACGGGTCGTTGGCGAGGATGGCGTCGCGCACCTCGACCGAGGGCGCCACGCCATGCACGCGGAGGAACACCGGCTCAGCATCCGTGAGTCGCGCGAAGCGCTCCGTCGCGGTGGTGGCCTCGTGCTGGACGGTCGGCTGGCCGACACCGCCGAGCATCTCGACGATGCGCGTCGCCTTCCCGTGCGAGAAGCGGGGCAGGTTGTCGACGAAGCGCCGCATCGATCGACTCCAGGAGGTGAAGCCGATCGTCTTGCCGTCGATGGGGTACGAGCGGAAGACGCTCGCGAGCGCCCGGCCGAGGGTCTCGGTGCGCTGCGACTCCGACTCGCCGGAGGCGTCGACGATGTGCACCTCGCGGAGCCCGAACATCGTCTCGACGCGGTCCTCCAGGTCGGCGTTGAGACCCTGGGGCGTGACGACGACCGTGCGGACGATCCCGGCGCCTTCGGCGGCGGAGAGCAGGCGCGAGACGCGAGCCTGGGAGACGCCGAGCGTTCGAGCGATCTCCGTCTGCACCAGACCGCGCGTGTGATAGAGGTGCGACACCTTCGTCATCATCCTGAGCTGGTCGAGGTCCCGATTGTCGATGGGCATCGCGTCCCCTTCCTGTTGGCGGGCGAGTGTGCTGGAATGGGCTCGCTGAGAGCTCCTCGATTCGATCGGTCCGTCGGACCTCGATACCCCCTCAGTATACGGAATCCTTAGTCCTTTTTTGACTGAAAATTCAAGGATTTCCGTTCTCTCGCCCGTCGCCATCATCGGCGATCTGACGCGCGTGCTGAGCGGCGGCCATCGAGGCGACACTATGCGGGCGCCAGCGCTCACCCCGCTGCCGCGGCTTCGGGGTCACGGAGGGCTCGACCCGCTTGACGGCGGTGGCCAGATCGGCCTTGACACGGTGTCCTGCGATGCCTACTCTCGAACCATGCCGAATGAGAATTCGGTCACTGAATAGAATTTCAGACGGTCAGCGACGACCGAGAACCACAGGAGCGGAACCGGCCATGAGCCTCTTCGAGAGCATCAGCGACCCGACCGATCTCGACGCTCTGCGCCGAGTCGTGGCCGAGTCGACGCGCCCCGAGGCACTGGTCCCGCTCGGCATCGACCGGCTCGCGATCGGCCCGGGTGCCGCGCTCGCCGTCGCCGATGAGCTCCACCGTCTGATCGATCGCCGGAGGATCCGCGCGACTCGCATCCACGTGCTGCTCATCGCGGACGCCACACTGATCCGCCGGGGCGAGGCCGATCTCAAGGCCCTGGTCCGCAACCAGCTCGACGATCACGGGTTCGCCGTCGAGACGCTCGTGCTCGGCGACCGCGAGCACTCCCTCCACGCCGACGACGATGCCCTCGACGCTGCGGCGGCCGCGGCCGCCCGCGTCGACGCCGTCGTGTCCGTCGGCTCCGGAACGATCAGCGACATCGCCAAGGTCGCGACCGACCGCGCCGGGGGCATCCCGTTCATCCTCGTGCAGACCGCCGCCTCGGTCGACGGCTACACCGACAACGTTTCCGTCATCCTCCGGGCGGGCGCGAAGCGCACGATCCCGTCCCGCTGGCCGGACGTCGTGCTCGCCGACACGACGACGATCGCGACGGCACCGACCGCGCTCAACACCTCCGGCTTCGGCGAACTGCTGTCGCTGTACACGGCCCCGGCCGACTGGTGGCTCGCGTCCCGCATCGGGCTCGACCCGAGCTTCCACGAGACGCCGCGCGACCTCCTGCTCGCTTTCGCGGGATCTCCGCGCGAGTGGGGCGCGGGCCTCGCCGACGGGGCGCCCGCCGCCGTCGAGCAGCTCACGCGCGTCCTGGCGATCCGTGGAATCGGGACGGGGATCGCCGGGACGACCGCGTGCCTGTCGGGGGTCGAGCACCTCGTCAGCCACATGCTCGACATGCACGCCGCCGCGCGCGGGCTCGAGACCGGCCTGCACGGCGCCCAGGTCGGCGTCGCGTCGCTCGTCGCCGCCGCGGCCTGGGAGCACCTGCTCGCCCGCCTCGCGGCCGAGTCCGCGACCCGTCGGCCGGTCGATCGCGACGCGGCCCGTGCGTCAGTCGAGGCGACCTTCGCCTCGCTCGATCCGAGCGGGGCCCTCGCGGGCGAGTGCTGGGCCGATGTCGCGCGCAAGCTCGACGCTGTAGAGGCCGCCGGCGACCGCATCGACGCGGTCCTCGCCGAGCTCCCGACCTCCGTCGCCGCGGGCGAGCCCGCCCTCATGCCCGTCGACGACGTCGCCGCCGCTCTCCGCGTCGCGGGCGCCGCCGCGTCCCCGGCCGAGCTGCAGGGGTGGATCGACGACGACATCTGGCAGTGGGCCGTCGCCCACTGCCACCGCATGCGCAACCGGTTCACGGTGGTCGATCTCCTCGACCTCCTGGGCTGGTGGGAATCCGCCGACGTGGGCGCCGTCCTCCGTCGCGCCAAGCAGGCCGGCGAGGGGGTGCTCGCATGACCGCGACTGCGGTTCCAGTCCGCTCGCATGCGGCCCCCCTCGTCGTCGCCGTGGACTGCTCGACGACGAGCGCCAAGGCGATCGTGTGGGATGCCGCGGGCGCCCGCGTGGCGAGCGCGCACGCGCCGCTCCCTCTCAGCACGCACCAGCCCGGCTACGGGGAGCAGGACCCCGCCGATTGGTGGAGCGCAACCGCCGAGGCCATTCGCGCCGCGGTCGATGGCATCGATACCGATCGCGTCATCGCCGTCAGCGTCACTCACCAGCGCGAGTCTTTCGCGTGTCTCGATGAATCCGGCGCGGCCGTGCGCCCCGCGATGCTCTGGCTCGACGTGCGGGCCCGCGAGCAGGTCGAGCGCTTCGGCACCAACCGCGTGCACGCGCTCACTGGAAAGCCCGCCAACCCGACTCCCGCTTGGTACAAGCTCCTCTGGATCGCCGAGCACGAGCCCGAGACGCTCGTCCGCACGCACCGCATCGTCGACGTGCACGGCTATCTCGTTCAGCGGATGACCGGGCTCTGGGTCACCTCGATCGCGAGCGCCGATCCGCTCGGGCTCGTCGACCTAGTGACCGGCGACTACTCCGACGAGCTCCTCGACGCGGCGGGCGTGCGCCGCGATCAGCTCTGCGAGCTCGTGGACCCCGGCACGCGCATCACTACGCTCACGGAAGACGCTTCGGCCGAGCTCGGCCTGCGCGTTGACACCGTCGTGATCGCCGGCGCGGGCGACGGTCAGTGCGCCGGGCTCGGGGCAGGGGTCACCGAAGCGGGGCGCGCTTACCTCAACCTCGGCACCGGACTCATCGCGGGCATCGTGAGCGAGAGCTACGCGCCGAGCGCCGCGTACAGGGCGCTCACCGGCGCCGTCCCCGGCACCTTCGACTTCGAGCTCTTCATCGGCGCGGGCACCTACATGGTGACCTGGTTCGTCGACACGTTCCTCGAGCCGCCGGGCGTGGGTGGTAGCACGCCCGGCGGACTCGAGCTCCACTGGGAGCAGCAGGCGGCGATGATCGCGCCGGGCAGCGACGGACTCGTGGTGGTGCCGTACTGGAACGGCGCCATGACGCCGTACTGGGACGCCCGTGCGCGCGGCATCATGGTCGGCCTCACCGGCGCACACGGCCGCGCGCACATCTACCGCGCCATTCTCGAGGGCATCGCCTTCGAGCTGCGGCTGTGCGTCGAGCACGCCGAGGCCGGGCTCGACCGCCCGGTCTCCGAGTTCGTGACGATGGGCGGCGGCTCGCGCAGCCCGTTCTGGTGCCAGTTGCTCGCCGACGTCCTCCAGCGCCCGATCGTCCTCGCGGGCGAGGACGAGGCGACCTGCCTCGGCGCCGCCATGCTCGCCGCCGCCGGTGCCGGCATCCACGACGGCATCGAGGCCGCGTCGGCTGCGATGAGCGCACTCGGCCGCCGCTTCGAGCCGGATGCATCGGCCCCGGCGATCTTCAACGGCCTCTACGCAGGCTACCGCGCCGTGTATCCCGCGCTCGCCCCGGTCTTCCCCACTCTCGGCGGGGTCGCCGCATGAACGCCATCTCCGTAGCGGAAGTCGCGGTGCGGCTGAGCTCGCCCTCGCGCTTCTACAGCGCCTATCTCTTCGATCTCGACGGCACCATCTACCTGGGCGACGAGCTGCTCCCCGGAGCGCGTGAGCTGCTCGCGGCGCTGCGGTCCCGCGGCGCGCGCACGGTGTTCCTCTCCAACAACCCGACCAAGGATCCGGCGATGTACGTCGAGAAGCTCCGGCGCCTCGGCATCCAGGCCGAGCTCGGCGATGTCGTCAACACGGTCGTCTCGACGGTCGGCTGGCTCACGCGGAACCACCCGGGTGCGACGGTGTTCGCGATCGCGGAGGAGCCGCTCGTCCGCGCGCTGCGCGAGGCGGGCATCCGCATCTCGGAGGATCCGGCCGAGATCGACATCGTCATCGCGAGCTACGACCGCGCGTTCGACTACCGCAAGCTCCAGATCGCGTTCGACGCCATCTGGCAGAACAAGCGCGCGCAGCTCATCACGACCAACCCCGACCGGTACTGCCCGTTCCCGGGCGGTCGCGGCGAGCCCGACGCCGCAGGCATCGTCGCCGCGATCGAGGCGACCACGGGCATCACGTGCTCGGCCAACATGGGCAAGCCCGACCGCATCATGATCGACACCGTCCTCGCCACCCTCGGCGTGCCAGTCGAGGACGCGATCATGGTCGGCGACCGCCTCGGCACCGACGTGCGCATGGCCGTCACCGCGGGCATGAACTCGGCGCTCGTGCTCACGGGCGACAGCACGCTGCACGACGTGCAGGCGACGCCCTCCGCCGAGCGCCCCACTTTCGTGCTCGACCGCATCGACCGCCTCCTCCCCGAAGGGACGAGCCCGTGCGGCAACGACTGACCCTCATCCACCTGATCCCAGCCGGCGAGAGCGTCGGAGAAAGGGGGTTCCCATGGAAACCCTGAGCATCGACACGTTGCTCGAGATGCAGCGGCGCATGCTGCGCATCCGCGCCTTCGACGAGCGCGCCTCGAAGATGGTCAAGCGCGGCCACATCCCCGGCACGGTGCACACGAGCATCGGCCAGGAGGCGCAGGTCGTCGGCGCCACGATGGCTCTGAGCCCCGGCGACTACACGACCGGCAACCACCGCAGCCACGGCCACCCCATCGGCATGGGCTCGCCCCTCGGCCCGCTCATGGCCGAGCTCGTGGGCAAGGCCACGGGCGTCTGCAAGGGCAAGGGCGGCTCGCTCCACCTGGCCGACTTCGCGGTCGGCAGCCTCGGAGAGTCGGGCATCGTCGGGTCGAGCATCCCGATCGCCATGGGGGCCGCTCTCAGCGCGAGCGTCCGCGGCACCGAGCAGGTCGCCCTCGCGTTCTTCGGCGACGGCGCCGCCAACCAGGGCGTGCTCTACGAGTCGATGAACCTCTCGGGCGTGTGGAACCTGCCCGTGATCTTCCTGTGCGAGAACAACCAGTACGCGCTCAGCACTCCCGCGCACACGGTGACGTCCGGCGTCATCGCCGACCGCGCCGCCGGCTTCGGGATGCCCGGCATCCGCGTCGAGGACGGCCAGGACGTCCTCGCCGTCCACGACGCCGTGTCGACCGCGGTCGCGCGGGCGCGCGCCGGCGAAGGCCCCTCGCTCATCGAGGTCGTCACCTACCGCTACAACGAGCACTCCGAGGGCCTGCGGCTGGGCACCGACTACCGCCCGGCCGACGAGCGCGAGGCGTGGCTCAAGAAGGACCCGATCCAGCTGTTCCGCGAGCACCTGCGGTCGCAGGGCGTCTCGGCCGACGAGCTCGACGCCATGGAGGCGGAGGTGCTCGCCGAGGTCGATGAGGCGGTGGCCTTCACCGACGCGAGCCCCTACCCCGATCCCTCGGTCGCGTTCGACGACCTCTACACCGATACGGAGTACGCAGCATGACCGTCATGAGCTTCCTCGGCGCGATCGGCGCCGCACAGCGCGAGGCGATGGACGCCGACGAGCGCGTGATCATCTTCGGCGAGGACGTCGAGGCGAACGTCTACGGCACCACCGGTGCGGGCAAGACGCGCTCCGACAAGGGGGACTTCCTGCAGATGTACGGCCGCAACCGCATCCGCAACACTCCCATCTCGGAGGAGAGCATGGTGGGTGCCGCCGCGGGCGCCGCGATGACGGGCCTGCGCCCGATCGTCGACCTGTCGTACTCGTCGTTCCTGTACATGGCGATGGACCAGTTCGTGAACCAGGTCGCCAAGAACCGCTACATGTTCGGCGGCCAGGCCTCGATGCCGGTGGTCTTCCGCTCGGCGATGTTCTACGGCCTCAACACCGGAGCCCACCACTCCGACCGTCCGTACCCGATGTTCATGAACGTGCCGGGCCTCAAGATCATCGCGCCGGCAACGCCGACCGATGCCAAGGGCCTGCTGCGCTCCGCGATCGACTCGGACGACCCCGTGCTGACCTTCGAGGCGTGCCTGCTCTGGGGCAGCAAGGAGGACGTGCCGGAGGAGGAGTTCTGGATCCCGCTCGGTGAGGCGCGCACTGCTCGCGAGGGCACCGACGTCACAGTCGTCGCCATCTCGAGCTCGGTGCCCGAGGCCGTCGCGGCCGCCGAGGCGCTCGCCGCCTCGGAGGGCGTCTCGGTCGAGGTCATCGACCCGCGCACGCTCGTGCCTCTCGACCGCGACGCGATCCTGCGCTCGGTGCACAAGACCGGTCGGCTCGTCGTCGCCGAGCCCGCGCACCGTACCTGCGGCGCGGCTGCCGAGATCAGCGCCCACGTCGTCGAGGAGGCGTTCGGAGTGCTCAAGGCTCCGATCGTGCGCGTGACGGCACCCGACATGCAGATCCCGTTCAGCACGGCGCTCGAGAAGCAGATGTACCCCACCCGCCACACCATAGAGGCCGCCATCCGGCGCGTCCTCGACCTCCCCGCCTCCGCCGAGGCGACCGAGCTCGCGTCCGCGAGCGCGCAGTAAGCAGAGCACAGAAAGAGAAGAAGAGATGGCACGAGTAGAGGTTCTGCTCCCTCAGTGGGGCATGGGCATGAGCGAGGGCGCGATCGTCGAGTGGCTCAAGAGCGTCGGCGACCGCGTCACCGAGGACGAGCCGCTCGCCGAGGTCGAGGCCGAGAAGGTCGAGGAGACGCTGGAGTCGCCCGCGACCGGCACGCTCGTTGAGATCCTCGTCCCCGCCGGGGGAGACCCCGTCGAGGTCCGCACGGTCGTCGCCGTCATCGAGACCGACTGATCGCACAACGGAACCCGCCGGTGAAGGCCGACCGGCATCCCCTCATCGAAAGGACGACCCCTATGTCAGCGGTCACCCCTCGCGAGATCGTGCTGGCCGCCCAGGCGGGCGGCTACGCGGTCGGCGCGTTCAACATGCACAACCCCGAGACGACGCAGGCGCTCATCCAGGCGGCGCAGCTCGCGGAGGCGCCCGTGTTCCTGCAGATCGGCCGCGCGATCGTGCCGCACCTCGGTCTCGCCGAGGCGTACCGCATGGTGCGCCACGAGCTCGACCGCTCGGGGCTGCAGGCGCCCATCCACCTCGATCACGGCACCTACGACGAGGTCTTCGAGGCGATCCGGCTCGGGTTCGACTCGATCATGTTCGACGGCTCGCACATGCCGTTCGAGGAGAACGTCGCCGCGACCAAGCACGTCGTGACCGTGGCGCACTCGTTCGGCATCCCCGTCGAGGCCGAGCTCGGCAGCATCCCCGATGCGAGCGACTCGATCGACTGGGAGTCGCACTACACGAAGGTCGACGAGGCAGATCGCTTCGTCGCCGAGACGGGGGTCGACTTCCTCGCGATCTCGGCGGGGGTCATGCACGGCGTCCCCGACCTCGAACCGAAGCCGCTCGCGATCGAGCTCATCGAGCGCATTCGCGACGTCACGAACGTGCCGCTCGTGCTCCACGGTGCGTCGGGTGTGCCGGCGGACGAGCTGCGCCAGGCGACCGCCGCTGGCGTGCACAAGTTCAACGCCGACACCGACCTCCGCCACGCGTTCCGCCGCGGTCTCGAGCAGGTGTTCGCCCAGGGAGACCGCCAACTGGAGGAGGCCATGGCCGAGGGCCGCCGTCAGATGATCGAGGCGACGATGGAGAAGATGCGCGAGTTCGGCGCCGCCGGTCGAGCGCGTCGCCCTGCCCCCGAGATGGCCGCGGTATGAGTGCCGCGGTCGAGTTCGAGGAGGGCGTGACCACGCCGCTCACGGGCATCCGCCGCACCGCCGCGCGGCACATGGTGAAGGCGTGGGCGGCACCCGTGTTCCACCTCACGGTCGAGGTCGACATGGGCGAGGCCGCGCGCGTCAAGGAGATCTCCCCGGGCGCGACCGTCACCGACGTGCTCGTGCGCGCTGCGGCCCGCGCGCTCGTGGCCGTTCCCGAGGTGAACGTCCTTGTGGGCGAGGATGCCGTGGTCGCCTTCGCGCGCGCCAACGTCGGCATCGCGGTCGCGACCGGGAAGGGACTCATGGTTCCCGTCGTGCATGGCGCCGACGCCCTGTCGATCGATGAGATCGCCGCTCGTCGCAGCGAGATCGTCGGTCGCGCCCGCGAGGGCGCCCTCACCCGGGACGACATCACCGGCGGAACCTTCACGATCTCGAACCTCGGCATGATGGGCGTCGCGCGCTTCGACGCGATCGTCAACGTCCCGCAGGCCGCGATCCTCGCGGTCGGCGCGACGACCGACCGCTACGTGCTCCGCGACGGCGAGGCGCAGTGGCGCCCCATCGCCGACCTGACCCTCACGTGCGACCACCGCGCCCTCGACGGCGCGACGGGCGCGCGCTTTCTGAACGCCCTCGCGGTGGAGCTCTCCGCTCCGCTCGGCTGAGGCGCAACGTGACGACGACCACCGCACTCCGGGCCGCGGCGCGGGGATCTGATCGGGATCCCTCGACGGTCGTCGTCAACGGTCGGCTCGAGCAGTCGCCCGACCCCGGCTCGCTCCCTGCGCGAGCGAGCCGGGGCACCCTCCTCCTCCGAGACGACTCATCGCGTGGCGCCGTCACCGACCTCGCCGACTCGGTGCGGCTGCTGAGCGCCGTCGCGCAGTCGGGTGCCCACGACCGCGTCGTCCGGGTCTACCGCCCATGGCCGACCGTCGCGCTCACGCGCCGCGAGCGTCTCATGCCGGGCTTCGACGCCGCGTGCGTCGCCGCGCGCGCCCGCGGATTCGAGCCCGTCGTGCGCCCGACCGGCGGCCGCGCGGTCGCCTATGACCCGAGCTGCCTAGTCGTGGACGTCGTCGATAGCGAGCGAAGCGGTCGCGGGGACGCCACGAGCGCCTTCGTCTCGATCGGCGAGCGCTTCGTCGACGCTCTCATCGAGGTCGGCGTCGACGCGCGCCTCGGCCCGGTTCCGGACGAGTACTGCCCCGGCGACTACAGCGTCAACGCGCGCGGAGCGGTCAAGCTCGTCGGCACGGCCCAGCGCGTCGTCCGCGGCGCGCGGCTCGTGAGCGGGTCGCTGCCTCTCGGGTCCGTCGACGCTCTCGTCGAGGTCCTCACGGCGGTCAACGCGGCTCTCGACTTCGAATGGAACCCTGCGACCTTCGGCTCGGTCGCGCTCGAGGTGCCCGATGCCCGACCCGTCGACGTCGAGGAGGCCATCATCGAGAGCCTGCTCCTCGGCGATGCGGTGCCCGCCACGCTCGTCGAGCTGCTCCGCCCCTGACGCCCGGCGCACCTCTCGGCGCAGGCCGCCGACCGTGCGCTAGGGCCGCGGGCGCCTCGGCAGCGACCGCGTGGCGGCTACGGCGTCGGACCAGCCCTCGTAGAGCCACTCGCGCTCGTCGGCGCTCATCGTCGGCTCGAACACCCGGTCGCACGACCACCGGTCGGCGATGCTCTCGACGCTCCAGAGGCCCGCACCGGCACCGGCGAGATGCGCGACGCCGAGGGCGGTGCGCTCGAGCCCGTGCGGGCGCTCGACGGGGATCCCCAGGATGTCCGCCTGGAACTGGCACAGGACGTCGTTGACGACGGCTCCGCCGTCGACGCGCAGCGACGGGATGCTCACCCCGCCCCGTAGCAGAGCGTCGACGTTGTCCCGTGTCTGGTACGCCATCGCCTCGATCGCCGCGCGAACTACGTGCGCCGAGGTCGACTCGAGCGTGAGACCGACGATCGTCGCGCGCGCGTTCCGATCCCAGTGCGGATCGCACAGACCGGCGAATGCGGGCACCATGTACACCCCGCCGTTGTCGGGCACGCTCGCCGCGAGCGACTCGGTCTGGGTGGCGTAGGAGAAGAGTCCCAGCTGGTCGCGCAGCCACTGGATGGTCTGCCCGCTATGGAAGACGACGCCCTCGGCCTCGTAGGTGATGCGGTCGCCGATGCCCCATGCGACGCTGCTCGACATGCCGTCGAGGATCCGCGGGCGACCGCCGACGTTCACGGTGAGGACCCCTGCAGTGCCGAAGGTGTTCTTCGCCATGCCCTCAGCGATGCACGCCTGCCCGAAGAGCCCCGCCTGCTGGTCGCCGAGGATGGCGTGGACGGGGACGGGCCGCGGCGAGGAGCCCGGCAGGACGCTCTCGGCGAGGTCGCCGAACCACGCGTTGGAGGGGCGGACCTCCGGCATCAGCGAGACGGGGATGCCGAGCATCCCGCACAGCTCCTCGTCCCACGTGGCCGTCTCGATGTCGAGAAGCGCGGTGCGCGAGGCGGAGCTGGCATCGGTCGCGTGCGACGCGCCTCCCGTGAGGTTCCAGAGCAGCCATGTGTCGACGGTGCCGACGGCGAGGAGACCGCGCTCTGCGTCCTCGCGCACGCCCGGCACGTTCTCCAGGAGCCAGGCGATCTTGCCGGCGGAGAAGTAGGAGTCGTTGCGAACGCCCGTGCGACGGCGGAACTCCTCGTCGAGCCCAGCCTCCGACCAGCGCCGCACGATGCCGTCGGTCTGCTTCGACATCCACATGATCGCGTTGTGCGCGGGGCGACCGGTCGCGCGGTTCCAGATCACGCACGATTCGCGGTGCGTCGTGAGTCCGACCGCAGCGACGTCGGCCGCCGTCGCGCCCGCTTTCGTCATCGTCTGCCCGATCGAGAACGCGAGAGCGCCCCACAGCTCCGCAGGGTCGAGCTCGACCCACTCCGGTCGTGGGAAGAGGGGCGTGATCGGCACCGACGACTCGGCGACGGTCGCGCCGTCGAGGTCGACGAGAACGGCGCGGGCGCTGCTCGACCCTTCGTCGAGTGCCAGGACGTAGCGTGGGCTCATCATCGAACCTCTCGCGGCTGGGGAGTCGGTCACGTGGTCAGGGCGCCGTGGCGGCAGCCGGCACGCGCAGGTGGTCGAGCCAGCGCTCGTAATCCGCGATCTGCGCGGATCGCTCAGCGGCATCCCAACCGAGTCGTTCGCCGAGGATCTCCGCGGCTCTCTCCACTCCGCCGCGGCCGTGGCCCGGCTCGAAGGCGAGCAGGATCCGCCGAGCGAACACATCGGCGAGCGTCGTCGCGAACTCCTCCTCGACCGCGAGGACGAGCTCGGCGGCGATCGCGGGGCTCTCCGGGTCGAAGCGTTCAGCGAGCGCAGGTTCGCGCCGGGCGATCTCGAGCACGCGCTCGGCCCGCACCCCGTAGAGGTCCAGCAGGCGCTCCGCGGTGTCGGCGTCGACGCTCGCGTCGCGCAGGAACGCCGCACGGAAGGCGCCGAGGTCGGCGACGCGCGCACCGGGCAGCGGCACCTCCTTGGAGACAGTCCCTCCCCGGCGGCCAAGAAGCTTCATGACGTCGTCGACGGCGTCCTCCGCGAGCTGGCGATAGGTCGTGAGCTTGCCGCCGACGATCGAGAGCAGCCCGGGCTGGCCCCTCTTCGCGTGGTCGACGACGATGTGGCTGCGGGGGATCTTCCACTCCGGCACGCCCGGCACGTAGGGGAGCGGGCGCACTCCGCTGTAGGTGAACAGGATGTCGTCGCGCGTCAGCTTCGCCTCCGGCATGAGGGTGTTCGCCTCGGTGAGCAGGTAATCGATCTCATCGACCTCGGCGCGCGCGGCGTCGGGCTCCTGATCGAACAAACGGTCCGTGCATCCGATCAGGTACCGACCCATCCACGGGATCACGAGGACGAGACGCTGGTCGGTCTGGGACTCGTAGTAGACGACGTCGGTCGGCGCCCCCGGGAAGGCGTCGACGATGATGTGGCTGCCCTTCGAGCCGCCGATGAGGCGGGGCGCGGCCTCGGTGCCATCCCCCTCGACGTCGTTCACGCGGTCGACCCACGGCCCGGCTGCGTTGATGACGACGGATGCTCGGAGCTCGGCCTCGCGGCCGTCACGCGTCTGCGTGCGCACGCCAACGACACGTCCATGCTCGCTCACGAGACCGGTCACGCACTCATGGGTGCGGATCACGGCCCCGGCTCCCGCGGCGGCGATCGCGAGTTCGACGCACAGCCGTTCGGCGTACTCGACCTGCCCGTCGGTGAACAGTGCCGCGCCGCTCAGGCCGGCCGCGGACATCCCTGTGAACCGCTCGCGCACAGCGCTCGCCGAGAGGATGCGGTGCCACGCGACCGACTTGTCGAAGGAGAGCACGTCGTACGCGAGCATGCCGAGGCGGATGAGCCACGACGGGCGCTTGTTGCGGGAGTAGAAGGGCATGATCAGTCGCACGGGCTTGACCAGGTGCGGGGCGAGCCGGAAGAGGCGCTCGCGCTCCTTGAGGGACTCCCGAACGAGGGGGACGTCGCCGTGCTCGAGGTAGCGCAGGCCGCCGTGGACGAGCCGCCCGGACCACGCGGAGACGCCGAAGCACAGGTCCTCCTGCTCGACCAGCGCCACGTGGAGACCGCGCTCGGCGGCGTCCCGTGCGATGCCGAGGCCGTTGATGCCGGCTCCGATCACGATGACATCGAAGGGAGCGGGGGGTGCCTGGGCGGGTGCGGCGGTCATGCGGGCGGCTCCTCGTCGAGATCGCTGTCGAGTGCTCTGCACGTTTATGCAAGCATTGTATGAGCATTCAGTTTCTACTGATTCTAAGACCGCCGCCGGGCACTGTCAACACGATCGACGCCGCCCAGCGCTCGTGCCGCGACCCCTCGTCGACATCCTCGCACCGGCCCGCGGAGGCGGGCACCTGCCGCCCGGCGACCCGTCCAGACCGCGCGAGTACCGTGGAACCCATGGCCGACCGTCACCACCGACCCGTGCGCGTTCCGAGCGCGCACTTCGAGGCCTACGAGGGCGGACCCGACCCGGCCGTCGAGCTGCGCATCGCCCACGACAGCGCGCGCGCTCTCGTTCATCGGGTGCGCGCGAGCGACGACCCCGACCTCATCGAGCGCATGGTGGCCTACACCGACGAGCACGGGCTCGACACGCTAGCCGAGCTGTGGTCGCGTGCCGGAGCGCGGTCGCTGCCGGGCGCACTGTGGCGGCTGTCGCTGCTGCGCGCTCTCATCCGGGCAGACCCGGCGGGCACGGCGCTGCTGTTCCAGCGCGGCAGCGAGGTGCTCTCGACGGCGGATGTCGTGGTCGCCGGAGCGGAGGCCCCCACCGGGCCCGATCAGATCAGCGACCTCGCCGACGCCGTGCTGCGCGGCGCGTACGTCGGCGACTTCGCGATCGCCCTCGAGCGCGCCGCCGCCTTCTGCCGCACCGCCTCAGCCGGTGCCGCCGACCTCGCCGACGACTCCGACTCCGTCGACGACGCGCGAGCGGCCGACCTCACGACGCGCGCTGCGCGGCTCGCCGCCTCGGGCCGAGACTTCTCCGCGTGCGCGCGCCTCGAGCGCGCCGGCGACCTCGACTGACTCGTCCTGACCCGCTGGCGGCGCCGCCTGCGCCCCGTTCGGGTCGGGCCCGATGCGCAACTCAGGAGCCGAGTGCCCGGTCGGCCCCGGCGCGCCCGCGACGACGCGCATGTTCGTTCACCTTTTCTGAGTTGCGCATCCCGAGGCCGAGAGAGACGACCAGGACCGGCCGAACATCGCTACCAACCACGCAGCCTCCCGAACCTGGACGCCCGCGGAATGCCGCAGGCGACCCCGCCGTTACACTCGTCAGTGCCGGTCCGCAGTAACCCCGGGCTCCAACTTCAGCCGCTTCGAGCGGCCACGCGCCGAGAGGCGTTCTGCGGGCCGGCACTTCTGTGTCCGGATGCTGCGCCCGGCCATCTCGCCGCCCGAGCGTCCCCGTCCGCCCCTCCGGCCGCTCGCCGTCCCGGCCGGCCGCCCACCAGCCCGCCTGCCTCGTCGCGACGCTTCGCCGCGGTCACTCCTCTCTCGTGAACCCCGCTCACCCATTCCGTACTTATCGAGGCGCGGCGAAGGCGTCACCCGTTCCGCGAGCCCGATGCCCCGCCGCGCACCTCGCGCACCTCGCGAACCTCGCGAACCTGAGAGTCCGCCGAACTCGCCCTCCACGCGCAATCCCCCGGGCCGAGGGTGCCGAATCCCTTGCATGTCAACCACCACTCGGACCCTCCGCCCCGGGCGAGCACGCCTCGCCGGCCTGCTGATGATCCCTGCGGCTCTGCTCGTGCTCTCGGGATGCGCCTCCGCGGCGCCGACCGAGGGCGCTCCAGGGCAGCAGAGCGAATCGGCTCCGGCCGACGAATCGTCGTCCCAGGGCGAGAACGAGGTGATCTCCATCGGGCTGAAGTTCATGCCCGAGACGATCACGGTTCCCGTCGGCACCACGGTGACGTGGACCAACGACGAGACGATCGGGCACACGATCACCTCGGGTGCATGGGGCGACATCAACGAGAGCACGGGCATCCGTGGGTCTCAGTCGGCCGACGGCCTCTTCGATCACGATCTCGCTCCGAAGGGCCAGGAGGGCGACACCTTCACGTTCACCTTCGACGAGCCGGGGGAGTATCCGTACTTCTGCGAGCCGCACCTGGCGATGAACGCCATGGTCATCGTCGAGGGCTGATCACGAAGACGCACGACCGCACGTTCCGCAACTGCACACACAGAGCACCACTCACAATCAAGGAGCACACAATGCGCAAGACCACTGCTTTCGCCGGACTCGGCCTCGCCGCCGCGCTCGTCCTCACCGGCTGCTCGGCGACCGCCGAGGAGACCGCCGAGGAGCCCATGACCTCGGAGGAGAACGAGGTGGAGGAGGCGCCCATGATCGACACCGTGAACAGCGACGGCTCGAACCTCCGCGCTCAGCTGACCGCGCTCCTCGCCGACCACGTGTACCTCGCCGGTGCCGCGATCGACCAGGCGCTGCAGGACGGCGGAGACCTCACCACCGAGCAGGTCGGCGCCGCCGTTGCCGCGCTCGACGAGAACTCCGTCGAGGTCGCCGCGCTCGTCGGCTCCGCCTACCCGGACGCCGAGCAGCCGTTCCTCGACTCGTGGCGCTCGCACATCCCGTTCTTCGTGAACTACACGGTCGCGAAGGCCACGGGAGACCAGGCCGGCGTCGACCAGGCTGTCGCCGACCTCGGCGGCTACGCCGTCTCCTTCGGCCAGCTGATCAACTCCGTCGTCCCCGAGCTGCCCGCCGAGGCCGTCCAGGGCGAGCTGGAGATGCACGCGCAGACGCTGCTCGCGGCGATCGACGCCAACATCGCCGGTGACCCGGCGTACTTCGGACTCCTCAAGGAGGCCGCGAGCCACATGCCGATGACCGCTGCGGCGCTCGCCGGTGGCATCGCGACGAACCTCGAGCTCCAGTAACCCTCGAGTACCTGCAGTAACCGCACCACCTCGGCCGGTGGAGGTCGCCCTAGGCACCTCCACCGGCCGTTCCCGTTCCCGCCCGCAGCACATCGCCCGAAGGACAAGGACACCCCATGCGCGCACTCCGCTGGGCGGCCACCGCCGCTCTCGCAGTGGCCCTGATCGTCAACGCCGTGATCCACTTCCGGCTCGCCACCCCGTTTGACGCCGTTGCGGGAACCCTGGTCACCCAGGGCGACCTCTTCCGCATCCAGGCCATCGCGAACCTCGCCGTCATCCCGCTCGTCGCCATCGTCCGTCGCCGTTGGGCGGATACTCTCGCCCTCGTCTTCGCAGCCGGCGGAGCCGCACTCATCGTCGTGACCGCTCTCGTCCCACTCGACCTGTCGGCGATCGGCATGCCCGTGCTCTTCGAGCCCGCCTACTACCCGGACAAGACGACAGCCCTCATCGCTCAGCTCTTCGCGGTGGCGGCTGCGGGCGCGCTCCTCGTGCTGCGACGTCGACCGGCCAGCACCGGCAATCGGTCGCGATCCGGGGAGACCGGCACCGCGGACGCCGGGTCATGACCCTCCTCGCGGCTCACACGCGTCGCCATCGGGTCGCGTCCCCGGCTCCCCAGAGACCGCCGAGCAGACCGCGGGATCAGCGTCGACCTGGGATGCTGGTACTCGTGAGCACCCAATCCGCGTCCGAGCGCGATCCGCTGGCCGACCTCGACGTCACCAACACGCTGCTGCAGCGCGTGGCGACCGGAGACCAGCGGGCCTTCAGCGACCTGTACGACCTGACGGCCTCGCGCATGCTCGGCCTCGTGCGGCACGTCCTGAAGGACCACTCGCAGTCGGAGGAGGTGGTTCAGGAGGTGATGCTCGAGATCTGGCAAACCGCGAGCCGTTTCGATCCGAATAAAGGGAAAGCGGTGACCTGGATGCTCACGATGGCCCATCGCCGAGCGATCGATCGCGTGCGCAGCGCGCAGTCGAGCCGTGACCGCGACACCAAGGTGGGCATCCGCGATCTGGACCGGGAGTTCGATTCCGTCTCGGAGAGCGTGGAGATCCGCGTGGAGCACGACCGAGTGGAGAAGGCGCTGTCTCGACTGACCGACCTGCAGCGACAGGCCGTCGAGCTCGCCTACTACGGAGGCTACTCGCACAGCGAGGTGGCCGAGATGCTGAGCGTGCCGATCGGCACGGTCAAGACACGATTGCGCGATGGCATGATCCGCCTGCGCGAAGAAATGGGGGTGGCATCATGAGCCGCTCTGGTACCCACGACCCGGCCGACCCGCGGCGCTCCGGCGCCGACGACGTCGACACCGACTTCGACTTCGACTACGACGAGTTCGGCGACGTCGCGACCGAGCTCGCGCTCGCCCTCCCGCCCGTCGACCCCTCGCCTGACCTGAAGACACGACTTATGGCGCAGGTGGCCGCGACTCCGCAGGTCGCACCTCTGCCCACTACGGCGCTCAGGACGGCGCCGGCAGATCCCGGGCCGTTTCCGATGACGGATGCCCGGCCCGCGTCGCCCGCCGAGGAGCGCGCTCGCGCCCGCTGGTTCACGCGCACCTCGGCGACTCTGGTCGC
The DNA here is from genome assembly GCF_014137945.1 of Microcella alkalica. Taxonomy (GTDB): domain Bacteria; phylum Actinomycetota; class Actinomycetes; order Actinomycetales; family Microbacteriaceae; genus Microcella; species Microcella alkalica. The sequence continues at coordinate 138,147 of NZ_JACGWX010000004.1, forward strand.
TGCGGCGGCCGCCGTCGCCCTGTTCTTCGGGGGAGTCGTCACCGCGAACGTCCTGTCGCCCGCCGACGACTCCGCGCAGCAGCTCGCGGCGATCGTCGCGGCGCCCGACGTGCAGACCGTCGTGGCGCCCGTCACCGAGGGCGGAAGCGCGACGCTCGTGAGCTCCGAGTCGCTCGGACTCTCGGCGATGGTGTTCGACGGCCTGCCCGAGCTGAGCGCCGACCAGGCGTACGCGCTCTGGTACATCACCGACGGCGAGCCGACGCCGGCCGGGCTGTTCACGGTCGAGGCGAACGGCGAGGTCGTCCAGGTGCTCGACGGCGACTTCCAGGCAGGCACGATCGTCGGGGTGACCGTCGAGCCGAGCTCCGGCAGCCCGGCACCGACGACGTCCCCGATCGTGGCGATCCCGACGGAGGCGTAGGCGCCGCCGCAACATCCGCAGCGACGAAGGGCCCGGGAGGAGAGGCGGGTTCTAGCGATCCCCGCAACACCCTGAGGTTCAGGGAGTTGCGGGGATCGTGGTTTCTCAAGAGTTGAAGGTGCAGTTCTTTCAAGCGCTCGATCGGGAGAGCGGCAGCATCACTGCTGCGGCTCGTGTGGTGGAGGTCAACCGTCACACCGCCTACGGGTGGGCAAGGAAAGCGGGCCTTCGCGGCCTTGGGAAGTCAGGAGTGGGCCCGCATCCCGGCCGCGGGGATTACGAGCGGTTGCGCGCTGCGGGTGTTCGGCGGCGCGACGCCGCGGCGTGGGTCGGTATCAACGAGCGCACAGCGCGGGACTGGGACAAAGGGATCCGGAAAACGGGCAACGCGCGCCTGCACCCGGATGGGCGCCGGGTGGATTACAACACGGGTATGACCACCATTGTTGATGTGACGGTGCCCGTGAGGGCGCTTGAGGCGCAGTTGCATCCGCGGTTTCTGACGTTGGCCGAGCGGGAGCAGATCGCGGACCTGCATCGGCAGAGTGCGTCGCTGCGTGAGATCGGTCGACAGTTGGGCCGGCCGGCATCGACGATCAAGCGGGAGCTGGATCGCCGGTCGGATGTTGGCTCTTACCGCCCCTACGCCGCTCACCGCTCCTGGGTCAAGAGCCGCGCCAGGCCCAAGAACAGCAAGCTCGCCGCGGACAGCGCGTTGCGCGCGTTCGTCGTCGACAAGCTGCGGGTGCGGTGGTCGCCAGAGCAGATCTGTCACGCTCTGGTGAAGGACTTTCCCGATGACGAGAGCATGCGCGTGAGTGCTGAGACGATCTATCAGGCGATCTACGTTCAGGCCCGCGGCGGCCTGCGCCGCGAGATCGCCGCGGCGCTGCGCACTGGACGCACCCGCCGAAAGCCGCACAGACTCCCCGAGCAACGCACGCCGCGATTCACCGACCCTATGGTGATGATCTCCGACCGGCCGGCGGAGGTTGAGGATCGTGCCGTTCCCGGGCACTGGGAAGGGGATCTGATCGTCGGCACCCGCAGCGGCTCCGCGATCGTGACGTTGGTGGAGCGAACCACCCGATATGTGATGCTGGGACACCTGCCCGGCGGACACAGCGCCGAAGAGGTTCGTGACGTTCTCGTGCCGCTGATCACGAGCCTGCCCGAGCATCTGCGCGGCTCGTTGACCTGGGACCAGGGCAGCGAGATGGCCGCTCATAAACAGTTCTCGATCGAGACGAACGTGCCGGTGTATTTCTGCGATCCTCACTCGCCCTGGCAGCGCGGCTCGAACGAGAACACCAACGGGCTGCTGCGTCAGTACTTCCCGAAGTGCACCGACTTGTCCATCTTTGGTGCGGAGGACCTTGAGCATGTTGCACAGGAGCTCAACGGCCGCCCGCGCAAAACGCTCGGCTGGGATACCCCAGCCGAGCGTTTGCGTGATCTGCTGACGACGCCATAAGTCGCCAGGTGTTGCGAGGACCCCTAGATTCCGCCAGACTCCCGGGCCCTTCGTCGTGCAGTCATGCGGTCTACCCGAACTTGCCGGAGACGTAGTCCTCGGTCGCCTTGACGCTGGGGTTGGAGAAGATGATGCGCGTGTCGTCGTACTCGATGAGCTTGCCGGGGTGGCCGGTGCCGGCGATGTTGAAGAACGCGGTGCGATCGCTCACTCGCGAGGCCTGCTGCATGTTGTGCGTCACGATGACGATCGTGTAGTCCTGCTTGAGCTCCTCGATGAGGTCCTCGATGGCGAGGGTCGAGATGGGGTCGAGGGCCGAACAGGGCTCGTCCATGAGGATGACTTCGGGCTCCACGGCGATCGCGCGCGCGATGCACAGTCGCTGCTGCTGCCCGCCCGAGATGCTCGCGCCCGGCCGCTCCAGGCGATCTTTGACCTCGTTCCAGAGGTTCGCGCCGCGCAGGGAGCGCTCCACGAGCTCGTCGGCGTCCGACTTGGAGATGCGCCGATTGTTGAGCTTGACCCCGGCGAGCACGTTGTCGCGGATCGACATCGTCGGGAAGGGGTTGGGGCGCTGGAACACCATTCCCACCTGCCGGCGGACGAGGACGGGGTCCACGCCCGGGCCGTAGAGGTCGTCGCCATCGATGAGGACCTGCCCCTCGACGTACGCCCCCGGGATCACCTCGTGCATGCGGTTGAGTGTGCGAATGAACGTCGACTTGCCGCAGCCGGAGGGGCCGATGAAAGCCGTGACGCTGCGGGGCTCGATGAGCATGCTCACGTCCTCCACCGCCTTGAACTTGCCGTAGTAGACGTTGAGGTCGTTGACTTCGATGCGCTTGGACACGTGGGGTCGGATTCCTATCGGGTCGATCGGTGGCTCAGCGGCCGAGCTTGGGGGCGAAAAAGCGGGCAATCAGTCGCGCAAGGAGGTTGAGCGCCATGACGATGAGGATCAGGGTGAGCGCGCCCGCCCAGGCGCGGTCGAGGTAGGCCTGCGTGTCGACGCCCTGGTTGGCGTACGAAGTGAAGACGAACACCGGGAGCGACTGCATCCGATCGGCGAACATGTTCGTGTTCATGCTCGCTGTGAAACCGGCGACGATGAGCAGAGGCGCCGTCTCGCCGATGACGCGTGCGATCGCGAGCATGATCCCCGTCGCGATGCCCGCCGCCGACGTCGGGAGCACGACGTTGAGGATGGTCAGCCACTTCGGCACCCCGAGCGCGAACGACGCCTCGCGGAGCTCGTTGGGCACGACACGCAGCATCTCCTCGCACGATCGCACGACAACCGGGATCATCAGGACGGCGAGAGCGGTCGCTCCTGCGAAGCCCATGCGGACGCCCGGGCCGAAGAAGATGGCGAAGAGCGAGAAGGCGAAGAGCCCGGCAACGATCGAGGGGATGCCCGTCATGACGTCCACGAAGAAGGTGATCGCCCGCGCGAGGGGGCCACGCCCGTACTCCACGAGGTAGATGGCCGTGAACAGCCCGATGGGGATGGAGATGATCGCGGCCGTCCCGGTCATGAGCAGCGTGCCCACGATCGCGTGGACGGCGCCTCCGCCCTCGCCGACGATGTTGCGCATCGAGAAGGTGAAGAACTCCGCGTCGAAGCGCTCCGAGCCCAGGATGACGACGGTGGAGACGAGCGAGACGAGCGGGGTCATCGCAATGAGGAACGCGCCCGTCACGAGCGCCGTGACGAGGCGGTCCGTCGCCTTCCTGGAGCCCTCGATCTGGCGGCTCAGTATGACGATCATCACGAGGTAGGCGAGCACCCCGAGCGCGACCGTGCCGACGAGGGAGAACTCCTCGCCGCTGGCCATCGAGATGAGGGAGACAACACCCGCGGCTCCGGCGATCGAGAGCCCGAGGACGACCCAGGGGGTGCGGGGATGGAGCTGACCCTGCGTGAGGGTCTTGGGCATCGAGACGGTGGTCGCCACGTCAATTCGCTCCTGAGAAGTCTTTGCGGCGGTTGACGATGTAGCGGGCGATCGAGTTCACGATGAGGGTGATCACGAACAGAACGAGCCCCGTGAAGATAAGCAGGTTGACGTTGACGCCGTACGACTCCGGGAAGCTCAGCGCGATGTTCGCCGCGATCGTCGAGGGGTTGGTCGACTGCAGGAGAGCGAAGGATACGATCGCGGTCGGCGACAGCACCATCGCGACGGCCATGGTCTCGCCGAGCGCACGGCCGAGACCGAGCATGGCCCCCGAGATGATGCCGGGGCGGCCGAACGGCAGCACCGACATCGTGATCATCTCCCATCGCGTCGCGCCGAGGGCGAGGGCGGCCTCCTCGTGGAGTACGGGGGTCTGCAGGAAGATCTCGCGGCAGATGGCGGTCATGACCGGGAGGATCATCACGCCGAGCACGATGGACGCGGTGAGGATGGTGCGACCCGTGCCGGAGACGGGCCCGGAGAAGAGCGGGATCCAGCCGAGGTTTTCGGTCAGCCAGGCGTAGGCGGGCAGAACCGCCGGGGCGAGAACGCCGATTCCCCAGAGTCCGTACACGACAGAGGGCACGGCGGCGAGCAGGTCGATGATGTAGCCCAGGAACTGCGAGAGCCGCCGAGGCGCGTAGTGCGAGATGAAGAGCGCGATCCCGACGGCGAGCGGCAGGGCCATCGCCAGGGCGAGAGCAGACGACCACAGGGTCCCGAAGACGAGCGGCCAGACGTAGTCCCAGAGCGACGGCGGAGAGCCGATGAACTTCTCCGGGTCGACGACCAGGGCGGGCAGGCTCTGCGCGATGAGGAAGACCGCAACGAGGGCCAGGATGACGAGGATCGCCGCGCCGGACGCGAGCGAGGTCCGGGAGAAGACGATGTCGCCGAGGCGCTGCTTCGCTTTGAGGGGGGTCGTCTGCGGTGGCGCTTCGGTGGCTGTCATCGTCGCGTCGTTCCTTATGGGGGAGGGTGCGGGAGAGGGGGCTGGGGCGGACGGCCCGCGGTTCAGTCTGACGGCAGTGGGGTGCGGAGGCAACTGCGCCCGCACCCCACCGATGTCATCGGCTGTCAGCTCAGCTGATCGCCTCGATCGCCGCGCTCACACGCTCGAACAGCGCGTCCGAGATGGGCGCCGAGCCGGCGTCCGCCGCGGAGGCGGCCTGGCCCTCAGGGCTCGCGAGGTAGGTGAAGTAGGCCTTCACGAGCTCCGCCTTGGTCGCGTCGTTGTAGGTCTCGCACCCGATGCTGTACGCGACGAGCACGATCGGGTATGCAGCGGAGTCGGGCGTGCGGTCGAGCTCGATGCTCAGGTCGACGTCGGCGCGACCATCGATGAACGGCGAGGCGTCGACGATCGCCGCAGCGGCCTCCGGCGAGAACGGCACGAACTCGTCGCCGATCTGCACAGCGACCGTGCCGAGTCCGCCGGCGCGCGAGGCGTCCGCGTAGCCGATCGTGCCGGTGCCGTTGGTGACGGCATCGACGACGCCCGACGTGCCCTGCGCGGCCTCACCCGACTCGAACGGCCAGACGCCGTCCGGCTCCTCGGTCCAGACCGACGGAGCGGCCTGGAAGAGGTAGTCGGTGAAGTTCTCCGTCGTGCCCGAGTCGTCCGAGCGGTGCACGGCCGTGATCGCGAGGTCCGGGAGCTCGACGCCCTCGTTCAGCTCGGCGATGGCCGGGTCGTTCCAGTTGGTGATCTGCTCAGCGAAGATGCTGGCGATGACATCGGCGCTCATGTTGAGCGACTCGATGCCTTCGAGGTTGAAGATCACGGCGATCGGCGAGATGTACAGCGGCAGCTGCACGATCGCCGAGTCGGGGGCGCACGCGGTGAACTCGATCTCGCCGCCGAGCTCCTCGTCGTTGAACGCGCGGTCGGAGCCGGCGAAGTCGGAGCCGCCGCCAGCGAAGGTCTCGCGTCCGGCACCCGATCCGGTCGGGTCGTAGCTGACGGTCACATCGGGGTTCGCGGTCTGGAAGCCGGCGATCCAGGTCTCCTGCGCTGCGCCCATGGACGAGGCGCCGGCGCCGACGAGGTTGCCGGAGAGGCTCGAGGGGGCCTCGCCCGACTCGGTGGGGTCGGCGGGGGCTGCGCCCTCGTTGGCGGCGCATCCGCTCAGCACGATGGCGCTGGCGGCGATGAGAGCGGTGAAGCCGCTCGCACGCGTGATGTTCACTGTGTTCCCTTCGGGGATTGGTGACGGGTTCTGCGCGGCGCAAGGGATGCCGCACGAGGTCCGACGCTACGAAGCGCTGGTGTCCAGCGTCGGCCAGGTCGGTGAACGGAAGGTGAACGAGCGGGGAACTGCTACAGCGCCGACGAGTGCGTCTCGACGGCCACGAGCCACGGAGTCGCGCTCTCGAGCGAGAAGTGCAGGACCGAGTACTCGCCCGTGCCCAGAGCCGCGCTGCGCCGCAGGTCGCGCGTGGCGGTGGCGCAGCCGAGGGATGCCGCGGCCTCGATGATCTGGGGGATCACGGGGCCGTGCGAGCACATGACGACCGACTGGCGCTTGGCGACCCGCTTCGCGACGGCCGCGCGGACGCGCCCGCCCTCCCCGGTCCACGCGTCCTGGCTGAGCGTCGTCGACGCCTTCACGTCGAGCCCGGTGACCGCGGCGGTCGGCCCGATCGTCGATAGGCACCGGGCGGCGGTCGACGAGACGAGGCGTTCGGGTCCGTAGGCGGCAATGCCGCCCGCGACTGCGAGCGACTGCTCGATGCCGCGGTGCAGCAGGGGGCGCGTGTGGTCGGGGCCGTCCCACCGCTCGGGCGGCATGGCCTTGCCGTGCCGCAGCACGACGAGCGCGAAAGTGCGCGCGTGCCCCGCCTCGACCTGCGCGGCGAAGCGGTCGAGCACGTCGGCGTCGTGCTCGTAGGTGAGGTGCTTGGCGGCCTTCGCGATCGGCAGCCACTCGAGGGCGAGGATCTCGCCGTTGGCCTCGTAGGCGTGCCGCTCAGCGGCCCCGGGGTCGACCTCCGCCGACCAGTAGTGCACGATCTTGCGCCGCCCGTTCGGCAACGAGTACTCGACGGCGCCGAGCGGAGCGCCGAGGTCGACGTCGAAGCCCGTCTCCTCCTGGATCTCGCGCACCGCGGTCTGCGGCAGCGTCTCGCCGGGGTCGACCTTCCCCTTGGGGATCGTTACGTCCTTGTGCTGGGTGCGGTGCACGAGCAGCACCCGCACCTTGCCGTCGACGAGCTTCCACACGACCGCCCCCGCAGCGACGACGGTGTCCGTCAGGACGTCGAGCCGAGCATCCGTCGGGCTCATCGGGCGCCGCCGAGCCGGCGTCGCGTGGTCACGGTGGTCATCACGACATTCTGCATGTCGGCGAGGGCGCGGCCCTCGTCGTCGCGGTGTCGGCGCTCCCACTCGCCGTCGGGACGCAGAGCCCACGCGCTCGTCGAGTCGCTCATCGCGAGATCGAACATCGCGTCGACCTGAGCGAGGTGGAGCGGGTCGGTCAGTCGGACGAGCACTTCGATGCGGCGGTCGAGGTTGCGGTGCATCATGTCGGCGCTGCCGATCCAGACGTGGGGCTCGCCGCCGTTGCGGAACGAGAACACGCGCGAGTGCTCGAGGTAGCGGCCGAGCACGCTGCGCACGCGGATGTTGTCGCTCGCCCCCTCAAGCCCGGGCACGAGCGTGCAGATGCCGCGGACGACGATGTCGACTGGCACGCCGGCGTTGCTGGCGCGGTAGAGCGCGTCGATGATCGCCTCGTCGACGAGCGAGTTGACCTTGATGCGGATGCCCGACTCGCGCCCCTCCCTCGCGGCCTTGATCTCGCCGCTGATACCGCGGAGCAGCCCGCGCCGCAGGTAGCGCGGCGCCACGAGGAGGCGCTTGTACTTCTTCTCGATCGCGTAGCCGGAGAGCTCGTTGAACAGCCGCGTGAGATCCTTACCCACCTGCGGGTCGGCGGTGAACAGTCCGAGGTCCTCGTAGATGCGGCTCGTCTTCGGGTTGTAGTTGCCCGTGCCCACGTGCGAGTAGTACTTCAGCTCGCCGTTCTTCTCCTGCCGCACGACGAGCGCGAGCTTGCAGTGGGTCTTCAGCCCGACGAGGCCGTAGACGACGTGAACGCCCGCCTTCTCGAGCTTGCGGGCCCACTCGATGTTGTTCTGCTCATCGAAGCGCGCTTTGATCTCCACGAGCGCGAGCACAGCCTTGCCGGCCTCGGCAGCGTCGATGAGCGCTTCGACGATGGGGCTGTCGCCGCTCGTGCGGTAGAGCGTCTGTTTGATGGCGAGGACGTTCGGATCGCGCGCCGCCTGCTCGAGGAAGGCCTGCACGCTCGTCGCGAACGACTCGTAGGGGTGGTGGACGAGGACGTCGGAGCGCCCGATCGCGCGGAACAGGTCGGGCGTCGCGTTCGGCTCGCTCGGCTGCAGCTGCAGGGGCGTGACGGGCACGTGCTTGGGGTACTTCAGGTGCGGCCGATCGAGCTTCGAGATCTCGAAGAGCCCCCCGAGGTCGAGCGGGGCAGGCAGCCGATAGACCTCCTGCTCGGTGATGCCGAGCTCGCGCACGAGCAGCCCGAGGGTCAGGTCGTCCATGTCGTCGGTGATCTCGAGGCGGATGGGCGGGCCGAATCGCCGGCGGAGCAGCTCGCGCTCGAGGGCCTGGATGAGGTTCTCGGTCTCGTCCTCCTCGATCTCGACGTCCTCGTTGCGGGTGACACGGAACTCGTGGTGCTCGAGGATCTCCATCCCGGGGAAGAGCTCGCCGAGGTGATGGGAGATGAGGTCCTCGAGGGTGAGGAAGCGCTGCAGCCCCGAGCCGTCGTCGGGCAGCGGCACGAAGCGCGGCAGTACCTGCGGCACCTTCAGCCGCGCGAACTCGACCTTCTCGGTCTTCGGGTTGCGGACGCGCACCGACAGGTTGAGCGAGAGCCCCGAGATGTAGGGGAAGGGGTGGGCGGGATCGACGGCGAGCGGCATGAGGACGGGGAAGATCTGCCGCGAGAACGTCTGATCGACCTGGATGCGGTCGGCCTCGTCGAGGTCCGCCCAGTTCTCGATGTGGATGCCCGCATCGTCGAGCTCGGGCTTCACGAGATCGTGGAAGCAGAGGGCGTGCCGATGCTGGAGCTCGAGGGCCGTCCTGTTGATGTCGGCGAGGACATCCGTCGGGGCCCGCCCGATGTTGGTCGGCACGGCGAGGCCCGTGACGATGCGCCGCTTGAGGCCGGCGACGCGGACCATGAAGAACTCGTCGAGGTTCGAGGCGAAGATGGCGAGGAAGTTCACGCGCTCGAGCAGCGGGATGGACGGGTCCTCCGCGAGCTCGAGCACGCGCTGGTTGAAGCGCAGCCAGCTGAGTTCGCGGTCGAGGTAGCGCTCCAGCGGCAGGGTGCCGTCGTCGACGCTCGTGGTCTCGTCCCAGTCGTCGAGGAAGTCGCCACCGACGCCCCCGTCGACCTGGTAGCTCGAATCGGTGCGGTACTCCTCGTCCTGCATGCGCACATCATGCCAGGGCAGTGCGTCGGGCCGGTGTCGCGTCGCCCGGTCAGTTGCCGGCTCGGCGGGGGGGCTCGTCGCCCACGGCCTCGCCGGGCGCGACCGCCGTGTCGGCGGGGTCGCGCTGGGCGCGGCTCGCGGCGAGGAACGGGATCGCGATCGCCGAGATGACGCCGCCCCAGAGGAGCGAGAACCCGTAGCCGCCGACGTCGGCGGCGCGCCCGAGAGCGGGCTGGATGGCGACGCCGCCCGCGCTGCCGAGAAGGGAGTGGAACGACAGCACCGTCGCGCGCTGGGCCGAGGGGATCATGTCGTTGAGGTACGCACGCTGCGCCGGCTGCCCGATCGACGAGGCGATGCCCCACGCCGCTAGGAGTGCGATCGCGACCCACAGCTCGCGCACGAAGAAGAACGCGACGAGCACCGCGGCGGAGGCAGCGGCCGAGGCGAGCAGGAGCGTCGTGCGGCGTCGGACCAGTCGGCGCACGACGGGAGCGAGGGCTCCGCCCGCGATCGAGGCGCCGGAGATCACGGCCGCCGCGAGCCCGGCGAGCGCGTACGCCCCGTCGTCACCTCCGAGCTCGAGCAGGTAGGGCTGCAGCGCGTAGAAGGCGTAGATGCCGACGCCCGTCGTGAACGGCGCGGCGATCATCAGCCAGCGTATGGGCGGCCGCCCGAGCCCGTGCCGCCCCGAGTCCCGCATGACGTCGCGCACGGCGGCGCCCGGCGTCGCGCCGCGTACGGGCGTGAAGCCGAGGTCGCGCATGAGGACGGCGGCGATCACGAGCATCGCCACGAGTAGGCCCGCGCGCACGAGGAACGGCACGCCGAGGTCGGTCGCCTGCGCGATCACGCCGCCCGCGACCGAGCCCGTGAGCATCGCGACGCCCGCGACGACCTGCGCGCGGCCGAAGACGGACTCGAGCGCGCCGCGGTAGCCGGTCGCCTGGAGGGCGTCGACGAGCCAGGCGTCGACGGCGCCGGAGAAGAAGGTGAAGCCCAGGCCCAGCAGCACGGAGACGATCGCCCAGGCCCAGAACGGCGCCTCCTGCACCCACAAGCACCAGTACATGACGGTGGTGACAGCCAGGACGACGGTGCCGAGCAGGTACGACGCGCGCCGGCCCCACGTGTCGGCGACGACCCCGGTCGGGATCTCGAAGATCACCATCCCCGCAGTGAAGAACGCGTTCGCGGCGAAGGCCTCGAGGTTCGAGAGCCCCGCGTCGAGCAGGAAGAGCGTGTTGATGCCCCAGATGAACGACGCTGCCAGGGTGCTCCCGAGAGTGAGCGCGTAGTACGTCCCCTCGACGCGGCGCGGGGTCGGCGCTCGTCGGGTCATGCGCGCGCCGTCTCAGCGGGCGGTGCCGGGGTCGCCGTGCGCGGCCCGGCGGCGCGCGGGGCGAGCGTGACCGCGAAGCCGAGCGCGATCGCCGCGCCGACGACCTGGGCGACGATGAAGGGCCCGGCGCTCGCCGGGGCGATCCCGGCGAAGGTGTCGCTCGCGACGCGCCCGATCGTGATGGCGGGGTTCGCGAAGCTCGTGGAGCTCGTGAAGAAGTACGCGGCGCCGATGTACGCGGCCACCGCCGGGGCGATGAGCGCGTCCTTCTCCTGTCGGATGAGGAGCAGGATGACCGCAATCAGTCCCGCCGTCGCGATGACTTCGGCGAGGAGGGTCGCGGGCTCGGCGCGGTCGGTCGTGCTGAGCGCGACGGCCGGCAGCCCGAACATCAGGTTCGCGAGCGCGGCTCCGGCGAGGCAGCCCGCGACCTGCGCGGGGATGTACACCGCGGCGTCGACGCGCCCGATGCGGCGCAGGGCGAGCATGACGAGGGTGACCGCCGGGTTCAGGTGCGCACCGCTGAGCCCACTGAGCGCGGCGATGAGCACAAAGAGCCCGAAGACGGTCGCGATCGCGTTCATGAGCAGCTGCACGCCGACGTCGTCGGTGAGCCGCGTCGCCATGACGCCCGAGCCGATGACGACGGCCGCGAGACCCGCGGCACCGAGACCCTCGGCGAGAGCGCGTCGCCCGAGGGCGAGCGGAGCGGGCGCGGGGTCGGCGGCGGCGATCATGGTGCGATGCTACGCCCGTTGATAGACTGTCGTCTATGAGTGGAGAGGCGATGGGGGATGGCGCGCTCCGCGCGCTCACCGACCCGACCCGCGCGGCGATCGTCCGTCTCCTCATCGCCGCCCCTGACGGGCGCGCCACCGTCGGGGCGCTCGCGGACGCGCTCGAGCTCACCCAGCCCACCGTCTCGCACCACATGGCGCGTCTGCGCGATCTCGGCCTCGTCACGGGCGAGCCGGAGGGGCGACGGGTCTGGTACTCCGTCGCGCCGGACGAGCTCGATCGCGTCTCAGACGTGCTCGACACCGCTCCGGCGGCGCGCATGACCGGCCATGTGCTGCAGCGCATCATCGGCGACCTTGCCGTGCGGTTCGATGGCACCTTCTCGCGAGGCACCGTCGAGCGATACGTGCTCGAGAGCTACGACCTCCTTGCGGACGGCGCGCGCATCACGCGCTTCCTGCCTTCGCTCACCGCACGGTTCGCGGCCGATCGCCTGGGGGCGCTCGCCGCCGTCGAGCGCCGCGACGAGACCGATCGGCCGCTCGAGGTGCTCTTCGTCTGCGTCCAGAATGCGGGGCGCTCTCAGCTCGCCGCAGCCATCCTGCGCCAGCTCGGCGGCGATCGGGTGAGCGTGCGCACGGCCGGCTCGGCCCCCGCCGACGCGGTGCGCGCCTCCGTGATCGCCGCGCTCGACGAGATCGGCGTGCCGCTCGGCGGTGAGTTCCCCAAGCCGCTCACTGACGAGGCCGTGCGGGCCGCCGACGTCGTCGTCACGATGGGGTGCGGCGACGCGTGCCCGGTCTACCCGGGGCGGCGCTATCTCGACTGGGCGGTCGAGGACCCGGTGGGGAAGCCGCTGGAGGACGTGCGTCGCATCCGCGACGACATCGACGCTCGTGTGCGGGGGTTGCTCGGCTCCATCGCGTGAACAGCCGATGAACTCGGCGTCAGCGGACGTCAATCGCATAGATCACGGTCTATGATTACGAGCATGAGCGATCAGCGCATCCCCACCGTCCTCTTCGTCTGCGTGCACAACGCCGGCCGCTCGCAGATGGCCGCCGGCTACCTGCAGCACCTCGCGGGCGACCGCGTGCAGGTGCTCTCCGCGGGATCGGCGCCGAAGGAGCAGATCAACCCCGTCGCGATCGACGCCATGGCGGAGGAGGGCATCGACATCGCGCACAACGTGCCGAAGGTGCTCACGACCGAGGCGGTGCAGGAGAGCGACGTCGTCATCACGATGGGCTGCGGCGACGTGTGCCCCGTCTTCCCCGGCAAGCGCTACGAGGACTGGGAGCTCGACGACCCGGCCGGGCAGGGGATCGACTCGGTGCGCCCCATCCGCGATGAGATCAGGCGCCGCATCGAGGTGCTTGTCGGCGAGATCCTCCCCGCCTGATGAGCGAGCCCACCGGGGCGGTGCCCGACGTCGTCGGCCGCATCGGCGAGCGGCTCAGTGAACGCTACCGCGGCATCTTCAATGCCCAGACCGTGCAGGCGGTCGTCGACGGCAGCTACCTCCTGCTCGCGCGTGACGCGAAGGTGACGCAGTTCCTGCCCTCGCTCACGGCGCACTTCGCCGGTGACCGGCTCGCGGCGCTCGCCCGCGCCGACGGACTCGTCCCCTCTGAGACGCCCTCCGTCCTCTTCGTGTGCATCGAGAACTCCGGCCGCTCGCAGCTCGCGGCGGCCGCCATGCGCGCGATGGCGGGCGATGGCGTCATCGTCATGAGCGCGGGCTCGCAGCCCGCTGTCCGGATCGCTCCGGCCGTCGCCGAGGTGCTCGACGAGGTCGGCATCCCCGTCGTCGACGAGTACCCCAAGCCCCTCACGGAGGAGCTCGTCCGCGGCGCCGAGTACGTCATCACGATGGGCTGCGGGGATGCCTGCCCCGTCCTCCCGGGGCGCCGCTACGAGGACTGGCCGATCGCCGACCCGTCCGGCGCGGGCCGCGCGGGAATGCGCGTCACGCGCGACGCGATCATCGCGCACGTCGAGGGCCTGCTGGCGGAGATCCGCGCGGATCGCGCGGGGCGAGGCTGACCGCCGCCCCCCGCGTCCGCGCCCATTTCGTCCGTCCCGCCCGAGCGCACGTCGTCCTGTTCCGGGCGCCTCGTCCTCATTCGGGCGCACGGACTGCCCGGATCAGTACGGAGTGCGTCAGGGCGCGAGCGGCACGCGGCCGGGGGCGCAAAAGCAGCGCGCAGACTCGCTACGAGTCGACGCGATGCGCCGTCTCCTCCTCGTGGAGAGTGAAGCGGTAGCCGACGTTGCGCACGGTGCCGATGAGCGACTCCATGTCGCCGAGCTTCGCGCGCAGGCGCCGCACGTGCACGTCGACCGTGCGGGTGCCGCCGAAGTAGTCGTAGCCCCACACCTCGCTTAGCAGCTGCTCGCGCGTGAAGACCCGGCTGGGGTTCGCGGCGAGGAAGCGCAGGAGCTCGAACTCCTTGAAGGTGAGGTCGAGCGTGCGGCCGTGCACCTTGGCCGAGTAGCTGGCCTCGTCGATCACGACGCCGGAGGCCTTGATCATGTTCGATCCGTTGTCGCGCGACTGGCGGCCGATCGCGATGCGGAGCCGGGCATCCACCTCGGCGGGCCCCGCCGCGTCGAGGATGACGTCGTCGATCCCCCATTCGGCGGTGACGGCCGTGAGGCCGCCCTCGGTGATGACGAGGAGGAGCGGCGAGCCGGCGCCCGTCGCGGTGAGGATCTTGCAGAGCCCCTTCGCGGCGGCGAGGTCGGCGCGGCCGTCGACGATGATGGCGTCGGCCGGCGGCGCGCCTACGAGGGCCGCAGGCTCCGCCGGAATGATGCGGACCCTGTGGCTGAGGAGTCCTAGCGCGGGCAGAACGTCGCTGTTCACCTGCGAGGTCAGGATCAACAGCTGAGCCACTCGTCCTCCAGGGTGTCAGGCTCAGTCTACAAGCGCTCTAGCATGGGGGGATGCGCCGGACCCTCGCGACCGCGATCCCCGTCTGGGTGGCCGTCGTCGCGGGGGTCGTCGTCCTCGTGACCGTCGGGCGGCCCGAGGTGTGGCTGCCCTCCGTCCCCGTCATCGGCGCAGGCGCATTGCTCCTGACGTTCCTCGTGCAGGTGAGCCTGCAGTCGAAGGACGGTCTCGTGAAGCGGATGCTCGTCAGCGTGACGGGCGTCGTGGCGATCCTCGCGATCGCCTCCTTCGCGATGCTCCTCTCAGTCGGCAGCGCGTAGACTGAGCGCATGCTGCTCGCGATCGAAATCTTCTTCCTCGGCCTCCTAGGTCTGGCGTCGCTCGCGATCGGCGGCGTCTCCATCGTGGTGCTGCGCAACCTCTACCGCGGCCAGCGCTGACATCGGCGGCGTCGTGTTCAACCTCGACACGAGCCTGCCAGCCGAGCTCGCTCCGCTCTCGTGGCTCATCGGGGTCTGGGAGGGCACGGGCGTCGTCCACTACGACGACGCCGGCACCACTCGCGAGCACGAGTTCGGCCAGCGCGTGAGCTTCAGCCACGACGGCCTGCCCTACCTCAACTACTCGTCCACGACGTGGATCCTCGACGAGTCGCTCACCCCCCTCAACGCCGAGGCCGGCTACTGGCGCTTGCACCGACCCTCGCAGCCGGGCGACCCCGGCCCCGGAATGCTGCCCGGCGTCGGAGACCGCCCCTACCCGAGCGCCGAGGCCGTCGAGACCCTGCGCACGTCGCGCGGCGACTTCGAGATCGAGGTCGCGCTCATCCACCCCGGCGGCGTGAGCGAGCTCTACCTCGGCACCGTCGACGGGCCGCGCATCGACCTGCAGACCGACGCCGTCATGCGCTCGGCGAGCGCGAAGGAGTACGCCGCCGCGACGCGCCTCTACGGCCTCGTCGACAACCGGCTGCTCTGGGCGTGGGACATCGCCGCGCTCGGCAACGACCTCCGCACCCACGCCTCGGGGACGCTGACCCGTGTCGACTGAGTCCGCCTTCCTGAGTCTCCCCGGCGCGGTCGCCGGCGGGGCGGGCGCGGCCGACGGCATCGTCACCGCGGCCCACTACGGCGACCCCGTCTCCGAGCAGCGGATGCTCGCCGCGGGCCGCGCGATCGTCGACCTCTCCGACCGCGGCGTCGTGACCGTCACGGGCGACGACCGCCTGCGCTGGCTCGACTCGCTCACCTCGCAGGCCGTCGGGCAGCTCGCGCCGGGATCGAGCGCGGAGACTCTGCTTCTCGACCCGCAGGGGCGGCTGGAGCACAGCATCCGTCTGCTCGACGACGGCGCGACGGCGTGGCTGCTCGTCGACGGCGAGCAGGCGCTGCCGCTTGCCGCCTGGCTCGATCGCATGCGGTTCATGATGCGCGTCGAAGTCGCCGATGCCAGCGCCGAGTGGGCGACGATCGGGCAGCTGCAGCCGGAGGGCGCCCGGCTGCTCGTCTCGCCCGCCGAGCCGAACGGCATGCCGCTCGTCTGGCGCGACCCGTGGGTCGACGTGCAGGTCGGCGGCTGGCAGTACGCGGGCGTCGAGACGCACCCCGGGGCGGAGTTCCCCGCGGTCGAGGTGCTCGTTCCTCGCGCGTCACTGCCGGGGCTCGTGGCGGGTCTGCAGGCGGGGCTCGCCCACGTCGCCGGCTCGCTCGCTCTCGACGCGCTGCGCATCGCCGCCTGGCGCCCGCGGCAGAGCGACCTCGACGAGCGGTCGATCCCGCACGAGTTCGACTGGCTGCGCTCGGCCGTGCACCTGTCGAAGGGCTGCTATCGCGGGCAGGAGACCGTCGCGAAGGTCCACAACCTCGGGCACCCGCCCCGCCGACTCGTGATGCTGCACCTCGACGGCACGCTCTCGCTGCTGCCCGCGCCCGGCTCGGCCGTGCTGCGCGACGGCGTCGAGGTCGGCCGCGTAACCGCCGCGGCGCGCCACCACGACCTCGGGCCGGTCGCGCTCGCCGTCGTGAAGCGCTCCCTCGCCGTCGACGCCCCGCTCGTCGTCACCGCCGAGGTGCCAGGCGCCGACGGCGCCGCCACCGGCGAGACCGCCGAGATCGCAGCCGCCCAGGAGGTCGTCGTGCCGCCCGAGGCGGGCGCGACCGCCGGGGTGCCGCGCATCCCGCGCCTCGGCGCCGTCCGCCGCTAGCGTCGAGTCGTGACGGTGTCGGCGCGCGCGGCCAGCGGAGACGACCGTGGCTGAGCACCGCGATGCGATGGCGCGGCTGGAGCGCAGCATCCGTCGCCGCATGGATGCCCGCATCGCCGCCCAGCGCGTCGTGCGCTCGCTGCCGGCGATCGCGCAGATCGTCGTCGCAGCGGTCGCGGCCTACGCCATCGCGACGTACGGTCTCGGGCACGAGCTGCCCCTCGTCGCCGTGACGGTGACGATCGCGGCGCTCGGTCTCGCACGCGATGCCAGGCCGCGCCGGGTGCTGGAGACCGTCGTCGGCATCTCGGTCGGGATCGCGGTGTCCGCGGTGCTCGTCGTGCTGCTCGGCCAGGGCGTGTGGCAGATCGCGGTGATCCTCGGCGTGACGCTCGTCATCGCGCGGGCACTGTCGCCGTCGGCCGCGTTCGCGATCGCCGCGGGCGTCCAGTCGATGCTTGTCGCGGTGCTGCCCGCCCCCGAGGGCGGGGTGTTCGCGCGCGTGCTCGACGGACTCATCGGCGCGGTGGTGGCGCTCGTCGTTACCGCGCTCATCCCGCGGCTCGACGTGCTCCGCTCGCGCGGGGAGTCGCGCGCGCTCTTCTCCGTGCTCGACCAGGCGCTGACCGGGCTCGCCGACGCGCTGCGGCGCGGCGACGAGCCCGCCGCCGACCTCGCGCTCGCGCGCAGTCGTCGCACGCAGCCTCTCGTCGACGAGTGGACGCAGACCCTCGAGTCGGCGCGCGCTGTCGCCGCCTACTCGCCCTGGCTCCGCCGCGGGCGGGCGCGGCTCGCCGCCGAGGCCGACCAGCTCGCGGCCGCCGATCTCGCCACGCGGCACGTGCGGTCGATCGCGCGGCGCGTCGACATCCTCGTGCGCGACGGCGTCGAGCGCCCCGGCCTCGCGGGGCTGCTCGACGAGGCCGCGGTGATCGTGCAGGCGCTCGGCCGCAGCGTCGACGACCCTGCCGAGCGTGACCGGGCGCGGCTGCTCGGGCTCGCGATGGCCGGCGAGCTCGCGCCCGAGCTGGTGCCCGGGGCGGTGACGGTGCCCGACCAGGTGATCGTCGTGCTGCTGCGCTCGCTCGTGTTCGACGTGCTCGTCACGGTGGGCCTCACGCCCGAGCAGGCGCGGCAGGCACTGCCGCCGATCTAGGGCGGGCGGAGTTCGCGGGCCGCGCGCCTGCCCGACCGCGCCGTGCCGCGGTGCCAAATGCAGGCGGCGGCCGCCCCTGCCTCGGCGTGTCGCGGCGACACGCCGGCGTCGCCAGCACGGGATCCTGCATTCGGCATTCGGCATTCGGCACCCGGCACCCGGCATGCGCGGTGGGCCCGGTCGACGCGAACGCGCCTACTCGTCGATCGCGAGCGCCCCGTCGCGCGGCGCTACCGCGGCCCACGGCAGCGTCAGCTCCCCGAGCCGCCAGCGCGTCACTCCGTCGCGCACGGGCCAACCGGCATCGCGCAGCCCCTGCACAGCGGCGACCCAGCGCTGCCGGGCCGAGAACGTCGCGAGCGGGGCCTGCCGCGCCCACTGCGCGTCGAGCGCCCGCAGCAGTTCATGCACGCGCTCGCCCGGCACGTTGCGGTGGATGAGCGCCTTCGGCAGCCGCTCGGCGACGACCGACGGACCGCCGACCTCGGCGAGCGAGTCGAGGTGCAGCGCGATCGTGAAGGTCTCGGGCCCGTTCGCGGCGACGGCTCCCGCCGAGCCCGACGAGGGCCCGGCCACTCCCGGCGCGCCGCCCGCCGCCCCCGCCGCCCCGGCGGCCCGCAGCCCGATCCAGCTCCCGACCCGGCCGACCTCGTTGCACGTGCCTTCGAGCAGCAGTCCGCCGGGCTGCAGTCGCGCGAGCATCGTTGCCCAGGCCTCGGCGACCTCGGCCTCGTCGTACTGCCGAAGCACGTTCGCCGCGCGGATCACGGCGGGCCGGGCATCCCCTGCAAGAGGCGTCTCGAAGCCGCCGACCGCGAACGCGAGCCCCTCGCGCGCGAACGGCGCCGCCGCGGCGACGCGCGCCGGGTCGATCTCGATGCCGACGACGCGCACATCCGAGCGCACGGACCGCAGGCGCGACAGCAGCTCGAGCGGGGTGCGGTGCGAGGCGCCATAGCCGAGGTCGACGACGAGCGGGTCGGCCGCGTGCCGCAGCGCGGGGTGCGCGGTGATCCAGCGGTCCATGCGGCGCAGGCGGTTGACACCGGTCGTCCCGCGCGTGATGCGGCCGCTGGCACCGCGCGTCGCCGTCATGCCGTCATTCTCGCGGATGCCCGGCGCTGGCTAGGCTGGATGCCATGTCGCACACGCTGATCCTGCTCCGTCACGGCCACTCCGTCTGGAACGAGAAGAACATCTTCACCGGCTGGGTGGACGTCGAACTGACCGAGCAGGGCCGCGCCGAGGCGCGCCGCGCCGGCGAGCTCATCGCCGAGTCGGGCCTCGCCCCGCGCATGCTCTACACGAGCCTCCTCAAGCGCGCGATCCAGACCGCGAACATCGCGCTCGACGCCGCCGACCTCGACTGGCTGCCCGTCAAGCGCAGCTGGCGCCTCAACGAGCGCCACTACGGCGCGCTGCAGGGCCTCAACAAGGCCGAGACCCTCGAGAAGCACGGCGAAGAGCTGTTCATGACCTGGCGCCGCAGCTTCGACACCCCGCCGCCGCCGCTCGACGACGACGCCGAGTACAGCCAGGTTCATGACCCGCGCTACGTCGGCATCGACGGCGAGGTGCCCCGCACCGAGAGCCTCAAGCTCGTCATCGACCGCATGCTGCCCTACTGGGAGAGCGACATCACGAAGGACCTCGCGACGGGGCAGACGGTGCTCGTCGTCGCGCACGGCAACTCGCTGCGCGCGCTCGTGAAGCACCTCGACGGCATCGGAGACGACGAGATCGCGAGCCTCAACATCCCGACGGGAATCCCCCTCGTGTACGAGCTCGACGACGACTTCATGCCGATCAAGCCCGCCGAGTACCTCGACCCGGAGGCCGCCGCCGCCGGCGCCGCCGCGGTCGCGAGCCAGGGCAAGAAGTAGGCGAGGGGCCACCGCGCCCATGCTGCGCTTCGCGGTCGTCGCCTTCCTCGACGACGTCGCGCTCGAGGCCGAGTTCGACGCCGATGAGGTGCCCCTCCACGTGAGCCTGCTGGGCGCCGCATCGACCGAGGCCGACCTCGACCAGGTCGTGTCGGCGGTCGAGGCCGCGTACTCGAGCCACGGCGTGTTCGTCGCGCGCGGCGGCGATGACGAGCTCGTGGGCGCCGACGAGATCGAGGCGACGCTCGTCGACGACGACGGCGATCTGGCGGATGCCCACCTCGCGCTCGTCGTCGACCTGCGAGATCTCGGGGTCCGCGTCGACGACCCGAGCCTCGTCGCCCGGCGGTATCGGCCGTTCGTGGCCGTCGCCGCCGAGTCGGATGACCGCGCGGGCCGCATAGAGCGCGGCGAGCGCCTCGAGCTCCGCGCCGTCGCGGTGCTCGACCTCGCCCCCGACGGCGACCCCGACCGGGTGTGCGTCGTGGATCAGTTCCCGCTGCTGTAGCAGCGGGAACCATGAGTCACTGTCCGCTGCTTTAGGAGAAGGGCCCCACCATGACGCGCATCGCCCGCATCGAGATCAGCGGCACCGGGCCGAACCTCCTCGACCCCGACGTGATGGGCGCCCTCGAGCGGAGCATCCTCGACGCCGACGCCGACCCGGAGATCACGGGCGTCCTCCTCACGGGCGCGGGCGACAGCTTCTGCGGCGGACTCGATGTCGCCGCGATCCGTGCGGGCGCCGACCCGGTCGCCTTCGCGAGCGCGCTCGTGAACCTGCTGCGGATCTTCCCGACGCTCCGCACTCCGATCGCCGCGGCGGTGAACGGGGATGCCGTCGCCTCAGGAGCCTCGATCGTCGCCGTCTGCGACTACGCCGTCGCGACCCCGAGCGCGCGTCTTGGCACCTTCGAGGTGAGCGTCGGGGTCTGGCCGATGATCGCGCAGGTCCCGCTCGTGCACCGCATCGGGCCGCGCTTCGCGATGGAGAACATCGGCTCGGGCGAGCCGTTCACGGCCGAGCGGGCGCGCGAGGTGGGCCTCGTCAACGCCGTGCGCGAGCCGGCCGCGGTCGAGTCCGCGGTCGAGTCGTGGCTCGAGGCCGCCTCGCGCGGGGGAGCCGCGGTGGCCGCGGGCCGCCGCGCGTTCTACGAGCTCGGCGAGCTCGGCTACGACGACGCGCTGCAGTCGTCGCTCGAGCGCTTCGCGGCGATGTTCCGCGACAAGGCCTGACGCGCGTCCGCCCGGCTCGTCGCGGAGACTGGCTAGTCGCCCTGCGGCACCCAGTCGCCGGTCGCGAGGTACTGGACCTTCTTCGCGATCGACACGGCGTGGTCGGCGAAGCGCTCGTGGTAGCGCGAGGCGAGGGTCGCATCGACCGTGTCGACGGCCTGACCCTTCCACGTCTCGCCGAGGACCTTGTCGAAGACGCTCAGATGCAGGGCATCGACCTTGTCATCCTCGTTGCGGATCGCCTCGGCGATCTTGACGTCCTCCGTCGTGAGCAGCTCGACGAGCATGCGCGCGATCTGGACGTCGAGCTGGCCCATCTCGGCGAAGGTCGGGCGCAGGCTCTTCGGGACGACCTTCTCGGGGAAGCGGTATCGCGCGAGCTGAGCGATGTGCTCGGCCATGTCGCCCATTCGCTCGAGCGAGGCGCTGATGCGCAGGGCGCTCACGACGATGCGGAGGTCGCGGGCGACGGGCTGCTGCCGGGCGAGGATGTTGATCGCGAGCTCGTCGAGCTCGGCGGCGGCGATGTCGATCTTGTCGTCGTCGGCGATGACGGTCTCGGCGAGCGAGACGTTCGACTCGGTGAAGGCCCGCGTGGCGTTCTCGATCGAGATGGCGACGAGGGTCGAGATCTCGACCAGGCGCTCCTGCACCTCTCGCAGCTCCTGCTGGAAAACTTCGCGCATCGCGTCACGTCCTAGTTCTGTTTCTTCCGGGCGGCACAGTCGTCGCCCAATCTGGCCACCTTCGGTGAACGCCGGGTGACTCGAGGGTGAACTCTCGCGCACCGGCGACCGGCGCCCCCTCCCCGGTGATCCAGGGCGGTGAGTGGTGTCTAATCTAGTGCTCATGGACTCGGCACTGCTGGTGCCCCTCGCGCTGCTCCTCGGCGCGATCATCGGGGGAGGCGCCGTCGCCACGGTCGTCGCCGCAGCCCGGCGGGGCCGTGTCGCGGCCGAAGTGGTGTCGACCGCGGTGCCCGACGGCGTCAGCCACGTCCTCGAGGTCCTCGACTCCGCGGGGGTCGTGCTCGATCCGAGCAACAACGTCGTCAAGGCGAGCCCCGGCGCCCTGACTCTCGGGCTCGTCTGGCAGTGGTCGCTCGTGCACGCGCCGCTCATCGAGCTCGTCGACCGCGTGCGGCGATCGGGCGATGCCCTGACGGAGGACGTCGACATCGCGCGCGGACCTCTCAGCGATGCGAGCATCCACCTCACGGTGCGCGTCGCGCGCCTGGGCACGCGCTTCGTGCTGCTGCTCGCCGAGGACCGCACCGAGTCGGTGCGCCTGGAGGCGGTGCGACGCGACTTCGTGGCCAACATCAGTCACGAGCTCAAGACCCCGATCGGGGCGATCAGCCTGCTGGCCGAGGCGCTCGAGCAGGCTTCGGACGACCCTGAGCAGGTGCGGCGGTTCGCCAAGCGCATGAGCAAGGAGTCGAAGCGCCTGGCGCACATGACGCAGGAGATCATCGAGCTCAGCCGCCTGCAGGCGGCGGACGCGCTCACGGATCCCGAGATCGTCGACGTCGACCGCGTCATCCAGGCGGCCATCGACCAGAACCGCGTTGCCGCCGAGTCGAATCGCATCTCACTCGTCTCCGGCGCGGCGAGCGGCGAGCACGTGTGGGGCGACGAGGGCATGCTCCTGACCGCCGTGCACAATCTCATCATCAACGCCGTGCAGTACTCGCCGTCGCCATCGCGCGTCGGCATCGGCGTCACGGCGCACGACGACGTCGTCGAGATCGCGGTGACTGATCAGGGCATCGGGATCCCCGAGGAGGATCTCGACCGCGTCTTCGAGCGCTTCTTCCGCGTCGACCAGGCCCGTGCCCGCGCGACCGGCGGCACCGGCCTCGGCCTCAGCATCGTGAAGCACGTCGTGCAGAACCACGGAGGTGACGTGCGCGTCTGGTCGCAGCCGGGCCACGGCTCGACCTTCACCCTCCGGCTCCCGCGGGCGACCGCGGACTCCCCGACCACCGCCCTCCCGTCGAAAGCACGCACATGACCCGCATCCTCATCGTCGACGACGAGCCTTCGCTCAGCGAACCCCTCGCCTACCTGCTCGGTCGGGAGGGGTACGAGACGGCCGTCGCAGAAGACGGCCCGGCCGCGCTCGCGGAGTTCGAGAGCACCGGCGCCGATCTGATCCTGCTCGACCTCATGCTCCCCGGGCTCCCCGGCACGGAGGTCTGCCGCGAGATCCGCCTCCGGTCGAGCGTGCCGATCATCATGCTCACGGCGAAGGACAGCGAGGTCGACATCGTCGTCGGGCTCGAGCTCGGCGCCGACGACTACGTGACCAAGCCGTACTCGACGCGTGAGCTCCTCGCGCGCATCCGCGCCGTCCTCCGCCGTCGCGTCGACGACGTCGACATCGACGACGGCACCCTCGAGGCGGGGGGAGTCCGCGTCGACGTCGACCGCCACCAGGTGAGCGTGAACGGCCGCGAGATCGCGATGCCGCTCAAGGAGTTCGAGCTGCTCGAGCTGCTGCTGCGCAACGCCGGCCGCGTCCTCACGCGGGGGCAGCTCATCGATCGCGTGTGGGGCGCCGACTACTTCGGCGACACCAAGACGCTCGACGTGCACGTCAAGCGCATCCGCTCGAAGATCGAGGCCGACCCGTCGAACCCGCAGCTTCTGCTGACGGTGCGCGGGCTCGGCTACCGCTTCGAGGCGTAGCAGGCGGCGGATGCTCGGCGCGGGTCGCCCGAGGCGCGAGCCGCGCCCGCCCGCCTAGGAGCTCGGGACGTAGAGCTCGTACTCGGGTAGCGCGCCGTCGAGCACGGGGACGAGCAGCTCGCTGCCCGGCTCGTCGCCGTACTGGAAGAAGACGGGGTAGAGCGCACCCGGGGTGACCTCGACGCCCTCGATGATGATCTGCTGCTGCTCCGGGCCGCCGAGAACGGTCGAGCCGCTCCCGTCGACGAGCACGCGCTCGCTCTCGCGGCCCGACTCGCCCTCCCACTGGATGGTGACGGCCCTGTCGGAGTCGCTCTGGTTGACGAGCGAGACGACGAGATTCAGCGTCTCGCCGTCCTCCGTGATGAGCAGGGCGTTGCGGACGGCGATGTCGCCGACCACCGTGCCGGTGCCGTCGCTGGGCTCGTAAGGGATGTTCGTGGCGATCTCGGCGTCGAAGGTGCAGCCGGTCGTTCCCACCATCAGCGCCGCGGCAAGGGCAGTCGTCATCGCCCAGCGGTTTTTCACGAATAGCCTCCAGAGCCCGTCGAGTCGGCGGTCGCCGGCGCGGAATCCACGTCTGCCCAGGAGCGACCTCCCCCAGTCTAGCCAGGTCGTGCGCGCCCTACCGCGCACCGCCGCCCTACATCCGAGCGCGACCCGCCCGGGGATGCTGAGAAATGCCTGTGGTAGAATCGAGGTTCTGCGGAAGGACCACCATCCATGATTTTCCAGGTCGGCGAAACGGTCGTGTACCCCCATCACGGGGCCGCAACCATCACCGAAGTCAAGACCCGAATCATCAAGGGCGAAGAGAAGCTGTATCTCAAGCTCAATGTGACTCAGGGCGACCTCACCATCGAAGTCCCTGCTGACAACGTCGACCTCGTCGGCGTTCGCGACGTGATCGGCCAGGAGGGCCTCGACAAGGTCTTCGAAGTTCTCCGCGCCCCCTTCACCGAGGAGCCGACCAACTGGTCGCGCCGCTACAAGGCCAACCTCGAGAAGCTCGCGTCGGGCGACGTGATCAAGGTCTCCGAGGTCGTCCGCGACCTCTGGCGTCGCGATCAGGATCGCGGCCTCAGCGCGGGCGAGAAGCGGATGCTCGCGAAGGCGCGACAGATCCTGATCTCCGAGCTCGCCCTCGCCGAGAAGACGGACGAGGAGAAGGCCTCGAGCGTCCTCGACGAGGTCCTCGCGTCCTGATCCGTGGCGCCAGCCGGGTCCGTGGCGATCGTTGACGCCTCCACCGCTCCGGCGGTCGGCATCGTCATCGTCGCCGCGGGCAGCGGCACGCGCCTCGGGCATCCCGAGCCGAAGGCGTTCGTCGTCGTCGGCGGCCGATCCCTCCTCGAGCGCGCCCTCGAGGCATCGTTCTCGCTGAGCGAGCCCGCCTCGATCGTCGTCGTCGCGCCCGCCTCCCACCGCGCCGGGGCCGAGGAGATCGCGATGCGCGTCGCCGGCGCCGCGCGCGACAGCGTTCGCGTCGTCGTCGGCGGCGCGACGCGCCAGCAGTCCGTCGGCGCGGGACTCGCGGCGCTGCCGGAGGGCACGCGCGAGGTCCTCATCCACGATGCCGCGCGGGCGCTGCAGCCCGTCGCGGTGTTCGAGCGCGTCGTCGCCCGCATCCGCGCCGACGGCGTGGGAGTCGTCCCCGCCCTCCCCGTCGTTGACACGATCGCCCGTCGGGCCGCCGACGACCGGGTCGTGGAGCCCGTCGATCGCGCGGACCTCGCGGTCGTGCAGACGCCGCAGGGGTTCCCCTTCCCGCTCTACCGTGCGGCGCTCGCCAGCGCAGCGGCAGACCACACCGACGACATGGGCGTGCACCGCGCCGCCGGGCAGCCCGTCGTCGTCGTGGAGGGCGACGCGCGCGGCTTCAAGATCACGACCCCGTGGGATCTCCGGCGCGCCGAGCAGCTGCTCGGCGCCGAGCGGCCCGCGCTGCGCTCGGGCATCGGCATCGACGTGCACGCGTACGATGAGCGCGCTCCGCTCTGGCTCGGCGGCCTGCACTGGCCCGAGGAGCCCGGGCTCGCCGGCCACAGCGACGGCGACGCGATCAGTCATGCGATGTGCGACGCGCTGCTCTCCGCCGCCGGGCTCGGCGACATCGGCTCGCGCTTCGGTGTCGATGATCCGCGCTTCGCCGACGCGCGCGGCGAGGTGTTCGTGACCGCGACGCTCGGGCTCGTGCGCGCCGCGGGCTTCGAGGTCGTGAACGTCGCGGTGCAGATCGTCGCGCGTCGGCCGCGCTTCGCTCCACGCCGTCTCGAAGTCGAGGCCCTCCTCAGCCGGCTAGTCGGAGCGCCCGTGAGCGTGTCGGCGACCACGAGCGACGGGCTCGGGTTCACCGGCCGCGGGGAGGGCGTCACGGCGGTCGCGACGTGTCTGCTCGTCGCGACCCCCGCCGCCGCCGACCCTCGCCGATAGGCTGACCCGCGTGAGTGTGCGCCTGTACGACAGCCTGCGGCAGGCCGTCGTCGACTTAGAACCGCTCGAGCCCGGCCGTGTCGGAATGTACGTCTGCGGCCCCACCGTGCAGTCGGCCCCGCACCTCGGCCACGTGCGCAGTGCCCTCGTCTACGACCTCTGGCGGCGCTGGCTCGCCCATCGCGGTTTCGCCGTCACGTTCATCCGCAATGTGACCGACATCGACGACAAGATCCTCGCCAACGCGACCGCCGACGAGCCCTGGTACGCCGTCGCGTACCGCGTCGAGCTCGAGTTCGCGGCCGCGTACCGCGCGATCGGGATCCTGCCGCCGACCTACGAGCCGCGCGCCACCGCATCCATCGAGAACATGCACGCGATCATCGTCGCCCTCATCGAGCGCGGGCACGCCTACGCAGCCGACGACGGCTCGGGCGACGTGTACTTCGACGTGCGCAGCTGGCCCGCCTACGGCGAGCTCACGCGCCAGTCGCCCGACGACATGGAGGACGCCGGCGACGCGCCCACGCGCGCCAAGCGCGACCCGCGCGACTTCGCCCTCTGGAAGGGCGCGAAGGCCGACGAGCCGACGAGCGCGCACTGGGCCTCCCCCTGGGGCGCTGGCCGGCCCGGCTGGCACATCGAGTGCTCGGCCATGGCGCAGCGCTACCTCGGGCACGCGTTCGACGTCCACGGAGGCGGGCTCGACCTGCGGTTCCCGCACCACGAGAACGAGCTCGCGCAGTCGCGCGCGGCGGGCGACGGCTTCGCGCGGCACTGGGTGCACAACGGGCTCGTGACGGTCGGCGGGCAGAAGATGTCGAAGTCGCTCGGAAACTCGGTGTTCGCCGCCGACCTGCTCGCCTCGGCGCGGCCCGCCGTCGTGCGCTACTGGCTCGGCTCGGCCCACTACCGCTCGTCGATCGACTACACCGAGGGCTCGCTCGTCGAGTCGGAGGCCGCGCTCGAGCGCATCGAGACTTTTCTCTCCCGCGCCGCGAAGCGCCTCGACGGCACGCGGTTCGCCGAGCTGCCGGCCGAGGTGCCCGAGGCGTTCGCCGCGGCGATGGACGACGACCTCTCGACCCCGTCCGCGCTCGCCGCGCTGCACGAGACCGTGCGCTCGGGCAACGCCGCTCTCGACGCCGACGACGTGGCAGCGGCGGGTGCGGCGCGGGCCGCGGTGCTCGCCATGGTCGCCGTACTCGGGCTCGATTTCGAGGCGGCGGATGCTCGGGGCGGGGCCGATGCGACGCGCCGGGCCCTCGCATCCCTCGTCGATCGCCTCATCGTCGAACGCCGTTCCGCGCGCGATGCGCGAGACTGGAGCACTGCCGACCGCATCCGCGACGACCTCGCGGCGGCCGGCATCGTGGTGGAAGACACCCCCACGGGAACCGACTGGAGTATCGATGGCTAAGCCCGCACGCCCCGGAGCGAGCAAGAAGAAGAAGGGCCCGACCGTCGGTTCGGGCGGTCAGGGCAGGCAGGCGCTCGAAGGCCGCGGCCCGACCCCGAAGGCGGAGGACCGCTCCTGGCACGTCGCCGGCAAGCGCAAGGCCGCGCAGGAGCGCCTCGAGGCGGCGCGCTCGCGCACCGGGCGCGGCGGCTCCGGCGGCGGCAAGCCGACGGGCGGCAAGCCGTCGGGGGCGACCTCGACGAGCGGGGGCCCTCGATCGGCGAAGAAGTCGGGCGACGCGGAGGTGCTGAGCGGTCGCAACTCGGTGCTCGAGGCGCTGCGGGCGAAGATCCCCGCCTCGACCCTGTACCTCGCGGCGCGCGTCGAGATGGACGATCGCGTCAAGGAGGCCCTCGGCCTCGCCACGAAGCGCGGGATCCCCGTGCTCGAGATCATGCGTCCCGAGCTCGACCGGCTCACCGGGCCCGACTCGGTGCACCAGGGCATCGCCCTCACAGTGCCCGCCTACCAGTACGCGCACCCGCTCGATCTCGTCGAGGCCGCGACCAAGCGGGGGCAGGCGCCCCTCATCATGGCGCTCGACGGCGTGACCGACCCCCGCAATCTCGGGGCGATCATCCGCTCGACGGCCGCGTTCGGCGGGCACGGCGTCATCGTCCCTCAGCGCCGCTCGGTCGGCGTGACGGCGGCGGCGTGGAAGACCTCGGCCGGTGCCGCGGCGCGCACGCCCGTCGCGATGGCGCCGAACCTCACGCAGACGCTCAAGCAGCTCAAGAGCGAGGGGCTGTTCATCCTCGGCCTCGATGGCGACGGCGACGTGTCGCTGCCCGACCTCGAGCTCGCCGACCGGCCGATCGTCATCGTCGTCGGGAGCGAGGGCAAGGGCCTCTCGCGCCTCGTGACCGAGACGTGCGACGCGATCGTGTCGATCCCGATCACGGCGGCGACTGAGTCGCTCAACGCGGGGATCGCGGCGAGCGTGACGCTCTACGAGGTCGCGCGGAGGCGCTCGCTGCGCTGAGCGGTGCGTGCTCGGACGCGGGGCGACCTCCCCTCGACGGGGGCACCGTGTCACGCTACGCTCGAAAGTGTTCATTGATAGTGAACACCTTCGAGGGAGAATCATGGATCTCAGCGGCCTGCGCATCGCCGTCATCGGCACCGGTGCGAACGGTGCCTCCGTCGGCGCCGACCTCATCCGCGCCGGGCTCGACGTTACCTTCATCGAGCAGTGGCCCGCGCACGTCGAGGCCATGCGCGACCACGGCCTCACCGTGCACCTGCCCGATGAGACGCAGGTGACCGAGGTCCGGCCGTTCCACGTCTGCCAGGTCGCCGAGCTGCGCGAGCCGTTCGACATCGTGCTCTCGTCGGTCAAGACCTACGACACGCGCTGGACGGCCGAGCTCATCCGGCCGCTCATGCGCGAGACCTCCGTCTTCGTCGGCCTGCAGAACGGCATGACGATCGACGCGGTCGCCGAGATCCTCGGCCCGGAGCGCTCGATCGGGTGCGTGCTCGGCATCGCCGCGAACATGTACGAGCCGGGTGTCGTGGTGCGCGAGTTCGCCCCCGCCGACACGTGGTTCTCGGTCGGCACGTTGTCGGGCGAGCGCACCGAGCGGCTCGAGCAAGTCGCAGCCGTCCTCTCGCACGCCGCGCACGTCGAGATCGCCGACGACATCCGCTCGGCGAAGTGGATGAAGCTCATCGCCAACATCCCCGAGATGCTGCCGTCGGCGATCCTCGGCGTGCCTCTTCTCGAGGCGGCGCGCACGCCCGGCGTGCGACCCGTCATGGACGCCATGTCGCGCGAGGCCTACGCGCTCGCGATCGACCTCGGCATCACGATGATGCCGACCCTCGGCAAGACGGCCGACCAGGTGCCCGATTCGGACCAGTACGCGCTCGACCTGCTGGACACGATCCTCGAGAGCTTCTCGCGCCCGACCACCCGGGTCGCGGTGCTGCAGGACTGGGAGAAGGGGCGGCGCGCCGAGCTCGACGCGTTCAGCGGGTACATCGTCGAGCAGCGCGCGCGGCTAGGCGGGCGCGCGCCCGTCAACGAGGCCGTGTTGCGCATCGCGGAGCGCGTGGAGCGCGGGGAGCTGACGCCGTCTCCGGCGAACGTCGACCTCCTCGTCGGGGCCCTGGGCGCTTGACAGACTGCATGCGATCGCATTGACTTGTGTTCACCGTCGGTGAACGAGACCGCACCACGAGCACGTCCTGAGGAGTCGAAGATGACCACCCGCTACGTCGTCCGCACGTCGGAGGAAGCCGATTACCGCGACCCGGGCCCGCTGGCGCCGGACTCGAGCAGGTACACCCGCTGGTGCGCCGTCGGCTACGCGGACGGCGCGGTGCACACCGACTTCGGGATGTCCCGTCTCGAGCCCGGGGGGGTGGTCCCCACCCACCTCCACTCCTTCGAGGAGTCCTTCCACCTCGTCGAGGGCGAGGTCCTCCTCGTGACGCCCGAGGCGACCGTCCACCTCGTGGCCGGCGACTACGGCGTCATCCCGCTCGGAGTCCCGCACTCCTGGCACTCGGTCGGCGAGACCGCCGCCGTGTGGAGCGACATCTACTCGCCGCCGCCTCGCGTCGAGCACGGCTCTGACACGTACCGCGTCGCGGACATCGAGCCGACGACGCCCATCAAGGTCGACGCGCGCGACCCGCGCACGCGATCCTTCGGCGCGATCACCACCGAGCAGATGAACCCGGGCCGGCAGTCGCAGGAGCTCCTCGCCCAGTCGGCGAGCATGCGCACCGCGCTGCTCGTCTACAGCGGCATCTCGCTCAAGATGATGGTCGACAGCGACCTCGGCTCGGTGCTCCACACCATGTTCATGGTGCAGTACGAGCCCGACGGCGTCGCCGGCCCCCACGATCACCCGCTCGAGGAGGCGTACCTGATCATGGACGGCGAGGTCGACGCGACCTTCGATGGCCACGAGGTGCGCATGAAGCCGGGTGACATCGCCTGGGCCGGCGTCGGCTGCGTGCACTCGTTCAAGGCGGTCGGCGAGCCGGTGCGCTGGCTCGAGACCCAGTCGCCCCAGATGCCACCGCGCCACGCCTACCGCTTCGCGCGGGACTGGAACTACCTCACCGAGAAGCTCGGTGCCGAACAGCTCAAGGAGGAGCAGTGACCCAGAGAACCATCCTCGTCGTCGGCGGAACATCCGGCATCGGCCTCGAGATCGCCAGGGAGGTCGTCGCCCGCGGCGACCGCGTCATCCTGACCGGGCGCGACAAGGAGCGATCGGAGTCGATCGCCGCCTCGCTCGGGGAGGGTGCGAGCGGCCTCGCCGTCGATATCTCGGAGCCTGAGGCGATCGTCGAGAGCCTCAAGCCCGTCGAGGAGGTGCACGGCCTCGTCCTGGCCGCGATCGAGCGCGACGCGAACAGCGTCCGCGAGTACGACATCGCCCGCGCCCGCCGCCTCGTGACCCTCAAGCTCGTCGGGTACACCGAGACCGTGCACGCACTCCTCGACCGGCTGCCGGCGACCAACGACACGGGCATCGTGCTCTTCGGCGGCCGCGCGAAGGACGCTCCCTACCCGGGATCGACCACGGTCGCGACGATCAACGGCGGCGTCGAGGGCCTCACGCACTCGATGGCGCTCGAGCTCGCGCCGATGCGCGTCAACGGCCTGCACCCCGGCATCATCGGCGACAGCCCGTTCTGGGCCGACAAGCCGAGCGCGGTGCTCGAGGGCTACGAGTCGCGCACGCCGGGCGGCAAGCTCGCGACCATGGCCGACATCGTCGGCGCGACGATGTTCCTGCTCGACAACAAGGGCATCTCGGGGACGAGCCTCTACGTCGACCGGGGCTGGCGCCTCACCTAGTCGCGCGCGCCGCCCGCCGGACGTCCCGGCGGGCGCGCGCCCAGCATCCCTCGCCGGTCGGCGACGACGGCGAGGGATGCTGCCGCCAGGACGAGCGCGACGGCGAGGATCCCGACCGCGGTGTAGCCGCCGACCGCCACGAGCTGGGCGGCGACCGCCGTCGCGATCGCGCCCGCGAAGAAGGTCGCGCCCATGAAGACCGTGTTGGCCCGGCCGTTCTCGCTCGGGTCGACCGAGGCGAGCGCGGTCGCCTGCGTCGAGACTTGCTCGCTGTTCATGCCGACGGAGACGAGGAACAGCCCGAGGAGCAGGACGGGCAGGGAGCCGGGGGCGATCGTCACGAGGGTCACGCCGATCAGCGCGGCGCCCACGCACGTCGCGAGAGAGCGACGGGGCCCGACGATCGCGTGCACCGACGCAGCCGCGATCGTGGCGACGCCGCCGGCGAGGCCGGCGAGCCCGAGGAGGGCCGCCTGCGAGACCGAGAGGCCGAGAGCCTCTACCGCGTGGACGGTCGTCATCGACCACAGCGCGATGAACGCGGCGAACACGAGGACGTGGATGCCCGTCATGATGCGCAGCGTCGAGGATCGGGCGGCGACGCGGGGGATCGACGCGAGGATGCGGCCGTAGGCGGGCGGGTCGCTCGGCGCGTCGCGCGGTGAGAACCGCAGGCTCAGCGGGACGAGCGCGAGGACGAAGAGCGCGCACGCGACGAGGGCTCCGCGCCAGCCGATCGCGTCGGCCACGGCGCCGAGAGCTGTGCGGACGATGAACAGGCCGACGATGAACGAGCCGAGGAGCACGGCCGTCGTGCGGGCGCGCACTGCGGGAGGGGCGAGCCGCAGCGCGGAGGAGACGAGGATCTGGCCGATCGTGGCGGTTCCTCCCGCGATGAAGCACAGGGCCACGAAGAGCCAGAAGCTCGGCGCTAGCGCAGCCCCGGCGAGTGCGACGGCCGTCGCGACGAGCTGCGCGGTCACCTGCCGGCGCGCCGAGTAGCGGTCGCCGAGGGAGACGAGGAGGACGACGCCGAGGGCGTACCCTGCCTGGATCGCGATCGCGGCCGCGGCGGTGGCCGAGCCGCCGACGCCGAACTCGGCGGCCACGAGGGTCTGGATGGGCTGGGGGATGTAGATGACGGCCACACCCGTTGCCGCGATGACCGCCATGACCGACACGCGTCGGCCCCAGTCGCGCTCGTTGTCGCTCATCCGCGGATCCTTCCTGGAGATTCGGCCCGAACACTCGATTTATGCGGACGAATGGATCTAGTATTTCATTCAGGCTGTACATAGCCGTACACCATCAGTGAATTGCTCAACGAGGAGGAACTCATGACCGATGCCGTCGCGCCCCGCGCGGAGGACTTCGTTCCCGGTCGACCCGTCGTGTTCCGGAACGCCACGGTGATCACGGTCGATTCCGCCGGCGTTCTCGAGAACGCCGACGTGCTCGTCATCGATGACACCATCGCCGGAGTCGGGCACGACCTCGAGGTGCCGGCAGGCGCGCTCGAGATCGACGCCAAGGGCGGGATCGTCATGCCCGGCATGATCGACACCCACCGGCACATGTGGCAGACCGCGCTGCGCGGCTACGGTGGCGACTGGGCGCTCAGCCAGTACTTCGTCTTCTACTACCTCACGTGGGGTCACGTCTTCCGCGCGGAGGACATCGCCGCGGGCAACCAGCTCAGCGCGCTCGAGTCGATCGACGACGGCGTGACGACGACCGTCGACTGGTCGCACGCCCTGCGCACGCCCGACTACGCCGATGCCGCCGTGGAGGCTCTGAAGAGCATCCCTGGACGATTCGTGCTCGCGTACGGCAACTACCTCGGGGCTCCGTGGGAGTGGATGAACGAGCCCGGCTTCCGCACGTGGGTCGAGAACTTCAAGGCTGACGACATGATGGGCCTGCAGGTGGCCTTCGACGTCAACTCGGGGCCCGACTTCCACGAGAAGGCCGCCTTCGAGGCCGCCCGCGAGCTCGACCTGCGCGTCACGACACACGCAGGTGTCTGGGGCGTCAACGGCGACCCGAACATCGAGTACATGTACGACCACGGCTTCATGACCGACAAGGTCACGTACGTGCACGCGAGCTCGCTCGGCCCCGACAGCTATCACAAGATCGCGGCCACGGGCGGCACGATCTCGATCGCCACCGAGAGCGAGCAGAGCGCCGGTCAGGGCTACCCGTCGGCGTGGGTCGCCAAGAAGTACGGCATCACCGCCTCGCTCTCGATGGACACGAGCGTGTGGTGGAGCGCCGACTTCTTCTCGGTTATGCGCTCGACGCTCAGCTCGTTCCGCTCGCGCGACCACCTCGAGGCCCACAGCAAGGGCGAGACGGTCAACGTCAACCGCATGAAGGCGGAGGACGCCGTCTGGCAGGCCACGATGGGCGGCGCGCACACGCTCGGCATGGCGGACAAGATCGGGTCGATCACGGTCGGGAAGAAGGCCGACCTCGTTCTGCTCAAGAACGACGAGTCGCCCGTCATGACGCCGATCCTCAACCCGTACGCCCACGTCGTGTACCAGGTCGGCACGGCCGATGTGCACACGGTGGTCGTCAACGGCAAGGTCGTCAAGTACGAGGGTGCCCGCATCGGACTGCCGCTCAAGCCCGTCGCCGACCGCGTGGCGGCCTCGGTCGAGTACGTGCGCGGCGAGCTCGGCGAGGAGGCCTGGAAGGAGTGGATGAACCCCGCTCTGCCCGAGGACGAGCCGATCGCCAACCCGTACCAGTACCTGTCGGAGGACGACGGGCACAAGCACTAGGCAGCAACCGCGCCGTCGACGGCGGGCGGCCCATCGGGGCCGCCCGCCGTCCGCGCGCGCCGCCGGGCCTGCCGCCTGCCGCCCGGCCCGCGCCCTCTGCCCGGCGTGGCCGTGTTCGTTCGTTCGGAGTCGGGCGTCGGGAACGCGGCGTGTCGGGATGCTCGACCGGCGTGTCGTGGGCGCCGTCCGCACGACCGACAGGAGTGAGCGACAAGCGGGCGCACGCGGACGGCGCGCCGGCAGGGCGGCGCCCATGTCGAGCGGGCGGACCGGGCAGCCGTTCGGGCGATCCGCGGGCGGGCCAACGACAGCGGGCGGGGCGCGTCGCGCCCCGCCCGCTGTCCGTCGCCCCTCACCACAGGAGCAGGCGAGATCAGGTCCGTCGGAACTTCGACCAGGCGTCGAATCCGACCGCGACGAGGATGATCATGCCGAGCGCGATGCCCTGGAAGAGCGGGTCGATGCGCAGGAGGGTGAAGCCGTTGTAGAGCATCGCGATGAAGAGGATGCCCAGCACCGTGCGCCACACGGCGCCCTCGCCGCCGAGGATGGACGTGCCGCCGACCACGATCCCCGCGAGCACGGTGAACGTCAGGGTCGTGGCGATCGCGTCGTTCTCCGGCGCCGACGGCGTGCGGGCGAGGTCGATGACCCCGGCGAGCCCCGCAGCGGTGCCGGCGAGCGCGAAGGTCGTGATGCGCACGACGTTCACGCGGATGCCCGCGAGTCGCGCAGCCTCCGCGTTGCCGCCCGCCGCGTACACGTAGCGACCGAAAGTCGTCCTCCACAGGATGACGCCGAGGACGATGAGGACGACGAGGGCGATCCAGGTCGGCAGCGAGACGCCGAGCGGCTTCGTGAGCGCGAGCCACCGGAACTCGGGCACGTCGACGCGGATCTGGCCGATGCCCTCCTTGCCGAACTGCGACACGAGCTTCGTCGCCCCGAGGATGATGAAGCTCATCGCGAGCGTCGCGATCAGCGGGTTGATCTTCAGGTACGTGCTGATGACGCCGTTCAGCAGCCCGACGATGAGACCGGCGAGGATGCCCGCGATGATCCCGAGCGCCGCCCCCGTCTCCCCGCCCACGCGCACGATGATCGTGCCGCAGATGACCGCGGTGAACATGTACGTCGCCCCGATCGAGAGGTCGATGCCGCCGGCGATCAGGACGAGCGTCGCCGCCGCCGCGACGATGAGGATGCCCGACTGGCGGTCGAGCACGTTGCCGATGTTCTGCGCCGAGAAGAACGCGGGGCTGCCGATCGTCAGCGCGATGAACACCGCGAGGAACGGAACGACGATCGCGAGCGATCGCCAGGGGATGCGCCGCATCGAGGGGCGCCCGCCGAAGGGGGCGGCGGCCCGCGGCTTCTCGAGGGTGTCGTTGCTCATGAGCTCACTCGCTCCCGTTCATGATCGGATCCGCGAAGGCCGCGGTGATGATGTTCTCCTCGGTCATGGCCCGGCCGGCGAACTCGCCGACGATCGTGCCGCCTCGAACGACGAGCACGCGGTGGGCGAGACCGATGACCTCCTCGACGTCGGAGGAGATGACGAGCACGCCGATGCCGTTCGCCGCCTGTTCGACGATGAGGTCGTAGATGGCGCGCCGGCTGCCGACGTCGACGCCGCGCGTCGGCTCGTCGGCGATGAGGAGCTTGCGCGAGCGCTGCAGGGCGCGGCCGAACAGCACCTTCTGCTGGTTGCCGCCCGACAGCGCCGAGACGTTCCGACGGTCGTCGCCCGCGACGGTGACGCGGTCGAGGAGGCTGCGCGAGGCGCGGCGCTCGACGCCCGCGGAGACCCACCCGCCCGTCGCGATCTGCCCCATGTTGGAGAGCGTCACGTTGTCGCGGATAGGCCGCCCGAGCACGAGGCCCTGCTCCTTGCGCGACTCCGGGATGAGGAAGATGCCGCTCTTCAGCGCCCCGGGTATCGACCCCGAGGTCTCGACCCCCTCGATCTCAACGGTGCCAGCGGCGATCGCGACCGAGCCGAAGATCGCGTGAGCGATCTCGCTGCGGCCCGCGCCGACGAGCCCGGCCAGTCCGACGATCTCGCCCGCTCGGACGTCGAAGGAGACCCCGTAGACGCCGGGCGCCACGAGATCGGTGACCCTGAGCACGACCTCGCCCTGCGACACGACGTCGGGCTTGTCGGGGAAGACGGAGCCGAGCGAGCGGCCGAGCATCCCCTCGATGAGTGACGAGTCCGTCTCCTCGGAGGCCGGGGCCGTCCTGATCAGGCGTCCGTCGCGCAGGATCGTGATCGTGTCGGCGAGGTCGAGCACCTCGCTCAGGAAGTGCGAGATGAGCACGACCGTGCGGCCCGACGCGGCGAGCTGCCGCACGACGCCGTGCAGGAGGACGGTGTCGTGCGCCGAGAGCGCCGCCGTCGGCTCGTCCATGATGATGAGGGATGCCCCGCGCGCGAGGGCGCGCATGATCTCGACCTTCTGCTGGTCGGCCGTGCGCATCCCCCCGACGGTCGCGTCAGGGTCGAGCTCGAAGCCCGTGCTCTCGGCGATCGCGAGGTAGTCCCTGCGGAGCTTGCGCCGGTTGATGAAGCCGAGCGTGCGCGGCTCGCGGCCGAGGAACACGTTCTCGGCGACGGTGAGCTCGGGCACGAGCGCGAGCTCCTGCGCGATCGTCGCGATGCCGCGGTCGAGCGCCTCCCGCGGCGAGGAGAAGCTCGCCTCCTCGCCGTCGATGAGCAGTCGACCCGACTCGATCGTGTACACGCCCGAGATGATCTTGCTCAGCGTCGACTTCCCCGCGCCGTTCTCGCCGACGAGCGCATGGACCGAGCCGGGTTCGAGACGAAGGTCGATGCCGGTGAGAACGGGAACGCCGCCGAATGACTTGCCGGCACCCCGCAGCTCGACGAGGAGCTGCGGGGCGACGGCGGCTGCCGTGTGGGGCATGGACTATCCGGCCCACTCGCCGGTGAACTCGTCCGCGTTCTCCTGCGTGATGACGCCGCCACCGGGGAGGTCGGCGAACGGATCCACGTCGCCCTGGTCGACGCCGTTGCGCAGCGCGTCGACCATGGCCTCCATGCCCAGGCGGCCTTCGGTCGCGGGCACCTGCAGGACGTTGGCGTAGACGAGGCCCTCGGAGACGCGCTCCTGCGACCAGACCGATCCGCCGTATCCG
Source organism: Microcella alkalica (assembly GCF_014137945.1). Classification (GTDB taxonomy): domain Bacteria; phylum Actinomycetota; class Actinomycetes; order Actinomycetales; family Microbacteriaceae; genus Microcella; species Microcella alkalica. The sequence goes on from NZ_JACGWX010000004.1 coordinate 175,285, forward strand.
ACCATCAGGTAGTCGCTGAGGGCGGAGCCCGCTGACTCGATCGCCTGGACGGCGCCCTGCAGGCCCTGGTCGGACGTCGCGATGAGGTCGATGTCCGGGTTGGCTGTGAGGATGTCGCTCACCGCGGTCTGCGCGGCGGCCGGGTTGTAGAAGGTCTCGCCCTCGGCGACGATCGTCACCGGGGAGCCCTCGATGACCGCGGTGAAGGCGTCGTAGAGCGCGATGCCGATGGCCGAAGCCTTGACGTCGTGGAGGAAGGCGACGTTGCACGGGTCGAGATCCTGCGTGGCGCACGCGTCGACGACCTGCTCGCCGAGCTTCGTGCCGAGGTCGGAGGGCACGAACACGACGTTGGCGGCGAGACCCTCGAGCTGCGTCTCACCCGTGGTGAAGTCGTCGCCGAGGATCTGGTCGATGTTGACGACCGTGATACCGGCGTCGATCGCCTGCTGCACGACGTCGACGAGGGCGGGGCCGAAGACCGGCTGCGTGATCATGCCGTCGTACTGCCCGGAGGCGATGACGTCCTGGATGAGCGTGACCTGGAGGTTGGGGTCGAGGTTGCCATCGAAGACGGTGATCTCGATGTTGTTCTCGGCCGCGACGCGCTCGATCTCCGCGAGCATCGGCTCGTCGTAGGTGTTGGCGACGGCGAACGAGATGAAGGCGACCTGGAGGGTCTCCTCGGCGGGGACGTCGCCGTCGGCGACGGGTGCGAGCTCGGCGCTCGCGCACGCCGCGAGGGCGAGAGCGGCGACGGCGGTGATGCCGACCGACAGGAGTCGGCGGAACCGCGCCGGCTGTGCATTCCTCATGTGATTTCTCCTTTGAAATCGATGCAGGGGGAGCGACGATCGACGGCGATCGTCGGGCGGTGTATTCAGCCGCACTGTACATCTTCATGCGTTCACATGGAAAGAGTTTGGCCAAACTGAATTCTGAAGCGTACTCCGACCGATCTGTTGAGCTTTTGTGAACATGAAGACGGCGGCGGCCCGAAGGCCTCCGCCGCACTTCTCCGCCGCGGACTGAGCGCCCGCGCGGAAGCGTTCACCCCTTCGGGTACTGCCAGATCTCGAGCTGGATGCCGTCGGGGTCGCGGAGGTACGCCCACTGCGAACCGGCGAGATCGCCCTCGGTGAGCGTCACAGGAGGACCGTTGAACACCGCGCCGCGCTCGATGAGGTCGGCGTAGGCGGCGTCCATGTCATCGACCTCGAGGCAGATGTGGGCCGAGCCGACGTCGCCGTTCGTGCGATCCCAGTCGCGGCCCTCCGGCTGGTGGTACTCGAGGAGCTCGACGTTGACGTTCCCGATCCGGATCATCGAGAACGACAGCTCGGCACCCGGTACCTGCACGCCGCGCTCGAGCTCGGGGCCCGAGCCGTGGTTGACGGGGCCCGGCTGCACCCCGAACATGCGGGTGTACCACTCGAACGACCGCCGCATGTCGCGGACGGTGATGCCGACGTGATGCACGCCGGTGACGCTGAACCCCATGGCCACTCCTCGGTCTCGGTGCCTCGACGCGCGTAGGGCGCGGATGTCCGCTGCCGCCGTCGGCAATGTACCCAGACTCAACACCACCAGCCGCCTGCTCGGCAAGGGCCCAGAGCGCTATGCAGTCCCACCGGGTCGCGGAATTTCGCACATTCGTCGCTCCGGAAGCCGCTCGCCGCCGGACGCGCGGAGGCAGGTCTGCCGGATAGGTGTTCACTTGATTTGGATGGCGCGGGTGAGTAAGTTCACCTATAGTGAACACGAGCGGGCAGGGCCCGCGACACCCGGAACGGACGCAAAGGAGCTTCCACATGGCGGGACGACTGCAGGGGCGCACGGTCATCGTGACCGGGGGTGCCTCCGGCATCGGCGCCGCCCTCTGCGAAGGGTTCGCCGCGGAGGGTGCGAACATCGTCATCGCCGATCTCAATCTCGAACCCGCTCAGGCTCTCGCCGCGACGATCGCCTCGGCGGGCGGTAGCGCTCTCGCCGTCCGCGTCGACGTGACCGATCGCGCGCAGGTCGCCGCAGGCATCGCGGAGGCCGTCGCTCGCTTCGGCCGCCTCGACGCATTCTTCAGCAACGCGGGGATGAACTCGCCCATGAAGTACCTCGATGTCACCGAGTCGAACTTCGACCTGATCATGAAGGTCAACGTCCTCGGCGTTCTCATCGGCGCTCAGGAGGCGGCGAAGCAGTTCATCGCCCAGGGCGGCGGCGGCAAGATCGTGAACACGGCATCCATCGCCGGTCGCACCGGATTCTCGAGCTTCGCGCCGTACAGCGCGGCGAAGGCCGCCGTCATCTCACTCACCCAGTCGGGGGCGCGGGCGCTCGCCGAGCACGGCATCACCGTCAACGGCTTCGCTCCCGGGGTCGTCGAGACCCCGCTCTGGACGAAGCTCGACCGCGAGCTCGACGAGATCGGCGAGGGCCAGAACGGCTTCGACTCGATGTCGAGCAGCATCCTCCTCGGCCGCCCGGCGCAGCCCGCCGACATCGTGCCGACCGGCGTCTTCCTTGCCGGCTCCGACTCCGACTACATCACCGGACAGATCATCCCCATCGAGGGTGGGATGATCCTCGTCTGATCGACGAGGGCATCCCCACTCCATCGTAGAGAGAGCGACCACCATGAAGAGCACGGGAACCACGGGCACGAACGCCGTCGACTGGGAGGCGCGCGTCGACTTCGACCGCCTGCGCACCGAGCGGCTCATGCGGCTCAAGGCGCAGCTCGACAAGTCCGACGTCGGCGCGGTCCTGGCCTTCGACTTCTCGAACATCCGCTACATGTCGGCGACCCACATCGGCACGTGGGCGATGGACAAGCTCATCCGGTTCTCGCTGCTGACGCGCAAGACCGACCCCATCGTGTGGGACTTCGGGTCGGCGGCGAAGCACCACTCGCTCTACAACCCGTGGCTCGACCAGACCCACTCGGAGGCCGACGCCGACCCGCACGCCCCGCACCACGGCGCGACGCGGCCGCGGCTGGAGTCCGGCTCGCGCGCCGGCATCTCGACCCTCCGAGGCGCCTTCCCTCCCGACGCGGGCATCGCCGAGGAGGTCGCGCGCAAGGTCAAGCGCGAGCTGGAGAAGTTCGGCCTCGCGAACGAGCCGCTCGGCGTCGACGTGATCGAGCTGCCCATCCTGTTCGCGCTGCAGAAGGAGGGCATCCAGGTCGTCGACGGCCAGCAGATCTTCCTGGAGGCGCGCCGCATCAAGACCCACGACGAGATCCGCCTGCTGACGACGGCGGCGTCGATGGTGGATGCCGCCTACGAGAACCTCTACGAGTTCCTCCGGCCCGGCGTGCGCGAGAACGAGACCGTCGGCCTCGTCGCGAAGACCCTCTACGATCTCGGCTCCGAATACGTCGAGGGTGTCAACGCGATCTCCGGCGAGCGCTGCTCGCCGCACCCGCACGTGTTCAGCGACCGGCTGATCCGCCCGGGCGACCCCGCCTTCTTCGACATCCTGCACAGCTACAACGGCTACCGCACCTGCTACTACCGCACCTTTGCGGTGGGCTCGGCGAGCCAGGCGCAGAAGGATGCCTACACCCGGGCCCGCGAGTACATGGATCGCGCCATCGCCCTCGTGAAGCCCGGCGCGACGACGGCCGATGTGGTCGCGGTCTGGCCGAAGGCGGAGGAATTCGGGTTCCCGAACGAGGAGGCAGCCTTCGCGCTCCAGTACGGCCACGGCGTGGGCCTGTCGATCTGGGAGAAGCCGATCTTCTCGCGCCTGACCTCATTCGACCACCCGGAGGTGCTGCAGGAGGGCATGGTCTTCGCTCTCGAGACGTACTGGCCGGCGGCCGACGGCTGGGGGGCCGCGCGCATCGAGGAGGAGGTCGTCGTCACCGCGACCGGGTGCGAGGTCATCACGAAGTTCCCGGCGGAGGAGCTTCTCGTCGCGGGCAAGCGCTACTACTCGGTCGGCGGCGAGCTCAGCACTCTGCGCGACTCCCAGTCGCACCTCAACACGGTCGACGGCCGCGGCGGGAAGTGACCCGCGAGCGTTCCGCGCTCGTCAGCACGTATCCTCGACTCGACGGGATGGAAGCGATCATGAGCACGTCACGAGAGGGTCAATGATGCAGTTCGACGTGGGCGCCGAGCTGCGCAGAGTCCGCGAATCCCGACAGCTCAGCCTCCGGGCTGTCGCATCCGCCGTCGGCGTGTCGGCGAGCATGCTCTCGCAGGTCGAGACGGGGAAGACCCAGCCCTCGGTGAGCACCCTCTACGCGCTCGTCAACTACCTCGGAATCTCCCTCGACGCCCTCATGGGGCATCGGCCGCCCGGTCCGCCGCCCCTCGGGCTCGGCGCCTCCACGGCGCCCTCGGACCAGTCAGGCAGTCGCCGCAGCGACTCCGTCGTCCAGCGGCGGGAGGACAATCCCGTGATCGAGATGGAGAACGGCGTCACGTGGGAGCGCCTGGCGGTCGGCGAGTCGGCGATCGCCGACCCGCTCATCGTGACGTACGAGCCGTCGGGCTCGTCCTCGATCGAGGGCAAGATGATGCGGCATGCGGCACTCGAGTACGGCGTCCTGCTCGAGGGCCGGCTCACCCTGCGCATCGAGTTCGAACGCTACGAGCTCGAGCCCGGCGACTCCTTCTGCTTCGAGGCCATCCGCCCCCACATGTACCTCAACGAGGGCGACACGCCCGCGCGCGGCATCTGGTTCGTGATCGCGCGCAGGGAGGCCGGCGGTGAGTCGCTCGAGGACTTCGGCCATGAGCACGACACGGGGTCATCCCCGGCCGTTGCGAAGGCCCCGGCATCGGCCGTCGATGTCCTTCAGATCATGCGCGGCCTCCAGGCCGAGCGCTGACCGCTCCGCCCCTGCCGCTCCGCAGCGCTCAGTGCGCCGCGAGGAGCGCTGCGAGCTGATCGTCCGTCGGGGCGTACGCGCCGACCGACGTGCGGATGTCGGCGAGGACGCGAAGCTGCTCGAGCGAGACCGACGCGTCGGCGACGCATCCGAACTCCGTCGACTGCAGCAGGGCGACGTAGGCGGGGGTGGCGAGCGCAGGTGCGGATGCCCCGAGCAGTTCGGAGACTCGTGCAGCGGGGGCCGAGGAGATGAAATCCGTCGCCTCCTGCCAGAGCGCGAGCAGGCCATCGACGCCCTCCGTGTCGCGATCGGCCATCGTCACGAGCACCGTGCCGAGGTAGTCGTCGCTCACGTCGACCGAGGCGAGCCAGCGCGTCAGACCGGACTCCTCGGCTCTGACGGCCGTCTCGGCGTTGAGGATCGTGCCGACGACCGTGCCGTCGAGCACCGCGCCGAGCCGCTTCGGTGTGGCGCCAATGGCCTCGAAAGCCATCGTGGTCGCATCGAGTCCGGCATCGCGGAGCATGCGGAGGAGCAGCAGCGCGAAGCCTGAGTTCATGACGTCGACACCGAGCGGGCGCCCCTCGAGCTCGGTGAGGGCGCGGATGCCCGGGTCGGTGTACAGCGCGAGCCCGAGTCCGCGGTCGATGGGGCGCAGGAACCGGACGGGCAGCTGCTCGCCGAGCGGATTGCGGTCCGTGGTCGCGTAGAGGATGACGTTGTCGGGGCTCGTGATCGCCACATCCATCTCGCCGTCGCGGAGCGAGGCGAACTGCGCGGGCGACGACGGCACGCGCTGCGTGGTCCAGCTCACACCGAACCGCTCGTCGAGGCCCAGTACGGCGGCCACGGCGAGCACGGGCGACTCGCTGAACTGTCCGATCCGGAGCGTGATCGAACTCGAGGTGTGCGTCATCGTCGTCTCCTTGCAATCGTTCGCAGTGTACGCGACTTGCCGCGTCTGACATCCGCCGCCCGCGCTACGGGCGCACTCTCGTGGGTGTCATCCGCGCAGTCCGAGCGGGCCTCGCGGTAGACGGCGGTGCCGTGACCGAATCGTTACCCGGCGTCGTTGTCCCATCGAATGCCGCGGCTTACGTTGGCCTACAACCGATTGCATCGGGGCGCAGGAACAGACGCTGATTTCGCCAATGGAGGCAGAACATGCAAGTCCGAGACTATTTGTTGAGGCGACTGGCCCTGCTGCCGCTGATCATGCTCGGCGTGAGCATCGTCGTGTTCACCCTCACGCGATTCACGGGCTCTCCGGTCGGCATCTATGCGAGCCCCAACATGACGCCCGACCAGGTCGCCGCTCTCGAGGCGCGCTACCTGCTCGACGAGCCCATCCCCGTGCAGTACATCGCCTGGCTGGGTGGGCTGTTCCGCGGGGACTTCGGCTGGTCCGGCGTCTCCGTCGCTCCCGTGACCGATGTCATCTGGGTGAAGATCGCGGCCACGCTCGAGCTCGCGCTCGCCGCCGGTGCCATCGCGATCTTCGTCGGGATCGCGATCGGCACGATTGCCGGCGTCCGGCAGAACAAGTGGCCCGACCATAGCGCGCGACTGTTCTCCATCCTGGGGGCCAGCACGCCGACGTTCTGGTTCGGTCTTCTCCTGCTCGTCCCGTTCTACCTCTGGCTCAACTGGTTCCCGCTCGGCCGCGCGACTCCGGACATCTACGACTCGGTCACCCACCTGACCGGGATGTACACGCTCGATGCGCTGCTGAACGCCAACCCAGTGGCGTTCGTCGACGCGCTGCGGCACATCGTGCTCCCAGCTACCGTTCTCGCCTTCGGCGCCATGGCCACGATCGTGCGCATGATGCGCTCCTCCATGGTGGAGACGATGTCGGAGGAGTACGTCGACGCCGCCCGCGCCAAGGGGCTGCCGGAGAGCGTCGTCGTCAAGCGCCACGCGCGCCGGAACGCGCTCGTGCCCACCTCGACCGTGATCGGGCTGAGCTTCGGCTTCCTGCTGCAGGGAGCGGTCGCGGTCGAACTCATCTTCCGCTGGCCCGGCCTCGGCCAATGGGTCTCCAGCGCGATCCTCGCCGGCGACCAGGCGACGATCATGGCCTACGTCCTCGTCACGGCCTTCATCTTCATGACCGTCAACCTGGCGGTCGATGTCGCCTACGCCTACCTCGACAGAAGGGTGGTGCTCGGAGGATGACCGCCCTCGCCAGCCCACGGATCTCACTTCCCACCGACCCCAATCATCGCACCGCCGCCGGTGTGCGGTGGGAGCGTCGGCTCCAGCTCGCGCGCGAGGTGCTCCGCAATCCGCTCACGGTGTTCGGTCTCGTCATCATCGGCTTCTTCCTCCTGATGGCGGCAGCCGCACCGCTGCTGACCGAGCAAAATCAGCCGGATGCCTACCAGGCCCCGCGCGACTGGTCGAACATCGACGTCCCGCCCGGCACCGACGGACACGTCCTCGGCACCGACTCGACGGGCGGCGATGTGCTCTACGGCATCATCTGGGGCTCGCGGCTGTCGCTCCAGCTCTCGTTCACCGTCGTGTTCACCACCCTCGTCATCGGGACGATCGTCGGGAGCATCGCAGCGATGCGCGGCGGCCGCGTGGACAACGTCCTCATGCGGATCGTGGACATCTTCCTCGCGATCCCCGAGCTCATCTTCGCTCTCGCCATCGCCGCTGTGCTCGGCCCGTCGTTCGAGAACATCATCCTCGCGCTGGCGTCCGTCTTCTGGGTCAAGTACGCCCGCATCGTGCGCGGCGAGATCATCCGGGTGAAGCAGTCGGAGTACGTCGCAGCAGCCCGCGTCGTCGGTGACTCGACCTGGAACATCTACCGCAAGGACGTCCTGCCCAACTCGCTCACCCCGCTCATGGTGCAGGCGACCCTCGACATGGGAAACGTCGTCCTCATCGGCGCGACGCTCAGCTACCTCGGCCTCGCCCAGGCGGGCCTCACCGAATGGGGCGCGATGGTGAGCGCGGGGCAGTCGGGCCTGCTCGCCGGAGAGTGGTGGGTCTCCACCTTCGCCGGCCTCGCGATCGTCCTGTGGGCTCTCGCGTTCAACCTCGTCGGAGACGGTCTCCGCGACGTCCTCGACCCGAAGATGGAGGGCCGCTGACGTGGCTGACAGCACACTGCTCACGGTCGAGGACCTCAGCGTCCACTTCTCGACCTCGAGGGGGACGGCGCACGCCGTCGACCGGGTCTCGTTCTCCATCGAGAAGGGGGAGACGCTCGCTCTCGTCGGCGAGACCGGCTGCGGAAAGAGCGTCACGGCACGGTCCATCCTCAAGCTCGTGCCGGAGCCTCCCGGCCGATACGCCTCGGGGTCGATCCGGCTCGCCAATCCGGACGGTTCGTCGACGGACATGCTCGCAGCGCCCATGCGGGAGGTGCGCGCCATCCGCGGCGAGCGGATCTCGATGATCTTCCAGGACCCGGGGAAGGCCCTCAACCCGGCGCTGACGATCGGTCGCCAGCTCGCCGAGGTCTTCGGCGAGCACCGACTCGGCATGATCCTCGAGCGGGCGGGTCTCGACCCGGACAAAGCCCGGCCGACAGCGCGGCGGATCGCGCAGCAGCGCGCGGGCGCGACGCGTCGACGCGTCTACTCGCTCACGAACCGCGTCACGTCGCGCGCCCTCCAGCGCTCGATCGACGAAGCGGTCATGGCGGCGCTCGCCGACACGGGCATCCCCAACACCCGCAAGATCATGGCCAGCTACCCCCATGAGCTCTCGGGGGGGATGAAGCAGCGCGTGATGATCGCCCAGGCGCTCGCATGCGACCCTGACCTCCTGGTGGCGGATGAGCCGACGACCGCTCTCGACGTCACGATCCAGGCCAGGATCCTCGAGCTCATCCACGAGATGCAGCAACGACGAGGAACGGCGATCCTGTACATCACTCACGACCTCTCGATCGTGCGGCAGTTCGCGGACCGGGTCGCCGTCATGTATGCGGGACGGATCGTCGAGTCCGGTCGTGCCATCGACGTCCTCACCGCGCCGCAGCATCCGTACACGCAGGGCCTGCTCGCCGCGATCCCGCGCCCCGGCACCCCGCGCGGGCAGCTCGAGGCGATCCCGGGATCCGTTCCTCAGCTCATCGACCCGCCGGCGCAATGCCACTTCGCGAGTCGGTGCAAGTGGGCCGCTCCTGCGTGCTCCGCCGCCGTGCCGCGCCTGCTCGCCGTGCGCCCGATGCACGAGACCGCGTGCTTCCGATACGAGTCGGCCGAATCGGTCGGCATGCCGCAAGAGGACATGCCCGCGCGCATCCATCACGAAGGGGCAACCGCCGAATGAACCAGCACCAGCCCACGATCATCCGGGATCGCACTCCTGTGAGTGATGCCGTCCTGACCCTCCATGACGTGAAAGTGCACTACCCGGTCAAGGAAGGTCTACTGCAGAGCGTCACGGGGCACGTGCGCGCGGTCGACGGCGTGGATCTCACGATCGGACGCGGTCAGACGCTCGGCCTCGTCGGCGAGTCCGGCTGCGGGAAGACCACTCTTGGTCGCGTGATCGCCGGTCTCGTCGAGCCGACCGGCGGCGACCTCTGGGTCAATCTCACCGCCGAGCAACAGCGCGACGTCGACCGACTCCGGGCCGTCGAGCCCGCAAGCATGACGGCGGCCGACAGGGCGGCGTGGCAGTCGCTGCAGACGGGCCACCGGCTCGGGTCGATGTCAAGGGAGAACCAGAGGGCGTACCGACGCAACTGCCAGGTCGTCTTCCAGGACTCCTTCGCCTCCCTCAACCCTCGTCAGCTCGTGAGGGACATCGTCGGTCGTCCGCTGAGAGTGCATCAGGGGCTCTCGGGAGACAGGCTCAACGCGAAGGTTGGCGAGCTGCTCGACATGGTGGGCCTCGGCTCCCAGCACATGTACCGCTACCCGCACCAGTTCTCCGGCGGGCAGCGGCAGCGCATCTCGATCGCCCGCGCGCTCGCACTCAACCCCGAGTTCGTCGTGCTCGACGAGCCGACGAGCGCGCTCGACGTGTCCGTCCAGGCCCAGATCCTGAACCTCCTGGTCGACCTCCAGGGGGAGCTCGGGCTCACCTATCTCTTCATCACCCACGACCTCGGCGTGGTCCAGCACCTCTCGACAACGATCGCCGTCATGTACCTCGGGCAGATCGCCGAGTACGGACCGACGGATCTCGTCTTCAACGATCCGCTCCACCCGTACACGCGCATCCTCCGCGACTCGAACCCGAGCCTCGATGGCGAGAACGACGCGACCGAGTGGGAGCTGACCGGCTCCGTGCCCAACCCCATCTCGCCGCCGCACGGGTGCCGGCTGCACCCGCGATGCCCCGTGGCGAGAGCGGAGTGCGGCTGGTCGGTGGACGACGTGCTGACGGACATCGAGGACCGTGCGCCGCTCCTCTTCGAGACAATCTCGCGCGTCGAGCGCCAGGACGACTTCACGGCGGACGTCACGTTCGACACCGAGGTCTCGGCACGGGCGTTCGCCGATCGCCTGCAGGCATCGCGCGCGCACGACGCGGTGGACCGGCCGCTCGAGATCGCGGACGCCACGGTGAGCGTCAGCTTCCGCGAGGTGCCCGACGCGACTCTGCAGCAGCTTCGCGAAGGCCGTCTCACATCCTGCACGCGCACGCAGAACCTGGGTGCGCTCCCGCCGATCCACGAAACCCGTCGATAACAGTGAAGGTGACCACCATGATCACGACTCCCAGCGGCACGCCGAGCGCTCCTCGCGCCCGGCGCCGCATCATCCCCGCGGTCGCGGGGGCGGCCGCACTGACCCTGCTCGTCTCCGCCTGCGGCGGAGCGACTCAGACCGGCACGAACTCCGGCGACGAGCTGCGGAACGCCGGCGTCATCGTCCACCACCAGAACGGCGAGCCGCGAAGCCTCGACCCCGCGCGCACCGAGCAGGGCGAGAAAGGCGAGGCCTTCATCGACAACGTCTACGAGCGACTCGTCGACGTCGGCCCGGACGGCCCCGATCTGATCCCGTCGCTCGCGACCGAGGTCCCCACGGTGGAGAACGGGCTCGTCACCGAGGACCGACTCACCTACACGTTCCCCCTCCGCGAGGGGGTCGTCTTCCATGACGGCACCGAGTTCACCGCCGACGACGTCGTCTACTCGTGGGAGCGCGTCATGACGATGAACCTGCCCGAGGGGCAGGCGTCCGTGCTGGTCGACTCGGTGGAGTCCCTGCGGGCGGTCGACGAATTCACGTTCGAGGTGACGATCCAGGAGCCGGACGCCTCCTTCCTCTACTCGGTCGTGCTCAACACGGTCGCTTCGGTCGTCAGCCCCGACGCCGTGGAGTCCAACGGCGGCGTCGAGGCCGACGCTCCGAACGAGTGGATGGACGCCAACATGGTCGGGACGGGCCCCTACCGCTTCGGCGAGTGGAACCGGGGCCAGTCGCTCACGATGGTCATCAACGAGGACTACTGGGGCGAGCCGGCCAAGGCCGAGGTGCGGTGGGACATCACGCCGGAGGAGAGCTCGCGCGTCATCGCTCTCCAGGCGGGCGACGCGGACATCATCGACATCTCGCCCTCCAACGTCGACGACCTGGACGGCGTCGACGGAGTCTCGATCTCGGCGGAGGGGCTACTTCTCGAGCCCATCCACCTCGGGTTCAACATGCGCGCTGACGAGCTCCCATCGGGAGACACCATCCCATCGGACTTCTTCGCCGACAAGCGCATCCGACAGGCCTTCAGCCACGCCTTCGACTACGAGACGTACATCGCCTCTTTCCTCGACGGCTACGGAGCCCGCTACAGCGCCTACATCCCGCAGGGTGTGTTCGGCTACGACGAGACCGCCCCGGTGTACGAGTACGACCTCGAGCGCGCGGCGGAGCTCATGGAGGAGACCACGTATTGGGATGAGGGATTCACAGTCTCCGTGCTTGTGCAGGCCGGCGAGCCGGAGTTCGAGGGCGTCGCGCTCCTCATGAAGGACGGCATCGAGAAGGTAAACCCCAACTTTCGGGTCAACGTCGTCAACCAGGCAGAGACGCAGTTCGACGACAACCTCGGCGAGGACCCCGTTCCCTACGCGCTCTGGGTGAAGAACGCCGATCCCGGCGCCGACCCTCATCAGTTCTTCGACCCCTACCAGCACCCAGACGGGGATTGGGGAGCCAAGCACGGGATGCGCGACGCATACGAGGATCCGGACCTCATCGCCGAGCTCATCGACGCGGGGAAGTCGACGGTCGACCCGGACGAGCGCGCGGAGATCTACGCCGAGCTGCAGCGGATCCTGCACGATGACCCGATGTGGGTCTACGCCGCTCAGGAGGGCCTCGCGTACCCCTACCGGTCGTGGCTTGACGGGTTCACCGTGAACCCGCTCTGGCGCGGACCGCACTATGAGTACTACTCGAAGCCGACCGGCTGACCCGGTCTGGCACGCAGCAGGGGCGCGGCCACGCGGGGAGAGATCCTCACGGCGTGGCCGCGCCGCCGCGAACCACGACGCCGACGCTACGGTAGCGGGGGAAAGCGGGTGTGATGTGTCCAAGCGAGTGACGATCGACGATGTGGCCAGGCTCGCCAAGGTGCACAAGGCCACGGTCTCCCGGGCGCTCAACGAGCAGACCGCGGATATGGTGCACGGCGCGACGGCCGAACGGGTGAGGCAGGCCGCCCGCGAGCTGGGCTACGTGCCGAACGCCATGGCCCGCGCGCTGCGGGTGAACGTCTCCATGACGATCGGGATCGTGGTCCCCGACCTCATGAACCCGATCTTCCCGCCCATCGTCCGGGGCATCGAGAGAGTGCTGCAGCCGCGCGGGTACACCGTTCTCGTCGCCAACACCGACGGGCATGCCGATGTCGAGGCGGCCGCGATCGAGTCCCTCACGCGGCGCCGGGTCGACGGATTCATCCTCGCGACGGGGCGGCTCGACGACGAGCAGAGCCTCGCGGCCGCGCACGCCGACGGGATCCACGTCGTCATGGTGAACCGGGAGGCGGCCGCGGGTGCGCCGTACCCGTCCGTCAGCGGCGACAACACAGCGGGTGTGGCGCTGTCGCTCGACCACCTGCTCGAGCTCGGTCACACGCGCCTGCTGTACCTTGCGGGGCCTCAGAACTACTCGACGACGCGGAGCCGGGCGATCGCCTTCCAGTCGCTCGTGCGCGGTCGCAACGGTCTGACCACCTCCGTGGTCGAGGTCGGCGAGCTGACGGCGGAGGCAGGCAGTGCGGCGATGGATCGCGTGCTGTCCTCGCCCGGGCCCCTCCCCACCGCCGTCCTGGCGGGCAACGACCTCGTCGCACTCGGCGTGCTCCGCTCGGTCCGGCGGCACGGCCTGCGCTGCCCGGAGGACATCTCGGTCGTGGGCTTCAACGACATGACCTTCGCCGAGGACTTCTGCCCCCCGCTCACGACCGTGCACCTCCCGCTCGTGGACATCGGTGCCGAAGCCGCGAGGATCCTGCTCGCCGGCATCGAGGATGGCGAGCCCCGACGCTCGACGGTCGAGCTCCCCGTCTCGCTGGTCGTCCGGAAGTCCACCGGCCCCGCCCCACGGTCGCACGTCGGCAGCCTCGAGCAGGGCGCCGCGGAATGATCAGCGCCGGCGGGTGACTTCGGCGACAGCCGACCAATCGAGCTCGGCGAGCGAGGGGTCCGCGAGCGCAGTCGTGAAGCGCTCGCGCAGCACGGGCGCGCTCGGGAGCTCGATGCCGAACTCGGCCGCGAGTGCCTCGGCGAGCCCGAGGTCTTTGAGCCCGAGGGGCATCCCGAATCCGGGCGGGCTGTAACGGCGCTCGGCGATCATTCCGCCGTACCCGGAGTAGATCGCGCCAGGGAAGAGCGTGCTCGTCATGAGCTCGATCAGGTCGGCCGCGTCGACGCCGTGCGCCTCCACGAGCGTGATCGACTCGGCCATCGCCTGCAGTGCGTGGAGGATGGTGAAGTTCATCGCGATCTTGACCGCGTTCGCCTGGCGCGGCTCGTCGCCGAACCTCCAGCGCCGCACGCTGCACAAGGCGAGGAGCGGCTCGACCAGCTCGACGGCCGAGTCCGGCCCGGCGACGAGGATGTTGAGCTTCCCCTCCGCGGCGACGGCGGGTCTGCCGAGCACGGGCGAGGCGACGTACTCGACGCCCGCCGCCCTGGCGACTCCCTCCAGGCGCTCGGCGGCGCTCGTGCTGATCGAGGCCATATTGACGTGGATGCGCCCTGCGCCGCCCGCGCCGAGGTTGTCCGCGCTGAGCACGGTCTCAGCCGCGGCATCGTCCGCCAGCATCGAGAACGAGATGTCCGCGGAGAGCGCCTCCGCGGGTGTCGCGGCGAGAATCGCGCCAGCAGCGACGAGCTGCTCGGCCGCGGCGCTCGAGCGATTCCAGACGGTCACGGGATGACCGGACGCCATGAGTCTCGTCGCGATCGCCGATCCCATGCTGCCGAGACCCAGAAACCCCACTGTGATGCTCATGTCTCTCCCTCTGCGCCATCGTCGCGCTTTCGTGGGGTGCGAAGAATCCGCGGGAGCGGGCGTGCTCCGCGTCTCTGACCCGTACCAATTAAACCTTGCTGAACAACGTGCGCGGTGGAATCTGCTGAAACTGTGCGCGCGTGCCAGTATTCGCTTTCACGATCGTGCCCCGAGGACGCGCGCACATACACTCGCTTAACAGCTGTACAGTGGGCCTTGACAGCGACGACCGCTCTTGCTTGACTGGCTGCCGCACTGACGTTTACCCAATCCTCAACGACGTGGAAGGTCCGGTTTCGAGTGTTTGAACCCGTGTTCCTGGCGCAGCAAGTGCTGAACGGGCTGAGTTTCGGCGCGTTGCTGTTCCTGCTGGCCAGCGGCCTCACCCTGGTCTTCGGATTGATGAAGATCGTCAACATGGCGCACGGCGCCTTCTACCTGCTCGGCGGGTACATCGGCGTCGTCATCGCGGGACTGACGGGCAACCTCCTGCTCGCCGTGATCACCGCGGTGATCGTCGTCGCCGTGACCGCGTTCCTCGTCGAGGTCGTGCTGCTCCGCTTCGTGCGCGGCCAGGAGCTGCCGGAGGTTCTGCTCACGATCGGCGTCTCGTTCGTCATCGCCGACCTCTGCCTCGCGATCTTCGGCGGCGACCCGCAGAATCTCCCGACGTCGGCCACGATTCCGGGCGCCCTCATGATCGGCGACCTGATCTACCCGTGGTACCGCATCTTCGTCATCGGCGTCGCCATCGCGATCGGGATCGGCCTGGCCTTCGTCCAGACCAAGACGCGCATCGGCGCGATCGTCCGGGCGGGCGTTGACGACCGGGAGATCATCTCGGCCATGGGAGTGAACATCGCCTGGGTCTTCACTGGGATGTTCGTGGTGGGTGCCGGGCTCGCGGCTCTCGGAGGCACGATCGGATCGGGGATGCAGAGCATCCTGCCCGGCGTGCAGAACGAGGTGCTGCTCTACGCCCTCGTCGTCATCATCATCGGCGGCCTCGGCAGCGTCACCGGCGCGGCGGTCGGTAGCGTGCTCATCGGTCTGATCGACGCGTTCGCGAAGGCCTGGATCCCGGAGCTCGCCTACTTCACGATCTTCCTGCCCATGGCCCTCGTCCTGGTGCTTCGGCCCACCGGTCTCTTCGGGAGGACCGCATGAACCGTCGGATGCTCGTCAACATCGGCCTGCTGGGGCTCCTGCTGGTCGTGCTCCTGGCCCTGCCCTACTTCGGCGTCTCGAACTTCGTCCTCGGGCTCGCGTCGACGATCCTCATAGCCGCGGTCCTCGCATCGAGCGTCAACTTCCTCGGCGGCGACGGCGGGATGGTCTCACTCGGCCACGGCGCGATCGCCGCCGCCTCCGCGTACGCGGTGGGGTGGGCATCCCGCCAGGGCCTCGACTCGACGACGCAGGTGCTGCTCGCCCTCGGCGTGACGCTCGTCGTGTCGTTCATCTACGGCCTGCTGTCGATGCGCACGAGCGGCATCTACTTCCTCATGGTCACCCTCGCGGTCGGAATGCTCATCTACGGACTCGCCTTCCGGCTCTCGTCGGTGACCGGGGGAGAGAACGGGATCTCCGGCATCGCAGCCCCGGGCGACCTCCACGAGGAGTGGATCTACTACTACTTCGTGCTCGGCATCTTCGTGCTCACGACGGCCGCCCTCTGGGTGGTCAGCAACTCTCCGTTCGGCGCGAGCCTGCGGGGCCTCCGCGACAGCGAGAGCCGGATGCGCAGCCTCGGCTACAACGTGGCGCAGTACAAACTCGGCGCCTTCATGATCTCGGGCACGGTCGCCGGCATCGCCGGACTGCTCGCGGTCTGGCACATCAACTTCGTGAGCCCGTCCTCCGCGGGCGTCGAGCGCTCGGTGCTGCTCGTCGTCATGGTCATCCTCGGCGGCATCGGAACGCTTCTCGGCCCGCTGATCGGAGCCTCGATCGTCGTGCTCGTCGAGAACGTGCTGTCGAGCTACGTCGACCGCTGGCCGACTGCTCTCGGGCTCATCTTCATCCTCGTCATCCTCTTCGCTCGGGCCGGCGTCGCCGGCAGCGTGCCGAAGGTGCTGGCGAAGCTCCGGGGGCGAGGGCCCTCCGCCGCGCCACCAGGCGACCGGAGTTCCTCCAAGGGCGCCCCGGCGCCTGAACGCAATCACACTCCGTAATCGAAAGGAACTGCCATGACGTCAACGATGACAACGGCTCCGCGGCGCTGGGTCGGCTTCGCCGGTCTCGTCGCCACGGCCGCACTGGTGCTCACCGCGTGCGCGCCGCCCCAGGCGGCCGAGCCCGAGCCCGATGCGGGCGGCGGCGCGGAAGAGGGCGTCAGCGAGACGCTCACGGTCGGCTACATCTCCCCCGTGACGGGCAACTTCGCCGTCGCCGGTCAGGAGATGGTGGACGGCTGGAACCTCTACTGGGAGCTCAACGGCAACGAGGTCAACGGCGTCACCGTCGAGACCATCGTCGAGGACGACGCGGGAAACCCCGAGATCTCTCTCACGAAGGCCGCCAAGCTCGTCGAGCAGGATGAGGTCGACGTCCTCGTCGGACCGCTCCTCGCGAACACCGCGCTGGCTGTCGCCGAGTACGCCGCGAGCGTCGGGATCCCGAACCTGCACCCCGTCGCCGCGTCCGACGACCTGACGCAGCGCAACGCGAACGACCTCACCGTCCGCACCGGATCGATGGGCGGCTCGCAGGCCAACTACCCGGGCGGCGAGTGGGCGGCCACCGACGGCGGCTTCGGCACCGCCGTCACGCTGTGCGCCGACTACGCGTTCGGCTGGGAGTCGTGCGCCGGCTTCGTACAGGGCTTCCAGGACAACGGCGGCGAGGTCGTCGAGCAGCTCTGGTTCCCGAACTCGACCACCGACTTCTCGACGTACGTCTCGCAGATCCAGGCCGCCGGTGCCGACATGGTCTACGTCGCCACCGCCGGCGGCGCACCCGGACCGAACTTCCTCACCTCCTACCTCGGCCTCGGGCTCGACATGGACAGGCTGCTGCTCAACTGCTGCTCGGCCGACCAGGGCACGCTGCGGGCGATGGGCGAGCAGATCGTCGGTCTGAAGTCGGTCAGCTACTGGGCCGAGGGCAGGGAGTCCGACGCCGTCGCCGAGCTCATCGAGGCGTACAAGGAATTCTCGGGCGGAAACGTTCCCGGTGCGTACATCGCGGGCGGGTACATCACCGCGTCGCTCGTCGCCTCGGTGCTCGAGGAGCAGGGCTTCGTCACGGGGGAGGAGCTCGTCGCCGCCATCACCGAGTCCACCTTTGAGGACAACATCTTCGGCAGCGTCTCGTTCGACGAGTACAACAACACGGTCGGGCCGGTGTACATCCGCGAGGTCGTGCTCCGCGAGGACGGAAACCTGTACAACACGCCGATCGCGACCTACGAGGACGTCGACCAGTGGTTCGGTCAGGACCCGGAGGAAGCGCTGGGGCAGCCGACCTACTCGCAGGACTTCCAGGGCTAGTGAACACCGCAACGGAAATGGCGCCGGCCTCGGACCCTCAGGGGTCCGGGGCTGGTGCCCCCGTGCTCGTCATCGATGATCTCGGAAAGCGCTACGGCGGCGTTCAGGCCGTCGACGGGATCTCTCTCGTGCTCGAGCCGGGCGAGCGCTTCGGGGTGATCGGACCGAACGGCGCGGGCAAGACGACGCTGTTCAAGATGATCGCCGGGGACGTGCCGCCCACCGCAGGGGCCGTCCACCTCTTCGGCAAGGACGTCACCACCATGTCGACCGCGCGTCGCGCGCGGATGGGCGTCGGCCGCACCTTCCAGATCTCCAACCTCTTCCGCGACATGACGGTGTTCGATAACGTCCGCGTCGCCGCACGAGGAGGGACCTCGAAGGCGCGCGTCTTCTGGATGCCGCAGCGCGCGAAGGACGACGTCTCCGAGCGCTCGATCGAGGCGCTCGAGTCGGTCGGCCTCGCCGACCGCAGGAACCTCACCGTCGCGAACCTCTCCCACGGAGAGCAGAGGCAGCTCGAGATCGCAATGGCGCTCGTCGGCGAGCCGAGCATCCTGCTCCTGGACGAGCCGGCGGCCGGGCTGTCCGCCGTCGAGCGCGCCACCCTCAAGTCGCTCATCGAGAACCTCCCGCGCACGCTTCCGATCCTGCTCATCGAGCACGACATGACGCTCGCCCTCGGCCTCACCGATCGCGTGATGTGCATGGAGAACGGGCGCCACGTCGTCACGGGCACGCCCGCCGAGGTGCGCGACAACGAGACCGTCAGGGAGATCTACCTGGGAAGGCGCGATAAGAAGTGAGCCTCAACGTCACGGGACTGCACGTCGGATACGCTACGGCGCAGGTGCTCCACGGAGTCGATTTCACGATCGGCGAGAACGAGACCGTCGCCCTGCTCGGCCGCAACGGCATGGGGAAGACGACGCTCGTCCGGGCGATCTGCGGGCTGCGCCCGCCGACCATCACGAGCGGCAGCGTGACCTTCGACGGCGTCGACATCACGAAGAAGTCGAGCCACCAGATCTCGCGGCTCGGCATCTCGATCGTGCCGCAGGGCCGCCGGGTGTTCGGCTCGCTCACGACCCTGGAGAACCTCTCGGTCATCCCGCAGCGCAAGGACATCCTGGGTGAGCGCTGGACGGTCGAGCGCGTCTTCGAGTTCTTCCCCCGCCTCGGCGAGCGTCAGACGTCGATGGCCCGCTCGCTGTCGGGCGGGGAGCAGCAGATGCTCGCCATCGGGCGGGCGCTCATGACGAACCCGAGCCTGCTGATCATGGACGAGCCGAGCGAAGGACTCGCTCCGAGCGTGCTCGACGTGATCCACGATCGCATCGAGGGGCTGCGCGGCACGGGGCTGTCGACGCTCATCGCCGAGCAGAACGTGGATCTCGCCCTCGACATGGCCGATCGCGTGATCATCATCGACGACAGCGGGTCGATCCCGTGGTCGGGCCGCGCCGACGAGCTTCGCAACGACTCCGCGCTGCTCGAGCGCTACCTCAGCATCTAGGGACGGTCTGCCGTGACCGCCGTGAGCCCCATCCCACTCGTCGACCTCCTGCTGACGGGAGGTCGCATCGCGACCTTCGCCGACCCCGACCAGGGGCCCGCCGAGGCGCAGGCGATCGCGGTCGCGGGAGGGCGGATCATGGCGGTCGGGAGCGACGCCGAGCTCGCCCACTACGCGCCGCTCGCGGCTCGAGTCATCGATCTCGCGGGTCGCCGCGTCATACCGGGCCTCAACGACGCGCACATCCATGCGATACGCGGCGGGCTCTCGTGGACGCGGACCGTGCACTGGGAGGACGTGCGCTCGCTCGCCGACGGCCTCGCGCTCATTCGAGAGGATGCCCGTCGCCGGGGTCCGGGGGAATGGGTGAGCGTCGTCGGCGGCTGGCACTCGCGGCAGCTCGCCGAGGGCCGCGCCCCCACGCGCGCGGAGCTCGATGCGGCCGCCCCCGACAACCCCGTGTACGTCCAGGAGCTCTACGACCGCGGCATCGTGAACACCGCCGGTCTCGCCGCCTGCGGGTGGTCCGACGACTCCCCCGATCCGGCGCGCGGTGCGCTCCTGCGCGACGAGGACGGTCGACTCACGGGAGAACTCCGCGGCGTCGGCGCCTTCTCCGTGCCGCTCGGTCTTGCGCTCGCCGGCCCCGACGGGCAGGGCGAGGAGGGCATCCTCGCCATGAACGCCGTTCTCGCCCGCCACGGGCTGACCGGCGTCGTCGACGCGGGAGGCCTTCTCGTCACCCCGCGCGACTACGACCCCCTGTACGCGGTCTGGCGCCGCGGCGAGCTCGACGTGCGCACGCGCCTGTTCATCTCCGCCTGGACCCGCGGGGGCGAGGTCGATGACATCGACCGGCTCACGGCGCTCGTGCAGGCAGGCAGTGGCGACGGCATGCTGCGCATCGCCGGTGTCGGCGAGATCCCGCACCTGGGCTGCCACGACATGGAGGGCCTCGACCCGTTCGAGATGACCGAGGCCGCGCACCGCGAGCTCGTCGAGATCGTGCGCCTGTGCGCCGAGCGCGGCTGGCGGATGAGCATCCACGCCGTCCTCAATGACACGCTCGGCCGCATCCTCGACGCGTGGGAGGAGGTGGAGCGCGAGACCGGCCTCGTCGCCGGGCGCGGCTTCTCGATCGTGCACGCCGACGAGGCGACCCGCGAGAACCTCGAGCGGATCGCGCGACTCGGGGCGGGCATCCTCGTCCAGAGCCGTCTCGTGCTCAAGGGCGCCGACTACGTCGAGGCGTGGGGGCCCGAGGCGACGGCCTCCGCGCCGCCCATCGGCGACATGAGCGACCTCGGGATCATCATCGGCGCGGGCACGGATGCGACGCGCGCGAACTGGTTCTCGCCCTGGTCGGCCATCTGGTGGCTCGTCACGGGCGGCACCGTCGACGGCAGCGGCGTCCGCGACGAGCGGCACCGGATGTCGCGGCTCGAGGCCCTCGCCGCGTACACGCGCGACGCCGCCTGGTTTACAGGGGAGCAGGAGCATCGCGGGCGACTGCTGCCCGGGTACGACGCCGACCTGTGCGTCCCGAGCGCGGATCCGCTGGAGTGCGGCGACGACGAGCTGCGGAGCATCCTCAGCGACCTGACCGTCATGGCGGGTCGGATCACCCACGACTCGGGCGTGCTCTCTCGCGCCGGTGCGGACGAACGATGAAGGCGAGGGCGCGATGAGCGCGATTCCCGGCCCACGACGCGTGGGCAACGCGGAGGTCATCCACCACGAGGGCTACGACGAGAGCATCGTCAGCCCGTTCGTCCCGGCCATCCGCGTCGTCTCCAACGCGCGACTGGTGTTCATCAGCGGGGTGACGGGTGCGCCGGTCTACCACGACCACCCGCACCAGCCCGAGGTGTTCGACTCGATGCCGACCGATGCCGCCGGGCAGGTGCGCAACGCGTTCGACCACCTCGAGCTCGCCCTGGCCGCCGCGGGGTGCGAGCGGCACGACGTCGTCAACATGATCCGCTTCTTCACCGACATCGAGGCGGACCAGGACATCGTGAACAAGCACCAGGGGGAGTGGTTCGGCGGGCACATCCCGACGAGCACCACCCTCGAGATCTCGCGGCTCGCGACGGACCCTCGTCTCCGCTTCGAGTTCCACGTCGTCGCGGCTGCGCCGGCCTGACACGTAGGGAATGAACACCGAGCGCGCCCCCGTTGCATTCTGCAATCGGTTGCATTACCGTATCGCGCAGAGCGCCACCCTTCACAGAAAGAGAAGCAGATGACTGACACCAAGCCCACCGTCGGGTGGATCGGAACGGGCCGGATGGGTTTCCAGCTGGCCAAGCGGCTCCTGGACGCCGGCTACGACGTCGCCGTCTACAACCGCACCCGCGCCAAGGCCGAGCCGCTCACGGAGTTCGGCGCCACCGTCGTCGACCGCCCGGTCGAGCTCGCCGACCGCGACATCGTCTTCAGCATGGTCTCCGCGTCCAAGGACCTCGAGAACGTCATGCTCGGCGACGGCGGCCTGCTCTCCGACCCCGAGCGCGCCCCCCGCATCATCGGCGACGCGTCCACCGTGTCGGTCGAGGCCAGCGAGACCGTGCGCGCCGCCGCCGAGGCGCGCGGCGTGGGCTTCCTCGCCACCCCGGTCTCGGGCAACCCCAAGGTCATCGCCGTGGGCAAGCTCACGGTCGCGGCCTCGGGCCCGCGCGAGGTCTACGACGAGGCCGCGCCGCTGCTCGCCACGTGGGGCCGCGGCGTCACCTACGTCGGCGAGGGCGAGGTCGCTCGCATCGTCAAGATCGCTCACAACGTCTTCCTCGGCGTCGTCATCCAGTCGATGGCCGAGATCACGGTGCTCGCCGAGAAGGCCGGCGTCACGCGCGAAGCGTTCCTGACCTTCCTCAACGACTCGGTCATGGGCTCCGTGTTCACGCAGTACAAGACGCCGGCGCTCGTGAACCTCGACTTCACGCCCACCTTCACGAACGTGCTGCTGCAGAAGGACTTCGACCTCGGCCTCGCCGCCGCCGCGAAGATGGGCGTCGTCATGCCCGTTGCGAGCGTGACGCGCAACCTCGTCGCGCAGGAGGTCGGCAACGGCAACGTCGAGCAGGACTTCGCGTCGCTCATCGTGACCGTCGCGAACGGATCGGGCCTCGAGCTAGCGTCGGAGAACGCGCCGGTCAGCGACGGTCTCGAGGTGGACTGATGGCCCATGGTCACGACCACGGCGGGCGCCGCTTCGAGCGTCCGTCGGCCCGACCGCCGGGGGTCCGCCCCCTCGGCGCTCCCGGGCAGAACGGTGTTGACTACGAGCACCGCGTCGACTTCGACCGGTTGAGGAGCTACCGCCTCGAGCGGGCCAAGGCGGCGCTCGAGGCGAGCGAGTGCGGGGCCTTCCTGCTCTTCGACTTCTACAACATCCGCTACACGACGCAGACGTGGATCGGAGGCGCTCTCGGCGACAAGATGATCCGCTACGCGCTCCTGATGCGCGGGAAGGATCCGATCCTCTGGGACTTCGGCTCCGCCGTGCGGCACCACAAGCTCTACTCCGACTGGGTGCCCGAGGAGAACTACCGCGCCGGCTTCCTCGGCTTCCGCGGCGCCGTCGCGCCCGAGGGCGCGGGGCTCATGCGCGACGCGGTCGCGGAGATCAAGTCGCTGCTCATGGCCGAGGGGCTCGCCGACGCTCCCATCGGCCTCGACATCGTCGAGCCGCCCTTCCTCTTCGAGCTCGAGCGGCAGGGGCTGCGGGTCGCCGACGCGCAGCAGCACATGCTCGACGCCCGGGTGATCAAGAGCCAGGACGAGATCATGCTCCTCAACCAGGCTGCGGCGATGGTCGACGGCGTGTACCAGGACATCGCCGAGGCGCTCAAGCCGGGCGTGCGCGAGAACGAGATCGTCGCCCTCGCGAACAAGCGCCTCTACGAGTACGGAAGCGATCAGGTGGAGGCGATCAACGCGATCTCCGGCGAGCGGTGCAATCCGCATCCGCACAACTTCACCGATCGCATCATCCGCCCGGGCGATCAGGCGTTCTTCGACATCATCCACTCGTTCAACGGCTACCGGACGTGCTACTACCGCACCTTCGGGGTCGGCTGGGCGACCGAGAGCCAGCGCGACGCGTACAAGCAGGCCCGCGAGTGGATGGATTCTGCGCTGGATGCGCTCCGGCCGGGCGTCGGCACCGATCAGGTGGCGGCGGTCCTCCCGAAGGCGGAGGACTTCGGGTTCGAGAACGAGCTGTCGGCCTTCGGCCTGCAGTTCGCCCACGGGCTCGGCCTCGGCCTGCACGAGCGGCCGATCATCTCGCGGCTCAACTCGATGAAGGATCCGGTCGAGCTCAAGCCGGGGATGGTCTTCGCGATGGAGACCTACTGCCCCGCCTCCGACGGCACCTCCGCCGCGCGCATCGAGGAGGAGGTCGTCGTGACCGACTACGGGATCGAAGTGCTCACCAAGTTCCCCGCGCAGGATCTCTTCGTCGCGAACCAGTACTGAGCCGGGGGATCTCCCGATGCCCGAGACGATGAGAGCGGCGGTCTTCCACGGCCGCGGCGACATCAGGATCGAGCAGCGGGCGATCCCGACGCCGGGGCCGGACGAGCTGCTGCTGCGGGTCGGGACGGCGGGCGTCTGCGGGACGGACGTCGGCGAGTGGGCGCACGGGCCCATCCAGCATCCGGTCCATCAGCGTCATGCCTCGAGCGGGCACCTCGGCCCGGTGATCCCCGGGCACGAGTTCTCGGGAACGGTCGTCGGCGTCGGCGAGAGCGTCGACCCGGCCTGGATCGGGCGCCGCGTCGCCTCGTGCGGTGCGGTCGCCTGCGGCGAGTGCGCCTCGTGCCGGGGCGGCGACAGCAACCGGTGCGCGCGCTACGTCGGGGTGGGCCTCCACCGCGACGGCGCGCTCGCCGGTTTCGTCACGACGCCCGTCGCCTCGTGCGTGGCGGTCGACGACCTCGGGCTGGGCCTCGACGAGGCGGCGCTCTGCCAGCCGATGGCGATCGCGCTGCACTGCGTCAGCCGCGCGGGGAGCGTCGACGGCGAGCTCGTGGTCGTCCTCGGGGTCGGAGGGATCGGCGCGTTCCTCGTCGTCGCGCTCGTGGAATCCGGTGCCGAGGTCATCGCGGTCGATGTCGACGCCGACCGACTCGAGCTCGCCGGCGAGCTCGGCGCGCACCGACTGCTCCGCGTCGCGGGAGGCGCTGGCGATCGAGAGGTCGTTCAGGCCGAGATCGACCGGGCGGGTCGGCGCCCCGTCGTCTTCGAGGTGAGCGGCACTGCGGGAGGGCTGCGGACGGCGCTCGCCGTCGCCCCCGTCGGCGGTCGCATCGTCCTCGTCGGAATCCAGGGTGCGCCGCGCGAGGTCGACCTCGCCGCGGTCACGGTGCGCGAGCAGACCCTGATCGGCACGAACGCGCTCGTCCGCGAGATCGACTTCCCGCGCGCGGTCGAGATCGTCGCGCGCCGTTCGGGCACGTGGGGCCGCGTGGCGCCGCGGGTGCTCCCGCTGCGCGAGCTCGTCGAGGGGGCGCTGCGGCCGATGAGCGAGGGGCGCGCACCCGCGATCAAGACGCTCATCGACCCGTGGATCGATGAGGCCCGATCGATGGATGCGCGCCGCCCCGACTGAACGGACCGTCGCTCAGACCGCGGCGATCGCGTCGATCTCGATCGTGCAGGTGTCGGCGAACAGCGCCGCGACGCCGACGAGCGTGCTCGCGGGGATGCTCTCGGGGTCGATCCAGCGGTCGCGCACGGTGCGGTAGGTCGCGAGCTTCTCCGGGGTGAGCCCGACGATGTAGACGTTCACCCGCACGAGGCTCGAGAGGGTCGCGCCGCGCGCCGACAGAGCGCGCTGCAGCTCGCCGAACACCAGGTCGGTCTCATCCGCGAAGTCGCCGGCCGCCTCGCCGCCCGGGCGGAGCCCGACGACGCCGGAGAGGAACAGCAGGTCTCCCGCCGCGACGCGGACGCTGTCGGAGATCCCGGGGATGGTCGGGCTCGGCTCGCGCGTGACCCGTTCGCCGCCCGCGGCCATGCCGCTCACGCCTTCCACACGCTCTTGAGGTTGACGAACTCGCGGATGCCCTCGACCGAGAGCTCGCGGCCGACGCCCGAGTCCTTGATGCCGCCGAAGGGCAGCTCCGGGTACGAGATCGACATGCCGTTGATGAACACCGCGCCGGCGTCCAGGCCGCGCACGAAGAGCTCCTCCTCGTGCTCGTCCTGCGTCCAGACCGCCGAGCTGAGGCCGAAGGTGGTGTCGTTCGCGATGCGCAGCGCGTCCTCGGCGCTGTCGACGCGGAAGACCGAGGCGACGGGCCCGAACGCCTCCTCGGCGTACAGGCGCATGTCCTCGGTGATGCCGCTCAGGACGGTGGGCGGGTAGTACCAGCCGGCGCCGTCGGGCACCGCTCCGCCCGTGGTCGCGACGGCGCCCTTGCCGAGGGCGTCGTCGACGAGGCCGACGAGGTCCTCGCGACCGGAGGACGTCGCGAGGGGGCCGACGTCCGTCGACTCGTCCATCGGGTCGCCGACGCGAAGCGCGCTCATGGCGGCGGTGAACCGCTCCAGGAAGTCGTCGTGGATGTCGGTGTGCACGATGAAGCGCTTGGCGTTGATGCACGCCTGGCCGTTGTTGGCGGTGCGCGCGGAGACGGCGGTTGCGACGGCCTTCTCGATGTCGGCGCTCGGCATCACGATGAAGGGGTCGGACCCGCCGAGCTCGAGCACGACGTGCTTGACCTCGCTGCCGGCGATCGAGGCGACCGAGCGGCCGGCGGGCTCGGAGCCCGTGAGGGTCGCGGCGACGACGCGGCGGTCGCGCAGCACGCCCTCGACCTTCGATGCGGGGATGAGCAGCGAGCGGAACGCCCCGGTGGGGAAGCCGCCGCGCTCGAAGAGCGTGTCGAGGTAGAGGGCCGCCTGCGGCACGTTCGAGGCGTGCTTGAGAAGCCCCGCGTTGCCGGCCATGAGCGCGGGCGCGGCGAAGCGGATGACCTGCCAGAGCGGGTAGTTCCACGGCATGACGGCGAGCACGACGCCGATCGGGTCGTAGCGCGTGTGGGCCGCGGAGGCGTTGACGGCGCTCGGGTCGTCGAGCGAGCGACCGGTGAGGAACTCCTCGGCGTGGTCGGCGTAGAACCTCATGCCCTTCGCGCACTTGAGCACCTCGGCGCGCGACTGCCCGATCGTCTTGCCCATCTCGGTTGTGAGCATCGCGGCCGCCGAGTCGAGCTCGGCCTCGAGGAGGTTGGCGGCGGCGCGCATCCAGCCGGCGCGGTCGGCGAAGGAGGTCGCCTTCATCGCCCGGTACGCGTCGTGCGCCTGCCCGATCCGGGCGTCGATCTCGGCGTCGGTGTGCGCGTCGAACTCGCGCTCGGTGACGCCGGTCGCGGGGTTGATGGTCGCGATGGCCATGGTGGTTCCTCGTCTCTCTTACTGGTACTGGCTCTGTCTGCTACGGGATCGCGGGGAGGGTCTCGAAGACCTCGGGGTGGCTGGCGAGGAGGCGCCGCGTGCGGCGGATGTGGCCCTCGATGACCCGCTCGGCCGTGTCGAAGTCGCGGTCGCGCAGCGCGGTAACGAGCATGTGGTGCTCGTCGTGAACGATGCGCTGGCTGTGCGCGTCGATCATGAGCGTGTACGCGCGCCGATATGGCTGGGTCGTGTTCCAGAGCCGGCGCACGAGGTCTCCGAGCACGAGCGTGTCTGCCCCGGCGTACGAGCGCTGGTGGAACTCGCGGTCGAGCCGCAGGAACTCCTCGACGTCGGCCGTCTCCGCCATGCGCTCGGCGAGGCGCTCGAGCTCGTCGAGCGCCGCGTCGTCGAGGTGCGGCGCCGAGTAGCGCAGCAGCAGCGGCTCGACGCGCTCGCGCGTCTGGTAGACCTCCTCGCACTCGGCGAGGCTCAGACGGGTCACCCACGCGCCCGTGTTGGCGACGAGCGTCACGAGCCCGTCGGCCTCGAGCGCTTTGAGCGCCTCCCGCACCGGCACGCGGCTCGCGCCGAACCTCTCGGCGATCTCCTCCTGGCGGATGCGGCTGCCGGGCGGGTACTCGCCGCCCACGATCGCCTCGCGCAGGGCATCCGCGACGCGAGCGCTCGCATTGCCGTCACGCGTGAGCGGCGCGGCGACCCGCGGCGGGCGCACGCGATCGAGGGGGGCGGATGCTGCGCTCATGCCGAGGGATCCCGAGGGTCCCACAGCCGCACGGTCGAGCTCGCCTCGTAGGCCTTGCCGTCGGGGAAGCTCACGAGCTCGAGCTGCATGCCCCAGGGGGAGAGGAAGTACACCCACCGCTGGCCCTCGCTCGCGTTGCGGCTCGCGGTCGGATCGCCGAGCACGCGGACGCCTCGCTCGTGCAGGTAGGCCACGGCGACGTCGAGGTCGTCGACGTAGAAGGCGAGGTGGTGGCCGCCGATGTCGCTGTTCCGCGGCTGCGGCGCCTGGCCGTCGGCGGGCTCCCACTGGAAGATCTCGAAGTTCGGTCCGTGGCCGCAGCGGAAGAAGCGCAGCTCGCGCATGACCGACCGCGGGTGCACGCCGAGGTGCTCGGCCATCCAGTCGTCGTCGCGCTCGAACGGGCCGAGGGAGTACACGCGCTCGCAGCCGATGACGTCGACGAAGAACGCTTCCGCCTCGTCGAGGTCGGGCACCGTGAAGCCGATGTGCTCGGTGCCGCGGATGCCGGGAAGCGCCATCGCATTCCACCCTTCGCTGTGTGACTGGATGCAACCGTACCGCCGAAACGGGCATCCGCGAAAGAAAACCCCCAAAGATGATTGAGATTGGATGCAATCAGCCGTACAGTGACGACATGCCCCAACGTCGACGTTTGGACACCACCGCCGAGTGGGTCGAGCTCACCACGACCGCAGCCGACTGGAAGAAGGCCGAACCGGCCCTCCTGGCCACGATGCTCGGCCAGCTGCACCTCATCCGCGCCTTCGAGGAGCGCGTGCTCGACCTCGCGGGCGAGGGTCTCGTCCACGGCCCCGCCCACTCGTCCATCGGGCAGGAGGGCGGCGCGGTCGGCTCGATCGTCGCGCTGCGCTCGAGCGACGCCGTGAACGGCTCGCACCGCGGTCACCATCAGTTCCTCGCCAAGGCGCTCGCGCACGTCGCCCAGAGCGGTCTGCAGCTCGACGCGCTCGTCACGAGCGACATCCAGACCGTGCTGCAGAAGACGCTCGCCGAGATCCTCGGCCTCGCGCAGGGCTACTGCCGCGGCCGCGGCGGCTCGATGCACCTGCAGTGGTTCGAGGCCGGCGCGCTCGGCACGAACGCGATCGTCGGCGGCGGCGCCCCCATGGCGACCGGCAACGCCTGGGCTCAGAAGCGCGCGGGCACGACCGACCTCACGATCAACTACTTCGGCGACGGCGCCGCGCAGATCGGCTCGGTCCTCGAGTCGATGAACCTCGCCGCGGCGTGGAAGCTGCCCGTCTGCTTCTTCATCGAGAACAACCGGTACGCCGTCGCGACCCGCATCGAGGAGTCGGTCGCCGACACGCGCCTCTCCGTGCGCGGCCAGGGCTTCGGCATCCCCTCCTGGCGCGTCGACGGCATGGACCCGCTCGCCGTGCACCTCGCCATGGAGGAGGCGGCCGCGGTCATGCGCTCCGGCGGCGGCCCGACGATCGTCGAGGCCGAGGTCTACCGCTTCTTCCACCAGAACGGCCCGTACCCCGGCAGCGCCTTCGGCTACCGCACGAAGGAGGAGGAGGCCGAGTGGAAGAAGCGCGACCCCCTCGACCGCGTCGCGCGCGAGATGCAGAAGCGCGGTCTCATCGACGAGGCGGGCGTCGAGAGCGTGCGCGCCCAGGCGATCGCGGCGATGGATGCGGCCACGGCCGAGCTGCTCGAGGCCGACCCCGAGAAGCAGGGTCGTCGCCGCATCCGGCCCGAGCTGTGGCCCGACCCCGAGTTCGTCGACGTCGGGGTGCGCGGAGACGCGAGCGAGCTCGCCTCGCTCCGCGTGCTCGAACCGAGCGTCTCCGACGCGGCCCGCGAGCCGATGAAGTTCGTCGACGCCGTCGCCGGCGTGATGGAGCGCCGGATGGGCGAGGACGAGCGCATCGTGATCATGGGCGAGGACATCCACCGGCTCAAGGGCGGCACGAACGGCGCGACCAAGGGCCTCGCCGACTCCTTCCCCGACCGCGTGCTCGGCACCCCGATCAGCGAGAACGCCTTCATGGGCCTCGGCGGCGGGCTCGCCCTCGACGGCCGCTACCGCCCCGTGGTCGAGTTCATGTACCCCGATTTCATGTGGGTCGCCGCCGACCAGGTCTTCAACCAGGTGGGCAAGGCCCGCCACATGTTCGGCGGCGACAACCCCGTGCCCCTCGTGCTGCGCACGAAGGTCGCGATGGGCTCGGGCTACGGCTCGCAGCACCTCATGGACCCTGCGGGCGTCTTCGCCACGAGCCCCGGCTGGCGCATCGTCGCCCCGTCGTCGGCCGCGGACTACGTCGGCCTCATGAACGCCGCGCTCGCCCTGCAGGACCCGGTGCTCGTCATCGAGCACGTCGACCTCTACAACGAGAAGGACGAGGTCATCGCGGGCGACTTCGACTACATCATCCCGCCCGGCACCGCGGCCGTGCGCCGCGAGGGCAGCGAGATGACCGTCATCAGCTACCTCTCGATGGTCAGGCACTGCGCGGAGGCGATCGAGCAGACGGGGGCGGATGCCGAGCTCATCGACCTGCGCTGGCTCGACCGCGCCTCGCTCGACTGGGAGACCATCGAGCGCAGCGTCAAGAAGACGAACGCCGTCCTCATCGTCGAGCAGGGAGCCCGAGGCACGTCGTACGGCGCGTGGCTCGCCGACGAGATCCAGCGCCGCCTGTTCGACTGGCTCGACCAGCCCGTGCAGCGCGTGACCGGCGCCGAGTCGTCGCCGTCCATCTCGCGCATCCTCGAGCGCGCGGCGATCGCGCGGACCGAGGAGGTCGTCGAGGGGATCGAGACCGTGCGCCGCAACGCGGGGGGAGCAGCCTGATGTCGACGACCATCCGCATGCCGGAGGTGCTCGCGAACGTCACCGAGGCCGCCGTCCAGAAGTGGCTCGTCGCCCCCGGCGACGCGGTCGAGGTCGGCCAGCCGTTCGCCGAGATCGAGACCGAGAAGGCCGTCGTGGAGTTCGCGGCGGAGACCGCGGGCACCGTGCTCGAGCTTCTGGTGGGAGAGGGCGACTCGATCGACGTCGGCGCCCCCATCGCCATCGTGGGCGAGGCGGGGGAGGTGGCACTTCCCGTCAGCCCCGCAGCGGCTCCGGCCGCTGAGGAGTCCGACGGGGCCGCTCAGGCGGCCCCGTCGGATCCCGAATCCGGCTCGCCCGTGGAGGAGGTCGCGGCCCCGGCCGTCGACGCCGCCGCGACCGCCTCGAGCGCCGCCGGCGCCCTCACCGAGTCGACCCCGGCATCCGCCCCGCACGACGGCGGGCGCCGCTTCGTGAGCCCGCTCGTACGGCGCCTCGCGCGCGAGCACGGCATCGACCTCGCGGGCGTCGCGGGCTCCGGCCCGGACGGCCGCATCGTGCGCCGCGACATCACCGCGCTGCTCGAGGGCGCAGCCGCCGCGCCCGCCGCCTCGGTGCCCGCTGCCGCGCCCGCTCCTGCCGCCGCACCCGCCGCACCCGCTGCGCCTGCGACAGCGCCCGCCAGTCCCGCGCCGGAGGGCGTCGAGGTCATCCCGCACAGCCGCATGCGCGCGACCATCGCCCGCCGCCTCACCGAGAGCAAGAGCTCGGTGCCGCACTTCTACCTCACCGCCGACTGCCGCGTCGACGCGCTGCTCGACATGCGCACGCAGATCAACGCCGGCGGCAAGGTGAAGGTGAGCGTCAACGACCTCGTGGTCAAGGCGGTCGCCGGCGCGTTCGCCGACGTGCCCGAGGCGAACCGCACGTGGGGCGACGATGGCATGCACGTGCACGCGAGCGTCGACATCGGCATCGCGGTGTCGCTCGACGACGGGCTCGTGGTGCCCGTCGTGCGCGGCGTCGAGGGGCTCAGCGTCTCGGCGCTCGGCGCCCGCATCGCCGAGCTCGCCGGTCGCGGCCGCGAGGGCCGCCTGAAGCTCGACGAGCTCGAGGGCGGAAGCTTCACGGTCTCGAACCTCGGCATGTTCGGCACGCAGGCGTTCTCGGCGATCATCAACCCTCCGCACGCGGGCATCCTCGCCGTGGGGGCCGCGTCCGCGCGGCCGGTCGTGGTCGACGGCGCGCTCGAGGTCGGCCAGGTCATGACCGTCACGCTCTCGGCCGATCACCGCGCGTGGGATGGCGCGCTCGCCGCGCGCTGGCTCGCCGCCTTCGTCGCCCGGATCGAGAACCCGCTCAGCATCCTCGCCTAGGCGCGGATCCGCCGCTCACACCTTGTCGCGCCACGACCCCGCAGGGGTCTCGTCGTCGACGACCTCGATCGCATCGGTGTCGAGCGGCAGCCCGATCGTCTCGGTCGGCGGCGCGATCATCGTCGCCTCGTCGCGGCGGTGACGGAGGACGGTGTCGATGTACGAGCTGAGCGCCTCCGCGAGCGGGATGGCCCTCGCCTCGTTCTGCGACAGGAACCAGCGGTGCTCGAGCAGCTGGTGGAAGACCTCCGGACCCTCGAGCTTGCCCTTGAGCTCGCGCGGGATGGCGCGCACGACGGGCTCGAAGACGCGAACGAGCCACTCGTGGGCGACCTGCTCCTCGTCGACGGACTTGTCCGGGTAGGTCGCGGCCGAGTACGAGTCGAGGTCGTTCAGCAGCCGCCTGGCCTGGTTCTCGCCCGCGTCGATCCCGGTGAGTCGCAGGAGGCGCCGGGTGTGGTGGCCCGCGTCGACGACCTTGGGCTGGATCCGCACCTCGGTCGAGTCGCCGTCGGTGCGGATGGCGAGCTCCTCGATGTCGAAGCCCAGGTCGTTGAGCCGCTCGACGCGCTGCGTGATGCGCCAGCGCTCCGACCGGTCGAAGGACTCCCACCCCGTGAGCTCCTTCCAGAGCGTCCGGTAGGCGTCGATGATGCCGTTGGAGACCTCGATCGCGTCGACGCTGCCGTCGAGCCGACCGCCCGCCTCGAGGTCGAGCAGCTCGCCCGCGATGTTGACGCGGCCGATTTCGAGGTCGTTCTCGCGCTGGCCATTGGAGAGCCCGCCCTCGTAGAGCTGACCGGTCTCGGCGTCGACCAGGTAGGCCGCGAAGGCGCCGGCGTCGCGGCGGAAGAGCGTGTTCGACAGCGACACGTCGCCCCAGAAGAAGCCCGCGATGTGGAGGCGGACGAGGAGGACGGCGAGAGCGTCCACGAGCCGCGTCGCCGTCTCGGGTCGCAGCGTCTGCGAGTAGAGGGCGCGGTACGGCAGCGAGAAGCGCAGGTGGCGCGTGACGAGGACGGGCATGAGCGGCGTGCCGTCGTCGTCCACTCGGCCGGTGATGACGGCGACGGGGTCGACGCACGGGATCTCGAGCCTCTGCAGGGTGCGGAGCATCTCGTACTCGCGCCGCGCCATCTCCTCCGTCGTCTCCTTGATCGCGACGACTGCGCCGCTCAGGTGCACGAAGCGCACGAGGTGGCGGGAGATGCCCTTGGGCAGGGAGGCGATCGCGTCGTCCGGCCACGTGTCGAGCGGCAGGTTCCACGGCAGGTCGAGCAGGCCGGGGTCGACGACGGCCGACGTGATGCTGAGCGAGGCGCTCATCCGGGCGGATTCCCTTCGTCGGGGCGGGAACGCGACGAGGGCGGGCGCGTCATGCGACGCGGCCCGCCCTCGCTGCGGTCGAGACCGAGTCTCAGTGGGTGATCGGGGTGCGGTTGAGTCGGAGGCCGTTCGCCGTGTCGAACACGTGGACGTGCTTCGGCTCGGGCGTGACGACGACCGTCTCGCCGGCGTTGGGGTGCGAGCGGCCGTCGACGCGCGCGACGACGTCGACGCGCTGGCCCTGCACCTCGGTGTGGCCGTAGAGGTAGCCGTCGGCGCCGAGCTCCTCGACCACGTCGACCTCGACCGTGAGGCCCTGCGAGCCGGGGGCGCCGACGATGAGGTCCTCCGGGCGGACGCCGACCGTGACCGACTTGTCGCTCGCGTTGTCGAGCGTCTCCCGCTCGACGACGGCGACCGCGCTGCCGAACTCCACGCCGCCGTCGACGATCGTCGCGGGGAAGAGGTTCATGGCGGGCGAGCCGATGAAGCCGGCGACGAACACGTTGTTGGGCGTCTCGTAGAGGTCGCGGGGCGTGCCGACCTGCTGGAGGACGCCGTCCTTGAGGACCGCGATGCGGTCGCCCATCGTGAGGGCCTCGGTCTGGTCGTGCGTGACGTAGACGGTCGTGACGCCGAGGCGGCGCTGCAGCGAGGCGATCTGGGTGCGCGTCTGCACGCGGAGCTTCGCGTCGAGGTTCGACAGCGGTTCGTCCATGAGGAACACCTGCGGCTGGCGCACGATCGCGCGGCCCATGGCGACGCGCTGGCGCTGGCCGCCCGAGAGAGCCTTCGGCTTCCGGTCGAGGTAGGGCTCGAGGTCGAGGAGCTTCGCCGCCTCGAGGACGCGAGTCGCGCGCTCCTCCTTGCCGATGCCGGCGATCTTGAGCGCGAAGCCCATGTTCTCCGCGACGGTCATGTGGGGGTACAGCGCGTAGTTCTGGAACACCATCGCGATGTCGCGGTCCTTCGGCGGGATGTCGGTGACGTTGCGCTCGCCGATGAAGATGTTGCCGTCGTTGACCTCCTCGAGGCCCGCGAGCATGCGGAGGGTGGTCGACTTGCCGCAGCCGGAGGGGCCGACGAGGACGAGGAACTCGCCGTCCTCGATGTGGAGGTCGATCGCGTCGACCGCGGGAACGGTCGAGCCGGGGTACAGTCGGGTCGCCTTGTCGAAAGTGACGGTAGCCATGCGGGTTAACTCTCCTCTTCACCGGCAGGTACGTGCCGGACGATCCGTCGTGAATGGATTGATGACGCTGTCATCGATGAGCGGCGCTGGTCATCGGGCCCCAGTATGCCACCTTCCCGGGCGCCGCCCGAATCGGCGGAATGCCCGTGCAGGCGCCGCGACGCGGGTGCGGCCGCTCTCGAGGACCGCTCGAGTGGCCACGCATCGTTCGTCGCCGTACTATCCTTCGGGGCGCACTGCGCCTGAACCCGGTGCCGGCGCGCGGAGCGCGCACGGCGAGCGACGAAGAGGAACCATGACCGAGAGCAGACCAGCAGGCGCGAGGCAGTCGAAGACCGCGCGCCGCGATGAAGCCCGCGAGAAGGCCCGCCAGCTGCGCGCCGGGCACAAGAAGAAGGAGCGGCGCAACCGCTGGCTGCTGCAGGGCGGCATCGCCGTCGTGCTCGTGGCGATCGTCGCGATCGTCGCGCTCGTGATCACGAACTCGGTCAGGCCGGAGCGCAGCGGGCCCCGCAACATGGCGAGCGACGGCATCCTCATCGGCGAGGGCCTCGCGGCCGTCCAGACTCCGGGCGTCGCGCCGGATGCGACCCCTGTGCCGAGCGCCCCCAACGAGCCGGGCGTCGTCGCGATCACCATCTGGGTCGACTACCTGTGCCCCGTCTGCGGCGAGTTCGAGCAGGAGAACGGCGAACTCATCCGCACGCTCGTCGATTCGGGAGCCGCAACCGTGGAATACCACCCCATCGCGATCCTCACCACTCTCTCCGCAGGAACTCAGTACTCGCTTCGCGCTGCCAACGCCGCCGCGTGCGTCTCCAACTTCAACCCCGACGCGTTCTTCGACTTCAACACAGCCATGTTCACCGATCAGCCGGCCGAGGGCACTGAGGGGCTCACCGACGACGAGCTGCTCGAGGTCGCGCGCGATGCCGGCGCGACCTCGACCTCCCTCGAGCGCTGCATCGACGACGGGCGTTTCTTCGAGTGGGTCAAGGCTGCCACGACGCGCGCCGGCAACGGCCCGCTGCCGGTCGAGGGCACCGAGGTCGAGAACGTGCGCGGCACGCCGACCATTCTCGTGAACGGCGAGCTCTACACCCCCTCGTACCCGTTCGACTCGACGGAGTTCTCGCAGTTCGTGCTCTCGGCGGCCGGCGACGACTTCGCGGCCAGCCCGTCGCCCTCCCCGACCCCGTAACGCATCCCTCCCGATGGGCGCGGGCCGATAGGCTGAGATCGCTCCAGCGCCCCGTTAGCTCAGCTGGTAGAGCAGCTGTCTTGTAAACAGCAGGTCGCAGGTTCGAATCCTGTACGGGGCTCCGTCTCCGGCCATCCACGGGCGTTCCGCAGCGGCAATACCCCCGATCAGGGGTCCGTTTCGGACAGCTTCTCCCCCAGTCCTGGGGTGATCCGTTCGTTTTCCGACTGCCTCCACTTGTCCGATCGGGCTCAGGAGCCGTACCGTCGGGGGAGTCAGCCGGGGGGCTGGCGGATACATCGGACGGTTTCGGGGGGAACCTGACATGCTTCGAACGCTCCTTGTGGGGTCGGCGCTCGCGACGAGCGCCATCTTGCTCGCTCCCGTCGTCAGCGGAAGCGTCGACGTCTCCGACGTCCTCAGCGCTCGCACGCTGACGACCGGCGCGTCCGCGATCACGATCGTGGAGGCCGAGCGCGCCGTCGACGGCAGCGGCTTCCTCGACCCGCGCCAGCGCGCCACCTACTCCGCGACGAGCGTCGGCGGCGATGCCGAGCCCACGGCCGCGCGAAGCGCATCCCCGTCGCCGGACGCATCCCCGTCGCCGGACGCCTCGCCGGCGCCGGTTGCGACGACCGAGCCGAGCGGTGGTGCGCCGAGCGCGCCGTCGAGCACCGCGAGCGCGAAGCCCGCGCCGGCTCCGTCGGCCAGCGCGCCTGCCACGACCACGTCGGCGTCGGGCACCGGAACGGCGGTCGTGCAGCCCAAGCCGTCCGGGCCCGCACCGGCCCCGGCGCCCGCGCCGACCGTCACCACTCCGGCCTGCCCCGGCATGCCGGGCGGCAGCACGGCGGGAGCGCCGAGCCGCACGTCCGCCGGCGGCGTCGCCGGCACCACGTCGGCCGACCTCGCACAGTTCGCGCAGAGGTACAACGAGATCCGCGTCGCCAATTGCCTGCCGCCTGTGCCGTTCTCGAACATCCGCTACGACTCCTGCATGGAGGACCGCCTGTTCTGGATGGCGGAGGACCCGTCGACCGACCCGATGAGTGCGTGGGGTCACATCGGCTCCCAGCGCAGCGACGGAGTGCCGAGCGTCGGCTGCGACGGCAACCTCGCCGGCGGCTCGAACAACACCGGCGCGACCGTTGCCCAGAAGTGGTGGGACTCCTCCGGGCACCGCACCTCGCTCTACAAGCCGACCTACGCGGGAACCACGGTCGGCGTCTGCATCCTCTTCGCGATGACGCACGGCGGCGTTCCGAATGAGCCGTACAGCTTCACTCGCTCGGCGTCGCGCTGGGTCACCTGCTGATCGACCGCGCCCGGTCGGTTCACGGCACCGGCGAGCGGGCTCGATAGGCTGAGCCCGCTCGCCGGCGCTCGACCGCGAGCGGAAGGCAGGAGGATGGCGCGACCTGGCTGGGGCATTCTCGCGGCGGGCAGCATCGCGCACGCATTCGCGCACGACCTGGTCGCAGAGGGGTTCACGATCGCCGCGGTGGGGTCCCGCCGCCTCGAGAGCGCGCGCTCCTTCGCGGCCGAGCACGGCATCCCGACCGCGCACGGCTCGTACGAAGAGCTCGTCGCCGATCCGGCCGTCGAGATCGTCTATGTCGCGAGCCCGCACTCCCATCACGCCGAGCACGCGCTACTCGCGATCGCGGCAGGCAAACACGTGCTCGTCGAGAAGGCCTTCACCCTCATCGAGCGGGATGCGCGCCGGGTCGCCGACGCCGCGGCTCAGGCGGGCGTCGTCGTCATGGAGGCGATGTGGACGCGATTCCTCCCTCACATGATCCGGGTGCGCGAGCTCGTGCGCTCCGGTGCGCTCGGCGAGGTGCGCACCGTCCTCGCCGATCACACCCAGTCGCTCCCGCTCGACCCCGAGCACCGGCTGCAGAACCCGGAGCTGGGCGGAGGGGCGCTCCTCGACCTCGGCATCTACACGGTGTCGTTCGCTGTGGACGTCCTCGGGCTCCCGACGGGCATTCGCGCCCATGCCGACCTGACCGCGGCCGGCGTCGACCGCCAGACGGCGATGATTCTCGACTACGCCGACGGGCGGCAGGCCGTCCTGCACACCGCGCTCGACACCGCGGGCCCGAACCGCGCCGCCGTCATCGGCACGCGGGGGTATCTCGAGATCGAGAGCACCTTCTATGCGCCGACCGTGGCGACGCTGTTCGACGGGCAAGGCGAGGTCGTCGAGCGCATCGCGCCGGAGGTCGCGCAGCGCGGAATGCAGTTCCAGGCCGCGGAGATGGAGGCGCGCGTCGCAGGCGCGGCGCCGACGAGCCTCCCGATCGAGGAGACGATCGCGATCATGGGCGTGCTCGATGAGGTGCGGCGCCAGATCGGCGTTCGGTACGCGGCCGACGACGAGGCCTGATCCGTCGCGACTATCATGGCCCGGTGACAGCGCCGAGAATTCGCAAGACTCCTGAGGGCGGCGCGGGCCTCGGCGCCGTCGTGGGACGTCATCCGCGCCCGCTCGCCATCACAGCGCTCGCTACGGCCTTCTCGATTCTCGGAGCGGCCGCCGTCGCCACCGGTATGGCCGCAGTGCCCCCGACCGCGGACGCGGTGGCCGCGCCCGAGACGGACGCCGACCTGCGCACGCCGAGCGCGGATCCGACGCCCGACCGCGAGCCGTCGCGCGCCGGGCCGTCGTCGGCGATCGCGCCCACGCGCGTGCGGACGTGCTCGATCCGAACCCTGGCGTCCGACGGCCGCCTCGCCGAGTTCGTCGGCGTGGTGGTCAACGCCGAGACGGGCGAGGTGCTCTTCGAGAAGGACGCGTCGACTCCGGCGCGGCACGGCAGCGTTCTCAAGGTGCTCACCGCCGCGGTGGCGCTGCGGGTCCTCGGTCCCGGCTACCAGCTTCAGACGCGCGTCGAGCAGGGATCGGAGCCCGGGCAGATCGTCCTCGTCGGCGGGGGAGATGCGACACTGAGCGCGCTCGCCCCCGGCCAGGAGAGCGTCTACCGAGGTGCTCCCAAACTCTCCGACCTCGCCGCGCAGGCTGTCTCCGCCTATGGGGCGGCGAACCCCGACGCCCCGGAGATCACCGAGGTACTGCTCGACGCGACCTATTGGAACCCGGCCGATAGGTGGGATCCATCGTGGGATCCGAGCGTGGTGTCGATCGGGTACCAGTCCGAGGTCACCGCTCTGCAGGTCGATGGCGACCGGCAGAACCCCGCGGTCGACACGAGCCCTCGCTCGGCCGACCCCATCACGCGCGCCGGCGAGGCGTTCGCCCTCGCCCTCGGCGCCGCGGGCAACCCGGGCGGTCGCCCCTCGGTGCGGGTGGGCGTCGCGAGCGGCGGCGCCGAGCTCGCGGTCGTGCGATCGCAGCCCGTGAGCCGTCTCATCGAGAAGATGCTGATGAACAGCGACAACACGCTCTCCGAGATGCTCGCGCGAGTGGTGTCGAAGGAATCGGGCTTCGACGGCTCGGCCGCCTCCCTCACGCAGGCGTACGCGACGGCGCTGCAGCCGTACGGAGTCGCGCTCGACCCGGGTATGGTCATCCGCGACGGGTCGGGCCTCAGCCCCCTCAACGCCGTCTCGCCCCTGTACTACGCGCGCTTCTTCGACGTCATCGCGGCAGGCGGAGGCGACCTGCCGGTGCTCGCCGCCGGGCTCCCCGTCGCCGGGCGCTCGGGTTCGCTCGCGAACCGCTTCGTCGGCGATGCCGCCGTCGCGCGCGGCAGCGTGTCGGCGAAGACCGGGTGGATCACGACCGCCTATTCGCTCAGCGGCATCATCACTGCCGCGGACGGCACGACGCTCACCTTCGCGTTCTCGGCGATCGGCAACGTCGAAGGCTCCGCCCGGGCGGCGCTCGACCTGCTGGCGGCCGGCGCGTACCGCTGCGGCGACAACCTCACCACCCTCTGATGAAGCCGGGCCGCGGAAGCCCGGCGTTGAGAGATGGAGACGACATGCCCCGCGCCCTGCTCATCATCGACGTGCAGAACGACTTCACGGAGGGCGGCGCTCTGGGCGTCGTCGGCGGCGCCGCCGTGGCCGTGGCGATCACCGAGCACGTCCGCGCGCACGCCGACGACTACGCCCTCGTGGTCGCCTCGCGCGACTGGCACGACTCCGACAACGACAACGGCGGGCACTTCGCGACGGATGCGGACCCGGACTTCGTGACGACGTGGCCGGTGCACTGCGTGGCCGGCTCGCCGGGCGCCGACTACCATCCGGCGATCGACCGAGCGCTGATCGACCTGCACGTGCGCAAGGGTCAGGGCGTCCCGGCGTACTCGATCTTCGAGGGGATCACCGATGACGGCCGCACCCTCGTCGCCGCGCTCGACGAGCACCGCATCGACGTCGTCGACGTCGTCGGTATCGCGACGGACCACTGCGTCCGCGCCTCGGCGCTCGACGCGATCACCGCAGGTCGACGGGTTCGCGTTCTGAGCGATCTCGTCGCCGGGGTGGCCCCCGGTCCGAGCGCGGCGGCGCTCGCCGAGATCGTCGCCGCCGGCGGAGCGGTCGTCTCCGCGGCATCCTGACCCGGCGCCGCGGCGTCCCTTCGCCAGTTGCGGCACCGTGCGCTCTGGACGACAACGTGCGGCAGACCACACGCTCGCGGCCAAAGCGCACGGTCTCGCATCCAAGGGGCCAGCGCTGACCCCATCGGGGCGATGTCGACCGCCCCGCGAGGCGGCCGCGTCACACCAGCAGCTGGTGCTTCGCGAGGTCGCGGTAGAGCGGCACCTCGCGCACGAGCTCGCTGTGCGTGCCCGTCCCGACGACGCGTCCGTGATCGATCACGACGATGAGGTCGCTGTCGACGACCGTCGAGAGCCGGTGCGCGATCACGATGAGCGTGCGGTTCTCGGCGACCGCGTCGATCGCCTCCCGCATGAGCTGCTCGTTGCGGCCGTCGAGTGAGGATGTCGACTCGTCGAGGAGCAGGATGGGCGGCGCCGCGAGCAGCGCGCGTGCGATCGCAAGCCGCTGCCTCTCGCCGCCCGAGAGCATGACGCCATCCTCGCCGACGGGCGCCTCGAGCCCGAGCGGCGAGCGGTCGAGCACTTCGCCGAGGTTCACCGAGCGCAGCACGGTCGCGCACTGCTCATCGCTCGCATCAGGCGTTCCGAGCAAGAGGTTCTCGCGCAGAGTGCCGGCGAGCACGGGCGCATCCTGCTCGACGTAGCCGATCCTGCTGCGCAGCTCGACACGATCGAGCGCGCGGATGTCGACGCCGTCCATCCGGATGACGCCTGCCGTCGGGTCGTAGAAGCGTTCCACGAGCGCGAGCACGGTCGACTTCCCTGCGCCGCTCGGACCGACGAGTGCGACGCGCGCCCCCCGCGGCACCGCGAACGAGACCCCGCGGAGCACTTGCGCATCGCGCGACCCGTGGGAGTTCGCGTTCGCCCCGCGCCCCGCCGTCGCGGAGAGCGCCGCCTCGGCCTCCGCAGCGGCCTTCTCGGCCTCGGTGCGATGCGCCCGCTCGGGGTAGGAGAAGTGCACGTCGTGGAAGGACACTGCCGCGTCGTCCGGGTCATCCGGCTCGGGGACGACGTCGGCGTCGCCCTCGACCTCGCTCGGGAGGGCGATGATCTCCTGGATGCGACCGAGCGCGCCGAGCGCCGAGTTCACCGAGGTGATCGCGCCGAACGCCTGCCCGAGCGGCCCGATGAGCAGGAACAGGAACAGGATGAACGCGACGAGAGCGCCGATCTCGATCGCGCCGGTCGCGACGCGGAATCCACCGACGCCGAGGACGACGAGGAACGAGACCTGCAGCGCGATCGACGAGATCGGAACGACGAGGGCGGAGATGCGCGCGACGCGGATGCCCTGCTCCCACGCGCCGCGGGCATCCTTGTCGACCGCTGCGATCTCGCGATCGGTGGCGTTCGCGGCGCGCACCGTGCGCACGGACGAGATCGCCCGTTCGACGGCCGCGGCGAGATCGCCGACCTTCTCCTGCGCCCTGCGGGAGGCGACGCGGATGCGTCGGGACAGCACCACGACCGTGACGACCGACACGGCGACGACGAGCAGCGTGAGCCCGAGGAGCGTCGGGTCGATGACGGCCATCGCGATGATCGCGCCGACGAAGGTGAGGCTCCCGCCGATCGCCTGCACGAGGCCCTGGGTGAGCACGGCCCGCAGCAGGGTGGTGTCGCTGCCGACGCGGCTGACGAGATCGCCCGTGCGCCGCTCGTCGAACTGCGCGATCGGCAAGTGCAGAAGGCGCCGCACGAGGGTGCGGCGGCTCGAGAGCACGACGCCTTCTCCTGTGCGCTGCAGGAGGTAGTGCCCGAAGCCGCTGAGGAGCGCGGCGGCCACGACGAGGGCGACGAGACCGGCGACGAGCGAGCCGAGCGGCTCTCCCTGCTCGACGCGCGCGATGACCTGGCTCACGAGCAGCGGCTGGGCGAGCGAGGCGATCGCGCCGAGGATGCTGATGACGATGACCCACGACAGCACCGTGCGGTGCTCGAGCAGATAGGGGAGCAACTGGCCGAAGGTCGCGCGCGGGCCCGAGTCCGCCTCGGGGTCGCGGCCGAAGCCGCGGCGCGGGCGGGCGGGGTCGCTGGTCGAGCTCATGGCTCCATCCTGGCCGAGTTCTCCTCGGTGCCGACCGTGCGCGAGGTCTATGCTCGTCTCTCGTGCCGCAGCCCGTCATCACCGCCAGGAAACTGACCAAGAAGTACGGCGACTTCACCGCTGTCGACGGGATCGACTTCGACGTCGCGCCCGGTGAGTCCTTCGGCCTGCTCGGCCCGAACGGCGCGGGCAAGTCGACCACGATGCGCATGGTCGGCGCCGTCTCGACGCGCACGGCCGGTGACCTCGAGATCCTCGGCCTCGACCCGAACGACCACGGCCCCGACATCCGCTCGCAGCTGGGCGTCGTTCCCCAGCAGGACAACCTCGACCAGGAGCTCCGCGTCCGCGACAATCTCCTGGTGTACGGCCGCTACTTCGGCCTGCCGCGGGCGGTCGTAGCCGAGCGGGCGGATGCCCTGCTCGAGTTCGCGCAGCTGGCCGACCGCACCAAGGCCAAGGTCGACGACCTCTCGGGCGGGATGAAGCGCCGCCTCACGATCGCCCGCGCGCTCATCAACGAGCCGCGCATCCTGCTGCTCGACGAGCCGACGACGGGTCTCGACCCGCAGGCGCGCCACATCCTCTGGGATCGCCTGTTCCGCCTCAAGGAGCAGGGCACGACGCTCGTGCTCACGACGCACTACATGGATGAGGCCGAGCAGCTGTGCGACCGCCTCGTGGTCGTCGACAAGGGCCGCATCATGGCCGAGGGCTCGCCCGCCGCGCTCATCCGCGAGTACTCGAGCAGGGAGGTGCTCGAGGTGCGCTTCGGCAGCGACAGGAACGCCGAGGCTGCGGCGAAGCTGCAGGGGGTCGGCGAGCGCCTCGAGGTGCTGCCCGACCGCATCCTCGTGTACAGCGCCAACGGCGAGGCGGAGCTCGAGCGGATCACGCAGCTCGGGCTGCACCCGATCACGTCCCTCGTTCGCCGGTCGAGCCTCGAGGACGTCTTCCTGCGACTCACGGGTCGGAGCCTGATCGAATGACGACGACCGACCCAGCGGCTCCGGCCGAGAGCGCGCAGAGAGAGGATGCCCGGCGCTCGCTCGCCGCCGGTGCCGCCCCGCGCCGCTTCGGCTCCTGGTACATCGCCGAGCACCGCATCCGCGCGATGAAGGGCTACGCCGGAGACGCGATCTTCCAGAGCTTCGGCAACCCGCTCATCTACCTCTTCGCGCTCGGCGTCGGGCTCGCGAGCCTCGTGCCGCAGGGCGTCGAGGGCGTCAGCTACCTGCAGTTCGTAGCCCCCGCACTCATGGCGGCGGCCGCCATGACGGTCACCGCCAACGAGACGTCCTATCCGATCCTGCTCGGCTTCAAGTGGAACCCGATCTTCTTCGGCATGAACGCCTCGCCCATCACGGGCGCCCAGATCGTCAACGGCATGTTCATCCACATCGCGCTGCGCACGGTCGTCACGGTCGCGATCTACTGCGGCATCATCGCCCTCTTCGGCGCGATCACCTCGCCTCTCGGCTGGCTCGGGATCTTCGTCGCGTCGATGACCGGCCTCGCCATCGGCGCCGCGATCTCGAGCTACACCTCCACCATCACCGAAGACCGGGGTCAGATGGCGATGCTGCAGCGCTTCGGCATCACGCCCCTGTTCCTGTTCTCGGGCACGTTCTTCCCGCTCGAGCAGCTGCCGGTCTTCCTGCAGCCGATCGGCTGGATCTCACCGCTCTGGCACGGCACCGAGCTCGGCCGCGTGCTCACGTACGGCATGGCCGAGCCCGCGTGGCTCACGGCGACGCACGTCGGCTACCTCGTCACGCTCTTCGCGGTCGGGCTCTGGGCGACGCGCCGCCACTTCACGAGGAGGCTCGACAAGTGACGGCGGCATCGGCGGCGGCGAGCGCTCCGCTGACCAGGCAGCGCAGCGCCCTCTATGCGGGCAACACGGGTGCGGTCATCCGCCGTGGTCTTCTGGCGACCCGCAGCACGAACTACCTCGTCGTGCTCAGCGGCTTCTTCGAGCCGGTGTTCTACCTGCTCTCGCTCGGCATCGGCTTCGGCGCCCTCGTCGGGTCGGTGCAGACCTCGACGGGCCAGGAGGTGCCGTACGCGGCGTTCATCGCGCCCGCCCTGCTCGCGGTGTCGGCGATGAACGGCGCCGTCTACGACTCGACCTGGAACGTCTTCTTCAAGCTCAACTACTCGAAGCTCTACCAGGGCATGCTCACGACGAGCCTCGGCCCTCTCGACGTCGCGCTCGGCGAGATCTTCCTCGCCCTCCTGCGCGGCGCGATGTACGCGGTCGGCTTCATGGTCGTCATGCAGCTCTTCGGGCTCAACCTGGCATGGACGGCTCTGCTCGCCCTGCCCGCGGTGCTGCTCATCGCGTTCGGCTTCGCGAGCCTCGGGATGGCCATCACGAGCTACATGAAGACGTTCCAGCAGATCGAGTGGGTGACG
Source organism: Microcella alkalica (assembly GCF_014137945.1). Taxonomy (GTDB): domain Bacteria; phylum Actinomycetota; class Actinomycetes; order Actinomycetales; family Microbacteriaceae; genus Microcella; species Microcella alkalica. The sequence continues at coordinate 219,655 of NZ_JACGWX010000004.1, forward strand.
TTCATCATGCTGCCGATGTTCCTGTTCTCGGCGACCTTCTACCCCATCAGCGTTTACCCCGAGCCCATCCAGTGGGTCATCCAGGCGCTGCCCCTGTGGCACGGCGTCGAGCTCGTCCGGGGTCTGACGACGGGCGCCCTGAGCGGCATGATGCTCGTGCACGTCGGCTACTACCTCGTGATGATCGCGATCGGCATCGTGTTCACGACGAACAGGCTCCGCGCGCTCTTCCTCAGGTAGGGGGCGGATGCGAACGGCGCCCGCCCCCCTCGCGGGGTGCGGGCGCCGTTCGTTCCTGTGCGGCGGCTCTAGCCGCGGATGACCCGCAGCGCCTGCGCCGTCGCGAGGGCGGCCTCCGCGGCCTCGGCGCCCTTGTCCTCCTTCGAGCCGGGAAGCCCGGCCCGGTCGAGGCCCTGCTGCTCGTTCTCGAGAGTGAGCACACCGAATCCGACGGGCTTCCCCGTGTCGAGGGCGACGCGGGTGAGTCCGTCGGTCGCTGCCGAGGAGACGAATTCGAAGTGGGGGGTTCCGCCGCGGATGATGACCCCGAGGGCGACCACGGCATCCGCGCCGTTCTCGAGAGCGGCCTTGCTGACGACCGGGAGCTCGAACGAGCCGGGAGCGGCGTACTCGACGATCGTCGCGCCCGAGGCCTCGAGCACGCGACGCGCGCCGGCGAGAAGCCCTGCGCTGATCTCGGCGTGCCACTGGCCGGCCACGATCGCGACCGTGAGGCCGGTTCCGTCGACGTTCAGGGTCGGGCTTCCTGCTCCGCTCATGCGCTGCGTCCTTCCATCTGGGCGTACACGGGGGCGGAGGTGATGCTATCCGGAAGGCGGTGACCCATGCGGTCGCGCTTCGCGCTCAGGTAGCCCTGATTGTCGTCGCCGACGCCCACGAGCAGCGGCACGAGCGAGCTCACCTCGATGCCGTACTTCGTGAGCTGACGCTGCTTCTCGGGGTTGTTCGACAGCAGGCGAACGCGCCCGACGCCCAGGTCGCGCAGCATGTCGCTCGCCGCCTGGTAGTCGCGGCTGTCAGCGGGGAGGCCGAGCGCGAGGTTGGCGTCGAGCGTGTCGTAGCCGTCCTCCTGCAGGCGGTAGGCGCGGAGCTTGTTGATGAGGCCGATGCCGCGCCCCTCGTGACCGCGCATGTAGAGCACGGCGCCGCCCTGGCGCTGGATGACGTCGAGTGCGGCGTCGAGCTGCGGCCCGCACTCGCACTTGAGCGAGCCGAAGGCCTCGCCGGTCAGGCACTCGGAGTGGACGCGCACGATCATGTCATCGTGGGGCATCCCGCTCACGATCGCGACGTGGTCGGCACCGGTCTTGCGATCGCGGTAGGCGCGCAGCGAGAACGGCCCGTGCGTGGTCGGCACGGTCGTGGCGACCTCGAAGGAGACGCTCGAGAGCTGCTCGGCGGGGGCGCCGGGGGCTCCTGCTGCGAACTTCTCGCCCGAACTCAGGTACGCGATGAGGTCGACGATCGTGATGACGACGACGTCCTCCGTTCGCCCGAACTCGATGAGCTCGGGCAGGCGCATCATCTCGCCGTCGTCGGCGACGACCTCGCCGATGACCGCGACGGGGCGCAGGCCCGCGAGGCGCATGAGCTCGACGGCCGCCTCGGTGTGGCCCGCGCGCTCGCGCACGCCGCCGTCGACCGCGCGCAGAGGCAGGATGTGGCCGGGGCGGATGAGGCTGGCGGGCGTCGAGGCGGGGTCGGCGAGCACGCGCAGGGTGTGCGCGCGGTCGCGCGCGCTGATGCCGGTAGAGATGCGGTCGGCGGCGTCGACGCTCACCGTGTACGCCGTGCGGCGCGGGTCCTCGGTGTCGGCGACCATGAGCGGGAGCGCGAGCGCGTCGGCGAGCTCGTTCGTCATGGGAGCGCACAGGTAGCCGCTCGAGTGCTTGACGGTCCATGCGACCCACTCCTGCGTCGCGAGCTCGGCGGAGAGGATGATGTCGCCCTCGTTCTCGCGGCTCTCGTCGTCGGCTACGAGGATGGGCCGACCCTGCCGCAGCGCGGCGAGCGCCTGGGGGATGGTTCCGATGCTCATGCGGGGATCCTTCCGTCGAAGCGCGCCAGTCGCGCCACGTGTCGAGCGAGGATGTCGGTCTCGATGTTGACGAGGTCGCCGACCGCGCGGCGCCCCAGGGTCGTGCGCTCGAGCGTCTCGGGGATGAGCGAGACCTCGAACCAGTCGTCGCCGGCGGCGCTGACCGTGAGCGAGATCCCGTCGACGGCGATCGAGCCCTTGTCGACGACGAGCGGGGCGTGCGCGGCGGCGAGCGAGAACCGCAGCACGCGCCAGGTTCCCTCGTCGCGCACGCTGATCACCTCGGATGTGCCGTCGATGTGGCCCTGCACGATGTGGCCGCCGAGCCGGTCGCCCACGGAGGCGGCGCGCTCGAGGTTGACGGTGCGACCCATGGCCCATTGCACGGGGTTCGACATGCGCAGGGTCTGCCCCATGACGTCGGCCCTGAACCAGTCGGGCCCCTGCTCGACGACGGTGAGGCACACGCCGCTCACGCTGATCGAGTCGCCGTGCTTCGCGTCGCTCACGGCGAGCGGGCCGCGCACTGTCACCCGGCCGGCGTCGCCGTGCGTCTGCCAGCCGATGATCTCGCCGAGCTCTTCGATGATTCCGGTGAACATTGCGGTTCCTAGCTGTGCGGGGTGAGGTGGGAGGACGAGCGGGCGTCGGGGCGGCAGGTGACGAGCAGGTCGTCGCCGAGCGATTCGATCGAGCGGATGCTCAGCCGGTGCGCTTCGGCCATCGTGGTGACCCCCAGATCGTCGAGGGCCGTGCGCGGCCCGCCGAGAAGCAGGGGCGCCAGGTACACGAGCACCTCGTCGGCGAGTCCGGCGCGGAGGAAAGCGCTCGCCAGCGTCGGCCCTCCCTCGACGTAGAGGCGGCGGATGCCGCGGCTCAGCAGCTCGGGCAGCGCCGTCGCGAGATCGCGGTGGCCCACCTCGATGAGGCCGGCGGGATGGCGACGGAGGGCGGCATCCGCCGATACGGGCGTCCTTCCGAAGACGACGGGGACCGGCTGGTGCGCCAGGAGCTCGCCGGCGTCGCCACGGGCGGTGAGGCTCGGGTCGTCGGCGAGCACGGTGCCGGTGCCGACGGCGATCGCGTCGTGGCGCGCGCGCTGCTCGTGGACGCGCTGGCGGGCGGCGGCTCCCGTGATCCACTGGCTCGTGCCGTCCGCGGCGGCGGCGCGCCCGTCGAGGGTGGAGGCCCACTTGACCGTGACGAAGGGGCGCCCGAGTCGCGCGCTCGTGAGCCAGGGGCGCAGCAGCTCCTCCGCCTCGTGGGCGAGCGGGCCGCGCTCGGCGACGATGCCCGCCGCGCGGAGGCGCTCGGCGCCGCCGTCGGCGCGCTCGCTCGGGTCGTCGAGGGCGAAGATCACGCGCGAGACCCCCGCCTCGATGAGGGCCAGAGCGCAGGGGCCGGTGCGGCCCGTGTGATTGCAGGGCTCGAGGGTGACGACGGCGGTGAGCCCGCGCGCATCCGCGACCTTCGACAGCGCATCGACCTCGGCGTGGGCAGTGCCAGCACCCCGGTGCCAGCCCTCCGCCACGATCGTGCCGTCGCCGTCGAGGAGGACGCAGCCCACCTGCGGGTTGTCGCCCACTGCCGGACCGTGCTCGGCGAGGGAGAGCGCGCGGCTCATCGCGGCCTCGACGCGCGTGGCGTCGATCGGTGCGGCGATGGCGGTCATTCCCGAAAGGGCCCTTCGGTGAGTCGGGGCGCAATCCGGGGTCGCGAGTGCGCGGCGAGGCCGCGCACCGCACTTCTCCCATCCGGACTCTCACCGTCGGTGCTGGAGTTCCACCAGCTCAACCGGGCCGTGCTCGTGAGAGCTCGACCGCGGGTCGCGGACTATGACCGCCGGCTCGGACTTTCACCGACCCCGAAGTGCGTTTCGTGTTCGAGTGTATTGAACGCAGGCGGCCCTGGGTTATTCCCGAGCGGCTCCTGGGAACTGATCCGCGTCATCCGACGTCACGTCGACGATCGTCACGGCGCCCGTCATGGGCGATACGGAGCCGCCCGCCGAGTCGATGAGCGCGCGAGCGCCGGCCTCGTCGATGATCAGATCGGTGATGAGTCCTGCGGCGAGCGCGCCCGAGAGTCCCGGCAGCTTCGAGACGCCCGAGACGACGCAGACCCGACGGGGGATGCGCCGGAGGACGTCGAAGTCCGGTCCGGTCGCGCGCGCGTTCAGCTCGATTCCATCGGTCGAGCCGTCGGCGCGGAAGAACACCGTCGCGACATCGCCGACGACGCCCTGGTCGCTGAGCGTCTGGTAATCCTCCGGGTCGAGATACCCGCCGATGTAGACGTGGCTGGGGATGTCCGCGAAGGGCGAGCCGACTCCGAAGAGTGCGATGTCGAGATGCGCCTGCATGTCGAGGACGCGGCGCATGCTCCGCTCCTTCCACAAGTGCTCGCGCGTCGCGGGGGAGTCGAAGAAGGCGGGCACGGGGAACTGCTGGAGCCGCGCGGTGTACGACTCGGCGAAGCGGCGAAGAATCTCGCTCGCGTAGTCGATCCCGGTCGTATGGGTGTTTCCCGCCCCGTTGAGCTGCACGATGTCGGAGTTGTGGGTCTCTTTCGGCACGAGGTGCCGACTGATGGCGCTCATCGTCGAGCCCCACGCGACACCCATCGCCATGTTGGAATCGAAGTACGAGTTGAGAATCCGTGCAGCGCCGCGCGCGACGCGGTCCTGTCTGTCGACGTCCGACGAGCCGCTCGGAACAGGCACGACGTGGGCGGAGACACCGAAACGGCGGGCGATATCGCGCTCCCACCGCGTCGACAGCTCGAAGGGCGAACGGATCCGGATGTCGACGAGACCGGTGTCCTTCGCGAAGGAGATCAGGCGCGAAACCGAGGATCTCGAGGTCTTCAGCTCCCGGGCGATGGCATCCATCGTGAGGTCCTGCATGTAGTAGAGGTGGGCCGCTCTGAGGGCATCGCGCATGCGCCCCGAGGGCTGAGCGGTCGTCGCCATCGAATCCTCCGCGCGTCTGCACGTTTGTGCAATCGAGTTGGTCGATCGTTCGCGACCGTCGGAGGATTATCCCACCGCCGACTCTCCGTCGGCTGGATCGAGGGAGTGTCTCAACCGATGTCGACACAGAAGTCGTCCCCCGCACGGTCGACCGTGACTGCGCTCACCGAGCGCCCCTCCGCCGACGTCGTCGTCATCGGCGCGGGCATCAACGGCATCGCGACATTCCGCGACCTCGCTCTCAACGGCGTCGACGTCGTCCTCGTCGAACGCGACGACTACGTCGCCGGCGCCTCCGCGGCGAGCTCGCACATGGTGCACGGCGGCATCCGCTACCTCGAGAACGGCGAGTTCCGCCTCGTGCAGGAGTCGGTGCACGAGCGCAATGCGCTTCTCCGGCTCGCCCCGCACTACGTGCGACCGCTGCGAACGACCATCCCGATCTTCTCGACCTTCTCGAGCCTGCTCTCCGCTCCGCTGAAATTCGTCGGCGTGAAGGGCGGCGCGAAGAAGGAGCGCGGCGCGCTCATCATCAAGGTCGGCCTGACGATCTACGACACGTTCTCGCGCGACGGCGGCCGCGTCCCTCGGCACCAGTTCCGCGGCGCCGCCGCCTCGCGCCGAGAGCTGCCCAAGCTCCGCGACGACGTGAAGTGGACGGCCACCTACTACGACGCCTCCATGCACGACCCCGAGCGGCTCGCGCTCGACGTCCTCAACGACGGGCTCGCCGCCGGCTCCCACGCTCGCGCCGCCAACTATGTCGAGGCCTTCGGAATGAGCGACAGCGGTGCCGTGCAGATGCGCGATGTCGTCTCCGGCGAGGAGTTCGAGATCGCCGCGAAGCTCGTCGTGAACGCCTCAGGCCCGTGGACGGACGAGACCAACGACGCTCTCGGCCAGCCGTCGCAGTTCATGGGAGGCACGAAGGGCTCGCACATCGTCCTCGACCACCCCGAGCTGCTCGAGGCGTGCAACGGCCGCGAGATCTTCTTCGAGTTCACCGACGGCCGCATCGTGCTCATCTACCCGCTCAAGGGCCGGGTGCTCGTCGGCACGACCGACCTCGCCCATGACATCTCGCAGCCGATCCGCTGCACCGAGGAGGAGGTCGACTACTTCTTCGACCTCGTGAAGCACGTCTTCCCGACGATCGACGTCAATCGCTCGCAGATCGTGTTCCGCTTCTCGGGCGTCCGCCCCCTCCCGCGGCAGGATGCCGACTCCACCGGTCAGATCTCGCGCGACTACCGCATCGAGCGCGGCGAGCGCGGGGGAGTCCCCGTCCTCAGCCTCGTCGGCGGCAAGTGGACGACCTTCCGCGCGCTCGGCGAGAACCTCGCCGACGAGGTCTTGACGGCGCTCGGCCGCTCGCGCTCGGTCAGCACCGACGGCCGCCTCATCGGCGGCGCCGTCGGCTACCCCACGACGGATGCGGCGCGCTCGACCTGGCTCCAGAAGCACGGCGCCGTGATCGGCCGCGATCGCGCCGCAACGCTCCTCGACCGGTACGGCACGAGCGCCGAACCGCTCATCGAGCGCATCGCCTCGGGAGACGACACCTCTCTCGCCTCCGCTCCCGCTTACTCGCGGCTCGAACTGCAGCACCTCGTCGAGACCGAGCAGGTCGTCCGGCTCGTCGATGTCGTCCTGCGGCGCACCTCGATGGGGTTCACCGGCGCGGTCACCTCCGCAGTCCTCGACGAGCTCGCCGATGTCGTCGGCGAGGTGCTCGGCTGGGACGAGGCGCAGCGACGCGCGGAGCGCGCGGCTGCGGCCGAGTACCTCGCCGAACACCACGGTGTGGAAGTCGACCATCCCCAGGAGGCTCGCTAGAGCATCCTGACCTCCTAAGAACCATCCCGGGACTGCGCATCCCCTCTCAGCCACCGCGTCGAGCATCGCTGCTCGGCACGGAATCGCCCGATGGTCCCGATCATCGAGCACCCTCTTCGGCCGGAACCGAGGCCGAGGAGTCCACCCTGAACAGAGGAACAAGTCAACGTGGACAATCTCGCAGTGGTCTTCCTTTCGGAAGTCGTCGGCACCGCCATGCTGCTCCTGCTCGGCGCCGGCGTCGTCGCCAACGCCGTGCTCATCAAGAACAAGGGCTTCGGCGGCGGCTTCCTGATGATCAACTTCGGCTGGGGCCTTGCGGTCTTCGCCGGTGTGACCGTCGCCTACGCCTCCGGCGCTCACCTCAACCCGGCCGTCACCATCGGTCTCGTCACCAACGGCGTGACCGAGTTCGGGCAGGGCGTTCCCGTGAATCTCCTGTCGGTGCTCGCCTACATGGGTGCGCAGCTCATCGGTGCGTTCATCGGTGCTGTGCTCGCCTTCCTCGCCTACAAGAAGCACTTCGACGAGGAGCCCGACGCCGGCACCAAGCTCGCCGTCTTCTCGACCGGTCCGGCCATCCGCAGCTACGGCTGGAACCTCGTCACCGAGATCGTCGGCACCTTCGTGCTCGTGTTCGTCGTCATCGGCTTCGGGCGCGCCGAACCGGCCGGACTCGCGGCCCTCGGCGCACTGCCCGTCGCCCTGCTCGTCGTCGGAATCGGTGCATCGCTCGGTGGGCCCACGGGTTACGCCATCAACCCGGCCCGTGACCTCGGCCCCCGCCTCGCGCACGCCGTGCTCCCCATCAAGGGCAAGGGCTCGAGCGACTGGTCGTACTCGTGGGTGCCGGTCGTCGGACCCCTCATCGGCGGCGCGCTCGCCGGTGTGGCTGCAACGGCGCTCCTGCCGGTCCTCGGCTGAGCCGCGACGCACCCCTCATGACAGCCGGCACCGGCCGGCACCGATAACGAAGGAGTTATACCTCTCATGGCCAACTACGTACTGGCGATCGACCAGGGCACAACCAGCACCCGCGCGATCATCTTCGACCAGAAGGGCTCTATCGTCTCGACCGGGCAGCTCGAGCACGAGCAGATCTTCCCCAAGGCGGGCTGGGTCGAGCACGACCCGATGGAGATCTGGGGCAACACCCGCGAGGTCATCGGCTCCGCGCTGTCGAAGGCGAACCTGACGCGTCACGACATCGCCGCCGTCGGCATCACCAACCAGCGCGAGACCGCCGTGGTGTGGGATCGCAACACCGGGAAGCCCGTCTACAACGCCATCGTCTGGCAGGACACCCGCACCCAGTCGATCGTCGACCGCCTCGCGGCCGACGGCGGCGTCGAGCGCTTCAAGCAGAAGGTCGGCCTCCCCCTCGCGACCTACTTCTCCGGCACGAAGATCGTGTGGATCCTCGAGAACGTCGAGGGCGCTCGCGAGGCCGCCGACCGCGGCGACCTCATGTTCGGCACCACCGACACCTGGGTTCTCTGGAACCTGACCGGCGGCACCGACGGCGGTGTGCACGCGACCGACGTCACGAACGCCTCGCGCACGATGTTCATGGACCTGGAGACCCTGCAGTGGGATCACGGGATCCTCGAGGCGTTCAACGTGCCGGCGTCGATGCTCCCCGAGATCCGCTCCTCCTCCGAGGTCTACGGCACCGTGCACGGCAGCTCGCTGCTGCGCGAGGTGCCCGTGGCGGGCATCCTGGGTGACCAGCAGGCCGCCACGTTCGGCCAGGCGGCGTTCGACGCCGGCGAGTCGAAGAACACGTACGGCACCGGCAACTTCCTCATCTTCAACACCGGTGAGGAGATCGTCCACTCCAAGAACGGCCTGCTGACGACGCTCGGGTACAAGCTCGGCGACGCCAAGCCGCACTACGCGCTCGAGGGTGCCATCGCGGTGACCGGCTCGCTCGTGCAGTGGGTGCGCGACAACTTGGGGCTCATCAAGGACGCGCCCGAGATCGAGACGCTCGCCAAGACGGTCGACGACAACGGCGGCGCCTACTTCGTGCCGGCGTTCTCGGGTCTGTTCGCTCCGTACTGGCGGTCGGATGCCCGTGGTGCGCTCGTGGGGCTCACCCGCTACGTGAACAAGGGCCACATCGCGCGCGCCGTGCTCGAGGCGACCGCTTTCCAGACCCGCGAGGTGCTGGATGCGGTCAACGCCGACTCGGGCGTCGACCTCACCGAGCTGAAGGTCGACGGGGGCATGATCGCGAACAACACGCTCATGCAGTTCCAGGCCGACATCCTCGGCGTGCCGGTCGTTCGCCCGGTCGTCGCGGAGACGACTGCGCTCGGCGCCGCGTACGCCGCGGGCCTCGCGGTCGGCGTGTGGGGCTCGCTCGACGAGCTGCGCGCCAACTGGCAGGAGGACTCGCGCTGGACGCCCAACATGGACGACTCCGAGCGCGATCGCCAGATGCGCAACTGGAAGAAGGCCGTCACGAAGACCTTCGACTGGGTCGACGACGACGTGAATTAGCAGTCCGTCCCGCGCGAGCGGGTCGGGTGTGCGGCTCACATGAGCCGCCGCGGCCGTGGTAGGGCCGCACGAGGGGCGGGGCGCGCGCAGGCGCCCCGCCCCTTCGCGCGCGCGGCGCATGTCGCGCATGCCGCGCGTCCCGCGCGTCCCGCGCATGCCGCGCATGCCGCGCGTCCCGCGCATGCCGCGCATGCCGCGCGTCCCGCGCATGTCGCGCTCGCGCGTGTCCGTTCTCCGGAGATCCGGTCCGCCGCTCCGCGGCGACCCCGCGTCCGTCACGCGCGACGACGATTCTCCGAAGTTGTGACACACGACTCCTCCACCGGCGCGGCTGCTCGAGGGGCTCCACCGATCCTCATGGCGTCGCACGGCGGCCCGGCCAGGTGGAGAGAGTGCACCGATGATCGCGCTCGACCCTCGGCGTCTCTACTCGCGGCAAGAGCTCCTCGAGCAGCTCAGTCGACGAGCTCTGGCAGGGGCGATCGACCGCGGCGAGGTGATCCGCGCTCGACGTGGCGTGTACGTGAGCAAGTGGATGTCCGAACCGGCTCGACGCGCCGCCACCGTCGGCGGCCGGCTGACCTGCGTCTCAGCGCTCGCGCTGCTCGGATGCTTCGAGCCGCCCGGTGCTCGCCTCCACGCGCAGGTCGCTCCAGACGCCTCACGACTGCGACTGCCCGCGGGGCAGCCGCTGGGCGCGAGGGATGCGGTGCTCCACTGGGTGCCGCTCGATGAACCCCCGCACACGACGGTCGTCTCGCCGGCGGGCGCCGTCCGTCAGCTCCTGCGGTGCCAACCGCGTCCGCTGGCGATCGCTGTGCTCGATAGCGTGCGCAGGCAGCGAGTACTCGCGCCCGCGCAGATCGACGATCTCGTGCGGTGCGCACCGCGTCGTCTCCACCTGGTTCCCGCGCACCTCGATGGCAGAAGCGAGTCGGGGATCGAGTCTCTCGTTCGGGTCGCGCTGCTCGACGCGGGCCTGACAGTCGACGTGCAGGTGGTGATCCCCGGCGTCGGGCGCGTCGACCTCGTGATCGAGGGACGAGTCGTCGTCGAGGTGGACGGCCGGGAATGGCACCGAGGCGAGCAGGAGCGAGACTACTGGCGCGACCTGGAGCTCGCGCGCCGCGGATACGTCGTCGTGCGCGTCGACTACGCGCTGGTCGTATCAAACATCGACTCGGTGGTCGATGCCGTGATCCGGGCGACCAGCCGTCGCGCGCCAGCCGGTGTGCACGTACTCCGGAGAACCGGCGGCGCTGGAGGCTAGCGAGCAGCATCGGGCGAACGAATGACCGGATCTCCGGAGTTGTTGCACGCCGCACTGCGATCGTGTCCTGCGCGGGCGGCGACCCGCGCGGGGCACGACGACGGTGGCACGACGACGGTGGCACGACGACGGTGGCACGACGACGGTGGCACGACGACGGTGGCACGACGACGGTGGCGCTATGCGCGGCTCAGTGCGCGGCGACCGCGGCGGGGAGGTCACGCAGCGTCGCGAGGCGTGCGACGCCGGGTGGCACGATTCCCGCCTCGACGGGGACCCCGAGGGCCTCGAGCGGGCGGTCGAGCCAGAGGCCGAGCATCCCCGCAGCGTCAGCGCCGGCCGCGTCGGTGCGCAGCCGGTCGCCGACGTATGCGCACGAGGCGACACCGACGCCGAACGTGGCGGCGGCGAGCTCGAAGATCGCCGCCGCCGGCTTCGCGACCCCGACCTCGCCCGACGCGATGACGTGCTCCATGCGGTCGGCGAGCCCGATCGCTGTGAGCTTCTCGCTCTGGAAGGTCAGGTCGCCGTTCGTGATGACCCCGAAGCGGATGCCCGGCACGGCCTTCTCGAGCGCGTCGAGCGCGGGAAGCACGTCGTCGAAGAGGGCCCACGACGCGCGGTAGCCCACCATGTACCGGTCGAACCATGCGAGCGCCTCGTCGGGCGTCGGCACGATGCCGAACGGTGCGAGGAAACCCCGCGCCCGCTCGCGCCGCTGCTCGATGAAGTCGATCTCGCCGCGCAGCCATCGCCCGTAGTGGTGCTCCTCGAGGTCGCGCCAGCGCCGCAGCTCATCGGCGTCGTCGGCCGCCGCGACCGCGCCGCCGGCCTCCGTCCGCGCTCGCGTAAGACCGATCGCGACGGCGCGCGAGTGCGCCATGAGGCAGTCGTCGAGGTCGAAGAGCATGACGCGGATGCTCGACCGGGGCTCTGCGATCACGCGAGCACCGGCCACCGTTCGAGCGCCTCCACGGTCCCGAGGTCGGCGCGCGTCAGCACCGAGTGCCACCCGGGCGGGTGCGAACCTGCGCGGTCGACGATGTCGCACGGCCCGAAGCCCGCCCAGCGGAAGCCCGCCGCCCGCGCGGCGTGCGCCGACCCGAGGTTGCCCTCCACGCATTCCCACCGCAGCGAGGCGACGTCGTGCTCGGGCCCGAGCACCCACTCCGCGAGGGCGCGCAGCGCCTCGGCCACGTACCCGTGCCCGCGGTGCTCGGCGCCCATCCAGTACCCCACGTAGCCTCGGCGCCGCTGCCACGAGACGACCCCCATGAGGTCGCTGCCGCCGGCTGGCCGCAGCGCGAAGACCGCCTCGGTGCCGTCGCGCCAGCCGGCGGGCACGAACTCCTCGACGAACGACCGCGCGTCGTCGGCCGTGTAGGGCACGGGCACGGTCGTCCAGCGCTGCAGCTCCGCGTCCTGGCAGTGACGAAGGACCGCGGGCGCGTCAGCGGCGACGGGCGTCGAGAGCACGAGCCTCGGCGTCTGCAGCACGACCGGCTTCATGCGCGCGGGAGGAACCCGACGGCGTCGTACACGCGGGCGAGCGTCGCGTCGGCGATGGCGGATGCCCGGTCCGCGTTGATCGCGAGCAGTCGGTCGAGCTCGGCGGGGTCGTCGAGCAACTCGAGCGTGCGCTCGCGGATCGGCCGCAGCTCCTCCACGACCGCCTCGGCCACGGCGCTCTTGAGCGCTCCGTACTGCAGGCCGTCGAACTCGGCCTCGACCTCCGCGACCGAGCGCCGCGTCACGATCGCGAGGATCGACAGCAGGTTCGAGACGCCGGGCTTCTCGATCGGGTCGTACCGCACGACGCCCTCCGAGTCGGTGACGGCCGATTTGATCTTCTTCGCGAGCGCCGTGTCGTCGTCGAGCATCCAGAGGATCCCGGCCGGGCTCTCGCCCGACTTCGACATCTTCGAGCCCGGGTTCTGCAGGTCGTAGATCTTCGCGGTCTCCTTGAGGATCCGCACCTCGGGCACGACGAGGGTGTCTCCGAAGCGCGAGTTGAACCGCGTCGCGAGGTCGCGCGTGAGCTCGATGTGCTGGCGCTGATCCTCGCCGACGGGCACGACGACCGCGTCGTAGAGCAGGATGTCGGCCGCCTGCAGGATCGGGTATGTGAACAGCCCGACCGACGCGACGTCGAGGCCGCCGCGCGCGGACTTGTCCTTGAACTGCGTCATGCGCGACGCCTCGCCGTATCCCGTGATCGTGTTGAGCACCCACGCGAGCTGGGCGTGCGCGGGCACGTGCGACTGCACGAAGAGGGTCGAGTGCTCGGGGTCGATGCCCGCCGCGATGTACTGGGCGGCCGTGCGGCGCGTGCGCTCGCGCAGCTCGGCGGGATCCTGCGGCACCGTGATCGCGTGCAGGTCGACGACGCAGAAGACGGCGTCGTGGGTCGCCTGCATCTCGCGCCACTGCAGCAGTGCTCCGGCGTAGTTGCCGAGGTGCAGGCTCGCCGCGGAGGGCTGCATGCCGGAGAACAGGCGGGGTGCGGTCATGAGACGTTCCTTCTCGAAGATCGAAGCGGCGGATGCTGGGCGCGAGCGGGGCTACAGCTCGTAGTCGACGACCACAGGCGCGTGGTCGCTCCAGCGCGTGTCCCACGACGGCGCCCGGTCGATCGCGTAGCCGGTGACGGCGGCGGCGAGCGCGGGAGTGGCGACGTGGTAGTCGATGCGCCAGCCGGTGTCGGTGTCGAACGCCTTCCCGCGCTGCGACCACCAGGTGTACGGGCCGTCGACCTCGCCCGCCTGGGCGCGCCCGACGTCGACCCAGCCGAGGCCGGTGCCGGTCGTGCCGTCGACGCACTCGACGCTCTCGCCTGCCGTCGCGAAGAAGCGGTCGAAGTAGGCGCGCTCGCGCGGCAGGAAGCCCGCGCTCTTGCGGTTGCCCCGCCAGTTCCTGATGTCGAGCTCGCGGTGGCCGACGTTGAGGTCGCCGACGACGAGGGCGTGCTCACTGTGGGCGGCGAGCTGCGGCAGGCGCTCCTCCATCGCGTCGAGGAAGCGGAACTTCTCGACCTGCTTGGGGGTGTCGACCTCGCCCGAGTGCACGTAGCAGCTCACGACGGTGATGGGCACGTCGCCGACGTGGAGGTCGGCCTCGAGCCAGCGCCCGGCGGAGTCGAAGTCCTCGTCGCCGAGCTCGACGCGGTGCGCGTGGATGGGCCACCGAGTGGCGATCGCGACCCCGGCACGCCCCTTCGCGGTGGCGGCGTCGTGAAGGACCGTCCAGCCCTCGCCGAGCAGCCCCGTGACGTCCTCTGTGGATGCCCGGACCTCCTGCAGCGCGAGGATGTCGACGTCACGCTGCGCGAGCCACTCGCCCATGCCCTTGCGGTACGCGGCGCGGATGCCGTTGACGTTGACGGAGGCGATGCGGACCGGATTCGGCATGGGTTCATCCTAGGTTCGACCCCGGACCTCCTCTCGACGTGCGACGGCCCGCTCAACCCCGGACGGCGGCCCTCCCGCGATCGGCGCCGTCGGCGCGCACACGTTCCTTCTCCCGTTGGCGGGCTGCGCGCTTCCGTCTCCGTCGGGCACGATGCCGCGCCCAGAAGCCACCGATCTCCTCGAGGTCCCCGTCGTGGGCGGCCACGAGCGCGCGGGCTCTCTCCAGGCGCTCCTCGGCGACGCGCCCATCAAGCACGAGTCCCGCATCCCGAACCGTCACCGCGACCCACGCCGCTGACACGAGAATCACCTGGCAGACGAGGTTGAAGAAGATCAGCAGACCGATGATGACCGCGAAGGAGGCCAGGAGCGGGTTGGAGGTCGCGCCGCCCAGCAGTGCCGACCCGAGCACCTTGAGGGCCCCGAGCAGCGCCGCTCCGAGGAGCACCCCGGCGCGCAGCTGGGGAATGGGGATGCGCAGCCCCGCGAGGATGCGGAACAGCGCGCCGAGCACGACGACGTCGAGCGCGAACATCACCGCGAGCGACACGACGCGCGACAGGATGGTGGCGATGACGGTCTCGCCGAGCCCCAGCGCACCCAGCACGAGGGTGGTCGCCTGCGTGCCGACGATGGTGAGCGCGGCGGAGACGATCAGCAGCGCGCCGAACCCGATCGCGGTGACGAGGTCCTTGAGGCGCTGGACGACGACGTTCCCCTCGGCCGGCGGCAGATCGAAGAGCACCCGCACGGCATCGCGTGCCGACGCCAGCCAGCCGAGCGCCGTCGCGAGGAGGCCGATGAGCGCGAAGGCCCCCGTCCAGGTGAACGCCGCCGTGTCGAGCAGGTCGTTCGGGTCGATCGCCCCGTCGCCGAACCCCGTGTCGATCAGGCCGGGCACCGCATCGGCGAGCACGCGGATGACCGTGGTGCGCAGTCCGAGATCCTCCGAGATGATCGCGCCCGCGATCGAGAACCCCACCCAGAGCGCGGCGAAGACCGAGAAGATGGCGGAGTACGCGAGCCCCGACGCGAGGATGGGGCCGCGCTCGCCGCTGTAGTGCTGGAACACGCGCACCGGCCTGGTCCGCACGACGCGCGCGATGAGCGCTTTCGCGCGGTCCACCATGCTCGGCTCGCCCTCCTGCGTCGGCCCGGTCAGCGGCGCGGCGGGGGAGGGATCGACCGTCGTGCGTTCGTCTTGCTGCGATCCGGGCATCCCGTCACCCTAACGAGGGCTGCGGCGCCGCGGCACCGGACGTTCAGCGTCGTCGCAGGCGATCGCGCGTCTGGCCCGCAACGGGAGAGGGCCCCAGGGGAGCATCCCGGCGGCCCTCGATCGGCGCGTTCGGACGCGCGATCCGTCGTTACGGCCTGCCGCGGAGGATCGCCTGCTTCACTTCGGCGATGGCCTTCGTGACCTCGATGCCGCGGGGGCACGCCTCGGAGCAGTTGAAGGTCGTGCGGCAGCGCCAGACGCCCTCCTTGTCGTTGAGGATGTCCAGGCGCACCTGGGCGGCCTCGTCGCGGCTGTCGAAGATGAAGCGGTGCGCGTTCACGATCGCAGCGGGGCCGAAGTACTGGCCGTCCGTCCAGAAGACGGGGCACGAGGAGGTGCACGCGGCGCACAGGATGCACTTCGTGGTGTCGTCGAAGCGCGCGCGCTGCTCGATCGTCTGCAGGCGCTCCTTCTCGGGCTTCGAGCTCGCGATGAGGAACGGCTGCACCTGGCGGTACGACTCGAAGAAGGGCTCCATGTCGACGATGAGGTCCTTCTCGAGCGGCAGGCCCTTGATCGCCTCGACGTAGATCGGCTTCGTGATGTCGAGGTCCTTGATGAGGGTCTTGCACGCGAGACGGTTGCGGCCGTTGATGCGCATGGCGTCGGATCCGCAGATGCCGTGGGCGCACGAGCGGCGGAACGCGAGCGTGCCGTCCTGGTCCCACTTGATCTTGTGCAGCGCGTCGAGCACGCGGTCGGTCGAGTACATCTCGACGTCGAAGTCCTGCCAGTACGGCTCGGCGTCCTTCTCGGGGTCGAACCGGCGCACGATGAGGGTGACGGTGAAGGCCTGGACGGCGCCGACCTCCTGCGCGGGAGCCTCGGGGGCGGTCGTGGCCATCAGTACTTCCTCTCCATGGGCTGGTAGTGCGTGATCGTGACGGGCTTCCAGTCCATGCGGATGTGGTCCTCCGGGTTCGCCGAGTGCAGGTCGCCGACGAGGTACGCCATCGTGTGCTGCATGTAGTCGGCGTCGTTGCGGTCGGGGTAGTCGTCGCGCATGTGACCGCCGCGGCTCTCCTTGCGGTTGCGCGCCGAGAACACGACGACCTCGGCGATGTCGAGCAGGAAGCCCAGCTCGATCGCCTCGAGGAGGTCGGTGTTGAAGCGCTTGCCGCGATCCTGGATGCCGATGTTCTGGTAGCGGTCGCGCAGCTCCTGGATGGTGGTGGTCACGCTGCCGAGGCTCTCCTCGGTGCGGAACACCTGCGCGTTCTTGTCCATCTCCTCCTGCAGGGTCTTGCGCAGGGGCGCGAGGCGCTCGGGGCCGTCGGCCACGCGCAGGCGCTCGACCATCTCGCGCACCTCCTTCGACGGGTCCTCCGGGAGGGGCGCGAAGTCGGCCGAGTTCGCGTACTCGACGGCGTACTTCCCGGCGCGCTTTCCGAACACGTTGATGTCGAGCAGCGAGTTGGTGCCGAGGCGGTTCGAGCCGTGCACCGACACGCACGCGCACTCGCCGGCCGCGTAGAGGCCCTTGATGACCGTCTCGTTGTCGGCGAGGACCTCGGCCTTGATGGTCGTCGGGATCCCACCCATGGCGTAGTGCGCCGTCGGCATGACCGGCACGGGCTCGTGCACGGGGTCGACGCCGAGGTAGGTGCGCGCGAACTCGGTGATGTCGGGGAGCTTGGTCTCGAGTACCTCGGCGCCGAGGTGGGTGCAGTCGAGGAGCACGTAGTCCTTGTTGGGGCCGGCGCCGCGGCCCTCCGCGACCTCCTGGACCATGCATCGCGAGATGATGTCGCGCGGTGCGAGGTCCTTGATGGTGGGGGCGTAGCGCTCCATGAAGCGTTCGCCGCTGGCATTGCGCAGGATGGCGCCCTCTCCGCGGGCGCCCTCGGTGAGCAGGATGCCCAGGCCCGCGAGTCCGGTCGGATGGAACTGGAAGAACTCCATGTCCTCCAGCGGGATGCCCTTGCGCCAGATGATGCCGACGCCGTCGCCCGTGAGGGTGTGCGCGTTCGAGGTCGTCTTGTAGATCTTGCCGAAGCCGCCGGTGGCGAAGACGATGCTCTTGGCGTGGAACACGTGCAGGTCGCCCGTCGCGAGCTCGTACGCGACGACGCCCGCGGCGCGGCGCTCGCCGTCGAGCTCGCTCAGCAGGAGGTCGAGGACGTAGTACTCGTTGTAGAAGTCGATGCCCAGCTTGACGCAGTTCTGGAAGAGCGTCTGCAGGATCATGTGGCCGGTGCGGTCGGCCGCGTAGCAGGCGCGGCGCACGGGCGCCTTGCCGTGGTCGCGCGTGTGACCGCCGAAGCGCCGCTGGTCGATCTTGCCGTCGGGCGTGCGGTTGAAGGGCAGACCCATGTTCTCGAGATCGATGATCGCGTCGATGGCCTCCTTCGCGAGGATCTCGGCCGCGTCCTGGTCGACGAGGTAGTCGCCGCCCTTCACGGTGTCGAAGGTGTGCCATTCCCAGCTGTCCTCCTCGACGTTCGCGAGGGCGGCGGCCATGCCGCCCTGCGCGGCGCCCGTGTGCGAGCGCGTCGGGTAGAGCTTGGAGATGACGGCGGTCTTTGCGTTCGGGCCCGCCTCGATGGCGGCGCGCATGCCGGCGCCGCCCGCGCCGACGATGACGACATCGAACTGGTGGTGGTGGACCGCGGACGCGGTCGGGGTCATGGTGGTCTCAGTGCTCAAGGGATGTCTCCGCTGGTGTCAGGGGTCGGCGCTCAGGTTTCGACTGCTCAGAGCGTCGAGCAGAAGGAGGCGACGAGCTCGGGGTCCGCGCCGGCGGGGCACGGGTCGAAGGTGTAGATCACGAGCGTGCCGAGGATGAGCAGCACGGCTGTGGAAGACGCGAGCGCGAAGTGCAGCGCTGCGCGCACCTTCGGCTTCGTGACGTAGTCGTTCACCAGGGTTCGCATTCCGTTCGCGCCGTGGATGAGGGCGAGCCAGAGCAGCAGCGTGTCCCACACGATCCAGAACGGGTCGGTGAGCTTGCCCGCGACGAAGGCGAAGTCGATCTGCTTCACGCCCTCGCCGGCGACGAGGTTGACGAAGAGGTGGCCGAAGATCAGCACGACGAGGACGACTCCCGAGGCGCGCATGTACATCCACCCCCACTTCTCGAGATTGACGCCGCGGCGGGTGCGGTTGACCGGGGTCCGGGGTGCGTCGATGGTCGTCATGGTCAGCCTCCGAACACGGCGATGAGGTGGCGGGGGGTGAAGGCGATCATCAGCACGGCCCACACGCCCAGCACGGTCCAGAAGAGCGCGCGCTGGTGGCGCGTGCCGACCGACCAGAAGTCGACCAGGATGATCCGCAGCCCGTTGAGGGCGTGGAAGAGGATCGCGGCGACGAGCGCGAGCTCGCCGAGGCCCATGATGGGCGTCTTGTACGCGCCGATGACGGCGTTGTACGCCTCAGGGCTGACGCGGACGAGCGCCGTGTCGAGGATGTGGACGAGCAGGAAGAAGTAGATCGCCACACCGGTGATGCGGTGCAGGACCCATGACCACATTCCCTCGCGGCCGCGGTAGAGCGTTCCGGCGATGACGGGTGGTCGGGGGGCGGGCACGGACAGGGGGGCCGACGAGCTACTCGCTCCGGCTCCCGCTACCTTCGCTGGCACGAGAAACCCTCCTCAGGGCAAGGACGACGGGCGCAGTTTTCTGCGTCCTTGAACTCCGATGATTACCGGTCTCGACTGGTGGCCGCCGATGCGCTCCATCCTACGTCGACATTTCTGAGTGCTTCCGCCCTGCGCGCTAGGGTGACCGGCATGCGTCAACTCGAGGGAGCACTGCCCGACTTCCACGCGATCATCCCCGCGGGCGGCGTCGGCTCGAGGCTGTGGCCCCTCTCTCGGGCCGAGGCGCCGAAGTTCCTGCACGACCTGACCGGCACCGGGCGCACGCTGCTGCGGGAGACGTGGGAGCGCATCCTGCCGCTGACCGGGATCGACCGCATCATGGTCGTCACGGGGCGCGCCCACCGGGCCGCCGTCGAGAGGCAGCTGCCCGAGCTCACGCCCGCGAATATGGTGCTGGAGTCGGAGCCGAAGGAGTCGTCCGCGGCGATCGGCCTCGCGGCCGCCATCCTGCACCGGCGCCAGCCCGATGTCATCGTGGGCTCCTTCGCGGCCGACCACGTCATCACGGATGCCGACCGCTTCCGCCGCACGGTGGCGGAAGCGGTGGCGGTGGCGCGCACCGGGCTCATCACGACGATCGGCATCACCCCGCTCGAGCCGTCCATCGGCTTCGGCTACATCCACTGCGGCGCGCCGCTCGAGATCGAGGGCGCTCCGCACGCCGAGCTCGTCGACCGCTTCGTCGAGAAGCCCGACCTCGAGACCGCCACGCAGTACGTGCGCTCGGGCGACTACCTCTGGAACGCGGGCATGTTCATCTCGCGCGCCGACCGGCTGCTCGACGAGCTCGCCCGCACCCAGCCCGAGCTGCACGAGGGCCTCGTGGAGATCGCGGCGGCGTGGGACACGGAGCAGCGGGACGACGTCGTCGACGCCATCTGGCCAATGCTGTCGAAGATCGCGATCGACTACTCGGTCGCCGAGCCCGCCGCGGAGGAGGGCCGGCTGGCGGTCGTGCGCGGCGACTTCCCCTGGGACGACGTCGGCGACTTCTCCTCCCTCGCCAAGCTGCTCTCCGGCGGCCGTCCTGGCGATCTGGCGATCCTGGGTGAGGGCGCGCGCGTGCTCGCCGATTCCTCGAGCGGGGTGGTGGTCAGCCAGAGCCAGAGGCTCATCTCACTCATCGGGGTCACCGACATCGTCGTCGTCGACACCCCCGACGCGCTGCTGGTCACCACCCGAGAGCACGCTCAGCGCGTGAAGGCGGTCGTCGACGCGATCAAGTCCGCGGGGCGCAACGACCTGCTCTAGCGCGAGCGATGAGCGAGGGCGGATGCGCCTCGCGCCGCGCATCCGATGCTCATTCGCGCATCTCGCAGATCGATCTGTGGCGGGATGCCCGGATTTCCGCGGGATTTCGGCCCCGTCCCGGTTCCGTAACGCTTGCATCACCAGGGCCGAAAGCCACTGCTGAGCAGGGATCTCGGGCGCTAACGTAAGGCGCAACCACCCCAGCGCCCCCGCTGGGCCCTGCTTTCTGGAGGACACAGTGACGTTCACTTCCCGCAAGTCCGCGTTCAGCGGTCTCGCCCTTATCGGCGCCAGCGCGCTCGTGCTGGCCGGCTGCGCCGCCGCACCCGAGGCACCCGAAGAGCCCGCTCCCGGTGAGACGACCGAGGAGGCCCTCGACTTCTACCCCTGCATGGTCTCGGACGCGGGCGGCTTCGACGACAAGTCGTTCAACCAGGCCGGGTTCACCGGTCTGGAGGACGCCGCGAACGACCTCGGCGTCGAGTTCAACGCCATCGAGTCCCCCGACGAGAACGCGTACAATCCGAACGTCTCGAGCCTCGTGGACGAGGGTTGCGACCTGATCGTGACGGTGGGCTTCCTGCTCGCCGAGGCCACGTCGGAGGCCTCCGCCGCCAACCCCGACATCAATTTCGCGATCATCGACGAGTTCGTCGAGGGCGACAACGTCAAGCCGATCCAGTTCAACACCGTCGAGGCGGCGTTCCTCGCCGGCTACGCGGCCGCGAGCTACTCGCAGACCGGTTTCGTCGGGACTTTCGGCGGAATCCAGATCCCGCCGGTCACGATCTTCATGGACGGCTTCGTCCAGGGCGTCGAGTACCACAACGAGGTCAAGGGCACCAGTGTCCAGGCTCTCGGCTGGGACTTCGACGCGCAGACCGGCGCGTTCACCGGCGGCTTCGCTCCCGGCACCGAGGCGCTCACGACGGCTCAGGGCCTCATCGACCAGAACGTCGACGTGCTCCTGCCCGTCGGCGGCCCGATCTACCAGAGCGCCGCGGAGGCCATTCGCGACTCCGGCCGTGAGATCGCCCTCATCGGCGTCGACTCCGACGTCTTCGAGACCGACCCCTCGGTCGCCGACCTGCTGCTGACCTCGGTTCTCAAGAACATCGCTGTCGGCGTCTACGACGTCACGACGAGCGCCGCCGACGGCTCGTTCGACAACAGCCCGTTCGTCGGCACGCTCGAGAACGGCGGCCTCGGCCTTGCGCCGTTCCACGACTTCGAGTCGAAGGTCAGCCCCGACCTCGCCGCGGAGCTCGAGGAAGTCACCGCCGGGATCATTGACGGCTCGATCGAGGTCACCTCGCCCGCGTCGCCCGGCCAGTAGTCCCAACCGGAAGCACCCCGGGGGAGGCCAGCGCTGCTGGCCTCCCCCGGTCCTGTTTTCCGGCTCCGCCGCTCGCCGCCGGCGCCCTCGCCGGTCTGCTCAGATGCGCAGATCACTGCTCAGATACCGGAACCGGCGCTCCCGTACAGTGGAGCATCGGGCTCGCGGCGGTCGCCCTGAACGCGGCATCCTCCCGACCCCCTCAGCTCACGGACAGCGCCGACTCCACCCCGACGGCGCGGGAAGGCGCGGAGCATGAAACTCGAGCTTCGTGGCATCACCAAGCGCTTCGGCGCGCTGGTCGCCAACGACCACATCGACCTCGCGGTCGAGCCCGGCGAGATCCACTGCCTGCTCGGTGAGAACGGTGCGGGCAAATCCACGCTCATGAACGTCCTGTACGGCCTCTACCAGGCCGACGAGGGCCAGATCCTCCTCGACGACGCGGTTCAGAGCTTCTCCGGCCCCGGCGACGCGATGAGCGCCGGCATCGGCATGGTGCACCAGCACTTCATGCTCATCCCCGTCTTCACCGTCGCGGAGAACGTCATGCTGGGCAACGAGTCGACCAAGCCGGGCGGTCTCCTCGATCTCGAGGAGGCCCGATCGAAGGTCGAGGAGATCTCTGCCCGCTTCGGCTTCGACATCGACCCGGATGCGCGCATCGAGGACCTCCCCGTCGGCGTCCAGCAGCGAGTCGAGATCATCAAGGCGCTCTCGCGCAACGCGAACGTGCTCGTCTTCGACGAGCCGACCGCCGTGCTCACTCCCCAGGAGACGGATGAGCTCATGGCGATCATGCGCCAGCTCCGCGACGAGGGCACGTCGATCGTCTTCATCACTCACAAGCTGCGTGAGGTCCGAGAGGTCGCCGATCGGATCACGGTCATCCGTCTGGGGAAGGTCGTCGGGGAGGCGGCGCCGACCGCGACGAACGCCGAGCTGGCCTCCCTCATGGTCGGCCGCGCCGTGGATCTCACGGTCGACAAGGGCCCGGCCGCCCCGGGGGACGACGCGCTCGTCGTGCGCGATCTGACCGTCACCGACCTCAGAGGCCAGGTGCTCGTGGACGGCGTGTCCTTCTCGCTGCGACGCGGTGAGATCCTCGCCATCGCGGGCGTGCAGGGAAACGGCCAGACCGAGCTCACCGAGGCGATCATGGGTCTGCAGCACCGGGTCCATGGGTCGATCTCCCTCGACGGCGAGGAGCTCATCGGGCGCTCCACGCGCGGCGTGCTCGATGCCGGCGTCGGCTTCGTGCCGGAGGATCGTAAGGAGGACGGCCTGATCGCCGAGATGACGATCGCGGAGAACCTCATGCTCGATCGGTCCACGAGCGAGCCCTTCGTGAAGCGCGGCACGCTCCAGCTGGCCGATCTCGCTCGATTCGCGGAGGAGAAGGTGCGCGAGTTCGACGTCAGGGCGCAGGGGATCGCCACGCGCGTCGGCCGCCTCTCCGGCGGCAACCAGCAGAAGGTCGTCCTCGCACGCGAGCTCAGCCGCGACCTGAGGCTCTTCATCGCCGCGCAGCCCACTCGGGGGCTCGACGTCGGCTCGATCGAGTTCGTGCACAAGCGCATCGTCGAGACGCGCGATTCCGGGGTCCCGGTCATCGTCGTCTCGACCGAGCTCGACGAGGTCGTCGCGCTCGCCGACCGCATCGCGGTCATGTACCGCGGCCGCATCGTGGGCATCGTGCCCGGCGACACGCCCCGCGCGACCCTCGGACTGATGATGGCCGGCGAGACGCCGGCGGAGGTGGCCGCATGAGCACGACGACCAGCCCCACGACCCCGGCGAGCGCCCCCGAGACGCCCGCCGCCCCGCGGTCGAACCAGATCATGAAGGAGATCCTCGGCGGCTCCGCCGCGATCTCCGTCCTCGCCGTCGTCCTCGCGCTCATCGCGGGCGGCATCCTCATCATCCTGACGGACGAGCGGGTCGCCGAGACGTCCGGCTACTTCTTCTCACGGCCCACCGACACGCTCGGCGCCGCCTGGCAGGCGGTGAGCGGCGCCTACTCCGCCCTCTTCCGCGGATCGGTGTTCAACTACGCGACCGACCGCGGCTTCGCGATCGCGATCCGTCCCCTGCTGGAGACGCTCAGCTTCGCCACACCGCTCATCGCCGCGGGGCTCGGTGTCGCTCTCGCCTTCCGCGTCGGTCTGTTCAACATCGGCGGCCGCGGCCAGATGCTGATCGCGGCGGCTGCGGCCGGGTACATCGGGGCGTACGTGCCGCTCCCGCCGGTCATCCACCTCGTCGTGGCCCTCGTCGTCGGCATCATCGGCGGCGCGCTCTGGGGCGGCATCGTCGGGCTGCTCAAGGCCCGAACCGGCGCGCACGAGGTGATCGTGACGATCATGCTCAACTACATCGCCTTCTACCTCGTGTCGTACCTGCTGCGCACGCCCGGCGCGCTGCAGGCGCCCGGCCAGAACAATCCGAAATCCGGACCGATGCTCGACTCGGCGCACTACCCGAGCCTGCTGGGGCCGCAGTACACCCTCGACATCGGCTTCATCCTGGTGATCGTCGCGACCATCTACGTCTGGTACCTGCTCAACCGGTCGGCCATGGGCTTCCAGTTCCGCGCGGTCGGCGAGAACCCGCACGCCGCTCAGGTCGCCGGCATCAACGTCAAGAGCGTCTACGTCAAGGTCATGCTCATCGCCGGGGCGCTCGTCGGGCTCGCGGGCGTTCAGCAGGTGCTCGGCAACTTCACCGGCGGCTTCGCCGCCGGCCTGGACGCCGGCATCGGCTTCGACGCGATCACGGTCGCGCTCCTCGGCCGATCCAAGCCATGGGGCGTGTTCTTCGCCGGGATCCTCTTCGGAGCCCTGAAGGCCGGATCGTTCACGATGCAGAGCGCCGAGGGAATCCCCGTCGACATCGTGCTCGTCGTCCAGAGCTTCATCGTCCTCTTCATCGCGGCACCCCCGCTCGTGAGGGCGATCTTCCGACTGCCGACGCCCGACGGCAGCTTCCAGTGGCGCAAGCCAGTGATCGCCCGCAAGGCGGAGGTGTCGAAGTGACCGCTGCACCCGCGACCACCGCGCCCTCCACGACGACGGCGAGCGGAGCATCCCCCATCACGGTCCGGAGCTGGAAGGCCCCGATCGGATTCGCGATCTTCACCGCGATCGCCATCCTGCTGTTCTTCGTCGTCGGTCGGCCCGACCTCGAGGGCGGCAACCCCACGACCACATACCGGCTGTCGGAGGCGCGAGACGCCATCCAGCTTCCTCCCCTGACCCTCGGGCTGGCCGAGACCACGATCGTGGTCGTTCTGCTCATGGCCGCAGCGACCGTCGGCACCGTTCTGCTCTCGCGTGCGTCGGTCCGGGTGCCGCTGTGGCTCACGACGGTGTTCGCCGTGCTCTTCCTCGTCGGCTTTCTGACGTGGGCCGCCGCCGGTGCCACCGTGCCGATGATCGGCCTTCTCGCCGGGGCGCTCACCGTCAGCACGCCGCTCATCTTCGGCTCGCTCGGCGGTGTGATCTCCGAGCGCGTCGGCGTCGTCAACATCGCCATCGAGGCCCAGCTACTCGGCGGCGCCTTCATGGCCGCGATGCTCGGCAGCCTCACCGGCAGCCCGTACGTGGGCCTGCTCGGCGCGATGGTCGCCGGAGCGCTCGTGTCGGTCGTGCTCGCGGCGTTCGCGATCAAGTACTTCGTCGACCAGGTCATCGTCGGCGTCGTGCTCAACGTGCTCGTCCTCGGCCTCACGAGCTTCCTTTACTCCACCGTCATGGTGCCGAACGCCGAGACGTTCAACTCGCCCGTGAAGTTCGAGCGCATCGCCATCCCGCTGCTGAGCGAGATCCCGGTCCTCGGGCCGATCCTGTTCCGGCAGACGGTCATCGTCTACCTCATGTACATCGCGATCTTCCTGGTGTGGTTCGGGCTCTTCAAGACGCGCTGGGGCCTGCGGCTCCGCGCGGTGGGCGAGCACCCGACCGCCGCCGACACGGTCGGCATCAACGTGCGGGCGACCCGATTCTGGAACGTCCTCCTGGCCGGCGCGATCGTCGGCGGAGGCGGTGCCTTCTTCACTCTCGCCGCGGTCGGCTCGTTCGGCAAGGACATGACCAACGGCGCCGGTTTCATCGCCCTCGCCGCCGTGATCTTCGGCCGCTGGGATCCGATCCGCGCGACCCTCGCGGCCCTGCTGTTCGGCTTCGCGACGAACCTGCAGTCGACGCTGTCGATCGTGGGGTCGCCCGTGCCGAGCGAGTTCATGCTCATGCTCCCGTACGTCGTGACGATCGTCGCGGTCGCCGGCTTCGTCGGGCTCTCCCGACCGCCTGCGGCGTCCGGCAAGCCGTACATGAAGGCCTGAGCGGAGCGATCGAGCACATGACAGGACCGACGACGCCCGCATCCGGCTCGATCGACTGGGACGCGCTCCGGGCCGTCGCGCTCGAAGCGATGGGCAAGGCCTACGTGCCGTACTCGAAGTTCCCCGTGGGCGTCGCCGCGATCGTCGACGACGGCCGCATCATCGCGGGCTGCAACGTCGAGAACGCCTCTTACGGACTGACGCTGTGCGCGGAGTGCGCGCTCGTGTCGACGCTGCACATGACCGGCGGAGGCCGACTCGTCGCCTTCACGTGCGTCGACGGCAACGGCGGCGCCCTCATGCCCTGCGGTCGCTGCCGCCAGCTGCTGTTCGAGCACTCGGCCGAGGGCATGCTGCTCGAGACCGTCTCGGGCATCAGGACCATCGACGAGGTCCTGCCGGATGCGTTCGGGCCCCGCACGCTGGAGGAATACCGCTCATGAGCATCGAACCGTTCGACGTCGTCGACCTCATCCGCACCAAGCGCGACAAGGGAGCCCTGACGACGGCGCAGATCCAGTGGATGATCGACGCGTACACGCGCGGCTACGTCGCCGACGAGCAGATGTCGGCGATGACCATGGCGATCTTCCTCAACGGCATGACGCGCGAGGAGGTGCGCGACATGACGTTCGCGATGGTCGCCTCCGGCACGCGCCTCGACTTCTCCGGTCTCTCCAAGCGCACGACCGACAAGCACTCCACGGGCGGAGTGGGCGACAAGATCACGCTGCCGCTCGCGCCGCTCGTCGCGTCGTTCGGTGTCGCAGTGCCGCAGCTCTCCGGCCGCGGGCTCGGTCACACCGGCGGCACGCTCGACAAGCTCGAGAGCATCCCGGGCTGGCGTGCGAACGTGACCGTCGACGAGATGATGGCGCAGCTCGAGAGTGCCGGTGCCGTCGTGTGCGCCGCGGGCTCGGGCCTCGCGCCCGCCGACAGCAAGCTCTACGCGCTGCGCGACATCGCGGGGACCGTCGAGTGCATCCCGCTCATCGCCTCCTCGATCATGTCCAAGAAGATCGCCGAGGGCACGGCCGCGCTCGTGCTCGACGTCAAGTTCGGCTCGGGCGCCTTCCTCAAGGACATCGAGCAGTCGCGGGAGCTCGCGAAGGTCATGGTGCGTCTCGGTGAGGATGCCGGGGTCGCGACGCGCGCGGTGCTCACGAACATGAACGTGCCGCTGGGACTCGCGATCGGCAACGCCAACGAGGTGCGCGAGTCCGTCGAGGTGCTCGCGGGCGGCGGACCCGCCGACGTCGTCGAGCTCACCGTGACGCTCGCCCGCCACATGCTCGAGCTCGCGGGGGTCACCGACGCCGACGTCGAGGGCGCGCTACGGAGCGGACGGGCGATGGATTCCTGGAACGCGATGATCCGCGCGCAGGGCGGCGATCCCGATGCGCCGATGGCGGAGGCGAACGAGCACCACGTCGTCACGGCCGACCGCGACGGCGTCCTCCTCGAGCAGCAGGCCCTGCCCTTCGGCATCGCCGCCTGGCGTCTCGGCGCCGGGCGCGCCCGCAAGGAGGACCCGGTGGATCACGCCGCGGGCATCGACCTGCACGCGAAGCCCGGCGACGCCGTGACGAAGGGGCAGCCGCTGTTCACCATGCACGCGAACGACGCGGCGCGGTTCGACCGCGCGCTCGAGGCGCTCGAAGACGGCTACCGCATCGGCGACGAGGGTGACGAGGTCGTCACGGGCGGGCCGCTCATCGCGGGGGTCGTCGAGGCGGACTAGGCCGACCGCGGTCGCCGAGCGCTCCCTACAGCTCCACCGCCCCGATGCGCTCGAGCGCGTCGACGACGAGCGCCCAGAAGCGGTCGTTGTCGATGTCGAGGGCGACCTGCGTCGTGCATCCCTCAGGCGCGGGGCCGCGCAGATCGGCGACGGTCATGCCGAGCGTGAGCCCGCCCGTCAGCTCGACATCGAGCGGCGCCTTCACAACTCGCAACAGCGACGGGTCGATGAGGTAGGCGACCGCGCACGGGTCGTGCACGGGCGGGTGGTCGAAGCCCTGCGCGTCCTTGTAGGAGTGCGCGAAGAACTCCAGCAGCTCGCCGACGAACCGGGCGGGCGCCGTGCCGACCGCCGCGATGCGCGCGGCAACCTCGTCTGTCGCGAGCGCCTGATGGGTCGCGTCGAGACCGATCATCGTGAGCGGCCATGGCTCGTTGAACACGATGTGGGCGGCCTCGGGGTCGATGATGATGTTGAACTCGGCGACGGCGCTCCAGTTGCCGACGTGCACGCCGCCGCCCATGAGGACGACCTGCTTGACGCGCTCGGCGAGGCGGGGCTCCTTCCTCACCGCGATGGCGATGTTGGTGAGCGCGCCCGTCGGCACGAGCGAGACCGTCTTCGGCGGGTGGCTCATGACGATGTCGATGATGAGGTCGACCGCGTGGCGGGCATCGAGCTCGACCGCCGGCTCGGGGAGGGCCGGGCCGTCGAGGCCCGATTCTCCGTGGATGTCCGGAGCGGTCTCGATGGTGCGCACGAGCGGGCGGTGGGCTCCGCGCGCGATCGGCACGGCATCCATGCCGATGACGCGCGCGACCGAGAGCGTGTTGCGCGTGACCTTCTCGATCGTCTGATTCCCCATGACGGTCGTGACGGCGAGCAGCTCGATCTCCGGTGAGCCATGGGCGAGCAGCATCGCAACCGCGTCGTCGTGGCCGGGGTCGCAATCGAGGATGATCTTCTCGGGCATGAGCCGAGCCTAGAGCTCGCCGAGCGGGGTCACGACGCGGTAACGAACCGGTAGGTTTGAGTCATGACGACGGCGACGACCACGACCCCGCTGCCCGGGACGGACACGGTGCTCGAGCTTCTGCCGAAGGTGTCGCTGCACGACCACCTCGACGGGGGCCTGCGCCCTCAGACGATCATCGAGCTCGCCGAGGAGGCTGGCGTCGAGCTGCCCACGACCGATGCCGACGAGCTCGCCGCCTGGTTCGCCGAGAAGAGCAACTCCGGCTCGCTCGTGGAGTACCTGAAGACCTTCGACATCACGACCGCCGTCATGCAGACGCGCGAGGGCCTCGAGCGCGTCGCCCGCGAGGCCGTGCTCGACCTCGCCGCGGACGGCGTCGTCTGGGGCGAGATCCGATGGGCCCCCGAGCAGCACCTCACGCGCGGGCTGAGCCTCGACGAGACGGTGGAGGCCGTGCAGGCGGGCCTCGATGCGGGCGTCGCCGAGGCGCGATCGCTCGGCCAGCGCATCCGCGTCGGTCAGATCGTGAGCGCCATGCGCCACGCCGATCGCGGCCTCGAGATCGCCGAGCTCGCCGTGCGCCACCGCGACAACGGGGTCGTCGGCTTCGACATCGCCGGCGCGGAGGCGGGCTTCCCGGCCGGCCGCATGCGCGACGCCTTCGACCTCCTCGCCGCGAGCTTCTTCCCCGCGACCGTGCACGCGGGCGAGGCGGACGGGCTCGAGTCGATCCGCGGCGCCCTGCTCGACGGGCGCGCGCTGCGC
The DNA here is from genome assembly GCF_014137945.1 of Microcella alkalica. Taxonomy (GTDB): domain Bacteria; phylum Actinomycetota; class Actinomycetes; order Actinomycetales; family Microbacteriaceae; genus Microcella; species Microcella alkalica. Next base: position 248,997 of record NZ_JACGWX010000004.1, read on the forward strand.
CTCGGCCACGGCGTGCGCCTCGCCGAGGACATCGACATCACGACCGAGGGAGAGTCGACGTTCGCGCGCCTCGGAACCCTCGCCGAGTGGGTGAAGGACCGCGGCATCGCCCTCGAGACGAGCCCGAGCTCGAACCTGCAGACGGGTGCGATCGCGCAGTGGGGCGACGAGCTCGTCGACCACCCTCTCGATCTCTTCTACCAGCTCGGCTTCCGCGTGACCGTCAACACCGACAACCGGCTCATGAGCGGCACGACCCTGAGCCGAGAGCTCGCGCTCGTCGCCGACGCGTTCGGCTACGGCGTCGCGGACATCCTCGCCTTCCAGCTCAACGCGGCCGAGGCGGCGTTCCTCCCCGTGGAGGACCGCGTCGAGCTCGCCGAGATGCTCGTCGAGGGCTTCGAGGCCGCCCTGGCGGGTGAGCACGCCGGATGACGCTGCCCGAGCTCGCCGACCGGGCGATCGTCCTGCGCGCGCGAGCCGCCGACTGGCGGGAGGCCGTGCGCATCGCCGGCGATGCCCTCGTCGACAGCGGGTGCACGACGAGCGAGTACACCGACGCGATGATTCGCATGGTCGAGGATCACGGGCCGTACATCGTCATCGCTCCCGGTCTCGCGCTCGCGCACGCGCGCCCCGGGGGAGCCGTCCGATGCGACGGCCTGTCGGTCGTGACGCTCGCCGGGCCCGTCGATTTCGGTCACGCCCACCACGACCCGGTGCGAGTCGTCATCGGCCTCGCCGGGGTGGCGCCGGATGCCCACCTCGCCGCCGTCGCGGCCCTCGCGAACGCCTTCAACGACTCGGCCGCGATCTCCGCGGTCGCCGACGCTCCGACCCGCGAGGCCGTCCGCGCCATCCTCGAGCGCTCGGAGCGCTCGTGAAGATCGTGACGATCTGCGGCGCCGGAATCGGATCGAGCGGCATCCTCAAGGTCAACGCCGAGCGCGTGCTGCAGCGCCTCGGCCTGGAGGCGACCGTCGTCGCCGCCGACATCGGCTCCGTCGCGCGGGTCGCGGCCGACGCCCAGGTGATCCTCACGAGCGCCGAGTTCGTCGAGGCCATCGGGCCCACGCGGGCCGACGTCGTGGTGATCGAGAACTACTTCGACACCGACGAGCTCAGCCGCAAGCTCGAGGTCGCGATCGGCTGAGCAGCGCGCGCGGCGAGGGCGGGCTCAGCGGTCCGCGCCGCCGTGTAGCTCATCGAACCGGGCCTGCTCGCGCTCGCGTCGGATGCGCAGCGCGAGGGCGATGACGAGCCCCATCGCGGCGACCGGCACGATGGCCCCGGTGTAGCCGAAGAGCGCGAGGCCGACGAGCGCCGCGACGCCCAGGCCGACGACCGCGATGCGCTCGGGCCGACGCGCTGGGCCGCTCGTGGGCAGGACGCTGATCGCGGCGACCCCCGACGCCGCCGCGGTCGTGAGGAAGATCGGCAGGGTCAACGACGGGGGCACGACGGCGACCGGGGACGCGATCGCCTCCACGACGACGACGGCGGGGCGCACGAGCAGCAGCCCGATCGCGAGGCGCAGCAGCCATGCGGGCAGGGCGGGACGGTCGACGAGCGCCAGCGCGGCGAGCAGCAGCGGGATGAACCCCACAAGCGCGAGCGCGTTGCCGACGAGGACGACGCGAAGCGCCGTCAGCTGATCCGCCGGGTCGAGCGCGCCGAACGCGAGAAGGAGCGGCGGGCCCCACGCGCCGATCGTCGTCATCGCCAGCGCGACCACGGCGAGGAGGAGTCCGTGACGAAGGGTCATCGGGCCGCGCCTCGCTCCACGGCGGCGCGCCGGTTCCGTCGGGCACCGCGCCCGCGTCGACGGAGCGCGAGGAGCGTCGTGACGACGGAAACGAACGCGAGGACCAGACCACCGGTGCTCACGACCACGAGCCACCACGCCGTCGCCGCGACGATCGCCACGAGCACCGCGCCCTCGGTGGAGACGCTGAATCCGCGTCGGGCGAGAGCGCCGGCGAGCAGGGCGACCGCGACGGACTGCACGGCGACGGCCGCGAAGAAGACGGGGTCGAGCGGCGCGGCGATGAGCGCGATCGAGGCCAGGCCGAGCATCCCGCCCCCGACCGCGAGCCAGGCGCGCAGGCGCGCGACGGCGCCGCGCATCAGGGCCAGCTGAACGGCGAGAGGGATCGCGGCGAGCGACGCGGCGGCGAAGCCCTGGCCACCGCCGGCGTCGTCACCCGACGCGGCGCCGACCGCGATGCCGATCGCCCACGCGACGACGACCGAGCCGATCGCGGTGCACCCGAGGGCGAGGACGAGCCGGAGGGAGCCGCGCTCGAACTGAGGTCCGCGCTCGCGCGCCCGGAACTCGTCGCGCGGGTCGACGCGAGCTCCGCCTCCGAGGGCGATCGCGCGCTCGCGCGCCTCGAGGGCGCGCGCTCGACGCCGATGGCCTGCGCGATCGACGACTCCGATGAGTACGGCGCCGGCCATTATGAGCTCGGGAGGCGCCCCCGCTGCCATGAATGGGATGGCGAAGCCCGCACCCGCGATGCCCGACCAGACGTGGGCGGCCATCGCCTCGACGTGCGGCCGGATCAGCACCGCCGTCGACGCCGCGGCCGACGCCGCCGCCGTGATGATGCCGATCGACGCGACAGAGCCGACGATGCCGATCGGCCGGTCGGGGCCGGAGTTCAGCAGCCAGATGATGGCGACCGCCGAGAGCCCGGAGGCGATCGCCATGACGATCGCGCCGATCGCCGGCGTGCGCTCGAGGCGGTCCTCCCCGCGCCGGGCGAGCAGCGTCACCAGGGCGCTCGCCGCGATGAGGATGCCCGCAGTGCGGAGGAGCCCGGTGAGCTCGGGTCGGCCCAGTACGCCGGCCCCGAGACCGAGCGTCGCCACCACGAGCGCGAGCACGAGCGCCCGCGCGACGCCCGGGCTGAGCAGGGGTTCGTGCGCGAGCGGACGGAAGGGCGCGGGCGGCGCGGGCGGCGAAGTGCTCACCGTGTCAGTCAAGCACGCGCGCCCTAGATGATGAGCGCGCGCATGCCCTCCTCGAGCGCCGCGACCTCCGCCTGGGCGGCCGAGCGGCGCTCGTCGACGTCGCCCTGCGTGCTCGACGCGTCGATGTAGACCTTGACCTTCGGCTCGGTGCCGCTCGGGCGGACGATGACCCGCGCTCCGCCGTCCATCCAGAAGCGCAGGATGTCTGAGGGCGGGAAGACCCCGAAGCCGCGGATGAAGTCGTCGACCTGCGAGACCCGCACCCCGTTGATCGAGGCGGGAGGGGCATCCCGCAGCGACGCCATGATCGCGGGGATGCGCGTGAGGTCGGTGACGCGCAGCGAGACCTGCGCGCTCGCGAACGCACCGAAGCGCTCGTCGAACGCGCGCTGGTGGTCGGCGAGCGTGCGCCCCTCGGCCGCGAGCTCGCCGACGAGGGCGAGGAGGTCGACGGCGGCGGAGATGCCGTCCTTGTCGCGAACCTTCTCGGGGTCCACGAGGTAGCCGAGGGCCTCCTCGAAGCCGTAGGCGAGGCCGCCGACGCGCGAGACCCACTTGAAGCCCGTGAGGGTGTCGCTGTAGCTGAGGCCGTACGCCTTCGCGACCTCCGAGAGCGCGGGCGAGGAGACGAGCGAGGCGGCGAGCTTCGCCATGCGGCCCTCCTCCGTGATCCGCTCGGCGGCGCGCCAGCCGAGCAGCGCGCCGACCTCGTTGCCGGTCAGTCGACGCCAACCCTCGGGAGCCTCCGCATCGGGGATCGCGATGGCGAGCCGATCGGCGTCGGGATCGTTGGCGATGATGAGCCCGGCACCGGCGCTGGTCGCGGTCACGTACGAGAGATCCATCGCGCCCGGCTCCTCCGGGTTGGGGAAGGCGACGGTCGGGAAGGCGCCGTCCGGCTCGATCTGCTCGGCGACGACGGTCGGCTCGGCGAAGCCGGCGGCGCGGAACACGCGCTGCGCGACCTCCCACCCGACGCCGTGCATCGCCGTGTACACGAAGGGAACGGGGACTCGGGGGGCGGCGCCGTCGCCGTGGGGCGCGAGGGCCGCCGTCGCGGCGACGTACGCCTCGACGACGTCCTCGCCCGCGACCTCGAACTCGTTCGAGCGCGGCAGCTGGTCGATCGACGTCGTCGAGGCGACGCCGATGATCGCCTCGTGGATCTCGGCGTCGACGGGGGCCACGATCTGCGAGCCGTGATCGCGGCCGCCGAGGTAGACCTTGTAGCCGTTGTCGCGCGGCGGATTGTGGCTCGCCGTCACCATGACGCCGGCGCTCACGCCGAGGTGGCGCACCGCGAAGGCCAGCACGGGCGTCGGCAGCATGCGCGGCAGCAGGATCGCTCGTACACCCGCGCCCGCCATGATCTCGGCGGTGTCGCTCGCGAAGACGTCGGAGTTCACGCGCCCGTCGTACCCGATGACGATGCTCGGGTGGCTCTCGCGGCCGAGCAGGAAGCGGGCGAGCCCCGCGGCGGCCTGCGTCACGAGCACGCGGTTCATGCGGTTCGAGCCGGCGCCGAGCTCGCCGCGCAGCCCGGCGGTCCCGAACGCGAGCCGCGAGTCGAAGCGATCGTGCAGGGCGGCGACGGCCGTCGCGTCGCCGGCCTCGGCATCCGCGATGATCGCCTCGAGCTCGGCCCGGGTGACTGGGTCGGGATCCTGGTCGCGCCAGGCTTTCGCGGCGTCGAGCGTCGTCATGGGGTCTCCGATCTGGGTGCGGTGCGTGCGGTGCGCGGGGTGCGTGCGGTGCGCGTCAGCGGGGCGGATGCTCGGGCGGTGGTCCCGGTGGCTAGAGGGCCGCGACGATCCGGGCGAGGAGGGCGCTGATGACCGACTCGGCGTCCCTGCCAGCCTGCAGCACCTCGGCGTGGCTGAGCGGTTCGGGGCTGATGCCCGCCGCCAGGTTCGTGATGAGCGACATGCCGAGCACCTCCATGCCGGCCTGACGAGCGGCGATGGCCTCCAGCGCCGTCGACATGCCGACGATGTGCCCGCCCATGGCCTTCGCCATCCGGACCTCGGCGGGCGTCTCGTAGTGCGGCCCGCGGAACTGCACGTACACGCCCTCGTCGAGGCTCGGGTCGATCTCGCGGGCGAGTCTGCGCAGGCGGGCGCTGTACAGGTCGGTCAGGTCGATGAAGGTCGCGCCCTCGAGCGGGGAGTTCGCCGTGAGGTTCAGGTGGTCGCTGATGAGGACGGGAGTGCCGGGGCTCCAGTGCTCCAGGATGCCTCCCGCGCCGTTCGTCAGGATCATCGTCTGCGCGCCGGCGGCCGCCGCTGTGCGCACCGAGTGCACGACGCGGCGCACGCCATGGCCCTCGTAGTAGTGGGTGCGCGCGCCGATGACGAGAGCGCGCTTGCCGCCCGGGGTGAGGATGCTGCGCAGCGTGCCGACATGGCCGGTGAGCGCGGGGCGGGAGAACCCGACGATGTCGGTCGCGGGGATCTCGGCCGTGGTCTCGCCGATCAGGTCGGCGGCCTTCGCCCAGCCGGAGCCGAGCGTGAGGGCGATGTCGTGGCTCGCGACGCCCGTGCGCTCCGCGATCTGCGCCGCGGCCTCGGCGGCGATCGCGAAGGGATCGGCGTTCGGGTCGTCGAGAGGGTGCGGTGCGTCAGCGGACATGACGAACATCGTAGTGAGGAGGCCCGATGCGCGACCGCGCGGAGTCGTGCGCATGCGCGCCCGGGCGGGGCGGGCATCCGTTGGGGCGTTCACGGGGGGAGTGGAAGACTGGAGGGCGTGTCGACAACATTCGAACGGACCCAGCGCATCGTCATCATCGGCGGCGGCCCCGGCGGCTACGAGGCCGCCCTCGCCGGTCGCCAGCTCGGCGCGGAGGTGACCCTCATCGAGCGCTCGGGCGTCGGCGGGTCGGCGGTGCTCACCGACGTCGTGCCCTCTAAGACGCTCATCGCGACGGCCGAGGCCGCCGAGGCGATCATGGAGGCCGGCGAGGTCGGCGTGCAGTTCTTCGCCCGAGGTGAGCGCGGCCGCGCGGTCAAGCCCGAGATCGCCGTCAACCTGACCGCCGTCAACCAGCGACTGCTGCGGCTCGCCGCTCAGCAATCGCAGGACATGCACGAGCAGCTCGAGCGCGCGGGTGTGCGCATCCTCACCGGCGACGGCCGCCTCGACGGGCCTGGTCGCGTCATCGTCTCGACAGGAAGCGAGCGCAAGCGCGTCGACTTCGACGAGTGCGAGGCCGACACCATCATCGTCGCGGTGGGCGCGTCGCCTCGCGAGTTGTCGGCCGCCAAGCCCGACGGCGAGCGCATCCTGACCTGGAAGCAGCTCTACGGGCTCGAGGACGTCCCCGAGCACCTCATCGTCGTCGGGTCGGGCGTCACGGGCGCTGAGTTCGCGTCCGCGTATCGCTCGCTTGGCGCGCGCGTCACGCTCGTCTCCTCGCGCGACCAGGTCCTCCCGGGCGAGGATGCCGATGCCGCGGCCCTCATCGAGACCGTGTTCCTCCGCTCGGGCATGGAGCTGCTCTCCAAGGCCCGCGCCGAGCGCGTCGAGAACACCGGCTCGGGCGTGCGGGTGACCCTCGCCGATGGTCGCGTCGTCGAGGGCTCGCACTGTCTCATGGCGGTCGGCGCCGTGCCGAACACCGCAGGCATCGGGCTCGAGGAGGCGGGGGTCCAGCTCGCCGAGAGCGGGCACATCCGCGTCAACCGGGTCGCGCGCACGTCGATCCCGTCGATCTACGCCGTCGGCGACTGCAGCGACTTCCTGCCGCTCGCCTCCGTCGCGTCGATGCAGGGCCGCACCGCGGTGTATCACGCGATGGGCGACGCCGTTGACCCGGTCGAGCGCCGGAACGTGACATCCAACATCTTCACCCACCCGGAGATCGCGACCGTCGGGTTCTCGCAGAAGGATGTCGAGGAGGGCGTCGCGCGCGGCACCGTCTTCAAGCTGCCGCTCGCGGCGAACCCGCGCGCGAAGATGCAGGGCATCAAGGAGGGCTTCATCAAGCTCTTCGCCTCGCGCACCTCCGGAACCGTCATCGGCGGGGTCGTCGTTGCGCCGCGGGCCTCCGAGCTGATCCTGCCGATCGCGCTCGCGGTCGAGCACCGGCTCACGGTCGACCAGCTCGCGTCGGCGATGAGCGTCTACCCCTCGCTCTCGGGGGGCATCACGGATGCCGCGCGAGCGATGCACGTCATCCGCGAGTAGCGGGGCGGCGCCCGCGCGCCTCCGGCCCGCGGTTGCGCCCGAAAGTCGCAGTTGAGCCGGAAAGTTCTGACTCAAGCGTGATTTTTCCGCTCACGTGCGACGTTCGCGAGGTCGAACGCAGCTCCTCCAGAGTCGCCGGCGCCGCCCCTGCGTCCCCGGCGACGGGCGCGCCGCGCCGCTGGCGGACGCGCACTGGCCACACTCGGGGGATGTTCTTGCCCGAGGAAATGCGCCAGTCGCTCACTCTGATCAGCGAAGTCGTCGACCGCGGTGAGCGAGCGGTGACATACCGCGCACTCGCTTCCGGTTCGATGCGTCGGCTGCACCCCGGCGTCCACATCGCGGCGTCTCGGCTGAAGGAACTCAGCCAGGACGACCGGTACCTGCTGCGCGTCGTCGCTGTGGGTTCCAGGCTGCACCGACTCGACGTGCTGTCCCACTGGTCGGCCGCCGCGCTGTGGGGGCTGCCCTCGGTCGACTCCTGGCCGGCCGCCGTGCACTCGACGGTGCCGGCCGCGAGCATGCTGGCGTCGACCCGCAGCCTCCGACGGCATCGGGCGCGTCGCGGCCCGGGAGCGCTGCGCGAGCGTCTCGGTCTCCCGGTGACCTCACTCGCCAGGACAGTCGTCGACGTCGCCGCGACGAGTCCGTTCCCGGCGGGAGTTGCGCTCGCCGACGCCGCCCTCTTCGCCGTCGCACATGGCGCGCATGCAGGGCAGACAGTGACGTCACTCCGTGCAGAACTCGAGGACGAGCTCGAGGAGCTCGCGACGGGGCCGGGGAGCGCGCGAGCCCGACGGGTCATCGGCTTCGCCGACGAGCGAGCCGACCGGCCAGGGGAGTCTCTCAGTCGGGCCACGATGCACCTGCTGGGTGCGCCGGCTCCCGAGCTGCAGTTCGCGGTCGTGGGCGTCTCGGGCCAAACGTGGCACACCGACTTCGGGTGGCCGGAGTTCGGAGCCGTCGCCGAGTTCGACGGACGCGCCAAGTACTCCGACGCGCGCTACCTCGCCGGCCGGACCCCTGCACAGGCTGTCTATGACGAGAAGCTTCGGGAGGACGACATCCGCCCCCGCGTCCGCGCCTTCGGGCGATGGGACTGGCGGACGTCGAGGTCGCGCGATCTCATGAGGTCGGCGATCATGCGACTCGGGGTGCCCTGCGATGGCAGTTGAGCCGAAAAGTCGCATCAGCGCCCAAAATTCCGCGCACAACTGCAACTTTCGCACTCAAGTGGGGGTCGGGCGCGCGGGGTCGGGCGCGCGGGGTCGGCCGCGCGGGCGCGGGCGCGGCCGCTAGTCGGCGATCGTGAGGAGCACGTGGCCCGCGGCGACCGTCTCGCCGACCGTCGCGTTCACCCCGGAGACCGTGCCGTCCTTGTGCGCCGTCATCGGCTGCTCCATCTTCATCGCCTCGAGCACGGCGACGAGGTCGCCCGTGACGACCCTGTCGCCTTCGGCAACGGCGAGCTTCACGACCGTGGCCTGCATCGGGCTCTTCACCGCGTCGCCCGACGCGCCGATCGCGACCGCCGTGCCTCCCCGGCGGCGTGGGGCGACGGCGAGGGCGGTCTGGGCGCGGGATGCTCCGCTCGGCATGAGCGAATCGGGCAGCGACACCTCCAGGCGCTTGCCGCCGACCTCGACGACGACCGTGTGGCGCGCGGCAGGCGCCGACACCTCGTCGGCGAGCGAGCCGCTCCAGGGCTCGAGCCGGTTGTCGAACTCGGTCTCGATCCACCGCGTGAACACCGTGAAGGGAGCGCCGTCGGCGGGCGCGAACGCGGGGTCGTCGACGACTGCGCGGTGGAACGGAAGCACGGTGGGCAGGCCGGCCACCTCGAATTCGGCGAGAGCGCGGCGCGAGCGCTCGAGGGCATCCTCACGGGTCTTGCCCGTCACGATGAGCTTCGCAAGAAGCGAGTCGAAGGCGCCGGAGATGACGTCGCCGGTCGTGACGCCCGAGTCGACCCGCACGCCCGGGCCGCCGGGGAAGCGCAGAGCGTGAACGGGGCCGGGCATGGGCATGAAATTCAGCCCCGGGTCCTCTCCGTTGATGCGGAACTCGATCGAGTGGCCGTGTGCGACGGGGTCGTCGTAGCCGATCTCCTGGCCCTCGGCGACGCGGAACTGCTCGCGGACGAGGTCGATGCCCGTGACCTCCTCCGAGACGGGGTGCTCGACCTGAAGGCGCGTGTTCACCTCGAGGAACGAGACGGTGCCGTCCGAGCCGATGAGGAACTCGCACGTGCCCGCCCCGACGTAGCCGACCTCCCGCAGGATCGCTTTCGATG
>NZ_JACGWX010000005.1 GCF_014137945.1 Microcella alkalica
TCGCGGTCCATCATGCGGTCGCGCAGGCGCTTGATGAACAGGTCGACGATCTGCAGCAGCTCGTCCTTGTTCAGCTGCGGGAAGACGATCGTCTCGTCGACACGGTTGAGGAACTCGGGCTTGAAGTGCTTCTTGAGCTCCTCCACGACCTTGCCGCGCATGGCGCTGTAGTCGGCGGCGGTGTTGCCCTCGAGCGTGAAGCCGACGGGCCCTCCCGTGATGTCCTTCGTACCGAGGTTGGTCGTCATGATGATGACCGTGTTCTTGAAGTCGACGACGCGGCCCTGACCGTCGGTCAGGCGGCCCTCCTCGAGCACCTGCAGCAGCGAGTTGAAGATGTCGGGGTGGGCCTTCTCGATCTCGTCGAAGAGCACGACGCTGAACGGCTTGCGGCGCACCTTCTCGGTGAGCTGTCCGCCCTCCTCGAATCCGACGAATCCGGGAGGGGCGCCGAACAGGCGAGAGACGGTGTGCTTCTCGCCGTACTCCGACATGTCGAGCGCGATGAGCGCGCCCTCGTCGTCGAAGAGGAACTCGGCGAGCGCCTTCGCGAGCTCGGTCTTCCCGACGCCCGTGGGCCCGGCGAAGATGAATGAGCCGCTCGGCCGCTTCGGGTCCTTCAGGCCGGCGCGCGTGCGGCGGATCGTCTTGGCGAGGACCGAAATGGCCTCCTCCTGGCCGATGACCCGCTGGTGCAGGGCCTTCTCCATGAAAATGAGCCGGCTCGACTCCTCCTCGGTCAGCTTGAAGACGGGGATGCCCGTGGCCTGGGCCAGGACTTCGGCGATGACGCCCTCGTCGACGGTGCCGCCGACGCCGGCCTCGCCCGAGCGCCACTGCTTCTCGAGGCGCAGCCGCTCGCCGAGGAGCTTCTTCTCCTCGTCGCGCAGGCTCGCGGCCTTCTCGAAGTCCTGATCCTCGATCGCGGCCTCCTTCTGGGCGCGGACTCCGGCGATCTTCTCATCGAACTCGCGCAGCTCCGGCGGGGCCGACAGGATCGACAGGCGCAGGCGGGCGCCCGCCTCGTCGATCAGGTCGATGGCCTTGTCCGGCAGGAAGCGGTCCTGAACGTAGCGGTCGGCGAGGTTGACGGCCGAGACGATCGCGCCATCGGTGATCGAGACCTTGTGGAACGCCTCGTACTTGTCGCGAAGCCCCTTGAGGATGTTGATCGCGTGCGGCAGCGACGGCTCCTGCACCTGAACCGGCTGGAAGCGACGCTCGAGAGCGGCATCCTTCTCGAAGTGCTTGCGGTACTCATCGAGCGTGGTCGCACCGATCGTCTGCAGCTCGCCGCGCGCGAGCAGCGGCTTGAGGATGCTCGCCGCATCGATCGCGCCCTCGGCGGCACCCGCGCCCACGAGGGTGTGGATCTCGTCGATGAAGACGATGATGTCACCGCGCGTGCGGATCTCCTTCGTCACCTTCTTCAAGCGCTCCTCGAAGTCACCGCGGTAGCGGGAGCCGGCGATGAGCGAGCCGAGGTCGAGCGAGTAGAGCTGCTTGTCCTTGAGCGTCTCGGGCACCTCGCCCTTGACGATCGCCTGGGCGAGGCCCTCGACGACGGCGGTCTTGCCGACGCCGGGCTCTCCGATCAGGACGGGGTTGTTCTTCGAGCGGCGCGAGAGGATCTGCATGACCCGCTCGGCCTCCTTCTCGCGGCCGATGACGGGGTCGAGCTTGCCGTCGCGCGCGGCCTGCGTGAGGTTGCGGCCGAACTGGTCGAGCACCTGCGAGCCCTTGTCGGCGCTCGGGGTGTCGCCGCCGACGGCGACGGCCTCCTTGCCCTGGTAGCCCGACAGGAGCTGGATGACCTGCTGGCGCACGCGGTTGAGGTCGGCGCCGAGCTTCACGAGCACCTGCGCCGCGACGCCCTCGCCCTCGCGGATGAGGCCGAGGAGGATGTGCTCGGTGCCGATGTAGTTGTGGCCGAGCTGCAGCGCCTCGCGCAGGCTCAGCTCGAGCACCTTCTTCGCGCGCGGCGTGAACGGGATGTGCCCGGTCGGCTGTTGCTGGCCCTGGCCGATGATGTCCTGGACCTGCTCGCGCACGGCGTCGAGCGAGATGCTGAGCGACTCGAGCGCCTTCGCGGCGACGCCCTCGCCCTCGTGGATGAGGCCGAGGAGGATGTGCTCGGTGCCGATGTAGTTGTGGTTGAGCATCTTGGCCTCTTCCTGGGCCAGGACCACCACGCGACGGGCACGGTCGGTGAAGCGTTCGAACATCGGATACCTCCTCAGGCGCCAGGGCGCTGACGGGGCCCCGGTTGCTATCGAGGGTAACCAGGGGTGCCGGGGAAAACTGCCCCTGTTCGCCGTAGGCGTGCGGGATTCCGGGGTCGGCGTTCGCCGGGGCGACATCGACTCTTGCTCAGCAGGGTTGGGGGGCTACCGTATCGATATTCGTTAACAACGATTATCGATACGGACGCTCATGCCAGCCTCGACCACCGCCCCTGCCGTCCGAACCGCCGCATAAGGGCGCGTTTGATGGATCTGTCGGTGCTGCTTCTCATCGCCGCCGTCATCGTCGGCGCCGCCGTCATCGTCGGCGTGCTCTCGCCGCGGCGCGCGCCTGCCGAGGGTCGGCGACCGGTGCTGCCACGGCTCGTCGCTGCCGCCTGCCTGGTCGGCGTCGCTTTGGTGGCGCTCGTCACGGTCATCGGCGTCGCCCAGTCGCTCATCCCGACGAGCCGGGTGACGCTCGAGACCCCGGTGAGCTTCACCGTCGAGGAGGTGCCGGTCGAACTTCGCGAGAACCCCGCAGGAAGCCTGACCGACGCCGTCGTCTCCACGCCCGCCGCCCTCATCGTCGACGGGCTCGGCACCGCGCCCCGGATCTGGGTCGCGGCCTGCACGCTGATCGAGGGCGCGGTAGCCGTGACGCTTCTGCTCGTGACCGCGCGCTTCGCGCGGCAGTCGATCTCCGACACCCCGTTCACGCCCCGACTGAGCCGGCTGCTCGTGATGGCCGGAGCCACGCTCGCCGTCGGCGGGATCGCGGGCCAGATCGCCTCGAGCATCGCCGGGATGCTCGCTCACACGCAGCTTTTCGCCCTCTCGCCGGAGGCGCTGGGTGATGGCCTCGCGGTCCCGCCGTCGCTGACCTTCGACCTCTGGCCGCTCGGCGTCGGACTCGCCCTCGTCGTGGTCGCCGGGCTCGTGCGCAGCGGCGAGCGACTTCAGTGCGAGACCGCCGGGCTCGTGTGATGGCGCCAGCACCTGCCATCTCCGACGACGATGAGACGGGCATCCACTGCCGGCTCGACGAGCTGCTCGAGGAACGCGGGCTCACCCTCACCCGGCTGAGCGAGCTCGTCGGCGTGAGCCTCGTCAACCTGTCGGTGCTCAAGAACGACCGCGCGCGCGATCAGGTTCTCGACGCTGCGCGCGATCTGCGAAGTGCTCGAGTGCGACGTCGGCGACCTGCTCGTCGTCGAGCGCTGACGGCTGGCCCGACGTGCGGCCGACGTGCCCTGCCGGGCGTGCACTAACTCCGGAGATTCGGTGGACCCGACCCGTTGACGCGAGGGCGCGTGGGGCCGGATCGTCGGATCTCCGGAGGTAGTGCACGGCGCGGCCGGGCAGGCGCGGCCGGGCAGGCGCGGCCGGCGAGGCAACCAGGCCCGCCGCCGACGTACGCTGGCGGCATGAGCAACCTCGAGCCCGACCCGGCCGAAGTCGTCTGCGACGAGCAGCCGGCGCCGAGCATCCTGCTGCTCGAACCGCGAGAGGTGCCGCTCGGCGGGCCCCGCGCGATGACCGTGCGCCGCACCCTGCCGCAGCGTGCGCGCAGCCTCATCGGAGCCTGGTGCTTCGTCGACCACTACGGCCCCGACGACGTCGCCGAGTCGGGCGGGATGGTCGTGCCGCCGCATCCGCACACAGGGCTGCAGACGGTGAGCTGGCTGTTCGAGGGAGAGATCGAGCACCGCGACTCCACGGGCGCCCACCAGCTCGTGCGCCCCGGCGAGCTCAACCTCATGACCGCGGGCACGGGGATCCAGCACAGCGAGATCTCGACCCCGACGACCACGCGCCTGCACGGCGCCCAGCTGTGGGTCGCCCTGCCGGACGCCCACCGCCGCACCGCTCCGTTCTTCGAGCACACCGAGCCGCGGCCGGTCTCGTGCGGGACCGCGACCGTGCGCGTGTTCATCGGCACTCTGCCCGGGGTCGGCGAGGCTACCGCCCGCGTCTTCAGTCCGCTCGTCGCGGCGCAGGTCGACCTGCCCGCCGGGGCGTCGGTCGAGCTCGCCGTCGACCCGCTCTTCGAGCACGGCCTGCTCGTGGATGCCGGCGTCGCCACGATCGACGACGTCGCCGTCCCGACCGCGCATCTCGCGTTCACGCCCACTGGTCGGTCGACGCTGCGGGTCTCGGCGGGGGATGCTCCCCTGCGGGCCCTCCTCATCGGCGGCGAGCCGCTCGGCGAGCCCATCGTCATGTGGTGGAACTTCATCGGCCGCGACCACGACGAGATCGTCGGATTCCGCGCCGCGTGGCAGGCCGAGGTGATCGAGGGCACGGCTGCGGCCGAGACCTTCGGCCGGGTCGACGGGTGGCCGGGGTCGGCGCTTCCGGCACCGGTGCTGCCGGGCATCCGCCTCAAGCCCCGCGAGTAGGCGAACGCCGTCAGAAGCGGATGCTCGCCGCGCGCTACTCGTGCGGGTCGGCGGTGAGCTTCTCGAAGCGAGCGCGCTCCTCGGCCTCGATGTCGCTGTAGGCCCGGCGCTCGGCGCGGTCGGCGCGGATGATCGCGCGCATCGCGAACCAGAAGATGAGGCCGACGACGATCGTCGGTGTCACGGAGAACACCGCGTTCGTCCAGAAGTCGTCCACGAGACCAGGATACGTCTCGCCCGCTCGGAGGATGGTGCCGGCCGGGTCGTCATCCGCTTGGGGGAATCGGACGACGACCCGGTCGGCGGAGCCTGATCGCGTATCGGGGGGGTAGAGCGATCGGGCTCCCGTCATTCGAGCTACGGGCGCATCGGCCTCCGACCGGAGGCGATGCCGTAGACGGCCACACCGACGGCGAGGATGCCGGCGAGGGCGAAGGCAACGACCGCGATGAACGGGCCGGACTCGGCGGGCACCGCGGCCTCGATGGCCGAGGCGCCGTCGGTGGGGTCGGGGAGTGACTCGGTGGGGAGCTGGATGAAGCCGCGCAGGATCGCGTTGTCGATGCGGATGTCGGCCTGGACATCCGACAGCCGACCGCGATCGGCGATCGCGACGAGGCAGTATGTTCCGTCGGCGACGGTCAGGGTGTCGACGAGGGCGCTGAATCCTCGGCTCGCCGTGACGGTCGTCGAGGTCGATGCGACCGCGGTGCCGCACTCGCCCAGCTGCTGGGGTGCCAGCTGGATCGTGAGCTCGTGCTCGCCGTCGCCGGCGATGGTGCCTGCGATGTACAGCTCTCCGGAGACGACCGTCCCCGCGACGGGCGTCGTGATCCGCAGCGCGTCGGCGGCGACGCCGGGCGATGCGACGAGGACGAGGCTCGTCGAGAGCGCGGCCGTGACGAGGCCGAGCCGGAGGGCATGAGTGCGCAGCACAGGGTTCGCCTTCGGGTCAGGCGATGCTGGCGGCTCGTGGGGCGAGCTGTCGGCGTCGAATCGGGTGTGGTGCTTCAGAGCCGCGCGGGTGTCCGGTGGGTGGCCGGTCGCGGATCTGCAACACCTTCAGCGTAAAGAGGTGCGGGTCGGCGTGCTCGCCCCAGATAGGGGGCCACGGTCGCGCGGTGACCGCTAGATGTTGTGGCTGTAGTGGACCATGTGGTTCGTGTGACTCGTGTGACTCGTGTGGATCAGCCCTTGGAGAGGATGCCCAGCAGCCCGGAGATCAGCAGGTACGCGCCGAAGCCGCCGGCGATGAGCCAGATCGCGAGGCGCGTCGACGAGATCTCGCGCTTCTTCTTCTCGGCGTCGCCGGGAAGGGGGAGTTCGTTCTTGTCGGCCATGGTCGCGCGGTCTCCGTCTGCGTCGTCTACTTCACGAGGGGGAAGAGGATGGTCTCTCGGATGCCGAGACCCGTGAGCGCCATGAGCAGGCGATCGATTCCCATGCCCATGCCGCCGCTCGGGGGCATGCCGTGCTCGAGAGCGGTGAGGAACGCCTCGTCGAGTCGCATGGCCTCGGGATCGCCGCCCGCGGCGAGGGTCGCCTGCGCGACAAAGCGCTCGCGCTGAATGACGGGGTCGACCAGCTCGGAGTACGCGGTCGCGAGCTCGAAGCCGCGCACATAGAGATCCCACTTCTCGACGCGGCCCGGCAGGCTGCGGTGCTCGCGCACGAGCGGGCTCGTGTCGACGGGGAAGTCCATGACGAAGGTCGGCCGCACGAGGTCGCCTTTCACGAAGTGCTCCCACAGCTCTTCGACGTACTTGCCCGGCAGCGGGTGGTCGATCTCGATGTCGACCGCGTCGGCGAGCCTCTTCAGCTCGGCCATGGGGGTCTCGGGCGTGATCTCGACGCCCGCCGCGGCGCTGAGGGAGTCGTACATGCTCAGGCGATCCCACTCGCCGCCGAGGTCGTACTCGGTGCCGTCAGCCCACGTGACCACGTGCGAGCCCGAGATCGCGGCGGCCGCGCTCTGGATCATCTCCTGCGTCAGGTCGGCCATCTGGTGGTAGTCGCCGTACGCCTGGTACGCCTCGAGCATCGCGAACTCGGGGCTGTGCGTGGAGTCGGCGCCCTCGTTGCGGAAGTTGCGGTTGATCTCGAACACGCGCTCGATGCCGCCGACGACAGCGCGCTTGAGGAACAGCTCGGGCGCGATGCGCAGGAACAGCTCGGTGTCGAAGGCGTTCGAATGCGTTGTGAAGGGACGGGCGGATGCTCCGCCGTGCATCGTCTGCAGCATCGGCGTCTCGACCTCGAGGTAGCCATGATCGGCGAAGGTCCTCCGCAGGCTGGCCACGGCGAGCGCCCGGGCGCGGACGGTCTTTCTCGCCTGCTCGCGCACGATCAGGTCGAGGTAGCGCTGGCGGACCCGGGTCTCCTCGTTGAGCTCGTTGTGCAGGTTCGGCAGCGGCAGGATCGCCTTCGCCGCGATCGCCCAGCTGCTGACCATGATGCTCAGCTCGCCGCGGCGGCTCGTGATGACCTCGCCCTCGACGAAGACGTGGTCGCCGAGGTCGACGAACTCCTTCCATCGGGCGAGCTCGTCGTCGCCCACCTCGGCGAGGCTCACCATGACCTGGATGCGGCTGCCATCGCCGGCCTGGAGCGTCGCGAAGCAGAGCTTGCCCGTGATGCGCGAGAAGACGACGCGGCCGGCGAGGGCCGCGCGCTCCCCCGTGGCCGTGTCGGGCTCGAGGTCGGGGTGGCGCTCACGGACGGCCGGGATCGTGTCGGTGATCGGCAGGCCGACGGGGTACGCGTCGATGCCGGCGGCGAGCATCCGCTCGCGCTTGTCGAGACGCACCTGCTTCTGCTCGGCGATCTCGGCGACCGTGGGCTCTATGCCCCTCGGCTCAGCGGCGTCGGGCGCGGGCGTGGTGTCGGTCATGAAGCTCCTCGGTTCAGCAGTTCAGCCTACCGGCGGGCGCGGGAGGGCCCCGCAGGGGCGGTCATTGCCAAATGCAGGCACTGCGGGCTTCAGGGTCGAAGAGTTCGGCGATGCGAAGCGATCACGTCTCTGGATGCCTGCATTTGGCAACGGGGCGCTGAGTCTGCGGGCGGCGGATGCTCGCGCCGGCGCGCGCGTCAGCCGAGGTGCAGCAGCTGCGTGTCGATGAGCCGCGTCGCGCCGATGCGCGCGGCGACGAGCGCCCGGGCGACTCCGGTGAAGTCGGGCTCGGCGGGCCGAAACGTGGCCGGGTCGACGACGGCCACGTAGTCGAGCTCGAGCAGCGGCGCGGCGTCGAGCACGGCGAGCGCCGCCTCGAGCGCGGCCGGCAGCGCGGCGCCGGCCTCGGCTGCGGCCCGCGCGGCCGCGAGCGCGCCCGGGAGCGCGAGCGCCGCCGCCCGCTGCTCCGTCGACAGGTATGCGTTGCGGCTCGACAGCGCCAGTCCGTCCGAGGCGCGCACGGTCGACACGACATCGATGCGCGTCGGCACGTCGAGGTCGGCGACCATGCGATTCACGAGGAAGACCTGCTGGGCGTCCTTCTCGCCGAAGACGGCGACGTCGGGGCCCGCGATGAGCAGCAGCTTCGCGACGACCGTGAGCATGCCGTCGAAGTGGCCGGGGCGGGAGGCTCCGTCGAGGATCTCGCCGACCGCCCCCGCCGAGACGCGCGTGTTGATGGGGCCGCGCGGGTACATCTCGGCGAGGGTCGGCGCGAAGACGACCGATACCCCGCGCCCCGACAGAGCGGCGAGGTCGGCGGTCAGGTCGCGCGGGTACCGGTCGTAGTCCTCCGCCGGCCCGAACTGCAGCGGGTTCACGAAGATCGACACGACGACGAGGTCTGCGAGCGCCGCCGCGCGGTCGACGAGCGCGAGGTGCCCCTCGTGGAGCGACCCCATCGTCGGCACGAGCGCGACGGTTCGACCCGCTGCGCGCTCGGCATCCAGCCGGGCGCGCAGGCCGTCGATCGTCGACTCGACGGGGGGCGGGGCGGGGCTCATGCGGCTCCGGAATCGAGGGGGTCGTCGGGGTGGTCGTCGCGCGGATCGGCCTCGCCGGGAGCATCCGCCCCCGCATCGGCGAGCGCCGCGAGGTCGATGCTATCGACGGCCGCGGATCGTAGCGCGTTCTCGACCGCCGACCGCACGACGGCGCCGAGCACGCGGCCCGGCTCGTCGACTCCGATGTCGCGGAGGGCTCCCATCGCCTGAGCGACGATCGCGGTCGAGAAGTCGGACGCGGACTGGATCGCGTCGGCGTAGGCGACGCGGTGCTCCTCCGAGATGACGATCGGCTCGGCGCCCATCTCGACGACGAGGGCCTGCGCGATCGGCAGCACCGGGCTCGGCGCCGTCACCGCGCACCAGGCCTCGCGCAGTCGGACCAGGTCGATCGACGTGCCGGTGAACGCGAGAGCGGGATGCACGGCGAGCGGGATGATGCCCGCGGGCCGCGCGGGGTCGAGCACGCGCACGCCGTGCTGCGCCGAGGTGTGCATGACGAGCTGGCCGGGCTGCCACACGCCGAGGGCCGCGAGTCCGGAGACGAGGCCGGGCAGCTGGTCGTCGGGAACGGCAAGGATGACGAGCTCGCTGCGCTCGATGATGGCCTGCACCTCGAGGTGGGGGACTCCGGGGAGGATGCTCGCGGAGCGCTCGCGCTCGTCGTCGGTGCTCGCCGAGATGCCGGTGATGGCGTGGCCGGCTCCGGCGAGGGCGGCGCCGAGGACGGGGCCGACGCGGCCGGCGCCGATGATGCCGACGCCGAGGCGCCCGTCGCGGGTGGTCATGCGCGGCTCCCGGCCGCGCTCGCGCGCCAGCGGTGCGTCGTGTCGGCGGTCGCGGTGCGGATCGACGCCTCGGCGACCTCCGCGAACAGCGCGAGGGCGGCATCCCGGTCGAGCGCCCCGAGCGCCGGCGTGATGGGCCCCGAGACGGTGTGCACGTGCACGGCCGCGAGACGCATCGGCCGCAGCACAGGGCCCTGGCGCACGCTCACGCTCTGCATGCGTGGGAAGGGCACGATCGTGAGTGCGCGCCAGATCGCGCCCGTGCGCAGCAGGATTCCGGCGTCGGTGAGCGCGAATCCGTTGCGCGGCTGCGAGAACCAGCGCAGCGCCCGCGCGCGACGCGGCGAGTTGATGAAGCCGTCCTCGCCCCCGGGCGACAGCATCCCGCGCTCGAGGAGCGGCAGGGCGTCGTCGGTCGCGACGTCGGGCAGCAGCAGGCGCAGCACCGTGCGCACGTCGTCGAGGTTGCCGACCGGGAGTATCGTCGTCTGCTGCTGGCCCGCAGCCCCCTGCTGCGACGAGCGGGATGCGCGGTTGACCGCGATCTGCCACCACCCGAACGGCCGCCACAGCAGCGGCTGGCTCACGCGCACCGAGTGGATGCGCCCGGGCGGCAGCGTCTCGTTCGAGGTCGAGAGCAGCCCGAACCCGACCCGCACGCCGTCGGGCGTCGACGCGATCGAGTAGCGCAGCGAGCGCGCGATGCGCGAGACGAGGAACCCGCCGACGCCGAGCAGGGCGGGCAGGAAGCCGATGAGCAGGAGGATGTCGCCCGTCACGACGACCGCGACCGTGAGTCCGATGCCGGCGATGACGAGGAAGATCATCGCGTCGGTGAGGATCGTCGAGCCGATCAGCCGGCCGGGGTTCATGCGCAGCACCGACTCTGGCGGCGCGAGCGACGGGTCGAGCTCAGGGGCGAGGAACTCGCGCGCGCGGTCCTCCAGGAGCGCGCCGACGCCCGGGCCGGGATGCTCGGTCCACTGCTCGGCGTCGCCCGCGATCGCGGACCGACGCGCGCCGGAGGCGAGGAGCAGGATCTCGCGGCGGAGGGCATCCGCGTCGGCCGATCGCAGGTACGACAGCTGCACGTTCGCGTCGTTGCCCGCGACGGAGATCTCGAGCTTCGCGGCACCGAACAGGCGCGGGATGAACGGGCGGGCGATGTTGATGCCCTGGATGCGGTCGAGTCGACCCTTGCGGTTGGTGCGGAAGAGGATGCCCGACCGGACCTCAACGACCTCGTCGGTGATGCGGAAGGTGTGCAGGCGCCAGGAGAGGTAGAAGCCGCCGACGGCGAGCAGGAGGACGAGCAGGGCGACGCCGAATGCGGCGAGCACGAGGTTCTCGCGGAGGATGAAGTCGAGCGGGTCACCCCCGAAGTCGCCGTCGGGGTCGCCGAACCCCCGGTCGCCGAAGAAGAGGTCGATGACGCGATCTCGGAAGCTGCCGAGCACGAGCCCCGCGAGGATGAGCACCGCGAGCCCGCCGCGGAAGAGGGGCGTCGCCCGGTGCAGGCGGTGCCACTCGCCGTCGGCGAAATCGGTCACAGGCCCGCCCGGCGGGTCTCGGCGACCGCGACGAGGTGGTCGCGCAGGCGCTCGGCGTCGGCGAGCGGGAGGCCCGGGATGAGCACACCCGTCGATGCGGCCGCGGTCACGAATTTGAGCTCGGCGAGCCCCACGGCCCGCGCGATGGGCCCGCGCGTGATGTCGACGAGCTGCATGCGGCCGTAAGGCACGGCGACGATGCGCTGGAAGAGGATTCCGCGGCGGAAGAGCAGGTCGTCCTCGCGGAGGGCGTACCCGATCGCGCGCACTCGGCGCGGCGTGAGGGCGATGACGACGAGGAAGAGCACGCCGAGCGCGATGCCGAGCAGCGCCGATGGCGCCCAGCCGCTCACCCAGAAGGGGATGAACCCGGCGACGGTCATGATCGTGCCGAAGACGGCGTACCCGGCGATGTCGACGGCGATGTACTTCGGCGAGACGCGCTGCCAGTCGGTGCCGGGCGGCTCGATCGAGCGCGAGGCGGGCGCGGACTGCTCGGCGGGCGCGGGCGGCGGCGTCTGCGGCTGGTCGGTCACGGCGTCGGCTCCCCCGGGGTGGTCGGCGACCGCGCGGCTCACGGTGCGGCCGCGGCGGCCTCCTCCTTCTCGTCGTCGTCGGGCGGGAGCCGGCAGAAGTGCTCCGCCACGAGCGCCGCGATCAGGAGGATCACCGCCGCGACGAGCGTGCCCGCCGCGGTCAGCGTCGAGCCTATCGGCACGACCGCGCGAGACAGCAGATAGACGAGGATACCCGCCCCGCCCCCCGAGAGGAGCGCCGCGGCGAGCGCGCTCGCCTTCGCGAGCACGACCACGCGCGTGGCGTAGAACGGGTCGATGCGGGTGGCTCCCGCGGCCGCGCGGCGCACCGGCCAGGCGAGGGCGACGAGCAGCCCGGCGATGAGCACGAGCCCGACCGCGAGCGAGGGCGGTGGCACGAGCACCGGCTGACCGCGCATGGCGAGCGCGATGTCGATGCCGAACGCGAGCGCGAATCCGACGAGCGCGAGCAGCGCGAGCGGGAGGGGGCGCGAGCGGCTCACGCGGAGGCTCCCGCGTCGCCGTCCGGGGCCTCGCGCTGCGGTCGCAGGCCCGCCAGCAGGTCAGCGACGCGTCCGTGACCGGCGAGCTCGGCATCCGGCTGCACCTCGAGCCACGGGGCGAGCACGAAGTCGCGCTCGTGCGCCCGAGGGTGCGGCACCTGCAACTGGTCGGAGTCGATCTCGAGCGCCCCGAAGGCGACGAGGTCGAGGTCGAGGGTGCGGTCTCCCCAGCGCTGGGCGCGCTCGCGACCGTGCAGGTTCTCGATCGCGCGCAGCCCGTCGAGCAGCTGGAACGGGTCGAGGCCCGTATCGAGCAGCGCGACGCCGTTGAGGTACTCGGGCCTGTCCGGGTCCGGGCCGTCGAGGGTGAGGGCGACAGTTCCGTGCCACGACGACACGGCGCGGATGCTCGACTCGGGCAGCGCGCCGAGCGCGCCCACGGCGCTCATGAGCGTGGCCTCGCGGTCGCCGAGGTTGCTGCCGAGGGCGATGACGGCGAGGGCGGTCATGCGCGACTCCGGTCGATCGCGACGGCGACGTCGGCGAACGGCACCGGGATCGGCGCCTCGGGCTTATGCACCGTGACCTCGACGCGCTCGATCGCACGGTGGGCGAGCACGACGGCGGCGACGCGCTCGGCGACGGTCTCGATGAGGTCGACGGGGTCGCGCTCGACGGATTCGACGATCTCGACGGCGAGCTCGCCGTAGTGCACGGTGTCGGCCACGTCGTCGGTACCGGCGGCGCGCGCGAGATCGAGGTGGGCGACGACGTCGATGACGAACGGCTGGCCGTCGCGGCGCTCGTACTCGTAGACGCCGTGGTGGGCCTGCGCGCGCAGGCCGGCGAGGATGATCCGGTCGCTCATGCGGCTCCCCTCCCGGTGCCGACGTCCGTGCCGACGTCGGTGCCGACGCCCATGCCGACGCCCGCCCCGCGCCACGACGCCCACACGTCGAGCGCGCGGCTCGTCGCGGCGACGTCGTGCACGCGCACTGCCCTGACCCCGGCGTCGGCGCACAGCGCGCTCACGACGGCGGTCGGCAGATCGCGCTCCTCGACCCCGGCGCCCTCCGGCAGGAGCGCGCCGAGGAACCGCTTCCGCGATGCCCCCACGAGCAGCGGATGACCCAGCTCGGCGAGCGCCGGCAGTCCGCGCAGCAGCGCCCAGTTGGCGTCGGCGCGCTTGGCGAAGCCGATGCCGGGGTCGAGCCAGAGGCGCTCCGGCGCTAGACCTGCGGCGAGCGCGGCGTCGCGGCGCGATCGCAGCTCGTCGCGCACCTCGGCGAGGGGGTCGGCGTAGTCGCTCACGGCATCCCATCGATCGCTGCGGCCGCGCCAGTGCATCGCGACGTAGCCGACGCCGAGCTCCGCGACGAGGGCCAGCATCGCGTCGTCCTCGAGCCCGCCGCTCACGTCGTTCACGATCGACGCGCCGGCCTCGACGGCGGCGCGCGCGGTCGACGCGTTCATCGTGTCGATCGACACGCGGATGCCCGCCCCGGCGAGCGCGCGCACGACCGGCACCACGCGCGAGGTCTCCTCGATCGCGGTCACGGGCTCGGCTCCTGGCCGGGTCGACTCGCCCCCGACGTCGATGACGTCGGCGCCGTCGTCGACGAGCCGGCGGGCCTGCGCGACCGCGGCCTCGGGCTCGAGGTAGCGCCCGCCGTCGCTGAACGAGTCGGGCGTGACGTTGAGCACGCCCCACACCTCGGGCCGCACGTGCCCGGGCGCGGTGGTCACGCGCGGCTCCGGCCGATGAGCGCCATGATCTCGGCGCGCTGCACGGGGTCGGCGAGTGCGCCGCGCGAGGCGACCGTCACGGTCGTCGACTCCGCATAGCGCACGCCGCGCGCGGCGACGCAGCCGTGCCGGGCCTCGATGACGACGAGAGCACCGGCGGGGGCGATGGCGCGGTCGAGTGCGTCGGCGACGTCCTCGCCGAGTCGCTCCTGCAGCTGCGGGCGGGCCGACACGATCTCGACGAGCCGCGGGATGCGCCCGAGCCCGATGATCCGCTCGGCCGGCACGTACGCGACGTGCGCGACGCCTGTGAACGGCAGCAGGTGGTGCTCGCACATCGACCGCAGCGCGATATCGCGCAGCAGGACGAGCTCGCCCCGCTCGCCTGGCTCGGTCGCCATCTCGGCGCCGTCCTGAAGCTCGGGCACGGGGTCGACGCCGACGCCGGCGAAGAAGTCGGAGTAGGCGCGCGCGATGCGCTCAGGCGTCGTCGCGAGCCCTGGCCGCTCGACGTCCTCGCCGATGGCGGCGAGGATCTCGGCGACCGCCGCCTCGATGCGGGGGATGTCGATGGACGCCATGCGCGTCAGCTCGCCTGGTCGGTTCCCGTGTCGGCCTCGCTGCGCGCGACGCTCGCGGGCGCCGAGTGGTCGCTCGCGACGCCGCCGTCGGTGACCGAGGGGTCGATCGGCGCCTTCGCGGGCATCGGCACGGGCGGCAGGTCGGGCAGCGGACGCTCGTCGCTCGAGAGCCACTGTGGGCGCTCGGGCAGCTTCGTGAGCCCCTCGAAGATCTCGGCGAGCTGGTTGTGGTCGAGGGTCTCCTTCTCGAGCAGCTCGCTCGCCAGACGATCGAGCACGGCGCGGTTCTCGTTGATGACGTGCCAGGCCTCGGTGTGGGCCTGGTCGATGAGCGCGCGCACCTCGGCGTCGACGCGATCGGCGAGCCGCTCGGAGTAGTCGCGCTGGTGGCCCATATCGCGGCCGAGGAAGACCTCGCCGCTCGACTGGCCGAGCTTGACCGACCCGATCTCGGCGCTCATGCCGTACTCGGTGACCATCTTGCGGGCGATGCTCGTCGCCTTCTCGATGTCGTTGCTCGCGCCCGTGGTCGGGTCGTGGAAGACGATCTCCTCCGCGACGCGGCCGCCCATCGCGTAGGCGAGCTGGTCGAGCAGCTCGTTGCGCGTGATGGAGTACTTGTCGTCGAGCGGCAGCACCATCGTGTAGCCGAGGGCCCGCCCGCGCGGCAGGATCGTGACCTTCGTGACGGGGTCGGTGTGGCGCATCGCGGCGGCCGCGAGCGCGTGGCCGCCCTCGTGGTAGGCGGTGATGAGCTTCTCGTGGTCGCGCATGACGCGGCTGCGGCGCTGCGGCCCGGCCATGACGCGGTCGACGGCCTCGTCGAGGTTGCGGTCGGTGATGATCTCCCCGCCGGTGCGCGCCGTGAGCAGCGCGGCCTCGTTGAGCACGTTCGCGAGGTCGGCGCCGGTGAAGCCCGGCGTCTTCCGTGCAAGCACCTCGAGGTCGACGTCGGGCGCCATGGGCTTGCCCTTGGCGTGCACCTCGAGGATCTTCTTGCGGCCCTTGTGGTCGGGCGCGTCGACCTGGATCTGCCGGTCGAAGCGGCCGGGGCGCAGGAGCGCCGGGTCGAGGATGTCAGGGCGGTTGGTCGCGGCGATCATGATGACGTTGGTCTTGGGGTCGAAGCCGTCCATCTCGACGAGCATCTGGTTGAGCGTCTGCTCGCGCTCATCATGGCCGCCGCCCATGCCGGCGCCGCGGTGGCGGCCGACGGCGTCGATCTCGTCGACGAAGATGATCGCGGGCGCGTTCTCCTTCGCCTCCTTGAACAGGTCGCGCACGCGGCTGGCGCCGACGCCGACGAACATCTCGACGAAGTCGGAGCCGGAGATCGAGTAGAACGGCACGCCCGCCTCGCCCGCGACGGCGCGCGCGAGGAGCGTCTTGCCCGTTCCGGGAGGGCCGTACAGCAGCACGCCCTTGGGGATGCGGGCGCCGACGGCGAGGAAGCGCGTCGGGTCCTTCAGGAAGTCCTTGATCTCGTGGAGCTCCTCGATCGCCTCCTCCGCGCCTGCGACGTCGTCGAACGTCACCTGCGGGCTCTCCTTGCTGACGAGCTTTGCGCGCGACTTGCCGAACTGCATGACGCGGCTGCCGCCGCCCTGCAGGTTCGACAGCAGGAACCAGAAGATGACGCCGATGATGAGGAAGGGGATCAGCAGACCGAGCAGGCTCACGAACCAGTTGGTCTGCGGCACCTGGTCGTCGAACTCGTCGACGTTCGCGTCGTCGATCGCGTCGACGATCGCCTCGCCTCGAGGTGTGACGTACTGGAACTGCACGCGGTCGCCACTGTCGCCGACCGGCTCGCTCAGCTCGAGATCGACGCGCTGCTCGCCGTCGATGATCGTCACCTTCTCGACCGTCCCGCCCTCGAGGAGCTCGAGGCCCTCCTGGGTCGTGATGGTGCGGAACCCACCACCGCTCAGGAGAGCGAAGCCGATCCAGAGCGCGATGGCGCCCGCGACGATGTAGAGGAAGGGGCCTTTGACGATGCGCTTGGCATCGAACTTCTTGCGGGCCATGAGGCGAGCCGCACCTTTCTGCGAGCGTTCGTCCGGTGACTCGGGATCCGAGCGGAACGGTTAACGCTATCGGGCGCCTCTTGGGGGGTGCTGATCTGTTCGCGGTCGGCGCAGACGCGCGCGACTACTCGTAGACGTGCGGCGCGAGAACGCCGATCGCCCGCAGGTTGCGGTAGCGCTCGGCGAAGTCGAGACCGTAGCCCACCACGAACGCGGGCGGGATGTCGAAGCCGACGTACGCGACGTCGACATCGACCTTGATCGACTCGGGCTTGCGCAGCAGGGCGAGGATCTTCACGCTCTTCGCGCCGCGGGACCGCAGGTTCTGCAGCAGCCACGACAGCGTGAGCCCGGAGTCGATGATGTCTTCCACGATAAGCACGTCGCGGCCGGCGATGTCGGTGTCGAGATCCTTGAGGATGCGGACGACGCCGCTCGACTCGGTGCCTGCGCCGTAGCTGGAGACGGCCATCCAGTCCATATCGATGTGGATCCGCAGCTCGCGCGCGAAGTCGGCCATGACCATCACGGCGCCTTTGAGCACGCCGACGAGCAGGGGCGTCGTGTCCGCGTAGTCGGCCTCGACCCTCCGCGCGAGCTCGGCGAGCTTGGCGTGGATCTCCTCCTCGGTGATGAGCACCTCGGTCAGATCGGCGCGGATGTCCTCGACGTCCATCGGTCTCCCAGTCGCATGTCAGCTCTCGGCGGGCGAAGACGCGGGCTCGGGCGCCAGCGTGAAGACGATCCGGCCCGCGGTGCGTTCCACCCTAATGCCGGGCAGGTGCACAGCTTTCTGCCCGTGCCAGTCGGTGGCCAGGCGCGCGACCTCGAGCGTCTGCGCGCGGCTGAGCGCGACGCCGAACTCGCCTCGGGCGACGAGCCGGATCATCCGGTTCCCCAGCGCGGCGGGGTTCGCCGCGAGCCAGGCCGCGGGCAGCGAGCACCCGCCCTCCTCGAGCTCGACGAGCTCCTCGGCGACCTCGTCGACCATCTGGTCGAGCGCCTCGGCGTCCTCCCGCGCGATCTCCGCGGTGCGGGCGAGCGCCTCCGTCGCGCCCGCATCGAGCTCCTTCTCGAGCATCGGCAGGATGCTGTGCCGCACCCGCACGCGCGCGAACCTCTCCTCGTCGTTGTGAGGGTCGTGCCACGGCTGAAGCCGCGCGTCGGCGCACGCCTGCGCGAGCACCGATCGGCGCAGCCCGAGCAGAGGCCGCCGGTAGAGGCCAGCACGCGCGGCCATTCCCGCGACGCTCGCCGTGCCGCTGCCGCGCGCGAGGCCGAGCAGCACGGTCTCCGCCTGGTCGTCCATCGTGTGCCCGAGCAGCACGGCCGATGCGTCGAGCTCGGTCGCCGCCGCGTCGAGCGCACCGTAGCGGGCCGCGCGCGCCGCCGCCTCGGGGCCGCCCATCGCCCCGACGTCGACGCGTCGCACGAGCACCGGGTCGAGCCCCAGGTCGCGCGCGGACTCCGCCGCCCGCTCGGCCACCTCCGCCGAGCCCGGCTGCAGGCCGTGGTCGACGATCACCGCGCCGGCGCGCAGCCCGGCCCGCGGCGCCTCGAACGCGGCGGCTGCGGCGAGCGCGAGGGAGTCGGGCCCGCCGCTGAGGGCGACGAGCAGCAGGTCGCCTGCCGCCAGGTCGGCGAGGTGCTCGCGCACGGCGCGGCGCGCGTCGGCGATCGCGGGTGTCAGGCGCGGGCGCCTGGGGCTCTCTGCGGGCCGCTCGGGGGGCATCCACTAAGGTTAGAGCCGCCTCAGGCCGCGCCGAGGCCGTCATCTTCCCCCCTGAAGTCAGGAGCGTTCATGAGCGCCTACCCCGTGACCATCGAGGTGCCCAAGGGCAGCCGCAACAAGTACGAGTTCGACCATGAGACCGGCCGCGTCTTCCTCGACCGCGTGCTCTTCACCGCGTTCGTCTACCCGACCGACTACGGCTTCTTCGAGAACACGCTCGGCCTCGACGGCGACCCGGTCGACGCGCTCGTGCTTCTCGAGTTCCCGGTCTTCCCCGGCGTCGGCGTGCAGGTGCGCCCGGTCGGCGTGTTCAAGATGACCGACGACGGCGGCAGCGACGCGAAAGTGATCTGCGTCCCCGCGAAGGACCCGCGCTGGGCGCACATCCAGGACCTCGCGGACGTTCCGGAGCAGACACGCAAGGAGATCGAGCACTTCTTCGAGCACTACAAGGACCTCGAGCCCGGCAAGTGGGTCAAGACCGAGGGCTGGGGCGACGCGGCCGAGGCCGAGGCGGTCGTGCAGGCGGGTATCGACGCCTTCGTGCCGCACGCGCACTAGCCCACGGTCGCCGGGCGAACCGGGCGCCGCTACAGCATGATCAGGCTGAGCACCCAGACGGCGATGAAGCCGGCGATTCCCTGGACGGCCGTCGCCGGCGTGAGAGTGCGGTACGCCGTCGCGACCGGGAGTCGGCTGAACTGCGAGACGACCCAGAAGTAGCTGTCGTTGGCGTGCGAGACCACCATCGCGCCCGCGCCCGTCGCCAGCACCGCGAGGACGGCGCCGATCGTGCTGTCGAGGCCGAGCGAGGGCAGCAGCGGGTACAGCAGCGTCGATGTCGTTACGAGGGCGACCGTCGAGGAGCCCTGCGCCGACTTGAGGGCGGCTGCGACGAGGAAGGGCACGGCGATCCCGAGCCCCAGCCCGGCAAGGGTCTCGCCGAGGACGTCGTCGAGCGTGGAGGCCGCGAGCACGGCGCCGAAGCTCGCGCCCGCCGCCGTGATGAGCAGGATGGGGGCCGACACCCGGATTCCCTCTGCGACGCGGTCGGCGAAACCGTCCTTCTCACCCCGTGAGCCGCCGAGGGTGAGAGCGGCGACGATCACGCCGATCGCGAGCGCGACCGCGGGCGTGCCGAGGAGGCGGAGTGCGACGGTGAGCACGGACTCCTCGCCGAACGGCGTCGTCGGCAGCGCCGCGACCGACCCGATCGCGATGAGCACGATCGGGAGGAGGATCGGCAGGAAGGCCACGAAGGCGCTCGGCAGACGTCCGTAGGACGCGCGCAGCTCCTCCCACGACGCGTTCGCGGCGACGGCATCCTCCGACTCCTCCGGCAGCAGGGGAAGATCGCGGTTCCGGTAGAGCTGTGCGAAGGCGAGACCCGCGGCGGCGGACACGGCCGCCACGATGAGGCCGAGTCCGATGATGAGCCCGAGATGGTCGACGACGTCGTAATTCTCGGCGGCGGCGATCGGCCCGGGAGTCGGCGGAACGAAGACGTGCGTCGAGTACAGCCCGGTCATGAGGGCGATCGTCATGACGACCGGGTTGGCTGCCGCGCGGATCGTCACCGCCTTCTTGAGCGAGTTCAGAATGACGAATCCGGAGTCGCAGAAGACCGGGATCGAGACGATGTAGCCGATGATCGTCATCGTCAGGCCGGGGAAGCGGTGACCGATCACTCGGATGATCGCCTCGGCCATGGAGAGGGCCGCGCCGGTGCGCTCGAGGATCACCCCGATGATCGTGCCGAAGAGGATCACGATCCCGATGTTGCCGAGCGTACGACCGAATGCCTCGGTGATCGTCGGGACGACGTCGAGCGGGGCGAGACGGAGGGCGAAGGCGCCGATGAACGCGGCGGCCAGCAGCGCGAGGAACGGATGGAGCCGGAATCGTGCGGTCGCGACGACGATCGCTGCGATGAGCACGACGAGGATGAGGACGTCGATCATGAACATTCTCCTTCGAGAGTTCGGTCGGTGACGCCGGCGTCGTCGCCGGTGCCGGGGGTCGAACGGTGCACGAGCGCACCGCCCAGGTCGATGAGTGCGCCGACGCGGCGCGCGGCGGCGGCGAGCAGATCAGGAGCTCGATCGATGAGCGACTCCACCGTCGCGGGGCCGTCGGCCAGCGAGATAGCGACGGCGATCCCGGCGCGGACGAGCTCGTCGGCGCTCAGGTCCACGGCGCCCGCGATGACCACGACGGGCACTCCTGCGCGCGAGGCGCTCGAGGCGACGGTGGCGGGGACCTTGCCACGGAGCGACTGCGCATCTAGGGAGCCCTCGCCGGTGATCACGAGGTCGGCGTCGGCGATCGCCGAAGCGAGTCCGAGGGCGTCGGCGACGAGCTCCGCGCCGGGCACGAGCTCGGCACCGAGAACGGCGTGGAGCGATGCGGGGATGCCTCCCGCTGCACCAGCCCCGGGCATCCCCGCCACGGAGACGCCGGTGGCGGACTCGAGAGCCGCCGCGAGTCGCGCGAGCCCCGCGTCGAGTCGGGCGATGTCGCTCGCATCCGCACCCTTCTGCGGGCCGAACACGGCTGCGGCCCCCGTGCTCCCCGTGAGTGGATTGTCTACATCGCACGCGATTCGCCAGTGCGCCCGGGCGGCTCGGGGGTCGAGGCCGCGAAGATCGATGCGATCGAGTCTCTCGAGCCCTACTCCTCCGAGGGGGATGTCGTCGCCGGCTTCGTCCAGGAACCGGACGCCGAGCCCGCGCAGCAGCCCCGCGCCGCCGTCGGTCGTCGCCGACCCGCCGACGGTGAGCAGGATGGACGCCACGCCCGAGTCGAGCGCGTCGATCACGAGCGGTGCCGCGCCGCCGCTGTCGGCGGTGAGCGGGCGGAGGGGCACGTCCGTGACGAGGGGGAGTCCGATCGCCTCGGCCGCCTCGATGACCGCGCGTCCGTCGAGGAGCAGCCCGAATCGCGCCTGGCGCGGGCGGCCGAGCGCGTCGCTCGTCAGGACGGTGCGCTCCTGCGCGCCCGCCACCGCGAGCAGAGCATCCAGAGTCCCCTCGCCGCCATCGGCCATCGGGAGCGATGCGATGCGCACCCGTGGTCCGAGCGCCTCGAGGAGGCCGCGTGCGATCGCCGTGGCGGCCGCTCCCGCGTCGAGACTGCCCTTGAAGGAGTCGGGCGCGATGAGCACCCGGAGGGGGACGGCCGACCACGATGTGAGCACACCCGAACGCTACGGACGCCCGTCCGGTGCGTCATCGTGCGTCCTGCACATACCTGATCTACTTATGGGCGTCGTGACTGTGCAAGAAGCCCAGTAACGGACGAACGGCTCAGCCGGGGAACTCCTCGGCTGCGGTCGCCCGCGCGGCCAGCAGACCGAGAGCGAGCCGTCGGAGCTCCGCGGGAGCTCGCGGGTCTCGACCGGTCGCGCGGGCGAGCGCCGCGACCCTCGCCGCGAGCGAGTTCCGGTGCAGTCCGAGCTCGGCGGCCGTCAGGGAGAGGGATCCGCCGGCCTCGACCAGCGCTCGCGCGGTCGCCCGCTCGAGGCGACCCAGCGGGGCGATCACGCGAGCGGCGAGGGATCGCCGCTCCGCGGGCGAGATCGCTGCGACCAGCGACTCCGCCTCGAGGTCGCGGAGCTCTCCGCCTGCCGACGGGACGAGCGCAGGCACCGCGAGGAGAAGCCGGACCCGACGCACCGCGCCCGCGAACCCCTCCGGCTCGCGCACGATGCCCGAGTCGAGGACCGCGGCGTCGAGCTCGGCCGCACGCCGCCGGAGCCGTTCGCCTGCACCGGAATCGGCCCCACCCTGCAGCACCCAGAGAGCGTCGTGCTCGACGACGGCGATGCACCCCGGGTCGGCGCGCGCGGCGCGCTGGAGTCGAGCCGCGGCCACCGGCGGAGCGGGAGCCCGCCGCGCGGGGCTGCCGTCGATCCCCGACCGCGGCGCGGCCGGGGGCTCGAACAGCGCCATGACCCGGTACGGCGGCTCAAGCGCCGCCCCGGCCGCGACCGATCTCGCCCTCAGCAGCTCGGCCTCGACGGGCCCAGCCGCGAGGGCGGCCAGGAGCTCTCGTGCCTGACCGTCGCGCGCGGCGCGCGCATCCTGCTCCTGCTCGACGTCCAGGATGAGCCTGAGCGAAAGGAGCACGAGGGACGCGAGCTCGCCCACCTCGTCCGGATCCCCCGTGACACCGACGACGCCCAGTACGTCCCCGTCGACCACGAGCGGCAGGTTGACGCCCGGTCGGACGAACTCCGTCGCCTCCGCCGAGGAGATTCGCACCGGCCGGCGGCTGGTCGCCGCGCGCGCCGCGCCCTCGTGCGGCGTTCCCACCCGATCCGGGTCGCGCGACCCGATGATGAGCCCGTCGGCGTCCATCAGATTGACGTTGTGCGCGATGGAGGCGCCGACCTGGTCCACGAGCCGCTGAGCGAGCGAGGGATCCAGACCGCGGCTCATCCGTCCCACCACGCGAGCGCCCGCGTGCCGAGGAACGTCAGCCACGGCGAGCGCTCGCCCACCGGCACGTCGAGCTCGAACCACACGCGGCCCGGGTAGCGGCGCTCCTGCAGCCACGTGCCATCGGACTGCCGCGCCTCCCGCACCGTCGCCACCGCCTCGGCGAGCCGGGGGTCGGGAGGGGTCCCGTCGTGGAGCGATGCGGCTCGGAAGTAGTCCAGCGCGCGGAACGCCGTGTGCCTCCAGCGGAACGGGTACGCGATGCGCGTCACCCAGTCGCCCAGCAGTTCGCCCGTCGACTCGCGGAACAGGATGCGGCGGCGCAGCAGGTACTCCTCGGCGCGGTGGCGCGCGTCGCGCAGGCGCGCGTCGCCCGTGCGCCGCTCCCAGTCGAGGATGCCCGTGAGGGCATTGAGGGTCGAGTGCACGGAGGCGCGCGTCGAGCCCTCGACCCAGTCGCAGTTCCAGCCGCCCTCGGCCATCTCGTGCTCGGCGAACCAGTCGGCGAGCGCCGCCATGTCGACGCCGAGCCAGGCGCCGTTCGCGAGGGTCCAGCCGTTGATGCACGCGTCGACCTCGCCGCCCCAGTAGGGCAGGTCGTCGTACTCCCATCGTGCGCTCGTGGCGAGCTTGTCGGCCGTCCCGGCGAGCGCGGAGGGGTCGAGGCCCCAGTCGCGGAGCGTCGACAGCGTCCACGTCGTCGCCGTCCACGGCTGGCCCGCGCCGTCCGCCGCCTCGGGGCCCTCGACGTCGAAGTCGGCGGGGAAGTAAGCGCCCCCCGCCCACTGGCCATCGTCATCCTGATGGGCGAGCAGCGCCGCCCCCATGCCCTCGGCTGCGATGCGCGCGCGGCTCGCCTCCCACACTGCGGGCGGCTCGCCTCCCAGGTCGCGCTCGACCTGCCAGCGCAGCGCCGGGTCGGTGTCGAGCATCCACTGCAGCGGAGCGGCGTCGGTCGGCATGCCCGGAGCCTAGCGACGACCCCCGACGCGCGGAACGCCCCTACCCCGTGGGGCGAGCGACGTACGGCACGAGGTCATAGGTGTACACGGGCCACTCACGAACCGTCTTGCCCGGCGAGGGTGCCTCGATCATGCGGTTGCCGCCGATGTAGAGCGCGACGTGGTACTTCGAGCCGGAGGTTGAGCCGCCCGCGGAGTAGAAGATCAGATCGCCCGCCTGGCGCAGCGAGTATGGCACGAGCCTGCCGCTGCTCTCGGCGTGCCGATACTGCATCGTCGCTCCGTGGCCGCCGATGGAGACCCCCGCCGCGGCGTAGGACTGCATCGTGAGGCCGGAGCAGTCCCACGAGTCAGGGCCGCGGCCGCCGAAAGCATAGGGCTCGCCCAGTTGCTGCCTCGCGAAGGCGATCGCCGCCGAGACCGCCGCTGCGTTGGGCGTCGCGTACACCGGCGCGGGAGCCGGATCGGCCGGCTCCGGCGACGGAGACGTCGTCGGAACAGCAAAGCCCGGTCGCGTCACCGACGGCGACGGTGACGGCGCGCTCGGCTCGAGCGGGGCCGGCTCCTCGGGCGCAGGGGGGGCGTCGAGTTGCGGCTCCGTGGTCGGGTCGGCCGCCGGGTCCAGTCTCGGCTCGGTAGTCGAGCCGACTGTCGATTCGGCACTCTCCTCGGCCGCGATCGCCTCGAGGTAGGCGCGCGCGACCTCAGCCGAGCGACCCGTGAGCACGGAGAGCTGCTGCGACATCTCGTCCATGGCGGCGGTCTGCTCGGTCACGCGCTGCTCGGCTACGGCGACGAGCTCGACCGCGCGATCGAAGGCGGTCTGCGCGTCCACGGAACGGGCCTCGAGGACGCCGCGGGCGACATCCGCCTGCTCTGCGAGGGAAGCAGCCGTGTTCTGGTCGTGCGTCGCGAGGGCCATGAGCGAGGCGGAGTGCTCGCCGAGCTTAGTCATGGAGCCCAGGCGGTAGAGCAGACCGTCGACGTCGCCGCCCACGAGGAGACTCGCGGTGATGTCGCCGTGCCCGGCCCTGAGGAGCTGCGTCGCGAGAATGCCGACGCGCTGCGCGGACTCTTCGGCTCGGGCGCCGGCCGCCGCCCCACGCCGCTCGAGCGAGGCGAGCGTCAACGCGGCGTCGTCGAGATCGACGATCGCGAGGGCGTAGTCCTCTGCCGACTGCTGGGCCGCGCGGGCGGCGACTGCGTAGTCGGCCTCCAGCTGCCGCACGACGTCGGCGATGCGCTCGATCGCTGCTTCCGTCGCGGCGACATCACCACGGGCATTCTGCACCTCGTCCCACGACGGGGCATCGGTGGGGGCCGCGTGCGACGGGGTGACCCCGAGCCCAAGCGTCAGAACCGCCGCGAGAGCGGCGGCTCCGATGGCCTGGCGCTCGGGGCGCCGCATCAGCGCCGCCTAGCCAAGATAGACACCTCTGGCCGCCATGAAGGGCGCAGGGTCGATCGCGTTGCCGTTCGTCCGGACCTCGAAGTGCAGGTGGCAGCCGTTGGACGCGCCGGTCGTGCCGACGAGAGCGATAGTCTGCCCGGCCGAGACGCTCTGGCCGAAGTCGACACGGATCCCGCCGTTGGAGATGTGCGCGTAGCCGGTCGTCAGTCCGTTGCCGTGATTGATCATCACGAAGTTGCCGTAGGTGCCGTTCCATCCCGCGTAGGTCACTGTGCCTCCCGCGGCGGCGGCGATGGGCTGGCCGCAGCTGGCCGCGACGTCGGTCCCGGTGTGCAGGCGGTACGTCCCGTAGACGGGGTGGATGCGGTATCCGTAGTGGGAGGAGATCCAGCCGTAGGCGGGCTGAGCCCAGCCGCTCGCGGCGGGGGCTCCACCACCACCACCGCCACCACCACCACCACCAGAGCTACTGCCGGCGTTCTGAGCCGCGCGGGCAGCGGCCTCCGCGGCAGCGGCGGCCTCGGCGGCAGCGGCGGCCTCGGCGGCGCGGCGGCGCTCCTCGCGCAGGCGAGCCTCCTCGGCAGCCTTCCGGCGGGCCTCCTCCTCCTTGCGCTTGCGCTCACCCTCCTGATACTCCGCCTCGGTGATGACGAGGTCCTCCTCGAGGACCTGGATCTGAACCTCGAGGCGGCGCTTGTTCTCCTCCTCGGCGGCGACCGCTGCGGCGGCCGCCGCAGCGGCCTCCTGCGCCTGCTGGAAGGCGGCTTCGGCGGCGATACGGAGCTCCTCGCGCTTCTGCTTGGCGACGACGGCCTGATCGGCGAACGACTGCGCGGTCTGCTGGTCGCGCATCGCGGCATCGTAGATGCCCTCGGCCTGCTCGGAGATCTTGCTCGCATAGCCGAGGCGCGACAGCAGGCTCTCCGCCTGGTCGGGGTTCGTGAAGAGCGACGCGGAGAGGTCGGCGCCGCCGGCGCGCGAGAGTTCGGCGACGAACTGGCCGGCGCGCAAGCGCGACTCCTCGGCCTTGGCGGCTGCCTCGTCGGACTTCCGCTGCAGTTCATCGGCCTGGAAGGAGGCCTCGTCGAACGCGAGCTGGGCCTCCTCGAAGAGGGTGCCCAGGCGCTGGGCCTCGGCCTGCGCGGCCGCGGAGGCGTCGGCGAGCTGCTGGATCAGAGCGCGGATCTCATCGGCCTTCGCCTTCGCGCCCGAGACGTTCTTGCGAGCGTCGAGCACGTCGTCCCACGACGGGTAGGTGACGGCGAACGCGGGGCGCTCCGTCGCCGTGACGCCCGTCGTGACGAGAAGGAGCGCGGCTGCGACGCCGGCGACGAGAGCCGTCCACCGGGCTCGACGAGGCGCGGCGGCGCTCGTCGTCGTGCTCCGGCTCATTCCGCTCCCCCAGCGTGTGTTCTCGCGCATGGCAAGATTCCCATCCGGCGTTCGCGCGTTATGTCGCAACATTCACACGCGCACCATCATCAACAGTAACAACGGATGCTCGCCAGCGCGAGGCACCCGAACAGGGGAGTGTGCGAACCGCGCAATCCCGTCGTTCCGGGCACCGTAACCCGGAGCCTCGCGCCGACGTGGGAGGCGGCCCGGACGGTCGCGGAACCGGCCCCAGCGGTGCATCCCGGCCGGTTTGGCGTTTCGCGCGGATGGCGGGTATGCTCGTGCCTCGGTTGCTGTACGGCTCGCGCCGCTTCGGCCCCATCGTTTAGTGGCCTAGGACACCGCCCTTTCACGGCGGCAGCACGGGTTCGAATCCCGTTGGGGTCACCAGACCGCAGCACTACAATTCAATACGCATGGCCCTGTAGCGCAGTTGGTTAGCGTGCCGCCCTGTCACGGCGGAGGTCGCGGGTTCAAGTCCCGTCAGGGTCGCCACGGCGACGAGCCCGCTCCTCGGAGGGGGCTCGTTCCGTCCGGGGCGAAAGCCCCGTGGGCGGCAACGCCCTACGGCTCTGTAGCTCAGTTGGTAGAGCGCACGACTGAAAATCGTGAGGTCACGGGATCGACGCCCGTCGGAGCCACCACTAAATCACCAGGCCAGAGGCGGAACTTGCCGCAGACTCACCCCCTCCAAGTTGACCTCTCGACTGGGAGCCCAGGAACCGCGACAGCGCCGGAACAGCGCGCTGCGCAGCGAGGCGCCGCGTATCCGCGTAGAGTTGCGTCACGAGCAGCGACGAGTGCCCGAGGATCGCCTGCACGTCCGGCGCGGGTAACCCCGCCTCGAATAAGAACACCGCCGCCGTGTGCCGCAGGTCATGCCAATGCAGCGCAGGCTCGCCCGGGCCGAACGTCTTGACCCGATCGCGGATCGAGTGCCAGCCGAGCGCGCGGCTGAGATTCTTCGAGCTGATGAAGCCCCCGCGCGGCCCCGTGAAGAGATAGTCGTGCTCGCCCTTGCCTTCTGATGCCTCGCGCAGAATCGGCACCAGATCATCGACCACCGGCACGCTCCGCCTTCGCCGCCCCTTCGTCGGCCCGACCACCAGCTCACCCTGAAACTCGGGTGACGCCGTGCGACTGACCTTGATCGTGCGTTCAGCCCAATCGACATCACCGACCCGGAGGCCCGCAACCTCGCCCAGCCGACAGCCGGTAAAGACCATTGCGAGAACGAACCGCCGGTACGGGCCCGACGCCGGGAGTACATCGAGCAACCGCCCGTACTCCGGAATCGTCAGGGCGCGCGCCGCAACGTCGGGAGCCTGGCCCCGACGCCGATCGATCCCCACGCACGGATTCGACGGAATCAGACCGCCCTTCACCGCGACCCGGCACAGCGCGGACAGTGCCCCGAGCGCATCCGCTCGCGTGGACTCTGACCCCGTCCACGAGGCGAACGCCTCTTCCACGTCAAGAGTCGTCAGCGAGTTGATCGGGCGCTCCGCGAACCATGGGGCGACCCGAAGGCGCCAGGCGTACGAGTAAGCACGCTGCGTTCCTGGCGCGATCTTCGAGAACACGACGACGCGATAGCGATCCCAGAGCTCACCCACCCGGGGCGAGGTAATGTTTTCGTTCGCGAACATGTACGCAGACTACATGCTTTGTTCATGTTCGCGAACATCAACAGTTCGTGTTCGCGAACGCGTGTCCAGCGTCGAACTTCGGGTCTACCCTTGGGCCATGACCATAGAGCCCGATCCGAAGGCGACCGAACCTACGGCAGGAGCCCGGCAGGTCGACGACGTGAACTTCCATGAGCTGGGGAAGCGACTCGTGGACCTAGGCGAGCAACTCCGACTCATCGGAAGCCACACGGCCGCGCACAAGTTCGAGGACGCCTTCGATCGCGCGGTGCAAATCGATGTTCCCGAAGTATGGGCCGAGTACAACGCGACCGTCAGCGACGCGATCCGCCGCACGCTCGCTGGCATGGGCAGCTTCCGAAAGGACTACGCGAACTGGGAGCGCATCGTCGTGGAGTACGCGCTCACCAAAGACGTCTTCACACAGCGGGAGGTCGCCCGCCTACTTGGGGTCGGCTTGAGCACCGTCAATCGCTGGGCACAGCACCCCCTGAGCTACGAGGACTAGGGCGTGTCTCGTAACCTCTGCGGGATGTTGCGGCAGGCTGGGAGCGTGACGCGTACTCGTACTTTGTCGGATTCTGCTTGGGCTCGGATCGAGCCTTTGATGCCGATCGCTTCCCGCAAGGGCGGGCGACCGTTTCAGGAGCATCGTCGGGTGCTGGAGGGGATCGTGTGGCGGTATCGGACGGGTTCGCCGTGGCGTGATCTGCCCGCCGAGTTCGGGCCGTGGCAGACCGCGTGGAAGCGTCATCGCCGGTTCAGCGGAGACGGCACTTGGGATCGTATCTACGCCGAGATCCTCGCTGACGCGGACGCAGCGGGCGAGATCGAATGGGCCGTCAGCGTGGACTCCACCATCAACCGTGCGCATCAGCACGCAACGAACCTCCCGCGCGACACAGGGGGCTCTATCGAGTTACAAGAATTTGCGGGAGGAGCCGCCTGACCACGCGATTGGCAGGTCACGCGGAGGGTTGAGCACGAAGATCCACCACCTCGTCGACGGCCGCGGGCTACCGCTGGTCGTGCTGGTCGGCCCCGGGCAGGCCGGCGATGCCCCGATGTTCCCCGTGCTCATGGACCACCTCAAAGTTGGCCGGCGTGGCCCGGGCAGGCCCCGCTCGAGACCGGACCGCGTCCGCGGCGACAAGGCGTATTCCTCGCGTGCCATCCGCACCCGCCTGCGCGAACGCGGGATCGTCGCCGTGATCCCCGAGCCCTCCGACCAGCAGGGACACCGGCAGCGTCGCGGCTCCCGTGGCGGGCGACCAGTCAGCTACGACGTCGAGGACTACAAGGGTCGCAACGTTGTCGAACGCGGCTTCAACGAAGACAAGCAATGGCGTGGGCTCGCCACCAGATACGACAAACTCGCGCTCACCTACCGCGGCGGCGCGGTCCTGCGAGCCATCACACTCTGGCTCAAACGCTTAGGAGACACGCCCTAGGGCTCCCGAAATTTCCCCCACAAGATCAAGACCAAACCTCAGGCCGAGAATCGCCCCTTGCGCTGGCGCTAACTTCAGCGCCGGTGATACAGAAGACCGCGGATCACCCAAAGCGTGCCGAAA
This sequence comes from Microcella alkalica, assembly GCF_014137945.1. GTDB lineage: Bacteria > Actinomycetota > Actinomycetes > Actinomycetales > Microbacteriaceae > Microcella > Microcella alkalica. Next base: position 29,472 of record NZ_JACGWX010000005.1, read on the forward strand.
CCAGCGCAGAGAAGGCCAAGGAAGTAGACGGGCCCAGCAGCCTGCATTCCGATGTTAACTCCAACTACCACGATTAGGAGAGCAACGACCAGCAGACCGATACCTGTCCAGAACATGCCCACGATGACCTCCTCTAGTTTGCCCGAACTGTATCGACGAAGCCTGAGGCAACGCAAGAGCCGGGCTCAAGAGTCGGCGATTCAGCCAGCAGTCGGAAACTTGGGGCGCTTGTTCTTCCAGGGCCCCCTGTCGCCTGCCAAGGGGTTCCCGAGGAAGGCGCCCTGCATAACAAAACTTATTCCCCATGGGAACTCCGACTGATAAATGGTTTCGTACCGATACTCGATCTCCCATGGAACCCAGAGGCCCCGCGCGACCTGTCCGCTTGGTGATCCAATAGCGTTCAGCCGGTCGACTCGAGACCGCACCAGACTCACCCCCCGCGAGACAGCACCAATGCCGTCATTACGCCGCGCCTCCCCCAACTCCAAGGGCGAATGAGAAAAGAACCAGAGGTCGAAGTCGAAGAGGTGCTGGCCGGTAAGTTGCATCGACTCATCGTCGAGCTGCTCGATCAACCAAACGGCAGCCTCCTCCGGGGAAGCGCTCTGCGCATCGGAATGCAGGAGATCGTTCAACGCTGGCATCAACATGGCCGTGTCCGACATAGGGGTATCGCGAAACTGGAACTCGGGCATAGCTCAAACTAAGCCCTGCGCGGTTAACAGTAAAGCGGCTCATCGCATTTGGGGGTGTAGCAACGGTCTAAAGCCTCCGGCCTCGAGCAGGGATCGGGCGATGTAGTTGGTGAGGTTCCGGAAGCCGAGGGCGGAGCCGCGGAGGTGCTCTGTCGCGCGTCAGAATGTTTGGCAGGGGTAGTTAGTTGCTGATGCAACGCCCCAGCTGAAAGGTCTGAATGTCATGAGTCGTCCCCCCACGATCCCCGCGGAGAAGAAGCTCCGCATCGTGTTGTCCGTGCTGCAGGGCGAGATCACGATCGCCGAGGCAGCCCGCCGTGAGAAGGTCTCCGAGCAAGCGATCGGGAACTGGAAGCGCCAGTTCCTCGAGGGCGGCAAGGCTGGGATCGAGGCGGGCAAGTCCAAGCCCTCGACCCGGGAGCAGCAACTCGAGGACGAGGTCGCCGAGCTCACCCAGGCTCTGGGTGAGGCAGCGGTTGAGATCCGCGTCTGGAAGAAGAGCGCCGAGGGCCGCTTGGGCCCTTCGAGGACCTCGAGGTGATCCGCGTCGAGGCGGGCATGTCGACTTCGAGGTTCTGCCAGCTGATCGACATGCCCGAACGCACCTGGCGGCGCTGGCAGGCCAAAGCGAAGCAGTCCCGACCGCCGAAGGGCCCGTGGCCGCAGCCGGCGAGGGAGGCGGCCCGCGAGCTCGCCACGAAACACGCCTTGGCGCATCCGGCGTGGGGTCATCGGAAGATCTGGGCGATGACGCGGCATGACGGTCATAAGGTGTCGCAGGCGACTGTGCTGCGGCTGCTGCGCGATGACGGGCTGATCCTGCCGTCCGAGTACCAGAGGCAGCGCCGCCAGCTCGCGGCGGATCGCAAGGCCGCGTTCGCGAGGAACCCGACGGGGCCCAATCAGGTGTGGCAGCTGGACTTCAGCGAGTTCGAGACCACGACCGGTGGCACCTGGCGGATCGCCGGGTGCCGGGACTGGTTCTCCAAGGTCGAGCATCCGTTCCACGTGTCGCCGACAGCGAATCAGCACGACGCGATCGCGGCGATAGAGCTCGCCTTGGTCGATTACGAAGCGATGTTCGGGCACCCGCTCGTCGACACCTGCCCTATCGATCCCGAGACCGGTGAGCTGCTGCCGGTGGTGACGATCGTGACGGACAACGGCGGCCCGTTCCGGTCGCTGAATTTCGAGCTGTTCATCATGCGCCACCCCGAGCTACGTCACGTCCGCACCCGAGTGAGATCACCGGGTCAGAACGGGTCACGCGAACGCGGATTCGGAACATTGAAATACGAGCGGCTGTTCCTCGACGACATCCCCGACGCGCTCACCCTCGTCGAACGCGCAGAGGACTACCGCATCGAGTACAACACCGAACGTCCTCACGAAGCGATCGCCTGGAACCGGCCGATCGACGTGCACCTCGGCCTGGCCGACCCCACCATCCCCAACTTCGAAATCGAAGAAACCCTGCCAACTACTTGACGCGGGACAGCTCGAGACGGCCATTGATCGCCTCGGTCGGCCCGTTCGAGGTGCCGGGCCGGTCGAAGTAGGCGAGCACGTCGGCGGCGCGCTGTTTCAGCGTCCGGCCGAGGGCGATGACCTCGCGGAGCGCCCCGGGGACGCCGACGCTGACCGTGTCGATCAGCTCGATCATCAGCTGCTTGCCCGCGGCTCGGTCGGGGTCGCGGTAGGAGGCGACCATGTGCTGGTAGATGCCCCAGGTGACCTCGACGGCGGCATGCCGCTCGTCGGCGAAGAGCGCGTCGAGCCGCTGCTGCTGGCGCGGCGTGTGGAACGCGGCACCGGTGTGGAGGGTGCGGCGGGCGGCGTAGAGCGGATCGCCCTTGCGGCCGCGGTGGCCGTGGATCTGCTGCTGGACGCGCCGCCGGCAGCTGTCGAGCGCGTTGCCGGCGAGGCGGACGACGTGGAACGGATCCATGACGGCCACCGCCTCGGGCAGCTCCTCGACGGTGGCGGTCTTGAAGCCGGAGAAGCCGTCCATCGCGACAACTTCGACGCCGTCTCGCCACGCCTGAGGTCGGGCGGCGAGCCACTGCTGGAACGCGTGCTTGGAGCGGCCCTCGACCATGTCCAGCAGCCTGGCTGGCCCCGTCTTGTCGCGGATCGGGGTGAGGTCGATGATGACGGTCACGTAGCGGTCGCCGCGGCGCGTGTGACGCCAGACGTGCTCGTCCACGCCCAGCACCGCGACCCCCTCGAACCGTGCCGGGTCGTCGAGCAGGCGGCGCCTGCCCTCCTCGAGCACGGCGGTGTTGGCGGTGTGCCAGGCGACGCCCAGGCCGGCCGCGACGCGCGAGACGGTGAGATGGTCGAGCACCAGCGCGTCCAGCGCCCAGCGCAGTCCCGCGCGAGAGATCTTCGCACGCGGCTCCGCCGCCGCGGCCGTGTCCTGCCGCCAGACGCGGCCGCAGCCGCTGCAGCGATACCGGCGCAGGCGCAGCAGCAAGGTCGTCGGCCGATGCCCGAACGGCGCATGCGCCAAGCTACGCGTGACCGTGTCGCGCGGCACGCCCCGGCAGCCGCAGGCGCGGCACCAGTCGTCGGCCTCGATGACCCGGCAGGCGAGCACCGCCCGGTCGCGCTCAAGCCGTTGACCCGTCACCTCCAGACCGAGCTCGTCGAGCCGGCAGAACGTGGTGAGGCAGGGCGCGTCGAAGGTAGCGTTGAGCACGTCGAGGTCTTTCGGACGGTGAGCGTAGGAACTCCCATCCTGGAAGACCTCGACCTCTACCCCGGCAACGACGCGGCACGGAGGTCTACACCCTCAACTGCGAAGAGCCGAGTAACCTTCGAGGGATTCCTCTAGATCTCAACCTCTTCGAAATGGACCCCGTACTCGCTTTGTGGGGCCACTTGCTCTGGGGGAGGCCTTTTGGTTGACAAGGCAGGCGATGGTTGACTGCAGATGCAAGGAAGACCCCGGCTGACTCTCGCCGGGACCGCACTAGTCACGAGAGAACACCTTGGACACTGACAGCGACCGAATCTTGATCCCTGGTGAGAACTTCCCGCCATGGCCGTCCATCAAGTTGGACTATGCCCAGAGCCTCGGTCGTGAGCTGAACGATCGAGTGAACGCTTGGCGTGAGAGGCTCGGCGCGGAGTCGGCCTCTGAGATTGCCGCTGACGGTAAGTCAGGAATCGTTCGTGCACGACTAATAGAACCTCCACCAATCATCGAATGGGCTCTTCTCTTTGGTGACGTCCTTCACAATTACAGATCGGCGCTCGACGCCCTCGTCTGGGAACTTGCGCACCTGGACGGCCTTATCCCCCACGAGCGCGTCGTCCGAAGCATCTACTTCCCCCTCGCGACCTCAAGAACGCAGTGGAAGAAGATCTCCGAGAGACAACTGGCGAGTGTGCCGCAGTTCGCGCTGGATCGCCTGGCACGTGTGCAGCCCTTTCACGCCCAGCCAGTAGAGAAGGGGATCGGCCTCACCTTGCATCGTTTGGACATCGAAAACAAGCACAGATCAGTTGTCGATATGACGCTCAGCGCCGTGGACAAGTCTTCTTTCGCCGTCGTCGTCAAACACCGGGAGGAGCCTCCTGTCGGAGTAGACGGTGAGCCTGACTGGGAGTGGAACGCTCCTGAATCCGGCATCACAGACGGCGACGAGGTACTTCACTTTTGGAGTGAGGACGCGATCGAAGAGTTCCTGGTCCCTCATCTGCCGCTTTCTGTGGTTGTTCGAGACGGGGAGGATCCACGCGAACTCTGGGATCTTCTGCGGCATGTTGACGCACAGGTGGTGGCGACGTTCAACACTGTCTACCTTGGGTACGACACGGAAGATCACATTCAATTCATAAGTGACCGAGGCCTCCGACTTGGAGCCCCCTCAATAGACCCGGAGTAGGGCGAGTTGATTCCGGGCCCAACTCAGGGAGTACTCATGGCCGACGGATTCAGCGCCGAGGAGCGCGCCGCGATGAAGGAGCGCGCCACCGAGCTGCGCGCAGAGGCGAAGCGCGAGAAGGGCGCGGCGAAGGCCGCCGCCGAGCTGCAGGACGTGCTCGACGCGATCGCGAAGCTCGACGGCGACGACCGCCCGCTCGCGACGCGGGTGCACGAGCTCGTGACCGCCGCCGAGCCGCGGCTCGCCCCGCGCACCTGGTACGGCATGCCCGCGTACGCCCTCGACGGCAAGGTCGTGTGCTTCTTCAAGGCGGCGGGAAAGTTTGAGGGCCGGTACTGCGAGCTGGGCTTCAACGACCCCGCGAAGCTGGATGACGGCAGCATGTGGCCGACGGTGTTCGCCATCACGGCGATCGGCCCAGCCGAGGAGACCGCGATCACTGAGCTCGTCACGCGCGCCGTCGGCTGAACTCCCCGCACCCCGTCACGCCGCACGTTCGGGGCCGAATAACCTGATCACGTGATCGTCGGCCTCGGCACCCTGCTCAACGTGACCACCATCGTCGTCGGCGCCGCCATCGGCGTCCTGATCGGCCACCGCCTACAGGAGCGCACGACCCGCGTCGTCACCGACGCCCTCGGCCTCATCGTGATCGTCCTCGGCGGCCTGAACCTCGTCTCGCTCTCCGACCCCGCCCTCGTCGGCGCCGTCGGCGCTGGCGGCGCCTTCCTCGTTGTCATCGGCGCCCTCCTCATCGGCAGCATTATCGGATCCCTCGCGGGCATCGAGAGCCGCCTCGAGGGCTTCGGTGGGTGGCTGCAGTCGCGCTTCACGCGGAAGAGCGCGAGCGCAGCATCCGCCGGCCCGATCGACCCCGCGATCGTGGATGCTCCGCTCGTGCTCTCGCCCCGCGAGCGCTTCATCACCGGGTTCGTCGACGCGTCGCTCGTGTTCGCGATCGGCCCCCTCGCGATCCTCGGCGCCTTCCAGGACGGCACGGGCCAGGGCTTCGACCAGCTCGCCCTCAAGGCGACGCTCGACGGCTTCGCGTCGATCGCGTTCGCGGCCTCGCTCGGTTGGGGCGTCGCGGCGTCGGCCCTGCCGGTCGGCATCTGGCAGGGGCTGCTGACGGCGCTCGCGTTCCTGCTCGGCTCGGTGATGTCGGGCGCAGCGATCGCGGCGCTCACCGCGACGGGCGGCGTGCTGCTGCTCGGCGTCGGAGTCCGCCTGCTCAACCTGCGCCACATCGCCGTCGGCGACATGCTGCCCGCGCTCGTCATCGCTCCCCTGCTCGCGGTGGGCATCCAGTCTCTCGGCATCGCAGGCTGACCCGGCGCGCCGCCACGCTCAGCAGTCGCAGCTGATCGCGGGCTCGACCGGCGCCGTCAGCGGGTCGACCGCGCGATGGATCGGCCCGCTCGACCCCTCAACCGGGTAGCCCTCGCGCGCCCAGTACTCGAAGCCGCCGAGCATCTCCTTCACCGCGACGCCGAAGCCGGCCAGATCGCGGGCCGCCTTGGCTGCGCCGTTGCAGCCGGGCCCCCAGCAGTACACGACGACCGGGATGCCCGCCTCGAGCTCGCCGATGCGCACGACGAGCTCCTGCCGCGGGAGGTGCCGCGCGCCCACGGCGTGACCCTGATCCCACGCGACCTGCCCGCGCACGTCGACGAAGTGGAAGCGCTCGCCCGACTCGAGAGCGGCGGCCACGTCGGAGGCGTCGGTCTCGAACGCCAGGCGCGCGGCGTAGTGGGCCGCGGTCGCCGCCGGGTCGGCGAAGAGGCCAAGGGCGCTGTCGATCATGGCGCCATGATGGCACGCGGCGGGAACACTTCCGGGGTCCGCGCAGTTGACTGATTGCATGACCGACACCTCCTCCATCACTCCCGTCGACGGCGCCATCACGATGTACGGCGCCGACTGGTGCCGCGACTGCCGCCGCACCGAGGCCCTGCTCAACGACCTCGGTGTCGAGTGGACCAAGATCGACGTCGAGGCCTCGGCCGAGGCCGCCGCGCAGGCGCAGGCGATCAGCGGCCGCATGAACATCCCCGTCGTCGTCTTCCCCGACGGCTCGCACCTGGTCGAGCCGAGCGACGCGGCCGTGCGCGAGAAGCTCGCGGTGTAGCGACCACCCCCGAAGGGGGCGTACGCTCAGCCCGACAGGGTCGCCACGGCTCTCGATTGGAGAGACATCATGGGTGAGAAGTCAGTGCGCAAGAGCTCGGGCAAGACCGCGGCCTCGAAGACGCTCAAGGAGAAGCGCGTCGCCAAGGCCGACAAGAAGGCCGCGAGCGACCGCCAGCAGAACCACGACGCCGTATCGCGCGCAGCGAAGAACTGAGAGCCATCAGCGCTCGCACCATCGAGCGAGGGTCCGCATCGCCTGACGGCGATCTAGGCTCCGCTCCTCTTCGGGCCAAAGGGCTCTAATACGACGCTTCGAGCCTCCCTACGCTGTGGCCAGCCGACCGGATTCTGCCGGAACGGGCACCACAGGATCGAGGAGGAACGAAATGGGAAAGCTCGATGGACGCGTCGCCCTGATCACCGGCGGCGCACGCGGGATGGGGGCCGCGCACGCGCGGCTCATGGTCGAGGAGGGCGCGACCGTCGTCATCACCGATGTGCTCGATGACGAGGGCGCTGCGCTCGCCGAGGAGATCGGCGCGGTGTATCACCGCCTCGACGTCACGGACGAGGACGCCTGGGCGTCGGTGGTCTCCTCCGTGCACGCGGAGCAGGGCGCGATCAGCATCCTGATCAACAACGCCGGGGTCGTCGGATTCTCGCCGATCGCGACGGCGACCACCGAGGAGTGGAACCGCGTCATCGGCATCAATCTCACCGGCACCTTCTTCGGGATGCGCGCGGTGATCGAATCCATGTCGAGCGCCGGCGACGGCGTCATCATCAACATCTCATCGACCGCCGGGATCCAGGGCTACTCGAACCTGAGCGCCTACGTCGCCAGCAAGTGGGGCGTCCGCGGCCTCACGAAGTCGGCGGCGCTCGACCTCGGTCACCGCGGGATCCGTGTCGTGTCCATCCACCCCGGCCCGATCCGCACGCCGATGACCGACGGATTCGGCGACGAGATGACTCAGTCGCAGCCCATCGCCCGCTTCGGCGAGTCGGAGGAAGTGGCCAAGCTCGCGCTCTTCCTGGCGGCCGACGCGACGTACTCGACCGGCACCGAGTTCATCATCGACGGCGGAGCGACCGTCGGACAGGCGCTGCAGCCTCCCCAGGAGTGAGGGGATGCGCGACGCGCCGCCGTCCACCACAGAGACGGCGCGTCGCGAGCTCGGGGTCGCCGAGCAGCTCGTGACGAGCGACCGCGCCTAGCGGCGCGAGCCCTTCGCCGCGACGAGATCCTTCTCGTCGATCGGCGCGAGACCGCGAGACCGCTGGTCGGCGAAGTAGGCCCGGGCCTCCTCCTGCCGGATGTGCTCGACGCCCGTCGCGATCTCGGCGCGGATGTGCTCGGGGCGAAGCCCGAACGCCTCGGTGAGGGCGAGCGCGTGCGGGCGGAGGCGCGGCAGAAGTCGGCCATCGATGTACTCGGTGATCGCCTGCGCGCGCTGGCCGGAGAGCCGACCGTGGATGAGGTACCAGGCGAGGTTCTTCTCGATGAGGGTGAACCCGAACAGGTCGCGCAGCCACGTGAGCACCTGCTTCGTGCCGTCGTCGGCCACGTCGTCGAGAGCGTCGGTGAAGGCCTCCCACTGCAGCAGCTCGGCGTGCGCGCGGGCGGCCTCGATGAGCTCGTTCTGGTGGCGGTTGAACAGCGCAGCGGCCTCGGCCTTCGGCAGCTTCGAGGCGGGCCGCAGGCGGCCGGCGAGCTCGGCGACCATCGTCTCGACGCGGTCGGTGAGCAGCTGGCGCTGGGCCGCGCTCCCGCGGACGTAGCCGACCGAGCGCGCGGTCGAGCCGAAGTCGGCCACCTGCTGCACGAGGCGGCGAAGACCCGTGCGGTGCACGGCGGCGTCTCCGACCTGCTCGACCATGTACGCGGCGAGCGCGCCTGCGTCGGCCTTCGCGAACTTGCGCGAGTAGTCGGTGAGCAGCCGCTTGGCGACGAGCTGCAGCAGAACGTTGTTGTCGCCCTCGAAGGTCGCGTAGACGTCGAGGTCGGCGCGCAGCTGCACGAGACGGTTCTCGGCGAGGAAACCCTGCCCGCCGCACGCCTCGCGCGACTCCTGGATGATGTCGAGAGCGTTCCACGTGCTGAGCGGCTTGAGCGCCGCAGCAAGGGTCTCGAGATCCTGCCGCGCCTCGTCGGTGTCCTCCGCGCCCGAGAAGACGGCGTCGAACTTGGTCAGGAACACCTCGTGCGCGAACGACATCGCGTAGGTCGTCGCGAGGCGCGGCAGCAGGCGACGCTGGTGGCGCTGATAGTCGAGCAGCACGACCTCGTCGTCGCTGTCGGCGGTGAACTGGCGGCGCTCGCTGCCGTAGCGCAGCGCGATCGTGAGGGCGAGCTTGCTCGCGACGACGCACGCGCCGTCGAGCGAAATGCGGCCCTGCACGAGCGTGCCGAGCATCGTGAAGAAGCGGCGGCCCGGGCTCGCGATCGGCGAGGTGTAGACGCCCTGTGCGTCGACGTCGCCGTACCGGTTGAGGAGGTTCGTGCGCGGCACGCGCACGTTCGTGAAGTGCAGGCGGCCGTTGTCGATGCCGTTGAGCCCTCCCTTGAGGCCGTCGTCGTCGCCGCCGATGCCGGGGAGGAACTCGCCGTTCTCATCGCGGATGGGCACGTAGATCGCGTGCACGCCGTGGTTCACGCCGCGCGTTATGAGCTGGGCGAATACGACGGCGGCCTTGGCGTGGATGGCCGCGTTGCCGAGGTAGTCCTTCCAGGCGGCGCGGAACGGAGTGTCGATGACCCACTCGTCGGTCGCCGCATCGAAGGTCGCCGTCGTCCCCACAGCCGAGACGTCGGAGCCATGTCCCGTCTCCGTCATCGCGAACGCGCCGGGAACGGCGAGGCTGAGCGCATCGGGGAGGAGTGCCGCGTGGTGGGCCTCAGTGCCCAGGTGCTGGATCGCGGCGGCGAAGAGCCCCCACTGCACGCCCGACTTGATCTGCATGCTCGGGTCGCCGAGCACGAGCTCCTCGAAGCTCGCGATGTTGCCGCCGTTGTCCTCCTGGCCTCCGACCGATTTCGGGAAGGCGCGGTGTACGGAGCCGTTCTCGACGAGCAGGTGCAGCTGGCCGAGCACGCGCTCGCGGTGCTCGTGCATGCCGAGCTCCGGGTCGCGGTGGAACTCAGGGCGGGCCATGAGCTCGCGCGCGTGCTCACGGGCGTAGGCCCACTGCCCGAGGAGCTGCCGGCCGAGGTTTTCGACGTCAACGGAAACAGCTTCGGGCTCAGGGGCCGCGGGCGAGGCGGGAAGGTCGGCGTCGGCTGCGGCCGCGGGTCCGGCCACGCCGGCGGGCGCGGTCGTGCGAGCGGTCGTGGAGTCGGCGAGCGGAGTCATCTCTGTCCCATCGTGTGAAGCCGGAAGTGTGGAGGGCCTGGCCGGAACGGCGGCGAGCATCCCCGATTTCGACAGTAGGAGCGCGAGTGCCGGCCCGGGCGATCGTGGTGCCCGAGGCACGAAGGGGCGACGGATGCCCGCGGGGCGCCTTGTAGGAATCCCTCGGTTCCGTAGCGAACGCATGGTGGACTCCCCACGGCTGTTCGCCCTGCGCGCATACCCCTCGGGGTATCCGCGCAGCTGTGGCACGATGGATGCATGGCAACCGTAGACCTGACCTCGGCCGACTTCGAGCAGACCGTGACGGCCCCTGGGATCACCCTCGTGGACTTCTGGGCGGAGTGGTGCGGCCCGTGCCGCCAGTTCGCGCCCGTCTACGACAGGGCGAGCGAGCAGCACCCGGACGTGACCTTCGGCAGGGTCGACACCGAGGCCGAGCAGGCTCTCGCGTCGGCGGCGAACATACGCTCGATCCCGACCCTCATGGCCTTCCGCGACGGCATCCTCGTCTTCGCGCAGCCGGGCGCACTGCCCGGTCCCGCGCTCGAGCAGGTCATCACCGCCGTTAAGGGCCTCGAGATGGACGACGTCCGCGCGAAGGTCGCCGCCGCTCAGGCGGAGGCCTCGAGCGGCGCGTAGCCTCTGCGCGGCCGTCGCCGCGGGTCGAGCCCTAGAGCTCGCCGGGCGAGCGGAACGCCCTCCGCACCTTCTCGACCATGCCGTGAGCGGGCGGCTCGTTGTAGACGCCCGCGTACTCCTGGCCGGACATCCTCTGGATCTCGGCCATGATCGCGTCGGTCGCCTGACGTCGCGCGCGCCCCGAGCTCGCGGGCCCGAACCCGCTCACGTCGATCGGGTCGCCGAACTCGACGCGGATGCGCGCGAGACGGATGCGCCTGGAGCCGACCGGCTGGAGGTCCTGCGTACCCCGTAGAGCCACGGGCACGACCGGGACGCCGGCCGTCAGCGCGAGCCACGCGACGCCGGTCTTGCCGCGGTACAGACGGCCGTCGCGCGAGCGCGTGCCCTCCGGGTAGATCGAGAACGGCTGACCCGCCTGCAGTCGGGCGAGCCCCGCGTCGAGCGCGTCCTGCGCCGCCTTGCCGGCGCCGCGCTCGACCGGGATCGCCCCGACGCCCGTGAAGAACGCCCGCGACAGGGCACCTTTGAGTCCGCGTCCGGTGAAGTAGTCGGCCTTCGCGAGGAAGCTGACCGGGCGCCGCGCGAGAAGGCTGATCACGACGCTGTCGATGAACGACAGGTGGTTGCTCGCGACGACGACGCCCCCCGTCCTCGGCATCCGCCGTCGCCCGATCACGACGGGACGGAAGACGAGTCGCGCGATCGGCGTGAGCACGAGTCGAGCGAGCAGGTTCAGCACCGGGTCATCCTGGCAGGAGACTCATTCCGCCCTCGGAATGCTCACCGCCGTGTCGCCACCGGCTGCCGCGGGAGGTCGCCAGCGGTGGAGGACGTGCGGGCGCAGCGAGCTCCCCTCGGGCACGCGAGGATGCTCGAAGTCGCCGTCGAGATCGCGCACCATCCCGATGCGCTCCATCACGGCCGCCGAGCGCGCGTTGCTCGTCGCGGTGAACGACAGCACCTCGTCGATGCCGAAGCCGGGAGCCGCTGCGAGCGCCCGGCGTGCCGCCGTCGTCGCCGCGCGACCCCAGGCCCAGCGGGCGAGCCGCCAGCCGATCTCGACGGCGGGGGTGAACGGGGCGGGGAAGCTCGCGATCGCGAAGCCGACGAAGCCGGCGAAGCGGCCGTCGACCTGCAGCGCCCACAGCCCGAAGCCGTGCTCGGCATGGTGGGCGACGACCCGATCGACGAGCGCGTCGCTCTGCTCGGGCGAGAGCAGGGCGGGGAAGTACTGCATGACTTCAGGGTCCGCGTTGAGCGCCGCGAAAGGCTCTCGGTCTTCGTTGCGCCAGGCGCGCATCCGGATCGGATCGCCGTCGACGCCCGCGAGGAGCACCGGCGGTTCGGGGTGCAGCGCCGCGGACGACGACCCGCCCGATGGGTCGTCGCCGCCCGGCTCAGTAGTCATCGGGCGGCGGAGGGAAGAACTCGTCGTCGGGCGGCATCTCGTCGAAGGGGATGTCGGAATAGTCGGGATTGACCGCGGCGGCGCGGGCGCTCGCCCCGAATCGCGGCCCGGCCGCCGAGGAGCCGCCGGCCCGCGCTGCGCGGGTCGCGGTGGTCCGCGACCGACCGGGAGCATACGTCGTCGGCGTTCCGGTGGCGCCGGGAGGGGACACGGCGCCGGGAGTGGACACGGCGCCGGGAGTGGACACGGCGCCGTCCGCGGACTCGGGAGCCGGCGGCTCCTCGCCGCGGACGATCGCGAGGACGGCCTGGCCGAACTGGTCGAGCTTCTTCGCGCCGACGCCGCTGATCTGGCCGAGCTCGTCGAGCGTTGTCGGGGTCGTCAGCGCAATGCCGCGCAGGGTCGCGTCGCCGAAGACGATGTAGGCGGGGGCGTTGAGCCCGCGGGCCGTCGCGCCGCGCCACGCGCGCAGCCGCTCGAAGAGCGGCGCTGCACTGGCCGGGAGGTCGGAGGGCGCGCTGCGCTTGGACGACCGCGTGGGCCTGGCGACCTCGCGCCGCAGCCGCACGACGCGCCCGCCGGTGAGCACCTCGGCGCTCGCCTCGGTGATGACGAGAGTGCCGTAGCCGTCGCCGTGCACGGCGAGCAGCCCCTGGGCGAGCAGCTGGCGTACGACGCCGCGCCACTCCTGCTCGGTGAGCTCGGTGCCGATCCCGAAGGTCGCGAGGTCGGCGTGCCCGAGCTGCTCGACGCGGGGCGTGCGCTTGCCGAGCAGGATGTCGATGAGCTGGCCGGCGCCGTAGCGCTGCCGGCGCTCCCGGTCGAGGCGCACGATCGTGGAGAGCAGCTTCTGCGCCGGCACCGTGCCGTCGAAGCTCTCGGGCGGGGCGAGGCACGTGTCGCAGTTGCCGCACGGCTCGGACTGCTGGCCGAAGTAGGCGAGCAGCTGCACGCGACGGCACTCGACCGTCTCGCACAGCGCGAGCATCGCGTCGAGCAGCTGACCCATGCGGCGCTTGTAGGCGGCGTTGCCCTCGGAGCGGTCGATCATCTGGCGCTGCTGCACGACGTCCTGCAGACCGTAGGCGAGCCACGCGGTCGACGGCAGCCCGTCTCGGCCGGCGCGCCCGGTTTCCTGGTAGTAGCCCTCGACACTCTTGGGCAGGTCGAGGTGGGCGACGAAGCGCACGTCCGGCTTGTCGATGCCCATGCCGAAGGCGATCGTCGCGACCATGACGATGCCGTCCTCCCGCAGAAAGCGCGACTGGTGGTCGGAGCGCGTCCGCGCGTCGAGCCCCGCGTGGTACGGCAGGGCAGAGATGCCATTGTCGACGAGCGCCGCGGCGGTCTTCTCGACGGATGCCCGCGACAGGCAGTACACGATGCCTGCGTCGCCAGGGTGCTCGGTTCTGATGAGCTGCAGAAGCTGCTGGACAGGCTGGTTCTTCGGCTCGATCCGGTACTGGATGTTGGGCCGATCGAAGCTCGACACGAACGTGCGCGCCTGCTCGAGCTGGAGGCGCTGCTGGATCTCCGTCGCCGTCGCCGCCGTCGCGGTCGCCGTGAGGGCGATGCGCGGCACGCGCGGCCAGTGCTCGTGCAGCATCGACAGCGCGAGATAGTCGGGCCGGAAGTCGTGCCCCCACTGCGAGACGCAGTGCGCCTCGTCGATCGCGAAGAGCGAGACGGTCAGGCGATCGAGGAGCTCGCCCGTCGAGGGCACGGTGACGCGCTCGGGCGCCATGTACAGCAGGTCGACCTCGCCGGCGGCGAGAGCGCTCTCGACCTCGCGCCGGTCGTCGGGCCCCTGCGTGGAGTTGAGGAACGCGGCGCGCACGCCGACCGCCTCGAGGGCATCCACCTGATCCTTCATGAGAGCGATGAGGGGCGAGATGACGACGCCCACGCCCTCGCGCACGAGCGCGGGGATCTGGTAGCAGAGCGACTTGCCGCCGCCCGTCGGCATGAGCACGAGCGCATCGCCGCCGGCGACGACGTGGTCGATGATCTGCTGCTGGTCGCCGCGGAAGGCCGGATAGCCGAAGACCGTCTCGAGGATGGCCTGGGGCGACCCGGCGGGGTTGCGCGCCGGCGGTGTTCGGAGCTCGGTCGACGTCACCGGTACAGGCTAGTCGCCGCCTCCGACGGCGCCGACGAGAGCGGCGCGATCGGGGGAGGGCCGACTAGATGTGGATGGCCGGGTCGACCCAGAAGCCGTCGGGCCCCGTGCCGCGCGCGCCGCGATCGAGAGGGCGGGAGGTCGCGGGGATGCCGGTCGCGACCGAGTCGGGCGGGACATCCTTCGTCACGAGGGCGAGCGCGCCGATCTGCGAGCCCGCCCCGATCGTGACGGGTCCGAGCACCGTCGCGTTGGCTCCGATGAGCACGCCGTCGCCGACCGTGGGGTGGCGCTTGCCTTTCTGGAGGGTGCGCCCGCCGAGCGTGACGCCGTGGTACAGCATGACGTCGTCGCCGATCTCGGCCGTCTCGCCGATCACGACGCCCATGCCGTGGTCGATGAAGAAGCGTCGGCCGATGCGGGCGCCGGGGTGGATCTCGACGCCCGTCCACCAGCGGGCACCCTGCGCGACGATCCGGCCGAGCAGCTTGGCTCGGTGGGTCCAAAGCCAGTGCGCGACGCGGTGCCACCAGATCGCGTGCAGCCCCGCCGACGTGAGGAAGACCTCGAGGCTCGACCGCGCAGCCGGGTCGCGGAGCCGGGCCGTGGCGATGTCCTCGCGAACGCCCATCTAGGCGCGGAGGTCTTCGTACAGCACGCTCGAGAGGTAGCGCTCGCCGTAGCTGGCGACGATCACGACGATCGTCTTCCCAGCGTTCTCGGGGCGCTTGGCGAGCTCGGCTGCGGCGTGGAGCGTCGCACCGGACGAGATGCCGGCGAGGATGCCCTCCTCCTTCGCCGCGCGGCGGGCCATCGAGATCGCCTGAGCGATGTTGACGTCGATGATCTCGTCGTAGATGCCGCGGTCGAGCACACCGGGCACGAAGTTGGCGCCGATGCCGGCGATCTTGTGCGGGCCGGGGGCGCCGCCGTTGAGGATGGGGCTCTCCTCCGGCTCGACGCCGACGATCCGCACGCCCGGCTTCTGCTCCTTGAGGTACTGGCCGGTGCCCGTGAGGGTGCCTCCCGTGCCGATGCCCGAGACGAAGATATCGACGGCGCCGTCGGTGTCGTTCCAGACCTCGGGGCCCGTGGTCGCACGGTGGATGGCGGCGTTCGCCTCGTTCTCGAACTGGCGGGCGAGGATGGCGCCCGGGCGCTCGGCGACGATCTGCTCGGCGCGGGCGACGGCGCCCTTCATGCCCTCGGAGCCGGGCGTGAGGACGAGCTCGGCGCCGTAGGCCCTTAGGAGCATCTTGCGCTCCTCGCTCATCGTCTCGGGCATCGTCAGCACGACGTCATAGCCACGCGCGGCGCCGATCATCGCGAGGGCGATGCCCGTGTTGCCGCTCGTCGCCTCGACCAGAGTGCCCCCGGCGGTGAGCTCGCCGCTCGCCTCGGCCGCATCGACGATCGCGACGCCCAGGCGGTCCTTCACGCTCGAGGAGGGGTTGAAGAACTCGAGCTTCGCGAGCACAGTGGCATCAGCGCCGTCGGTGATCGCGTTGAGCTGCACGAGGGGCGTATTGCCGAACACCTTCGTGATGTCGGAATAGATGCGGGCCATGGCGTTCTCCTCTGGGAAAGTCGTGGTGGGCGAGCCGACGGCGGGTCGCCTCTCAGCGTAGAGCTCGCGAGCCTAGAGCTCGTCGCCCGCGACGGCGAAGGTGTCGCACGCGGTGACGCCGCGCTCGAATCCGGTCGTGAACCAGCGCTGGCGCTGCTCGCTCGACCCGTGCGTCCAGGTCTCAGGCGAGACCTGTCCGCTCGTCTGCTCCTGGATGCGGTCGTCGCCGATGGCCTCCGCAGCACCGAGGGCCTGCTCGACCTGCTCGGCGGTGATCGGCTCGAGCAGGGCATCCGGCCCGTCGGATGCGGCGCCCGCCCAGGCGCCGCCGAAGCAGTCGGCCTGCAGCTCGAGGCGGACGGCGTCGGAGGTCGGACCGGAATCCTGCCGGTCGGCGGATTCCAGAGCGCCGGTGATCTTCTGCATATGGTGGCCCCATTCGTGGGCGACGACGTACATCTCCGCGAGCGGACCGCCCTCGGCCCCGAATCGCGTGCGCAGGTCGTCGTAGAAGCCCGTGTCGAGGTACACGGTCTCGTCTGCCGGGCAGTAGAACGGCCCGACGGCGCTCGTCGCCTGCCCGCAGCCCGTGTTCACCGACTGCTCGAAGATGATGGCTCCGGGGCCGCGGTACTGCACGCCGATCTCGGGTGCGGCGTCGATCCAGAACTGCTCGAGCGAGACGGCGGCACCGGCGACGCGGCAGTCGACGCTCGCGTTGGCGTCGGCGCCCGTGTCGCACTCGGCGAGCTCGCTCGCCTCGGGGGCGGGGCCGGGGTCCATCCCTCCGCCGCCGAGGATTCCGCTCAGGTCGACCCCCGTGAACTGGGAGATCAGGAAGACGGCGACGATGCCGATGAGGCCACCACCGCCTCCGATGGCGAGACCGCGCCCGCGGCCGGAGCGGCGGACGGAGGAGCCGGAGATGTCAGCATCGTCTCGGAAGGTCACGGCGCGAACCTACTCCCCCCGGTCGGAGGCGCGAAGGGGGTTGCGCACACGCGGAGGCGGGGCGGAGAGCACGCTCTCCGCCCCGCCTCGCTGCGGGATGCCTGCTAGGCCGCCCGGGGCACGCTCGCCGGCTTGCCGGCCACCCTGCGCTCCGCGCTCTCGCTGCTCGCCGACTCGTAGCCGGGAGCGTTCGCGGTCGCGACGACCGCGATGCGAGCACCGGCGTCGTCGGCGGTCACACGGTAGGTCGCCCCCGTGGCGCCCTCGATCGGCTCTCCGTCGCGCAGCCACTGGTAGGCCAGCTCGGCGAACTCGACGGAGAGGACGGGGGCCTTGGCCCGCGCCTCCTTGCCGATCACGACCGGGCCGACGACCTTCGCCGGCTCCACGACCTCGATCGAACCGAGGGTCTCGACGATCTCGAGCGGTACCCGCGCTTCCGTGCCGTTGGCGGGGACGGCGATGACGAGTTCCTGCGGCCCAGCGAGACCCTCGGGGACGATGAACGTGATGGACGCTCGACCCGTTTCGTCTGTTCGGTTCAGGATCGTCGCGTCGATCGCGGCCGACCCGACGACCGTTCCGCCCAGACTGACGACCACCTGCGCGTCGCGGGCGCCCTGGTTGGTGAACAGGAGCGAGCTGAGCGCGAGCGTGATCTCGTCGCCCGATGCGTAGCCGTCGGCGGGCGGCGCGCTGAACGACACACCCACAGAGCGCTGAGCGAAGTCGGGGCTGATCGGCGAGAAGGCTCCGACGAAGTCGACGAAGGCTTGAAGGTCGATGCGCCCGGAATCTGCGCGGTCGGTGCCCTGCGCGAGGGTGGCGAAGTTGTCGCCGCCCGCGGCGAGGAAGGAGTTCACCACGGTGCGCACCTGCTGATCCGCCCCCACCGGAACGCCGTTGAGCAGTATCGTGCCGATCCGCTCGCCTCGCGGTCTGTTCGGGTCGTAGTCGTACGTCAGCGACTTCGATGCGCCCAGCTTGAGGAACGGGCGACTGCTGCCATCCGGCTGCCACTGCTGCTCCAGCACCGTGCGGAGCTGATCGCCTGTGAGCGTCATGACCACCAGGGTGTTGGCGAATGGTTGGACGTTGGCAGCCTCGCGGAAGGTGAGGTTGCCCGCCGGGTCATTCGGCCCGCTCGACGCGTAGACCAGGTTGGCGCGCAGTCCTCCGGGGTTCATGAGTGCAACCTCGGTGCCCAGATCGCGCGTCGCCCACAGCTGCGCATCCGCGACGACGTTTCCGAGAGTCGACTCGGCTCCGCGATTCTCGTTCACGGTCCCGTTCTGCCCTGTGAGGTCGATGCCTCGCAGGAAATCGTCCGTGATGGCGCCGAGGCTGCGGTTTCCGGCGATCGCCGCGAACGCGACGGCGTCGGCGACGATCGCCGCGATTGCGGGAGCGGGGGCCGCTGAACCGACGAGCGGCTTGACTCCCGCCGCAATGCTGACAAGCTCCTTGGACTGCGGATCGACCGAGAACTCGAGGTGCCCGTAGGCCTCGCCGTACTGACCGGCTTGGATGACCGGCATGACCCGGTTGCTGCCCGGGACGGGGACGTCGATGTCGTACCGCAGGTGCGTGTGCCCTGACACGACAGCGTCGACCTTGCCGGTGACGCCGGCGATCAGGTCGCCGAACTGGCTGTCCCCGGTCACCGCCTCGAGCGTGCCCGCCGGGGCCCCCTCGTGAGCGAGCAGGATGATGACGTCTGCTTCGCCATTGGCCGGGTCGCCATCCTGCAGTCGGTCTGCGACGCGCACAGCGGCCTCGGTCATGTCCCCGAAGTCGAGCGTCTCGATGCCGGCCGGGCTCACGAGGGACGGCATGCTCTCGGTGAGCACGCCGATGAAGCCGACCGCGACTCCGTCGACCATGACGACCTCGTACTCCTGGTACGCGGGGGTGGAAGTGCCCTTCTCGTAGATGTTCGCACCGAGATAGGGGAAGGCGGAGTTCGGTACGACGCGGCCGTCGAGGTCGGCGCGGCCCTGATCGAACTCGTGGTTGCCGAGCGCGCTGACGTCGAGACCCATGGCATTGAGCGCGTCGAGCGTGGGCTCGTCGTTCTGGATGAACGAGGTGAACGTCGAGGCCCCGATGCTGTCGCCCGCCGACACGAAGAGCGTGTTCGGGTTGGCCGCGCGTGTGGCCTCGACGAGGCCGCCGAGCACGGCGACGCCCGCCGCGGGCCCGTTGGCCTCGAGACGGCCGTGCAGGTCGTTGATGGTCAGGATGTCGATCTCGACGGGCGGCGGCGTCGTGCTCAGGCCGACGACGACGGGGTCGTGGTCGCTCGAGCGGTAGACGGTTCCGGCCTCGGTCGCGCCGAAGCGGTACTGGCGGTCATTCCACTCGGCCGAGTTGACGCCCCAGACTCCGACCCCGGTCACCTGCGCCGCGATACCGGGGCTCGCGATGACGTGGTCGAGCGAGCCGAGCTCGCCGTCGAAGGTGTAGGTGTACTGCCCCGCGCTGAGATCCGGGACGAGGTTGCTCCAACCGGCATCGGTGAAGACGCGGATGGGATCCTCCTGGCTGTAGGAGTTGAAGTCCCCCATGAGGAGCACGTTCTCACCTGCCTCGCCGGGGATCGTCGCGGCGAGCCGCGCGAGCGCAGTGGACTGCTCGACGCGCTCGGCGTTGAAGAAGCCCTGACCGTCGGCGGGTTGCGTGCCCGAGCCGCTCTTGGACTTGAAGTGGTTCGCGATGACGGTGAACTCGATGCCCCCGGCCGCGAATACCTGAGCGATCGGCTCGCGCGCGATGTCCCACACGGTCTCGTCGACCTGGGTGAAGCTCTCGCCGACGGGCGTGACAGACGCGGGCTTGAAGATGATCGCGTTCGTGATGACGTCGACGATCGATGGGTCGTTGAGCACGGCGGGCGTGCGGACGTAGTCCCACGTCCCGGCGCCGGCCTGGGCGTTGAGCGCGGAGACGAGCGACTGCAGGGCCTCGTCGATGGGCTCGCCGAGCTTGACCGAGTTCTCGATCTCCTGGAGTGCGACGACATCAGCCCCGAGGCCGTTGATGGCCGCGACGATCTTCGACTCCTGGACAGCGAACTCCTCGGCCGTGCGAGCTCCGCGTGCGGCGGAGTTCTGCGCCGTGAGCGTCGTGAAGTAGTTCAGCACGTTGTACGCGGCGACCCGGATGTCGCCGCCGACGGCGGGGGCCATCGCGGGGCGCGGGTTGCGGGTCTCGAACGTGACGCCCGACTGCGCTGCCGTCTCGGTCGACGTCGGGACCTGCGGCTGGAGACGCCACTGGTTGAAGCCGTAGGAGAGCACGAACGCGCCGTCGCCGAAGACGACCTTGTCGCCGTTTCGGACGACCCTGTCCTTCGCGAAGTACGGCTGCGTACCGGGGTAGGCCGAATTGGTGACCTGGATGCTGAATCCGTCGTCGAGCAGGATGCGCGACGCGCGGTTCGCGGCGGCGATCGCGTCGGCCTCGGGGCCGGGCGGCACGACCTCGGTGCTCTTGACCGCGAGCCCGGCAGGGCTGAGCCACAGCGCGCCGAAGCGGAACAGCTCGTGGCTGGAGGAGATGAGGTAGTCGCCCTCCGGCGCGACGAGCATGCCCTCGAAGGCCTCGCGAGCATCGCCGGTGACGTTCGTCGGCAGCGGCGTGGGCGCGGGGATCCCTGCGTCGGCCTGCACGAGGGTCACCTGGCCGGCGGTCGTCGCGCTCACCTGGGTCTGGCCGAAGTTCTCGGAGGCGACGCCGGTCACCTCGACGAGGTCTCCGATTGCCACGGCGTGGGTCTGGCTCCCCGTGAAGACGAACAGGCCGTCGGAGATGCCGGGGGTGGTGTCGGGGCCGGGGGTCTGGATGAAGAAGCCGCCGTACCCGCCCGCGCCGCGGTGATCGGCGGTGATCACGCCCTGCACGGTGACGGTCTGATCCTGGAAGGGCGTCGTCGCCCCTGGGCCCTGGACATCGGCGATGGGGATGTGGGTGCTGGCCATCGCCGGCGTCGCGGTGAGGCCTGCGAGACCGAGGCCCACGCAGACGGCGGTCGTGAACGCCGTCGCGCGTGCGGCCGCGCGTGCGCGACCGCTGAATGTGATGGATGACATGGTGCGCTGAGCTCCTTGGGGTGGAGGGCGAGATGGTGCGTCCCCCTTAACGGGGGTCAGAACGAACCATAGGCACAGACCGGTCGATGCAGCTAGTGCTCAGATGAGTGGTAATGCGCTGTTCATCTGCTCGCTGGCGCGAGCGGTTCGCACTCGACCCCGGTCGTCGGGCGCCCGTCACGGTACGGCGGCCGCGTGAACGCGCGGCGGCGCCGAGGTGGGCCGCGGATGCCAGGATGATGGCACGCGGGGGAACCGGGCTCCCCGGCGCCGCCCCCAGCCCACGGAGGCCCCATGCTCACGGTCGTTCTCGGACTCGCCGGAGCGCTCGTCTACGGAGCGGCCGACTTCGTCGGAGGGCTCGCCGCCCGCCGCATCTCGGCGCTGCGGGTGACCGCGCTCGGCGCGGGATCGGGCGTCGTGCTCCTCGCCGCGGGTGCGCTCGTCATCCCGGGCCGCTGGTCCGCCGAGGCGTTGCTGTGGGGCGGCATCTCAGGGCTCACCGGCGCCGTCGCGATCGCCCTTCTCTACGCGTGCCTCGCGATCGGGCCGATGAGCATCCTCTCGCCGCTGACGGCCGTGACCTCGGCCATCGTGCCGCTCACCTGGGGCCTCGCCACCGGATCGCAGCTCGGCGCTCTCGCCTATCCCGCTTTCGCGCTCGCGCTCGTCGCGGTCGTGCTCGTCGGCTTCGTGCCGAGCCAGGGCGCCGTGCGCCCGACCGCGCGCGGCCTCGTCATGGCGACGATCTCGGGCACGCTGATCGGCGCCTTCTACATCCTCATGGCGCAGACGCCCGATGACAGCGGCCTCGTTCCGCTCATCGCCAACCGCGCCGTCAACGCGACGCTCATGGTGACGGTGATCGTGCTCCTCGCGATCGCCGCGGGGCAGAGGGGCATGGCGGCGGATGCCCGGCTCGCCGTGCTCGACGGAGCCCACGGCGCGCCGCACGCCGTCGACGGCCCGCGCGCGCCGGGCGGCGCCGTCGGCGCGAGCGCCGCCGCCCTCCGCGGAGGGTGGCGAGGGGGGATCGCGCTCGGCCTCCTGTGCGGCGTGCTCGACGCGGGGGCGAACGTCATCGCGCTCCTCGGGCTGCGGCTGGGCGACCTGGAGGTCGTGTCGGTGCTCACCGCGCTGTATCCCGCCGGCACGATCCTGCTCGCGGCGCTCGTGCTGCGCGAGCGCATCGCGCGGCTGCTGTGGGTGGGGCTGGGGCTCGCTCTCGCGGCGAGCGCGATGCTCGCGCTGGCCTGAGCCGGGCATCCGCCCCCTGGAGGGTCGGGCGCATGACATGTCTCCTCGTTCGCAACTCAGGCCACGGCCGCCGAACCTGCCGGAGAAACGGCAGGTCGGCCGTGTGAGCCTGCGTCACGGACGGGCGCGGACGGAGGGGGACGCGAACGGCCCGGACCCCGTGCGGGGGCCGGGCCGTCGACGCGCTGTCGGCTAGAGGGCCGCGAGCTCGTCGAGGACGCGGTCGCCCGCGCGCACCTCGGTCGTGTCGGCCGAGATCTCGGCGCGGTCGAGGAGCTCCTCGAAGCGACGGCGGCGCGGTCTGGTGATGAGCGTCACGACGGTGCCGACCTTGCCCGCGCGGCCCGTGCGGCCCGAGCGGTGCAGGTACGTCTTGTACTCGTCGGGCGCGTCGGCCTGGATCACGAGCGAGATGTCGTCGACGTGGATGCCGCGCGCGGCGACATCGGTGGCGACGAGCACGTTCACGCGGCCGCTCGTGAGCTTGTCGAGGTTGCGCTGGCGGTTGCGCTGGTTGAGGTCGCCGTGCAGGCTCGTCGCCGGGATGCCGGCGTCGTCGAGCTGCTCGGCGAGCTCCTCGGCGAAGGCGCGGGTGCGGGCGAAGACGAGGGTCTTGCCGGCGCCCGAGGCGAGCTGCTCGATGACCGCGCGCTTCTCGCGCTGCTCGACGAGCAGCACCTTGTGGTCGATCGTCGACGACTGCTGGTCCTCGCCGGCGACCTCGTAGACCGAGGGGTCGTGGAGGAACTCGGTGACCAGGTTCGCGACGCCCGAGTCGAGGGTCGCCGAGAAGAGCAGCTTCTGCCCGCCGTCGGCCGTCTCGCGCAGGATGCGCTGCACGGGCTCGAGGAAGCCGAGCTCGCACATGTGATCGGCCTCGTCGAGCACCGTGATGACGACTTCGCTGAGGTCGAGGCGGCCCTGCTGGATGAGGTCCTCGATGCGACCCGGCGTGCCGATGATGATGTCGACGCCCCGCTGGAGGGCGCCGACCTGACGACCCTGGGGCACGCCGCCGTAGATCTGCGTCGTGAACAGGCCGACGCTGCGCGCGATGGGCTGGACGGTCGCATCGATCTGCAGGGCCAGCTCGCGCGTCGGGGCGAGGATGAGCGCCCGCGGGCGGCGACCGGGCTGACGCCGACGGCCTCCGCCGTTCTCCATGAGCCGCTCGACCAGGGGAGCGCCGAATGCGATGGTCTTGCCAGAGCCCGTGCGACCGCGGCCCAGGACATCGCGGCCTGCGAGCACATCGGGGATCGTCGCGGCCTGGATCGGGAACGGGCTCACCGCGCCGAGCTCGGCGAGAGTGCGGCTGATGTTGTCGCCCAGACCGAGGTCGCCGAAGGTCACTCCCTCGACGTCGGTCGCGAGCACGGCGTCGGCCGTCAGGCGCGCGAGCACCACGTCGTCCTGCGGGCCGGTGTGCTGCGCGCGCGTCGGGTAGAACTCGGAGTCGCGACGTGCAGGGCGCTCGTCGCGGTCGAGCTCGCGGCGGGCGGGGCGGGCGTCGCGGTCGAACGAGCGGGCGGGACGGGCATCGCGATCGAACGAGCGCGCGCCGCGGTCGGCATCACGAGCCGGGCGGGCCGGGCGCGCCGGGCTCTCCGAGCCGCGCGGCCGCCACTCCGGACGGTGGGCCGTGCGGCCCGTGCCGGTGCGGTCGACGTGCACGTCCCGGCTGGGGCGACCGGTGCGGGCGCCTGTGCCGCGACCGACGGCGCCGCTGCGCGGAGCCGAGCGGTCGAAGCGGTCCGCGCGGTCGAAGCGGTCGTTCGCGCGGGCAGGACGCTCGTCGCGACCGGTCGAGCGGGCGGGACGCGCATCCCGGTCGAAGCGATCGTTCGAGCGAACGGGGCGCTCGTCGCGGTCGCCGGGGCGCGAACGCTCGGGAGCGTGGCCGCGGTCGACGCGCTCGTCGCGGGACCAGCGCGCCTTCTTGGCCGGGGCATCCGCGTCATCGGGGCGGTGGCCGCGGTGCTTGGGGCTGCGCGAGCCGGCCGCTGCGGCGATCGAACGGGCGGGGGCGTGGGCGCGCGAAGGGCGGCCCTTGTTGTTCTGGGGCATGGTGCTTTCCGGGGTAGAGCAAGAAGCAGCGTCGACGCGGCAGCGTCGTTCCCGGGCACTCATCGACCGGGCCGATACATCCTGAAATGGTGTGTTCCGCGCCTTCTGGCGGGGAAATCGGCCCGGGAGACGCACACAGTGGCACGCGGATCGCTCCGCGCCGCCTCCCAACCGACCCCTCAGCATACCCGACGCCCCGGCTTAAGCCCAGGCCGTCCAACCCTTACCCTGGTGTCCACCGTGCCAGCCCGAGCCCTGACCTCCCCTGCCGCGCGCGCTCTCCTCGCCGCGACGGCCATCGGCGCGCTCGCGGTCGGATTGCTCGCCGGCTGCGCAGCGACCGGGCAGGAGGCCGCGCGCGATCAGACGATCGCCGCTGCGGCGCCGGAGAGCGCCGTGTTCCCGCTCTCCGCCCAGCCCGAGGCCGCGATCACCGAGGATGTGCCGATCTCGGCGTTCGGCGCGGGCGACGGGGTCACGGTCGATGTCTGCCGGCCGCGCGACGACGCCTCAGCGGCGGAGGCCCGACCCGCGGTGCTGGCCGTCCACGGCGGCAGCTGGGCGCGCGGCGACAAGGCGCACCCGACCTGGCGCACGATCTGCCAGTGGCTCGCGAGCTCGGGCTTCGTGGGCGTCTCGGTCAACTACCGTCTCGCGCCCGCCCACCCCTACCCGGCGGCCGCGGAGGACGTGACGGCGGCGGTCGCCTGGGCGCAGGATCCGACGACCGCGGCCGAGCACGGCATCGACCCGGAGTCGATGGCCCTTCTCGGCGGCAGCGCGGGCGGCAACCTCGTGTCGCTCGTCGGCCTGCGCAGCGTCGCTTCCGATCGCATCGAGGCGGTGGATGCCGTGGTCACCCTCTCGGCCCCGCTCGACCTGACGGTCGGCTCGGCCGCCAATCCCGTCTTCGAGCCCTCGATGCTCGACTACCTCGCCTGCGCCGATCGTGCCGAGTGCGATGCCGCGATCGAGGCGTCGCCGCAGTTCGCGATCGTGCGCGGCGGGCCCGACTTCCTCGTCGTGCACGGCACGGAGGAGGAGCTGATCCCGGTCGGCCAGGCGACGCCGTTCGCGCTCGCGCTGCGCGAGGCGGGCATCCGCGTCGAACTGGCTCTCGTCGACTCGAGCGCGCACTCGGTGGGCCTCCTCGATGATGCGCTCGCGGAGCGCATCGCGGCGTTCCTGCACGAGCGCCTGCAGCCCTCGACGGCTCTCGCGCTCGAGCAGCCGGGAACGGAGGAGCCAGCGCCGTGATGCCGCCCGCCGGCGACGAGCTCCGCAGCCGCACTGAAGTGGAACTCTCGACTCCTAGCACCTGAGCGCAAGCTGTGCCAAGGGTTGTCGGTCAACCCCGCTCAGGCGTACCGTGGCCGTCGCGCGTGATCAAGGGGCGGTTGCGCGTCCTCCCCGCCGCGAGCGGACGAGGGTCATCGAAGGACTGCCGACGATGTCTCAAGGTCGATCATGCTTATTACGAAACTTCACGTGAACCTCACCTCCTACGTACTGGACGCGAGCGTCGCCCTCGCCGCGCTCTCCCGAGACATCGAGGGCGCGGCGCGCTCCGGCGGGGCCTTCGTGCCCGTCCGCACCTGCGACGGCATCGAGCGATCGGTGCTCATCACTCCCTCC
This sequence comes from Microcella alkalica, assembly GCF_014137945.1. Lineage (GTDB taxonomy): Bacteria > Actinomycetota > Actinomycetes > Actinomycetales > Microbacteriaceae > Microcella > Microcella alkalica. The sequence continues at coordinate 55,283 of NZ_JACGWX010000005.1, forward strand.
CTGCTGGTCGAGATCGAACCGCTGGAGCTCGCAGACGAGGTGGAGGGCCAGCCTGCGAGCGCGGGCGAGGTCGGCACCGGCGACTGGGAGACCCACTCCGGCGAGCTCGCCACATTCAGCGGGCTCGAGCGCTACGAGGCCCGCAACCCCAGCTACTTCAGCTGGTGACCTCAGGCGTCTGACCCTCGCGCATCCGGCCGATCTCCTCGCGGATCCGTCGGATGTGATCGGGGGATGCCCGGCCCGCGCGCTCCGCCTCGTCGAGCTCAGCGGTGAGCGAGTCCAGCTCGGCGCTCACAGCCTCCTCGCCGCGTTCCTGACTCGCGCCGCGCAGCTGGATCGTGCCCGTCGTGGTCGGGAGCCCCGCCGCCGCGCGCTCCGCCGTGACCTCCTCGCGTGCGCTGTCCATCGCCGTGAGGACGATCCCGATCAGCACGTTGAGCACGGTGAAGACGATGAAGAACATGTAACTGAGGAAGTACAGCAGCGCCCACGGCGTGATCTCCAGGCCGGCGGTGAACGAGTCGGGGAAGTTCTCCAGGGTGAGCAGGATGACGAGCGTGACCATCGCCGCGCCGATGTTCCCCCACTCGGCGGGCGCGTCCGCTCCGAAGAGGTACACCCCCGCCATGGCGTAGATGAACATGAGGAACCCGATGAGGACGGCCAGGTTCGCGAGCGGCGCGATCGACTTGAGCATCGAGAGCATGAGGATGCGCGCCTCGGGGAGGAAGCGGAAGATCCGCAGGATCCGCAGGAGCCGCAGGAGGCGGAAGATCACCGTTCCGCCGTCGAGGAAGGGGATCGCGACGACGATGACGAAGTCGAACACGTTCCAGGGGTTGCGGAAGAACATCCAGGGCTTGCGCCCGTATGAGATGAGCCGGAGGACGACCTCGACGGTGTAGAACACGATCGCCGCCCGGTCGACGGTGTGGGCGATCGTCTCGGTGGTCGGATCGAGCCCGTCGAACGTGAGCACGGCGAGCGCCGCGGCGTTGGCGATGATGACCGCCATCACGAGGAACTCGAAGGGGTTCCCGTACATGAGCCGGGCGAGCCATTGGATGCGGTACGGCGCGAGCTGCACCGTCTGGGAGGTGAAGAGTCCGGGGGAGACCGTGGCGACGCCCGCTGTCGATCGTGAGTCGCGAGCGGTCATGATGAGTCGCTTTCGGGTCGGGTGCGGCTCACGCTAGCAAACGCTTCGCCTCCCGTCGCTCCTTGGCGCCCTCGACCAGGTAGTAGAGCGCGGGCAGCACGACGAGCGTGAGCAGCGTCGACGACACGAGCCCGCCGATCACGATGATCGCGAGCGGCTGCGAGATGAACCCGCCGGAGCCGGTCAGGCCCAGGCCGAGCGGGAGCAGCGCGAAGATCGTCGCGGCGGCCGTCATCAGGATGGGTCGAAGACGTCGCGAGGAGCCCTCGATGACCGCCTCCCTGGCTCGCATCCCCCGCTCGCGGTACTGGTTCACGAGATCGACGAGCACGATCGCGTTCGTCACGACGATTCCGATGAGCATGAGCACGCCGATGAGCGACGGCACCCCCAGCGGGATGTCGGCGATGAGCTGCAGGGCGATCGCGCCCGTCGCGGCGAACGGGATCGAGACGAGCAGCAGCAGCGGCTGACGGAGCGACTTGAACGTCGCGACCATGACGACGTAGACGATGAGGATCGCCGCGAGCAGGGCCAGCCCGAGCTGGCCGAACGCGTCGGCCTGCTGCGAGGTGACGCCCCCGAGCGAGGCGCTGGCACTGTCGGGAAGCTCGAGCTCGTCGATGGCGGCCTGCACGACGGCCGACGCCGAGCCGACGTCGTCCGTGCCGGGCGTGATCGTGATGGTGGCGCTGCGGGTGCCGCGGATCGTCGTGATCGATGCTGGGCCATCCTCCTGCTCGACGCTCGCGAGCTCGCTGAGCGGGAGGGGCCCCTGCGCGGTCGGGATGGGGAAGTCGCGGAGCTCCTGGACGGTGGTCGGGGCATCCGGGTTCGGGATGAAGATCGAGAGGTTGCGCTCGTCGATGACGACCGACCCGACGGACGCGGGGAACATCGCGGCGGTGACGATGCCGCCCACCGCGACCTCGCTCAGGCCGAGCTCGGCGGCGCGCGCCCGGTCGACCTGGATCGCGAGGTACGGCTGGGTGTCGGAGAGGTTGCTGCGCGCCTCGGCGGTGACGTCGAGCTCGCGCACCTCGTCGAGGACGGTCTGGGCGGCCTCCTCGAGATCGCTCTGGCCGACGGCCGTGATATCGACCTCGATGTCGGAGGAGGCGAAGCCGCCGCCGGCCGCCTGCACGCTCAGCTCGCCGGCGCCCTCGAGGCCCTCGATCGCCTCGCGCACGTCGGCCTGCAGCTGCGTCTGGTCGACGTCGGGGTCGGTCGTGATCGAGTAGGTGATGTCGCTGCCGCCGCCGAACACCGCGCGGATCGACGTGCCGTCGGAGCCGATCGACGCCTGCACGGTCTCGACGCCGTCGACGTCGGCGAGCGCGTCCTCCACGAGCGATGCGGCGTCGTCGAGCGTCTCGAGGCTCGCGCCGTTGTCGAGCGCCTGAGTGACGGTGAGCGTGTTCTGGCCCGAGTCGCCGATGAAGTTGGTCTTGAGGCCCGTCGCGAGGGCGCCCGTGCCGACGAGCACGAGGACGGCGAGCAGGAGCGTCGCGACCGGGCGGCGGAGGGTCCATCGGATGACCGGCAGGTAGCCGCGCTGAAGGCGGGTCGGGCGCGCTGACTCCTCCTCGATCGACACGGGCCGGGCATCCGCCCCCTCGGCGACCGCCGCGACGCTCTTCGGGGCCCTCAGGAACCAGTACGCCAGCACCGGGACGATCGTGAGCGAGACGAAGAGCGACGCGGCGAGCGCGATCGCCGTCGTGAGGGCGAACGGGCGGAAGAGCTCGCCCGTGATGTCGCCCACGAGAGCGAGGGGCAGGAAGACGGCGATCGTCGTGACGGTGGATGCCGTGATCGCCGTCGCGACCTCCTTGACGCCGACGAGGATGGCGGTCTTCCTGTCCTCGCCGAGGCCGAGATGCCTCTTGATGTTCTCGACGACCACGATCGAGTCGTCGACGACGCGGCCGATAGAGATCGTGAGCGCGCCGAGCGTGAGGATGTTGAGCGTGTAGCCGGAGGCCTGCATCCCGATGAAGGTCAGCAGGACCGAGGTCGGGATGGAGATCGCCGTCACGAGCGTCGAACGGATCGACAGCAGGAAGACGAGGATGACGATGACGGCGAAGAACAGGCCCAGCAGGCCCTCGGTCGCGAGCGACTCGATCGACTTCTCGATGAACGGGGCCTGGTCGAAGACGATCGTGAACTCGGTGCCGCTGCCGATCGAGTCGGCGAGCGCCGGCAGCGCCCCCTGCACGGCGCGCGAGACGTCGACGGTGTTGCCGGCCGGGGTCTTGGTGACGCCGAGCGTCAGGGCGTCCTCGCCGTTGACGCGCGAGTAGCTCGTCAGGGGGTCGCTCACGATCGCGACATCGGCGACATCAGCGATCGTCGTGATCGCGCCATCGGTGGGGGGCTCCGCGGCGAGGAGGGGGAGGGCGGCGAGCTCATCCGTGCTACCGATGCGGACTCCGGACAGGACGGCGAGCGTGCGGGCGTCCTCGGTGATCGTCCCTGCGGGCAGGAGCACCCCGTTCGCGTCGAGGGCGTCGGTGATGTCGGCGTTCGTGAGCCCGCGCGCGGCAAGAGCAGCGGCATCCGGCGTGATCGTCACGCGATCGCCCACCGCGCCCTGGATCGAGACCTCGCGGACCCCCTCGAGGTCGGTGAGGTCTGTGACCGCCTGCTCTTCGAGCGCCTCGGCGAGCTCACCGGGCTCGAGGTCGCTCGTGACCGCGATCTGGAGGACGGGGAAGTCGTCGATCGTACCGGTGAGCACTTGCGGGTCGACGTCGGCGGGCAGGTCGAGGCGATTGACGGCGAGCTGCACGCGCTGCTCGGCGCGCGAGATGTCGGTGCCGAAGGCGAACTGCGCCGTGACGACGGAGAAGCCCGTGCTCGAGGTGGCGTTGGAGGCCTCGAGCCCCGCGACGCCCTGGATGGCGGTCTCGATGGGCGTCGAGACGTCCTGCTCGACGATCGCGGGCGCGGCGCCCTGGTACTGCGTCAGCACGATGACCTGCGGGAAGCTGACCGAGGGGATGAGCTCCTGCTTCAGGCTCGTCAGCGCGATGCCGCCGAAGAGGCCGACCACGATCGTGATGAGCGCGATGAGGGCTCGGTTGCGAAGGCTGAACACCGACAGCAGATGCACGGAGGACTCCGGTCAGGAAGGTTCGCCGAACGCCGGCGCAGGGTGAGAACGCTGGCCAGCATCCCAGCGTTCTCTGTACGTTGGCAAAGCGAGGGATGCACGCGACCCTCGAATGTGACCGATCGGTCAGGATGCTCGGGCGACATCGCGCGCGATGCTCGAGCGACGCCGCGCGTCCCCCGATTTGTCCCGCAGGGCGCTTCAGGATGGACTGGGCGCATGACCACCGCCCGCCCCGACTCGAGGCGCATCGCCGTCCGCCGCTGGGGTCAGCTGCTGCTCGGGCTCTTTCTGTTCGGCGTGGCCGTCTCGCTCATGATCCGCGCCGAGATCGGCCTCGACCCCTGGACGGTATTCGCGCAGGGCCTGGAGAAGCAGACCGGCGTCTCGATCGGCGTCGTCGTGGTCCTCCTGGGGGCCGGAGTGCTGCTCCTGTGGATCCCGCTGCGGCAGCGCCCCGGCATCGGGACCGTCCTCAACGTGCTGCTCATCGGCCCGGTGATGGATCTCGTGCTGCCGCTCATCGCGACGCCCGAGCCGCTGTGGGGGCGCATCCTGCTCTTCGGCGGCGGACTGCTGCTGCTCTCGATCGCGACGGGCCTCTACATCGGCGCGCGCTTCGGGCCGGGCCCGCGCGACGGCCTCATGACGGGCGCCCACGCGCGGTTCGGCTGGGCGATCTGGAAGGTGCGCACGGGCGTCGAGCTCACCGTGCTCGCGATCGGCTGGCTGCTCGGCGGCACGGTCGGCGTCGGGACGGTCGCGTTCGCGCTGCTCATCGGGCCGATGGTCGGGCAGACGCTTCCGCGCCTGCGCGTGCCGGAGGCGGTCGACCCCGCGGGTGCGGGAACGGCGCCCGGGGCGACGGATGCCGACACGGATGAGGCGCCGACGGGCGGGTAGGCGGGCGAGCAAGACGGGGTTTGGCCTTCGGCGTCGTCACCGCTGATGCCCTCCTCAGCGGCCTGCACGACGACGCGAGCATCAGCACCGTGAGGGGCGACATCGTCGTCGACGGCGTCGTCGGCGACCTCCGGCTGCAGAACGTCAGCGGCGAGATCTCGGTGCGCGGCCACCACGGCGACGTCACCGCGCGCACCGTCGGCGGCGACGTCAGAGCGGCGACCTCACCGTGCGCCTCGACGCGGGCGCCCCCGCGCAGTACACGGTCAGCACCGTCGTCGGCACGCTGCAGCTCGACGACGCGCGCGCCACGGGCATCAAGGGCAGTACTCGAGCCGCTACGGCGAGCTCGCCGGCTCGTTCACCGAGGTGCGCGCGAGCGGCATCGCCGGCGACGTCTCGGTCGTGCACACCGAGCGCGCCGCGGCGGGCGCCTCGTGACGCCCGCCGTCTTCGGCCACGGACACCTCCGTCTCTATCTGCTGCACGTGCTCGCCGTGCAGCCCATGCACGGGTACGAGATCATCCAGGCGCTCAGCGACCGGTTCGGGGGCACCTACGTGCCCTCCGCCGGCACGGTCTACCCGCGCCTCGGCAAGCTCGAGGCCGACGGGCTCGTCTCGCGGCTCCCCGACGGGCGGCGCACGACCTACGCGCTCACCCCGGAGAGGCGCGCCGAGCTCGCCGCCCGGTCGGCCGAGCTGGACGAGATCGAGGCGGGAGTCGGCGACTCGGTGCGCCGGCTCGCGGACGAGGTGCGGGCATCCGTCGGCGAGGCGATGACGTCGCTGCGAGCGGAACTCGCCGCGGCGACGCGGGAGGCCCGCGACGAGGCGCGCGCGACCGGCCGCCGCGTCGACGAGAACGTCTCGGTCGTGCGCGGGGAGGGGCGCGAGCGCCTGCACCGCGCCGATCGGCGCTAGCTGGCGCGCGCCTGGACCTGCGCACCGAGCTGCGGCGGGCGACGCCCGCCTGACCGAGGAGGTCGTGGCTCTGCTCGAGAAGCGGCTGCGCGCGCTCGTCGACGATGTGCGGGCGGAGCTGCAGTGCTAGGTCGAGACCGAGCGCCCACGACAGCGCGTCGCCGAACCGGCGCGCTGCACGCCGATCGTGGCGAGCCGGTCCGGCGCTATCCCTTCTCGGCCCCCGCGGTCGTGTTCATGATGCGGCGCTGGAAGATGAAGAAGAGCACGGCGACCGGGATCGTCATGAGCACCGCGGCGGCGAGCTGCAGCGGGAACTGGTTGCCCGAGCCCAACTGACCGGATACGAGTGAGGCGACACCGGTCGTGAGCGTGTTCAGCTCGGGGCTCTGCCTCGAGACGATGAAGTGACCGAGCTCGTTCCACGAGCCCTGGAACGACAGGATGAACAGCGTCACGAGCGCCGGTCGCGCCATGGGGAGCACGATCGTCCAGAACACCCGGAAGGTGCTCGCGCCGTCGATGCGCGCGGCCTCCTCGATGCTCACGGGGATCGAGTCGAAGAACTGCTTCATGATGAACACCCCGGCCGCGGTCGACAGCAGCGGGATGATCATGCCGCCGTACGTGTCGTAGAGGCCGAGCTGCTGGAGGATCAGGAAGCGCGGGATGAGCAGCACGACGCCCGGCACCGACAGGATCGCGATGAAGGCGACGAAGACGACCGTCCGGCCGCGGAACTGAAGGCGTGACAGCGCGTACCCGGCGAGCGAGTCGAAGAAGACGCGACCCGTCGTCACGACGACCGAGATGAGCAGCGTGTTGCCCGCCCACTGCGGGAAGGGCACGTCGCCGAACAGCCGCTCGTACGCCGCGTAGGTGATCGTGTCCGGGATGAGCGACAGCGCGTTCTGCGTCGCCTCGGCGTCGGTCTTGAGCGAGGCCGAGATCGAGATCAGGAACGGGTAGATGTAGATGAGCGCGAGTCCGATGAGGATCAGGTAGCCGAGCAGGATGTTCGCGCGCGCCCGACCGCCGATCTGCTTCTTGCGGCGGAAGGGGCGCTCGGGGGTGCGGATGCTCGACCCGCTCTTCGTCCCGGTGGCGGGTGTCACGGCGGCGGTCATCGGAGCCCTCCGGAGGTCGAGTCGTTCGCGGCGATCTTCTCGGTCGCCGCGACGCGATTGCGCTTGCGCGGCGTGCGCTCCTTCAGCACCCAGCGCTGCACGAGCGTCAGCAGGATGATGAAGACGAAGAGGATGAAGGCGATGGCCGCGCCCTGGCCCCACTGCAGGTCGACGAACGAGCTGCGGTAGGCGAGGAAGGCCGGGGTCGAGATCGTGCCGCCGGCGCTGCCGCCGCCGATCACGTAGATCTGGTCGAACACCTGCCACGAGCCGATGAGGCCGAGGGTCAGGACGGTGAAGAGCGTCGGGCGGAGCATCGGCACCGTCACGGAGAAGAACTTCCGGAACGGCCCCGCTCCGTCCATGAGGGTCGCCTCGTCGATCTCGGAGCCGATGCTCTGCAGCGCGGCGAGGAAGAGCAGCATGAACGTTCCCGAGGTCGTGAAGATCGCGAGGATGATGAGCGAGGTCATCGCGACCGAGGGGCCGGCGAGCCACTCCCAGCCCGAGATGCCGAGGAATCCGGGCTCGGCGAGGGCCGGCGACGGAGAGTCGATGCCGAACGCCGAGAGCGCGCCATGCACGAGCCCGGTCGAGTCGTTGAACCAGTCGGGCCCGCGGATGCCGAGCGCGCCGATCGCGGCGTTGACCGCGCCGGAGGCGGTGAAGAGGAACTGGAAGACGACGACGATCGCGACGGTGCTCGTGACCGACGGGAAGTAGAAGGCGGTGCGGAAGAACCCGCGCCCGCGGAGGGCCGCCCGGTTCACCTGGATGGCGAGGAGCAGCGAGATGATCGTCTGCAGAGGAACGACGAGCAGAACGTAGTAGAGGTTGTTGCGCACGGCCGTGCCGAAGTTGCGCTGATCGAGGCCGTCCTCGACCGTGATCGCCGCGTAGTTCTCGAGCCCGACGAAGTTGACGCGCGGGTTGAGCGGCGACTGGAAGCCGTTCCAGTCGCTCATGCTGACCCAGAGCGCGAGCGCGATCGGGATCACCAGGAAGACAGCGGTGATGAACACGGCGGGGGCGATGAAGAGCCACCCCGCGCGGGCCTCGCCGCGGCGGATTCCTCCGCCGCGGCGAGGCCGTGGTGCGGCGTTGACGGCCACGGTGGTTATCCGTTCACCTCGTCGTAGGCGGCCTCGAGGTTGCCCTGGAGGGTTCCGAGAAGGCTCGCCGGCTCAGCACTGCCGATCGACTCGAGCTGGGTGTTGAAGTCGGCGAAGGCCGCGGCGGCGCCCTGGAAGGCGACCGGGCTCTCGGCGTACTCGACACCGGCGACGAAGGCCGAGTTGTCCGGGAACTGCTCGGCGTAGGCCGCCGCGCCCGACTCGGTCGACGGGATGACGCCGAAGGCCTCGGCGAACGCGAGCTGCTGCTCGTCGCTCGTCAGGAACTCGATGAGATCCATCGTGGCATCCTTGGTCTCCGAGCCGACCGGCATGCCCCAGCAGTTGCTGAAGGCGTAGGTCGACGGGCCGGCGGGACCGGCGGGCAGCTCGACGGAGACGAAGCGGCGCTCGGGGAAGTCGTTCTTCATGGCGCCGTTGATCCACGGGCCCTCGATGACCATCGCGGCCTTGCCGAGACCGAAGGCCTCACCGCCCCATCCGGCTTCGAGCTCCTGCGGGAACTTGAGCGAACCCGCCTCGATGAGCTCCTGCAGGTAGGCGAGCCCCGCCTGGTTCTCCTCGCTGTCGGCGGCGATCGAGTCGCCGTCGACGAGCGTGCCGCCGGCCTGGTTCATGAACACGCCGACTCGCGCGTACTCGCGGCCCATCGACAGGCCGACCTGCTCACCCGTGGTGAGCGTCTGCGCGACGGACGCGAGCTGGTCCCAGTCGGTGGGGATGTCGGCGTCGGTCAGACCGGCGGCCTCCCACGCGTCGAGGTTGATCTGCAGGCCGAGCGTCGAGAAGTCCTTCGGCGCGCAGTAGAACTCGCCGTCGTAGCTGAACTGCTCGGCGAGCGCCGGCAGGAAGTCGCCGGAGTTCTCGAGCTCGGACGCGTAGGGCTCGATGAAGCCCTGCGCCGCGTAGGTCTGGAACTGGTCCCACGGCATATAGAAGATGTCAGGCGGGTTGTTGCCCGAGAAGCCCTGACCCAGCTGCTGCACCAGGTCGTTCGCGGCGATGACCTCGACGGTGTTGCCGGTCTCCCCGCCCCACGCGTCGGCAGCGGCCTGCACGGCCGACGTCTCGGCGTCACCGGACGAGCCGATGAGCATGGTGAGCTCGAGGCCCTCCTCGACGGCGCCGCCGTCTCCGCCGCCGCCTTCCGAGCCGGCGGAGCAAGCCGTTAGAGTGACGGCGAGCGCGCCGGCCAGCCCGAGCGCACTCCATTGTGATGTCCTCACGATGATTCCTTTCGATGTGTGATTGCCGGAGCCTCAGGCGCCGGGATTGCCGTCGAGCGCGAGGTGGCTAGACCTGCGCTCGACGAGTCGAGGCACGAGGAGCCGGTGACCCGGCTCCTCGTCGCTGTCCGGATTCGGCCGCACGTCGTCGCCGTGCTCGCCGAACAGGAGCGTCAGTGCCGCCGCGACGACCTCGTCGAGGGGCTGCTCGATGCTCGAGAGCCCGACGGCGGCGGCGACCGGGGTGTTGTCGAAGCCCACGATGGGCAGTCGGGCGAGGCCAGCGGCCTGCGCGGCCATCGTCGCGCCGAGGGCGAGCGAGTCGCTCGCGCACACGATCGCGTCGGGCGGCTCGGGCAGCTCGAGCAGGGCCGCGGCGGCACGGCGGCCCTCGCTCACGCCGTCCTCGGTCGCGACGGCGAGGGTGATGCGATCGGCACCCTCGAGCCCGCACGACTCCTCCCACCCGGCGCGGCGCTCGTCGCCGGTTCCCGACGGGCTCGGCCAGCCGATCCAGGCGACCCGGCCGGCGCCGTTGGCGCGCAGGTGCTGCACCGCATCCCGAACGCCGGCTCGCCCGTCGACGTCGACCCACCGGTGATGCGGGTCGGGCGTCTCCGCCCCCCACGGGCGGCCGAACGACACGAAGGGCACGCGGTTCTCGACGAGCCACGCGATGCGTGAATCGCCGTGATCGGTGCCGATGAGAACGAAGGCGTCGACGTCGCTGCCGTCGCGCAGGCGGCGGATGTGCGCGAGCTCGTCCGCGTGGCCGTCCGCGGTGAAGATCATGACGCGCAGGTCGCGCGCATCGGCCTGCTCGGCGAGCTTGTGCACGAAGCGGTCGAGCACTGCTCCGGAGATGCCGTCGCGCAGCGGATCGAGGCGCACGCCGATCGTCGACGACTTGCGAGTGCGCAGTCGCCGGGCGGATGCGTGCGGCCGGTACCCGAGGCGATCGATCGCCTCCTGCACGCGCTGCCGCGTCGTCTCGCGCACGATCTCGGGCGAGTTGATGACGTTCGACACCGTCTGGCGCGAGACCTGGGCGGCGAGGGCGACGTCGTCGACTGTCGGCATCCGTCCCACCCGTGCCTCCTTTGGCCAAGCGTGCTGCGCTGCTCCCCTGCCGTTCGGCGAGGAATTGGATCGTTCATTTTGAACGTTCGAATTATTCGGTAGTGTGTCCGACACCGACAGCGGTGTCAAGCCCCGACGACGCCGCCCAGCACCAGCGACGGGAAGCTCACAGGACATGACCGCACCGCTCCAGCCCCTCCTCCACGACGCGCTCGTCGTGCTGCGCGCGCCGACACAGGTCTGGTCGGGGGCCGACGGCTCGCTCGGCTCCTCCGCGATCCACGGCGTGTACTTCTCCGACGTGCGTCTTGTCCGCGGTCTCCGCGTCCGCATCGGCGGGGCGGATGCCGAGCACCTGTCGACCGCGACGCCCACCGCCGACCGCGCCCTCCTGCACTCCCTGCTCCGGCACCTCGACGACCCGACCCCCGACCCCGGCGTGCGGCTCGAGATCGAGCGCGTCGCGACCACCGCGGGCTGGAGCGAGCGACTCACGGTCGTCAACCGACGCGACGTCGCCCTCGAGACCGCCCTCGAGATCGACATCGACCTCGACGCCCGCTCGCTCGACGAGATCAAGCAGGGCCACGGCGACCCGGTGGCCCTCGAGCCCGAGCTCGGCGACGGCTCCGTGGCCTGGGAGGGCGAGGGCGTGAGCGCGCGCCTGCGCGCCGGCGGGTTCGACGTCGAGCGCACGGCGACCGGCGTCCGCCTGCAGGCGGCGCTCGCGGTGCCCGCGCGCGGCTCGGCCACGCGCACCCTCGGCCTCGAGGCGCACGACAGCATCGGCGTCATCGGCGGAGCCGCTCAGCCCGTGCCGTGGAGCACGCCCGAGGTCGTCGCCCCCGACAGCCGCCTGACGCGCTGGGTCGAGCGGTCGCTCGCCGACCTCGACTGCCTGCGCATGACGACGGCGCAGCATCCCGATCGCCAGTTCCTCGCCGCGGGAGCCCCCTGGTTCTTCACGCTCTTCGGGCGCGACTCGCTGTGGGCCGCGCGCTTCCTCCTGCCGCTCGGCACCGACCTCGCGCGCGACACCCTGCACGTGCTCGCCGGGCTCCAGGGCACGGCGATCGTCGACGACACGGCCGAGGAACCGGGCAAGATCATGCATGAGCTGCGGCGTCAGACGCTCGTGATCGACGACGGCACCTCACTGCCGCCGCTCTACTACGGCACCGTCGACGCGACCGCGCTGTGGGTGTGCCTGCTGCACGACGCGTGGCGCTGGGGCATGGCCGACGACGAGGTGCGCGCGCTGCTGCCGGCCCTTCGCGGCGCCCTCTCCTGGATGCGCGACCACGGCGACGCCGACGGCGACGGGCTGCTCGAGTACGTCGACCGCTCGGGGCACGGCCTCGCCAACCAGGGCTGGAAGGACTCGGGCGATAGCGTGCAGTGGCGCGACGGCTCGCTCGCCGATGGACCGATCGCGCTGTGCGAGGTGCAGGCCTACGCGTATGAGGCGGCCGTGCATGGGGCGGAGCTCCTCGAGGCGCTCGACGAGGGCGCCGACGCCGACGAAGCGACCGAGTGGCGGGCATGGGCCGAGCGGCTCAAGACCCGCTTCCACGAGAGCTTCTGGGTGCACGACCCGGCGGGCGCCTACCCGGCGATCGCCCTCGACGCCGCCAAGCGCCGCGTCGACACGGTGACCTCCAACCTCGGGCACCTGCTCGGCACGGGCCTGCTCGATGCCGAGCAGTCGGAGCTCGTCGCGCGTCGCCTCGGCTCGCCCGCGATGAGCTCGGGCTACGGTCTGCGCACCATGTCGACGGAGTCGAGCGGGTACTGGCCGCTGAGCTACCACGGCGGCTCGGTCTGGACCCACGACACGGCGATCGCCGTGCTCGGCCTCGCCCGCGACGGCCACGAGACCGTCGCCGCCCAGCTCATCGACGGGCTGCTCGCTGCCGCGGAGGGCTTCGACTACCGGGTGCCCGAGCTGCACAGCGGCGACGCGCGCGCCGAGGTCGGAGTGCCGGTGCCGTATCCGGCCGCGTGCCGCCCGCAGGCGTGGTCGGCGGCGTCGGCCGTCGCGGTGCTCTCGGCGGCGCTGCGCCTGAGCCCGGATGCCCGTGGCGGCGCGATCGCGCACGCCCCGCTCCCCGGCTTCGAGGGCCTCCGCGTCGCGGGACTCCGCCTCGGCACGGCCTCCCACGACGTCGGCTGACCGCGCGCTCCCCGCCCGCCGCCCCGCCACCCCGCCACGCGTCCCCCGCTCCCCGCGAAGTTCGTAAGGCGCGGGTTTGGCGACAGGGCGCCACATCGATCTCGCGCCCTGTCAGCGAACCTGCGCCTCCTCAGCGCGCGACACCTCCTCGCGCGGTGTCTCGGCGCACGTCGCTCCGAGGTGCGGCGTGCAATGGGAGTGCGGCTTGCTCCCTGCGGTGTTCACGCCCCGTCTGTCCCGCCCTCGGTGACCTCGACATCGACTTCCGCGGAAGCACGCGGGTCGCGCGTCCGATCGAGGGCGGCCAGGACTGGTCCGCCGCCGGCGGGCTCTCGTTCTGAGTGCGCAGCACGAAGGCCAACCAGCGCATCACGGTCGGCATCGCCGACAACGGTGCGCGGGACGCCGGACCGGACAGCTGGGGCGAGGTCTGGAGCGATGACTTCGACGGCGCCGCCGGCGAGTCCGCCGACCCCGACAACTGGACGTACGAGACCGGCGGTTGGGGCTGGGGCAACGACGAGCTCCAGTACTACACCGACTCGACCGACAACGCCGCGCTCGACGGCGAGGGCAACCTCGTCATCACGGTGAAGGAGATCGACCCGGCCACGACCGACCTCGAGTGCTGGTACGGCCAGTGCGAGTACAGCTCGGCCCGACTCATCGGAGCGGGGCAGCCTTCGGGTCGCCCCGCTTCGCTGTGCGCCTGCGGTGCGGATGCCCGCCTCAGTCGCCGTCGCCGCCGCGCGCGCCGCTCGCGCTGCCGCCCTCGCCTCCGGCACCGTTCGGCGCGTCCGCGTCGGCGTCGGTCGGGGTGGGATGCCCGCCGTCGTCGTCGGCGCCCGTCCAGCTGTCGCGTCCGCCGCTCAGCCGCTCGGCCTCCTGCTGCGCGCGGCGCTGCGCGAGAGCGTCGCGCGTGGGCTTGCGCAGCGCGCGGAAGAACAGCAGGCCGATGACGAGGATGATGACGGCCATCACGATCGGCGTCACGATCAGTACGAGCCACAGCAAGTCGATGTCCACGGCTCCACCCTGGCACCTGCGCGGTCCGTGCGCCGCTATCGACCCATGCGGCTGAGCACCGCGACCACCTGTCGCGCGATGTTGCGGCCGGCGCGCGCGGCGCCGATCGTCGAGGCCGAGGGGCCGTAGCCGGCGAAGAAGATCCGCGGGTCGCGCTCGGAGTGGTGGCTCGCGACCGTCACGCCGCCCTCGCGCTCGCGCAGCCGCAACGGGGCGAGGTGGCGCAGCTCGGGCCGGAATCCGGTCGCCCAGACGATCGCCGAGGCGGGACTGAACGAGTCGTCCTCCCAGCGCACGCCGTCGGGCTCGATGCGCTGGATGACCCCGCGCGAGCTGAGCACCCCGCGATCGAGCGCGGCCTGGATCCGGCGGGTGCGCGGCACGCCCGTTCCCGAGACGATGGAGGGGAGCGCACGGCCCGCCCTCGCGGCCTCGTCCTGCATTGCCACCGCCGCCACGGCATCCTCGAGATTGAGGCTCGGGCCGTCGATGAACTGCGTCTCGCGCCGCGTCGACCAGGCGATCGAGCGGGCGACGTTCTCGAGCTCGATGATGAATCCGATCGCGCTCGTGCCGCCGCCGACGACGATGACGTCCTGGTCGGCGAAGTCGCTCGCTGCCGCATAATCGGCCGTGTGCACGTGCCGACCGGCGAAGTCGCGCAGGCCCGGGTACCAGGGGACGAAGGGCGCGCCCCACGTGCCGGTCGCGTTGACGACGGTCGAGCCGAGCAGCTCGAGGTCGCCGCCCTCCGTGCTGATCCGGACGAGCAGAGGCCCGCCGGTGTCGGTCACGCGGGTGACGGTCGCCGGGCGCACGACCTTGAGGTCGTAGTGCTCCTCGTAGCGGCGGTAGTAATCCATGACGACCTCGCGCGCGGGGGTGTCACGATCGGCGGTGCCGAAGCTGATGCCGAGCTCGTCCATGCCGGGCAGATCGTTGACGCGGTGCGCCGAGCCGAGTCGCAGCGAGGCCCACCGATGCTGCCAGGCGCCGCCCGTCGCGGGGCCGCGATCGAGGAGCACGAACTCCTCGCCGGCCTCGAGCCCGAGCCGCTGCAGATAGTAGGCGGCCGAGAGCCCGGCCTGACCGGCGCCGATGACCACGCACTTCGTCGCGAGGGCGGATTCGGTCACGCATAGAGGCTAGTCGTTCGCTCCCAGCGAGCGGCTCGAGCGACGCTCGCGAAGGGGCCTGCATGGTAGACTGAGCTCCAGTTTTTCCACCGTTCCCGATTCGGCGTTCCCGGGATTTCCGACAGTCCTGAGTCGACACACTTGTGAGGGGGTCACGCATGGGGCGCGGTCGTCAGAAGGCGAAGCACACCAAGGTGGCACGCGAGCTGAAGTACTTCACTCCCGACACCAACCTGAGCGCTCTCGAGCGCGAGCTCGCAGCGAAGGCCGCGGCGGAGGATGCGTACGTCGACAAGTGGGCCGACGACGAGGACGACGACGAGGTGGACGAGGCCGACGCCTACGGTCTGCCGAGCGAGGCTCCGCGCACCGCGTAGCTCCTCCCCACTTCGACCGAGCCCGCCACCGCTGAGCCTGACCTCGCGAGGGCGGGCTCGTCGCATGTCCGGGCGGCGTGCGCCGCGATCGAGGGCCGCGGATGCGCGGTGCGCGCCGGCGCGCCCGCCCCTTCCGGGCATCCGCCCCCGGGTCTAGCGTGGGCGTCATGCCGTTCGATCTCGAGGATCTCTACCGCGACCTGCATTCCCACCCCGAGCTGTCGTTCGCCGAGACCCGCACCGCAGGTCTAGCCGCAGCGCGTCTGCGCGAGCTGGGCCTCGACGTCACGGAGGGCGTGGGCCGCACGGGCGTCGTCGGCGTGCTCGCCAACGGCGCCGGCCCGGTCGTGCATCTGCGCGCCGACATGGACGCGCTGCCCGTGACCGAGGCGACCGGCCTCGACTACGCGAGCACGCAGCGGGCCGTGGGGCCCGACGGCGTCGAGGTCGGCGTCATGCACGCGTGCGGCCACGACATGCACGTCACGTGGCTGCTCGGGGCGCTCGAGCGGCTCGTGGCGACGCGCGATCGGTGGTCGGGCACGGTCGTCGCGGTGTTCCAGCCGGCGGAGGAGACGATCGGCGGCGCGCGCGAGATGGTCGCCGACGGGCTCGTCGACCGGTTCCCGCACGCGGACGTCGTGCTCGGCCAGCACCTCGCGCCGCTGCCGGCGGGCGTCGCGAGCGTCACGAGCGGCCCCGCGATGGCGGGGGCCGACACCCTCACGATCACGATGCACGGTCGCGGCGGGCACGGATCGCGCCCGCAGTCGACGATCGACCCCGTGCTCGCCGCCGCCTCCGCGGTCGTGCGTCTGCAGTCGATCGTCTCGCGCGAGGTCGCGCCCGGCGCGCTCGCCGTCGTCACCGTCGGCTCACTGCACGCGGGTACGAAGAGCAACATCATCCCCGCCGAGGCGACGATGGGCGTGAGCGTGCGCTCGGTCGACGCGGATGTCCGCGCGACGCTGCTGGACGGCATCCGCCGCATCGTGGCGGCCGAGGCGACCGCGAGCGGCATGACGGAGCCTCCGACCGTGGTGGTCGACGAGACCGTCGCCGCGACCGTCAACGACCCCGAGGCGACCGCGCGCGTGCGGGCCGCGCTCGAGACTCGGTTCGGCGCCGAGCGCGTCATCGACATCGGAACGCTCACGGGCAGCGAGGACGTCCACGAGCTCGCGACCGCGGCCGGAGCGCCGCTCGTCTACTGGTTCGTCGGCGGCGTCGACCCGGAGACCTTCTCCCGGGCGGCCGCGGCGGGCCGCGTCGAGCAGGAGATCCCGACGAACCACTCCCCGTTCTTCGCGCCCGTGCTGCACCCGACGATCGAGCACGGCGTGGAGACGCTCGTGACGGCGGCGATGGAGTGGGTCGGGCGGCGCTAGTTCGCGTAGGCGCCGACGAGGCGCACTGCCCCGCCGTCGACGCCCTTTGCGCCCTGCTCGAAGCCTGCGAGATCGCGCGCGTGCGTCGACACCGCACCTGCCACCCACGACGGGATGCCCCGCGATTCGAGGGCGCGGATCACGGTCGACGCGCTGTCGTGCGCGACGACCGCGAGCATCCCGATGCCCAGATTCCACGTGCCCTCGGTCGATTCGAGGGTGTCGCCCGCGAGGTCGGCGAGCACGCGGAAGACGGGCGTCGGGCTCCAGGAGGCGCGATCGAGCTCGACCCAGCTGCCGACGGGGAGGACGCGCGCGAGGTTCGCGGCGATGCCGCCGCCCGTGACGTGGCTGAGGGCGTGGACGGCTCCGGGCAGCTCGGCGAGCACGTCGAGCAGGGGCGCGGTGTAGAGGCGGGTCGGCTCGAGCAGGGTCTTGCCGACTGTGCCGCCGAGCTCGGCGAGGTCGTCGTGGTAGCCGATGCCGCGCTTCGCGAGGATGTGCCGCACGAGCGAGAATCCGTTGGAGTGCAGGCCCGAGCTCGCCATCGCGATGACGAGGTCGCCGTGCTGCACGCGCTCCGGGCCGAGGACCTCGTCGGCCTCGACGACGCCCACCGCGGCGCCCGCCACGTCGTAGTCGTCGACGCCCAGAAGTCCCGGGTGCTCGGCGGTCTCGCCGCCGACGAGCGCGGTGCCGGTCGCGGTGCAGGCCTCGGCGATGCCGCGCACGATGTCAGCGATGCGCTGCGGGTGCACCTTGCCGCACGCGATGTAGTCGGTCATGAACAGGGGCTTCGCGCCGACGACGATGATGTCGTCGACGACCATCGCGACGAGATCCTGACCGATCGTGTCGTGGATGTCGAGGGCCTGCGCGATCGCGACCTTCGTCCCGACGCCGTCGGTGCTCGTCGCGAGCAGCGGCTTGCGGTAGGCGGTGAGGGCGGAGGCATCCCACAGGCCGGCGAATCCGCCGACACCGCCGAGCACCTGGGGCCCGTGGGTCGCGCCGACGGCGGACTTCATGAGCTCGACCGCCAGGTCGCCCGCGGCGGTGTCGACTCCGGCAGCGGCGTAGCTCGATGCGTTCCCTGTCACCCGCTCAGGCTACCGGCCGCGGCGCGCGCGGATGAGCACGTATGTCAGACTGGAACCGGCCCGATCGGGCCGTTCCACCACCCCTTTGGGAGCTCGCTCGCGCATGTGCGGCATCGTCGGAGTCGTCTCGTCCAGCCCCGTCAACCAGCAGGTCTACGACGCGCTGTCGCTGCTGCAGCACCGCGGACAGGACTCGACCGGCATCGCCACCGCCGAGGGCCGCGTGATGCACATCCAGAAGGCGAAGGGGCAGGTGCGCGAGGCGTACCGCACGCGCGACATGCGCTCGCTGCTCGGCACGATGGGCCTCGGCCACGTGCGCTACGCGACCCGCGGCTCGGCCTCGAGCGAGGAGGAGGCGCAGCCGTTCTACGTGAACGCGCCGTACGGCATCATCCTCGTCCACAACGGCAACCTCACGAACACGCGCGAGCTCACGCGCGAGCTGCACGAGATCGACCGCCGCCACCTCAACACGAACTCCGACACCGAGCTGCTCGTCAACGTGCTCGCCCACGAGCTGCAGCAGCAGGTCACGGGCGACGACCTCGACCCCGACCAGCTATTCGCGGCGATCACGCGCCTGCACGAGCGCGTCGAGGGCTCGTACGCGGCGATCGCCCTCATCGCCGGCCACGGCCTGCTGGCCTTCCGCGATCCGTTCGGCATCCGGCCGCTCGTGCTCGGCCGCCGATCGACGGGGCTCGTGGGCGACGAGTGGGTCGTCGCGAGCGAGTCGCTCGTGCTCGAGCACGGCGGCTACGAGATCGTCCGCGACCTCGCCCCCGGCGAGGCGGTCTTCATCTCGATGAGCGGCGAGATGGTCTCGAAGCAGTGCGCGGCGAACCCGCGCCTGATCCCGTGCTCGTTCGAGTACGTCTATCTCGCGCGCCCCGACTCGATCATGAACGGCATCTCGGTGTACGAGGCGCGACTGCGGCTCGGCGACCGGCTCGCGACGACCATCCAGCGTCACGCCCCCGCGGGCGACATCGACGTCGTCATGCCGATCCCCGACTCCTCCCGCCCCGCGGCGATGCAAGTCGCGCAGAAGCTCGGAATCGAGTACCGCGAGGGCTTCTACAAGAACCGTTACATCGGCCGGACGTTCATCATGCCGGGGCAGGCGGAGCGCAAGAAGAGCGTCAAGCAGAAGCTCAACGCGATGTCGAGCGAGTTCCAGGGCAAGAGCATCCTGATCGTCGACGACTCGATCGTGCGCGGCACAACGTCGAAGGAGATCGTCGAGATGGCGCGGCAGGCGGGCGCGGCGAAGGTCACGTTCACGTCGGCCGCTCCGCCGGTGCGCTACCCGCACGTGTACGGCATCAACATGCCGACCTCGCGCGAGCTCATCGCGCACGGTCGCAAGATCCCCGAGATCGCGCAGGAGCTCGCGGCGGACGCCCTCATCTACCAGGAGGTCGCCGACATGGAGTCGGCAATCCTCGAGGGCACCGACATCGAGGGGCTCGAGATGAGCTGCTTCACGGGCGAGTACGTCACCGGCACCGTGTCACCCGAGTACCTCGACTGGGTCGAGCGGAACCAGAACAGCTGAGCGCTACTGCTCGAGCTCGCCCTCTACGGGGGCCGGGTCGACCGTCTCGCGCTCGGCCTGCAGGGTGCGGGCGCGCTTGCGGGAGCGTCGGTCGAGCACGACGCCGAGGATCGCGCCGATCAGCACGCCGATCGTGATGCCGTAGATCGAGAAGTAGGCGACGAGAGTGGCGAAGCCGACGTTCTCGTCCGAGGGGAAGAGCCCCGTGACGATGAGGGTGGCGAAGAAGCCGAGCACGGCGCCAACGGCGATGAAGGCGGGGATCTTCGGCGCACGGCGCACGGTCACCTGCTCGGGCTGCGGTCGCGGTCGCGGCTGCTCGGGCTGGCGCGGGGCCGGGCGCTGCGCGGCGGGGCGCTGCGGGGCCGCGTCGCCGGCGGGGGTGCTGTCGCTCACGGTGCCATTCTCGCGCACGAGGGTGAGCGTCGGCTCACCACGCGACGGGCAGGAGCGACGACAGGTCGGAGCGCGCACCCGAGGCCTGGATGCGCCCCTCGGCGAGGGCCTCCCCCCACCGGCCGCCGCCCGTCGCGAGAGCGAGGAAGGTGGGCGCGTCGAGCTCGACGACGTTCGGCGGAGTGCCCCGCGTGTGCCGTGGGCCCTCGACGATCTGCACGGCCCCGAACGGCGGAACGCGCACCTCGACGCTCTTCCCGGGAGCCGCGTCGCTCAGGCATTGGAGCAGATAGCGTACGGCCGTCGCGAGCTCGTGGCGCGCCGGGGGCGGAGAGCTCGGGTCGTCGCCGCGGGCGGCGAGCGCCGCGGTCGCGGACCGCACGGCCGCTCGGCCGGCGGTCTCGTCTATGCGGGCGCGGGGCATCCCCCGAGCGTACGCCGACCGCCCCGGGACCGGCCCTCCGGTGCGCCCGCCTGGCAGGGTTCACGAGCGCCGCGCTCAGGATGCGGAGGAGTGACGTAATCCACTTTCGTCACTCCTCCACATCGCGAGTGCCGCGGGAGAGAGAAGGGAGCGCGCGCAGGGCAGGCAGGGCGGGCGGCCCACGCAGGGAGCGCGGGCGAGCGGGATGCCCGGACTGCGCATCCGCGCACGCTGGGTAGGCTGTGCGGGTGAGAATCCTCGTCCTCGGATCGGGCGCGCGCGAGCACGCCATCATCACGGCGCTCCTTCGCGAGAACGCGGGCCACGAGATCACCGCCGCCCCCGGCAACGCGGGAATCGCGCAGGCCGTCGAGACCGTCGCGCTCGACCCTACCAAGGCCGCGGTCGTCGCCGACTACGCCGTCGACAACGACATCGAGCTCGTCGTCATCGGCCCCGAGGCTCCGCTCGTCGAGGGCGTCGCCGACGCCCTGCGCTCGCGCGGCATCGCGACTTTCGGGCCGGGCAAGGCGGCCGCGCAGCTCGAGGGCTCGAAGACCTTCGCCAAGCGCATCATGGACGCAGCCTCGGTTCCGACCGGTCGCGCGGTGCGCGCCGGCACCCTCGCCGAGGCGGATGCCGCCCTCGACGACATGGGCGCCCCCTACGTCGTGAAGGCCGACGGCCTCGCCGCCGGCAAGGGCGTCATCGTCACCGACGACCGCGCCGCCGCTCGCGCGCACGCCGAGCACTACCTCCAGCAGGGCGGCGTGCTCATCGAGGAGTTCCTCGCCGGTCAGGAGGTCAGTCTCTTCCTGCTGAGCGACGGTCACACCGTCGTGCCGCTCAGCCCCGCGCAGGACTACAAGCGCATCGGCGACGGCGACACCGGCCCCAACACCGGCGGCATGGGCGCCTACTCGCCCCTCCCGTGGGCCCCGGTCGGCTTCGTCGACGAGGTCATCGAGACCATCGCGCAGCCGACCGTGCGTCAGCTCGCCGAGGAGGGCACGCCCTTCATCGGCCTCCTCTACTGCGGGCTCATCGTGACCGACGCGGGCATCCGCGTCATCGAGTTCAACGCGCGCTTCGGCGACCCCGAGACGCAGGTCGTGCTGCCGCGCCTCACCACTCCGCTCAGCGGCCTCCTCTTCGCCGCGTCGACCGGGCAGCTCGGCGGCGTCCCGCGCCCCGAGTTCAGCGACGAGGTCGCCGTGACCGTCGTCCTCGCGAGCGAGGGCTACCCCGACACCCCGCACACCGGCCGCGCGCTCACGGGCCTCGCCGAGGCCGAGCAGGTCGAGGGCGTCCACCTCTGCCACGCCGCGACCGCGCGCACGGGCGACGGCTTCGTGGCCACCGGCGGGCGCGTGCTCAGCGTCGTCGCGACGGGCGCCGACTTCACCGAGGCCCGCGCCCGCGCCTACGATGCGATCGGCCGCATCGGGCTCGAGGGCGGCCAGTACCGCTCCGACATCGCCGCGCGCGTCGTCGAGGCCTGAGCGACGTGAGCGAGCAGGCCGCCGGGCTCGACGTCGACGCGCAGCACCTGCCGGGATGGCGGCGCGCGTACTCGGGAAAGGTGCGCGACCTCTACGTCCCGCAGGACGCATCCGACCTCGCGAGCGCCCACAGCGTGCTCATGGTCGCGAGCGACCGCGTGAGCGCGTTCGACCATGTTCTCGAGCCGGGTATCCCGGGCAAGGGGGCCCTCCTCACGCAGCTCACGCGCTGGTGGTTCGACCGGCTCGGGTTCCCGACGCACCTCGACCCCGTGCAGGACGTCCCCGCCGAGGTCGCCGACCGCGCGGTCATCGCCCGCCGGCTCGACATGCACCCGATCGAGTGCGTCGTGCGCGGGTACCTCTCCGGCTCCGGCTGGGCCGAGTACCAGCAGTCGCAGAGCGTGTGCGGCATCCCGCTGCCCGCCGGCCTCACCGACGGCGACCGGCTCCCCGAGCCGATCTACACGCCCGCGTACAAGGCTCCGCTCGGCGAGCACGACGAGAACGTCACCTTCGAGCGGACCGTCGAGCTCGTCGGCGAGCCGACCGCGACGGCGCTGCGGGATGCTTCGCTCGACCTCTTCCGCCGCGCGAGCGCGATCGCCGAGGAGCGCGGGGTGATCCTCGCCGACACCAAGTTCGAGTTCGGCGACGACCCTGCCACGGGCGTGCTGACCCTCGCCGACGAGGTGCTCACCTCCGACAGCTCGCGATACTGGGATGCGGAGCTCTACGCCGCGGGCGGCCCCGACCGGCTCGCGAGCTTCGACAAGCAGATCGTGCGCGACTGGCTCGCCGCGCACTGGGACAGGCACGGCACGCCCCCGTCCCTGCCGGACGAGATCGTCGAGCGCACCGCGGCGCGCTACCGCGAGCTCATCGAGCGGCTGACCGGCGGCGCCGGCGGCGCCTGAGCCGCGGAATGCCGCCCGGCCCGTGTCGGTTGAGAGTCGCATGACCGCCGCCCCGCGCCTCGCCCCCGACACATCGATGGGGGCCGTGACGCTCGACGTCGCCGACCTCGACGCGATGACCGCGTACTACCGCGACGGCGTCGGCCTCGAGGTGCTCACGACCCAGCACGCGCGCGACGGCGAGCCCCCGATGGCGACGCTCGGGCGCACGCGGCGCGACGCCGACGGCGGAGCGGCCGCGGGCATCCCCCTCGTCGTTCTGCGGCACGCGCCGACACTGCGCCATGCCGGGCCGCGCGAGGCGGGGCTGTTCCACACGGCGATCCTGTTCGAGACGCAGGCGGCGCTCGCCGCCGCCGTCGCGACCGTCGCCCAACGGCACCCGGGCACCTTCACCGGATCGAGCGACCACCTCGTGAGCCAGGCGTTCTACTTCGACGACCCCGAGGGCAACGGCGTCGAGCTGTACTGGGATCGCGACCGCACCGAGTGGAGCTGGACCCACGGCCAGGTCGAGATGTCGACCCTCTACCTCGACCCGAACGCGTTCCTGCAGCAGCACCTCACCGAGGCCGCGCTCGCCGAGCACTCCTCCGCCCCCGCCGTCATCGGGCACGTGCACCTCTCGGTCGGCGATGTCGCCACCGCGAGGCGCTTCTACGTCGACGAGCTCGGCTTCGACCTCACGACGAGCTACGGCGGGCAGGCGATCTTCGTGAGCGCGGGCGGCTACCACCACCACATGGCGATGAACGTGTGGCGCAGCCAGGGCGCGGGCCGCCGGCAGCCGGCGCTCGGGCTCGGGCGCGTCGACATCGTGCTGCCGCACGCCGACGAGATCGGCGCACTCGGCGAGCGCCTCGGGCACTTCGGTCACGAGGTGCGCGACGACGGGCGGACGGTGCACGTCGACGACCCGTGGGGGAACCTGCTGCGGGTGACCGTGGCCCCCACGGCGTAGCGACCTAGGCTGAACGGGTGACCGAGACCCGCCGCCCGCGCGCGCTGCGGCTGAGTCGCGCGATCGCGGTCGCGCAGGCGCCGGTCATCCTGCGTCAGGGGCGGCGTCTGCGCCGCGAGACGCCGCGCCTGCCCGACGCGCCGACGCCGTGGGAGGGCGTGACCGGCGACGGCGAGCGCCCCCTGCACCTGCTCGTCCTGGGCGACTCGACCGCCGCGGGCGTCGGGGTCGACCATGCCGAGCTCGGGCTCGCTGGCCGACTGGCCGAGGCGCTCTCCGCTCGCACGGGCCGCCCGGTGCACTGGCGCGCCCGCGGTCGCAACGGCGCGACGGCGCGCGATGTGGTCCGCCACCACCTCGGCGAGGCGCTCGACGCCGAAGTCGATCTCCTCTTCCTCACCGTAGGAGCGAACGATGCGCTCGCCCTGCGGTCGGCGAGAGCCTTCGAACGGGATGTCCGGCGCATCCTCGATCGCACCGAGCGCGCTCATCCGCACGCGGTCGTGCTCATGTCGTCCCTTCCGGCGTTCTTCCGGTTCCGACTGCTGCCCGAGCCCCTGCGCGGGACCCTCTACCGTCACTCGCAGGCGCTCGAGTCGGCGGCCCGCCAGCACGTGCTCCGTCGCGAGCGGGCCCACATGTCGCCGCCCCCGCCCCCGTACACGGAGGGCTTCTTCGCGAGCGACGACTTCCACCCCAGTGCGCTCGGATACCGCGATTGGGCCGACTTCGCCATCGAGGATGCCGCGCTCGCGGGCATGATGGAGCTCCTATGACGTCCTCCGCCCCCTCCGCTCCGGCCCCGGGCGACGCCGTCCCCGCCGGAAAGCTCCACGTCGACGAGTCCGGCCCGCGCGGCGCGGAGACGGTCGTGTTCCTGCACGGCGGGAACGTCTCCGGGTGGATGTGGGGCCCGCAGCGCGACGCGATGCCCGACCACCACCAGCTCGTGCCCGACATGCCGGGCTTCGGACTCTCGAACGCCGTGCCGTGGCGCTCCATGGCCGAGACGGCCGACCGCATCGCGAGCATCATCCGCGAGCGCGCGCACGGCGGCCACGCTCACGTCGTCGGCCTCTCTCTGGGCGCGCTCGTCGGAGCGATGCTCGTCGCCCGCCACCCCGGCGTCGTGCGCAGCGCGGTGCTCAGCGGCGCCCCGCTGCGCGGCCTCGGGCCGTTCATGTCGTGGCTCGCGCGCGTGCAGCTGAAGCTCTGGCAGAGCGCCGCGTACTGGTCGACGATGGGCAGGGGCTACCACCTCGACCCCGACGCGTTGAAGGCGTTCGTGGAGGGCGGCGTCGGCATCAACCCGCGCAGCGCACGCCGCATGACCGAGCAGGTCAACGCCGGCATCCTCGGCGAGCTGGGCGGCTTCGACGGCAACCCCGTCGCCATCCTCGGCGTCGCGGGAGGCGCCGAGTCGCGCGTCGTGACGGGCGCGCTCCGCCACTTCCTCCGCGCGCCGAACGCCGAGGTGCGCCTCGCCCCCGGTATGCACCACGTGTGGAACGTCGAGAATCCGGACCTGTTCACCGACATGGTGCGGGCGTGGATCGTCGAGGGCCGCGCGCACGAGGAGCTCGAAGCCGTGCCGCCTCACCTGCTCGCCGCGCCTCGTCGTGAGCGCCGGCAGGAGCAGCGCGGCTGATGCCTCGCCCCACCGTCACCGATATCGAGGCTCTCGCCGAGACGATCGGGGGGATGCGCGGGGCGGCGACCGCCGCATCCGGTCGCCTTCTCGTCGGCATCGCCGGCGCTCCCGGCGCGGGCAAGTCGACGGTCGCCGCCGCGCTAACCGCCTCGCTGCCCGGGTCGGTCGTGCTGCCGATGGACGGATTCCACCTGCCGCAGGCGCAGCTCGTCGCGCTCGGCCGACGCGGCCGCATGGGCGCGCCCGACACGTTCGACGTCGACGGGTTCGTCGCTCTGCTGCGGCGGCTGCGCGAGCCCGCGAGCGCCGGGGAGGTCGTGCTCGCCCCCGGGTTCGATCGCACGATCGAGGAGCCGATCCCCGACGCGATCGCGCTCGCGCCCGAGCACCCGATCGTGATCGTCGAGGGCAACTACCTCCTGCTCGAGAGCGACGGCTGGGCGCCGATCGTCGGTCTGCTCGACCTGCGCGTCGGTCTCGTGGTCGACGACGCCGTCCGCCGGGAGCGGCTCATCGCTCGACACATCGCCTTCGGCAAGAGCGCGGATGCGGCGACGGCTTGGACCCTCGGGCCCGACGAGCGCAACGCCGTCGCGATCGCGGCGACGCTCGATCGCGCCGACGTGGTGCTCGTCCTCTGAGAGCGGCGCTCCCTCCGCTGCGGCTCGCCCGAGGCCGGGTGCGCGCATGAGCACGCGTAGACTGGAGGCAATCCACCCCTGAGCCGAACGGGAGTCGCCGTGCCCACCATCGTCGTCGAGGTCATGCCCAAGGCTGAGCTGCTCGACCCTGCGGGCAAGGCCGTCGCGGGCGCCCTGCACCGTCTGGGCCACACCCGCATCAGCGACGTCCGCCTCGGCAAGCGCTTCGAGCTGCACGTGGACGGCGACGTCGACGCCGAGCTGCTCGCCGACGTCGAGAAGGTCGCCTCCGACATGCTCGCCAACACCGTCATCGAGGACGTTGTGACGGTCGAAGTGCAGGGCTCGAGCGTCGCGGGCGAGACCCACTGATGCGCGTCGGCGTCATCACCTTCCCCGGCTCGCTCGACGACCGGGACGCCATGCGGGCGATCCGCCTCGCGGGCGCCGAGCCCGTCGCCCTCTGGCACGGCGAGCACGACCTCCACGGTGTCGACGCGATCGTGCTGCCGGGCGGCTTCAGCTACGGCGACTACCTGCGGTGCGGCGCGATCGCGGCCCGCTCGCCGATCATGGCTGAGGTGGTCGACGCCGCGAACGGCGGGATGCCCGTGCTCGGCATCTGCAACGGCTTCCAGATCCTCGTCGAGACGCACCTGCTGCCGGGCGGGCTGATCCGCAACGATCACGGCGACTTCATCCGCCGCGACCAGCGCCTGCGCGTGGAATCGACCGATTCCGCCTGGACGAACGGCTTCACCGCCGGCCAGGAGATCACCATCCCGCTGAAGAACGGCGAGGGCGGGTACATCGCCGACGAGTCCACGCTCGACCGCCTCGAGGGCGAGGGCCTCGTCGCCTTCCGCTACCTCGACGTGAACCCCAACGGCTCGCTGCGCGACATCGCGGGTCTGCGCAACGAGCGCGGCAACGTCGTCGGCCTCATGCCGCACCCCGAGCACGCCGTCGAGCCGGGCTTCGGCCCCGACACCCGCGACGCGATGCGCTCGGGCGTGGACGGCCTGACGTTCTTCACATCGGTGCTGAAGTCGAGCGTGCTGAGCTAGCTCACTGGGCCGGCAGCGCGTGGGCTAACCCGAATGTCTGTTCGAGCTGTTAGCCTCGCCTCGTGGTCGCTACCGTGACCGTCAGATCTCGACTCGTTGCACCCGCGGCGCTGAAATGGATGGAACCTTGGGCAGCCAGATCCCCATCATTGACCTTTTTTCCGGGGCAGGAGGCCTCGGACTCGGTGCCAAGCAGGCGGGCGGAAGCCTCGTCCTCTCCATGGACAATGACCGGTTCGCGCATTCCACGATGGTCGCGAATCCATCACTTCATGGTGGGATCGCGACGCTTGCCGACGTGACCGCCGTCCGCGGCAGCGACCTCCGGGCTATGGCCGGTATCGGTCGAGGGGACGATCTGATTGTGGTGGGCGGTGCCCCCTGCCAACCCTTCAGCAAGGCGGCCTACTGGCTCGATGAGGGAAAGGATGCCGCTTACCGTCGCGCCAGGGCTCGGGGAGAAGTAGCCGCCCGGCCGGACGAGCCCACTGAGGCTCGTCCAGACGAGCGCCGCACTCTCGTGTCGGAGTACTGGAGGCTCGTTTCTGAGTCCAACGCGAGTGGATTTATTTTCGAGAATGTCCCGAGCATTCTCCATCCCAGAAATCGTCCGGTTTTCGACGCACTGTATGCGCAAGCACAGGCCTCCGGCTATCACCTCACGCGCGTAGTTGCGAAAGCAACTGAGTTCGGGGTCGCCCAGTCAAGACAGCGGGTTTTCCTGCTCGGTTCGCGGTACGCGCAGCCAGTCCCCCCGTCTCCAACTCACTCGAACACTGATCCAACTCTCCCGAGTTTCGTAACGGCGGGACAGGCCATCGGCCATCTGGACACAATCGATCGACACGAGCCAGAAGAGGTGGTCAAGGGGACCTGGGCAGAACATCTTGCAGAAATCCCGCCGGGGATGAACTACAAGCATCACACCGCCTGGGCTGGCCACCCGCACCCGACCTTCGTGACCGAAACGCGGTACTGGAACTTTCTTCTCAAGCTGTCGCCCGATAAGCCGTCCTGGACCATTCCAGCGAGCCCCGGCCCCTGGACCGGACCCTTCCACTGGACAGGACGGCGACTGCGTACCGTCGAATTAGCTGTATTACAGGGCTTCCCCGAAGACTACGTATTCAGCGGTTCTCGTCGGGAACGCGTTCGGCAGATTGGAAACGCCGTGCCCGCACCAATGGCACGTGCAATGGCGCAGTCAGTGTTGCGTACGTTCACGACTAGCGCCCTCGCAGCATGACGCCGCGACTGAAGGCCGTCAGCCTCTTCTCTGGTTGCGGCGGTCTCGACCTCGGTATCGAAGACGCGGGCTTTGAGATGGCGCTTGGAACCGACTCCGATCCCTGGGCCGCGAAGAGTCACCAGGCGAACTTTCCGGGCAGCAAGTTCTTCACTGGATCGATAGAAGACTTCAGTCAGGAACGAGCAGCCGAGACCGCTGGCCAGGACCTGAAAGACATTGATCTGCTTGTTGGTGGTCCTCCCTGTCCGCCATTCTCGAAAAGCCGTTTCTATCGGACCGAGATGCCCAGAGCGATGGAAGATCCAGTCGGGGAAGTGACGATCAACGGCTACCTTCGCACTCTTTCTTGGCTCCTGCCCCGGGCTTTTCTTCTGGAGAACGTTGCAGGGATGGCCTTCAATGTGCACCGTCCAACGCTGGATTACATCAAATCCACAGCGGAGGGTCTTGGTTACACATGCGAGTGGCGCGTGCTTAATGCCGCAGATTTTGGTGTTCCGCAGATTCGCCAGCGCTTCTTCCTAGTTGGTATCCGGGACGGCTCGTTCAGTTGGCCCGAACCTACCCATGTCGATCCGAAGAAGGAGGCCGACGGCCTTTTGCCCTGGGCGACAGCTGGAGAGGCCATCAGCGATCTGGACACGGAAGAGAACGCAAACGACGCAGGGCATGTTGCTGGAGGAAAATACAACCACCTCCTCCGACAAATCCCCCCGGGCGACAATTACCTGTTCTTCACCAAGGAAAGAGGCCACCCGAGCCCTGAGTTTGGCTGGCGCAAGAGGTACTGGTCGTTCCTTCTGAAGCTCAGCCCCGATCTTCCGTCATGGACCATCCAAGCTCGCCGCTCCAACAACATGGGTCCTTTGCATTGGCGAAGCCGGATTCTTCGCATCGACGAGGTCAAACGTCTCCAGACTTTCCCTGACGATTGGCATCTCGAAGGCACGATCGAGAGGCAGTGGAGGCAAATCGGCAACGCGGTCCCGCCTCGGCTGGCGCTCGCTCTCGGCTCTCAGTTGCGCGACGCCCTAGCAATACGTGAAGATGACTTAAGTCGGGTCGCATAGGCGCATCCGGCTTCCGACGGAAGGCGCATGTGGTTGACCGATTGAGCTCACGCGAGCTGCGCGAAAGATTCTTCTCGGCCCTAGAGAATTCCGGCGTTGAGATCGTGCATCTCACTGCTCCCTCGGAAAAGCCCATCCGCGTCGCACTCTCCGCTGGAACCTTCGGGGAGCCCGTTGTCTTTCGCGTCTTCCTGTGGAATATCACACATGGCGGAGCGACCCGCAGCGAAGATGAGTTCCGAATTCAGTTGACAGGCAGCCTTCCAGATGACGTCGCCGGCGAGACGACGATCGTACTCGGCTGGAGTCCAGCATTTGAGGTTTTTGCGGGTTGGTCGGCCAGGGATCATCAAAACCGCGTCTCGCGGTCTCCTTCCTTGCAGGTTAAGAAGACCACCCTTGTGGCGGCGTACGACCTGGGCCTAGCAGCGGCCTCACGGGGCGGAGGCGACGTCGTTGTTGCTTTGAAACCTGAGCTCCTCGCGGCCTACCTCGTGAACGCAGACAAACTGCACATGGCCGATCCAGAGGAAGTCTTGGCCGAGATCGAACTCATCACGCCGGCTTCCAATGTGCCTGAGCCAGGTGCGCCGATGACTCCGTCGCCGTGGGTCCGGCCGACACACGTGCGGGAGATAGCCGTCCAACTGAGGGCATGGGATTTCTCGAAGCGAGTGCTAGACGCCTACGATCACGGCTGCTGTATCTGCGGTATCGAACTGATGGTCATCGAAGCTGCTCACATTGTGCCCGTCGCCTGGCCGGGAAGCACCGATGAGACTTCGAATGGCCTGGCACTTTGCGCCGTTCACCACAAGGCGTACGACAAGAAGTTAATCAGCGTGAATCCTGACTACACCGTTGCCGTCTCTGCTAACCGCCTTTCCCAATTACGGGCGCTCAACAGATCCGCAGGGGAAGACGAGTTGATACAACTCGACGGCGCTCCGTTGCTTCGCATTCCCGCCGCAACCGAGGATCGGCCAACTCCTGCAAACCTTCTGCTAGGTCAGGTGGCGCGGAACTGGGACTAGGGCGTGTCTCGTAACCTCTGCGGGATGTTGCGGCAGGCTGGGAGCGTGACGCGTACTCGTACTTTGTCGGATTCTGCTTGGGCTCGGATCGAGCCTTTGATGCCGATCGCTTCCCGCAAGGGCGGGCGACCGTTTCAGGAGCATCGTCGGGTGCTGGAGGGGATCGTGTGGCGGTATCGGACGGGTTCGCCGTGGCGTGATCTGCCCGCCGAGTTCGGGCCGTGGCAGACCGCGTGGAAGCGTCATCGCCGGTTCAGCGGAGACGGCACTTGGGATCGTATCTACGCCGAGATCCTCGCTGACGCGGACGCAGCGGGCGAGATCGAATGGGCCGTCAGCGTGGACTCCACCATCAACCGTGCGCATCAGCACGCAACGAACCTCCCGCGCGACACAGGGGGC
Organism: Microcella alkalica; assembly: GCF_014137945.1. Classification (GTDB taxonomy): domain Bacteria; phylum Actinomycetota; class Actinomycetes; order Actinomycetales; family Microbacteriaceae; genus Microcella; species Microcella alkalica. The sequence goes on from NZ_JACGWX010000005.1 coordinate 86,030, forward strand.
TCTATCGAGTTACAAGAATTTGCGGGAGGAGCCGCCTGACCACGCGATTGGCAGGTCACGCGGAGGGTTGAGCACGAAGATCCACCACCTCGTCGACGGCCGCGGGCTACCGCTGGTCGTGCTGGTCGGCCCCGGGCAGGCCGGCGATGCCCCGATGTTCCCCGTGCTCATGGACCACCTCAAAGTTGGCCGGCGTGGCCCGGGCAGGCCCCGCTCGAGACCGGACCGCGTCCGCGGCGACAAGGCGTATTCCTCGCGTGCCATCCGCACCCGCCTGCGCGAACGCGGGATCGTCGCCGTGATCCCCGAGCCCTCCGACCAGCAGGGACACCGGCAGCGTCGCGGCTCCCGTGGCGGGCGACCAGTCAGCTACGACGTCGAGGACTACAAGGGTCGCAACGTTGTCGAACGCGGCTTCAACGAAGACAAGCAATGGCGTGGGCTCGCCACCAGATACGACAAACTCGCGCTCACCTACCGCGGCGGCGCGGTCCTGCGAGCCATCACACTCTGGCTCAAACGCTTAGGAGACACGCCCTAGCTCCAACTTCTCACCGATTTCGGCACGACGCGATGCGCTCGGGCGTGGACGGCCTGACCTTCTTCACATCGGTGCTGAAGGCGAGCGTGCTGAGCTAGCCGCGTGACCGCACAACCCGAGACGCCGAACTCCGCCGCCGCTCCCGCCCGAACCGTGACCCCGAAGCGACTCTACCGCGTCGTCGCGATCGCTGAGGCGATCACCTGGACTCTCCTGATCGGCGGCCTCATCACGCGCGCCGTCGTCGGCGGCGAGACCGGCGACCTCGCCGTGCGGGTCGGCGGGAGCATCCACGGATTCGTTTTCCTCGCCTACGGGGCGACTGCCGTGCTGACGGCGATTAATCAGCGCTGGGGAGTCGACCTCGGCCTCCTCGCGGTCGTCACCGCGGTCATCCCCTACGCGACCGTGCCCTTCGACATCTGGGCGCACCGCTCGGGCCGCCTCGAGGGCGACTGGCGTCGCGAGGCGACGGACGACCCGAGGGACGCCGTCTGGTTCGACCGCCTGGTGCGGTGGATGCTTCGCCACCCGTACCTCCTGGGTGCACTGCTGCTCGCCGCCGTCGTCGTGATTTTCGTCGTGCTGCTGCAGCTCGGCCCGCCGGTGCCGAAGGGCTGAGGCTCTGACTCAGACGCCGCCGTCGACGGCGAAGCCCAGGAGGGCCGCCCCGGCGAAGACCAGCAGGGCGAAGCCGAGGAATAGGAGGAGCTGCCGCTTGGCCATGCTGCGAGCCTCAACGAGCAGTGACTCGGGGCAGTTTCGGGCCCGCGCTCTCCCGATCGGGGGCGGGGAGTTGGCGCGTCGAAGGTTCGGCGCGCGCCTTACCGCTCCTCCCGCGTATCGGCTAACTCTCGGTTTCGTTGACTCGAAGCGATACAAAGAGGTCGGGTACGCCAAAGGTGTGCTGTGCCCGGTCATGTTGGATTCGCCCAGCGATGATCCCAGGGTGCACACCCAATTCCGTAGCTAGCTTCTTCGCGTCCGAATAGTTGCTCACCGCTTCCAGCTTCGAGTGAGCGGACGGAGGGATCAGCGTGTTCCCTGCGAAGTCGTTTGCTTCTTTTTCCTGTTTCGCTCTACCACCGTCGGCGCCGAGCCTATTCTCAACGAAAACTTCCTTCTTCCCGTGGAGCAGAACGTGTCCAAGCTCGTGGAACAGCGCAAACCACAGGTGGTCGTTGCGCTTATGCCGAACACTCAATTGAACAAGGGCTTTCGTGGGAGACAGCCAGCGTGTTGCTCCGTGCGCTCGAGCCCCTGTAACTTCCGGCACGAGCACGACCGCCACACCAGCGTTGGCGCAGATCTCCACAACTCTTGGCCAGAATTCCACTGGGGCTAGCACAGTGAGTTCTCGGAGCTCCGGGATCGCAGCCCTCAGTCGCGCCTTGTCGAAGGGCGCGGTTTCTACTTCCTTTGCAGCTTGCTCGCCAAGACGCAACCAGGCCGCAACCGCGCCTGGATCTGCCTTGAAAGCTGATGATTGCAAGAACGCCGCCGAGGGCTTCGCCCAAGCTTCCTCCCATGCATCGATCGAGGACACACCGAAGAATTGGAGAATCTCCTGAAGCAGCGTGCCGGGATCGTGCAGAGTCGCGGTCACTACCCCCCTCTTTCGGAGTGCTGCGACGGGCATGTGTCGCAGCCATTCCTTGGAAGCAGACAGCGACTCGCGTTCGGAGGTTCGCGAGAGGGCATCACGGTAGTTCGCTTCGAGCGTGTTCCACACTTTCGCGGGTACGCCAGTTGCCCGCTCGAGTTTGATGGCGGTTTCATGGGTCAACGCGGCGGCGCCGCTGACAATCTGGTTTATGTGCTTGATCGATAGTCCTGTCCGCGTGGCGAGATCGGTCTGTGACAGGGGGAGGGCGTCCAAGGTTTCTCGCAACGTGGCCCCTGGTGAGCTCACCTGGTCTGGCGCGTATGGCGTCCAATTTGCGTCGGTTCGAGATGCGGTAGTCATCGTGTATCCCAGCTCCGTCTAGTGGGTGTCTGCGATCTCGAGCACGCGTACGCGCGTGACGAGGGTGAGGTCAATGCCGCCGTCGGCTAGACGAGGCATCGGGGTTGTGGCTGCTTCAAAGATCAGCCGGTACGGGCCGTCGAGGTCAGCCGAGAACTGTTCATCCCTGTCTCCGGTGAGTTGGTGACATCGGGCCTGCGGCAGCTTGTGGAACTCCGCGAGATTGTCCGAGGCGACCAGCTGATCCAGTCGCATCAGAACCTTGTCGGCTCGTTCCTGCCCAAGCTTCCGGGCTCGCAAGGAGGCGCTGTTGCACATGCGTGCGAGTCGTGAGTTGGCGAAGCCGACGTCCATGTCGACCTCCAATAATCATACACCAAGTAGGTGTGCTAGAATGTTTGATGTACCAAGTCGGTCTGAAAAATACTTCCGGCTTCGCCCGGAGAAGGGTTGCACCTCATGAGTAACACTATTTCAGCAGACCAGGCTGACTCCCGCGCCGCGTCGGCGGGCAAGCCTCAGAGGAGCTACGAGATCGCTGTCAACGGAGAGCTGTCCGAGGTTCAGAACGAGCGCATGACTTTCGATCAGGTCGTGGCGATCGCCTACCCGGTTCCGCCTGGCCCTGACACCGTCTACACCGTCACCTTCCGTGGCGCTAAGGGGCGCCATCACGAAGGAGAACTGGCGGCCGGCGAATCCGTGATCGTGAAGAAGAAGGGCACGGCGTTCGATGTCACGCCTACGGGAAAGTCCTAGCCCCGATCTCGCGAGGCTCGTCGCGGACGGATACGAAGTATCGATTCGCCATGGGCACCTCGTGATCAGCAATGTTCCCTACCTGACTGCAGCGGGCGATATCGCGAAGGGTGAGGTGGTTTCCGAGCTCAACGTCAGCGGTGACACCACCGTGCCGCCCGAACCTCATACCGTCTACTTCACCGGAGTGCCACACAAGGCAGCAAGCGTTCCGGTGGACGAAATACTCGCCGGTACGGGCACCCAGGAGCCAATCCCGGGGCTCTTCGCCGAATCATATTTATCGACGAAGCCGGCCAGTGGCCATTATGCCGACTACTACGAGAAGATCTCTCAGTATGTTCGGGTGATCGCCGGGTATGCCAGAACGGTAGATCCCCGAGCTACCGCCCGCACATTTCGCCCTATCGAGACGGAAGACGACGAGTCCCCGTTCGTGTACCTGGACTCGGCCTCAGCACGCGCCGGCATCAGCGCGCTCAGCATGCGACTGGCCGCTGGGCCGATCGGCATCATCGGCCTCGGGGGGAGTGGTTCCTACATCCTCGACCTCGTGTCCAAGACACCCGTCCCAGAAATCCACCTCTGGGATCCCGACGACTTCCTCACGCACAACGCATTCAGGGCGCCGGGTGCCGCTAGCCTGGCTCAGTTGAGCGAGAGGCCGACCAAGGTTGAGTACTTTGCCTCGCAATACTCCGCCGTGCACCGCGGAATCGTGGCTCACCCGGAGATGATCGATAACAGCACGCTGGAGCGCCTCGACGGACTGCACTTCGTATTCGTAGCGATCGATACAAGCCCTCTCAAGCGGGAGATCATTCTGTGGCTGACGAAACACGGCATCCCGATCATCGACGTGGGAATGGGTGTCATTCGGCAGCAGGACGCGCTCGGCGGGATCGTGCGCACCACCACTGTCACCCCGGCCGACCACGCGCACGTGGAGCGAAGGATTTCATTCACTGACGAACGCGAAGACGAGTACGAGCGGAACATCCAGCTGGCTGATCTGAACGCACTGAATGCTGCCATCGCCGTGATCAAGTGGAAGAAGCTCATGGGGTTCTACCGCGACGACCTCAAGGAGCTTCACACGACCTATACGATCGCCACCGGACAGCTGATCCATTCGGAAAAACCCTCATGAGTCAGCATCACTTCGACGCGGAAATCGTCGAGACGATCCCGGCAGTCCGCGACCCCGGCGTGTTGTACATCTCGTTCGCACATCGAACGGCTGTGCACACCTGCGCCTGCGGGTGCGGGAATAAGGTCGTGACCCCATTGAATCCATCCGCATGGAGTGTCCGGATGGCCGGCTCCGCAGCAACACTTCACCCTTCGATCGGCAACTGGGGATTCACCTGCCGCTCTCACTACTTGATTCAGAACGGTCAAGTTGTGTGGGCAAAGGACTGGACGAGCGATGAGGTGAGCCACGGCGCAAACCGTGACCAGCGCGACCGACGCGAATACTTCACCTCCCGGACGTTGCGCGGGCGGGTCTCAAAGTTCCTCCGAGCTATGCGCGACCTGATTTGGCTGCGTAGGTGACCTAACAGCAGTCATCTTTCAGCGCTCGATCATCCGATTCTGTTGGGCTCTGTCGTGCACAGATCGAGCGCCGCAGGCCAGCGCGTACGACTCCACGCCGCGGCTCGCTCATCCGCGCGGGTAGGCTGAGAGCATCCGGCACGCCCTCGACACAGGAGCCCTCGCCACCGTGACCCACCCCGCCCCGCACGCCGCCGCGACCGACGACTCCGGGGAGCAGCACCCCGCGCACGACGAGGTCGATCACGACCGCCGGCACCTCCCTGACACCGTCGAGAACGCCATCGCGACGCCCGACAGGCACCAGCCGTTCGAGGCGCTCGGCCTCAAGGCCGACGAGTACGAGGCCATCACGCAGCTGCTCGGCCGCCGCCCCACGAGCGGCGAGCTCGCCATGTACTCGGTCATGTGGAGCGAGCACTGCTCGTACAAGTCGAGCAAGGTGCACCTGCGCCAGTTCGGCCAGAAGGTCTCGGATGAGATGCGGAAGCACCTCATGGTGGGCATGGGCGAGAACGCGGGCGTCGTCGACATCGGCGAGGGCTGGGCGGTCACCTTCAAGATCGAGAGCCACAACCACCCGAGCTACATCGAGCCGTTCCAGGGCGCCGCGACGGGCGTCGGCGGCATCGTGCGCGACATCATCTCGATGGGCGCGCGCCCCGTCGCCGTCATGGATGCTCTGCGCTTCGGCGCCATCGATCACCCCGACACGGCGCGCGTCGTCCCCGGCGTCGTCAGCGGCATCAGCCACTACGGCAACTGCCTCGGCCTTCCCAACATCGGCGGCGAGACCGTCTTCGACGCGGTTTATCAGGCCAACCCGCTCGTCAACGCGCTCGCCGTCGGCGTGCTGCGGCACGAGGATCTGCACCTCGCGAACGCCCGCGGCGTCGGCAACAAGGTCGTGCTGTTCGGCGCGCGCACCGGCGGCGACGGCATCGGCGGCGCATCCATCCTCGCCTCCGACACGTTCAGCGAGGGCGGGCCGACCAAGCGCCCCGCCGTGCAGGTCGGCGACCCGTTCGCCGAGAAGGTGCTCATCGAGTGCTGCCTCGAGCTGTACCGCGGCGACCTCGTGGAGGGCATCCAGGATCTCGGCGCCGCCGGCATCTCGTGCGCGACCTCCGAGCTCGCGAGCAACGGCGACGGCGGCATGGTCATCGACCTCGACGCCGTGCTGCTGCGCGACCCGTCGCTCACGGCTGAGGAGATCCTCATGTCGGAGAGCCAGGAGCGCATGATGGCGATCGTGCAGCCGTCGAAGCTCGACGCGTTCCTCGCCGTGACCGCCAAGTGGGATGTCGAAACGAGCGTGCTCGGCGAGGTCACCGACACCGGGCGGCTGGTCATCCACTGGCGCGGCGAGACCATCGTCGACGTCGACCCGACCACCGTCGCCGTCGACGGCCCCGTCTACAACCGGCCGTACCACCGCCCCGAATGGCTGGATGCCCTGCAGGCCGACAGCGCCGCCCGGCTCGCCCGCCCCGCCGACGACGCCGAGCTGCGCGCGCAGGCGCTGCAGGTGCTCGGCGGCCCGAACCTCGCCGACACGGCCTGGATCACCAACCAGTACGACTACTACGTCATGGGCAACACCGCCCTGGCGACACCCGACGACGCGGGCATGATCCGCGTCGACGAGGAGAGCGGCCTCGGCGTCGCCCTCGCGACCGACGCGAACGGCCGCTACTGCCAGCTCGACCCGTACGTGGGCGCGCAGCTCGCGCTCGCCGAGGCGTACCGGAACGTCGCGACCTCGGGCGCTACTCCGCTCGCCGTCTCCGACTGCCTCAACTTCGGCAGCCCCGAGAACCCCGAGGTGATGTGGCAGTTCGAGCGGGCCGTCACGGGTCTCGCCGACGCGTGCCTCGAGCTGGGCATCCCCGTCACCGGCGGAAACGTGTCGTTCTACAACCAGACCGGCGACGTCCCCATCCACCCGACGCCCGTCGTCGCCGTCCTGGGCGTCATCGACCACGTCGACCGCCGCCTGCCGTCGGGCTGGCAGGACGAGGGCGAGAACCTCTACCTGCTCGGCATCACGCGCGACGAGCTCGACGGATCGGTGTGGGCCGACGTCGTGCACGGCCACCTCGGCGGCGTGCCGCCGCGCGTCGACCTTCCCGCCGAGAAGAACCTCGCCGGCCTCATGTCGGCCGCCGCCGAGGAGGGGCTCGTCACGTCGGCGCACGACCTCTCGGAGGGCGGCCTGCTCGCGACCCTCGCCGAGGGCGTTCTGCGCTTCGGCGTCGGCGCGCGCGTCTGGCTCACCGAGCTCATCGAGCGCGATGGGGTGGATGCTCTCGCCGCTCTGCTATCGGAGTCGCAGGCCCGCGTGCTCGTGTCGGTGGCTCGCGAGGACGACGTGAAGTTCCGCGGCCTGTGCGAGGGGCGCGACGTGCCCGTGCTGCGCATCGGCGTCACGGATGCCGAGGTCGACGGTCTCGAGATCCAGGACCGTTTCACGCTCACGCACGCCGAGTTGCGGCACGCGCACCGCGCGACGCTGCCGGAGCGCTTCGGAGCCGTCGTCGGCGGGTAGGTCTTCCGACCCTTCAGGGCGCCAGTTCAATGTCATGGCGTCACATTGATGTGCCGCCCTCACACCAAACCGCAGCCCCAGCGACGCGCGACCCGCTCCGCCGGCCGCACGAACCGCGCCGAGCATCCGCGCATGACGGACGGCCCCCGCCTCCACCCGACGAGGGCCGTCCGTGTCGTTCCGGGGCGGGCGGACCAGGCTTCCGTCCGCCCCGAACCTTCAGCCGGGATGCCGCGCGGCGGGCGACGAGCCCGGCGCGCGGCCATCCGATGCCGCGTTCTAGTGCGCGACCGACTTCTCGGCGCCGACGCCCGTGAGCGACCGCACCTCCATCTCGGTCTGCTTCTCGAGGCTCTCCTTCTGCCTGTCGAGCACCGACCCGAGCCAGCCGAGGAAGAACGCGAGCGGGATCGAGACGATGCCGGGGTTCGACAGCGGGAAGATGGCGAAGTCGACCCCCTGCAGCATCGACTTCTCGCCTCCCGAGACGACGGGCGAGAGCGAGATGAGGATGATCGCCGAGATGAGACCGCCGTACATGCTCCACAGCGCGCCCTGGGTGGTGAAGTTGCGCCAGAACAGCGAGTAGACGATCGTCGGCAGGTTCGCCGACGCCGCGACCGCGAAGGCGAGCGCCACGAGGAAGGCGACGTTCTGCCCGTTCGCGCCGATGCCGCCGAGGATCGCGACGATGCCGATGACGAGCACCGTGCGGCGCGCGACCTTGACCTCGGCCCCGGGAGCCGGGTTCCCCTTCTTGACGACGCTCGCGTAGATGTCGTGCGAGAAGGATGCCGCGGCCGTGATCGTGAGGCCGGCGACGACCGCGAGGATCGTCGCGAACGCGACCGCCGCGATGATGCCGAGAAGCACCGACCCGCCGAGCTCGAACGCGAGCAGCGGGGCCGCCGAGTTCGCGCCCCCGGGCGCCGCGGCGATGCGCTCGGCGCCGATGAGCGCGGCCGCTCCGTAGCCGAGCACGAGCGTGAAGACGTAGAAGATTCCGATGAGCCAGATCGCCCAGACGACGCTCTTCCGGGCCTCCTTCGCGGTCGGCACCGTGTAGAAGCGCATGAGCACGTGCGGCAGAGCCGCCGTTCCGAGCACGAGCGCGAGGCCGAGCGACAGGAAGTCGAGGCGCGTGATGTCGCTCAAGCCGTACTGCAGGCCGGGGGCGAGGATCGCGGGGTTGCCCGAGGTTTCGACCGCGCTGTCGAGCAGCGTCGAGAGGTTGAAGCCGTTGATCGCGAGCACCCAGACCGTCATGACGCCGGCTCCGGCGATGAGCAGGCCGGCCTTGATGATCTGCACCCACGTGGTGCCCTTCATGCCGCCGACGAGCACGTAGAGGATCATGAGGGCGCCCACGACGGCGATGACGATCGACTGGCCGACGCGGTCGTTGATGCCGAGGAGCAGCGCGACGAGGCCGCCCGCTCCCGCCATCTGCGCGAGCAGGTAGAAGAAGCAGACCACGAGCGTCGAGATCGCCGCGGCGATCCGCACGGGGCGCTGCTTCAAGCGGAAGGCCAGCACGTCGGCCATCGTGAACTTGCCCGTGTTGCGCAGCAGCTCGGCGACGAGCAGCAGGGCGACGACCCACGCGACGAGGAAGCCGATCGAGAACAGGAAGCCGTCGTAGCCGTTGATCGCGATCGCGCCGACGATGCCGAGGAAGGACGCGGCTGAGAGATAGTCTCCGGCGATCGCCGCGCCGTTCTGCCCGCCCGAGAACGAGCGGCCGGCGGCGTAGTAGTCGGCGGCGGTCTTGTTGTTCCGCGAGGCGCGGAACACGATCACCATCGTGATGGCGACGAAGATGCCGAAGATCGCGATGTTGAGGATGGGGTCACCCGGGGCGGCCGGGGCGGTGACAGCGAGGTGCAGCATCAGCGCACGCCCTCCTTGGTCTCGAGACGGTCGCGGATGGCCGCCGCGTCGGGGTCGAGGTGCTTATTGGCGTACGAGACGTAGCTCATCGTCACCGCGAAGGTCGTGACGACCTGCGACAGCCCGAGAAGGATCCCGACGTTGACGCTGCCGAACACGGGCGTGGCCATGAACTCGGGCGCGTAGCCGGCGAGGAGCACGTAGGTGAAGTACCAGAGCAGGCAGGCCGCGGTCACGGGGAGCACGAAGCTGCGGTGCTTGCGCTTGAGCCGACGGAACTGCTCCGACTCCTGTGTCTCTCGGAACACCGCGGCCGAATGGCCGGACGAGTGCTCCACGTTCAGGGCGTCATTGCCCATGGGATCTCCTCGGGAGGTCGCGGCAGCGACGACGGCGACGCTGCCGATTGGTGGCGGAACGCCCGCCAGCATCCCCCGTTCCAGGGGGCGCGTCACGAGGATGCGCGCTCATCGTCGGCGGGCGGCGTCGCCCGTGCGACGAACGGCGATCCCGTGCCGCTGAGCGCGCTCGCCGGGCCCCGCATCGCCTACCGTGGTGCCGTGACCGAGTCCGTGCTGCTCGCCCTCGCCATCGGCGTGCTCGTCGGCGTCGCCGCCGCGGTGCTGCTCGTCGTCGCCTGGCGCGTCGTCCGGCTCTCGCGCGAGATGGGCACGGCAGCCGAGCGCGCGACCTACTCGACCCTCCACCTCGCGAGCCAGGCCGCGACGCACGTGCGCGGCGGACTCGACACGGGCGACCCGCAGCGCGCCGTCCGCCCCCTCCGCCAGCTGCTCGACTGCCGCGTGCTCGCGCTCGCCGACGACCACGGAATCCTCGCGATCGACGCCGGCCCCGCCGACCAGCGCCTCGCCGACCAGCTGCGCGCGACGGCCGAGCGGCTCGCCGCCGAGGTGCGCGCGGGCGACCGGCCGCAGGTGTTCCGCGGCATCGACCCGACCGGCCGCGGCACCCAGGCGACGGATGCCGTGGCCGCCCCGATCATCGCGGGCGACCGCACCGCGGGCGCGATCGTCGCCTTCTCTCCCACGGTCCGTCCGGGGCTCGTGCGCGCGACGGGCGAGGTGGCCGAGTGGCTCGCGGCGCAGCTCGAGCTCGCCGAGCTCGACGCGAGCCGCGCCGCGCTCGCCGAGGCCGAGGTGAAGGCGCTGCGCAGCCAGATCAGCCCGCACTTCATCTACAACGCCCTCACGGCGATCGCGTCGACGATCACGACGAACCCGCCGCGGGCGCGCGACCTCGTGCTCGAGTTCGCCGACTTCACACGGTACTCCTTCCGCCGGCAGGGCGACTTCACGACCCTCGCCGACGAGCTCCGCAGCGTCGACAGCTACCTGCAGCTCGAGCGGGCGCGCTTCGGCGAGCGCCTGACCCTCACGCTGCAGGTCGCGCCCGAGGTGCTCAGCACGGTCATCCCGTTCCTCAGCGTGCAGCCGCTCGTCGAGAACGCCGTGCGGCACGGGCTCGAGCCCAAGCCCGACGGCGGGCGCATCACCATTCGCGCGAGCGACGCGGGCGCGTTCGCGCTCATCGAGGTCGAGGATGACGGGGTCGGCATCGATCCCGAGCGCCTGCGGGGCATCCTCGCCGGGCGGCCGTCGGCCGATCACGTGGGGGTGCGCAACGTGGATGCCCGCCTCAGGCAGCTCTACGGCGACGAGCACGGCCTCGTGGTCGAGACGAACCTCGATGCGGGCACGCTCGTGCGCATGCGCGTGCCGAAGTCGCAGCCCCAGAACACGACCGCCCCGCTCTCGAGGAATTGACGCCGTGCGTCGACCCGCCGCAGTGCGAGGATGTGACCCGTGACCGACCCGATGACCGTGCTCGTCGCGGACGACGAGCAGCCGGCGCTCGACGAGCTCGCGTTCCTGCTCGGGCACGACGAGCGCATCGGCACGATCCATCGCGCGTCGAACGGGGCCGATGCGCTGCGCATCCTCACGCAGGAGGCGATCGACGCCGTCTTCCTCGACATCCACATGCCGGGCCTCAGCGGCATCGACCTCGCCCGGGCGCTCGGCCACTTCGACCGTCGCCCCCCGTTCGTCTTCGTCACCGCCGACGAGGAGCGCGCCATCGAGGCCTTCGACCTCTCGGCGGTCGACTACGTGCTCAAACCCGTCCGGGCCGAGCGGCTCGCCCGCGCGGTGGGGCGCCTGCTCGAGGCACGGGCGGCCGGCGGCGCCGACGCCACGAGCGCACCGCCGGTCGCCGCGGCGCCCGCCGCCGCTCCGGCCGCGTCAGCCGCACCGCCCACCGCGAGCACCCCCGCGCTCGTCGCCGTGAGCCTCGGCGGCACGACGCGCATGATCCGGCAGGACTCGATCCAGTTCGTGCAGGCGCAGGGCGATTACGCGCGCCTGCACACCGAGGACGGCAGCTACCTCGTGCGCGTGCCGATGAGCGACCTCGAGCGGCAGTGGTCGGCCGCCGGCTTCGTCCGCATCCACCGCTCGTACCTCGTCTCGCTCGCGCACGTGTCGCGCCTGCGCCTGAGCGCGAGCAGCCCCACCGTGCTCGTCGGCGCGACGGAGCTGCCCGTGAGCCGCCGCCTCCTCCCCGCGCTGCGCGACCGCGTCGCCGCCAACCGCATCCGGCCCCGGGCGTGAGCGAGGAGGCTCGCCCGCAGCGCGTGCGGGTGACGGCGCCGAGACCCGGTGAGCCCATCGCGGCCCCGGCCGAGCATCCGTCCATCGAGCGCACCGACACCGCGACCGTCTACGTGCGGTCGCTCATCCGATCGCAGCTGCGTCTCGCGATCATCTGCGCGAGCGGCTTCGTCGTGAGCCTCGGGATGCTCTGGCTCGTCCTCGCCGCCGCCCCCGACCTCGACGCCATCGTCATCGCCGGCGCACCCGTGTCGTGGTTGCTGCTCGCGTTCGGCGCCTACCCGGCGATCCTCGCGTTCGCGGTCATCTTCGTCGTCGCGAGCAGGCGGAACGAAGCCGGCTACCGCTCGCTCATGAGCGCTGGGGGCGAGTCGTGAACCCCGTGCTCGGGTACATCGCGATCGCCGCGGTCACCCTCGCGACGGCGCTCATCGGCTTCTTCGGCCTGCGGATCTCACGCACCACGCAGGACTTCTACGTCGCCTCGCGCACCGTCCGCCCGTGGTGGAACGCCTCGGCGATCGGCGGCGAGTACCTGTCGGCGGCGAGCGTGCTCGGCATCGCGGGGCTGATCCTGCTGCAGGGGGCGGGCGGGCTGTGGTTCCCGATCGGGTACACGGCCGGGTACCTCATGCTGCTGCTGTTCGTCGCGGCGCCGCTGCGGCGATCGGGCGCCTACACGATCCCCGACTTCACGGGGGCGCGTCTCGAGTCGCGGCTCGTGCGGCGGCTCACGACCGTGCTCGTCATCCTCATCGGCTGGTTCTACATCGTCCCGCAGCTGCAGGGCGCGGCGCTCACGATCCGCATCACGACGGGGCTGCCGTCGTGGATGGGCGCCGCCGCCGTGTCGATCATCGTCGGCCTCATCGTCGCCGCGGGCGGCATGCGCTCCATCACGTTCGTGCAGGCGTTCCAGTTCTGGCTCAAGCTCACGGCGATCGCCGTGCCGGCCGTCCTGCTGCTCATCACCGTGGGGCGCGATGGCGGGCCGAGCGTCGACCCGGCGGTCGCGTTCCCGGCGGCGCTGGGCCCCGCATCCCTCGACGTGTACTCGACCGTGTCGCTCGTCATCGCACTGCTGCTCGGAACGATGGGCCTGCCGCACGTGCTCGTGCGCTTCTACACGAACCCCGACGGCGCGGCCGCGCGGCGCACGACGCTCATCGTGCTCGGGCTGCTGTCGGTGTTCTACATCTTCCCGACGGTCATCGGGCTCCTCGGCCGGGCGCTCGCCCCCGAGCTCGCGAGCCCCGGCGAGGCCGACGCGCTCGTGCTGCTGCTGCCCGGCATGGTCATCGGCGGGCTGCTCGGCGACGTGCTCACCGCCCTCGTCATCGCCGGAGCCTTCGGCGCCTTCCTCTCGACCTCCTCCGGCCTCGTCGTCTCGCTCGCTGGCGTCATCTCGCAGGAGCTCGCCGGCGGCTCGGTGCGCGGATTCCGCATCGCGGCGATCGCCTCCTCGCTCGTGCCGCTCGCCGTCGCGCTCGTGCTCGAGCCGGGCGGGCTGGCCGGCAGCGTCGGGCTCGTGTTCGCCTTCACGGCGTCGACCCTGTGCCCGGTCCTCGTGCTCGGCATCTGGTGGCGGGGGCTGACGGCGCGCGGGGCGGTGGCGGGGATGCTCGGCGGCGGCCTCTTCTGCGGAGCGGCCATCCTGCTCGGGCCGCTCCTGGCGGCCGCCGGGGGCTGGCCGTCCTGGCTGCAGGCCGCGCTCGCTCAGCCCGCGGCGTGGACGGTGCCTCTCGCGTTCGCCCTCACCGTGGTCGTGTCGCGCCTCGACCGGCGCCGCGCGCCCCGCGGAGCCGACCGCGTGCTCGCGCGCCTGCACGCGCCCGAGGCTCGCGCCTAGTCGGTGCACCGCACGCCTGCACGCGCCCGAGACTCGCGCGTAGTCGGTGCACCGCACGCCCCGGCCTGTCACACTCAGCTCCGCCCTCCCCCGTCCGGCCGCGCGCGGCGCCCACGTCGAGCCGTTTCGGGCGCGGGCGGCTGGCGGGGGATCGGGCGCTCGAGTCGCCCGGAAGGATGCGAGTCGACGGTGGAACGCGAGCCGCGGCGCCCCCCGAGCGGCAACTCGTCCTGTTCGGGGCAGCCCGGATGCCCCCGGGCGCACGGATTGCCCGGATCAGTGCGGAGTGCGAGGCAACGCGGCTCGGCGACGCCGCTCGGCCCCCTCAGCCGGTGCGGCTCAGGTGGTGCGGCTCCGCCTGCGCGGCTCCGCCTGCGCGGCGCGGCCAGCGCAGGCGCCGCTGCGCGAGCAGCACGCCCACGATGACGAGCGCAGCCCCGACCGGCTCGTTCCAGACGAGCACCTCTCCGAGCACGAGAATGCCGAGCACGACACCGACGACCGGCGTGATGTAGGTGACCGTGGCGGCCCTGGTCGCCCCCCACGCGCGCACGACGTTCTGGTTCCAGACGTAGGCGAAGCCCGTGCCGAAGGCGCCGAGCAACACGACCGCGACGATCACCGTCGCGTCGAGCCGCAGCGGCGTCGGGCTCGCGAGCGGCGCGAGCACGAGCAGCAGCACGGCCGCGATGGCGATGTAGACGAACGTGAACGACACCGCCGAAACGCCCGAGCTCGCGAGGAAGCGACGCATGTACGACAGGCTGAACCCGTAGCAGGCGGTCGCGCCGAGCATCGCGAACTGCGGCACGAGGTCGCCGCCGAGCTCGACGCCCTGCCACGGCCCGATGATGACGATCACCCCGACGATGCCGATCGCGATGCCGACCACCTGCGCGCGCGTGAGCCTCTCGACCCGCAGCACGAGCGCGGCGATGATCGCCGTCATGATCGGCGTCGTCGCGTTGTAGACGCTCGCGAGCCCCGAGGCGACGTGCTGCTGCGCCCACGCGAATAGCAGGTACGGCAGCACGCAGAAGGTTACGCCGACGACGGCGAGGTGCGCGTAGATGCGGCCCCACGCTGGCAGCCGGTCGCGCGTGACGAGCACGATGAGGCCGAGCGTGACGGCCCCGAGCGTCGCGCGGCCCGCGGCGACCTGCACAGGAGTCATCCCCGTGAGCGCGATCGCGATGAACAGGAAGCTCGCACCCCACACGAGCCCGCTGAGTGCGAACTGCGTCGCGACCCAGCCGTCGCGCGACGTCGTCCCGGCGGATGCGGCCTCAGGCGTCACGGTCGCGAGCACACCCCGTCGAGGCGATCTGCTCGTGGTGGTGGATCACCTCGGCGACGATGAAGGTCAGGAACTTCTCCGCGAACGCCGGATCGAGCTCGGCCTCCTCCGCGAGGGTCCGCAGTCGCGCGATCTGGATGCGCTCGCGGTCGGGGTCGGACGCCGGCAGCCCGACGGCGGCCTTGAGGCGTCCGACGGTCTGCGTGCATTTGAACCGCTCGGCGAGCAGATGCACGAGCGCCGCGTCGATGTTGTCGATGCTCTTGCGCAGCGAGTTCAGCTCGTCGAGTGCCGCATCATCCATGCTCCGAGCGTAACCCGCGAGACGCGCGACCGCGCCAGCGGGGGCTCAGTCGTCGGCGAGCTCACGCTCGGAGCGCTGCACCCACACATCGAGCTCGTCGCGCTCGATCGCTCGGATCGCCTCGTCGACCTCTGCCGGCGTGACGAGCCCGTCAGCGACGCCGCGCTCGACGTCGCCCTCGCTCAGCAGCACGGCGGCGATCAGCACGCCGCGCGCCGTCAGATCGCTCGGCAGCTCGCGCTCGAGCGTCGGGTGGGGGCTGGGCGCGGCCTCGGTCGCGCTCGCGCAGCCGGCGAGAGCGACGAGCAGCGCGATCGGTGCGGCGAAGGATGCCCTCGCCCGCATCACCGTCCGCCGGGCTTGCCGGCGTGGTCGGGCTTGCCTCCCCCGCCGCCGTTGCCCGATCCGAGGGGCTTCCCGGCCGTGTCCGGCTTGCCGATGCCCTCGGGCTTGCCGGCCTTCTCGGGCTTGCCGTCGTCCGTCGGCTCGACGTCGGCCGACTCCTCGTCGCCGCCCTCGAGCTTCGCCATAGCGCGCTCCAGTCGGCCCGCGTCGCGGGTGGCGACGCGCTCCTCCGTGCGCTCGAGCTGGTCGAGCGCCTTCTCCAGGCGCCGGTCGAGCTCCTCCTGGGCTGCCGCGCGCTCCTCCTCGGGAAGCGCGGCGACGGCCTCGCTCTGCGACTCGAGGAACTCCACGAGCGTCTCGGCGAAGGCGACCTGCAGTCGGCCGGAGAACGCGACGGCGCAGTCGCCCTTCCCGCCCTCGGTCTCGGCCCGGCACGCGTCGAACTCCGTCTTGACCTCGGCGAACGCGGTGCGCCACAGGTCGGCGCGCTCGTTCCAGGCGAGGAAGGACTCCTCGAGCACCTCGTCGGTCGCTCCTTCGACGTCGTCGGCTGCGGACTCGTCCTCGGCGCCATCCTCCGAGCCGTCGTCGTCGGGCTGCTCGAGGGCGTCGTCGAGGAGCTCGTCCTCGACCAGGTCATCGACGAGCTCGTCGCTCGCGTCGACGCCCAACGATTCGAGTGCGGTCGCGACGGTGGTCCGCACGTCGGATGCGAATGCAGCGGTGCCGATGCCGCCGATGACGAGCACGGCCGCAGCGGTGCCCGCGGCGAGCGCAGTGAGTCCCCGATTCCCCATGGCCGAACTGTACGCCCGTCGGTGCGAGGCGCGCGGTCCCGCGAACGGGGGGGCACGGTAGTCGCGGGTGGCGGCTTCGGCAACGGGGTGGGGGCGGCGGATGCCCGGGGTTACGGTTCCGCGCATGACTGATCACGCCGAATCCCCCGACCCGTCCACCGGCTCGACCCTCATCGAGCGCATCTCCCTCAGCCACCCGCGCTCCGGCGCAGAAGGACGCCTCTACGCCGAGGCGTTGCAGGCCCTCGCCGACTGCGCGACCGCGTGCACGGTGTGCGCCGACGCGTGCCTGAGCGAGGAGGATCCGCGCACGATGCTCGAGTGCGTGCGCGTCGACCTGCTGTGCGCGGCCGTGTGCGTCGCGACGACGCAGGCGGTCGCGGGCGCGCCGGAGTCGCACTCCTCGATCATGCGCGCGCAGCTGCAGGCCTGCATCGAGGCCTGTCGCTCGTGCGCGGAGGAGTGCGAGCAGCACGCCGGGCACCACGAGCACTGCAAGCTGTGCGCCGAGGCGTGCCGCCGCTGCGAGCAGGCCTGCGAGGCGCTGCTCGCCGTCATCGGGCGTTGACCGACCTCGGCGCGCGGCACGATGACGTCGGCCGCCGCCTCCCGCAGCACAAACGGCGCGGACCCCGGGCGATCGGGGTCCGCGCCGTTCGCGGTGGGGGCCGGTCTCAGTGGGCGTTCTCGAGCTCGCGCGCGCCGGTCGGGGCGACAGCCTCGGCCTCCGAGCGCGCGCCGCGCTCGTCCTCCTGCACGTCGACGTCGCGCAGAGCGAGGGCCGCGGCGCTCAGCACGCGGTCCTGCTCGATCACGTCGCACGCCCGCAGCGCGCTCTCGGCGTGCATCCACGCATCGAGCGTTTGGGCAGCCGCGAGGTGGTCGACGAGGCGCCGGGCGTCGCGGGCGAAGCGGCGGGCATCGGTGCGCACGGGACCGCTCGCGTCATCGAGGGGAACCTCGACGTCGAAGCGGGCGGCCGCGGAGGCGATGCACCCCGCGAGCGGAGGTAGCTGCGCGACGACGGCCGCGCGGCCGCGAGGCGCCGTGGCGGCGAGCATCGTGGCGGTCGTCCGCGCCGTGATGACACGGACGTCGACGGCGTCGAGGTAGTGGCCGGGTGCGCAGTCGAGGCCCGCGCGCTCGAGCGCGGTCGCGAGCTCCGGGGTCGAGGCGCAGCTCGCGGAGACCGCGGAGATCGCGAGGAACTCGTCGAGCTCGGCGGTCGTCGCCTCCTCGGCCAGGAAGGCCGCGAGCCGGTCCGTTGCGTCGGAGACGATGGGCGCCCGCGAGAGCCGCTCGCGCAGCGCCTCATCCAGAGCGGTCTCGAGCGTTCGCCGCACCTCGGCGAGGATGCCGTCGGCGGCCCAGCGCGAGTCGACGCCGACGATGCCGCCGTCGGCGAGGGCGTGCAGGAAGAACAGCGCGAGCTGCAGATCGTCGTCGGTGAGGATGTCGCGGCTGTTGATCACGGCGCGCTCGACCTGGGCATCCAGCGACGAGACGATCGGGGGGAGGTCGATCGGTCCGGTGACGACGGCGACGACCGCGGCGCTCACGGGACCGCGAGGAGTGGGGATGGCCATAGGGGCGCGCTCGGAGCGAGCGGTGGTGGCGATGCGGGTGGTCATGTTAGCGACCGTAGGCGCGAGCAGGAATCGCGGACAGGGGATTGACAGGCATGCACCGGTTCGATGAGGTCGTGGGTGCGCGCGAGCGAGAACCGACGCCCGCGCCCCGATTGGAAGGACGCTGGATGCCCGAGCCCGCCGCGCGAGCGGAGCCCACCGTCTCGGTCGTCATCCCCGTCCGCGACGACGCCGAGTACCTCGAGCGATGCCTGCGGGCGCTCGACGAGCAGTCGTCGCCTCCGCTCGAGGTGATCGTCGTCGACAACGGCAGCTCCGATGCGAGCGCGGCCGTCGCGCGCCGGTACGGGGCGCGCGTCGTCGAGCAGCACGAGGTGGGCATCCCCATCGCGAGCGCGACCGGCTACGACGCGGCGCGCGGCGACATCATCGCGCGCCTCGACTCCGACAGTCGGCCAGGGCCGGAATGGGTCGCCACGGTGCAGCGGCTCTTCGCCGAGCATCCGGAGGCGGATGCGCTCACCGGCAGCGGGCTCCTCGAGACCGACGACGGCGAGACGCAGCCCGTCAGGTCGCGCCTCTACCTCGGGCCGTACTTCACGCTCGTGCGGTGGGCGCTCGCGAACCGCCCCGTCTTCGGGTCGGCGATGGCGCTGCGGCGCTCGACGTGGGAGCGCGTCGGCGACGATGTATGCCGCCACGACCCCGACGTGCACGACGACATGGATCTCAGCGTGCACCTCGGGCCCGACGCGGTCGTGCTGTTCGACGACCGGCTCACGCTACCGGTGTCGGCGCGGCCCCTGCAGCACGTGCCGTCGATGCTGCGCCGCGGCTGGCGCGGCATGTACACGCTCGCCCGCCACTGGCCGCGCGAGCACCCCCTCGGTCGGCACGCCCGGCGCCTGCGGGCGCGACGGATCGCGGCCCGTTCGGACTGAGCCGGCGGCTCGCCGCTCTAGTCGAGCAGGTCGTGCCGCGCGATGATCGCGTCGCGGCCGGGCCCGACGCCGATCGCCGAGATGCGCGCGCCGCTCATCGCCTCGATCGCGAGCACGTACTCCCGAGCGGTCCTCGGCAGCTCCTCGAACGTGCGGGCGCCCGAGATGTCCTCCGACCAGCCGGGGAACTCCTCGTAGATCGGCGTCGCGTGGTGGAAGTCGCTCTGCGACACCGGCACCTCGTCGACCCGCACGCCCTCGATGTCGTAAGCGACGCAGACCGGGATCGTCTCGAGGCCCGTGAGCACGTCGAGCTTCGTCATGACGTAGTCGGTGACGCCGTTGATGCGCGCCGAGTATCGCGCGATCGGCGCGTCGTACCAGCCGCACCGGCGCGGGCGCCCCGTGGTCGTGCCGAACTCGTGGCCGTTCTCGCGCAGGAAGTCGCCCGAGGCGTCGAAGAGCTCGGTCGGGAAGGGGCCGGAGCCGACGCGCGTCGTGTACGCCTTGACGATGCCGATCACACGGTCGATGCGGTTCGGCGCGATGCCCGAGCCGGTCGCGGCGCCGCCGGAGGTCGAGCTCGACGACGTCACGAAGGGGTACGTGCCGTGATCGACGTCGAGCATGGTCGCCTGCCCGCCCTCGAAGAGCACTGTCTCGCCCCGCTCGAGCGCCTCGTGCAGCTCGAGGGCCGTGTCGACGACCATCGGGCGCAGGCGGTCGGCGTACGACAGCAGCTCGGTGACGATCTCGTCGACGGCGATCGCACGGCGGTTGTAGACCTTCACGAGCAGGTGGTTCTTCTGGTCGAGGGCGCCCTCGACCTTCTGCCGCAGGATGTTCTCGTCGAAGAGATCCTGCATGCGGATGCCCACGCGGTTGATCTTGTCGGCGTACGTCGGGCCGATTCCGCGCCCGGTGGTGCCGATCTGCCGCTTGCCGAGGAAGCGCTCGGTCACCTTGTCGAGCGTGCGGTGATACGCGGTGATGACGTGCGCATTGGCGCTGATGCGCAGCCGCGACACGTCGACGCCGCGCGCCGAGAGCGCGTCGAGCTCCTGGAAGAGCACCTCGATGTCGATGACGACGCCGTTGGAGATGACGGGCGTGACGCCGGGGGTCAGGATCCCGCTCGGGAGGAGGTGCAGCGCGTACTTCTCGTCGCCGATGACGACCGTGTGGCCGGCGTTGTTGCCGCCGTTGAACTTCACGACGTAGTCGATGCGGCCGGCGAGGAGGTCGGTCGCCTTGCCCTTGCCCTCGTCGCCCCACTGGGCGCCGATGATGACGGCGGCTGGCATGCTGGTCCCTTCGATGGAATGGGGATTACACCCCACCCTATCGGGCGGGCGCGAGGTGCGGAGGGGGCGCGGCTCAGCCGAGCCACTGGCCGCGCGCGGGCGCGCGGTCGGCCGCCGCGAGCGTGCCCGGCGCGATCGCGAGGCGGGCCTCGACGGCGCCGAAGACGACCTCGTCGGCGGCCGCGGCATCCACCATGCCCATCGCGTGGTGCTGCACCGCCATGCCGTCGGCGAGCGCCGTGAGCATGCGCGAGTCGGCGTCGACGTCGACGCTGGATGCGGCTCCCGCGGCGACCGCGCGCCGGATCACGGCGGCGAGGATCCGCTCGCAATCGCGATGGTGACGCGCCACGGCCGCGGCGAGCGCCGGGTTGCGCGGAGCCTCGCTCCACGCGTCGATCCAGACGAGGTAGTGATCCTCCGGCGTGGTCTTGAACCAGGCGGCGAGGGCGGCGATCGGGTCGACGCCGGAGAGCATCGCCTCGTCGCTCGCGAGCTCGGCGGTCACGGCGTGGTCGAAGGCCGCGGCGACGAGCTCGTCGCGGCTCACGAAGTAGTGGCGGATGAGCCCGTGCACGATACCCACCTCGGCCGCGACGTCGCGTAGCGTCACGCTCGCGAAGCCCTTACGGGCGACGAGGCGCATCGTCGCGCCGATGATCTGCTCGCGACGCTCCTCGGAACTCTTCCGTTCGGCCACGCGACGAGCATAGGCGGTCGTTGTCCGCGCGGATAAGGCGTGCTAGCGTCGTTGTCCAGTTGGATAACATTGGAGCGGGAGAATGGCGACCATGGAGCGGGCACGCGGAGGAGCGAGCGTGAGCGGCGACGCCGGCGGCGACCCCGACCGGCGCCTCGTGCCGAGCGTCGTCGCGGCGATGGCGCTGCTGTCGTCGGCGTCGTTCGTGATCTTCCCGCTCATCCCCGAGCTGCAGGGCTCGCTCGGCGTCAGCACCGCCGAGATCGGCTACCTCGCCGCGGCCGGATTCGCCGCGGCCCTCGTCGCCGAGCTGCTCGTCGCGCCCGCCGCCGATCGCGGGCACGCGCGCCTCATGGCCGTCGTCGGCGTCTTGCTGGTCGCCGGGTCGCTCGGGCTCAGCGCCGCCGCCACCGACGGCTGGCAGCTCATCGCGGGTCGCGCCGTCGGCGGATTCGGCTTCGGCATCTTCGTCATCGCCGCGAGCGCCCTCATCGTGCGCCACGACCATCGCCGAAGCGGCGAGCTGCTCGGCCGCCTCGGTGCCGCCGAGCTCGCCGGCATCGCCATCGGGCCGCTCGGCTCGGGCCTCGCGCTGTCGTTCGCCGGGCCGTCGGCGATCCTCGCCGTGTCGGCCGCCGTCGTGCTCGTCGCCCTCGTGCCGGTTCTGGTCGGGTTCCGCGAGGCGACCGCCTCAGGGGGCGGCGCTCGCGGCCTCGGGGCGGGCGGACATCCACGCGCCATCGACGCTGACGGCGACGCGATCGGCTCAGACGGTGACGACGCATCGCTCGGCGACGACCCGCACCCGCGCACCGGCGGCATCGCCGCGGGCGTGCTCGGCTTCGACGGCACCGACGCCGACCGGTCGCTGCGGTTCGGTTCGAGTGCCCCGCGCACGAGCATCGACCTGCTGCGCAGCCCCCGCATCGTCGGAATCGTGCTGCTATACGCGGCCGTCATGGTGCCGACCGGCGCCTACGACGGCGTCTGGCCCCGCTTCATGGCCGACATCGGTGCGGGCCCCGTGCTGACGGCGCTCAGCTACGCGCTCTTCGCCGTGCCCTACGTGCTCGTCGCCGGCTGGGCCGGACGCCTTGCCGACCGCCGCGGAGGCGTCTCGGCGTACGCGCGCGGGATGCTGATCCTCCTGCCGATCGTGACCCTCTACGGGTTCGTGACGAACCCCTTCATCGCCACCGGAATGGGCTTCGTCGAGTCGACGGGGCAGGCGCTCGCCTTCATCGGAGCCGCCGCCGCGATGGCGCACGCCGTCGACCCGGCCCGTGCGGGCTCGGCGCAGGGGCTGCTGCGCGGCATCGGCCTCGCGGCAGCGACCGTGGCAGCCGCCGTGTCCGGGCTCGCGTACGAGGCGGGCGGGGCGCTGCTACTCTTCGGCGGCACGGCCGTAGCCGTGTCGGCGATCGCCGCGGTCGGGCTGCTGCTCGCACGTACGCGTCGCTGAGTGCCGCTGCTCGCCCGCCGCCGCCACTGAGCCGCGCAGCTGTGAGCTGGAGGGCGCGGGCGGTTGCGGCGCCCTCGGCCGGCACCCGCGGCTCCAGCATGCGCAACTCAGGAACATCGCCCGTGGACGCCGTCCGCAGTCCTCCTGCGGCCGGCGATTCCGGGGAGCACGCGCTGCGGGCGGCGGCTGCTCACTGAGTTGCGGACGTCGCCGTCGAGCGATCGCCGCCCGCGCGCTCCGACGACGACCGGCAAGGCCCTCGGCGCAGCCGTCCGTTGCCAAATGCAGGCACCAGCCGGCCCCGGCGACGTTTTACCGGTCGCAGCGCGGGAGATCCGGCCGTGCTGCCTGCATTTGGCACAGCCCTCGGCCGAGAGACGGGCAGCGGGCAGCGGGCAGCGGGCAGCGGGCAGCGGCGGATGCTGGGCGCGCGTTCGGCCGCGCCGCCGAGAATGGCGGGCATGGGCCGACAGCGCGAGCCGCGCGACTCCGGGCACGACCCGCGCCACCCCGGCGGGCGGCGCCACCCCGCCCGCGAGCGCGCCGACAAGGTGTGCCGCTCGTGCGGGCGCCGCATCGAGTGGCGCGCGGCGTGGGCGAGGAACTGGGACGACGTGGCCCACTGCAGCGACGCCTGCCGGGCTCGCAAGGTGCGACCGGTCGATCGCGAGCTTGAGGAGAGCATCCGAAGCCTGCTCGGAGAGCGCACAGCGACCGCGACGATCTGCCCGAGCGAGGCGGCGCGTGCCGTCGCCGCGCAGCGAGGCGACGCGGGCGACGACGGGTGGCGCGCGCTCATGGAGCCCGCCCGCCGCGCCGCCCGACGACTCGTCGCCGGGGGCGAGGTCGAGATCACGCAGGGCGGTCGGGTCGTCGATCCGTCGACGGCGAAGGGGCCGGTCCGCATCCGGCGCGCGCGCTGAACGCGCGGCTGGGAACCGTCTACCGGATGCGCGTCTGCTGGTGCGCCGCGACCCGCCAGCGGCCCTCGACGTACGTGTAGGTCGTCGCCATGCGCCGCTCGAAGACCTGGCTGCCGCGGTGCGCGACGACCCGGTAGACGAGCACCGCGGCGCGCTCGCCGAGGCGCACGATGCGGTGCTCGCTCATCGTGTACGAATCCCATGTCTGGCCCTCGAGAGCGGCGATCGCGGCGTCGCGCTCGATGATGCCGTCCTCGACGATGAGCACGCCGTCGGGGGTCATCGCGTGGTGGTAGAAGGTTCCGCCGTCGCCTCGACAGACTGCATCCCACCCCTCGTGCTCCTGGTGGATGAGCTGGGCGGGCAGATCGTCGGTGATCGCGGTCATGCCGACAGGCTACGGCTCGACGCGACCCGCGTGCTCCCCAACCGCCGCGTGCACCCGCACCCACTCGTGCATGACGACCGCGGCGGCGGCGCTCGCGTTGATCGACCGCGTCGACCCGAACTGCCGAATCTCGATGACTCGGTCGGCGGCCGCCAGCGCCTCGACGCTGAGTCCCGGGCCCTCCTGCCCGAACAGCAGCACGCACGCTCGCGGCAGGGGCGCGGCATCCACCGGATGCGAACCGGCCACGTTGTCGACCGCGACGATCGGCAGAGAGGATGCCCGGGCGAAGGCCACGAGGTCGGCGATCGTCTCGTGGTGGGTCACGTGCTGGTAGCGGTCGGTGACCATCGCGCCGCGCTTGTTCCAGCGGCGGCGTCCGACGATGTGCACCTCCGCGGCGAGGAACGCGTTGGCGCTCCGCACGATCGAGCCGATGTTCATGTCGTGCTGCCAGTTCTCGATCGCGACGTGGAAGGGGTGCCGGCGGGCGTCGAGGTCGGCGACGATCGCGGCCATGCTCCAGTAGCGGTAGCGGTCGATGACGTTGCGTGTATCGCCGTCGCGCAGGAGCTCGGGGTCGAACTCGGGGCCGGTCGGCCACGGCTCGGGGTGCGGGCCGACGCCGTGCGTCGTGCGCTCGGGGTGCGGCTCGGGGTCGGTCACGGCTCCAGGCTAGAGCCGTGCGAGCCGCACGCTCGCTCCTCCCCATCTCGAAGCGGGAGCAGGTTGTAAGTGGGTCGCGCCGGTCCAGGGGCAGTGTCGCCGCTCAGCCGTACACTGACAGCACGTCGATCGAGGAGTGGGCATGAGCACGTCGGCAGCAGATGACCGTTCAGAAGCTGAGGTCTCGCGCGAACGCGCTCTCGGCGAGATCAGCGACGTTCTTCTGAACCTCGAGCACACCCTCGCTCGCGCCAAGAAGGCACTCGTGCGTGTGAAGAAGTCCGGTGGCGACCACAACGTCGAGCTCGCCCTTACCGAGCTGATCGCCGACCTCGAGCGCAACCACAAGCGGTTCATGCACGACACCTACTACGCCGGCGACACGCTGCGACTCATCTGACCGTGCGCAGCGGTCTCGAGATTCAGGCGGCTCTCGCTGCCTTCGTGAAGAAGTGGTCGGGGTTCTCCGGCACAGAGAAGGCCGAAGCGCAGACCTTCCTCAACGAGCTCTTCGCCTGCTACGGCAGCGACCGCGGTGAGGTCGGTGCGCTGTTCGAAGACTTCGCCACGTCGGCCGGCTTCATGGATCTGCACTGGCCCGGGGTGCTGATCGTCGAGATGAAGGCGCCGACGGTCGACCTCGAGAAAGCTCGAGACCAGCGCCAGCGCTACTGGCTCGAGTCGTCCAATCCCGCGACTGACACGCCCGCCGCTCGGTGGGTGATCGCCTGCAACTTCCGTGAGTTCGAGATCTGGGAACCGGGGCGCTACCCCGGTGAAGCCCGTGCACGATTCGCCCTGCACGAGTTGCCCGACCGCTACGACGCTCTGCTCTTCCTGCAGAGCGAGACGATCGAACCCGTCTTCGCCGAGCACCGGCGAGAGCTCACGACCGACGCCGCTCGTCATATCGCCGACCTCTACACCGCGCTGGCCGACCGCGCCGCGGCACCGATCGACGAGATTCAGCGCTTCACGATGCAGCTCGTCTGGTGCCTCTTCGCCGAAGACCTCGGCATGCTCGAGGGCTACCCCCTGCAGGCGACGATCCTCGACCTTCTCGCGTCGCCCGACCCCGATAGCGCTCGCGACATCGGGTATCTGTTCGAACTGCTCAATCAGAAGGGAAACCACAACCGCCACGGACGCTACGAGGGCACGCGGTATGTGAACGGCGAGCTCTTCGCGCGCCCGGCGAAGGTCTACATGACCAAGCCCGAGCTCGAGCACCTGCGGCGGGCGTCGGAGTTCGACTGGCGCGCCGTCGACCCGACCATCTTCGGCTCGTTGATGGAGGGCATTCTCGGCGACGAGCGCCGTGAGCGACTGGGAGCGCACTACACGCACGAGGCCGACATCATGAAGATCGTCGCGCCGACGATCGTGCGTCCGTGGCGCGAGCGCATCGATGCGACTTCGACCCCCGCCGAGGTGCGCGCCCTGCTCGACGAGCTCGTAGCCTTCCGCGTGCTCGACCCTGCGTGCGGGTGTGGCAACTTCCTCTACGTCTCGTACCGCGAGCTCCGCGGTCTCGAGCACGAGCTCAAGCAGCGCTACGCGCGCCTCTGCGCCGAGCACGGCGAACCTGCGACCTCCGACCTGCCCTACTACCCGCTGAGCAACATCAAGGGCATCGACATCGAGCAGGTCGCGGTCATGGTGGCTCGCGTCACGCTGTGGATGGGCCATCGGCAAATGGTGGAGCGCTACGGGCCCGCCGAGCCGGTGCTGCCCCTCACCGACCTGTCGGGAGTTCGCGCCGCCGATGCGCTCCAGGCGGCGTGGCCAGAGGTCGACGCGATCGTCGGCAATCCGCCGTTCCTCGGGTCGCAGCTGCTGCGCGCGAGCCTCGGAGACGGCTATCTGAAGTGGCTCACGTCGACGTTCGGTGTGGGCATCAAAGACCTCTGCGTGTATTGGTTCCGCAAGGCGCACGACCATTTGAAGCCCGGCCAGCGGGCGGGTCTCGTCGGAACGAACTCGGTCTCGCAGAACACCGCTCGAGACGCTTCGCTCGACTACATCGTCGAGAAGGGCGGCGTCATCACCGATGCCGTCTCGTCGCAGCGGTGGCCGGGAGACGCGAAAGTTCACGTCAGTCTCGTCAACTGGGTCAAGCAGCCGCCTGCTGCGGTTGAGCAGTTCGTGCTCGACGGCGACGAGGTTTCGGGCATCACGAGCTCGTTGCGCGTGGGCGGTGCTGATGCTTGGAAGCCGCAGCCGCTCGCCGCGAACCGCAACAGGTGCTTCCAGGGGCCGATTCCCGTTGGCAAGGGGTTCATCGTCACCGAGGTCGAGGCGAAGGGGATGCTCGCTGACAACTCTGCCGACTATGAGCAGGTAGTTCGGCCTTTCTTGACTAGCGACGACATCGCCTCACGACCCGACCAGTCGCCGAGCCGGTGGATCATCGACTTCGCCCAGCTTGGGCTGGAGTACGCAGCAAAGTTCCCGAAAGCGCTCTCGATCGTTCGAGACCGAGTCAAGCCGGAGAGAGACAAGAACCGCGATCCAGGCTTCCGAGAGCGTTGGTGGCAGTTCGGGCGGCCGCGTATCGAGATGCGCGATGCGGTCTCGACGCTTCAGCGCTATTTTGCAGTTGGTCGCCACGGTAAACGCGTTGCCATCGCCGCAGTCGCGCCCGGGGTCATCGCAAGTGACGCCACGAACGTCTTTGCCTTCGACGACGACTACAGCATGGGCATCCTGCTCTCGAGGGCGCACGATGCGTGGGCCTGGGCGCAGTCGTCAACGCTCAAGGGCGACCTCCGCTACACGCCGACCACGGTATTCGCCACGTTCCCCTGGCCCGACCCCGTGACTGATGCGCAACGGCAGGCAGTTGCGAACGCAGCATCCGCCCTTTACGTCCGCCGCAGCGAGCTCTGCCTCGAGCACACCATGGGCCTCACCGCGCTCTACAACCTCATGGACGACGGCGGCTTCGCCGACCTCGCCGCCCTGCACAAGAAGCTCGATGTCGCGGTGGCCGCCGCCTACGGGTGGCCTGGCTCCGTCGCGCAGAACTCCGCCGAACTCGTCGCGCGCCTCACGGAGCGGAACCGCCTCATCGCCACGGGGCAACGCGACTACTCACCGTTCACCGACTGAGGCGCAGTCGAGTCGACGCCGATGAACTCGGCCGTGTGAGGGGTCTGCCGCACCTCCCGGAAGGCTAGGTCAGACGGCGTGTAGTGGTCGAACCGCGCTCGCTCGACGAGGGTCAAGAATGTCGGTGGTACGCGGTTCAATCGCTGTATGCCCACCCCACCCGCTGCGATCCTCGAGCCGTCGCCGACCGGCGCTCGCCCGGTGTCCTCGGCCGCCGTGACCGACGGCGCGATGGGCGCGGTAATCGACGTGATCACGGAGTTGGATCGGCTCGCATCGTCACTGCTGGCAGCGCGGGCAGTCGCGATCGACGAGCTTCATTCGCTCGCGCTCGCGGCGAACGCGCCGACTGCGAGCGGTGACGCATGGTCCGCGCAGCGCCTCGCACATCGCGTCGCCTCGACCGAGCTCGCCGCGGCGGTGCGCATCAGCGAGCGCGAGGCCGAACAACTCGTTGTCGACAGCTCGGCGCTCGTGCACGATCTGCCGCTGACCCTCGGCGCGCTTCGCGAGGGGCGACTGAGCTACCGGCACGCGAGCATCCTCGCGGACGAAGTGCGCTCCCTCCCGCGAGAGTCATGGCATTCGTTCGAGTCCGCCGCATTGCCGCAGGCCGAGACTCGCAGCCCCGCGGGGTTCCGTCAGTGCGCCCGAGCGCTGCGCGAGCGACAGCATCCCTCGTCGGTCGAAGAGCGGCGACGGGAGGCCGAATGCTCGCGCTCGGTGCGCCTCGAGCCCGCCCGGGACGGCATGGCGTGGCTCACCGCGCTGCTGCCGGCCGAGCAGGCGATCGGCGCCTTTCGTCGGCTCACCGAGATCGCCGCGGGCCTCGAGGACGACCGCGGGGCGCGCGGGTGTGACGGCTCCACCGATGTCGACGGCGAGCGTCGCACGCTCGCGCAACGGCGAGCGGATGTCTTCGCCGATCTGCTCATCGACGGCGTCGTTCCCGACTCGGGCGTCGGTCGCGGAGTACGGGCGACCGTTCTCGTCTCCGTCCCCGTCATAACGCTGCTCGATCGCGACGCCCGTGCGACCCTGCCCGCCACGCTCGAGGGTTACGGCCCGATCTCGGGCGAGGTCGCGCGCGGGCTTGCCGGGCATGCCCCGAGCTTCACCCGACTGCTCACGCACCCCGAGACCGGAACCGTGCTATCGGTCGGGCGCGAGCGCTATGCGGTGCCACGCGATCTGCGCCTCTGGCTGCGCCTTCGCGATGAAACCTGCCGATTCCCGGGCTGCGGGCGAGCGGCGGCGACATCCGACATCGACCACACCATCGACTGGCAGCACGATGGCGAGACTCGACATGACAATCTCGCGCACCTCTGTACCAGTCACCACCAGCTGAAGCACCGATCGGCATGGCGCGTCAGCCAGGTCGGCGGCGGCACCCTCGAGTGGCGATCACCGAGCGGGCACCGATATCGAACCGAGCCTGCACTTCGACTCGCAGGCTGAAGCGGCAGCGGGTCATCGCCGCCGCGGCACCCTGTTAATCTGACGCGCATGGGCGACGACGCGGCAGCATCCGGGGCAGTCGCACCGACGCAGACACCAACGCCGACACCGTCACCGACACCGCTGTGGTCGCCCGGCTCGCCCGACCTGCTCATCCACGCCGACAACCTGACCGCGATGCGGCGGATGCCCGACGCGATCATGCGCATGGCCTACCTCGACCCGCCCTTCAACACCGGCCGAGCCCAGCTGCGCCGCACGACGAGCCACAGCCGGGCATCCGCCCCCGACGGCGAGAGCGCGCCGACCCCGACCACCTGGCAGGGCTTCGGCGGCGAGTCCTACGTCCGCACCGTCGAAGCGCTCACGAGCTACGACGACCGCTTCGCCGACTACTGGGCCTTCCTCGCCCCGCGCCTGCAGGAGGCGCACCGCCTCCTCGACGACCGCGGAACCCTCTACCTGCACCTCGACTACCGTGAGGCGCACTACGCGAAGGTCGCCCTCGACGCGCTGTTCGGCCGCGACTGCTTCCTCAACGAGATCATCTGGGCCTACGACTACGGCGCCAAGTCGCGCAGCCGCTGGCCGACGAAGCACGACACGATCCTCGTCTACGTCAAGGACCCCGACCGGTACCTCTTCGACTCGACCGAGGTCGACCGCGAGCCGTACATGGCGCCGGGCCTCGTGACGCCCGAGAAGGCGGCGCGCGGCAAGCTGCCGACCGACGTCTGGTGGCACACGATCGTGGGCACGACGAGCCGCGAGAAGACCGGCTACCCGACGCAAAAGCCCGTCGGCATCCTGCGGCGGATGATCCAGGCGTCGACGGCTCCGGGCGACTGGGTGCTCGACCCCTTCGCCGGGAGCGGCACGACGGCGGCGGCCGCGCGCGCCCTCGGGCGCCGCAGCGTGAGCATCGATTCCGGCGCGGATGCTGTGGCCGTGATCGAGCGCCGCCTCGCGATCGCGGCGACGCGCCTCTGAGCGCCGCCCGGGCATCCGCCCCCTGCTCTGCCCTCGCCTGCTGACTAGGCTGGACCGCATGCGAGACCGACGAGAGATCGAGTGCTGGCTCACCGACATGGACGGAGTGCTCGTTCACGAGAACACCGCTCTTCCGGGGGCCGCGGCGCTCATCCAGCAGTGGCGCGACGCCGGGACGCCGTTCCTCGTCCTGACCAACAACTCGATCTTCACGCCCCGCGACCTGGCCGCGCGCCTGCGCGCGAGCGGCATCGACGTGCCGGAGGACGCGATCTGGACATCGGCGCTCGCGACCGCCGACTTCTGCGCGAGCCAGATGCCCGGAGGCAGCGCCTTCGTCATCGGCGAGGCGGGCCTCACGACCGCCCTCCACGAGGCGGGCTTCATCATGACCGAGACGAGCCCCGACTACGTCGTCGTCGGCGAGACCCGCAACTACTCGTTCGAGGCGATCACGAAGGCTATCCGCCTGATCAACGCCGGCGCGCGCTTCATCGCGACGAACCCCGACGCGACCGGCCCGAGCGCCGACGGCCCCCTGCCGGCGACGGGCGCGATCTCGGCGCTCATCACGAAGGCGACCGGCCGGAACCCGTACGTGGTCGGCAAGCCGAACCCGATGATGTTCCGCTCGGCGATGAACCGCATCGGCGCCCACAGCGAGAACACCGGCATGATCGGCGACCGCATGGACACCGACATCATCGCCGGCATCGAGGCGGGACTGCACACCGTTCTCGTCATGACCGGAATCGCCGATGAGCGCGAGATCGCCCGCTACCCGTTCCGCCCGAGCGAGATCCTCGCGGGCGTTCACGAGCTCGTGAGCCCCGAGCCGGTCGAGGCCGAGCTCTAGCCCGTCGGGGCGACGGAGCCCGTGAGGGGCTCGCCGGATGAGCGCGTGACGAAGCAGAAGTAGTCGCGCTCGCCAGCCTCCCACGCCTCGGCCGAGACGGGGTAGGCCGCCTGGACCTGCAGGTCGGCGTACGCACCGGCGGTCGCGAGGTCGAGACCGGTCGGCGCCCCGCAGATCACCGGGACCTGCGATGCGATGGCCTCCTCGCCCGGGTACTCGGCCGCCGGATCGGTCGACAGCGGCCCCCGGAAGGTCAGCTGGGCGGGGTGCGGCTCGGCGCAGTCGACGACCGTGAACTCGAGCTGCCACGGGTCGAGGTACTCGCTGAAGCACTCGCCGCCGAAGAGCGCCGTCCACTCGTGCACGCCGGGCGACGCGGGCGCCGTCGGTCGCGCGATCGGGGTGGGCGTCGGGGTGGGGGCGGGCGACGGCGTGACGAGCGTCGGCTCGGGGGTGGGCTCGGCGGAAGGCTCGGCCGTCCACTCCGAGATGCGCGTGCCGAGCACGAACAGCCCGATGAGCACGAGCACGGCCGCGAGCGCCCCGGCGACGATGACGAGGATGCCCGGCCGGCGCGGCGCCTCGGCGCGCGCCCGCGAGCGGCGGCTCTCGATCGCGGCCTCGCCCTCCACGGGGGCCGCGGCCGCGCCTCCCGCGCTCCCCGCACCGAACGGTCCGGAGATGAGCTCGGTGATCGAGCCGGAGGCGTGGGGTGTGGGCTGATCGGCGACCGAGAGAGCCTCGGTGGGCGCATCCACCGCGTCGACCGGCTGCGTCGGCACGTCGACGGCGTTGAGAGCCTGCATCTCGAGGTCGTCGTCGCGCTCGCTCATGCGAGAGGAGGCCTACGCGAGCCCGAGGTCGGTGAGCCCGATCGCGGCGCGGTACTCGTAGCCGGCATCCTCGATGATCTGCTGCGCGCCGGTTGCGCGGTCGACGACGACCGCGACGGCGACGACGATCGCGCCGACCTTCTCGAGAGCGAGAGCGGCGGCGAGCGGTGAGCCGCCGGTGGTCGAGGTGTCCTCGAGCACGATGACGCGCTTGCCCTCGAGGTCGGGGCCCTCGACCTGCTTGCCGCGGCCGTGGTCCTTCGGCTCCTTGCGCACGACGAACGCGTCGTAGCTGTGGCCGAGAGCGGCTCCCTGGTGGAGCACGGCCGCCGCGATCGGGTCGGCGCCCATCGTGAGTCCGCCGACGGCGGCGATGTCGGGGATGTCGGCGATGAGGTCGACCATGACTCGGCCGATGAGCGGGGCGACCCGGTGGTCGAGGCTCACCTTGCGCAGGTCGATGTAGTAGCTGGCCTTCTTGCCGCTCGTCAACGTGAAGTCGCCGTGGAAGACGGCCTCGTCGCGGATGAACTGGATGAGCTGCTCGCGCGCGTCGGTCACGCCCGTCAGCCTACCCAGCACGACTGCTCGGCCCGTGCGGAGCATCCGCCTCGCCCCGTCGGCGACGCCGCCTACGCTTGCTGCATGCGCATCGCCACCTGGAACGTGAACTCGATCCGCACCCGCCATGGCCGCGTCGTCGACTGGCTCGTGAACGCCGACGTCGACGTGCTGGCGATGCAGGAGATCAAGTGCAAGGACGAGCAGTTCCCGCGCGAGGGCCTCGAGGCCGCCGGCTACGAGGTCGTCACGTGGGGCCTGAACCAGTGGAACGGCGTCGCGATCGCGAGCCGACTGCCGATCACCGACGTGGAGGTCGGCTTCCGTGGCCAGCCCGGCTTCGCGAAGGGGCATGAGGGTCCGGATGCCCCGCTCGAGGCGCGCGCGCTCGGCGCGACGATCGACGGGGTCCGCGTCTGGAGCCTCTACGTGCCCAACGGCCGCGCCCTCGGCGACCCGCACTACGACTACAAGCTGCGCTGGCTGTCGGCGCTCGCCGACGATGCGCGAGCATGGATGGCGGCGAACCCCGGCGCCCCGATGGCTCTAACCGGCGACTTCAACGTCGCGCCGACGGACGCCGACATGGGCGACCCGAGCTTCGTGCCCGGCGTCTCGACTCACATCTCGCCCCCGGAGCGCGCCGCCTTCGCGCACCTCGAGTCGATCGGCCTCACAGACGTCGTGCGCCCGATCCAGCCCGACGGGTACACCTTCTGGGACTACAAGCAGCTGCGGTTCCCGCGCGATGAGGGCATGCGCATCGACTTCATCCTCGGCACGCCCGGCTTCGCCGACAGGGTGGTGGATGCTCGGATCGAGCGCGAGCAGCGCAAGGGCGACGCCCCGAGCGACCACGTCCCCGTGCTCGTCGAGCTCGCGAGCGACGAGGACGACGATGACCGCCCGATGATCTTCTAGCCGAGCGACACGAGGCGGTCGAGGTCGTCAGAGGGGAGCTCATCGACGACGGCGGTGACGCTGAGCTCGTCGAGCGAGACGAGCGCTCCGCTCACCGTGAGGAAGGCGGTGTCGGCCGCGTCCCGCCCGGTGGCGATGCGCAGCAGCGAGTCGCGAGGGGCGAGGGTCGTCGCGTCGACGACGCACCACCGCCCGTCCATCGCCGCCTCGGCGACGGCGTGGAAGTCCATCGGGAAGAGCCCGGGGGCGTAGACCGAGACCAGGCGGGCGGGGACGTCGAGCGCGCGCAGGAGCGCGACGACGAGGTGGGTGTAGTCGCGGCACACGCCCTGCCTAGACAGGAGCGTGCGCACCGCGCCGTCGGTGGGGAGGCTGGAGCCGGGCACGTAGTCGAGCCGGTCGCCGACCCACGAGCTCACGCCGAAGAGCAGCTCGGCTCCGGAGAGCCCCCGGAACTCGCGCAGCGCCGTCGGGGCGAGCGAGTCCGACTCGCAGTACCGGCTCGGGCGCAGGTAGAGAACCTCGTCGATCGGCGAGACGGAGAGCGGGTCGGCTCGGCCGTCGACGCTCGCGCGGTACGACACCCGCACCTCCCCCGCGGCGACGTCGACCAGATGCAGGCGAGTGCCGTGCGCGTCGACGATCTCGGTCACGGGGAGGGGTCGGCCTTGCTGGACCACGTCGAGCTGCTCGTCGACCGCGAGCGTCGGTGCATGCGCGGCGACCGAGAGCACGAGCCGGGCATCCCCCGTCGCGGTGAGCGCCATGGCGGCTGTGGAGTGTCTGCGCATGGGGGCATCCTGCCAGGGTCGCTCGGTAGGGAAGCGGAGCGTGCCGCGTTAGGCTCGTTGCCCATGGGTATCGATGACTGGGCCGTTGCCATCATGGAGGCCCTCGGGCTGTTCGGGGCCGGACTGCTGGTCGCCGTCGAGAGCATCTTCCCGCCGATCCCGAGCGAGATCATCCTCCCCCTCGCCGGCTTCACCGCGAGCCAGGGTTCCTTCAGCCTCGCCGGTGCGATCATCGCCACGACGATCGGCTCGGTCGTCGGCGCGATCGTGCTGTACTACCTCGGCCAGTTCGTCGGGGTGGTCCGGCTGCGTCGGTGGGCCGACAAGATGCCGCTGATGAGCTCGGACGATGTCGACAAGTCGATGGCGTGGTTCGGCAAGTACGACAAGATCGCCGTCTTCACCGGTCGCTTCGTGCCCATCGTCCGCAGCCTCGTGTCGATCCCCGCCGGCGTCGAGCGCATGAATCTCGGTATCTTCCTGCTGCTGACCACCATCGGATCAGGCCTCTGGAACACCCTGTTCATCGTCCTCGGATTCGCGCTCGGCGAGAACTGGGATCTCGTCGAGAGCTGGATGGGCCAGTACTCGCGCGTCGTCCTGGTGATCGCGATCGTCGTCTTCCTCGTCATCGTGGGGCTGCGCATCCGCCGCGTGAGACGCGACCGCCGCGCGCAGCAGGGCGACCTCCTTCCCGACGGCGACTAGTCGGCGTGCGGAAAGGCGCGCACAATAGATTCCTGCGCTGAATACTTCTACCGCGCAGCTTACGTGCGTAAAGCGCAACCATAAGCGGCGGTTTCCCGCGTACCCTCGAATCACTGCGCCCGCGCGATCTCGAAGGAGGGGAACCATGACCGACACCGCACGCACCGCCGCGCCCGTCATCGGAGAGCCCGAGGTCGTCGAGGACGCCCGCACCGCTGCGACCGGGTCGGCCCCGACCGCCGCCGGGATCGTCGCTGACCCCGCATGGGCGGCCCTGAAGACCGATGTCGAGGCGATCCGCCCCCACCAGATCAAGGACGGCTCGATCCCCGACGGGACCGTGCACACCGAGGCGGCCTTCCACGTCGGCCGCATCGTCGACGCGCTGCGGCACTTCGCCCCGCGCATCCCCCATGACACCGAGTACCTGCTCACCGCCGCTCGTGATTTCGAGGCCTGGCGCGACGGCGGATTCGGCGTGCCCGACTTCTACGACGCGCTCGACGCGTTCCGCCCGGCGGCCGAGCGCCGTGATGGCGTCGCCCACCTCGTCGTGTTCCCGATGTACACGCAGAACGGCTCGACCGACCGCCTCGTCGAGGCCGTCGTGTTCGAGGTGATCTGGCCCGACTTCATCGCCGAGCTCGAGGCGACCGAGTACGGCAACGCCCTGTACCTCGGGCTGCGGTTCGCCGACTTCACCCCGGGGTACGACACCAACTCGGCGGTGCTCTTCCCCGAGTCGGTCGCCGTCACGCCGCGCGTGCCCGCCGGCGCTCCCGAGGGCACGCCCGCACAGCTGCCCGTCTTCACGTGGGGTGCGATCTTCGCCGATCGCGAGGCCGCGCGCTTCCGTCGTGTCGTGCGCGCCGCCGCCGAGATCACCAAGCTCGACCTGCCCGCGGGCGCCCGCGCGATGCTCGACGACCAGCAGCTCACCGAGCGCACGTTCGTGATGTGGGACATGATCCACGACCGCGCCCACATGCGCGGCGACCTGCCTTTCGACCCGTTCATGATCAAGCAGCGCATGCCGTTCTTCCTCTACGCGCTCGAGGAGCTGCGCTGCGACCTCACCGCCTTCCGCGAGGCCGTGCGCCTTCAGCGCGATGAGGCGACGGATGCCGTCACGCGCGAGCACGCCCAGCTGGTCCAGTACGCGGTCATCTTCGATCGCATCTTCCGCTTCTCGATCACCGGCACCCGCGTGCGGAACTACGACGGAGTCGGCGGCCAGCTGCTCTTCGCATGGATGCACCAGAAGGGCGTCCTGCACTGGACGGACACGCAGCTCGCGATCGACTGGGACGCCGTGCCCGATGTCGTCGTCGCGCTGTCGGACGCGATCAACGAGCTCTACTGGTCCTCGATCGATCGCCCGAAGGGCGCGCACTGGCTCGCCGCCTACGAGCTCGTCTCCTCCACGCTGACCCCGCACCCCGCGTCGCAGTGGGCGGCCGGCCTGCCGCGCGAGGTGCTAGAGGGTCACCTCAAGGGCTGGACGGACCTCGTGATGGACGACGAGTTCCCGCTGTCGATGTTCTTCGAGGCGCTCCAGAAGAAGATGGCGGTCGTGATCGAATCGACCGCCGGCATCACGGGGTCTACGGACACCGCCGCGACCGACGCCGAGTGACCGGCGCGACTAGCCTCGACGGCATGACCGAGCCCGCCGCCGCCCCCTCCTCCGCCCACGACCGCACCGTCGTCGTCGCAGGGGCGGGCGGCGCGGCAGGCCGCGAGGTCTGCGCGGCGCTGACCGCCGCCGGCGCCTACGTCGTCGCCGTGAGCTCGCGTCCCGACACGATCGAGGAGATCGCGGCGGCCGAGACGCACGCGCTCGACCTCGCCGATGCGGATGCCGTGACCGAGTGGGCGGCGGCGCTCCGCGCTCGACGCCCCTCCATCGACGGCCTCATCCACCTCGTCGGAGGGTGGCGACCCGGATCCTCGGACGAGGACTGGGAGTGGCTGGAGAAGCGCGTGCTCAGCACCCTGCGGGTGAGCTCGCGCGAGCTGCGCGATGACCTCAACGCGTCGAGCGCGGGGCGCCTCGCCATCGTGAGCAGCGCATCCGTCGCCGCACCCCGCTGGGGCATCGTCAACTACGTCACCCTGAAGACGGCGGCCGAGACGTGGGTGCAGGCGCTCGCGAACGGCTGGCGGGTGAAGGGCACCCCGACCGCCGCCGTGACGTTCGTCGTCGGGTCGCTCGAGGGCGAGGGCGTCATCGACGCGCTCGCGCAGTCGGTCGCCGCGCTCTGGGACCTCCCGCACGAGAAGCTGAACGGCGTCGTGGCGACGCTCGGCGACGACTCGCCCGTCGAGTAGCGGCACGGATCCGTCGAGCGACGGATGCCCTGCCGAGGGCGCGGCGGCTACGGTGCTGAGGTGACCGCCTTCCCGACCGACGCCGATGGGCACTGGATGCGGCCAGGACCCGGCCCCGACGGCAGGCGCGCCGACGGGCTGCTCGCCCTCGCGATCGCCATCGGCGCGACGTTCGCGATCGTGCTGTACGCCTCTGCCGGCTTCTTCGACGAGCCGCCCGTGCCGTGGCACGCGGCCTTCATGGTGCTCGGGGTGTCGGGCCCGCTCGTCTGGCGGCGCACGCATCCGATCACCGTCACCGTCGTCATCTCGATCGTGTACTTCCTCGGCATCCTCAATCAGGTGCCCGAGGTGCTCTTCAGCAACATCGCGCTGTTCTCGGCGATGTACTCGATCGGCGCGTGGGGACGCGGCAGACGCGCGGCGCGCATCAGCCGCATCGTGATCGTCATCGCCATGTTCATCTGGCTGTTCTGGAGCGTCACGCAGGCCGCATTCGACACGAGCCTCGTGCCCGAGGACTCCGGAGTCGGCCCCATCGCCCCTGGCGTCGCCGTCGGGCTCATCACGCTCATCACCAACGTGCTCTACTTCGCAGGGGCGTGGGCGTTCGGCGACCGGGCGTGGATCGCCGCACGCGAGCGGGCGGTGCTCGAGGCGCGGACCGAGGAGCTCGCCCGCGAGCGCGAGCTGACCGCCTCGCAGGCAGTCGCGCTGGACCGCGTCCGCATCGCGCGCGAGCTGCATGACGTCGTCGCTCACCACGTCTCGGTCATGGGGATCCAGGCGGGAGCCGCGAGACGGGCCCTCGGGGTCGGCGGCTCCGAGGCGGAAGAGCTCGCGACGGCCGCGCTCGGCGCGATAGAGCAGTCGGCGCGCGACGCGGTCGACGAGCTGCACCGGCTCGTGTCGACGCTCCGCGGTGCGGACGGCCTCGCCGGCGACCCCGGCGACGGCCCGAGCACCCGCGGCGTCGCGCACCTCGCATCCCTCGCGGAGGATGTCAGGGCCGCGGGCCGCACCGCGCGATTCCAGGTCGTCGGCGAGCCCCAGCATCTCTCGCCGCTCGTCGACACGACCATGTACCGAGTGGCTCAGGAGGCCGTGACGAACAGCCTCAAGCACGCGGGTGCGAGCGCGACGATCGAGCTGCGCGTGCGGTACTCCGACGACGCCGTCGAGCTCGAGGTGGCCGACACCGGCCTCGGCGAGCGCCGCGGGACGGGCGCCCCCGGCACCCCGGGCGGCCTCGGCCAGGTCGGCATGCGCGAGCGCGTCGCTGCCGTCGGCGGCACACTCGACGCCGGGGCGCGGAGCCGCGGCGGCTATCTCGTGCGCGCCCGCGTGCCCCTCCTCGTCGCCGAGGCGGCGCCGTGAGCCCGGCACCGGCGATCCGGGTCCTGCTCGTCGACGATCAGGATCTCGTGCGCGCGGGCTTCCGCGTCATCCTGCAGTCCGAGCCCGGCATCGAGGTGGTCGGGGAGGCGCGCGACGGCGGCGAGGCGGTCAGGCTCGCGCGCGAGCTGCGGCCCGATGTCATCTGCATGGACGTCCAGATGCCGGGGGTCGACGGCCTCGAGGCGACCCGGCGCATCCGCGCCCTCGAGACGGATGCCGAGGCCGGGTCGGCAGCGCACCCCGGCGTGCTGGTGCTCACGACCTTCGATCGCGACGACTACCTGTTCGCGGCTCTCGAGGCCGGCGCCAGCGGGTTCCTCCTCAAGACCGCGAGCCCCGAGAAGCTCGTGGAGGCCGTGCAGGTGATCGCCGCGGGCGACGCCCTGCTGGCCGCCGACGTGACGCGCCGCGTCATCGAGCGGGCGGCGCGCGCCGACGGCGACGGCGCCGCGGGGCGAGTCGCCGACTCGCGCCTCGCCGAGCTGACCGAGCGCGAGACGGAGGTGCTCGGGCTGCTCGCCCGCGGCCTGAGCAACGCTGAGATCGCCGCCGCCCTGTGGCTCGGCGAGGCGACCGTGAAGACGCACGTGTCGAAGATCCTGCTCAAGCTCGAGCTGCGCGACCGCGTCCGCGCGGTCGTCTTCGCCTATGAGAACGGCGTCGCCGTTCCCGGCATGACCGCCTGACTCGCCGACGCTCCCCCGCGGGGATGACCCGCGTCGCTCGCGAACCACCCGTGCGGCGGATGCCGCGGATCGCTCGACTTCGTAGCGTGGGGGGCGAACGGAAGGGGCATCCATGCTCGAGATCAGGGGCGCGACCAAGCGCTTCGGCGACCGCACCGTGCTCGACGACGTGACCTTCGGCGTCGGCGCGGGCCGACTGACCGGATTCGTCGGCGGCAACGGCGCCGGCAAGACGACGACCATGCGGATCCTGCTCGGGGTGCTGTCCGCCGACGCCGGCGAGGTGCTCGTCGACGGCCGCCCCATCACGGCCGACGACCGCCGGGGCTTCGGCTACATGCCGGAGGAGCGCGGCCTCTACCCCAAGATGCGCGTCCACGAGCAGCTCGTCTACCTCGCCCGCCTGCGCGGCATGCGCGCCGCCGACGCGAGCGCCGCTGCTGACGAGCTCATCGAGCGCCTCGAGCTGACGGAGCGCCGCGATGAGCCGATCGAGAAGCTCTCCCTCGGCAACCAGCAGCGCGCGCAGATCGCCGCCGCGCTCGTGCACGATCCGAGCGTGCTCGTTCTCGACGAGCCGTTCTCCGGGCTCGACCCGATGGCCGTCGAAACGGTGCTCAGGGTGCTCGCCGAGCGCGCGGCCCGCGGCGTGCCCGTCCTGTTCTCCAGCCATCAGCTCGACCTCGTCGAGCGCCTGTGCGACGACGTGGTCGTCATCGCTGACGGTCGCATCCGCGCGGCGGGCACGCGCGACGAGCTGCGCGCGCGCGGCGCCGGGCGCCAGTGGGAGCTGCAGGTCGGCGACGACGCCGGCTGGGTGCGCGGCCTCCACGACATCGCGGTCATCGACTTCGACGGCGACTACGTCCTCTTCGAGGCGGACCCGGTCGCTGCGCAGTCCGTGCTGCGCCTCGCCTCCGAGCGCGGCTCGGTCGAGCGATTCGCCCCCCGCCGCCCCACCCTGACCGAGATCTTCCGAGAGGTCGTGCAGTGATGACCACCGCATCCCGCCCCGCCGCCCCGAGCCTCCGCGCATCCGTCGCCCTCATCGCCGGGCGCGAGATCACCTCCCGGGTGCGCTCGAAATCCTTCCTCATCTCCACGGGGATCCTGCTCGCTCTCATCATCGCGAGCATCGTCGGAACGCACCTGTTCACCTCCACGTTCGGCGACACGAGGGTCGCGGCGGTCGGCGTCGCCGCCGAGCTGCTCGACGGCGCTCCCGGTCTCGAGATCGAGGAGGCGGCATCCCTCGCCGAGGCCGAGCGCCTCGTCCGCGACGGTGACGTCGAGGCGGCCGTCGTTCCCCTCGACGACCCCGCACCCGGCACGCCCGGCGTCGAGATCGTGGGGCTGTCGGATGCCCCCTCCGCGCTCGTCCAGTCGCTCGCGATCGCCCCCGAGGTGCGGCTGCTCGACCCCTCGCCGGTCGATCAGGGCATCGGCTTCATCGTCGCCTTCGCCTTCGGCATCATCTTCTTCACCGCCGCGATCACCTTCGGCGGCACCGTCGCGCAGAGCGTCGTGGAGGAGAAGCAGACGCGCATCGTGGAGATCCTGCTGACGGCCGTGCCCGCCAAGGCCCTGCTGGCCGGCAAGGTCATCGGCAGCTCCGTGCTCGCGCTCGGCCAGATCCTCCTCATCGCCGTCGCGGCGGGACTCTCGCTCATGCTGACCGGTCAGGACGTCCTGCTCACCGACCTCGGGCCGGCCGCCGTGTGGTTCCTCGGCTTCTTCGCCGTCGGGTTCGTTCTGCTCGCGGCGATGTTCGCCGCCTCCGCGGCGCTCGTCTCGCGAATGGAGGACGTCGGCACGGTCATCCAGCCCGTCACCTGGCTCGTGATGCTGCCGTACTTCCTCATCATCTTCTTCAACGACAACGAGACGGTGCTGACGGTCATGTCGTACGTGCCGTTCTCATCGCCGGTCGGGATGCCCGTGCGCATCTTCCTCGAGCAGGCCGCGTGGTGGGAGCCCCTCGTGGCGCTCGCGCTCCTCGCGGCGACGGCCGTCGTCATCGTCCAGCTCGGGGCTCGGATGTACCGCAACTCGCTCCTGCGCACCGGCGCGCGCGTGCCGCTCGCCGAGGCGCTCCGCGGCTGAGCCCCGGGCATCCGCCTGGAAGAATGAGCACGTGACCCGACTCCACGACACGACCTACCGAGGCTTCGCGAGCGACAACTACGCGGGCGTCCACCCCGAGGTGCTCCAGGCGATCGCCGATGCCAACGAGGGCCACCAGATCTCGTACGGCGAGGACCAGTACACCGCGCGACTGGCCGACGTCGTGCGGCAGGAGTTCGGCGAGCAGGCCGAGGTCTTCCCCGTCTTCAACGGCACGGGCGCGAACGTGCTGGCGCTCACGGCGCTCATGCCGCGCTGGGGCGCCGTGATCGCGAGCGGCACCGCGCACATCCACACCGACGAGGGCGGCGCGCCCGAGCGGGTCAGCGGCCTCAAGCTGTTCACCGTGCCGACGCCCGACGGCAGACTGACTCCCGAGCTCGTTGCGACGGAGGCGTTCGGCTGGGGCGACGAGCACCGCGCGCAGCCGCTCGCCGTGAGCATCACCAACACGACAGAGCTCGGCACTCTCTACACGCCCGCCGAGGTCCGCGCGATCGCCGACTACGCGCACGAGCGCGGAATGGCCCTGCACCTCGACGGCGCGCGGGTCTGGAACGCGGCCGCGGCCCTCGGCACCTCCCTCAGCGCCTTCACTGCCGACGCGGGCGTCGACATCCTCTCCCTCGGCGGAACGAAGAACGGCCTCCTCGGGGCCGAGGCGATCGTCGTGATCGACCCGGCGACGGCGCCGGGGCTCGTGTACCTGCGCAAGATGAACATGCAGCTCGCGAGCAAGATGCGCTTCCTGTCGGCGCAGCTGCTCACGCTCTTCGACGGCGGGCTGGGCATCCGCTCGGCGGCCCACGCGAACGCCATGGCCGCGCGCCTGAGGGCAGGGCTCGAGCAGCTCGTCTCGAGCGGTGCCGTGCCCGCCGGCTCGCTGGGGTTCAGCCAGCCCACCGAGGCGAACGCCGTCTTTGCGGTCCTCGACAGCGCCATCGCCGACCGGATCCGCGAGAGGGTGCGCTTCTACGACTGGGATCGCGCGCGCGGCGAAGTGCGCTGGATGTGCGCCTTCGACACGACCGAGGCCGACGTGGACGCCTTCGTCGGCGTCGTGCGCGAAGAGCTCGCCCGATAGCTGGGCGTTCCCGGGCGGGCTCCCTGCGCGAGCCGGGAGAATGCTCCCCATGTCCGTATTCGAGAGCCGACCGTGGCTCGCCCAGTACGCGCCAGGGGTTCCTCACGACATCGCGCCGGTGGCGCAATCGCTCGTCGACATGATGGACGAGTCGGTGCGGCGCTTCGGCGCGCGCACGGCCCTCGACTTCTTCGGCGCCGAGACGACCTACGCCGACCTCGGCGAGCGCATCGAACACGTGGCCGGTGCGCTCGCGGAGCGCGGCGTGACGGCGGGCGATCGCGTCGCGCTCGTGCTGCCGAACTGCCCGCAGCACGTCATCGCGTTCTACGCCGTCCTGCGACTCGGTGCGATCGTCGTCGAGCACAACCCGCTCTACACCGCGGACGAGCTGCGCCACCAGTTCGATGATCACGGCGCTCGCGTCGCGATCGTCTGGGACAGCACTGCGGAGACCGTGCGCCGCTTCGCCGACGACCTCGGCATCACGACGATCGTCGGGGTCGACATGACCCGCGCGATGCCGCGCGGGACGCGGGCCATGCTCCGACTGCCGGTGGCGAAGGCGCGCAGCTCGCGGGCCGCGCTCACCGCGGGCCGGCTCCCCGCGGGCGTCACCGCGTGGGTCGAGCTCGAGCGCGGTCCGCGGCTTCCCG
Organism: Microcella alkalica; assembly: GCF_014137945.1. Lineage (GTDB taxonomy): Bacteria > Actinomycetota > Actinomycetes > Actinomycetales > Microbacteriaceae > Microcella > Microcella alkalica. The sequence goes on from NZ_JACGWX010000005.1 coordinate 128,997, forward strand.
CCGGGCATCCTCGCCCCGCGCTCGATGACATCGCGGCGCTGCAGTACACGAGCGGGACGACGGGGCGACCGAAGGGCGCCGTCCTCAGTCATCGCAACCTGCGCGCCAATGCGGCGCAGGGGCGCGCCTGGGTGCCGGGGCTGAGCGAGGGTGCCGAGGTCGTCTACGCAGCGCTGCCGATGTTCCACGCCTACGGGCTCACGCTGTGCCTGACCTTCGCGATGAGCATCGGCGCGCGGCTCGTGCTTCTGCCGAAGTTCACGGTCGAGCTCGTCCTCCAGGTCATGCGTCGCACGCCCGCGACGTTCCTGCCCGCCGTGCCGCCGATCTACCAGCGGCTCGCCACCGGCGCGGCCGATGAGGGGGTGAGCCTCGATGGCATCCGCTTCGCGATCTCGGGAGCGATGAGCCTGCCCGTGAGCATCGTCGAGCAGTGGGAGGAGGCGACAGGCGGCCTGCTCGTCGAGGGCTACGGCATGACCGAGTCGTCGCCCGTCGCCATCGGCAACCCGATGGGGCCGACGCGTCGACCGGGCACGGAGGGCGTGCCCTTCCCGAGCACGGAGATCCGCGTCGTCGACCCCGACGACCCGAGCGTCGATCGCGGCGTCGGCGAGGAGGGCGAGCTGATGCTGCGCGGCCCGCAGGTGTTCCAGGGCTACTGGAACCGGCCGGACGAGACCTCCGCCGCCCTGCTGGCGGGGGGCTGGCTGCGCACGGGCGACATCGTCACCGTGTCGCCGGACGGCTTCGTGACGATCGTCGACCGCATCAAGGAGCTCATCATCACCGGCGGCTTCAACGTCGCCCCGAGCGAGGTCGAGCAGGTGCTCGCCGCCCACCCCAGCGTCGAGAGCGCCGCGGTCGTCGGCCTCGCGTCGCCGCAGGGCGGCGAAGAGCTCGTCGCCGCGATCGTTCTCGCCGACGGCGAGAGCCTCGATGCGGGTTCGCTGCGCGAGCACGCCAAGCGCAGCCTCGCCGCCTACAAGGTGCCCCGCCGGTTCGCGGTGCTGGATGCCCTGCCGACCTCCCTCATCGGCAAGGTGCTGCGCCGCGAGGTTCGCGAGCAGCTCACCTCACGGGAGGGCGATCACTGAGCTGAGGAGAGCGCCGCCGCGACCAGCGGCGCACCGCCTTCTCCGCCTCTACGATCACGAGCACCGTCGAGCCGACGACGGCGCAGATCGCCCAGTCGGCGACGGTCAGCGGGACAAAACCGAGCACCGCAGCCGAGACCGGCCAGGTCATCGCTCCCGCGTGCAGGGCGAGCGCGGCGAACGACGTGAACAGCAGCGGCTTGTTGGCCAGCAGCCGGAGGGCGAAGAGGGACGTGTACTCGGCGCGCGAGCTGAAGACCTGGAAGAAGCTGAGCATGACGAACATCGTCAGCGCCATGGTTCTCGCGTGCTCCTCCGAGACGCCCGTGCGCAGATCGAGGATGAAGGTGAGCAACACGGCGAGCGCCATCCACGCGCCGGTGATGCCCGCTCGGAACCACAGCGTGCGCGAGAGCACCCCCTCGTCCGGCGAGCGCGGAGGGCGTCGCAGCTCATCGCCCTCTCCCGGCTCGAACGCGAGCGCGATGTCCTGCGTGCCGTTGGTGATGACGTTGAGCCACAGCATCTGCACCGGCAGGAACAGCAGCGGAGTCTGGGCGAACACGCTGAGCGTCACGGCGATGAGGGCGGCGGCGCCGGTCGAGAGCAGGAAGTACGTCGTCTTGCGCACGGCTGCGAACGTCACCCTGCCTTCGCGGACCGCGCCGACGATGGTGGTGAAGTCGTCGTCGGTGAGAACGATGTCCGCCGCCTCCCTGGCGACATCCGTGCCCGACCGCCCCATCGCGACGCCGATCGCGGCCGCTCTGAGCGCAGGTGCATCGTTGATGCCGTCCCCGGTCACCGCTACGACCTCGCCGCGGCTCTGCAACGCTGTCACGATGCGCAGCTTGTCCTGAGGCGTGACCCGCGCCGCGACGCCCGTGCCCTCGAGTCGGGCGGCGAGCATGGCGTCGTCGAGATGCGCGAGCTCAGCGCCGGTCAGGGCCGGACGCGCCGTCGACAGCCCGAGCCGCTCGGCGATGGCTGTCGCCGTCACGGGGTGATCACCGGTGATCATCATGACGCGGATGCCCGCCGCACGGCACTCGCGTATCGCCTCGGCGACTCCCTCCCGCGGCGGGTCGTCCATCCCCTCCATCCCGAGGAAGGTGAGCCCGCTCGGCGGGGGCAGCGGATGCTCGAGCCGTTCCTCGGGGCCGAGGACGCGCATCCCCGTCGCGATGACTCTCAGTCCGACCCTGCCGAGCTCCTCGTTCGCCGCATGGATCACGGTGGCGTCGATCGGCATCTCCCCGCTGTCACCGGCGAGAGCGGCGGAGGCCTGGAGGACGGCCTCGGGCGACCCTTTGACGAAGAGGACGCGGACCCCATCGGGCCGCACGCGGAGCGTCTGCGAGTACCGACGATGGGGCTCGTACGGCTCGTGCGCGAGCGGTTCGGCGGCGCGCTCCTCCGCCGTCACGGCGGCGAGAGCCACCGCCGCGCGGGCCATCGCGGCGTCGACCGCGTCGCCGAAGTACTCGTCCGCGTCGTGCGCGGAAACGGTGGCCTCGTTGGTGAGGGCCCCCGCACGCAGGACGGCCCGGACGAGCGGATGAGCCGGATCGAGAGCCGTACTCGGGCTCAGGTCGGCGGGTGCGGGATCGGCGACGGCGACGGCGACCGACTCCATGAGATCGAGCACGCCCGCGGAGGTCCACACTCGCTCCACCGTGAGCCGGTTCTGAGTGAGGGTGCCGGTCTTGTCCGACCCGATGACGCTCGTCGATCCGAGGGTCTCGACCGAGGGGAGCGTTCGGACGATCGCGTTGCGACGCGCCATGCGCGAGACCCCCAGGCTCAGCGCGACGGTCAGGACGATGGGGAGCGACTCCGGGATGGTCGCGACCGCGAGCCCGACGGCGGTGCGGAACATGGTCTCGAGGTCGTTGCCCAGGAGCACCCCGGCGATGACGACGAAGACGAGAGCGGCGAGCACGACGAGCCCGATCACGTGCTCGAGCCGCCGGAGGATGCGCTGGAGCGGGGTGGTCCCCGCGGAGGTCTGCACGAGAGCGCTGATCTCGCCGAGCGCCGTCGAGCTCCCGGTCGCCACCACGACCCCGCGGCCGCGTCCGCTCGCGACGAACGTGCCGCTGAAGGCGAGATTCGTCCGGTCGGCGACGGGAGCATCGAGCGCGATCGGGTCCAGCTGCTTGGTCGACGCGAACGACTCGCCGGTGAGCATGGATTCGTCGATCTCGAGAGCGTTGATGCTGATGAGGCGCAGGTCGGCCGGCACCCGCTCGCCGCTCTCGAGCAGCACGATGTCGCCAGGAACGAGATCGACCCCCGGGATCGTGCGCTCCCCGCCGTCGCGGAGCGCACGGCAGGACGGCGCCGAGAGCGACTGGAGCGCGCGGACGTCGGCCTCGGCCTTCCTCTCCTGCACGAAGCCGAGTGCCGCATTGATGGAGAGGATGACGAGGATGGCCGTCGAGTCGATCCAGTGGCGCTGGAGCGCGGTGATGACCGCCGCGACGAGGAGGATCGCGGTCAGCGGGCTGGCGAAGTGGCGCAGCAGCAGCAGCCACCACGGCGCGGGCCCGGCGACGGGCACCTCGTTCCGGCCGTAGCGGCCGCGGCGCTCGACCGCCTCGGCGTCGGACAGCCCGCCGGCCCTCGCGCCGAGCCGCTGCAGGACGGCGGCGATCTCCGTGCGATGCCAGCCGGCGTCCGCTGCGGGGGCGAGGCGAGGCGCGGTCACGCGTTCAGTCTCAGCTCCGGGGAGCACGGCGGCAAGGGTCGTTGGTCCTTCAAAGCCCTCCAAGGACCGCGGTCGACACTGAGCGCATGAGCGCCGACAGCCGCGAGCCGCGCATCCTCCGCCCCGGAGACCCCGGCTACACGGCCGCCGACGACGCGCGGCGTCTCGGCCCCGTGCGGTCTGCCGCCGGTGCCGCGCGTGAGGCGATCCGTCGGAATCCTCGACTCGACTCGGCCTATCGCACGGGCGTCAAGGTCGTCGGCGGGACGACCGTCGGCCTGGGCGTCGTGCTCATGCCCCTTCCCGGCCCCGGCACGCTCATCGCCCTTGGGGGCCTCGCGATCCTCGGCACCGAGAGCGAACGGGCGAAGAAGCTCAACCGGCAGGGCGTCGCCCTCGCCAAGAGAGCGGCGGCCGCGGCGCGCTCCCGCCGGGAGGCGCGACGGATGCAGACACCGCCGACGGAGACCCAGCCCCGGGCGTAGCGTGGAGCCCATGCGATTCGGACTCTTCATCCCCCAGGGCTGGCGCCACGACCTCGTCGACATCGACCCGAGCGAGCAGTGGGCGGTGATGAAGCGGCTCGCGCTCCACGCCGACGCCGGGCCGTGGGAGTCGATCTGGGTCTACGACCACTTCCACACCGTGCCGGTGCCGAGCGAGGAGGCCACGCACGAGGCCTGGACGCTCATGTCGGCCTTCGGCGCCGTCACCGAGCGCGTGCGCCTCGGTCAGATGTGCACGTGCATGGGCTACCGCAACCCCGCCTATCTCGCGAAGGTCGCCGCGACCGTCGACCACGTCTCGGGCGGTCGCGTCGAGATGGGCATCGGCGGCGGCTGGTACGAGCACGAGTGGCGCGCATACGGCTACGGCTTCCCCGAGATCGGCGACCGGCTGCGCGCGCTCGACGAGGGTGTGCAGATCATGCGGCAGGCGTGGTCGCAGGGCACGGCGACGCTCGACGGCCGCTACTTCCAGGTCGACGGCGCGATCGTTCGGCCGCTGCCGGTGCAGGAGTCGGGCATCCCCCTCTGGATCGCCGGAGGCGGCGAGAAGGTGACGCTGCGCATCGCCGCGCAGTACGGGCAGTACACGAACTTCGCGGGCGAGACGGAGGAGTTCACGCGCAAGAGCGAGATCCTCCGCGGGCACTGCGAGCGGCTCGGCACGAGCTTCGAGGCGATCACGCGGTCGTCGAACTTCAACACGGTCGTGGGTCGCGACGAGGCCGAGGTCGCCGAGCGCATCGCCGCGATCGAGGCGCGCCTGGCGCGGTTCATCGGCGAGGAGCGCGCGACGAAGGCGGTCGCCGACCTCCGCGACGGGTCCGGGCTCGCGGGCACGCCGGAGCAGCTCGTCGAGAGACTGCAGGGCCTCGAGAAGCTGGGCATGACGTACGCGATCACGTACTTCGCCGAGGCGGCCTACGACACGAGCGGCATCGAGCTGTTCGAGCGTGAGGTCGTCCCGGCCCTCGCCGGCTGAGGGGGGAGGCGTTCCGGTTCGGGCGCGCCGAGAACTCAGCCTACGGGCGGAGGAGGACCTTGATCGCTCGGCGCTCGTCCATGGCCGCGTAGGCCTCGCCGACCTCGGCGAGGGGCAGCTCGAGGTCGAACACGCGGCCGGGCTCGATCATGCCGTCGAGCACGAGCGGGAGGAGCTCTTCGACGTAGTTCCGCACGGGTGCCACACCGCCGGCGACTCCGACGTTCGTGCCGAAGAGCGTGCGGATCGGCAGCTCCGCTCCGCCGCTCGGCACGCCGACGTAGCCGACGCGGCCGCCGGGGCGGGCAGACCGGATCGCCTGGTCCATCGACTCGGCGGTGCCGACGCACTCGAGCACGGCATCCGCGCCCAGCCCGTCGGTCAGCGCCTGCACGCGCTGGATGCCCTCGTCTCCGCGCTCGGCGACGATCTCGTCGGCGCCGAAGACGCGCGCGAGCTCCTGGCGCTCGGGGGTGCGCGACATCGCGATGATGCGCGCGGCGCCGAGCTGCTTCGCGGCGATGATGCCGCACAGGCCGACCGCTCCGTCGCCGACGACGGCGACCGTCGAGCCGGGGCCGACGCCCGCCGAGACGGCGGCGTGCCAGCCGGTGCCCATGACGTCACTCAGCGCGAGGAGGTGCGGCACCATGGCGTCGTCGATCGGGCCGGGGACGGCGACGAGGGACCCGTCGGCGCTCGGAACGCGCACGAGCTCGCCCTGCGCGCCGTCGGCGAAGTGGCCGTCACGGTCGTCACGACCCCACCAGTTGCCGGCGAGGCACGACGGGCTCACGCCGTTGCGGCAGTTCGCGCACGTCATGTCGCAGTCGTAGAAGGGCGCGATCACGAAGTCGCCGGGCTTCACGGTGTTGACGCCGTCGCCGATCTGCTCGACGACGCCGACGAACTCGTGGCCGATGCGCCGCGGCTCCTTCGTCTCGACCACGCCGCGGTACGGCCAGAGGTCGCTGCCGCATACGCACCCCGCGACGACGCGCACGATCGCGTCACGGCCGGTGTCGCTCAGCTGCGGGTCGGGCGCCTCCTCGAGGCGGATGTCGCGGGGGCCGTGGATCACCGTTGCACGCATGAGCTCGAGGCTAGCGAGCGGGCGTGGGCGGTCACTGGGTGCGGTCGCGGACGGTCGCTTCCCCGGGAGCGTCGTCGGCCTCCCACACCGCACCACGGCTCGACATCGCCCAGAAGGCTCCGAGCCCGAGGGCGACTGCACCGAGAAGGATCGCCACCGCCTCAGCTCCTGTGGTGACGAGGACACCGCCCAGTCCTGCGAGCACCGTTGCGCCGACCGCTGTCCCGACGTCCTCGCTGAGGCTCAGGACGACTCCTCCGTGGGCGCGGGTGATGCTTGAGGACTCTCGGAAGCCTACGAAGGCGAGCGTCATGATTCTGGGATAGATCACCCCCATCGCCGCACCGGCCACGAGGACGGCAGCACCGAGAAGCACCGCTCCCGCGACGCCCTCTTCAGCCTGCAGGGCACCGGCCGCGGCGAGCCCGGCCGCGAGAGGGAAGCCTGCGGCGGCGATGATGCGGGCGGAGGACGTCGACAGCCGGGGTCCGACTCGGCCGGCGCTCAGGAGCGCCCAGGCCAGAGGGCCCAGAGCGACGAGAGCTGCGGCGAGGACACCGCTCGGGTCGATGATCACTACGGCGATGAGGGGAACGATCGCGCCGACCCCGAAGTAGCCCGCGCAGGTGAGTGCCAGCGCCCAGCCGCCCGACTGCGTCCGTCGGCGCGCGGGAGTCGTCGACGACACCGCCCTCCGGAAGGCGACGACCAGAACCGCCGCGACAGCGACGAGCGCAGCCGCGAGCACGAGGGGGCTCCCGACGACGACAGTGACCTGCGCGACGACGAGGCCCGCCGCGATCACGAGGAACCAGGGCATTCCGGCGAGAACGGGCGGAGCATCCGGTCGGTCGAGGACGACGCGCCGCAGAGAGCGGGAGACCAGCGCGCGCCCGATCAGAAGGAGGATCGCCGGCCACGCCATCGCCGGTCGCCATCCGACGCTCAGCAGGATCGCGCTGTTGATGAGCGGGCCGATCAGCGAGGGGACCACCCACATGAGCGCGAACAGCCCGAAGGCGCGCTCACGGTCCACTGGCTCCTCGTAGATCCCGCTCAGGACTCCGAGGCCGAGGCCGGCGAGGAGACCTGCCGCGAGCCCGCGGATCGCCAGCCCCGCGATGAGCATCGTCATCGAGACGGCGGTGACCGTCGTCGTGACCCCGACGAGGAACACCGCGGTGGACAACCAGAGCTGCGTCTGCGGACCGAGCCGCCCGTAGAGGTACGCGCCCGCGGGCATCACGGCGATCCCGACGACTCCTGCGATCGACGCAGCCGGGCCGTATAGCGCTCTGCCGTCCAGTTCGTCACGTCTGTCACGCTAGCGGGCGCGCCTCGTCGGCGGCGTCGAGGTCATCGCCTCGGCGACGGCGACAGGTCGTCCGCGCCGGGCACGCGCACTGTGCACCGGATTCCCGGCACCGATGCGAGGCGACGGTCGAGCGTCACGAATGGAGCGGAGAGCTCTTCGGCGAGTGCCAGGTAGGCCGCGTCAAAGGCCGAGACATTCTGCATGAGAGCGATGACACGGCCGAGGAGCGGCTCCGTCGGCCACACGTCGAGATGCAGGTCGACGAGTTGCTGCACATCGTCGGCCAGTCGACCGGTCCTCATCGCCCCTCTGAGCGTCATGCTGCGCATCGCGCTGACGCACTCGATCATTGTGTGCTCGGGGACCACCCAGTGCGGCTCCTCCTCAAGCGCAGCCGCGGCTCGGCCGACCTCCTCCGCACTGCCGGACACGAGAGCGACGAGCACCGAGGCGTCGACGACGATCACTCCGCGCGTTCCCGACGCGCGTCCGCGATGGCGGCGACGATGGCATCGGCGTCGATCGCCGAGCGACCCCGGTCGGCGCGCCTCCGCATGGCGGCGAGCCACCGCCGGTTCGATGCGTCGGCAGCCTCGCGCTCGAGGACCTCGAGCAGATACCCCTGCAACGAGGTTCCGCGACGCCTCGCCTCCTCAGCGAGGAGGTCGCGCACGGAATCGGGAACGTCACGGATCTGCAAGGCCACCATGCACCGAGAGTACTCCCGCTGCATGCAGTTGTGCATGCATCGTCCAGCGACGAGCGCTAAAGCGTCGGCACGTCCTCCATGCGCGTGACCGCGAGGCCGTCGGCGTCGCCCGGCGCGACGTCGACGCGGACGACGTCGCCGTCGTGGATCTCTCCGCCGATGATCGCCCGGGCGAGCGCGTCGTCGATTTCGTGCTGCATCAGCCGGCGCAGCGGGCGCGCCCCGTAGATCGGGTCGTAGCCGCGCTCGGCGAGCCAGGTGCGGGCATCCGGCGTCACCGCGAGCTGCATTCGGCGATCGGCGAGGCGGCGCTCGAGGCGGTCGATCTGCAGCGACACGATCTGGCCGAGGTCGTCGGTCGAGAGCGTCGAGAACACGACGATGTCGTCGAGGCGGTTCACGAACTCGGGCTTGAACGACTGCCGGACGAGGTCGTTGACGCCCGCGACCTTGGTCTCCCAGTCGAGGGAGGGGTCGATGAGCAGCTGCGAGCCGAGGTTCGAGGTCAGGATGAGGATGGTGTTGCGGAAGTCGACCGTGCGGCCCTGCCCGTCGGTGAGACGCCCGTCGTCGAGCACCTGCAGGAGCAGGTCGAAGACCTCGGGGTGCGCCTTCTCGACCTCGTCGAGCAGGATCACCGAGTAGGGGCGTCGGCGCACGGCCTCGGTAAGCTGGCCGCCCTGCTCGTAGCCGACGTAGCCGGGAGGGGCGCCGATGAGGCGCGAGACGCTGAACTTCTCGCCGTACTCGCTCATGTCGATGCGCACCATCGACTTCTCGTCGTCGAACAGGTAGTCGGCGAGCGCCTTCGCGAGCTCGGTCTTGCCGACGCCCGTCGGGCCGAGGAACAGGAACGAGCCCGTCGGCCGGTCGGGGTCGGAGATGCCGGCGCGCGTGCGCCGCACCGCCTCGCTCACGGCGACCACGGCATCCTTCTGCCCGATGATGCGCCTGCCGAGCTCGGCCTCGAGCGTCAGCAGCTTCTCGGTCTCGCCCTGCGTGAGCTTGTCGACGGGGATGCCCGTCCAGGCCGCGACGACCGCGGCGATGTCCTCGTCCGTCACCTGGTCGTTGACCATCCGCGGGCCCGCCTCGACCGTCTCGGCCTCGGCGAGCTGCTGCTCGATCGTCGGGATGACCTCGTAGTTGAGCTTCGAGGCCTCCTCGTAGCGCTGCTCGCGCATGGCGCGGTCGAGTTGGATGCGCGCATCGTTGAGGCGCGTCTTGAGGTCGCCCATGGCGGTGAGCCCCGACTTCTCGGCCGTCCAGCGACGCTGGAGCGCGTCGCGCTGCGCCGTCTTCTCCTTCAGCTCGTCGCGCAGCTTCGCCAGGCGCGCCTTGCTCGCGTCGTCCTTCTCCTTCTTGAGCGCGAGCTCCTCGATCTCGAGGCGCGTCACCGCGCGCTTGAGCTCGTCGAGCTCGACGGGGCTCGACTCGATCTCCATCTTGAGCCGGCTCGCGGCCTCGTCGACGAGGTCGATCGCCTTGTCGGGCAGCTGGCGGCTCGTGATGTACCGATTGCTGAGGGATGCCGCGGCCACGAGAGCGCTGTCGGCGATCGCGACCTTGTGGTGGGCCTCGTAGCGCTCCTTGAGGCCGCGGAGGATGGCGACCGTGTCCTCCACGCTCGGCTCGCCGACGTAGACCTGCTGGAAGCGGCGCTCGAGCGCGGCGTCCTTCTCGATGAATTCGCGGTACTCGTTGAGCGTCGTCGCGCCGATGAGGCGCAGCTCGCCGCGGGCGAGCATGGGCTTGAGCATGTTGGCGGCCGCGACCGAGCCCTCGCCGCCACCGGCGCCCATGAGGGTGTGCAGCTCGTCGATGAAGGTGATGACCTGGCCGTTCGACTCGTCGATCTCCTTGAGGACGGCCTTGAGTCGCTCCTCGAACTCGCCGCGGTACTTCGCGCCGGCGATGAGGGCCGCGAGGTCGAGGCCGACGAGCTGCTTGTCCTTGAGCGAATCGGGTACGTCCCCGGCGACGATGCGCTGGGCGAGGCCCTCCACGACGGCGGTCTTGCCGACGCCGGGCTCGCCGATGAGCACGGGGTTGTTCTTCGTGCGACGGCTGAGCACCTGGCTGACGCGGCGGATCTCGGCGTCGCGCCCGATCACGGGGTCGAGCTTGCCGGAGCGCGCGATCTCGGTGAGGTTGATCCCGTACTGCTCGAGGGCGGACTTCTGATTCTCCTGACTGGAGGGGGCGCCCTGCATGTTGGCCATGTGCGTGTGTTCCTCTGAGCGGGGTGGACGTGGCCGCAGCATCAAAACCTGAGCCTGCGTGACTCAAGTTTACGACCGGGGACGGACGCGGCGCCAGGGGGAATGCACGCTCACGGCGAACGCGCGGCAGCCGGGCATCGTCCGCGCCGGGGAATGCCGCGCGCGCCGAGCCGTTGCACCCCCCATGACCACCATCGGAATCATCGGATCAGGCAACATCGGCTCGCAGCTCGCCCACGCGTTCACGCGCGTCGGACACGACGTCGTGGTCGCGAACTCCCGCGGCCCGGCGTCGCTCGCCGAGCTCGTCGCCGACGTCGACGCGCAGGCGCGCGCAGCGGGCAGCGCGGCGAGCGCCACGGCCGGCACCGTCGAGGAGGCCGCGCAGGCGAGAGACCTCGTCGTCGTGACCGTTCCCCTCAAGGCCGTCACGGACATCCCCGCGCACCTGCTCGAGGGGCGCATCGTGATCGACACCAACAACTACTACCCGCAGCGCGACGGGCAGATCGCCGAGCTCGATGACGAGAGCACGACCAGCTCCGAGCTCGTGGCGGGGCACTTCTCGGGCGCGCGCGTAGTGAAGGCGTTCAACCACATCCCGGCGGCCGAGATCAGCGAGCACGCGCAGGCGCCCGGGACCGACGGCCGTCGCGCGCTCGCCGTGTACGGGGATGACGCGGCGGCAGTCGAGCGGGTCTCCGGGCTCATCGACGCGATCGGATTCGACGTCGTGAACGGCGGCGGGCTCGCCGAGAGCTGGCGCATCCAGCGCGACACTCCCGGGTACATCCCTCGCTTCACGGCGGAGGAGCTGCGCGGGAAGCTCGCGGAGGCCAAGCGCTACCGCGACATGTAGGGCGCGGTCGCGGCGCGCGCTGCGGGGGCGCGCGCTCAGCGGCGCGTCGACGCCGTGACGGTGAACTTCGGCCCGCGCGCAACCTGACGCGTGGGCCCGACCGCTCTCTCGAGGGCGGGCGCGTAGCGCAGATGCGAGTTCCAGACGACCCAGAGCTCGCCGCCCGGGCGCAGCACGCGCGCCGCCTCGTCGAGCAGGCGCAGCGCGATGCCCGTGTGCACCGCCGCCCCGACGTGGAACGGCGGGTTGAGCGCGATGAGGTCGGCGCGCGCCTCGGGCTGCGAGCCGAGTCCGTCGTCCTGCACGACCTCCACCTCGACGCCGTTCGCCGCCGCCGTGAGCCGTGCGCTCGCAACCGCCGCCGCAGACGCGTCGCTCGCGATCACGCGCGCCTCCGGGTTCAGCCGGGCGAGCGTCGTCGCGATGAGACCCGTGCCGCACGCGAGGTCAATGATCGTGCCTCCGGCGCCGACGCGCGGGGCCCGGTCGAGGGCGGCGATGAGGGCGCGCGCGCCGATATCGACGGATGCTCCCGCGAACGCCCCGGGCACCGCCACCACCTCGAGCCCGAGGGCGGCGTCGCGAGCGCGGGCGGGCTCGAGCGCCGCGATCTCGCCGGCAGGTCGCGGATTCCGCGCGACGAGCGCCCGCGCCTTGCGCTGCGCGAGGCTCACGTCGAGCCGGTCGAACGACCCGCGCAGCACGTCGTTCGCGCCGAGGCTCATGTGCTTGACCATGCCCGCTGCGAGCAGGGCGACCCCGGAGTGTGAGCCGCGAGCGACCTCGCGCGCGATCGCGTCGAGGGCGTCGAGAGCGCGAGGGAGGCGCACGAGGGCGAGGCGGGCATCCGTCGACGCGACCTCGGCGAGCGGGTGGTGGCTGCAGGCGGTGAGCCCGACGGCCGCGGCGTTCGCCGCGAGGGCGCGCTCGGCGACGATCGAGTCCTGGTGGACGCGCACGTGGCGCGCGCCCAGGGCGAGCGCGCCGAGCGCGAGCGCGCCGTGGGTGTCGCCGACCACGACGATCTCGCGACCGACGAGCGCGTCGGCGTGCTCGGTCGCGGCGAGCTCGAGCAGCAGGCGGTCGGCTGCGTCGTGCGCGCGCAGCTCGGGCGCCTCGAGGTCGGGGCGGCGGCGGAGCCCCGCGAGGATCGGGTCCAGGGCGGCGGTGATGTCGCCGATGACGGCCCCGCCGCGGTCGCTCGCGCTCATGCCGCCCCCTCCCGATCAGGCCTTCACGCTAGCGGGCGGCGAGTGCTCCCTCGATCCGCAGCGGCTCGCGCTCGACGTCGAGGTTCGCCCCGCCCCGGTATCGCGCCCCGTAGTGCCGGTCGGGCAGCCGGTGGCCCTCGCCGAACAGCCGCTCGCGCAGCGTCGTCGGGGCGCCACCCGCCTCCGGCAGCCTGCCTCGGCGCCGCAGCTCCGGCACGACGAGCTCGGCGAAATCGCGCGCCGTGTCGAACGAGTGGTACTGACGCAGATTGATGCCGTCGATGCCGTCCTCGTCGAGCCAGCGCTCGATCTCGTCGGCGACGACGCTCGGCGTGCCGACGACGAAGAAGCGGTCCTGGCGGCCCCCTCGGACGAACTCGAGCGCCTGCGCGATCGTCGTCGACGGCGGGATGAAGGAGGCGCGATCGTGCTCGACTCCGGCGAGGGCGAGCGCCTCGCCGATCGTCAGCTGCGGCGGGAAGGCGGCGAGATCGATGGGGAAGCCGAGGTGGGCGAGGATTCCCTCGGTGCTCGTGCGCTCTCGGTAGATCCTCCACTTGTCGGCCGCCTCCTCCTCGGTGCGACCGACGATGACCCCCGCCATGGCGATGAAGCGGACGTCATCGGAGCGGCGGCCGTTCGCGACGGCGGCCGCGCGCATCCCCTCGGCGTTGCGCTGGAACTCCTCGACCGTGCGCCCGCCCGTGAAGACGACCTCGGCGTGACGTCCGGCGAAGGCGACGCCCGCGGGCGAGCCCGTCGCCTGGAAGAGCACGGGCGTGCGCTGCGGAGACGGGTGCACGATGTGGGGACCGGCGACGCGGTGCTGCTCTCCGACGTGGTCGATGTAGCGCACGCGCGCGGGGTCGGTGTAGACGCGGGCGTCGCGGTCGGCGATGACGGCGTCGTCGTCCCAGCTGCCCTCCCACAGCTTGTAGAGCACGTCGAGGTACTCGTCGGCGAGCTCGTAGCGGCGGTCGTGGGGGATCTCGCCTTCGAGGCCGAAGTTGCGCGCGGCGTTCGGCAGGTAGCTCGTGACGATGTTCCAGCCGAAGCGACCCCGCGTGAGGTGATCGAGCGTCGAGGCACGCCGCGCGAAGGCGAACGGGGGCTCGTAGGTCGTCGAGAACGTCGCGCCGAAGTGCAGGCGCTTGGTGACGGTCGCCATCGCGGGCACGACGAGCAGCGGATCGAGGTTGGGGCTCTGCAGTCCCTCGCGCAGCGCGGTCTCCGGGCCCCCGCGGAAGGTGTCGTACGCGCCGATGACGTCGGCGAGGAAGACGCCGTCGAACCCGCCATCCTCGAGGATCTGCGCGAGCTCCGTCCAGTACTCGATGTCGGCGAAGCGGTGGCGGTTGTTGCCAGGCAGGCTCCACAGCCCGTGCGTGATGTGGCTCACGCAGGCCATCTCGAACAGGTTCAGGAACAGCTGCTTCTTCTCGGTCATGACGGGTCCTTCCTGCCGGGCGGCGGGTTCGAGGGGCGAGGAGCGGGCAGGATCGAGGCGACGAGCTCCTGCGTGTACGGATGCTCGGGGGCACGCAGCACCCGTTCGGTCGGCCCCTGCTCGACGACGCGCCCGTGCTGCATGACGAGCACGCGGTCGCTCACGTGCCCGATGACGCCGAGGTCGTGGGAGATGAAGAGGTATGCGAGGTCTCGCTCGCGCTGGAGGTCGAGGAGGAGGTCGAGGATCTGCGCCTGGATCGTCACGTCGAGCGCCGAGACGGCCTCATCGAGCACGATGATCGCGGGCTCGGTCGCGAGAGCGCGTGCGATCGCGACCCGCTGGCGCTGCCCTCCGGAGAGCGTGAGTGGAAACCGGCCGAGGACGGAGCCGTCGCCCGCCGGCAGACCGACGTCGTCGAGCAGACGCCGCACGGCGGCGGCGCGCGCCCGGGGATCGCGGCGGACCGCTCTCGGCAGGGCGTCGCCGAGGATGCGCCCGACCGTCCAGCGCGGATCGAACGTCGACAGAGGGTCCTGCGCGACCACGGCCAGCCTCGGGCGGAGAGGTCGCCGGCGCGCCTCCGGCACGCGGCTCCACGGCGCGCCGAGCACGATCACCTCGCCCTCCTCGGGCTCGGAGAACCCGAGCGCGAGGCGTGCGGTCGTGCTCTTGCCCGAGCCGGACTCGCCGACGATTCCGAGCGTCTCGCCGGCGTGCAGGGTGAACGAGACGTCGTCGACGGCGCGGAGCGGAGCGGCGCCCCGCGCGCCGCGGGAAGCGAACGCTTTGACGAGTCCGCGCGCCTCGAGCACGACGGGCGGATCGAGCGGTCCATCACCGGGAGCCGCCTCCGGCAAGGCGGCAGAGGGTCCCTCGGCCCCTTCCGGGCTGAGCGCGCGGCCGCGTGTCTCGAGCCCCGGCACCGCGGCGACGAGACGCTGCGTGTACGGATGCTCGGGGCGGCCGAGCAGGCGGGCAGCCGGCCCGCTCTCCACGACCTCCCCCCCGCGCATCACGACGATGCGATCGGCGAGACGGGCCACGACGCTCAGATCGTGACTGATGAGAATCACGGCGGTGCCGCGAGCGCGCATGGCGTCGAGCTCGGCGAGCACGTGAGCCTGCACGGTCGCGTCGAGCGCGGTCGTCGGCTCGTCGGCGATGACGATCTCGGGGTCATGCGCGATCGCGGTGGCGATGAGCGCGCGCTGGCGGAGGCCTCCGGAGAGCTCGTCGGGCCGGAGGCGGGCGCGCTCCTCGGGGCGCGGCACGCCGACGCGGCGCAGCAGCTCGACCGCGCTGCGCCGGCGCTCCGCGCGGGGGGCGCGCCCGTGCAGACGCAGCGCCTCGTCGAGCTCGCGACCGACAGCCCGCAGCGGGTCGAGGGAGACCAGTGCGTCCTGCAGCACGAACCCCACGTGCCGGCCGCGCAGCCGTCGCCAGGCGCGCGAGCTCAGCGCGCGAGCATCCGCCCCCAGGATCTCGAGGCGATCGACGTGCACGACGCTCCCGCGACCGGTGAGCCCGACGAGGCTGCGGGCCGAGACGCTCTTGCCCGAGCCCGACTCGCCGACGATCGCGACGCACTCGCCGGCTCCGAGGGAGAACGACAGCCCGCGGACGACGGGCCGCTCACCGTCGGGCGTTCGGAACGAGACGCGGAGGTTCTCGACGACGAGTCGCGGCGCCGGGGCACCGAGGTGCGCCGCGGCCCGGAGCTCGGGGTCGAGATCGTCGTCGACCTCGCGCAGGGCGGAGAAGTCGAGGAGGGTCATGCGCGGGCTCCGCTCTCGAGTCGGTGCTGGAGGTGGCGGCCGATGCTCGTCGCGGCGAGCGCGAGGGCCACGATGACGAGACCGGGGATGACGATGAGCCAGCCGGCCTGGATCACGTAGGGGCGGCCCGCGTCGAGCAGGGCACCCCACTCGGGCGACGGAGGGGCGACGCCGAGACCGAGGAACGACAGGCTCGAGGCCCACACGATCGACTGCCCGACGGCGAGCGCCGCGACCGCGACGAGCGGGCGCAGAGCGTTCGGCAGGACGTGCCGGCGGAGGATGCGCGCCCGCCCGTGGCCGAGCGCGACCGCCGCCTCGACGTAGCCGGAGCCCGCCGCCTGCCGGATCTGCCCGCGCACCATGCGCGCGTAGCCGGGCGCGGAGCCGAGCCCCACCGCGATGATCTGCGTCGTCGCCGACGGCCCCGTGATCGCGATGAGCAGCAGCGCGAGCAGAAGGGTCGGGAAGGCGAAGAGCACCTCGATCACCCGGTCGACGAGCGCCGCGATGGGGCGAGGGCCGAGAGCGGCGAGCGCTCCGAGCGCGATCGCGCACACGATCGCGAGCGCCGCCGCACCGAGTCCGATCGAGAGCGAATCGGCGGCGCCGTGCACGATGCGCGTGTACAGATCGCGGCCCGACTCATCGGTGCCGAACGGATGCTCGAGCGACGGCGGCAGCAGGGCGGCGGCGTAGTCGACGGCGGTCGGGCTGCTCGGCGCGAGGAACCCGGGGGCGAGCGCGGCGACGGCGAGCACCGCGACGTAGGAGAGCGCGAGCCAGAGGCTCCATGGCCGGTCGGCGAGGCGGTGCCGACGTCGGCGGGCGGGCCCCCGACCGACGGGGGATGCGGCGCCCACGCCGCCAGGGCGGCTCACGACGGCGGTCATGCGGCACGCTGCCTCGGGTCGACGAGCGCGGAGGCGAGGTCGACGAGCAGATTCGCGGCGACGTAGAACGCGGCGGTCAGCACGACGACCCCGACCACGACCGGGAGATCCTGGCTGCTGACCGCCGACACGAGCACCTGCCCGATGCCGGGCCTCGAGAAGATCGACTCGACAACGACGGCGCCCGAGAGGGTCGCGCCGAGCGCCCAGCCCGAGAGCGAGATGGCCGGAAGACTCGCGTGGCGCAGCACGTGCCCGAGCCGCACTCCGAGGTCGCTCTGCCCGCGCATGCGCGCCGACAGCGCGAACGGCTGCTCGAGCGCCCGCTCGAACTCGGTGCGCGTCGCCTGGGCGAGGAACCCTGCGAGCGGGATCGCGAGCGTCAGCGCCGGCAGCACGAGAGACAGAGGAGTGCCGTCGCCCAGCACGGGGAACCACCCCAGACCCAGCGCGAAGACCAGCAGCAGGATGATGCCGAGCCAGTAGGCGGGCAGCGCCGCGGTCGTCACGTCCACGAGCGACCCGAGTGCGGTGAGACGCGGGCCGCGCCCGCCGGTGGCGACGATCCAGACGACCATGAGCATCCAGGCGATCGCGATCGCGGTAATGGCGAGCACGACCGTCGCGCCGAGCTGCTCGCCGATGATCGCGCCGACCGGCCGGAACTGCAGGTAGGAGGTTCCCAGGTCGCCGCGCACGAGCCCCAGCAGGTAGTCGGCGTACTGCTGCCACAGCGGGCGGTCGAGACCGAACTCAGCGGTGATCGGCGCGAGCTCCTCGGGCGTGCGCAGCTCGGCCTGCCCCGCCCTGATGTTGAGGATGGCCGTGGCGCGGTCACCGGGAAGCGCCGTCTGCGCGAGAAAGGCCGCCGTCGCGGCGCCGACGAGCACGCCGACCGCGTTGCCGACGATGCGGACCGCGGGCCTAGCCCAGGAGCTGCGCGTCATGGAAGACCGGCCCTCCCTGCGCGTGCTCCTGCCACACGCCCTGCAGTCGCGGCCCGACGGCGAGAGTGCTGAGGCGGGCGAAGAGGCCGATCGAGTAGGCGCGGTCGGCGATGTGCTCCTGCGCCTGCTCGTAGAGACGATTCTGCTCGTCGACGTCGCGCGCCGAGTTCGCCGCGAGGATCAACTCGGCGAGCTCCTCGTCGGCGAGGAACGACTGATTGGCGTAGTTCGGCCGCTCGGCCGTGCTGGGTCGCCAGTTCACCCACAGGATGCCGCTCGTGACGGCCGTCCAGTAGCCGGCGGCGATGTCGCGCTCCTCGGGCGTCGAGTACGCGCCCGAGAAGAACTCGCTCTGGGGCACGGGGACGAGCTCGACGGAGAAGCCGACCTGCTCGGCCTGCTCCTTGACGCCCTGGAGGATCGCCGCGCCGTCGGTGGAGATGATCGACCCGGCGCCGTAGGGCAGGGTCACCTCGAGACGCTCGCCCTCCTTCTCTCGCACCGCCCGCTCGCCCGCATCGGCATCGGCGGGCAGCACCCATCCGGCCTCCTCGAGCAGGTCGACGGCGAGGTCGGGGTCGAAGTCGTAGCGGGCGGCGGCCGCCTCACTGTAGCCGGGCGTCGCCGCGCTCACGCCGCCGTTGCCCTCGAAGGGGATCACGCCCCGGCCGACGGTCTCGACGATCGTCTCGCGATCGAGGCTATGGGCGAACGCCTGCCGCACCCGCTCGTCGGTGAAGGGCCCGTCGACGGCGTCGAAGGTCAGCTGGTGCGGGCGGCCCTTCGTCACGTGCCGCAGCAGCTCGACGTCGCCGTTCTCGAGGGAGGCCCACTGCACGGCGGGGACGTCGTAGATCGCGTCGACCTCGCCGCTCTGCAGGGCGGCGACGCGCGTGGTGGGGTCGGCGATGAACTTCCAGATCACGCGCTCCACGTGCGCGGGGCCATTGTGGCCCGCGTTGGCCGGCGGCGAACTGTAGTCGTCGTTGCGCGCGAGCACGATCTCCTCCCCCCGCCTCCATTCCTCGACGGTGAACGCTCCTGAACCGATCGGCGCCGCGCAGTTCTCCTCCTGGGTTCGCGTCTCGAGCGCGGTCGGCGACTGGATGCCGAAGTAGCCCTGCGAGAGGGTCTCCCCCAGACGGGGGTACGGCGCGACGAGGTCGACCTGCAGCGTGCGCTCGTCGACGGCGATCGCGTCGGCGAGGTATCCGCTCAGCCAGACGTTCGCCGTCGAGTTGCCTCCGCCCTCGGTCCAGTGGCGGATGTTCGTGACGACCGCCTGCGCGTCGAGCGGCGTGCCGTCCGTGAAGTTCACATCCTCCCGCAGCGTGAAGGTCCACGACAGGCCGTCCTCCGACTCTGCCCACGACTCGGCGAGCCACGGGACGGCGGTGCCGTCCTCCTCGAGGGAGGTCAGCGAGTCGAGCACCTGGTAGGAGAGATAGGCCTGCTCGATCCAGCCGCCGAAGACGCACGCTGGCTCCTGCTGGTGGGCGTAGACGATCGTGCCGCCGTCGACGACCTCCGTGTCGGTCGCGGCCGGCGCGGCGCACGCCGTCAGGGCGAGCGCGCCCGTGAGCATCATCGACGAGACCGCGAGGCGTCGGGGCGCGCGTGGTGCGGATCGGGGTGCGGATCGGGGTCGGTCGTCGAGGCGCGACATGCTTCTCCTCCGGTAGCGGCTGCGGGAACAGCGGCCACGCTATGGAGGCGGGGCCCGCAGCGGAAGCCGCGGCGACACGGAAGGTAAGGCACGCTCACACGGCGTCACGCGGGGTCGCGCGGCGTCACATTCGTCGAGCGAGAGTGAGTCCGACCCCCGGTCTCAGCGCCCGTCGAGGAGCGCGCTCAGCCGCTGCTGCAGGTCTGGCCCGCGGAAGGGCTTGATGACCTAGGGCGTGTCTCGTAACCTCTGCGGGATGTTGCGGCAGGCTGGGAGCGTGACGCGTACTCGTACTTTGTCGGATTCTGCTTGGGCTCGGATCGAGCCTTTGATGCCGATCGCTTCCCGCAAGGGCGGGCGACCGTTTCAGGAGCATCGTCGGGTGCTGGAGGGGATCGTGTGGCGGTATCGGACGGGTTCGCCGTGGCGTGATCTGCCCGCCGAGTTCGGGCCGTGGCAGACCGCGTGGAAGCGTCATCGCCGGTTCAGCGGAGACGGCACTTGGGATCGTATCTACGCCGAGATCCTCGCTGACGCGGACGCAGCGGGCGAGATCGAATGGGCCGTCAGCGTGGACTCCACCATCAACCGTGCGCATCAGCACGCAACGAACCTCCCGCGCGACACAGGGGGCTCTATCGAGTTACAAGAATTTGCGGGAGGAGCCGCCTGACCACGCGATTGGCAGGTCACGCGGAGGGTTGAGCACGAAGATCCACCACCTCGTCGACGGCCGCGGGCTACCGCTGGTCGTGCTGGTCGGCCCCGGGCAGGCCGGCGATGCCCCGATGTTCCCCGTGCTCATGGACCACCTCAAAGTTGGCCGGCGTGGCCCGGGCAGGCCCCGCTCGAGACCGGACCGCGTCCGCGGCGACAAGGCGTATTCCTCGCGTGCCATCCGCACCC
Organism: Microcella alkalica; assembly: GCF_014137945.1. Lineage (GTDB taxonomy): Bacteria > Actinomycetota > Actinomycetes > Actinomycetales > Microbacteriaceae > Microcella > Microcella alkalica. The sequence goes on from NZ_JACGWX010000005.1 coordinate 149,338, forward strand.
GCCTGCGCGAACGCGGGATCGTCGCCGTGATCCCCGAGCCCTCCGACCAGCAGGGACACCGGCAGCGTCGCGGCTCCCGTGGCGGGCGACCAGTCAGCTACGACGTCGAGGACTACAAGGGTCGCAACGTTGTCGAACGCGGCTTCAACGAAGACAAGCAATGGCGTGGGCTCGCCACCAGATACGACAAACTCGCGCTCACCTACCGCGGCGGCGCGGTCCTGCGAGCCATCACACTCTGGCTCAAACGCTTAGGAGACACGCCCTAGTCGTCGACGCCGGCCGAGAAGCCTGCTGAGCTTCTTCCTCGGCTTCGCCTCGCTCTACATCACCGCCCCGGGGGCGGGGGCCGCCATCTGGTGGCCCGCCGCGGGCGTCGGTGCGCTCATCTACCTCCTCGACCGGGGGCCGCGCTGGCAGGCGCTCGTTCTGGTCGGCGCCGTCGGTCTGCTCACCAACATCGCGGTCGGCCGCCCGCTGAGCTTCGCTCTCCCGGCCGCGGTGATCCTCGTCGTCGAGCTCGCCGTGTTCGTCGCTATGCTCGGGCCGCAGGCGCGCGGAGCCCTCCTGTCGACGGTGCGCGGGCTCGGGCGATTACTCATTGCGGTGCTCGCCGCCGCGATCACGATCGGCCTCGAAGGCGCCGTGACGCTCTCCCTTCTCGCCGGGATCGACCCGGTGGTCTCCTTCCTCGCGCTCGTCCCCTCCTACGCCTCGGCGCTCCTGCTCGTCGTCCCGCTCGCGCTCGTGCCGCTGCCCGTGAGCGGCTCGAGGGTGCAGGCCTTCCGGCGCCTCGAGGGAGTGATCCAGCTCGCGGTCACGATCGCGCTCGCGATCACCGTCTTCTCGCCGATCTTCGTCGTGTCCGAGCTCATCCTCGTCGCGGTCATCGTGCCGGCGCTCACGGTCGCGAGCGGCGGCCCCTTCGGGGTCTCCCAGGGGGTCGTGAACGCCGGAGTGATCGTGCAGCTGTTCATGCTCTCGGCCGCCATCACTGCGCTCTTCCTCGCCACCGTACGGAGCGAGCGCGAGGCCCTGAGGGCCGAGAAGGAGCATCCGCTGTCATGCGCGGCGGCTTCCTCGGCGCGCAGGTCGGATTCCTCGTCCTGCGCTCGACGCCCGACGAGGGAATCCAGGTCCTGGAGGGGAACGCGACGGCGACTGCGGACCCGCTTCCTCAGCAGGCTGCCGCTCGCGGAGGCGACGGCGGAGCTGACCTCCTAGCTCCGCCGGAGCGGCCGCCAGACGACGAGCTGGTTCGCCTTCTGCGCGCGCGTTCCCGCCCGCAGCGTGACGACCTCGCCCTCCGAGCCCGCGGCGAAGACTCGCCGGCCGGGCTTCGCGAGCAGCTCGTCGGCGAGCGCCGTCTCGAGCTCGCGCACGCGGGCCCGCAGCACGCGGTTGTCGTTCTCGAGGTCGAGGATGCGCCGGATCCCCTCGAGGTTGAGTCCCTCGGCACCGAGCCGCGCGATCTCGCGGAGCTGCACGACGTCGCGCATCGAGTAGCGGCGACTGTGGCCGGCCGTGCGCGTCGGCGACACGAGACCGAGACGGTCGTACTGCCGCAGTGTCTGCGGATGCATGCCCGCAAGCTCGGCCGCGACCGCGATCGCGAACAGCGGAGTCGCTTCGTCCATCACCGTGCCCCTTCCTCGCACCACGGCATCGGCGTCATCGCCCGTCAGCCCCTCGCCCGCGCGAGCAGGTCGTCGCGCGGGTTCTCGTCGCCGAGCGCCTTCGCGAATGCCTCGAGCTTCTTCCTCGCGTCGGCGCTGAGGTTGCCGGGGACGGCGACCTGGACGGTCGCGAGCAGGTCGCCCGTGCCCTTGGGCGTGGTGACGCCGCGGCCCTTGACCCGCAGCACGCGCCCGCTCGGCGTGCCTGGTGCGACTTTGAGCCGCACCGTCTCGCCGCCGAGCGTCGGCACCTCGATGGTCGCCCCCAGGGCGGCCTCGTGGAAGGTCACAGGCACGTCCAGTCGCAGGTCGAGCCCGTCGCGCGAGAACACCGCATGCGGCCGCACAGTGACGCTCAGCACGAGATCGCCCGGCTCGCCGCCGGTCATGCTCGCCTCGCCCTTGCCTCGCAGTCGGATCTTCTGCCCGTCGGCGACGCCCGGCGGGATCTTCACGGTGAGTGGCCGACCGCCCTCCCGCTCGAGCTGCACGGTGTCGCCGTGGATCGCGGTGAGGAAATCGAGAGTCACCTGCGCGGTCTGGTCGCGGCCCTTCTGCGGTCCGCGACCGAACCCGGCGGATGCTCCGCCGGCGCCGAACTGACCACCGAACATGCTCCCGAAGATGTCCTCGAATCCCGCCGACTGGGCTCGCCGCCCGCCCGGGGCACCGCCGCCGAACATCCCGCCGAAGACGTCCTCGAAGCCTCCGGGTTGACCCCCCGCCGTGAAGCGGGCGCCCGAGCCCATCGCGCGCAGCTGGTCGTACTCAGCTCGCTCGGACGGATCCGAGAGCACCGAGTACGCCTCGCTGATCTCCTTGAAGCGCGCCTCGGCAGCCGTGTCACCGGCGTTGGAGTCGGGGTGGTACTGCCGGGCGAGCTTCCGGTAGGCCTTCTTGAGCTCGGCCTCCGACGCGGTCTTCGGCACGCCGAGGACGGCGTAGAAGTCCTTGTCGAACCAGTCGTTGCTGGCCATCGGCGGCTACCCCTCCGGCGTGAAGACGGCGACCTTCGCAGCGCGGATGAGGCGGTCTCCGAGGGCGTAGCCGACTTCGATGACGTCGCCCACGACGTTGCTCGTGACGTCGGGCTTCGGCAGCTGCACGAGCGCTTCGTGCCGGTTCGGGTCGAACGGCTCGCCGGTCACCCCGACCTTCGTCAGGCCGTACCGCTCCAAGCCGGTGCGCAGCTTCTGCGCGACGAGCTCGAGCGGACTCCCGGCGAGATCGCCGTGCGACTCGGCGCGGTCGAGGTCGTCGATCGCCGGCAGCAGCGTGCGGATCACCTCGGCGATGTTCGCCTCGCGATTCGCCTGCCGGTCGCGCTCGACGCGCGTGCGGAAATTCGCGAGCTCCGCCTCCGCGCGCGCGGCGCGGTCGCGGTACTCGGCGATCTCCTTCTGCCCGGCCTCCGAGAGGATGCGGTCGATGTCGGCGTCGAGACTCGCGCCCGACTCCGAGACCTCGACATCGGCATCCTCGACCGAGAAGAGATCCTCGATCGTCTCGGCGTCGGTCGGCGCGCCGTCCTCCGCGAGGGGAGACTCATCGGCCTCGCCCGCCGCGGGAGCGGCGTCCGGCTCGGGCGAGCTGTCAGGACCGAGATCGGTGACCTTCCCCGTCTCGTCGTCGATGCGGCGTCGGCGCTTGATGACGGGCTTCTGCTCGTCGTCGTCGCGCTTGCGTGCGGCCATGACTACTTCTTGTCCTTGTCGTCCTCGTCGTCGACGATCTCCGCGTCGACCACGTCCTCGTCGCTCGAGGAGCTCTGCGGCTCGGCGGCCGCCGACTCCTCGGCCTGCGATGCGGCGTAGATGGCCTCGCCGAGCTTCGTCTGCGACTGGTTCAGGGCGTCGTACGCGGTCTTGACGGCGTCGTCGTCCGTGCCGGCGAGCGCCGTCTTGAGCGCGTCGACGTCAGCCTGCACCTCGCCCTTGACGTCGTCGGGCAGCTTGTCGACGTTCTCGGCGATGAGCTTGTCAATCGAGTAGGCGAGCTGCTCGGCGCTGTTGCGCACCTCGGCGGCCTCGCGGCGCGCCTTGTCCTCCGCCGCGTGCTCCTCGGCCTCGCGCACCATGCGCTCGATGTCCTCCTTCGCGAGCGACGAGCCGCCCGTGATCGTCATCGACTGCTCCTTGCCGGTGCCCTTGTCCTTGGCCGAGACGTGGACGATGCCGTTGGCGTCGATGTCGAAGGTGACCTCGATCTGCGGGATGCCCCGGGGAGCCGGCGCGATGCCCGTGAGCTCGAAGGTGCCGAGGTTCTTGTTGTCGCGCGTGAACTCGCGCTCGCCCTGGAACACCTGGATCGCGACCGACGGCTGGTTGTCGTCGGCGGTCGTGAAAGTCTCGCTGCGCTTGGTGGGGATGGCGGTGTTGCGTTCGATGAGCTTCGTCATGATGCCGCCCTTGGTCTCGATGCCGAGGCTTAGGGGGGTGACGTCGATGAGGAGCACGTCCTTCCGCTCGCCCTTGAGCACGCCGGCCTGAAGGGCGGCGCCGACGGCGACGACCTCATCCGGGTTCACGCCCTTGTTGGGCTCCTTGCCTCCGGTCAGCTTCTTGACGAGCTCGGTCACGGCGGGCATGCGGGTCGAGCCGCCGACGAGAACGACGTGCGCGATTTCGGCCACCTCGACGCCCGCCTCGCGGATGACGTCCTCGAAGGGCTTCTTGGTGCGCTCGAGGAGGTCCTTCGTGAGCTCCTCGAACTTGGCGCGGGTCAGCGACTCGTCGAGGTTCGCGGGGCCGTTCTCGGTGAGCGACAGGTAGGGCAGCTGGATGTTGGTGCTCATGGAGCTCGAGAGCTCCTTCTTCGCCTGCTCCGCGGCCTCCTTGAGGCGCTGCTTGGCGATCTTGTCGTTGCTGACGTCGACGCCGGTGGTCTCCTTGAAGCGCTGGATGAGGTAGCTCACCACGCGGCCGTCCCAGTCGTCGCCGCCGAGGCGGTTGTCGCCGGCGGTCGCGCGCACCTGGATGGTCGAGAAGTCGTCGTCCTTGCCCACCTCGAGCAGGCTCACGTCGAAGGTTCCGCCACCGAGGTCGAAGACGAGGATGAGCTCGTCCTCCTTGCCGCGGTCGAGGCCGTAGGCGAGAGCGGCGGCGGTCGGCTCGTTGATGATGCGCAGGACGTTGAGGCCCGCGATCTCGCCGGCCTCCTTCGTCGCCTGGCGCTCGGCGTCGTTGAAGTACGCGGGAACGGTGATGACGGCGTCGGTCACGGGCTCGCCCAGGTACTGCTCGGCGTCGCGCTTGAGCTTGGCGAGAGTGCGCGCCGAGATCTCCTGCGCGGTGTACTTCTTGTCGTCGATCTCCTTCTTCCAGTCGGTGCCCATGTGACGCTTGACGGAGGCGATCGTGCGGTCGACGTTCGTGACGGCCTGGCGCTTCGCGGTCTCGCCGACGAGCACCTCGCCGTCCTTGGTGAAGGCGACGACCGACGGGGTCGTCCGGAAGCCTTCGGCGTTGGCGATGACGGTGGGCTCGCCACCCTCGAGGACGGAGACGACGGAGTTGGTGGTTCCGAGGTCGATTCCGACGGCACGGGCCATGGGGGATGCTCCTTCTGGGGATCGGGGGCACGACTGAACTTGAGCCGTGCAATGTCAAGTTTGAGAATGCGGATGCCCGCTGTCAAGTCGAGCCGCCCAGAACCTGCGCCATGCCGACTCAATTCTCAGGCAGGAGCGGTGCCGTGTTCGCGCTGAGCGTGCGTGCGAGCCGTCCGACCCGCGCCGTCGCGTCACTCGAAGTCAGTGCGCAACCATCGCGAAAACCTAGAAGGCGTTGCCCGTCGGGTCCGTGAAGCCGATGACCGCTCCGCCGGGGATCTCGGTCCGGGGGATGCTCGCCGCGAGCTCGGCGTGCGCGGCGAGCCAGTCCTCGAGGTCGGGCACGAGGTACATCGGCCCCGCTGGCCAGGGCGTCGTGTCGAGCATCACCTGCACCTCGCCCGTCGGGGCTGCGAAGGCGATCGTCGTGTCACCCTCGCGCCAAACCTCCTCCCAGCCGAGCGAGTCTCGGTAGAAGGCGGCGGCCAACTCGAGATCGGTCACCGGGGTGAACAGGTACGAGAGCATCATGGGCGGACTCCGTCGGCGGGGGGGGGGGGGGGGGGGGGGGGGGGGGGTGAGGTGCCCACGACCCTAGCGACGCACTCCCGCGCACGTCAGCCCCGCGGCCGCCCCTCGGATCGCGCCCGACGCCACTTCGTCCTGTTTCGGGCGCCCCGTACGGAATAGGGCGTCCGGTGCGCCCGGATCAGTCCGGATTGCGGCGCCTGATGTGCCGGGGGCCTGGCGCGGGGCGGGTCGGGGCGCGCGGGGCGCGCGGGGCCGCGCGAACACGCGCCCCGGCGCGACACCCGCGGTTCACCGGCCCGCAGTACCGTGAGCGCATGACAGAGAAGTCGATCCCCGCCACGGCGAACACCCTCGCGGTGGGGGTCATGGGCCTGGATCTGCGCGAGGGCGCCGAGGTGCCCCGCCGGCGCGTGTTCGCCTGGGCCTTCTGGGACTGGGCGACGCAGCCCTTCAACACCGTGCTGCTCACCTTCGTGTGGGTGCCGAGCTACCTGACGAGCACCTTCTTCGTCGACCCGGCCGTCATCGGAACAGCCCGCGAGGAGGCGGCGCTCGGCCAGCTCGCGAGCAACCTCGGCTACGGCATCACCGTCGCCGGGCTGCTCATCGCCCTCCTCGCACCCGTGCTGGGTCAGCGCGCCGACCGTGCGGGCAGGCAGAAGCTCCAGCTGCTCGTCTTCACCGCTCTGCTCGTGGCCGCCCAGCTCGGACTCGCGTTCGTGGAGCCAGGAGCCGAGTGGTTCTGGATGGGCGTCGCGCTCATCGCCATCGGCAGCGTCTTCGGCGAGATCGCCGGCGTCAACTACAACGCCCTGCTCATCTCGATCTCGACGCCGCGGACGATCGGCAAGGTCTCGGGCCTGGGCTGGGGCTTCGGGTACCTCGGCGGCATCGTCGCCCTCGCGATCGTCGTCGGACTCATCCTCGGCGGCCTGCTCGACGGCGACTCGGCGTCGACCTTCCAGCTCATCGCCCTCGGTGCGACGATCTGGACGATCCTCTTCGTCATCCCGATCTTCGTCGCGGTCCCCGAGCCCCCCAAGGTCGTCGCGGCAGAGAAGGTCGGATTCTTCCGCAGCTACGTCGAGCTCGTCCGCGGCGTCCAGCGTCTCTACCGCGAGACCCGCCCCACGTTCTGGTTCCTGCTCGCGAGCGCGGTCTACCGAGACGGGCTCTCCGCCGTGTTCACCTTCGGGTCGGTCATCGCGGGCATCGTCTTCGGCTTCGACTTCACCGACCTCGTCATCTTCGGCATCGCGCTCAACATCGTGGCCGGGGTGTCGACGATCCTCGCCGGCCGCCTGGACGACCGCTTCGGGCCCAAGCGCGTCATCCTCATCTCGGTCTTCGGCCTCGTGGCCTGCACGCTCGTCGTGTTCTTCTTCGCCGACCTCGGCGCCGGGCTGTTCTGGGCCGTCGGGATCGTGCTCGCCGCGTTCGTCGGCCCCGCGCAGGCCGCCTCCCGCTCCTTCCTCGCGCGCGTCACTCCGGCGGGTCGCGAGGGCGAGGTCTTCGGCCTCTACGCGACGACCGGCCGAGCCGCGGGCTGGATGGCCTCGCTCCTGTGGGGCGTCTTCATCGCCGTCGCCGCGAACCAGACCCTCTACGGGATCCTCGGCATCACGATCGTGCTGCTCGCGGGCGGCATCATGCTGCTGTTCGTGAAGGCGCCGCCGGCGATCGACCGCGACGTGGTCCGCAGCGAGGCCCGCGCCGACGCCAGCTGACCGGAGCCTCGGCCGCTCCGGCCCGACGCACTCAGGCGCGGGCGAGCGCGGCGATGTCTTCCCGGAACTCCGCCGCCTCCGCCGCCGACACGGTCGCGCGCGTCCGGTCGATCGCGGCGAGGTAGTCGGCGGTCGACGGGCCTCGGATGCCCGACCCGTCGGCGCCGTAGACCGACTGCTCGAGCGCGGCCTGCGACGCCGATCGCGCCGCGAACTCGATGTCGGCGGGCGAGTAGCCGTCGGTGCGCGCGACGAGCTGGGCGAGGTCGACCTCTCCCTCAACGGAGTCGGGGATGTAGCGCGACCAGATCGCCTCGCGCGCGGCCGCGTCGGGCAGACCGATCGGGATCACGTAGTCGAAGCGCCCGTGGCGCAGGAATGCGGCGTCGAGCGCGCGGATGAAGTTCGTCGCGCAGATCAGCAGGCGGCCAGGCGAGTCGCGGAAAGCCGGGATGATCTTGAGCAGCTCGTTCGTGACGCCCTGCATGGCGGATGGCGGCTCGCCGCCGCGCTGGCCGGCGATCTCCTCCACCTCGTCGATGAAGACGATCACGTGGTCGAGGTCGGCGATGCTCTGGAAGGTCTCGCGCAGTCCCCCCGCGAGCCCCTGGGGGCCTGCCGCCAGCCGGGAGGGGAACACCTCGACGAACGGCCACTGCAGGCGGGAAGCGACGGCCTTCGCGAACGTCGTCTTGCCGGTGCCGGGCGGTCCGAACAGCACGATCGAGCGCGGCGGCTGCACGCCGAACTGGTCGGCGAGCGCGGGGTCGGCGAGCGGGAGGACGAGCCGCCGCTCGAGCAGCTCCTTCTCCGTGCGCATGCCCGCGATCGAACCCCACAGGTCGCGGGGCAGGATGCGCCCGCCGAGCTCGCGCAGCACCGCGAGCTCGCGCTGCTTGACCGGGATCTCTCGCTCGAAGTAGCTCAGGTGCGCGCGATCCTGGAATCCGGCCTTCGTGAGCGCGCCGTACTGCTGCTGCTGATCCGGAACGAGGATCGACAGCCGCGTGAGGCCCTGCGGCGCCATGCGCTGCTCGAGACCGGCGAGGATGCGCCCCGCGAGACCATGGCGCCGTGCGCTCGCGGTGACGGCGAGGAAGACGATCCAGCCCTGATCGTGGGCGGCGCGGGCGACGCCGACCCCGAGCACCTGGTCGCCGTCGACCGCGACGACGGCGTGATCCTTCTCGCAGGAGGCCAGCACCTCCGCGAGCGCGTAGACGGGCTCGGCGCCCTCGGCGCGCACCTCGTCCCACAGGCGGAGGACGGCATCCATGTCGGCGGCCTGGTAGTCACGCAGGCGGATCTGGGTCATGGTTCATGATCACAGCCGACGACCTCCGGTGCACCACGGCCCGGCTGGGATTCAGCCCCCAGAACGCGGCGGCTGGCAGAGTGAGGGCATGACCGACACCTCCACCGCTGCCTCCGCTTCCACGACCGCCGAGAAGGCCGCCCTCCTCGCCTCGCTCCACGTGCCAGGCGACCCGCTCGTGGTCGTCAACGTCTGGGACGCGATCACCGCGCGCATCGTCGCCCGCGCGCCCGGCGTGCGCGCGCTCGCCTCGGCGAGCCACTCGGTCGCCTTCGCCTACGGCGTGCCCGACGGGGAGGGCATGACCGTCGACATGGCGCTCGGCGCCGCGCGGCGGATCGCGGCATCCACCGACCTGCCCGTGAGCATCGACTTCGAGCGCGGCTACGCGCCCGACGCGACCGGAGTGCAGGAGAACGTCGCGCGCCTCATCGAGGCGGGCGCGGCGGGGCTCAACATCGAGGACTCGCTCGCGGGCGCCACGAGCGACCGCCGCCCGATCGCCGAGGCCGCCGACCGCGTGGCCGCCGCGCGCGCCGCCGCCGACGCCGCGGGCGTGCCTCTCGCGATCAACGCGCGCACCGACACCCTCGCAGGCTCGCCCGACGCGTTCGACGAGGCGATCGACCGCGCGAACGCCTACGCCGACGCGGGCGCGACGAGCATCTTCATGCTCGGTCTGCGCACCGAGCAGATGGTGGCGGATGCCGTGGCCGCCGTCCGCGCGCCCGTCGCCGTCTTCGCCCACCCGGGCTACCTGCCCCTCGCCCGCCTCGCCGAGCTCGGAGTCGGGCGAATCTCGTTCGGGCCGCAGATCCTCGGCCTCACCCTGCACCACCTCGCGGCGGCGGCCGAGCAGCTCACCGCGCGCGGCGAGTACCCGGCCGAGCTCGCGACGCGCTACGAGCTGTAGGCCGCGGGAGGATGGAAGGGTGAGCACCCCGTACCCCGATGACGAGGACGACCTCGACAGCGTGCGCCCCGGCTGGGAGCCCGACCCCGAGCGCGAGGGCTACGAGCGCTGGTGGACGGGCGAGCGCTTCCTCGGCGCCGCCCACCGCGAGCCGCAGCCGTTCTCGGCGCTGAGCCCCGACGCGGCGCGGTCGATGCGACCGGGCCCGAACCGGGATGCCCGGTTCGCGCGAGCGGGCATCGTCGCGACGCTGCTGGGTTTCCTCGGGCAGGCCGTCGCGGCGAGCGGGCTCGTGCGGATCCCGGGCGTCGACTCGAGCGCGGTCGTCCTGAGCGCTCTCGGGCTCGCGGCGCTCACCGCGGCCGTGACGGTCGTGTTCGCGGCGCGCGGGCTCCGCAGGGCATCCGCGCTCGGCGGTCGCGCCATCAGCTCGCTCGCGCTCGGCATCGGCATCGTGCTCGGGCTCGCGCCCGTGCTGCTGCTCGTCGCGATCGGGATCGGCGGCGGGCTGTAGTCCTTCGGCCGCTCAGACCCCGCGCGCCGCCCGCACCCGCACGACCGCCGCCGAGCGGGCTGGCAGCGTGAGGACGCCGTCGACGAGCGTCGCATCGGGGGTCGTCGACAGCTCGAGCGCCGCCTCCGAGCCGACCTCGAACGACGCCTCCTCGCGGATCGCGGCGCACACGCTCACGATGCCGCCGTGCGGCGACTGGATGCCCGCCCCGCGATCGAGGCGGAACACCGCGAGGCCGTCCTCCCCCTCGCCCGCGGCGAGAGTGTGCTCGAAGCGCGGGTCGGTCAGCTCGGGCAGGTGCTTCCGCAGCCGGATGAGCGCCCGGTGCAGGGCCAGCAGTCGCGCGTGCCGCGGCTCGTCGACCTCGCTCCAGGCGAGCTTCGAGCGCTCGAACGTCGCGCGAGCCTGCGGGTCGGGCACGACCGACTCGTCCCACCCCATCTTCGCGAACTCCGCGAGCCGCCCCTCGGCCGTCGCGAGCCCGAGCTCGGGCTCGGGGTGGGAGGTGAAGAACTGCCACGGCGTCGTCGCGCCCCACTCCTCGCCCATGAAGAGCATGGGCGTGAAGGGCGAGGTGAGGTTGAGCACGGCGGCGACGGCGATCTCGTCGGCGGCGAGGGTCTGCGAGATCCGGTCGCCCGCGGCGCGGTTGCCGATCTGGTCGTGGTCCTGCGCGAAGGTCACGAGCCGCCACGTCGGCACCTCGGCGGGGATGGGGAAGCCGTGCGGGCGGTCGCGGAACGACGAGTGCGTGCCGTCGTGGAAGAAGCCCTTCGTCGAGGTCTTCGGCAGGGCATCCGCGGTCGCGAAGTCGGCGTAGTAGCCGTCCGACTCGCCCGTGACGGCCGCGTGGATGGCGTGGTGGTGGTCGTCGCTCCACTGCGCGGTGAGCCCGTAGCCGCCGGCCTCGCGCGGCAGGATGAGGCGCGGGTCGTTCATGTCGCTCTCGGCGATGAGGGTCAGCGGCCGGCCGAGGTGGGCCGAGCGCGCGTCGGTCTCCTCCGACATCGCCTGCAGGATGTGCGTCGGCGACTCGTCGACGAGCGCGTGCACGGCGTCGAGCCGCAGCCCGTCGACGTGGAAGTCCTCGAACCACATGGCGAGGTTGTCGAGCACGAAGCGCCGCACCTCGCGATCGCCGAGGTTGACCGAGTCGCCCCACGTGTTCGCTGAGCCCGAGTGCAGGTACGGCCCGAACCGGGGCAGGTAGTTGCCGCTCGGGCCGAGGTGGTTGTAGACGACGTCCTGGATGACGGCGAGTCCGCGCGTGTGGCACGCGTCGACGAAGCGCCGGTACCCGGCCGGGCCGCCGTACGCCTCGTGCACGGCGAACCATGCGACGCCGTCGTAGCCCCAGTTGTGCTCGCCGTTGAATCCGTTGACCGGCAGCAGCTCGACGAAGTCGACGCCGAGCTCGACGAGGTGATCGAGGCGGGCGATCGCGCCGTCGAAGGTGCCCTCGGGGCTGTACGTGCCGATGTGCAGCTCGTAGATCACGCCCCCGGCGAGCTGACGTCCGTGCCAGTTGTCGTCGAGCCAGTCGACGTCTGCGGGGTCGTCGGGAGCGCTGAGCCCGTGCACGCCGTCGGGCTGCCGGCGTGACCGCGGGTCGGGCAGGGGATGCTCGTCGCCGTCGATCAGGAACCCGTAGCGGTCACCCGCCTCCAGGGCCTCGATCGCGACCCACCAGCCGCCGTCGGCGCGCGTCAGCTCGACCCGCTCCGCGGCTCCCGCGCGCACGCGATGCAGCGCAACCTGCTCGGCGTCGGGCGCCCACACGCGCGCGTCGGATCGTCCGGATTCGCTCAGCCTGCTCATGAGGCGTCATCCTTCTCGACCTCGACGAGGAGGGCAACGGGGTAGCGCTCGAGCACGTCGGCGAGTCTCAGCTCGCCGCCGGCGTAGACCCGGCCCGTGAAGGCGTCGAGCACGGGACGCTGCGGGAGCACGACGACCGTCTCGCCCCAGCCGCCCGCGCGCTCGAGCCCGACGGGCAGGCGCGTCGCGATCGCGACCGCTCCCCCGCGGTCGAACGCGACGGCGTGCGCGGCCGCGCTTCCGATCGCGGGGAGAGGCGCGTAGCGGGTGAAGAGCTCGGGCCGGTCGCGGCGGACGCGGAGGGCGCGACTGGTGACGAGCAGCTTCGCGGCTCCGACGGCGTCGATGTCGGGCATCCACCCGGGGGTCGCGCTGGGATCCTCGCCGTCGACTCGCGCGAGCAGCTCGCGCCGTGCGGCGTAGTCGACGGGGCGGCGGTTGTCGGGGTCGACGAGGCTCGTCTCCCAGAGCTCGCTGCCCTGGTAGACGTCGGGCACGCCCGGGCCCGCGAGCTGCAGGAGCTTCGCCGCGAGCGCGTTCGACCAGCCGTAGGGAGCCGTGGCGTCGACGAACTCCTGCACGAGGTCGCGCAGCTCGCCGTCGGCGAGCACGGCCTCGATCGCATCGTGCATGCGCGTCTCGAACGCCTCGTCCGGCTCGGTCCACGTCGTGGCCGTGCCCGCTTCGCGCGCGGCTTTCTCGGCGTAGGCGTGCGCGCGCTCGGCCGAGATCGGCCAGGCGCCGACGAGCGATTCCCAGAGGATGTTCTCGAACGGGCCGTCGCCGATGGGCGCGCGCTCGCGCAGCTCGGCGAGAAGCGCGCCCCACGCCTCGGGCACCTCGGCCAGCACGTGGATGCGCGCCCTGGTGTCCTCCCCGCGCTTCGTGTCGTGCGTCGACAGTGCCGTGAGCGAGGCGGGGAAGCTGCCCTGGCGCACGAGCTGCCGGCGGTGGAACTCGTCGACGTCGACCGCGAACTCGGCCGGGTCGGCGCCGACCTCGGTCAAGGAGGCGAGGCGGGAGTAGCGGTAGAAGGCGGTGTCCTCCACGCCCTTGGCCATGACCATGCCGCTCGTCTGCTGGAACCGGATCGCGACCGGCTGGGCCGGGTCGGCGAGGAGCGGCGCGAGCGCGTCGAAGGTCGCCTCGAGCTCCGGGCGGGATGCCCGAGCCGCCTCGAGCGCGGCCTCGAGCTGCTCGACCCCGACGGGCAGGTACGAGCGGTAGACGGGGAAGCACGCGAGGACCTCGGCGAGCGCGTCGGCTGCCTCGGGGATGGCGTGCGGCAGCTCGCGCTCGAGCCGCAGGACCTCGCTGCGGAGGATCGTGTCGGCGATCCGGCGCTTGGTGCGGCGGATGAGCGCGTGCCAGTCGAGCGGCTGGGGAGCGTCGGCGCCGCCCGCGGTCGTTTCCTGCAGCTGGTGCGCCGTCGAGGTCTCGGCGCGCAGGCGCGCGTCGAGGTCGTCGAGCGCGTGCCGCCCTGCGGGGTCGACGAGGACGCGGTCGATCGTCGCGAGCGCATCGTAGCCCGTCGTGCCGGCGACCTGCCAGAAGGAGGGCAGCTGCTCGTCGCCCTCCAGGATCTTCTCGACCCACACGGGCACATGCCCGGTGGCGCGCGCGAGATCGTCGAGGTAGCCGCCCGGGTCGAGCAGGCCGTCCGGGTGGTCGACGCGGATGCCCTGCACGAGCCCCTCGCGCACCCAGCGCACGATCTCGGCGTGCGAGCGCTCGAACACCCACGGCACCTCGACGCGCACCGCGGCGAGCGTGGTGACGGCGAAGAAGCGTCGGTAGTTGAGCTCGGCGTCGGCGCGGCGCCAGTGGACGAGCTCGAAGTGCTGGCGGTCGAGCACGGCGCGCAGCTGCTCGGGGCTCGCGCCCGCGCGGTCGTCGACGTCGTCGGCGGTGCCGGCCGCGAGGGGGTACTCGGTGCCGTAGACCGAGATCGCGTCGTCGCCGAGCACGACGTGCCCGTCGGCGATGACCTCGTCGAGCTCGGCGCCCAGCACGGGGATGCGCACTCGATCACCGCCGAACGCCCAGTCGACGTCGAAGGCCTCTGCGATCTCGCCATGGCGCCCGTCGCGCAGCAGGCTCCACCACCAGTCGTTCTGCCGCGGGTCGGCGACGCCCATGTGGTTCGGCACGATGTCGACGAGCACGCCGAGGTCGCGGGCGACGGCGGCCGCGGCGGCGCGCCCGAGCGCGTCCTGCCCGCCGCGCTCCTCGTCGACGGCGCCGTGGTCGACGACGTCGTAGCCGTGCTGCGAGCCGCGCGTCGCCTGCAGCAGCGGCGACAGGTAGAGCCAGTCGGAGCCGAGGAGGCGCACGTAGTCCGCGAGCGCGGCGACCTCGTCGAGCGGGAACTCGGGGCTCACCTGCACCCGGTAGGTCGAGCGGGGCAGTGCGGTGCGGCTCATGCGGGCGTCACCGCCGGGGTCCCGATGACCTCGACCGGGGCCGGCGAGAGCGACAGCGACACCGCGTCGTCGACCGTGTGCTCTGCGGCGACGTGCTCGCGGAGCACCACGAGGCTGATGGCCTCGAGCTGCATCGGCGAGCCCGCCTCGATCACGGCGGCCGTGTCGCCGAGGCCGCTCGTGTCGACGAGTCGCTCCCAGCGGCCGCCGTACTCGGCGGGCGGCAGTGTCAGCTCGATGGGCTCGGTGTGCGCCGAGAAGTAGACGAGGAAGTTGACGTCCGTGATGCGCTCGCCCCGGGCATCCCGCCCCCGGATGCCGTGGCCGTTGAGGAACACCCCCACGGTGCGGCCGAAGCCGGACTCCCAATCCGACTCGTCCATCGCGGTGCCATCGGGGCGCAGCCACTCGACGTCGGGCAGCGGGTCGCTCTTGCCGCGGCGCACGGGCCGACCGTCGAAGTACCGTGTGCGCCGGAACGTCGGATGCTCGCGACGCAGCCGCGCGAGCGAGCCCACGAACTCGACGAGCGAGGTGTCGGCGGACGCCCAGTCGATCCAGGAGAGCTCGTTGTCCTGGGCGTAGACGTTGTTGTTTCCCTGCTGCGTGCGGCCGAGCTCGTCGCCGTGCGCGATCATCGGCACGCCCTGGCTGAGCAGCAGCGTCGCGAGGAAGTTGCGGACCTGCCGGCCGCGCAGCGCGCGGATGATGGGGTCGTCCGTCGGGCCCTCGACACCGAGGTTGTACGAGCGGTTGTGGCTCTCGCCGTCGTTGTTGCTCTCACCGTTGGCGTCGTTGTGCTTCTCGTTGTACGACACGAGGTCGCGCATCGTGAAGCCGTCGTGCGCGGTGACGAAGTTGATGCTCGCCACCGGGCGGCGGCCGTCCGCCTCGTAGAGGTCGGCCGAGCCCGTGAGGCGGGCGGCGAACTCGCCGAGCGTGCCCTCCTCGCCTCGCCAGAAGTCGCGGACGGTGTCGCGGTACTTGCCGTTCCACTCCGTCCACTGCGGGGGGAAGTTGCCGACCTGGTAGCCGCCGGGGCCGATGTCCCACGGCTCGGCGATGAGCTTGACCTGCGAGACGATCGGGTCCTGCTGCACGAGGTCGAAGAACGCCGACAGGCGGTCGACGTCGTAGAACTCGCGAGCGAGCGTCGCGGCAAGATCGAAGCGGAAGCCGTCGACGTGCATCTCGGTCACCCAGTAGCGCAGCGAGTCCATGATGAGCTGCAGCGAGTGCGGGTGGCGCACATTGAGGCTGTTGCCCGTGCCCGTGTAGTCGCGGTAGTACTGCGGCTCGTCGTCCATGAGCCGGTAGTAGGCTGCGTTGTCGATTCCCTTGAGGCTCAGCATCGGCCCCATGTGGTTTCCCTCGGCGGTGTGGTTGTACACGACGTCGAGGATGACCTCGATGCCCGCGGCGTGCAGCGCACGGACCATGCTCTTGACTTCCTGCACCTGCTGGCCGCGGTCACCCGCAGACGAGTAGGCGTTGTGCGGGGCGAGGAAACCGATCGTGTTGTAGCCCCAGTAGTTCGCGAGCCCCTGGTCGACGAGGTGCTTGTCCTGCACGAACTGGTGCACGGGCATGAGCTCGAGCGCGGTGACGCCAAGGCGGCGCAGGTGCTCGATGATCGCGGGGTGGCCGACGGCCGCGTACGTCCCGCGGATCTCCTTCGGGATGTCCGGGTGGGTTTGGGTCAGGCCCTTGACGTGCGCCTCGTAGATGACCGACTGACCGTAGGGGATGCCCGGGGAGCGGTCGCCCGCCCAGTCGAAGAAGGGGTTGATGACGACGCCGAGCATCGCGTGCGGGAGGGAGTCGAGATCGTTGCGCTCGTCAGGGGCGTCGAAGCGGTAGGGGAAGAGCGACTCATCCCAGTCGATCTGGCCGTGGACGGCCTTCGCGTACGGGTCGAGCAGGAGCTTGCTGTGGTTCGCGCGTCGCCCCGTCGACGGGTCGTCGACGCCGTGGACGCGGTAGCCGTAGAGCTGACCGGGCTGCACGCTCGGGAGGTAGGCGTGCCACACGAAGGCGTCGACCTCGATGAGCTCGATGCGATCCTCGACGCGACGACCGCCGCGCTTCTCGTCGATGAGGCACAGCTCGACCCGCTCGGCGGCCTCGCTGAAGATCGCGAAATTCGTGCCGTTGCCATCGAACGTGGCTCCCAGCGGATACGCACTGCCCGGCCATGAATGCATTGTCAAGCCCCCTCCGTTTTCGAGGGTTTCCCTCGATTCTTTGCCCTTCGGCCCCTAGCCTGTGCCTCACTATGGGGGCCATCGGATACGTCGTTCACTACTTCGGGAACAGGTACATCGCCGAGACGGAGATGGCCCTGCTCTTCCACCGACGCGTTCGCGCCCTCATCGAGGCCGGGGAAGGAGAGCTTGTTCCCCTGCGGCACGTCGAGGGTATCGATCTGCTCTGGATCGCGGCGGAAGTTCCCTGCCGGCTCGAAGAGATCACGGTGCCCCCGGGGGCCGACCGGGAGAAGGCGCGCGCACGGTGGGGGCTTCGTTGCCACAAGTCGCTGACGGTAGCACCGACCAGCAGATTCAGCGGCCCAGTACCCAGACGATCAGCAGGATCGTGACGAGGGCTCCGGCGAGGAAGTTCAGCCAGAGGAACCTCCTCCAGCCTCGGTTCGCGCTCTCCGCATCCTCATCGCGGACGTTCCACCACTGCGCGGTGCTCACGGCGTACGGCACCGCGGCGAGCGCCGCGAGCGGACCCGGCCAGTCCGTTCCGAGGAGCAGCAGGCCGGCGATCACGTAGGCGACGACGGCGAAGCGCACGGTGGCCCGTGCCCCGATGACGGTCGCGATCGACGAGATGCCGCCCTCGCGGTCGGCGATGACGTCCTGCACCGCCCCGAACGCGTGACTCGCGATGCCCCAGAGGAAGAAGGCGGCGAGGATGAGCCACAGCTGCGGCGTGAACTCGGCCTCCGCCAGCACGAGGCCGTAGACGGCCGGGCTCACGAAGTGCGTACTCGAGGTGAGCGAGTCGAGGAAGGGCTTCTCCTTGAAGCGCAGCCCCTTCGCCGAGTACGCCACGACGGCGAACATGCTGATCGCGAGAACGAGCCATGAGAGCGGGCCGCCGAGAGCGACGAGCACGACGAGGAACGGGGCGCACGAGACCGCGGCCGCGATGAGCGTCGTGCGATGGATGCGCGGATCGAGCAGCGCCCCCTCGACGCCGCCCTTGCGCGGGTTCCGCAGGTCGCTCTCGTAGTCGAAGACGTCGTTGATGCCGTACATCGCGAGGTTGTACGGGATCAGGAAGAAGATCGTGCCGACCCAGAACGCGAGATCCAGCCGGCCGGTCGTGATCAGGTATGCGGCCCCGTACGGGAACGCCGTGTTGATCCAGCTCAGCGGGCGCGAGCTGACGAGCAGCTGACCGAGGGTCCTCACGAGTGCTCATCCTGCCGCGGGCGGTGGCGGGCGAGCAGCTCCCACACCGCGGGCAGCAGGACGAGCGCGGCGACCGTGTACGCGAAGTCCTCGATCGGCGCGAGGCCGATGCGCACTCCGCTGATGAGGCTGTCGTCGTAGGCGACGAGCCCCGTGCCGATGATCGCATTGTCGAAGATCGCGGTCATCGCGAGGAGGAGGATCGCGGCGAGCCCGACCGCGCGCCAGCGCGGCGACCGGCGGGCGACGACGGCCGCGATCGCGACGAGGGCGACGACGGCGAGGAAGACGACGTTCAGGAGGGTGTAGGTCATCCCGCGCCCCCCGCATCGATCGAGGCGGAGGCCCGGCGCGCGCCGCGCGCGTCCAGCAGGTCGCCCGCCGCCGCGTAGGCGTTCATCGTGAGGTAGCTCAGCAGGGTGAGGAAGAAGACCTCCTCGATCGGCAGCTCGGGGCCGATCAGCAGCCCCGTCATGAACTCCGTCTGCCCGCGGAAGAAGATGCCGAGAGCGATGCCGAAGACGTCCCAGACGAGGAAGAACAGCACGCCGAGAGGCAACACGATGCGCGCGCGGCGGGCGTCCCGCCAGAAGAACAGACGGAATCGGCGGTCGAGCACCACCATGCCCGTGAGCGAGATCGCGAGCGCCGCGAGGTAGCTGAAGCCGATCACGCCGCGGGCGCCGCCGCCGGCCTGCTCGCCTCGAGGGGCTCGGGCAGCGGGCCCGTCGATGTGTCGCCGCGCAGACGCTTGATGAGCACCTCGGCGCTGATGAGGCACATCGGCAGTCCGATGCCGGGGATCGTCGAGGCGCCCGCGTAGTAGAGGCCGCGCACCTTCTTCGACACGTTGCCGGTGCGGAAGAACGCGCTCTGCTTGAGCGTGTGCGCCGGGCCGAGCATGCTGCCGCGCCACGCGTTCAGGTCGTCGTGGAAGTCGCCGGGGCCGTACGTGCGGCGCAGGACGATGCGGTCGGCGAGGTCGGGGGTCTTCGTCCACTCGGCGATCTGGGCGATGATGCGATCGGCGTAGACCTCGAGCGGGGTGTCGCCGTCGCCGTCGACCTCGCCGCGGCCGAGCGAGAGATCTGCGGGAGCGGGGACGAGCACGAAGAGGTTCTCGTGCCCCTCGGGTGCGACCGAGGGGTCGACGCCGCTCGGCTTGCAGATGTACAGCGAGGCCGGGTCGGGCAGGCGCGTGTTCTCGCCGAAGATCGCCTCGAAGTTCTCGCGCCAGTCGGCGGCGAACAGCAGGGTGTGGTGCTCGAGGTTGGGCAGCTCGCCCTCGACGCCGAGGTAGATGAGCAGGGCGCTCGGGCCGGGGTTGCGGTCGCTCCAGTACTGCTCGGGGTACGACTGGAACCGCTCGGGGAGCAGCTGCGTCTCGGTGTGGTGCAGGTCGGCGGCGGAGACGACGATGTCGGCGTCGATGACCTCGCCCGACTCGAGCTCGACGCCGCGTGCGGCGCTCGACGCCTCGTCGACGAGGATACGGCCGACGGGCGCGCTCGTCCGGATCGTCACGCCGTGCTGCTCGGCGACCGCCTGGATGCGCTCGATGAGCGTCGTGAAGCCCCCCATCGGATAGAGCACGCCGTCGGCGAGATCGAGGTGGCTCATGAGGTGGTACATCGAAGGGGTGTCGAACGGCGAGGAGCCGAGGAAGACCGCCGGGTAGCCGAGGACCTGGCGCAGGCGCAGGTCGTCGAAGCGGTTCGCGACGTAGGAGTCGAGGTTCTGGAGGAGCATCTTCACGAGCTTCGGGGCGCGCTTGAGCACGTCGGTCGTGAGGAGCGGGCCGAACGACTCGAAGCTCGTGTAGAGGAAGCGGCGCTTGGCCATCTCGTACGTGTCGTAGGCGGAGTCGAGGTAGCGCTCGAGCTCGGCTCCCGCGCCCTTCTCGATCGATTCGAACAGCGCGACGTTCTCCTCGCGGGTCGCGGCGACGTCCGTCCACTCGTCGTGGCCCTGCGTGATGACGCGGTAGCCGGGGTCGAGCTGCACGAGCTCGAGCTGCTCGGCGGCGCTCGTGCCGAGGAGCTTGAAGAAGTGGTCGAAGACCTCGGGCATGAGGTACCAGCTCGGGCCGGTGTCGAAGCGGAAGCCGTCGGACTCCCACGAGCCCGCGCGGCCGCCCGTCGCGTCGCGCTTCTCGACGAGCGTCACCTCGTGCCCGTCGCGGGCGAGCAGAGCGGCGCTCGCGAGCCCGGCGATCCCGCCGCCGATCACGACGACGCGGCTCACGAGGTCACCGCCGATGCGCGTGCGGGGGCGGGCTGGGGAAGGCGCCCGGCGAGCACGCTCGCGGCGATGCGCAGCTTCACGGGGTCGGGGACGCGGACGCGCGTGCGCACGAGCTCGCTCGCGGGCGTGCGGCGCAGGCGCGCGGCGAGCTCGGCGAAGAGGCCCTGGGCGAGGGCGACGGCCCGCCGGCTGGAGATCGGGAGATCCGGGAGGACGGCGGCGGACATCCGCAGATCGTCGTCGATGTCGTCGAGCAAGCGGTGCTTCTCCTCTTCCGTGAACGAGTCAACGCGGACCCCCGGGAAGTAGCTGCGACCGAGCGTCTCGAAGTCGGCGGAGAGGTCGCGGAGGAAGTTGACCTTCTGGAACGCCGCGCCCAGGGCTCGGGCGCCGCGCACCATGCGGTCATTCTGCTCGCCCGTCACCGGGGCTTCCTGCATGAAGGCTCGGAGGCACATGAGCCCCACGACCTCGGCGGAGCCGTAGACGTAGAGGTCGAAGCTCGCCTGGTCGTGCTCGGTGTCAGTGAGATCCATGCGCATGGAGTGGAAGAAGGGCTCGGTGAGCTCGCGCCCGAAACCGACCTCGCGCGCCGTGCGGGCGAAGGCGTGCACGACGAGGTTGGAGCTGTAGCCGTGCTCCATCGCCTGATTCGTGTCGGCCTCGAGCTCGTCGAGATAGCGGCCGGCCGCCACCTGGTCGAGGCCCGCCTCGGCGACACCGCCGTCGACGATCTCGTCGGCGACGCGCACGAGGGCGTAGATGTTCTCGACGTGCTGGCGGATGCCCGGCCCCAGCAGGCGGGAGGCGAGGCCGAACGACGTGGAGTACCGGCGGATCACGACCCCCGCGACCTCGTCGGCGGTGCGGTCGTACAGGCTCAAGCGCGTCATCGCACCCTGTTCAGGACGGTCTCAGCGACGGGGTGGAGCTCCTCCCGGAGCGAGGCGGGGATGTGCGGCTCGGCCAGGCGGGCGAGGGCGCGCTGCGCGTAGCCGCGCGCGAGATCCTCGGCGAAGGCCTTGGCTCCGGACTGGATGAGCAGCAGCCGCGTCTCGATCGCCTGCTCGTGCGTCAGGTCGGGGTCGCCGATGAGCTCGCGCAGGCGCACCCATTCGGGCGTCGAGCACGCGAAGGCGATCATGACGGTGCGCTTGCCCTCGCGGAGGTCGCCGATCGTGGTCTTGCCCGTCGACTCCTCCTCGCCGAAGACGCCGAGGACGTCGTCGACGATCTGGTACGCGATGCCGATCTCGCGGCCGAACTCGCCGAGCGTCGCGACCGTCTCCTCCCCCGCGCCCGCGAGCACCGCGCCGGCCTGCAGGGGAGTCTCGAAGGAGTAGACGGCGGTCTTCAGGCGCTCCATCGTGAGGATGTCGTCGACGAGCGGCGTCGTCGAGGCCATCGACAGGTCGACGTCGATGAGCTCGCCGGCGGCGCTCGCGAACATCGCCTCGTCGAGGATGTCGAGGAGGCGGTCGCGCATCTCTCCGGTCACGCCGCTCTTGTCGATGAGGCGGTAGGAGTTGAACAGCGCGAGGTCGCCGGCGATGACGGCCGCGGAGACGCCGCGGTGCTCGGCGATCTCGACGCTCGCGCCGCGATCGACGGCGTGGTCGCGGTACGCGCCGGAGATGTTCGGGATGCCCCGCCGCACGAAGTCGCGATCGATGACGTCGTCGTGCACGATGAGAGCGGTGTGGAGGAGCTCGAAGCTCGCCCCGATGTAGGCCGCGGCGTCCATGTCGTCGCCACCGAGTCCGGCGTAGGCGGCCATGACCATGCGAGGGCGGAAGCGCTTGCCGCCCTGAGTGTTGCGCTCGAGCAGACCCCAGAGGTGCTCGTACGGGGCGCCCAGGGGCGTCGCCCGCTTCTTGGATAGGCTGAAGAAGCGCTCCAGAACAGCGTCGACCAGGGCGCCGCGCTCCGCGGCAACCGCCACCCTGTCGTGTCGATCCACCTCAGCAGACTAGCGGCACCCATGACCGGAATCCCCGAGAACGTCGTCCTCCTCGCCGACGACGGCACCCCCGTCGGCACGGCGCCCAAGGCGACCGTGCACACCGACGACACCCCCCTGCACCTGGCCTTCTCGTGCCACGTGTTCGACGCGCGGGGCCGGGTGCTGGTCACACGTCGCGCCCTCGGGAAGGCGACCTGGCCGGGAGTGTGGACGAACAGCTTCTGCGGCCACCCCGCCCCTGATGAGGACTTCGCCGAGGCCATCGCCCGTCGCGCGGAGCGCGAGCTCGGGCTCGCCGTGCACTCGGTGCGCAGCGCCCTGCCCGACTTCCGCTACCGCGCCGTCGACGCCTCGGGCATCGTCGAGAACGAGATCTGCCCCGTGTACACGGCGATCGCCGACGGTGACCCCGCGCCCGCCGCCGACGAGGTCGCCGAGTGGACCTGGGTCGAGCCGGGCGACCTGCGCGCGGCCGTGACCGCCACGCCTTTCGCGTACAGCCCGTGGCTCGGGTGGCAGCTCGCGGCGTGGCAGGGCGACTACCGGGCGCGATAACCCCCGCGCGTCGACTGGCTCGAGCCGCGGGTCAAACGTGGCCGACCGCCACGGTGTGGTCCTCGTCGATCGCGCCGGGGGCATCCGCCTGCACCGCATCGCGATCCCACGGGAGCGACACCCGCGCGGTCGTGCCCGTCGCACCGTCGGAGCTGAGCTCGACACGGCCACTGAGCCGCTGCTCGACGAGGGCGCGGACGATCGGCAGGCCCAGGCCGGTGCCCGGCACGTCGCGGTGCTCGGCGTCCGAGACGCGGTAGAAGCGGTCCCACACATGGCCGAGCACGGCCGGCGGAATGCCGGGACCGTGATCGGTGATCGTGATGTCGACGCCGGCTGCGCTCGGGTCGATGCGCACCTCGATGGAGCCGCCATCCGGCGTGAACTTGACGGCGTTCGAGAGCAGGTTGGCCAGCACGCGCGTGAGGTCCTGCGGCACCGAGCGGATCGGCAGCGCGTCGACGGGAGACTCGACGATGAGGCGGACGGCGCGGCCGGCGGCGAGACCCTCGGCGTCCTGCGCGCAGTGCCGCGTCAGTGCGACGACATCGAAGGCCACCGCCGGGCGCGACCCCGCGGCGAAGGAGCTGAGCTTGCCGAGCTCGAGGACGTCCTCGATGACGTCCGCGAGCCGCCGCGCGTTCCGGGCGATGACCTCGGTCGCGACGCGCTCGGAGGGGCGCAGGTCGGCGCCGTCGAGATCCTCCACGAACCCGAGGATGCTCGTGACGGGCGTGCGGAGCTCGTGACTGACCGAGGCGATGAAGTCGTCCTTCTGCCGGTTGAGGTCACGCATCTGCTCGGCGGCCTCGATCGCGCGGCGCTCGCGCTCGTCGCGCGCGGTCACGTCGGTGAAGACGATCGTCATGACGGATGCCCCGCCGACGCCGTCGTGGATTCCGAGGTCCACGTCGAACCGCCGACCCTCGCGCTCGAGCTCGAAGCGCGACGCCTCGCGGCGGCGGACACCGTCGTCGAGCTCGGCGACGCCGAACACCGGCTGCCCGCGCGCGATCCGCAGGCCGACGACGCCCCAGGTCGGCGGCATCGTCTCGCGCCCGAGCGCGCTCAGCGCCGTCGGGTTGACGCCGACGACGCGCAGCCGGTCGCTGTCGAGGATCTCGGCGATGAGGATCCCCGTCTCGGAGTTCACGATGCCGCCGCGAAGCAAGGCCTCCCGCGCGCCGAGCTGCGTGACGACGTTCGCCCAGTCGTTGCGCGCCGCGCAGACGAAGAGAGCGGCGCACGCATGGACGACGAGGAAGAGCTGGAGCAGCAGCGCGCTCATGCGCGGATCGCTCGCGGCGTACTGGCCGATCGCGCCACCTCCCATCCCGGCGAGCGTCGTCGCGAGCACGGCGAGCACGAGGAGCTCGACGGCGACGACCGTGATCGGGAGCCGGAACGCCGCCCACAGGAGAGCGACGAGCGGCACGAAGGCGACCGGTAGGACGTTGCCCGGCCAGAAGACCGCGCCGACGATCAGGATGAGGACGAGGAGCTGGATGAGAACCTCGACCCGACTGACGCCACGTGCGAGGCGCCTGCTCACGAGCGCGATAGGGGCGACGATGAGGATCGCCGAGCCGTGGGAGGACACCAGGGCGAAGAGGGTGGCGAAGAGGTCGGCCTGCACCACCACCGCAGCGGTGAGGCCGCCGATCACTCCGATCGTGAGCGCGCCGAGCACGGCGGCGATGATGAAGCGGCTGATGTCGCGCAGGCTGTCCAGCCGGGCCTCGGGGCCGCCCCGCGAGGCGAATTGGGCGACCACGTACGCCTCGGCGGCGTTGGCGATCGCATAGCCGACCGCGAGGCCGAGCTCGCGCCCGACGAGCGCGTTCGCGACGAGCGTCGCGACGAGGACACCCGCGGTCGCGACGAGCCGCGACCCGCGTGACGCGAGGACGGCGATGACCGCGACTCCGGCGGCGGGCCACCACGCGGCGACGGGTGAGCCCTCCGCGCGCAGGGCGACGCTCATCCAGCCGAGGAGCCCCACGAGCCCGATGAGGGCGGCGATCGCGGCACGACGGATGCCCGGGGGGCGTACCAGAGCTGGGTCGCGATGCCCGCTTGACCCATGAGGTGCTCCTCTCGCGACGCGACGCCCGAAAGGTCGTAGCCGCTCCACTGGTGAGACTAGAGTCTGATGACCGGAGAGGGGAATCGTGTCGCGAATCCTGATCGTCGAAGATGAGCCCGACGTTCTGCTGCTGCTCGAGAATCGAGTGCGCGGTGCGGGCCACGACGTGCAGAGCGCGAGCGACGGGGAACGCGGGCTCGAGCTCGCCCTCGCCGCGGAGCCCGACCTCATCATCCTCGACTGGATGATGCCTAAGCTCGACGGCATCGAGGTCCTCGAGAGGCTGCGCGCCGACGAGGTCGGCGGCGGCATCAAGGTGCTCATGCTCACCGCGCGCTCGCAGCAGAACGACGTCGACCGCGCGTTCGCCGCGGGGGCGAACGACTACATCGTCAAGCCGTTCAGCTCGCGCGAGCTCGTGGAGCGCATCGCGACGCTGCTCGAGGCGGACTGACCTCAGCGCTCGCTCAGCGCGCGCCGGGCATCCGCCCGCGTTGCCTGGTCAGTCGGCGGAGTCGACGCGCTCGATGACCGTGCGGTGGAAGTTCTGGAACGACCGCGACGCCGTCGGCCCGCGCTGACCCTGGTAGCGGTTGAGGTAGCCGCCCGTCCCGTAGGGGGTCTCGGCGGGCGAGCTGAGGCGGAAGAAGCACAGCTGGCCGATCTTCATGCCGGGCCACAGCTTGATCGGCAGCGTCGCGACGTTGCTGAGCTCGAGCGTCACGTGCCCGCTGAAGCCGGGGTCGATGAAGCCCGCGGTCGAGTGGGTCAGCAGGCCGAGGCGGCCGAGCGAGCTCTTGCCCTCGAGCCGCGCCGCGATGTCGTCGGGCAGGCTCACCTGCTCGTAGGTCGCGCCGAGCACGAACTCGCCCGGGTGCAGGATGAACGGCTCGTCGGACTTCGCCTCCACGAGGCGGGTGAGTTCGGGCTGCTCCTCGGCGGGGTCGATGTACGGGTACTTGTGGTTGTCGAACAACCGGAAGAACGAGTCGATGCGCACGTCCACGCTCGACGGCTGCACCATCGACAGGTCGAGCGGGTCGAGGCCGATGCGGCCCGAATCGAGTTCGGCACGGATGTCGCGGTCGCTCAGCAGCATGCGGTCAGCCTATCGACGCGTCACGCACCACCGACAGCGTCGCGAGAGCGGGGTCGGCGGCGCCGCGCACGAACCCTCCCGGAGTCGCTGCGACATGGCGGAGGAACTCGGCCACCTCGCGCGTGATCACCTCGCCGGGCAGGACGTTGGGGATCCCGGGCGGGTAGGCGGCGATAGCGGCGGACGAGACGCGCCCGATGGCGTCGTCCAGGGCGACTGTCTCCGAAGGCCGGAAGAACGCCTCCCGCGGGAGCAGGACGAGAGGGCCGGGCTCCGGCAGCGTCGCCATCGCGCTGAGCGCATCCCTCTCCCGGGCCACCCCGGGGTCGACGGGTAGGTCGTGCAGAGCGCGGACGATGCGCGACGCATCAGGCACGGCACCGGGCGCGATGACTCCGACGATGCAGGACTCGGTCGCGATCTCGAAGAAGATCCCGTCCTCCTTCATGAGCAGCTCGCGCGCGTGCGTTCCGCGCACGCCGCCGCTCGCGACATCGATCGAGACTCGGAGGGGATCCGCGGCGTGGATGTCATCGAAGCGCTCGAAGGCGTCGCTGACGATGCGGAAGCGGCCGCCGCGGCGGATGCGGTCGCGAAGGTCATCCGCGGCGGCGACGGCGGCCGCGATGCCGTCGCGGCCGTGCTGCAGCGCGTCGCGAGCGAGATCGAGCGATGCGAGCAGGAGGGAGCTCTCGCTTGTGGACTGCTCGAGGGCGAAGGCGCGGTCGATGAGCGGTTCGAGCTCATCGGCGAAGGGGCCGTGCCCGAGGTGCAGCATCGCGCTCTGCGTCAGGCTTCCCCCCAGCTTGTGGGTGCTCGAGACGACGAGGTCGGCCCCGAGCCGCAGAGGGTTCTCGGGCAGCGCCTCATGGAAGCCGAAGTGCGCGCCCCACGCCGCGTCCACGATGAGAGGGGCGCCCGCCCGGTGCGCGATCTCGGCGAGAGCGGCGATGTCGGCGACCGCGCCGAAGTAGCTGGGGGAGATCACGTACACGCCCTTCGGGGCGACGCCGCTGTCCAGCTGGGCCAGCGACTGCTCGAGCCGGGCTGGGGCGACTCCGTGATTGATGCCGAACCAGCCGTCGATGGACGGCTGGACGAATCGCGGAGAGAGGCCCCCGAGGACGATCCCGTCGGCGAAGGAGGAGTGGGCGCTGCGCTGGACGACGATCGGGTCCAGCGCTGCGCGGTATCCGGCGAGCGCCAGGGCCGCGATCCTGTTCGCCTGCGACGCTCCGTTGGTGAGGAACCAGGTGCGGCGAGCGCCGAACGCGTGAGCGGCCAGTCGGAGCGATTCGGCGAGCGGGTTGTCCTCGCCCTTGTCGAGCCCGTCGAGCAGGGGCGGCACGTCTTTGAGGAGGAGATCCTGGCCGAAGTACCGGACGAGCGCGGGCGCGGCCCCCGGGTCGGCGGCATGACCCGGCACGTTCAGGCGCACGGTGTCGCGGGCGGCATGACGGGCCAGGGCATCCGCGTAGGGGGTGGAGGACATGCGCCCATGCTCCACGGTCTGCAGACGATAGTGAATAGCGGATATGTTCTCCCTATCCATATCTGGTATTGAGGAGTCCGCGTGCTCGATCTCCGACAGCTCAGCGCCCTGCGCGCAGTGGCCGAGCACGGCTCGGTGCTCGCCGCGGCCGAATCTCTCGGGTGGAGCCAGCCGACCGTGGTGCACCACCTGCGCGGACTCGAACGAGTCACGGGCGCGGCCGTGGTGCAGAGCTCCCGGTCGGGCACGCGGCTCACGGCGGCGGGGCTGCTGTGGCTTCCCCACGCGGAGGCGCTGCTCGAGCGGGCGGAGCGCGCCCGCGCGGACATCCGCTCGACGCTCGCGGACGCGCGGCGGCGCATCCGGCTCGGGATCTTCCCGACAGCTGCCGCTCGACTCCTGCCCCGGCTGATCGCCGCCCTCACCGACGCGGGGTACGAGCCGCACGTCACAGAAGGGGAGCTGCCCGAGCTCACCGCGGGGCTGGAGCAGCTCGCCCTCGATGCCGCTGTCGTGTTCGATCACCCGGACCAGCCGGCCCCCGTCGCGAACAGGCTGATGCGCACGAGCCTCTTCATCGAGCGGTTCTCGCTGCTCCTCCCGGCTCGGCACCCGCTCGCGCAGGAGACGGCGGTGCGCCTCGTCGATCTCCGTGACGAGCGGTGGATCCTCGGCGCCCGGGATGCGGACCCCGCGGACGTCGCCTTCCTCGCCGCCGCGCGGTCTGCGGGGTTCGAGCCCCTCGTCGGTCCCCGCAGCGACAACTACCAGGTCGTCGCCGGATACGTCGCCGCGGGGCTCGGTGTCGCACTCGTGCCCGACATGGCCTGGGATGACGGGCCGGCAGCCCGCAACGACCTCGTCGTACGGGAGCTCGCCGAGCCTCGACTCGATCGCGAGATCGCGCTCCTCACCGCCCCGTCGCTCGACGCCCCGGTGGTCGAACTCATCCGCCGGAGCGCAACGCCGCATTCGTGACACACTCGTGTCATCAGGTGCCAGGGAAGGCGGTGGCGATGAGCGACGGACCGGACGACTCGCGACCGCTCATCGACGTGGTGCGCGAGTCGCTCGACACGTTCAGCTCGGTCGAGAGGAAGGTCGCGCGCGCGCTCCTGGCGAACTACCCCATCGCGGGTCTGGAGACCGTCGCCGAGCTCGCGGAGCGGTCGAACGTCAGCCCCTCCTCGGTCGTGAGATTCGTCGGGCGGCTCGGATTCACCGGATACCCGGCCTTCCAGAAGAAGCTCATGCGCGAGGTGCACGAGCGCCTCGGGTCGCCGCTCGAGCAGTACGGTCGCACCGATCTCTCCCTCGGCGACGGCGATCTCGCCCACGCGGCGCGCCACTTCTCCGCCGTCGTCGCGACGACGCTCACCGACCTCCCGCGCAGCGAGTTCGATCGCTGCGTCGGGCTCCTGTCGGATCAGCGCCGACCGGTGCGCCTGATCGGCGGTCGCTTCAGTCGGATCCTCGCCGAGTATCTCGGCGCTCACCTCCAGCTCCTCCGCCCGGATGTCGAGGTCCTCGGAACGGATGAGTTCGCGCGCTTCGCCGCGGTCTCGGATGCCGGCCGCGACGACGTCTTCGTGCTCTTCGACTATCGACGGTACGACGCGAGCAGCGTGCGCTTCGCTCAGCGGGTCAGCGAGCGCGGGGCCGATCTGATCCTGTTCACCGACCGATGGATGTCGCCGGCGGCGGACGTCGCGACCACCGTGCTTCCGGCGAACGTCGAATCCCCCTCCCCGTTCGATTCGCTCGTGCCGGCGATGGCGCTCGTCGAGGCCGTGATCGCCGGCGCGACCGAGCGGCTCGGCGAGACCGGACGTCGACGCCTCGAAGTCATCGAGAGGATGCGCGGCGAGGAGTGAGCCCGACGCCGTCAGGCGCGAGCCTCCTCGCGCTCGGTGAAATCCGATCGGTGGTGCTCGATGCCGAGGACCCGCTCGGCGGCGGCCAGGTAGCCGGCGAGCAGCGCGCGCGCGACCGCCCCGACCGCGGAGTCGTCCGGGAGGAAGTGCGGGTCGTGGAGGCTCGGCTGAGGGTCGCGGTCCGGCGTCTCCACGCCGACGAACATCATGAGCGACGGCACCTCGGCGCAGAAGTACGAGAAGTCGTCCGCGCCGAGAGAGCGCATCGGCTCCGCTCCGTCGACGCCGAGCCGGGCGAGCCAGTCGTCCGCGTCCGCGGCGAGGTAGACGTCGTTGATCAGCGCCGGCTCGCCCTCGATGCGGAGCACATCGGCCTGCACTCCGAAGGCGGCCGCGACGTGCTCCACCATCCGGCGAACGGCCTCGAACAGCGGCTGCCGGTCCGCCGGATCCGTCGTGCGCATGGTGGCGAACACGCGGCCCTCCCCGGGGAGCACGTTCGCGGCGCCCTCGCCAGCCGAGAGCGTGCCGATGCTGATGAGAGCCGGGCGCAGCGGGCTGACGGTGCGCCGCGTGACCTCCGGGAGGGACAGCGCGATCTGCGCGATCGCCGCGACGGTGTCGCTCGCCAGGTGCGGGTAGGCGGCGTGCCCGCCACGACCGTGCACGCGGATGTCGATCTCATCGGCCGCCGCGTTGATGAAGCCGCCTCCGGACGCCACGGCGCCCGGCCGGACCCCGGGATGCACGTGAGCACCGATGACGTGCGCCACCGCCCATCGATCGAGAACCCCGGCCTCCACCATGTCGAGCGCGCCCGACGGGTAGCTCTCCTCCCGCGGCTGGAGCAGCGTCACGAGGCCCAGCGGCAGCTCGAGCCCCTCCGCGGCGCGGACGAGCGCGACGAGCGCGGCCTGGTGCACGTCATGACCGCAGGCGTGCATCGCCCCGTTGCCCGAGCGGAACTCGGCGCCCGTGGCCTCGGCCAGGGGCAGAGCATCCAGTTCGGCGCGGATCGCGATCGCGGGCCCGTCGGACGGACCGATCCGGCCGACGCCGCCAGCATCCGCCACGCTCTCGACTCGGACGGCGTCGCTGAGCGCCGCGACGAGTCGCGCCGTCGTCGGATGCTCCGACCCCGAGAGGCGCGGTTCGCGATGCAGCTCGCGGCGGAGCTCCTCCGCGGCGGGCAGCTCTCGCTCGAGGGCGCTGTTCCAGCGCGCGGCGAGGGAGGTCAGCGCGAGCGAGAGCGGACTCACGCGCCGCCTCCGAGCTCGGGCTCGAAGAGCTCGTCGCCGAGGCGATAGACCCGTCGCGCGTTGCGGAAGGCGATGGACTCGACGATCCGACGCATCTCGGGCGCGGGCCAGTCGTCCTGACGGGCGAAGGCGTCGAGTGCCCGCGCGAGACCGCGACGGAAGAGGATCGCACCGAGGTAGTAGAGCTCCGCGACGCCGAACGCGTCCGTCGAGAACAGGATCTTGTGGAACGGCGCGAGCTCGAGCGTCTCGGCGATGACCGCATCCGACCGGGAGCCGGTGTAGTTGATCGCGAGTCCGACATCGAAGTAGACGTGCGGGAAAACCTGAGCCAGATACCCCGCCTCCCGGTGGAAGGGGTAGCAGTGCAGGAGGAGGACGCGCGCCCCCGACGCGCGGCTCAGCCGGAGGAACTCGGTCAGCAGGAGCGGATCGCACCGGTGGAGGTCCACGTCGGAATCGCCGTAGCCGATGTGGAACTGGATGGCGCACGCGCGATCGACGGCCGCCCACAGCAGGTGGCGGATGATCGTGGCGTCCTCCAGGCGCGAGGGTCCGCCCCGCGCGATCCGGTCCGCCCACGCGCGCACGGCCTCATCCACGTCGTCGTCGCCCGGCCGCTCGGGCGCGAAATCGAGCCCGATGCGGTACGCGGCGATCGACTTGACGCCGATCGCGCGGCGCAGCCGCTCGTCGAGCGTGCGCGCGAACTCGTCCCGGAACGAGTCGGAGCCCCCTCCTCGGCGCACGAGCTCCTCGAGCAGCTGCTCGGCCAGCTGCTCGAGCCGGACGACCTCGAAGGCGCGTGCGGCGGCGGCGGCGGCCATCCCCCCCGGGTCGAGGATCTCGTCCGAGCGATGTCCCACCTCGATGACGAGATCGCTGATGCCCGTCGCCCTCAGGAGGCGCTCGCTCGCCTCGACGCCGCCGAGCTCGCGGCGCCGCTCGAGATACTCCTCCGGCGTCGCGAAGGACGGCAGCCCGAGCACGGGGGCGCAGTAGCGGCGGATGGCCATGCCGACCTGGGAATCGAAGTGCGTCGCGCCGTCGGGGGCAGGCCAGTCGGACTCGCTGATGTACGTCTCGAAGCTCTCCCTGTCCAAGTCGTCCGTCGTCACGCCGTGGCAGTGATGGTCGAGGAGGGGAACGGAGTCCAGTCCGGACTCCGCGAGCGCCGATTCGACGTCAGTAGACATGGGCGTAGACCTCGCACTGCTCGGCGAGCGACCGCGCCTGCACCGATGCGAACTCGTCCCTCTTGATGGCGTCGAAGGTCGCGAGGAAGGACGGCGAGAACCATCCCGAGACGATCTCGTCGTCCTTCAGCATGTCGAGGGCGTGCTCCAGGTCGCGGGGAAGCCGCGCGAGATCCGCGTTCCGGCCCTCGAGATCGAGCTCGCCGACGACGATGGGCGGCGTCTCGAGCCCTTCGCGCAGCCCCTCCATGCCCGCGCGGAGGATCATCCCGAGCAGGATCCAGGGGTTCGCCCCGATGTCTCCGCCGCGGAACTCGAAGTGCAGCTGGCGGGTGGGGTCGCGCCCGTCGATCTCGTTGGTCGGGCAGATCCGCAGCAGGGCCTCCCGATTCTGCAGGCCGAGGAAGGCGCGAGCGCTCGACCAGTTGTGGGGAGCGAGGCGAAGGTAGCTGGTCGCGAGCGGAGCGAACAGCGCGGCCATGGAGGGGCTGTGCCGGACGATCCCGGCAGCGAAGCTGCCCGCGAGCGATGACAGCCGACCGGGCCGCTCCGAGTCGAAGACGAGGGTCCGGCCGTCCGCGTCATCGAGACCGAAGTGCACGTGGACCCCGTTGCCCGTCTCCCCCGGCGCGACGACCGGAGCGAAGGACGCCTCGCGCCCGTGCGCCTCGAAGAGGTCGTAGACGATGTCGCGGACCAGGATCGCCCGATCCGCCGCGGCGAGCGGATCGGTTGGCGCGACGGTGATCTCGTACTGATGGCGGCCGTACTCCGGAAGCCAGGTCTCCGGCTCCAGGCCCGCTCGATGCAGCACCGTCATGAGCTGCGAGCCGAGCGGTTCGGCGCGGCGGAACGCCTGCAGCGAGAACGGGTGGTGGTCGCCCGTCGCGCTCACGTCCATGAACTCATGCTCGAAGGAGCACTGGGCCGTGATGCCGAACTCCGTCCGCAGCTGCTCGACCGTGTCGCGCAGGAAGGTCCGAGGACAGCTCTCCCACGGAGTCCCATCGGTGTTGACGAGATCCGCATACACGATGTTCAGCGCCGGCCGCCCCGGGATGCCGTCCACTCGGGCCAGCGAGGAGAGATCCGGCCGCAGGCGCAGATCGCCGGTCGTCCCGTACGGGATGTCGCTGACGATGTGTCCGAGCGAGCCGATCCCGAGGTTCGCCGGGACCCACCCGAGCGAGCTGCGCTCATCGAAGTCGGCCATGCGCATCGAGCGGCCCTTGGTCCGCGCGGCGATGTCCGTCGTGGCGATGAAGATCAGCTCGTCGAGGTCGGCGTGCTCCGGGTGCTGGGTCATGGCGTCGGCTCCGATCGTGGTCTCAGTCGAGGTCTTCACGGGTCAGTCTGGACCCGATCCGCTCGGCCAGTCCCGGCTTGGCGAGGATGATGACGAGGCCGATGAGGCACCAGGCACCGGCGATCCACGGGAAGTAGCTGTACGGCGGCTGCTGCCCCGCGATCTGGACGAAGTACACCCAGCCGAGGAAGATCAGACCGAGTACGGGCATGATCGCCTCCCACTTCGGGATCACGGAGCCGCGCGAGAAGATGTGCCGGATCACGCCGATGGAGGTCATGCCGTAGGCCACGACCATGCACAGCACGGCGATCGTGGCGTACCAGTAGTAGACGTCGACGCTCGTCGCGCCGAGGAGTCCGAGGCCGACGGAGAGCACCACGGTGACGATGATCACGAAGACCGTGCTGCGCACCGGCACGCCGGTCGTCGGGCTCGTGGTCGCGAACGACTTGGGGCCGAATCCGTCGCGCGCCAGCGCGAACAGCAGGCGCGCGGCGGCGGCCGTCGAGCTGAGGAGAGCGGCGAACGCGACGACGAACGCGAGGATCGAGATGAGGACAGCGAACCACGGACCGACGTAGGTGGAGGCCAGGGCCGTCAGCGTCGAGGAGGAGCCCGCGAACGCGGCGATGCCCGCCTCGTCCGTGCCGAATCCGACCGTCTGGGCGAACATGACGAACACGTAGATCGCGCCGGCGAGGACGACGGCGAGGAGCAGCGCCAGCGGTACGACGCGCTTCGGGTTCCGGGTCTCCTCACCCAGCGAGGTTCCCGACTCGAAGCCGGCCCACGAGAGGAAGCCGAACACGACCGCGGTCATGACGGCGCTGATGGGCGCCTCGCCCGGCAGCAGCACGCTCAGGTCGATGCCCGTGGAGACCGGCGCGTCGCCCGTTCCCACCCGCACGAGGATCACGATGGACAGGATGACCATCGCCACGATGCCGACGAATCCGATGCCCAGGAGGGTCCGAGCCGTCACCGTCGACTCGCGGATGTTCAGCAGCAGGACGAAGACAGCGACGACGATCGGCACGGGGAGCCAGCCCCACGGCGGCAGGCTCAGACCGAGCTCGCTCACCATCGCCTCGAAGAACACCCCGCACGCACCGGCGATGCAGACGGCGAAGAAGATGTAGGTGCCGAGGAGCGCGAAGCCGCCGAAGAAGCCGGCACGGGGTCCGAGCGTCGACCCGGACAGCGCGTAGACCGACCCGGCGTGGGTGATGTACCGGGTGAGTCGGATGAACGCGTAGGCGACGAAGAGCGTGCCGATGAACGACACGATGAAGGTGAACGGCACGGCGGAGCCGACGAGTCCCGCCACTCCGATGCCGTTGAGGGACATGGCGAGGAGCGGCGCCATGAAGCCGACGGAAATCGCCACGACCTCCCAGAGCCGCAGTGGTTTCCGGGGGGTGAGCGTCGTGCCGCTCGTCGGGTCGCCTGGTGTTGTCGTCGTTGACGTCATTCGCTCGAACCTTTCGTTCGGGCATCCACGCTGATGCCCGGGTCGATGTGGGTAAAACAGTGCAGAAGTGTCCTCTTGGGACTGTTCTGGCATAAATGTTTCATGCGGTCGTCGGTTCGTCAACAGCGAAGTTCGAGATTGTTCAAGCGGCTCGAGCCTCCCCTGAGCAGGTCCGGCGGGCGGCTCGACCTCGCGGCGAGCGCACCGGGTATGCTTACGGACGCGAAGCACTGGCCCTCGATAGGGGCCCGGGCCGCCCGGGGATGTAGTTCAATGGCAGAACTTCAGCTTCCCAAGCTGATAGCGCGGGTTCGATTCCCGTCATCCCCTCTGTGTTAGAGCTCACCGACGCCGCGCTCGAGTTCCTCCGCGAGCGGCACCTCGCGACGCTGTCGACGATCGGGCGCGGCGGCCGCATCCACTCGGTGCCCGTCGGCATGACCTACCTCGACGGCGTCGTGCGCGTGATCGGCAGCCGCGGGTCGCAGAAGTTCGTCAATGCGCGGCGGTCGGGCCGAGCATCCGTCAGCAGCGTCGACGGGGTTCGCTGGATCAGCTTCGAGGGCCCGGTCCGGGTGCTGACCGACGCCGAGTCGGTCGCCCACGCCGTCGAGCTGTACGCCGCGCGTTACAAGCAGCCGCGCCCGAACCCCGAGCGCGCCGTGCTCGAGCTCACGGTCGAGCGCGTGCTCGGCTCGAGCGGCATGCGCGCCGAGTAGCGTGGTCGCGTGCGCCTCGCTGACCTCACCTGGAACCGCTCGTTCGCCATAGGGCTCGGCGCCGCCTTCCTCCTGCTCGGAGCCGCGGGGTTCGTCGTGTCGTTCGGCACTCCCCCGCTCGATCCGGTCGGCGTGCCGCTCATCGCGTACTTCACGGCGAACCCGCTGCACTCGGTCGTGAGCATGGCGATCGGCGCCGTCCTGCTCGTCGCCGGTCTCCGCTCCCTCGCCGTCGCGCGACGCGTCAACGCGATCATGGGCACGGCGCTGCTGCTGCTCGGCATCGCGGGGCTCTACCTGATCGGCACGCCCGCGAACGTGCTCGCGCTCACCGCGAGCGACGTGCTCGTCTACTTCGCATCGGCATCCTTGCTGCTGCCCGCGAGCCTCGGGGCCGACCGCGGTGCCGGGGGTGCCGTCGAGAGCGGCTCGAGCGCGACCCCCGCTCGCTGAGGCGGTGCTGAGCGCGGCCATCCACCGGGCCGCTCGCGCCGAATGATCGGCATGACCCAGACGCACCGCGCTCTCGCCGCGCTCGCCCTGCTCGGCGCGAGCGTCGTGCACCTCGCCGTCGCCGCGAGCGGCACCGCCACCCCCGTCGCCCTCCTGCTCGGGGTGCTCGGCGTCGCGGAGGCGACGGGAGCCGCCGCCGTCGCCCGCGGTGCGCTCGCCGCCCGCCCTGGCGCCCTCGCCGCCCTCCTCATCCTCCCGATCGTCGTGCCGATGGGCGCCCTCACGATCGCCAGCGCGCTCGAGCGCCCCGACCTCACCGGCGCCCTCGTGCAGCCGACCCTGCTCGGTGCCGCCCTCCTCTCCTTCGCGGGCGCGCTCGTCGCGGCCACCGCGGCGCGCCGCCTGCGCGCAACGGATGCCCGCCCCTCCGCTCCCGCTGCGCCGACCCGCCCCGCTCGCCAGGCCACGCTGCTCGTGACCGCAGCTCTCGTCACCGGTCTCGTCTCGGCTCCGGCCGTCGCGTCGGCCGGGCCCGGGCTCGTTCCCGGGGCGCCCGTCGCGTCGCTCACGGACCAGACGGGCACCATCGACGAAGCGGACACCGCGGACGAGGACGCCGCGGACGACGCACCGCGCTTCGCCGCGCCGAACGGGCACGAGGGCCACGTCGGCTACGCGCCGTAGACCGCGAACTAGCTGAGCTCAGACCGCCTTCTCGACCGCCCGCCCGATGACCGGCTCGACCTCGGCCATGAACCGCCGCACGTCCTCGTCGACGATGACGTCGCTCGGCCGCAGCCCACGGGTGAGGTAGAGGCCCTCGATCGAGCGGATGCGCGACAGCGCGACGTACGCCTGACCGGGCGCGAAGGCTCGCGGCCCGAGGTCGACGATCGCCTGGTCGTAGGTCGACCCCTGCGATTTGTGGATCGTCACCGCCCACGCGAGTCGCAGCGGGAACTGCGTGAACTCGGCCACGACGTCCTTCGTGACGCGCTTCGTCGCCGCCGAGTACGTGTAGCGGTACTTCTCCCACACCGCCGGCAGCACCTCGAAGTTCTCGCCGTCGACCTCGACCCAGACCGTCTTGCCGATGCGCTCGACGGTGCCGAGCGTGCCGTTGACCCACCGCGGGGTGCCGTCGCCGCCGGTGTCGTTGCGGAGGAACATCACCTGCGCGCCGATCTTCAGCTCGAGCGTCTCGTCGGCGGGGTAGCCGCCGCGTCCGCCGAACTCGCCTGCGATGTCGGCGCGCGCTGTCTTCGGGGCTCCGGGCAGCCGGCGCAGGGCATCCGTGTTGATGCGCGTCACGGTCGCGTTCGTCGTCGCGAGAGTCAGGATGCCCTCCGCCGGGGCGGGGCGCGCGCCGGCCTCGTTGAGGGCGCGCCCGATCTCCGGTGTCACCTCCCCGTGGCGCACGGCCGAGAGCATCGCGCGGAAGGCCTCGTCCTGCTGGCGGTGGATGGTCTGCAGCTCGACGATGCGCAGGTCGGCCTCGCGCCACACCTTCGCGTCGAAGAACCACATCGAGCGGTAGTGGTCGGCGTAGTAGGCGCGCTCGCCCTCGTCGCGGCCCGGCACCGGGGCGAGCTGGTACGGGTCGCCGAAGAGGACGACCTGCGCTCCGCCGAAGGGCTCGTGCGGGCGCCGCCGCGACTGCCGCAGGCGCCGGTCGATCGCGTCCATCAGGTCGGCGCTCACCATCGATATCTCGTCGATCACGATCGTGTCGACCTCGCCGAGGAGGCGCGCGAGCTGCGGGGGGCTCTCAAGCTCCTGGTCGGCGATGAGCCCGATCGGCAGCCGGAACAGCGAGTGGATCGTCTGCCCGCCGACGTTGAGCGCCGCCACGCCGGTCGGCGCGCACACGATCACCGTGCGGTCGGTCGCCTCGAGGAAGGCCTGCAGCAGCGTCGACTTGCCGGTGCCGGCGCGCCCCGTGACGAACACGTGGTCACGCGTCGACTCGATGAGCTCGAGCACGGCCCGCTGCTCTGTGGCGAGGCGGCCGTCGGGTCGATCGGGCATGCCAGCCAGGGTACTGCGCTCGAGGCGGGCATCCCGACCGCGCCTAGGCTGATGCGCATGGCACGGCGGGGGATGCTCTGGGGAGGGATCGTCGCCGCCTCCGTCGCCGTCGCGGCGCTCTCGGTCACAGCCGCAGTCGCCGACGCGACGAGCCCGGAGCGCACCGTCCGCGACTACCTCGCCGCGCTCGCCTCCGACGACCTCGCGACCGCCGCCGCGCTCTCCGGGCTCGACGCCGCCGACCTCGATCGACTCGGCGGCATGCCCCTCGGCGACGCCGGCACCTCCGACGTCGCCGACATCGTCGACGTCATCGAGCTCGGGCCCCGCACCCGGATCGTCACGGCGCGATACGGGGAGCGCGGCGTCGACGTCGTGCCCGTGACCTTCGAGCTCGAGGCGGCGCCGTTCGGTCCCTTCACCCGCTGGGTGCTGAGCGGGCCTCCCCTGGCCGAGGTCACCGTGGCCGCCGACGGGCACGTCGAAGTCGTCGTCAACGGGATGCCCCGCTCGGCCGAGCGCGGGGGCGGCGCCATCCACGTCGTCGGCTTCGTCCCGGCGCGATTGGAGGCCCGGATCGCGAGCCCGTTCCTCGACGGCGCGCCGGTGCGCGCACGATTCGGCACCGCATCCGCCGCCGACGCTCTTGTCGTGGAGGTCGCCCCCTCGGCGCGACTGCAGCGCGCGGTCGAGCGCGAAGTGGAGGCGTTCCTCGACGACTGCGTCGCGCAGCGCGTGCTGCAGCCGGCGGGCTGCCCTTTCGGCATCACCGTGCCCGATCGCGTCGTCGAGCCGCCGCAGTGGCGGGTGAGCGTTCCGCCCGTCGTGACGCTCGTCCCAGGCCGGCCGGCGGGGCTGGTCGCCGGTGAGTGGGGCATCGAGGCGGGCGTCACCGTGCGCGTCGCGCTGCGCGTGCAGCGGCTCATCGACGGAAAGATCGAGGATCGCGACGAGGCTGCGGTGGCGGTCGTCCGCGGGAGCGTCGCGCTCGACGACGAGGGCGCGACGATCACGATCGCGCCGCCGGAGGACGTCCCGGGCTGAGCGCCGCGGGCGGCGCCGACGTCAGGAGGTCGGGGCGCGGGGCTCGCCCCGCGCGGCGCGCTTCGCGAGCATCGCGTTGTACGCCTTGAGCTCGGCGTCGTCGTCGCGGTCGGCCTGCCGGTCGCGGCGCTTGGTCTCGCGCGAGTCGTCGCGACTCCACATCACGGCGACGAGGATGGCGAGCGCGACGGTCGGGATCTCGCCGACGCTCCAGGCGATCTCGCCGCCGCGCACCTGATCCTCGAGCGGGGTGTCGCCCCACTCGCGGCCCATCGCACCGTACCACTCCGGCAGCAGCAGGCTCGTGCCGGTGATGAGCGAGAGGCCGAAGAAGGCGTGGAAGGCCATCGTCGCGAGCAGGATCATGAGCCGCACCGGGTACGGCGGGCGGTACGGCGCGGGGTCGACGCCGATGAGCGCGTTGACGAAGAAGTAGCCGCTCAGCAGAAAGTGCAGGATCATCCACTGGTGGCCGAGGTGATCGGTCACCGCCCAGGAGAACAGCGGCGAGTAGTAGAACACCAGCAGCGAGACGGCGAAGATCACCGACGCGACGATCGGGTGCCCGACGATCGAGGCGAAGCGCGAGTGCACAATCGCGAGGATCCACTCCCTCGGCCCGCGCGATCCGTCCTTCCGCACCCGGATGGCGCGCGCCGCGAGCGTCACGGGCGCTGAGAGCACGAGCAGGACGGGGATGCCCATGCTGAGCATCATGTGCCCGAGCATGTGCACGCTGAACAGGTAGCGCTCGTAGACCGCGATGCCGCTGCTCGTGACGACGAGCAGCGCGACCATGCCTGCCACCCACAGGATCGAGCGGTGCACGGGCCACCGGTCGCCACGACGGTGCAGCCGCAGCACGCCGGCGACGTAGAAGAACGTGCCGAATGCGGCGAGGAGCGCCCACAGCAGGTTGAGATCCCACTCCGTCAGCACGCGCCACGGCTCGAACGGCGGCGGCAGGGGAGCGCCGGTGAGCCACTCAGCGGGCGAAGGGTCGTCGAGCTGATCGACGGGCACCTCCGGGACGGGCGAGGGCGTGCGAGCGAGCGCCGTCGCGAGGCCGCTCGCGATCCCCATGACGGCGAGCTCGACGACCACGATCGCCCAGAAGGATGCCCGGGGCGTGCGATCGCGCTCGACGCGCCCGATGAGAACGCGCCGGTACGCCGCCCCGAAGCCGCCGAGCGCGACGAGCGCGACGACCTTGCCGATCACGATGGCGCCGTAGCCCGAGTCGAGGCCCTCCCACCCGCCGACGCGCAGCTGCGCGCTCACGAGCCCCGAGGCCGCGACGACGACGAACGCGATGAGGGCGAGGGTCGAGTAGCGGGCGAGCACGACGGGGAGGCGGTCGCCGAGCTCGCGGCGGAGGAGGACGAGGGTCAGGAGGCCTCCGACCCACACGGCCGCGAAGACCGAGTGCAGATAGACCGCGGTGACGGCGGCGTCGTGATCGGCGGTGCCGCCCGCGTGACCCTGCTGCGCGACGGGCCACAGCGTCGCGACGGCGAGGAGGCCGACGAAGGCGAGCACGGCCTGCGAGCGGGCGGCGAAGCACAGCACCGTGACGGTCGCCGCCATGACGGTCGTCCAGAGCCAGGCGCGGCCGATGTCGGTCTCGCCGAAGAAGGTCGCGAGCAGGCGGCCGAATCGCTCGTCGAGCGCGATCGGCTCGAGGAAGACGCTGAGGAAGGTGAGGAAGCCGGCGACCGCGGAGGCGAGAGTCCAGAGACCGGCGGCGCCGGCGGCGATGTCGAGCGCCCGGTGGTGCTCGGGGCGGCCGGGCGCCAGCGCGATGAGGGCGAGCAGGAGGCCGCCGATCGTGGCGGCGGCCGAGAGGGTGAGGACGAGCTTGGCGACGGGGAGTCCGTACCGGACGACGAGGCCCGGATCGGCGACGAGCGGAGCATCGGCCCCGCCGCCGAGCGCGAGCGCGACGACGAGGGTCAGGACGGCGGTCGTCGCTAGCGCCCCGATACCGAGAGCGCCCCACGGCGAGCGAGTCGTCGTCGCGCGAGACGAATCGCGCGACGCGGGCGCCGGGCGGGTCGAGGTCACGGGTCAAGGGTAGGCGAGCATCCTGATGCATCGATGCGGGATGCGGCGTCGCTCGGATCGCCCGGGAGAACGCGACGACGGGGGCGATCCGCGCGGATCGCCCCCGTCGTCGGAGACCTGTGCGGTCGGAATTACTTGGCGGCAGCCTTCAGCTTGCTGCCGGCGCTGATCTTCACGCCGTTCGACGCGGCGATCTGGATGGTCTCGCCGGTCTGCGGGTTGCGGCCCTGGCGGGCGGCGCGAGCGGTGCGCTCGACCGAGATCCAGCCCGGGATCGAGACCTTGGTGCCCTTGCCCACGGCGTCGGACAGGACCGAGAACAGGCCGTCGACGACACGGTTGACGTCAGCCTGGCTCAGGCCCGACTCAGCGGCCACGGCGGCGACGAGCTCGGAACGGTTCATGGTGTCCTCCTCGGACGTCAAGTTCGGTGGAACGATCCGTGACCAGGGGATGGCCGCGAACCGCCTCGAAACTAGCACCAGTCCCGCGTGTTTCCGGGCTCATTCGCGGCTCGCGGCGTTGATTTTCCGCCATTTTCCGCGATTCGAGCCCGATCGGGCGCTCCTGGCTGGGAAATGCACGAGAGGCGCCCCGCGAACGGGACGCCTCTCGATGCCGGCAGAGCGGCAGGGAACCGGTGCTACCAGCTCGACTTCGTGATGCCGGGCAGCTCGCCGCGGTGCGCCATGTCGCGGAAGCGGACGCGCGAGATGCCGTACTGCTTGAGGTGGCCGCGGGGACGGCCGTCGACGGCGTCGCGGTTGCGGACGCGCACGGGCGACGCGTCGCGGGGCAGCTTCTGCAGCCCCTGGCGCGCGGCCTCGCGCGAATCATCGGTGCCGTTAGGGTCGACCAGGGCCTTCTTCAGCTCGAGGCGCTTCGCGGCGTAACGCTCGACGATGACCTTGCGCTGCTCGTTGCGCGCGATCTTGCTCTTCTTCGCCATTTCTTAGCGCTCCTCGCGGAATTCGACGTGCTTGCGGATGACCGGGTCGTACTTCTTCAGCACGAGGCGGTCGGGGTCGTTGCGGCGGTTCTTGCGGGTCACGTAGGTGTACCCGGTGCCGGCGGTCGACCGGAGCTTGATGATGGGACGGACGTCCTGCTGCTTGGCCACTAGATCTTCTCCCCACGGGCCAGGAGGTCCTTGACCACGGACTCGATGCCGCGCGCGTCGATGACCTTGATGCCCTTGGCCGACAGCGTCAGCGTGACATTCCGGCGGAGCGACGGCACGAAGTACGTCTTCTTCTGGATGTTCGGGTCGAACCGGCGCTTGGTGCGCCGGTGCGAGTGCGAGATGTTGTGACCGAAGCCGGGAACGGCTCCGGTCACCTGGCAGACGGCTGCCATGGTTCCTCCAAATATTCGGCTACCGTGCGGCGAGCGCCGCACCCAAGGTCACTTGTCGGCACGCTGACACCGCCTGATCCGTTCGAGTAGCGGGTGAACGGGGGGGAGAGCGCACAGGAAGGGCGAACGATCGCCCGACACAATCGCCCAGCTTACGGCCTGGATGCCCGATCGGCCAACTCGGAGCAGCGGGCGCAGAGCCCGAATATGTCGACGACGTGCTCGGCGCGGGTGAACCCGTGCTCGGCGGCCGTCCTGCGGGCCCAGTCCTCGACGGGCTGAGCCTCGATCTCGACCGTGGTACCGCACGTGCGGCAGATGAGGTGGTGGTGGTGATTGCCCGGAGTGCAGGCCCGGTAGAGCGCCTCCCCGTCCTGCGTGAGGGAGTCGGCCTCGCCGACGTCGGTGAGATCGGTCAGGGCCCGGTACACGGTCGCGAGGCCGATCGTGCTGCCGGCATCGCGAAGGGCGCCGTGGAGGGACTGCGCGCTGACGAAGCCCTCCGACTCGCTCAGCGCGGCCCGCACCGCCTCGCGCTGCCAGGTGTTCCTCTTCATGTCGATTCCAGGCTACGCGCTGAGCCGTGCAGAGCCGACCCGTCGGGGCGCGCCGGCCGAGCGTCGCCACTCGATGATTCGGCACACGAGGTAGATCGCGAACGAGATCGTCGTGATGTACGGGCTGATCGGCAGCGAACCGCCGAGCGCGAGGAGGATTCCGCCGACGGCCGACACCAGGCCGAAGACCATGCTGAGGACGGGGACGAGCACGGGAGAAGCCGATACCCGCAGCGCCGCGGCCGCCGGCGTGACGAGGAGAGCGAGCACGAGCAGCGCTCCGATGACCTGGATCGATACCGCGACGGCCAGGCCGAGCAGGATCATGAACACGATGCTCAGCGCGCGGCCGGGAACGCCGCGCGCGCTGGCGACCTCCGGATCGAGGCTGTCGAAGGTCAGCGGCCGCCAGATGACGAGCAGCGCGATGAGCACGAGAGCGCTGATGCCCATGAGCAGACCGAGCTGCGGCAGGTCGACGCTGATGATCTGGCCGGTCAGCAGGCCGAACTTGTTGCCGCT
Organism: Microcella alkalica; assembly: GCF_014137945.1. GTDB lineage: Bacteria > Actinomycetota > Actinomycetes > Actinomycetales > Microbacteriaceae > Microcella > Microcella alkalica. The sequence continues at coordinate 192,521 of NZ_JACGWX010000005.1, forward strand.
GCGGCCCGGGTACAGGGCGAGGAAGAGGATGCCGAGTCCCAGACCGAACGGCATCAGCACCCCGATGATCGAGTTGCGATCGCGAGCGCGCGCCCCCAGCACGCCGATGATCCCCGCCGCGATGAGCGAGCCGACGATCGAGCCCGCGACGATGTTCAGGCCCAGCAGGAGCGCGGCCGCCGCCCCGGCGAAGGAGAGCTCGCTGATGCCGTGCACCGCGAAGGCCATGTCGCGCTGCATGACGAAGACGCCGATGAGCCCGCCGACAATGCCGAGCACGCCCGCGGCGATGATCGAGTTCTGCACGAGCTCCAGCAGCTGTACGTACGTGCCCCCGTCGACGAAGGTCATGCGACCACCTCGTGGTGGTGATCGGCGTCCGGAGCGCCGACGACCACGACGCGGCCGTGCGTGCGGAAAACGTCGACGGGCGTTCCGTAGAGCCGACTCAGGACCTCGCTCCGCAGCACCTCGTCGGGCGAGCCGATCGTGAAGGCGCCGTGGGCGAGGTAGAGCACGCGATCGACCATGCTGAGCACGGGGTTCACGTCGTGCGTGACGAAGACGACCGCGGTCGCGTGCTCCCGGCGGCGCGCGTCGATGAGCTCGCTCACTGCCCTCTGGTGCTGCAGGTCGAGGCTCATGAGCGGCTCGTCGCACAGCAGAAGCGCGGGGTCGTCGGCGAGCGACTGGGCCACGCGCAACCTCTGCTGCTCGCCGCCGGAGAGGCTGCCGAGTGGCTGGTCGGCGTACGGGGCCGCCCCGACCGCGGCGAGCAGGGCATCCACCTTCTCGCGGTCGGCGCGCGTCGTTATCGGAGGGCCGTATCGCTGACCGTTGACACCGAGCATCACGAGGTCTCGCCCGCGCAGCGGGGTGCCGGGCGCGACGATCTTCTGCTGCGGGATGTAGCCGATGCGACGGTGGCCCCGATGCGCGGGATGCCCGTCCACGAGCACCTCTCCGGCGTCGAGTGGCTGCTCGCCGAGCATGGACTTGAGCAGGCTCGTCTTGCCCGTGCCGTTCGCCCCCAGCACGGCGATGAACTCGCCGGGCCGGATGTCGAGGTCCAGACCGCTCCAGAGGACGCGGTCGCCGAAGCCGAGCGCCCCGCCGCGGATCGTGAGAACCGGGGCGGGGTCGCTCGTCGACGGACGAGGGGTCGTCACGCGTCGGTCAGAGCCGCGCCGACCGCCTCGATGTTGGCGCTCATCCACGAGACGTAGTCTTCCGTCTCCGGGAGGGTTTCGGTGAACGAGACGACCGGCACGCCAGCGGCCTCGGCCGCCTCGCGCACGCGCTCGGTCTCGGGGCTCGCGGTCTGCTCGTTGTAGGCGAGCATGCGGACCTTGCCCGACTCGATGAGCTCGAGGGTCTCCTGGAGCGCGAGCGGGGGCACGTCGGCGCCCTCCTCGATCGCCTCGAGGAAGTCGGCCGGGGTCTCGTCGTCGAGCCCGAGCTCGGCGAGGAGGTAGGCGGGGACGGGCTCGGTGCTCGCGACGACGCCGCCGCCGAGCGAGTCGGCGAGCTCCTCGAGCTGCGCCTCCACCGTTTCGAGCTCCGCCTCGAAGACCTCAAGGTTCTCCTCGTAGGTCGCCGCGTTGTCCGCGTCGAGCTCGATGAGCGCCTCGGCGATCGCGCCGGCGATCGCGCCCATGACGTGGACGTCGTACCAGACGTGCTCGTTGGCGCCCTCGCCGTGGCCGTGGCCGTCGTCCTCGCCCTCCTCAGCGTGGTCGTCGCCCTCCTCCTCGTCGGAGTGAGCGTCCTCGCCCTCCTCGTCGGAGTGCGCATCCTCGCTCTCCTCGAGCAGGCCCCCCGCGGCGACGGCGCTGATGACGACGGCGTCCGTCCCCGATCCCTCGATGAGCAGGTCGACGAACGGGTCGTAGCCGCCGCCGTTCTCGATCACCAGGTCGGCGTTCGCGATCGCGAGCTGATCCTGCGCGCTCGCCTCGTAGCTGTGCGGGTCCTGCGCGGGAGAGTCGATGATGCTGGTCACGGTCGCGAGGTCGCCCGCGATCGAGGCGGCGACATCGCCGTAGACGTTGGTCGACGCGACGATCGAGAGACCCTCGTTGGAGGCGGAGTCCGGGGAGGCCGCACAGCCGGTGAGGGCGAGGCCGGTCGCGGTTGCGACGACGAGCACGGGGAACGAGCGGGAGAAATCGGGCATGCGCCGAGGCTACGTCTTAACGAGAACGGTTGTCAAAACGGTTCTCAATAGGCGAGGGGCGCTCGCCCTGCGGCCGGCACGGCGACCTCACCGTCGGCGCGGCTAGCCTGCACCTCATGTCGAACCGCCTCGCAATGCTCGCGATGACCGGGCTCCACCGCCTCGTGCTGCGCGCCACAGGAGGCCGCGTCGGCGCCTCGCTCGGGCACATGCGCGTCATCGAGCTCGTCACGCGCGGCCGGAAGTCCGGCGCGGAGCGACGGGCCATCCTCACCGTCCCCGTCGTCGAGACGACAGCGGCGGGGGAGACGCTCGTCGTCGTGGCCTCGCGCGGCGGCGACGACCTCATGCCGGCCTGGTACCTGAACCTCGCGGCCGACCCCGAGGTGGGCGTCGCCTCGGCGCAGGGCGGCGAGCCCGCCCCCTACCGCGCGCGCACGGCGAACGACGCCGAACGGGCGAGGCTCTGGCCGCTCGCCGTCCGCGCGTACAGCGGGTACGCCGCGTACCAGCGGAGGACCCGGCGGATCATCCCACTCGTGGTGCTCGAGCCGGATACGGCGCGTGCGCCCGGGGCGGGGCCGTCGGCCGCGACCCCCCGACGCGGCGGGCTAGTCGAGCAGCAGCGCCGGCTCCTCGATCACGGAGGCGACGTCCGCGAGGAAGCGGCTCGCGACATCCCCGTCGACGACGCGGTGATCGAACGAGGCGCCGAGCGTCGTGACGAAGCGGGGGCGCACCTCGCCGTCGACGACCCACGGCTTCTGCTTGATCGTTCCGAGCGCGACGATCGCGACCTCGCCGGGGTTGAGGATGGGCGTTCCGGTGTCCATGCCGAATACGCCGATGTTGGTGACCGTGATCGTGCCGTCGGCCATGTCAACAGGCTGCAGCTTCCCGTCGCGCGCGGTGATCGTGAGCCTCTCGATCGCCTGGGCGAGCTCGCGCAGGCTCATCGCCTGAGCGTTCTTGACGTTCGGCACGACGAGTCCGCGCGGAGTCGCGGCGGCGAAGCCGAAGTTGACGAAGTGGTGGACGACGATCTCCTCATCCGTCCACGTCGAGTTCACCATCGGGTTGCGGCGCACGGCCCAGATCATGGCCTTCGCCATGATGAGCATCGGAGAGACCTTGATGCCGGCGAAGTCGGGGCTCGCCTTGAGGCGCTTGACGAACTCCATCGTGCGAGTGGCGTCGACGTCGACGAAGAGACCGACGTGCGGAGCGGCGAACGCGCTCCTCACCATGGCCTGCGCGATCGCCTTCCGCACGCCCTTGACGGGGATGCGCTCCTCGCGCACCTCGGGCCAATCGGGCGTCTGGATGTTGCGGAAGACGCTCGCCTGGGATGCCTGCCGGATGACGTCGTCTCGTGTGATCTCCCCCGCGAGGCCGGTCGGCTGCACGGTCTGCAGGTCGACGCCGAGGTCTTTTGCGAGCTTGCGGATCGGCGGCTTCGCGATGACGGGCCCGGCCGAGGCGGCGGGCACGAAGGGCGAAGGGGCGGGGCGGGATGCCACGGCGCTCGTCGCGGCGTCGCCCTCGTGGCGCCCGCCGGCGTCACCGCCCGAACCCGCGCGCCGGCGCCGCGATGCCACGTGGCCCTTGGCGCCGTAGCCGACGAGCACGGCTCCGGGCTTCTCGTCGCGGTCGATGCTCTCGGCGGTGTCGGTCGCGGCGGCGGAGACCTCGGCGGTGGAGGCGGCCGAGCCCGCGGCCGGCGCCGCCTCGGCGGGAGCATCCGTCCCCTCGCGGACGCGCACGATCGGCGTGCCCACCTCGACGGTCTCGCCCTCGGCGACCAGCAGGGCATCGACCGTGCCCGCGAACGGGCTCGGCAGCTCGACGAGCGACTTCGCCGTCTCGATCTCGCACAGCACCTGGTTGACGGTGATCGTCTCGCCCGGCTGCACGCGCCACGACACGATCTCGGCCTCGGTCAGGCCCTCGCCGACATCCGGGAGCGGGAACTCGGAAACGCTCATGGTGACTCCTCGCAGGGGCGGGTCAGTAGGAGAGGGCGCGGTCGACGCCATCGAGGATGCGGTCGACGTCGGGGAGGTAGGCGCCCTCGAGCTTCGCGGGCGGGAAGGGCGTGTCGAAGCCCGAGACGCGGATGACGGGCGCCTCGAGCGAGAAGAACGCGCGCTCTGAGACGGTCGCGGCGATCTCGCTGCCGACGCTCACCCCGCCCGGCGCCTCCTGCGCGACGACGAGCCGGCCGGTGCGGCGCACCGACTCCAGCAGCGGCTCGTAGTCGATGGGGCTGAGCGAGCGGAGGTCGACGACCTCGATGCTCGTCCCCTCCTCCTCAGCGAGGGTCGCGGCATCAAGGAGCATGCTGACCATCGCGCCATGGCCGACGACCGTGACGTCGGTGCCGCGGCGCACGACGCGACTCGCGTGCAGGGCGATCCCCGAGGAGTCGAGGTCGACGGGGCCCTTGGGCCAGTAGCGGCTCTTCGGCTCGAAGAACAGCACGGGGTCGTCGCTCGCGATCGCCTCCTGGATCATCCAGTAGGCGTCGTGCGGCGTCGCGGGGCTCACCAGGCGCAGTCCGGGGGTGTGCGCGAAGTAGGCCTCGGGGCTCTCCTGGTGGTGCTCGACCGCGCCGATGTGACCGCCGTACGGCACGCGGATCACGACGGGCATCCGCAGCGAGCCCTCGTGCCGCGCGGTGAGCTTCGCGAGCTGGGTCGTGATCTGGTCGAAGCCGGGGAAGATGAAGCCGTCGAACTGTATTTCGCACACCGGCCGGTAGCCCCGCATCGCGAGCCCGATCGCGGTGCCGACGATGCCGGACTCGGCGAGAGGCGTGTCGATGACGCGGTGCCCGCCGAAGTCGCGCTGCAGGTTCTCGGTCACGCGGAAGACGCCGCCGAGCGGCCCGATGTCCTCCCCCATGAGCAGCACCTTCTGGTCGGCGGCGAGCGCCGCGGCGAGGCCCGCGTTGAGCGCCTTCGCCATCGGTATCGTGCGCACTCCGCCGCCCGTGATGAGGGATGCCGGGCTGGCGCCGGCCCCGTCGCCCGCGGCCGCGGGGGCCGTCGCCCCGGTCGCCGCGCTCACGGCGGCGGAGGCGTCGAGCGTGTCGGTCATGCGTCTCCTCCGAAGGAGGCCTCGTAGCTGCGCAGCCATTCGCGCTGAGCATCCATGAGCGGATGCTGCTCGCTGTACACGTGGGCGAACATCGACTCGGCCGCGGGCGGCTCGAGAGCGAGCGTGCGGCGGCGTGCGTCGGCGGCGAAGTCGGCGGCCTCCTGCGCGACGTCGGCGAAGAAGGTCTCGCTCGCCCCGAGGCCGCGCAGGTAGGTCTCGAAGCGGGCGATCGGGTCGCGGCGGCGCCACGACTCGACCTCGTCATCGGCGCGGTACTTGGTGGGGTCGTCGCTCGTCGTGTGGGCGCCCATGCGGTAGGTGAGCGCCTCGATGAAGCGCGGGCCCTCGCCCGAGCGCGCGGCGTCGAGACTCTCGAGGGTCACGGCGTAGCTCGCGAGCACGTCGTTGCCGTCGATCTGCACGCTCGGGATGCCGAACCCGGCGGGGCGGTGGAAGAGGGGGGTGCGCGACTGCACGCTCACGGGCACCGAGATCGCCCAGTGGTTGTTCTGGAGGAAGAACACCTGCGGTGTGCGGTAGCTCTGGGCGAAGACGAAGGCCTCGTTGACGTCGCCCTGGCTCGTGGCGCCGTCGCCGAAGTAGACCATGACGGCGGTGTCGCGGTCGGCGTCGCCGGTGCCGATGAGCCCGTCGAACTGCACGCCCATCGCGTAGCCGGTCGCGTGCAGGGTCTGCGAGCCGATGACGAGCGTGTAGAGATGGAAGTTGCCGACCTCCTCGGGCACCCACCCGCCGTGGCTGAGCCCGCGGAGCATGGCGATGATCTGCACGACGTCGAGGCCGCGGATGTGGCCGACGGCGTGCTCGCGGTAGGCGGGGAAGATGTGGTCCTGCGGGCGGGCGGCGTAGCCGGAGCCGACCTGCGCGGCCTCCTGCCCGAGGCTCGGGATCCACAGCGCGAGCTGGCCCTGGCGCTGGAGGTTGCCCGCCTCGATGTCGAAGGCGCGGATGACCGACATGGTGCGGTGGAAGCTCTGCAGGAGGCTCTCGTCGAGGCCGTCGACGATCGGCTTGTACCGCTCGGCGCTCTCGTTCTCGACGAGTCGGCCGTCGGGCGCGAGGAGCTGCAGGGTCTCGGCCGTGTGCGACATGGAGTCCACTCTAGGCGCGGGGTGGGGCACCCGCTCAGAGGGTGCGGACAACCTCGCCCGCGATCCGCAGGAGGGTGGCGACAGACGCGGCTTCGCCGATCGAGACGCGGATGCCCTCCGGCGGGAAGGCGCGCGCGATGATCCCGGCCTCGGCCAGGAGCTCGGCGACCTCGGTCGTGCGAGCGCCCGTGGCGAGCCACACGAAGTTGCCCTCGCTCTGCGGGATCATCCAGCCCTGGCCGCGCAGCGCCGTAACGATCTCCTCGCGGCGGTCGGCGATCTCGGCGACATGGCGGAGAAGCTCGGCCTCGTGATCGAGCGCGGCGAGGACGGCCGCCTGCGCCGCGCCGGTGACCGAGAGCGGGATCTGCGTGGCGCGCGCGGCGTCGATGATCGGCCGATCGGCGAGCGCGTAGCCGACGCGGAGGCCGGCGAGGCCGTACGCCTTGGAGAAGGTGCGGAGGATGACGAGATTGGGCCAGCGGCGGACGAGGCTCGCGCCGTCGACGGCGCCGTCGGCACGCACGAACTCGGCGTAGGCCTCGTCGAGCAGCACGAGGAGGTCGGCGGGCACGGCGGCCATGAAGCGCGCGAACTCGTCCGCGCCGACGGCCGGGCCGGTGGGGTTGTTCGGGCTGCAGACGATGACGAGTCGCGTGCGATCGGTGACGGCGGCGGCCATCGCGTCGAGGTCGTGCCGCGCCTCCGCGGTGAGTGCCACGGGCACCCCGGTCGCGCCGGCCACGGTGATGAGCCCGGGGTAGGCCTCGAAGCTGCGCCACGCGTGGACGACCTCGTCGCCGGCGCCCGCCGCGGCGGCGATGAGTTGGGCGAGGATGCTGACGGATCCGGCGCCGACGATGATCTCGTCGGGGGTGACGCCGTGGCGCTCGGCGAGGCGCTCGCGCACGGCGAGAGCCGTGGCATCCGGATAGCGGTTGGTGGTGGCTGCGGCCTCGGCGATCGCGGTGAGCACGGCCGGGTGAGGAGGGGCCGGATTCTCGTTGCTCGAGAGCTTGAAGGCGTCGGCAGCCGCGGGTCGCCCCTGGCGGTAGGGCTGCATCGCGACGATCTCGGGCCGCAGACGCACGGTGGGCGCGGGGTCGGTCGGCGCAGGCTCGGTCGGCGCAGGCTCGGTCACGCTGTCAGGATACGGCGCGAGCGAGGCGCCCCCGCTGGCGAGGGGCCGCTCGGCGGGGCATAGTGGCCTCATGAAGCGATTCGTCGTGCGCCTGCTCATCAACTCGGTGGCCCTGTGGCTCACCACTCTCATCGTGGCGGGCGTCTCGGTCGAGTCGTACGACGCCGACGACACGCTCGCGACCGTGCTCACGTACCTTCTCGTCGGTCTGATCTTCGGCGTCGTGAACGCCGTTATCGGCAACTTCATCCGCATCGTCGCCTTCCCCATCTATCTGCTCACGCTCGGGCTCATCGCGCTCGTCGTGAACGCGCTCCTGCTGCTGCTCGTGGCATGGATCTCCGAGCTCATCGGGTTCGGCCTCTCGGTCGACGGCTTCTGGTGGGGCGTGCTCGGCGCGATCGTCCTCGGCCTGCTGAGCTGGCTCATCGGGGTGCTCCTCCGCCCGATCATGGGTCGCAGCCGCTGAGCCGGAGCGCGGAGTAGCTGAGCGTCTCGCCGGGCGCTCCGTCGCGGCCGCCCGGCAGTCGAGCGATCGTCTCGCTCAGCAGCGGCGCCCCCGACGCGTCGACCCGTTCCGCGGTCTCCCGGTAGGCGTCGATCGCGTGGCCGGCGAGCACGGGGTCGCCCTCCTCCCAGCGATCGTCACGGGGAGCCGTGACGACGACCGCGTTCGTGCGCTCCTGCGGTCCCCCGAGCGCCGTCACGGGGTCATCGTCGTGCGCCACGACGACCGCCGGGTAGTCGCCCGCGACCGGCATCCCGCCCGTCGGGGCGCCGACCGTCACGAGGCCCGCCGTGGTGAACTCCCCCGACTCGGCGAGCAGCGTCGCGATGGCCGCGCCCTGCGAGTACCCGGTGAAGACCACGGGCGACGCGGGCCCTGCGCCGGCGTCCGCGAGCGCCTGCTTGACCGCCTGAAGGGAGGACGCGTCGTGCTCGGCGATGAGGGCGATGTTGCTCGACATGTCCCATGGGTGCTCGCCGCCCTCGACGAGCGGACCGCCGTCGGCGGCCTCCCCGGCCGTGCCCGCGATGTACACCTCGAAGCGATCGCCGCCGGGAGCGGCGAAGCGCTCGACGCGCACGGGAGCCGCGGAGTCGGGGATGCGCGCGACCCGCTCGGCGACGCCGACCGGCGCGGCGATCGGAACGGGCTCGGCGACGCGGCTGACGACGACGGGGGCTCGGCCGCGATCGCCTGAGAGCAGCCCGACGCCGAGTGCCGCGGTCGCCATCTGCGCGACCGACCCTGCGCCGCTGCCGCGGTACGCCGCGAGGAGCGACGCCGGCACCCCGAGGGCGCCGAGCACCACGTCGTCCGCCGAGGCGGCGAGCAGACGCAGGGCCTCGGTCGTCGCCGGCGAGTCGAACAGCGACCCGGCGAAGCGCTCGACGCCCGCGGAGGAGCTGCGCGACAGGGACTCGCGCGACGCGGCTGGCAGGAGCATCCACGCCCCCGCCGCGATCGCGACGACAGGGAGCACAGACGGCAGCAGTCCCAGCCCGATCCGACCGGCGAGGAAGCCGACCGTCGAGGCGACGGGCGCGATCGCCTCCTCGAGCCAGGAGCGCGCCCGGGATTCCGCCCAGCCGTAGCCGTCGATCGCGATGCGCAACGCCCCGCCGAGCGACTCGAGCGCTTCCGATTCGCGGCGCAGCACGGCCGCGGCCTCGGCGAGCTCGGCGCCGGTGCCGTTCCAGCGGTCGCCCGGCAGGGGAGAGGTGAGCGGTTCGAGCCGCCCGGCGGCGGTCGCGCAGGTCACCGACCCTCGCCGTATGCGCTCGAGCGCCTCGAGCAGGTGCTCGGAGGCGACGGCCGTCGACCCGCCTCCGCCGATGAGGAGCGCCTCAGCCACCGGCAGCCGCAGTCGCCGCGCGGTTCTCGGCCTGCGTGCGCGCCCAGGCGAGCGCTTGCCCGGCCGTGTCGAGCGAACGCCGCGCGTCGATGAGCCCGCTCAGGCGGTTCTCGACGGCACGGGCGTAGGCGCGCGCCGCGGGGCCGCGCCACTCATCGTCGTGCGCGGTCGTGCGGACGAGCGCCATGACCGACTCGACCTGCTCGGCGACGGCGATGACGACGAGCTCGCGGTGCCTCAGCTCGCTTGCCTGCGCGGCTAACTGCGCGGCCAGCGGATCGGGGTGCGCGGTGAGCGGGGTGTGCAACGGGGGCCCTCCTTCGACTCGTACGGGTGATCAGGATGCGGCTGGCGCGCGACCGCGCCGGAGCACGGGGCGCGATCGGGGCATCCCGTCGCCGACTCGACGGCTGTGGAGGAGGGGGAAGTGGGGAATGATGGGGGCATGAGCTTCGACCGGGACCTCGGCGTGCCCGGCGTCTTCCGCATCTGCTTCGTGTGCACCGGCAACATCTGCCGCTCGCCCATGGCCGAGGCGGTCTTCAACGAGCTGATCCGCAAGCGCGGCTGGGAGCACCTGGTCTCGGTCCGCTCGGCCGGCACGGGCGAGTGGCACGTGGGCGAGTCGAGCGATCCGCGCACACTCGCCGCGCTGCGCGACCGCGGCTACGAGGGCGAGGTCCATCGCGCCCGCCAGTTCGAGAGCCGCTGGTTCACCGACCTCGATCTCATCATCGCCTTCGACCGCACGCACGAGCGGATCCTCAAGACCTGGGCGCCCGACGACGACGCGCGCAGCAAGGTCCACCTGCTCATGTCGTTCGACCCCGCCCACAACGAGGCGCAGCTCGACGTGCCCGACCCGTACTACTCCGACGCCGCGATGTTCGACACGGTGCTCGGGATGATCGAGCGGGCGTGCACCGCACTGTTCCGCCAACTCGAACCCGGAATCCGACAGGGAGCCCCATGAGCCTCGCCCCCCAGCCCCTCAGCCCGCTCGACGGCCGCTACCGCGACCAAGTCGCCGCGCTCGGCGAGCACCTCTCCGAGGCGGGCCTCAATCGCGCGCGCATCCACGTCGAGGTCGAGTGGCTCATCCGCCTCACGGACGGCGGGCTGTTCGACGCCCCGCGCCTGACCGACGAGCAGAAGGCCGGCCTCCGCGAGCTCGTGACCGGCTTTGGGCAGGACGACATCGACTCCCTCGCCCGCCGCGAGGCCGTCACGCGCCATGACGTGAAGGCCGTCGAGTACCACGTGCGCGACCGCCTCGCCGAGCTCGGCCTCGAGTCGATCGCCGAGCTCACCCACTTTGCGTGCACGAGCGAGGACATCAACAACCTCTCCTACGCCCTCACCGTGCGCGCGGCGATCGTCGATGTCTGGATGCCCCGGGCCCGGTCGGTCGTCGAGGCTCTGCGCGAGCGGGCGCTCGCCTTCGCCGACGACGCGATGCTCGCTCACACCCACGGTCAGCCGGCGACCCCGACGACCGTCGGCAAGGAGCTCGCCGTCTACGTGCACCGCCTCGAGCGCCTGCTCGCCTCGATCGGGGAGGTCGAGTACCTCGGCAAGTTCTCCGGCGCGACCGGCACGTTCTCCGCCCACCTCGCCGCCGACCCCGAGCACGACTGGGTCGCGACCTCGCAGGCGTTCGTCGAGGGGCTCGGCCTGACGTGGAACCCGCTCACGACGCAGATCGAGTCGCACGACTGGCAGGCGCAGCTGTACCAGCGCGTCGCGCACGTCGGCCGCGTGCTGCACAACCTCTGCACCGACGTGTGGACGTACATCTCGATGGGCTACTTCCGGCAGATCCCGCAGCCGGGGGCGACGGGTTCGTCGACGATGCCGCACAAGATCAACCCGATCCGCTTCGAGAACGCCGAGGCGAACCTCGAGCTGTCGGCCGCCGTGCTCGACTCGCTCGCGGCGACCCTCGTCACGAGCCGCCTGCAGCGCGACCTCACCGATTCGTCGGCGCAGCGCAACATCGGCGTCGGTCTCGGGCACTCGATGCTCGCGCTCGACAACATCCTCAAGGGTCTCGGCGAGATCGATCTGGATCGGGATGCCCTGGCTCGCGATCTCGACGGCAACTGGGAGGTGCTCGGGGAGGCCATCCAGACCGTGATCCGCGCCGAGGTCACCGCCGGGCGCTCCTCCATCGAGGACCCGTACGCGATGCTCAAGGAGCTCACGCGCGGCCACCGCGTGGGCGGCGAGGAGCTGCGGGCGTTCGTCGACGGCCTCGACATCGCCGACGCCGCGAAGGCGCGGCTGCGCGAGCTGACGCCCGCGGGCTACGCGGGTCTGGCGGGCGAGCTGGCGCGACGCGTCGCGCGCTGACTCGACCGCTCAGTCGTGCGGGGTGTCGGGCGCCCGCTCGCCGTCCATCGGCTTGTTGGGCGTGATCGCGAGCATGAGCATCGAGATCACGATGAGATCGATGACGAAGGTCGCGCCGAGCACGATCGCGGCGAGAGCGATGTCGCGCGTGACGGCGAAGATGGTGCCGCCTGCGAAGAGCGCGATGACGGCGGCGAAGCCGATGAGCTCGGCGGGCCGCAGGCTCTCGCGACGACGGGGTTCGGTCATGAGGGGGAGTGCTCCTTCTGCGAGGCGCCCCACGAGAGGCTGAGTGCGGCGATGACGAGGAAGACGCCGACCACGACGGCGTAGGCGCCGAGGAACCCGACGGCCGACACCGAGTCGGCGACGATCGCGAGGATCACGGCGAGCGCGAGCGTCGCCCCGCCGACCACGAGGGCGTCACGAGCGAGGGCGTGGCGGGTTCGGTGACGGATGCCCCACACGAGCTCGACCGCGCCCGACAGCACCGCCCACCCGCTGGCGATCACCAGCAGGAAGGGGAGGCCTGCGTCGAGTCGCAGCAGCGCGACGGTGGCGGTCGCGAGGGCGAGGGCGGCGAGCATCGCGTGCAGGCCGCGGAGCGGCTCGTCGCGGGGCAGCGCCAGCGCGGGGAAGCCGAGGGTCGCGGCGAGCGCCGCTCCGAGCAGACCGAGCGCGAGCAGGCCCAGGCGTGCCGAGTGGTCGGAGGTGAAGGTGATCGCGAGGCCCGCGACGAGCAGCGGGGCGGCGCGCAGCAGCACCGCACGGGCGAGCGCGCGCGATTGGGGGGAGGCGGCCGACGCCATGGGGTCCTTCCGGCGGAGAGCGGGTGTGGCGGCCCCAGCCTACGGCGCGCCGCCCGAGCGAACGCCGCGCGGTGTATGGACCGCTAAGAGATGTCCACGACGACGTCGGCTTCCTAAGCAACGTCGACGTGACATGTCCACGCTAGCGCTCGCTCTTCGTTACGCCAGTTCTCCATCGCCCCCGACTGCCGGGCCTCCCGCCATTAGTCGAGCCAGCGCCCAGTCCCAGTCGATGCGCTCCTGCTCCAGCCGGACCCGGATGCCGTACCGGTCGGTGACAAGATCCGCATACAGTGCCGATTCCGCAGCATCTAGGTTCAAGAGCCGGCCGGTGTTCGGGGAATGCTCTGCGCCCCAGCGGTCTTCGTGCGCGAGCAGCGTTTCACGGTCCATCAGCACAGACCGCGCTTGCGGAAGCCATGCGCGCACGCGATGCAGGATACCGAATCCGTGCGTATCCAGATCGCCCCAGTAGTCCACGTCGATCCCGGTCAGCCACTGCAGCGAGGCGGGCTCGTCTACGTCATACCCCTTGCCCCACAGCACTACGCCGCCGTCGGGGACAGGGACGCTCAGGTAGGTGATCTCGTTCTCGACGATCAGAGCACGCCGCGGGCGCACGATGAGCCTGCGCAGTTCGTCGGTGCGTAGGACCGCCTCAGAGAGCCCCGACGGCATCGCCAACACGCCCGGCGCAAACCTCAGCCGCACCGTCGCTGGTCTCGTCGCGTACCCGAGCGCCGAGGCGAATCCACGGACAGGCACTCCCAGCATCGCCGCCAGAACACTGCGGTGGCGCTCGACGAACTTCGTGTCGACGCCGTGCGCGGTGACCTGCCGCAAGTAGAGACCGGAGTCTCGGTACTCACCCAACCACTGCAGCGCCGCCAGCAATATCGGCCACTCAGCTGCGAGTGCGACGGCCGCGATGGGCGATCGGAGCGCCCACTCGCGCGCCTCGGGCACGGTTCGCGCAGCCTCGACGAGGGTCTTGAAGATCACCGCATCCGTCGCCGTACCGAGAATCCGCCACGCTCGGTCGTACGTGTCCACGACCGCACGTACGGGCACTTCGGTCACCCCGGCGAGCCGGCCACCGATTCGGCCGGTCACCACCCGATAGGCCCGATCGTTGTGCGAAGCGGCGCGGATGCCGTCGGCCCACGCCCGCGCCCGGTCATAGTGCACGCCGAGATCGGCGGCGCCCGGTCCGCGCAGTGGCACCTCGATCGGCGGACACGGGTCTCCCGTCGCAAAGGCGCGCAGCAGGGATCCGTCGTCCCAGCGGCGCCGCACCGCCGCGACAATCCCGGCCGGCGTCGTCCAGCGCGACGGGTCGCTCATCCGCGGCTCCGCTGTCGCTCGCGGAATTCCTCGATCGTGAGCGTCTGCACGCGCGAGGCGGCGCCGGTCGGGTTGTCGACGAACCCGATCGCGCTGACGTACCGCTCGATCACGTGCACCTTCTGCAGCGGCGTCACGATCAGCAACTGAAGTCCCAGCTTGGCGAACAGTTCGAGGGCGTAGCGCGTCGATGCATCCGATCCGCGCCCGAATGCCTCGTCGATGACCGCGAATCGGAAGTCGCGGGACTTCTCTACGCCCCACTCCAACCCGAACTGATACGCGAGGGAGGCGGCGAGGATCGTGTAGGCGAGCTTCTCCTTCTGCCCGCCGGACTTGCCATCGGAATCTGTGTAGTGCTCGAACTCCTCACCCGTGCGCCGATCCTGCTCACTCGCCGCGAACGCGAACCAATTGCGCACGTCGCTGACGCGCCGCACCCACGCGCGGTCACTGTCGGCGTGACCGACCCGGCCCTGGAACCGCTCGATCAGCACCCGGATCTGCTCGAAACGCGCCTCTGCGGCGCCGTCTCCGGCTTCCGAAAGAAGGTCTGCCGTCGCGTCACGCAGGTCAGCGCGGAACTGCCGAACCTCCTGGTTGACGGTCGGCTCGGCTACGAGCACGATGATGCGACCCGGGTTGTAATCGATCGCTGCGAGTGCCTCGTTGATGACGTCTACACGTCCGCGAATCTCATCGGCCTGCCGCCGCAGCCACGCGTTGAACTGGGCCAGCTCACGCACCGCATTGGTGTTGAGCTGGTGACGGAACTCCTCCTCGTAGCGCGGCAAGTCGTCCCTCACCACGCGCGCGTGGAGCTCTCGGAAGCCGGCGATTGCGCGCACGCTCGCGTCGAGTTCGGATCGCTGATCGGGCCAGTTCCGAAGGAACTCACTCATCTGCTGCTGGATGCCCGTGGTGTAGCCGTTCATCTCCCGCTGCGCCGCCTCGATCGCCGCCGTCAACGTGCCGGTGAGACTCGTTCGCAGCCGGTCGCAGTCCTCCACGGTGCGCACGTCGGCGCGGGTGACGCGATCGTCGAGGCCAGGATAGTGCTTGCGCGCTCGAGCGAGGACGTCCGGCCCCATCGCCTCGATCGCCGCCCGCTCGCCGTCGTCGCGCGCGCGCATCGCGGCGAGCGCGGCGCGGGCGGCGCCCAGTCGCTCTGTTGCGGCATCGGCGTCCCTGCGCAGCCGGGAATCCTGCTCGTCGATCTCGGCGAGCTGAAGATCGACTTCTGCGAGTGCGGACGACCCGGCCACGAGGCGTTCGCGTTCCGTTTCCAGCGCGTTGAGTTGAGCGGAAGCTTCGGCTGTGTCAACCTCGCGCCACATCCCATACTGCGCGAGACCGGTCAGCGCCCGACCGAGGCCCGCGAGAGCGTCGGCCTCGGCATCCAACAAGTCGAACTCCCGGCCGAGACGCGCCAGTTCGAGGTCGTGGCGGTCGCGCTCCTCGGTAAGCGCCGCGATCTTCTGCTCGCTGGCGCGGCCGAGCACCCATGTGCGGGGGTCGGAAGCGCTGCGGCGGTCATCCTTCTCGTGACGATCACCATCGCGCACGAGGCCCTCGCGCGTGACGGCGCGCTCCTCGCGCCGAAGCTGTTCGACCGATATCGCCAGTACGTGATCGGCGCGGGAGGCGAGCTCCGCCGCGAGGTGATCCGCGAACGCTCCCGGCTCGATGTCGATTGCGTCGATGAGTCGTCGGCCGGAACGGGTGGTCGGGATGCTGCGCACACGCCGTTCGGGCACCCGCAGGTACACCAGACGCGCGCCGAGACGGTGTGCGTTGACCCACGTCGACACGGCCGCGTAGTGCTCTTGCGGGACGAGCAGCGACAAGGCGAAGCCGCGCAGCACTCGTTCGGCTGCACCGCGCCACTCCGCGTGATCACTGCGGACGTCGAGCAGCTCGCCGGCGAACGGCAGTGCGTCGGCGCAGAGATTCAGCGCGGCACAGAGCTCTCCGCGCACCCGGTCGAGGTCGCGGCCGACGTTGCTGCGTCCGTCGCGCAGGCGATCGATCTCCTCCTGCGCGCCTGCGCGTGCCCGACGGAGGTCGGTGCGCTGCTCGAAGAGAGGATCCCGCCGGTTCTTTAACACGCCTCGCCGGTCGTCGAGTCGCACGCGAAGCAGGGCCGCTTCCTCGCTGCGGGAGAGGAAGTCCGCGGCGTCCTCCACCGGCGCGAACTCCGCGTCCTTAAGCAGGGCGTCGTACTTTCGCCGCCGTTCGGCGCGGTTGTCGCGTTCGATCTCGGCTCGGGGGATCTCGATGTCGAGCTCCTTCAGCCGGTCGCCGCCCACGCCCGCACGTTCAAGCTTGAGCCGGTCGCGTGCCGGCACAAGGTCGGCACGTCGGCGGTCGATGTCTGCGCGCTGGGACTCGAGAGTTGCAACCTCGCCCTCTCGCGCGCTGATCTCAGCAGTGAGCAGTTCTCGCACCCGCTCGGCGAGGTAGGGCACCACCGCACTGCGTTGGTCGGTGAGTGCGGCGTGACGCCCCGCGGCGGCGTCGTACCGATCCGCGGCGGCAACCAGCGGTTCGAGCACGGCGATCTGATCGGTCGCCGTGCGAACGGCCTCATGCGCCTTCACGAGGTTTTCGAAGTGATCGACGATCGCTTTGACCTTCGGTGCGGTGTCGACGGGCTCGAGCATGTGGTCGCGAACGAAGTCATTGAGGTTGCCGACCGATTTCATCGAGACGGTCTGGTGGAACAGCTCCATCGCCTGCTCGGAGCGGATGCCGAGGAGTCGGCGGACCCGCCGGTGGTAGTCCGGGAACGTGTTGTCGATGTCGGCACCACCAGCGCGCAGTCGCGAGCGCAGCGCTTTCAGGTCACTGCCAAAGTCGATGAAGTCGGGGTCGATGGACAGCGCGGCCGACGCGGTCACGAAGAAGCGGTCGGGCTGGCCGGTGCGATCCCTCTGGTGAAAAACCTGCGCAATGGTGACTTGCTCACCGTGCCCATCGTTCGCGAAGACGCCGATGATCACCGAGTACGACCGGTGGTTACGCAGGCCGACCGGCCGCGAGGCGCCGGTCGCCTCATTACGCTCGGACTTGTAATGCCCTTCGACGTAGCTGCGAAGCGTCCGCTCCTTGATGTCGGCGCCGGCGGCTTTGTTGTACGAGATGCGGTGCGCCGGCAGGAGGAGTGTGCTCACGGCATCCACGAGAGTCGACTTGCCGCTGCCGATGTCGCCGGTCAGCAACGACGTCTGACCATCAAGACGCAATTTCCATACGTGCTTGTCGAACGTTCCCCAGTTGAATACTTCCACGGAATGCAGCCGGTAGCCGGTGCGGTGATGGGTCACGGCGGGCGCGTCGAGGGCCGAGAAGAGGGTGTCGGTCACGTGGGTTCTCTTTCCGCAGTGCCCGATACGCCGGAGTCCGCCCCAGCGTAGGCATTCAACCTGCTGGCGAAATCGGACAGCGTCTGGGCGTCGACGTACGCCTTGAGGATGCGGCGGACCTCCCATGCGCCCGGCTGGCCGCGGAGTTCTCGGAGGAAGCCCAGTTCCGCGACCTGGGCGATGGTTCGGTCGGCCTGGTCGATAGTGCGCGCCTCATTGCTCGAAGACTGCTGGAACACACGCAGCATCTCTACGAGCTGGTCGCGCGTGAGCACGAGCTTGCCATCGTCGCCAGTCGACTCGAATTCGACCATACGGTGTCGCAGCAGCACGAGGAGGAGGCTGGCGTTGTATGTGAGGGTCCGTCGGCGGACAAGACGCGGTAATGGATCTTCGCCATTTTCGGCCTCCCGTGTCGACAGGTATGCGTAGCCCTCGGTCTCGTCGACGACGACGTCGATGCCGATCGCGGCGAAATGGTCGGCGACGCGCCCGCGATGGCGCTGCAAGGTCTCCCACGCCACCTCGTGCGACGGGATCTCGCGGTAGACGACGTCGCGCATTAGGTGGATGATCGCGCTCGCGACGGACTGTTCGTCCGGGGTCTTCATGCTCGCGTCACCAGCGCCTTCTTCATCCGGACACGGCGGCGCACGCCTCCGACATCTGTGTAGTCGATCACCATCTGCTCGTCGGTTATCTCCACGGTGATGCTGTCACTATTCAGGGAGAGGTAGCCAAGGATCTCCGCGATCCCCTCTTCGACGGGGTACAGCGTGACGATCTCGTCAAGCGCGACCCAGGTGCGCAGGGGCACTACCGCCCGGACGTTCTCGGCGAGCCGCTCGGTGTCGACGAACCGTTGGGTGAGCAGGCCCGCAAGCTCCGCAGCATCGAGATCGGCAGGGGCGGGCAAGCTGTCGACGGCGACGTCCGGCTGGGGGTCGTACAACGGGCGCTCGAAGGGCAGCGCGATGGGCAGACCCGGTTGGTCCACGACGAGCCCAACATCGCGCGGCGGGTTCTCGCGCACTGCGAGAGCGGCCGCCTCCACAGTTCGCACGAGATCGAGCACGCGCCGGTTCTCGACCCATACCTGATCTCCGAGGAACCGGCGCAGCTGCTCAGAGAGGTTCCGCACCGTCTGCTGGGTGCGTTCGGCGGCATCCGCCCAATCATGGTGGACGCCGCGCAGTCGCCGGTCGACTGCTAACTGCGGCAGCGACTGTACCGCCTCGAGTAGATCTGTTAGTTCGCTCTGGCGTTCTTCGGAGAGCAACAGATCGTAGAAGGCCTGGAAGCTGCGGCCCTGATCGGAGGCGGTGATGTCCGTGCGACTCGAGACCAGATCGGCCAGCAGTTCGCCCTTCCCACCTTCCCAGCCGGCGATTTTCTCGCGCGCCGATCGGTCAAGGACGCGAAAATTCTCCTCAACCTCGCGGAAATCTCCTAGCAGTTCTCGAGCTGTCGTAGCGAACTGCTGATACCGCTCGCGCAGCGCGGTGTCGTCGAGCGTATCGAAACGCCCTTCGCGCGCCTCGGCAAGCTCGACCTCGATCGCTGCTCGGCGGCGCTCGATCTCTGCGATGCGCTGGTCTACGTCGGTCTCTGAACCATGCACGATCTGACGAAGCAACTCGACGGCAGTCTGCAATCGCGACTCGGTGCCGACGAATGCGCGACTGCGCAAGCTCTGCGCCCACGAATAGGCACGTTCGAGTGCGGGTGTCGCTTCGTAGTGCACTTCTTCGGATGCCGCAGGGTAGAACCGTCTCAGCCAGCCCGCCTCCGGGGCCGCCCAATCATCGAGGTATGTGGCGGGGTCGGCGAGGTAGCGCTCCGGGTCTAGGCGATGCACCGCGTAGAGGAAGTCGTCGAGCGATGAGACGAGCTCGCCGGCAGATACCGCGCCGCGGTTCTCGTCGATGAATCTCCCGCCGAGGAATGCGAGGACTAGCGGCGCATTACGCGCCCGCAGCAATCGCCATGCCGGATGCCGCTCCCACAACCGGTCAACTTCGTCGAGATCCATGTCGGCTACAGAGTACGGGCGGGTAAGGACACGCGCGTCACGGCCTGACAAGCCGAACCAAAATCAAGCCGATTCAAGCGATGCAGACCACCAGATCTGGTCTCGATCGGTCAGGAATCTCGGACGACTCTGGGGACATTTGGTCAATCTTGGGCCGCTACACCCGCGGCATGTCGGCGAAGCGGGAGAAGTGCCCATGGAAGCCGACCGTGATCGTGTCGGTCGGGCCGTTACGGTGCTTGGCCACGATGAAATCGGCCTCGCCCGCGCGCGGGTTCTCTTTCTCGTAGGCGCTCTCGCGGTGGAGCAGGATCACCATGTCGGCGTCCTGCTCGAGGGAGCCCGACTCACGGAGGTCGCTCAGGGCGGGCTTCTTGTCGGCGCGCTGCTCAGGCCCTCGGTTGAGCTGCGAGAGAGCGACGACGGGAACCTGGAGCTCCTTCGCCATGAGCTTGAGCGCGCGCGAGAACTCGCTGACCTCCTGCTGCCGGCTCTCGACGCGCTTGCCGCTCGTCATGAGCTGGAGGTAGTCGATGATGACCATCTTGAGCCCGACCGTCTGCTTCAGACGGCGGCACTTCGCGCGGATCTCGACGAGCGTCATGTTCGGGCTGTCGTCGATGTAGAGCGGGGCGTCGTTGATGCGGCCGCGCGTCGAGGCGATCGTCGTCCAGTCGCGCGACTCGAGCGTGCCCTTGCGCATCGCGTGGAGGGGCACGGAGGCCTCGGCCGAGAGCAGGCGCATCGCGATCTCGCTGCGCCCCATCTCGAGGGAGAAGAACACCGTCGGGTGATTGTGCTTGATGGCGGCCGCTCGGGCGAAGTCGAGCGCGACGGTCGACTTTCCGAGTGCGGGGCGAGCGGCGATGAGGATGAGCTGACCGGCGTGGAGGCCGTTGGTGAGCGCGTCGAGGTCGGCGAAGCCGGTCGGCACTCCCGTCATCGAGCCGTCGCGCCCGCGCGCGGCCTCGATCTCGTCTATGGCCTCGTTGACGGCCTCGGTGAGGGGCACGTAGTCCTCCGACTGCGTGCCGCCGGCGACGGCGTAGATCTCGGCCTGGGCGTTGTTGACGAGGTCGGTGACCTCGCCCTCGCTCGCGTAGCCCATCTGCACGATGCGCGTGCCGGCGTCGACGAGGCGGCGCAGCACGGCCTTCTCGGCGACGAGCGAGGCGTAGAAGCCGGCGTTCGCGGCGGTCGGGACGATTCCCGTAAGGGTGTGCAGGTAGTCGGCGCCGCCGGCGCGCGACAGGTGGCCCGCCTTCGTGAGCTCGTCGGTGACGGCGATGACGTCCGTCGGCTCGCCCCGCGAGTACAGCGAGAGGATCGCCTCGAAGATGACCTCGTGCTTGGGCACGTAGAAGTCGATGCCCCGGACGACCTCGATCACGTCGGCCGTGGCGTCCTTGCTGAGGAGCATTCCGCCGATCGCGCTCTGCTCGGCGAGGAGGTCGTGAGGCGGAGTGCGCTCGGAGTGCCGGCCGTCGGAGCCGCGGGAGTCGGAGCCGCCTCGAGCGTCGATGGCGCTGCCGATGTGCGCGAGCGACACGGGGCCTCCTTAGCGTCTGCGAGCGGGTCGCTGAATGATTCAGGTGTACCGCCGACCACTGACAGCGGAGCGATGACACGCGAGTTGCTGCGTGCGCGGCGGGATACGGCCTCACGATAGGGACGGCCGGCCCAGGCCCTCAACCAGGCCTGGGGATAACCATGTGGAGAGCTGTCGAGAAACGCCGGTGGCGATGTGCAGAGCTTGTGGACAAACCTGTGGCATTCGAGGTCGTCTTGCCCGTAAAAAGCCTCGCGACCAGGGTTTCCTCTGTCCACACAGTGTGTGGGGAAACAGGCTTCAACTGCCGCTTCAGGGTTGGGGCTCGAGGTGCTCACCTGTGCACAGAACAATGCTTCCCGCTCTTGCGGGAAGCGTGCATGACCCGATAGGGGGTCCGGATCGCGACGACCGCGAGCGCCCGCCCCGGACGACGAAGCGCCCCCGGGGTCGAGACCCCGGGGGCGCTTCCGTTGCGCGCTCGCGACTACTTCGCGGCGACCACCTGGAGGGTGATCGTCGCGACGATGCCGTCGCGGAGCTTGAGGATCGCCTCGTGCGTGCCGACCGACTTGATCGGCGCGACGAGCTCAACGAGGCGCTTGTCGATCGAGCCGATGCCGGCCGCCTCGACGGCCGCGGCCACGTCAGCGGTCTTCACCGAGCCGAACAGTCGGCCCTCGGCGCCCGCCTTGACGGCGAGCTTGACGGGGTTGGCCTCGAGGCGGGCCTTCAGGTCCTGGGCCTCTTCGATCGTGGCGTGCTCGCGGGCGCTGCGGGCGGCCTTGATCTGGTCCACCTGCTTCTCGCCACCGCGGGTCCACGCCACGGCGTAGCCCTGGGGGATGAGGTAGTTGCGGGCGTACCCGTTCTTGACCTCGACGACGTCGCCGGGGGCACCGAGACCGGTGACCTCCTGCGTGAGGATGAGCTTCGACATCACGGCCCCCTTAGCGGCCAGCGCCGGCGTACGGAAGCAGTGCCATCTCGCGCGCGTTCTTGACGGCGCGGGCGATGAGGCGCTGCTCCTGCACGGAGACACCGGTGATTCGGCGAGCGCGGATCTTCCCGCGCTCGGAGATGAACTTGCGGAGGGTGGCGACATCCTTGTAGTCGATGATGCCAACCTTGATCGCCTTCGCGGGGGCGGCGTTCTTCGCGCCCTTGCCGCCGCGAGGCTTGCGGCGGTCGCCGCTGCTCTTGCCAGCCATAGTGGTTGTCCTTTACGAAATCAGCTGCCGGTCGTCGGACCGGATCAGAACGGGGTGTCGTCGGAGAAGGAGCCGGGCGTGTTCCACACGTCCCCGGCGTTGGAGGAGCCGGAGCTCTGCTGCGCAGGAGCGCCCCACGGCTCGTCGGCGACCTGGGCGTTCCCGCCGCGGCCCCCGCCCATGGAGCTCGAGCCGCCCGACGTGCGGGTGACCTGAGCGGTGGCGTAGCGCAGGCTCGGGCCGATCTCGTCGACCTCGAGCTCGATGCTCGTGCGCTTCTCGCCTTCCTTCGTCTCGTACGACCGCTGCTTCAGGCGACCCTGCGCGATGACGCGCGAGCCTTTCGTCAACGATGAGGCGACGTGCTCGGCGAACTCACGCCACACGCTCGCGCGCAGGAACAGCGCCTCGCCGTCCTTCCACTCGTTCGCCTGACGGTCGAACGTGCGGGGGGTGGACGCGATGGTGAAGTTCGCCACTGCGAGCCCGTTCTGCGTGTAGCGCAGCTCGGGGTCGGCGGTCAGGTTGCCGACGACGGTGATGATCGTCTCGCCGGCCACGACTACTCCGCGGCCTTGGGCGCGGAGGCCTTGGCGGCCTCGCGAGCGGACTTGGACGCGGCCTTCTCCGCAGCCTTCGCCTCGAAGGCGGCGACGCGGGCGACGGCCTCCTCGGCACGCAGCACCTTGGTGCGCATGACCGCTTCGCTGAGCTTCAGCTGGCGGTCGAGCTCCTGCGTGGCCGCGGGGTTCGCGGTGAAGTTGACGACGGCGTAGATGCCCTCGTTCTTCTTCTGGATCTCGTATGCGAGGCGACGACGGCCCCAGATATCGACGTTCTCGATGTTCCCACCGTCATTGCGGATGACGTTGAGGAACTTGTCGAGGCTCGGAGCGACCGTGCGCTCGTCGATCTCGGGGTCGAGGATCACCATCAACTCGTACTGATGCATGACTCACCCACCTCCTTCGGACTCGAACGGCTGCAGACGATCTGCAGCAGGAGGGTATGGCATCAGTCGCCCACTGGGGACAGGGCCCCGGGCAACCTGCACAGCGTAGTCGATGAGGGATGCCGGGCGCCAGTTCAGGAGGCGCCGTCACGCTCCTGCCACCAGGCCAGCAGTCGCCGCTCGGCCTCCTCCGCACCGAGGGGCCCCTCGTCCAGCCGCATCTCCAGCAGGAACCGGTACGCCTCGCCGACGACCGGGCCAGGACGGACGCCGAGGATCGCCATGACCTGCTCGCCGTCGAGGTCGGGGCGGATGGCCGCGAGCTCCTCCTGCTCGGCGAGCGCCGCGATGCGCTCCTCGAGCTCGTCGTAGGCGCCGCGGAGGCGCGCGGCCTTGCGGCGGTTGCGCGTCGTGACGTCGGCCCGGGTGAGGATGTGCAGCCGCTCGAGCTGATCCCCCGCGTCGCGCACGTAGCGCCGCACGCCCGAATCCGTCCACGGAGCGTCGCTGTAGCCGAAGAAGCGCAGGTGCAGTTCGATGAGCCGGCACACCGCGACGATCGTGTCCTTATCGAAGCGCAGCGCCGTGAGCCGCTTGCGCGCGAGCTTGGCTCCGACGACGTCGTGGTGGTGGAAGGTCACGGCCCCGCCCGGCTCGACCTTCTTCGTCGCGGGCTTGCCGATGTCGTGGAGGAGAGAGGCGAGACGCAGCACGACGTCGGCGGGAGCATCCGGCCCCGAGCCGCGCGCGGCCTCCAGCTCGATCACCTGTTCGAGCACGGTGAGCGAGTGCTCGTAGACGTCCTTGTGGTGGGCGTGCTCGTCGACCTCGAGCCTGAGGGCCGGCAGCTCCGGCAGCACGAGCTCGGCGAGGCCCGTCACGACGAGGAGCTCGAGGCCGCGACGCGGGGAGGAGGTCGAGAGCAGCTTCACGAGCTCGTCGCGGACACGCTCGGCCGAGATGATGCCGATGCGATCGCGCATCCCCTCGATCGCCCGCAGCGTCGCGTCGTCGACGTCGAGGCCGAGCTGAGCGGCGAACCGCGCCGCGCGCAGCATGCGCAGGGGGTCGTCGCTGAACGAGCGCGCCGGCGAGATCGGAGTGCGGAGGCGCGCGCCGAGGAGGTCGTCGAAGCCCCCGCTCGGGTCCACGAGCGTGAGCGACGGCAGGCGGAGGGCCATCGCGTTGACGGTGAAGTCGCGTCGCTCGAGGTCGCCGTCGAGCGTGTCGCCGAACGCCACCTCGGGCTTGCGCGAGTCGGGGTCGTACGCGTCCGAGCGGTAGGTGGTGATTTCGACGGTGTCGGCGCCGATGCGCGCCCCGATCGTGCCGAAGGCCCGCCCGATGTCCCAGTGCGCGCTCGCGACGGGGGCGACGATGCGGATGATGTCATCAGGGCGCGCGCTCGTCGTGAGGTCGAGGTCGTTGACCGGCCGGCCGAGGAAGGCATCGCGCACCGGCCCGCCGACGAGGGCGAGCTCGTGGCCCGCGGCTTCGAATCGAGTCGCGAGGGTCGCCAGCGGCTCGGCGGCGGCGAGTGCCCGCAGCCGGTCGAGGGCCTCGGCCACGCTCTGCATAGTCACCAGAGTCTAGACTTCCGAGCATGTCGGCCGAGCGGGAGCGGAGGGGTTCTTCCGCGCCCGCGACCCCGCTGCGAGCGCTCCTGGCGATGCTCCTGCTCGTTCTGCTCGCGGCGCCCGCCGGCATTGCCCCCACCGCCCGGGCGACCACCGAGGCAACAGGGATGAGCGGACTGAGGCTCACGATCGCCCCGCTCGGCGCGGGCATCGTCGGCCCCGATTCCCCGCTCGAGCTGCGCGTCGTCGCGACGAATCGATCGACGGAAGCGACGCCCTCCGGCACGGCGACGATGTCGATCGCCGCGGACTCGCCCGCCGATCCGGCGGCGCTCGCCGCCTGGTTCGGCGAGAGCGACGCGGATGTCCGCCTCGCCCCGGTCTCGTCCGTCGCGCTCCCCGCGCTCGAGCCGGGTTCGAGCGCCACCGTCGTGCTGCGCGCCGAGTCCGACGACGTCGGGTTCGCCGGGACCTGGGGGCCTCGAGTCGTCGAGGTGACGGCGGAAGGGGAGGGCCGGATGCTCGGCTCGGGGCGCTCCGCCGTCGTCTGGGTGCCCGAGGACGCGACACCGCCCACGGCGACCGTCGTCTCCGCCGTGCCGCTCACCGCTCCCGGTTTCGATGGCGCGTTCATCCCCGCCGAGGATCTCGAGGTGCTCACGACGCCCGGCGGTCTGCTCATCCGCACCCTCGACGCCGTCGCGGGGCGCGAGGTCGCCATCGGGGTCGATCCCCGGGTCATCGCGTCGATCCGCATCCTCGGAACGGCGGCTCCCGAGTCGGCGATCTCGTTCCTCGACCGCCTCGCCCTCATCCCCAACGACACGTTCGCCCTGGCCTGGGCCGACGCCGATCCCCTCGCGACGGCGCACGCCCGTGGAGTTCCGCTTCCGCCGATCGAGGGCGCGGGAGCCGCGCTCGACCCGAGCGTTCTCAGCCCCGGAGAACCGGAGGGCGCGGACGGCGGGGACGCGAGCCCCGCACCGTCCGATGCCCCCGACGATCCTGACGCCTCGCCCTCCGCAGCACCCGCCCCGAGCGACGACGCCGAGGACCTCCCGACGCTGGATGAGCTCAGCGCATGGCCCCACGACATCGACTCGCTCGCCTGGCCGCGAGAGGGCACCGCGACCGCGAGCGCTCTCGGAGTGCTCGCGGAATCGGGCGTGCGCGCCGCGATCATCGGCAGCGGCAACCTCGACGGCGGCCGGGGCCTGGTGGCCGAGGCGGGCGATCTGCGCGTCCTGCGCAGCGACGACGCGCTCTCCCTGGCGGCGCGCGAAACGGTCGCCGCCACGACCGAGCAGGAGTTCGAGAGCGCGGCGGCGCGCGTGTCGGCGCTCATCGCGGCCTCGAGCGCCTCCGACGCGGCGGTCGTGCCGTTCTTCACCTTGAGCCGCGACCGGCTGGGCAACTCTCTGCGGCTGCTCGAGCTGCTGGGCGCGATCGAGGCGATGCCGTGGGCGCGCGGGGGCAGTCTTGCGACAGCGAGCGCGGCATCCGGGCCCGGGGTCGGCGTCATCGACGCCGCGATCGCCGAGGATCGCCTCGTCGACGTGGGGCGGATGCTCGACGCCGAGGCGGCCGACCGCGCTTTCGCCGAGGTGGCCGTCGAGCCCGCGCTCATCACCGACGAGCGGAGGCTCGAGCTGCTCGGCGCGCTCTCCCTCGGATGGGATGAGGAGACCGGCGAGGCCGCGACTCGATTCGTGGAGGCCTCGCAGGAGCTGCGCTCCGGCGTGCAGATCGTCGAGGGCAGCACGATCACGCTGCTGTCCGACCGCACATCGCTTCCCGTGACCGTGCAGAACGCGCTCGACGTGGCGATCAGGGTCTTCGTCCGCGTCGACAGCGCCACCGGGCGCCTCCTCGTCGAGGACCGCCGGGTCGAGACGATCGTCGAGCCGCAGTCGCAGACGCGCGCGCTCGTGCCCGTGCAGTCGCTCACGAACGGGGAGGTGCCGATCACGGTGTCGCTCGTCGATGCCGTCGACCAGCCCGTCGGCCAGTCGACGAGCGTTCTGCTCAATCTGCAGGCAGGGTGGGAGACCGCGGCGATCGTCGTCATGGCGGTGCTCGTGGGCGGTCTGCTCGCGTTCGGCCTGTCCCGCGACATCCGCCGACGACGGATGCGACGGCGACTGCGCGCGCAGCGCGGCGAGGAGGAGACGGCGTGAGCGACGATCCTCGCCAGGGCTTGCCCGACGGCGTGCCGGAGGACCGCTCCGGCGGCGTCGGCCGCGCGAGCCTCGTGCTCGCCTCCGGCACGATCGTGTCGCGCCTGCTCGGCTTCGTCAGCGCCGTCATGCTCACGCAGACGATCGGCGCGCTCGGGTCGGGCGCGAACACCTTCGCGCTCGCCAATCAGCTGCCGAACAACATCTACGCGATCGTCGCCGGCGGCGTGCTGAGCGCCGTGCTCGTGCCGCAGATCGTGCGGGCGAGCGTGCACGACGACGGCGGCGAGCGCTTCATCAACCGCCTCGTCACGCTCGGGCTCGTGGTGTTCCTGCTCGCGGCGGTGCTCGCGACCCTCGCGGCGCCGCTACTGGTCGCGCTGTACGCGGCCTCCTCCGACGGTGGAGGGCGCGGCTTCACGAGCGAGGAGATCGCCCTAGCGACGGCCTTCGCCTACTGGTGCCTGCCGCAGGTGCTCTTCTACGCGCTGTACACGCTCTTCGGCGAGGTGCTCAACGCGCGCCGCGTGTTCGGGCCGTTCACGTGGGCGCCCGCGATCAACAATGTCGTCGCGATCGCGGGCCTCGTGGTCTTCGGCGCGATGTTCGACGCCGACGTCCGGCGGGCATCCGAGTGGACGCCCGAGATGATCGCCGTGCTCGGCGGGTCTGCGACCCTCGGCGTCGCCGTCCAGGCCCTCGTTCTCGTGCTGTTCTGGCGGCGGGCGGGGCTGCGCTACCGGCCCGAGTTCACCTGGCGCGGCGTCGGCCTCGGCGCGACCGGCCGAGCCGCCGGATGGATCTTCGCGATGATCGTCGTGATGCAGATCGGCGGCATCGTTCAGACGCGCGTCGCCTCGGAGGCCGCGACGGCCGACGACGCCTCGCTCATGGTCATGCGCACGGCCTGGCTGCTGTTCATGCTGCCGCACTCGGTCGTCGTCGTCTCGCTCGTGACGGCGTATCTGACCCGCATGAGCGCGCACGCCCGCGACAAGGACCTCGATGCGGTGCGTGTCGACACGACCGAGGCGATCAGGATCACGGGCCTGCTCATGACGCTCGCGACGATCGGCCTCATCGCCGTCGCGGTGCCGTTCGCTCGCATCTTCGCCGAGGACGCCGTCGACGAGATCGCCACCGTGCTCATCGCGTTCGTCATCGGCCTCGTCCCGTTCAGCGTGTACTTCGTCATGCAGCGCGTCTTCTACGCCCTCGATGACACGCGCACGGCGTTCTGGCTGCAGGCGGCGCACACGGCGTTCTTCATCATCGGCGCGCTGCTGTGCTCGCTCCTGCCGACCGCCTGGATCGTGCCCGGCATCGGACTCGTGACCTCCGCGGCCGGCGCCTTCCAGATGGTGCTGGGGGGCCTCGTTCTCGGCCGCCGGCTGGGGGGTCTGGATGCTCCGCTCATCGCGCGGCGCATGACGCAGTTCATCGTCGCCGCCGTCCCCGCCCTGCTCGTCGGGCTCGGCGTCGGCGCGGCGCTGGGCACGCTCGGTGGCGGCCTCGTCGGAGACGGCTTCGCGCGCGCATCCGTCGGGGGAGCCCTCGTCAGCATCCTCGCCATCGCCGTTCCGACGGTGCTCGCCTACGGAGGAGCCCTGCTCGCGATGCGGGTGCCCGAGGCGCTCAGCACGCTCGCGCTCGTGCGCGGGCGGCTCGGGCGCTGACCTTCGGCGCCGCGCCGGGTGAACGCTCCATGAACACGCCCGCCCCCGGAATACCCCCGACCTAGGATGAGTTGTCACCCGTGTCGGAGCGCCTCCCGCCCGGCACCCACCTCGTGAGGAACGACATGCGCCACGTCATCATCATCGGCTCCGGCCCCGCGGGCTACACCGCGGCCATCTACGCCGCGCGCGCCAACCTCGAGCCGCTCGTGATCGCGAGCTCCGTCGAGTTCGGGGGCGAGCTGATGAAGACGACCGAGGTCGAGAACTTCCCCGGCTTCCCCGAGGGCATCATGGGCCCCGACCTGATGACCCGCATGCAGCAGCAGGCCGAGCGCTTCGGCGCCGAGATCGTCTACGACGACGTCGTGTCGCTCGAGCTCGAGGGCCCCGTCAAGTCGGTCACGCTCGGCAACGGCGACCGCCACGAGGCGCACGCCGTGATCTTCGCGACCGGCTCGGCCTACCGCAAGCTCGGCATCGCCGACGAGGAGCGCCTGAGCGGCTACGGCGTCTCGTGGTGCGCCACGTGCGACGGAGCCTTCTTCCGCCAGAAGACCGTCGCGGTCGTCGGCGGCGGCGACTCGGCGATGGAGGAGGCGACCTTCCTCACGCGCTTCGCCGACAAGGTCTACGTCATCCACCGCAGCGAGACCCTCCGCGCCTCCGCCGCGATGCAGGACCGCGCGAGGAACGACCCCAAGATCGAGTTCGTCTTCAACAAGACGGTCGAGCACATCTACGGCTCCGACCTCGTCACGGGCGTCGGCCTCGTCGACACCGTCACGGGCGAGGAGACCACGCTCGATGTCTCGGGCCTCTTCATCGCGATCGGCGCCGACCCGCGCACGCACCTCGTGCACGGCGTCGTCGACCTCACCGAGCACGGCACGATCGCCGTCGAGGGCCGCTCGTCCCGCACGAGCGTCGAGGGCGTCTTCGCCGCCGGCGACGTCGTCGACCCGACCTACCGCCAGGCCATCACGGCCGCGGGCAGCGGCACGGTCGCGGCGCTCGACGCCCAGCACTACCTCGAGACCCTGCACGACGCCGCGCGCGAGACCGCGTCGGCGACCGCCTGAACCGCAGA
Source organism: Microcella alkalica (assembly GCF_014137945.1). Lineage (GTDB taxonomy): Bacteria > Actinomycetota > Actinomycetes > Actinomycetales > Microbacteriaceae > Microcella > Microcella alkalica. The sequence goes on from NZ_JACGWX010000005.1 coordinate 222,042, forward strand.
ATCCGCAGAACCCAAGGAGAGACACATGAGCACGCGCGACGTCACCGACGCGACCTTCGAGCAGGAGGTCCTGAACAGCGAGAAGACGATCATGGTCGACTTCTGGGCCGAATGGTGCGGCCCCTGCCGCGCCGTCTCGCCGATCCTCGACGCGATCGCGACCGAGAACGCCGACAAGATCGACATCGTCAAGCTCAACGTCGACGATAACCCGCAGACGGCCATGAAGTACCAGATCACCTCGATCCCCGCGATGAAGGTGTTCAAGCGCGGCGAGGTCGTCAAGACCGTCATCGGCGCCAAGCCCAAGCCCGCTCTCGAGGCCGACCTGGCCGAGTTCCTGGCGTAGGCACCCCCCGCCACGGGCATCCGCCCGTTCACGTTGCGACGATCGGCCCGCCCTCCGGAGCGGGCCGATCGTCGTTCCGGCCGTATCCTGGAAGGCACTGCCGCTTCGGGCAGCCGCGTGATCGGTGGTGAAATGGCGTGATTCCCCGCGAAGGAACCAATCTCGACCCCTGGTACGGCCTCTACGCCGACCGCACCGCCGGCCTGAGCGCCTCCGAGGTCCGCGCCCTCTTCGCCGTCGCCTCGCGCCCCGAGGTGGTCTCGCTCGCTGGCGGGATGCCCTTCGTGAGCGCGCTGCCCCTGGAGAGCATCCGCAGCTCGATGGAGCGCGTGATGCGCGACCAGGGCGCCCGCGCCCTCCAGTACGGATCGGGGCAGGGCACGCCCGAGCTGCGCGAGCACATCCTGGAGATCATGGCGCTCGAGGGCGTGCGCGCGGGTGTCGACGACGTCGTGGTCACGACGGGCTCGCAGCAGGCGCTCGACCTCATCGCGAAGCTCTTCCTCGATTCCGGCGACGTCGTGCTCGCCGAATCGCCGTCCTACGTCGGCGCGATGGGCATCTTCCGCTCGTACCAGGCCGAGGTGTCGCACATCGCGATGGACGCCGACGGCATGATCCCCGCCGCCCTCGTCGAGCGCATCGCGTCGCTGCGGGCCGCGGGGCGACGCATCAAGTTCCTGTACCTCATCCCGAATTTCCATAACCCCGCCGGCGTGACGCTGAGCTGGGAGCGCCGCCTCGAGATCATCGAGATCGCGCGCCGGGAGGGCGTTCTGATCGTGGAGGACAACCCGTACGGGTTGCTCTGGTTCGATCGGCCGGCCCCGCACGCCATGCGCTCGGTCGAGACCGACGGCATCGTGTACCTCGGGTCGTTCTCCAAGACGCTCGCCCCGGGGTTCCGCATCGGCTGGGCGCTCGCGCCGCACGCCATCCGCGAGAAGCTCGTGCTCGCCGCGGAGTCGGCGATCCTGTCGCCGAGCGCCGTGAACGAGCTCGTCGTGAGCGACTACCTGGCGAACGCCGACTGGAAGGGCCAGATCGACACCTTCCGCGGCCTCTACCGCGAGCGGCGGGATGCCCTCATCGACGCCCTCGAGCACTACCTGCCCGATCTGGAGTGGACGAACCCCAACGGAGGCTTCTACGTGTGGGTGACCCTTCCCGAGGGCCTCGACGCGAAGGCGATGCTGCCGCGCGCGGTGAAGGAACTGGTGGCGTACACACCGGGCACCGCGTTCTTCGCCGATGGCGCCGGCCGGGCCAATCTGCGCCTGTCGTACTGCTACCCGACGCCGAACGAGATCCGGGAGGGCATACGCCGACTCGCGAGCGTGGTGCGCGGCGAGCAGGAGCTGCTGTCGACCTTCCACCCCACCGGCCCCGTGGATCTCGTCCTGCCTGCACCGCACGTCATCAGCCCGCCGCCGAACCTGGGATGAGCCCGATCGCATGACCCGACCCCCCACCGATTCCCCGGCGCAGCGCGTCGTCGTCCTCGCCGGCGGCATCTCGCACGAGCGCGACGTCTCCCTGCGATCGGGCCGACGCGTCGCCGATGCACTCGCCTCGCACGGCCTGCAGGTCGAGCTGCGAGACCCGGATGCGACTCTCCTTCCCGCTCTGCTCGCCGACCGACCGGATGTCGTGTGGCCCGCGCTGCACGGCGCGAGCGGCGAGGACGGTGCGCTTCGCAGCCTCCTGGAGTTCCTCGGCGTGCCCTACGTGGGCTCGCGCGCCTCGGCGACCCGCCTCGCGTGGGACAAGCCTGCGGCCAAGACCCTCGTCGAGAGGGCCGGGGTGCCGACCCCGCACTCGATCACGCTCACCCGCGACGCCTTCCGCGAGCTCGGGGCCGAGAGCGTGCTCGCCGTGGTCCGCGGCGAGCTGCCCGGTGAGCTCGCCGTCAAGCCCGCGCAGGGCGGATCGGCGCAGGGCGTGAGTCTCGTCAGCAGCGACGACGAGCTTCGCCGCGCCATGGTGCTCGCCTACACCTACTGCGACGTGGCGATCATCGAGCAGCGCATCCGCGGCACCGAGATCGCGATCGGCGTGATCGACACGGGCGACGGCCCCGTCGCCCTCCCGGCCGTCGAGATCGAGCCGCTCTCGGGCGTGTACGACTTCGAGGCCCGGTACAACGCGGGGGAGACCCGCTTCTACGCCCCGGCTCGCATCGCCGACGACGTCGCCGAGCGGGCGACGGCCATCGCGCTCGCCGCCCACGGGGCTCTCGGCCTGCGCCACCTCAGCCGCATCGATCTCATCGTCGACGGCGCAGGGACCCCGTGGTTCCTCGAGGCGAGCGTCATGCCGGGGCTCACGGAGACCTCGACCATCGCGCTCGCGCTCGACGCAGCGGGGCACGACATCGGCTGGGTGTACGCGGCGCTCGCCCAAGCGGCGATCCGCGACGAGGCCGAAGAGAGAAATCCCTGATCAGAGCGGTATTTTGTGGGCGCGATGGGCGCCGCACCCGCTAGCGGAAGCCGTCGTCCCCGAGCTCGCCGAGGATGCGATTGAGGTCGCCGATCGTCGCGAAGTCGATGACGATCGACCCCTTCTTCGCCCCGAGGGCGATGCTCACGCGCGTGTCGAGACGGTCTCCGAGGCGCTCCGCGATCTCCGCGAGCTGCGCCTGCCGACCGCCGGGCGCGGGCTTCCGCTGCTTGCGCGTGCCGGCCGCTCCGCTCCACTGCTGCGCGACGGCCTCGGCCTGGCGAACGGAGAGCTCCTCGTTGACGATCCTGTCGGCGAGGCGCTGCATGAGCTCGGGCTCGTTGGTCGACAGGATGGCGCGCGCGTGACCGGCGCTCAGCACGCCTGCGGCGACACGGGCCTGCACGGCCTCGGGGAGGCGCAGCAGGCGCAGAGTGTTGCTGATCTGCGGGCGCGAGCGGCCGAGTCGCTCCGCGAGGCGCTCCTGCGTGATGCCGAAGTCCTCGAGCAGCTGCTGGTAGGCGCTCGCCTCCTCCAGCGGGTTCAGCTGAGCCCGATGGAGATTCTCGAGGAGGGCATCCCGCAGCATGTCCTCATCGGCAGTGTTGCGCACGATCGCGGGGATCGTCTCCAGGCCGGCGAGGGTGGATGCCCGGAGCCGGCGCTCGCCCATGATGAGCTCGTACTGCGGCTCGCCCTGACCCGCGCCCGCGCGCTCGCGGACGACGATGGGCTGCAGCACCCCGAACTCGCGCACGGAGTGCACGAGCTCGGCGAGCTCCTCCTCCCGGAACTCCGTCCGCGGCTGCTGCGGGTTCGGCACGATGTCGCTCGGCGCGATCGCCGCAAGACGGGCGCCCGGCACCGCGGCGAGCTCACCGGCGCCCGCCGGCGCAGGGAAGAACACGTCGACGGGGCGATCGCGATCGCCGTCGCTCATGGGGATGAGCGCGCCGATGCCGCGCCCCAGTCCTGTGCGCTTGGTGGCCATTACTGCTGCGCTCCTCTCTGAGCGATCTCCGCGGCGGCCTCGAGGTAGGAGAGCGAGCCGGCGGAGGACTGGTCGTAGCTGATGACGCTCTGCCCGAACGACGGGGCCTCGCTGATGCGCACGGAGCGCGGGATGAGCGTGGAGAGCACGAGGTCGGGGAAGTGCTCGCGCACGTCGGCGACGACCTGCTGCGCGAGGTTCGTGCGGCCGTCGTACATCGTCATGAGAATCGTCGACACCCGGAGGTCGGGGTTGAGGTGCTTCTCGATGAGCTTGATCGAGTTCAGGAGCTGACTGAGCCCTTCGAGCGCGTAGTACTCGCACTGGATCGGGATGAGCACCTCGCGCGCGGCGACGAACGCGTTGATGGTGAGGAGGCCCAGCGACGGCGGGCAGTCGATGAAGACGTAGTGAACGGGCTCGTCGACCTCCTGGAGGTACGTGTCGAGAGCGGTGCGCAGGCGCTGTTCGCGAGCGACCAGCGATACCAGCTCGATCTCAGCTCCGGCGAGGTGGATCGTGGCAGGGACGCAGTAGAGGTGTTCGAACTCCGGGCTCTTCTGGACGACGTCGTCCATCTCGGCCTCGCCGACGATCACGTCGTAGACGCTGGGAGTGTCTGCGCGGTGCTCGACGCCCAGCGCGGTCGAAGCGTTGCCCTGGGGGTCCAGGTCGATCACGAGAACGCGGGCGCCGGAGCGCGCGAGAGCCGCCGCGAGGTTGACGGTCGTGGTGGTCTTGCCCACGCCGCCCTTCTGGTTCGACACCGTAAGCACGCGGGGCGCGGCGGGCAGCGGCAGATCCCTCTGCTGCAGGGCCATCCGCCGACGCGTGATGTCCGCGATCTCCCGAGCGAGGGGAGTGGACTCGTCGTAGCTGCCGCTCGACGTCATCGGAGCGCCTCCCGAGTCGATGTTTCACGTGAAACGGGCGCCGAATCGACGCCCGTCGGTGGCACCCGCTGCCACCCGCTCTCGATCGATCGAGCTCGATCGGAGGGGTTCAGGATGCTGCGTCCACTGTAGCCCGAAAGACCCGGGTCGCTTCGGGGACGAGCCCACGACCAAGCTCGACTACCTCGATCGCGGACAGTCGATACTTGGCGATCTGCTTCCGCGCCGCCTCGACCTCATCCTGCACGCGAGCACCCTTGAGAACGATGAGCTCGCCGCCACGCCGGACGAGCGGAGCCGCCAGAGGGATAAGGGTGCGCAGTGCGCTGACGGCTCGCGCCGTGACCTGGTCGAGAGGCGCGACCGAGAAGGCGTCCTCAGCCCGCGCACGCAGCACGGTCACGTTGTCGAGACCGAGGCGGTCCGCCTCGGCATGGAGCCACTCGCAGCGGCGCTCCATGGGCTCGATGAGCACGAAGTGAGCATCCGGGCGTGCGATTGCGAGCACCAGACCGGGCAGACCGGCACCGCTGCCGATGTCGCCGACCCGCGCCCCCGGCAGGATGAGGGGCGCGAGGACGGCGGAGTTGAGGACGTGCCGCGTCCAGAGGCGGGGGAGCTCGAGGGGGCCGATGAGTCCGAGCAGTTCGCCGTGCAGCGCCAGATCCCGCGTGAATCGCCGGCCCAGCTCGATTCGGTCGCCGAAGATCGTCGCGGCCGACTCCGGCTCGACCTCGAGGCTCTTCAGCGGATCGCCTGTCGTGGTCGGTGCTGCGCCGCTGGGGTCGTCAGCCCGATCGGAACGCCGGTCGTCACCGAACGCGGCGTGCACTGTGGCGGGCCCGTCCGCTGGCGGGGGAGTGCCGTCGTGATGTTTCACGTGAAACGAAGCGGTCAGGCGCGACGGAGAACCGTGTGACGGTCGGCGCCCTCGCCCTCGGACTCGGAGGTAAAGCCGCGATCAGCCACGAGGTCGTGGACGAGCTTGCGCTCGTAGCTCGACATCGGGGGCAGGGCGGCCGAGGAGGCACCGGCTTCGAGGCGCTCGACGGCTCGATCCACGAGGAGCGAGAGCTCCTGGGCCCGCGCGTCGCGCGATCCGCCGATGTCCAGAATCAGTCGCGAGAACACCCCGGTGCGCGCGTGCACCGCGAGCCGGGTGAGTTCCTGGAGGGCCGCGACGACATCGGGCTTCGAGAGCAGGCGCAGGTCATCCGCGTTCTCGGACTCGACCGAGAGGTAGACGCGGCCGGCGCGGGACTCGATCTCGAGGTCGCCGTCGAGGTCGGCGAGGTCGAGAAGCTCCTCCAGGTAGTCAGCGGCGGCGTCGCCCTCGTCGAGGAGCGCCTGCGCGCTCGGCTCGGTCTGCGCAGCCTCGTGCTCGGTCACATCGGTCATGGTCATTTACCCGTCTTCTTCTTCGCACGGTTCTTGCCGACCGGCTGCTGGCGCTGAGTCTTCTTGTGTTCCTCGACCGACGGTTCCGGCACGTCCTCGACAATGGTCGGCAGGCCGCGGCGCTGCCGCTTCTTGGCCATCCGCGCCTCGCGCGCGAGGGCCGCCTCGGAGCCGGGCGTCGGCATGTTCCGGATGACGATGAACTGCTGCACCATCGTCCAGAGGTTGGAGACGAACCAGTAGAACATCACGCCGAGCGGGAACGCGAAACCGGAGAACGCGAAGACGAGGGGGAGCAGGTACAGCAGGATGCGCTGCTGCTTGTACATCGGAGACGCCTTCATCTCCGGCGACTGGTTCTTCGACATGATCTGCAGCTGGGTGATGAACTGCGAGGCCGTCATGAGCACGACGAGGATCGACGCGATGACGATGACCCAGACGTTGCCGTCGGAGGTGATCATCGACGACCCGAGCGGCGCGAGACCGAGAAGCTCGGCGTCGCCGAACTGGCGGGAGAGCTGCTCGTTCAGGAGCCCGACTCCCGGCTTGCCGGCGTACGCGTCACTCAGCACGTAGAAGAGGCTCAGGAAGATCGGCATCTGCAGCAGCAGCGGGAGGCAGGACGACAGCGGGTTGGTGCCCGTGCGCTTGTAGAGGGCCATCGTCTCGCGCGACATGGCCTCACGGGAGAACTGATCGCGCTTGCCCTTGTACTTGTCCTGAATCTTCTTCAGCTGCGGGGCGATCTCCATCATCCGCCGCTGGCTCTTGATCTGGCGCACGAAGATGGGAATGAGGAGTGCGCGGATGACGACCACGAGGCCCGTGATCGACAGCACCCAGGTCACGCCGGAGGCGGCATCCATGCCCGCGAGCATGAGGAGCGAGTGCCAGCCGACGAGGATCGCCTCGATGACCCACTTGATGGGCCACAGGATGAGGCTGAAGAAGTCCATGACGGGAATTATCCCTTTCTCTGAGAGGCCACGAAGCCGAACCGCGTGCGGCGGTAGGGGGAGTGCTCGTGGACGGGTACGTCGTCGATGCCGCCTTCGGCCCACGGGTGGCAGCGCGCCAGTCGGCGGGCGGCGAGCCAGCCGCCTCGGGTGACACCATGCTCCTGCACGGCACCGAGGGCGTAGGCCGAGCAGCTCGGGTAGTAGCGGCAGACATCCCCGTAGAGCGGGGAGATGACGGCGCGGTAGCCCCGGAGGAGCACGATGACGAGGTTCCTGGGCAGGAGCGCGATGGTCTGGAGCGCACTGCTCCGCAGCACCATCATGCCGTCACCACCCGTCGAACGCCGCCGTCGATCTCAGCCCGCAGGGTATCCCAGTCGATCTCGCCCGCTCCTGGGAGTGCCCGGATCACGATGAGATCCGTGGCAGGAACGGGAATGTCCGTGATCGCCATCGCGCAGACGGCCTGGATGCGCCGTCTGACCCGGTTGCGAACGACAGCGCTCCCGACCTGCTTGGAGACAATGACCCCGAAACGGGGTCCGTCGGCAGATGGGGAGCGCAGCCGGTGGAACACGGCATGCTCGGCGGTGGCGCGACGACCTTTTCGCACTGCGGCGCGAAAATCGTCCGGGCGTGTGACCCGATGAGCCCGCCCGAGCACCGGGGAGTCTTAGGCCGAGAGCTCGGTGCGACCCTTGCGGCGACGCGCGGCCAGGATGGCGCGTCCGGCGCGGGTGCGCATGCGCAGGCGGAAGCCGTGCACCTTGGCGCGACGGCGGTTGTTGGGCTGGAACGTGCGCTTGCTCATGGTTATCTCCTCGGCCACTGCAGGGCGGCGACGACGGGCGGTGCCCGGACATCGCAGAACCGACCCGGACAGAAGTCAACCGGTTAACAGTACGGTGGCGGGGGCCCGCGGTCAAACCGCGCGAGTCGGCCCGCGCATTATCACCACCGTCGGCGCAGACCATTGGTAACGACGCGCCGCTCCCGTCTACAGTGGGGGGCTATGGCGCGCCGCGGTGAACCGTGCTGCCGCTGATACCGGTGCCACTCACCCCCGAGGAGTCCAGCGATGACGGATGAGCCCGATTCCACCGTCGAGCTGTGGAACTCGGTGCAGAGCGTCCTCACTGCGGATGAGCGCATCACTCCGCAGCTGCACGGGTTCATCAACCTCGTCGAGCCGCGAGGCATCATGGCCGGCACCCTCTACCTGGAGGTGCCGAACGAACTGACGCGCGGCATGCTCGAGCAGCGGATCCGCCTACCCCTCCTCAACGCGCTGTCGAGCGTCGCCGGAGAGACCGTCACGAGCTTCGCGATCGTCGTGAACCCCGAGATCCAGAACGACGGTTTCGACGCCCCCGTCGAGAAGATCGAGCCGACGCCGTACATCGAGCAGCCGCAGACCTCGACTCCAGTGAACGCGAGCGACCGACGCAGCGACAGCCGCCTCAACCCCAAGTACAGCTTCGACAACTTCGTCATCGGCGGCTCCAACCGCTTCGCCCACGCCGCTGCCGTCGCCGTTGCCGAAGCGCCGGCGAAGGCCTACAACCCGCTCTTCGTCTACGGCGAGTCCGGTCTCGGCAAGACTCACCTCCTCCACGCCATCGGCCACTACGCGGAGAGCCTCTACCCGGGCATCCGCGTCCGGTACGTCTCGAGCGAGGAGTTCACGAACGACTTCATCAACTCGATCGCGAACAACCGCGCGAGCCTGTTCCAGTCGCGCTACCGGGAGATCGACATCCTGCTGATCGACGACATCCAGTTCCTGCAGGGCAAGGACTCGACGCAGGAGGCCTTCTTCCACACCTTCAACACGCTGCACGACCACAACAAGCAGGTCGTCATCACGAGCGACCTGCCACCGAAGCACCTCACAGGCTTCGAGGACAGGATGCGCAGCCGCTTCGAGTGGGGCCTCATCACCGACGTCCAGGCCCCCGACCTCGAGACGCGCATCGCGATCCTCCGCAAGAAGGCGCAGAACGACCGCCTCCAGGTGCGTGACGACGTGCTCGAGTACATCGCTTCCAAGGTGTCGAGCAACATCCGCGAGCTCGAGGGCACCCTCATCCGCGTGACGGCGTTCGCGAACCTCAATCGCACGCCCGTCGACATGCAGCTCGTGCAGACGGTACTCAAGGACCTAATCACGCTCGACGAGGACAACGTCATCGCGCCGGTCGACATCATCAATCACACAGCCGCCTACTTCAAGCTCACGGTCGACGACCTCTACGGCTCGTCGCGCTCGCAAGCGGTGGCGACGGCCAGGCAGATCGCGATGTATCTGTGCCGCGAGCTCACGAATCTCTCGCTGCCGAAGATCGGCCAGCTGTTCGGCAACCGCGATCACACGACCGTCATGTACGCCAACAAGAAGATCAGCGAGCTCATGAAGGAGCGACGCTCGATCTACAACCAGGTCACCGAGCTCACGAGCCGCATCAAGCAGAACCACCGCTACAGCTGACCTGATTCCTCTTTATCTGCGCGTCAGAGCAGCCAGATCGGGACGCGGCCCGGGCCTGCGCCCGGGCCGTTCTTGTGTCCTCCCACAGGCCATTGCCAGGTTCGGAGGGGTTTTCGCACACTGGGGACAGCTTGTGGATAACTGTGCTGACACGCGCACACGGATTGTGGATGGCGGGCGAGAACGTGTGAGCGGCGATGACGACGCCCGCAGATCGCTCCCCTGCGCTTCACGACCTTCGAGGCGACTCATCCACAAATCACACGACTGTCGTTCGGCCTGATTCTGGGTTTCCCACGGAGTTATCCACACTGTGCACAGCGGTTAACGCTGTTAATCCTTCTTCTTAATCGATGAGAGAGGGTGATAACCCTTCCTGGCCCGGAACGACAGGAATCCGGGCTGTTCGCACCGCATCAGCCCTGTGCCAGTATTGAAGCCCCCGCAACCGGGGCAGCAGCATCCGCAGCATTCACGACCGAGAGGGAGCCCGTGAAGTTCCAGGTCAATCGCGACGTCTTCGCCGATGCCGTGTCGTTCGCCGTGAAACTGCTCCCTCAACGCACCACCCTCCCGATCCTCAGCGGGGTCCTTTTGCGGGCCGAGGGCAACACGCTCACCCTCTCGTCGTTCGACTATGAAGTCTCCGCGCAGACCGCGATCTCCGCGGACATCGAGGAGGATGGAACCGTCCTGGTGTCGGGCCGGTTGCTGTCGGAGATCGCCTCGCGCCTCCCGAACGCTCCCGTCCAGTTCACGACGGAGAACAACAAGATCGCCGTCCGCTGCGGTTCTGCGCGCTTCACGCTCTCGAGCATGCCTGTCGAGGAGTACCCGAGCCTCCCCGTCGTCGACGGCCCCGCCGGCATCCTGCCGGGCGACGCGTTCTCCGACGCCGTCGGCCAGGTCTCAGTGGCAGCGTCGCGCGACGACGTCACGCCCGTCATCACCGGTGTGCAGCTCGAGATCGCCGAGAACCGTCTCTCGCTCGTCGCGACCGATCGCTACCGGGTCGCCGTCCGCGAGATCGACTGGGAGTCGTCGGCCGTCGCCGAGGGCGTCACGGCGCTCGTGCCCGCCCGCACGCTCTCCGAGCTCGGCAAGATCTTCGGCCACTCGGCGCAGATCGAGGTCACCATCGTCACCGGGGGCGACCGCGAGCTCATCGCGTTCTCGGCCGACAAGAAGACCGTCACGTCGCTGCTCATCAAGGGCAATTTCCCGCCCGTGAAGCGACTCTTCCCGGAGACGGTCGACAACTATGCGGTGATGAGCACCGCCGAGCTCATCGAGGCGACCCGTCGCGTGGCCCTCGTTCTCGAGCGCGACGCCGCGCTTCGCTACAGCTTCTCGGTCGATGGCCTCACTCTCGAGGCGATCGGCAGCGAGAACGCCCAGGCCTCCGAGACAATCGATGCCCACCTGGTCGGCGGTGATACCGTCGTCTCGCTCAAGCCGCAGTTCCTCATCGACGGTCTCGCGGCCGTGCACAGCGAGTTCGTGCGCATCTCGTTCACCAAGACCGACAATCCGAACAAGCCGGGCCCCGTGCTCATCACGAGTCAGTCGTCGAAGGACCAGCCGGGCGCCGACAACTACCGCTATCTGCTGCAGCCCAACCTGCTGTTGCGCTAGCGCGGTCGGCGTGCACGTCACCCACCTTTCGCTCGCGGACTTCCGCAACTACGCGCGCGCCGAGGTCGAGATCGCCCCGGGCCCGGTGCTCTTCGTCGGTCGCAACGGGCAGGGCAAGACCAACCTCGTCGAGGCGATCGGATACGCGAGCACGGTCTCGAGCCACCGTGTCTCCACTGATCAGGCGCTCATCCGGTTCGGCGCCGAGTCGGCGATCGTGCGGATGCGCGTCCAGCACGACGACCGTGCGCTCGTCATCGAGTTCCAGCTGAATCGTACGGGCGCGAACAAGGCGCAGGTCAATCGTGGGGCGATCCGCGTCCGCGAGCTGCCCCGCTATTTCTCCAGCGTGCTGTTCGCCCCCGAGGATCTCGCACTCGTCCGCGGGGAGCCCGGAGGCCGCCGCGCGTTCCTCGACACGCTCGTGGTGCAGCGGAATCCACGATTCTCCGGTGTAATCGCCGACTACGAGCGTGTGCTCCGCCAGCGGAACACGCTGCTCAAGTCGGCGCGGGCCTCCCGCGTTCCCGCCGACGCGCTCACGACTCTCGACGTGTGGGACGACCGACTCGTCGAGCTCGGCACCGAGCTCATGGTCGCCCGCTGGCAGCTCGTCGCCGCTCTTCGACCGCACGTGGCCGCTGCGTACCGGGCCGTCGCAGGCGATGATCACCGCACACGACTGGGTCTGCAGCACTCGATCGAGGGCGACGCTGCCGACCCGCATCTCGACGACGAGACGGCGCATGCCCCGCTCGACCCCGAGGTCACGCGCGAGCGATTCCGCGCCGTGCTCGCCGAGCGCCGTCGCGCCGAGCTCGAGCGCGCGGTCACGCTCGTCGGCCCGCACCGCGATGAGCTCGTGCTCGAGCTCAACGGGCTCCCCGCGCGCGGCTACGCCAGTCACGGCGAGAGCTGGTCGTACGCGCTCGCGCTCAAGCTGGCCTCGGCGCACGTGCTGCGGGCGGACTCCGTCGCCGGCGACCCGGTCCTCGTGCTCGACGATGTATTCGCCGAGCTCGACGAGGGTCGTCGTGAGCGCCTCGCCGACGCCGTGCAGGGGTTCGAGCAGGTGCTCATCACCGCGGCGGTCGGGGGAGATGTGCCCGATCGGCTGCGGGCGACGACGGTGCGGATCGCCGGGGGCGCCGTCGTGGAGGACGACGCGACGGAACCCACCGCCCCGCCCGAGAGCGAGGCCTGATGCCGGCCCGCGAGCAGCCCGAGTCGGAGGCGGCGGCCGTGTACCTGCGACTGCGCCGGCTCATGGGCGACCCGGCGAAGCGATCGGGCGACGCACGCAAGCGGTCGACGGTCGTGAGGGGGGCATCCGTGCCGTTCGGAACCGGCCGCGAGCCGTCGGGCCTCGGTGACGTCATCGACTCGATGAGCGCGCGCATGGGATGGACGTCACCGCTCGCGAGGGGCGAGCTGCTGCTGTCGTGGCCGGAGCTCGTGGGAGAGGACACCGCCGCGCACTCGACACCCGTGGGCATCGAGGATGAGGTGCTCACGGTGCAGTGCGATTCGACCGCCTGGGCCACGCAACTGCGGCTCATGCGGGCCGAGATCCTGACCTCGATCCTCCGCCGCTACCCGGACGCGGGCGTGACGTCCATCCGATTCGACGGGCCGGGAGCGCCGAGCTGGAAGCGCGGCCCGCGGTCGATCCCCGGCCGCGGTCCACGCGACACCTACGGGTGAGAAAGCGAATCACACCGCCAGCATCCAGAAATCGCGCCTGAGGCCCGGTAGAAGCCCGCTGAGAGCCGTAATTTTGCTAGGATTGTCACGTCGCGGCGGGGCCATTTCTTGAGCCCGTGCCAGCACGATCGGTCTACTCGGCAGGAGCGCAATCCCCTATGGCCACCACCCCCTCCACCCCTGCCTCGGATGAGGCGTACGGCGCGAGCCACATCCAGGTTCTCGAAGGGCTCGAGGCGGTCCGCAAGCGGCCGGGCATGTACATCGGCTCAACAGGGCCGCGCGGCCTCCACCACCTCGTGTACGAGATCGTCGACAACTCCGTCGACGAGGCCCTCGCCGGCTTCTGCGACACCATCGATGTCACGATCCTCCGCGACGGCGGCGTGCGCGTCGTCGACAACGGCCGTGGCATCCCCGTCGACATCCACCCCGTCGAGAAGAAGTCGACCGTCGAGGTCGTCCTGACCATCCTGCACGCCGGTGGCAAGTTCGGCGGCGGGGGCTACGCGGTCTCCGGCGGCCTCCACGGCGTCGGCAGCTCGGTCGTCAACGCGCTGTCGACGAAGCTCGAGGTCGAGGTGCGTCGCCAGGGCAACGTGTACCGGCAGAGCTACCAGAACGGGGTTCCGGATGCCCCGCTCGCGAGGGGCGAGGCCTCGACGTCGAACGGCACGACCATCACCTTCTGGCCGAACGACGACATCTTCGAGACCGTCGACTTCGACTACGACACCCTCCGGACTCGGTTCCAGCAGATGGCCTTCCTCAACAAGGGTCTGCGCATCGCGATCACGGACGAGCGCCAGCCCGATCACACTGCCGACACCGGCGAGGGTGTGAGCACGGCGCCGCGGCACGAGGAGTTCCTGTACGAGAAAGGCCTCGTCGACTACGTCGAGTTCCTGAACTCGGCGAAGAAGATCGAGGTCGTCCACCCCGAGATCATCAGCTTCGAATCGGAGGACACCGAGCGCCGCATCGCGCTCGAGGTCGCCATGCAGTGGACGAACGCCTACTCGGAGTCGGTGCACACCTACGCCAATACGATCAACACCCACGAGGGCGGCACGCACGAGGAGGGTTTCCGGGCGGCGCTGACGACGCTCGTCAACCGTTACGCCCGCGAGAAGGGTCTCATCAAGGAGAAGGACGAGAACCTCTCCGGCGACGACGTGCGCGAAGGCCTCACCGCGGTCATCTCGATCAAGCTCGGCGAGCCGCAGTTCGAGGGCCAGACCAAGACAAAACTCGGCAACACCGAGGCGAAGTCCTTCGTGCAGAAGGTCGCCGGCGAGCACCTCTCCGACTGGTTCGAGCGCAATCCGGTGCAGGCGAAGGACGTCATCCGCAAGGCGCTGCAGGCCGCAGCCGCGCGCCTCGCTGCCCGCAAGGCGCGCGAGCAGACTCGACGCAAGGGCCTGCTCGAGTCGGGCGGCATGCCGGGCAAGCTCAAGGACTGCCAGTCGAAGGATCCGTCGCTCTCCGAGATCTTCATCGTCGAGGGCGACTCGGCCGGCGGCTCGGCCGTGCAGGGGCGCAACCCCGAGACGCAGGCGATTTTGCCGCTGCGCGGCAAGATCCTCAACGTCGAGAAGGCGCGTCTCGATCGCGCGCTCGGCAACGCCGAGGTGCAGGCGATGATCACGGCGTTCGGCGCCGGCATCGGCGAGGACTTCAGCCCCGACCGGGTGCGGTACCACAAGATCGTGCTCATGGCCGATGCCGACGTCGACGGCCAGCACATCACGACGCTCCTGCTCACACTGCTGTTCCGCTACATGCGGCCGCTCATCGATCTCGGCTACGTGTACCTCGCGCAGCCTCCGCTCTACCGATTGAAGTGGACGAACTCCGACCACGAGTACGTCTACAGCGATCGCGAGCGCGACGCACTGCTGGAAGCGGGCATCGCCTCCGGAAAGCGCATCCCCAAGGACAACGGGGTGCAGCGCTACAAGGGTCTCGGCGAGATGAACCACCAGGAGCTGTGGGACACCACGATGAACCCGGAGACGCGCACCCTGCTGCAGGTGACGCTCGAGGACGCCGCGGTCGCCGACTCGGTCTTCTCCACCCTCATGGGCGAGGACGTCGAGTCGCGCCGACACTTCATCCAGCAGAACGCGAAGGATGTGCGGTTCCTCGACATCTGATCGAGCATCCGCACCCCCGCGCTGCCCACCCGCACGACTGAACACACACCGAAGGACTGACACCATGGCCGACGACATCACCGACGTCGACGACGCAGGCCCTGGCCCCGGAGGCCGCGTCAATCAGGTCGATCTGCAGCTCGAGATGCAGCGCTCGTACCTCGACTACGCGATGAGCGTCATCGTCGGGCGCGCGCTGCCCGACGTGCGCGACGGCCTCAAGCCCGTGCACCGCCGCGTGCTGTACGCCATGTACGACGGCGGATACCGACCAGACAAGGCGTTCTCGAAGTGCTCGCGCGTCGTCGGCGACGTCATGGGCCAGTTCCACCCGCACGGCGACACCGCCATCTACGACGCCCTCGTCCGCCTCGTGCAGCCGTGGTCGATGCGCTACCCGCTCGCCGCGGGCCAGGGAAACTTCGGCTCGCCCGGCAACGACGGCGCGGCCGCCCCTCGGTACACCGAGACCAAGATGGCGCCGCTCGCGATGGAGATGGTCCGCGACATCGACGAGGACACCGTCGACTTCCAGGACAACTACGACGGGCGCACACAGGAACCGGCGATCCTGCCATCGCGCTTCCCGAACCTGCTCGTCAACGGATCGGTCGGCATCGCGGTCGGCATGGCCACGAACATCCCGCCCCATAACCTGCGCGAGGTCGCCTCAGCGGCCCTCTGGCATCTCGAGAACCCCGAGGCCGACCGCGAGACGCTGCTCGACGCGATCATGCAGCGCGTGAAGGGGCCCGACTTCCCGACCGGCGCGCAGATCCTCGGCGTCAAGGGCATCCACGACGCCTACCGCACCGGCCGCGGCTCCATCACGATGCGCGCGGTCGTGACGGTCGAGGAGATCCAGAACCGCACGTGCCTCGTCATCACCGAGCTGCCGTACCAGGTGAACCCCGACAACCTCGCGATCAAGATCGCCGACCTCGTCAAGGAAGGCAAGCTCGGCGGCATCGCTGACATCCGCGACGAGTCGTCGGGCCGCACCGGTCAGCGTCTCGTGATCGTGCTCAAGCGCGACGCGGTCGCGAAGGTCGTGCTCAACAACCTCTACAAGCACACGCAGCTGCAGGACAACTTCGGCGCCAACATGCTCGCGATCGTCGACGGCGTTCCCCGCACCCTGCCGATCGACGGGTTCATCACCTACTGGGTGGCGCACCAGATCGAGGTCATCGTTCGGCGCACCGCCTTCCGTCTGAAGAAGGCGGAAGCGGACGCCCACATCCTGCGCGGCTACCTCAAGGCGCTGGATGCTCTTGACGAAGTCATCGCACTCATCCGCCGCTCGCCCACGGTGGAGGAGGCTCGCGAAGGGCTCATGCAGCTCCTCGTCGTCGACGAGCTTCAGGCCACGGCCATCCTCAACCTCCAGCTGCGGCGCCTCGCGGCGCTCGAGCGGCAGAAGATCCAGGAGCAGGCGGAGGAGCTCGAGCGGCTCATCGCCGACTACCAGGGGATCCTCGCGAGCCCGGCTCGTCAGCGTTCGATCGTCGGCGACGAGCTCACCGAGATCGTCGACAAGTACGGCGACGACCGCCGCACCGAGATCATGTTCGGCTTCGACGGCGACATGAGCGTGGAGGACCTCATTCCCGAGGAGGAGATGGTCGTGACCGTCACCCGCGGCGGATACATCAAGCGCACCCGCAGCGACAACTACCGCTCGCAGCACCGCGGCGGCAAGGGAGTGAAGGGCGCGCAGTTGCGAGCCGACGACGTCGTCGAGCACTTCTTCGTCACGACGACCCACCACTGGCTGCTGTTCTTCACCACCACCGGCCGGGTCTACCGGCTCAAGACATACGAGATCCAGGAGGCGGGCCGCGACGCCAAGGGCCAGCACGTCGCCAACCTGCTCGCCCTCCAGCCGGGAGAGGAGATCGCGCAGATCCTCGACATCCGCGACTACGCCGCGGCGGAGTTCCTCGTGCTCGCCACCCGCAACGGCCTTGTGAAGAAGACGGCGCTCACCGAATACGACACGAACCGCTCGGGCGGCATCATCGCGATCAACCTCCGCGACGGCGACGAGCTCGTCTCGGCGATGCTCGCCGAGGAGGAGAGCGACATCCTCCTCATCTCGCGCGGCGGCATGTCGGTGCGCTTCACGGCGAGCGACTCGGCGTTGCGGCCCATGGGCCGCTCGACGTCGGGCGTGCGCGGCATGAGCTTCCGGGCCGGCGATCACCTTCTGTCGGCATCCGTGGTCCACGACGACGGCTACGTCTTCGTCGTCACCGAGGGAGGATACGCCAAGCGCACCGCGGTCGACCAGTACCGCGTGCAGGGCCGCGGCGGCCTCGGAATCAAGGTCGCCAAGCTCAACGACGACCGGGGCGGGCTCGCCGGCGGCATCATCGTGGCGGAGGATGACGAGGTGCTCGTCGTGCTCGCGGGGGGCAAGGTCGTCCGCTCGGCCGTGTCGGAGGTGCCTGCGAAGGGCCGCGACACCATGGGCGTCGTCTTCGCGCGACCTGACGACGACGACCGCATCATCGCGATCGCGCGCAACAGCGAGCGAAACCTGGAAGAATCAGACGCCGACACGGCGGAACTCGACAACGACTCCGCCCCCGACGGATCCGAGACCGCACCCGCGGCCCAGGCCGGGAAGTAAGGAAGACACCCTGTGAGCACGGTCGCCGAGAAGCTGCAGCGCAAGTCGCAGCGATCCACCCCCACCAAGCAGGTCCGCCTGAAGCTCGTCTACATCGACTTCTGGTCGGCGGTGAAGCTGTCGTTCCTGATCGCGCTGTGCGGCGCGATCGTCTTCCTCGTCGCCACGTTCTTCATCTGGCTCGTCATGCAGTCGATCGGCATCATCGAGGACATCGACTCGGTCTTCGCCGACATTCTGGGCGACGACGCGACGAGCCTCGCGTCGATCCTGTCGCTGAGCCAGGTGATGCTCTTCGCGATCATCGTCGGCGTGCTCAACGTCGTCGGCGGAACGGCGCTCGGAGCCATCAGCGCACTGCTCTACAACCTCTCGGTGAAGTTCACCGGTGGGCTGCTCGTGGGCTTCACGAACAACTGAGAAGCCAGCATCCGCCCCGATTTCGGGGAAGGTGATCGGGTCGTGTACAGTCATATCCGGTCTCCCGGGGATATAGCTCAGGCGGTTAGAGCGCTTCGCTGATAACGAAGAGGTCCGAGGTTCAAGTCCTCGTATCCCCACGCGATCGGGCCCCGTCCAGACGGGGCCTTCGTCGTCTCCGGCCGCGTTTCGCTTCAGCGTTCGCGGTCGCTAACCTGGTAGCGGCCAGCAACGTCTGCGGTCGGGGGCCTTAGCTCAATTGGTAGAGCGCCTGCTTTGCAAGCAGGAGGTCAGGGGTTCGATTCCCCTAGGCTCCACTGGACTCTCTACCGCGCCGCCGCTTCGGTCGCGTCGGCGCGGAACGCCGAAGGGCGCCCCGTGCGGGGCGCCCTTCGGTTCTGCGGGTGCGCGATGCGA
>NZ_JACGWX010000006.1 GCF_014137945.1 Microcella alkalica
GCGTATGCCTCGGCCACCAGGCGATCGCCGAAGCCCTCGGCGCGACGGTCACCCATGCCGAGGAGCTCATGCACGGCAAAACCTCGATGATCGAGCACGACGACAGCTCGCTCTTCGTCGACGTGCCGCAGCCGTTCCGCGCGACGCGGTACCACTCGCTCGCGGTCGTCGACGGCACCGTGCCCGACGAGCTCGAGGTCACTGCGCGCACGTCCGGTGGCGTCATCATGGCGCTGCGGCACCGAGACGCCCCGGTGGTGGGCGTGCAGTTCCATCCCGAGTCGGTGCTCACCGAGGGCGGCTACCGGATGCTCGGCAACTGGCTCGCCGACGCAGGGCTCCCCGGCGCGCGTGAGACGGCGGCGACCCTCAGCCCGCTGGTCTCGCCGAGCGTGCGCACGAGCTGACGCTCAGCCGTTCCCGCCGTTGCCGTTGCCGGGTCCGCTCGAGTCGCCCGTCTCGGTGGTCTCCCCCGTCGATCCGCCCGCGACGCCCGAGCACCAGGTCAGCGTGATCTCCGAGTTCTGCGGCTGGTCGCCCGGCGCGAGCGACTGGTTCGTGACGAGCCCGCCGGAGCAGCCGTTGTTCCCCTGAACGCGGATCTGCAGCTGCAGCGGGCTCAGCTGTGCTGTCGCGTCGCCGACGGGGAGGTTCCGCACGTCGGGAACGGTGATGAGGCCCGACGAGATGACGATCGCGATCGTGTCGCCTTCTCGAACCTCAGCCCCGACCGCGGGGTCGGTGCGGATGACGATGTCCTTGCGGATGTTCGGCGAGTTCTCCGCTGAGATCGTCCCGACCCGAAGCCCCGCAGCCTCGATCGCGGCCTGAGCGTCGGCGAGCGCCAGTCGATCGATATTGGGGATCTGAACGGTGGGCGGGCCGGTGGAGACGTAGACGCGCACCTCCTGCCCGGGCGACACCGTGACGCCGGCGGCGGGAACGGTGCGGAGGATGTCGCCCTCGGGAACGTCGGCGCTCGCCTCGCGGAACGGGTTGGGGGTGAGGCCGTCGTCGATGAGGCGCTGCGCGCCGTCCTCATACGCCTGGCCGGCGACATCCGCCACCGTCACCGAGATCGAGGGGGCGAGCTGCGTGCGTTCGAGATTGAAGGCCCAGAACAGAACCGAGGCCACGACGACGGCGAGCACGGCGATGCCGGCCCAGATCCACGCGACGGGGGGCCTGCTCTGCGTGCGGTTGCGGCGCTCGTCGTCGTCGACGCTCAGCTGCCGCATGGCGGCCTCCGTGCCGGCAGTCGTCCGCGGGTTGACGCCGAAGAGGGTGGAGGTGACGTCGCTGGTGGTGTCGACACGTTTCGGCGGGACCTGGCCGGCGGCGGCCGCAGCGACATCCGCCCGGAAGTCGGAGGCCGTCTGGAACCGCTCGAAGCGATCTTTCGCGAGAGCGTGCAGCACGACGGTGTCGAGCGCGGGCGAGATCGACGGCACGAGCGTGCTCGGAGCGACGGGCGCCTCGCTCACGTGCTGGTAGGCGACGGCGACGGGCGAGTCGCCGCGGAACGGCGCGCGCCCGGTGAGCATCTCGAACAGTACGACGCCCGTCGAATACAGATCGCTGCGGGCGTCGACCGTCTCGCCGCGCGCCTGCTCGGGCGAGAAGTACTGCGCCGTGCCGAGGATGGTGCTCGTCTGGGCGACGGTGGCGGCGGAGTCGGAGACCGCGCGCGCGATGCCGAAGTCCATGACCTTCACCTGGCCGGAGTTCGTGATCATGATGTTGCCCGGCTTGATGTCCCGGTGCACGACGCCGGCGCGGTGCGAGTACTCGAGCGCGGTGAGCACGCCCTCGACGATGCGCGTCGCCTCCGCGGGGTCGATGGGGCCGTCGGCGATGACGTCCTTGAGCAGGCGGCCCTCGACGTGCTCCATGACGATGAAGGGGGAGATCGTCTCGCCGCCGCCGGGCTCGGTCACCGACTCCTCGCCCGCATCGAAGACGCGGACGATCGTGGGATGGGCCATGCGGGCGGCGGCCTGCGCCTCCTGGCGGAACCGGGTGCGGAAAACCGGGTCGCTCGCGAGGGAGGACTTCAGGAGCTTGACGGCGACGCGACGGCCGAGCCGGGCATCCGTCGCGATGTGAACGTCGGACATGCCGCCGCGACCGATGAGGGAGCCCAGCTGGTACCGGCCCGCGAGTAGGCGCGCGCCCTGAGCTGTGCCGTCGATCATGCTGGGGGAGTCCTTGCTGTCACCTGGTGCGGTCGGCCCCCAGTGTACGGGGCGTACCCGCGAGCGCCGGGAGTCAGCCCTCGGTGGGCGGAGGAGGCGCGGACGGCACCGGCACAGGAGCCGGGGTGATGGGCACGGCGAGCTCGGCCGAGCGCTCCGATTGCAGGTCGCCGCAGAGCGCCGTGTACGTCACACGCAGCTGGCCGCTGTCGGCGAGCGTCACGACGAGCGACGTGGCCCCGGCCGGCAGCGGGTTCGCCTGCGCGGGCGTGCCGCCGACGATCGTGACGTTGTAGCTGCTGAGCGTGTAGCCGGCGGGGCACCCGGTGTAGGTCGGCCAGCTCAGGGTGACGTCCTCCCCGCCGGGGTACGGCCCCGAGCCGGGGTCGATCGCGAGGCTCGACGGGGCCGGCGGGGTCGGGATGTCGGTGTAGAAGTACACCGTGATGAGCGTGCCGGGCTGCACCTCGCCGCGCGGGTTCACCCGGTACGAGAGACCGACCTGGTCGCCGCTCGGGGCGATGTTGCCATCGACGGCGTCGAGGCGGAGGCCGAGCTGGGCGATCTTGTCCTCCACCGCTGTGCGCGTGAGGCCGACCCACTCCTCCTCGTTGATGACGATCGCCTGCGGCGTGGGGGTCGCGGAGGGCGAGGTGCTCGGCGTCGTAAGGGTCGGCGTCGGGGTGGGGGTCGTGGTCGGGTCCTCGTCGTTGGGAGCGACGAAGATCGCGATCAGAGCACCCACGATGAGCACGAGCAGCAGTCCGATGAGGGCGATGAGCGGCCACGTCCAGGGGGAGCGCCGGTTGTCGGTCGTCTCGGTGGTCGTGGTCGCGCCCGCTGCTCCGACGGTTGACGGCATCACGCGCGTGGCGCCGTCGGCGGCCGACGGCAACACGCGCGTCGCGGCGGCGGCCGCGACGACCCCGCCGATGCCGGCGACGATCGCGGTGGCGCCGGCGACGTCGCCGCGACGAAGCGCCTGGGCCGCGCGGGCGAAGTGCTGCGAGGAGGCGGGCCTTTGGTCGGGCTTCTTCGCGATGGCGGAGAAGACCAGGTTGCGCACCGGTTCGGGAACGGTGACGGGCAGCTCGGGGGCCTGATCGTTGATGTGCGACATCGCGATCGCGACCTGCGACTCGCCCGTGAAGGGGCGACGCCCGGCGAGGGCTTCGTAGGCGACGATTCCGAGCGAGTAGACATCGGTCGACGGCGAGGCGGGGTGACCGCTCGCCTGCTCGGGCGAGAGGTACTGCACCGTTCCCATGACCTGCCCGGTCGCGGTGAGCGGAACCTGATCGGCGATGCGCGCGATGCCGAAGTCGGTGATCTTGACACGGCCGTCTGGCGTGATCAGCAGGTTGCCCGGCTTGATGTCGCGGTGCACGAGGCCGGCCTGGTGGGCGGCGTGCAGGGCTGAGGCGGTCTGCGCGACGATGTCGAGCACCTGGTCGGTCGACAGCACGCGCTCACGCTCGAGCACTGTCGAGAGTGCCTCGCCGGGCACGAGCTCCATGACGAGGAAGGCGCTGCCCTCCTCCTCGCCGTAGTCGTAGACGTTGGCGATGCCCTCGTGGTTCACGAGCGCGGCGTGCCGGGCCTCGGCGCGGAAGCGCTCGAGGAAGCCCGGGTCGCCCAGGTACTCGTCTTTCAGGATCTTGATCGCGACGGTGCGGCCGATGACCAGATCAGTCGCCTGCCACACCTCGCCCATCCCGCCGATCGCGATCCGGGAGAGCAGCTGATACCGCCCACCGAAGGTGAGCCCGCTCGTGGGTCTCATCTGTTCAGCACCGCCTCAAGCACAGTCTTCGCAATCGGAGCAGCGACGCGGTTTCCGAAGGCGGTCTGGCCGAAGCCACCGCCGTTCTCGACCACGACCGCGATGGCCACCTGGGGGTCATCAGCCGGGGCGAACCCGGTGAACCAGAGGGTGAAGGGGGTCTCTCCGCCGTTCTCGGCGGTTCCCGTCTTTCCGGCGACCGCGACGCCCTCAATTGTGGCATTGCTCGCGGCTCCGTTCGCGACGCCGTCGACCATGAGCTGCGTCAGGATCGAGGCCGTCTCGCGGCTGACGGGCTGGCTGAGCAGCACGGGCTCGTCCTCCTGGACGATCGAGAGGTCGGGGGCGATAACCCGCTCGACGAGCGTCGGCTGCATGAGGTTGCCGCCGTTGGCGATGGCCGCGCTGATCATCGCGATCTGCAGCGGCGTCACGCGAACGTCGTACTGGCCGAAGCTCGACAGCATGAGTTGAGCGTCGTCGAGCCCGGTCGGGAAGGTGCTCGCCGTCGACCGCATGGGGATCTCCACGCGCGTGCCGAATCCGAACGCCTCGGCGTAGTCGGCGATGGTGCCCTCTCCGAGCTCGAGGCCGAGCTGGGCGAAGGGGATGTTGCAGCTCAGGCGCAGCGCCGTCGCGAGCGTGACGGTCTCGCCGCCGCCGCACGCGCCGCCCTCGGAGTTCGAGATCACGCTCGAGGAGTTCGGCAGCTCGAGGCTCGGCGGGTTCGGGAACTCCGACTCGGGCTCGAACGCCCCGCTGTCGATCGCGGCGGCCGTCATGAGCACCTTGAACACCGAGCCGGGGAAGTACAGGTCGCCCGCGATCGCACGATTCACGAGCGGGTCGTCGGCGCTGTTGATGAGCTCCTCGTAGGCGGCGAGCACGCCCTGCGTGTCGTGCGCCGCCAGGCGGTTGGGGTCGTAGGCAGGTTTGGAGACCAGGGCGAGGATGCGACCAGTCGCCGGCTCGATCGCGACCACCGAGCCCTGCTGGTCGCCGAGGGCATCCCACGCCGCCTGCTGCACGACGGGGTCGACGGTGAGCTCGACCGCCGCGCCGCGCGGTCTCTGACCCGTGACGAGCGCGCCGAGCTGGTCGAGGAACTGCTCGTTCGCGCTACCCGAGAGGAAGTCGTTGAGCTCGCCCTCGATGCCCGTGTTGCCCTGGTTGAGGGTGAAGTATCCGGTGATCGCGGCATAGAGCTCGGGCTGCAGGTAGGTGCGCAGGAACTCGTACTGCGTGTCGACCGGCACCGACTCGGCGATCGGTGCGCCGTCGATCAGGATCGGCCCGCGCTCGGCGGAGTAGCTCTCGAACAGGGTGCGGGCGTTGCGGCCGTCGGCGCGGAGTCCGTCGACGGCGAACACCTGGATGACGCTCGTCGAGACGAACAGGGCGAGGAACATCGCGAGGGCGACGAGGCTGACGCGGCGGAGCTCCTTGTTCATTCGTCCACCACCAGTCGCGGCTGGTGCCGCACTTCGTCGGAGAGGCGCAGCAGGAGGGCGGCGATGATCCAGTTGGCGACGAGCGAGGACCCGCCGGCGGCGAGGAAGGGCGTCGTGAGACCCGTCAGCGGGATGACCCGGGTCACGCCGCCGACGACGACGAAGACCTGCAGGACGATGACGAAGGAGAGGCCGACCGCGAGGAGGCGCCCGAAGTCGTCGGTGCCGTTGAAGCCGATGCGGAACCCGCGCGCGACGAACAGCAGGTA
Organism: Microcella alkalica; assembly: GCF_014137945.1. Classification (GTDB taxonomy): domain Bacteria; phylum Actinomycetota; class Actinomycetes; order Actinomycetales; family Microbacteriaceae; genus Microcella; species Microcella alkalica. The sequence continues at coordinate 5,699 of NZ_JACGWX010000006.1, forward strand.
CAGGCCGAGGATGGCGAATAGGCCGACGAGCCCGAGCTCTTCGCCGATGCTCGCGATGATGTAGTCGCTTTCGGCGAGCGGCGTGATCGTCGGGTCGCCCCGGCCGAGTCCACGGCCGACGAGCCCGCCGTGGGCCATGCCGAAGAGGCCCTGCACGAGCTGGTAGCTGCCGCCCTGCGCGTCGTACACCTCGGGGTTGAACGAGTCGAGCCACGCGGCGAAGCGGCCCTCGACGTAGGTGAGGGTGCGGCTTGCGATGGCGGCGCCGCCGAGGAAGAGGCCGAGGCCGATGAGCACCCAGCTGAGCCGGCCGGTCGAGACGTAGATCATGACGACGAAGAGGCCGAAGTACAGCAGAGACGTGCCGAGGTCGCGCTGGAAGATCAGGACGCCCATCGCGGCGACCCAGATGATGAGGATGGGCCCGAGGTCGCGCGCGCGCGGCAGCTGCAGGCCGAGCACGCGTCGCCCGACGAGCGAGAGCGAGTCGCGCGCCGTGACGAGGTAGCCGGCGAAGAACACCGCGAGCGCGATCTTCGCGATCTCGCCGGGCTGGAAGGTGAAGCCGGCAACCTGGATCCAGAGTCGCGCGCCGTTGAGCGTCAGACCGATGCCCGGGAGCATCGGCAGCAGCAGCAGGGCGATACCGACGAACATTGCGACGTAGCGATAGCGGGCGAGCACGCGGTGGTTGCGGATGGCGATGATGACGCCGAGCGCGATGATCATCGCGACCCCGGCCCACACCATCTGCCGGATCGCGAGCCCCTCCCACCCGACGAGGCCGCGCGCGAGGTCGATGCGGTAGATCATCGCGACGCCGATGCCGTTGAGCGTCGTGGCGATGGGGAGGATGAACGGGTCGGCGTCACGCGCCACGACCCGCAGCGCCACGTGCATGCCGAGGGCGAGCATCCCCAGAGCGCCGGCCTGCAGGAGGACGCCGACATCGACGGCCCCGTTCACCCCGAGCTGGACGAGCGCGATCGCGGTGCCGCTGACGCCGATGGCGACGAGCAGGAGGACGAGCTCGAGGTTGCGGAGCTTCGACGGCTGCCGAACGGTGATCGCGATCGACTTCGTGAACGTCGGGAGGCTGTCAGTCGGCGGCACGTTCGAGCCTCTCGATGATCGACAGGGCGTCCTGCAGGTCGTCGGCGTTGATGGTCGCCTCGACTGTCTGCCGGCTGAAAGGCGGGAGGTCGTCGAGCGCGATGTCGGTCTCGCGGTAGACGCTCGAGAGCGGGATCGGACCGATGCCCTGCTGCACGCCCTGGAAGATGGCGACGTTGCCGTCGACGACGCCGACGAAGTAGCGCGACTGCGTGTAGCGATAGCCGGCGACGGCGGCGGCGACGATGAGCGCGATAATGAGCAGGATGCCGACCGACCACGTGATCCGCCGGCGGATGCGGCGCCGGCGGTCCTCCGCGATGAGCTCTCGGAGGAACTCCTCGCTCTCGGGCTCGAAGTGCTCGTCCTCGGCGACGCTCGTCATGAGCGGGTGCAGCAGCAGGGCGGGCAGCCGGACGCCGCGGCGCGAGGTGTCGACCTCGAAGGTCAGCGGGGCGCCCGCCGAGCCGACCATGACCGGCTCGGCCGTCGCGCTCGACGGCCCGTCGTCGACGCCGACGAGCACGACGGTCACATTGTCGGGAGCACCGTGGTCGAGGCTCTCGTCGACGAGCGACTGCGCTGCGAGCGCGGCGTCGGGCTGGCCAGCGAGGATCTCGGCGACCTTCTCCTCGGTGACGTAGCCGCTGAGGCCGTCGGAGCACAGCAGCCAGCGATCGCCGGGCTCGGTGTCGAGCACCATGGTGTCGATCTCGGGGTTGAGGTCGACGTCGCCGAGCACGCGCATGAGCACCGAGCGGCGCGGGTGCACGGCGGCCTCCTCGGGCGTGATGCGGCCGCTGTCGACGAGGCGCTGCACGAAGGTGTGGTCCTTCGTGATCTGCTCGAGCTCGCCCCCGCGGAACCGGTAGATGCGCGAGTCGCCGATGTGGGCCACGACGACCTTGGCGCCGACGCGGATGAGGCCGCTGACGGTCGTACCCATGCCGGTGAGCTCGGGGCGCTCGAAGACGGTCTCGGCGAGCTCCTGATTGGCCTCCAGGAGCGCCTGGCTGAGCACCTGCTCGGCCTCATCGACCGACTCGAACGCACGGTCGGTGTGCGCGATCGCCTGGATCGCGAGCGCGGAGGCGACGTCGCCGCCCGCGTGGCCGCCCATCCCGTCGGCGACGACGAAGAGGTGCTCACCGGCATAGCCCGAGTCCTGGTTGTTGGCTCGGATCTTTCCGACGTGCGAGAGGGCGGCTGTGCGGCTCGTCATCGGCCTACCGTCGCAGCTCGAACGTCGTCGTCCCGATGCTGACGGGGGTGTTCAGGGGCACGGGGGTGGGGATGCTGACGCGCTTGCCGTTCAGGAAGGTGCCGTTGGTGGAATCGAGATCCTGGATCATCCACTGGTCGCTCCACAGCATGAGGCGCGCGTGGTGCGTGGAGGTGTAGTCGTCGCGGATGACGAGGCCGGAGTCGGCGGAGCGGCCGATCGTGAGCTGGTCGTCGCCGAGCTCGAGCTCCATGCCCTCCTTCGCGCCGGAGGTGATGACGAGGCGGCGGGCGACGGGCTCGTCGGCGACTTCCTGCGCCGTGGGCGCCGGTGCGGCGGGGGCGGGCGCGATCGCCTCGGTGCGGGCGGTCGCGCTCTCTGAGGAAGCGGGGGCCGTTGAGGGGGCGGGCGAGGCGGATGCTGCGCTCGCGCCGTTCGGCGCGGGCAGTCGGCGCACCTTCTGCCCGAACAGGTCGCTGCGCAATGCGTAGACGATCGCGAAGACGAACGCCCACAGCAGGATGAGGAACCCGATGCGGAGGATGAGGAGAGTGAGTTCGCTCATCGTGGTCCTCCTCGGGCGGTTCCGCCTCGCGGCGGCTCGGACTGGGCGAGCACCCGGAAGAGGATGCGGGTGCGCCCGATCTGGATCACGCTATCGGGGGGCAGGGCGGCCTGCGTGAACGGCTCCCCATTCAGGAGCGACCCGTTGGTGGAGCCGAGGTCGTTGACCTGGCCGCGCGTGCCGTCCCAGAGGATCTCGATGTGCTTGCGGCTCGTGCCGGAGTCGTCGAGCGTGATGTCGGCCTCGGAGCCGCGGCCGACGATCGTGCGCGACTTCATGAGCGGGTAGCGCGTGCCGTCGATGTCGAGGACGGGATTCCAGACCACGGCGCCCTTGATGGTGTGCGAGTCGACCTGGATGACGCCTTCGGAGAGACTCTCGTCGGCCTGCAGGGTGATGCGGATGCCGCCGGGGAAGGTGTAGCGCTGCGCGGTCGCGTGCTTCTGCACGAGCTGTGTGAGCTCGTCGGTGAGCGATTCCCCGAGAGTGTCCATGCGCTGCTTGTCGGCGGGGGAGAGCCGGACGGTGAGGTCGTTGGGGGCGAGGATGCGGTCGCGGGACACGACGGCGGCCTTCGTGTCGAGCTCGCGTCGGAGCGCGGCGGAGATCTCGAGGGGCTGCACGCCGCTCTTGAAGGTCTTGGCGAACGCGCCGCCGACGGCGCGCTCGAGACCGCGCTCGAAGCTGTCGAGAAGCCCCACGGCAAGCGTCCTTCCCTGGCAGTTGACCTTCTGAGGATAGTGGGGTGCTCTGGACGGGCGCCCCCACCGCGCCTTTTCGCCGGTACGCGCTGTGATAATCTCGCTGGGCCGGCGGGGTTTCGACCTCGCCTCGCGCGAGTGGCGGAATTGGCAGACGCGCTGGCTTCAGGTGCCAGTGCCCTTACGGGCGTGGGGGTTCAAGTCCCCCCTCGCGCACGCGGCCCTCTCTCTTCGAGAGGCTCGGTGCGCGGATGAGCGGCCCCGGTCTTCGGATCGGGGCCGTTTCGCGTTTCCGGGCGCGTCCGGGGGTGGATGCGCGGGCCGCGGCGACCCGTAGGCTCGAGCACCATGGCAGCCGGCGCAGTGATTCACACGTTCACGGGGTCGCTCGCCGACGTCGACCGGGGCGTGTACGAGGAGCTCTCGCTGCGGGTGGCGCGACACCCGTCAGAGACCGACTCCTACATGCTCGTGCGCGTGCTGGCCTTCTGCCTCGAATGGGATGAGGGCGCTCAGTTCAGCGAGGGCGTCTCGGCGGTCGACGAGCCCGCGGTGGTCATCCGCGACCGCACTGGGCGGGTGACGGGCTGGATCGAGGTCGGAGCACCCGATGCCGATCGGCTCCACCGCGGCAGCAAGCTCGCCGAGCGCACCGCGATCTACACGCACCGCGACCCCGCGAAGGTGCTCGCGCTGTGGGCGGGCAAGAGGATCCACGAGGCCGAGCGCATCAGTCTCTTCAGCTTCGACCCCGGGTTCATCGACGACGCGACGGGCGCGCTCGAGCGCCGCAACACCCTCACGGTCTCGGTGACCGAGCAGCAGCTCTACCTCGAGCTGAATGGGTCGACGTGCAGCACGGGGATCCACGAGCATCCGCTCGCCTGACGCGCTTTCTGGTTCAGTGGTCGCATGGATGTCCGCGAACTGTCCGATGACGACTGCCGCCTCGCTCACGCGGCGATGCGCGAGCTGCGGCCGCAGGTCGGTCACGAGCCCGCGTTCGTCGACCGCGTGCGGAGCCAGTTCACGCACGGCTACCGGCTGATCGGCGCGTTCGACGGCGAGCACGAGCACGCGGTGTCGGTCGCGGGCTTCCGCATCGACGAGAAGCTCGCGTGGGGGCGGCACGTCTACATCGACGACCTGTCGACGCTGCCCGAGGGGCGCGGCAAAGGCGGCGCGACGGCGCTCCTGCGGTGGATCGACGCGGCCGCGGCAGCCGAGGGCATCACAGAGGTGCACCTCGACTCGGGCGTGCAGCCGGAACGGCAGGCCGCGCACCGGCTCTACTTCGCCGAGGGGTACCGGATCGGCTCGTACCACTTCCAGAAGGTGCTCGGCGAGGGCTGAGCATCCGTCTGCACGCGTAGTGCAGTATTCTGCACTGCGTGGATGACGATATCACCGGTCTCGCGGTCGCCATCGGCGCGCGCGTGCGCCACGAGCGCCAGGCCCGGCAGTGGACGCTCGACCAGCTCGCCGAGGCCGCGGGCGTCAGTCGCCGCATGCTCGTCACTGTCGAGCAGGGCGCCGCGAACCCGAGCCTCGGCACGCTGCTCAAGCTGAGCGAGGCACTCGGGGTCGCGCTGCCCACCCTCGTCGAGCCGCCCGCGCGGGAGGCTGCGACCGTGACGCGCGCCGGTCGCGGCACCGAGCTGTGGCGCGGCGACAGTGGCGGTCGGGGCGTGCTCGTCGCGAGCGCCACGCTGCCCGACGCCTTCGAGCTCTGGGAGTGGACCCTCGAAGCCGGCGACCGCCTCGACTCCGAGCCGCACACCGCCGGCACGCGCGAGCTGCTCCAGGTTCTCGACGGCACGATGACCGTCGAGGTCGACGGCGTCGAGCACGAGCTGCAGGCGGGGGATGCGGTGGCGTTCGCCGGCGACGTCGCCCACGCATACGCCGCGTCGGGCTCCGATCGCGCGCGCTTCAGCCTCGCCGTGTACGAGCCGGCCGGAGTGGGCGGCGCTCGACCCGGCGCGCACGCGCAAGCGGGGCGCTGACATGCTGATCCACCCGTGGGATGCCGCTCTCGAGCCCGCCGAGTGGCAGCGGTGGCTCGCCGAGCATGAGCGGTTCGGCGTGCTCGCCGTGAACAACACCGACCCCGCGCAGGCTCCTCTCGTGCTGCCGACCCACTTCTCGGTCGACGGCGAGCAGCTGATCCTCCACCTGGCGCGGCCGAACCCGGTGTGGCGCCACCTCGCCGCGGGCGTCGAGGTGCGCCTGGCGGTCACCGGCGACTACGCGTACATCCCGAGCTACTGGCGGGCGAAGGCGGGAGGCCCGGACGAGGACGGCGTGCCGACGAGCTACTACTCATCGGTGCAGTTCGTCTGCACGGCGGAGATCGTCGACGACCCGCGGATGAAGGTTGAGATCCTCATCGCGCAGTTCGCCGACGTGCAGCCCGAGGGTGGGCATGCGGAGGTCTCCGTCACGGACGGGCCGTACGCGCGGATGCTCGCGGGCATCCGCGGACTGCGCCTGACGGTGGTGCGCACCGAGGCGAAGTTCAAGTACGACGACCACAACCCCGTCGAGCACCGCGAGCGCGTGAGCGCGAGGCTCGACGAGCGGGGCCGTGGGCTCGATCACGGAGCGGCGGGGCAGCAGCGACGGCGCCTCGACGCGATCGGCGACTGGCGCTCGCGCCCCACCGACGGAGAGACCTCGTGAACCCCATGACGCGCGTGCCGCCGTGGAGCTTCGCCGTGCTCGCCATGTTCTCGGTGCAGCTCGGCTCGGCGCTCTCGGTGGGCCTCATCGACGAGGTGGGCGCGGGGGGCACCGCGTGGCTGCGGCTGAGCATGGGGGCGATCGTCTTCCTCCTCATCGCGCGGCCGCGTCTCGCGGCCATTCGTCGCGCCGACGTGGTTCCGCTGCTGGCATTGGGGGTCGCCACCGGTCTCATGACCGTGTTCTTCCTCGCCGCGCTCGAGCGCATCCCCCTCGGCACGGCGGTCGCGATCGAGTTCCTCGGCCCGCTCACCGTCGCGGCGGTGCGCAGCGGCGGACGGCGCGCGCTCGTCTGGCCGATCGTCGCGCTCGCGGGCGTCGTGCTGCTGACCGAGCCGTGGCTCGGCGAGATCGACCCGCTCGGGGTGCTGTTCGCGGCGCTCGCCGGTATCGGCTGGGGCGCGTACATCTACTTCACGCAGACGATCGGCGACCGGTTCGACGGGATCCAGGGGCTCGCGCTCACGATCCCGGTCGCGGCGCTCACGGCGGCGGTCGTCGGCGTGCCGCAGGCGTGGGGGCAGATCGACATCACGGTGCTGCTCACCGCCCTCGGCCTCGCGCTGCTGCTGCCCGTGCTGCCGTTCGCGCTCGAGATGCTCGCCCTGCGCCGCATGACCCACACCGCGTTCGGCACCCTCATGGCCGTCGAGCCCGCGATCGGACTCGTCCTCGGCCTGCTGATTCTCGCCCAGTCGCCGTCGGCTGTGCAGGTCGTAGGCATCGTCATCGTCGTGCTCGCGGGCGCGGCGGCGCAGCGGGGCGGGCGGCGCGAAGCGGCGGATGCGCGGACGCCCGCTCGTCTCCCCGCAGCGCCCGGTCGCCGAGGCCGACGAGCACCATGTGCGGCACGGTGAGCGCCGCGAGGCCGATGAACACGACGCGCAGCAGCTGGTCGTCGAGGCTCGCGGTGCCGGCCGTCGCGGCGAGGAAGACGCCCGCCGCGATGAGCGGGATGACCGTGTACGCGACGACGACGAGCGCCGTCAGGCGGCGGGGCTGCTCTCTCTCCTCGGCGAACCCCTCGCGCAGGTGGCGGGCGCTGTGCAGCGTGCAGAAGTAGACGATGAAGAACACGAGGGGCGGGGTCGTGAGGGCGAGCAGCGCGACGAGGCCGAGCTCGACGGCCTCGTGCGGGGCGCGCCGGGCGGCGACGACGGCGAGCACGAGCAGCAGGACGAGCAGCGGCAGACCCAGCGCGGACTGCGCGGCGGCGACCGAGCGGGCGCCCTCGCCGGCGAGGGTCGCGTAGAGGCCGGCCACGGCATCCTCATCGCGGAGCGCGGGGAGCGACAGGAGCGCCGCGCCCGCGAGAGCGCGCGGTGCGGGCGAGCGCTCGCGCATCCAGTCGCCGCCGAAGTGCACCGCGGAGACGACGAGGAAGAGCACGAGGCTCGGCGCCGGCGCGACGAGCCACAGCGCGACGACCGCGACCGCGAGCCCCGAGTAGACCAGGTTGAAGGCGCCGAAGCTCAGCGCGCCGCGCCACAGCCCGAGGCGGCGGGCGACGAGCGGGTCGAGGGCTCCGTGCGGCATGCCGAGCACGGCGGCGAGGATCGCGATCGCGACGGTCTGTACGACGAGCGGCGGCTCGGGGTCGGCGAGGAGGAACGCGAGGATCGTCGCGAGGGCCGTCGCGGTGAAGAGGTAGGTCTCGCGCGGGGCGCGGGGGCGGATGCCCGGGGCTTGGCCGGCCGGTTCGGTGTCGGTCGGGCGGGTGGTCGCCGTCGCCGTCACGACGCGACCTGCTCGAGCGCGTCGCCGGTCGGCTCGGGCGCGACGGCAGGCTGCACGGCGGGGCGCCGCGACGGCGCGGCGGACGGCGCTCGCCGGACGCGCGGGAGCGCCCGCACGAGGTCGGGGCGCCGCGCCGAGTTCGTCGCGAGCGCGCGCGAGCGGTCGGGCAGCTGCGCGAGGAAGGGCAGCAGCGGCAGGCTCGCGATGATCGCGAGCAGGTCGCTCAGCCGAGCGCGGTCGGTGAGGAACCGCAGCAGTCGAGCGGGCGCGACGCCGCGCGCAATCGCGGCGAAGTAATCGGCCGTGCGCTCGGGGTGCGCGCGGAGGGCCTGGAGGAAGATGCGGTCCATCTGGCGGCGGACGAACGGCTCGGGCGGGTGGCCGACCGGCGCCTCGCCGCGTGCGAGACGGTCGGCGCAGTCGCGAGCCCAGGCCTGGATGCGCGCGAACCCGTAGCCGGAGGCGTCGCGGAGGGCGCCGCCGGCCGCACCCGCGACGACCACGCCGGGGATGGATTCGGGATGTCCGTGTGTGCCGCTCGCGGCGTGTGCCGCGGGAGGCACACTCGCGAATCGTGAGAAGCGGTTCCCCCGCGGGGAGCGCGGATCGGGGACGCGCCCCATCGGCAGCACGCCGCCCTCTTCGCGGAGGATGCGGACGTGGGGGGCGCCGAGCGGCGCTCCGAGGGAGGAGAGCGCGGCGTCGCGCCCGGCGCGCACCGCGGAGGCGCGCAGCGGGGCGGGGGAGAAGCGCGTCCACTCGACGAGGGCCGAGGTCGCGGACAGCGGGAGGACGTAGACGAAGCCGAGGCCGTCGGCGTCGGCGCGCATCCCCGTCATGAGGCCCGCGGCGCCGGGCTCGATGCCGAGCGCCGCGAGGTCGAGCGCGCCGCCGTGATCGATCTCGACGCCCGAGAAGCACTGAAAGAGCAGAGCGACCGTGCGGCGCGGGCGCGTGTCGACGACCCAGCGGGCCGTGAGGTCGCCCGCGGTCGTGCTCACGACGACGCCGCCGCCCTCGGCGGGGTCGACCGCTCGCAGCGAGCCCGCCGCGACGCCGAGGCGCAGCTCGACCGTCGGGCTCGCGTCGATGATCGCGCGGTAGCGGGCGTAGAAGTCCGCGCCGCGGATGTACTGATAGGTCGCGCCGTCGACGCCGTGGGTGCGGGCCGGCTCGCCCTCGGCCTGGTACGCCCACGTGCTCCACTCGCGGTGGACGATCGACCGCAGGTCGTGATCGGGGCCCGCCCAGAAGCACCACGAGCGGTCGTCGGCGTAGTCGGTGCGGACATCCACCGCGATCACCCGCAGCCCCGAGTCGCCCTCGGCGAGGCGCGCCGCGAGCGCCAGCCCCGCGCAGCCCGCGCCGAGGATCACGAGGTCGGCGTCGTGCGCGCGCGTGCGAGGCAATCCGGGCTCCGTCGCTCAGCGAGAACGGCGCCCAGGGCAAGCGCCGACATCGCGACGCTAAGCACGATTGCTGGATGCTCGCCGCGGGTTCGATGCCGATTGACTGACCATCCGCTCCCGGTTCGGCGGGTCATTCCGCACCACGGCTTCACGTACCCCGGTGGGGTATGCGACACTGGTGGTATGGAGACCAACGACATGACTCGACTCAACCTGCTCGGCGACTCCGCGACCGCGAGCGGCGGCGGATGCTGCGGAGGCGGCGCGTGCGGCTGCGGCCACGGCGCGGCCGAGGCCCCCGCGGCGGCCGACGCGACGGCCGACGCGACCACTGCGGTCGACGCGAGCGAGTACCTCGTCACCGGCATGACCTGCGGCCACTGCGTCGCGAGCGTCAAGGAGGAGGTCGGCGCCGTCGACGGAGTGCAGGCCGTGGAGGTCGCGCTCGTCAAGGGCGGCGCCTCGCGCGTGACCGTGCAGTCGGCCGGCCCGATCGACGAGACGAAGATCCGCGCCGCGGTCGAGGAGGCGGGCTACCAGCTCGCCTGATCGCTCACACGACCGGCCCTCGCGCCGCGCCCACTGCGGCCGCGGAACGGGGGCCGTCGTCATTCATCCGAGCGGGGTTGTAATACCCCCCCGGGGTATGCCATACTCGTCGTGACAGGGAGGCCCCTCATGACTCGCATGACCATCGCGCAACCCGCTCGCCGCCGCGCATCCGCCGCCGCCGCGATCGCCAGCACCGCCGCTCTCGCGCTCGCCCTCGCCGGGTGCGTGACCGTCAACACGGGCGGCTCGAACGGCCCGGGCGGGATGCCCATGGGCGACCTGCCCGACGGCGTCAACCAGGCCGACGCCATGTTCACGATGATGATGATCCCCCACCACGAGCAGGCCATCGAGATGAGCGAGCTCATGCTCGGTCGCGACGACATCGACCCGGAGATCGTCGCGCTCGCCGAGCAGATCATCGCCGCGCAGGATCCAGAGATCGAGCTCATGGAGCAGTGGCTCGACGACTGGGGTCTGCCGAGCATGCCCGGCGGCGGACATGGCGGCGGTCATGGCGACGGAGGCCCGGGCGGCATGATGAGCGACGGCGACCTCGACGCGATCGAGGGCGCCGAGGGCGACGAGGCCGAGCGCCTCTACCTCGAGGGCATGATCGAGCATCACGAGGGCGCCATCGACATGGCGCAGGACGTGCTCGACGACGGCGAATCGACCGATGTCGCCGAGCTCGCCGAGACCATCATCGTGACCCAGCAGGTCGAGATCGACCGCGTGCACCAGCTACTCGCCACCTGAGGAGAAACCGCATGACTCTCACAGAATCCTCCGCGGCGCCGACCGCCGCCCCCGAGCTGCAACTCGACCTCGTCGGCATGACGTGCGCCTCGTGCGCGAACCGCATCGAGCGGGGCCTCAACAAGGTTCCCGGCGTCGAGGCGACCGTGAACTACGCGACCGAGAAGGCGACCGTGCGCGTCGCTCCGGATGCCGACGGGCAGCTCGACGCCTCCGCACTCATCGCGGCGGTCGAGAGGGCCGGCTACCGGGCGAGCGTGACGGCGCCTCGCGTCGCCAGCGGGGCATCCGCCCCCGCATCGGGCGGGGCCGGCACCGCCGGCGAGGCCCGCCCCGACGCGCTCGCCGCCCTGCGCCAGCGGCTCATCATCTCGGCGGTGCTCACGGTGCCCGTGCTGCTCATGTCGATGATCCCACCGCTGCAGTTCACGTACTGGCAGTGGCTCGCGCTCACGCTCGCGGCGCCCGTCGCTGTGTGGGGGGCGTGGCCGTTCCATCGGGCGGCGGCCGTCAACGCTCGGCACGGCAACGCGACGATGGACACCCTCATCTCGCTCGGCGTGACGGCGGCGTTCCTGTGGTCGCTGTACGCGCTGTTCCTCGGCGAGGCCGGCATGGCCGGCATGACGATGACGCTCCAGCTCTTCGGGACCCCCGAGACCGGCGCGCACGAGATCTACCTCGAGGTCGCGGCGGCGGTGACGGTGTTCATCCTGCTCGGGCGGTACCTCGAGGCGCGCGCCAAGCGCGAATCGGGGGCGGCGCTCACCGCGCTGCTCGACCTCGCCGCGCGCGACGCCTCGGTGCTGCGCGACGGCGTCGAGGTGAAGGTGCCCGTCGACCAGCTGCAGGTCAACGACCGCTTCGTGGTGCGGCCTGGCGAGAAGATCGCGACCGACGGCGTCGTCATCGAGGGCGTCTCGTCGGTCGACGCGTCGCTGCTCACGGGCGAGTCGGTGCCGGTCGACGTCGAGATGGATTCGCGCGTCGTCGGCGGCACCGTCAACGTCTCGGGCCGCATCGTCGTCGAGGCCTCGCGCGTCGGCGCCGACACCGAGCTCGCGCGCCTCGGCGGGCTCGTCGAGGAGGCGCAGACCGGCAAGGCCGAGGTGCAGCGCCTCGCCGACCGCGTCTCGGGCGTCTTCGTGCCCGTCGTCATCGCGCTGTCGCTGCTGACCCTGCTCGGGTGGGTGCTGCTCACCGGATCGGTCGAGCTCGGCTTCACCGCGGCCGTCGCGACGCTCATCATCGCGTGCCCGTGCGCGCTCGGACTCGCGACCCCGACCGCGCTCATGGTCGGCACGGGGCGCGGCTCGCAGCTGGGCATCCTCATCAAGGGGCCCCAGGTGCTCGAGCGCACCCGCCGCATCGACACGATCGTGCTCGACAAGACCGGCACCGTGACCACGGGGCGGATGTCCGTGACGGCGGTCGTGCCGACGGCTGGCTTCTCGTCGTCGTCGCTGCTGTCGCTCGCCGCGGCCGCGGAGGAGGGCAGCGAGCACCCGCTCGCTCGCGCGGTCGTCGACCACGCTCGTGAGACCGGGGTCGCCCTGGCCGCGGCCTCGGGCTTCGCGTCGCACGCGGGGCTCGGGGTCACGGCCGTCGTCGACGGACGCGCGGTGACGGTCGGTCGCGCTGCGTGGCTGGAGTCGGAGTGGGCGATCACGGTGCCGGCCGACGCGCTGTCGTCGTTCGAGGCGGAGGGCGCGACGCCCATCGCCGTCGCGATCGACGGAGCCTTCGCGGGCGTCATCGTGCTCGCCGACACGCTCAAGGCGGATGCGGAGCTCGCGATCACGCGACTGCGCGACCTCGGGCTCGACGTCGTGCTGCTGACGGGCGACAACGAGGGCGCGGCGTCGGCGATCGCGTCGTCGCTGGGCATCGACGAAGTGCACGCGGGTGTGACCCCGGCCGGGAAGCTCGAGGTCATCCGCGAGCTGCAGGCGCAGGGGCAGGTCGTCGCGATGGTCGGCGACGGGGTCAATGATGCGGCGGCGCTCGCCGCGGCCGACCTGGGCATCGCGATGGGCAGCGGGACCGACGCCGCGATCGCAGCCTCCGACCTCACGATCGTCTCGGGTGACCTGCTCGTCGTCGCCGACGGCATCCGCCTCGCCCGGCGCACGCTGCGCACGATCATCGGCAACCTGTTCTGGGCGTTCGGGTACAACGTCGCGGCGATCCCCGTCGCGATGCTCGGACTGCTCAACCCGCTGCTCGCGGGGCTCGCCATGGCGTTCTCGAGCGTGTTCGTCGTGACGAACTCGCTGCGGCTCCGCGGGTTCAGGACGCTGCCGCGGCCGTAGGAGGCGCGGGCGGGGTCGACCCAGGGCGCGCGGCGGGGTCGGCCCGGGGGCTGGTCCCTTCCGCGGTCCGCTGCGGCGTGCACTGACTCCGGAGATTCGGCTGGCGCTGGCGCCGGACCCGCGCGTTCTCGCGGACTCCTCACCAGATCTCCGGAGTTGTGACACGGCTGCGAGCCGGGCGGGCAGCGCCGGCGCCACCGTCGGGGCCGGCGTGACGCGCAGGCGGGGCCCGACGAGAGAGCGCGGGTCGGCGCGGGCAGGCGGGTGGCTAGGGCTGCGGCTCCGCCGCGCGCACCCGCGGCATCGGCAGGGCGACCGGCGCGCTCGGGAGGCGCAGCTCGCCCACCGCGCCGACCGGCACCACCGGCGACCGCGGGGTCACGGGCGGCACGGGCAGGTAGGCGGCTCCGAGCGGCGGGCGAGCATCCGCCTCGCCGCGATTCGGCCACAGGGCGAAGGCGCGCTCCGCCTGCGCGGTGATCGTGAGCGACGGGTTGACGCCGAGGTTCGCCGAGATCGCCGCGCCGTCGACGACGTGCAGCCCGGAGTGCCCGAACACGCGGTGGTACGGGTCGACGACGCCGGTCGCGGGGGAGTCGCCGATGGGGCATCCGCCGAGGAAGTGCGCCGTCATCGGCACGTCGAAGACCTCGCTGATGCCCGACTGCGCAAAGCCGTTCATGTGCTGCGACATGAGCCCGTAGGCCTCGTTCGCCTCGGGCAGGTAGGTCGGGTTCGGCTCGCCGTGCCCCTGGCTCGACCGCAGCCGGAATCTCCCGAACAGTCCCCGCCCCGCGCGCACCGTGAGCGAGTTGTCGCGGTTCTGCATGACGAGGCCGACGATCGTGCGCTCGCTCCAGCTGCCGATGCCGAACACCATAGACGCGACGCGGGCGGGGTGCCGCAGCAGCTGGCCGATCCAGAGCAGCCAGCGCGGCGTGCGCCGACCGCCCGGCACGGCGAGCGTCGCGAGCAGCGCGAGGGCGTTCGAGCCGTGCCCGTAGCGACAGGGCTCGATGTGCGTGTGCTCGTCCGGATGGATCGACGACGTGATGGCGACGCCGCGGGTCATGTCGACCCCGCGCGCGTGCCGCAGGGCGGTGGATGCTCCGCCGAGGGCCTCGGAATTCGTGCGGGTCAGCTCGCCCAGCCGCGCGGAGATCCCCGGCAGGTGCCCCTCGGCCTTCATGCGGTGCAGCAGCTGCTGCGTGCCCCACGCTCCCGCGGCGACGACGACCTGGTCGGCCGTGAGCGTCCGCTCGGTGCGGCGGCCCCTGCCGGTGGTGCGCGTGGTCACGGTGTACCCGCCGCCCGGCCGCGGCGCGACGCGCGTGACCGTCGTGAGAGGGCGCACGACCGCCCCCGCCGACTCGGCGAGGTGCAGGTAGTTCTTCACGAGCGTGTTCTTCGCGTTGTGGCGGCAGCCCGTCATGCACTCGCCGCACTCGATGCAGCCGCGACGCGCCGGCCCCGCCCCGCCGAAGTAGGGGTCCGGCGACTCGACGCCCGCGGCCTCGCCGAAGTACACGCCGACGGGGGTGAGGTGGAAGCTGTCGGCGACGCCGAGGTCGGCCGCGACCTTCTGCATGATCTCGTCGGCGGGCGTGACGGTCGGGTTCTGCGCGACCCCGAGCATGCGTGAAGCCTGGTCGTAGTAGGCGTCGAGCTCCGCCTTCCAGTCGGTGATGTGCGCCCACTGGCGGTCGTGGAAGAACGCGTCGCTCGCCGGCCGGTAGAGCGTGTTCGCGTAGACGAGCGAGCCACCGCCGACGCCCGCCCCGGCGAGGATCATGACGTCGTCGAGCAGATGGATGCGCTGGATGCCGAGCAGCCCGAGCGCCGGCGCCCAGAAGAACCTGCGCAGGCTCCAGCTCGTGCGGGCGAACTCGTCGTCCGCGAAGCGGCGACCGGCCTCGAGCACCGTCACGCGGTAGCCCTTCTCGACCAGGCGCAGGGCGGCGACCGAGCCGCCGAAGCCGGACCCGATGACGATGACATCGTGGTGGTCGGGGCCGGGCGGCGCGGGGTCAGCGTGGCCGTGCGCCTCGGGCGCGGTCGGGCGGGCGTCGAGCATCCTCAGCCCCTCACGTAGCTGGCGATCGTGGCGACCGCCGCGGGAAGCGCGCTCGCCGAGCCGTCGCCGGCGAAGCGCGTGAGGCGCTCGGCGGTGACGTGCGAGGTGCGGTTGTCGACCGACCAGAGCGGTGTGGGGGTCGGATGCCACGGCCCGTGGCCGACCGTGCGCTCGACGTGCGCGGGGTCGAGCAGCAGGGCGTTGTGCACCACGCCGATGCCGCTGCCGACCTCGTGAACCTCGTGCCCCGGGAACGCGCCCCACGTGGCTCCCGGCATGCCGAAGAGCGGGCCGACCCAGCAGTTGACGCCGACCGTGCCGTACTCGAGGGTCGCGATGGCCGCGTCGAGGGCTCCGCGGAGGGCGCGGCGCGTGCGCGGGTGGATCACGATGCCCGCACCGAGCGTGCCCGCGAGGCGGGCATTGCAGAACGCGACCGCGGCGTCGAGGAAGGCGGCCGGGTCGAGGGCGCCGTCGCGCGCGGGCGACGACGGCACGCGCACGACCCCGAGCACGGGCCCGAAAACCTCGGTCGTGAAGAGGGGCTCGGACTCGTCGACCGGGTCGAGGTGGTCGACGAGGGCGCGGGCGGCGAGGGGGTCGCCGCCGAGGGAGACCGCGTCGGGGTGCCCGGCGACCGCGGCGTCGCGCCGCTCGGCCGCACCGGGGTAGTAGGCGGTACGCGGGGGAGCGGCGGCGAGGTGCCCGCGGAGCTTCGCGACGAGCGCGTCGGCGTGCTCCCACTCCGCCGGGATCACGACGAGCTGCGTCGCGATGCAGTTGAAGCCGGAGTTGTGCAGGCGCTCTGTCGCGATGCCGCGCGCGACGGTGTCGAGGTCGTTGTCGGTCCAGCGGTCGCGGTCGCGCGCGCCGTCGGCCCCGCCCGGCACGACGATGACGGGCCCGACCCCGCCGAGCTCGCTCGAGATCGGCTTGTCGAGCACGGGTCGCTGCTCTCGTCGACGCTCCTCGCGGTCGGGGTCCGCGCCGAACACGATCGTGTCGTGGCTCGAGCGGCTGCCGGTGATGTGGATTCGGTCGACGTCAGGGTGGTGGATGAGCGCCTGCCCGACCTCGTTGTCGCCCTCGACGATGCGCACGAGGTCGCGCTCGATCGCGGGCGCGAACGCCGCACGCAGGGCGCCGCCGACGCGCGCGTTGACGGGGTTGAGCTTCACGACCGCGGCGCTCGCCTCCTGATAAAGCGCGGTCAGCACGTCGAGGGCCGGGATGCCCGTGATGTTCCCGGCGCCGAGCACCGCCGTGACGAGGGGCGCGCGATCGCGATCGCGGAGAGCGCCCGCGATGCCCGCACGGGCATCCTCGATGCTCACGCCGTGGCGGAGCCAGACGTCGGCCGAGTACCCGGTGAGCACGACGTCCTTCGGCAGGTAGGGGAATGCACGGACGGCGATGCGACCCTGCGGCGCGCGGCCTACGCGGCGGTCGGTGAGCGGAGTGCCGCCCCGCTCGAGCGTGCGGAGCGTCTTCTCGAGCGCACTCGTCGCGGTGATGACGGCGTAGGGGCCGCTCGACCACTCCTCGCCCGCGGCGGGGGATTCCGGGTCGATGCGTTTGACGGCGCACGCGGCGGCGACCCATTCGGCTGCGGCGGCGAGGGTCGCGCGGCGCAGCTCGGGAAGAAGGGCGCGCTTCTCGGCGAGGTCGCCCGCGACCCAGGCGGCGGCGCCGCGGCGGAGGGCGGCGAGGTCGGAGTCGAGGGCGGTGGGGAGGGGGCGGGGCGGTGCGAGGTGCGCAAGAGTCCGAGCGACGGCGGCGGGCGCATCGGAGTTAGTCATGGCGACCCCTTCCTCCGCGGCATCGTCGCGCACGGATAGCTCGAGACTACGACGACTTGGGCTCGCCTCCTCACGATGGAAGAGGAGTGACGTAATCGGATCTCCATACTCCGCTGCCTCATGAACGCGCACGACGCGGAGGTGGTTCCCGCCCCTCGCCGGGAGTACACATCAAGGCTGGGCGCGCCCGGAGGCCCGCGTGGAATGATGCGCGCATGCCCCGGATCCTCGCCGTCGCGCCCGTGCTCCCCGACAACGTGCACGAGCAGCACGAGATCACGGCCGAGCTCGCGGGCCGGCTTTCCGGCGACCGGGCGGCCCGCTCCGTGCTCGAGCGCGTGCATGCCGCGAGCGGCATCAAGACGAGGCATCTCGCGCTGCCGCTCGAGCGGTACCGCGACCTCGACTCGTTCAGCGAGACCAACGCCCTCTTCGCCGAGCTTGCGCTACCCCTCATCGAGCGCGCCGTGAGGACCGCGCTCGCCGAGGCCGACCTGAAGGTCGAAGACGTCGACCATCTCTTCTTCACGACCGTCACCGGTGTGCAGGCTCCCTCGCTCGATGCGATGCTCGCGAGCTCGCTCGGCTTCCGCTCCGACCTGCGGCGCGTGCCGAGCTTCGGTCTGGGATGCGTGGCCGGCGCGGCCGGGATCGCGCGCGTCGCCGACTACCTGGCCGGGCATCCGACCGGCGTCGCCCTGCTCGTGAGCGTCGAGCTGTGCTCGCTGACGCTCCAGTGGTCGGACCAGTCGATGGCGAACATCGTCGGCACCGGCATCTTCGGCGACGGAGCGGCGGCGGTCGTAATGACGGGCGACGCGCACCCCGCGGCGGTCGCGGCGGGGTCGTCGAGGCCGCGCGTCATCGCCAGCCGCAGCGCGCTGTACCCCGACAGCTCCGAGATGATCGGCTGGCAGATCGGCTCGACCGGGTTCACACTCATGCTCGCCGCGGGCGTCCCGGCCCTCATCGACGGGCACTTCGCCGCCGGGGTCGACGCGCTGCTCGCGGAGGCCGGGATCGAGCGCTCCGACGTCGACCGGTGGATCGCCCACCCGGGCGGGCCGCGCATCCTCGAATCGTTCACGGCGGCGCTGAACCTGCCGCCCGCCGCGCTCGACACCTCGTGGGAGGTCATGGCGCGCACGGGCAATCTGTCGTCCGCCGCCGTGCTGCACGTGCTCGCCGCGGTCGGCGATCAGCCCGCGGGCACGCGCGCCGTGCTCTTCGCCCTCGGCCCCGGCGTCACCGCCGAGCTCGTCCTCCTGGAGTGGTCATGAGCGTCATCCTGTACTCGCTGCTCGTACTCGCGACAGGCGTCGAGCGCCTCGTCGAGCTCGTCATCTCGAAGCGGCACGCGACCGCCGCCTTCGCGCGCGGGGGAGTCGAGCACGGTCGCCGGCACTTCCCGTGGATGGTGCTCCTGCACACGGGACTGCTCGTCGCGTGCGTCGCGGAGGTCGTGCTGCTCGACCGTCCCTTCATCGCGACGCTCGGGTGGCCGATGCTCGTCATCGCGCTGCTCTGCCAGGTCGGCCGCTACTGGGTCATCGCCTCGCTCGGCGAGCAGTGGAACACGCGCGTCATCGTCGTCCCTGGCGCGACGCGCGTGACTCGCGGCCCGTACTGCTTCGCCTGGCTGCGGCACCCGAACTACTGGATCGTCGCGATCGAGGGCATCGCGCTCCCGCTCGTGCACAGCGCGTGGCTGACCGCGCTCGTGTTCACCGTTCTCAACGCTGTGCTGCTGCTCGGCTTCCGCATCCCCGTCGAGAACCGCGCGCTCGGCGCGCTGCGCACGGACGGCGCCCGCCCGGCGGATGCGCGATGACGACCGCCGACGTCGATGTCGTGATCGCCGGCGGCGGCCCGGTCGGGCTGGTCCTCGCGCTCGAGCTCGAGCGCCGCGGTCTGCACCCTGTGGTGCTCGAGCCGCGCACGGGCGAGATCGACAAGGCGTGCGGCGAGGGCATCATGCCGGGTGGGCTCGCCGCGCTGCACCGGCTCGACATCGACCCGCCGGGTCATGCGATCAGAGGCATACGCTACGAGGATGCCCGCGGCGCGGTCACGCACCGCTACCGCTCTCGAGAGGGACGCGGCGTGCGCCGCACCGCGCTGAGCGCCAGCCTGCGCGCTGCGCTGTCGGCGCGCGGGATCGACCTGAGGCCCGAGAGGGTCGAGCGCTTCGTGCACGACGAGCTCGGCGTCTCGGTCAACGGTCTGCGGGCGAGGTGGCTCGTGGGCGCCGACGGCCTGCACTCGCGCGTGCGAAGCGAGGCCGGGCTCGGAGATGCCGATCGCGGCATGAAGCGCTTCGGCCTGCGTCGTCACTACGCGATCGCGCCGTGGAGCGACGTCGTCGAGGTGACGTTCGGCCCCGGCTGGGAGCTGTACGTCACGCCCGTCGACGCGTCGACGGTTGGCGTCGCTGTGCTGGGGCCGAAGGGCGTCGACCTCGAGGCGGCGATCGCCGCGCACCCCGGGCTGCGCGAGCGGCTCGCCGGGGTCGACGTCGCCTCCGAGCTGCGCGGAGCGGGCGCCCTCCGCCAGCGAACCCTCACCCGCTCGACAGGACGCATCGCGCTCGTCGGCGACGCCTCCGGCTACGTCGATGCGATCACCGGCGAGGGCATGCGCGTCGGCTTCGCGCAGGCCGAGGTGCTCGCCGACTGCCTCGCGCGCGACGACCTGCCCGCCTACGAGCGGGCGTGGTCGCGGTCGACGCGCGACTTCCGGCTGCTCACCGAGGGGCTCGTGCGCCTCGCGAGCTCACCCGCCCGCCCGGCGATCATGCCGGCCGCGCGCGCGATGCCGTGGCTCTTCGGCGCGATCGTCGAGCGCCTCGCGCGGTAGCAGGTTCCGCCCCCTCGCCGCCCCTCAACCTCGCAGCCGCGCCCCGCCGCTCGACCGAATGAAGGGAGCCGTCGGTCACCGCACGGCGTGTCGCCGCGACACGCCGTCCCTCCGCCGCGCGCTCCCTTCACTTGGTCGAGGGGAGGCTGCGGAGCGGCCCGGTGCGGGCAGCGCCGCTCAGGCCGCCGGCTGGTCCGCGGCGGGCAGCCCGAGCAGCGATCGCAGCTCGTCCGGCGTCGACGCGACGAGCGCTGCGTGCGCGCGCTCGGCATCCGTGCCATAGCCCCACTCGACCGCGATCGTCGGTACCCCGTGAACGGCCGCGCCCTCGATGTCGTGGATGCGGTCGCCGACCATGACGACGTTCGACAGGTCGACGCTGAGGCTGTTGAGCCGACGCAGGGCCTCCTCGACGACATCTGCCTTCTCGCTGCGAGTCTCATCGGCCGAGGCTCCGGTGATGACGGTGAAGCAGTGCGCGACCGTGAAGTGCTCGAGCATGAGCGTCGCCGGCAGCTCGGGCTTCGAGGTCGCCAGACTGAGCGGGATGCCCGCCTCGGCGATGTCCTGCACGAGCAGACCCATGCCGGGGTAGAGGGTCGAGTCGTAGGCGCCGCGGTCGAGGTATCGCTCGCGGTAGATCTCGAGCGCCCGCTGCGCCGTGGGCAGGTCGAGGCCGGCGAGGTCGCGGAACGAGTCCATGATCGGAGGGCCCACCCAGCGCAGGAGCTCATCGTATGCCGGCACGGGCATCCCGAGCTGCTCGTAGGTGTAGGCGAGCGTGTCGGTGATGCCGGGGGCCGAGTCGGTAATCGTGCCATCGAAGTCGAGGAGGATCGCCGAGAACGGCGGGCGGGGCGTGGCAGGTGCGGAAGTCATCGACTCGAGCCTACGCGGAGAGCGCTCAGAACAGCCGCGGAACCCGGTCGTCGAGCCCCCGCATCGCGTCATAGTCGAGCAGCAGGCAGCGGATGCCCCGATCTTCCGCCAGGGTGCGCGCCTGCGGGGCGATCTCCTGCGCGGCGAAGACGCCGGCGACGGGGGCGAGCAGCGGGTCGCGGTTCATGAGCTCGAGGTAGCGCGTGAGCTGCTCGACACCGTCGATGCCTCCGCGGCGCTTGATCTCTACTGCGACCGACCCGCCGTCGGCATCGCGCGCGAGAAGGTCGACGGGCCCGATGGCCGTCATGTACTCGCGGCGCACGAGCGCGTGCCCGCGGCCGAGGAGCTCTATCTGCTCGGCGAGCAGCTTCTGCAGGTGCGCCTCGACGCCGTCCTTCTGCAGGCCAGGGTCGAGCCCGAGGTCGTGCGCGGTCTCGTGAAGCACCTCGTGCACGCTCACCACGAGCATGTCGGCCGTCTTCGCGTGCGTGACGCGCCACAGCTCGATGACGCCGGCTTCGCGCTGATCGTCGTCGGGCTGCTCGACGGCGAGGGTGCAAGGCGGGCTCATCCAGTTGAGCGGCTTGTACGAGCCGCCGTCGGAGTGCACGAGCAGACTGCCGTCGTTCTTGTGGATGAGCAGGCGTGTCGCGAGCGGCAGGTGCGCACTGAGCCGCCCGGCATAGTCGACGGAGCAGCGGGCGATCACGAGGCGCACGAGGGTCGAGTCTAGGCGCGGCGGGGGCGGTTCTCGTGGAGGACGACGGATGCCCGGCTCGCGCTCCCGAATCCGCTCACTTCCACAGCCCGGGGCGCCGCTCCTCGGCGACTGAGTTGCCGCCGTCGACGACGACGAGCTGACCGGTGATGTAGCTCGCGCCGGGCGAGGCGAGCCAGGCGATCGCGCTCGCGACCTCGTCGGGCCGGCCGCTGCGCCCGAGCGGGACGAGTCCGCCCTCGACGGCCTCCTGCTCGAGCTGCGAGCCCGTCGCGATCCACCCGGGAGCGACCGCGTTCACCGTGATCCCGTGCCGCGCCTCGTCGAGCGCGAGCCCGCGCGTGAAGCCCAGCACCCCGGCCTTCGCGGTCGCGTATGCCAGGTCGTCGCGCGACGCCTGAACCGCTCCCGTCGTGCTCGCGACCGTGACGATGCGGCCCCACCCGCGATCGCGCATCCGCCCGATGACGGCCCGCGTCACGAGGAACCCGCTCGTCAGGTTCACGTCGACGGCGCTGCGCCACTCGTCGACGCTCATGCCGATGTCGCCGCGCGGCACCTCCTCGCCGACTGCGACCATGCCCGCGTTGTTGACGAGGATGTCCGGCTCGGCCCCCAGCGCCCGGATCGCCTCGATCGCGGCGTGCGCCGCACTCTCGGTCTCGAGCCGCGCGACGACGCCGGCGGCGTCGTGCCCCTCGTCCCGCAGCTCCTGCGCGCGCTGCTCGATGCGGTCGGTCGTTGCGGTCATGACGACGCGGGCGCCGCGGAGCGCGAGCTCGCGGGCGGTGGCGAAGCCGATGCCCGCGGCCGAGCCGCACCCGGTGACGAGCGCGGTGCGGCCGGCGAGGTGGAGCGAGGCGGGGAGCGGCGCGCCGGCGAGGGGCGTGCCGGCGGGCGGGGAGGTCGGTGAGGTCATGCCCTCATCCTGCCGCCGCTCCGATGCCAAATGCAGGCACCAGCGAACGTGAACGGCGCGTCTACCGCGGAATCACGCTGAGGGTGACGTGCAATGCCTGCATTCGGCAACGGCGGGCTCCGCTCGGGCAGGGGCGGGTGCGCAACTCCGGAATCGACGGCGCGAGCGAGCGCCGGCACCCAGACATCTGGGGGTGAAGGCGCACGGGTTCCTGACTTGCGCGCCGCGGAGGAGATCAGCCCGCCGGCTTCGCGTCACTCGACGCGGCGGCAGGCGCGCTCGACTCGGCGGCGGCCCCGCCCACTCCGGGCGCGCCCGCGGCGGCCCCGCCCGCCGAGCCCCCGCGCTCGCGCGCCGCGCCCGACGCGACCGCGGCCACGAGGATGAGCACGAGCACGACCCACAGCGCGTTGAGTAGCCCGATCTGCTCGCCGAGGAATCCGATGACGGGCGGCCCGACGAGGAAGGCGAAGTATCCGACCGTCGCGACGGCGGCGACGGCGGCCGCTGCGCGGCGGGGGTCGTCGGCGGCGGCCGACATCCCGACGGGGAAGCCGAGCGACGAGCCGAGCCCCCAGGCGAAGATGCCGAGCCCGGCGATGACGGGCTGATCGACAGTGATGACGACGGCCAGCCCCACGGCGGCGAGCACGGCAGACCCGCGCAGCACCGGCACGCGACCGAACCGGTCGAGCACCCACACGCCGGCGATGCGGCCCGTCGTCATGGCGACGGCGAAGATGCCGAACGCGAGGGCTCCGGTCGTCTCGTCGACGCCGCGCCCGTCGACGACGGCGAGCGCGAGCCAGTCGTTCGCTGACCCTTCGGCGAAGGCCATGCCGAGCACGATGAGCCCGATGAAGAGGATGCGCGGCTCGCGCCAGATGGAGAGGCGCTCCCGCCACGTGGTGCGCCCCGGCCCCGGCCCATCGTCATCGAGGCCGGGCAGCACCTCGTCCCGCGGCAGCAGTCGCACCACGAAAAGGACGGCGACGATGAGCAGGACCCCGACGACTCCCGCGTGCCAGTCGACGCCGACGCCGAGGTCGGCGACCGCGGCGGCGACGGCCGCGCCGATCACGGTGCCGATGCTCCAGGATGCGTGGAACCACGGCATGATCGCGCGACCCTGAGCCCGCTCGACGCCCGCGCCCTCCACGTTCATGGCAACGTCGGTGATGCCCGCCCCTGCCCCGAACACGACGAGTGAGCCGAGCGCGAACGCGTAGCTCCCGAGCGTCTGCGCTCCGACGCCGAGCCCGATGAGCGAGAGCGAGGTGGCGAGAACACCCATGAGGATGACTCGGCGCGTGCCGAGCCGTGCGATGATGTGGCTCGATCCGAGCAGCCCGACGATCGACCCGGCGGCCATGCCGAAGATGAGGATGCCGAACTCGTCCGTCCGCACATCGAGCGCGTCGCGGATCGCCGGGGTGCGCGCGACCCACGTGGCCATCGTTATGCCGCTCAGCGCGAAGACCGCGAAGACGGCGAAGCGCCACGGCGCGAGGCGAGGGACGATGGTCGGCGAGCTCACGAGCGGCCTTTCACAGCGAAGGGACCAGAGGCGGTCGAATCGATTCGACACCCGAGTTCGACTACGCTAACAGGCAATGGCGACCCCGGCAAACCTCCCAGGCGACGGCACGAGGGCGACCCTCGCGCAGGTCGCCGCGCGCGCCGGCGTCAGCGCCTCCACCGCGAGCCTCGCCTTCAGCGGCGCCGGCCCGGTCGCCGACGAGACGCGCGAGCGCGTCCTCGCCGCCGCGCGCGAGCTGGACTACGGCGGCCCCGACCCCCGCGCCCGAAGTCTCCGCACCGGCCGCAGCGGCATCATCGCCGTCGTCATGGAGGATCGGATCCGCGTGGCCTTCCGCGACCCCATGGTCGTCACGCTGCTCGACGGCATCGCCGACGAGATCGGCAACGCCGGCTACAGCCTCCTGCTGCTGACCGACAGCCTCGAGCGCGCCGAGGGTGGCCTTCGCGACGCCCCGATGGATGCCGCTCTCCTGCTCGGTTGCAGCACCGATCTCGACCCCGCCGTGCGTGTGCTGAGCCAGCGCCAGGTGCCACTCATCGGCGTCGAGGCCGAGCCGCGCCAGGGCCTGCCCATGGTCGACATCGACAATCGCGCGGGCATGCGCCGCCTTGCCGAGCATTTCGCGGAGCTCGGCCACGAGCGTGTCGCCGTCATCACCCTCCCCATGGATCGCGACCACACGCGCGGCCCGCTCACGCAGGTCTGGCAGGACTCCTCCGTCGCCTACACGGGTCTGGAGCGGCTATCCGGAGTGCGCGACGTGTTCCCGGATGCTCCCGCCGTGGTCGCCGCGGGCAGCCTCATCGAGGAGGGGCTCATCGCCGCCCGAGCGCTCCTCGACGCCGAGCCCGGTCTCACGGCCATCGTCGGCCAGAGCGACCTCCTCGCGCTCGGCGCGATCCAGGCCGCTGAGGAGCGCGGCCTGCGCGTGCCGCAGGACATCAGCATCGCGGGCTTCGACGGCGCGCGCATCGACGGGCTCAGCCGCCACCGCCTGACCACGGTCGTGCAGCCGAGCGTCGAGAAGGGCCGCGCGGCCGCGCGCCTCGCACTCGCGGCTCTCGCCGGTGAGCCCGTCGAGAACATCGCGTTCACGACAGAGCTGCGCATCGGCGACACGACCGCCTCTCCGCGACGCGGCTGAGCAACGGCGGCCTGAACCCTGTGCGCCCACTGGACGCACGCGAAGTCAACCCCGTTCCCGCGGCCGGTCCGACCTGGCACCGTCAGAGGTCCATAACGGCGAAGGGAGCCTCCATGAGCGAGAAAGCGAAGCACAAGGGCGAAGAGCTCGGCGGCAAGGTCAAGGAGGGCGTCGGAAAGGTCACCGACAATGAGCGCCTCGAAGCCGAGGGCCGTGCCGACCAGACCAAGGCCAACCTCAAGCAGGCCGGCGACGACGTGAAGGACGCCTTCCGCTGACCAAGCCCCCACGGCAGGCGCGTCCTCCAGGTGGCCGCGACTGCCCCGGCGGGCGCTCGATCTCAGGATCGGGCGCCCGCCATCGTCGTCCTCCGCGATCGCGCCTGGCCCCTCATTTGACAACGCCGCGCGCAGGAGTACGGTTGCGCGAGTGCGATCCGTCAGGTCGACCTCGGGTCGCCCGAGCAGAGTGATCCGAGCTACTCCTCCCCAAGTGGTGGTCCTCGGATTCCTCGGCGCAATCGTCGTGGCCTCCGTGCTCCTGGCTCTGCCATTCGCGCAGGCTCCCGGCGCTCCCGTCAGCCCGCTCGATGCGGCGTTCACCGCCGTCTCCGCGGTCGCCGTGACCGGTCACGTCGTCGTCGACACCGCCACGTCATGGTCGGGCGCGGGCCTCGTCATCATTCTGATGTTCATCCAGCTCGGTGGCCTGGGCGTGATGCTCGTCGCCTCGCTCATCGGGCTGACAATCGTGCGGCGATATTCGCTGCGCTCGCGCACCCTCGCCGGGGCCGAGAACCGGGGCGTGACGACGGGCGACGTGGCGAGGCTCGCCAAGGGCATCCTCGTCAGCTCCCTCGCGATCGAAGGAGCCGTCGCAGTCGTCCTGTCGCTCCGCTTCCGCCTCGCCTACGACGACTCGTGGGCCGAGGCCGTCGGCCACGGCGTCTTCCTCGCGATCTCGAGCTTCAACAACGCCGGGTTCGCGCCCTTCAGCGACAACATGATCGGCTTCGCGGGCGACCCCTGGATCCTTCTGCCCATGTGCGCCGCGACGATCCTCGGCGGGCTCGGCTTCCCCGTGCTGCTGCAGCTGCGCCGCGAGTTCCGTCGCCCGCTGCACTGGTCGATGAACACCAACATCGTCCTCGCGATGACGGGGCTCCTGCTCGTGCTCGGCGCCGTGTACATCGCCGTCCTCGAGTGGACGAACCCGCAGACCCTCGGCTCGATGTCGATCGGCGAGCGCATCCTGACGGCCTTCTTCCACTCCGTGCAGGTCCGCACCGCGGGCTTCAACAGCGTCGACATCGGGCAGCTGACGAGCGAGACCTGGCTCGGGATGGACGTCCTGATGTTCATCGGCGGCGGCCCCGCCGGCACCGCGGGCGGCATCAAGGTGACGACGTTCGCCGTGCTCCTGTTCATCATCATCACCGAGCTGCGCGGCGAGGGCGCCGTCAACATCTTCGGCAAGCGGCTCTCGCGCGCCGTCCACCGCGAGGTCATCACGATCTCGCTGCTGTCGCTCGGCGCCGTCATGGCTGCGACCATCGCGCTCATGATGCTCACGGATCTCGCGCTCGACGTGGTGCTCTTCGAGGTCGTGTCCGCCTTCGGCACGGTCGGCCTCAGCACGGGGATCACCCCCGACCTGCCCGACGCGGGCAAGGTCATCCTCATGATCCTGATGTTCCTGGGTCGTCTCGGCCCACTCACCCTCGGCACCGCGCTCGTGCTGCGTCAGCGGCGCGTGCTCTACGAGCTCCCCAAGGAAAGGCCCGTCGTTGGTTAGATCGCGCACGTTCAGCACCGCCCGCGCCAGTCGCATCGCCGAGGCCGACTCGGTCGCGGTCATCGGCCTGGGCCGCTTCGGCCAGGCCCTCGCCCTCGAGCTCATGGCGACCGGCACCGAGGTGCTCGGCATCGACGCCCGCGAGGACATCGTCCAGGGGCTCAACGGCGAACTCACGCAGGTCGTGCGGGCCGACTCGACGAAGGAGGAGGCGCTGAGGCAGCTCGCCGTCGACGGCTTCGACCGCGTCGTCGTCGCCATCGGGACGGACATCCAGTCGAGCATCCTCACCGCGTCGCTCCTGCTGCGCATGGGCGTCCCCCAGATCTGGGCCAAGGCGGTGAGCGACGCCCACGGGCAGATCCTGACCCAGCTCGGCGTCCCGCACGTCATCTACCCGGAGCACGACATGGGCCGCCGCGTCGCCCACCTCGTTCGCGGGGCCGCGCTCGACTACATCGAGGTCGACTCCGAGTACGCGATCGTGAAGATGCAGCCCAACTCGGTGCTCCTCGGCCGGCGGCTCGGCGACACGAACCTCCGCCAGGCGCACGGAGTGACCGTCATGGCGGTGCAGCGCGGCGGTCAGTCCTGGTGCAACGCCGACGCCGACACCGTCGTGGAGGAGGGCGACACCGTCCTCGTCGCCGGGCCGACGCGCAAGGCGGAGGGCTTCGGCCAGCTGCGCTAGCGGACGCCCATCACGGTCCACTTGTCCCCGCGGGCCCGCGCGCCGAGGGTCACCGCGCGCGCCCCGAGGTACCCGAAGGTGAACGCCGCGAGGAGCGCCGGAAGCCCCGCCCCGGCGACGAGAACGAGCAGCCCGAGGAAGACGAGCAGGTTGAGGATGCCTGTGGCGGCGAGGTAGCGCCCGTCGCCCGCCCCGATCAGGACGCCGTCGAGCACGAACACGAGCCCGGCGAGCGGCAGCCCGATCGCGAGGATCAGCAGGACGACGGGGAGGGCATCCCGCACCCGCTCGTCAGAGGTGACGAGCACCGGCAGCAGCGTCGCCGAGGCGGCCACGAGGACGGCGAGAGCCGACCCGACGAGCACGCCCCATCCGACGAGGCGGCGCGTGATGCGGTGCACGCGGTCGCCGTCGGAGCCCCCGAGCCCGTGCCCGACGAGCGCCTGCCCGGCGATCGCGAGGGCATCGAGCGCGAGCGCGAGCAGGCTGTAGACGGCGAACCAGACGTGCGTCGCGGCGAGCTCGACGGTGCCGAGCCCGGCCGCCACGACGACGGTCGCGACGAGCGCGACGCGCAGTGAGACGGTGCGCACCAGAAGCCAGGAGCCGGCGGCCATGGCCGCGCGCAGGCCCGCCAGTCCGGGGCGCAGCTCGGCCCCCTCGGCGCGGGCGCCGCGCACGACGACGACGACGAGCACCGCGGCCATCGCCCACTGCGCGATGACCGTGCCGATCGCCGAGCCGGCGACGCCGAGACCGGCGCCGTAGATGAGGATCGCGTTGAGCACGATGTTCGCGCCGAAGCCATAGGCCGCGACGACGAGCGGCGTGCGCGCGTCGTGCAACCCGCGCAGCACGCCCGTCGCCGCGAGCACGAGCAGCATGCCGGGCACGCCCCACCACGCGATCGTCAGGTACTCGAGCGCCGCCGCCTCGACCGGTGCGGCCGTGCCGAACGCCCCGACGATCGCGGGCGAGGTCGGCAGCAGGACCACCAGCAGCACGACGCCGATGCCGAGCGCGAGCCAGAGGCCGTCGACGCCCGCGGCGAGGGCGCCCGCCCGGTCGCCGGCTCCGAGGCGGCGCGCGACGGCCGGAGTCGTGGCGTAGGCGAGGAACACGAGGAGTCCGATCGCGGTCTGGAGCACCGTCGAGGCGACGCCGAGCCCGGCGAGGGCATCCGCCCCCAGATGCCCGACCATGGCCGTGTCCGTGAGCACGAACAGCGGCTCGGCGACGAGGGCGCCGAGCGAGGGCACGGCGAGGCGCAGGATGTCGCGGTCGATCGCTCGCAGCCGGAGGGGCACGCCTCCACGGTAGGCCCGAGCGCAGCGGCCAATCGCCGTGCCTTAGTATGTGCGTATGCATGCAGATACGCATAAGGACGAGCTCGACCCGACCTCCCCGCTCGTCGACGTCGTCGCCGAGCTCTTCGGCCTTCTCGCCGACCCGACGCGCGTCCGGATCATTCTCGCCCTCGATGCCGACGAGCTCTCGGTCACCCACCTCGCCGACATCGTCGACCGCCCGCCCGCGGCGGTGTCTCAGCACCTCGCGAAGCTCCGGCTCGCCCGGCTCGTGACCGTCAGGCAGGAGGGCAATCGCGCCTTCTACCGCCTGCGCGACGAGCACGCGAGGCGACTCGTGCTCGAGGCCCTCCGCCAGGCCGAGCACGCCGTCTCCGACAGTCCGCGCCACCACGGGGAGCGCTGACCGTGCTCGGTGTCCTCCGCCATCGCCGCTTCGCCGCCCTCTTCGCCTCGCAGGTCGCCTCGCTCGTCGGAACGGGCGTGCTCACCGTCGCACTCGCGCTCGTCGCCGTGCGCATCGCGGGGGAGGATGCCGCGCAGATCATCGGCATCGCGCTCACGATCCGCATCGCGGCCTACGTCGTCGTGTCGCCGCTCGCGAGCGCGCTCGTCGCGGGCCGGTCGAGCCGCGCCGTCCTCATCGGGGCGGACGCGGCACGGGTCGTCGTCGCAATCGGTCTCGTGCTCGCCACGGAGGCCTGGCACATCTACCTCGCGATCATGCTCCTGCAGTCGGCGTCTGCAGTCTTCACGCCGACGTACCAGGCCGTCATCCCCGAGGTTCTGCCCGACGAGCGCGACTACACCTCCGCGCAGTCGCTCTCGCGGCTCGCCTACGACCTCGAGTCGCTGCTGAGCCCCGTGCTCGCCGCCCTCCTTGTCCTCGTCCTGCCGCCCAACGCCCTGTTCGCCGTGACCGCGGCCGGCTTCGCACTGTCGGCGCTCGCCGTCGCGCTCTCGCGCATCAGTCAGAGGGCGGGCGCGGTGGGCGAGCCGTTCACCACGCGCCTCACGGGCGGCTTGCGCCTCATGGCGCGGATGCCCTCGCTGAGGTTCCTCGCCGTGCTCGACGCCGTCACCGCCACGGTGTACGCCACGGTGCTCGTGACGACGGTCGTGCTGCTCGTCGTCATCGGCGCCGCCGACGTCGACGACCCGTCGGGGCCGCTTGCCGTGGCGCTCGTCGCGTTCGGCATCGGGTCGATCGCGGTCGCGCTGCTGCTGCCGCGCATCCTCGATCGGGTGAGCGACCGCGCCGTGATGGCGACGGGCGCGGCCGTCGTGCCCATCGCGCTCGCGACGACGGCCTCCCTCGCCGTGATCGGTGCCCTCACGCTGCCCGCCGTCATCGCGCTGTGGTTCGTGCTCGGCGCCGCGAGCTCGGCGATCAGCACGCCGAGCGGGCGGATCATCCGCCGCGACGTCGAGCCCGATGATCGGCCCGCCGTCTTCGCCGCCCGGTTCTCGAGCTCGCACGCCTGGTACGCCGTCACCTACCCGCTCGCCGGGATCGTCGGAACCGCCGCAGGGCCCGCCGCGGCCACTGCAGTCCTTGCGATCGTCGCGCTCGCCGCGCTCGGGGCGGCCCTTGCGCTCTCGAGGGGAACGCGACGCTCGCAGCATGCGCAGGCGGATGAGTCCGCCGCCTGATTAGGCTCGGTCATGTGACCGACCACGCCCAGCCCGACCCCCCGCCCGACGCGAATCGCACCGCCGTTCTCCGCAGCGGCATCCTCACCGACGATCTCGACCCGGGCATCCGCCCGCAGGACGACCTCTACCGTCACGTCAACGGCGCGTGGGTCGCGCGCACGCCGATCCCGGCGGACAAGGCGCGCTACGGCTCGTTCATGGTGCTGGCGGAGGAGGCGGAGAAGGCCGTGCGCGACATCATCGTCGAGGCGCAGTCGGCCGAGCCCGGCACGCTCGAACGCAAGGTCGGCGACCTCTACGCGAGCTTCATGGACGAGGAGCGCATCGAGGCGCTCGGTGCGACCCCGCTCGCCCCGCACCTCGCGGCGATCGACGCGATCGATGATCGGGATGCCCTGATCGAGACGATCGGACGCCTCGAGCGCCAGGGCGCGCGCGGGTTCGTGCAGCTCTTCGTCGACAACGATCCAGGCGACCCTGAGCGCTACCTCGTGTTCGTCGAGCAGGGCGGGCTCGGGCTTCCCGACGAGTCGTACTACCGGGAGGAGTCGCACGCCGCGACCCTCGCCGCCTACCGCGGGCACGTCGAGCGCATGCTCGCCCTCGCAGGCCTCGACGATGCCGCGACGCGCGCCGACCGCATCGTCGCCCTCGAGACCGAGCTCGCGAGCCACCACTGGGACAAGGTGCGCAATCGCGACAGCCAGGCGACCTACAACCTGCGCACGTGGGCCGAGTGGGAGGCCGCGGCCCCCGGGCTCGACCTCGCCCGGTGGCGCGACGCGTTCGGCATCACCGAGCGGCAGCTCGCCGAGGTCGTGCTGCGGCAGCCGTCCTTCCACGAGGGGCTCGCGGGCGCGATCGCGAACCGGAGCCTCGATGACTGGACGGACTGGCTGCGGTGGTCGGTCATCCGCTCGATGGCGTCGTACCTCTCGCGCGACTTCGTCGACGCGACGTTCGACTTCTACGGCCGCACCCTCACCGGCACCCCCGAGCAGCGCGCTCGCTGGAAGCGCGGCGTGAGCGTCGTGGAGGGCGCGATGGGCGAGGCCGTCGGCGCCGTCTACGTCGAACGGCACTACCCGCCCGAGGCGAAAAAGGCGATGGACGAGCTCATCGCGAAGCTCATCGAGGCGTACCGGCAGTCGATCGCCGAGCTCGAGTGGATGACCGCCGAGACGCGCGAGCGCGCCCTCGACAAGCTCTCGATGTTCACTCCGAAGATCGGCTACCCGGTGACGTGGCGCGATTACTCGAGCCTCGAGGTCGTGCCCGACGACCTCGTCGCGAACGTCCGGGCGTCGGGAGAGTTCGAGTTCCAGCGCGAGCTCGGCAAGATCGGCCGGCCCATCGACCGCGACGAGTGGTTCATGACGCCGCAGACGGTGAACGCGTACTACAACCCCGGCTTCAACGAGATCGTTTTCCCGGCGGCGATCCTGCAGTTCCCGTTCTTCGACGCGGGGCGGGATGCCGCGGCCAACTACGGCGCGATCGGCGCGGTCATCGGCCACGAGATCGGGCACGGGTTCGACGACCAGGGCTCGCGCTATGACGGCGACGGTCGGCTGCAGGACTGGTGGACTCGGGCCGACCGCGCCGCGTTCGAGGAGCGCACCGGCTCGCTCATCGTCCAGTACGACGCGCTGTCGCCGCGCGAGGCTCCTGACCATCACGTGAACGGATCGCTCACGATCGGCGAGAACATCGGCGACCTCGGCGGGCTCGGGATCGCGTGGAAGGCGTACCTGCTGTCGCTCGACGGTGAGGAGCCCCCCGTGATCGACGGGCTCACCGGAGCTCAGCGGTTCTTCCTGTCGTGGGCGCAGGCCTGGCAGATCGCGATCCGGCCCGAGGAGGCGATCCGCCTGCTGTCGATCGACCCGCATTCGCCGAACGAGTTCCGCTGCAACCAGATCGTGCGTAACATCGGAGCGTTCTACGAGGCCTTCTCGGTCACCCCCGACGATGCCCTGTGGCTGGACGAGGAGGAGCGCGTGACCATTTGGTGACGACCCCGATGCTGCGCGACCGGAGCGCCCGCCTGGCGGCTCCGGTCTCCGCGCGGCGTCGGGCCATCGAGCGGGCTCCCTCCTTCCGCCCGTCCTTCCGCGCTCTCGGCGCTCTCGCCTACGAGGGCGCCCGCGTCTCGGTCGCCGCGGTCGACCTGCAGTCCGGCCAGAGCGTCTTCGCCGTCGACGAGCGCATCGTGCTCCCGACCGCGTCGATCGGAAAGATCCTCCTGCTCATCGAGGTGAGCGCGCGCATGACCGACCGCTCGCTCTCCGAGTTCGCGATCGTCGACAGGGCGGGGCAGGATGCCGTGGCCGACTCCGGCATCTGGCAGCACCTGCAGGCGCCCGCCCTTCCGCTCTCCGACCTCGCCGCGCTCGTCGGTTCGACGAGCGACAACGTGGCGACGAACGCCCTCCTGCGCCACATCGGCCTGGATGCCGTGCGCGCGCGCACGGAGTCGCTCGGCCTCGTGCGCACCGCCCTTCTCGACGTCGTCCGCGAGCGCCGGGGGCCGGATGACGCGCCGCAGCTCTCCGTCGGCTCGACCGCGGAGCTCGCCTGGCTCTTCTACGCCCTCGCCCACGGCCACATCATCGATCCGGCGACGAGCCAGCGCGTGCTCGGGTGGCTGTCGCTCAACACCGACCTCTCGATGGTCGCGAGCGCGTTCGGCCGCGACCCGCTCGCGCATCGAGGTGTCGAGCACAGCACCTGGATGGTGAACAAGACGGGAACGGATGCCGGCGTGCGATCGGAGTCGGGCATCCTGCGCGGTCCTCGCGGCGGCCTCGCGTACGCGCTCTCAGTGCATTTCGAGGAGCGTGACCTCGCCAGCCGCCTACGCGTGCTCGACGCGCTTCGGGTGTTCGGTCTCGATCTGCTCGAGTTCGTGCACTGAGCCGCAGCGGGACGATGGCGCGGCGAATGAGCATTGCTCGCACCCCTCTTAGGGGGTAGACGGACCGGCCTAGCCTTGCCGTGGCCGCATCCGTAGGAATATCGTCGGGCTCGCCTGCGAAATCGGCTCACCCGACGTTCGCCGATGTGCGCGGGCCGAGAGAGTACATGCACTGAGGCTCGCTGACCACCCCGTCCAGCGAATCGATCTCAGAGTCGTACTGTTCCGAAGCACCCGTGTCACCCGCACGAATCACGAACACCCGACGGTCGACGTTCCCCGACGCCGACTGAAACGCACGAGCGATCCCTCCCCCCGGAGTCCGCTCGGGCGACACCCGATTACCCGAACACTGAGCGTCGCCGGTCAGCCGTCGCGCTCGGCTCCGACCCCCAGGAGCACTCTTATGTTGCGCACGCGCATTCTTGCCGCTGCGACCGCCACCCTCCTCGCCCTCGGCATGGCCGCCGGCGGAGCGAGCCCTGCGATCGCGAGGACCGCTGCAGGCACTCCCTGTGACTCGATCGGCTACGACAAGCCGTCCGAGCTCGACAACCTCGATTCACGCCCCGAAGGCTCCGAGACCTACAGCTGGGGCACGATTTCGTGGAGCACGCCCGGGGTGGAGGTCACCGTCAATGCCGGCTTCATCGTCGGCATCTGTGTCAAGGGAGGCAACACCGGCCCGCACCAGAGCGGGCCGATCTTCTCTGGCGACAACGTCGTCGACGGCACCGAGATCGACTGGACCTACAGCCACGGCTTCGGGCTCTCGCACCTCGGATACATGCTCTATGACACCGCCACCGCGTCGATCTCCTTCTTCGACCCCACATGCGAGTCCGGCCAGACCCTCAACGTCGACGGCTTCGACCCCGACAACGCGACAATCGGCGACCCGATCTATGACGGGGCCAACTTCACGGTCGTCGCGACCGCGGAGCCCGGGGCCTATTTCCCTGACGGAGACGGCGTCTCGCTCGACAACGTGACCAAGACGTTCACGGGCATGCTGTCGCCGCCGGATCTCGCCGAGTGTCCTGTCGCTACGGCTGAGATCGACTTCACTGCGCCTACCTGCACCGTGGGTGAGTTGCTTAACGAGGATGGTTTCTCGGGCTCGAATGTCGGCGATCCCGAGATCACGGTCGTGGGGAGCTCGTACACGGTTGTCTTCACGGCGACTGACACCGCGCTCTTCCCCGCAGTGGTCGAGGGCGCTGAGGTCTCGGACGACCGCAAGACGCTGACCTTCAGGGGCACTCTCGATGGCCTCAATCTGGAGGATTGCCCCGTCGCGACCGCTGGCATCGCGTTCACCGACCCGACCTGCACCGTGGGTGAGTTGCTTAACGAGGATGGTTTCTCGGGCTCGAATGTCGGCGATCCCGAGATCACGGTCGTGGGGAGCTCGTACACGGTTGTCTTCACGGCGACTGACACCGCGCTCTTCCCCGCAGTGGTCGAGGGCGCTGAGGTCTCGGACGACCGCAAGACGCTGACCTTCAGGGGCACTCTCGATGGCCTCAATCTGGAGGATTGCCCCGTCGCGACCGCTGGCATCGCGTTCACCGACCCGACCTGCACCGTGGGTGAGTTGCTTAACGAGGATGGTTTCTCGGGCTCGAATGTCGGCGATCCCGAGATCACGGTCGTGGGGGGCTCGTACACGGTTGTCTTCACGGCGACTGACACCGCGCTCTTCCCCGCAGTGGTCGAGGGCGCTGAGGTCTCGGACGACCGCAAGACGCTGACCTTCAGGGGCACTCTCGAACCGAAGAACGAGCAGCACTGCGTCGTGGTCGAGGCCTCCTTCACCCTGCCCCCCGCCACGTGCGAGGTCGGCGAGGACTGGAAGAACCCGATCATCGACGCCGACGCAGGCGTCGTGGCCGGGGAGCCGGAGTTCGACGCCGAGAGCGGCACTGTGTCGATCACGTTCCTCGCGACGGGGGCCCACGTCTTCGCCTCCGAGGTCGAGGGCGAGACCGTATTCAGCAAGACGCTCACCGTGACGCTCGATGTCGCTGGTCGCGACCCCGAGCTGTGTGAGGAGCCGACTTACGTGGTTCCCGTCGTGGGTCCGACCTGCGAGCTGGGTGCGAGCCTGGATGTTGACGGCATCGAGGCCGAGAACGCATCGTTCGTGGTCATCGATGATGGTTCGGAGTCGGGCAGCTACGAGGTCGTGTTCACGGCGGATGAGGGTTACCGGTTCGCCGGTGATCAGTTGACGCTGACGGTCACGGGCGAGCTGGCTGGTCGCGACCCCGAGCTGTGTGAGGAGCCGACTTACGTGGTTCCCGTCGTGGGTCCGACCTGCGAGCTGGGTGCGAGCCTGGATGTTGACGGCATCGAGGCCGAGAACGCATCGTTCGTGGTCATCGATGATGGTTCGGAGTCGGGCAGCTACGAGGTCGTGTTCACGGCGGATGAGGGTTACCGGTTCGCCGGTGATCAGTTGACGCTGACGGTCACGGGCGAGCTGGCTGGTCGCGACCCCGAGCTGTGTGAGGAGCCGACCTACGTGGTTCCCGTCGTGGGTCCGACCTGCGAGCTGGGTGCGAGCCTGGATGTTGACGGCATCGAGGCCGAGAACGCATCGTTCGTGGTCATCGATGATGGTTCGGAGTCGGGCAGCTACGAGGTCGTGTTCACGGCGGATGAGGGTTACCGGTTCGCCGGTGATCAGTTGACGCTGACGGTCACGGGCGAGCTGGCTGGTCGCGACCCCGAGCTGTGTGAGGAGCCGACTTACGTGGTTCCCGTCGTGGGTCCGACCTGCGAGCTGGGTGCGAGCCTGGATGTTGACGGCATCGAGGCCGAGAACGCATCGTTCGTGGTCATCGATGATGGTTCGGAGTCGGGCAGCTACGAGGTCGTGTTCACGGCGGATGAGGGTTACCGGTTCGCCGGTGATCAGTTGACGCTGACGGTCACGGGCGAGCTGGCTGGTCGCGACCCCGAGCTGTGTGAGGAGCCGACCTACATGGTTCCCGTCGTGGGTCCGACCTGCGAGCTGGGTGCGAGCCTGGATGTTGACGGCATCGAGGCCGAGAACGCATCGTTCGTGGTCATCGATGATGGTTCGGAGTCGGGCAGCTACGAGGTCGTGTTCACGGCGGATGAGGGTTACCGGTTCGCCGGTGATCAGTTGACGCTGACGGTCACGGGCGAGCTGGCTGGTCGCGACCCCGAGCTGTGTGAGGAGCCGACTTACGTGGTTCCCGTCGTGGGTCCGACCTGCGAGCTGGGTGCGAGCCTGGATGTTGACGGCATCGAGGCCGAGAACGCATCGTTCGTGGTCATCGATGATGGTTCGGAGTCGGGCAGCTACGAGGTCGTGTTCACGGCGGATGAGGGTTACCGGTTCGCCGGTGATCAGTTGACGCTGACGGTCACGGGCGAGCTGGCTGGTCGCGACCCCGAGCTGTGTGAGGAGCCGACCTACATGGTTCCCGTCGTGGGTCCGACCTGCGAGCTGGGTGCGAGCCTGGATGTTGACGGCATCGAGGCCGAGAACGCATCGTTCGTGGTCATCGATGATGGTTCGGAGTCGGGCAGCTACGAGGTCGTGTTCACGGCGGATGAGGGTTACCGGTTCGCCGGTGATCAGTTGACGCTGACGGTCACGGGCGAGCTGGCTGGCCCGGATGCGACTCTGTGCCGTGAAGCGGTCGCGGCGATCGCGGTCACGGAGGCCAACTGCTTCTTCGACTCCACACTGGACGAGGAGAACTTCACCTCGGACAACGCGAGGTACGTGATCACGGTCTACGACCCCGAGACCCGCGAGTACGAGGTCGTCTTCACGGCGGCCGACGGCTATCGCTTCGACCCCGAACTGAGTGGCGTGAGCGAGGACGGCATGACGAGGACGTTCTCCGGAACGCTCGAGGCTGCCGACCCCGACGGTGACGGCTGTGTGCTCCCCATCACGGACGCGTCCATCGCGTTCGTGGACGCCACATGTCTCGACCCGCAGTCGCTCGACGAGGAGAGCTTCGAGTTCGACTCCGAGCTGGCCGCGCTCCAGAGCGTTACGTACAACGGACTCGACTACACGGTCGTCTTCGTGGCGATCGGGGAGGACACGCAGTTCTTCCAGAGCGGCGAGGCGATCGAGGGTCGCAGCGTGTCGGAGCACGGCACTGTTCTCACCTTCACCGGCACGCTCGACGGACCGAACGACGAGCTGTGCATCGAGGTCGTCGTGCTTCCGATCACCGTGGTGGATGACTGCTTCACGCAGTCGTACACGGTCACGGCGGTCGAGGGCGTGTCGTACACGCGCACGGTCAACGGACTGGAGCTCCCGGTGAGCTTCGGCGAAGGCGACTCTGTCACCTACGAGGCCGCGCCGTTCGACACGGTCACGGTCACGGCCACGGCCGGGCCCGGCTACCTGCTGAGCGAGGAGTACGCGGCGTTCGAGTACACCTTCGAGTTCGACGAGGAGTGCCTGCCCACGGCTCCCGTCACGACCGCGTCGGTGACGTTCACCCAGGCCGACTGCCTGGGCAACCCAGGCAGCTACACGCTGACGAACGAGCCCGGAGTGATCTGGACCGTCGACGGCGTCGTGGTCGAGGGCAACACGAAGTACACGGCGGCCATCGGATCCACTCCGACGATCGTCGCGAGCCTCGAGCCCGCGAGCGAGGAGTTCCCGACCGGCTTCGGCTGGAGCGACGCGGAGCAGCAGACCCTCTGGAACCTCGTTCTCGAGGCCGCTGAGGACTGCTTGCCCACCCTGGCCATCACCGGAGCGTCCAACGCGCTCGGCGGCCTGGAAGTCATCGCGATCCTGATCATGATGGCCGGCACCGGTCTCGTGGTCGCCCGTCGCCGGGAGGCTGTCCGAATCCAGGGCTAGTACCCGGCCCTGCGGGGCCGGGGTGGCGAAGCGACCCGAAAACGCGTCGTCGCCCCGGTCTCGCTCCTTCGCACTCAGCACCACCGACGGAGAGTATCCGTACCGCAGAACCGGGTGCCGTTCAGGCGGCACCCGGTTCTGCGTGTCAGCATCGCCCCGTGATCAGCACCTCCCTCGCCCGCCTCCTGCGCGACGCGGGGCTGCGCTGGAGGCCCGCGTCCGGCGACCGCTTCCAGATCGACCGCTCCGAATTCGACGCCGAAGTGTTCACGGTCAGCGACCTCACCATCGAGCCGCACGAGTACTCCACCGGCACCGTGCTCGGATTCAACGGGACGACCGAGTGGGCGCTCGACTCCGTCGCCCTCGACGATGTCCTCTGGCTGCCGCGGGAGGACCAGCTGCGCGACCTGCTGCGCGCGGCGTTCGTGCGGCTCGAGCGCGACGGCGACGACTACCGCGTCGTGCTCCGCGGCGCGGACGGGGCGGAGGCGCAGTTCTCGAGCGTCTCAGCGCCCGAGGCGTACGGGCTCGCGCTGCTGTCGATGCTCGAGCGCGTCAGCGCCTGACTCGCCGCGGCGGAGCTCCGCCGCGGCTCGATCCAGCCGAGCTACGCCGTCGCCGCCGAGCCCAGGACGCCGCGCTCGCCCGGCGCCGCGGCGGCCGACCCGATGACCGGGTGGGCGCTCGAGAAGGGAAGCGGTCCTGCCGCCGAGGCGGGCCGCGTGACCGGGATGCCGAAGAGCGTCTCGATGGCGGCTGCGACATCGACACCGCGGCCCGCGACCGCGTGGCGGCGCGCGAGGGTCGACGGAGTGTGCAGGAAGACGCTCGTGAGGTGGCGCAGGGCCTCCTCGACGCGGCCGTCGGCGTCGCCGCGACGGCGAGCCCGCTCGATCTCGTCGTCGACGAGCTCGAGCACGTGCTGACGCAGGGCGACGATCGACGGCTCGACCGCTGCGGCGGTGACGAAGGCGTGGGCCGCATCGGCGACGACGCTGCGCGCCTCCTCCTCCGCCGACCAGTGCACGAGCGGCGCGTGGAGGCGGATCGTCTCGAGGTCGAGCAGGGTGACGCCCTCGATCTCGCCGACCGCGGCGTCGACGTTGCGGGGCAGCCCGAGGTCGACGACGTACGCGGGCGCCTCTGCGGGAACGTCCGCCGCGGAGAGGCTCAGCCGCGTCGTGCACGTGATCACGACATCCGCCCCGCTCATGGCGGCCGTGAGGTCGTTCGTCCAGGCGACACCGTGACGGGTGCCGAACACCTGCGCACGGCCGCTCGGCGAGTACACGGTGATGCTCTCGGCGCCGCGGTCGCGCAGAGCGGCGACGGTCGTCGCGGCGTAGCGGCCCGTGCCGACGAGCACGACGCGCGCGGCGCTCCAGTCGGCGAGGCGGCTGCCGACGAGGTCGAGGGCGAGTCGGGCGAGGCTGCGGCCGGTGCGGCTCGCATCGCCCTGGGCGCGCGCCGCCCGCGCGGTGCGGATCGCCTCCTGAAAGACGCGATCGAGGCGACCGGTGGATGCTCCGCTCGCGCGCGCCGCCTGAGCGGCTCGACGCACCTGCCCGGCGATCTCCTCCTCGCCGACCGCGACCGACTCGAGCCCGGCCGAGACCGCGAAGAGGTGGTGCACGGCGGCGGGGGAGCCGAGGACCTCGGCGGTCGCCGACGCCTCGAGCGGAGCATCCTCTCCGAGGGAGCGGAGGGCGCGCGAGACGGAGTCGCGCGCGATCGCGTGGGTGTCCTCGGGTGTCGCGTCGGCCGGCGCATCAACGTCGAGGTACACCTCGAGGCGATTGCAGGTCGCAACGGTGATGGCGCCGCGCACGGACGGATCGGCGCCGCGGACGGCCCCCGTCAGCGCCTCGGCGTCGACCGCGAGCCGCTCGAGGACCTCGAACGGCGTGTTGCGGTGATTGGCGGTGACGCACAGGAGCACCCCATGATTGTACGGCGCATCTCCTGGGGGTCCTGTCGATGCGGCGCCCGCTCCGTACGCCCTCGGCGCCCGCCGCCTCGAGGCGGTCAGGCCCCGGAGGACTCTCGGATTCCACGGCCTATCCTTGACGAGTGCCGTTGAGCCCCTCCCATCCCCTAGTCGACGGTCGCACGGCGAACGCTCCGCTCATCCGCGCGTACCGCGGCGACCGCCCTGAGCGCACTCCCGTCTGGTTCATGCGCCAGGCCGGCCGCTCGCTGCCGGAGTACCGCGAGCTGCGGGCGGGCGGCGACATGCTGCAGGCGTGCCTGACCCCGGCGATGGCGAGCGAGATCACCATCCAGCCGGTGCGACGTCACGGCGTCGACGCGGGCATCTTCTTCAGCGACATCGTCGTTCCCGTGCTGCTCGCAGGCGTCGACGTCCGCATCGTCGGCGGCCGCGGCCCGGTCATCGACGAGCCCGTCCGCACCGCGAGCGACGTGCTCAAGCTCCGACCGATCGACCCGGCCGCGCTCGACCCCGTTCGCGAGGCCGTCGCGATGACGGTCGAGCAGCTCGGCTCGACGCCGCTCATCGGCTTCGCCGGCGCCCCCTTCACCCTCGCCGCGTACCTCGTCGAGGGCGGCCCGTCGAAGGACCAGATGCGCGCCCGCGCCCTCATGCACAGCGACCCGCGCACCTGGGCGACGCTGCTCAACTGGTGCGCCGACATCACCGGCGAGTTCCTAAAGGCCCAGATCGAGGCGGGAGCGAGCGCCGCGCAACTCTTCGACTCGTGGATCGGCTCGGTCTCGCAGAACGACTACCTGCGCCGCGTGGCACCGCACTCAAAGCGCGCCTTCAGCCACCTGCGCGGCCTCGACGTGCCGAAGGTGCACTTCGGTCTCGGCACCGAGCGCATCCTGCCCGACATCGCGAACCTCGGCGTCGACGCCATCGGCATCGACTGGCGCCTGCCGCTCGACGAGGCGTCGATGATGCTCGGCGGCCGCTTCCCGCTGCAGGGCAACATCGACCCGGCCTACCTCGGCGCGCCCTGGCCCGCCCTGAAGGCGCACGTCGACGCGGTGCTCGAGCAGGGTCGCACCGCACCCGCGCACGTCGTCAACCTCGGCCACGGCGTGCCGCCCGAGACCGACCCCGACGTGCTCACGCGCCTCGTGCGCTACATCCACGGAGAGCAGCCCGACTGATGCGCGAGACCCTCGTCGTCGGCGCCGGCATCGCGGGCCTCGTGGTGGCGCGCGAGCTCGTGCTGCAGGGCCACCGCGTGCGCGTGCTCGAGGCCGAGGCGAACGCCGGCGGCCAGCTCCTGCGGAAGTCGATCGCGGGCATCCCGCTCGATGCGGGCGCCGAGGCGTTCGCGACGCGCGGCGGCACCGTCCGCGCCTACCTCGAGCGGCTCGGCATCGCCGATCGGGTCGTCGCATCGCTCGACGCGCCCGCGTGGCTGCACGCCCGCACGGGCACGACGGTGCCGCTTCCCGCGGTGAGCCTGCTGGGCATCCCGTCGGCGCCACTCGCCGAAGACGTCGTCGCGGTCGTCGGTCGCACGGCCGCCTGGCGCGGTATGACGGATGCCCTCCTCCCCGGCCCCGTCGGCGCGAAGTCGGCGACGCTCGGCGAGCTCGTCCGGCGGCGCATGGGCGACGGTATCCTCGAGCGCCTCGTTGCCCCCGTCGTCGAGGGGATCCACTCGAAGCACCCCGACGAGCTGCCGGTGAGCGTCGCCCCCGGCCTCGTGCACCACCTGCTGCGCGAGAACTCGCTCGCCCGCGCCGTCGCGCGGTTGCGCACCGATGCGCCGGCGGGCTCGCTCGTCGCGGGCCTCGACGGCGGCATGGGGATGCTCGTGGACACGCTGCTCGCCGAGCTCGACCGCTACGGTGTGCCGATCGAGTACGGCGTGCGCGTCGCCGAGGTGCACGCCGACCGCGTCGTGCTCGCGGTCGACCCGGGCGCCTCGCCCGCGGGTGCCGACGCCGATGAACTCGAAGGCGACGTGCGCGAGGGCCTCGTCGTCGTCGCCGCGCCCGGGCTCGTGACGCCCGCGGACGGGCGCTCGGCGACCCGCACCGCGACGCACCTCATGACGCTCGTGATCGAGGCCGGCACCGACGCGGCCCGCGCACTCGCCGAGAACCCGCGCGGCACGGGCGTGCTCGTCGCGCGCGGCACCGACGTCACCGCGCGCGCCCTCACGCACGTGAGCGCGAAGTGGGCGTGGGTGCGCGAGGCCGCCGCCGGGCGCGAGGTCGTGCGGCTCAGCTACGAGAGCGCGCCGAGCGCCGACTCCGCGCGGCGCGACGCGGAGTTGCTGCTCGGCGTGAGCATCCCCGAGGCGGCGGTCGTCGCGGCCGAGGCGACCACGTGGCTGCGCGCCGGCCGCTTCGAGGCCGCGCCGGGCATCCCGATCACCGGTGAGCAGGTGTCGGGCACGGGCCTCGCGAGCGTCATCGACCACGCCCACCGACTCGCTGAGATCATCGGCCCGCCCGCCTCCGAGGCGGCGGCCGAC
This sequence comes from Microcella alkalica, assembly GCF_014137945.1. Taxonomy (GTDB): domain Bacteria; phylum Actinomycetota; class Actinomycetes; order Actinomycetales; family Microbacteriaceae; genus Microcella; species Microcella alkalica. The sequence goes on from NZ_JACGWX010000006.1 coordinate 48,450, forward strand.
AGCAGCACCGACCCCGCAGCATCCACCGAAAGGACCGCATCGTGAGCGATCAGCTCGCCTACACCGTCTATGTCGTGCTGCGGCGCGACCCGCATCGCCCCGCGACGGGCGTCGGCGTGCAGGAGGCCGTCGCGGCGGTCACCGCCGACGGCGTCACCGTGCGCGGCGTCTACGACGTGAGCGGGCTGCGCTCCGACGCCGACATCATGCTGTGGCTGCACGGCCCTGACCCTGAGCGGCTCCAGGCCGCCGTGCGCACGCTGCGCCGCGCCGAGTTGCTCTCGACGCTCCTGCCGACGTGGAACGCGATGGGCGTGCACGTGCAGGCCGAGTTCAGCCGCAGCCACGCGCCCGCGTTCATGTACGGGAAGGAGCCCAAGGGCTGGCTCTGCGTCTACCCCTTCGTCCGCTCGTACGAGTGGTACCTGCTGCCGGAGGAGGAGCGCCGCGACATGCTCGCCGAGCACGGCCGCAAGGGCAGCGCCTTCACGGGTGTGCTCGCCAACACCGTCGCGAGCTTCGCGCTCGGCGACTACGAGTGGCTGCTCGGGCTCGAGAGCGACGAGCTGCTCGACCTCGTCGACATGATGCGCGACCTGCGCTACACCGAGGCGCGCCGTCACGTGCGCGAGGAGGTTCCCTTCTACACCGGTCGTCGCCTCGACGACGCCGCGCTCGACGCTCAGATCATGGAGGTTCTGCGATGACACTGCGCCAGCCAAACATGTCGAACGGACTCGGCCCCGACGGCCTCGCTGTCGTCGTCGACCTGAACGAGGGCCGCTACGAGGGCGAGCAGTTCGCTCGCGCCGCGACCGACACCGCCCAGCAGTACGCCGTGCCCGGCCACGTCGAGGAGGGCGTCGCGTACGACGCCGTCATCCTCGCCGGCTTCGGCGGCCCCGAGGGGCAGGACGACGTCATCCCCTTCCTGCGCAACGTCACGCGGGGCCGCGGCATCCCCGACGAGCGCCTCGAGGAGGTCGCGCACCACTACCGCCACTTCGGCGGCGTGAGCCCGATCAACGAGCAGAACCGCCAGCTGCAGAAGGCGCTGCAGGCCGAGGCCGACCGCCGCGGCCTGGGCATCCCCATCTTCTGGGGCAACCGCAACTGGGATCCCTACCTCCCCGAAGCCCTCCAGCAGGCCTTCGACGACGGCCACCGCACTATCCTCGGTCTTGCGACGAGCGCCTACTCGAGCTTCTCGAGTTGCCGCCAGTATCGCGAGGACTTCGCGAAGGCCCTCGACGCCACGGGCCTCTGGGGTCAGGTGCGCATCGACAAGGTCGGCCAGTTCTTCGATTCGCCCGGCTTCGTCGCCCCGTTCGTGACCGGTGTCGTGGATGCCCTGCGCACCCTCGTCGCGGAGGGCGCCGACCTCGAAACGACCCGCGTCCTGTTCGCGACCCACAGCATCCCGACCTCCGATGCCGAGCGCAGCGGGCCGCGCGACGTCGACTGGGGCGAGGGCGGAGCCTACGCCGCGCAGCACCTGGCGGTGAGCGAGGTGATCATGACGAAGGCGCTCGCCGAGCTGCGGTCGCAGGGCGCGGACATCCCCGACGTCGACTGGCAGCTCGTCTACCAGAGCCGCTCGGGCCCCCCGACGCAGCCGTGGCTCGAGCCCGACATCAACGACGCGATCGCCGACCACGCCGCGGCCGGCGCGACCGCGATCGTCATGGTGCCCGTCGGGTTCGTGAGCGACCACATGGAGGTCATGTGGGATCTCGACACCGAGGCGATGGAGACGTGCGAGGAGCACGGTCTGCGCGCCCTCCGCGTGCCGACGCCGGGCGTCGACCCCGTCTACGTCAGCGGACTCATCGACCTCGTCGAGGAGCGTCTGCGCGGCGCCGCCAAGAACGAGCGCGTGCGCGAGACGACCCTCGGCCCCTGGTACGACGTCTGCCGCCCCGGCTGCTGCGAGAACGTGCGCGCGGGCTTCAAGCCCGCCATTTCGGGTCTGCAGCCGTGATCCGGCTCGGCACGCGCGGCAGCGCTCTCGCTCTCGCGCAGTCGCAGCGCGTCGCCGACTCGATCGCGGCCCGCACGGGGGAGGACGTCGAGCTCGTCCGCATCGTCACGCACGGCGATGTCTCGAGCGCGCCGCTCGCATCGATGGGCGGGGTGGGGGTGTTCGTCGCCGCCGTGCGCGAGTCTCTCCTCGCCGAGGAGTGCGACGTCGTCGTGCACTCGCTCAAGGACCTCCCGACGACGCCGCACCCGGGCCTCATCGTCGCCGCGATGCCCAAGCGCGCCGACGCGCGCGACGCGGCCATCGTGCGCTTGGGGCTCGCGCTCGCCGATCTGCCCGCGGGCTCGAAGGTCGGAACCGGATCGCCGCGCCGGCAGGCGCAGCTGCGCCGCCGATTCCCCGGCCTCGAGGTCGTCGAGCTGCGCGGCAACGTCGACACCCGGCTCGCGCGCGTGCTCGGCCGCGAGGCTGGCGTCGCCGCCGACGGCTCGCCGATCGAGGCGATGACGCCCGACCTCGACGCCGTCATCCTCGCCGCCGCCGGGCTCGAGCGACTGAGTCGCCTCGACGTCGTCACCGAGTATCTGGGCATCGACGGATGGCCGACCGCGCCCGGGCAGGGATGCCTGGCGATCGAGACCCGTCGCGATCTGAGCGGCCCGCTCAAGAAGGCGCTGCTCGCACTCGATCACCGCTCGACCCGGCTCGCGGTCGAGGCGGAGCGCGCCGTGCTCCGCCGGCTCGAGGCCGGATGCTCGGCGCCGCTCGGCGCCCACGCCTTCGTCGACGGCGAGATGATGTTCCTCGCCTCGCGCGTGTACTCGCCCGAGGGCGAGCAGGTCTCGAGCGCCCATGCGCTCTACGTCGACGACGCCGACGACCCCGCCGAGGATCTCGCCGCGCGCGTCGCCGACGAGCTGCTCGCGAACGGGGCGGCGGCGCTCGCCCCGCTGGGCGGCGCGCGATGAGCGCGCCGAAGTCGGACAGGACGGGCGATCTCGGCCCGAGCATCCGCCCCCGTCGTCTGCGGCAGAGCGCGGCGATGCGCCGCCTCGCCGGTGAGACCGATCTTCGGCCGCGCCACCTCGTGCTTCCGCTCTTCGTGCGCGAGGGCGCGACCGACGCGCAGCCCATCGCCTCGATGCCCGGCGTCGAGCAGCACTCGCTCGACAGCCTGCCCGCGATCGCGGTGCGCGCGGCCGAGGCCGGGCTCGGCGGCGTGATGCTGTTCGGCGTTCCCGCCGTGCGCGACGCGATCGGGTCGGGCGCGACCGACCCCGACGGCATCCTCAACGTCGCCGCCCGCGCGCTCGCCGCCGAGGTCGGCGACGCGCTCGTGGTGCAGACCGACCTCTGCCTCGACGAGTTCACCGACCACGGACACTGCGGCGTGCTGGATGCCCGTGGCCGCGTCGACAACGACGCCACCCTCGAGCGCTACGCCGACATGGCCGTCGCGCAGGCGCAGGCCGGCGCCCAGGTGCTGGGGCTCAGCGGCATGATGGACGGCCAGACCGCCGTAGCCCGCGCCGCCCTCGACGAGGCCGGCTTCGCCGACGTCGCCCTGCTCGCCTACTCGGCGAAGTACGCCTCCGCCTTCTACGGCCCCTTCCGCGACGCGGTCGAGTCGCAGCTCGAGGGCGACCGGCGCACCTACCAGCTCGACCCGGGCAACGGTCGCGAGGGCGTGCGCGAGGCGCTGCTCGATCTCGACGAGGGCGCCGACATCGTCATGGTGAAGCCCGCGCTCGCCTACCTCGACGTGCTGCGGCAGGTCGCCGACGTCTCGACCGTGCCCGTCTGGGCCTACATGGTCTCGGGCGAGTACGCGATGATCGCCGCCGCCGCGCAGAACGGCTGGATCGACGGCGATCGCGCGCAGCTCGAGGCGCTCACCTCGATCCGCCGGGCGGGGGCCGACGCCGTGCTCAGCTACGCGGCGCTCGACCTCGCCGAGAAGGGACTCATCTCATGACCCGCTTCATCTCGGGCCGCACGCCCACGACCAACGCCGAGGCCTTCGAGCGCGCGCTCGTCGTCACGCCGGGCGGGGTCAACTCGCCCGTCCGGGCTTTCCGCTCGGTCGGCGGCACGCCCGTCTTCCTCGCGAGCGGTCACGGCCCGTACGTGACCGACGTCGAGGGCAAGGAGTACGTCGACCTCGTGGGGCAGTGGGGTCCGGCGCTGCTCGGCCACGCGCATCCCGACGTCATCGCGGCCGCGCACGCGGCCGTCGACCGCGGACTCGGCTTCGGCGCCGTGTCGACGGGCGAGGTCGAGCTCGCCGAGCTCGTGCTCGACCGCCTTACGCTGACCTCGGCCGACGGCGCCGAGCGCCGAGGCATCGAGAAGCTGCGCCTCGTCTCGACCGGCACCGAGGCGACCATGACGGCGATCCGACTCGCGCGCGGCGCGACCGGGCGACCGCTGCTCGTGAAGTTCGCCGGTCACTATCACGGGCACTCCGACTCGCTGCTGTCGGAGGCCGGGTCGGGCATCGCAACCCTGGGCATCCCCGGCTCGGCCGGCATCACACCCGAGACGGCCGCACAGACGATCGTCATCCCCTACAACGATGAGGATGCCCTCGCCGAGGTCTTCACCTCCCACGGCGATCGCATCGCCGCGGTCATCACCGAAGCCGCGGCCGCCAACATGGGCGTCGTGCCGCCGAAGCCGGGCTTCAACAGGCTGCTCGCCGACACGGCGCACGCGCACGGCGCCCTGCTCATCGCCGACGAGGTCATGACGGGCTTCCGCTCGACCGCCGCCGGCTGGTGGGGGCTCGAGGAGGCTGCGGGCACCGGCTACGACGCCGACCTCACGACGTTCGGCAAGATCATCGGCGGAGGCCTGCCTCTCGCGGGGCTGGGCGGTCGCGCCGAGATCCTCGACCTGCTCGCGCCCCTCGGCCCGGTCTACCAGGCCGGCACACTGAGCGGTAACCCGGTCGCCGTAGCGACGGGAGCCGCGATGCTGCGCGGCGCGGGCCCCGAGGTCTACGGGCAGCTGCCGCGCGTCGCCCGCACGATCGCCGACGGACTGTCGTCGGCGCTCTCGGCGGAGGGCGTCGCGCACACCGTCGCGTGGGCGGGCTCGCAGTTCTCGATCTTCTTCCGCGACTCCCCGCCGCAGAACTACGCCGAGGCGCAGGCGCAGGACACTTGGCGCTTCGGCCCGTTCTTCCACGCGATGCTCGAGCACGGGGTGTCGCTGCCGCCGAGCGTCTATGAGGCGTGGTTCGTCTCGGCCGCGCACGACGACGCCGCGGTCGAGCGCGTGCTCGCGGCGGCGGCGCCGGCGGCCCGCGCCGCGGCGGCGGCGACTCCCGCGCTGTAGCGGCGGCGACTCCCGCGCTGTAGCGGCGCGCGGTGGGCCCGCGCTGCCGCGCGGGCCCACCGCGCGCCCCTAACGCGCCTGTGGTCGAGCCCGCGCGCGCTCGTCGGCGCGGACCTGACCGAACCCGTTGCCGAATGCAGGCAGTACGGCCTTCGCCGATCACCTGGTCGGGGCGGCATGTGCCCCGCCGTCTGCGCGTGCCTGCATTTGGCAGCGCCTGCGGCGCGAGCGGTGGCGGCGGCGGCGGCGGTGGCACCGGTGGCGGTGGCAGACTGCGTCGGGGCCAGCGGTCGGCCCACTCCGCGCGTGCGCACCTCAGGCACATCGGCTCATCGAGTGCGCGAGCGACCCGCGCTCTCACGGTCTGCACCCTCGAGTTCCTTAGTTGCGGATCACGACTCGGGCTGCGGCGACCGCGTAGCCAGCGGAGCCGCGTACGGCCGAGGCGGGCCGGGGGAGCGACCGCCCCGCCCGGCCCGCCCGACGTGAGCTCGGCCTAGCCGCGCGCGGCGACGGCCGCGGCGAGCTGCTCGACGACCTCGTCGAGGCCCCACGACAGCGACAGCGCGGTGGGCGGCGAGACGGAGGCGATGAACTCGGTGCCCACGAGCTGGGCGATCGCGCCCTGCTCGATCGCGGGCAGCGACTGCGCGTACGGAGCGTCGAGCAGCGCCTGCGCCTCCTCGGGGGTCGACCCGTAGACGACGAGGATGTCCGACTCGAGCTCACTGACCCGCTCGTACGAGAGGGTGAAGTAGAAGGGCGACTCGTCGGTGTCGAGCTCGTCGACCGCGGGGGCGCTGACGAAGCCGAGGTCGAGCATGAACTCCACGCGCGGGTCCTCGTCGGCGTAGACGTAGAAGGTGCCGGCGGTGTCCCACGCGGTCGCGAGGGTCACGCCGTCGAACTCGGGGTGCGCCGCCGAGGCCTCGGCGAGCGACTCGTCGATGCCGGCGAGCACCTCCTCCGCCTCGTCCTCGCGCCCGAGCGCCTCGCCCGTGATCGAGATGATGTCGCGCCACGGGGTCGACCAGGGCTGGTCCGGGTAGGCGACGACGGGCGCGATCTCGCTCAGGGTCGCGTACTGCTCCTCGGTGAGCCCGGAGTAGTGGGCGAGGATCACGTCGGGGTCGGCGGCGGCGATCTCCTCGAACGGCACGTCGGCGCCCGTGTTCGTGAGCACGGTCGGGATGTCCTCACCGCGCTCCTCGAGAGCCTCGCGGATCCACGGCAGCACGCCCTCCTCGTCGCCCCCGTACGACTCGAACGGGATCGCGACGGGCGTCACGCCGAGGGCGATCGTCGCGTCGGTGCTCGCCCAGCCCCACGTGACGACGCGCTCGGGCTCTTCGTCGATCGTGGTCTCGCCGAACGCGTGCTCGATGGTGACGGGGAACGCACCGGCCTCGGCGGCCGAGCCGTCGGGCGCTGGCGCGGGCTCGGCGGAGCATCCGACGAGAATGAGGGCGAGCGCTGCGGCGGCCGCGAGGGATGGGCGGCGATGGGGGAAGGGCACGGTGGGGCTCCTGGCGGTAACGGGAGGGCTCGTCGCGGCGGCACGGATGCGCGCGCTCGATCTCGACGCGACTCTGCGACGTGCCCTCGGCTGATGAGGTTAGCCTAACCTAACTCATCGCGCAGACGCCCGGCAACTGGCGAGCCCCGAGCGCCCCCGGTGCTGGCGATCACCGCGATCGCGGCAGGATGACCGGCCTCCCCGTGTCCGGATCCTGCAGCAGGCGCGCCTCGATGCCGAAGGCCTGCCGCACGACCTCCGCCGTGAGCACCGCCCCCGGTTCGCCGCGCGCGATGATCCGACCGCCGGCCATGACGACGAGCTCGTCGGCGTAGCGCGCCGCCAGCGTGAGGTCGTGGATGACGAGGACGACGGTCATCCCGCGCGAGACCTCGGCGCGCAGCACGTCGAGCACCTCGACCTGATGCGCGACGTCGAGGGCGCTCGTCGGCTCGTCGAGCAGGAGGATGCGCGGCTGCTGCGCGAGCGCCATCGCGATCCACACGCGCTGCCGCTGCCCGCCGCTCAGCTCGTCGACCCGCGAATCGACGAGCGACGACGCGTCCGTCGCCTCGAGGGCGGCCGCGACGATGACGTCGTCGTCGCTGCGGCGCCCGCGGAAGATGCCCTGGTGGGGGTAGCGCCCGCGGGCGACGAGCTCGGCGACGCGGACTCCCTCGGGTGCGATCGGGCTCTGCGGCAGCACGCCGATCGTGCGGGCGACCCTCCGGTTCGGCAGGCGCGAGAGGTCGGCGCCGTCGAGCGTGACCCGGCCCGCCGTCGGCGCGAGCAGGCGGGCGAGCCCCCGCAGGAGGGTGGACTTGCCGCTCGCGTTCGCCCCCACGACGACCGTGAGCGCGCCGGGCGTGACGTCGAGGTCGACGTCGTGGACGACGGTGCGGTCGCCGTACCCGAGACGCAGGCCCTCGGCGGCGAGCCGCGGGGGAGGCGCGTCGTCGTCTCCCGCGTGCAGGAGGTCGATGGCCGAGCGGATGACATCGCTCATGGGCGCGTCCCCTTCCGAGCGGCACCGCGGTCGACGCCGGCCTGCTCGCCGCGCACGAGGAGCGCGATGAGCACGACGGCGCCCGCGGCGCCCGTGATGAGTCCGACCGGCGGCGAGAGCGTGCCGGGGATGAGGTGCTGGGCGACGAGGTCGGCGAGGGCGACGACCGCCGCGCCGACGAGGGCCGCGGTGCCGAGGGCGGGCGATCGCCCGCGGAGGCGCCGCGCGATCGGACCGGACGCGAACGCCACGAACGCGATCGGCCCCGCCACCGACACCGCCACGGCGGCGAGGATGCTCGAGCCCGTCATCGCCGCAACCCGCGTTGCGACAGGGCTGGCCCCGATCGCGCGCGCCGAGCCGTCGTCGAGCGACTGGGCCGCGAGGGGCCTCCGGGCGGCGACGAGCCCGAGGGCCGCGACTGCGACGGTCGAGCCCACGAGCGCGACGTCGTCCCACGACGGCGACCCGACCGACCCGACGAGCCAGAACCACGCGCTCTGCGCCTGCGTGAGGTTGGCGCGCGTGAGGGCGTAGCCGACGATGCCGTTGGCGAGGAAGGCGACGGCGATGCCGATGACGACGAAGCGCGCTCCGGCGACGGCTCGTCCGCTCGCCGCGACGACGACGGACGTGGCGACGAGGGCGCCGACGAGGGCGGCGCCGCTCACGGCGAGCCCGGTGAGCCCGCCGGCGATGGCGAGCACGGCGGCGGCGCTCGCGCCTCCCGTGACTCCGACTATGTCGGGGCTCGCGAGCGGATTCCGCACGACCGACTGCAGCAGCGCGCCGCTGAGTCCGAGCGCGGCTCCGACGACCAGCGCGAGGAGGAGGCGCGGCAGCCGCAGCCCTTGCACGATGAACACCGCACCCCCGGTGCCCTCGAGCCCGAGCAGCCCGGCGACGACCTCGGCGGGGGCGAGCGGCACGTCGCCGAGCGCGAGCGCGAGCATCCCGACCGCGACGATCACGACGAGGATGCCCGCGACCACGCCGATCGCGCGCCGTCGGTCGCGCGCCCGCCCGGCCTCGATCGCGGCGACGGTCGCGGCGCACGCCGTCGGCAGCCCCTCCGCTCGATCAAATGAAGGGAGGCGACCGCCAGGGTGCGGCGTGTCGCGCCGACGCGCCGCGCGGGAGGGGCGTGCTCCCTTCATTTGGTCGAGCACGGGCACGAGGGGGCGAGTCACGCGGTCACCCCTGAACGCGAGCGCACGAGCGCGATAAGCAGGGGCGCGCCGAGCACGGCGACGACGATGCCCGCCTCGAGCTCGCCGGGAGGCACGACGAGGCGGCCGAGGACGTCGGCGAGGAGGACGAGCGCGGCGCCCGCGACGGCGGCGACGGGCATGCGCGCCGCGTGGCCGCCTCCGACGGCGGCGCGCGCGGCGTGGGCTCCGACGAGTCCGACGAACACGATGGGGCCGGCGAGCGCGGTCGCGGTGCCGGCGAGGACGACGACGACGGCGATCGCCGCGGCTCGCGTCGGGGCGAGTCGGAAGCCGAGCCCGCGCGCGACGTCGTCGCCGAGCGCGAGGGCGTCGAGCGACCGGCCGACGATCAGGGCGCCGACGAGGCCCGCCGCGACGAGCGGGGCGAGGGCGAGCCCGGCGTCGAGCTCGCGGCCGGTGAGGGATCCCACCGTCCAGAACCGGTAGCGGTCGAGCGTCTGGGGGTCGCTGAGCAGCACGAGGGTCGTGAGCGAGGAGAGCGCGGCCGTCACGGCGGCTCCGGCGACGACCAGCAGCGCGGGGCTCGTGCCGACGCGCGCGCTCGAGGCGACGAGCGCGATGACCGTCGCCGCGGCGAGGGCGCCGACGAGCGCGAAGCCGGCGAGGCCGACGACCGAGGTGACCCCCGCCACGGCGATCCCCACGACGACCGCGAACGAGGAGCCCGCGGTCACGCCGAGCAGTCCGGGGTCGGCGATGGGGTTGCGCGTCACGCCCTGCATGACGACCCCGGCGACGCCGAGTGCCGCGCCGGCGAGGAGCCCGATCACCGTCCGCGGCACGCGCAGCTCGCGCACGACGACGGCGTCCACGGAGCCGGCGCCGAGGGCGAGCGGATCGATGAGCACCGAGAGGACGGCGGCGGGATCGGTGGCCCGCGCCCCGACGGCGAGGCTCGCCGCGACCGTCAGCACGAGGAGCGCCATGAGCAGGAGGGCGAGTGGCGGCCTCGGGCACTGCTGCCGGGTCACTGCGCTTCGGAGCGCCCGCGTCGCCAGTAGCCCATGAAGGCGACGTTCGAGCGGGCGACGCCGAGGTCGCTGACGAGGTGCCGCCGCAGCGCCTTGACCGTCGCCGCCTCGCCCGCGATCCAGGCGTAGAAGTCGCCGGTCGTCGGGTCGACGGGGGAGTCCCACAGCAGCTCGGCGTCGACGTCGACCTCATCGAGCACATCGGGAGTCGCCCGGACGACGCTCTCGAGCTCGGCCATGTGCCGCGGCAGCCACGCCCGCACGGCGCGCTGCAGCAGCTCGCCGTGCGGGGCGACGGCCTCGAAGCCGGTCGCGGTCTCGCACCCGGCGTCGCGCGCGAGCCACGCGATGCGGGAGGCTCCGCGTGCGACGACGTTCTGGATGTCGGCGCTCGACGGCACCTCGATGAACGCCTGCGCCGTGATCGCCGGGTCGAGCGACTCCATGATCGAGCAGATGGCGGGGGCGGCCGTCTCGTCGCCCACGAGGAGCACGTGGCGCGCGGCTCCCGGCCGCCAGTCGCAGCCGACGGTCGGATCGGCCGTGCGTGCGTCCGGTCCGATCACGATGAGGCGATCGCCGACGGAGGCCCGGCGCAGCCACGTCGCGGCGGGGCCGTCCGGCACGCCGGGCTCGGAGTCATGGCGCACCATGTCGATGTCGAGCTCGCGCCGCTCCGGCCGGATCGCGCGGACCGTGTAGGTGCGGAACGGGTTGCGCTCGGCCTCCGGCAGGGCCCGCCAGCGGGCGTACCAGGTGCCCGCGAGGATCTCTGCGGGGTCATCCTGCCCGACGTCGCACAGCGAGCCGTTGGCGAACGGAAGGACGAGCTTGATGCGCTGATCGAGCCCCGTCGTGCCGAAGACCTCGAGGTCGTCGCCGGCGAACGTCACGCGCACGAGGTGGGGCGAGAGCGGCAGGATGCGCTGCACGACCACCGCGAAGGGTCGGTAGGCCGGCCAGACGGCGGCGATCGGCGCCACGACGGCCACGCGCTGTGAGGTAAGCATTACCTAAGTATTACCCGATGTGCGTCGGTCGCGCTAGCGCGAGGCGCGGACCGCTCGTCTGGGAATGGCCTCCACGTCTCCTTCACGCCTCGCACCCCCGCCACTACTCTGAGGAGGTCCCGCGAGCCCCGATTCCGGCTCGCAGGCCCAGTGGAGAAAGAGGAGTACGACTATGCGCGGAAAGATCCTGTTCCTGACCGGCCTCGGCGTCGGCTATGTGTTCGGAACCAAGGCGGGGCGCGAGAAGTACGAGCAGATCTCTCGCGCCGCGGCGAAGTTCTGGAACGACCCCCGCGTGCAGGAGCGCGTCGACCAGGTTGAGGGCTTCGTCAAGGACAAGGCTCCCGAGGTCGCCGAGTTCGTCAGCGGCAACGCCAAGAAGGCGGCATCGACCGTCACCGGCCGCAAGAGCTCGAGCACCACCGGCTCCGGTGCCAAGAGCGGCTCGACCGCCTCGACCAGCTCGAGCTCGGGCTCGTCGAGCTCGTCCTGATCCCCGGCGGAGGTGCGCCCATGACGACCCCCCGCACGACTCCGTCCCCCGCCGCCGAGCGACGAGGGCTGTTCGCTCTCATCGCGGACGTCCCGCGCCTCATCGGCGACCTCGTCCGCGCGGAGATCGCGTCGCTCAAGGCCGAGATCGCCGGCAAGCTCAAGGCCGCCGGCATCGGTGCGGGCCTGCTCGTCGGCGCGGGCGTCGTCGCGTTCTTCGCGGCGCTCGTGCTCATCGCGGCGGGAGTCCTCGCGCTCTCGCTCGTGCTGCCCCCCTGGGCGGCGTCGCTCATCATCGGCGTCGTGCTGCTCATCATCGCGGGCATCATCGCCGCGGCGGGCATCCGCAGTCTCAAGCGGGGCATGCCCCCGACCCCCACCGACACCATCGAGAGTGTCAAGGACGACGTCCGCGCCGTGCGCGGACAGAGGAAGTAGAGGAGCATCATGACTGATTCCACGAACCCCACCGGCACGACCCCCACCACTCCGTACACTGCCCCCGCGAGCACGGCTCCCGTTGGCTTCGACCCGACCGCGCTCGAGAATGCGAAGACCGTTGTGACCGATTCCGTCGAGGCGACGCGCCTCAAGCTCGAGCAAACCCTCGATGCGATCGAGGACAAGTTCGACGTCAAGAAGCGCACCGATGAGGTCGCCGAGCGCGTCCAGCGCTCGTACGAGGAGAACCCCGTGCCGTGGATCATCGGCGCGACGGCCGTCGCCGTCGGCGTCATCGGCCTCGTCGCGTGGGCGATCTTCTCGGACGACTGATCGCGCCGTGGTCGATTAGGCCGCATCGCGGGTTGGGGTGACAATGAATGAGATGTCCTCCTCAACCCGAGATGCGACGATCATCGACCGCACCCCCACCGGTGCGCTGCCGGTGATCAAACCCCTGCTCGGCTGGCGGGTCCTCGTCCCCCGCGGCGGCAAGTGGGGCGACGGCATCGCGGCCGGCCTGCGCGCCCTCGGTGCGGCCCCGGTCATCGCCCCGCTCATCAACTTCGCGGGGACGGAGCACCCCGAGGAGCTCGCGGCCGAGCTCGATCGACTGCGCGACGGCGCCTACGGCTGGCTCGTGGTCACGAGCGCGACGACGGTCGACGTCCTCATGAGCCAGGGCGTCCGGCTGCCCGACCGCACGCGCGTCGCCGCGGTCGGCGAGACGACCGCCAATGCGCTTCAGCTCGCCGGGTATCCGGTGCACTTCGTGCCGAGCGATCACTCCGCGCGCGGACTCGTGAAGGAATGGCCCGGCGCCCCGGCCGACGGCGACGTGCTCGTGCCGCAGTCCGAGATCGCCGAGCCGACCCTCGTCAGCGGGCTGCGCGAGCGCGGGATCGCCGCTCGATTTGTGAGCGCCTACCGCACCGTCGGGGTCTCGGCCCCGGCATCCGTGGCCGAGGATGTCGCCGAGGGCCGCATCCGCGCCCTCCTCGTGAGCTCCGGTAGCATCGCGCGCCAGATCGCGGAGCAGTTCGCCCCGCTGCCGGAGTCGACGGTCGTCGTCTGCATCGGACCCCGCACGGCCTTCGACGCGCGCGCCGCGGGCCTGCGCGTCGACCGCATCGCCGAGGATCGCTCGGCGCCGGCGCTCATCAGGGCGCTCGCCGAGTACGCCATGGACCCGGACGACCGCCGTCCGCCCGTCATCCCGTAGTGGCCCCGGCGCGGCGCTCGTTCAGGCGGGCAGCAGCGTGAGTATGCCCGCTAGGCCTACGAGGGCCGGCGCGCCCTGGACGAGGGAGCCGGCCCGCAATCGCGGCGCCGAGATCGCGAGCGCGAGAGCGGCCACGACCATGACGGCGAGGGCGCACGCGGCGATGCCGATGCCGAGCGCGAGCTCGCCGCTCCATGCCAGGGCGATGCCGATGATCACGGCGATCGCGAGCGCGAGGTTGTAGACGCCCTGGTTGGCGGCGAAGAGTCGTAGCGGGCGCGAGTCGTCCTCGGCGCGCACTCCGAACATCCGCCGGACCCGCGGCCGCGAGAACGCCAGCGATTCGAGCGCGAAGAAGCCGACGTGCAGGGCGGCAGCGAGCACCGCCGCGACGAGTCCGGCGGTGCCGAAGGGGGTCATGCCCGCGAGGCTAGCCGAAGAGCAGCGCGGCCTCGTCGTAGCGCGACTGCGGCACGGTCTTGAGCTTCCCGAGCGCCTCCGCGAACGGTACGTGCACGATCTCGGTGCCGCGGAGGGCGACCATGCGACCCCAGTGCTGCTCGTTCACGGCGCTGATCGACGCCATGCCAAGCCGGGTCGCGAGCACGCGGTCGAACGCGCTCGGCGTGCCGCCGCGCTGGATGTGACCGAGCGTCGTAGCGCGGGTCTCGATGCCCGTGCGCTCCTCGATGAGCGGGGCGATGCGCTCGCCGATTCCGCCGAGGCGCGGGCGGCCGAACGCGTCGAGGCCGCGCTCGGAGTGCGGCTCGTCGTCCTCGGGGAGCGTGAAGCCCTCGGCGACGACGACGAGGGGCGCGCGGCCGCGGTCGTAGGCGCTCTGCACCCACTCGGCGACCTGGTCGAGGGTCGTCTTCTGCTCGGGGATCAGGATCGCATGGGCACCCGCGGCCATGCCCGAGTGCAGGGCGATCCAGCCGACGTGGCGGCCCATGACCTCGGCGACCATGCAGCGGTTGTGGGCGTCGCCGGTGGTGCGCAGGCGGTCCATGGCCTCGGTCGCGATGCCGACGGCCGTGTCGAAGCCGAAGGTGTAGTCGGTGGCGTCGAGGTCGTTGTCGACCGTCTTGGGCACGCCCACGATCTTGACCCCCGCATCCGTCAGCCGCTTCGCGGCCGCGAGGGTGCCCTCGCCGCCGATCGCGATGAGAGCGTCGAGGCCGTTCTCGGCCATGACCTCATTGATGCGGTCGACGCCGCCGCGGCCCTCGAACGGATTCGTGCGGCTCGTGCCGAGGATCGTGCCGCCCTGCTTGCTGATGCCCTTGACCTCGTGGCGCGAGAGGGGGAGGGTGTCGTTCTCGACGAGGCCCTTCCAGCCGTCCTTGAAGCCGACGAACTCGTGCGTGTGCACGGTCGTCCCGGTCAGCACCGCGCCGCGGATGACGGCGTTGAGTCCGGGAGCGTCGCCGCCGGAGGTCAGCATTCCAATGCGCATGGGTTCTATCTAAGTGCGTCAGTGGGTCGCGTGCGAAAACGAGCACGGGCCGACAGCCTCTGTCGCGATGAGCGGATGCCCCGCTAGGGTTCGCGCTGAGGGAGCCTCAGCGCTCCGGCCCGCGACCCCGCCTGCGACAGGAGACGAGCATGACCGACCCCACGAACCCCGGCACTCCCGAATCGACGAACCCTGGGCCGACGAACCCTGGGCCGACGAACCCTGCGCCGACTGACCCCGCGTCGTACCCGCCGGCGCCGCCCGCGCCCGCCGCGGCCCCGTACTCGACGCCCGGCGCCGCGACCGACGAGGACCCGGGGCGCATGCTCGGCATCGTCGCGCTCATCCTCGCCTTCCTCGTGCAGATCGCCGGTCTCATCGTCGGCATCATCGCGCGCAAGAAGTCGAAGGAGGCCGGCTACTCCAACGGCTTCGCGACCGCCGCGATCTGGATCAGCATCGTGCTCATGGTCCTCGGCCTCCTCCTCGCGATCGCGCTCATCGCGGGCGGCGCGGCGCTCTTCAGCGGCATCACCGAGACGTGCACTGAGCTCGGCTCCGGCACGTTCGAGGTCGATGGCGTCACGTACGAGTGCCCGTAAGGCTCTCTGACCTTCGGGGGCGGCGGGGCGCATCGCGCGCTCAGCCGCCCCCGCTAGTTTTCGCTCCATGACCGCGGCCCCCGACGCGACCGGCCTCTACGCGCCGGGCCGCCCGGTCGACCTGCGGCAGACGCTCTTCCCGCTGCGCCGCGGCCACGCCGACCCGACCCTCCAATGGACGCCCGACGGCGCCGCCTGGCGCACCCAGCGCACTCCCGAGGGCATCGCTCTGATCCGGATGCTCGCCCGCCGCTCGACCGCGCCCGACGGCGCCGGCCCAGAGCCGGGCGCAGCATCCACCGAGGTCGAGCTCGCGGCGTGGGGCCCGGGCGCCGCGTGGTCGATCCGGCAGGCGCCGGAGCTGCTCGGCGAGGGCGACGACTGGAGCGCGCTCGACTCCCTGCTCGAGCCCGGGGAGCTCGCGGGTAGCGCGGGTGCCGACCCGAGCGCGATCGATCCGGAGGTCGTGGCCGGGCTCGCGCGCGTGCGGCGCCGCCACGCGGGGCTGCGGCTGCTGCGCACGGGCATCGTGCTCGACTCGGCCGTCGCGGCCGTGCTCGAGCAGAAGGTGACGGGGGTCGAGGCCCGGCGCGCGTGGCGCACGCTCATCCGGCGGCACGGCGAGGCGGCGCCGGGGCCTGCGCCGGAGGGCATGCGGGTCATCCCGGACGCCGAGCGGTGGCGGAGCATCCCGGACCACGACTGGCACGCCGCGGGGGTGGGCCCGCAGCGGATGCGCACCATCCGCCGCGTGACGGCCGTCGCCCCCGCGCTCGAGCGCACCCTCGCCCTCGGCCGCGGCGGGCCCGCGGTCGCGGCGGCGCTCACGTCGATCCCGGGCGTGGGGGAGTGGACGGCCGCCGAGATCACCCAGCGCGCCCACGGCGACGCGGACGCGATCAGCGTCGGCGACTTCCACCTCGCGGGGCTCGTCGGGTACGCCCTCACGGGCGAGCGCACGGACGACCCCGGCATGGTGCGGCTGCTCGCCCCGTTCTCCGGTCACCGGCAGCGGGTCGTGCGGCTCATCGCGACGCTCGGCTCGACCGCGCCGCGGCAGGGGGCGCGCATGACGATCCAGAACCACCGCGGGCACTGATGCCGGGTGCGGATTGGAGGAGGCCGACAGCGGGAGCGACGCGCGGGCGAGAGAGGTCTAGCCTCGGCCGGGTGAACATGATCTTCCGCCTGCTGCTGCTGAGCATCCGTTCGCGATTCGGGCCCCGCATCGACCCGACCGATGTGGCGCGCACGACTTTCCGGGTGCTGCCGACCGACCTCGACGTGCTCAACCACATGAACAACGGGGTATACCTGTCGATCATGGATCTCGGCCGCATCGACCTCATGGCCCGGTCGGGCGTGTGGCCCGAGCTGCAGCGCCGCGGCTACTACCCCGTCGTCGTGAGCTCGACGATCACCTACCGCCGCTCGCTCGAGCCGTGGCAGAGGTTCACCGTCGAGAGTCGCATCGTCGGGCTCGACGACGTCGCCGGCTACGTCGAGCAGCGCTTCGTGCGCGACGGCGAGGTGTGCGCGCGCGGCGTCATCAAGGCGCGGTTCCTGAAGAGGTCGGGGGGCATCGTGCCCATCCCCGAGCTCGCCGAGCTCTTCGGCCTCGACCCCGACGACCACCCGCTTCACCCGTGGCTCGCGCACTGGAGCGAGCACGCGAGCCTGCCGCCGCGTCGTGAGCCGACGCCGAGCGTCTGGGACTGACCGGCCGCGGATCAAGGGGGTGGCTCGAGCGCGACCGCCTCGTTACCGTTCGGGGGTGAGCGAACCCGAGAAGAGCAGCGTCGGCGCCGGCCCTCCCGACGACCGCAGGCCGCGCGCCGTGTACGGCGTCGGATCGGAGCCCGACGTGCAGGCGAGCCTCGCGAACGAGCGCACCGCCCTGTCGTGGATCCGCACGGGCCTCGCGCTCGTCGCCGGCGGCGTCGCCCTCGCGACGCTCGCGAGCTTCGGCGAGCTGCCCGTCGTCATCATCGTCATCGCGGGTCTCGCGAGCCTCGGCGGAGGCCTCCTCGCCATCTGGTCGCTCATCGGCTGGCGTCGCACCGAGATCGCGATGCGCTTGAGGGAACCCCTGCCCCCGCCCTCGGCGCTGCCGTGGCTCGTCGGCGCCGTCGTCGCGGTCGCGATCTTCCTCGCCGGGTTCGCGGCCTACCAGGCGCTCACGGGCGTCTGATGACGGCGGCGGATGCTCGGCGCGAGCCCCCGACCGACACCGGGCTCATCCGCCGACCTGGCCCGGCCAATCGCACCTCGCTGTCGTGGCAGCGCACGTCGGCGGCCGCCGCGCTCGTCGCGATGTTCGCGGCGTTCACCGCCTTCCGGCTGGGAGAGCCGGGCGTCGCGATCGCGGCCGGCGTCGTGGCCGTCGTCGGGCTGCTGCTCGGCGCGACGACTCCGCGCGTCTCGCGCCATCGCCCGGAGGACCGCCACCCCTACGCCTTCATCGTGAGGGGCGCCACCGTGCTCGCGATGACCGGGCTGCTCGGGGTCGCGCTCGCCGTGTACGCGATCATCGACGGATAGCGCGCGCGGGGCATCCGCCTGCTCGCGATTCGGCAGGAGCGCTAGCGGCTCTCGAGCACCGCCATCGCCGCATTGTGTCCGCCGATCGCGGAGACCGCGCCGCCGCGCTGCGCGCCCGAGCCGCAGAAGAGGATGCCCGGCAGTCCCGTCTCGACGCCCCAGCGCGCGGCCGGGGTCGACAGGTCGGTGCCGTCCTCCGCCCACGGCCAGGCGAGGTCGCCGTGGAAGATGCTGCCGGCGGGCAGGCGCAGGGCGTGCTCGAGGTCGCGCGTGGTCTTCGTCTCGAGGCACGGGTTGCCATCGCCGTCGGTCATGAGCAGGCTCTCGATCGGCTCGGCGAGCACCGAGTTCAGCGATTCGAGCACGCCGCGCTCGAATCGCGCGCGCATGGCGTCGTTCGTGCGCTCGGTCAGCAGCCGGTCGGGGGTGTGGAGGGCGAAGACCGTGAGGGTCTGGGCTCCCGCCGCCTGCAGCTCGGGCGACAGGATCGACGGGTCGGTGAGCGAGTGGCAGTAGATCTCGGCGGGGATCGGGTCGGGGATGCGGTGCTCAACGGCGGCGTCGTAGGCCGACTGCAGCTGCGACCACGTCTCGTTGATGTGGAAGGTGCCGCCGAACGCGGCCGCGGGGTCCATGCTCGCATCGCGCAGGCGGGGGAGTCGCGTGAGCAGCATGTTGACCTTGACCTGCGCGCCCTCGGCGTCGGGGGCCGCGGCGCCGAACTCGTCGTCGGCGTCGCCCGCGGCGAGCAGGCGCGCGAGCTCCTGCGGCGAGCAGCCGACGAGCACGTGGTCGGCGGCGATGCGGCGTTCGGTCACGTCGGCGTTGCTGCCGTGGGCGCTGCCGCCGGGCCCGCTCTGCCGCACCGTCACGACGCGGTCGGGGCTCAGCGCGGTCACGTCGGCGCTCGTGGTGAGGATGCTCCCGGCCAGTCGCGCGGCCCGCGCGAGCTCGCCGCTCACGGCGCCCATGCCGCCGACGGGGACGTTCCAGTCGCCCGTGCCCCCGCCGATCACGTGGTACAGGAAGCAGCGGTTGGCGTTGAGGGTGGCATCCACGTTGGGGGCGAAGGTGCCGATGAGCGCGTCGGTGTAGACGACCCCGCGCACGAGATCGTCGGCGAAGGTCTGCGCGATCGCGGTGCCCACGGGCTGCTCGATGAGCGCATCCCACACCGCGTCGTCGGCGACGGCCGCGCGCGCCTCGGAGCGCGTCAGCAGCGGGTCGGTCACGGTCGGGAAGAGGCCGCGCGCGAGGCGCTGGGTGCCTTCGTAGAAGCCGCCCCACGCCTCGGCGTCGGTGCTCGCCCCGAGGGCCGCGAACGAGGCGGCGGTCGCGGCGGCGTCGTGGTTGTCGACGAGGAGGCCGCGATCGGTTCCGGGCAGCGGCGTGTAGGACGAGTAGCGGCGCGGCGCGAGGCGGATGCTCAGCCCGAGGTCGTCGATGATGCGCGGGGGGAGCATGCTCACGAGGTACGAGTAGCGGCTGAGCCGGGCAGCCACGCCGGGAAAGGCCTGGGCCGAGATCGCGGCGCCGCCGAGCACGTCGAGGCGCTCGAGCACCTCGACCTCGAGGCCGGCGCGGCTCAGGTAGGCGGCGGCGGCGAGGGCGTTGTGGCCTCCGCCGATGATGACGACGTCGCGGCGCTCGGTGGGCGGGGTCACGGGCGGGGCTCCTTCGCGGCGGTGCGGGCCCGCGGCGTCGCGGGTGGGTACCGTCAGCCTACGACCGCGACGCCTGGCAGGGCCCGACGTCCCCGTGTCGACGAAATGAAGGGAGCGGAGATGGAATCCACGGCGTGTCGGGGCGGCACACCGCCGCGGGTCGCCTCGCTCCCTTCATTTCGTCGACCGCACCGGTTCAGCCGGCGACCGCGCGGGCGAGCACCGCGCGCACGGCGACGATCGCGGGGCGCGAGGCCGACGTGCGGCGCGCGGCCGTGAACACCTCGCGCGACGGTGCGCCCGGCAGACCGACGAGCCGCACCGTCGCGCGGCCGCCCATCCACAGCAGGTCGGGCAGCAGCGCGACCGCGTGCCCGGCCTCGATGAAGCGCACGTGCGCCTGCAGGTCGGCGGTCTCGAAGCGCACGTCGGGCTCGAAGCCCGCGAGCCGGCACTGCTGCTCGGCCCAGTGGCGGCTCGCGGTGCCGCGCGGCTCCATGACCCACGCCGCGTCGGCCGCGTCGGCGAGCGCGCGCCCGCGCCAGCCGCGCGGCACCCCGAGCCGCAGCGCGTCGCGGTGCAGCGGCACGCGGTCGAGCTCGCGCCGCAGCGGGGCGGCGTGCGCGGGGTACTGCTCGGCGATCACGAGGTCGAACTCGCGCGCCCACACCTCGTCGAGCGCGCTCTCGGGCTCGCGCTGCGTCAGCTCGACCCGCAGCGACGGATGCTCGACCTCGAGCAGCGACAGCGCCCGCGGCACGATGCCGAGCGCCGCCGACTGGAACACCGCGAGCCGCACGGTGCCCCGCAGCGGCTCGCCCTCCGTCGCGGCGAGGGATGCCCCGAGCGCCGACTCGAGGCGCTCCATCTCGTCGAGGAGACGGCCTGCGCCCTCGACCAGGAGCTCGCCCTGCGGAGTCAGCTGCACCCGCCGGCCGGAGCGCTCGAGCAGCGGCACGCCCGCCTCGACCTCGAGCTGCGCGAGCTGCTGCGAGATCGTCGACGGGCTGTAGGCGAGGGCGCGCGCGACGGCGTGCAGGGTGCCGCGTCGGTGCACCTCGCGCAGGAGGCTCAGGCGGCGGAGATCGAGCACGGGGGCCTCCTCGATGATTGTTCGAGCATACCGAACAATACTGTGCGTGAATGCTCGCTTTTCGTGACGGCCCGCCGTGCGCACACTGGGATCCAGGCGGGCCGAGCGGGCCGCGCGGTGTGCGCGCGACCGGGCCCCTCTCCGCGGAGGCTGACAGGCTGATGACCATGAGCACCCCGATCGATCGCCCGCGCGAGGCCGACCTCGCCGCCCTCGAGCCGCTCGGCGACGAGGCCGTCCATCTCGTGCGCCGCTGGCTCGACGAGGCGGTTGACGCGAAGCCCGACGCCGCCGCCGCCCGTCTCGCGGGCCTCCTGAAGGACCCGGACGGCCTGCACTTCGCCATCGGCTTCGTCGACCGCGTCGCCCGGCCGGAGGACCTGCGCGTCGCGGCACGCAACCTCGAAGAGCTCAGCGAGCGCATCCCGCGGTTCCTGCCCGCCCCGCTGCGCGGGCTCATCGCGCTCGGCGGCGGCTTCGCGCGGTTCCTGCCGAACCCGATCATCCCGATCGCGCGGCGCGTGCTGCGCGGCATGGTCGGTCACCTCATCGTCGACGCGACGCCCGAGAAGCTCGGGGCGACGCTCGCGACCCTGCGCGAGAACGGCGACCGGCTCAACATCAACCTGCTCGGCGAGGCCGTGCTGGGCGACGCGGAGGCGGACAAGCGACTCGCGGGCATCCACGCTCTCGTCGCGCGCGACGACGTCGACTACGTCTCGGTGAAGGTCTCGTCGATCGTCAGTCAGCTGTCGATGTGGGCGTTCGACGAGACCGTCGACCGCGTCGTCGATCGCCTCGTGCCGCTGTACGAGGAGGCGGCGCGCACGGGCACGTTCCTCAACCTCGACATGGAGGAGTTCCGCGACCTCGACCTCACGATCGCGGTCTTCGAGAAGCTGCTCGACCGCCCGACGCTGCACGGCTTCGATGCCGGCATCGTGCTGCAGGCGTACCTGCCCGAAGCCGTCCCCGCGCTCGAGCGACTCACCGCGTGGGCGCAGCGCCGCCGGGCCGCGGGCGGCACCGGCATCAAGGTGCGCGTCGTGAAGGGCGCGAACCTCGCGATGGAGCGCGTCGATGCCGCCGTGCACGGCTGGCCCGTCGCTGTGCTGCCGAGCAAGCAGGCGAGCGACGCCAACTACAAGCGCGTGCTCGAGCTCGCCCTGCGCCCCGACCGCGTCGACGCCGTGCGCATCGGCGTCGCGGGCCACAACCTGTTCGACATCGCGTGGGCGCACCTGCTCGCCGGCTCGCGCGGCGTCGCCGACCGCGTCGAGTTCGAGATGCTGCTCGGCATGGCGCCTGACCAGACCGAGGCGGTGCGCGGCACGGTCGGCTCCCTGCTGCTCTACACGCCCGTCGTGCACCCGGACGACTTCGAGTCGGCGATCAGTTACCTCATCCGCCGCCTGGAGGAGAACGCGAGCACCGAGAACTTCCTATCCGGAGCCTTCGAGCTCGCGAACTCGCACCAGATGTTCGCGCGCGAGCAGGGCCGCTTCCTCGCCTCGCTCGTCGACATCATCGACCATCCGGGCGCGCCGGCTCCGCACCGCGTGCAGAACCGGCAGACGGGGGCGGATGCTCCGCGCGAGCTGCCCCTCGGCGCGACGGCCGACTCGCTCGGCGTGCGGGAGAACTTCGACAACGAGCCCGACACCGACCCGGCTCTGCCCGCCAACCGGGAGTGGGGCCGCGCGATCCTCGAGCGGTCGCGCGCGACCGTGCTCGGAGCCGACGCCGTGGCCGCCGCCGCGATCGCGACGCCCGGCGAGATCGAGCGCGCCGTCGCGGATTCGCGCGCCGCCGCATCCGCCTGGGCTTCGCGTTCGGTCGACGATCGCGCCGGAGTCCTGCACGCGGCGGGGCGGATGCTCGCCGCCCGCCGCGCGGACCTCCTCGAGATCATGGCCGCCGAGGCCGGCAAGACCCTCGCGGAGGGCGACCCCGAGGTCAGCGAGGCGATCGACTTCGCCCACTACTACGCCGAAAGCGCGCGCGAGCTGGAGCGCGTCGAGGGGGCGCGCTTCGCGCCGGTGCGGCTCACGCTCGTCGTGCCGCCGTGGAACTTCCCCGTCGCGATTCCGGCCGGGGGCGTGCTCGCGGCGCTCGCCGCGGGCAGCGCGGTCATCATCAAGCCCGCGCCGCAGGTGCGCCGCTGCGCGGCCGTCATGGTGCAGGCGCTGTGGGATGCCGGGGTGCCGCGCGAGGTCCTGCGCTTCGTCGACGTGCCCGAGAACGAGCTCGGGCAGCAGCTCGTGAGCCACCCGGCGGTCGACCGCGTCGTGCTCACGGGGGCGTTCGAGACGGCGGCGCTGTTCCGCTCGTGGCGGCCCGACCTGCCGCTGCTGGCGGAGACGAGCGGCAAGAACGCGATCGTCGTGACGCCGTCGGCCGACTACGACCTCGCCGCCGCCGACCTCGCGCGCTCGGCGTTCGGGCACGCGGGGCAGAAGTGCTCGGCGGCCTCGCTCGGGATCCTCGTCGGGTCGGTCGCCGACTCGCCGGCCTTCCGCCGTCAGCTCGTCGACGCCGTGTCGACCATGCGCGTCGGATGGCCGGGGGACCCGACGACGGTCGTCGGCCCGCTCATCGAGCCCGCCGCGGGCAAGCTCCTGCGCGCGCTGCGCGATCTCTCGCGCGGGGAGTCGTGGCTCATCCAGCCGCGCCAGCTCGACGATGCAGGTCGGCTGTGGTCGCCGGGCGTGCGGCTCGACGTCGCGCCGGGCAGCGAGTTCCACACGACGGAGTACTTCGGACCCGTGCTCGGGCTCATCCGCGCCGCCGACCTCGACGAGGCGCTCGCGCTTCAGAACGCGACCCCCTACGGGCTGACGGCGGGGCTGCACTCGCTCGACGCGTCGGAGGTCGAGCACTGGGTCGACCGCGTCGAGGCGGGCAACCTCTACGTCAATCGCGGCATCACGGGCGCGATCGTGCGCCGGCAGCCGTTCGGCGGGTGGAAGCGCTCGAGCGTCGGCGGCTCGACGAAGGCGGGCGGGCCGTCGTACCTCTTCGGCTTCGGCTCGTGGGAGCCGGTCGAGCGCTCGCCGAAGCAGAACCTCAGTCTGCGCGGGTTGAGCGCCGAAGTGCGCCGCGTGCTCGAGGCGGCTCAGCCCGGCCTCGACTTCGCCGGCTTCGACACGGCGCGGGCGGGGGCACTCTCGGACGAGCGGGCGTGGGCCGACGAGTTCGGCGTCGCGCGCGACGTGAGCGACCTCGGCGTCGAGCGCAACGTGCTCCGGTACCGCGTGACCTCGGAGCCGGTGGTGGTGCGGCTCGCGTCGGGCGGGTCGACCGGCGCGCTCGTTCGCGTGCTGCTCGCGGCGGTGCGGGCAGGGGCGCCCGTCGCGGTGTCGACGCCCGTTCCACTGCCATCGGCGCTGCTGTCGCTCGCGGAGGAGTTCGGCTCGCCGCTGCGTGCCGCCTCGATCGTGATCGAGAGCGATGCGGCGTTCACGGCGCGGGTCGTCGCGGAGCGCCCGTCGCGCATCCGCCTCATCGGCGGTGACGGAGGCGCGGATGCTCGCCCCGCGTCGGAGGTGGCGCGCGAGCTGTTCGCCGCCCTCGACGGAGACCCGGACGTCACGATCTGGTCGGGGCCCGTCACTGCCGCGGGTCGCGTCGAGCTGCTGCCGTTCCTGCGCGAGCAGTCGGTGACAGTCACGGCGCACCGGTTCGGCAACCCGTACCCGGCGCTCGCCGAGCTGCCGCTGTAGGGCGCTTGCGCGGGCTCGGCGCTCGCGCCGCGGCACCCGCTCGGCTGCGGGTAGGGTCGCCGCACCCCTGTCCACGAACTCCGGAGATCTGGGGCCGCCCCGCCGCCCGTTCTCCGGCGTCCCGGGCCCGGCGAACCGGAACTCCGGAGTTAGAGCACGCGCTCTTCGGGAAGTGCGCACGGGGTGAATCGAGTTCGCCCGCTCCGCACTTTCAGAAGCCTGCGGCGCATCGCCTGCGCCCCGCCGTGATCGGCTCCGGCGCGCGTGCTGCGGCGGCTCACGCTCGCAGCGCGGCGCGCACGAGCGCGAGAGCGGCGTCGTCGGCGAGGCCGAGGCGGCGCGAGCGGGCGACGAACTCGTGCGCAGCATCCTGCGCCTGGCGCTCGGTCGGGTCGCCCTGAGGGGCGACGAACGAGCCGGCGCGGCCCCGGGTGTCGATGATGCCGTCGGCCTCGAGCTCGCGGTAGGCGCGTGCAACGGTGTTGACGGCGAGGCCGAGCTCCTCGGCGAGGGCGCGCACAGTCGGCAGCTTCGCACCGGCGACGAGTGCGCCTCCCGCGACCGCGTCGCGCACCTGCACGCGCAGCTGCTCGAACGGCGGGGTCGAGACGGAGGCGTCGATCGCGAAGCGCATGGGCCGAGGCTACCCGCGCGCAGCTCCCGATGGAGCCCGAAAGTCGCGAGTGGGCCCGAACCTTCGGGCTCACATGCCACTTTCGGGCTCACGCGCGGGGTGCTGGGCGGGGTGCGGGACCCGGGCGCGGGGTGCAGGCGCGACGCGTGCGCCGGCTACACCCCGGCGTGACGCTCGAGGAACGCGAACACCTCGGTGCGATCGACCCCCGGCAGGGTTTCGCGCGGCATCGCGGCGAGCAGCGACGAGTTGATTCGCGCCTGCGGGCGGGCGGCGCCGGCCCAGCGGGCGGCGAGCTCCGGCGGAGCATCCTGGCAGCAGGACGGGTCGGGGCAGGTCGACGAACCGCGCCGCTGCGTCTCGCGCCCGCGGAACCACTTCACGTGGGCGAAGGGCGTACCGACCGAGATCGAGAACTCGCCGGCCGACCCCGATTCGATGCGCGAGGTGCACCAGTAGGTGCCGGTCGGCTTGTCCGTGTATTGGTGGAACGGGCTGAACCGGTCGGGCTCGTCGAACACCTGCCGCGCCGACCACTTCCGGCACACGCTCTGGCCCTCGACCGCGCCGAGGGCATCGGTCGGGAACTTCACCGAGTCGTTCTCGTACGCCTTCGACAGCACGCCCGCCGCCGACACCTTGAGGAAGTGCACGGGGATTGCCAGGTGCTCGGTCGCGAGGTTCGTGAACCGATGGGCCGCCGTCTCGTACGACACGGCGAACCGGTCGCGCAGATCCTCGACGGCGAGCTCGCGCTTCGCCTTCGCCGCCTGCAGGAACTCGACCGCGTCGCCCTCCGGCACGAGAAGCGCCGCCGCGAGGTAGTTCGTCTCCACCCGCTGCCGCAGGAACTCCGCGTACGAGGTCGGCTCGGGCCGCTGCAGCACGTGCCCGGCGAGCGCCTGCAGCAGGTTCGTGCGCGGGTCGCGCCCCGGGGCGTTCTGCACCGGCAGGTAGATGCGGCCGTGCTCGAGGTCGGTGATCGTGCGCGTCGAGCTCGGCAGGTCGGTGACGTAGTGCAGCGAGAAGCCCAGGTGCGCCGCGAGCTCGGCCGCGAGTCGCTGAGACAGCGGCCCGCCCTCGTGCTTGATCGCCTTGAGCAGCCCGGCCGCCGTCTGCTCGAGCTCGCCGTAGTGGTTGCCGCGCGCGCGCATCTCGCCGCGCAGCTCGGCGTTCGCGCGCCGCGCCTCCTCGGGGGTCGCCGCGCGCTCGCGGTGCACGCGCTCGAGCTCGGCGTGCAGCGACAGGATCGTGCGGATCGCGTCGTCCGACAGCGACTTCCGCACCGGCAGAGACGGGATGCCCAGGGCCGCGAACAGCGGACCCTCCTGCACCCGGGTCAGCGCGATCTCCAGCGCGGCCCGCCCCGTGGGCGCCTCCGAGCTCAGCAGCCGCTCGAGCGGCACGCCGAGCGCCCGCGCGATCGACTGCAGCTCGCCGAGCTTCGCCTCGCGCTTGCCGTTCTCGAGCACCGAGACGTGCGAGGTCGCGACGCCGATGCGCTCGCCGAGCTCGGCGAGGGTCAGCCCCGCGTCGGAGCGGAGCTGGCGGATTCGGCGGCCGAGCGTCAGGGAGTCGAGCACCTCTTCAGCGTGGTCGGGGGTCGGAGCGCGGTCGAGCATGCGACGAGCATTCCACGCTTCGCTTTTCGGACCAAGTGAAAAACAGCGAAATTTCAGTCGATCTTTCGGGATGCGCGGGCTCATTCTTCGAGGAATGTTGAGGCACGGCGCCACGAGAGCGCGTCGCAGCCAGCCCCGCACGACACGCGGGCACACCGAAGGAGCAGCCCAGATGAACACCCAGCACCGCACCGGCGACCAGACGCAGAACGCCGCCGAGCTCGAGACCGCGTGGAAGACGGAGGCCCGCTGGTCGGGCGTTCAGCGCGACTACTCCGCTGAGGACGTCATCGCGCTGCGCGGCCGCGTTCAGGTCGAGCACACCATCGCGCGCCGCGGCGCCGAGAACCTGTGGGATCTCATCCACACCGAGGACTACGTCAATGCGCTCGGCGCCCTCACCGGCAACCAGGCCGTGCAGCAGATCCGCGCCGGTCTCAAGGCCATCTACCTGAGCGGCTGGCAGGTCGCCGCCGACGCCAACCTCTCCGGTCAGACGTACCCCGACCAGAGCCTCTACCCGGCGAACTCGGTGCCCGCGGTCGTCAAGCGCATCAACAACGCACTGCTCCGCGCCGACCAGATCGCCGCCGCCGAGGGCGACGCGTCGGGTCGTGACGGCGGCATCGACTGGCTCGCCCCGATCGTCGCCGACGCCGAGGCCGGCTTCGGCGGCCCCCTCAACGCCTACGAGCTCATGACCGCGATGATCGAGGCGGGTGCCGCGGGTGTGCACTGGGAGGACCAGCTCGCGAGCGAGAAGAAGTGCGGCCACATGGGCGGCAAGGTGCTCGTGCCGACGCAGCAGCACATCCGCACGCTCAACGCCGCACGCCTCGCCGCCGACGTCGCCGGCGTGCCGAGCATCATCGTCGCGCGCACCGACTCGCTCGCCGCCGACCTCGTCACGAGCGACATCGACGAGCGCGACCGCCCCTTCCTCACCGGCGACCGCACCGAGGAGGGCTTCTTCCGCACCCGTCCGGGCATCGAGACGGTGCTCGCCCGCGGCCACGCCTACGCCCCGTACGCCGACCTGCTGTGGGTCGAGTCGAGCGAGCCCGACCTCGAGCTCGCGCGCACCTTCGCCGAGAGCATCCACAAGGAGTTCCCCGGCAAGAAGCTCGCCTACAACTGCTCGCCGAGCTTCAACTGGAAGCGCCACCTCGACGACGACACCATTGCGAAGTTCCAGAACGAGCTCGGCGCGATGGGCTACGCGTTCCAGTTCATCACCCTCGCCGGGTTCCACTCGCTCAACCACTCGATGTTCGAGCTCGCGCGCGGCTACAAGGAGCGCCAGATGAGCGCCTACGTCGAGCTGCAGGAGGCCGAGTTCGCCTCCGAGGTGAACGGCTACACGGCGACGAAGCACCAGCGCGAAGTCGGCACGGGCTACTTCGACCGCATCGCGACGGCGCTCAACCCCGACAGCGCGACGCTCGCGCTCGTCGGCTCGACCGAGGCCCAGCAGTTCCACTAGGCCTGCGCCGGGCATCCCCCCAACGAACCCAGTCGACCAGATGAAGGGAGCCGGGCCGCCCGGGACGGCGTGTCGTCGCGACACGCCGTGGCCGGACCCGCCGCTCCCTTCATTCGGTCGACCCCCTCGAACGGAGAACACCATGAACACGCACCAGCTGACCATCGCGGGGCCGATGCGCCGCCGGTACGACGAGATCCTCACGCCCGATGCGCTCGCGTTCGTCGCCGAGCTGCACCGCCGCTTCGCCGGCACGCGGCACGAGCGCCTCGCCGACCGCATGCGCGCCCGGTACGACCTGGGCAACGGGCGCGACCTGCGCTTCCTGCCCGAGACGGCGGATGTCCGTGAGGACGATTCCTGGCGCGTCGCGGGAGCAGGCCCCGGCCTCGACGATCGCCGCATCGAGATCACGGGCCCCACCGACCCGAAGATGACCATCAACGCGCTCAATTCGGGCGCCAACGTCTGGCTCGCCGACCTGGAGGACGCCACGAGCCCCACGTGGGCGAACATCATCGAGGGGCAGTTGTCGCTGTTCGACGCGATCCGCGAGCGGCTCGAGTTCACCTCGCCGGAGGGCAAGGAGTACCGCGTCACCGCCGAGCGCACGCCCACGATCGTGATGCGCCCGCGCGGCTGGCACCTGGTCGAGAAGCACATCGAGTACACCGATCGCTCGGGGCTGCGCCTCGCCGCGAGCGCGAGCCTCGTCGACTTCGGGCTGTACGCGTTCCACAACGCCGCTGAGCTCGTCGCCCGCGGCCGGGGCCCGTACTTCTACCTGCCGAAGCTCGAGAACCATCGCGAGGCTCGGCTGTGGAACGACATCTTCACCTTCACCGAGCAGCGACTCGGGCTCGACCACGGCACCATCCGCGCGACCGTGCTGATCGAGACCTTCCCCGCGGCGTTCGAGATGGAGGAGATCCTGTTCGAGCTCCGCGACCACTGCGCCGGCCTCAACGCCGGCCGCTGGGACTACGTCTTCTCGATCATCAAGAACTACCGCGGCCGGGGCCAGTGGTTCGTGCTGCCCGACCGCGACCGCATCCTCATGACCCTTCCGTTCATGCGCGCCTACACCGAGCTGCTCGTCAAGACGTGCCACCAGCGCGGGGCCCACGCGATCGGGGGAATGAGCGCGTTCATCCCGAACCGTCGCGACCCCGAGGTCACGGAGCGCGCGCTCGAGCGCGTCGCCGCCGACAAGCGCCGTGAGGCCGGCGACGGCTTCGACGGATCGTGGGTCGCGCACCCCGACCTCATCCCGGTCGCGCGCGCCGAGTTCGACGCCGTGCTCGGCGACCGCCCGAACCAGCTCGACCGGCGGCGCGACGACGTGCACGTCACGGCGCGCGACCTTCTCGACGTGCGATCGGCCGGCGGCGAGGTGACGCTCGCGGGCGTTCGCGCGAACATCGCGATCACCGTGCGCTACCTCGACTCGTGGCTGCGGGGCATCGGCGCCGCCGCGATCGACAACCTCATGGAGGATGCCGCGACGGCCGAGATCAGCCGCTCGCAGCTGTGGCAGTGGATCCACCATGACCACGTCACCGTCGAGGGCGAGACGATCACGCGCGGCCTAGTCGAGGGGATGCTCGCCGAGGTGCTCGCCTCGCTGCCGCACGCGCCGAGCAGCCGCCTCGCCGAGGCCGAAGAGCTCTTCCGCACGGTCACCCTCCACGAGGACTTCCCGACCTTCCTCACGGTGCCGGGGTACACGCGCTATCTGGTCGAGCCGACCGAGGTCACGCAGGCCGAGGACGTGCGCGCCGCGTAGCCGCGCCGCGCACCGCGCCGCGCGGCGGCGAGGGGCGTGCGCTACTCGTGCGCGCGGTCGACGAGCCGCGAGAAGACGATCGCGCTGCGCGTGTGGTCGACGTTCGGCGCCGACCGCACGCGCTCGAGCGCCTCCTCCATGCTGGGGATGTCGCGCGACCGCAGCCGCACGATCGCGTCGGCGTCGCCCGTCACGGTGCCGGCCTCGACGACCTCGGGCACGGCGAGCAGGAGGCGCCGCAGCTCGTCGGGCGCGACCGTGCCGCGGCAGAACAGTTCGACGTACGCCTCGACGGCGAGACCATCGACGGCCGGGTCGACCTGCACGGTGAAGCCGCGGATGACGCGCTCGGCCACGAGCTTGTCCACTCGCCGCTTCACGGCCGAGGCGCTGAGTCCGACGACGTCGCCGATGTCGCCGTACCCGGCGCGGGCGTTCTGACGCAGCTGATCGATGATGCGCGAGTCGATGGCGTCCATGCCGGAACTGTACGGGAGTTCGTGCGAAGAGGGAGTATCCGAGTGGCGCTTTTGCTTCGGTAAGGCTATCCTTACCTATGGCGCTCTCGCCGACTCCCATCCGCTCGACTCCTTTGGAGCATCATTCCCATGCGACTGCATCCTGCCGTCTCCGTCCTCGCGCTCAGCACCGCCGGTCTCCTCCTGGCCGGTTGCGCCGCTCCCGCCGATCCCGGCGCCCCCGCCGATCCCGGCGCGAGCGCTCCGGCCGCCGAGAGCGACAACGCGTTCACGCTCTACTCCGGCCGCGACGAGGATCTCGTGCAGCCCCTCATCGACGCGTTCGAGGCGGAGACGGGCATCGATGTCGAGGTGCGCTACGGAAACACCGCCGAGCTCGGCGCGCTGCTGCTCGAGGAGGGCGACGCGACCCCTGCAGACGTCTTCCTCTCGCAGGATGCCGGTGCTCTCGGCGCCCTCGCGAACGCGGGCCTCTTCAGCATCCTCCCGGATGACATCGCCGACGCCGTCCCGGCCGGCTTCAGCTCGACCGACGGCAACTGGGTCGGCGTGACCGGTCGTGCCCGAGTGGTCGCCTTCGACGGCGAGAAGTACTCCGCCGACGAACTGCCCTCCGACATCGACGCATACACCGAGGACGAGTGGCGCGGGCTCCTCGGCTTCGCGCCGACGAACGCGAGCTTCCAGTCGTTCGTCACCGCCTACCGGGTCCTCGAGGGAGAGGAGGCGGCCGAGGCCTACCTCACCGCTCTCGCGGGCAACGAGCCGCAGATCTTCGAGGGCAACAGCGCCATCCTCACCGCGGTCAACGAGGGCGTGCTCGACGTGGGTCTGATCAACCACTACTACTGGTTCGCGCAGGCCTCCGAGGTCGGAGCCGAGAACATGCGCGCGCAGTTGAAGTTCCTCGACGCCGGTGACCCCGGCTCGATCGTCAATGTCACGGGCGCCGGGGTTCTCAACGGGTCGGCCGCCGACGCGGACGCGCTCGCCTTCGTCGAGTACCTCGTCTCGGAGGAGGGTCAGACCTACTTCGTCGAGCAGACCTTCGAGTACCCGCTCGTCGTCGGTATCGACGCGCCCGAGGGGCTTCCGAGCCTCGAGAGCCTCGTGAACCCCGAGCTCGACCTCAGCGACCTCGAGACGATCGAGGAGACGCAGGAGCTCCTCGCCCGCGTCGGCCTCATTTAGCGGTGGCGCCTGCGGGGCTCTCGGCCCTGCTCGCTCCCACGCTTCGGATGATCGAATAGCTGCATGACGATCGCGACGCACGCCGCGTCGGCACCGGGCGAACCGGCTGCCGGCGCGGCGTCGTCGCGCTCGGGCGGATCCGGTGCGGCCGTCGGTCGTGAGGGCGGCCGGGCTCAGGGGGTGGATGCCCGCGACGCGTCGCGCGTCGCCCGCCCGCCGCTCTGGCTCGTGGTGCTGGCGTCGCTCGCCGCACTGGCCGCGAGCATCCCCCTCGTCTATCTCGTGGTGCGCGGTGGCGAGTCGGGGCTCGACCGCATCGTCGAGACCCTGTCGCGCGGGCGCGTGCTCGAGTACGCGGCGAACTCCCTCGGTCTCGCCGCCGCGACGACGGCGACTGCGCTCGTGCTCGGCACGGCGGTGGCGTTCACGCTGTCGCGGCTGCGCGTGCCGTTCCCGCGGTTGTGGCTGCTGGCGTCTGCATTGCCGCTCGCGGTGCCGTCGTTCCTCGCCGGGTACGGCTGGCTCGTCCTCGCGCCGGGCATCGACGGCTTCGTGCCCAGCTGGCTGCTGCTGTCGGCGGTGACCATGCCGTACGTCGCGCTGCCGGTGGCGGCGGCGCTGCGCGGCGCGTCGGGCGACCTCGAGGGGGTCGCCCGCACGCTCGGCCGCGGTCCGTTCCCGGCCTTCCTGGTCGCGACGTGGCCGCAGGTGCGCCCCGCGGCGATCGCGGGTGGGCTCCTCGTGGCGCTCTACGCGCTGAGCGACTTCGGGCTCGTGGCGATGATGCGCTTCCCGACGCTGACATGGGGCATCAACGCGGCGTACTCGGCGAGCTTCGACCGGGCGCAGGCGGCCATCCTCGCGCTCCTGCTCGTCGTGCTCGCGCTGCTCGTGGTGCTCGGAGAGCGCACCGCGCGCGGTCGCGTTCCGCGCGCGGCCGCCCGCGCCGTCGCGCCGCGCACGATCGGGCGGGGGATGCTCCTGTCGCTGCTCCCGGTCGTCGCGGCCGCTCCGGTGGTGGGCGTCGCGATCCCGCTCCTGGGTCTTGCGACGCGCCTGGTGCAGGCGGAGACGCTGCGCGAGCTCGATGTGCCGCGCCTGCTCGCGGCGGTCGGATCGACGGTGGGGGTCGCGCTCGCCGCTGCCGCGCTCGCGGTCGTGCTCGCGCTGCCCATCGCGGCGCTCGCCGCCCGCTTCCGCGGCCGGCTCGTCTCGGCGATCGAGTCGGTGGGCTTCCTCGGCCACGCGCTGCCCGGCATCGTGGTGGGTCTGTCGCTCGTGTTCTTCTCGCTCGCGGTGCTGCCGGCGCTGTACCAGAGCGTGGTGGTGCTCGTTTTCGCCTACGCGGTGCTGTTCATGCCGAAGGCGATCGGCACGATGCGCTCGGGCCTCGCCGACGTGCCGGTGTCGCTCGTCGCGGTCGCGCGCACGCTGGGCGACTCGCCGCTGCGCGCGTGGTGGCGGGTGACGGTGCCGCTCGCGCTGCCGAGCGTCGGCATCGGCGCACTGCTGGTGGCCATCGCGACCATGAAAGAATTGCCGGCGACGCTGCTGCTGCGGCCGACGGGAATCCAGACCCTCGCCACCGAGTTGTGGAACAGGACGGTCGTGTTCGAGTTCGGCGCCGCCGCCCCGTACGCCGCGGTGCTCGTCCTGATCGCGGCGGTTCCCGCGATGGTGCTCTCGGGCATCCGCAGCACGGCCAAGGAGGAGTTGTGAGCGACCTCGTCGTCAGCGGCGCGAGCGTGATCCACGGGTCGACGCTCGCGGTCGACGACGTGTCGATGACGATCCGCTCCGGCGAGCTCGTGGCGGTGCTCGGCCCGTCGGGGTGCGGCAAAACGTCTCTGCTGCTGGCGATCGCGGGGCTCCTGCCCGTGCGGGAGGGGTCGATCGCGATCGGGTCGCGCGAGCTGTCGCGCCCCGGCCGCGTCGTGCCTCCCGAGAAGCGCGGGATCGGCTGGGTGCCGCAGGAGGCGTCGCTCTTCCCGCACCTGAGCGTGGCCGAGAACATCGGCTTCGCGGTGCCGCGCGGTCGCGGTCGCGCGGCGCGCATCCGGGAGCTCGCCGAGCTCGTCGGCCTGGGCGCCCTCACCAACCGGGCCCCCAACCAGCTCTCGGGCGGACAGGCGCAGCGCGTCGCCCTCGCCCGCGCTCTCGCGCCGCGCCCGGAGGTGCTGCTGCTCGACGAGCCGTTCGCCGCGCTCGACACGCAGCTGCGCACGGGCCTCCGACGCGAGGTCGCCGAGCTGCTGCGTGCGCAGGGCACGACCTCGATCCTCGTCACGCACGACCAGGAGGAGGCTCTCACTCTCGCCGACCGCGTCGCCGTGCTGCGCGACGGGCATCTCGAGCAGTTCGGCACTCCGGAGGAGATCTACCAGCAGCCCGCGAGCGACTGGGTCGCCCGGTTCGTCGGCGACGTCGTCGAGCTCGACGGTGCCTGGCGCGGCGGCCGCGTCACGTGCGCCCTCGGCGCGGTCGAGGCCGCGGCGGTCGGATTCACGCCCGCCGACGGCGACACCGTGCGCCTCATGCTGCGCCCCGAGTGGATCGTCCCGCGGCCTGACCTGCTCGCGCACGCCGCGGCAGGTGCGGATGCCCGCGTCGCCTCGATCTCGTACGCCGGCCACGACGCGATGCTGAGCTGCGATCTCACCGCGGGTCTCACGGTGCGCATGCGCATGGCGGCCGTCGACCTGCCGGCGGTGGGGGAGGATCTGCGGCTCGCGGTGCAGCGGCCGGGGCTCGCGTACCCGGTGCCGGCGTAGCCGCGCGCCGCGGTGCGCCCGCCCTGGCCGCTGAGCCGCGGTGCGCCCGCCCCGGCCTCCGCGCCGCGGCGCGCCCGCCCCGAGGACGGGGGCGCCACTCCGGTGACAGGGCTGCACATCGATCTGACGCCTTGTCATCGAAGTAGCGCCCCAGCGATTGATCGCGACGCACGGGGCGCGAGCCTAGGCTGACCGGGTGACCGACCCTCGCACGCCGGCTGCCGACGCCGCGCACCTCCCGGACCCGGCTGCCGACGCCGCGCACCTGCCGAACCCGGCCGCGCTCGACGTCGCCGACCCGCTCGCGCCCCTCGTCGACCGCTTCGTGCCGAGCGACGACCTCGTCGCCTACCTCGACGGCAACTCGCTCGGACGGCCGCTGCGGGCGACGGTCGACGCGCTGCCCGACTTCGTGCGCACGCAGTGGGCCGAGCGACTCATCCGCGGCTGGGACGAGGGCTGGCTCTCTCTGGGCGAGCGCCTCGGCGACCGCATCGGCGCCGCGTGCCTGGGCGCGGCATCCGGTCAGACGGTCGTCGCCGATTCGACGACGGTGCTCATCTTCAAGCTGCTGCGCGCCGCGATCGCCGCCCGTCCCGGCCGGACGGAGCTCGTGATCGCGCGCGACGAGTTCCCGACCGATCGCTTCATCGTCGAGCGCCTCGCCGATGATCACGGGCTCACGGTGCGCTGGGTCGATACCCCGCACGACGGCGGCATCTCGCCCGAGCTCGCGGCCGAGGTCGTGAGCGAGCGCACGATCGCCGCGCTCCTCGGCGGCGTCGCGTACCGCAGCGCGTGGTTCGCCGACATCCCCGCCGTCACGGGCATCGTGCAGGCGCACGGCGCGCTCGTCATCTGGGACTGCTCGCACGCGGTCGGCTCCGTCCCGCTCGAGCTCGACGCGTGGCGCGTCGACATGGCGGTCGGATGCTCGTACAAGTACTTGAACGGAGGCCCGGGCGCCCCCGCCTGGGCCTACGTCGCCGCGCGGCACCAGGCGCAGCTGCGCAACCCGATCCCCGGGTGGCTGGGCGCTGCCGAGCCGTTCAGCATGACGGCCGGGTTCGAGCCCGCGCCGGGCATCCGTCGCCTCGTCAGCGGAACCCCGCCCATCATCGGCATGCAGCCGATCGCTCACATGCTCGACGAGATCGAGGCCGCGGGCATGTCGGCGATCCGCGCGAAGTCGGTCGCGCTGACCGAGTACGCGATCGCGCTCGTCGATGCCCTCATCCCGGATGCCGTGGTCGCCTCGCCGCGCGATTCGGCGCGTCGCGGGGGCCACATCACGGTCGACCATCCGAAGGCTCGCGCGGCCGTCGAGCGGCTCTGGGGCGAAGGCGTCGTCCCCGACTTCCGGCACCCGAGCGGGGCGCGCATCGGGCTGTCTCCGCTGAGCACGAGCTTCGCGGAGGTCGAGCGGGGCATCCGGGCGCTCGCGGCGGCGCTCGCCGGCTGAGCCGCGCCGCCCGCGCGCTGCCGTCTCGCACCGCGCCGCACCCGTAAGCACTTCGTAAGGTTCGCGCCGGGTGCGCGTGCGGGGCGCCGCCGTACGCTCGCACCATGTCAGCCCTCCCTCGCCCGGCCGCCGCGGCCGCGCTCGCCCTCGCCGCCGGACTGCTGCTCGCTGGCTGCGCCGCCGGCGACCCGTCCGCTGCTCCCGAGCCGGCCGCGTCGAGCAGCCCCACGACGAGCGGAGGCGGGGAAGCGACCGAGTCGCCCTCGGCCGAGAGCGAGAGCGAGGGCGGCGGCGACGGCGGCG
Organism: Microcella alkalica; assembly: GCF_014137945.1. GTDB lineage: Bacteria > Actinomycetota > Actinomycetes > Actinomycetales > Microbacteriaceae > Microcella > Microcella alkalica. The sequence continues at coordinate 84,469 of NZ_JACGWX010000006.1, forward strand.
ACGCGGTCGACCCCGGCACTGCGCAGCCCGGCGCCTACGTCGATTACCGCGACGGCGTCATCGGCGAGACACCGGGCACGAAGGCGCTGTTCTTCCACGCCCCGTGGTGCACGCAGTGCCGAGCGCTCGAGCAGAGCATCCTCGAGGGCGAGATCCCCGTCGGGCTCACGATCATCAAGGCCGACTTCGACTCCGAGACCGCGCTGCGCCAGCAGTACGGCGTGACGCTGCAGACGACGATCGTGTACGTGGGCGACGAGGGCGAGTCGCTCGGCAGCACCGTCCTGTACGACGACACGACTCTCGACGCGCTCGTCGCGGCCGCGCCGTAGGCCCCGGCCGTGGAAGGGCTCGCGCTCGTCGCCCTCGTCGCGGGCGTGCTGACGGTCGCCGCGCCGTGCGTGCTGCCGCTGCTGCCGATCATCGTCGGCGGGTCGATCGTCGCCGATGGTGCCGACCCCCGCCGGGCGGCCGCGCGCCCGTACGTCATCGCGGGCTCGCTCGCCGTCAGCGTGATCCTCTTCACGCTCCTGCTCAAGGTGACGACGGCGCTCCTCGGCGTGCCGCCGCAGGTGTGGCAGATCGTCTCGGGCGTCATCGTGATCCTGCTGGGGCTCAACCTGCTCGTGCCGCGCGTCTGGGAGTCGGTCTTGACCCGCCTCGGCCTCGGCGATCGCAGCAATCGTGCGCTCGACAGCTCGGTGCAGAGGCAGTCGCTCGGCGGCGACATCCTCACGGGCGCCGCGCTCGGCCCCGTGTTCACGAGCTGCAGCCCGACGTACGCGCTCATCATCGCGACCGTGCTGCCCGTCTCGGTCGCGGAAGGGGTCCTCTACATCGTCCTCTACGCGATCGGGCTCGCCATCCCGCTCCTCCTCATCGGCCTCGCCGGCCGCAGCGCCGCCCGTCGGCTGGGCTGGCTGGCCGACCCGCGCGGCTGGTTCCGCCGCGTGACGGGGGTTCTCTTCATCGTCGTGGGCGTCGTCGTCATCGTCGGCGCCGACAAGGCGCTCCAGTCGGCGATCCTCGACCTCGGCTGGTACCAGCCGATCGCCGACATCGAGGAGTGGGTGCGTCGCCTGGCCACCGGCGGAGGATGATGGGCGACGTGAGCGGGGCGACGGATGCGCGGCGTGCGGTGCCGCTCGACGGCCGCCGCGTCCTCGTCGTCGACGACGACGACACCCTGCGAGAGATCGTCGCCGCCTATGTGAGCGCTGCCGGCGCGACCGTGGATCAGGCGGCCGACTCGGTCGCGGCCCTGCGGATCGCGGAGGCGACCCCGCCCGACCTCGTCGTCCTCGACCGGATGATCCCGGGCGTGAGCGGCATCGAGGTCGCCCGGCGCCTGCGCGCCGCCGGACCGGTGCCGATCGTCATGCTCACCGCGCTCGGGGAGACCGAGCACCGCATCGAGGGTCTCGAGGCCGGAGTCGACGACTACCTCGCGAAGCCCTTCTCTCCGCGCGAGCTCGTCCTCCGCATCGTGGCCGTCCTGCGGCGACGGGACGACGCGATCGCGCCGCAGGATGTCGTGCTCGGGCGGCTGCGCCTCGATGCGTCGTCGACGACGATCGCGCTCGACGGCGCGCCCCTCGCCCTCACCGGTCGGGAGTACGACCTGCTCGCGTACCTCATGCGGCGACCCGGGCGCACGATCAGCCGCGAGACGCTGCGCGACGAGGTGTGGGGCTGGAGCGTGGGCGATGCCTCGACCGTCACCGTGCACGTGCGCCGTCTGCGCGAGAAGCTCGAGGTCGACCCGGGCGAGCCGCGCATCCTGCTCACGGTGTGGGGCATCGGGTACCGGCTCGAACCGACCCCGCTCGCGCTCGGGGCTCAGTCATGACGGCGCTCATCCTGCTGCAGTGCCTCGCGCTCGGGGCAGGATCGGCGATCGGCGCGGGCCTCATCGCGGCGCTCGTCCTCCGCGCCCTGCCGCGCGCCTCCATCTCGGTGCATCTCGCCGTGATCGTCGTCGCGGCGGTCGCCGGCGTCGCCGGTGGCATCGCGCTGAGCGCTCAGGCGATGTTCATCAGCGACGAGGACACCCTCGTGGCGCTCGTCGTGGTCGTCGTCGCGGGCATCGTCTCGACGCTCGTCGCGGTCGGGCTGGGCCTTCGCCTCGCGCGCGACGCACGGGCGCTCGGGGCGGATGCGCGAAGGCTGGGTGCAGGGCTGTCGGTCGCGGCGGCCCGCCGGACGACCGCCGAGCTCGACGCCGTGCAGGCCGACCTCGTCGGCTCGAGCGCGCAGCTGCAGGCGGCGCGGGAGGAGTCGGAGCGCAGCGAGGGGGCGCGCCGCGAGCTCGTGGCGCGCATCGCCCATGACCTCATGGCGCCGCTCGCGAGCATGCAGGCGATCGCGGAGACGCTCGGCGACGGACTCTCGCCCGACCCCCAGCGCCACCTCGGGCAGCTCGGCGGCCACGTCAGTCGGCTGCAGCGGCTCGTCGGCGACCTCTTCGAGCTCTCGCGCATCGACGCCGGCCGGCTGCGGTTGCAGCGAGAGCGGCTGAGCCTCGGCGACCTCGTGAGCGACCTGGCGGCCGAGCACGCCGCCCTCGCGCACCGCCTCGACCGGAGCATGGCCACTGACGTTCGACAGGATGCGCTCATCGATGCGGATGCCTCGGCGCTCAGCCGGGCGATCGTCAACGTGCTCGTGAACGCGCTCGAGCACTCGCCGGCGGGCGGCATCGTCACGCTCTCGGTCGATGCGCGCGACGGCGAGGCGATCATCGAGGTCGCCGACTCGGGGCCCGGCTTCTCTCCCGAGGCGCTCGAGCACGCCTTCGAGACCGGCTGGCGAGGCTCGGATGCCCGGCAGGCGCCCGCCCTGGAGCTCGCGGGCGGCGCGGGGCTGGGCCTCGCGATCACGCGTGCGATCGTCGAGGAGCACGGCGGCACCGCCCGCCTCCGCGCCGACCCGGCCGGGGGTCGCGTCGAGCTGCGGCTGCCGCTAACGGGTGCGCCCGGCGAGTGAGCCGCGCGCCGACGGAGCCGGCCTACTTCTTGCCGAGCGCCGCGAACTTCGCGATCGACAGCGGCACGAACACGATCAGAAGCGCCGAGATGCCGATGAGCACGGTGAGGATGGGGTTCTGCGCCGTCCACGCGTCGCCGACGGGCGTGCCCGCGGGCACGTTGCCGAACAGCTCGCGCGCCGACTGCACGAGCGCCGAGACCGGGTTCCACTCCGAGAAGATGCGCAGCGGAGTGGGCAGGTTCTCGGTCGGCACGAAGGCGTTCGAGATGAACGTGAGCGGGAAGAGCACGAGGAACGACACGTTGTTGATGATCTCGGGGCTGCGCACGCTCATGCCGAGGAACGCCATGAGCCACGAGAACGCGTAGGCGAACAGCAGCAGCAGGACGACTCCGGCGAGGAACCCGCCGACTGACGACTCCACCCGCCACCCGACGAGCCAGCCTGTGCCCATCATGACGAGCATCGAGAGCCCGTTGATGACGAGGTCGCCGTTCGTCCGCCCCACGAGCACGGCCGCGCCGTTCATCGGCAGCGTGCGGAAGCGGTCGATGATGCCGTCCTTGAGGTCCTGCGCCATCGCGGAGCCCGAGTAGGTCGATCCGAACACGACGGTCTGGGCGAAGATGCCCGCCATGAGGAACGAGGTGTACCCGCCGGGCACGTCGATCGCCGCGCCGAAGACGTAGGTGAAGAGCAGCACGAACATTATCGGCTGCAGGAGCGTGAACACGAGGATGTCGGGCACCCGGATGATCTTCATGAGGTTGCGGCGCGTGGCGATCCACCCGTCGCTGAGGAACCTCCCGATCGCGGTTCCCGGATCCGGCTCGAGGGTCGCGGATGCTCCGCGCGCGTCGAGGCCGCCGCCGGCGCCTCGCGTTCCGCTCGAGCCGACGGTGCTCATGCCGCGCCCTTCTCGTCCGTGCCGGCGTCTGCCGCCGCGTGCCCGGTGAGCTGCAGGAACACGTCGTCGAGCGTCGGCCGACGCATGCCCGCGTCGTGCAGCTGGAGGCCGGCGGCGGTGACCTCGCCCACGATGCGACCGAGGGCGGTCGGGCCGTCGTCGACGGGCACGACCCAGGTCTTGCCCTCGTTCGAGGGAACGGCCTCGCCCGAGCCGTAGCGCTGCAGGATGCCGCGCACGACCTCCGTCTCGTCGGCGTCGACGAGAGTGAGGGCGACGCGCTGCCCGCCGACGGACGCCTTGAGCTCGTCGGCCGTGCCCTCGGCGATCACGCGGCCGCCGTCGATGACCGAGATCGAGTCGGCGAGACGATCGGCCTCCTCCAGATACTGCGTCGTGAGGAGCACCGTCGTGCCGCCGCTCACGAGGCTCTCGATGACATCCCACAGCGCCAGGCGGCTGCGCGGGTCGAGGCCCGTGGTCGGCTCGTCGAGGAAGAGCACGGGCGGGTTGATGACGAGCGCGCCCGCGAGATCGATGCGTCGGCGCATGCCGCCCGAGAAGCCCTTGACGACCCGGTTCTGCGCCTCGACGAGGTCGAAGAGCTCGATGAGCTCGCGGGCCCGCGCCTTCGCCCGCTTCGCGCCCAGGTGGTAGAGCCGCCCGACCATCTCGAGGTTCTCGAAGCCCGTGAGGTTCTCGTCGACCGCGGCGTACTGGCCGCTGGCCCCGATCATGCGCCGGACCCGCTCGGGCTCGGCGAGCACGTCGACGCCGTCGATCACGGCCGCGCCCGAGTCGGGGCTGATGAGGGTCGTGAGCACCTTGACGGTCGTCGTCTTGCCGGCGCCGTTGGGGCCGAGCAGGGCGGTGACGGTGCCCTGCGGCACCTGCAGCGACAGCCCGTCGAGCGCCCGCACGACGGGAGCGCCCTTCGGGGTGTAGGTCTTGACGAGCTCGCTCGCCTCGATGAACGGCATGCGCGGATGCTACTCCTGGCCGGCGACATCCTGAGGTCTCGTCGTTCTCCCCAGCGCACCCGGCTCGCCGTCGGAGGTCGGGCGTAGCCTGGCGGGGTGAGCGAGCAGACCGTGCTGACCCCCGAGCTCCTGCAGGGCATCCGCGATCGCGCCGCCGGGTACGACGCCCGCAACTCCTTCTTCTTCGACGACCTCGCCGCGCTGCGCGAGGCCGGGTACCTCCGCCACCGCAGCCTCACCGTGGCGGCGCGCGACCAGCGGCTGCTCGCGGCGCACGCTCCGGCGACGGCGCTCGGCATGACCATGCACCTCGTCTGGATGGGCGTCGCCCGTGACCTCGCCTCCGCCGGCGACGACAGCTTCGCGTGGGTCACGCGCGACTGCGAGGCCGGCGAGCTCTTCGCCTTCGCGATCAGCGAGGCCGGCAACGACCGCGTCATGACCGACTCGGTGACGCGCGTCGATCGCGTCGACGCCGGCCCCGGCGGTGACGGCGACGGCGACGGATGGTCGTTCACCGGCACGAAGATCATCACGAGCCTGAGCCCCGCGTGGACGCGCCTCGGCGTGCTCGGCCGCCACGACCCCGCCGACGGCGCGGCCCCGCAGATCGTCCACGGCTTCCTCCTGCGCGAATCCCCGGTCTCGACCTCCGACCGCCTCGAGCTCCACCCCGCGCCCGGCATCGCGCTCGCCCCCGACTGGGACTCGCTCGGCATGCGCGCCACCCAGAGCTGGACGACCCGCCTCGACGCGGCGTTCATCCCCGACGAGCGCGTCTCGCGCATCCTGCCCGTCGGACCGACCCTCGACCCGTTCCTCCTCGCGATCTCCGCCAACTTCCTCACCCTCATGGCCGCCGTCTACACCGGACTCGCCGACCGCGCCCTCGAACTCGCCGTCGAGTCGGCCCACCGGCGCACGAGCCTCAAGAACGGCGGGGCTCCCCAGTCGGCCGACCCCGACATCCGATGGCGGGTGGCGGATGCCGCGATCGCCCTCGACGCGCTGACCCCGCAGATCGAGGCCGTCTGCCGCGATCGCGACGCGAGTGTCGACAGGGGTGCGCGGTGGTTCCGCGACCTGGCGGGGCTCAAGCAGCGCGCCGTCGTCACCGCGCGCGAGGTCGTCGACGAGTGCATGCACATCGCCGGGGGAGGGGCGTATCGCGCGAGCGACGAGCTCAGCCGCCTGCAGCGCGACGTCCTCGCCGGCATCTACCACCCGAGCGACCCGGAGAGCGTGCACGCGACAGTCGCCGCCGACCTGCTGGGGCCGCTGCCGTGAGCGCCGGCCTCGTCACCCCCGACGCCGAGCCCACCGACCTCCCGCCCCCCGCCCTCGCCGGCGTCGACCTGCGCGTCAGCTGCTACGGCATCGTCCACGGCGAGCATCTCGAGCAGACAGCAGGAGGGCACGACCGACGACGTGCGCTGGTTCGCCCTCGACGAGGTCGCACAGCTCGAGCGCGTCGAGCTCGTCGCCGACGGTCTCCGCTACGCGGGCCTCGCACTGCCCACCGACGCCGGCCTCCCGCCGGCCTGGTCGTAGCGGCGAGTACGGGATCGCACTCGACGTGATCAGTGCGACGTCATCGCGATGACGTCGCAGACGCCACCGGTCGCGCAGGTGGCCGGATCGACGGCGTGACTCGCGTCGATCAGGCGGATCAGCTCGGATTCGAGCAGCGCGAGCTCGCGTTGCCGCCGCTGTATCTCGTCACGCTTCGACGCCAGCAGAAGGGTCACGTGCTTGCACGGCGCCTCGCCGGCCTCTCGGATGCTGATGATGCTGCCGATCTCGGCAAGAGTGAGCCCCGCGCTCTGGGCGGTTCGAATGAAGGTCAACCGCGCGATGGCCGAGTCGTCGTATCGGCGGTAGCCGTTGTCCTCCCGGGCGCTGGGCGTGAGCAGACCGCGACGCTCGTAGAAACGGATGGCCTGCGCTGACACGCCGCTCGCTGCAGACAGGTCGCTGATCCTCATGTCGTCTCCTCCCCCCCTTGACCTTATAGCGCAGGAGAAGGTCTACGGTGCGAGCATGGAGATCACGCTGCGACTCGTCGGGGAGCATCCGACCGTCTCGAGTGCGCCCGCATCGAGGTTCACGCGATGAACGCCCCGTACGATCTGATGGTCATCGGCGCCGGGATGGCGGGCATCGCCGCGGCCAACCGGTGCGCGGCACATGGCTGGCGCGTCGGGATCGTCGACCCCCTTCCCTACGGCGGCACGTGCGCGCTGAGGGGGTGCGACCCGAAGAAGATCCTTCGTCGCGGAGCCGAGATCATCGATGACGCCCGCCTCCTGCAGGGCAGGGGCGTGGACGCAACCGGGCTGGCACTCGACTGGTCAGGTCTGATGAGGCACAAGAGAGGCTTCACCAACGACGTTCCCCACGATGTAGAGGCCAGGCTGAGGAAGAACGGGGTCCGCACATTCCACGGCAGCGCTCGATTCGTCAATGCTGACGCGCTGCAGATCGACGGCGAAAGTTTTGCAGCGAACCGCTTCCTCATCGCGACGGGAGCCCGCCCGCGATCGCTCGAGTTTCCGGGACGCGAGCACATGATCGACAGCACTGAGTTCCTCAGCCTGCCCGACCTGCCTCCTCGGATCGTCTTCGTCGGCGGCGGGCTCGTCTCGTTCGAGTTCGCGCACATTGCGGCTCGCGCTGGTGCCGACTGCGTGATCGTCGATCACGGGGAACGGCCGCTGCGCGCGTTCGACCCCGATCTCGTCGACCTCCTCGTTCGTCGCAGCGAGCAGGTCGGCATTCACGTGCATAACCGGAGCTCGATCGGTGCTGTCAACCGCTCGGCGACAGGTCTTCAGGTCGACATCCATTGGGGTGACGTGGTGACCAGTATCGAGACGGACCTGCTCGTTCATGGCGCGGGCCGCGTTCCCGATCTCGACACTCTCGATCTTGAAGCCGCGGACGTCGCATCGGGACCGCGGGGCGTCGATGTCTTCGGGCACCTGCAGAGTCGGAGCAATCCGCGGGTGTTCGCTGCCGGAGACTCGGCAGACACGCTGGGCGAACGGCTCACCCCGGTCGCGGTGTTCGAGGGCAAGGTTGCGGCATCCAACATGATCAAGGGTTCCAGAACGGTGCCTGACTACAGCGGCGTGCCGAGCACAGTCTTCACGATCCCCGAGCTCAACAGAGTAGGCATGCTCGAGGAGGATGCGGTTCGAGACGGCCGCGATGTCGACGTGCGATTTCACGACACGAGCGGCTGGTACAGCAACTATCGAGTCGGCGAGACGACGGCCGCCACCAAGGTGATCATCGACCCCGCGACCGATCAGATCCTCGGCGCTCACCTCCTCGGCCCCGGCTACTCGGAAGTGATCAACACCTTCGCACTCGCGATCAAGCTGGGTCTCACGACACGGCAGCTGAAGTCCGCGACGGCAACATACCCGTCGGTCGGCTCTGATGTCGGGTCAATGCTGTGACCGCTCGCCTCCGCCGCGAGGACCCGGCGCTCGCATAGATCGAGAACCAGTTGTGCAGCACCGGGACGACCATCACCGTGAAGAGAGGACGCCATGCCTGAGCAGATCACCATCGAGGTCGTGCACATCGACGAGTGCCCGAACTGGGCGGAGACCGCGGAGGACCTTCGCGGCTTGCTCGCCGAGCTCGGCCGCGACGACCTCGACGTCGACGTCCGCCGCGTGACGACGGGGAATGAGGCGCTCGCCGCGGGCTTCGCCGGCTCGCCGACGATCCTCATCGACGGCGATGACCCCTTCCCGCACGGGGAGCCGACCGGCGAGCTCGCCTGCCGGGTCTACGTCACCGAGGCCGGGCTGCGTGGCCGGCCGAGCCGTGAGCAGCTGCGGGCGCTGCTCGCCGAGCACCTCGGCGCCTGAGCGACGCCGGCACCGGCACCCCGACACCGCCCGCGCCCGACCCGCCGACACCCCGCCCAGACCTCCCTGCGCGCCGCCGCACGGGTCTACCCTGGCCGTGCAACGACCGCGCGCCGCGGAGCGAGCAGCTCGTGCGAGGCGCGCGAGGCTCCCGCGCGGTCGTGGAGGAGGTCCCTGGACCGTGCGCACAGCATCCCTGACCGACACCGGATCGGTGTCGATCCCGCCCCGCACCACGCGCGGAACCGATGAGAAGCGGCGAATGCTCCTCCGCTCCGTGCTCGTCGTGCTCGCGGTCGGCCAGCCCGTGTCGTCGCTCGTGTTCGACCGGCTCTCACCGACGACGCTGCAGTCGGGGGCGGAGTTCTCGCCCCTCGTCCCGCCCGGCGCGTGGTTCGCCATCTGGGGCGTGATCATCCTGCTCAGCCTCGGCTATGCGCTCGCGCAGGCCCGGCCGTCGACGCTCACCCCCCTGCCGAGCATCCGCGATCGCGTCGCCGGTCCGCTGAGCGTGGTGTTCGCGTGCTTCGGCCTGTGGCTCGCGACCGCTTCGCTGGGGCAGGACAACCCCCTCGGCCTCGTCGTCTTCGTCGTCATCATCAGCGCGCACGTCGTCGCCTGGACCCGCGTCGTGCGCGCCCGCGACGAGCTCGCGACGTGGAACCCGCTCGAGCGCGGCTTGCTCTACGGCCTCCTCGGCACGTACTCGGGCTGGACCTCGATGGCGTTCTTCGTGCAGATCGGTACCGTCGTGCAGGGGTCGGGCGCGCCGGTCGACACCGCGTGGGGTCAGACCTGGCAGGTGCTCGTGCTGCTCGCCGCGAGCGGCCTCGCGGTCGCGTTCGTCCTCGGCTCGCGCGCGTCGATCGTCTACGCCGCGACCGTCACCTATGCGCTCATCGGCGTCGGCATCAGCGCGGGTGCGGCTGGCCTCGCCCTTCTGGTGGTCGCGTGCGGGGTGGGGGTGAGCTTCGTCTGGGCGTCGGTCGTCGTCATCAGGGCGACGGATGCCCGCCACCCGACCCCGACGGCGCCCGGCACCGCGCGCCGTCGCTGACGATCGGGCGCCCGCTCGATGACCGGGGGCGGGCAGGGCGCGACCTGCCCGCCCTGCCCGCCCCGCCTCGTCATCAGAAAGTGATGATCTGACGGCCCTCGAGCGCGAGCTGACGGACCGAGGCCTCGCCCTCGTTGTCCGTGAGCAGCGGCCACCCGGCCGCGGTGATCGGGTCGACGACCCCGTGCGCCTTCGCGCAGAAGGAGCAGGCGCCGCGCACGTGCGGGCGCAGCGACTCGATGAGCGGCTTGAGCTTGCTGTCGTCGGCGGACACCGCCGCGAGCGAGTCGACTCCCGAGCCGTCGAAGACGATGGTGACGTCGTCGCCGGCGTTCACGAACTCGGATGCGGTCTTGAGCGCGCGATAGGTGCGCGCGAGGTCGTGCTCGATGTTGTTGAGAACGAGGATGGCGATCTTGAGCTGGGTCATGCGAAGACTCCTTATTAGACAGAACGGTCTAAACAAAAATGACACATCGCGAGTACGCTGTCAACATGACCGAAACCTTCCCGCCTGCCGCGGCTGCTGACCGTGGCAGGAGAGCCGGGGCGCGCGAGAGGATCCTTGCGAGCGCGCGCGACCTCTTTCGGGCTCAAGGCATCAACGCGACGGGGATCGACGCGATCGTGGCGGGAGCGGGCGCGGCCAAGGGGAGCGTGTACTACAACTTCGACGGGAAGACGGCCATCGTCGCGGCGTACCTGGAGACCGAGCTCGATCGGTGGCGCGAGGCTGCTGCTGATGCGGACTCGCAGAGCGCGGGAGCCGATGTGAGAGTCGGAGCCTTCTTCGACGCGCTCGCGCGGTCCATCGAGGACAGGACGTTCGTGGGGTGCCCCTTCACCAACGCCGTCGTGGAGCAGCCGGACTGGGCTCCCGTGCGCGAGATCGCGCGCCGCTATCGGCAGGAGCTGCACGAGCACGTGGGTCGACTCCTCGGGCGCGGTGCGAGCGATGACCTCGTGATGCGGATTGTGATCCTCTACGAGGGCGCGATCATGGGCGCCAAGATCTCTGCGGACGCGGTTCCCGTCCTCTGCGCACGTGAGCTCGCCCTCGACCTCGTCGGTGGGGCGTGAGCGCGCGACGACCGAGCCGCGCGCTGAGCTAGTCGATCCAGTCGAGCTCGCGCAGCCACTCCACGCAATCGCGCGTCCAGTGACGGGCTACCCCCGCCTCCTCGCCGCCGAAGACGCCGTCGACGAGCCCGAGCCCGTGCCGGCCGCGCGGGTAGACGTGCAGCGCGTGCGGCACCTCGTGCTCGGCGAGCGCGCGGCCCAGTGCGTACGCGTGCTCGACGGGTACGGCCGCGTCCTCCGCGGTATGCCAGATGAACATCGGCGGCGCGCCCCGCGTGACGAGCCGGTCGATCGAGAGCGCGCGGCGCGTCCACGGCCAGGCGCGCAGGCCGATGAGATTCTCGCGCGAGCCGCGGTGCGTGGGCAGTTCCATCGACACGACGGGGTAGCCGAGCACGGCCGCGTCGACGAGCCCGCTCACGGCGGCGTGACCGGCGAGGTGGCCGCCTGCGGAGAAACCGACGATGCCGACTCGCTCGACCCCGTGCGCCCGCAGCTCGCCGATGTGGCGCCGCACCGCGTGGAAGGGGCCGGGATGCCGGGTCGCGACCGGGTACCGCAGCACGTCCGCCTCGAGCCCGAAGCCGCGCAGCCACTCGACGACCGGCTCGCCCTCGTGCTCGGCGAGGCGCGCGTAGCCGCCGCCGGGCAGCACGACGACGTGCGTTCGCGGCCGGTCGGCACCCGGCGCGCCGGTCACCGCGCGCTCATCGCCGCGTTGAGCAGCTGATCCCAGTCGACGCCCACCTCCGGCCGCCACGAGTCGAGGCGGTTGGTGAGAGCGACGACGCACAGGCCCGAGTCGCGCGAGATCCAGAACTGGGTGCCCGTCCAGCCCGTGTGGCCGAAGAGCGAGTGGTCGAGCAGCCCGGGTCGGTGCGGCAGGTTCCAGGCTAGCCCGAAGTCCTCGAAGCGCTTGATCAGGTCCTCGTCGAGGACCGGCAGTCCCGTCGTGCGTGATCGCTGCATCGCGGCGAGCGTCGTGGGGGCGACGATGCGGCTGTCGCCCGCGAGCAGCGACTGCCCGATCGCGAGCAGGTCGTGCACGGAGCCGACCGCTCCGGCGGCGGGGTGCCGAGCGGCGAACACGAGCGACGGGTCGTGGCCGGCGAGGTCGGCGTCGTGGATCTCGTGCGCGTCCGCCGGGTCGAACGAGAGCGTGCCGGCGCCAGCCGCATCCGTCAGCTCGGTGAACAGGTCGATGAACTCCTCGCCCGTCGCGTGCTCGAGGATCGCGACGGCGCCCTCATAGGCGAGGTTGTTGTATCGGCGCACGGTGCCCGGCGCGGATTCGAGCAGCGCGGTCGCGAGCGACTCCCGCAGGGACTCGCCCCCGTCGAGCTCGTGGTCGACGATGCCGGAGGTGTGGCTCAGCAGCTGGCCGAGGGTCGCCGCGCCCGCGGGGGCCTGAGGCAGGGCAACCCGCAGCGGGGTCTCGCTCGTCAGCAGTCCGCGCTCGATCGCGCGCGCGATCACGAGGCCCGTGAGCGGCTTGGTCACCGAGTAGAGCGCGTACCGGTCGTCGACGGTCGCGGGGCGGCCGCCGTCGGTGCCGAACGCCTCGAGCGCGAGCACGCCGTCGGCGGAGCACACGCCGAGTACGCCCGTGGGCAGCTGGCCGGAATCGACGCGGGCGCGCATCCAGTCGATGGCGTGGCCGAAGGTGCGGGTCATGGGGCTCCTGTGGTGGCGGTCGTGGTGGCGGGGTCAGCGCACGCGCGCGATGACGTCGCGTGCGATGAGGTCGAGGTGGTCGAGGTCGGTCAAGTCGATGGTCTGCAGGTAGATGCGGGATGCGCCCGAGGCGCGCAGCCGCTCGATCTTCGCGGTGGCCTTATCGGGCGTGCCGACGAGGCGGGCGTCGTGCGGAGAATCGGGGTCGATGCCCACGGCCTCGCAGCGCCGGCGGAGCGTCGCCGCGTCCTCCGCGACGACCGTCGGCAGCGCGACCGACAGCGACAGGGTGTCGGGGTCGCGCTCCTCCTCGAGGCACACGGCGCGCACGTTCGCGAACTTGTCAGCGACCGTCGCCTCGTCGACGAAGCCGATGTTGAACTCGGTCGCGTAGCGCGCGGCGAGCTGGGGGGTGCGGCGTGGGCCGCCGCCTCCCACGATCACGGGGATCGTGCTCTGCGCGGGCTTCGGCAGCGCGGGCGCGTCGAGCAGCGAGTAGTGGTCGCCCTCGAACGAGAACGTGGCGCCGTCGGGGGTGGCCCAGAGGCCCGTCACGATCGCGAGCTGCTCCTCGAGCATCCCGAACCGCTTCTCGGGGAAGGGGATGCCGTAGGCCGCGTGCTCCTTCGCGAACCAGCCGGTGCCGAGGCCGAGCTCGACGCGGCCCCCCCGACATGCGGTCGACCTGCGCGACCTGGATGGAGAGGATGCCCGGCACCCGGTACGTCGCCGACGACACGAGCGTGCCGAGCCGCACGCGGGAGGTCTCGCGGGCGAGGCCGGCGAGGGTCGTCCAGGCGTCGGTCGGGCCGGGCAGGCCGTCGCCGTCGCCCATGACGTGGTAGTGGTCCGAGCGGAACCAGCCGTCGAACCCGAGCGCGTCGGCGCGCTGCGCGTGGGCGAGCTGCGTGTCGTAGTCGGCGCCCTGCTGGGGCTCGGTGAACGCGCAGAACTGCATGGATGCTCCTCCTGGAGTGCGGCGGTGGATCGAGCCTAGGCGGCTCAGCCCGCCGTCGCGTCGAGCACCGAGCGGACGCGGGGGAGGGCCGCGAGCACGCGCTCGCGCAGCGGCGGCCCGATCTCGTCGCTCATCCACGACAGCATCGCGCCGCGGAACAGGGCGAAGCCGATCGCGGCGAGCAGCTCGGCGTCGGCCGGCGCGAAGCCGCGTCCGCGCAGCGCCTCGGCGATCGCCTGCTGCCAGCGCACCTGCTTGGCGAGCTCGCGGCCGGCGAGCGCGACATCCGTCTCGATGACCCGCTGGCGCTGCCGCATCGCCGCGCGCTGCGGCTCGAGCCGGTCGGCGAGGGAGGCGAGGACGTGGTGCATGTGCTGCTCCGCGCTCAAGCCGTGCGGGCTCTCGGTGATCGAGGCGACGAGCACGGGGAGGAGGGTGTCGTCCTCGGCGAAGAGCACCTCCTCCTTGTCGCGGAAGTGCCGGAAGAAGGTGCGGGCGGTGACGCCGGCGCTCGCCGCGATCTCGTCGACGGTCGTCGCGGCGAAGCCCTGCTCGGCGAAGAGCGCGGTCGCCGCGTCGACGAGACGGCGACGGGAGTCCTCGGGCCAGCGGGGCATGCGGCCACTCTACTCTTGTGTCAGTTCGTGACATCACGTACCGTGCTCTCATGACAGTTCATGACATCACGCGTCCCACCGCACTCCTCACCGGGCCCACGAGCGGCATCGGCGGCGGCATGCTGCAGGCCCTCATCCGGCACCCCCGGCGCCCGAACCTCGTGCTCATCGCGCGGGATGCGCAGCGATTGGAGGCCGCCGTCGGGCAGGCGCGGGCGGCGGGGCTCGGCGCCCGAGGCATCCTGTGCGATCTCGGCGACCTCGAGAGCGTGCGGCGCGCGCTCGACGAGCTCGCCTCCCTCCAGGCGACCGACCGCCTCGGAGGCATCGACGCCGCGCTCCTCAACGCCGGCACGCACTACATGGATCGCCGCCACGTCGGCGCCCAGGGCCACGAGCTCACGTTCACGGTCAATGTCATCGCTCAGCACCTCCTCGTCCGGGGGCTCGAGCCGCTCCTCGCGCCCGGCGGGCACGTCGTCGTGATGGGCTCGTCCTCCCATCGAGGGAAGAGGCAGTCGTTCAACCTCGTGCCCGACCCGCAGTGGCAGGAGCCCGCCGCGCTCGCACGCATCGACGAGACGGATGCGCCCACGACCGCGGCGGGTCGCGAGCGCGGCGGCATCGCCTACGCCTCGAGCAAGCTCGCACTCGTGACCGTCGCCCATCGGTGGGCGGCGCGGCTCGGGGAGGCTGGCCGACGACTGAACGTCTACGACCCGGGCCTGACAGTGGGCACGGGCCTCGTGCGCGAGCTGTCGCCATTCCGGTACTGGGTGTGGCGGCGGATCCTCCCCGTCCTGGCGATCCACCCGAAGGCGACCACCTCGCGCATCACGGGCCGGCATGCCGTCGCGCTCGCCCTCGGCGACGCGAATGCCGACCTGCACGACGGGTACGTGGAGATCGGGAGGCTCACGAAGGCCGAAGAGGTGACCTTCGATGGCGAGCGCCAGCAGGAGCTGTGGACATGGCTCGAGGACGCGGTGGCGCCGTTCCTCCGGTCGGGTCGCACCGAGCGCTCGAGCGCGGACACGACCGCCTAGGTCGGCGGATGCCGCGTCCGGGCACGACGCGCGCACGAGACCGCCACGCAGGGGCGACGGGATGCCCCTCCGAGCCCTACGGTGGAGGCATGACCACGACCACGCGTCGATGCGGCCGGGCGAGCGGGCGGAGCATCCGCTGATGGGCTTCGTCCTCCCGCCCCGCGGCGTCGTGCTCGGCGTCGCCTCCCTCGTGCTCAAGGAGGGCGCGACGATCGACGGCGCGCTCGCGGTCGTCCGCGCGGCCGTCGACGCCGGGGTCCTCGCGATCGACACGGCGCGCGCCTACGCCACGGTCGACGACGATGCCGCGGGAGAGCGCATCGCGCAGGCGGCGCGCGCGCAGGCCCCGGGCATCCCCATCATCACGAAGGCCGGCCACTTCCGCGTCGGACGAGCGGCGTGGGATGTCGACGGCTCGCCCGAGCGCGTGCGCGCCGACGCCGTCCGGAGCCGCGAGGTGCTCGGCGCCCCGCCCTCCCTGCTGCTGCTGCATCGCGCTGACCGCGTCGACGAAATCGACGCCTCGGTGCGCGAGCTCGCGTCGCTGAGGGAGAGGGGGGTCGTCGAGGCGATCGGGCTGTCGAACGCCTCCGTCGAGCTGCTCGACCGGGCGCGGGCGATCACCGAGATCGACGCCGTCGAGAACCGCTTCGCCTTCGGGCTCGACCCGGCAGCCGAGTATCGCTACTGCCTCGAGGCGGGCATCCCGTTCCTCGCCTACGCCCCCTTCGGCGGGCCCAAGGCCGAACCGCTCGCGACCCGGGTGCCGCGCGTCGCCGCGTCGGCGATGGCGCACGGCATCTCGGTGCACCGCGCGGCGCTCGCCGCGATGCTCGACGCGATGCCCGGGGCATGGCCGGTCATCGGCTCGACGCGGGTCGAGTCGGTGCTCGACTCGATCGCCGCCGCGGCGCACGAGGTCGAGGACGACCTCCGTCGCGCGTTCGCGGAGGACCTGCGCTCGCGCGGGGTCGGGCTCTAGCCGCGCTGCCTCACCGTCTCGAGGTCGACCGCGGTCGGCCCGTACGACCGCGCCATCGTTACCCCCTCGAAATATGTTGTGCTTGACCACATTCCCGGGCCGACGTATATTCAGACCGTCCACACACTTTCGACGTAGAAGTCGAAACTTTCGAGAGGTTCAACGATGAACAGACGAGCAGCGCGGCGCCTGGCCGCGATCGCTCTGACCGGCATCACGGTCGGCGCCCTCGCCGCCTGCGCGCCGGCGGAGAACGGAACGGGCGGATCCGGGAGCGGCGACGAGGTCACGCTCACCTGGTGGCACAACGGAACCGGCGAACCCCTCCTCGGCTTCTGGGAGGACGTCGCGGAGGAGTTCGAGGACGCCAACCCCGGCGTCAACGTCGAGGTCACCGCCTACCAGAACGAGGAGCTGCAGCGCACGCTCATCCCGAACCAGCTGCGCACCGGCAGCGGGCTCGACCTCTACCAGCAGTGGGGCGCGGGCGAGCTCGCCGCCCAGGTCGAGGCCGGCTTCGTGAAGGACATCAGCGAGGACGTGTCCGAGCAGGTCGACGCCCTCGGCGGCGTCGTCGCCCCGTGGCAGTACGACGGGGCCACCTACGGCCTGCCGTTCAACTTCGGCATCTCGGGCTTCTGGTACAACACCGAGCTGTTCGAGCAGGCGGGCATCGAGGACACTCCCGAGACCCTCGACGACCTGTACGAGGCCATCGAGGCGCTCAAGGCCGCGAACATCACGCCCATCGCCGTCGGCGCGGGCGACGGCTGGCCGGCCGCGCACTACTGGTACCACTTCGCTCTCAAGTCGTGCGCGCCCGAGGTCCTCCAGCAGGCGCAGGTCGACTACACCTTCGACGACCCCTGCTTCCTCGAGGCCGGCGAGCTCCTCGAGGAGTTCATCGGCTCCGAGCCCTTCAACGACGGCTTCCTCGCCACGAGCGCCCAGCAGGGCGCAGGCAGCTCCGCCGGTCAGCTCGCCACGGGTGCCGCGGCCATGGAGCTCATGGGCCACTGGAACCCGGGCGTCATGGGCGGCATCCTCCAGGAGGAGTCGGGCGACGAGAACGCGACGCCGCCCGAGTTCCTCGGCTGGTTCAACTTCCCGGCCATCGACGGCGCGCAGGGCGACCCGACCGCGGCCCTCGGCGGCGGCGACGGATTCTCCTGCTCGGCGTGGTCGCCGCCGGAGTGCACCGACCTGCTGAACTACATCACGAGCGTCGAGGTGCAGACCCGCTTCGGCGAGATCGGCGCCGGCATCCCCGTCACGCCGGGCTCCGAGGCCGGCATCGCGGACGTCAACCTCCAGCAGGTGCTCGCCGGCCTGCAGTCGTCGACCTACGTGCAGCTCTGGCTCGACACCGCCTACGGCCCGACCGTCGGCGGCGCCATGAACGAGGGCATCGTCTCGCTCTTCGGCGGTCAGGGCTCGCCCGACAGCATCGTCGACAGCATGAGGAACGCCGCGGCGACGCTGTAATCCCATGCCCCTCTCCACGATGAACGCCGGGCCCGCGGTCTCCGCCGCGGGCCCGGCGCCCACCCCGACCCGCTCCTCCGCCACCGCGCGCCGGCGCAGCCAGCGCTCCGGCGGCGCCCTCCTCATCTGGGCCTTCGCCCTGCCGGCGCTCGTCGTCTACACGACGTTCGTGCTCGTGCCCGTGGCCCTCGCCGCCGTCTACAGTTTCTTCAACTGGAACGGCCTCGGCGCACTCGACCGCTTCATCGGCGTCGACAACTACGCCCGCGCCCTGCAGGACCCGATCTTCCTCGGCGCGATGGGCAACAACTTCGCCATCGTCGGGCTCTCGCTCGCCGTCCAGGGCCCGCTCGCGATCGGCATCGCGCTGCTGCTCAACCGCAACCTGCGCGGCCGCGCCCTGATCCGCACCCTCATCTTCGTTCCGTACGTGCTGAGCGAGGTCGTCGCCGGTCTCGCCTTCCGCCTCATGCTCCCCCCGGGCGGGCCCGTCGACTCCGCGCTCACCTCGCTCGGCTGGTCGGGCGAGAAGCCGCTCTGGCTCGCCGACCCGTCGGTCGCGTTCTGGACCCTCTTCGCCGTCATCACCTGGAAGTACCTCGGCTTCGCGATCATCCTCATGCTCGCCGGGCTCCAGGGCGTGCCGGAGGAGCTCTCGGAGGCCGCGTCGATCGACGGCGCGACCTGGTGGCAGACGCAGCGCTACATCACCCTCCCGCTGCTCGGGCCGACCATCCGCATCTGGGCCTTCCTGTCGGTCATCGGCTCTCTCCAGCTGTTCGACATGGTCTGGATCCTCACGGGAGGCGGCCCGCTCAACGCCACCGAGACGATGGCGACCTACATGGTCGAGTACGGCAACGGCCGCTCGCAGGTCGGCTACGGCAGCGCCGTCGCCGTCATCCTCTTCGTCGTCTCGCTCGTCATCGCGCTGGTCTACCAGCGCTTCGTCCTCCGTCGCGACCTCCGCGGCGCCATCACGAGGGGCTGACCGTGGCCATCACGACCGCACCCGACCGCACGACGGAGGCCGACCGATCGAGCTCGCGCCGGGCATCAGCCCCCCGCAGCTCGGGCCGCCCCGGCACGGGACGCTGGGGCACCCCGGTGGCGTACATCATCGCGCTCGTCATCTGCGGCATCACCGTCGCGCCGGTGATCTACGTGATCCTCGGCGGGTTCCGCACGACGGCGCAGATCAATCGCGACCCCGGCGGCTTCCCCGACCCGTGGGTGTTCGACAAGTACGGCGCCGTCTTCCAGGACCCGAACTTCTGGACGCAGTTCACCAACTCGACGATCGTCGCCGTCGCGACGACCGCGGGCGTCGTGCTCCTCGGCGTCATGGCTGCGTTCGTCATCGCCCGGTACGAGTTCCGGGGGCGCACGTTCCTGTTCTCGCTCTTCACCGCGGGTCTGCTCTTCCCCCTCACGGTCGCGGTGCTGCCCCTCTTCACGATGCTGCGCTCGTTCGGCCTGCTCGGGAACCTGCTCGCCGTCATCGGCCCGCAGATCGCATTCGCCCTGCCGACGACGATCATCATCCTCGTGCCGTTCCTCCGGGCGATCCCGGCCGAGCTCGAGGACGCCGCGCTCATCGACGGCGCCGGGCGCTTCACCTTCTTCTGGCGCGTGCTGCTGCCGCTGTCGTGGCCGGGGCTCATCACCGTCGGCGTGCTCGCCTTCGTCGCGAGCTGGAACGCCTACCTGCTGCCGCTGCTGCTGCTCGGCAACCCCGCCACCGCGACGCTGCCCGTCGGCGTGCAGTACTTCTCGACCGCCTACTCGCAGGACACCGCGGGGGTGCTCGCCTTCACATCGATCGCGATGCTGCCCGCCCTTCTGTTCTTCACCCTCGCCCAGCGCCGCATCGTCGGCGGTCTGACAGGAGCCGTCAAGGGATGACCAACCACCCCGCCCCCGCCGTCACGACCGACGGCCACGCCCCCTGGCGCGATCGCGGCCTCCCCGCCGACCATCGCGTCGATGCCCTCGTCGCGGCGATGACGCTGCCCGAGAAGGTCGCGCAGCTCTACGGCGTGTGGGTCGGCGCCGGTGCCGACGGCGGCGACGTCGCCCCCCACCAGCACGACCTCGACGACGCGATCGACCTCGACGAGATCCTGGCGGAGGGCCTCGGGCAGCTGACGCGGCCCTTCGGCACCGCTCCGGTGGATGCCGGGGTCGGCGCCCTCTCGCTCCTCACGACCCAGAGGCGCATCACCGCGCAGAGCCGCTTCGGCATCCCGGCCGTCGCACACGAGGAGTGCCTCGCGGGCTTCGCCGCGTGGGGCGCGACGGCGTACCCCGTGCCGCTGTCGTGGGGCGCGAGCTTCGACCCCGAGCTCGTCGAGCGCATGGCGGAGCGCATCGGCGCCGACATGCGCTCGGTCGGCGTGCACCAGGGTCTCGCGCCCGTGCTCGACGTCGTCCGCGACGCCCGCTGGGGGCGCGTGGAGGAGACCATCGGCGAGGATCCGTACCTCGTCGCGACGGTGGGAAGCGCGTACGTGCGCGGCCTCGAGTCCTCGGGCGTCGTCGCGACGCTCAAGCACTTCGTCGGCTACTCGGCCTCGCGCGCGGGCCGCAACCTCGCTCCGGTGTCGATCGGGGCGCGCGAGCTCGCCGACGTTCTCCTTCCGCCGTTCGAGATGGCGATCCGCGAGGGCGGCGCGCGCAGCGTCATGAACTCCTACACGGACCTCGACGGGGTGCCCAGCGCGGCCGACCGCAGCCTGCTCACCGAGCTGCTGCGCGAGGAGTGGGGCTTCACCGGCACGGTCGTCGCCGACTACTTCGCCATCGCGTTCCTCAAGCTCCTGCACGGCACGGCCGGCTCGTGGGCAGAGGCGGCGGGCGCCGCGCTCTCCGCGGGCATCGACGTCGAGCTGCCGACCGTGAAGACCTTCGGCGAGCCGCTGCGCCGCGCCGTCGAGGAGGGTGCGATCGACGAGGCTCTCGTCGACACGGCCCTGCGCCGCGTGCTCGCCCAGAAGCTCGAGCTCGGTCTCCTCGACGACGGGTGGGATGCCGTACCGCCCGCCCTGCGCGGCGTCGACCTCGACCTCGCCGCCGTCCGAGGCACGATCGACCTCGACCCGCCGGCGAACCGCGCCCTCGCGCGCGCGCTCGCCGAGCGCTCAATCGTCCTCGTCCGCAATGACGGCGTCCTGCCGCTCGCCGTCGGCGGAGGCGCGGCCGCGCGCATCGCCGTCATCGGCCCCAACGCCGACGAGCGCTACGCGATGCTCGGCTGCTACTCCTTCCCGACGCACGTCGTCTCGCAGCATCCGGGCGTCGAGCTCGGCATCGACATCGCGACCGTCCTGGATGCCGTGCGCGCCGAATTCGCGCACGCGACCGTCGCGCACGTCCACGGCACCGGCATCGACGACGGCTCGACGGAGGGCATCGCCGCCGCCGTCGCGGCCGCCCGCGAGTCCGACGTCGCGTTCGTCGTGCTCGGGGACCGGGCCGGACTCTTCGGCCGCGGCACGAGCGGCGAGGGCTGCGACGCCGACGACCTCGCCCTGCCCGGCGCGCAGCAGCAGCTGCTCGACGCCGTGCTCGACACCGGCACGCCCGTCGTGCTCGTGATGCTCGCGGGCCGGCCGTACGCACTCGGCTCCGCGACGACGCGGGCTGCGGCGATCGTGCAGGCGTTCTTCCCCGGCGAGGAAGGAGCGGCCGCGATCGCGGGCGTGCTGAGCGGGCGCATCGAGCCGTCCGGTCGACTGCCCGTGAGCATCCCCGCTCATCGCGGCGTTCAGCCGTCGACCTACCTCGCGGCGCCGCTCGCCCGCAAGAGCGGGGTCTCGAACATCGACCCGACCGCGGCCTACCCGTTCGGGCACGGGCTCGGCTACGGCTCGGCCACCTGGACCGATCTCGAGAGCCCCGACACCACAGCGACGACCGACGGCGAGGTCGTGCTGTCGATGCGCCTCGTCAACACGGGCGACCGCCACGCCGTCGAGGTCGTTCAGCTCTACCTGCACGACCCGGTCGCGTCGATCGTGCGCCCCGTGCAGCGGCTCATCGGCTACCAGCGCGTCGTCGTGCCCGCCGGGTCGAGCGCGCGCGTCGTCGCGACCGTGCCCGTCGACCTCGCGGGCTTCACCGGTCGCGACGGCCAGCGCATCGTCGAGCCGGGCGCGATCGAGCTCGGCTTCGGCCGATCGAGCGCCGACATCCCGCTCGTGCACCGCGTCGAGGTGACAGGGGCGCCGCGCGAGCTCGGCGCCGACCGGGCCGTGCACGCGCGATTCCAGGTGCTGGCGGGCGCGTGAGCGACGGGTCTGCCCGAGCGCGTGGCGCGACCGACGGAGACGCCCGCGCGGGCGTCGCCACCGACGCGTTCGCGCACCGGCGCGGCGAGGCCGAGCTGACGCTGCTCGACTTCGGGGGCCGGCCGCTCGCCGACCGCGACGTCATCGTCGAGCAGGTGCGGCACGCCTTCGCGTTCGGCTGCATCGGCTTCGACCTCATCGAGCACGCCAACGGCGGTGCCGACGAGAGAGCGCTCGCCGCCGACTGGCTGGAGCTGTTCACCCTCGCCGTCCTGCCGTTCTACTGGGGGGAGTTCGAGCCCGCGCGCGGGCATCCTCGCACCGCGTCGTTGCAGGCCGCGGCGCGCTGGTTCCGTGAGCGCGGCGTGCGCGTCAAGGGGCACCCGCTCGTGTGGCACACCGTCAAGGCGCGCTGGCTCGACGCGCTCCCCGACGCCGAGATCGAGGCGATCGTGCGCGCCCGGGTACGCCGCGAGGCGAGCGACTTCGCTGGCCTCGTCGACGAGTGGGACGCCATCAACGAGGTCGTCATCATGCCCGACTTCGTCAACGAGCCCGACGGCGTGCCGAACGCGATCTCGCGCCTCGCCCGCCACCTCGGCCGTGTCGAGATGGTGCGGCTCGCGGTCGACGAGGCGCGCGCCGCCGACCCGGGAGCGCGCCTGCTGCTCAACGACTTCGACCTCTCGGCCGACTACGAGCGGCTCATCGAGGGCGTGCTCGAGGCCGGAATCCGGCTCGACGGCATCGGCGTTCAGACGCACATGCACCAGGGCTTCCGCGGAGCGCAGCTGCTCGAGCTCGCCGACCGCTTCTGGCGCTTCGGCCTGCCTGTGCACTTCACCGAGACGACGATCGTCTCGGGCGACCTCATGCCGCCCGACATCGTCGACCTCAACGACTTCCAGCCCGAGTCGTGGCCGTCGACGCCCGAGGGCGAGGCGCGCCAGGCCGATGAGCTCGAGCAGCACTACCGGATGCTCGTCGGCCACCCGGCGGTCGCCTCGGTCACCTACTGGGGCATCACCGACCGCGGAGCCTGGCTCGGCGCCCCCGTCGGCCTCGTCCGCGCCGACGGCTCGCGCAAGCCCTCGTTCGACCGTCTGCGCTCTCTCGTGCGCGACGAGTGGTGGCTGCCCGCGACGACGCTGCGCACCGACGCCGCCGGTCGCGTGCGCGTGTCCGGCTTCGCGGGCGACTACACGATCCGGGCGGCGGATGCTCGCGCCGAGGTCGCTCTGCCCGCAGGTTCGTCGGCGCAGGTCGTCGAGCTCGCCCACCCCTAGCCGCGCCCCGCCCACTCGCTCCCGTGCTCGCCTCCACCCGTGACCGAATGAAGGGAGCCGGGCGCGCTCCAACGGCGTGTCGCACCCGACACGCCGAGCACCGCCGCCCGGCTCCCTTCATTTGGTCGACGACGACGACGACGGAGGAAGGGAGGGGGGCGAGCAGGGCTACGTCCGCGGCGGCGCCGTCGAGTCGCGCACCACGAGGCTCGTCGCGAGGTCCATGCGCTGGGTCGCGATCGCGCCGCCCGCGGCGACGGCGAGCACGAGCCGCGCCGCCTCGACGCCCATCTGCCGCAGCGGCTGATGCACCGTGGTCAGGCGCGGGCTCACCCAGCGGCTGAGCGGGATGTCGTCGTAGCCGACGATCGAGAGGTCCTCCGGCACGCGGAGCCCGAGCGCGCGCGCCGCCTCGAGCGTGCCGAGCGCCTGCAGGTCGCTGCCGGCGAAGATCGCGGTCGGCCGGTCGGGCCGGTCGAGCAGGCGCATCGCCTCGGCGCGCCCGCCCTCGACGTGGAAGTCGCCGTAGCGCACCCACGCCGGGTCGATCGCGAGCCCGGCCGAGTTCATGGCCGAGCGATAGCCGTCGAGGCGCGCGAGCGAGCACATCATGTCGGCGGGGCCGGTGATCGCGGCGATGCGCGTGTGCCCGAGCTCGATGAGGTGGCGCGTCGCGGCGAGCCCGCCCGACCAGTTCGCCGACCCGACGGAGGGCACATCCGGCGAGGGGTCTCCGGCGGGGTCGACGATCGCGAAGGGGATCGCGCGCGAGCGCAACCGCTCGCGCAGCGCGGGCGCCAGGTCGGAGAACACGAGGATGACGCCCGCCGGCCGCCGCCGCAGTACGCCCTCGAGCCACTCGCTCCCGGGCGAGTGGCGGTCGCCCGTGACGGTGAGCACGACGCTCAGGCCGTGCTCCTTCGCGACGGCCTCGACGCCGTCGATGAGCTCCATCGACCAGATGCGGTCGAGCTCGTGGAAGACGAGCTCGAGCAGCTCGGGCTTCGCTGTCGTGGGCCCGGTGCGGCGCTGGTAGCCGTGCCGCGCGAGCAGGTCCTCCACGCGCGAGCGGGTCGCGGCCGAGACATCCGGCCGCCCGTTGAGCACTTTCGAGATCGTCGCGAGCGAGACGCCCGCCTCGACGGCGACGTCGGAAAGGGTCACGCGCGCTTCCGTCGACATGTTTCGAAGCCTAGCGCCGAAAGTTACGACACGACGGGCAGCGCGTCCGCGCGCGCCGCGTCGCTCTCGCCGGCGGAGAGCGGGTCGGCGATGAGGCCGTCCCACGCGAGCTCGGCCGCCCCGATGAGCAGCCGCTGACCGCCGAGCGCCGCGACCTCGATCGTCGCGTCGGCCGCGTTGACCGGCAGCGCCTGACCGAGAAGGGATGCCCGCTGGTCGCGATCCGCCGCCCGCCACAGGGCCGCCAGGTGCCCGCCGAGCACGATCCGCTCGGGGTTCAGCAGGTTGACGGCGCCGCGCAGGGCGATCGCGAGCCAGCGCAGCTGACGCGCGACCTCCTCGTGCACGGGCCCGCCGGTGTCCTCCGCGACGATCGCGGTGAGCAGCGCGCTCTCGAGCGTGTCGTCGTCGGGGTGCTCGAGCCCGACGGCCGCCGCGAGCGCGGCGCGCGGCACGAGCGCCTCGAGGCATCCGATCGCGCCGCACGCGCACAGCGGACCGTTCGGGTCGACGCTCGCGTGCCCGAGCTCGCCGGCGTATCCGGCGGCGCCGTCCATCGGGCGGCCGTCGACGACGAGCCCGCCGCCGATGCCGCTCGGCCCGCCGTTGAGGTAGAGCATCGTGCGGGCGCCCTGCCCGGCGCCGAACGACTGCTCGGCCCGGCACCCGAGGTGCGCGTCGTTCGCGGCGGCGACGGGGATGCCCATGGCCGCCGCGAGCGGAGCCGCGAGCGGCTCCTCCCGCCACCCCAATCGCGGCGCGAGCCGCACGAGGCCGTCCTCGTGCCGCACGAGGCCCGGCACGGCGACGCCCGCGGCGACGACGGTACTCTCGGGGTGGTCGGCGGCGAGCTCGGCGACCGTGCGGGCGGCGCGCTCGACGGTCGCGGCGACGGTCGGCGGCTCCGACAGCGGCACTCGGCGACGCGCGACGATCTCTGCGCCGAGCGACACGAGCGCGACGTCGATCACGTCGAGCTCGGGGTTGATCGCGGCGACGAGCCGGGCATCCCGCGGCAGCACCCGGGGGCTCGGGCGACCGACGCCCGATCGCGGGGCGTCGTCGCGCTCGTCGACCCAGCCGTTCTCGGCGAGCACCGCGACGAGGTCGCCGATGGTCGAGCGGTTGAGGCCGAGGGCGCGCGTCAGGTCGGCGCGCGTGACACCGCGGCGCAGGTGGACGAGCTCGAGCACCGCGGAGAGATTGCGTCTCCGCACCGCTCCTGCGTCCATCGTCGTCGGCCTTCTCGTCGCCATGCGTCCAGTCTGGCGTGTCCGCCGGGCCCATGATACGTTGTGCACACCAACAAATCAGGCGCGCAGCATGGCGCCCCGCGAGGAGACACCCCATGGCAACGACGCCCACCCCCGCCGACAAGTTCACCTTCGGCCTCTGGACCGTCGGGTACAACGGCGCCGATCCCTTCGGCGGACCGACCCGCGCGCCCCTCGACGTCGTGCACGTCGTCGAGACGCTCACCGAGCTCGGCGCCTACGGCCTGACCCTCCACGACGACGACCTCTTCGCCTTCGGCTCGAGCGACGCCGAGCGCCGCACGCAGATCGACCGCCTCATCGCCGCGACCGAGTCGACGGGCCTGGAGGTCCCGATGATCACGACGAACCTCTTCAGCGCTCCCGTGTTCAAGGACGGCGGGTTCACCTCCAACGACCGCGCCGTGCGCCGCTTCGCGCTGCGCAAGGCGCTGCGCAACCTCGACCTCGCCGCCGAGCTCGGCGCGCACACCTTCGTCATGTGGGGTGGGCGCGAGGGCGCCGAGTACGACTCGGCCAAGAACGTGGGCGCCGCGATCGAGCGCTACCGCGAGGCCGTCAACCTGCTCACGCAGTACGTCACCGAGCAGGGCTACGGCATCCGCTTCGCGATCGAGCCCAAGCCCAACGAGCCGCGCGGCGACATCCTGCTGCCGACCCTCGGGCACGCCATGGCGTTCATCGAGACGCTCGAGCACCCCGAGCTCGTCGGCCTCAACCCCGAGGTCGGGCACGAGCAGATGGCGGGCCTCAACTTCACGGCGGGCATCGCGCAGGCGCTCGAGGCGGGCAAGCTCTTCCACATCGACCTCAACGGCCAGCGCGGCATCAAGTACGACCAGGATCTCGTCTTCGGCCACGGCGACCTCCACAACGCGTTCTCGCTCGTCGACCTACTCGAGAACGGCGGGCCCGGCGGTGGCAGCGCCTACGACGGCCCCCGCCACTTCGACTACAAGCCGAGCCGCACCGAGGACGAGACCGGGGTGTGGGAGAGCGCGAAGGCCAACATGCGCACCTACCTCCTGCTCAAGGAGCGCGCGGCCGCCTTCCGCGCCGACCCGGAGGTGCAGGAGGCCCTCGCGGCGGCCCGCGTCGCCGAGCTGTCGCAGCCGACGCTCGGCGAGGGCGAGAGCATCCGCGACCTGCTCGATGACGCGAGCGCCTTCGAGCAGTTCGATTCCGGCGCGTACTTCGACGGAAAGGGCTTCGGTTTCGTCCGTCTGCAGCAGCTCGCGACCGAGCACCTCATGGGCGCCCGCTAGCCGGAGCCCACGAGACCCCCCGACTCGGTCGGGGCGCGCGACGCCGTTTCGCCGCGCGCCCCGGCCGACCCCTCTCAGCACAGGAGCTGTCATGACCCTCGTCGCCGGCGTCGACTCCTCGACGCAGAGCTGCAAGGTCGTCGTCGTCGACGCCGACACCGGCGCGGTCGTCCGCGAGGGCCGCGCTCCGCACCCCGACGGCACCTCCGTCGACCCGACGGCGTGGTGGGATGCCCTCCTCGCCGCGATCGCGGACGCCGGCGGTCTCGGCGACGTCGCCGCGATCGCGGTCGCGGGCCAGCAGCACGGCATGGTCGCCCTCGACGCCGACGGCCGGGTCGTCCGCGACGCCCTCCTCTGGAACGACACCCGCTCGGCCGCCGCGGCCGCAGCACTCGTCGACGAGGTCGGCGCCGACGAGTACGCGCGCCGCACGGGCGTCGTGCCCGTGGCGTCGTTCACGGCCACGAAGCTGCGCTGGATGCGCGACCACGAGCCCGAGAGCGCCGACCGCGTCGCCGCCGTCTGCCTCCCGCACGACTGGCTCACGTGGCGGCTGCGCGGCCACGGGCCTGCGGGCGAGAGCCCGCTCGGCCCCGACCTCGATGCCCTCACGACCGACCGCTCGGATGCGAGCGGCACCGCATACTGGTCGCCCACCACCGGGCAGTACGACCTCGAGCTGCTCGAGCGCGCTCTCGGCCGCCGCGTGCGGGTGCCGCGCGTGCTCGAGCCGCTCGAGACGGTCGGCGCGACGGGCGCTTCGGAGCTCCCCGCGGGCATCCCGATCGGAGCGGGCGCGGGCGACAACGCCGCCGCCGCCCTCGGGCTCGGCGCCGCGGAGGGCGACGTCGTCATCTCGCTCGGCACGAGCGGCACGGTGTTCGCCGTCACCCCCGAGCCCGTGCGCGACGCGAGCGGCACGGTCGCGGGCTTCGCCTCCGCCGACGGCGCCTTCCTCCCGCTCGTCGCGACGCTCAACGCCGCGCGCGTCCTCGACGTCACCGCCGCCCTCCTCGGGGTCAACCACGACGGCCTCGCCGACCTCGCGCGCGCCGCCGCCCCCGGCGCCGACGGGCTCGTTCTCCTGCCCTACTTCGAGGGCGAGCGCACCCCCAACCTGCCCGACGCGACCGCCTCCCTCGGCGGCATGACGCTCGCCTCGACGACGCGCGAAAACCTCGCGCGCGCCGCGATCGAGGGGATGCTCTGCGGCCTCGCCGACGGCCTCGACGCGATCGTGCGCCAGGGCCTGCGACCGCGGCGCCTGCTCCTCGTCGGGGGCGCCGCGCGCTCGCGCGCGGTGCCCGGCATCGCCTCCGAGGTGCTCGGCCTCCCCGTCGTGGTGCCCGAGCCGGGGGAGTACGTCGCCCGCGGGGCCGCGCGGCAGGCGGCGGGAATGCTCGTCGGGGCGATGCCCGAGTGGCCGCTCACGGAGCATGCCTCGGTCGAGCATCCCGCCGCACCGCACGTGCGGGCCGCCTACGCGGCGGAGGCGGCGCGCCGGACGTGGGCGTGACAGAGGGCGGGCCGGCGACGCAGCCCGCGACGGTCACGATCTCGGTCGACGGGGCGAACCCGATCGGCCCCGTGAACCGGCGCTTGTTCGGCGGCTTCGTCGAGCACATGGGCCGCGGCGTCTACGGCGGCATCTACGACCCCGCGCACCCGACGGCCGACGCCGAGGGGTTCCGCAGCGACGTCGTCGAGCTCGTGTGCGAGCTCGGCATGACGGTCTTCCGCTACCCGGGGGGCAACTTCGTCTCCGGCTATCGGTGGGAGGACGGCGTCGGCCCCCGCGAATCCCGCCCGCGCCGCCTCAACCTCGCGTGGCACAGCACCGAGACCAACGACGTCGGCCTGCACGAGTTCGCCGAGTGGGTCGAGAAGGTCGGAGGCGAGCTCATGCTCGCGACGAATCTCGGAACCCGGGGCGTACTCGAGGCGGTCGACCTGCTCGAGTACGCCCGCATCCCGCACGGCACCGAGCGCGCCGAGCAGCGGCGCCGCAACGGGCGCGATCAGCCGTTCGACGTGCGCATGTGGTGCCTCGGCAACGAGCTCGACGGCCCCTGGCAGCTGGGCCAGCTGACCGCGGACGAGTACGGCAGCCTCGCCGCCCGCACGGCGAAGGCCATGCGCATGCTCGAGCCCGACCTCGAGCTCGTCGCGTGCGGCTCGTCCGGCCCGCTCATGCCGACGTTCGGCGAGTGGGAGCGCACGGTGCTGCGGTACGCCTACGACGACGCCGACGTGATCTCCGCCCACTTCTACGCCGAGCCCGCGGGCGACGATCTCGCCTCCTTCCTCGCAGCAGGTGCCGTCATGGATGCTTACCTCGGCGACGTCATCGACCACGCGGATGCCGTGCGCGACGAGCGCGGAAGCGACAAGACCCTGGCGATCTCAGTCGACGAGTGGAACGTCTGGTACCAGTCGCGCATGGCCGCGACCCTGCCCACGGGCGACGACTGGCCCGAGGCGCCCCCGCTCAGCGAGGACGAGTACACCGCAGCCGACGCGGTCGTCGTGGGCGACATGCTCATCACCATGCTCGGCCGCGCCGACCGGGTGACGACCGCGTGCATGGCCCAGGTCGTCAACGTCATCGCGCCGATCGCGGCGCCCGCCGACGGGCCCGCCCGGCGCCGCGCGACCTTCCACCCGTTCAGGCTCACAGCCCGGCACGCGCGCGGCACGAGCCTCTCCACCAGCGTCGACGGGCCGGTCTCCGTCACCGCGCAGCACGGCGAGGTGCCCGCCATCAGCGCGGCGGCGGTGCGCGGCGAGACCGGGGGAGTCGTCGTGTACGTCGTCAATCGCCTGCCCGACCGAGCGGTCGAGGCGACGATAGACCTGCGCGGCGAGTTCGGGCGCGGCCTCGGAGGGCTGCGGGTGCTCGACGCGGTCACGATGAGCGCCGGCCACTCTGCAGGTGCGACCGGCGACGCTACGGCCGAGACCGGCGACGCCGCGGCCCCGCGCCCGAACCACACGGCGGCGGCGCACGGCGACGGCGTCCGCCTCATTCTGCCCGCAGCGTCGTGGAGCATGGTCCGACTCGGCCGATGAGCCGAGGCTGGAGGGCGACCGCGCCGGAACGCCCGCGGAATCCGGGACCTTCGCCCCGGGCATCCGCGGGCACGCCTCATTAGGCTGAGGCCATGGAGCCGTTCGACACCGCGTTCGGCCTGTCGCTTCCGCTCGCCGTCGGCCTGTTCTACGTCGTCGTGCTGCTGCGCGGCGGGGCGACCTACGCGCTCGGGCGCGGGGTGCGCGGCGGTGCGCGCCGCACGCGGCTGAAGGCCCGGCTCGAGACGCCGCGCTTCAGCCGCGCCGAGCGCATCGTCGAGCGCTGGGGTGCGCCCGTGGTCGCCGCCTCCTTCCTGACGGTCGGCTTCCAGACGCTCGCCAACCTCGCCGCGGGCGCGCTGAGGATGCCCCTCATCGCGTACCTCCCGGCGCTCGCCGTAGGCGGCTTCGCCTGGGCTCTCATCTGGGGCGTCGTGGGCGTCGCGACCTACGAAGCGATCGCCGAGCTCGCGATGCGCAGCCCGCTCGAGGCCGCGGTCTTCGTCGTGCTTGTCGTCGGCACGCTCGTGCTCATCGAGGTGCTCAACCACCGCAGGCAGACGCGTCGCGACGAGGTCTCCCTCCTGCAGGCCGCCGCCGAGGCCTAGGCTCTGCGGCATGACAGCGACCGCCGACCGCTCGCCCTCCGACTCCGCCTCCCACACCGCGCAGTCATCGCCCGTCGTGACGCTCACCGTTAACCCGGCCCTCGACGTGTCGACGTCGACCGAGCGCGTCGAGCCCGAGCACAAGCTCCGGTGCGGGCCGAGCCGCACCGATGCCGGCGGCGGCGGGGTCAACGTCAGCCGCGTCATCCACCGCCTCGGCGGGCAGTCGATCGCGATCTACGCCGTCGGCGGCCCGACCGGGCAGGCATACAGGCAACTTCTGGAGGCCGATGGCATCATCGGCCGCGCCATCCCCATCGACGGGTCGACGCGCGAGAACGTCACGATCGACGAGCTCGCGACCGGCCGCCAGTTCCGCTTCGTGCTGCAGGGCCCGCACCTGACGACCGATGAGTGGAGCGAGTGCCTCGCCGCGACGCAGCGCCTCATGTCGCCCGGCGGCTACGTCGTCGCGAGCGGATCCCTCTCGCCGGGCATGCCGGACGACTTCTACGCCCGCGTCGCCCGATCGGCGAAGGCCCGCGGGGCGCGGTGCATCGTGGATGCCTCCGGACCGGCGCTCGCCGCCGCCCTCCGCGAGGGCGTGCACCTCGTGAAGCCATCGGCGCGCGAGCTCGGCGAGCTCGTCGGGCGCGCGCTGCCCGACCTCGAGTCGCGCGTGGATGCCGCCCGCGAGCTCGTCGACCGCGGCGCGGCCGAGGTCGTTGCGCTCACCCTCGGCGGCGACGGCGCCGTTCTCGTCACGGCCGACGGGGTCACGCGGCTCGAGGTGCCGCCGGTCGAGGTGCGCTCGACCGTCGGGGCAGGCGACTCGTTCCTCGCCGCGCTCGTCCTGCGGCTCGCGCAGGGCCGCGACCTCGACGCCGCCTTTCGCGCGGGCGTCGCAGCCGGCACCGCGACCGCGATGACGGAGGCGACCGAGCTCTGCCACCGCGACGACGTCGAGCGTCTCGAGGCGCAGCTGCTTGCCGCGCAGGGCTGAGATCCCGCCCGAGCCCCGAGCCCCGAGCCCCGAGCCCCGAGCCCCGAGCCCCGAGCCCGATCCGGGCATCCGCCTGCCCACTTCATCGGGGCCGCCAGAAAGTGTTAGACAAATGTACCGAATAGACGTACTGTGCTGATCACCCCCTCGACAGCGAAAGGCGGTGCGCAGTGCGGCGCCAGTTGCCCAACCCCCGAGAGCTCGCCCCCCTGATGCGCTTCCGGCGGCCCGAACTCAACGGCCGCCGCCGCCGGCTCAACGGCGCCCTGACGATCGACGACCTCCGCACCATCGCCAAGCGGCGCACGCCGAAGGCGCCGTTCGACTACACCGACGGCGCCGCCGAGGCCGAGATCTCGCTCGCCCGCGCGCGCCAGGCGTACCTCGACATCGAGTTCCACCCGTCGATCCTCCGCGACGTCTCCGAGGTCAGCACCGACCGCACAGTGCTCGGCGGGCCGAGCGTGCTCCCGCTCGCGATCGCCCCGACCGGCTTCACCCGGATGATGCAGACCGAGGGCGAGATCGCCGGCGCCCGCGCCGCTGCCGCGTTCGGCATCCCCTTCAGCCTGTCGACGATGGGCACGGCCTCGATCGAGGCGGTGCGCGAGGCGATCCCCGAGGGGCGCGCGTGGTTCCAGCTCTACCTATGGCGGGATCGTGAGCGATCGATGGCGCTCGTCGAGCGCGCGGCGCAGTCCGGCTACGACACCCTGCTGGTGACCGTTGACGTGCCCGTCGCCGGGGCGCGCCTGCGCGACAAGCGCAACGGCATGTCCATCCCGCCCGCGCTCACCCTCGGCACGATCGTCAACGCCATCCCGAGGCCGGCCTGGTGGATCGACTTCCTCACGACCGAGCCGCTCGCCTTCGCGAGCCTGTCGGAGTGGGACGGCACGGTCGCCGAGCTCATCGACACGATGTTCGACCCGAGCGTGACCTTCGACGACCTGCGCTGGATCCGCGAGATGTGGAAGGGGAAGCTCGTCGTCAAGGGCGTTCAGTCGCTCGACGACGCGGTTGCGCTCACCGCCCTCGGCGTCGACGGGATCGTGCTCTCGAACCACGGCGGCCGCCAGCTCGACCGCGCGCCGGTGCCCCTGCAGCTCCTGCCCTCGGTCGCGAAGGAGGTCGGCTCCGACCTCGAGATCCTCCTCGACACGGGCATCATGTCGGGCGCCGACGTCGTCGCCGCGGTCGCGCTGGGTGCGCGCAGCACTCTCATCGGCCGCGCCTACCTCTACGGGCTCATGGCGGGCGGCCAGGAGGGCGTCGAGCGCGCGCTGAGCATCCTCTCGGATCAGATCACGCGCACCATGCGCCTGCTCGGCGTCACGAGCCTCGACGAGCTCGGCCCGCAGCACGTCACCCTACTGAGCCCCTACACCTCCCACCACGCCGACTGATCGGAAGGACCGCCTTCATGCGCGAGATCGAGTTCACCCCGGAGCGCTCTCAGTACGTCTACACCTTCGGCGGCGCCGAGCCGGCGATGCGCATCGAACCAGGCACCGCGATGCGGCTCTGGTCGGAGGACGCCTTCAACTTCGCCCTCACCTCCGTCGACCACCTGCCGAGCCAGCACATCGACATCCGCTACGTGAACCCGCAGACGGGCCCCTTCTACGTCGAGGGCGCCGAACCGGGCGACACACTCGCCCTCCACATCGTCGACCTCACCCCCGCCCGCAGCTTCGGGGCCTCGTCGACGATCCCGTTCTTCGGCGGGCTCACCGGCACCGACCGCACCGCTCTGCTGCAGGATGCTCTCCCCGAGGCCACGTGGATCTACGAGGTCGACACGGCTCGCCAGACCGTCGGCTTCCAGGCTCGGTTCGGCGACTTCGAGGTGTCCTTGCCGCTCGAGCCGATGCTCGGGACGGTCGGGCTCGCGCCCGGAGCGAGCGAGGTGCGCACGAGCCTCGTGCCGGAGCGCTTCGGCGGGAACATGGACACCCCCGAGATGACGATCGGCACGACCGCCTACCTCGGCGTCAACGTCGAGGGCGCCCTGTTCTCCATCGGTGACGGCCACTACCGCCAGGGAGAGGGCGAGGCGTGCGGCACCGCCGTCGAAGGCGCGATGAACTCCGTCATCATCGTCGAGCTCATCAAGGGCTCCGCGCCGCTCTGGCCGCGGCTCGAGAACGACGACTACTGGATGGTCGTCGGCTCCTCCCGGCCGATGGAGGACTCGTGGCGCATCGCCCAGCTCGAAATGGTGACCTGGTTCACCGAGATGTTCGGGCTGCACGCGATGGATGCCTACCAGCTCCTGACCCAGACCTCCCTCGCCCCGATCGCCAACGCCGTCGACGCCAACTACAGCGTCGTCGTCAAGGTCGCGAAGTCGCTCATGCCGGGCGGCGTTGCGTACGACGGCATCCATCACGAACTTCGCCAGGCAGCTCGTCAGCTGCGCTAGCGATGGCCGCGCACTGCGGCGGACCACCCCTTGATCCACCCCTCCATCCACCCCGACCCACAATGAAGTGGAGAACCACATGAACGAACAGAAGTCCGCCAACCCGGCCGTCCTCGGGCTCCTGGGCTACGGCGTATCGACCGTGCTCCTGAGTCTCGCCAACAGTGGTCTGTACGCCGTCGATGGGATGGTGCTCGTCATGGGCGTCTTCTTCGGCGGCATCGCTCAGACCATCGTCGCCGTCATGGCCTTCCGACTGGGCGACACATTCGGCGTGACCGCCTTCGGCGGGTACTCCTTCCTCTGGCTGTCGTTCGCCTTCCTGAACATCGGGGCCATCAACGGGTGGTGGACGGTGTCGTCGGTCGCCATCGGGTGGTACCTGCTCCTCTGGATGGTCTTCACGATCGGCCTCGTCGTCGCCTCGGCGGTCGCCCCGCGGATGCTCACGATCATCCTCGCGCTCACCGCAGTCCTCCTCGGCTCCCTCGGCGTCGGCGCGCTCACGGGAAACGCCGCCATCAGCCTGTTCGGCGGGATCGAAGGAGTCGTCACCGGCGCTCTCGCCATCTACCTCGCGTTCGCGTTCCTCATCAACGAGATGTACGCGAAGGCCGTCCTGCCCGTCGGCGCGCCCCTGCGCGCCTGATCGATCGAATCGAAGGAGAACGTCATGGATCTGGGAATCACCGGCAAGACCGCCATCGTCACCGGCGGCACGAAGGGAATCGGCCGCGCGATCGTGGAGGGCTTCGCCGCGGAGGGCGCGAACGTCGCCTTCTGCGCGCGGGACGCCGCCGAGGTGGAGAGCACGCAGGCGGCGATCGAGGCCACGGGCGTCAGGGCCGTCGGCACCGTGCTCGACGTCGGGGACGCGGAGGGCATCCGATCGTGGGTGGAGGCCACCGCCTCGGCCCTCGGCGGCATCGACATGGTCGTCGCCAACGTCAGCGCCCTCGCCATCCCCGACACGGATGAGAACTGGGAGGCGTCGTTCCGCGTCGACCTCATGGGCACAGTGAACCTTGTGAAGGCGGCTTTGCCGCACCTCGAGGCGAGCGATGTGAAGTCGGCGGTGGCGATCTCGAGCGTGTCCGGCCGCGAGGCGGACTTCGCGTCGGGCCCCTACGGAACGATCAAGACGGCGATCATCGGCTATATGGCCGGCGTCGCCCTCCAGGTCGCCGAGAAGGGGATCCGCGCGAACACCGTGTCGCCGGGCAACACATACTTTCCCGGCGGCGTCTGGCAGAGCATCGAGGGGGGCAACCCCGACCTGTTCTCGTTCGCCATGGGCCTCAACCCGACCGGTCGCATGGGAACGGCGGAGGAGATCGCGGCGGGCGTCGTGTTCCTCTCGAGCCCGCGTGCGAGCCGCATCAGCGGGGCGAACCTCCTCATCGACGGCGCCCTGACCCGCGGCATCCAGTTCTAGGCGTCGGTGCCCCGTCCGTCGCTGAGCGTGGCGGGCGGGGCATCGCGCTGCGCGTCGAAGTAGCCGAGCAGGCGATCGCGCGCCCCCTCGATGTGCGTGCGAGTCAACCGGCCCGCGAGATCGGAGTCGCCCTGCGCGACGGCGTCGAGAATGCCCTGGTGCTGGGCGATGACGTCGTCGAGCGCGAGGAGCCGGTGCGCGAGGACCTGCCCGATGCACAGCTCGATCTCGCCCATCAGCAGCGCGTGCAGACGCGCCAGTCGAGGGGATGGCTGCGCCTCGACGAGAGCGCGGTGAAAGGCGATGTCGGCGCGCGCGAGCGAACCCGTGT
This sequence comes from Microcella alkalica, assembly GCF_014137945.1. GTDB lineage: Bacteria > Actinomycetota > Actinomycetes > Actinomycetales > Microbacteriaceae > Microcella > Microcella alkalica. Next base: position 120,300 of record NZ_JACGWX010000006.1, read on the forward strand.
CAGCCCCCTCGGCGTCGCTCGCGGCTGCGGAGACGATGATCCGCTGCGCGTCGATGGCCTCGGAGGGGGCGGCGGCGGTCACGGCGAGCAGCCGCAGCGCGGCCTCCTCGATGACGGCGCGGTTCGCGTAGAGGTCGACGATGTCGTCGCGATCGAGTTGCGGCACGCGGGCCGTCTTGTGGGTGCTGCGACGGAGCAATCCCTCGGCGACCAACCGCTCGAGGGCGGCCTTCGCGGTCGGTCGGGCCACGCCGAAACGGTCGGCGACCGCCTTCTCCGTCACGGTCGCGCCCGGCGGCTCGCGCTGGGCCAGGATGCTCTCGCGCATCGCCTCGTAGACGGCGTGGGGCAGGGTCGTCACCGACAGGGACTCGTCCACAGCCCTCCTCTCGATGTCTCCAAGCGGCCTCCGGAGCTCTCCGTGGATCCGCGCGCGGGGAGCCTAACAGCATTGTCAGACACTCGATCCGAGCACGACGTGAAGCAGGCGCGGAGTTCGGAAACACCCCGGCAACGTGAGGTGCCTATGCTCGGGGGATGGCCGACCTCTTCCACGAGTACGGCGCTCGCAGATCCACCGGCGGGTCGACTCGCGCGATCGATGAGATGTTCGCGCCCGACAGCTCCGTCCGGCTGCCCTACCGAGACCTTCACGCGGCTCTCGCTCGGCTCAGCACCGACGAGCTGCGCGGCCGTACCGACGCGCTGGCGCGCTCGTACCTCGCGCAGGGCGTGACCTTCGACTTCGCCGGCGAGGAGCGTCCGTTCCCGCTCGACGCGGTGCCCCGCGTGATCGGCCGTTCCGAGTGGGCGACCCTCGAGCTCGGCATCGCCCAGCGCGTGCGGGCGCTCGAGGCCTTCCTCGCCGACGTCTACGGCCCGCAGCGCGCGATCGCCGACGGCGTCATCCCGGCTGGCCTCATCTCGTCGTCCTCCCACTTCCACCGGCAGGCTCACGACATCGAGGCGTCCAACGGCGTGCGGATCCAGGTCTCGGGCATCGACCTGATCCGCGACGAGTCGGGCGGCTGGCGCGTCCTGGAGGACAACGTTCGTGTTCCGAGCGGGGTCAGCTACGTCATCTCCAACCGCCGAGTGATGGCGCAGACGCTCCCCGAACTCTTCGTCTCGATGCGCGTGCGGCCCGTCGGCGAGTACCCGCAGCGGCTGCTATCGGCCCTGCGCGCCTCGGCGCCGGCCGGCATCGACGAGCCGACGATCGTCGTACTCACCCCAGGGGTGTTCAACTCGGCGTACTTCGAGCACACCCTCCTCGCCCGCCTCATGGGCGTCGAGCTCGTCGAGGGCCGCGACTTGTTCTGCTCGGGCGGGCGCGTGTACATGCACACGACCTCCGGCCCGCAGCGCGTCGACGTCATCTACCGCAGGGTCGACGACGAGTTCCTCGACCCGCTGAGCTTCCGCGCCGACTCGATGCTCGGCACGCCCGGCCTGATGATCGCAGCCCGTCTGGGCAACGTGACGATCGCGAACGCCGTCGGCAACGGGGTCGCCGACGACAAGCTCGTCTACACCTACATGCCCGACCTCACCCGCTACTACCTCGGCGAGGATCCGATCCTCGCCAGTGTCGACACGTGGAGGCTCGAGGAGCCGGCGGCGCTCGCCGAGGTTCTCGATCGGCTCGACGAGCTCGTCGTCAAACCGGTCGACGGCTCCGGGGGCAAGGGCCTCGTCGTGGGGCCGGCGGCGACCCCGGCGGAGCTCGACGAGCTGCGAGCCCGCCTCATCGCCGACCCGCGCGGCTGGATCGCGCAGCCCGTCGTCCAGCTGTCCACGATCCCGACCCTCGTCGAGGACGGCATGCGGCCGCGACACACCGATCTGCGGCCCTTCGCGGTCAACGACGGCACCGACGTGTGGGTCCTCCCTGGCGGTCTGACTCGCGTTGCGCTCCCCGAGGGCGAGCTCGTCGTGAACTCCAGCCAGGGCGGCGGCTCGAAGGACACCTGGGTCGTGGGCAGCGACGCCGTGATGAGTCACGGGCGCGACGTGCGCGGCATCGTCGACGAGCAGTCCACCGCGACCAGCGGCCTCCCGATCGTCGCCGGATTCCCCCCGCCGGACACGAGCGAGCTCGACGATCCCCGCCGCGACCAGCAGGGCCAGCAGCAGCAGTCGCGCGCCCCCGACTCGACGACGGGAGCCCGCCCATGCTGAGCCGCATCGCCGAGAGCCTCTACTGGATCGGGCGGTACGTCGAGCGCACCGACGGCACCGCGCGCATCCTCGACGTGCACCTCCAGCTGCTGCTGGAGGATCCGTGGATCGACGAGAACACCGCATGCCGCTCGCTGCTGAGCGTCATGGGCTCCGACATCGAGGAGGAGACCCGCCTCACGCGGCACGACGTGCTCAGCATCCTCGCGATCGACCGCACCCATCCCGCATCGATCGCCTACTCGATCAGCGCCGCGCGCGAGAGCGCCCGCCGCGCGCGCGAGATCGTCAGCACCGAGCTGTGGGAGGTCCTCAACGCGTCGTCCGCCCGCATGCCGCGCCGGGTGAGCGACGAGAAGATCGCCGAGTTCTTCGGCTGGGTGCGTGAGCGATCGGCGCTCGCCGTCGGGATCGTCGAGAGCTCGAGCAGCCGCGACGAGGTGTACGGCTTCTTCACGCTCGGCCGATCGGTCGAGCGCGCCGACATGACCGCCCGCCTGCTCGCCACGCGCGCGCTCACCGAGGCGAGCGGTCCGGCCTGGACGACCATCCTGCGCAGCGTCGGCGCGTACGAGGCCTACCTGCGCACCTACCGGGGCGTGCCGAGCGCGCAGAATGCCGCCGAGTTCCTCCTCCTCGATCGGCTCTTCCCGCGCTCGATCCTCTACTCCGTCCTGCGGGCCGAGCGCTGCCTGCGCGACATCGAGCCCCGCACCGACCGTGCGGGTGTCGCCGATCTCGCTCTGCGCCGGCTCGGGCAGATCCGCAGCGAGCTCGAGTACCGGCCCATCACCGAGATCATCGACGACCTGCCGCACTTCATGGACGCCGTGCAGTCGGCCACGAGCGCCACGAGCGACGCGGTGCGCCTGCGCTACTTCCCGACGAGCACCGCGCCCAGCTGGGTGGCCGAGCGCTCGTGAGCAGACTGCGCATCGTCCACACGACCGGGTTCACGTACGCCGGCGACGTCTCCGCCTCCTACAACGAGGCGAGGATGCTCCCCGCGAGCTCGAACGGTCAGCTCGTCCTGCAGGCCCACCTCTCCATCTCGCCGAGCTCGCACCAGCACCCGTACCTCGACTACTGGGGCACGCGGGTCGTGTTCTTCGAGCAGCTGCACTCGCACCGGGAGCTCACGATCACGTCCGAGAGCCTCGTCGAGGTCCGCCGCCGCGACGTCGGAGCGGCGACGCTGACGTGGGATGCCCTGCCCGGCGTCGTCAGCAGGGGCGTCGGCCTCATCGAAGCGACGCGCCAGACCCGGTACACGACGCCGCCCGCGGAGGTCGTCGAGCGCGCACGCGCCATCGCCCGCGATGCCTCGCATCCCGGCGTCGCGGCCCTCCGGATCAGCGAGTTCCTGCACGAGGAGGTCAGCTACGTGCCGGGCGTCACGGGCGTGCAGACGACGGCGGCCGAGGCGTGGGCGCAGCGCGCGGGCGTCTGCCAGGACATCGCCCACCTCGCCCTCGGGGCGCTGCGTGCGGTGGGCATCCCCGCCCGGTACGTGAGCGGCTACCTGCACCCGCGGCGCGATGCCGAGCTCGGCGAGCCGATCGTCGGCGAGTCGCACGCCTGGGTCGAGTGGTTCGACGGCGAGTGGCGGGGCTACGACCCCACGAACGCGCTCGAGATCGCGGAGAGCCACGTCGTCGTCGGCCGCGGACGCGAATACGGCGACGTGCCTCCACTGCGCGGCGTCTACGCCGGCAGCTCCGGCTCGGAGCTCTTCGTGCGCGTCGAGATCACCCGCGAGTCCTGACGCATCCCGCCCGCGGGGGGCGTCGACGCCGGCCACGCGCGCGTAACACTCGCGCAACACTCGCCGCTTAGGCTCCCCCGCATGACGGGCATCGGCGAGCCCCTCCTGCGGGGCGCTGCGGGAGTCTCCGCGAGCGCGCACGCGCACCTTGTCGCCCTCGGTCGAGGCATCGAGCGGGCTGACGCGACCGCGCGCATCCTGGAGGCGCATCTGCTGCTCGCGCAGGAGCATCCGCTGCCGGACATGGCCGACGCGGGGGTCGTCCTTCGCGCCTGCGGAGTCGATCGCGCGGCCGATGACGGGCTCTCCCGGAGAGCCGCGATCGATCTGCTCACCGCCGACCGCGCGCATCCCGCCTCGATCCCTCACGCGCTCGTCGAGGCCCGCGACGCCGCGCGACTCGCGCGCGACGCGCTTCCCGCTGAGCTCTACGACATGCTCGTCGCGACCCGCGCTCGCCTGCCGCGCAAGGTCGTCGAGCCGCGCGTCGGCGACTTCCTCGCCTGGGTGCGCGAGCGATCAGCGCTCGCCGTCGGGCTCGTCGAGTCGGCGGTCGCTCGCGACGGCGCGTTCGAGCTGATCGCCCTCGGCCGGCGGCTGGAGCGCGCTGCGGCGACCGCCCGTCTCCTGACGGCGCACGCCGACGACGCGGAGGCGGGCCCAGGGTGGATGTTCGTGCTCCGCAGCGCCGGAGCGCACGAGGCGCACGTGCGCGCCCATCGCGGTGCGCCGACCGCTTCGGCCGCGATCGAGCTCCTCGCCCTCGACGAGCGGTTCCCGCGCTCGGTCGCGCACGGACTCGTCCACGCCGAGCAGAGTCTCCGCGCGCTCGGGGTGGAGGGCGGCGCGACGGGGCTCGCCGAGAGCCGCCGGGCGGCAGCCACGCTGAGCCGCCTCGTCGAGGCGGCCGCGGCCGCCGACGCCGACCGCGTCCTGCCGCGCCGGGCATCCGCCCTCCGCTCGCTGCACGGAGCCGTCGAGCAGGCGACGCGCGAGATCCTCCTCGTGCTCGACTAGCCCGAGCTCAGACCGCGGCGGGCGGGCAGTGCAGTCGCGTGGCCGTCGTGCCGACGCCGCGCTCGATCACGTGGTCGGCCATCGGAGCCGCGCAGAGCGGGCACGTCGGGTCGAGCGGAGCGACGTACGGGTCCTCCGGCCGGCCGATGCCGACGGCGGCGGGCCCGGCGATCGGGTAGAAGAACCGGTTCACGGCGGCCCAGAACCCGGGCTGACCCGCCCACGGGTTCGGAAGCCTCGACACCATGCTCCGATCCTCCCACCCGTCCTGCGTGCCGCCAGCGGCCGAACAACCTGTGCTCGGCGCGAGCTGCGCGCATCAGCCCTTGCGCGCCGACGCCTCTATGATCGCGATCTCGCGCGTCGCGGTCTCGAGGTCGTAGTCGTCCCCGTCGTACCGCACGCGCACGCGCCACCACGGCCCGCCGTCGCGCCCGAGGCGCAGGTTGCGCGTCGAGCGCATCCACAGTGCGGCGACGGCCGCCGCAGCGAGCCCGGAGAGCGCGGCGACGCCGAGCGCCCAGCGCGGCCCCGCCTCGTTCGCGATGAAGCCGAGCAGCGGCGCGCCCAGGGGCGTCCCTCCCATGAAGATCGTGAGGTAGAGCGCCGTGACCCGCCCGCGGATCGCGGGCCTCGTGGTCGTCTGCACGTACGCGTTCGACGAGGTGATCATCGTGAGCGAGGTGAATCCGACGAGCACGAGAGCGACCGCGAAGGTTTCGAACGTCGGCATGAGGGCGGCGGCGGCCGCGCTGAACGAGAACCCGAGCGCGGCGAGCGCGATGACTCGCAGCCTCGGGCGCTCCCGCCTGGCCGACATGAGCGCGCCGGCCACCGATCCGATCGCGAGGATGCTCGACAGCAGTCCGAACGCCGTGGCGTCTCGACCGAACTCGACCCTGGCCATCGTCGCGGTGAAGATGCCGAAGTTGAAGCCGAACGTGCCGACGAGGAAGACCATCGTGAAGACGACGACGAGGTCGCCGCGGCGGCGCACGTACAGGATGCCCGCCTTGAGCTGGCCTCGCCCCTTCTTCTCCTTCTTCAGCGGGTGCAGCTGATCGCCGCGCAGCAGCGCGAGCGCCAGCAGCGTCGCGGCGTAGGTCGCGCCGTTGATCGCGATGACCCAGCCCGCGCCGATCGTCGCGACGAGGAGGCCGGCGACGGCGGGGCCGACGAGCCTGGCCACGTTGAACGACGCCGAGTTGAGCGCGACCGCGTTCGGCAGCTGCGTCGGGCCCACGAGCTCGCCGACGAACGTCTGGCGCACGGGCGCGTCGAGCGCCGTCGCGATGCCGAGGCCGAGGGCGAAGAGGTAGACCATCCAGAGCTCGGCGACATCGAGGATGACGATGAGCCCGAGGCCGAGCGCGAGCAGACCCTGCAGCGCCTGCGTCGCGGCGAGCAGCCTTCGCCCGGCGAAGCGGTCGGCGATGATGCCCGCGTAGGGGCCGATGACCAGTGCGGGCCCGAACTGCAGCGCCATGGCGACCCCGACGGCGGCGGCGTCGTCGTTCGTGAGCTCGGTGAGGATGAGCCAGTCCTGTGCGGTGCGGTTCATCCAGGCGCCGATATTCGACACCATCGCCCCGACGAACCAGATCCGGTAGTTCAGGAGCCCGAGGCTGCGGAACATCGTCCTCACGAGTCGGCGAGCTTCCGCAGCACGGGGCGCACGGCCTCGAGCGCGGCGCGCTCGTCGGGCTCGAGCGCGTCCAGCTGGCGGTGGAACCAGGCGGTGCGCAGTCGTCGGGTCTCCGCGATCAGGTCGTCGCCCGCCGGGGTGAGGCTCACCCAGACCTGGCGCGCATCCGTCTCGCTCGGTTCACGGCGCACGAGGCCCGCGGCCTCGAGGGCGTTGATGGAGCGGTTCATCGACGGCGGACTCACGCGCTCGCGCTCGGCGAGCACGCCGGGGGAGGTGCGGCCGTGCGTCTCCAGCTGCCACAGCACCCCGAGCTGCGTGTCGGTGATGCCTTCGCCGCCGCGCTCGGCACGGATGCGCCGCGCCACCTTCTGGATGAGCACGCGCAGCTCTTCGTCGGGGTCGCTCGCAGTCGTCATATCATCGTCAGCGTAGATCATTACCCTGGCTAACGACTTCGGGTCGCGGAGCATTCCACCAGGCTCCGCGGAGGCCCCTTCGAGCTCTACGATGAACGCAGGGAGGCCCACCCATGGTGAAGTTCATCGCCGAGCGCGACCACCGCACCTTCGTCGACGCCCAGGGGGTGACGATCCACTACTTCGTGTGGGCGCCCGGCCGGCCCAAGGCCGTCGTGCAGCTCGCTCACGGCGTCGGCGAGCACGCGCTGCGCTACGAGGTCCTCGCGCAGGAGCTCGTCAACGCCGGCTACGCCGTCTACGCCGACGACCACCGCGGCCACGGCATCACGGGCGTCGAGATGACCGACGGCGACTCCTCGAAGATGGGCAAGCTCGGGCCGGGTGGGTTGCGCGCGACGATCCAGGATCTCCGCGACCTCAGCGCGATCATCCGCACTGACCACCCCGAGCTCCCGCTCGTCCTGCTCGGTCACTCGTGGGGCTCGCTCATGGCGCAGATCATCCTCAACGACCACGCCGCCGACTACGACGCCGCGGTGCTCACGGGCACGAGCTACCGAATGCCCGGTTACATGAACTCCGGCGACCTCAACGCCAAGCACGCGCACCTCGGCGACACGGGCGTCGAGTGGCTGAGCCGCGACCCGGAGGTGCACGCGCTCTTCCGGTCCGACCCGCTCACCTTCGACGCGAAGATCCTCCAGCTCTTCGGGGTGCGCGACGGGCTGCGGCTCTACGGCCGCCCGAAGCGGCTCGCGCGGGACATCCCCCTGCTCGTCATGGTCGGCGACGACGACCCGCTCGGCGGCGAGCCCAGCGCCGTGAAGCTCGTCGAGGAGTACGCGCGCCGCGGCGGCCTCACCGACATCGAGCTCGCCGTCTACGCCGAAGCGCGCCACGAGGTCTTCAACGAGCTCAATCAGGAGGATGTCCGGCGCGACCTCATCGAGTGGATGGACGACCGGCTCTTCCCGAGCGACTAGTGCGCGTGGCTGCCCGGCAGCGATACGGCGGTCAGCAGCATGACGCTCGGCTCGAGCGCTTCCACCCGGTGCTTCGCGTCGGGGATGCGCACCAGCATCCCGGGCAGCGCCTCGATCTCGTGGTCGCCCTTGTCGCTCGCCCACGACAGCCGCACCCGGCCGAGCTCGAGCTTCAGCGTCGCGCGCTTGTCGGGCGCGGCGAGCGCCTGCTCGAGCAGGTGGTCGGCGAGACGGTCGAGGTCGTGCGCGAGGGGGTCCATGCCCCGCACCCTACGCCGCGCCGCATGCGCTGGGTAGCCTGGCCTGATGCCGACGACCCTGCCTCCCTTCGTCTCCTCCGCCGACCTCGAGTCGCTCATCGCCGAGGCGGGGCGCCGCGAGCGCCGTCTCGTCATTGCCGACGTGCGCTGGTACCTCGACGGCCGCTCGGGGCGCGACGCCTACCACGCGGACCACATCGCGGGCGCGGTCTTCGTCGACCTCGACGAGTGGCTCGCGGGCCCGCCGAGCCCCACCGAGGGCCGCCACCCGCTGCCCGACCCCGAGCGCTTCGCCCGCGGCATGACCGAGGCCGGCGTCGGCGATGACTCGACCGTCGTCGCCTACGACGACGCCGGCGGGGTGATCGCGGCGCGTCTGGCCTGGATGCTCCGCGTGCTCGGCCGCGACGCCGCCGTGCTCGACGGCGGCATCACGGCGTGGCAGGGCGAGCTCGGAGCCGGCGCGGCCGTCGCCGGGCGGCGAGCGGCGCCGCGCGCCGACGCGACCTTCACGGCGGCCGCGTGGCCGGCATCCGCGCTCGCCTCGATCGACGAGACCCAGGCCCGCGCCGCCGACGGCAGCGCCCTCGTGCTCGACGCCCGCACCGCCGATCGCTTCGCCGGCGAGACCGAGCCGGTGGATGCCCGTGCGGGCCACATCCCGGGCGCGCGCAACCTCTCGGTGCGCGATCACATCGGCGGCGACGGCCGTCTGCGCGACCTCGACGAGCTGCGCGCCCGGTTCGCGCAGTTCGGTCTCGCCCCCGGCGGCGCCGCACCGGGCTCCGACGTCATCGCGTACTGCGGCTCGGGCGTCACGGCGTGCCACGAGCTGCTCGTCCTCGAGCACGCGGGCCTCGGCCGCGGTCGGCTCTTCGCGGGCTCGTGGTCGCAGTACGCCGCCGACGCCCAGCGCCCCCTTGCGACGGGTGCCTAGGCTGGGGCCATGCATGGCGAATACAAGGTGCCAGGAGGCAAGCTCGTCGTCGTCGATCTCGAGGTCGACGGCGGCCTGATCGGCTCCTTCCGCCTCGCGGGCGACTTCTTCGTCGAGCCAGACGAAGCCATCCCCGCCATCGAGGCGGCCGTGATCGGGATGCCCGCCGACTCCGATCACGCCGCCTTCGCGCGCGCGATCTCCGCGGCGCTCCCTCCCGGCGCCGTGCTGCTCGGATTCAGCGCCGACGCCGTCGCGACGACCATCCGCCGCGCGCTCGCCGAGGCGACGGCGTTCACCGACTACGAGTGGAGCCTCGTCGTCGGCCCGCCGCTCACCCCGCAGCAGCAGATGGCCGCCGACCAGGTTCTCGCCGAGGAGGTCGGTGACGGCCGCCGCGGTCCGACCCTCCGCATCTGGGAGTGGGAGCGCCCCGCCGTCGTGATCGGCTCGTTCCAGTCGGTGAGGAACGAGGTCGACATCGACAACGCGCACCGCTACGGCTTCGAGGTCGTGCGCCGCATCTCGGGCGGCGGCGCGATGTTCATGGAGGCGGGGAGCGTCATCACCTACTCGCTCTACGCGCCCGTCGCCCTCGTGCAGGGCATGAGCTTCGCCGAGTCGTACGCCTTCCTCGACGAGTGGGTGATCGAGGGACTCAAGGGGCTTGGCATCGAGGCCAGCTACCAGCCGCTCAACGACATCACGAGCACGAAGGGGAAGATCGGCGGGGCCGCGCAGAAGCGGCTCGGCTCGGGCGCGGTGCTGCACCACGTGACGATGAGCTACGACATGGACGGCGACCGCATGGTCGAGGTGCTGCGCATCGGCCGCGAGAAGCTCAGCGACAAGGGCGTGAAGAGCGCCAACAAGCGCGTCGACCCGCTGCGCAGCCAGACGGGCCTGCCGCGCGAGGAGATCATCGACCGCCTCGTCGCGACCTTCCGCGCCCGCAACGGCCTGGCCGAGAGCGCCATCACGCCCGAGGAGATGGAGCGCATCGACGCCCTCGTGGCCGAGAAGTTCTCGACCGAGGAGTGGCTCTACCGCGTGCCCTGAGCGGCACCCGCGGTGTCCTCCCGCCTCGCCGTTCGCGGCGCGCCCGCCTCCGCGTTCACCGAGCGTTCAGCGGCCCTCCCAGGCCACCCGGGTATCCTGACCCTCGTGCCGGTGTGGGGTTGGATTCTTCTCGTGGGCGCGGCCGTGGCCGTGGCCGTCCTCGCGCACGCCCGCGGATGGATCGATCTGAGCGACAAGTCGCGACGCGGCGGCTCCGGCCCCGGGGTGCTCGGCATCGGCGACGAGGTCTTCCACCCGACCCGTCACGAGGCGCAGGTCGAGCTCGATCGGCAGACCATCCTCCCCGCCCCCGCTCCGACCCCCGGCGACGGCCCCCTGGGCATCGTGGATGCTCCCGCCGACGCCACCGGATACGCGGGTCGCCTTCGCATCGACGTCCCCGCCGACCGCTAGCGCGCCGGCCCGCGCGCGGTTATCCCACGCACGAGTGAGTGCGTTCGTCGCACTCGCGGCCGAACTTTCGACCTCTAACTGCGACGGATGGCCTCAACCGCGGCTGGGCGGGCGATGGGAGTCAGCGGGTCGTGAGGTCCGCATACTCGGGGTGGCGGCGCATCCACATGACCACGAACGGGCACGACGGCACGATCCGGTCGGTGCTCTCGGCGCGCAGGTGGTCGAGGATCGCCTGCACCATCTCACCGCCGACGCCCTTGCTGCGCAGGAACGGCGGCACCTCGGCGTGGATCAGCCGCAGCTGCCCGGGGGAGGAGTCGTAGACGATGAAGCCCTGGAGCTCGCCCGCGGCGTCGTGCACCACGTAGCGGTCGGCGTCGGGCTCGTGCGTGACGGTGAGACTCATGACGGGCACCCTACCGAGGCTCGGTGAGCGGAGTCGGGGCGCGTGCAGGGGCCGCTCAGGCGCTCTGGCGCACCACGATGTCGGTCGGCATGATCGTGCGGCGCGCGGCGTCCTCGCCGCCCAGCAGCTGCAGGAGGGTGCGGGCGAGCAGGCGGCCCTGCTCCTCCGACGGCTGGCGCACCGTCGTCAGCGCGACCTCGCCCGTGAGGGCGGCGGGGCTGTCGTCGAACCCCATGACCTTGACGTCGTCGGGCACGCGGAGGCCGCGCTCGCGCAGGGCCGTCACGGCTCCGACCGCCATCAGGTCGCTCGCGACGAACAGGCCGTCGAAGCTCTCGCCTCGATCGAGCAGCTCGCGCGCCGCGCGGGCGCCGCCCGTCATCGTGAAGTCGCCGTCCGCCACGAGGTCGGCGGGCATCCCCGCCTCGGCGAGCGCGCGACGGAACCCCTCGAGGCGGTCGATGCCGGCGGGCATGTCGCCGGAGCCTGTGACCGTCGCGATGCGCGTGCAGCCGGCGTCGATGAGGTAGCGCGTGCCGTCGTAGGCGGCGGCGACGTTGTCGATGTCGATGTAGATGCTGTCGACGGCCTCGGGGTCGACCGGGCGGCCGCCGAACACGACGGGCAGGTGCCGGCCGAGGGTCGAGAGGAACTCGTCGCCGCTGTGGTGCGAGACCACGAGCGCCCCGTCGACGTTGCCGCCGGTGAGGTAGGCGAGCGTCTTCTGGGCCGACTCCGAGCGGGCGAGGTGCAGGTTGAGCACGTAGTCGGAGGCGTCGAGCTCGTCGGTGATGCCCTTCACGATCGCGGCGAAGTACGGGTCGCCGAACAGGCGCGTGGTGTCCTCCGGGACGACGAGCGCGATGACCATCGAGCGTCGGTTCGCGAGCGACCTCGCGGCGCGATTGGGGGTGTAGCCGAGTCGGAGGATGGCGGCCTGCACGGCCTCCACGACACACGGGCTGACCTTCGGCGAGGCGTTCACGACGCGCGACACCGTCGCGCGCGAGACGCCGGCCGCGGCGGCCACCATCTCGAGGGTCGGCGCCGAGCGTGCCTGACCCGCCTCGATCGTCATGCTCCGCAGTCTATTGAGGCGCGCCGTCGCTCTCACGCACCCCGCGGGATCTCGCCGTCGCCCCCGCTGCCGGCGGGTGCGTCGTCGCCGGTGCTCGCGCAATCGGTGGCGAAGAGGGTCTGTGCGGTCGCGCCGGCGAGGGCGGCGGCTGCTGTGCTGCGGCGTCGTGAAAGCGTCACGGTCACTTCTTTGTGCGTGGGGGTCGGCTTGTGAGAGCGCGCTCAATCGCAAGGCATGAGAGTGCTCTCACACTTGCGGCAACGGTAGGCGAGCTGCTGCCGCCTTGTCGACAACGGATCTGGTACGGATGTGAAACCGCAGGTCAGACGGCAGGTGCTGGACAGAATGCGTGCTTCGATCGAGCCCGGCGGGCCCCCGGCCGGAGCGCCGAGAGTCGCGTACCATGGGTCCATGGCTCGAGACGGATTCCTCCCACGCTCGAGCGAGCGACGGCGGACGACCCTGACCGTCATCGTGATCACGGCTCTCGTGGGCGTGACGGTCGGCACCCTCGGCCTCGCGTCAGCGCGGCAGCAGATGCCCGCAGCCGGCGGGGTCTCGGCGCCTGCCGCCGCCCCCCAGCCGCCGACCGCCGACCCGGTCATCGCTGTCACAGGCCTGTCTGCGGCGGCGGGCTCGCTCGTCGGGGGAGAGCAGCAGACGATCACGGGCTCGGGCCTCAAGGCGGTCTCCGCGATCCGCATCGGCTCGATGCTCGTCGCCGACTTCATCGCGACCGATACGTCGCTCACATTCGAGATGCCGCGCTCCGAGCGCTACCTCCCCGGCGCCGTCCCCGTCGAGATCGTCGCCTCCGAGGCCACGATCGACATGGCGAGTCCGCTCGAGTACACCTATGAGAGGCGCACCGCGGTCGACCGCCAGCTCGAGTACGCCTTCCGGTACTGGAAGGACTACAACCTCGCCGAATGGGGCACGTTCAACCCCGTCGGCGGCGATTGCATGAACTTCGTGAGTCAAACGCTCATCGAGCGCGGCTGGGAGATGACTCCGGAGTGGCACAGCTACGACGTGGGCGCCGACTACACGAGCCCGTGGATCTACGTCCCGTCGTTCGACGCGTTCCTGCGAGACAACCCGCAGCTCGGTGCCGTCCAGCTCGGCCTCGACCAGCGAGACCAGGCGAAAGTCGGTGACCTCGTCGTCTTCGACTGGAACAACAACAACGCGCTCGATCACATCCAGATCGTCTCCGCCATCGAGCAGGTCGACGGCCGCACCGTCGTCAAGATGGTCGGCCACAATCTCGACAGCGACCTCCGCGACCTCGACGAGACCATCACGGTCGACCACCCGGGGGCCACCGGCTACTTCTGGAGCCTGCCGGCGGACTGAGCCCCGCCTGGCGATCACGAACTCAGCGCACGGCCCCAGCGATGCGCTCGACGATGAGCTCGACGATCGGGGTCGGCGTCGCGAGGATCATGCGCACATGGCCTGTGCCGGCCGCTCCGCACGCGCGGCCGTCGGTCAGGGCGATGCCCGCCCGGCCGCGCAGCCGAGTCGCCGGATCCTCTCCGAGACCCAGCCCGCGCACGTCCAGCCACGCGATGTACGTGCCCTCGGGGGCGCGGTAGCCGACCTCGGGCAGGAGCGCGGCGAGGCGGTCGCCGAGCACGCGCCGGTTGCGGTCGTAGTAGGCGACGGTGTGGTCGAGCCAGTCGAGGCCGTCGCGGTAGGCCACCGTGTTCGCGATGACCCCGAGGGTGCTTGCTCCGTGGCTCGCGAGTGGGCCGAGGGCCTCCCACGTCTTCTCGGCGGCGTCGCTCGACGTGATGAGCTGAGCGGTCTTGAGGCCGGGGAGATTCCATGCCTTCGATGCCGAGACCGCCGTGATGGCGTGCCCGGCGGCGACCTCCGAGATGCTCGCGTACGGCACGTGGCGCGCGGCATCGAAGACGATCGGCGCGTGGATCTCGTCGGCGAACACCGTCGCCCCGTGCCGCTCGACGACCTCGCTGAGCGCCTCGAGCTCGGCGCGGTCGAACACGCGACCGCCCGGGTTCAGCGGGTTGCACAGCACGACGACGCCCGCGCCCGCGGCGAGCGCCTCCTCGATGGCGACGAGGTCGAGCGTCTGCCGTCCGGCGTGCGTCGCGAGCGGCACCTCGACGACCTCGCGGCCCATCGCGACCGGCACCGTGAGGAACGGCATGTAGGCGGGAGTGGGCACGATGATCGCGGAGCCGGGCCGCGAGTAGTGCTCGATCGTGAGCTCGAGACCGCGGATGACGTCGGCGATCGGGTGCACGCGGCTCGACGGCACCGCCCAGTCGAAGCGCTCGCGCAGCAGTCTCGCCGTCTCGCGCGACATCTCGCGGGCGATCGCGGGCGGCAGGTATCCGAGGTGGCCGGCGTCGATCGCGGCGTGCAGGGCGGATGCCACGGCCGGGGCCGTTCCGAGATCCGACTCGGCGACCCACGCGCCGACCGTGCCGGGGTGCATCGTCCACTTGAGTCCGCCGCGCGCGGAGAGCTCGTCGGGCGTCAGGGCGTCCCACTGCGCGAAGAGCTCCGCGCGCTCGGCCGTGAGCCGAGGGTCGATCGCCGGCGGCTCGGGGGCCGACGCGCGGTCGACGCCCGCACCGGCCGGCTCAGCGGAGGGCGGCATCCACGATCGCCTTCGCCTCGCTCTGCACCTGCCGCAGGTGGTCCCCGCCGCGGAACGACTCGGCGTAAATCTTGTAGACGTCCTCGGTGCCGCTCGGTCGGGCCGCGAACCACGCGTTCTCGGTCACGACCTTGACGCCGCCGATCGCGGCACCGTTGCCCGGGGCCTCCGACAGGCGGGCCGTGATGGGCTCACCGGCCAGCTCGTCGGCCGCGATCGCGTCGCCCGACAGCTTCGAGAGCTTCGCCTTCTGCTCGGGAGTAGCCGCGGCATCCACCCGCTGGTAGGCGGGCGCGCCGTACGTCGAGGTGAGCCCGGTGTAGAGCTGCGACGGCGTCGACCCGGTCACGGCGGTGATCTCGCTCGCGAGGAGGGCGAGCAGGATGCCGTCCTTGTCGGTCGTCCAGACGCTGCCGTCGCGGCGGACGAAGCTCGCCCCGGCGCTCTCCTCCCCGCCGAACGCGACGGAGCCGTCGATGAGGCCGGGCACGAACCACTTGAAGCCGACGGGAACCTCGTGCAGGCGACGGCCGAGACCCTCGGCGACGCGGTCGATCATCGAGCTCGACACGAGGGTCTTGCCGATGGCCGCGTCGGCGCGCCACTCTGGCCGGTGCGTGTAGAGGTAGTCGATCGCGACGGCGAGGTAGTGGTTCGGGTTCATGAGGCCGCCGTCGGGGGTGACGATGCCGTGACGGTCGGCGTCGGCGTCGTTGCCGGTGACCACGGCGTACTCGTGCTGGTGGGTCAGCACGCTCGCCATCGCGCTCGGGCTCGACGGGTCCATGCGGATCTTCTCGTCCCAGTCGAGCGTCATGAAGCTCCAGGCCGGATCGACGAACGGGTTCACGACCGTGAGATCGAGGCCGTAGTGCTCGGCGATGAACTGCCAGTACTCGACGCTCGCGCCCCCGAGCGGGTCGGCGCCGATGTGCAGTCCGGCGTCGCGCACCGCCTCCATGTCGAGGATGTACGCCAGATCGGACACGTAGTGCAGCCGGTAGTCGTAGGCGTGCGTCTCGATCGCGGCACCGCGCTTCACTTCGGTCGACCCGCTGGCGATGATGTCGTTCGCGCGGTTCGCGATCCAGTTCGTCGCGTCGGAGTCGGCTGGGCCGCCGTGCGGAGGGTTGTACTTGAAGCCGCCGTCGCGGGGAGGGTTGTGGCTCGGGGTGATGACGATGCCGTCGGCGTCGGCGAGGCCGCTGCGGTTGTGGGTGATGATCGCGTGACTGAGGGCGGGCGTCGGCACGTAGCCGTCGTGCGCGTCGACGAAGGCGGCGACGCCGTTGGCGGTGAGCACCTCGAGAGCGGTGCGCTGGGCGGGGGAGGACAGCGCGTGCGTGTCGGCGCCGACGAAGATCGGGCCGGTCGTGCCCTGGCTCGCGCGGTACTCGACGATCGCCTGCGTGATGGCGGCGATGTGCGTGTCGGTGAAGGCGCCGTCGAGGCTCGAGCCGCGGTGGCCGCTCGTGCCGAAGGCCACTCGCTGGGCCGGGTCGTCGAGGTCCGGAACGCGGTCGTGGTACGCGGCGATGAGTGCGTCCACGTCGATGAGGTCGGAGGACTGGGCGGGCGTTCCTGCGCGAGTCATGCGCCCATCCAACCACCGGGGGCGACGCGGGGCACAGTGTCTCGCGGGCTCCTCGCAGTCGGGGCCTCGGGCATCCGCGCCGCCCGTCGACCGAATGAAGGGAGCGCGGCCCCTCCTCCCGGCGTGTCGATGTCGACACGCCGTTCCGGAGGCTCCAGCTCCCTTCATTTCGTCGATTCCACGGCGGCGCTCGGGACTTCAGTACCCTCGCCGGATGGCCCGCGACGACCTGCGCCCTCCGCTCGAACCCGACCTGCGGCTCGATGACCTCGAGGCCGCTGACGGTGCCGCGCTCGTCGCCCGCGCCGACGTCGCCGGCGTGAGTGTGAGCGGCGTCGACCTCGCCGACCGCGACCTCACGGGCATCCAGCTCTCGGAGGTCGCTCTCGCCGACGTGCGCGCCGACGGCGCCGTGCTCCGTGCGGCGGTGCTCTCCGAGGTGACGATCGAGCGACTGGATGCGCCTGTGCTCGATGCGGCCCGCAGCCGCTGGCGCACAGTCGTCGTCTCCGACTCGCGCGTGGGGTCGCTCGCGGCGTTCGACGCCGACCTCGACGTCGTCAGGTTCGAGCGATGTCGCATCGGCTTCGCGAACCTCCGAGGGGCCGCGCTCACCGACGTGGCGCTCGTCGACTGCACGATCGACGAGCTCGATGTCTCGGGGGCGACGATCGCGCGCCTCGCGGTGCCAGGATCGAGCATCCGCGCCCTGTCGGTGCGCGACGCGACCCTCGCCCACGTAGACCTCTCGGGAGCCGAGCTCGATGACGTCGACGACATCGCGAGCCTGCGCGGGGCGACGCTCGCCAGCGATCAGCTCGTCGCTCTGCGGGGCAGGGTCGCCGCGGCTCTCGGCCTCCGACTGGTCGACTGACGCGCCCCGCCAGCCCGGCGCACGCGCGCATGCCACCCGCGCGGCATTCACCCGGCGGGCCGGTCGCGCCCCGCGCCGCCTCTAGACTGCGGAGCATGAGCGCCGCCCCCGACAGCACGCCCGCCTACAGCTACCTGGGCCCCGTCGGCACCTTCACCTGGGAGGCCATGCGACAGGTGCCCGATGCCGAGGGCGCGGTGTGGCGCAGCGTCGCGAACGTCGGCGAGGCGCTCGACGACGTCATGACCGGGCGCAGCGTCGCGGCGATGATCGCGATCGAGAACTCGGTCGAGGGCGGGGTGAGCGCCACGCAGGACGCCCTCGCGACCATCCCGGGCCTGCGCATCATCGGCGAGTTCCTGGTCCCCGTGAACTTCGTGCTGGTCGCCCGGCCGGGCACCCGCATCGAGGATGTCCGGGTCGTCTCCGCGCACCCGGTCGCCTACGCGCAGTGCCGCCGCTTCCTCGAATCGGCCATCCCCAGTCACGGGCACATCCCGGCGGCGTCGAACGTCGCCGCGGCCGCCGGCCTGCTGGAGTCGACGCTCGCCGAGGCCGCCGTCGCGCCGCCCGGCATCACCGATCACCACGAGCTGGAGGTGCTCGCTGAGGGCATCGGCGACAACCCGAACGCGGTGACGCGCTTCGTGCTCGTGAGCCGAACGCTCGGGCTGCCCGAGCGCACGGGAGCCGACAAGACGAGCGTCATCGTCGAGCTGCCCGACAACGCGCCCGGCCGGCTGCTCGAGATGCTCGAGCAGTTCGCCACGCGCGGGGTCAACATGAGCCTCATCGAGTCGCGTCCCATCGGGGATGCTCTCGGCCGCTACCGCTTCGTCATCGACCTCGATGGGCACGTGCGCGACGAGCGCGTCGCCGACGCCCTGCTCGGCCTCAAGAGGTTCAGCCCGAACGTGATGTTCCTCGGCTCGTACCCGCGCGCGGACCAGCAGCAGATCGAGGTCGTCTCGCAGTACGGCGACGACGTCTTCACGGATGCCCGTGCTTGGCTGCGCGGCATCCTAGACGGCGGCGCGCCCGCGTAGTCGAGACGGGCCGCGCCGCCGCGCGAGCCGTACGAGCCGCGCCGCCCCGCGCCCGCCGCCGACACCGCACCCTGGGCGCGCGACAACGCGCCACTTCTGTGAGGCCGCCGCACTTCTAACCGGCGCGCTGTCACCGAACTGGCGCGCGGTCGGGCCAACCGGCTCGCGAAGGCGCGGGTTCGGTGTGAAGGCGCCGCATCGATGTGCCGCCTTCACGCCGAACTGGCGCCTCCGCCTGCGGCGCGCTCGCTTCGGGCGTGCCCACCTCCTCCGCCTCCGGCGCGCTCACCTCGGGCGTCCCCGCTGCGGCGGGCGCCACCGGCGTTGGCCCGGCATCGTGCTAGGGTGCGGCGGGCGTGCCCACCTGCAGCGCGTACCACCGGCGTCGGCCCGACAGTGCGCGCCCGTGCCGCGACCCAGCAGGGGTGGTCGGGCTCTCACGCCCCGAGCGGCGCAGACAGCACGAAACTTCGCGACAATGTTTCGATCATCGATTCGATGACAACCAGTTGTTCATCTCAACATATTCGTTGAGCAACCGCCGTCGACCTCCTTGCTGTGCGCGTGACTCCTCCATTCCCTCGCGCAAAGGAGCGCCATGCGTCGGTTGCGACTAACCGAAACTTTCGCGACCTGGGGGGCCGTCGCGGCTCTCCTGCTCGCCCCTCTCACCGCAACCTCGGCTGCCGCCGCCGACACGGTCGTCGCGAGCGACGACTTATCCTCACCGCTCTGCGCGGCGTGGCAGCAGAGCGGCGGCCCGATGCTCGAGATCCTCGACGTCGAGGGCGACCCGGCCCTCCAGGTGCGGGATCGGGCGAACGACTTCGACGGCATCGAGACGGCGCCCGGCACGCTCGTCGCCGGCGAGACGTACACGGTGAGCGCGCGCATCCGCCTCGCCGCCGATGTCACCGGCACGCGCGAGGCGCGCTTCGTGCACGACTTCGGGGCGACCGCCGACCCGCGCTACGGCCACGTGGGCGACTCGAACCGCACGATCTCGGCGAGCGAGTGGACGACGATCACGGGCACGGTCGTCGTGCCCGAGGTCGCCACCGCGCCGAGAATCTACATCGGCACGGCGAACTCCGACCCGGCAGCGGCGTACGCCTACCTCGTCGACGACCTCGTCATCACGAGCCCCCAGCCCGCGCCGCCGACGGAGACGATCCTCGGCGATGACGACTTCAGCACACCCCTCGGAGACGCGTGGCAGCAGAGCGGCGGCCCGACCCTGTCGATCGTCGACGTCGAGGGCGATCCCGCCCTCCAGGTCGCCGACCGCGTGCAGAACTTCACGCAGGGCGGCGCGAGCCAGTTCGTCTGGGTCCCCGGCAGCACCACGGCCGTGAGCGCCGACGCCTGGACGACCGTGACGGGCACCTTCACGCTGCCCGCCGGCGCGACCGCGCCGAAGATCTACCTCGGCACCGGCGCTCTCGACGGCGCGTACACGTACCTCGTGGACGACCTGCTCCTGACGACGACCGCGAGCGGCGGCGGAGGCGGCGGCGGCGACGGAGGCGGCGAGACCCCGAGCGACCCCGGCACCCCGGGCGCCGTCGTGCTCGAGACGAGCTTCGAGGAGGGCCTGGACGGCTGGGTGCTACGGCGCTCGAGCCGGCTCGACGTCGCGCCGACCGTGTCGGTGACCACTGACCAGGCCCGCACGGGCATCCAGTCGGCGGTCGTGGAGAACCGCGGAAATCAGGGCGACGGCATCGGCTTCCCCGTCGTCGGCACGCTCCTGCCCGGCATCACGTACGACCTCTCGGCATGGGTGCGCTTGGCGGTCGGCCAGCCCGTCGGCGACATCTGGGTGACCCTGCAGGCCGACAGCCCGTTCCTCACGCAGGCGCAGGTCACGGGCCTGTCGAACGGCGAGTGGCGCGAGATCTCCGCCTCGATCACCATGCCCGCCGGCGAGCTCGAGACAGGACTGCTCTACTTCGAGACCGCCTACGACGGCGGCGCGACCGGCAACACGAGCACCTTCTACCTCGACGACGTGTCGATCACGCAGGCCGAGCAGCTCGTCGTCCAGGACCTCACGCCGATCCAGGACACCGTGCCCTTCCCGATGGGCGTCGCGATCGAACCGCGCGAGATGTCGGGAGCCCAGGCCGAGCTCGTGACTCGGCACTTCACGCAGCTGTCGAGCGAGAACTTCATGAAGCCGGAGGCGTTCTACGACGCAGCTCGTGAGTTCACGCCGAATGCCGGGGGCGACCTGCTCATGGACTTCGCCGCGGCGAACGACCTGCGCGTCTGGGGGCACATGCCCGTCTGGCACGCGCAGTCCCCCGCCTGGTTCTTCCAGAACGCCGAGGGCACCCCGCTCTCGACGTCGGAGGCCGACAAGGAGATCCTGCGCGACCGCATGCGCCAGCACATCCTCGATGTCGCCGGCTACTACGCGGGCACGCACGGCCTGTAAGGCGCCGAGAACCCGATCGTCGCCTTTGACGTCGTCAGTGAGGTCGTCAACGACGGCGCGCAGTACGAGGACGGCCTGCGCCGCAGCGAGTGGTACCGCATCCTCGGCGAGGAGTTCATCGATCTCGCCTTCCTGTATGCGGACGAGGCGTTCAACGACGTCTACGCCGCCGAGGGCGCCGACCGCCCGGTGGCGCTGTTCATCAACGACTACAACACCGAGCAGGAGGGCAAGCAGAACCGCATGCGCGCCCTGCTCGAGCGCATGATCGAGCGCGGTGTCGCGGTCGACGGCCTCGGGCACCAGTTCCACGTGAGCCTGTCGTTCCCCGTCGACGCGCTCGGAGCGGCGATCGACCGGTTCGCCGACCTGCTCATCACGCAGGCCGTCACCGAGCTCGATGTCACGATGGGCACGCCCGTGAGCGAGGCGCGCTTCGTCGACCAGGGCTATTACTACCGCGACGCGTTCCGCGACTTCCGCGAGCGCGCCGAGGAGCTCTACTCGGTCACGATCTGGGGCCTCACCGACAACCGCAGCTGGCGCTCCGACTGCAGGCGAAGCCCACCTGCTACGGCGTGATCGACGGCGAGCTCGACCGCGATCGTCGACGGCGGCTACGTCGTCGAGGCGTCGATCAGCCTCCTCGACAGCAGCGGTCTCGGCACCGTCCACGGTCTTGACTTCCAGGTCAACGATGCGAGCGGCCGTGACCGTACCTCGATCCGCACCGGGGCCGACCCTTCGGGTGCAGGCTTCCAGTCGACCGCGCGCTGGGGGGTGGGGCAGCTCGTCGCCGCTCCGACCGACGAGCCGGGCGAGGTCGCGGTCGAGCTCGCCGTACCCGCCGTGGCCGCCGGCGCGACCGTCCCGTTCTCCGTGAGGGGCTCGCAGCCGGGTCAGGAGCTCACGCTCACGCTCGAGTCCGCCGCCGCCCGTCTGCGCACCGCCGCAGTCGTCGAGCTCGGCTCCTTCACCGCTGACGCCGACGGTCTCGTCGAGGGAGCCGTCCGGATCCCGGCGGCAACCGCTCCCGGCGCGTACACGCTGAGCGTCGTGATCGACGGCGAGAGCGTGGCCTCTGCCCAGATCGCCGTCACCGCCGCCGCCGGCGATCCCCGCGAGGGGGCGCCCGGCGCCGGAGGGCTGCCGACCACAGGAGCCGCCTCGATGGGACCGCTCGCGGCGCTCGCGCTGCTCCTCCTCCTGGCGGGTGCGGCGATGCGCGCTCGACGGAACGGAGCGGGCGCGGCCTGACGCGGGCGCGCGGACTGCGCGACGCACGCGGGACGCATGACGCCCGCCGACCGGATTCCCGGTCGGCGGGCGTCATGCGTCGTGCGTCAGCCCGTGAGCGCCTAGGGCGTGTCTCCTAAGCGTTTGAGCCAGAGTGTGATGGCTCGCAGGACCGCGCCGCCGCGGTAGGTGAGCGCGAGTTTGTCGTATCTGGTGGCGAGCCCACGCCATTGCTTGTCTTCGTTGAAGCCGCGTTCGACAACGTTGCGACCCTTGTAGTCCTCGACGTCGTAGCTGACTGGTCGCCCGCCACGGGAGCCGCGACGCTGCCGGTGTCCCTGCTGGTCGGAGGGCTCGGGGATCACGGCGACGATCCCGCGTTCGCGCAGGCGGGTGCGGATGGCACGCGAGGAATACGCCTTGTCGCCGCGGACGCGGTCCGGTCTCGAGCGGGGCCTGCCCGGGCCACGCCGGCCAACTTTGAGGTGGTCCATGAGCACGGGGAACATCGGGGCATCGCCGGCCTGCCCGGGGCCGACCAGCACGACCAGCGGTAGCCCGCGGCCGTCGACGAGGTGGTGGATCTTCGTGCTCAACCCTCCGCGTGACCTGCCAATCGCGTGGTCAGGCGGCTCCTCCCGCAAATTCTTGTAACTCGATAGAGCCCCCTGTGTCGCGCGGGAGGTTCGTTGCGTGCTGATGCGCACGGTTGATGGTGGAGTCCACGCTGACGGCCCATTCGATCTCGCCCGCTGCGTCCGCGTCAGCGAGGATCTCGGCGTAGATACGATCCCAAGTGCCGTCTCCGCTGAACCGGCGATGACGCTTCCACGCGGTCTGCCACGGCCCGAACTCGGCGGGCAGATCACGCCACGGCGAACCCGTCCGATACCGCCACACGATCCCCTCCAGCACCCGACGATGCTCCTGAAACGGTCGCCCGCCCTTGCGGGAAGCGATCGGCATCAAAGGCTCGATCCGAGCCCAAGCAGAATCCGACAAAGTACGAGTACGCGTCACGCTCCCAGCCTGCCGCAACATCCCGCAGAGGTTACGAGACACGCCCTAGTCGTCCTCGCCGAGCGTCGCCGGCACGCCGGAGCCCGAGCGTTGCGGCTCGCCGATGTCGGCGGCGGCGACGCGGCCCTGCCGCTCGACCTCGATGCGCTTCGCCTCGGCCTCCGCCTGCGCGTCGGGCTTCACCGAGTGCACGTCGGCGTCGCGCGGCACCCGGACGATGAGCGAGGCGGCGTCGACGCGGACGGCGAGCTGGACGATGGTGCCCATCTCCTCGCCGTCGATCTCGAACTCCTCCGGCCCGCGGAACCGCAGGTCGCCGCGGCGGCCCTGGAAGTAGCGCAGGGGGCGCACGCGCTTGTCTGCCGAGATCAGGCGTCGACCGAACCGGGTCTTGCGCAGGACGCCGTTCTCCCAGATCACGGTCGTACCGATGCGGATCCAGCCGAGCACGTTCTTCGGCCGCATCGCCACGATGTCGATGAGCCCGTCGTCGACCTTCGCGTCGGGGAGGATCGGCACGTTGCCCGGCAGGATGCCGCAGTTGCCGATGAGGATCGTGCTCACGGTGGTCGAGCGGCTCGACGCGCCGTCGAGCGAGTAGGTCACGCGCAGCGCGTTGACGTCCTTGAAGATGCGCGCCACGGCCTCGACGTAGGCGAGCCACCCGACCTTCTTCTTGAGCTCCGGGTTGGTCGCGGCGATCATCTTGGCGTCGAGCCCCACGCCGACCATGACGACGAAGACGTGAGTGGAGGCGGCGCCGCCCCCGTCGACGATGTCGGCGATGCCGACGTCGATGGCGCGGTCGGAGCCGGTGAAGGCCGCCTCCACCGAGCCGGGGATGTCGTTGAGCGTGAGATCGAGGTTGCGTGCGAGCAGGTTGCCCGTGCCGGCGGGCAGCAGCGTCAGTGGTGTTCCTGTGCCCCGCAGCCCCTCGGCCACGGCGCGCACGGTGCCGTCGCCGCCGGCGGCGAGCACGACGTCGACGCCCTCCTCCACGGCGGAGCGCGCCTGCCCCTCGCCCGGGTCCTCGACGGTCGTCTCGATCCACAGCGACTCGGCCCAGTCGTGCTCGACCTCGGCGGCGGCGACCGCCTCGCGCAGAGCATCCACATCGATCTTGATGGGGTTGTAGACGATCGCGGCGCGGGGGCGCGCGGAATCGGCGCGAGGGGTGCTCATGGTCGTCAGGCTAGAGCATCGGGGCCCGCGAGCGGAGGGGGTCGCCACGCGAGCGCGTGACAGACTAGGGGAGTGATCGACCCCCAGCTGCTGCGTGAGAACCCCGACGTCGTCTCGGCCTCCCAGCGGGCGAGACGGGCGTCGGTCGAGCTCGTGGACGAGGCCGTCGCCGCCGACCGCGCCCGCCGCGAGGCGATCACCGCCTTCGAGGCCCTCCGTGCCGAGCAGAACGCGCATGGCAAGCGCGTCGCGCAGACTCCGAAGGAGGAGAGGGCCGCGCTCGTCGCCGCCGCGCAGGAGCTCTCGGCGCGCGTCAAGGCCGCGCAGCTCGCCGCGACCGAGGCCGACGAGGCGTTCACGCGCATCGCCGGGTCCATCCCGAACGTCGTCCTGGCGGGCGTGCCCGAGGGCGGCGAGAGCGATTTCGTCACCCTCCGCGAGGTCGGCGAGAAGCCCTCCTTCGACTTCGAGCCGCGCGACCACCTCGCGCTCGGCGAGCTGCTCGACGCGATCGACATCCCCCGCGGCGTCAAGGTCTCCGGGTCGCGCTTCTACTTCCTCAAGGGCGTGGGCGCGCGCCTCGAGATCGCCCTCATGACCATGGCTCTCGACCGCGCGCTCGAGGCCGGCTTCACCCCGCTCATCACTCCCACGCTCGTGAAGCCGGAGATCATGAGCGGCACCGGCTTCCTCGGCGCGCACTCCGACGAGATCTACCACCTGCCCGACGACGACCTCTACCTCACCGGCACGAGCGAGGTCGCCCTCGCCGGCTATCACGCGGCCGAGATCATCGACGTCGCGAACGGACCGCTGCGCTACGCAGGCTGGTCGACGTGCTACCGCCGCGAGGCCGGCAGCTACGGTCGCGACACCCGAGGCATCATCCGCGTGCACCAGTTCCAGAAGCTCGAGATGTTCACCTACATCGACCCTGCCGACGCCGAGGCCGAGCACGAGCGCCTGCTGGCGCTCCAAGAGGGGATGCTCCAATCGCTGGGTCTCGCCTATCGCGTCATCGACACCGCGGCCGGCGATCTCGGCACGAGCGCCGCACGCAAGTTCGACGTCGAGGCGTGGGTGCCGACGCAGGACGCGTTCCGCGAGCTCACGAGCACGAGCAACTGCACGACCTTCCAGGCCCGCCGCCTCGACACCCGCTTCCGCGGGGAGGACGGCCGCACCGCTCCCGTCGCGACGCTCAACGGCACGCTCGCCACCACGCGCTGGATCGTCGCCATCCTCGAGACGCATCAGCGCGCCGACGGCTCCGTCGCCGTGCCCGTGGCGCTGCAGCCGTACCTCGGCGGCCTCGCCGTGCTGGAGCCGACCGCGTGAGCGCGGCGACGAGCGATCCGATGCCGAGCATCCCCGCCGGCGACCGCTGGCTCGTCGCGCTCGACATCGACGGCACCGTCCTCCACGAGGACGGCACGCTGTCGGACGCCGTGCTGCGCGAGGTGCAGCGCGTCCGCGACGCGGGGCACGAGATCATGCTCGCGACCGGGCGCTCGGTCGCGATGACGCTGCCCGTGCTCGACCGGCTCGACATCGCGCCCCACTACCTCGTGTGCTCGAACGGGGCGATCACGCTGCGGCGCGATCCGGAGGCGCCCATGGGCTACCGGCGCCACCACGTCGAGACGTTCGATCCGACGGATGTGCTCACGCGCATCCGCCCGCATCTGACCCAGGCGAACTACGCCGTCGAGGACGAGACGGGCGTCTACCGCTACACCGGCTGGTTCCCGGACGGCGCTCTCGGCGCGATCAGCTACGAGGTGCCGTTCGAGGAGCTCTGCCGCGAGCCCGCGACGCGCGTCGTCGTGATCTCGCCCGGCCACGCGATGGAGGAGTTCCTCGCCGTCGTCGAGCTCATGGGCCTGCATCAGGTCAGCTACAACGTCGGGTGGACGGCCTGGCTCGACATCGCGCCCGACGGCGTGAACAAGTCGACGGCTCTCGAGCGGGTCCGGGATGCCCTCGGCATTCCCGGCGAGCGCGTCATGGCCGTGGGCGACGGCCGCAACGACATCGAGATGCTCGCGTGGGCGACGAGTCTCGGCGGCCGCGGTGTCGCGATGGGTCAGGCGCCGCCCGAAGTGGTCGCCGCGTCGTCCGAGACGACGGAGCGAGACACGGCCGATGGGCTCGCCCTCGCCCTCGCCGGCCTGCGCACGGCGGGTGCCCCTCGTTCGGGAGCAGACCGATCAGGCCGTTCTTAGCCGATCTCGGGCTAGAATCGACCCTTGGTGTCCGAGGAGGGCTGTCCGAGCGGCCGATGGAGCTGGTCTTGAAAACCAGTGGGCAGAGATGTCTCGTGGGTTCGAATCCCACGCCCTCCGCTGCGACGGCGGTCCCGCCGTGCCAGGAGGAGTGCGAATGACGGAGCAGAAGCGCGATCGGTCGATCCGCTCCCTGCCGACCGCGCAGGTCCGTCACGGACGACTGCCCCGCGCATCGGCGTGGCGCACCGCGCTCTCCGTCATCTCCTCGGCGCTCGCCGTCGTGCTCGTGAGCGGCGCCTCAGTCGCGGCGATCACGCTCGGCCAGCTCGATGCCAACATCGACCAGGTCGTCCTCACGGGAGCCGACGGCGAGGCCCGCGAGATCCCGCAGGTCGGCCAGTGGGAGGGCGGCTTCAACGTCCTGCTCGTCGGCGTCGACAACGCCGAGGGGCAGCGGGACGCCGGGCAGCGGGAGGCGACGCTCAACGACGTCAACATCCTCATCCACGTCGCGGAGGACCAGCAGTCGGCGGTCGCCGTGTCGATCCCGCGCGACCTGGTCGTGCCCATCCCCGAGTGCCCGTTGCCCGACGGCCGCACCTCGTTCGCGATGAGCGCCCAGCCCTTCAACTCGGCATTCGGCGTCGGCGGCCTCAACTGCGTCGTCCTGGCGGCCGAGGCGCTCACTGGGCTGGAGATCCCCTACGCAGGCACGATCTCCTTCGACGGCGTCGCGTTGATGTCGACCGCCGTCGGCGGCGTCGATGTCTGCATCGACGCGCCCATCCGCGACCCGTTCGCCGGACTCGACCTGCCGACCGCGGGCACGCACACGGTCGAGGGGTACACCGCCCTCGCGTTCCTGCGCACGCGCTTCGGGATCGGCGACGGCTCCGACCTCAGTCGCATCTCCAACCAGCAGGTGTACATGTCGTCGCTCATGCGCACGCTGCAGGCGGAGGGAACGCTCACCGATCCTTCGAAGCTCTACGGTCTCGCCCAGGTGGCGACCAAGGCGATGTCGCTCTCGTCGAGCCTCGCGAGCCTCGACACGATGGTCTCGATGGCGCTCGTGCTCAAGGACATCCCGACCGAGCGCATCACGTTCGTGCAGTACCCCGCGACGACGGGGCTCGGCGGGGTCTACGCGAGCAAGGCTGCACCGCTCGAGGATCTCGCCGACGCGCTGTTCGAGAAGATCCGCAACGACGAGCCGATCCTGCTCGCCGAGGGCTCGACCGGCACCGGGTCGACGATCGACCCGAACGCGCCGGCGCCCGTTCCCTCCCCGATCGAGACGGCGACGGCTGCCCCTGCGCCGAGCGCATCCCCCGCCGTCCCGCCCCCGCCCGGCGAGGAGCCCACCGAATCCGAGGTCCTCGACGGAGTCCTCGGTCAGACCGCCGCGCAGCAGACCTGCTCGGTCGCGAACTAGGCGGCCTGCGACGATGGCCGAGTCGAGACGTCGGAATCGCTCCGGGCTCCGCGCCGAGGCGGCGGAGGTGCGGCACGGCCGGCTGAAACGCTCATCGGGGTGGCGCACGGCCCTGTCGGCGGTGGCCGGGGTGCTCGCGGTCGTGCTCGTGAGCGGAGCATCCGTCGCCGCGATCGCGGCCTACCAGCTGGGCAGCGGCATCGACTCGGTCGACCTCGGCGGGGAGGTGCCCGCCGTCGGCGACTGGGAGGGCGGCTTCAATGTCCTCATCGTCGGCATCGACAACGCCGAGGGCCAGGCCGACACGGCCGAGCGCGAGGCGACCCTCAACGATGTGAACATGCTGGTTCACGTCGCGGAGGATCAGCAGTCGGCCGTCGCGGTGTCGATCCCGCGCGACCTCATGGTGCCCATCCCCGATTGCGAGTCCGAGGATGGCACGAGTACCGAGGCGATCGAGCTCGCGCAGATCAACCAGGCCTACGACCTCGGCGGCCTGCCGTGCGTCGTCGACACGATCGAGCTCCTGACCGGGCTCGAGGTGCCGTACGCCGGCACGATCTCGTTCGACGGGGTCGCGCGGATGTCCTCCGCCGTCGGCGGCGTCGAGGTCTGCATCGACGCCCCCATCTCCGATCCGTTCACCGGGCTGGACCTTCCGACGGCGGGCGCCCACACGGTCGAGGGGTATGAGGCCCTCGCGTTCCTCCGGACGCGCTACACGATCGGCGACGGCGGCGACCTCGGCCGCATCTCCAACCAGCAGGTCTACCTGTCGTCGATGATCAGGAAGGTGCAGAGCGAGGGCGTGCTCACCGATCTCGGCGCGCTCTACGGGCTCGCGAAGGTCACCACCGAGTCGATGCAGCTGTCGACGAGCCTCCAGCCCCTCGACACGATGGTGGCGATGGCGCGCGTGCTCGCCGACATGCCGACTGAGAACATCGTCTTCGTGCAGTACCCGGGCGAGGTCGTGGTGTCCGGTCAGCTCGAGGGCCGCGTGCTGCCCCTCGAGGACGAGGCGACCGAGCTCATGCGCCTCATCGAGAGCGACGAGCGCTTCATCCCCGACGAGCCCCAGAGCGGGACGGTCGCCGACCCGAGCGCGCCCGCTCCGGCGCCGAGCGCGCCCGGCGGGGCGACGGCCGAGCCTGCTCCGTCCGCGTCGACCGACCCGTCGGCGGCGCCCTCCGGCTCACCGAGCGCGGCCCCTGGCCCCGAGGTGCTCGAGAACGTGCCGGGTCAGACGGCAGCCGATCGGCGCTGCTCGGCCTCGAACGGCTGAGCGCGAGCATCCGCCCCGCACCGGCTATAGTGGTGGAGGCTCACGCCAGGAGACGTCGCATAGTCCGGCCGAGTGCACCACCCTGCTAAGGTGGAGTCCCCGTTTAGGGGACCGAGGGTTCAAATCCCTCCGTCTCCGCTGCGTTTATTGGTTCCGCCGCCGCTTCTGCGGCGGAACGCCTCCCCTCGGGGCCGACCTTGTCGTCGGCGCTGCTCCGGCCTGACCTCTTCAACGGTGTTCCCGCCGCGTGGCGGCTCCTCCACATGAGCGCGGGTCATCCACCGCGCCCACTGTTCGCCGGTCATGGCTTTCGAGACGCGACGACGACGCCACGATCGCGTCATGGGAATCCGCTACTACGCCTACGCCTTCGATGCCGAGCTCGCACAGCAGGCGATCAACGATCCGCACAGCATCCTCTCCAGCGATCCGCTCGCCGACGCCTGGGGGTTGGAGCCGCACGCGAGATCGAGCGTCGCGGTGTTCGAGCAGGTCCCTCCGCGGTGCGACATGCTCTATCTCGACAAGGCGTGGTCGGCCCTTCAAGCACTCACGAGGCCGGGCCCTGGGGGGCTCGCATCCGAATCCGCGTACCGGATGTTCGAGGGCAATGTGACCATGCACGGGCTGGGCTGGGAACCGTGGGTGCGGGTGATCCTGCCGGAGGAGGTGCCCGGCATCCGCGACCAGCTGCGCGAGGTGGATGAGAAGCGGATCGACGATTGGGCTCGAGCGTGGCGTAGCCCTCACGGCGCGACCGACGAGGAGGAACGCCGCTACGTCCTCCACTATCTGGAGCGAGCACGGGAGTTCGTCGAGTCGCTCGCGGCTGAGGGCCGCGGGATGGTCTACCTCATCGGGTGATCGGGCGAAAATGCGGGGTTCGCGCGTGCACGTCTCCTCATATCGCAGTTGTGCGATGATCTCGCCAGTGCGATCATGAACCCGACTGACGTCGAGTTGCACGACGAAATCGAAGCGTGGCTCAGCCGTCTGGGTCAACGCGACTGGGACCGGGTCGCGGTGATCATCGACAGGCTGGCGACCTCGGGTGCGGCAGTTCGCATGCCGTTATCTCGCTCGCTCGGCGATGGTCTGTTCGAACTCCGGTTCACGCTCCGGCAGACCGCGAGACGCATCACCTACCGGTTCACGAAAGATGGGCGG
Organism: Microcella alkalica; assembly: GCF_014137945.1. Classification (GTDB taxonomy): domain Bacteria; phylum Actinomycetota; class Actinomycetes; order Actinomycetales; family Microbacteriaceae; genus Microcella; species Microcella alkalica. The sequence continues at coordinate 150,609 of NZ_JACGWX010000006.1, forward strand.
ATCGTCCTACTGACGACCTTCCGCAAGCAGCGTGGTAACGAGCGGCATGAGGTTGCTCGCGCGAAGCGCGTTGCCGCACAATGCGCAATCGAGTACCCGTGATGGAGGGCATGATGGCGAACTACTCCCGTTGGGAAGATGTGAAGCAGCGGCGGGGTGCGGTGGGCGACGAAGTCCGCGGCGAAGTCGAACAGGATCTCGCGCTCGGGCAGTTGATCTACGACCTGCGAACCTCGGCCGGGCTCAGTCAGCGAGAGCTTGCCGCGCGCATGAAGACGACCCAGTCAGTGATCTCGCGACTCGAGGAGGGCGGCGGAGCGCGAAACAGGATCGACACACTCGCCCGGCTCGCCACGGCACTCGGGCGTCACCTCGTCCTCTCGTTCCCGGAGAAGGTCTCCGCGCACACCGCCGACTCCGTCCAGGTCACCTGAGCGAGTCGCCCCGCTCCTGCGGGTCAAGCTGAGTGCGGGATGCAGACCGTCACGGTCGTGCCGCGGCCCGGCTCGCTCTCGAGGGCGACCTCGCCGCCGTGCGCGTCGACGATCGCCTTGACGATCGCGAGGCCGAGTCCGATGCCCCTGATGGCGGATGCTCGGGCCTGGGCCGCGCGGAAGAACTGCTCGAACAGCCGCTCCTGATCCTCCGGGGCGATTCCGACACCCGTGTCGCTCACGACGAGGTGGAGGTGGTCGGCGTCACCGCTGACGGAGACGCTCACGCTCCCGCCCGCCGGCGTGTACCGCACGGCGTTGGTGACGAGATTCTCCGCGACCTGCGCCATCCTCAAGGGGTCGAATCGCCCCTCGACGGGCCCCCCGACGACGTCTAGCGAGACGCCTTTCTCCTCCGCCTCCGGTCGGAGGGCAGCCACAACATCTCGGGCGATCATCCCCAGGTCTGTTCGTGAGCGCGAGACTGATAGTGACGTCGAACGGGTGCTGGCCGCCAGCAGGAGGTCGTGCACGAGGAGCTGCTGACGACGGATGTTGCGTTCCATCACCCCGAGCCAGCTGACCACCTCGGGGTCGAACTGGTCGGACCGCTCCATGATGATCTCGAGGAAGCCGGCGAGTGTCGTCAAGGGTGTTCTGAGCTCGTGCGAGACCGTCCCAATGAAGGCGTCCTTCGCGTCGATCGCCTCGATGAGGTCGGTCACATCGCTCACCAGGATGACGTTTGCGATGTGCTCGTCGGCTTTCGTTCTCACGGCACAGGACGACACGGAGATCGCGCGTTGCCTGGTACCGGGATCGCCGATCCAGATGAGCTGGTCCGTGGTGTACTCGCCTCGCGATACCCGGTTGAGCATCCGGTCTTCGACGCTGATCTCCGTGACTCGGTCCATCCCGAACGTGGGGACCGACTGGAACGTCTCCCAGGGGTCGCGTCCGCGCGACGTGAGTACCGGGCTGTCCCTCAGCGCGCGGTTCATCAAGAGAAGGTCTCCAGTCGGCGACATCACAACGATGCCCGCGTCGAGCGAGTCCAGAACTTCGCTGAGAAGCGTCCGGGCGCGTTCCGTCTCATGGGCCGCTTCCGAACGGCGGTGCTGCTCTTCGATGAGCGAAGCCTGGCGACTTCCGATGAGTTCTGCCATGGCGAGAGCGGCGGCTGCGGCGAAGAAGGCGACGGCGGGGAAGACGACGATCACAACTATCGTTCGCTCCGCCATCGTGTCGGTGAGACCTCCCGCGATGATGAGTGCGATGTCGGGCGTGACGACGGCGAGCACCGCGGGGACCATGAGCAGGAGGGTTCGACGTGATGCGGCTAAGCCGAACCACGCGGCGGGGATCATGAGCATCATGATCATCGGATTCGTCACGCCACCGGTTGCCTCGAGTCGAAGAGAGACAAACGCCAGGAAATCGGCGATTGGCATCGCGAGCATCCACGGGCGATATGCGGTGTCGTCGAAGACGGGCAGGTAGGGAACGATCGTCGACAGCACGATGAGCGCGAATCCGACGCCGTAGGGCGCACTCATGACGACTTCGGGTGAGATCGCGAGTAAGAGCAACGTTGCGATGAGGAAGAGCAGGAAGAACGTCGTCTGCAGCAGACGACCAGTGAATCGGGGGCTCAGCAACGGGCGCATAGTGGTCGGCGGATCGACGGCGGTCGACAATGTCCCCCCTTGGTGAACGATCGGACCCAGCATAGGCACCGGCATGGTCGCGAGCCGGTCGTGTTGCCGCGATTCGCGACCCTCTTGCGTCGCTGATATGCTCGCTCAGTCGCGAAAGTGACAGTGCGCCCGTAGCTCAATGGATAGAGCATCTGACTACGGATCAGAAGGTTAGGGGTTCGAGTCCCTTCGGGCGCGCAGATACCCCGGAGGATCGTTGATCTTCCGGGGTTTTTCGTTGCGGTTCTTTCCGCATGCGGCTGAGCATCTCGGTGGAGTCACGTCTACGCAACACTTTGGCCGCTCCAGCTTGTTGGGGAAACCCGAAAAATGCCCGTGCCTGCGTGCCTAAAGCGGTGCTCTTCGGACGATAACGGGTGGGCCCCCGCGAGCCTCACGCTCACCAATGCGCCCTCCTCACGGCGACTTAGAGGTTGGGTGCTTGGCCGTTGAGTACTTGAGCGAGCAGGACGTGTTTCCGCACTTTCCCGGTTGCCGTCCGGGGGAGATCCTCGAGCACATCGACGGTCCGAGGAACTTTGTACCGGGCGAGAGTGGACGATAGTTGCTCGACGAACCAGTCGCGATCGAGGCGCGCTCCCGGCTCGAGCGTGACCAAGGCGTGAGGGACCTCTCCCCATCGCTCGTGCGGTACGCCGATGACAGCAGCGCCAGTCACGCCAGGGATAGTCAGGATCGCGTGCTCAACCTCGGCGCAGTAGATGTTCTCGCCTCCCGAGATGATCATGTCTTTCGAGCGCCCGACAATGGTCAGGAAGCCGGCCTCATCGATGATGCCGACATCTCCCGTACGCAGCCACCCGTCATCCGTGAACGCTGACGACGTCGCAATCGGGTCTTGCCAGTAGCCCGAGAACACATTCGGGCCCCGGACCTCGATCTCTCCCGCAGCATCGTGCGCGGATTCGCCAATGCGGACTTCGGTAAAGAAATGAGCCAATCCGCTGCTCTGCCCGTGGGTAGAGGAGTACTGCGATGGCAGGCACGTCACCCCAGGCGAGCTCTCTGTCAGGCCGTAACCACTCGAGAACTGCAAACCTCGCCTCTCATATTCGTCTCGGACACGCGACGGCACGGCCGAACCCCCGCACGTCAGACTTTGAAGTGACGACAGATCGGTCGCATCCCACGTCGGGTCCTCCATGAGCAGCTGGAATGTGGTCGGCACCCCGCTGAGCGAAGTGACGCGGTGCTCTTCGATTGCGCGCAGCGCCTGGGAGGGATCGAATCGCTCCTCAAGGAGGAGGAGGCCGCCCTTCAGGAGAGTAGGGAGCGCCCCCATCCCCAGGGCCGCGGCATGAAAGAGAGGCGAGATCATCAGCGCGCGAGTCTTGGAGGTTACGTCATAGTCGACGATGACGTTGAGCGCATTCCAAGTGAGGTTGCCGTGGGTGAGCACAGCACCCTTCGGGTGCCCGGTCGTGCCCGAGGTGTAGATGATGACCGCAGGATCGTGGAGATCCACCTCGACGGGCGCTGGTGCACGTCCGTTGTGGAGGAGTCGCTCATACTCTTCCGCGAGAGGGACGACATCACGGACGCCGGCAGTCTTCGCCGCCGCCTCGCCCGTTGCGCGATGTTCGGGGGACAGGATGAGCATCCGAGCACTGGAGTGCTCCAGCTGATAGCTGATCTCGATCTCCGTGAGCCGAGTGTTGAGCGGTACGAATACGGCGCCGAGAAGGGCCGAGGCGAGCATCGTCTCAATGAGCGAGGGGTGGTTGCTTCCGAGATACGCGACGCGGTCCCCCTTGGCGATTCCCTGCGAGCTCAGACCGCTAGCAAGCCTGTCGATCCGGTCGGATAGCGCGTCGTATGTCTGGACTTCCCCAGAAAACAGGATCGCGGGTTGCCGGGCAGATTTGGTCCGGCGGTTACGGACCCAGGTCCCGATTCCCGAGGGCATCGTCGCGCCTGGTCGGAACTGGTTCATCAGACGTAGAAGCGAGCGAGGAACTCAGCGGCGACGGCGGGGCGCTCGCTGCCTTCGAGCTCGATAGTCATAGCAAGAGTGAGCTGCGCTCCTCCCTTCACCTCCTCGACGTCGGCAAGAACGAAGGACAGCCGGACCCGGGATCCGGCGGCGACCGGACTGACGAACCGCACGCGATTGAGCCCATAGTTCACCTTCGTGGTGACTCCGTCAACATCGAAAAGGCTGGTCCACAGAGGGATGAGCAGGGACAGGACGAGGAAACCGTGTGCAATCGGTGCGCCGAATGGCCCGGCAGCAGCGCGCTCCGGGTCAACGTGGATCCATTGGTGGTCGTCAGTTGCATCGGCAAACAGATCGATCCGGTCCTGGGGCACTGACATCCACTCGGAGGGCCCGAACTCCTCGCCAATCATCGCGGGGAGGTCGGCGAGCGCGACGGTCGTTTTCTGGATCATCATCGATTCCTTTCAAGAGGTGAGGCGACGTCGTGAGGTGCGCCGCCGAATGCGGAGTAGCCGGTAATCGCCCGACCGACGATGAGCGAGTTGATGTCGTACGTGCCTTCGTACGAGTAGATCCCCTCAGCGTCTGCGTGGAAACGAGCGACGCGAGATTCGAGGGTGATGCCATTTCCGCCGCACGTCTCGCGAGCAAGGGCCACCACCTCTCGAAGTCGAGCAGTGATCCAGGACTTCGCGAGTGCGGAGTCCTCGTCGAGAACCTTTCCGGAGGTCTGGCGCTGGGTAAGGCGAAGCATCAAAGCTAACGAGGCGGAGACGTGGCCGAGCATGGTCGTCAGCCTCTCCTGGACTAGCTGGAATGAAGTTAGTGGTCGACCGAACTGGGAGCGGCGGAGGGCGTACTCGAGCGCGGCCTCGTAGGCGCCGAGGGCAGTCCCGGTAGCGATCCATCCCACGTCAGCGCGCATTTCACGCAGACACCGGGCGATATCGCCGAACGAAGACACCTCGGCCAGGCGCCAATCGTCGCTCACGCGGACGTTCTCGAAGGTGATATCGAAGTTCTGCACGATTCGCAGCGAGGTCTTCCGCTCGATACGCCGTAACGTAACGCCGGGACTACGCGGGTCCACGAGGAGGCAGCGCACTTCGCCCGAGCGCTCCCGAGCGACGACGGCGATGCGATCGGCTCGATCGGCGCCGCCGATCCAGCGCTTCGCCCCGTTCAGGATCCAGTCCGATCCGTCACGGCGGACTTCGCTTCGAAGCCCCCGCGCAATGTCGGACCCGTGGTCCGGCTCCGTCAGAGCGAACGCGCCTGCCATGGCGAACGAGCGAATCATCGGATCCCAACGGGCAAACTGATCACCGCTGCCGCCTCGAGATACAACGGTGCGAAAAAGACCCGCCTGGAGGTTGTACACGGTCGCCACGGACGCGTCGACGCGGGCAATCTCAAGGTTCCGGAAGCCCGAGTAAAGCGCGGAAAGAGTCCGGCCCTTGAGCTCGGGCGGATCCATCAGCCTCAATGGGATGAGCGAGGCGAGGACGGCGTCTGGCAGCTCCCCTTTCTCCCACGCGCCGTCGAGCACGGGCGCGATCCTCGTCATCAGTGTTTCCCGCAGACGCAACATGACCTGCTGCTCATCTGAGGGAAGCAGGGTCCACGACTCGAGCAGGTCGCCGAGAGGCGCTGTCACGCGATCTCTTCAAGTTTGAGCAGGCGCACTGCGTTCTGCTTCATGATCTTCGCGCGCACTTCGCCCGGGATATCGAGAGCGTCGAAGTCCTCAATCCACCGTTCAGGGGTCAGGAGCGGGAAGTCAGTCCCGAACAGGACACGATCCTGCAGATAGGTCTTCGCGGCCTGCACCAGTTGCGCGGGGAAGTACTTTGGCCTCCAGCCGGAGAGGTCGATCGACACATTCGACTTATGCGTGGCCATCGAGATGGCCTCGTCCTGCCAGGGCACCGAAGGGTGAGCGAGCACGATCTTCAGGTCTGGAAAATCGGCAGCCACGTCGTCGAGAAGCATCGGGTTCGAGAATCGGAGCTTGAACCCCGAGCCGCCGGGAGTGCCTGCTCCGATACCGGTCTGTCCGCTATGCACAATCACGGGCACCCCGATGCCTTCGAGGGCTGCCCAGAGTGGCCGCACCTCCTCGCTGGACGGGTCGAAGCCCTGAACAGTGGGGTGCAGTTTGAAACCCTGCACCCCGTGGTCGGCGACTAGTGCGCGGGCCTCGTCGACGGCCGACTCGCCTCGCCGCGGGTCTACCGACCCGAACGGGATGAGCACATCGGCCTGGTCGGCCGCTTGCTCGGCGATGCTCGCGCTGGAGAGCGCCGGATGTCCGAGCTGTGTCGAGGCATCCACGCTGAAGACGACCGCCGCCATGTGCCGCCTCCGATATGACTCCGCTATGGACGCCAGGTCAGGGGTGACGCCGTCGGTCCTGAAGTAACGGGCCGCGGCGGCAGCGAGATCAGTCGGCAGAGACGCGTTCCCGTGATCGTCCAGCTCGATGTGCACGTGCATGTCAACTGCGTCGATGCGCGCGGTGTCGACTTCGGGGCGATACATGGTCAGTTGCTGGTGCGATCGAGGTCGGCGGGGAGTGACGGCAGGCGCTCTCCTACGGACTGCAGTTTCTCCCTCAGTACTGGGGCGAGCTTGCTTGCGATATCGTCGGCGCCCCAGCCCCCTGCATGCAGCTCCGTGAGCACAGGTTCGGGGTGCGACCAGAGTTGCAGGCGGTCGCCTCCGACGCCGATTACCTGGCCGGAGATGCCTGCCGCTGCGTCGGATACGAGAAACGCCACGAGGCCCGCTACGTCATCCGCCGTACCAAATCCGAGCTGTTCGCGGAAGAACGGAGGCATTGGCCGACCCGCGTCCTCCGCCTCGATCGCGGCGGCGAAGTACGGAACCGTGCGTGTCATGGCGGTCGCCGCCACAGGCACGACCGCGTTCACCATCACGCCCGAGCGCGTCATCTCAAGCGCCCAGGTTCGAACCATTCCGACAATGCCTGCTTTCGCGGCGGCATAGTTGGTCTGCCCGAAGTTGCCTCGCTGGCCCGTCGGCGATCCGATCGCGACGATGCGTCCCGGCACTTCCCGGGACTTGAAGTGCGCGAAAGCGGCCCTCGCGCAGGTGAATGTTCCGCGAAGGTGCACTTCGATCACCTGGTCGAAGTCGTCATCGGTCATCTTCAAGAGTGAGCGATCACGCAGGATTCCTGCGTTCGTGACGAGTGCGTCCAGCCTCCCGAAGGAGTCGAGCGCAGCCGCGACTAACTGGTCCGCGGTCTCGGTGCTACCCACCGGCGATACGACCGCCACCGCCCGCCCGCCGGCATCGATGATGGTTTGGCAGGCTGTTGCTGCGACCTTGTCATCCACATCATTGATGACAATCGCAGCGCCGCGGCGCGCGAGTTCCTGAGCGTAGGAGAGGCCGAGCCCCCGCCCCGAGCCTGTGACGATGACAGCGCGATCAGTGAGGTCGACGAGCGATGCATTCATAGTCTCATTGAAGAACACAATCATTGAACTTGTCAATCATTGATCCTCGGCATGACGATACGATTGGACCATGACCGCCCCAACGCCGCTGGAAGAAGATACGAGCTTCCTCCTCGCTCGGGCCAGTGCGCTTGCGGTCCACGCGGCGAACGAGGCACTTGCGCCGCACGATCTTCGCGTCCGGCCATACGCGGTGCTTGCCCTGTCGGCGGGGGCAGAACCGCCAACACAGCGAGAGCTCGCCGATCACCTTCGCCTGGACCCGAGTCAAATCGTCGCGCTCGTGGACGAGCTGGAAAGCCGTGGCCTCGTGCGCAGGTCTCCTCACCCATCCGACCGGCGAACCCGCGTCGTCGGCATCACGGAGGCCGGAACGGAGCTTCTCAGCAGGGCGGAGCCCGACGTTCGTGACGCGGAGAAGCGCCGCACCGCAGGCTTGAGCGCAGAACAACGTCGTCAGCTGACCTCACTCTTGCGCGTGATCGCCTTCTCGGTTTCCAGCGACTGACGCCGCGAGCGCGGCGACGGCGACTTCCGCAGTGCGCCGGGCCTGTTCCGTGCGCTCCGGTGAGACCTCTACATCGGAGAGGAACACGTTGCCGAGTGCCATGGCCAGAAGGCTGTACGCGGTTCGGGCGATCTCATCTCGCGATGCGCTGGGCGCAGCGCGCGCTAGGAGCTCTTGGAGCTCCAGCTCGGAACTCCGGTAGGCGGCCACGATCACGTCGCGCACGCTTTCGATCGTCCGTGCCGCATCCACGAAGGCCAGTGCAGCGATATTCTCCGGACCCGGTTCCGCGAACGCGCCAAACAGCCAGTCGAGCGCGGCATCGATGGTAGTCACGGCCGGCGGGAGGAACGAGCTGCTTCTATCCGCGGCGGCGGGCTGAGCCGTCGGTCCCGGAATCTCACCGAAATACAGCAATCGCGCTGCGCCCGTGAGGATGTCCTCGCGATTGCCAGCAAAGTGTCGAACGTGTCCGCGCGCCATGCCAGCCTCCGCGGCTATGCCGTCGAGCGTTGCCCCTGTGAGTCCGCTCGAGGCGAGGCATCGGATCGTCGCCTCGAAAATCTGCCGCCGTCGAGCTTCGGCGACCGAGGGTCTTCCCACGTCTCGTCTCCCATTTTTATAGTCAGTCTTGACTAAGAACCGTTCATCACTCTAGCGTGTGGCCATCTACCGGAACGCGCGTATCGAGAGGATCAACGTGACGGACATCGTAAGGGTCGGGCCCGCCCCGGTCAGCGAGCTCGCCCGCGAGCGCCGCGTTCGGATGCGTGACGGCGTGCAACTCGCTACTGACGTCTACCTGCCAGACGGCGACGAAAGCCCCGGCGACACGATCCTGATTCGGCTGCCTTATGACAAATGCGGCCCGTACACATTCATCCCGCTTGTGGCGGAGTACTTCATGGAGCACGGTTACCGGGTCGTCGCGCAGGACGTTCGGGGAAAGTTCCGCTCCGACGGAGAGGCGCTGCTCTTCGTCAACGAGGCGCGTGACGGGTACGACACGATCGATTGGATTGTCCAGCAGGGTTGGTCCAACGGCAGTGTGGCGATGTGGGGCGACAGTTACTACGGATACACGCAGTGGGCGGCAGTCTCAACGCAGCACCCTGCTCTGAAGGCGATCGCGCCTCGGGTCACCGGCACTCAGCTCGGCGAGCCCGTGCGCGACCCCGGCGCGATACGACCCGTCGAGTGGGCAGTCACCTACCTGTATCCGCTGACGTACTTCCACTCCCAGGATGGGTTTGCGTGGGAACTCGACTCGAGTCGGCGCCCCTACAGTGCGCAAGCGGAGGAGGTGATGTCCGCGATCGGAGCCCGCTCGATCTCATATGACCAATGGTTCCCATCGGCCGTGCATCTTCCGCGATTCGTCGATGGAAGTCCTTTCGACGCGCGGCCGGTTCCTGTGCTGCACACCATTGGACTGTGGGACAACTGTGCGCCACTTTCGTGGGCTGACGTCGCGGAGCTCGAGTCCCGTCCGGCGTGGGCGCTGAATCACTACCTCCGGATCGAAGCAATGGACCACGAGTCGTACTACTTCGAGGACGGACCCGAGCGGCGGACTGAGAGTCGCACCGACGATCAGATCCGTAGCGAGCTTCCTCGAATGCTCGACCCTTCAATCGCCTTTTTCGAAGTGTTCGTGCGTGGGAACGGCCGTCCTGACGACATCCCTCGCGTCGCGTGGTCTCTGGCTGGAACCCCGGGGATGCGCGTCGCGGAACGGTGGCCCCCGTCGGGCCTTCGCGAGTGGGTGGTGTACGCCGCCGCCGATGGTTCGCTCGGCGTGGCGCAGGCAGAGGAAAGCGTCGTGGAGTGGGTTCATGATCCAGATGACCTCGTACCGTCGAGCGCAGCGAACGCATTTGGATTCCTCATGGAGCGACCAGACGAAGCACCGCTTGGGGAGCGCCATGACGTCGTCGTCTTTACAGCGGGAGCGCAGGCCACGCCTGTCGATCTCGTGGGTCCGGCACGCGCGCGGGTTGAAGTGCAGTCGGACGGGCCAGTCATGGATGTCTTCGTCCGGCTGCTCGACGTAGCTCCAGACGGCTCCGCGCTTCGGATCGCTCGAGGTCAGGCACAAGTGAACCGGCCCCCCATCGTCGGTCCCACCGAGGTGACGATCGATCTCGGCCAAGTCAGCTATCGACTCGCGCCCGGCCATCAGCTGCGGGTGCATGTCTCGAGCAGTGACCACCCCGAATACCTCGCTCAGCCCGGCACGGGCGAGCACCCCTGGTCGGCCCGTGAAACCCGCGTCAACCGGCAGCGACTCACGGTGGGCGGCCCGCACGGCTTGGAGCTGACACTGAGCGTGCTTGACACGAAAGGAACCGCATCATGATGCAACCTCAACTGGAGTTCGCGTTCGAGATTCGTGTCGACATCGCCCCGCATCTGCCGATCGGTCGCGGCCCGGACGAAAACCTCTCTTTCACACCGGTGACTGGCGGCACCGTTGCAGGTCCCCTTCTTAGCGGGAAGGTGCTTCCGGGCGGAGGGGATTGGGCGGTCGAGCGCAGCGGTACCGCGCAACTAGAAGCCCGGTATCTACTGGAAGCCCAGGATGGTGTAGTCATCGACATCCTGAACCGTGGCTACTATCGCGCTACCGCGGATGTCATGGCTCGCGTGGAGAGTGGCGAGAACGTGCCGGAGGAGGAGTACTACTTCCGGACCGCGCCGGTCTTCCAGACCGATGCGCCCCAGCACCGGTGGCTCGCCGAGCACCAGTTCCTCGGTCTCGCGCGAGACGAGGACGGCCAGGTCTGCGTCCGAGTTTTCGTCGTGCGCTGATGTACGACTCGATCTTCGTCGGCGGGCTCGCCTTCACGGCAGGCTGGCCGACGTCTCGCGCCGTCGGAGTCGGAGTCCTGAATGGCCGCATCGCCGCGGTCGAGCCCGACGACGTCCTGCGCAAGGCGGGCGCACGCGATGTCATAGAGCTAGAGGGCGGACTCATCATGCCTGCCTTCCATGACGCGCACGCCCATCCGATTCCGGGGGCGATTGAGCTGATGCAGTGCGATCTCTCCCAGGCACTCGACGCCGATGACGCCCTCCGACGGATAGCCGCGTATGCGTCGTCACACCTTGAGGAGGAATGGATCCTAGGCGGCGGATGGTCAATGCCCCACTTCGCCGGCGGCACGCCAACGCGGAAGGCCCTCGACGAGATCGTTCCCGATCGCCCGGTCGCCCTACTCAATCGGGACCATCATGGGGTTTGGGTCAACTCCCGTGCGCTCGAACGTGCCGGCATAGATCGCCACACCCTCGACCCAACGGATGGTCGGATCGAGCGCGAGCCCGACGGGTCTCCCGCCGGAGTTCTCCACGAGGGAGCGATGCACCTTCTCGACACTGTGCGCCCACGCGTGGAGTCGGGGTTCGCGCTTCGCGCCCTCAGACGCGCACACGAAGAGTTCTTCGCGCTCGGCGTCGTCGGGTGGCAAGACGCTTACGTGGGAGCGACAGCCGGCCTGGATGATCTGCTCGATACCTACCAGAGTGCGCTGTCCGAAGGACAGCTGAGTGCTCGTGTGACGGCGGCACTCTGGTGGCAGCGGGGCGTCGGGATCGGCCAACTGGAAGACCTGCTTGATCGGCGGGCGCGGGTCGAATCGCTCGGTCGACCCGACGTGCTCCTCGCTGACACGGTCAAGATCATGGTGGACGGGGTGGCCGAGAACTTCAGCGCGGCGATGTCGCAGCCTTACACCGACCCGCATGGGCATGGCTCCCATGGCTGCGGCACGACATTCCTCGACGCTGCCGAGCTCACCGAGGCTGTGATCGCCTTAGACGCTGCGGACTTCTCGGTGCACATGCATGCGCTTGGCGACAGGGCGGTGACGATTGCGCTCGATGCGCTCGAAGCCGCCCGTGCCGCAAATGGCCCCTCCGCCCGACGCCATCAGCTTGCGCATCTCCAAGTCGTCCAGGGCTCGGATGTTGATCGATTCGCCCAGGTCGGCGCGTTCGCGAACCTCCAGCTTCTCTGGGGCGCTGTCGACGATCAGCTGGAGGAGCTCACATTCCCCTTCCTGTCTCCTTCCCTTATCGATCGCCACTACCCGTTCCGCGAGCTTCGCGACGCCGGAGCGTCCCTTGCAGCAGGATCTGACTGGCCAGTGTCTAGTGCGAATCCGTGGGAAGCGATCCACGTGGCCGTAAACCGTGCCCTGCCCGGTCGGCGTGCGGACTCCCGGATCAATCCGTCTCAAGCGATCGATCTGGCGACTGCGCTCAGTGCGTACACGGCTGGGTCAGCCGCAGCGGGCGGGCGGGCGGGCTTTAGCGGAGCTCTTCGTCGAGGACTAGCGGCCGATCTGGTGGTGCTCTCGACCGACCCGTTCGCCGCGCCTCCCGAGTTGCTCCACAAGGTGCAGGCTCGACGCACCTACCTCGAGGGCCGGTGCGTTTTCGGAGACGGGCCATCGTGAGGCAAGGCGTCTACGGCTTCAAGCAGAATGCTTCTCAACCGCGCCTCCCCCCAGAGCGCTGGGTCCTCAGCGCTCGCGATGATCGAACCGCGGAGCGCGAGATAAAGGATGTCCGCGACCAACTGAGGATTGCGGTGACCGGAGCGCGTCGCTGCGTCCGCGAGCTCCACCTGGAAATCCTCCGATTCGCGGCGCATCCGGTCCCGGAGCTGAGGATCAAGAGTGGCGTCGGCGACGATCTCGAGGATGAGTGTACGGAGGGCCGGGTCGTCCGCGTTGGAGGTGAGGACGGCGTCGAGCATCGCCTCGAGTGGCGTGCTGTCGGCGTTGCGGGCGGCACCCTCACGCTCGGTCTTCCACCGGTCCCGAGCCCTGTCGAGCGCGTTCATAATCAGCGCCGACCGCGTGGGCAGATAGTTCGTCACGAGTGTGGTGGAACCCCCGAGAGCTCGAGCGACAGACCGGACCGTTACGGCCTGCGCTCCGTTCTCGCGCGCCACTCGAACCGTCGCGTCCGCGATGTCAGCAAGGCGCTGATCGGAGTCAACCGGGCGGGGCATGTCGCGAGCTTATCTGCGACCGTAACGCAAATGCAACATTGATGTACAACGCTGTTGTAGTACAGTCCTTTTCATCGTCACCGGTGACGTGCCGGGACACCCGTACCCCTGGAGGAAACGCATGAGAATCTCCGACGGCGACGTCGTCGCCCGGCGCTGGCGCAATGGCGCGCTTCTGAGCGCGGTCGCCGCGCTTCTTCTCACTGGATGCTCGGCTCCTGAAGCAGCTCCTACCGACGAGCCCGCGCCGATCACTGAGTTGACGTCTTCGCTTCCCGCGGCGACCACTGCCGTCGACGAGGTCCGCTGGGGCCTCGTCGAGGGGGAGCCCCGCTCACTCGTGCCCGGCGCCGACTACAACTTCGTGTGGCCGAACATCTGCGACAGCCTGCTGCGCGTCTCGCCGGACTTCGGTATCGAGCCGGGTCTGGCCGAGCGCGCAGAGTTCGTCGACCCGGTCACGTTCGTCATCAATCTCCGACAGGGGGTGACGTTCTCGGACGGTAGCGCCGTGACCCCCGAGGATGTCGTCTTCAGTCTGGAGCGCAGCCGTCAGGATGTCATGTCGCCGTACTTTGGCGCGTTCGTCCTCGTCTCGACCATCGAGGTCACCGGCGAAAACCAGGTGACGGTGAACTTCACAGCACCTGACTCGATCTTCCGTGAGGCGATGACGGGCGGTCCTGGCGCCATCCTCAGCAAGACCTTCAGCGAACAGCAGGGTCCGGCACTCGGCACTTCCGCCGGAGAGATTCTCTGTGCCGGCCCGTACGCCCTGGAAAGTTGGACCCCCGGCAGCGACATCACCCTCGTCGCGAATGATGGTTACTGGGACGGTGCCCCGCTGGTCCAGAAGCTGGTGTTCTCTTTCATTCCTGATGGAACGACGCTCACGAATGCGCTTCTTGCAGGTGAGATCGACGGCGCCTTCAACGTGCCGCCGGCCAGCCGAGCCGCGTTCGAGGATTCGGATGAAGGCCGACTGATCGTGGGCCCATCGACCGCATCCTTCTCATTCGGGCCCACGCGGACTGACGGGCCGGGCGCAAACCCGAAGATCCGGCAGGCTCTCAGCATGGCGATCGATCGGGAGCAGTACATCCAGACCGTCCTCAACGGACTGGGCGAAGCGCAGAGCACCTTCGTCGCCCCCTTCACCTGGGAGGGTTCGGAGGCCGCGAGCGTGTATCAGGCGGCATACGACGCGCTGCCGGAGCCTGCTTTCGATCTCGAAGCGGCCCGAGCCCTGGTCGAGGAATCCGGCGAAGATCCCTCCGTACCGATCCGCATCGCGATTCCGGCCGGCAGCAAGGAGCTCTCCCAGACCGCGGCTATCGTGCAGGCGGCTGCGCAGCAGATCGGCCTGACCGTGGAGATCGACGAGCGACAGGCCGCCGATTTCGCCTCCCTCTTCCTGCCCGATCCCGCCGCCAGAGAGAGCGTGGACTTCCTGGCGACCGCCGGCTACCAGGAGACGCCCGGGGTGCTGACCTATCCGCAGCTCTTCGTGCTTCCGCCTGAGATCGGCGGCATCTTCAACTGGACTGCGTACGCGGATCCCGAGGTGGTGGGCGCCGTGCAGGCCGCGCGGACCACTCCAGATCCTGTCGGCGCGGCCGAGGCCTACGTCGCCGCGCAGGAAATCTTCGCTCCCGAGCTCCTCCAGGTGACACTGGCCGGCGCTTACCACACCACCTTCTTGAATAACCGTCTCACTGGCGTGGTGACGTCCGTCGCCTCGTACTCGAGCCCCTGGGCGCTGCACCTCGGCGGTCAGTGATGCGCACGACGCTGGACAGGGGAGAAGAGGGATGATGGGCGCACGAACTGTGAGGCGACTGCTCTCGAAGATCGGCGCGCTACTCCTGACCCTCTTCCTGTCCAGCGTCGTGATCTTCTCCGCAGTGCTGTTGACCCCCGGGGACCCCGTAGTAGCACTCGCCGGCGGGGTGCGCCCGACTCCAGAAATGATCGACGCGATCCGCGAGCAGTACCAGCTCGATCAGCCCGTGTGGGTGCAGTACCTCTCGTGGGTCGGGTCGGTATTGACAGGAGACCTCGGCACCTCCTTCGTCTATAAGACCGAAGTCATTGACCTCATTGCTCCCCGGTTCGGCATCACTTTCCTGCTCGTTATTTACACGCTCGTGCTCATCGTCGTCTTCGGCGTCGGCTCGGGGATTCTGGCCGCAGTGCGACGTGGCCGGGTTGAGCAGGCTGTGCTCGTCGGGACGTCGCTGGGCGTCGCAATGCCAACATTCGTCGTCGCGATCGTTCTGATTTGGATCTTCGGGAGGGTGCTCGGTTGGTTCCCTGTCTACGGACCCGGGGAGGGCCTTCTCGACAACCTCTACCACCTGACCCTGCCCGCAGTCTCCCTCGCCGTTCTCTACATCGCATACATCAGCCGGATCACCCGAGGCGCCGTTGTCGCCCAGCTGAGTTCCGAGCACGTCGAGACTGCGCGCGTGCGGGGAATCCCGCCGAGCAGGATCTTCCGACGCCATGTTTTTCTCAATGCCTCACCACAGCTGCTCTCCGTCGCGGGCACGACCATCGCGAGCCTCTTCGCGGTCGCCGCTATTGCCGAGCACGCTTTCGGATTGGGTGGCATCGGTGTCCTCCTCACGGAGGCCGCAGCACGCAAGGACCTCCCTGTCGTGCAGACGCTGTCCCTGATGCTCGTCGCATTGTTCGTCGTCCTCAACGCAATGGTCGACGTGGTGATCGCCATCATCGATCCCGATTCAGCCCGCCCGAGGAGGGACGCATGAGTGTCGGTCAAATCGCCGCCGGCCGGGTGCCAGCGATCTCACGTAGGGCTGCCAAGCGCGATCCGCTACTCGTAGCCGCTCTGGTGACGCTCTGCGCCATAGCCCTGGTCGTCATCGCAGGCCCATTGATCAGCGCATTTGATCCGAACCAGCTGTACGCGGGTCCTATCTCGGGCGGGCCCTCGCTTACGCACCCCCTGGGCACCGACGACCTCGGGCGTGACATCCTCGCGCGGGTCATCGCTGGGGGTCCCGCGAGTGTGATCGGCCCACTTGTTGTGGTCGCTCTGTCGACGACCCTCGGGTCGACGGTCGCTCTTCTCTCAGCGTGGTTCGGCGGTTGGGTCGATGGGATCCTGACCCGCGTCATCGAGGTGATCTTCGCGATCCCCGGCCTGGTACTCGCCGTCCTCGCAGTGTCGATGTTTGGCAAGGGACTGGTGGCGCCGGTCATCGCATTGTCGATCGCCTACTTGCCGGTCGTCTCGCGACTTGTGCGGGCAGGAGCGCGGGCCGAGCTCGGCAAGCCCTACATGGCAGCTCTACGCATCCAAGGCGTCAGCTCAACAGCCATACTCTTCCGACACCTCATCCCGGCGCTGCTACCCACGATCCTCGCGCAGGGAGCGCTGGGGTTCGGCTATGCGATGCTCGACCTTGCGGCCATCTCCTTCCTCGGACTGGGAGCGCCGCCGCCCTCCTCCGACTGGGGCGTCATGATTGCCTCTGGCCAACCGTCCCTTCTCAACGGTGCTCCCGAGCAGTCCCTGTTCCCGGCACTCCTGGTTGTGCTCACCGTACTGTCCGTAAACATTGTCGGCGCCCGCGTCACCGTCTGGGCGGAGGCGAAGAGCTCATGACACGCACTGTTCTAGACATCGACAAGCTCGCCGTGACCGGGCCAGATGGCCAGGCGCTTGTCGCCGATCTCTCGCTGACAGTGTCGGCGGGCGAGGTCGTCGGGCTTGTCGGCGAGTCGGGCTCAGGCAAGACGCTCACCGTGCGGGCAGTCGCCGGGTTACTTTCCGACGGCCTCGTTGCCAGCGGCACGATCCGAGTCGACGGCGAGAACCTCGCCGAGCTCCCCGAGCAACACGCGCGCGCAGTGCGTGCTCGCCGTCTCGGCATGGTCTTCCAGACTCCGCGAGCTCACCTGAACCCGCTGCGCACGATCGGCGACTTCATGATCGAGGCACTCGTCGCGGTGGGCGGGGAGAAACCAGCGGCTGCGGAGAGTCGCGCGGCCGAGCTTCTCGCGGAGGTTGGTATCGCGGATCCGGAGCGTCGGCTTCGGCAACGGCCCAGCGAACTGTCTGGCGGGCTCCTCCAGCGCGTCATGATCGCGGCGACACTCGCTATGGACCCGCCGCTACTTCTCGCCGACGAGATCACCACGGCCCTCGACGTGACGACACAGGAGGAGGTCATGGCCGTACTCGCCGACCTCAGGCGCAGTAGGGGCCTCGCGATGCTCTTCATCACGCACGATCTCGCGCTCGCGGGCGCAGTGTGCGACCGGATTGCAGTCATGCAAGGCGGCCGCATCGTCGAGACGCTGCAGGCGGAGACAATGCGTGCTGACGCGCAGCACCCGTACACGCAGCGCCTCCTTTCCGCGACCCTGCCTCCGGATCTTATGCAGGGGGAGCCTGCGACCGAGCCGGTACTGGTTGTCGACGGGTTGCGCAAGACGTACTCCGTGAGATCGGCAAGCGGCGGACATCGCGAGGAGTTCGTCGCCGTTGACGAGGTTGGCTTCACGCTCGCACCTGGGGGGTCACTCGGCATCGTCGGCGAGTCCGGCTCTGGCAAGTCGACCACAGCCCGAATCATTTGCGGCCTCGAGCGCGCCGACTCCGGCATCATCCTGGTGAAGGGTGAGGACTGGACCCGCGTGCCACGCTCGACAACCGGGTGGCGCCGACGAGCTCGGATCGCGCAGATGGTCTTCCAGGATCCGTACCAGTCCCTCGACCGCAGACAGACAGCTCGGCAGTGCCTGCGCGAAGCGATTTCCGTCCACCGCCCACGCGAGTCGAGGCCTGCGCTCGATGCGCGCGTTGATGAGCTGTTGGAAGCTGTCCTACTCACTCCGGACCTCGCCGACCGGCGGCCCCGCTCGCTTTCGGGGGGTCAGCGTCAGCGTGTCGCAATAGCACGGGCGCTCGCGGCCGAGCCCGAGATTCTGGTGCTGGACGAAGCCGTCTCGGCCCTCGACGTCACCACCCAGGTCGAGATCCTCACGCTTCTCGACCGAATCCGACGGGAAACGGGGGTCGCGCTCCTCATGATCTCGCACGACCTCTCCGCTGTGCGTCGCGTCTGCGACCACGTCGTGGTGATGCGCGGTGGCCGGATCGAAGAATCGGGCCCTATTGCTGAGGTGCTCGATCGTCCGCGAGCCGATTACACCCGTTTGCTTCTTGCTTCCGTCCCACACGAAGGCTGGGTCCCGCAACGCCGGATTCCGACCAGGACCGCAGCGCTGCCGACGATCGCCACCTCGAACCTCCCCATCCTCGATCCTCAAGGAGAACGATGAACGCCACTCCGCTCTGGCAACTGAGCACTCTCGAGCTTGCCGAGTCGATCAGGCTCGGACGCACGTCCGCGCGCGAGGTCATCGACGCCCACCTCGATCGGATCGATGAGGTGAATCCTCACCTGAACGCTCTCACCGTCGTCTTCCACGATCGCGCTCGTGCACTCGCGGACGAAGTGGATGCTGGTCGCGTCACCGGCACCTTCGCCGGCGTGCCATTCACCGTCAAGGAGAATATCGACCTCACGTGGTCCGCCAGCACCAGCGGGTGGACCTTCCTCGCCGACGCGGTGCCTTCGGCGGACGCAACGATGGTGCGTCGCCTCCTTTCCGCCGGGGCTATTCCGATCGGTCGGGGAAACATGCCCGACTTCGGACTTCGATGGGACACCGTAAACGATCTATTCGGCCGCACACTCAATCCGTGGGATGAGGATCGGACAGCGGGAGGCTCGAGCGGCGGAGATGCAGTCGCAGTGGCGGCGGGCATGGCGCCGCTCGGACTCGGCAACGATTACGGGGGATCCCTTCGTTTGCCGGCGTACGCGGCGGGAGTGTGTGCGCTTCGTCCCTCGGAGGGCAGAATCCCTTCTCCAGTGGCGGTAAGCAATGAGCCGGTCCCGCTCACGCTCCAGCACTTCGCAGTCAACGGCCCGATCGCGCGCACCGTCGACGACCTAGACGCAGCCTTCTCGATCATGCACGGAGCTGACGAGCGAGACCCACTGGCGGTAACGCTCCCGCATCCGAGGACGTACGAGGGTCCGCGCCGGGCGGCGGTCGTCCGGAACCCTCTCGGTTGGGGAGTCGAGTCCTCCGTGGCGCTCGGGATTGAACGCGCGGCCGAAGCGCTCGCCGAACGCGGGTGGCAGATCGTTGACGCCGAACCGCCGATGCTTGAGGAGGCCGCCGTCCTCTGGCGCAGACTGTCGACCGCAGAAATGCTGGGTGCGTTTCTCCCAGGCGGTCTACCCCAGCCGCTCAGCGACGGCGCTACTCAGTACTTTCTCGATGCAGCAAGCGAGACCGAACCGTTCGCGGCCGTCGAAGATTACGGCATGGCGTGGGCGCGGAGAATCACGGTTGCGGCGGCATGGCATGCGTTCCAGGTCGAGAACCCCGTCATTCTCGGGCCCGTATCCACGTCTCGGATGCCCGCGGTCGGCTTCGATCTGGAAGGGCCGGCTGCCGCTACAACGCTATGGCGGTCGCACGCCTTGCTCGTCGCGGTCAACCTGCTGGGTCTACCGGCAGTCGCGGTCCCCGCTGGACTGGACGTCGAGGGCCTTCCCACCGGAGTTCAACTGATCGGTCCGCGTAACGGGGACCACATCGCGCTCGCCGCCGCCCGCGATGTCGAAGCGGTTCTCGGCCACGTGCGACCCGAGCTCACAGCGGTCGCCCGATGAGCCTCCTCAAGCCCTCGCTCCAGTTCGTATTCGAGCTCAGAGTGGAAGTCGCGGCACCGGTACGGGTCGGTCGTACGGAATCCGAGAGCCTCAACGTCACTCCGATTACCGGGGGCGTCGTGGAAGGCCCGCGACTGAATGGCCGGGTCCTGGGGGTCGGCGCCGATTGGTGGGTGACCCGAGGATCCACAACGCAACTCGATGCGCGTTATCTCATCGAGTCGGCGGATGGTGCCGCCATCGATGTCGTGAACAGAGGCTATTGGCACGCCGGGCCCGAACTCGAGGAGCGGCTCCGTTCGGGGGAGCCGCTCGCCGAGGACGAGTTGTATTACCGGACAGCCTTCGTTTTCCAGACAGGCGCAGCCGACTATCGATGGCTAACCGAGGCTCAGTTTGTGGGGTACGCCCGACCCGAAGAGGGACTCGTCTGCATCCGCGTGTTCAGGCTGGATTGATTCCGGGTCAGATCGGCCACCCCGTATACGCCTCGGCAAGATAGGTCTGGCCCGCCGTCGACTGCGCGATCGAGCGCAGTTCGCCGAGCTGGCGGCGGCGGTCGAAGTCGGACGCGTCGTCGGTGACATGCAGCATGGATGTCATCCACCAGGAAAAGTGCTGCGCCTTCCAGATGCGCTGCATTGCGCGCTGCTCGAACGTGTCGATGAGGCGCGAGTCGTTCTCCTGTAGAAGTGCTCGCAGAGCTTCGTGGAGCAAGGCGACATCGGCCACGGCGAGGTTCATGCCTTTGGCCCCCGTCGGCGGCACGGTGTGCGCGGCGTCACCGATGATCGCAATACGGTGCTTTCGCATGCCGTGCGACACGAAGCTGCGGAAACGCAGAACGTCGCGCTGAAAGATTGGCCCCTCGATCAAATCGGTGCCCGGCACCCGCTTCTGAATGTTTTCCCAGACCTCGGTCTCGCTGAGCGAGCTCGGATCGAGTTTCGGGTCGCACTGGAAATACATCCGCTGCACGGTCTCGCTGCGCTGGCTGATGAGAGCGAAGCCGTCGGGGGAGTTGCTGTAGATGAGCTCGTTCGAACTCGGGGGCGCCTCGCACAGGATGCCAAACCACGCAAACGGGTACTCGCGGAAGTAGCCGCCCTGCATCGACCCGACGACCGAGGGACGGACAACGCTACGAGAGCCATCGGCCCCGACAACGAAATCGGCCTCGATGACGAGCTCTTTCCCGTCGGCGTCTACCGCGAGCACGCGGGGGTGCTCCTGGTCGGACTCATCGATCCCAGTGACGGTGACGCCGAAGCGGAGGTCCTGCCCAGCGGCGACTCGCGCTGCGATGAGATCCTTGAGCACCTCATGCTGCGGGTAGAGCCAGGCGCTGCGGCCGGTGAGCGAGGGGAAGTCGATGCGGTGGCCCTCGCCGTCGAAGCGCAGCTCGATGCCGTCGTGGCGGTGGCCGACGATGCGGGCGCGGCTGTGCTCGCCGAGGCGGTCGAGCAGCTCGACGGTGCCCTGCTCGAGGATGCCCGCGCGGATGGTGCTCTCGATCTCACCTTGCGTGCGCAGATCGACGACGATCGAGTCGATGCCCGCCTCGTCCAGAAGGTGCGCGAGCAGCAAGCCGGCGGGGCCCGCGCCGACGATGGCGACGGGCGTGCGGAGGGTCGTGGTCATGGGGTCTCCTTCGACGGGGCCACGGGAGCGGTCGCGCTCAGTGTGCGACGGCGCGCCGCTCGTGTAGCGCATCCGTCTCATTGATCGGGATGCCCGTCGACGAACTGTGCCGTCAGGGTCGACGCGTCACGAGCGCACCCCGAGGGTCCGCTCGATCTCGCGCCGCCCGCGATGCAGCTCGTCGAGCGCGGCTGCAGTCGGGGCGTCGCGCGGCAGCACGACCGAGAGCGCCGCGACGACCGTGCCCGTCTCGTCGCGCACGGGAACCGCGACCCCCGTCGACACGAGCTCGATGGAACCCTGTGCCACGGCGTGGCCGAGCGTGCGCACCTCGGCGAGCTTGCGCCGCAGGGCCGTCGGGTCGGCGATGGTCTCGGCCGTCAGGCGGGGCAGCCTGCCGGCGAGCATCCGCTCCTGCAGGTCGCGCGTGCCGTAGGCGAGCAGCACAAGGCCGGAGGACGAGGCGTGCAGCGGCAGGCGCCCGGCGATGCGCGTGACGTTCGAGCCCGACGTCGGGCCGCTGAGTCGTTCGAGGAAGAGCGCCTCATCCTGCTCGAGCACGGCGAGCTGGGTGTGCTCGCGAATGCGCGCCTGCACTCTCTCCATCGCGGGCAACGCGGCCTGCCGCAGACGCAGCGCCTGCGACGAGCGCGTGGCGAGCTCCCACAGCCGCATGCCGATGCGGATGCGGCGGTCATCGTCGCGCTCGAGCAACCCCGCATCGATGAGTTCGCCGACGATGCGATGCGCCGACGAGCGCGGCAGCCCCGACCGGCGCCCGATCTCGGCGGCCGTCTGCACGGTGCGGCTCGGGGTGAAGGTCTCAAGGACCCGCACGAGGCGGTCGGTGACGGAATCGCCTGTGGGGGAGTTGGCCATGTACTGAGAATGACACTGATTCCCATTGAGTGGGAAAGCAGGGGCGAGCGCACTGTGCGCATGACGACAATCGCGACATCGCTCCAATGTCTTCCGAGGAGACCCCATGACGACGCAGACGTCCCCGACCGCGGTCGCGCCCGCGCCCGAGTCGCTGCTCGCCGCGCCCGACCAGGCCCCGCAGTCGGATATCACCGCCGAGATCGTCGCGGCACACGCAGAGGCCGAGCGCCGCATCGCCGCCGGCGAGACGTTGCCGGCCACGCTCTACGACTTCCCTGCCTACCGCTCGAGCATCCTGCGCCACCCCACGAAGAACCCGCGCCTGGTTGACCCCGAAACGATCGAGCTGCTCTCGCCGGCCTTCGGTCAGCGCGACGTCGCCGCAATCGAATCAGACCTCACTTTGCAGCACATGGGCGAGCCGATCGGCGAGCGCATGACCGTCGAGGGCCGCCTGCTCGACTCGTGGGGCCGCCCGTTGCGCAATCAGCTCGTCGAGATCTGGCAGGCGAACTCCGCCGGCCGATACATCCACCAGCGCGACCAGCACCCCGCACCGCTCGACCCCAACTTCACGGGCGCGGGCCGCACGGTCACCGACGGCCAGGGACACTACCGCTTCACGACGATCAAGCCGGGGCCGTACCCGTGGCGCAACCACGTCAATGCGTGGCGGCCCGCGCACATCCACTTCTCGATCTTCGGCTCGTCGTTCACGCAGCGCATCATCACGCAGATGTACTTCCCGGGCGATCCGCTCTTCGCGCTCGACCCGATCTACCAGTCGATCCGCAGCCAGAAGGATCGCGACCGACTCATCGGCGTCTACGACCACGACCTAACGAGCCCCGAGTTCTCGATGGGCTACCGCTTCGACATCGTCGTCGACGGCCCCGACGCCACCTGGTTCGAGCCCGAGGAGGAGAACTGATTACCGACGTTCCGCCGCGCACCCACACGCCGACCCCCGGCCAGACGGTCGGCCCGTTCTACGCCTTCGGCCTGCAGTACCCCGACATGAACCAGATCGTGCACCCGCACTCGCCGGGCTCGCTCGTGCTCGGCGGCACCGTCACCGACGGCAACGGCGCGGCCATCCCCGACGCGCTCATCGAGATCTGGCAGGCCGACACCGACGGCACGATCCCGCGCGCTCGCGGCGCCTGCCGCCGCGACGGCCACACCTTCACCGGGTTCGGCCGCGCGTTCACGACCGACGAGGGTCGATACGAGTTCTGGACTCGCAACCCCGGCGCCGAGCCGGGCAAGGCGCCCTTCTTCGCCTTCGTCGTCTACGCGCGCGGCCTGCCCGACAAGCTCCATACTCGTGCGTACCTGCCGGAGGACGAGGCGGCGCTCGCCGCTGACCCGCTGCTGGCCGGTCTCGCGCCCGAGGAGCGCGCTACGCTCATCGCATCGCGGACCCCCGAGGGCGGACTCCACTTCGACGTCCGCCTGCAGGGCGAGAAGGAGACCGTGTTCTTTGCCTACTGACGGGGCCGTCGACCGCGGTCTGCTCTCACCCGTATCGATCGGCGCGGCCGATGCCGTCGGCGATGACGTCGTGCTCGACGCGCTCGTCGCCGCCGAGATCGCGCTGACGCGCGCCTGGGCCACGCTCGACGTGGCCCCCTCGGCCGCGGCCGAGCGCGTCTCCGACCGCCTCGGGTGGCTCGGGGCGGGCCACCCCGCGAGCGGACACGGCATCGATGCCGACGACCTCGCCGAGGCTGCGGTCTCGGGCGGCAATCCCGTCATCCCCCTCGTCAGCCGACTGCGCGGCCTGCTCGACGAGTCCGACCGCGAGTGGCTGCACCGGGGCGCGACGAGTCAGGACATCGTCGACTCGGCGCTCATGCTCGTCGCCCGGCGCGCGGGCGGCCGCATCATCGTCGAGCTCGACGTAGTCGACGCGGCCCTCGCCGGCCTCGCGGGCACCGAGCGCGATCGCGTCGTCGTCGCCCGAACGCTCGGCCAGCACGCCGTGCCGACGACGATGGGGATGCGCGTCGCGACCTGGCTGGTCGGCGTGCGGCGGGCGCGGGGTCGTCTCGCCGTCGTGCTCGAGCAGCTCCCGGCCCAGCTCGGCGGCGCCGCCGGCACCCTCGCCGCGTTCGTGGAGCACGCCCGCGCCGCCCACCCGGCCGACGCCGAGGCCGCCGCCCTGCGTCTCGTCGCCGCCTTCGCGGACGAGCTCGATCTCGCCGCGCCCGAGCTGCCCTGGCACACCGTTCGCTGGCCCATCACCGAGCTCGGCGACGCGCTCGTGCAGGCCGTCGACGCGCTCGGCGTCGTGGGCGCCGACATCGCGACTCTCACGCGCACCGAGATCGGCGAGCTCGCCGAGTCGTCGCCCGGCGGCTCGTCGGCGATGCCGCAGAAGCGCAATCCCGTCGGTGCAGTGCTGCTGCGCTCGGCGGCGATGCGCGCGCCCCAGCTGGGCGCGACGCTGCACTCCGCCTCGGCCCTCGCGGTCGACGAGCGCCCAGACGGCGCGTGGCACGCCGAGTGGTCGACGCTGCGCGAGCTGCTGCGACTCGCGCTCGGCGCGGCGAGCACCGCGCGCGCTCTGACGGCCGGGCTCGTCATCGACGGCGCCGCGATCGAGCGCACCCTCGCGCTCTCGGGCGGCATGCTCGTCGCCGAGCGCCTGGCGATCGCCCTCGCCCCGCACCTGGGCGACGACCGCGCCCGTGCCCTGCTCGGCCGCGCGACCGACGCCGCCGACCTCGAGCGCCTGCTGCGCGCCGAGCCGGCGCTCGCCGAGGTCGACATCGCCGCGCTCCTCGACCCGGGCGCGTATCTCGGCGCGACGGGCATCATGATCGACCGCGTGCTCGACGGAGGCCAGCAGCGATGACGACCCCGAGCATCCACCTCACCCCGGCCGTCGGGCCCGACGGCGCCCCGCTGCTCGTGCTCGGGCCGTCGCTCGGCACCTCGACCATCCTGTGGGAGACCGCGCTGCCGCTGCTCGCCGAGCGCTATCGCGTGTGCGCGTGGGATCTCCCCGGCCACGGCGCCGGCCACGCGACGACCGAGCCCTTCACGGTCGGCGAGCTCGCGGACGGTCTCGCCGGCGCGCTGCGCGACCGGGGCGAGCAGCGCATCCTCTATGCGGGCGTCTCGCTCGGCGGCGCGACGGGCCTCGAGCTCGCATTGCGCCACCCCGACCTCGTCGCCGCGGCCGCGATCGTCGCCTCGGGCGCTCAGCTCGGCACGCCCGAGGCCTGGCACGAGCGGGCAGCGACGGTACGCGCGCAGTCGACATCGGCGGTGATCATCCCCTCCGCGCAGCGCTGGTTCGCGCCCGGCTCGATGGAGCGCGCGCCCGACCTGAGCGGCCGCCTGCTGCACGTGCTGCAGGACGCCGACGACGAGAGCTATGCCCGCTGCTGCGAAGCGCTCGCCGCCTACGACGTGCGCGGCCGGCTCGGCGAGATCCGGATGCCCGTGCTCGCGCTCTGGGGTGAGCACGACGCCGTCGCGCCCGAGGCGAAGGCCGACGAGATCGCGCGGGGCGTCGCCGGAGGCCGAGCCGTCATGGTGCCCGGCGCGGCGCACCTGCCCCCCGCCGAGGACGCCGCCGCGACCGCGGCCGCGCTGCTCGACTTCTTCGGTTCCGTGCGGAAGGACTGACATGACGACCTCACCCCCGCGCCCCGCCGGCGACGGCCGGAGCGACGGCGAGCGCTACGACCAGGGCATGCGCGTGCGCCGCGAGGTGCTCTCCGACTCGCACGTCGACCGCGCGATCGCCGGCACGACGCCGTCGACGGCCGACTTCCAGGACCTCATCACGCGCTACGCGTGGGGCGAGATCTGGACGCGCCCCGGCCTCGACCGTCGCTCGCGCTCGATCGCCGTGCTCAGCTCGATGATCGCCCTCGGCCACGAGGAGGAGTTCGAGATGCACGTGCACGCCGCCCTGCGCAACGGCCTCACTCCCGACGAGATCGTTGAGGTGATCCTGCAGAGCGCGATCTACGCGGGCGTACCGGCGGCCAACACCGCGTTCCGACTCGCGCGGCCGATCCTCGATCAAGCGCGCGACTTCGATTGACGGCTCTCGGGGAGCGCTATCGGCCATGCGCGCTGTTGCAGGGCCACCTACCGGCTTCGCGCCCATTGATCCCTTCCGGCGTAGTGGCGGTACCGCTAGGATGTACGCATAACGAACGACTGTTCGCAGAGCGAACACGCGAAAGGAGCGGCCGACTGATGATTGATAAGACCGCCGCCGACATCCGCGACGCCGTCGCCTACATCACCCACGGAGCCACGGTGATGATCGGCGGCTTCGGCCGCGCCGGCCAGCCCGTGGAGCTCATCGACGCCCTCATCGACGTGGGGGCGAGCGAGCTCACGATCATCAGCAACAACGCGGGTGGCGGCGACCTCGGTCTCGCGCGACTCATCGCCGAGGGCCGCGTGCGCAAGGTCGTCTGCTCGTTCCCGCGCCAGACCGACTCGTGGCACTTCGACCGCGCCTACCGCGAGGGCCGCCTCGAGCTCGAGCTCGTGCCGCAGGGCAACCTCGCCGAGCGCATCCGCGCCGCGGGAGCCGGGATCGGCGCCTTCTACTCGCCCACCGCCGTCGGCACGCCCCTCGCCGAGGGCAAGGAGCATCGCGAGATCGACGGCCGCACCTACCTGCTCGAGCACCCCCTCCGCGCCGACGTCGCCCTCATCGGCGGGCTGCGCGCCGACCGCTGGGGCAACGTGGTCTACCGCCGCACCGCGCGCAACTTCGGCCCCATCATGGCGACCGCCGCGCGCACCACGGTCGTGCAGGTCGATGAGATCGTGCCGCTCGGCACCCTCGACCCCGAGGCGATCGTGACGCCGGGAATCTTCGTCGATCGCGTCGTCGCAGTCGGCAATCGCCGCTGGCTGCGCGACGGAAGGTTCGTCGGCGGCGTCGACCTGCAGGGGGAGCCGCTCGTCGACTCCGCCGCCACCGACACCGTTGGAGGCCACCGATGACCGATCGTCTCGATCGCGACGGCCTCGCTCGTCGCGTCGCCGCGGACATCCCCGACGGCGCGTACGTCAACCTCGGCATCGGGGCGCCGACGCTCGTCGCCGACCACCTGCCGCTCGGCTCGGAGGTCATCCTCCACACCGAGAACGGGATGCTCGGCATGGGCCCCGCGCCGGCACCGGGCCACGTCGACCCCGACCTCATCAACGCCGGCAAGCTCGCCGTCACCGAGCTGCCGGGGGCGGCGTACTTCCACCACGCCGACTCGTTCGGCATGATGCGCGGCGGGCACCTCGACCTCTGCATCCTCGGCGCCTTCCAGGTGTCGCAGACGGGCGACCTCGCCAACTGGTCGACGGGTACGCCCGACGCGATCCCCGCGGTCGGCGGCGCGATGGATCTGGCGATCGGCGCGAAAGACGTCTACGTCATGACCGACCTCCTCACCAGGGGCGGCGAGTCAAAGCTCGTCGAGACCTGCACGTACCCGCTCACCGGGGTCGGCTGCGTCACGCGCGTGTACACCGACCGAGCCGTGTTCGACGTGACGCCCGACGGCTTCGCCGTGCGGGAGCTGTTCTGCACGACGACGCTCGACGAGCTGCGCCAGCTGACCGGCCTGACCCTGACCATGGTCGACGAGGCCACCACCGACGAGGAGTCCCGATGACCGCGAGCTTCGTGTACGACGCCGTACGCACCCCGTTCGGCCGGGCCGGAGGGGCGCTCGCCGACGTGCGCCCCGACGACCTCGCCGCGACCGTGATGCGCGCCTCCGTCGAGCGCACGGGCCTAGACCCCGCTCGCATCGACGACGTCGTCTTCGGCGACGCGAACCAGGCAGGCGAGGACAACCGAAACGTCGCACGCTTCGGCGCGCTGCTCGCGGGCTTCCCGACGTCCGTCACCGGCACGACGATCAACCGCCTGTGCGGCTCGTCGCTCGACGCGGTCATCCAGGGCTCGCGCGCGATCGAGTCGGGTGACGCCGACGTGATTCTCGCCGGCGGCGTCGAGTCGATGAGCCGCGCGCCCTACGTGCTCGAGAAGTCGCCGAAGCCGTACCCCGCGATTGGCAATCCGACCCTCTGGAACACGGCCATCGGCTGGCGCATGATCAACCGTGCGCTGCCGAAGGAGTGGACCATCTCGAACGGCGAGTCCGCCGAGAAGCTCGCCACGATCTACGGCATCAGCCGCGACGACCAGGACGCCTTCGCCCTGCGCAGCCACGCCCTCGCAGCCGCGGCGTGGGAGACCGGCGCCTACGACGGCGAGACCGTGCAGGTGCCCGGCCACGAGCTGACGCGCGACGAGGGAATCCGCGCCGACACGACGCTCGAGCGCCTCGCGGGGCTCAAGGCCCTCTTCGCGGCCGATGGCACCGTGACGGCGGGCAACGCCTCATCGATCAACGACGGCGCGTCGGCCGTGCTGCTGGGCGGCGAGGGTGCGCTCGATGCCGAGCCCCTTGCGCGCATCGCCAGCCGCGCCGCGTTCGGCAACGACCCCGACGTGTTCGGCGTCGCCCCCGTCGAGGCCGCCAACCGGGCGCTCGCCCGGGCCGGTCGCACGTGGGCCGATGTCGACCTCGTCGAGCTCAACGAGGCCTTCTCGTCGCAGTCGCTCGCGTGCATCCGCCTTTGGCCCGAGCTCGACCCCGAGCGCGTGAACATCCACGGCGGCGCGATCGCCATCGGCCACCCGCTCGGAGCCTCGGGCGGCCGCATCATCGGCCACGCAGCCCATGAGCTGAAGCGTCGCGGCGGCGGCGTCGCGGTCATCGCCCTGTGTATCGGCGTCGGCCAGGGCCTCGCGGTCGTTCTGGAAAGATGAGCGCATGACCGCCGAGCCCGCCGCCGCCGCTGACCCCTCAGACGCGGGCGGGGCGGCGGATGGCGAGCCTAGCGGCGACTTCGTCCAGTCGTTCGCTCGCGGCCTCGCGGTCATTCGCGCCTTCGACGCCGACCACGCCGAGCTCACGCTGAGCGAAGTCGCCGCGCGTGCCGACGTACCGCGCGCCGCCGCCCGCCGCTTCCTCATGACGCTCGTCTCGCTCGGCTACGTGCGGACGAGCGACCGCACATTCGCGCTTACGCCCCGCGTGCTCGAGCTCGGCTACAGCTACCTCTCGTCACTGTCGCTGCCCGCGATCGCGCAGCCGCACCTCGAACGGCTCTCGCGCGAGGTCGACGAGTCGACGTCGCTCGCGGTTCTCGACGGCACGAACGTCGTCTACGTCGCCCGGGTGCCCACGCGCCGCATCATGAGCGTCAACATCACGATCGGCACGCGATTCCCCGCATGGGCGACATCACTGGGGCGCGTGCTGCTCGCCGCGCAGTCCGATGACGACATGTCCGCCGCTCTCGCCGGCACTCAGATTCGCGCATACACGCGCAGCACGATCATTGATCGCTCAGCGCTATTCGATGAGATCCGGAAGGTTCGCGCTGCCGACTATGCCGTCGTTGATGGCGAGTTGGAGGAGGGGCTTCGCTCCATTGCAGCACCCGTCCGAGACGCACACGGCACGGTTCTCGCTGCGGTCAACGTGTCGACGGCTCGAACCGACGACGTCGAGTCGGAGCTGGAGCGGGTCCTCCCCGCCTTGCGCCGCGCGACGGGCGCGATCGAGGCCGATCTCGTAGTGCGGTGAGCGCGGGCCATCCACGCAGGTGATGTTTGTCCGCGAACTGCGACCGTTGGTCTTGCCCGGGGAGTGCTCCTTTGGGATTCTCGCGCCAGTTCAGGAAGTGATTTCTGCCTGTGGCGCCGAGGGAGCGGAGCTCGGGCTCGGCAGGCCGCGGATGGGCGCCTGCCGAAAGTAGTGCGCGAACAGCACCGCCGTGCCGGCGTGCCCGAGGGCCCCCGCCGTCGTCTCGGCGGACCATCCGCCCTCCCGGATAGACAGGGTGGCGTAGGTTGCCCGCAGCTGGTGTGGGTGAACCTTCTCTGTCACCGGGCTCTGGGACCGTACGGCGCGCCAAGCACGTCGCCAGTTCCTCGGGCTCTTCACGACCCCGCCGCGGCCAGCGAACAGCAGCGCGGAAGGGTCGCTGCCGGCTCGGCTGACGAGCGCGAGCAGCGCCTCGGCTGCCACGCCGCCGACGTACAGCCGGCGCAGCGAAGAGTTCGACTTCGCACGACCATCGCGAAGCGTGACGGGCTCGCCGTCAGGCTCGATCACGGACCCGGCGACGGAAAGGACCAACCCGCCATCGACGAAGGCGACATCGCCGACTCGCAACGCGAGCGTCTCTCCGATGCGGAGCCCGGCACCCACCATCACGCGCACCCCAGCGGACACGTACCAAGGGCCGAGGTCTGCAACCCGCAGCAGTTCGGC
Source organism: Microcella alkalica (assembly GCF_014137945.1). Taxonomy (GTDB): domain Bacteria; phylum Actinomycetota; class Actinomycetes; order Actinomycetales; family Microbacteriaceae; genus Microcella; species Microcella alkalica. Next base: position 181,294 of record NZ_JACGWX010000006.1, read on the forward strand.
GAGGTCGACAGCTTCCACGATCTTGGCCGTAGTCGGGTCAGTGCGAGGCATCGCGACGCTCGCGACGGGGTTTGTGCCCGAGATCAGACCCTCATCCACCGCCCAGGCGAACGTCTGCCGCAGGATCGTTCGCATGCGGCGGCCCCGCGTCTTCGATTCAAGCGCCAGGTCGCGGATGAATGTGCGAATCGCTCGGGGGTTCGCGGAAGCTTCGGCGAGGCTGAGCCCCGCGACAGGTGAGAGCCCCGACTCGATCGCCCGGCGGTAGGTGCCGAGCGTTGTCGGCTGCCATCGACCGAGCTTCGCGGTAGCTTCCAGCCACTCACGCGCCGCAGCCTGCAACGTCATCGTCCTGGCCTCATTGCGAGCGCCAGCCGACTCCTCCAGGCGTGCAAGCAGTCGACGACGCGCCTCGGCCTGCGTCGGTCCGGTGGCGGACCGCTGGGCGACGACGCCTGTCATCCCATCGCGGTGGCGCGCGGACGCCTTCCACTTCGTCGATGAACTGGCCGAGGAAGGGTTGAGACGGACGCTGATCGACCCGTGCTCGCCTGGTTGAAGTCGAGGTCGGGCCATCGTCAGGCTCCCCTCTGGTCGATCTCGAACCGCTCCACGTCCTCGAGCGCGAAGCGCAGCCCGCCGGGAAGGCGCACGGCGACGGGCATCGGCCGACGGTCCGACAGGTGGTTGTGCAGGGTCTTCGGTGAGCATCTCCAGCGGTCCGCGAGGTCCTTCAGCTTGAGGAACTTCGGCGTCACCTCGGAGGTGATGGTCATGCTGGTCATGGTGGGTCCTTTCCGGCTTCCCGTCTATGCGCGGCACAGCTCGGGGCTGGCTTACGGCGGGCTGTTTCCGCCCGCACCAGCCCTCTATGCGGGCATCGGTCGGGCAGCCGGAGCGGCGGACGGGTCACTCCAATGGCTCTTGCCGCGCATAGGCGTGTCATGAAGAAGCCCGCCGCAGTCATCGAGGACTTCGCGTTGCAGTCCGGTGACCAGGAGGAACTTGTCTGGCTAGAGGACGGCAGCGAGATCGGGCTGCTCCGCTACTTCGCGGCGCGGGCCGGTCAACGAACGAGCCCGCACCTCTCTGGACACCTGGAGGCGTTCCGTCACGTCGCGATTGAGGCGGCGCGCTATCTCCGGGACAGCTGGGACGGTCGACCCGGCGCGCTGCCGTACCCGGATGAGGTGCCGCTCGCTGTTGGATCGCTCGCCGAGGTACCTGAGTTGCCCTCTGAGCTGCCGGTGATCTTCGCCATCACCGACCCACCGCGTGGAGATGAGTTCGAGCGGCTGAGACGACTGGCGAGGCCGAGATATACGGACACAAGGGTGTTGCTCCCTGCAGCGTGCCCCGATCTTCTCCTACGCCTACTCCGCCGCGAGGGTCTCGCGACCTGGACGACGTGGGAGGTGGGCGGGGATTGGTCCATGCCATGAGTGTCTTCGCGGTGGAGGTGCTGCTTCCCGGCGCCGATAGCGAACCGCGACTCGCGTCGACGCCGAGCGCCGTCGTGACGGCAGTCGCGGCAGCGGTCGGGCAGACGCGCGGGAGCATCCGCGATAAAGCTGTCGCGGTGGGCCTGTGCGCCGTGTTCCATCTTCGGATGCGTCACTGGCCGCTCCTTGCACGGTCAGGACTCTTGAGCTTGGACGTCTGGGCGCGATCGCCCTCGTCCCTGCCGGCGCTTCCTGACTCATTGCCGCCGATCTTCCTGGTCACGAGAGCACTCCGTGGCGATGAGCTCGACGCGCTCTTCGAGGTCAGTCCGACAAGATCGCACGAGTCGTCAGCGGCGTTCGTGGTTACCCCGCCCGCATCGACCACATGCTGAGTTGCATGGTCCGAGTTGGGTTGCTCCGGTTGGTGGATCTCACACGTGGGGGCGAGCATGAGTGAAGAGCGGCCCGCGCGGGAGTCCGGCGGGGTATCTCTAGCTGAGCGTCCGCGCGTCTCGAGGTAAACCGCCGCGCACTCGGCCCGTGGTGGGGCTTAGGCAGGCTCGGTGAGAGAGCCGCCCTGCCAGACGTACGAGACGACGAGGTCGTCGTCCCAGAGGACGACGTCCGCAGGCATGCCTGGAGCGAGCGACCCGAGATCTCGGCGGCCGATGGCTCTCGCCGGTGCCGCGGTCGCCGCGAACACGGCATCAGCCAGAGGTATACCGAAAGCCACGCAGCGGCGCATCCCTTCGTCGAGCGTCAGCGTCGAGCCGGCAAGGGAGTCGGTCCCGAAGCAAGCCAAACTTCGACCGATCGGCCCAGACCATCCGCTAGTGCATCCGCGCGGACACGGCGGACGCGGGGGCTCCTCGCGCCCGAGGAGCCCCCTCTATGGGCGCTAGGTCCAGTGAGGCACCGATCGGATCTCGACGGGCACGCCGAAGAAGCGGCTCAGCGTGACGGCGATCTTCACGGACGCGACGAACACGGCGTCGCGGAGCTCGACCGTCTTGCGCTGGTTGTCGGGGAGGAGCTCGAGCTTGATCGAGGTCACCGAGCTCGGCCCGCTCGCCCGGAGGTGCTTGAGGTCGAGCTCGAAGCCCTTGCCGTAGACCTCGATGACGTCGTCGCCCTCGATGGCCAGGCTCGACAGGCCGTTGGCGGTGAGGGTAGCGGCGAGGAGCTCGGTGAGCGCGTCCGCGCTCGACGTCCGCAGCATCGGCATGATCGAGGACTTGTCGCGGGTGGCGCCGTGAGCGGCGATGGCGATGGTGTGCATCTGTAGAGACCTTCCGGTTGTGAGGTGCCCCGCTTCCGCGGGTGCAAGGTGCGCCGTTTAGCGCGCCCACGTTGCCTCTATGCGGGCACTTCGGTTTTGGCCGGACTCTCGGACATGCCCCGCATTTGCTCAGCCTGCGGAGCGACACAACGGCGGAGATCTTCAGAGAGTCGAGGTGCTTGGAAAAGCGCGCCGTCGAGGACGTTCCTAGCTCGCAGTTGCGGCTCGTCGACAACGCGCTCCGCGTCGTCGCACTCGACTGGAAGGTCGACACCACCGATGTCGATGAGCACTTGGACGCCAATGTGTCCACTGGCGCTCCTGCCTCTCGGCTGCAGGCGTTCGAGGTGCACTGAGACTGGTAACGCGGCGGCGTCGGAACGGGCAGGCAGAATGAGCAAATGAGCGAGCGCGACGATCGGCCAGACCACAGCGAAGACGACCTGGTCGACGACGCGCGCGTCATTGGCGGCGAAGTGAGCGACACTGACGGCGAAGTGAGCGACGCCGAGAACGGAGACGTCGAAGACGCGCCGGAGGGCGACGCATCCACGATCATCATCGACGGCGAGGCCAAGCCAAGGCGCACCGACGCCGAGCGCGACGAGGTAATCAGGAATGCCTTCGCCGGGCTGTCGATGAAGTCCGGCGTGGAGGAAGTGCTCTCCAAGGCGATCGGCGCCGAAAAGCTGTTCAAGGACCTGATGCCGAAGAACGTTTTTGACCGGTCGTTGTTCTCCGATATTGCAGAGAAGAGTGCGGCGCTCGTGCCGCCGGTCGACCCTGCGCTTCAGCGGATGGCGGACCTTGACTTCGATCCAGCTTTGCCGCCCACTGCCGACCAACTCGCTGAACTCAACGACCGGGCGGAGACTCAGGCGGTTCACCTGAAGTCGATACTCGAGGTGATGGTCGAGTCGGTCGCGATCTCGCGGGAGGCCACGGAAGCCGCGAAGGCAACCGCCGCACAAGCTCGGGAGAGTCAGCGCACGGCGGAAAACAGCGCAAGGGCGGCCTGGGCCAGCGTCTGGCTCGTCATCGGCTTCAGCGCGCTACAGCTGATTATCGCGGTCATCGAGCTCGGGAAGTCTTGACGCCGCCCAAATCCTGGGCGTGGACTACCCATGCCCCCCTCCCTGCTCTACAAGCGCGATGTGTCCGTCGGCTGGCAGCCGGACGGTCGAGGTCGCCGCAGTACGCGACTCCGAACAGGTCACCTCAGCCGTAGTCGTTGACGTCGCCTTCGTCGAGGTGAACAGCCTGACCCGCGCAACGACAGTCCTCGATTTCACTGTTGCCGTCGGCGACGTAAGCGAAAAGGCGGTCACCTGCCCCAGTCTCGGCGACCGCGGCGACGGTCAAGGCCGGCTGACCTGCTTCCTCGACGACAGGTCCGGCACCGGCTACGTCTGGATCACCACAGTCAACCGGGAGACGGGCGCCTTCATCTACGGGCCGTCCCGCTATACCCGGGACACTGTCCGGGCGGGACATCTGTCTCGAGACATCGGCCTCGGACACCGGGACATTCCACGACGGGAAATGTCCGACCATCAAGTCCTGACGTGCGCCGCCGTCATGTCCGCCGCCGTGTGCCTGTCCCCGCGCGGTAGCGCCCGACGGACGTCGGCCCGCGCAGCGTCGGTCGCGGTAGCGACCTGCCCCCGGCGGTAGCCGCGAGCCGAGGTGGGGGTTGGCGGGCGTGGGCCATTAGAAGAGCTCGCGGCCCTTCGGGCCGCTCGCCGCCTGCGGCGCGCGCACGGTGTGTGATCTCGACGGTGTCTCCACGCCCTCCGGCCGCGCCCTGCGGTTGCGGCCGCGTCGTCGACGCGCGAGGCGGGACGGGAGCGTAGCGATGCCGGACCGCCGCTGCGCGGCGGCGTGCGCGAGGCGCGCTCTTCGTGGTGCCGATCCGTGTTCTCCCGTCTCCGCCTGCGGCGTCGACGGCGTCCCCTCCTCGTGTCCTGCACGCTCACGTTTCGCAGCCGTGATGCCCGCCGCTTCGCGGCGGCGTGGCCGGTGCGATGTCTCGAGGTGTCCGTCATGCTCACGTCCCGCGCTGCGCGCGGCGTGTCCGATGCGATGTCTGCAGCGTCGCCGGGATGGTGTCCCGCCACCTGCGGTGGCGGCGCGCACGGATCGAAGCCGACCTGTAGGCGAAGCGCATCCGACGAGTGGTCCACACGCTGCGTCCCCGTCGATGACGGTGCCGCCCGAGCCGAAGCCGCCACGAAGGTCGTCACGTCTTCGACTCGGAAGTGGTGCGGTGTGCAGGCGAAGCTCGGTCATCGACGACACCCGCATGCACGCCGCGGGAACGCATCGCAGACGGTGCGGATTCGATGCGAGCTCGACGCGGCGGAGACACCCTGCGGGCACTGCGAAGCGTGACGGCTGAGGTGACGTCGTCGAGGACTGAGGCGGGCGGGCATCGCATCGCGATGGACGGCCGCCGGACCACGCGCGCGGCGGGCGACACCGTCGCACGCCGGCAGCCGGACAAGGACACCTCAAGTGGCCCCGGCTGCGCGACGCCCACACCTTGTGGGCGGAGCCCCTGAACGGCTGCACCGCAGACGTGAAGGGCTGAACGCGAAGCGTTCAGGAGAACGCAGGCACAACCAAGCCCCGACGGGGGTGAGGAATGTGACCAGTGAGATCGGAGCGCGGCCGGAACAGGGATGGGCGATATTGGGCGCTGCCCCCAAGACGAGTCTCCACCCAGTCGAGTCTTTTCCGCGGGCCAGTTGGGCGCCACCGCCAGGCGCATACTGCGCCGCCAGATGCCCGGAGCCGTGACCCTCGTTCCGACGCTTCGTGCGGGATGCGAACGCGCAAGTGATCACCTCACGCGGCGATCTGAAGCACCTCTTCCGCAGCCGAGGAAACAGCACCGTCCGAGCCGTCTAGTGCGTGATCCTCGAGCCCTTCTTCTTGCACGAACCATGCAGCCGATCGCGCGGTCCCCGGAGCCGCGATCGCGCTCCCCGCCAAGTGCATTTCGTAGCCGATGGAGGCTGCGATACGGCGCAGCGCTACCAGGTCGAGAACGCTGACTTTGGTACTCATCACGACGACCATCCGATCGACCTGTCCGGGCATCTGAGCGTGCCCGAAGCGAGCTCCCGGATCCATCGCAAATATCTGCTCGCGAGGCGTGGGGCAGGGCTCCGGCGTGCATTCGGTGAGGCAGTTGTTGTCCATGCCTCTTCTATGCGCGGCACCGGCTCACTCCGCTCGCATCGAAGATGCCGCGCATAGAGCCGGTATGCAGAACTCCGCCTACCCCCACACGCCGGCCCGATGGTCGCCCTTGCGCCGCGCCATGGTCTCCCGGGACTTCGACCTGCTCATGGAAGCTGTGCACGGCCGCAGCACCCGACTGTCCTCCGGCTGCCTTGTGTGGAACGGCGCTCGCTCTGAACTGGGGTACGGCAGGGCACTACGCGGACCGATCGTTTCCATCCATCGCCTGGTTGCGTGGGGCGCCGCGGACTTTCCAGGGGACCTCAGCGACTTCCCTGCAGTGCACCACAGATGCCAAAACCGCGCATGCGCCGAGCCATCCCATCTGGCGGGAATCGGCGCTCGAGCGAACGCTGTCGAAGCTTTCGTGCGGAACGGGTTGTACAAGCGGATCGGCGCCCTCGAAGCAGTCATCCGAGAGCTCGACCCCAGTCACCCGATCCTCCGGTTGTCGTCGCTGTTCGTCGAGGTCGATCCGGGCGACATACCCGACTCGACGTTCTCCGTCGACAGTTCACTCTCGGCTCAGGTGCGCCAGCGGAGCAGGTTCGCCGAAAGGGAGCGGAAGCGCCTGGCGCTCCAGTCGCGGCGATTCGGGGAGGTTCTCGAAGCTCGACGAATGATTTCGCGAGGGGCCACTCGGTCCCAGGCGGCTCGAGCGCTCCACCTCGATCTGTCAACGCTTGCCTACTGGGAGCAACGGCTCGATGAGAACGTTGGGTGAGTACCGCCGCTCCATCGCATCCGCAGACCATGTCTGCACAGTGAAGGGGCGGCCTCTCTGTAGAAGAACTCTGGCACCGGAGATCCTCCGGCGGGTCTGGCCGCGAAGGCAGCGCGGACATTACGAGCGTCCGCGCCGACGATGAGGCCACTAGGCCGAGGGCCTTGTGCGCGGCACGGACGGCCGAGCGCAGGGCTCGGGCCGCCTCGGAGCCGAAGCCCCGTAGCGAGCCTCTCTCGGACCGGACAGTGTGGCGTTCGCCCATGGGTCCGACACCGCCATTCGTGCCCGCGCCACCCGCGCCCGAGGAGGTTCGATACGTCGGCCCTCCCGACACCCCGGACGTCACGACGCCATCGACGCGGACCCGCGCTGGCTGGTGCGACCTCCGCGAACAACCGCTCGAAGACGAGGTCCAAGCGGCCGGTGCTGTCCGTCACACGCGGTGCGCGCGGAACCGCGGCGTCCTCTCCCCGAGGCATGGGCCGGGGTGGCGCTCGCAGTGACCCCAACCGCGCCCGCCGGCCCCACCGATGCCCCTGTTGGAGCTATGACGATGCGTCCGCAATCGGTCCTCACGCCACACTGCTTTTGGACCCGAGTTCTGGGACTCAACATGACCGGGACGGCGCAAGTCGTCCGCGGCACCCGCGGGGGCGTCCGCTATCGAAGGTTTGCGGACATTGACTGGGCTTCTTTCCCAGGTTGTGGTCCACTCCCGAGTCCCGTCGCCGGGGCAGGGGGTCTGAGGCTAGGTGACTGGATACCATTGATGAGTAGGACGAGGGTGAAGGGATCGGCGCTGTTTGCGCACGCAGCAATGACGAATCTTCGGAGAACGCTACTTACGCCCAAAGAGATTGACGTCGCCGTTGACGAGCTGGCGACCATTGCGGTCGACGCGTATCGAAGTGGCGCCATTCACAAGCCTACTTTCGAGGCTCTTGATCTGCTCAGCCTCTACACCCTCAACAGGCGCTGGAGGCGGATCCAGCAACACCTCATGAGCTGGGAGCTTGTAGTTCACCGGCGACACGATCCTTCTGGTTATTCCAGCGTCAAGCTACCTCGTGAACTCAGCGGTTATAGCCGCCCAGTCGACGACATTTTTGCCGCAACTATGCTCAAAATGGCTGATGAGTGGCGACAGGGCGACGGCAACAGCCCCGCGGATGGCACTGTTCTACTCCCGCTTGACGAGGATCAGCTCAGGAACGAGATCCTCGAGAGGATCGACTCGTTCCTAGCACCCTTCGAACACCGCATGGAACAAGACCGCAAGCGCCACTTCGCAGAGCAAGCGGCCCAGCAGGAGGCTGCGATACAGGCCCGCACAGCGCTAGCTCGCAGCCGACCGAACCCCGCCCCGAAGCCGCTGCCCTTCGGAGTGTCACCTCGCGGCGCGGAACTGCTCGTTGTCGACTGGATGCGCCACCTTGGCGTATTGGACGCCGAGGTGACACCCGAGCGTTCCGATGGTGGCATTGACGTGACTTCCGCGTCCACTGTGGCGCAGGTAAAGCACTACAAGGGCAAAGTAGGCGTCGTTGAGGTACGCGAGTTGTTCGGCGTCGCGACCTCCAGAGGGAAGCGCGGGTACTTCTTCACGAGCGCCGGGTATACCCCCGAAGCAATCTCGTTCGCAGTTGCGACGGAGATGCTCCTTTTCGTCTACAGCGCTGAGCTAGGCACGTTGATCGGCGCGACGCCGCAGTCGACTGCGTTGCTGTAGACGTGGGCCAGGACATCGAGCTGAGTCGAGCGGAGAGATGGTGCCTCCCATTGCTGTGCTCCGGAACTATTCGGCTTAGTCATCTGAGGCCCTGCCGGCCCGAGGGGCCTAGACACCCGCTCCGAGTGGCATCAATCTGGCCGGATCTTGCCCAATCTCCATCGCCAAGCATGCGGACGATGTCCTCTATCGTGCCGCCGCCCGTCGTCGGCGGGAGCATTCCCATCTCGACTAGTAATGACTTTCGACGTAGCGGTATGCGCTCTCGAGCGGCTCCCCCGTAAGCGGAAGTCGGAATGTCCGGAAAACCTGAAGGATCGCCTTGCGCACATTTCGCTTCCCGGCGTCATGTGCAACCCATCCCGGATACCTGACCTGCCGGACGATTCGGTCAATCTCCGCCACGATGTCGCCGACGATGACTGGCGTGTCCGCAGGCTTGAACTCCTCGAAAATCTGCGTGAGAGCGCCGATGTTCGGGTCCGGGAGCAGGTCGAGTCCAGCGGCTCCGCCTGAATCTTCCGCGAGTTCCGCCACCCGTACATCCTTCGCCAGAGAGAACAGCTCGCGAAGGAACTCGATCGAGTCCGTCGCGCGCGCCAGCTCTGAAGCGCGGAGCCGTTCGAGGCGTTCGGCGAGACCTCGATAGATGACGTGTCGACCGTTTGGCCCGGCCAGGCGACTGCGGAGCCGGGACATGATTCCGTCGACGACCTCCGCCGCAGGCTTCGTGATCGTCTCGGTGTCGTCGGGGTCGAGAAGGCCTTCCTCGACGAGCCGCTCGATCGTTCGGGAATCGGCGATTTGGACCGTCACCTTGGGGTTCCGGACCGCGACGCCTGCGATGTTCGAGTAGACAAGTTCGAGAGTCTTGTAGCCGATTCGATCCCAGAGCAGCGCTGAGTCGTCGGTTGGAGTTACGGCCTGATAGACCTTGGCCAGCCAGCGATACTCAGCCTTTCGGGGTTCGAGCCGAGTGTTCGGCGAGATGGTCTCCCACAGGCTCTGCAACAGCATGAACTGCGCCGCAAAGCGCTCACGGGTCTCACCCGGGGGTACACGGCTCAGAGAGGCCTGGAGCGACTCCATACTCATGTCGTCCCGGTCGATGCCGGCGAACCGGTCGAGCATGTTGTCGAGCTCCGCGTTGAACACGTCGATAAGCCCATGAAGGTCGATGTCGCGTTGTGCTGCGTCGGGGTTGCCGGGCGTCATCGCACGCGCGAACCCGTCGCCGAGGCCGATGTAATCGACGACGAGACCGTACGCCTTCTTCTGACCAGTGACGGGGTTCGACCAGGGCCGGTTGGTACGGGTGATCGTCTGGAACAGCGTGTGGAGCTTCATCGGCTTGTCGAGGTACAGCACCCCTTCGATGGGGGCGTTGAACCCAGTGCCAAGCTTCGAGGTGACGATCAGGAACTTCATCGGGTCACCGAACGCGCGGAATCGATTCAGGATCGACTCCTCCTGCGATTCGTTCAGCCGATACTCGTCCCAGTCCGCCGGGTCATCCTTGCCCTGGGCGCTCATGATGACCGCCGCTTCATCTTCGCCGCGTTCGGCAAGCAACGTGACGAGCTCGCGATGGTACGAGACGCACATCTCCCGGTTGTAGACGACGATCTGCGCCTTCATACCCAGCGGATCGATGGTTGTGTAGAAGTGGTCGAGGATGTCGCGGCAGACGGCGCGGATACGTTCCGGGTTCGACAGGAGGGTGGCGACGTTCGACAGCTTCGAAGCCACCTTTTCCTTATCGACGTCGTCGAGCCCCTCGGCTTCCGCCAGAGCGTCGAACTCCGCATCGAGTGCCGCCTTGTCGATCCGAAACTCCACCATGCGGGAAGAGACCCGCATCGGCACGGTCGTGCCGTCGGCGATCGACCGGTCCGAGTTGTAGGTGTTCAGTGAGTAGTCGGGGTCGCCTTCGAAGCCGAAAAGTTTGAACGTGTTCCGGTCCAGGTCTGCGATGGGCGTTCCGGTGAAGCCGAACAGATAGGCGTTCGGCAGGGCGGCGCGCATCTGCTCTCCGAGCAGCCCTTCCTGGGTGCGGTGCGCTTCGTCGATGAGGACCACAATGTTGTCCCGCTCGGACAGCAGGGCGGCGTCGCGGAACTTGTGGATGGTGGTGAAGAGCACGCCGCGTTGCTCGGACCGCAGCAGCTCCCTCAGTTGCGCGGATGACGCCACTTCGTTCAGCCGTGGTGTGCCGGTAGACAGGAACTGGTCGTACGTCTGCCGCACCAGCTGGGACCGGTCGGCGATTACAACGATCGTCGGGTTGTTCAGCGCCGGCTCGTGGATGAGGCGAGCAGCAGCCCACGACATCGCCAACGTCTTCCCCGAACCTTGCGTGTGGTAAATCAGCCCGCGGCGAGGCGATGCGGTAACGACCCGGCCGACGATTGCTTCGACTGTTTCATGCTGGAAGTAACGGGGGACGATCTTCACTGCTGCCGCGCCATCACGTTCGTAGACGACGTAGTGCTCCAAAATCGATAGCAGCACCGTCGGGCTCAGCAGGCCGGCGACGGACAGTTGCACTCGCGGCCAGCCGTCGAGATTCGCATCGACTCGCGTGCTGCCCCACTGCTCCCACCGGTCCAGCGGCGTCTGAATCGGCGCGTACCGGAACTCGCGCCCCTCGGAGGCGAACGACAACACGTTCGGCACGAAGAAGCGCGGACGTTCCACCTCGTACCTGTCGCGGATGTCCTTCGCGGCATGTGCCCACGACTTCTTCGAATCGACCGGAGTCTTCGTCTCACCGACGGCCAGCGGGATGCCGTTCACCCACAGGACGATGTCGAATCGTGCTTTGCTACCCGGGATCCCGTAGGTGACCTCGTCGGAGACGACGAACGTGTTCGCGCCCGGGTTGTCGAAGTCGATCAGCCGAACCGGCTCATCAAGCCCGCCCTCAGCGGATGGGATTGTCCGCCGACCGCGAAGCCAGGCGGTGAACTCCTCGTTGGCGTTCATCAGCCCGAAGTCACCCGAGTTCACTAGCAGCAGCCGCAGCGACGTCGTGACGGCATCAACACGATCAGCGTCGTCGGCGAACGCCGGGTTCAGTCGCTTGATTGCATCCGTCAACTCGGACTCGATCAGCACGCTGTCGTGCTCGCGAGCGAGTACGGCGCTGGGCGTGTGAGTCCAGCCGGCAGCCACCAGATCGGCGATCATCGCCGCTTGCACAGTCGAGGTTTCCGAGAACACCATCAGGCGGCGCCTTCCAGAAGAACATCGTACGACGCAGGAATCTCATGCTCGCTGGTGAGCAGCGCGGTGAGGAGATTCGAGCGCAGGGAGCGGAGGGAGGTGGCGAGGTCAGTGGCGGCGCTGGACTGGTCCAGCATCGAGTCAAGTGTGCCGGCGAGGGAGGATTGCGCGCCCCTCTCAGGGAGGCCGATCTCCTCGCCGATCACAAGTGACTTGCTCAAGTTGGGCTGGGCGGCGCCGATGGCCTTCTGCCGAAGGGACACCGTGCGGGACCGCATCGCGTGGAAGAGCATCCGGCTGTCGATGAGCTCGGTGTCGGGCACGAGCGCGATCACCGCCTGGTTCATCGCCATGGGCCGTTCGAGGTAGCCCGCGGTGCCCTTGGTGTTCCCCTGCCCGTACATCGCGACGACGGTCGATCCCGCCGGGGCGATCCAGGCGGACGAGTTGCGCAGCCCCGCCTCAGTGATGGACTCCTCGGCGAAGACGATGGCGGGGTTGTCCACCTCGCCCGACTTCAGCCACGGCGTTCCCGCGCCAAAGTAGTCCGCGGCCTTCCGCGATGGAGTTCCTCCAGCCTTCGCGACGAGCAGGACGTCACCCACCGTCACTCTCGGGTATAGGGAGCTACTGATCGTTTGTAGCGCGGCCTCGTAGGTGGCAGCCGTGGTCTCAGCCACCTCATCCGCCGCCTCGATCGCGCCATCCACCGCGCCGATCAGATCGACGATGCGACGCTGCTCGGCGAGGGGCGGGAGATAGACGGTGATGTCCAGGAAGTCGGCCTCCTTGAGCCGCCTGCGCTCGGTCGTGCCGGTCGCTCGAGCCGCCGCGCTCTCCTGGAAGCTCTTCGATTCGAACAACAAACCGATGTAGTCGGACACTGCCTGGTTCGGGTCAGCGCGAAACGCCGGGAAGTCGTTGGTGACTAAACACCCATCGACGTCATCGCCCGCGACGCCGAAAGAGGCTTTCGTCGCCCACATTCTGTTGTAGACAATGTCGCCCGTCTCGATCCGCGACAGGGACTTAGACTTCACCATCGATGCAGGCACAACCTCGCGTTCGTACACCCCGCCCACGTACCAACGCACGCCGGCGTACGGGACAGAGTCGACGCTCGACACCGCCACGGGTCGATCAACCTGCGTGAGGACATCCGCGAGCCTCCGGCCGCCCTCACGCATCGAACCCCGCCGCTTTCATCCGCTCGTCGAGCGCAGTCTGTGCCGCTGCGAGTCGTTCCTGTGCTTCGCGCATCAGCACGATCGCTTCGTCGACGTTCGCTTCGACAGCCGTTTCGCCCCTGATGTACCGACCGATGTTCAGGTCGAAACTGTTCGTTTCGATCTCGGTCAGATCGACGAGGCGCAGCGACAAGCCGTTTTCGCCGTCAATGTCGACGCCGGCCTGGTAGGCGGTGGTGATCACGTCGATGTCGTCGTCCGACATGCTGTTCTGGTTCTTGCCGGGTGCGTAACGGGCTTTCGCGTCGACGAACAGCACCTTGTCAATGCGAGCCGCGGCCTTCTTCGAACGGAAGATGAGCAGGCACACGGGGATGGAGGTCGAGTAGAAGAGGTTGTTCGGCAGGCCGATGACCGCTTCAAGAAGGTTGCTGCGGACCAGCTGCTCCCGAATGACGGCCTCTTTGCCGCCTCGGAAGAGCACGCCGTGCGGCATGACAACGCCGACACGTCCGTCGTTCTCATCCATCGTCGAGATCATGTGCTGGATCCAGGCGTAGTCGCCGTTCTTCGCCGGCGGCACCTCGCCGCCGAACGCGCGGCCGAACGGGTCGCGGGCCCAGAAGTCGGCGCCCCAGTTCTGCAACGAGAACGGCGGGTTCGCGATGACCACGTCGTGCTTCCGCAGCCTGCCGGTGGCGTCTTTCAGCTTCGGTTCGCGGAACGTATCGCCGCGGACGATCTGGAAGTTCTCCAACCCGTGAAGGTAGAGGTTCATCTTCGCCATCGCCGAAGTCGTCAGGTTGTACTCCTGGCCGTAGAGGCTCAATGTGCGCGCGTCACCGCCGGCAGCGTTCACGGCGTTGACCGTTTCGACGAGCATGCCGGCCGACCCACACGCCGGGTCGCAGACGGAATCACCGGGCTGCGGGTCGAGGAGGCGGACGAGCAGATGCACGACGTGGCGAGGGGTGAAGAACTCGCCGGCCTTCTTGCCGGACGCTTCCGCGAACTCCCGAAGCAGGTACTCATACGCAGCCCCGAGCATGTCGCCGTCGATGCTCGTGCGGTTCAAGGTCAGCTTGTCGAACGCATCGAGCAGGGCGGTGAGGGCGGACTCCGGCAGGCGCTCCTTGTTCGACCAGTTCACATCACCGAAGACACCGTCGAGCTTTCCTGGGTTGGCCTCCTGGATGCGCAGCAGCGACTTGCCGAGCTTCGAGCCGACGTTCGACGCCGTGTCCATCACGTCGTCCCAGTGGCAGCCATCCGGGATGACGAACGGCTGGTACGTCGCCTCGATCTCATCCGTCAGATCGCCGCCGAAGTCAGCGACAGCCTCCGCATGGTTCGCATCCCACGAATCGCTCACCCACTTGAAAAACATCACCGGGAAGACGAAGGACTTGAAGTCGCCTGGGTCGACCGGGCCTCGCAATGCGTTCGCCGCGGCCCAAAGGATGGTTTCGAGTTGGCGCTGAGTGAGGTGAGAGCCGTCCGCCGAGGTCAGTGACAAGGAGCAGGTGTCTTTCGTTTTGGCGTCTGAGATGCGAGATTCGCAGTAGAGACGCGATCTAGTAAGGAGGATGCGCGTGGCGATGCCTGGTCTCGTGCCAGTCGTCAGTAGCGATCCAGGTCAATCAATGTGAGCCTAGTTCGAAGCCGGCACCGTAACCATTGACTCGTCCCGGCCCATTGAGAAGTCGTCGTGGACAAAGGGTGCCTGCTCTGCTGTCATCTGAACCAACGGCACTCCCCTGGAGTCCTAGTCCTCTACCGCGCGCCAGCGGCAAGGCCACTCGTTCGCTTGTCATCGGTGTCATCAGGACGCGAAGCCCTCGCTGTGACAGCAACTTCCGCCTAGAACCTGGGCAAGAGCCCCTCTATCTCTATCTGTCACAGTGTCACAGCAAAAGAGATAGATACATGGGCTCCTCTGAGGTGTATATCTCCGAGGGCGGCGAACTATATATACGCGCTCATCTCCATAGAGGCGCGTCCGAAAGCGCTGACAGCTGTGACAACTCCCTCACAGGCTCTGGATCCCAGTAACGGTGCGGATTTCCTGTCACAGAGCGTCTTGTGACAGACGGGGTCATGCTGTGACCGGTCAGGTCTGATGGCTCCTAGGGGCCGTCAGACTCCGGCTGCGCGAGACTTCGCCGCATAGGTACGGGTATGACCTCCTCATTCGACAGCACGAATCCTGAACCTCCTGCCAGCAGCTACGACTTCACCGCGAACCCGGGGCCGCACCTCGACCCCGCACCTGGACTGCCGGAGTGGACCTCGGGAGACTACGTGGGCCTCGTCGAGGGCCGCGCAGCCGCGAAGCTCGCATCCTCAGCTGTCGCCCCTCTTGTCGCCGCTGCTCGCGGCTACGCGCGCATCACCGCCGAGTCCGCCGAGGAGTTCGCCAGCAAGCGCGGTCTGCCGGATCGGCGATCACGCGAAGGCCGCAACTTCCGACAGCTCTTCGCGGATGGTGGGGACGCTCTCGTGCTCCCGTGGTTTCCGATCGAGCAGATGTCCTCTACCGAACAAGGTCCCACGCCTCCGCGGGCGACCTGCACGCAGGTGAGGCCGTCGAACCCGCGGACGGACGACGCCGGCTCGCTCGTGAAGTACGAGTTCGTGACCGGGTCGGCATCGGTGATCGACGTCCACCCCGCGATCGCACGAAGCTGGATGCGGTCCGCGTCGAAGGTGATGGTGACTCAGGGCCTCCTGAAGGCGGACTCGGCTCTATCGGCGCTTCTCCGCGCGCACTACGACGATGCATCCCTCGCCGTTCGGCCGGAGGAACGGGCTGATCGGGGAGCCGCGCTTCACCGGCTGCGCGAGCTGCTGGACAACATGCCCGTCGTAGACCGCGTGGTCATTCTGGCGATGGGTGGTCCGGGAGGGAGCCGATCGAACCCGGACTGGGACGCGATCGATCTGACGGGCAAGGACGTTCTGCTGGCGCTCGACGGGGACCTCGAGACTCGTCATGATGCCTGGTCCAGGGCCAACGAGCTGTACCACTTCCTGCACTCCGGCAAGCGTGCGTACCCGAGCGTCGTACGCCTCGCAGCGCACCCGCGGGTCCTGCAGGAGCTGGCAGACGGCTCACGGGTGGGTTTCGATGACTTCTTCGCGCGATGGGGCGTCTGGTCGGACCTCGGGCAGATGACGGAGATCGACCTGCCCGCAGCACCAAAGCGCGTCGAGCCAATCGAGATCGGCGACTGGCGAGTGGCACCGGGAGGAACGGAGACTCAGGAGTTTGTGGCTGTCCGCACTGCGGATGGTCGTTTCGAGAAGGGTCGGGGCGAGTGGGTCACCAGGATTCCGTTCGGCGCGCGCATCACCGGTCTTGAGACGCATCGAGCGCCTACCGCGGAAGAAAAGGGTGGTCAGCCGTTTGGGGCGGGCACGGCAGGCATTACCTATCCGTCGCGGGTGCGGGTCGAGGTCGCCTGGGAGGACGAGTCCGGCGACACGCGCCAGTGCATCGTCAATGGTCCGGCAAGCATCCTGGACCAAACGCCCGCTTTCTGGGCGCGTGAAGGTGCGGAGATTCCCGACGACGTTCGACTTCGGCGAGGCTGGCCGCCGGAGCGCGGGCGCCAGTGGCTGCAGGCCATGAAGGACAACCGGCCTGCAGAGCTCAGCCGGTCAACTGTCTGGTCGACCATGGGGTGGGTGCCTGCACCGAACTCGAAGTCACAGGCGTTCATCGCGGGGCGCGACGTCATCGCGGCGAACCCGGAGGTGACCGCTCAGACACGAACCGGAGCAGTCGACAACGTTCTCAGCAACGCTGAGAGATTTGGTCTTCACGACGTCTACACCGGTCCGGGCCTCACGGATCCGACGGGTCAATACGACCTCGCCAACGATCTCCGCACCCTGCTCGAGTCCTACGTCACCGACACGCCGTGGCGCGACCTGAGAATCGCGGTCACCATGATGGCCATCGCCCTACGACCGGCCGTCCCGCTCGCCACTTCCGCCGTGGCCTACTTCGTCGGTGCGCCGCAGAAGGGCAAGTCGTGGTCAGCGCGGCAGATCATGAGCTTCTGGCAGGGCCGTCCGGGCACGTGGCGGAGCACCCTCCCCGGAAGCGCGAACGACACCTTCCCGACTTCTGAGGCCGCCATCGGACGGACTCCCATCTGGGTCCTCGACGACCTCGCTCCATCGTCAGATCGCCAGCACGCGAACCGTCAGGAAGCGATGGTGGGGGACCTCATCCGTGCCACTCACAACCGCGCGGGGAAGCGTCGGATGACCAGCAACATGAGGGAGCGGGAAGTCCCGACGCCCATGGCGCTACTCATTGTGACCGCTGAGAACGAGCCGTCGGTGCAGTCAGTCCGCGAGCGATCCGTCGCTGTCGAGTTCCAAGGCCTTCGGCTTGAGCAGATGCAGCGTGCAGATGCGCTGGCCAACAAGTCCACCACTGCCAGCCGAGTCACTGCGGCCATGATCCGCATGTTCATCACAGACGGCGAGCAGAAAGGTTGGGCAGCCGTAACGGACGACCTTCGGACGTACGAAGAGCTGGCTACAGACTCAGCCCGTGACGTGCTGCGCTCGAACGGCATCGCCACGCAGGACACCAGCCGCCCCGCCCAGGCCGCAGCCGACCTCTCAGTCGGCTTGTACGCCCTTTCTAAGCTCCTTCGGCAGGCGGGGCTGACGAGTGAGGCGCGCGACCTTGACTGGGACGGTGGACGGTGGATGCGACTGCTGACCGAACAGGTCAGCCTTGGTCACCTGAACAAGGCAGACGCAGCGCCAGGACGGGTGCTTCTCCGGTGCGTCCGCAACCTCCTCCTCTCTGGGGTGGCGCACATCGGGAACCTCTCCATCCCCGGTCAACCGCCGCTTGGCGACAACAGCGACATCGCTCTCGGATGGAGCGCGGACAGCAACGGCCAGTGGCACCCGCGCGGCACGACGATCGGTCACATGATCGTGAACGCGGAGGAGCCGGACCTCATCTGGATCACCCCTGATGACGCGTTCGAACTCGCGCAGAAGCACTACCCGAGGCTCATCCCGCATGGCACGAAGTCCGAGTCGTCCTGGCGCAACGTCTGGGAGCTCAAACTGACCCACCCCCGGCACCCGACCGCGGCGCTCGGGAGGAGCCGGAAGCAGTACCGCTTGCCGAACTCGGACGCCCGCGGCTACGGCGTGCCGATCTCGCTCGCGACGCTCCTGAACTTTGAGGCGGAAGAGCCCGGCGGCCCGGGCTCCACGGCCTGAACTTCGATAGTGGCGGGCGTGGCGATGGTCCGCGTCATGAAAACCACAAGTGGGGGCTGTCACTCACTCCGTCTGCAGCGATCAGGCAAAGAGGGGCTTGGCGTAGAGCTTCTGTAGCTTCGCGATCTTTGCCTTCTGCTCTCGGTCCCAATCCTCGTCATCGTCTTCGAACACCTCTTTGGTAAGTCGGACGATGTCGCGGCCGAGGGTGGTCATAGCAGCGTCTACCCATCCGTTCTTCGGCGCGTAGAGAGTCCAACCCGTTTCGCCCAAGAACGTCTCACCGTCCCCGAACGACACCCGCACCTCCACTCCTGGCTGGCCGCGGTGGTCAACCTTGCCCACGCTCGGCTCCGTGAATCGCACACTGAGCAGCTCACCGATGTGAGCCAACTCCACCCCGTCGTAGTCGTCGACCACAATCACGACGTTGAACGGAGGGCGCACGCGGCGCTTCATTTCGGCCAGCAGTTTCGCGGGGAGGTCCATGAAGCAATCCTCACACCACGTCGCCCTTCACCGCGTCTACTCGCGAAAGACGGCCACAATGCACGCTCCCGTAGCGAAGAACAAACTCGTTGGTGAGACGAAGCCCGATGCGGCACTTCGCCTGCTCCTTTCCGCGCTACCTCGCATCGAGGGTGACAAGGAGATTCGGCCGCGAAGATTTCGACGACGGCATCGCCATCCGTGTCGTCCCCGCATCGGGCGCGCCGGCGAGAACGCATTCGTGATGCTCGACATCGACGTCCGCGACCTGCAGGCGCTCTGATGGCGGTAGGCCGCGTCGCGGCCGGCGCCAAAGGGGCATGGCTGATCGACGTCGGTGAGCATCGTCGAGGACGCCGTCGCGGACTCCGTCACGCCGTCGGTCAACCCGCACTCCGGCGATGAGCTGAAGCGTCATGGTAGCTGGCTGACGGCGATGGAGTGGCTGAGCTCGACCGCGCTAGCGTCGAGCGCCTGTCAGGCGGCCAGGAGTCGGATCTTGATCCTTTGGGTCTCGCCGTGTGGCACCGTCTGCAATGCATAGGACGTGGGGCCCTGCGGATCATGCTCAAACACGAAACGCATGCCCGCGATGAGGGTTGAGACGGTGATCGTCAGCTGCTCGAGACCTCGTAGCTTTTTGTCCGCCACGCCGATCCAGCGCAGACCTGACGCTGCTACAGCTTCACGTTCCTCGGGATTCTTCAGCTGCGCCCGGTCACGCGTCACGATGGCGTCGAACGCACGGGCGCGGAGAGTCGAGAGGAGCGGAACGTCCTCCATGCCCCGTAGTCGCTCCTCATCACAGGTTCTGAATACGTGCTGCGAGTACACCACTCGGAGCGGTTCCACCACGAATGGCGGAAGGTTCTCGTCCAAATAGACCTTCAAGCCACACTGCCCTTCACGGACTGATCGAAGTCAAGGGCGTCGCGGGCTGCCTGTGCAGACACGCCAGGGTAGAAGTCGCCCACGTCCTCTGGCAGCACCGAGCCGTCCCCAACGAGGGCTGCAACAAGGTCGTACGGAATACGGGTACCGGTGATTGTTGGCCATCCGCCGAGGCGCGAGGGGTTGACCTCGACCCCTTCTCGCGGCCTGAGAAGAGGGTCCACTTTGCGCTGGCGGATCGTTTCGAACTCAGCGAACACGTCAGCGAGCGTGCCAACGGTGCTCTGGCCGGGTTGTTTCGCAATGTCGACGGCATGCTCGCCCTCGAGATGGACGCCGATGCTCTTCCCAAGCTTGATCAGCTTGTAGCTGGATGGATGCTCGACCATATCCAGTTCACGGAGCGTGTCCAGAGACCGCCGAATCAACTGCAGGGGGTGGTCCCCACGGAGCCAAGCGAGGGTGCGGAGCGCGACGATGTCGCGGAAGGAGTACAAGAAGGGCGGCTTTGCAGATTCGATCTCTGGGACCAGCACACCCGTGTTTCGCCAGTACGCGAGCTGGTGGATCGAGGCGCCACTCATTTTGGAAGCAAGAGGAATGGGGAACGACACGTTAGATCGCCCTCGCCCCGGTCATGGGTGCATCCTGACAGACCACGCGATGCAGTTGCTGTCTTTGCTGAGGCATATTTTGCGTTCCGGTTGGGAAGCGGCATCTCCGAGAAAGCATTTGACGCCCGCGCAGTCCTTTCACCGACCTCGTCCATGCCGACGTGGCCGACGCGACCCGGAGGCATCCCGCCACACCCAAGTGATGCCTTGCGGCTCGAGTGGGCGGGACCGCGCGACCGCGAGCCATTGCGGAGGTCACGCATACGACACGGATTGCTCGGGAAAGCGGGGGAACATTCGGGATGTGACGGGAACGCCGCTCACCCGAAACTCCCTGATCAGCGGGTCCATTGGGGACTTTTCTGTCAGTGAATAGCATGGCGAACCCCTCTCAGAAGGTTAGGGGTTCGAGTCCCTTCGGGCGCGCAGATCGGAAGGCCCTCGCTTCGGCGGGGGCTTTTCCCGTCTCTGGAGACGATTCGGAATGCCGCTCGGCACGCGATCCGAGAGAACTCTAGACATAAGACGTCCTATCTCTAGAATGCAGGCATGCCCCACCTCGTCGAATCGCCCGGCTACGTCGTCGGCGCCTACGCCGTCTCCCGCGCCCATTCCGTCTGGGATGCGCGCGAGGAGGAGGCGCTCTACGACCGGCTTGCGACCGACGACCGGATCGCCGGGCTCGAGCTGCCGTGGCTGGGTCGGCTCCACCCCCATGACGATGACTGGCTCGCGGCGCACTTCCCGGAGCGGTTCACGGGGATCATCACGAGCATTCCGGGTCTCATGTCGCGGATCGCCGGCGACCCTGATCACGGACTCGCGTCGATGAACGAGTCGGGACGCCGCGCGGCCGTCGCCGAGGCGCGGCGGATCGGAGAGGCGGCCCGGCGCTGGAACGACCGCGAAGGGCGCCGCGTCGTCTCCGCGGTCGAGCTGCACGCTGGGCCGCGAGCCGATCGTGCGGACGCGGGCGCACTGGCCCGGTCGCTCGACGAGCTCGCACGGGCGGAGTGGGACGGGGCCGAGATCGTGATCGAGCACTGCGACGCGGCGGTCGCCGGGCGGCCGCGGGAGAAAGGCTTCCTCGGCCTTGACGCCGAGCTCCGCGCGCTCGCGGACGCGCCCGCATCCTGGGGGGTCTCGCTCAACTGGGGTCGATCGGCGCTCGAGCTGCGCGATGGGGATCGAGTGGTCGAGCACATCGTGGCGGCGCGCGAAGCCGGCCGGCTTCGGGGCCTCATGTTCTCGGGCGCCGCAGCCGAGCCCTCCGCGTTCGGCGATGCCTGGACGGACGCCCACCTCCCCCTTCAGCGGAGCACGTCTGCTCCGCACGGCGAGCCGACATCGCTCCTGACCGAAGAGGCCGTCGGGGCCGCCCTCGATGCCGCCCGCGCGTGGTCGTGGTCGGGAGTCAAGGTCGGGTGCGCGGACCGGTCCGCAACGCTCGACGTGCGCGTCGCGATCGTGGACGAGGCGCTCTCCGCGCTCGATCGCGCTGCTCGCGGGCGCCGCCCACGTGGCGTCGCGGGCTCTCTCAGCCCGGAACCCTTCGAAAAGTATTGATCGCCGCGGCCCCTCCGCCTATCGTCATGTCTTACATCAGATGTCTGGTGTCCAGGAACGACGAAAGGTCTCCCATGTCCCTCCTCCTTGCGCAACGACCGTTGCCCGTCCGACGAGCGAGCCGCTGGCGTCTCGTTCTCGCGGCCGCCGTGGTCGCTGGCGTCGCTCTCCCGCCCACTACCTCCGTCGCGCTAGCCGTGCCGGCGCCGACCGACCCGCCAGGCACCTTCTCCAGCGTCAACCTCGCCGCCGACAGAACGGCGGACAACTTCTTCTACCGCATTCCCGCGCTCGCGCACCTCGGAAACGGGGTGGTGCTCGCGTCGTGGGACGCTCGGCCCGGCAGCGCCGCCGATGCGCCGAACCCGAACTCGATCATGGAACGGCGCTCGACCGACAACGGCCGCACCTGGGGCCCGGCGCGCATTGTCGCCGCTGGGAAGCAGGCGCACGCCTCTGGACCGCGCTTCGGGTACTCAGACCCCAGCTACGTCGTCGATCGCGAGACGGGCACCGTGTTCAACTTCTTCGTCTACTCGAAGGACCAGGGCTTCTTCGGCAGCGCCTACGGCAACGATGACGAGAACCGTCAGGTGATCAGTTCGGCGGTGATCTCCTCGACCGACGGCGGCCTGACCTGGAGCGAGCCCCGTCTCATCACCGATGTCACGAAGACGGCCGCCGGCAGCGTGGATGCCCAGGGCGTCTACCAGCCCATCGCGGGCGACGTGCGCGCCAATTTCGCGACCTCCGGCGAAGGCATCCAGCTCCGCTACGGGCAGTACGCCGGCCGACTCATTCAGCAGTACGCGGGATCGATCCTCCAGCCCGACGGGACGACCCGCATCCAGGCGTACTCCGTCTACTCGGACGACAACGGGACTACCTGGCAGAAAGGCGTTCCGGTGGGTACCGGGATGGACGAGAACAAGGTCGTCGAGCTCTCCGACGGGCGCGTCATGATGAACTCGCGCGACAGCGACAACGGGCGCCAGCGCAAGGTGGCCATCTCGACCGATGGAGGCCGCAGCTACGGCCCCGTCACGCGGGACGCCGAGCTGCCCGATCCGACCAACAACGCCTCGATCATCCGGATGCACCCCGACGCTCCCGCCGGGTCCGCGGAGGCCCGCAAGCTCCTCTTCACCAACTCCAACAACGGCGCGAACGGCAACCGCGTGAACGGCGCCGTCCGCGTGTCATGCGACGACGGAGCGACCTGGCCCGGGCTTCGCACGATCGATCCGGGCTTCTTCGCCTACTCGAGCGCGACCGTTCTCGACGGCGGGCTCTTCGGCGTGCTGTGGGAGCGCAACTACACCAACGACATGCAGTTCACGACCTTCGACGAGAAATGGATCAACTACCTTTGCGCCCCGCTCTCCGCGCAGCCCATGACGGCTGAGGCGGGGCAACCCGCCACGCTGCCTGTGACGATCGCCAACCAGGAGTCGGCGACGCTGTCCGGGTCGCTCGAGGTGATCAGCCCAGCCGACTGGACGACGACGCCCACCGCTGTTCCGGCCATCCAGCCGGGAGGCAGCACGGTCGTGGACCTCGCACTCAACGTACCCGCCGGTCTGCAGGGCCAGCAGCGTCTGCAGCTCGCATTCACGGCTGCGGACGGTCGGGTGAGCCAGACCACCGCGGTCGTTGACCTGCCGGTCGCGTCCGCGGGGCTCACACTCACCTCGACGCTGACCTCCGCGGCGCGCGACGTGACGGTCAATCCGTACACGGCGGGCGACGTGCTGAGCTACACGATCCGCGTCACCAGCACGTCGGGATTCCCGACGCTGGTGACCCCGCTCTCGGCCAACTTCACGAGCGGGTTCCTCCCCACCGCGTGCCGGTGGAACAACCTGCCCGCGTTCGGCGCCTACAACTGCACCACCCCACGGGTGACCCTCACGCAGGAGGACATCGACAGGGGGTGGTTCGTCCCCGAGTTCGCGATGACGACGGCGCCCATGAGCAGCACGTCCTCGACAACGACCTTCTCGCACCGCGGTGCGGCCGTCGCGCTGCGCGACGGCGTGTTGTCGGCGACGATCGGTGGGACCCGGGGCGATGACGGTCGGGATGTGGTCACGGGCCCGTAGGGGGTCGGCGATTCGGTTCCTAACCGATTCTCCAGCGGGAGCGTGCGACTCACGTACGTGTGCCTCGGCGCCGTCATTATCGGCCTACTGGAGGCGGGGGCGACGACGTCGGTCGTCGAACTCCTCCCCCTGCAGGAGGACGCCACCGACTCGCAACGAGCATCCGGCACTCACCGTGAGCGTCTGGCGACCCGCTGACTCGCGAGGGCGCCGGCGCGAGCTGGTGGGCGCCCCACGCGCTGTTCGACGCGATCGAGGCACTCAAGGGAAACACGCAAGCCGCCCGCGTGGGCGTTCGGCTGGGAACCTCCAGTCGAACGCCCGCTCGTCTCGTGTCAGTCGCCGCGCTGTCTGGCCTGTTCTGGGGTTAATCAGGCACGATGAGAGCACCGCTCTGCCAGACGTGCGAGACGACGAGGTCGTCGTCCCAGAGGACGACGTCCGCCGGCATGCCCGGAGCGAGCGACCCGAGATCTCTGCGGCCGATGGCGCTCGCCGGTGCCGCGGTCGCCGCGAACACGGCATCAGCCAGAGGTATGCCGAACGCCACGCAGCGGCGCATCCCTTCGTCGAGCGTCAGCGTCGAGCCGGCGAGCGAGTCGGTCCCCTCGACCTTCGCCGCACCGTTGGCCACCACGACCGCGACGTCGCCGAGCGAGTACCTGCCATCGGGGGCGCCAGCAGCGGCCATGGCGTCGCTGACGATCGCGACTCGCCCGGGTGCCGCGGCGAACAGGATGCGGACGAGCTGGCCGTCCACGTGCACGCCGTCGGGGATCACCTCCAGGGTCACTCGATCATCGCCGATGGCCGCTCCGACTGGCCCTGGGGCGCGGTGGTGCAAGCCGTGCATCGCGTTGAAGGCGTGCGTGAGAAGCGTCGCGCCTTGCTC
Organism: Microcella alkalica; assembly: GCF_014137945.1. Lineage (GTDB taxonomy): Bacteria > Actinomycetota > Actinomycetes > Actinomycetales > Microbacteriaceae > Microcella > Microcella alkalica. The sequence continues at coordinate 205,945 of NZ_JACGWX010000006.1, forward strand.
GAACGCCTCGGCGACGACGGCCGAGTCGGCTTCGGTGTGCCCGATCGCCGCGATCGCGCCCTCCCGCACGACCTGCTCGATGGCGCGCATTCCGCCGGGAAGCTCAGGAGCAAGGGTCACCTGCCGAACGACGCCGAGTGAGAGCAACCTGCGGAGATGCTCGTCGCTGGGGAGCCGCAAGGCACTCGGATCATGGGCGCCGCGGCGACCGGCCGCGATGAACGGGCCTTCGAGGTGAGCCCCAAGCACGCCGGGGACCGTGACCATTGCGTGCTGAATCCGGGCGAGTCTCGCCTCGAGTTCTTCGAACGGGGCGCTGACGAGAGACAGGACGATTCCCGTCACGCCGTGGCGACGGTGCAGATCCACCGCTCGCTCGATCTCGGCGAGCGACCCATCGAATGACGCTCCACCGCCCCCATGGCAGTGGATGTCGATAAGGCCCGAGGTGAGAAGCGCGTTCTCGCCGACAGCTGCCTCAGCATCGATGACATCGACCTGCGGGCCGATTCGATCGCGCCACATCGAGCCCGAGCCCGTGGCTGCGATTCGACCGTGGCGAAGATGGATCCACGCATCCGGTCGGTCGATGATGCCGTCACCGTTCGCGGCCGTCACCAGGCGTGCCGAATGGATGAGGGTGTCCCTCACAGCCGGTGATTCCTTCGCCGTCAGCGGTGCTCGTCGAGGACGCGCTGGAGCGGCTCGTAGTGCTCGACCACTGCGCGGCGGTACGACTCGGCGTCACCCGCGCGTGCTGCGGCGAGCATGTCGCCATGCGCCGTCACCGTCTTGAGGATCTCCGCGGGCACCGGCAGCCCCAGCTGCGGGATCACCGCGGTGTGTACGTCCCAGAAGGCGGCGACCAACTGCCCCGCGAGCCGGTTCCCAGTGGAGTCCAGCAGCATGGCGTGAAAGGCGCGGTCGGCTTCGAGGAAGGACTCCCCGCGCTGAGCACGCTCCTCCATATCGGCGACGAGCGCGTCGAGCTCGGGCGACTCGACGCCGTGGTTCGCCTGGACGACCCTCTCCGACATCGAAAGGTCGAGCGCGCGGCGGATCTCCACGACCTCACGCAGCGCCTGGAGAGAGTCGCCGGGGGATAGCGCGCCTCGGAAGACCAGAACCTCAACCATGGGCGCGAGCGACATCCCGCTCACGAAGGTGCCGTGGCCGTGACGCACATCCACGATGTCGAGGGTGGAGAGGTTCCGGATCGCCTCGCGCACGGAGGATCGCGAGACGTCGAGGGTCGCGCAGAGTTCCGCCTCGGTAGGCAGGGCATCGCCCGACCGCAGCCCGTTGGTGAGAATCAGGTTCTTGATCTGGTCCGCCACGGTCGTGCGGCGCATCTTGTGGGGCCGGGCGGGCGGCGGGGTGCTGGTCATGACGCTCCATTACTGAGACTCCATCGTGGCGCTCGAGCCTATTGTGCCCGAGGTTCGTGTCTGGTTATAGTACGTCAGACGTCCGATGAGTTGCCCACTCTGACAGACTCCCTTTCACCGAATGGAGAAACCATGATTCGACACACCCCTCAGCGCGCACAGCGACGTCGCGCTACCGCGGTGATGGCCGGTTCGGCCGCTGCTGCGATGCTCCTCGCCGCGTGTTCCGGTCAGCCCGCCGCCGGTCCGACCGACGGCGCCGACATCGATGCAGGTGCCATCGATTCAGACGCCATCATCGAGGCTGGCATCTCCTACACGCTCGGAGGCAGCTTCGACCCGCTCGTCGCCTCCGGAGCCGTTACGGTCGCCGCCAACTGGCACATCTTCGAGGGCCTCGTCGACCTCGATCCCGTGACACGCGAGCCGTATGCCGCGCTCGCGAGCGAACTGCCCGCGCAGATCGATGACGTCACCTACGAGATCGACATCCGTGAGGGCGCGACCTTCCACAACGGCAAGCCCGTCACGACCGACGACGTGGTCTTCAGCTTCGAGCGCGTCCTGAACCCCGACACCGGCGGATTCTTCACGAGCTTCATCGACTTCATCGACACCGTCGAGGCCGTCGATGAGGACACCGTCCGCATCACCACCGACTACCCCTTCTCGCTCGTCAACGAGAGGCTCGGCGTCGTGAAGATCGTCCCGCAGGCCGAGGTGGAGGCCGACGCCGAGGCCTTCGGCACGCTTCCGATTGGATCGGGTCCGTACCGCCTCATCTCGGCTGTTCCCGATGACTCACTCGTCTTCGAGCGCTTCGACGAATACAACGGGGCGCGCCCCGCGCTTGCCGCTGGCATGAACTGGAACCTCCTCTCCGACCCTGCCGCCCGCGTCACGGCGATGAGCTCGGGCTCGATCGTCGCGATGGAGGACGTCCCCTACATCGACGTCGACAGCCTCGCCGCCTCGGCCGAGGTGGAGAGCATCCAGTCTTTCGGCCTCCTGTTCATGATGTTCAACACGCAGCTCGCTCCGTTCGATGACCCGCGCGTGCGTCAGGCGCTGCACTACGCGCTCGACATGGAGACGATCATCAACACGGGCATGCTCGGCAACGCGACCGCGGCCTCCTCGTTCCTTCCGGAGACGCACCCCGATTACCAGGAGGCGTCGACGGTCTACGAGTACGACCCCGAGCGGGCGCGCGAGCTGCTCGACGAGGCGGGCGTCGGTGAGATCGACATCACGCTGCTCACGACCGACACCGGCTGGGTCCGCGAGGTCGCCCCGCTCATCAAGGAGTCGCTCGACGCGGTCGGCGTGAACACGACGCTCGACATCGCCCAGTCGTCCGCCCAGTACGCGAAGGTCGACGCCGGCGACTTCCAGGTCATGGTCGCCCCCGGTGACCCCTCGGTGTTCGGCAACGACCCCGACCTCCTCATGCGCTGGTGGTACGGCGACAACATCTGGAGCAACACCCGCACGCAATGGGCGGGCTCCGATGAGTACGCCACCCTCTCGGCGACCCTCGATGAGGCCGTCCGCCTGACCGGCGACGAGCAGAAGGCCGCGTGGGGCGAGGCCTTCGACATCCTCGCGGAGCAGGCGGTGCTCTACCCCCTGTTCCACCGTCAGCTCCCCGCCGCGTGGGATGCCGAACGGCTCGTCGGCTTCGCTCCGGTCCCGACAACCGGACTGTCGTTCCTCGACGTCGGCGTCACGGACTAGGCACCTCCCCGGGGAGGGCGGCAGCGCCGTCCTCCCCGGGTCCCCTTCGCTGATCCGCTACCGGATCGCATCTGAAAGGAGTCGACGATGACTGCCACGTTCCAGCTGGTCGGGCGACGACTGCTCCAGCTCCCCGTGATGGTGCTGGGCATCACGTTCCTCGTCTTCGTCGTCATGTCTTTCTCGAAGGTCGACCCCGCGATCACCGCGCTCGGCGAGAGCTCCTCCCTCGAAGACCGCCAGGCCTACCGCGACGCCCTCGGACTCGACGACCCGCTGCTCGTCCGCTACATCGCGTTTCTCGGCGGTCTCCTCCAGGGCGACATCGGCACCTACTCGGCCCGCCAGCTCCCCGTGCTCGACGAGGTCGCACGCGCCTTCCCGATCACCATCCAGCTCACCTTCCTCGGCCTGCTCATCGCAGTCCTCGGCGCCACGCTCCTCGGCATCATCGCCGCGGTCTTCCGCGACCGCTGGCCCGACCAGCTCATCCGGCTCGTGTCTATTGCTTCGCTGTCGACCCCGTCCTTCTGGCTCGCCGTCCTGCTCATCCAGCTCTTCACGCTGCAGCTGAACGTCCTCCCGGCGTCCGGCGCCCTGCCGCCGCTCACGGAGGATCCGGGCGGCTGGCTCGCCCGCATGGCCCTCCCCGCACTGGCGCTCGCAGTGCCCGTGATCGGGCAGCTCTCCCGGGTGGTGCGCAGCGCGATGGTCGAGGAACTCGATCGCGACTACGTCCGCACCGCCCTCGGTGCTGGTGTGCCCCGCGTCATCGTGATCGGCCGCAACGTTCTCCGCAACGCGCTCATCACCCCCGTCACCGTGCTCGGCCTCCGCATCGGCTACCTCATCGGCGGCGCCGTCGTGATCGAGATCATCTTCGCCCTCCCCGGGATGGGCACGCTCATCCTCAACGGCGTGACGAACAACGAGCCGAACCTCGTGCAGGGCGTGACTCTCGTCGTGGCCCTCGCCTTCGTCGTGATCAACGTCATCGTCGACCTCCTCTACGTCCTCATCAACCCGCGCATCCGATCGGTATGACATGCGACGCTCACTGACTGAACGACTCTCCGCCCCCGGGCTCCGCCTCCGCGCCCTCCCGCTCGGATCCCGCATCGCCCTCGCGATTTTCGCCGTCGTCGCGCTCGCTGCGGTCTTCGCTCCCGTCCTCGCCCCATACGACCCTCTCGCGTCGGGCACCCCGGTGCTCCCGCCGAGCGCCGAGCACTGGTTCGGCACCGACCGCCAAGGCCGCGACATCCTCTCCCGGCTGATCCACGGTGCCCGGTACTCGCTCGTCATTGGACTCGCGGCGACGCTCGCGGCGCTCGCCGCGGCAGCAGTGCTCGGAACGATCGCCGCGACCGCCCCCCGCTGGATCTCCGAGACCCTCATGCGCGTTCTCGACATCGTCATGTCGTTCCCCGGCATCGCACTCGCCGCCGTGTTCGTCGCGGTGTTCGGCCAGTCGCTTTCGGTGCTCGTCTTCGTGATCGCGTTCCTCTACACGCCGCAGCTCACACGGATCGTCCGCGCGAACATCCTCGATCAGTACGGCGAGGACTACGTCTCGGCAGTCCGGGTCATGGGCGCCTCGACGCCGCGCATCATCGTGCGGCACGTCGCCCGCAACAGCATCGCGCCGGTGCTCGTCTTCTCGACCGTCCTCGTGGCCGACGCGATCGTGTTCGAGGCCTCGCTGTCGTTCATCCAGGCCGGAGTCCCCGACCCCGAGCCGTCGTGGGGCAACGTCATCGCCGCCGGCCGCAACCTGGTCATGAGCGGCTACTGGTGGGCGACCTTCTTCCCCGGCCTGCTGATCCTGATCACCGTCCTCTGCCTCAACATCCTCTCCGAGGGCATGACGGATGCGATGCTCGCCCGCGCG
>NZ_JACGWX010000007.1 GCF_014137945.1 Microcella alkalica
CGGCGATCGCGTCCGAGCCGTCCTTCATCGCCTCCGTCTCGCGATAGGGGCTCGCGACCGACCCCGAGTCGAGGTGGTCGCGGCCGATCGCGACGGGCGCGCTGATCTCGCCCGAAGCGACCATGTCGTTGAATCGCCCACCGGCGACGTCGCGCTCGCCGTAGCCGAGCCAGCAGATGCGCGCGGGCAGCCCCTGGAAGCGCACGCGCTCCTGCGCGAGCGGGATCCACCGCTGCAGGCTCTCGTTCTCGGGGAACAGCTCGAGCACCGCGCGGTCGGTCGCCGCGATGTCCTCCGGGTCGCCGCTCAGCGCCGCCCACCGGAAGGGACCCTTCCCCTGCGCGAACAGCGGGCGGATGTACGCGGGCACGAACCCGGGGAAGGAGAACGCGTCCGCGTATCCGGCGACGCGAGCCTCCGTCCTGATGTTGTTCCCGTAGTCGAACACCTCGGCGCCGGCCCGCTGGAAGCTGACCATGGCCTCGACCTGCACGGCCATCGACGCGCGCGCCGCGGCCGCGAAGCCCTGCGGGTCGCGCTCGCGCGCCGCGTCCCACTCGTCGAAGGCGTGCTCGAGCGGCAGGTAGGCGAGCGGGTCGTGAGCGCTCGTCTGGTCGGTGACGATGTCGATGGGTGCGCCCATCGCGAGCAGGGCGGGGAAGACCGCCGCGGCGTTGCCGAGGACTCCGATGGAGAGCGGGCGGCGGGCATCCCGCGCCTGCGTCGCGAGCTCGATCGCCTGATCGAGCGAGTCGGCCTGCACGTCGAGGTAGCGGTGCTCGATGCGGCGGGCGATGCGCGAGGGGTCGACGTCGACGCAGATCGCGACGCCGCCGTTCATCGTGACGGCGAGGGGCTGGGCGCCGCCCATGCCGCCGAGTCCGCCGGTGAGGGTGATCGTGCCGGCGAGGGTCCCGTTGAACCGTCGGGTGGCGACGGCCGCGAACGTCTCGAACGTGCCCTGCAGGATGCCCTGCGTGCCGATGTAGATCCACGAGCCGGCCGTCATCTGGCCGTACATCGTGAGGCCGAGCTGCTCGAGCCGCCGGAACTCGTCCCAGTTCGCCCAGTCGCCGACGAGGTTCGAGTTGGCGATGAGCACGCGCGGCGCCCACTCGTGCGTCTGCATGACGCCGACCGGGCGACCCGACTGCACGAGCATCGTCTCGTCGCCCTTGAGCGTCGCGAGCGTGCGGGTGAGCGCGTCGAAGCTGCGCCAGTCGCGCGCGGCCTTGCCGGTGCCGCCGTAGACGACGAGCTCGTCGGGGTGCTCGGCGACCTCGGGGTCGAGGTTGTTCTGCAGCATGCGCAGGGCGCCCTCCTGCTGCCAGCCGAGGGTGTGCAACTGCGTGCCGCGGTGGGCGCGCACGGGGCGGGGGCCGGATGCCGGGCGCGCGCCGCCGGCGCCGGCGCCCGTTCCGGGGCGGTCGCTCGCGATGCTCATGAGGGGCCTTTCGTGAGAAGCGGGATTCAGACGAGCTCGGGGACGATCGAGCGGGCGGCGGCGAGCAGCTCCCCGCTCTGCGTGAGACGGACGGCCGCCTCGATCTCGGGGGCGAGGTAGCGGTCGGGGCCGGGGCCCTCGACCTCGGTGCGCAGGGCAGCGATGACGGCGGCCGTCACGGGCGACGGCGCGATGCCGCGCAGGTCGATGCCGCGCGCCGCGGTCAGCAGCTCGATCGCGACGACGCGGCCGAGCCCGTCGATCGACCGTCGCAGCTTGCGCGCGGCCGACCAGCCCATCGAGACGTGGTCCTCCTGCATCGCGCTCGACGGGATCGAGTCGACGCTCGCGGGGCTCGCGAGCCGCTTGAGCTCGCTCACGATGCCGGCCTGCGTGTACTGCGCGATCATGTGGCCCGAGTCGACGCCGGGGTCGTGCGCGAGGAACGGCGGCAGGCCCGCGTTGCGAGCGGTGTCGAGGAAGCGGTCGGTGCGCCGCTCGCTCATGCTCGCGAGGTCGGCGACGGCGATCGCGAGGAAGTCGAGCACGAACGCGACGGGCGCTCCGTGGAAGTTGCCGTTCGACTCGACCCGGCCGTCGAGCGTCACGACGGGGTTGTCGATCGCGCTCGCGAGCTCGCGACTCGCGACGAGCGCGGCGTGCGCCATCGTGTCGCGCACGGCGCCGTGCACCTGCGGGGCGCAGCGCAGGGAGTAGGCGTCCTGCACGCGCGTGCAGTCATCCGTGCGGTGGCTCGAGACGATCGCCGAGCCCGCGAGCACGGCGCGCAGGTTCGCGGCGCTCGTCGCCTGACCGGGGTGGGGGCGCAGCTCCTGCAGATCCGAGGCGAAGACGGCGTCGGTGCCGAGCTGGCCCTCGACGCTGAGACCCGCGGCGAGGTCGGCGGAGGCGACGAGGCGGTCGAGATCGGCGAGCGCGAGGCAGAGCATCCCGAGCATGCCGTCGGTGCCGTTGATGAGGGCGAGTCCCTCCTTCTCCTCCAGCTCCAGGGGGCGGATGCCCGCCGCCGCGAGCGCGTCGCCGGCGGGCACGAGGACTCCCGCGGCGTTCCGCACCGAGCCCTCACCCATCGCGGCGAGCGCGCAGTGCGCGAGCGGCGCGAGGTCGCCCGAGCAGCCGAGGCTGCCGTACTCGCCGACGATCGGCGTGATGCGCGCGTTGAGCATCGCGGCGTACGTCTCGGCGACGACGGGCCGGGCGCCGGTGCGGCCGGTCGCAAGCGTGGCGAGGCGCAGGAGCATCGTCGCGCGGACCACCTCGCGCTCGACCTCGGCTCCCGAGCTCGCGGCGTGCGAGCGGATGAGGGAGCGCTGCAGCTCGGCGCGCTTCGCGAGTGGGATGTGCGTGGTCGCGAGGGCGCCGAACCCGGTCGAGACGCCGTAGTGGGCCACGGAGTCGTGGGCCAGCCCCGCGATGAGGGCGCGCGTCGCGGTCATGGCGGCCAGAGCATCCGCGTCGATGACGACCTCGGCCGAGTCGCGGGCGACGGCGACGACGTCGTCGCCGGTGAGGGTGCGGGAGCCGACCGGGATGCGCATGGCACCAGTGAACCGCTCGGGCGCAGCTGCGGCAGCGGCGCGGCGCGATAAAGTGTCTGAGATTTCAGACGATGTTCACGAGCACGCGGCGAAGCGGCGAGGAGGCGGGGCGATGTCGGATGTTCCCGCCGCACGCGCGGCGCTCCGCATCGTCACGCACCTCGCCCACCACAGCGAGCCCGTGCCCGCCTCGACGATCGCGCGCGAGCTCGGACTGCCGCGGTCGTCGACGTACCAGCTCATCCGCGTGCTGCAGGAGGAGGGCTACGTCGTCCACTACCCCGAGCTGCGCGCCTACGGGCTGGGTGGGGTGGTCGCCGAGATCGGCTCGTCGGTGCTGCAGGCCAGTCGGCTCGCGCGCCTCGCGAACCCGCTCATCGAGCGGCTCGTCGCCGAGGCGCCCGTGCCCGCGGTCGCTCAGCTCGCGGTGCTGAACGGGTCGGACGTCTCGTACGTCGGGCAGGCCTCCGCCCCGCGCGCGCCGACGACGGTCGCGCGACTCGGCGTGCGGCTTCCGGCCCACCTCACCGCGACCGGGCGCGCGATGCTCGCCGCCCTGCCCGCCGCGCAGGTGCGCGCGCTCTTCCCGCACCGCGACGCCCTCATCACGAGGCACGGGATCGGGCCGGCGACCCTGCGTGAGCTCGACGGGATCCTCGCCGAGACGCGAGGGCGCGGCTGGGCGGGCGAACACGGCGAGATCACGCCCGAGTACGCCTCCGTGGCCGCCGCGGCGACCGACCGCACCGGCTACCCCAGCGCAGGCATCGGGCTGACCTACCGGGGTGAGGCGGTGGATGCTCCGACCGAGGCCGCGCTCGCCCGCGCGGTGCGCGCGGCCGCCGACGCCTTGACGGCGCGGCTCACGGGGCGCTGACCGCGCTCAGGCCGCACCCGCCCGGCGCGCCGGGCGCCCCGACTCGGGCCGCTCGAGACGCCGCGGCTGCACGATGAGCAGCTCGGTGACGAGAACGGCGATGATCACGGCGATGAGGAGGACGGCGCCGGCTCCGAGCGCGATCGCGATGATGAGACCCGACCAACCGCTGTCGGCCGGCCCGGCGACGAGCGCGAGGAGACCGGTGTTCAGGCCGACGGCGATGACCGCGCTCAGGAGGTGGACGCCGATGCGGACGCCCACTGGGCGGTGACGGAGCACGACAGCCCCGGCGATCAGCAGGAGCATCCAGAGCCCGATCGCGATGCCCGTCGCCCCGAAGAGGAACCGGGCGGCGTTCGGGACGATGTCGCCTGGCGTCGTGGCGTCTCCCGCGGTGACGATCGAGAGCCCGACGAGGGCGAGGACGATCGTGATGCCGAGGATCGACCCCACCTCGGTGAGGATCCCCCTGCCCATGCGTGCCGCCCTTCGCCGGGCAGCCGCCTCATGACGGACGCGCTGCCGCGACTGTAGCGCCCCGCGTGCCGGAACGGACCGCTGCCGGAACGACGAAGCGGGGGCCGGGCTGACGCCCGACCCCCGCTCGCGCGGTGAAGCAGAGGAACTACTTGATGATCTTCGTGACCGTGCCGGCGCCGACGGTGCGGCCACCCTCGCGGATGGCGAAGCCGAGGCCCTCCTCCATGGCGATGGGCTGGATCAGCTCAACGACCATGTCGGTGGTGTCGCCGGGCATGACCATCTCGGTGCCCTCGGGCAGCGAGATGACACCGGTGACGTCGGTGGTGCGGAAGTAGAACTGCGGGCGGTAGTTCGTGTAGAAGGGGTTGTGGCGGCCACCCTCGTCCTTCGAGAGGATGTACGCGGTGCCTTCGAAGTTCGTGTGAGGGGTCACCGAACCCGGCTTCACGACGACCTGGCCGCGCTCGACGTCCTCGCGCTTGGTGCCGCGGAGGAGAAGACCGCAGTTCTCGCCGGCCCAGGCCTCGTCGAGCTGCTTGTGGAACATCTCGATGCCCGTGACGGTGGTCTTCTGCGTCGGGCGGATGCCGACGATCTCGACCTCGGAGTTGATGCCGAGGGTGCCGCGCTCGGCGCGGCCCGTGACGACCGTGCCACGACCGGTGATCGTGAAGACGTCCTCGATGGGCATGAGGAACGGCTTGTCCTTGTCGCGCACCGGGTCGGGGATCGACTCGTCGACGGCCTCCATGAGCTTGACGATGGACTCGGTCCACTTCTCGTCGCCCTCGAGGGCCTTGAGGCCCGAGACCTGGATGACGGGCGCGTTGTCACCGTCGAAGCCCTGGCTCGAGAGGAGCTCGCGGACCTCGATCTCGACGAGCTCGAGGATCTCCTCGTCGTCGACCATGTCGGCCTTGTTGAGCGCCACCATGAGGTACGGCACGCCGACCTGCTTGGCGAGCAGCACGTGCTCGCGCGTCTGGGCCATGGGGCCGTCGGTCGCGGCGACCACGAGGATCGCACCGTCCATCTGCGCGGCACCCGTGATCATGTTCTTGATGTAGTCGGCGTGACCGGGAGCGTCGACGTGAGCGTAGTGACGCTTGGGCGTCTCGTACTCGACGTGCGAGATGTTGATCGTGATGCCGCGCTGGCGCTCCTCGGGAGCCGAGTCGATCGACGCGAAGTCACGTTGCACGTTCGTCGCCGAGGGGTACTTGTCGGCAAGCACCTTCGAGATGGCGGCGGTCAGGGTGGTCTTGCCGTGGTCGACGTGACCGATCGTTCCGATGTTGACGTGCGGCTTGGTCCGCTCGAACTTGGCCTTACCCACTGTGGGTCCTCCTCAGGACTCGGTTGCAGGCATCCATGGTTTCGGATGCACTGCGGTTTGGTGTGTGTTTATCGTAGCGAGGCTCGGGGAGCCCCACCCAGGTCGAGTGTCTACTCGCCCTTGGTCTTCTGGACGATCTCGTCGGCGACGGCCTTCGGGACCTCCGCGTAGCTGTCGAACGTCATCGAGTAGACGGCGCGACCCGAGGTCTTCGAGCGCAGGTCTCCGACGTATCCGAACATCTCCGACAGCGGCACGAGGGCGCGAACGACCTTCACGCCCGTCGCGTCGTCCATCGACTGGATCTGACCACGGCGGGAGTTCAGGTCGCCGATGACGTCGCCCATGTACTCCTCGGGGGTGCGCACCTCGACCGCCATGAGCGGCTCGAGGAGCACGGGGGTCGCCTTGCGCGCGGCCTCCTTGTACGCCATCGATCCGGCGATCTTGAACGCCATCTCCGAGGAGTCGACGTCGTGCGCCGCGCCGTCGAGGAGCGTCGCCTTGACGCCCACCGTCGGGAAGCCGGCGAGCACGCCGACCTGCATCGCGTCCTGGATGCCCGCGTCGACCGAGGGGATGTACTCGCGCGGCACGCGGCCGCCCGAGGTCGCGTTGACGAACTCGTAGCTCGCCTCCGGCGTGACGTCCATCGGCTCGAGCGAGATCTGGACCTTCGCGAACTGACCCGACCCACCGGTCTGCTTCTTGTGGGTGTAGTCGTACTTCTCGATGGTCTTCTTGATCGTCTCGCGGTAGGCCACCTGCGGCTTGCCGACGTTGGCCTCGACGTTGAACTCGCGCTTCATGCGGTCGACGAGGATGTCGAGGTGCAGCTCGCCCATGCCCTTGATGACGGTCTGGCCGGTCTCGATGTTCTGCTCGGTGCGGAACGTCGGGTCCTCCTCGGCGAGCTTCTGGATCGCCGTGCCGAGCTTCTCCTGGTCGGCCTTCGTCTTGGGCTCGATCGCGACCTCGATGACGGGCTCGGGGAAGGTCATCGACTCGAGAACGACCTGGTTGTTCGGGTCGCACAGGGTGTCGCCCGTGGTGGTGTCCTTGAGGCCGATGACGGCGTAGATGTGACCGGCGGTGACCGAGTCGACCGGGTTCTCCTTGTTGGCGTGCATCTGGAAGATCTTCCCGATGCGCTCCTTCTTGCCCTTGGTCGAGTTGATGACCTGGGCGCCGGAGTCGATCTTGCCCGAGTAGACGCGCACGTAGGTCAGGCGACCGAAGAACGGGTGCACCGCGACCTTGAAGGCGAGCGCGGCGAAAGGCTCGCTCGCGTCGGGGCGACGCTCGATCTCCTTCTCCTCGTCGCGCGGGTCGTGCGCGATCGTGGGCGGAACCTCGAGCGGGCTCGGCAGGTAGTCGACGACCGCGTCGAGCATGGGCTGCACGCCGCGGTTCTTGAACGCCGAGCCGCAGAGCACGGGGTAGATCTCGGAGGCGATCGTGAGCTTGCGGATCGCCGCCTTGATCTCCGCGACCGTGAGCTCCTCGCCGCCGAAGTACTTCTCCATGAGCGCGTCGTCGGTCTCGGCGACGACCTCGAGCAGCGCGGTGCGGTACTCGTTGGCCTTCTCGACGAGGTCGGCGGGGATCTCCTCGATCTCGTACTTCGCCCCCATCTCGACGTCACCCTTGGCGTCGCCGCGCCAGGTCAGCGCGCGCATCTCGACGAGGTCGACGACGCCCTCGAAGCTGCTCTCGAAGCCGATCGGCAGCTGGATGACGAGCGGCTTGGCGCCGAGGCGCTTGATGATCGTCTCGACCGTGAAGTAGAAGTCGGCGCCGAGCTTGTCCATCTTGTTGACGAAGCAGATGCGGGGCACGTCGTACTTGTCGGCCTGACGCCAGACGGTCTCGGACTGGGGCTCGACGCCCTCCTTGCCGTCGAACACCGCGACGGCGCCGTCGAGAACGCGCAGCGAGCGCTCGACCTCGACCGTGAAGTCGACGTGGCCGGGGGTGTCGATGATGTTGATCTGGTGCTTGTTCCAGAAGCACGTCGTCGCGGCAGACGTGATCGTGATGCCGCGCTCCTGCTCCTGCGCCATCCAGTCCATCGTCGATGCACCGTCGTGGGTCTCACCGATCTTGTGGTTGACGCCCGTGTAGAACAGGATGCGCTCGGTCGTCGTGGTCTTACCGGCATCGATGTGCGCCATGATGCCGATGTTGCGGACCTTGTTCAGGTCGGTGAGCACGTCAAGTGCCACGGGGGTTCCTCCGGTTCGATAAAGATTGCGGGTGCGAGCAGGGGCGAGGGGCGAGCCCTCGGCCCCCGCTCGCGAAGCCGGTTGTTACCAGCGGTAGTGCGCGAAGGCCTTATTCGACTCGGCCATCTTGTGAGTGTCCTCACGACGCTTGACCGCCGCGCCGAGGCCGTTGGAGGCGTCGAGGATCTCGTTCATGAGGCGCTCGGTCATCGTCTTCTCGCGACGGGCCTTGGCGTACGAGGTCAGCCAGCGCAGCGCGAGCGTGTTGGCGCGGTGCGGCTTGACCTCGACGGGCACCTGGTAGGTCGAGCCGCCGACGCGGCGGCTGCGGACCTCGAGAGTCGGGCGCACGTTGTCGAGCGCCTTCTTCAGGGTGACCACGGCATCCTGGCCGTTCTTGGCCGCGACACCCTCGAGCGCGCCGTAGACGATGCGCTCGGCGAGGCCCTTCTTGCCGTCGAGGAGGATCTTGTTGACGAGCTGGCTGACGATCGGGGCGCCGTAGACGGGGTCTGCGACGACGGGGCGCTTGGGCGCCGGTCCTTTACGAGGCATTACTTCTTGTCCATCTTCGCTCCGTAGCGGCTGCGCGCTTGCTTACGGTTCTTGACCGCCTGGGTGTCGAGCGCGCCGCGCACGATCTTGTAGCGCACGCCGGGGAGGTCCTTCACACGACCGCCGCGGACGAGCACCATCGAGTGCTCCTGCAGGTTGTGGCCCTCACCGGGGATGTAGGCCGTGACCTCGGTGCCGTTCGAGAGCTTCACGCGCGCCACCTTGCGGAGCGCCGAGTTCGGCTTCTTGGGCGTGGTCGTGTACACGCGAGTGCACACCCCGCGCTGCTGCGGGTTGGCCTTGAGGGCGGGCGCCTTGGTCTTGACGACCTTCGGCGTACGACCCTTGCGGACCAGCTGCTGAATAGTGGGCAAAGTTGCTCCTTGGAAATGCTGCACGGTGACAGCGGTTGCGGTTTGTTGTTCCCCGTCTTGGCCAGCGGCGGTGACGGGCTCACGCGAGATCCGACGATGATCGTGACCGATCGGTGGCGGACATGCCGTGGGGGTGTGTCTTCTGCGCGATTCGGCCTGCGGCCGGGTGCGCTCTCATCAGTGACCCTCGTGCGGATGCTCCGCCTCGCGCCGCCCGCGCCGCTCTCGCGGCACAGCACAGGCGCGTGCGAATGCACACACGCGGTCAAGAATAGACGCGGGGGCGCCGGGGGTCAAACGGCGGAGGTCGCGGCACCCTCTCGTGCGGCGGCGAGCTCGCGCTCGTACTCCGCGCGCGCCTCGGCGTTTCGGGCCTTCGTCGCCCGGCCGTGGCGGGCCACGAGCCCGCCCACCCAGATCGGCACCTCGCGCGCGGCGATCGCCGCGGCCCAGCCGAGCGGGTTCGTGATCTGCAGCAGCAGGAAGCGCTGGAGGTCGGCGGGGTTCGCGCCGATCGCCTCGGCGCTGAGGACGGTCGACCCGATGAACACGATGTAGACGAGCGCGGCCACGAGGAAGCCGCCCAGCACGTGCGCCCACCAGCCGGCGCGATTGACGACCAGGACGAGGACGACGTAGCCGATCACGAAGGCGATGACGGGCATCCAGAAGCTGGGCGTGCCCGCGAACGTCTGCACCTGCTGCGCGAGGCCAGGGCCGCCCGTGCCGAGACCGATGAAGATGAAAAGCGTCGCGAGGAGCGCGTAGAGGATCGTGAAGACGAGGCTCGACGCGAGCGCGACGCCGACGCCGAGGCCGCGGGAGCCGCGGCGGCGCGGCGGCTGCGGGGTCGGGACGTACACGACGCGCTCGGGCTTCGGCTCGGCCGGTGCGGATGCGGACGCGGCGGGCTGGTCGGCCGGCTCGGGATGCTCCGCGGGTGCCACTGGTTCCGCGGGGGCCGCCGGTTCCTCGGGGACCGCCGGGCGACGGTCGTCGGGCGAAGCGGCATCCCCGGTGGATGGCTGCTCGTCGGTGCGGTCACACTCGTTCATCGTCGGCCCTTCGTCGTCAGCGCGATCCTTTCACGCTACGGCGAGGGGCTGGTGCTCGGCTCGGCGCTGGGCTCCACGCTCGGGTCGACGCCCCCGACCGCGCCCTCGTCGACCGAGGGCAGCGCGGCGCCTTCCTCGGGTAGCACGAAGATGAAACCGTCGAGCGAGACGCGGCCGGATCCGCCGTCGTCGCCGATCCCGAAGCCCGCGACGAGCAGCAGGCGCGGGCCGAACTGCGCGCTCCTGAGGAATCGCGTGATGTCCTCCGGCGCTCCGAGCGCGCTGATCTGCACGGGGATGGCGACGAGATCGGTGACTCCGTAGGGCTCGACGAGTCGCGCCTCCACCAGCTGCGGAGTGTTGGCCGTGACCTCGTTGAGCGAGACCCCCGAGGCCTCGGCGAGCACATTGAGCTGCCCGAGGTAGGTCGACAGCTCCGGATCCTGCGGGATCTCGACGCGCACCGCGGCGAGCTCGCTCTCGAGCGCCGGCAGGTTCTCCGACAGCTCCCGCAGATCTGCGAGCACCGCCTCGTACTGCGCATTGACCGTCGCCACGTTCTGGCGCTCAGCGTTCGACGCACTGACCTCCGCAAGGCGGGGCTGCACCCCGAGGAACCATCCGGCGAGGAGCAGGAGCGCGGCGACGAACGCCGAGCCGATGACCCACAGTCTGAGAATCGACATGGACTACTCCTCCTCGTCCTCGCTCGAATCCGCGCCGGCATCGGCATCGGCCGATGCCGCGTCCTCCGGGGCGAAGCGGCCGAGGTAGGCCTCCTCGTTGAGCAGGACCTCGATCGTGACTGCGTAGCTCGCGCCCTCGCTGCCGACGACCGAGACGGGCGGGGCGATTCCCGCGAAGCCCGTGATCGACTCGAGGTCGTTCAGCCATGCCTCGATGTCGGGGACTGTCGGGCTTGTCGCGTTGATGCGGAAGCTGCCGATCGAATCCTGCCGAAGGGGTTCCGGCTGCTCATCGCCCCCCTGCGGGGACTCGGCAGCGCCGATGGCATCATCGGCCGTAAGCGTGCCATCCACCGAGATGAGGAGCACGCCCGCGGGCAGGGTCTCCCGGATCTCGCCGAGCAGGGTCTCCCAATCGACCTCCACCGCGGTGCTGACGACGCGGGCGGCTCGGCTCTCCGTCAGTGCCGCGTCGGCGGCGCGTGCGTCGACGAATTCGAGCTGCTGGGCGACCAGGCTCTCTGTCCGCGCGCGTTCCGCCTCGAGCTCACCTGCTGCGACCGAGGCGAGCAAGGTCGCGCCGACGACTGCGACCACGACGATCAGCGCGAGCACGACGAGGCCGAGGACCAGTCGCCGGACGACCGGGCGACGCCTGATCGCATCGCGTGCGGCCGGCGGGAGGAGGTCGGCCCGGGGGGCGCCGCCCACCTCGAGCGTCTCGGACTGCTGCTTGCTCATGATCTGGCCCCCATCGCTAGACCGACCGCGGCACCCGCGCGCAGCGCCTCCGAGACCCCGAAGCCGATGAGCGACTTCGGCATCCTCACCCTCTCGAACGGCGCTGGCGCGACGAGTGCGATGCCCGTCGACTGCGCGAGCGCCGCTGGCAGACCGCGAAGTCGCGCACCGTTCCCGGTGAGCACGAGCGACTCGACGCGTGCGTTCTCGTGCGTGGAGGAGTAGTAGCGCAGGGTATTGATGACACTCGTCATGAGCTCACGCGTGGTATCGAGAATGATCCCGGCGCTCGTCGCGTCATTGGGCGGAACGATCTCCGGGTGCAGACCCTGTGCCACCTTGAGCTTCTCGGCTTGGTCTCGCGGAATCTCGAGCTGAAGCACGAGCGCCCTCGTGGCGTCCTCGCTTCCGGAGGGGATGATGCGCACGAAGTCAGGCACACCGCGCGACGAGACGATGATGTTGGTCGTCGTCGCCCCGATGTCCACGATCGCGCTCACGCCCTCGCTCGGCTGACCGACCGCCCGCTGCAGCGCGAACGGGATGAAGTCCACTCCGACGACGTGGAGGCCCGCCCGCTTCACGGCGTTGACGTTCGTCGTCACCGCGTCGGCGTACGCGGCGATCAGGAGCCCGCGCACCGTGGGGCCCTCGTCGCTCGGTGCGCCGTCGGCGACGGGGTAGAAGTCGATGATTGCTTCCGCGACGGGCATCGGGATGAGCTCCTGAACGCGCAACGGGAGCAGATCTCGGATCTCCTTCTGCGTGAGCTTCGGCATCACGAGGTCGCGCGCGACGACCTTCTGGTCGCCCATGCCGAGCAACACGTCCTTGGTGCCGAACTTGGCGTCGACCCACATCTTCTTCAGGATCGTCGCGACCGCCGTCGGCTCGACGATCTCGCCGTTGCGGACGGCACCGTCCGGCAGCGCCGATTCGTGATACGCGCGCACCTCGACCGAGCCGTTCTTCGACGCCTTCGCCTCGACCGCCCGGATCGCGGTCTGGCCGATGTCCACCCCCACGATGTGACTGCTCATGCTCATGCCCCCCTAGACAAGTTCAATTCCGAACAATGACAGATACGAGCCCGCGATGGATGCCCCCAAAACGAGTCCCACCCACGTGCCCGCGATCATCCACGGCCCGAAGGGGATGCCGCCCTTGCGCGAGACGCGTCGCATCGCGAGAAGGACGATACTGACGATCCCGCCGAGCACGAAGGCTCCGAAGGCGCCGACGATCAGGGCGGCCCAGCCGGAGAAGCCCAGGAACGCACCAAGAACGCCCGCGAGCTTCACGTCGCCCATCCCCATGCCGCCCGGCCAGGCCACTGCCATGAGGGCGTAGGCGGCGAACAGGATGCCCGCGCCGGCCGCCATCGTGCCGAGCCGCTCGAGGTCGCCGGCGAGCAGTGCAGGGGTCACGAGCCCGACCACGGCGACGCCGTAGCCGGGGAGCACGATGATGTTGGGGAGTCGGTGCGTCTCGAGGTCGATCGCGGTGAGCGCGATGCTGGCGGCTGCGAGCCAGAGGTAGGCGGCGAGAAGCAAGCCACCCGCGAGCAGCCCCCACGGCCCTGCGTCGGCGACGATGGCGCCCGCGGGGCTCAGCGGCGAGAGCATCCAGGCCGCGACGAGCCCGAAGGCGATCGCGGTGCCCGCCTCGACGAGCGGATAGCGAGGGGAGATCGGGGTAGCGCAGTCGCGGCACCTGCCGCGCAGCACGAGCCACGACAGGATCGGGATGTTGTCGTACGGCCGTATGCGGTTGCCGCAGGCCGGGCACCCGCTGGGCGGGTGCACGACCGAGACTCCCGCGGGAGCACGGTGGATGACGACGTTGAGGAACGAACCGATGAGGGCGCCGAGCACTGCTGATCCCCCCATCAGCAGCGCCGCCGCCGCGTCACCCACCGGACGACACCTCGCGGATGCTCAGCCGCTCGCCGAGGAACGCGTCGTTCAGGACCAGGTTCGGCGGCAGGCTCGCGCTGAGGTCGATGCCGGGTGGAGACGTCGGAACGTACGTCATCTGCGCCTGCTGATCGAAGTCGATCGTGCCGCCGTAGAGCTGCCCGCGGAAACCGTTCCGGTCGGACCTCACGCGGCAGGGCGAGTAGATGAACGCGGAGACGGTGGAGCGGAAGTCCGCTTCGTTCGTCAGGTAGATGTCGCCAGCCCCGCCCGAGCATGTCGGGAGGGAATTCGGCGTGTTGTCCGGGACGATGAAGTAGAGCTTCCTGTTCGCTGTCGGGTTCGCCGACGCGAAATACAGCTTGTCGAACCGGAAGCTGTTGGAGAAGAAGACGATGTCCGTCTGCAAGCCGATATCGGGCTTGAGATTGTTCAGCGTGACGACTCCGCCGACGCACCCCGTCGCGTCGATGACGGTCGGGGTCGTGTAGGTCTGCAGCGCGACCCAGCGCGGGTCGTGATTCCCGAAGTCGCACGAGCCGCTCCACACGACTCGATTGGTGAAGCCCTGCTGGAACCACGAGGTCGCCTCGAACTGCGCCGTCGTCGAGACCGCCCACGGGATGTCCGTCCAATCCGGGACCTGGGGCGGCGGCGGAGCGCTCAAGCCGACCACAGCCGCTGAACGCGTGCCGAGAATCGAGCCGCCCGGCTGGATCGTGCCGGAACTCAGCACGTTGCCGTCGACGGTCGACCCGGCGGCGACCGATACCGTCGTCGCCGTGTCTCTGTGCGCTGTGACGTTGCCGATCACGCGGGAGCCGGGCCCGCTGAGCACGGATACGCTCCCGCCGGCGAAGACGCTGCCGCGCACTTGACTTCCTCCGGAGACCGTGACGACGGGGTTCGAACCGACCACGCCGTCACCGACCGTCAGGAGGTCTTCGCGAATCACGCTGCCGTTGGACATGCGGACATAGTCGGTGGCGTGCACTCGACCAGTGATCGTGCACGCGGTCAGATCGGCGTAGCCGTCGGCCAGGATGACGTCTCCATTGACTTGCGCATTGTTCGTGCACACGAAATGACCGGTCTTGATCTGGAGGTCGGCCGAGATCGTGATGTCGGCGGTGTCGAGAACGAATCTCCGCAGGATGCCGTCAACCGTGTACGCGTAGACCGCAGGATCCAGAAAAGGAATCTCCACGTACTGAGGGATGTACTGGTAGACCGCTTCCACGACGCGGCCGCCCGACTCCCGCGAATCACTGAACGTCGCGCGAGTGGCATAGCCGGTCGACTGGACCCGGACGTGCGTCGCTTCGCGAACCGGGCATCCCTCCACCCACCCCGACCCGCGGTCGTACGACACGGTCACTCTGAACTTGGGGGTGTTAGTCGACGTGAAGACCCCGCCGGCGGCGGAGCAGCCCGTTCTCGTGCGGAGCGCGAGCTCAGCCGTGGTGATTCCCGCTTCTGCCGCCGCTCGCGCTTCGACCCCCGCCGAGACGTCGTTGCTGAACTTGAGGCTGCTGACGGAGACGCTTCCGACCGTGACCGCGATGACGGCGGTCACGCCCGCGAGAGCGAGAACGGCGATCATCGCGCTGCCGCGGTCGTCCCCTCGGAGCCGATTGATGCGAGTCAGAAACATGGCGCGCTCACCTTTCCGGTGGACGGGACGGGTTGCTTCGCGACGACGACGGTGTCGACGAGCACGGGGATGCCGCGCCCGATGCCGACCGCGAGGTTCACGTCGAGCGATCGGCCGTTCGGAGCCAGGGAGAAGATCGGTGCGGACCCGACTTGCTCGACATCGGTCGCGAGGAGCGTCCATCCCGCAAGCACGGCTGCGTCTGGATTTGCAGGCAGTGCAGATGCCGAGCGCGTAGTCCGAAGCTCGCCGCTCCTCCACACCCACGCCTGGCAGAACCACGCACCGGCCTGGCTTCCATCGATCGAGCGCGTCCGCACGACGATCGTGCCAGCGGCCGGATTGGTGACCTCGACCGCGCTGGCGTTGCGCACTCCCCGACCGAGGGATTCGCTGATGAGCTGCGCGGTGGAGGCCGACTGCGCTGCGTCGCGCACCTGGCTCTCCGCACGGAGCGAATTGATGAGCACGGCGCCGACGATCGTGAGGATCACGACGCCGAGAAAGAGATACACGAGAAGCTCGACGAGGGTGAAGCCTCGGTCGGTCGACCGCGGGCTCGCCTCGCTCGCCGTCTCGTCGAAGTTCCGCATCAGTTGGCACGCTCGACGATCGCGCGTGTCGTGGCCTGAGCGCGAATGCTGGCGTCTCCGACCACAGTGACCGTGAGCACCACCGTGACAGGCGCAGGGTACGAAGCCGGTGTGCACCCCGTGACGGCACGACTCGCGCGATAGACCGTCCCCCGGCCGTCGGTGACGTCGGCGACCGGCGCGCTCCTGAATGCGTCGAACGCGGCGCACGTGCGGTCGACCAGTGCGATCGCGTCGAGCTGCTCGCTCAGGACCTGGTTCGCCGTTGCCACTTTCGAGTTCAGCACCTGAACGCGCAGCGACTCGATGAGCAGAGGAAGGAAGGCGACGGAGAGAAGCGCGAGCAGGAACATCGAGACGACGACCTCGACGAGTCCGAACCCGGAGTCGCCGTCTGCGTAGCTATCGCGCTCGCTCGTCACGTTGATGCTCCTCTCGAGATAAAGTTCGGTGCCTCATAGATTTAGTTGATGAATCACGTGTGGGGCACCAGGTTCCCCTGGTGCCCCACACGCCCTTTCGCGGGCTGCTACGCGGGGGTCGCGCACGTGCCGTTGCGCACGCCGCCGGTGTCGCGGACGTGGCGGCGGTCCGCGGCGGCCGTGGCGGCAGCGTGGAATCCGTCGATGCAGAATGTTGCAGTCGTCCCCGTGGTAATCGCCCCGATGGTGATCGTCACGCCGTCCTGGGAGTAGTTGCCCTGGATCCTCGTGATGGTTGCCGCCGGAACGGTTCCGTCAACCGAGCTGACCAGGGCGGCGACCACCTCCGTCTTCGCGTTCGTCAGCGCTGACTCAACGGCGCTGATTCGCGCCTGGCTCTGTTGGCCCAGGAACACGGGGATGGCGATTGCGGCGAGGATGCCGATGATGATGACGACGACGAGGAGCTCGATGAGCGTGAAGCCCTTCTCGCCCTCATCGCGGCGGGCGCGGATGGCCGCGACCTGGTCGTGAAGCTTGGTGATCATGCGATTGTTTCCGTTCCTGTTCAGATGGACTGAGTGACAGGCGGGCCCCCAATGAACTGCCCCCTGAGAGAACTCTCATCGTGCTGACGAGCCTTGCCCATTCCCCAGTAGGGGGGTGACGCGAACGAGGGCCGCCCGTTCGGGGGCCGCGACGAGGCAGATCACTCGATGAGCGTGAAGATGTTGAAGACCGGCAGGTAGAGCGCGACGATCATGCCGCCGAGGAGCACACCCATGAAGGCGATCATGAGGGGCTCGATGAGCGCCGTCAGCTGCTCCGTTGTCGACTCGACCTCCGCGTCGTAGAAGTCGGAGATCTTCGACAGCATCGTCTCGAGCGAGCCAGAATCCTCACCCACCGAGATCATCTGAGTGACCATGGAGGGGAACACCGGTTCATCGGCGAGCGGGGCGGCGATCGATCGACCCTGCCTCACGCTCTCCTGGACGTTCACGAGGGCCTTCTCGATGACGTAGTTGCCCGAGGTCGCTCCCACGATGGAGAGCGCCTGGAGAATCGGAACGCCAGATTTCATCATGGTCCCGAAGTTCCGGGTGAAGCGCGCGATCGCGATCTTCGTCGCGAGCTGCCCGAAAACCGGCGCTTTGAGCTTGAGCGGATCCACGAAGCTCCGGACTTCCGGTTTGTGCTTGTTCCGCCCCCACCAGACCGAGAAAACGATCAGTGCGAGGATCAGCGCCGGCAACCAGAACGGAGCGCTCTCCGAGAGAACCACGAGGAATTGCGTCGGCAGCGGCAGCTCGCCCCCGAGCCCCTCGAACATCGCCTTGAATACGGGGACGATGAAGACGATCATGCCGATCATGCCGAGGATCGCCATGATGAGAACCACGACCGGGTACGTGAGCGCCGACTTGATGGTGCCGCGTAGCTTGACCTCCTTCTCGTAGTTCTCGGCGACCGATTTCAGCGAGTCTTCCAAGAATCCGCCGGTCTCGCCCGCCCGCACGAGGTTGATGAAGAGGGGCGGGAAGATCAGTTCGTGCTTGGCGATCGCGTCCGAGAGTGACAGTCCGCTCTCGACATCTTTTCGCACCTGATCGATCGTCTCCGCGAGGGTCGGGTTCTCGCTCTGCTCCGCTAGGATCGACAGGGCCCGCATGAGAGCGAGGCCCGAGGAGATCATCGTCGCGAGCTGGCGGCTCATGACGGCGAGATCCTTGAGGCCGACCTTCTTCTTGAACAGCCCGCTGAGGGAGATCTCCTTGTTCAGCCCGGAGCCCGCCGCGCGCACCGTCTCCGGCTGGATCCCCATCGACCGCAGCCGCATGGTCGCGCCGGCCTCCGAGGCTCCGTCGACGGAGCCGCTGACCTTCTTGCCGGCGGCGTCCCTGCCCCGATAGGTGTAGGTGAGAACGTTCGTCATCACTGGCCTCCCGCAGCGTGCATGTGGTCGAAGTCCGCAGCCGGGTCGAACGCCGCGCCGTCCTGCCGCGTGACCAGGCGCTGCAGGGTGTCGAGGTCGTGAGCCTTCTCACGAGCGGCGGTGATGGTGATCGTGCCGGCGTTGACGAGCTCCGCGAGGTGCTGGTCCATCGTGTGCATTCCCGCGCCACGGCCCGCCTGCATGGCCGAGCCGATCTGATAGGTCTTGCCCTCGCGGATCAGGTTCGCGATGGCGGGCGTCGCGACGAGCACCTCGGTCGCGACGGCCCGGCCCTGCCCGGTCGCCTTCTTCACGAGGGTCTGGCAGACGACGCCCTGGAGAGTCGCGGCGAGCTGCTGGCGCACCTGACCCTGCTGGTGGGGCGGGAAGACGTCGATGATGCGGTCGATCGTCTGCCCGGCATCCTGCGTGTGGAGCGTCGCGAACACGAGGTGACCGGTCTCCGCGGCGGTCAGCGCGGTCGAGATCGTCTCGAGGTCGCGGAGCTCGCCGATGAGAATGACGTCAGGGTCCTGTCTCAAGACATGCTTGAGGGCGTTCTGGAACGACTGCGTGTCGGCGCCGACCTCGCGCTGGTTGACGAGCGCTTTCTTGTTCCGGTGCACGAACTCGATCGGATCCTCGACCGTCATGATGTGATCGGATCGCGTCTCGTTGACGATGTCGACGAGTGCGGCGAGCGTCGTGGACTTGCCCGAGCCGGTCGGCCCGGTGATGAGCACGAGCCCGCGCGGCAGCGTCGAGAATCGGCCGACGACCTCGGGCACGCCGAGGTCCTCAAGCCTCTTGATCTCCGTGGGGATGAGACGGAACGCCGCGCCGATCGTGCCGCGCTGCCGGTAGAAGTTGACGCGGAAGCGCGACTGCTCGGTGAGTGGGAAGGCGAAGTCGAGCTCCTGCTTCTCCTCGAAGTGCGCCATCTGCGCCGGCGTCACGATCGAGTACAGGGCGCGCGCGACGCGATCGGCATCCCAGCTGCCCGTCGACTGCACGGGGCGCAACGTGCCGTCGATGCGCACCATGGGCGGCGCGTTCTTCGACACGTGCAGGTCGGAGCCTCGGCTGGCGATGAGCTCGTGCAGCGCGGCGAGCAGCTCGGGGTCGCCCTTGGAGTCGGTGTGGCGCACCGTCGGGGCCGCGGCGGATGCCGGAGCCTTGGTCGGCTCCTCCCACTCCGAGGGGCTCCAGTCGGCGCGGGCCGTGCTGGCTGGCAGCGGCACGACCGGTTCGATGTGGCTGGCGGATGCTCCGCTCGGCATGATCGGAGGCGCCGACGCTGCGACGGGCCGCGGACCGCCCACGGAGCCGGGAGCCGCGACGGGCGGCGGAGCCGAGTAGGGCGTCCCGCCGACGGGCGGCGGCGCATTCAGCGACGAGGATGCCACCGGCGGCGGCGCGTTGAGCGGTGCGCTCGCGGGCGGCGGCGCGGTGAAGGGCGCGGCCGACATGGGCGGCGGCATCGTGGGCGGTGCGCTCGGCGGCACTTCGGGCATCCCCGTCTGCGTGACGTTGAGCGGCAGGGCGCTCGCCGAGGCGACGACGTCCGCTGCGCTCGGCACCGCGCTCGGCGCGGCGCCCGCCGCGGCCGCAAGGGCGTCCCAGTCAGCCGGCGAAACGCGACCGTCGTGCGCGGCGGCGCGGCGCAGGAACGACAGGTCGGCGTCCTCCGGGTCTATCGGGATCTCGTGGATCGGTCGGTCGGTCAAGAGTGCTCCTTACGGCGGCGTCGGGTCGGTGCTGCGGGGCTCACGCGACCACGCGCATGATCTCGTCGACGGAGGTGAGGCCGAGCTTGGCCTTCTCCCAGCCGTCCTGGCGGAGGGTGCGCATGCCCTGCGACAGCGCCACCTTCTGGATCTCGGCGGCGGAGGCGCGCGCGACGGCGAGTCGCTCGATCTCCTCCGTGACGGCCATGACCTCGTGCAGGGCGAGGCGGCCGCGGTAGCCGGTGTTCGAGCAGGCCGAGCATCCGACGGGCTTGTAGAGCGTGGGCCCCGAGGCGAAGGCGAGGTCGGCGCCGGGCACGCGCTCCTCCCCGCCGGCGGCCGTGAAGCCGGTCTCGCCGAAGGCCTGCGCGAGGCTCACGCCGAACGCCATCTGCTCCGTGTCGCCCTGGTACGGCGCCTTGCATCGGTCGCAGAGGCGGCGCGCGAGTCGCTGGGCGACGACGCAATCGAGCGCCGAGCCGACGAGGAAGGGCTCGATGTCCATCTCGATGAGGCGCGTGATGGCGCTCGGGGCGTCGTTGGTGTGCAGAGTCGACAGCACGAGGTGACCCGTGAGCGAGGCCTCGATCGCGATCTGCGCGGTTTCCTTGTCGCGGATCTCACCGAGGAGAACGACATCCGGGTCGGAGCGCAGGATGCTGCGCAGCGCGCTCGCGAACGTGAGGCCCGCCTTCGGGTTCACCTGCACCTGGTTGATGCCGGCCATGCGGTACTCGACCGGGTCCTCCACGGTGATGACGTTGATCTCGGGCTTCGCGACCGCGTGGAGGGTCGTGTAGAGGGTCGTCGACTTGCCCGAACCCGTCGGGCCCGTGACGAGGATCATTCCGTACGGCTTCGTGTACGACTGCTTGAAGACGTCGAAGTTGTACTCGAGCAGCTGCAGCTCGCTCATGTCGCGGCGCGTGGCGTTGTTGTCGAGGATTCGCATGACGACCTTCTCGCCGTACACCGTCGGCAGGGTCGCGACGCGGAGGTCGATCTGACGGCCGCCGTGGCTGACCGACATGCGGCCGTCCTGCGGCTTGCGGCGCTCGGCGATGTCGATGTCGCTCATGATCTTCAGGCGCGAGATGACTCCGTTCGTGACCGAGCGCGGCGCCGCCTGCATCTCGTGGAGCACGCCGTCGATGCGGTACCGCACGCGCAGCTCGTGCTCGCCCGGCTCGATGTGGATGTCCGAGGCGTTGTCCTGGATCGCCTGGCCGATGATGAGGTTCACGAATCGCACGATCGGCGCATCGTCGGCGTCGGCGTCGCGCAGCGCCACCGCCGACAGGTCCTCCGGCCGGTTCTCCTCCTCGAGCACGTTCGACAGCTCGTTGAGCTCGCTGTCGGCGCGGTGGAACTTCTCGACCGCCTCGCGCAGGTCGGTCTCCTCCGCCACGATCGGCACGAGGCGCATGCGGGTGGCGGCGCGTACGTCGTCGAGGGCGAAGACGTCGTCCGGGTTGACCATGGCGAGCGTGAGCATCTCGCCGGCGATGTGGATGGGCAGCACCTTGTGCCGCCTGCACAGGGTCGCGGGAACGAGCGCGACGGCCGTGCGGTCGATGGGGTACTCGGAGAGCTCGACGAACGACAGACCCATGACCTCGGCGCGCGCGGAGGCGATCTGGCCCGGGGTCACCCGCCCCTCGTCCATGAACATCTGGATGATGTGGGCCTCGGCCAGCGGGTCGTCGCTCATGACGTCGAGCGTCTCGATGGGCATGATGCCGCGGATGATGAGCACCTCGGTCAATGACGGCACTGCCGGCTCCCCCCTCATGCGCGATCGCAGGGACGCCAATACCGTCGCCGCCCCCACCGGGACGCTATGACACGCTCTCGGTGAGAAGTAGTCCCCCGTTCGGGGACGCGACTCCTCCCCCACGCGCCACACGCACCCCGCGCATCCGCCCGCCCGCGCCGCAGCGGTGTCGCGCGCGCGTCAGGAGGATGTCACGACGGCGCGATCACGTCGCCGTTCGCCGCGCACGTGCCGTTCTCGACGAGTCCCCCTGAGTCGGCGACGGCCCACGTGCTCGTCACTGCCACGTGCTCGCCGTGCAGGCACCAGCCGTCTGCTTCGCCCGTGCGGCTGAGCGTCAGGCCGGGGTCGCCGTGGGCGGCGAGGATGTCCGCGATGCGCTCGGGGTCGAGGGCCACAGGGTCGCCCTCCGCGGTCGCGATCACGAGCTCGAGCTTCGCGGTGGCGAGGGCCGACTGCACGGCGCTGCCGCGCGCATCCTCCTGGTAGCCGAGGTGCACCGGGATGGCGATCGCGGCGAGGATGCCGATGATCGCCACGATGACGACGAGCTCGATCAGGGTGAAGCCGCGGTCGGAGCGGGCGCGGGCGGAACGGGTCCGGGTTCGGGTCAGGGTGCAGGTCATGGCGACCTCCGAGTCGAGGTCCTCCCAGTCAAGCGGATCCGAGGGAAGGTCGGCATACCCCGAGCGGGGGTGTCGTCCGCCGCGACGGCGCGGTGGTCAGACGCGAGCGTCGTACCGGAGCGCCCCGAAGGGCGCGTCGGCGATCGCACTCGCGAACGAGTGCGGTACATCGCCGCGTCGGCGCAGGATGCCCGCGGCCTCGGCGAGGTCGCCCTCGACGGCGGAGCGGCGCGCGTCATCGAGAGCGGCGATCGCGGCGAGCACCGCGCCACGGGAGCGCTCGGCCAGCTCGGCCGCCTCGACGTCGAGATCCGCGCGCCACGAGGCCTCTTCAGCCCGGTATCGGGCGACGCGGGCCCTCTCGGGCGCTCCGCGGCGGCGAGCGTCGATCCAGACGACCGCGAGGATGACGCCGCAGACGGCGCTGACGATGACGGGCACCATGACGGCGTCGAACGGCGCGCCGCCCCTGGGCTGGTCGGCCCGCCACACGATGAGCCCCGCGCCCGCGAGCGCGGCGGCCGCATCGAAGCCGATGACCGAGCTCGCGCGGTGATTGCTGACCGCCGCGCCCGGTCGCGAGCGCATCGCCCCCACGAGATGCAGCACCGTGGCGCGGCGGGTCGGGCCAATCCTCGTCGTAGGCGCCCTCGCGCTCGCGGTAGCGGGCGCGCAGCGTCGCGATGGCGCGGTCGTGCTCGCGATCGATCGCCCGCAGCGGGCGCGAAGCTGCGGCGCGGCCGCCGCGACGGCCGCATCCTCGAGGGCGCGCGCCCCGGCGGAAGCGCGAGCTCGCCGGACGGCGTGACCGCGACGGTGCCGTTCGACGAGCCGCGGTCGAGCATCCAGAACCCGCCCCTCTCGTCGACGCCGAACTCGGCGTGCGTCTTGGAGAGCTGCATCGCCACGTCGGTGAGGGGCAGGAGAAGCGCGACCCGCTCGCCGGGGTGCGGCTCCGGGTCGCGGCCGACCAGCCCGGAGACCGGGACGTCGATCGTCGTCCCGTCGTCGAAGCGGAGCGTCACGGCGCGCCGGGCGCCCAGCGAGGAAAGCGCCGAGCTCGCCGCGGGCACGAGCGGGGCGATAGGCGGGGCAGCGGGGGCCGTCCTCGCGGCGGGCGGGCGGGAGTCGAGGAGCTCGGGCGGGCTCCAGGACGCCGAGCCCGGGGCGCCCGAGACGACGCCCGAGCTCGATCGCTCAGCGGGGACGAAGCCGCGCGACGACGCGGCGCTCCCGAGGGAGGGCAGCGGCGCGCGCTTCTGACGGTCGAGGGGTCGGGCGCCCTTCCTCGCGTGCCGGAGGGCGCGCGCATCGAACGGGTCGAGCCCGCGCCGCGCGTCGACGACCCACGCGCGGGCGACTCGATCGAGCCAGCTGCGGCCGAGGCGCTCGGGGTCGAGACCCGACGACAGGAAGAGGAGACCTGGGCCGACGACGACCAGGACGGCCGTCGAGGCCTGCAGGAGGAGGGCCCGGAGCACGACCCGCCAGAAGCCGGGCCGATCGAAGCCGGCGACGTTCACCGACCGCAGCCCCATGGCCGCCTTGCCCAGAGTGACGCCGCGGAGGCCGTGCAGCACGAGCTGCACGAGGCCGAACACGGCCGTCAGGCCGAGGCCGACGAGCACGAGGACGAGCCCGGTCGGGTCGGTGCGACCAAGGGGCGCCCCCTCGAGCAGGGACGGGGCCGTCATGAGCACGCCGATGAGGGAGGGTGCGCTCAGCAGCAGCCACGCCGCCGCGTCGATCGCGAACGCGGCGCACCGCCGACCCGGACCCGCCGCGCGGAGTCCGATCGCCGCCGCGTAGTCGGGGTCGGGCGTGCCGTCGTCGCGGAGACCCGGCACCACCTCGGCAGGGGACTGAATCGTGATCGGAGTCCGATCGACGGAGCCCGCGTCGCCTCCCCCGCCGAATCGAACATCACGCACGGGGTTCATCGGAGAGTCCGGCTCGACTCCCCGGCGATGGGGAGCTCTCACCATGAGAACGGCAGAGGGCCCCTGCCGTGCGGAAGGGGCCCTCGTGCGGTGCGATGCGATCTAGTTGTAGGTGCCCGGAGTGAAGTCGTCGCTCGAGAACGAGTCGAAGTCGACGAACGACAGGTCGGCCTCGCTGAACGACGAGTCATCGGCGAAGATGCGGTTGGGGTATCGCTCGGCCTTCGCCTCCTCCGTCGCCTCGACCGAGACGTTCCGGTACGCGGGCAGCCCTGTGCCGGCCGGGATCAGCTTTCCGATGATCACGTTCTCCTTGAGCCCGAGCAGCGGGTCGCTCTTGCCCTCCATGGCGGCCTGCGTGAGAACGCGGGTCGTCTCCTGGAAGGACGCGGCCGACAGCCAGGACTCGGTCGCGAGCGAGGCCTTGGTGATTCCCATGACCTCCTGGCGGGCCGAGGCCGTCTTCTTGCCCTCGGAGAGCGCAGCGCGGTTGATGTCGTTGTACTTCGAGCGGTCGACGAGCTCCCCGGGGAGCAGGTCGGTCTCGCCGTGGTCGACGACGGTCACCTTGCGGAGCATCTGACGGACGATGACCTCGATGTGCTTGTCGTGGATCGGCACGCCCTGCGAGCGGTATACGCCCTGGACGCCTTCGACGAGGTGCTGCTGCACGGCGCGCACGCCCTTGACCCGCAGGACCTCCTTCGGGTCCACGGGACCCTCGAAGATCTGCTGGCCGAGCTCGACGTGCTGGCCGTCCTCGACGAGAAGCTGCGAGCGCTTCGAGACGACGTACACGACCTCCTCGTCCCCGTTGTCGGGGGTGAGGATGACGCGGCGCTGCTTCTCCGCGTCCTCCACGACGATTCGGCCGGCGCTCTCGGCGATGGGGCTCGCGCTCTTCGGGGTGCGGGCCTCGAAGAGCTCGGTCACGCGGGGCAGACCCTGCGTGATGTCGTCGGCCGAGGCCGAACCGCCGGTGTGGAAGGTGCGCATCGTGAGCTGCGTGCCGGGCTCGCCGATCGACTGGGCCGCGATGATGCCGACGGCCTCGCCGAGGTCGACGCGCGTTCCGGTCGCGAGCGAGCGGCCGTAGCAGGCGGCGCAGACGCCGACCGCCGACTCGCACGTCAGGACCGAGCGGACCTTGATCGTGCTGACGCCGGCCGCGACGAGCTCGTTGATGAGCACGTCGCCGACATCGGAGCCGGCCGCCGCGACGACCTCGCCCGAGGCGCTCACGGCGTCGGCCGCCAGAGTGCGCGCGAACACGAGGTTCTCGACGTTCTCGTCGCGGACCCACGTGCCGTCGACCTCGTGGGCTATCGGGAACTCGAGGCCCTTGGTCGTGCCGCAGTCGTCCTCGCGGATGATGACGTCCTGGGCGACGTCGACGAGTCGACGCGTCAGGTAGCCGGAGTCGGCCGTGCGGAGGGCGGTGTCGGCGAGACCCTTTCGGGCACCGTGCGTGGCGATGAAGTACTCGGCCACCGACAGGCCCTCGCGGTACGAGTTGATGATCGGGCGGGCGATGATCTCACCGCGCGGATTCGAGACGAGGCCTCGCATACCGGCGATGTTTCCGACCTGCAGCCAGTTGCCGCGGGCGCCGGAGGTGACCATGCGGTTGATCGTGTTGTCGGTCGGGAAGTTCGACCGCATCTCGTCGTTGACCGCCTTGGTGCCCTCGCTCCAGAGCGCGACGAGCTCGCGGCGACGCTCGTCGTCGGTGATCAGGCCCTTCTCGAACTGCACCTGGATCTTCGCCGCCTTCTTCTCGTACTCGGCGACGATCTCCTTCTTCTTCGGAGGCGTGATGACGTCGCTCAGCGCGACGGTCACTCCCGAGCGGGTCGCCCAGTAGAAGCCGGCGTCCTTCACCTTGTCGAGGGTCGCCGCGACGACGACCTTCGGGTAGCGCTCGGCGAGGTCGTTCACGAGCTGCGAGATGGCGCCCTTGTCGGCGACCTTCTCCATGAACGGGTAGTCCTCGGGCAGGAGCTCGTTGAAGAGCGCACGACCGAGCGTGGTCTCCTTGAGCTCGCGGCCGCCCTCGAACTTCTCGCCGTAGAGGCGGATGCGCACGGTCGCGTTGAGGTGCAGCGAGTGCTGGTCCATCGCCATGATCGCCTCGGAGACCGACGAGAACGCGCGGCCCTCGCCCTCGGCGCCCTCGCGAACGGTCGTGAGGTGGTGGAGACCGATGATCATGTCCTGCGTGGGAACCGTCACCGGGCGGCCGTCGGACGGCTTGAGGATGTTGTTCGACGCGAGCATGAGAATGCGGGCCTCGGCCTGCGCCTCGACCGACAGCGGCAGGTGGACGGCCATCTGGTCGCCGTCGAAGTCCGCGTTGAACGCGGCGCAGACGAGCGGGTGCAGCTGGATCGCCTTGCCCTCCACGAGCTGGGGCTCGAAGGCCTGGATGCCGAGACGGTGCAGGGTGGGCGCGCGGTTCAGCAGGACGGGGCGCTCGCGGATGATCTCCTCGAGGACGTCCCACACCTGCGGGCGCGAGCGCTCGACCATGCGCTTGGCGCTCTTGATGTTCTGGGCGTGGCCCAGGTCGATCAGGCGCTTGATGACGAACGGCTTGAACAGCTCGAGAGCCATCAGCTTGGGCAGACCGCACTGGTGCAGCTTGAGCTGCGGGCCGACCACGATGACCGAGCGGCCCGAGTAGTCGACGCGCTTGCCCAGCAGGTTCTGACGGAAGCGGCCCTGCTTGCCCTTGAGCATGTCGCTCAACGACTTCAAGGCGCGGTTGCCGGTGCCCGTGACGGGACGACCGCGGCGACCGTTGTCGAACAGCGCGTCCACGGCCTCCTGGAGCATGCGCTTCTCGTTGTTAACGATGATCTCGGGTGCCCCGAGGTCGAGAAGGCGGCGCAGGCGGTTGTTGCGGTTGATCACGCGGCGGTACAGGTCGTTCAGGTCGCTCGTCGCGAAGCGGCCGCCGTCGAGCTGCACCATCGGGCGCAGCTCCGGCGGGATCACGGGAACGACGTCGAGGACCATGGCCGCGGGCGAGTTGCCCGTCTGCAGGAACGAGTTGACGACCTTGAGACGCTTGATGGCGCGGATCTTCTTCTGGCCCTTGCCGCCCGCGATCTGCTCGTGGAGCAGCTCGCTCTCGGCGGCGAGGTTGAAGGCCTCGAGGCGCTTCTTGATCGCCTCGGCGCCCATGTGCGCCTCGAAGTACAGCCCGTAGCGGTCCTGGAGCTCCTGGAAGACCGAGTCCTCCGGCTTCAGGTCGCCGACCTTGAGGGTGCGGAAGTCCTCCCACACGCGCTCGAGCTGCGCGATCTGCTCGTCGAACGACTTGCGGACCTGCGACATCTCCTTCTCACCGGCGTCCTTGACCTTGCGCTTCTGGTCGGCCTTGGCGCCCTCGGCCTCGAGCTCGGCGAGCTCGCCCTCGAGGCGCTGGAGGCGCTCGGCGATCATCGAGTCACGCTGGCCCTCGAGGGTCTTGACCTCGAGTCGGAGCTCGTTCTCGAGCCCGGGGAGGTCGGCGTGGCGGCCCTCCTCGTCGACCGAGATGACCATGTACGCGGCGAAGTAGATGACCTTCTCGAGGTCCTTCGGTGCCATGTCGAGCAGGTAGCCGAGTCGGCTGGGCACGCCCTTGAAGTACCAGATGTGCGTGACGGGAGCGGCGAGCTCGATGTGGCCCATGCGCTCACGGCGGACCGAGGACTTCGTGACCTCGACACCGCAGCGCTCGCAGACGATGCCCTTGAAGCGCACGCGCTTGTACTTGCCGCACGAGCACTCCCAGTCGCGCGAGGGGCCGAAGATCTGCTCACCGAACAGACCGTCCTTCTCGGGCTTGAGAGTGCGGTAGTTGATCGTCTCGGGCTTCTTGACCTCGCCGTGCGACCAGCGACGGATGTCGTCAGCGGTCGCGAGGCCGATCCGGAGCTCATCGAAAGTGGTTGCGTCGAGCAATTGATTCTTCTCTTTCGTAAACAGTCGTCAGTGTCTCGGGAGAGACCCGGATCAGATCTCGTCGATCGACGAGGACTCGAAGCGGGAGGAGATGTTGATGCCCAGCTCCTCCGCGGCGCGGAACACCTCGTCATCCGTGTCCTTGAGGCTCACCGCGGTGCCGTCGGCCGAGAGGACCTCGACGTTCAGGCACAGCGACTGCATCTCCTTGATGAGGACCTTGAAGCTCTCGGGGATTCCCGGCTCTTGGATGTTCTCGCCCTTGACGATCGCCTCGTAGACCTTCACGCGGCCGAGGATGTCATCGGACTTGATCGTCAGGAGCTCCTGCAGCGCGTAGGCCGCGCCGTAGGCCTCGAGCGCCCACACCTCCATCTCACCGAAGCGCTGACCGCCGAACTGGGCCTTACCGCCGAGAGGCTGCTGGGTGATCATCGAGTACGGGCCCGTCGAGCGCGCGTGGATCTTGTCGTCGACGAGGTGGTGGAGCTTCAGGATGTACATGTAGCCGACCGAGATCGGGTCGGAGAACGGCTCGCCCGTGCGGCCGTCGAACAGACGCGCCTTCCCGGTCGAGTCGATCAGCCGGACGCCGTCGCGGTTCGGGGTCGTCGAGTCGAGCAGACCGGCGATCTCCTCCTCGCTCGCGCCGTCGAAGACGGGCGTGGCGACCTTCGTGCCCGGAACGGCTTCGCGAGCGACCTCGGGCAGGCGGTTCGACCACTCGGGGGTGCCGTCGACCTTCCAGCCGCGCGACGCAGCCCAGCCCAGGTGGATCTCGAGAACCTGGCCGAAGTTCATGCGGCCGGGGACGCCGAGCGGGTTGAGCACGATGTCGACGGGCGTGCCGTCCTCCAGGAACGGCATGTCCTCCACGGGCAGGATCTTCGAGATGACGCCCTTGTTGCCGTGACGGCCGGCGAGCTTGTCGCCCTCGGAGATCTTGCGCTTCTGGGCGATGTAGACGACCACGCGCTGGTTGACGCCCGAGCCGAGCTCGTCGTCGCCGTCCTGCGCGTCGAACACCTTGACGCCGATGATCGTGCCCTGCTCGCCGTGGGGAACCTTGAGCGAGGTGTCGCGCACCTCGCGCGACTTCTCGTTGAAGATCGCGCGCAGCAGGCGCTCCTCGGCCGAGAGCTCGGTCTCGCCCTTGGGGGTGACCTTGCCGACGAGGATGTCACCGGGGCGGACCTCGGCGCCGATGCGGATGATGCCTCGCTCGTCGAGGTCGGCCAGGAGCTCCGGACTGACGTTCGGCAGATCGCGGGTGATCTCCTCCTTGCCGAGCTTGGTGTCGCGGGCGTCGACCTCGTACTCCTCGATGTGGATCGACGACAGCGTGTCGTCCTTCACGAGGTTCTGACTGAGGATGATCGCGTCCTCGAAGTTGTGGCCCTCCCACGACATGAACGCCACGAGGAGGTTCTTGCCGAGCGCGAGTTCGCCGTTCTCCGTCGCGGGGCCGTCGGCGATGACCTCGCCGGTCTCGACGCGGTCGCCCGCGTTGACGATGACGCGATGGTTGTAGTTCGTGCCCTGGTTCGAGCGGTCGAACTTGCGCAGGAAGTACTGCTGCGTCCCTCCCTCATCGAGCTGGACGGTCACGGCGTCGGCCGAGACCTCGGAGACCACGCCGGGCTTCTCGGCCGTGATGACGTCGCCCGCGTCGATCGCGGCGAAGCCCTCCATGCCCGTGCCGACGAGCGGCGACTCCGAGCGGAGCAGCGGCACCGCCTGGCGCTGCATGTTGGCGCCCATGAGGGCGCGATTCGCGTCGTCGTGCTCGAGGAAGGGGATGAGGGAGGTCGCGACCGACACCATCTGGCGGGGCGAGACATCCATGTAGTCGACCTGGGCGGAGGGAACGAGCTCGACCTCGCCGCCCTTCTTGCGGATGAGCACGCGCTCCTCGGCGAACGAGCCGTCCTTCTTCAGGGGCGCGCCTGCCTGGGCGACGACGAACTCGTCCTCCTCGCTCGCGGTGAGGTAGTCGATGTGCTCGGTGACCTTGCCCTTGACCACGCGGCGGTACGGCGTCTCGATGAAGCCGAACGCGTTGATGCGAGCGAATGAGGCGAGCGACCCGATGAGGCCGATGTTCGGGCCTTCCGGGGTCTCGATGGGGCACATGCGGCCGTAGTGCGAGGGGTGCACGTCGCGCACCTCGACGCCGGCGCGCTCGCGGCTCAGACCACCCGGGCCGAGTGCCGAGAGGCGGCGCTTGTGGGTGAGGCCCGCGAGCGGGTTGTTCTGGTCCATGAACTGCGAGAGCTGCGAGGTGCCGAAGAACTCCTTGATCGCGGCGACGACAGGGCGCACGTTGATCAGCGTCTGCGGGGTGATCGCCTCGATGTCCTGCGTGGTCATGCGCTCACGGACGACGCGCTCCATGCGCGACAGGCCGGTGCGGACCTGGTTCTGGATGAGCTCGCCGACCGCGCGGATTCGACGGTTGCCGAAGTGGTCGATGTCGTCCACGTCGAGACGCAGCTCGACGGGCTTGCCGTCGCGCTGGCCGGGCATGGTCGTGCGGCCCTCGTGCATCGACACCATGTAGCGGATCGTCGCGACGATGTCCTCGACGGTCAGCACCGAGTCGGACAGCGGGGCGTCGACGCCGAGCTTGCGGTTGACCTTGTAGCGGCCGACCTTCGCGAGGTCGTAGCGCTTGGGGTTGAAGTAGAAGTTGTCGAGGAGCGCGCGCGCGGCCTCGGCGGCGACCTGCTCGCCCGGACGGAGCTTGCGGTAGATGTCCTTGAGCGCCTCCTCCTTGGTGAGGACGGCATCCTTCTCGAGGGTCTGCTCGATGGAGTCGAACCCGGCGAAGGCCTCGCGGATCTCCTCGGTCGTCATGCCGAGAGCCTTGAGGAAGACGGTGACCGACTGCTTGCGCTTGCGGTCGATGCGCACGCCGACCTGGTCGCGCTTGTCGATCTCGAACTCGAGCCAGGCGCCGCGGCTGGGGATGATGCGCGCGGTGTAGATGTCCTTGTCCGAGAGCTTCTCGAGCGTGCGCTCGAAGTAGACGCCGGGGCTGCGGACGAGCTGCGACACTACGACGCGCTCGGTGCCGTTGATGATGAACGTTCCGCGCTCGGTCATGAGCGGGAAGTCGCCCATGAAGACCGTCTGCGTCTTGATCTCGCCCGTCATGTGGTTCATGAACTCGGCCTCGACGTAGAGCGGGGCGGCATAGGTCTTGCCGCGCTCCTTGCATTCGTCGATCGAGTACTTCTGCTCTTCGAGATAAGGGTTGGTGAACGAGAGCTGCATCGTCTCGCCGAGGTCCTCGATGGGGCTGATCTCCTCGAAGATCTCCTCGAGGCCACTGCGGCCCGGGACGTCGGTGCGACCGGCTGCCTCCGCTTCGGTGACACGGGCCTTCCACGCGTCGTTGCCGACGAGCCAGTCGAAGCTCTCGGTCTGCAGCGCCAGCAGGTCGGGGACGGTCAGCGTGTCGCTGATCTTGGCGAATGAGAGCCGGGATGCGTTCCGGCCGTTCAGGGGGGACTGGGAATTCTTAGCGGTGCGCGAAGCAGCCAACGAACTAACCTCCGTGGGCGTCGAAGCCCGAATACCGTCGCCGGAGCGACAGATGAACACGGTCGAGTGATCGCGCCAGAAACCCATTGAGGGCCCGTGCTCGGGCCCACCCCGCCGCTATACTCGGGGCACGTCAGCCGACCGCCATTTGACGGCTGAAGTTGTCGGGGAGCGCAAACCTCAATACTAGGCGCGCTCGCACCGCCGTGTCCAGTCGGATTCTTGACCGATAGGGGCTCCTGCGCTATAACCGCGACCGAACCCCGTCGCCCGCTGTGGCACGCTAGCGGTCATGTCCTCCCCCGTCGCCGTCTCACGGCAGCTGTCGAGCGGCATGCGCGCCGTGATCGAGCCGGACAAGTGGTCGCGCGGTAGCTTCACGCTCATCGTCGACGGGACGCCGCAGTCGCACGTCGACCTCGACGACCCGAGCCGGCTGTTCTTCGAGTACGTGCAGCGCATCGGTCGCGTCATCGACGAGTGGGGCGACCCGGGCCAGCCGATGACGGCGCTCCACCTCGGCGCTGGCGCGCTCACCCTCCCGCGCTACATCGAGGCGACGCGCCCCGGCTCGCGGCAGCAGGTGATCGAGCTCGAGGAGGGTCTCGTCGCCTTCGTGCGCGAGCACCTCCCCCTGCCGCGCCGCGCGAGCATCCGGGTCCGGTACGGGGATGCGCGAGCGATGCTCGCCCGCCTGCCCGCCGCGCTGCACGGCGCGGTCGACCTCGTCGTGGTCGACGTCTTCAGCGGGGCACGCATTCCCGCCCACGTCACGAGCCTCGAGTTCTACGAGGAGGTGCGGCGTTTCCTCGCCCCGAACGGCATCCTCGCGGTCAACGTGGCGGATGGACCTGGGCTCGCCTTCGCGCGAGCCCAGGCAGCGACACTGCGCATGGCGTACGGCGACGTCGCCGCGCTGGCCGAGACGGGCATCCTCAAGGGTCGCCGGTTCGGGAACGTCGTGCTCGTCGCCTCGACGAGCGAACTGCCGCTCGACTGGATGCCCCGGCTCATGGCGCGCGGACCGCATCCCGCCACCGTCACGAGCGGCCGCGATCTCGTCAACTGGATCGCGGGAGCCCCCGTCGCGACGGACGCGACCGCGGTGCCGTCGCCCGAGCCGAAGACGGGGCTCTTCTCGCGCCGCGACTGAGCGGCATCGAGGCGGCGCCGCGCCTCAGTCCTGCGTGTGCGGCCCGCCGAAGACGGCGGTGCCGGGAGCGACGGACACGCCCCGACTGACGATATCCGTCCGCAGCCGCGACAGCCGACGGAGCACCGACTGGCGGTCGAGGATCGACAGCTCGGCGGCCTCGAGCGTCTCGCGCATGACGCGGAGGAAGGCGTCGAACTCGCGGTCGCCGAGCCGAAACGGCCCGTGCGCCTCGGGGAGGGTCTTGCCGGTGTACGACTGCGAGCCCCCGAGCAGGGCGGAGAGGAACATCGCGCGGCGGCGGTTGAGCGCCTCCTCGTCGACGTCGCGGAAGTACGGCCCCATGACGGGGTCGGCCTTCACGCGCACGGAGAGCTGCTCGACGAGCGCGGCGACGCCGTCATCGCCGCCGAGTCGGCGGATGAGCGACATGTGACACCTCCTCACGCCGAGCGAGACTGTAGTGGAGCATCTTTCGGCGCGCACCGGTGGAACGGACGTGCGTTAAGCGAACAGTGTTCGCCATGCGAACATCGATCGTCGCGCGGCACGCCGCAGGCCACGACGCGCAGCGGTGTCGACGGCGCCTCGTAGCCTGGTCTCGTGAGCGAGCTCGAGCGGGTGCGGGTGTGGGCGGAGGCCCTGCTGCGCCTGCACCTCGACCCCTCCTGGAGCTTCGCGTTCGACAACGCGACTCGGCGAGCAGGGCTCTGCAACTACACGGACAGGCGCATCACGGTCTCCCGCCATCTCGCGGCCCGCTTCGAGGACGACGAGATCCATCAGATCCTGCTCCACGAGGTCGCTCACGCCCTCGCGGGCCCCGGGACGGGGCACGGTCCGGCCTGGCGCGCGTTGGCCCGAGGGCTCGGCTACGAAGGCGGGCGCACGCACGACGGACCGATCGCGGACGACCGCGCGCGCTGGCGCGGGCGCTGCCCGAACGGGCACGAGTTCGTGCGGTTCAGGAAGCCCGCGAAGCCGCTGTCGTGCGGGCAGTGCGCCCGCGGGTTCAGCACCCGGCACCTCATCGACTGGATCGATCAGCGCGCGGCGTGAGGGTCGCGGGGGGTGAGGAGCTCCGCTACGCGGAGACCTGCACCTCTTTCCAGAAGGCCACGTAGTTCGAGTAGTCGGTGCCGACGCGATCGAACGACGCCGGGTACGGAGTCGGGTAGCTCCACGCGCGGTCCTGCAGCTTCTGGCCGTCGACGACGACGGAGAAGTACTGGCACTCGCCCTTCCACGGGCAGGTGTACGGCGTCGGGCTCTTCTCGAGGAACTCGCTCTTCACGCTCGACGGCGGGAAGTACCAGTTGCCCTCGATCTTGACGAGCTGCTCCTCCGGAGCCTCGGCGATGACGGTGCCGTTGACGTGCGCCTTCATGGGGGTCCTCCCGGTCGGTGGTCTGCAGTGGTCTGCTGACCGAGAGGAACGCTAAGCCTGGTGGCTGAATTCCCGCAGGACGACGAGCTCGCGCTCCTCGAGCCGCGCGCGGGCGGCGGGAAGAGCATCCGCCCCCTGCGTCTCGGCGAGCGCCCGGCCGGCCACCGATGCGGTCAGCATGTGGCCGACGGCGCCGCGGAGGCCCTGGAAGGCCGCGGCCGCGGCGGCCGCCTCGGGGCTCGTCGCGTCGATGCCGACGGCGCCGAGAGCGTCGACCACGGCGCCCGCGAGCAGGACGTCCTCGACGGGGAACCCGTCGGGGCTCTCCAGCGGGGCGCCCGCCGCGACGACGGCGACCATCGTCCGCTCGCCGCGCGCGGCCTGCAGCTCGAGCAGGCGCTGAGCGATCGCGGAGGCCGCGCCGAGGCGGGCGTCGACGACCTCGAGGCGGTGTGGCAGGGCATCCACCGGCACGGGCTCGGTCGCGATCGCGTCGCACCAGACCAGCAGGTGGGCCGAGCCGCCGATGCGGCGAGCGCCGTCGAGCCCGAAGTCGAAGCGGACCTGGTAGCGCTCCTGGGCGGCGGGGTCGGCGGGGTCGATGCTGGGGCGGTCGGGGCGGGCGGTCACAGGTCGATGGTAGCCACGGGGAGCAGACTGGGGGCATGCATGTGACGCTGGATCTCGTTCTCGACTGCGCGCCCGACGCGGCGTGGGAGGCGGTGCACTCGCCGGCCGTGTTCCGGGCGGTGTCGGGCCCGTGGACGAGGGTCGAGTCGCTCGAGCCCGGCGGCTTCCCCGAGCGGTGGCCGGGCGGCGAGCATCGGGTGCGGCTGAAGCTTCTGGGCGTCGTGCCGATGGGCGTGCAGGTGATCCGGCTGAGTGACGAGTCGCTGGTGCTCTCCGACGGCTCGACCGAGCGCATCGTGCACGACGCGGGCGGGTCCGTCTCCGGGCCGATGCGCGTCGTCCGCTCGTGGCACCACCGCATGGCGATCTCGACCGCGCCGGCTGGGCGGACGCTCTTCCGCGACCGGCTCGACGTCGGCGCGGGCATCCTCACCCCCGTCGTCATGGTCGGCTTCTGGGTCTTCTGGCAGCTGCGTGCGCGGCAGCTCACGCGGCTCGCGCCCGGCTGGCGCAAGAAGTTCGCGAGCCGTCCGTGAGCGCCGGCACCCTCACCGCCGCCGATGTCGCCCTCGACACGGTGAGCTGGCGGCGCGCGGTCTTCCGTCTCTACGAGAAGGTGCGCCGCGCGACCGACCTCGAGGCGGCGCACGACCTGTGGCGCCGCGAGCGCGATCGCCTCTTCCTCGAGCATCCCGCCTCGCCCCTGGTGCCCGCCGACCGCGAGCGCTTCACCGGGCTGCGCGTGAAGCCTTACGACCGCACGTGGCGGTTCAAGTGCGTGATAGCGGATGCCCCTCCCGCGTCGCTCGACGTGCCGACCGGCACCGACGGGGTCGTGCCGTTCGAGCGCATCGGGCGCGTCGACGTGCCCGGGGTCGGCCCGCTCGACGTGTGGCGGCTGCGGTCGTACGGAGGCGGACTGTTCGTTCCCGTGAAAGACGCGCTGTCGCGCGCCGAGGGCGGCACCTACGGTGGGGGGCGCTACCTGCTCGACACCGTCAAGGGCGCCGACCTCGGGCCGGGGCTCTCGCGGGGTTCGCTCGTGGTCGACTTCAACTTCGCGTACAACCCCTCGTGCGCGTACGACTCCGCCTGGGCGTGCCCGCTCGCGCCGCCCGGCAACACCGTCGACGCGGAGATCCCGGTCGGCGAGCGCTACGGCGATGGGCGGGCGGTGCTCGCGTGAGCCGGCTCGGGCGCTTTGGCCGAGGCGCCGGGAGCCCGACCTGCTACGGTTGATGCATAGGCACGGCCACTGAAGGTCAGCCTGCGTCGTAGAACGCTTCCTCATCCCGCACCTCGCGCACCGACTCGCGCACCGCGGTTCGATACTTTCTCACGGCGAACGATGTCGGCCACTGCCGCCGTCGCCACTTCGATTCCCGCCCGCGCGCTCTTGTGGCGTGCGCACCGCATCCTGACCGCTCGGTCGCGGATGCCGGGGGTCGCGCATGCTCGAAAGGCACCACCCCATGACCGAAACAACCTTCAGCGCGCTCGGCGTGCCGTACCCCCTCGTCGAGGTTCTCGCGGGGCAGGGCAAGACCGAGGCGTTCCCGATCCAGGTCGACACCCTGCCCGACACTCTCGGAGGGCGCGACGTGCTCGGCCGCGGCAAGACGGGCTCGGGCAAGACTCTGGCCTTCTCGATCCCGATGATCGCGCGCCTCGGCACGCGTCTCGCCGGCGGTCCGCGCCGCCCGGGCCGCCCGCTCGGAATGGTCCTCGCCCCGACGCGCGAGCTCGCGACGCAGATCAACGCCGTGCTCGAGCCGCTCGCGAAGGCCTACGGCCTCACCACGACCACGATCTTCGGCGGCGTCTCGCAGAGCCGTCAGGTCAGCGCGCTGCGCGCCGGCGTCGACATCATCGTCGCCTGCCCCGGCCGCCTCGAGGACCTCATGCAGCAGAAGTTCGTCTCGCTCGACGCGGTCGAGATCACCGTGCTCGACGAGGCCGATCACATGGCCGACCTCGGCTTCCTGCCCGGCGTGACCCGCATCATGAAGGCGACGCCGTCCGACGGCCAGCGCCTCCTCTTCAGCGCGACGCTCGACAACGGCGTGGACAAGCTCGTCAAGCAGTTCCTGCACACCCCGGCGACGCACTCGGTGGACGAGGCGAACTCGCCCGTCGCCGCCATGACCCACCACGTCTTCGAGGTGTCGGGCGTGGACGAGAAGAAGCGTCTCGTGTCGGCGCTCGCCTCGGGAAGCGGCCGCCGCATCCTCTTCATGCGCACCAAGCACCAGGCCAAGAAGCTCGCGAAGTCGCTGACGGCCGAGGGCATCCCTGCCGTCGACCTGCACGGCAACCTGTCGCAGCCGGCCCGTGATCGCAACCTCGCCGCATTCGGCGACGGCAGCGTGCGCGTGCTCGTCGCGACCGACGTCGCCGCCCGCGGCGTGCACGTCGACGACATCGAGCTCGTCATCCACGTCGACCCGCCCATGGAGCACAAGGCGTACCTGCACCGCTCGGGTCGCACCGCTCGCGCCGGGGCCGAGGGCGACGTCGTCACCCTCGTCCTCCCCGAGCAGCGTCGCGACACGGCCGCGCTCCTGAAGAAGGCCGCGATCTCGGTCCAGCCGCAGCAGGTCACCTCGGGCTCGGATGCCGTGACGCGCCTCATCGGCGACGTCGCGCCCCGCGTCGCCTCCGACGCGCTCCCGGCCGTGCTGCGTCCGCCCGTCCAGGGCGGGGGCCGCTCGCAGGGCGCCAACGCGCAGCGCAAGCGCTCGACGCGCGAGGGCTCGGGAGCGGGCCGCTCGGAGTCCGGCCGCTCGGGCTCGAGCTCGGGTGCCGGCCGTCGTGGCGGTCGCCCCACCGCCGCAGGCTCGACGGCCTCCGGCGCCGCGTCGACCGGTGGGGGCGCTCGCGTCCGCACCGATCGCCCGCGCACCGATGCCGCCCCGCACCGCTCCGACGCCGTGCGTCATACCGACGCTCCCGCCGCGCCGCGCACCCGCCAGGGCTCGCGGCGCGCGTCGGCCCCGAGCGGCGGCGGCACCGGCGGCGGGATCCGCGTCGGCCAGGTCGTCCGCTCGAACAGCTCGGGCGGGCAGCGCCGGGGTCGCTGACTCGCACTCGCATCGCTTGTGCGCGCCCGCCTGCCCGCAAGGGGGGCGGGCGCGTTCGCGTTCCCGACCCTGCCCGACCCGCGACGACGTGCGTTCGGGCGGAGCACGTGCGAGCGTCCGCACGTTGTGAGCCGGATCGCACGTGCACGCTCGGCCGCCATGGCGGGGAGCACCTGCACATGGCGTGCTGGCGCGAGGCGCACGGCGGGCTGCTGAGCGCCGAGTTCTTCGAGGGCGCGACGCCCGAGTCGAGTGCCGCGCGCTGGGCCGTGACGATCCCGCGCCTCGCAGACGACGGAGGCACACTCCTGCTCGCCGAGGAGGACGGCGAGCTCGTCGGGTTCGCCTGCTCGAGTCCGAGTCGCGGCGAGGCGCCCCCGCGCCCGCGCCCGCTCGAGCTGTACGCGATCTACGTGCGAGCATCCGCCTACGGATCGGGGCTCGGGCAGCGCCTCTCAACGACCACCCGCTCCTCTCCCCTCCGTTGTTGAGGAGTGTCGAGAACCGATTGCATCACTCCTCAACAACGGAAGGACGCGGAACCGAGACGCGGGGGCTGAGCGAGCGACGTGCCGCGTACCGCGGGCGCGTTGGGGCGGGCGGGCCGCGCGAGGCTTCTAGGCTCGCGGGGTGCCCGAGTTCCGCATCCGCCCCGCGACGCTCGCCGACGCCCCCGCGCTCGGCCGCGTGCACCGGGCGTGCTGGCTCGAGACCTACGTGGGCGTCCTGAGCGAGCGCTTCCTCGCCGCGGCGAGCACCGCATCCCTCACCGAGGAATGGGCGAGGATGCTCGCCGCGGGCTCAGCCGACGCCACCGTTCCCGGCTCGATCATCATCGTCGCCGAGCTCGACGACCCGGCGGGTGAGGGCGAGCTCCTCGGCTTCGCGCGCAGCGCCCCGAGCGACGACCCCGAGGCTCCACGCCCGACGAAGCTCGATTCGCTGTACGCGCGCGCGAGCACGCACGGCTCCGGGCTCGGCCCCCGCCTGCTCGATATCGTGCTCGGCGACCGACCCGCCTACGCGTGGATCGTCACCGCGAACGAGCGAGCGCGACGCTTCTACGAGAAGCAGGGCTTCGCGCTCGACGGCCTCGGGCATCCGTACGGTCCCTGGGACGACGCGCACTGCTCGCGCATGGTGCGCTGAGAACGCGACCCCGCTGCGTCACGACCTACGGCAGCGCGCCCACGGACGCGAGCGCGGCCCGCAGCAGCACGCCGCGCCCGCCCTCCATCTCCGCCGAGACGCGCTCCGACGCGGCCTCCTCCGGCGTGAGCCAGGTGAGATCGAGGGCGTCCTGCCGCGGGTCGCACGTCCCCGTCACGGGCACGACGTAGGCGAGCGCGACCGCATGCTGGCGGTCGTCGCTGAAGCGCGAGACCCCCGGCAGCGGGAAGTACTCGGCGACGTGGAACGGGTTCGGCGAGACGGGCAGCTGCGGGAACGCCATCGGCCCGAGATCCTTCTCGAGGTGGCGGAAGAGCGCATCGCGCAGGGTCTCGCCGTACATGACGCGGCCCGAGACGAGCGTGCGGGTCATCGATCCGGACGTGTTTACGCGCAGCAGCACACCCACCTCGGTCACCTGACCCATGCCGTCCACGCGCACCGGAACGGCCTCCACGTACAGCAGCGGCAGCCGGCGCCGGATCTGCTCGAGCTCGTCGTCCGACAGCCAGCCGGGATTCGGGTCGGGCGTGCGCGTGTTGGCCATGCCTCATTCTTACCCCAGGCGGGCGATGAGGCCCGTGGTGTTGACTCGATGCATGACCGGGATGCAGCTGATCGACGACTCCGCGATCATGTGGTCGGCCCCCGAGCACGAGCGCGCCGAGCGCCCGCTGCTCGTGCTCATGCACGGCTACGGCTCGCACGAGGGCGACCTGTTCGGCCTCTCGCAGTACCTGCCGCTGCAGCCCGTCATCGCGAGCCTGCGCGGCCCGCTGCGGTCGGGGCTCGGGTACGCCTGGTACGACATCGCCGACGACCGCGGCCCGCAGGCCGACGCCGCCGCGCGCGGCATCCTGCACTGGCTCGACCGGCAGCCCGCGACGAGCGTCGGCCTGCTCGGCTTCAGCCAGGGCGGGTCGATGGCGATCCAGCTGCTGCGGCACGCGCCCGAGCGCTTCGACTTCGCGGTGAGCCTCGCCGGCTTCGTGGTGCCGGGCCCCGCCCCCGCCGACGACCGGATGCTCGACCAGAAGCCGCCCGTCTTCTGGGGCCGCGGCACCCTAGACCAGGTCATCGCGCCCGCCCTCATCGAGCACACCCACGACTGGCTGCCG
Source organism: Microcella alkalica (assembly GCF_014137945.1). Lineage (GTDB taxonomy): Bacteria > Actinomycetota > Actinomycetes > Actinomycetales > Microbacteriaceae > Microcella > Microcella alkalica. Next base: position 39,962 of record NZ_JACGWX010000007.1, read on the forward strand.
CGCCACGCGACCGTCACCGACCGCATCTACGAGGGCCTCGGCCACGCGGTGAGCGAGGCCGAGCTCACCGACGTGCTCGGCTTCCTGCGCCCGTTCTACGCGGCGCCCTCCGACCCGACCGCGGGCTGAGGGACGGCAGGGGATGCTGTCGGCCGTCGCGTGCATGATGAACGGATGACCTCCCCCGACCTCGATCGCGTGCTCGGCCGGTTCGCCCCGGCGACCCGCACGTGGTTCGAGGGGGCGTTCCCGGCGCCGACGCCGGCGCAGCTCGGGGCGTGGGAGGCCATCTCCAGCGGATCCAACGCCCTCGTGGTCGCACCGACGGGCTCGGGCAAGACGCTCGCGGCGTTCCTGTGGTCGATCGACCGGCTCATCGCCGAGCCGACCGTCGGCGCGACGGCGGAGGTCGCCGGAGCGAGTGCAGCCGAGCCGCGGCGCACGCGCGTGCTCTACATCTCGCCCCTCAAGGCACTCGGCGTCGATGTGGAGCGCAACCTGCGCTCGCCGCTCATCGGCGTGACGCAGACGGCGGCGCGGCTGGGTCACCCGGCTCCGACGATCACGGTGGGCGTGCGGTCGGGCGACACGCCGTCGGCGGAGCGGCGGGCGCTGCAGAAGACGCCCCCGGACATCCTCATCACGACCCCCGAGAGCCTGTACCTCATGCTCACCTCGAGCGCGCGCGAGACGCTCGACGGCGTGACGACCGTGATCGTCGACGAGGTGCACGCCGTGGCCGGCACGAAGCGCGGCGCGCACCTCGCGCTGAGCCTCGAGCGCCTCGACGCGCGGCTCGCGCGGCCCGTGCAGCGCATCGGACTGTCGGCGACGGTGCGACCGGTCGACGAGGTGGCGCGGTTCCTCGGCGGGCAGGCGCACGTCACGGTCGTGCAGCCGCCGGCGGAGAAGACCTTCGACCTGCGCGTCGTCGTGCCCGTCGACGACATGACCCAGCCGCCGCCCGTCGGCCCCGTCGACGACGAGGGCTCGGCCGCGGGCGGAGCCGCGAACCCGTCGATCTGGCCGCACGTCGAGGAGGACATCGTCGATCGCGTGCTGGCCAACCGCTCGACGATCGTGTTCGCGAACTCGCGGCGGCTCGCCGAGCGGCTGACCGCGCGGCTCAACGAGATCTACGCCGAGCGCCTCGGCGAGGGCGCCGAGCTGCTCGCGCGCGCCCACCACGGCTCGGTCAGCAAGGACCAGCGCGCCGAGATCGAGGACGCCCTGAAGTCGGGCCGCCTGCGCTGCGTCGTCGCGACGTCGAGCCTCGAGCTCGGCATCGACATGGGCGCGGTCGACCTCGTGATCCAGGTCGAGTCGCCGCCGAGCGTCGCGAGCGGCCTGCAGCGCCTGGGCCGCGCCGGTCACCAGGTGGGCGAGATCAGCCGCGGCGTGATCGTGCCCAAGCACCGCGCCGACGTGCTGCACGCGACGGTCGCGAGCGAGCGCATGCTCGCCGGGCAGATCGAGCAGCTGAGCGTGCCGGCGAACCCGCTCGACGTGCTCGCGCAGCAGACCGTCGCGCACGTCGCCCTCGAGCCCGCCGACATCGACGAATGGTTCGACGCCGTGCGCCGCAGCGCTCCGTTCGCAACGCTGCCGCGCTCGGCGTACGAGGCGGTGCTCGACCTGCTGAGCGGGCGGTACCCGAGCGACCGCTTCGCCGAGCTGCGCCCCCGCATCGTGTGGGATCGCGTGAGCGGGCAGCTCTCGGGCCGCCCCGGCGCGCAGCGGCTCGCGGTCACGAGCGGCGGAACCATACCCGATCGCGGGCTCTTCGGCGTCTTCCTGGCGGGCGAGGGCGCCGGCCGTCGCGTCGGCGAGCTCGACGAGGAGATGGTCTACGAGTCGCGCGTCGGCGACGTCTTCGCCCTGGGCGCGACGAGCTGGAGGATCGAGGAGATCACGCACGACCGCGTCGTCGTCACCCCCGCCTTCGGCCAGCCCGGCAAGGTGCCGTTCTGGAAGGGCGACGGCCTCGGGCGCCCGGCCGAGCTGGGCCGCGCGCTCGGCGCGACGACCCGCGAGCTCGCCGCCGCCTCGCCGGATGCCCGGCGCGACCGCCTGCGCGCCGCCGGTCTCGACGATCGGGCCATCATGAACCTCGACGCGCTGCTCACCGAGCAGGTCGCGGCGACCGGCCAGCTGCCGACCGACTCGACCCTCGTGATCGAGCGGTTCCGCGATGAGCTCGGCGACTGGCGGGTGATCCTGCACTCCCCGTTCGGGCTCGGCGTGCACGCGCCGTGGGCGCTCGCGATCTCGGCGCGGCTGCGCGAGCGGCACGGCTTCGACGGGGCCGCGGTCGCGGCCGACGACGGCATCGTCGTGCGGCTGCCCGACACGGAGGCCGAGGCACCGGGGGCCGAGCTGTTCCTCTTCGATCCGGCCGAGCTCGACGCGCTCGTGACGAGCGAGGTCGGCGGCTCGGCCGTGTTCGCTGCGCGCTTCCGCGAGTGCGCGCAGCGCGCCCTGCTGCTGCCGCGTCGGAACCCCTCGCAGCGCTCGCCGCTGTGGCAGCAGCGTCAGCGCGCGAGCCAACTTCTCGAGGTCGCACGCGAGTTCCCGAGCTTCCCGATCGTGCTCGAGACGATCCGCGAGGTGCTGAGCGACGTCTACGACCTGCCCGGCCTCACGGCGATCGCGACGGCGATCGACCAGCGCGAGCTGCGCATCATCGAGGTCGAGACGCCGAGCCCCTCGCCCTTCGCGCGCTCGCTTCTGTTCGGCTACGTCGCGGCGTTCCTCTACGAGGGCGACAGCCCGCTCGCCGAGCGCCGCGCTGCCGCCCTGAGCATCGACTCGACGCTCCTCGCCGAGCTGCTGGGCCGTGCCGAGCTGCGCGAGATCCTCGACCCCGAAGTCATCACGCAGACCGAGGCCGAGCTGCAGCGACTCGCCCCCGACCGTCGCGCGAAGGACGACGAGGGCGTCGTCGACCTGCTTCGCATCCTCGGCCCGCACCCTGTCGACGAGCTCGCCGCGCGCGCCATCGAGGGCGCGACCGTCGAGGAGTGGCTCGTCGCCCTCGCGCGCACCAATCGGGTCTTCCGCTTCACCGTGCGCGACGCGACCGGCGCGAGCGTCGAGCGCTGGGCCGTCGTCGAGGACGCCGCGCGCCTCCGCGACGCCCTCGGCACGCCCATCCCGCACGGCGTGCCCAGCGCGTTCCTCGATCCGGTGCCCGACCCGCTCGGCGACCTCGTCGCCCGCTTCGCCCGCACGCACGGCCCGTTCACGGCGCACGACGTCGCCGACCGGCTGGGGCTCGGCATCGCGGTCGTGACGGATGCCCTGCGCAGGCTCGCGAGCGACCGTCGCGTCATCGAGGGCGAGTTCCGCCCCGGGGCGAGCGGCACCGAGTGGGTCGACGCCGAGGTGCTCCGCCGCCTCCGGAGCCGCAGCCTCGCCGCCCTGCGCGCCGAGATCGAGCCCGTGAGCGCGGGAGCCCTCGGCCGCTTCCTGCCCGCGTGGCAGCACGTCGGCCGCGGCGGCGGCTCCGGCGGCGCGCTGCGCGGCATCGACGGCGTGCTGCAGGCCGCCGAGCAGCTGCAGGGCGTCGCCCTGCCGGCCTCCGCATGGGAGACCCTCGTGCTGCCTAGCCGCGTGCGCGACTACTCGCCGGCGTGGCTCGACGAGCTCATGGCGAGCGGCGAGCTCGTCTGGTCCGGCGGCGGGTCGCTGCCGGGCGGCGACGGCTGGCTGAGCATCCACCTGCCGCACCTCGCGCCTCTGAGCCTCGCCGAGCCGGCCGCCCTCGAGGCCGACGCCGGCTGGACCGAGCGGCAGGAGGGCATCCTCTCGGTGCTCGCGGGCGGCGGCGGGTTCTTCTTCCGCCAGGTCGCCGACGCGACCGGAGCGACCGACGACGCGCGCCTCGCCGACGACCTGTGGCAGCTCGTGTGGGCGGGCCTTGTGACGAACGACACGTTCGCGCCCGTCCGCGCGATGCTCGGCGGCACGAAGCGGTCGGGCGCCGCGCGGGCACCGCGGACGCGCGCGCACCGCGGCTACGCCCGCCCGACGATGCCCGCTCGCTCGGGGCCCCCGTCGACCGTCGGGCGCTGGTCGCTGCTTCCCGAGCGCGACCTCGACCCCACCCGCCGCGGCGCCCACCTCGCCGACAGCCTCCTCGAGCGGTACGGCGTCGTCACGCGCGGGGCGGTGCAGGCCGAGAACGTGCGCGGCGGCTTCGCGCTCATGTACAAGGTGCTCGCGCGCATGGAGGAGGCCGGCCGCGTGCGCCGCGGCTACTTCGTCGAGCACCTGGGTGCCGCGCAGTTCGGCACGCCCGCGACGGTCGACCGGCTGCGCACCTTCGTGCGCGATGCGGATGCGGCCCCCGCGCTGGCGGCGCTCGTCCTCGCCGCGACCGACCCCGCCAACCCCTACGGCGCGGCCCTGCCGTGGCCGGGCGCCGCGGACGACCCCGTCGTCGGCACGCCCGCGCACCGGCCGGGTCGCAAGGCCGGAGCCCTCGTCGCCCTCGTCGACGGGCACCTCGCCGCCTACCTCGAGCGCGGCGGCAAGAGCGCGCTGACCTTCACCGACGACTCCGCCGAGCTCGCCGCGGCCGCGACCGAGATCGCCGCCGTCGTGCGAGCCCGCCTGCGCTCGCTGCGCATCGAGCGCGTCAACGGTGCGAGCGTGTTCGGGAGCCCGTTCGCCGAGGCGCTGCGGGAGGCCGGCTTCGTCGCGACGCCGCAGGGTCTGCGGCTTCGGATCTAGGCCGGAGCGAAGGAGGAGGCGCGATGCCCGAGGGCGATACCGTCCACCGCGCCGCGCGGCGCCTGAACGAGGTGCTCGCGGGGCGCGAGGTGACGCGGTGCGACATCCGGGTGCCGGAGTTCGCGACCGTCGACCTCACGGGGCAGACCGTCCACGAGGTCGTCGCGATCGGCAAGCACCTGCTCATGCGCATCGGCCAGACGACCGTGCACTCGCACCTCAAGATGGAGGGCTCGTGGCACGTCTACCGGGCAGGCAGCCGGTGGCGGCGACCGGCCTTCGAGGCGCGCATGGTGCTCGAGGTGGGCGCCGCGGCCGACGGCGGCGATGAGGCAGGCTGGCGGGCCGTCGGCTTCGCGCTCGGCGAGCTCGAGCTCGTGCCGACCCGCGACGAGGAGTCGATCGTCGGCCACCTCGGCCCCGACCCGCTCGGGCCGTCGTTCGACCGCGACGAGGCCCTGCGCCGCCTCACCGCCGACCCCGAGCGCCCGATCGGTCTCGCCCTGCTCGACCAGCGCAACGTCGCCGGGCTCGGCAACGACTACCGCAACGAGGTGCTGTTCCTCCGCGGCATCCTCCCCGAGACGCCCATCGGGCAGACGGATGCCGGGGCCGTCCTCGACCTCGCCGTGCGTCTCATCCGCGCCAACCGCGATCGCGTCGAGCGCGTCACGACGGGCGACACCCGGCGCGGCAGACGGGTGTGGGTCGCGCACCGCGAGCACGAGCCGTGCCGGCGCTGCGGCACGCGCATCCGCTTAGGGATGCTCGGCGACGATGCCCTGACCGAGCGACAGACCTTCTACTGCCCGACCTGCCAGCGCTGAGCGCGCGCCCCTTACTGCCGGTCGGGCTCGAGGGCGCGGTAGCCCTTCGGCCGCCACGCCGCGATGCGCAGGCACGTCGCGGCGACGAGCGCGAGCACGCCGCCCGTGACGAGCGGACCCGAGAGCTCGCTCGCGATCGTCGGAAGAACGAGCGCGGCGCGGTCGAAGCCCGTGGTGCTCGCGTCGAGGAAAGCGTTCTGCGCGTACAGGATCGCGCCGATGCCGAGCAGCAGGGTCGCCCCGCCGACGATCCAGAGCGCGCGCAGCCACGGGTTGCCGACGACGACGAGCTCGAGCGAGCGCTCCAGCTTCTCGGCGCGCGCCGCGACGCTCGGCGCCGCCTGGCCCCGCGGGCCGGGGGCGGCGCTCGGCGCCGCCATCCCCTCATCGAGCACGGGGCGGAAGTCGGAGGCTCGAGCGGGCGAGCGGCGGCGGGGCGACACCACGGGCGCGTCGGCGCCGGCGCGCTGGTAGACCTCAGGGAATCGCGGGTCGATTCCGGGTGAGCGGTCGTCGGTCACGGCGGGTCCTTCCGTCGGCGCCAGCATACGACCGGCCTGCTCGATGTCGGATGCCCCCGGGTAGCCTCACAGCGTGCCCCGCTCCCCCGCCCTCGCGCTCGCCGCGCTGCTCGCGCTCGGCTCGCTCGCGGGCTGCTCGCTCCTCCCGCTCGAGCTGCGCGAGCCGGACCGCGGAGTGCCGGGCGCACCGGGCACGGGCTCCGGCGGCGGCTCCCGGTCCGGCTCTCTCGGCGAGCCGACCGGAACGGGCACGATCGCGTCGATCACCGACGGCGACACCGTGCGCCTGCGCGTCGGCGGGGAGGAGCTGCGCGTCAGGCTCATCGGAATCGACACTCCCGAGATGCGCGACCCGCTCGAGTGCTTCGGGCCGGAGGCGACGGACGCGCTCGAGAGTCTGGCGCCCGTCGGCAGCGAGGTCGGGTACGCGTACGACCGCGACCCGCAGGACCGCTTCGAGCGGGAGCTCATGTACCTCTACGCCGCCGATGGCACGCTCATCAACCTCGAGCTCGTCGCTCAGGGCTACGCCGAGGCGATCCGCATCCAGCCCAACGACCGCTTCTGGCACGAGCTGCAGGCGGCCGAGCGCGCGGCCCGCGACGCCGACCGCGGGCTCTGGGGCAGCTGCCCGGCTCCTTAGTCGGGCCGACCAGACGGGGTGCCAGGGTGACGCGCTTCTCGTCGAACTGCGCACCAGCTAGTCGGCGAGACGCCGCAACCTGCGCCCCAGCGAGACGCCGCAACCTGCGCCCCACGAAGGCGAACACTCGCACTTCGTCCTGCCTGGGGCACTCCGGACGCCCGATTCTGTCCGGGTCGCCCTGAACAGGACGAGATGGCGCGGGTCGGGCCCGGGTCGGCGAGGGTGCGGGCGGTGAAGGAACGGCCCGCGTGTCGCGCTACAGCGGGTTGAGCGGCGCGACGAGCTCGGGCCCGTCGCCGCGCAGCGGCGCGACCTCGTGCACCGTGAGGCGCTCGATCACCGGCTGCGACGCCGCGACGGCGTGCTGCACGAGCGCGTGGTCGCCGGCGATCGTCGGGTCGAGCCACGAGTCCCACTCGGCGCGGGGCAGCATCACCGGGATCCGGTCGTGGATGCGCGCCGCCGGCCCCGCCGCCGCCCGAGTCAGGATCGTGGCTGTCAGCACCCACGGCTCCGGCTCTTCTCCCTCGGCGACCGGCGGCCGCCACCACGAGTAGAGCCCCGCGAACGCGAGCTCGCCCTCGAGAGGGTCAGTCACGAAGTACGGCGTCTTCGTCTTGCCCACCGTCAGCCACTCGTAGTACCCATCCGCCGGCACGAGCGCGCGACTCCGCACGACCGCCGAGCGGAACGTCGGCTTCTCCGCCGCCGTCTCGCTGCGCGCGTTGAACGTCGGATACCTCGACGTCAGCTCCTTCGCGAAGCGGGGCACGAGAGACCAGCGCGCCGTCGTCACGCGCCGCGTCACGGGCGCGCCGCCGCCCGAACCGGCGAGATCCTTCGGCACCGTGTCGACGACGACGTGAATCCGCTGCGTCGGCGCGATGTTCCAGCTCGGCGGCAGGCGCACCTCGTCGACCTCGTCGGCCTCGAAGTAGCGGCCGAGCTCCTCACCGCTCTTGGTGTTCGCGTACCGGCCGCACATCGCGGGTCAGACCTCGTAGTCGACGCACGCCTTGTCGACGACGACGCTGCGGACGAACGGTCCGGCGGCGATGTGGTCGGGATGCGCCTGGTAGGCCGCGAGCGCGTCGGCGTCGTCATGCTCCGAGACCAGGACGACGTGCCAGTTCGACTCGACCTGCCGGATGTCACCGCGCACGACGAGCGACCGCAGCCCCGGGATGACGCCGACCAGCGGCTCGAGTCGCGAGCGCATGCCCTCGACCGCGGCGGCGCGCTCCTGGTCGTTCTGCCCCTGCAGGGTCCACGAGACGATGTGCCTGATCACTGATCCTCCAGAAGAGCGGAACGGAGACGGGCCGCGTCGACCCGCCAGATGGTGTGCACGTCGCCGTCGATGAGCACGACCGGGATCTCGTCCCGGTAGCGCTCCAGCAGGTCCGCGTCGTCGAGGATGCTGCGCTCCTCGAATCCGACCCCTCCCACGTCAGCCACGACCCGCGTCACGATCGCGCGCGCGTCGTCGCACAGGTGGCAGCCGGGTCGGCTGAACAGCATCACGGTCGTCGCGGGCACCAGGTCAGCCTACGACCGCACGTATGCTGAGTCCGATGTCCACCACGCCAGGCAGCGCAACCGACTCGCCGTCGCCGTCGCCGACGCCCATCCTCGCTTTCTTCGACATCGACAACACGCTCATGCGCGGCGCGAGCATCTTCCACATCGGCACGGCCGCGCGGCGCGAGGGCTTCATCCGGTTTCGCGACGTGCTCGGGTTCGTGTGGGCGCAGGCGCGCTTCATCGCCGTCGGCGAGAACACCCGCCATCAGCTGACCGTGCGCGAGCGCGCGCTCGCGCTCATCGCCGGACGCACCGAGGGCGAGCTCACGCGCCTCGCGATCGACAGCTACGAGCGCTCCATCCACCAGCGGCTGATCCCCGAGACGGTCGCGCTCGCGCGCGAGCACCGGGCGAAGGGCCACGAGGTGTGGCTGCTCAGTGCGACTCCGGATGCGATGGCGAGCGTCATGGCGCAGCGACTGGGCCTGACCGGCGCGGTCGGCACGCGCATCCGCAGCCGGGGCGGAGTGTTCACGGGCGAGCTCGACGGAGCGATCATGCACGGCGCGCGCAAGGCCGAGGTCGCGGAGGCGCTCGCGGCGGAGCGCGGGGCGAAGCTCGCCGACTGCTGGGCGTACAGCGACAGCCGCAACGACATCCCGCTGCTCGCGCTCGTCGGGAACCGCGTCGTCGTCAACCCCGACAACGCCCTGTCCCGCCACGCTCGCGCACACGCCTGGCCCGTCCTCACCGCCGGAGCGGGGAGCGTGCGAGCGGCTCGCAAGCGCATCCGCCGGGAGGCGAAGGCCGTGCTGCGGTCGGGGCGCCGCGAGACGCGCCGCGAGACGCAGCCGAGCCCGCCGGACGAGCTGCAGGGCACCTGACGGAGATTCGCCGACAACGCAGAAGCGCCCGACCCGAGGGTCGAGCGCTTGCGGTGAGCGGATGCTCTACTTCTTGTTGCGACGCTGGTGACGCGTCTTGCGCAGCAGCTTGCGGTGCTTCTTCTTCGCCATCCGCTTGCGGCGCTTCTTGATGACAGAACCCATGAAAAACCTCTGATCTTCGCCTGAACGAACCGTCGGTCCGTTCAGACCCGGTCATGTACCGCAGAAGTCTAGCGCAGGCGCCCGGCACGCCGCGCGGGGCGAAGCGCAGGCAAGAACAGCGCCAGGTCAGCCGACGTCGGAGACGGGGGGCCGGACGGCCTGCGCGACCGCGGATTCGGGGATGCGGAACGAGCGCCCGAAGCGGATGGCGGGCAGCTCACCGGAGTGCACGAGGCGGTAGACCGTCATGGTGGAGACGCGCATCATCTCGGCCACCTCGGCCACGGTGAGGAAGCGCACCTCTGAGAGATCACGGGTCATCCGCTGTGTCCTTCGTCCGCGCACGGGCCGTCAGGCTGACGGGGTCGCGCGTTGAAACTGTAGGGGCTGGTGTGACGGGTGTAAAGCCGCCCGAACGGGGGCTGGCTCAGGGCTCGTCGCGACGCCAGGGGAAGCGGCGCGAGACCTTCTCCTGCACGTCGTGCAGCTGCTCCTGCACGTCGGCGAAGCGCCCCTGGGCGCCCTGGATGACCGAGCGAGCCCGGTAGGAGGCGTCGGCGGCCGCGCGGCCCACCGAGCTGCCCGCCTGCTCGACATCGGCTCCGGCCCACGCGGCGAAGATCGGGATGCTCGCCCCCGACTCCGCGTCGTCGAGCGCGAGGAACGGCAGCAGGAAGTCCTCCACCTCCTCCAGCGGCTCGACATCGATCCGGTAGTAGCGGTGCTGGCCCTCGTCGCGCACGTGCACGAGACCGTGGTCGCGCAGCACCTTCAGGTGCTTCGAGACGGTCGGCTGCGTCGCATCCATCTTCTCGACGAGCTCGCCCACGCTCAGCTCGCCGCTCGTCGACGCGAACGCCGCCTCGCGCAGGTGCTCCAGCAGCTCTCGACGCGTGGCGTCGGCGATCACATCGAAGATGTCGGCCATGAGTCAAACCTACTCAGCCCGGGGCCGGAGTACCATGACACCGGCCCGAGGGCCGAGGGGAGATGAGGGATGTCCGCTGCGACCCGCTCGGGCGCGCGCCGCGATGACGGGGTCAGCCCGCTGCGAGCGCTGCGCACCGCGCTCGCCGATGTCACGACATCCTCGCCCGCCCGCTTCGCGATCGTCGTCTTCACGGCGCTCATCCTCATCACGACCGCGCTGCTCGCGCTGCCCATCGCCCGCGCGGGTGAGCGGCAGTGGACGCCGCTCGCGGACGCCCTGTTCACAGCCGTCTCCGCCATCTGCGTGACGGGCCTGTCGACGGTGGACATGGCGACGCACTGGTCGGTCTTCGGGAACATCGTGATCGTCCTCGCGATGCAGATCGGCGGCATCGGCGTTCTCACGATGGCGAGCATCCTCGGCCTCGTCGTCGCCAAGCGGATGGGACTGCGCGCGAAGCTCGTCGCGGCCTCCGACACCAACCCCTCCCGCGTTCACGCCGGCCCCGTCTCGGAGTCGCAGGCAGTGCGCCTCGGCGAGATCGGGACGCTTCTCGCCACCGTCGCCCTGAGCGCGATCGTCATCGAGCTCGCCATCACCGCGCTCGTCGTCCCGCGACTGCTCATCGAGGGGTTCGACCCCTGGTCGGCCCTGTGGATGGGCTTCTATCTGTCGCTCTCCGCCTTCACGAACACCGGGTTCGTGCCGTTCGAGCAGGGAATGGCGATCTTCGCGAGCGATGTCTGGATGCTCAGCGTGCTCTCGATCGCCGTGTTCCTGGGAGCGATCGGCTTCCCCGTGATCTTCGCCCTGGCGCGCTGGGTGAAGTCGCGAGCCCGACTGTCGGTGCACGCGAAGCTCACCCTCGCGACCACGCTCGTCCTGCTCGCGCTCGGCTGGGTCGCCATCGGCCTGCTCGAGTGGAACAACCAGCAGACGCTCGGCGGTCAGGACCCGTGGAACCGTCCACTGACGGCCGGCTTCATCTCCATGATGACGCGCTCGGGGGGCCTCTCGACGATCGACATCGGCGAGATGAACGGCTCGACCCTGCTCGTGCTCGACATGCTCATGTTCGTCGGCGGCGGCTCAGCCTCGACCGCGGGCGGCATCAAGGTCACGACCCTCGCAGTGCTCTTCCTCGCGGCGATCGCCGAGGCGCGCGGCGTCAAGGACATGGAGGCCTTCGAGCGCCGCATTCCCGTCGACGTGCTGCGCCTGGCCGTCAGCGTCGTGCTGTGGGGCGCGACGATCGTCTCCGCCTCCTCGATCATCGTTCTGCACATCACGAAGGACCCGCTCGACCTCGTCCTATTCGATGTCATCTCCGCCTTCGCCACCTGCGGCCTCTCCGCGGGCCTCACCGGACCGGACCTCGAGGAGCCCGCGAAGTACGTCCTCGCAGCCACGATGTGGGCGGGACGCGTTGGTACAGTGACCCTCGCGGCGGCTCTCGCCGCGAGCCACCGGCGACAGCTGTTCCGCCGCCCGGAAGAGAGGCCCATCGTTGGTTGAGCGCATCCGCCACGACGCCCCCGTCCTCGTCATCGGGCTCGGCCGCTTCGGCGCCGCGACCGCGGGGCAGCTGCAACGGCTCGGGCGCGAGGTCCTCGCCGTCGATGAGGATCCGAACCTCGTGCAGAAGTGGGCCGATCGCATCACGCACGCCGTGCAGGCCGACGCCCGCTCGATCGACGCCCTCCGTCAGATCGGCGCCCAGGATTTCTCGATCGCCGTCGTCGCGACCGGCTCATCGATCGAGTCGAGCGTCCTCATCACGGCCAACCTCGTCGACCTCAAGATCCCCCAGATCTGGGCGAAGGCGATCAGCCAGTCGCACGGCAAGATCCTCGCCCGCATCGGCGCCAACCACGTGATCTTCCCGGAGGCGGAGGCCGGCGAGCGCGTCGCCCACCTCGTCTCCGGGCGCATGATCGACTTCATCGAGTTCGACGACGACTTCGTGCTCGTCAAGATGTACCCGCCGAAGCCCATCCGCGGGCTCTCGCTCACCGAGTCGGAGGTGCGGTCGAAGTACCGCATCACGGTCGTCGGCGTGAAGAGCCCCGGCAAGCCGTTCACCTACGCGACCGAGCAGACGGTCGTGTCGAACCACGACCTCATCATCGTCTCGGGCACCGAGGCCGACATCGACCGATTCGCCTCGCTCGACAGCTGATCGGTCACGTGCCCGCAGCGAGCTCGCGTGCACGAGCGAGGGCCGCGGCCGTGGCCCGCTCGAAGACCTCGGCGAGATCGGCCTCCTGCAGCACGGCGATCGCGCGCTCAGTCGTGCCCTTCGGGCTCGTGACACGACGGCGCAGCTCCTCCGGGTCGGCGCCCGTCGACTCGAGCAGCAGCGTCGCGCCGAGGAAGGTCTCCTGCACCATGAGCCGGGCGACGTCGTCGTCGAAGCCGAGCGACTGCGCCGCACGCGTGAACTCTTCGATGAGCAGGAAGACGTAGGCAGGGCCCGAGCCCGAGACGGTCGAGAGCGCGTCGATCTGCGACTCGGGAAGCTCGATGACCGTGCCGACGGTGCGGAAGAGGGCTGTCGCGAGAGCGAGCTCGGACCGGTCGGCGCGCGACCCGGCGCTGATGCCCGTCACCCCGCGCCGGATGAGCGACGGTGTGTTCGGCATCGCGCGGACCACGGGGTTCGGAACGACGGCCTCCATGGATGCCGTCGTGACTCCGGCCGCGACGCTCACGACGAGTGCCCTCGGGTCGAGCTCCTGCTCGATCTCGGCGAGCAGGCCCGTGATCTGCAAGGGCTTCACCCCCAGCACGACCACCCGCGCGCCCTCGACCACCCAGTCGTTCGCCGCGCTGTCGTGCTCGATCGCCCGTGCCTCGACACCCTGCGCACGAAGTGCGGCGGCGGAGGCTTCGGTGCGTGTCGTGACGCGCACGCCCTCGACCGCGACGTCGGGTCGGCGGAGTCCGGCGAGGATCGCTCCCCCCATCGAGCCGGTTCCCACGATGGCGATGGACGGCAGTGGCGAGCTCATGCCACGAGTGTAGGTTGGAGGGTCAACGGCAAGCGGCGGACCGACCGATGGAGGGTGAAGGCATGAGCGCGACCGGAGACAGCACGGGGTCAACCAACACGGCGGCGCAGAGCCCGACGACCGGCTCGGGATCAGGCATCGACCCGCGCGAGGCCGCGGCGATCCGCGAGGTGCTCGTCCTCACCCCTGGCGTGCAGAGCGTCGGCGAGGTCGTCGTTCATCGTCACGGCGATGGCGCGCTCGTCACCGCGGTGCTCGGATTCGGCCCCTCCACGCCCGTGTCGGATGTCGTGGCGGTCCTCCGGGAGGTGAAGGCGGGCATCCGAGCCGCTGCGCCGACCATCTCAGCGATCGTGCTCGAGCCGGACGTCGCGGGCCCGCGCGACGACATGGACACGCCGACCGACGTCTTCGTCATCCGCGGCGCCGACTAGCGGCTCTGCCAGGATCGCGACATGGAATTCCTCTACTCGTTCCTCCTCGTCGGCCACTTCATCGGCCTCGCGGCGATCGTCGGACCGTTCCTGCTCCAGATGCGGCGCAACAAGAACTTCGCGATCACGGCGGTGCTCGCCGGGGCCGTCACGCAGCTCGTCACCGGCGTCGCGATGACCGGGCTCGCCGAGCCGCTCGACCACGACCTCGACTACGCGAAGATCATCACGAAGCTCGTCATCGCGCTCGTCGTCTTCGTCGCCGCGCTGCTCGGCTGGCGCAGGGCGCGCTCCGGGTCGAACGATCGCTCGATCAAGCCGTTCTTCCACGCGGCGGGCGGGCTCGCGCTCGTCAACGTGGTCCTCGCCGTCTTCTGGTGATCGACGCGCGCTGAGCGGCGTCGGCCGGCTCAGCGGCGATCGCGGAAGAACGCGGCGAGCAGGGCGGCGCTCTCGTCGGCGAGCACGCCGCCGACGACCTCCCCCACCCGGATCGGCAGACTGCGGTCGCGCAGCACGTCGAGCACGCTCCCGGCCGCACCGGCCTTCTCGTCCCAGGCGCCGAACACGACGCGCGGAATGCGCGCTGACAGGATGGCCCCCGCGCACATGACGCAGGGCTCGAGAGTCACTACGAGCGTGCATCCGCTCAATTGCCATTCGCCGGATGCCGCGGCCGCCTCCCGAAGCGCGACGATCTCCGCGTGGGCGGTCGGGTCGGCGAGGCGCTCGCGCTCGTTGCGCCCACGACCGATGATGCGGCCCCGCGCATCCAGCACGACGGCGCCGACAGGAACGTCGGCGGTGGCGAGCGCCGCGCGGGCCTCGGCGAGCGCTTCGCGCATCGCCTCGCGGTCGCGCTCAGGCACTGCGATCATCGCCACCTCCGTTAGATTGAGCCTATGCGAGTGCACGTAGCCGACCACCCTCTGATCACGCACAAGCTCACGGTCCTCCGCGACGAGCGGACGCCCTCGCCGACCTTCCGCGCGCTGACGGAGGAGCTCGTGACGCTCCTCGCCTACGAGGCGACGCGCGACGTTCGCGTGGCGGAGGTCATGATCCGGACGCCGGTCACCGAGACGACTGGCGTCACGATCGCCGAGCCTCGACCCCTCATCGTCCCGATCCTGCGCGCGGGCCTCGGCATGCTCGAGGGCATGGTCAAGCTCGTGCCGAGCGCCGAGGTCGGCTTCCTGGGAATGGTCCGCAACGAGGAGACCCTCGAGCCGAGCGTGTACGCAGAGCGGCTGCCCGACGACCTGTCGAACCGGCAGTGCTTCGTGCTCGACCCCATGCTCGCGACGGGCGGGTCGCTCCTCTCGGCGATCGAGTACCTCTTCGACCGCGGCGCGCAGGATGTCACCGCGATCTGCCTGCTCGCCGCGCCCGAGGGCCTCGCGGCGATCGAGAAGGCCGTCGAGGGACGCGATGTCACGATCGTCCTCGGAGCCCTCGACGAGCGCCTGAACGAGCACGGCTACATCGTGCCGGGCCTCGGGGATGCCGGCGATCGCCTCTACGGAACGGTCGGCTGAGCGCCTCCCGCTCCCTCGATCGCGAACGCGGCTCGCGTGTGTCGCCGTGTGTCGTGCGGCGGCGGGGCGCCTTGACCGCGTGCGAGCGCGACGAGGATACTGGCGGGCATGACCGTCCACGCGCTGCCCCCGACCTCCTTCGAGGCCCCCGGGAGCTCCGGCATGATGCCGCGGCGCAGGGACGATCCCCGCCGACCGCGCACGTGACCGTCCGCCCGCCGCTGATCGCCTCCCTCCTCGGATGACGATGAACGACCCACGCCTTCCCGGCCACCCCGACGGATCAGAGCCGTTCGACTCCGCCGAGACCGCCCGCCCCGCTGGGAGCGACGGCACGCGTCCGCGCGCCGTGCCCTCCGGCTCCGAGGCGCGGGGCTTCGTGCTGTACGTGGGCCTCGACGAGCGCAAGGCCGCGTCCGCCGGCATCGATCTCGGCCGTCTCGTGGGCGAGCTCAAGCGCGTCACGTCCGAGCTCGCACCGGGCGCCGAGACGCACGCCGCGGTCGCCCTCGCTCCGGCCGGCGCCGGCGGTCGCGACGTCGACGTCGTGCGCCTCGCGCTGCAGGATCCGGCGGCGCTCGCTCGCTACCGCCGCACCGAGTCACCGGCCGAGCGCATCGTGCCGGGCGTCGTGATCGACATCTCCCGCAAGCGCGTCGTGCTCGACGGAGAGACCGCCCCGCTCACGTACAAGGAGTTCGAGCTGCTGCAGTACCTCGTGCTCCGCGAGGGGCGCACGATCGACCGCACCGAGCTGATCGCGTCGCTGTGGGCCGAGGGCGCTGACGACGACGATGACGTGCCCAACGAGCGGACGATCGACGTGCACGTGCGTCGCCTGCGCTCGAAGCTCGGTGGCTACGAGGACATCGTTCGGACGGTCCGGGGGGCCGGTTACCGCTTCGACCGCCACGCCGACGTGTCGATCACGTACTCCTCGACCCCGTCGCCGGACTTCTTCTAGGGGCGTGCGCCGCGGGCGCGCCATAGTGCGCCTCGAGCGCGCCGTGCGCAAGCCCCTGCCCGTGCCCCCATCCGGGGGCCAGTCTCGTCGGGCACAGCACTCATCGAAAGGGTCATCACATGAACGACGCCACCGTCATCGTCAGAGATGGGCTAGCGAACGTTATCGAGTTCCTGCCCAAGCTGCTTCTCTTCATCATCATCCTGGTCATCGGGCTCATCGTCGCGAAACTCATCGCGAAGGGGCTCGAGAAGCTGCTCGAGCGGGTGGGATTCGATCGCCTCGTCGAGCGCGGCGGGGTCAAGAAGGCTCTGGATCGCTCGAAGCTCGACGCGAGCGACATCATCGCCAAGATCGTCTACTACACGCTCGTGCTGTTCGTCCTGCAGTTCGCCTTCGGCGTCTTCGGCCCGAACCCCGTGAGCGATCTGCTCGAGGGCATCATCGCCTTCCTGCCGCGAATCATCGTTGCGATCGTCATCGTGATCATCGCCGCGGCGATCGCCGCGGGCGCGAAGACCGTGATCCAGGGGATGCTCGGCGGCCTGTCGTACGGACGCATCATCGCCAACATCGCGAGCATCTTCATCCTCTTCCTCGGCATCACCGCGGCCCTCAACCAGGTCGAGATCGCCACGACGGTCACGACGCCCGTGCTCATCACGGTGCTCGCGATCATCGCCGGCGTCATCATCGTCGGAGCCGGCGGCGGCCTCATCAAGCCCATGCAGGCGCGCTGGGAGGACTGGCTCTCGAAGGCCGAGGCTGAGGCTCCGCGTATCAAGGAGGAGGCTAGCTCGAGCCCGAGCGCCAAGGAGCAGCTGCGCGCCAAGGCGGACGAGCTCCGCTCGGACGCGAGCGACTCGCCATCGCGCACCACGAGCGGTGCCGCTGACCCCACGCAGAAGCTCCCGCCGTCGGACCACCCGGGCGGCCCGGCGCGACCGGCGCGGCGCCCGTGAGCCGCTCTGGGCGATCTCGCAGAAAAATAACGAACCGATAACTAGACACCGTTACCGCACCGTTATACATTGATCGAGCGTTAGTTGTTTGCTGTGGCAGCTACCGCGGAATGTGATTGCAGGACACTCTTGGTGCAAGGGAAAGGCCCGGTCGCTCGCCTCGGCGGCCGGGCCTTTGTCCTGTCCGGATCGATCGCGCTCTCGGCCCGCTGACGCCCAGTACGACGCCGGAACGCGCGGCGCCTCCCGCCTGAGCATGCGCATGCATAGAGTTGTCGTCATGACCGACAAGTCACTCGCCGTGGAGGCCTGGGAGTCGCTCTTCCGCGCCCAGGTCGCGGTGCTGCGGCAGCTCACGGCGGAGTTCCCGACGAGTGAGATCTCGTTCACCGAGTACGACGTGCTGCTCAACCTCAGCAGGGCGCCCGAGCGCCGGATGCGCATCCGCGACCTCATTCCCCATCTCCTTCTGAGCCAGCCGAGCGTCTCGCGGCTCATCGACCGCCTCGCCGTGCGCGGGCTCGTGCAGAAGCTCCCAGACGAGTCGGATGCGCGCGGCACGATCGTCGCGCTCACGGACGAGGGCTGGGATCTCTTCAAGCGCGTCGCAGTCGTGCACGCCGACTCGATCGCCCAGCGCGTTGGGGGATCTCTCGCGCCGTCAGAGCTCGCGCAACTCGCCGAGCTCTGTCGCCGTCTGCGAGGCTAGTCGAAGCTCGACCGCAGCAGGCGTCTCCTCGCCCGGCGAGCGCGGAGGACGAAGCCGACCAGACGCGCGAGTTCCGGAAGCAGACGTGGCGCGATGCTCCAGCGCGCGGCCCAGACGTCGCGCGCGACGTGGCCGGTGTAGCCCGGGCTCGATTCGATGGCGCGCAGGAGCATCCGCCCGGCGACGGTCGCGCCGGGGATCCCGAAGCGCGCCTCCGCGTACCGGCGTGACGGCAGGCGCGTCGCGGCGGGACGGAGACCGAGGCCGTCGAACAGTCGACGCATGACGCCTTCCGCTCCGACGCCGCGGACGAGGCGCGGCAGGCGCTCGAGCTCCTCATTCGTGATGAGCGCCGCGAAACGGTCGATGAGCGGCCCCGTCTCCGACTCCGGCGACGGCGCCGCCGCGCGCGGCCCAAGATTGTCGTGCACCGACAGCACCATCGTCAGCAGTCGATCCACGTGGGGCACACGCCGGTCGAAGATGATCATCTCACCGCGGTACCCCCAGGCGTGCTCGAAAACCGTCTGCGGGTCGGTGAAGAAGCCGGGAATGAGCGGGAAGAGGTTCAGCAGCGTTCCGGACTCCGGCTCGTGCAGGGCGAAGACGGCGGGAGGGAGCACGCCGAACCGACGGATCCTCGCCGGCACCCAGCCCCGCGCGACGAGCTCGGCCGCCAGCCGGCGGCACGTCGAGGGGTCCACGATGAGATTGAATGCCGCGCGGAGGGTTGGAGCCCCCAGGCCGTTCGGAGGGAAGACGATGTTGCCGGCCAGGAGCGCCCGGATGCCGAGATCATCCATGAGGTCGACCACCCCCGACATGCACGCGTGCCGCGCGACGAGCTCAGGCGTCTCGGGAGAGGGATACCGGTAGGCGTCCGCTCCGCGACGCGGCTCGCCGGCACCCGGCCCGCTCAGTTTCGGCTCGCTCGGCAGCCGCTCGTCGGCGGATGCGCCCGGGGAGGGCGGTGTCGCTGGAACCATCGGTGACCTCCCAGTGAGGCTATCCTGCATGCCCCTAGCCTGATGACCATGTCAGGCGCACCGAGCATCGTGTGGCTCCGCGACGATCTGCGGGTCGCCGACAACCCGGCCCTCGCCGCCGCCGTCGAGCGCGGTCGTCCCGTCGTGGTGCTCTACCTCCTCGACGAGGAGTCGGCAGGCGTCCGCCCGCTCGGCGGCGCGAGCCGATGGTGGCTGCACCACTCCCTCGAGCGCCTCGGCGAGGAGCTCGCCGGCCTCGGCGGCGCGCTGACCCTGCGGCGCGGGGCGGCCGAGCGGAGCATCCCGTCGCTCATCGAGGAGACAGGCGCCGACGCCGTCTACTGGAACCGCCGCTACGGGGCGGCGAGGCAGACGGATGCCGCTCTCAAGTCGCGTGTGATCGACGACGGCCTCGAGGCGACGAGCTTCCAGGCCTCGCTGCTGTTCGAGCCGTGGACGATCACGACGGGAGCCGGTGGCCCGTACGGCGTCTTCACCCCGTACTGGAAGGCGTGCATGAACCGCGCAGAGCCGCGCGAGCCCCTCCCGGCGCCGACGCGCATCGAGGGCATCGCGCCCGGCGGCGACGCACTGGCCGACTGGACTCTGCTGCCCACCCGCCCCGACTGGGCCGAGGGGCTGCGGGAGACGTGGACGCCCGGTTCGGCGGGTGCGCACGATCGGCTCGAGGAGTTCGCCGAGGAGATGCTCGCCGACTACCACCGCCGCGACGAGCCCGACCTGCGCGCGACGAGCATGCTGAGCCCGCACCTGCGCTTCGGCGAGATCAGCCCCTTCGAGGTGTGGCACCGGATACGGTACGGCCTCAGCGCGGCCGCGGCGAAGAACCGCGACAAGTTCCTGAGCGAGATCGGCTGGCGGGAGTTCAGCTATCACATCCTCTTCCACCACCCCGACCTCGCGACGCGCAACTACCGAGCGGACTTCGACGCCTTCCCGTGGACGACGCCGGAGGACGCCGAGCTCGATCGGTGGCGTCGCGGGCGGACGGGCATCCCGATCGTCGACGCGGGGATGCGGCAGCTGTGGCGCACGGGCTGGATGCACAATCGCGTGCGGATGATCACGGCGAGCTTCCTGACGAAGAACCTGCAGGTCGACTGGCGCACGGGCGAGGAGTGGTTCTGGGACACGCTCGTCGACGCCGACGAGGCGAGCAACGCCGCGTCGTGGCAGTGGGTCGCCGGCTCGGGGGCAGACGCCGCGCCGTACTTCCGCGTGTTCAACCCCGAGCTGCAGGCGAAGAAGTTCGACCCCCGAGGCGAGTACGTGCACCGCTGGGTGCCCGAGGTCGGTACGGACGAGTACCCGGAGCCGATGGTCGACCTGCGCGAGTCGCGGCAGGCCGCGCTCGACGCGTACGAGGCCGTCTCGGCGGCTCGATCATCGCGTCGGGCGGCTCGCTCTCCATGAGAGCCTTCTCATCCTCACCTCCTTCCGCTCTCATCCCGCGTGTCCATAGTGAAGGAATCGAGCGAGCGGACACATCCGCTACTCGCCATCCATTTCCGATCGACACAACCTCGGGGGTAGTAATGCAGAAGAAGAATTGGATCGCCGTTGGGGCGGCCTCGGCGCTCGGTCTCGGCGCCATCGCAGGCGGAGCGGCGGCGACCGCGAACGAGATGAGCCTCACGAACGCGGGCTTCCCGTTCCCGGCCCTCAGCGGCCTGACGAGCGGCGACGCCAGTGTCGACTCCTCGAACCCGAACGGCGACTTCAGCGCAGACATCAGCTTCGATGTCACGAGCGACAGCATCGTCACGCCGTCGCCCGCGACTCCTGCGTCGGCCGAGAGCCCGGCGTCGCCGGACTCGCCCGTCTCGCCCGCATCGGTGAGCGCAGCATCGCCCGCCTCGCCCGCGAGCGTGCCGTCGCCTGCCTCGCCCGCTTCGCCTGAGTCGCCGGCTTCGCCCGTGAGCGTCGACGACGACGACCTGGAGGACTAAGCCAGGCCGAACAGCCCGCGACGTCGGATTCGGGTCCGTCGACGCGTTCCCCCAGGGCCGCCCCGCTCCCTCTGGAGCGGGGCGGCCCTTCGTGATCCGGCATCATGGCGAGGTGACGATCGAGCCTTCTCCGGCTACTGCGGGCCGCAGAGGGCCGCCACCGACTCTGCTCGCCGTCGCTGCGATCGTCTCTGTGCAGTTCGGCAACGCGCTCGCCGGGACGACGTTCGCCGAGGTCGGCGCCCTCGGCGCCGCATCCCTTCGCCTGCTCTTCGCCGCGATCATCCTGCTCGTCGTCCTGCGGCCCTCGGTGCGCGGCTGGACCCGCCGAGTGTGGGTCGGCGTCGTCGCTCTCGGCGTCGGGCTCGCCGGCATGAACGGCCTCATCTACCTCGCGATCGAGCGCGTGCCGATCGGGGTCGCCGTCGCCGTCGAGCTGCTCGGCCCTCTCTCCGTCGCCATCGTTGGCACACGCCGGCCGCGTGACCTGCTGTGGGTCGCGCTCGCGGGCCTCGGGGTCGGGATGCTCGCCCTCGACTCGCAAGGGACGGTCGCGATCGCGGGCATCCTCCTCGCCGCAGGAGCCGCCGCCTTCTGGGCCCTCTACATCCTCGCCTCGGCCCGGCTCGGGGCGACGAGCGTGCGCGGCGTCGACGGTCTCGCCATCGCAATGGTCGTCGCGGCCGTGATCGTCGTGCCGTTCGGCGCCGGATCAGCGACGGCGGCCGTCGTGCGCGACCCCGTGCTGCTCGCGGTGTTCGCCGGTATCGCGCTCATGACGTCGGCGCTGCCGTACGCGCTCGAGTTCATCGCGCTCAAGACGATGCCGACGCGCGTGTTCGGCGTACTCTCGAGCCTCGGGCCGGTCGTGGCTGCGCTCGCGGGCCTCGTCGTGCTCGGCCAGGTGCTGTCGCCGCTGCAGCTCGCGGCGATCGCGATCATCATCGCCGCGAGCGCGGGCGCGGTGGCGTCGGCGCAGCGGCCCCACTCCGGTCGCGGTTGAGCCCATAAGTCGCGGGTGAGCCCGAACATTCGGACTCACTCGCGACTTTTGGGCCCAACCGTGCGACTGCGCGTGGCGCGCCGCGCGCGCGGCGCGCGCCGCGGGGCGCGCGGGCGTGGGTCAGCCCGCGGGCGGGCGGCCGCCGACGCGGCTCACGGCGATCGCGGCGGCGCGCTGGCCCTCGCGCGCGGCGCGGGTCAGATCGGCCCCGGCGAGCCGCGCGGCGAGGAAGCCCGCGGTGAACGAGTCGCCGGCTCCCGTGGGGTCGACGGTCGCGACGCGCTCGGCGTCGAGCGACACGACGCTCGCCGACTCCCCGGCTCGGAGCTCGGCGATCGTCACGCCCGCGGCTCCGCACGTGAGCACGACGGCCGGCGCGAGGTCGAGCAGCGCCTCGGCCACGAGCGCGGGCGGCGCGCCCGCGTCGAGCCCCGCGAGCAGGCGCCCCTCGTCGAGGTTGGGCCGCAGCACGTCCACGCCCGCGATCGCGCGACGGAACGCCTCGACCCCGTGATCGGCGATGAACCCGGTCGAGCTCGGGTCGAGCGAGACGCTCGCGCCGTGCGCGTGAGCGCGCTCGACGAGCTCGCGCACCACGCGGGCCGGGAGGGCGTCGACGAGCGAGTAGCCGGTCAGATGCAGGATGCCCGCCGTCGCGAGCAGAGCATCCGTCACCTGGGCGGGGTCGAGCGCCGCGTTCGCGCCCCGATCGGTCAGCATGGTGCGCCGCTGCCCCTCGACGAGGATGACGATCGTGCCGGTCGCCCGAACGGCGTCCTCACCGAGGTGCGCGTCGACGCCCGCGTCGGCGAGCTCGCGCGTGTGCCGCTCGCCGTCGCCGACGCCGACACGGCCGACGAAGTCGACGCCCGCGCCGAGCCAGCCGAGCCACGCCGCGGTGTTGGCGGCGCTCCCGCCGGGGAGCCGCGCGATGCGCGATGCCGTATCGGTGTCGGGCCTGATCGGCCCGGTCGGCACGACGATGATGTCGTCGATGACGTCGCCCACGAGGAGCGCGCGCGACCCGGTCATGTCAGGAGGCCCGCCCGCTCAGGCCGACTGCCGCGCGGCCCAGGCCGTCGCGATGCGGCCGGCGACGCGCACGTTGTTGCGCGCGAGGTCGAGGTTGACCTCGAGGCTGCGGCCGCCGGAGAGCCCGACGATCGTGCCGAGGAGGAAGGGCGTGACGGCCTTGCCGGTCACGCCCGCGGCGTCGGCGAGCGCGAAGGCCTCGGCGAGCACGCGGTCGTGCTCGGTGGTCTCCCACGCCTGATCGGCGGGAACGGGGTTCGCGACGACGATGCCCTGCCGGTGACCGAGCGCGTCGTGCGCGGCCATGACGGCGGCGACCTGGGTCTCGTCCTCGACCGACCACTCGAGCGTGAAGGCGCTCTCGCGCAACCAGAAGCTCGGGAAGACCGTCGTGCCGAGTCCGATCACCGGCACTGAGTACGTCTCGAGCCGCTCGAGGGTGGCCGCGATGTCGAGCACGCTCTTCACTCCGGCCGAGACGACCGTGATGGGCGTGACGGCGAGGGTCGAGAGGTCGGCCGACTCGTCGAAGGTGTCGTTCGCCCCGCGGTGCACGCCGCCGAGTCCGCCTGTCGCGAAGACGCGGATGCCCGCCATTGCCGCGAGGTGCGCGGTCGCCGCGACGGTGGTCGCCCCGCTCGCGGCGCGGGCCGCGAGGATGGGCAGGTCGCGCACGCTCGCCTTCGCCATCTCGTCGTCGGAGATGCGACGCACCCCCTCGGCATCGAGTCCGACGTGCGCGACACCGTCGAGCACGGCGATCGTCGCGGGAGTGACGCCCTGATCGCGCAGGATCCCCTCGAACTCGAGCGCCGCCTCATGGTTGCGAGGGCGCGGCAGCCCG
The DNA here is from genome assembly GCF_014137945.1 of Microcella alkalica. Classification (GTDB taxonomy): domain Bacteria; phylum Actinomycetota; class Actinomycetes; order Actinomycetales; family Microbacteriaceae; genus Microcella; species Microcella alkalica. Next base: position 63,647 of record NZ_JACGWX010000007.1, read on the forward strand.
TGGCTGATGATCGTCGACTCGAGGGCGACGACGGGGCGCCCGGCGACGAGCGCCGAGGCCACCTCGTCGGAGAGCTGGAAGGGCTGGGTCACCGGGTCAGGCTATCGGGCGGCGGGCGAGCGACGTGATCGCGGCAGTTATCAGAACGAACGGGCGGATGCTCGAAGCCGACTCCCAGCATCCGGCGCGACCGATGACTCGCCGCCCGCGATTCCGGCGCAGAACGCTGTCAGGAACTCATAGCTAATCGTCTGAAAAGCCCCTCGAACGGGGGGTGTGAGCGGACCACCGCAAACCGATGCTGTCCACGCTCCGGATGCCCCAGTGTGCCGGGCGCATCGCCTCCGATCGGGAGCGACGACGGCACCGATACGGACACGAAAGGGGTTCATTTCCATGAACGCATTCACCTCCAAGAAGACCATCGTCGGCGCGTCGGCTCTCGCCGTCACCGGACTCGTCACGGCGGGCTTCGCCGCCCCGGCGTTCGCCGACCGCTCCTCGTCGGATTCGACCTCGACGGTCACCGAGAGCCAGCTCACCAACGACCTGCTCGGCGACATCACGGGTGAGACGACCATCGCCGACCTGCTCGACGGCTCGGTCGACGGCGTCATCGGCGACATCGCCGGGGGCAGCGCGAGCACCGGGGGCATCGGCATCGACGGCCTGCTCGGCGATGTGACCGGCGGCGACAGCGCCGGCGGCGACACGGCGGTCGGGAACGGCGACACCGCCATCGGCAACGGCGACATCAGCAACTCCAGCCCCGTCGTCGTGGCCCCCGAGGTCGGCGACGTCGCATCGGGCAACGCGATCGGCTCGGGCAACGACGTGCAGGCGCCCATCGCCTCGGGTAACGACACCAACGTCGACGTCAGCGACGTCGTGAACGTCAACGACCTCGTCGACTCGACGATCGACGCGGTGAACGTCGACGGCATCGTCGGGGACGTGTTCAGCGAGATCGACCTCGACACGCTGCTCGACTAGCCGAGGGCGGCGCTCCTCGGGGAGCACCACCCTGTCAGCACGACCCGGACGCGGGGCCCGCCAGCGCATGGTGCGGGCCCCGCGTTCGCGGCTTCCGCGCAACCAGTGCGCCGCGGCCGGTCGCGCTCGGCCCGGCAACGCTTCGCCGTCGTAGGTAACGACCAGAATAAAGCCATGCTCGATGCGAAGATCTCCCAACTTGTTGCCGACTATGGCGTCGAGGTCAAGGCGAAGCTCGCCGGAGCCGGCGAGCCCGAAGAGGCTCTCCGCGTACCGATCGAGCACCTCATCACCGGCGTAGGCGAGTTCGGCGGTAAACAGACCATCCTTGATGGCGAGGCGCACCTCACCGAGCTGAGCTCACGACCCGACTTCGCAGTGCGGGTGAGGGGCGCGGTCGTCGGCTACATCGAGGTGAAGAAGGCGGGCATGTCGCTCGACCCATCCACCTTCAAGGGCCACAACCGAGACCAATGGCACCGGCTCAAAGATCTGCCCAATCTCATCTACACAAACGGCACCGAGTGGCGTCTCTACCGCGGTGAGGGACATCCAGCTCTCGTCGCGCAGCTCGCTGGCGGCCCGCTCGACGTCGCGGGCTCAGCCCTGACCCCCGACTCGAACTTCGCCCACCTCGTCACCGACTTCTTGAATTGGCACCCCATTCCGATCAAGTCAGTCTCGAAGCTCGTCAGCTCGATCGCTCCGATCACGCGGATGCTGCGCACCAAGGTAATCGAACAGCTCGCGTTCGAGACGGCCAAGGTCGCGCTTGGCGCACCGAAGCACGAGCAGCTCTTCATGGGCCTGGCAAGCGACTGGCGCTCGTTGCTCTTCCCCGACGCGAGCGACGAGGTCTTCGCCGACGGCTACGCGCAGACGGTGACCTTCGCGCTGCTGCTCGCGCGCACCGAGAAGATCGATCTCGAGTCGACGAGCCTCTACGAGGTCGGCCAGCAACTCGGAGCCGACCACTCGCTCATGGGCAAAGCGCTGCAGCTGCTCACGAACGATGTGAAGGGCGATTTCGTTCCGACGATCGACCTGCTGCGGCGCGTCATCGGCGCTGTGCAGTGGGATGCCGTGCGCAAGAACAAAGACACCTACCTGCACCTCTACGAGAACTTCCTCGCCGAGTACGACCCCGAACTACGCAAAGCCACGGGCACTTATTACACGCCGCACGAGGTCGTCGATCAGATGGTGCGCCTGGCCGAAGAGGCGCTCGTCACCAAGCTCGGCAAGCCCAAGGGATTTCTCGACCCGAGCGTGACGACGATCGACCCCGCGATGGGTACGGGCACCTTCTTGCACTCGATCATCGAGCACGTCGCCGAGAAGGTCGAGCACACCGAGGGCCCCGGAGCGGTGCCTGGCACGATCACCGAGCTCGCCTCGCGGTTGATCGGCTTCGAGCTGCAGCTCGGCTCGTACACGGTCGCCGAGTTGCGCACCACCGACCTGCTGCGCAGCTACAAGGCGAACCCGCCGAAGGGCGGCATGCGCATGTTCGTCGCCGACACGCTCTCTGACCCGGAAGCTGACGTCACCGCGATCTCGTCGGGTCTCGCCGCGATCTCCGAGAGCAAGCGCCAGGCGAACCGCATCAAGGCCGACGTGCCGGTGACGGTCGTGATCGGCAACCCTCCCTACGCCGAGCGAGCTGAGGGCATGGGCGGCTGGATCGAAAAGGGTTCCGCTGCCACCCGCAACGACAAGAAGGCCGTCGCCAAGGCAAAGCTCGATGACTTCCGGATGCCCGGCAACGGTCTCACCGAGTATGTGCTCAAGAACCTCTACATCTACTTCTGGCGCTGGGCGACGTGGAAGGTCTTCGAGTCGATCCCCGCCGACCAGGCAGGAATCGTGTGCTTCATCTCCACGGCCGGCTACCTGCGAGGCCCCGGCTTTAAGGGCATGCGCTCGTACTTGCGGCGCGAAGCCGACGATGGTTGGATCATCGACCTCACCCCCGAGGGCCAGACGCCGGATGTTCCGACTCGCATCTTCCCCGGTGTGCGCCAGCAACTCGCCATCGGCATCTTCGTGCGTCGCCCCGATCACCGCGCCAACACGCCCGCGGTAATCCATTACCGAGCGCTGCATGGCAAACAAGCGGAGAAGTTCAAGGCTCTCGCCGCTCTCGACCTGCGGTCAGGTTGGGAACGTGCGCGTGACGGTTTGACCGACCCGTTGACGCCGGCCGCCGGGGCGTGGGACGAGTTCCCGGCCTTCGGCGATCTCGTGATGTGGGTTGCGCCGGGCGTCAAGCCGAATCGCACTTGGGTCTACGGCCCTAGCGCTGAAATCCTCGCGACACGCTGGGCGAGGTTGCTCAACGAGACTGACCTAGGTGAGAAAGCTCGGTTGATGAGAGAGACCGATTCAACCAACTTGCGATCCAAGAAGCAGCCCCTGCCCGGTCGAGGCCCGGCCTCAGATGCGGATCTCGCTTCTCAGGCATTTCGCACCGCACCCCTGGAGCGGGTCGCATACCGATCACTCGACAGGCAGTACGTCATCGCTGACGCCCGAGTCATTCACAGGCCCTCTCCGGACATCTGGGCCGCTACCAGTGGACATCAGGTTTTCGTCAGCGAGCAGCATTCGAAGCCCCTTTCCGACGGCCCGGCGTTGACATTCAGTTCACTCATCCCCGACATGGATCACTTCAAGGGGAGCGAGGGCGGTCGCACCCTCCCGCTCCTGCACCCCGACGGAACCCCGAACCTCGCTCCGGGGCTGCTGGAGGGGCTCGCGGCCGAGGCGAGCATCCAGGCCGACCATGAAGACCTTCTCGCCTATGTAGCTGGCGTCGTCGCGCATCCGGCGTTCACGGCCGCCTTCGTCGACGAGCTGACGACGCCGGGCGTGCGGGTTCCGATCACGCGCGATGCGGCGCTGTGGCAGAAGGCCGTCGAGCTCGGGCGCGAGGTGATCTGGCTGCACACCTACGCCGAGCGCTACGTCGACCCGGCCGCGGGGCGCGAAGCCGGCAATGTGCGCAGCGGCTGGCCGCTGGATGCTCAGCCGAAGTCGCTCGAAGCCGTCACCACCATGCCGGTCAAGCTGCAGTACGACGACGTGCGCGGGCAGGTCGTTTTCACCAACGACGACGGCGGCCGCAACGGAGCCTGGGGCCCGGTGCCGCGCGAGGTGTTCGAATACACCGTCGGTGGTATGAACGTCATCGGCAGCTGGTTCAAGTACCGCAAGAAGAACCCCGGCGGCAAGAAGACGAGCCCGCTCGACGACATCCACGTCGACGAGTGGCCGCACGAGTGGACCCTCGAGTTCACCGAACTGCTGACCGTGCTCACCCGGCTCGTCAGTCTTGAGCCGGCGCAAGCAGAGCTGCTCGAGCAGATAATCGCCGGGTCGCTCGTGACCAAAGACGAGTTGGCGGGCGCGGGTGTGAAGTGGCCCGAGACGCGGGACGACCGCAAGCCGCGCCGCAAGGTCGCCGCCGACACACTCGACATCTTCGGCGACGACTCCCGCTGATCGAGAGCAGCTGACTGTGCACATGAGGCGTGGGGACTACATCGTCTACGTCGACGAGAGCGGAGACCACAACCTCGTAGACTTCGACCCGCAGTACCCGCGCTTCGTGCTCGCCTTCTGCATCGTCAAGATCGACCATTACGTAGACCACGTAGTTCCATACGTGCAGCGCCTCAAGTTCGAATTCTTCGGGCATGACACGGTCGTCCTGCACGAACGCGAGATTCGTTGACGAGCGCAACCGTTCAATATCCTGATGAACGGGCAGACCCGTGACCTCTTCATGGCACGCATTGACGAGCTGATTCGCTCCGCGCGAATCGGCATCGTGGCCACCGTCATCCGTAAACCGGAGTTTCGAGACCGTCGCGGCTCATCACTGAACCCCTATGAAGTGGCGCTCGAATTCGGGCTCGAAAGGGTCTTCCTGCAGCTACAAGCTCGCGGCCAAGTGGGCCGCAAGACGTTCGTCGTGTTCGAAGGCCGTGGCAAGACCGAAGACAAGGAGCTCGAACTCGCCTTTCGTCGAATCCTGGATACCACGAAGATGCGCGGCATGGCGCAGACGCTCGACTTCATGTGCGTCGACAAAAAGACCAACAGCTCTGGACTGCAGATCGCCGATCTCGTCGCGCGGCCCATCGGTATACATGACTTGAGGCCCGGGCAGGCGAATCATTCCTGGGACGTCATCGAACCGAAAATCGTGAGAGGGCCCAGCGGACGAGTGCGTGGCTACGGGCTCAAGATCTACCCATGAAAGCGAGAAGCCCCCGGAGATCCAGGGGCTAGGGCGTGTCTCGTAACCTCTGCGGGATGTTGCGGCAGGCTGGGAGCGTGACGCGTACTCGTACTTTGTCGGATTCTGCTTGGGCTCGGATCGAGCCTTTGATGCCGATCGCTTCCCGCAAGGGCGGGCGACCGTTTCAGGAGCATCGTCGGGTGCTGGAGGGGATCGTGTGGCGGTATCGGACGGGTTCGCCGTGGCGTGATCTGCCCGCCGAGTTCGGGCCGTGGCAGACCGCGTGGAAGCGTCATCGCCGGTTCAGCGGAGACGGCACTTGGGATCGTATCTACGCCGAGATCCTCGCTGACGCGGACGCAGCGGGCGAGATCGAATGGGCCGTCAGCGTGGACTCCACCATCAACCGTGCGCATCAGCACGCAACGAACCTCCCGCGCGACACAGGGGGCTCTATCGAGTTACAAGAATTTGCGGGAGGAGCCGCCTGACCACGCGATTGGCAGGTCACGCGGAGGGTTGAGCACGAAGATCCACCACCTCGTCGACGGCCGCGGGCTACCGCTGGTCGTGCTGGTCGGCCCCGGGCAGGCCGGCGATGCCCCGATGTTCCCCGTGCTCATGGACCACCTCAAAGTTGGCCGGCGTGGCCCGGGCAGGCCCCGCTCGAGACCGGACCGCGTCCGCGGCGACAAGGCGTATTCCTCGCGTGCCATCCGCACCCGCCTGCGCGAACGCGGGATCGTCGCCGTGATCCCCGAGCCCTCCGACCAGCAGGGACACCGGCAGCGTCGCGGCTCCCGTGGCGGGCGACCAGTCAGCTACGACGTCGAGGACTACAAGGGTCGCAACGTTGTCGAACGCGGCTTCAACGAAGACAAGCAATGGCGTGGGCTCGCCACCAGATACGACAAACTCGCGCTCACCTACCGCGGCGGCGCGGTCCTGCGAGCCATTACACTCTGGCTCAAACGCTTAGGAGACACGCCCTAGACGCCGACCGGGCACTCCCAGTCCACTTGCGCCCAGTGTAGCGGATCGACGTTCGCCGGTGGCGGGGATCATCACTCGCCAGCCCCGCGACCGTGACTCCGTATGACGCCCCGACCTGCGCGAGTAACTCGAGCCGCCTAGCGTGGAGCTCACGATGAGCTCGAGCGCAGCACCCGCCCCCGCAGCCCGCCCGACCGCCGCCACCGTGCCCTCCACCACGGTGCACGACTCCCGGCGCTTCCCGCCGCCCGCCGCGTTCGCCGCGCAGGCCAACGTCACGCCCGCCGACCTCGCGGCGCTGCCCGCCGACCCGCTGACCTTCTGGGAGCAGCAGGCGCACCGCCTGCCTTGGGCCCGACCGTGGGACTCGGTGCATCACTGGGTGCCGCCGAGCGAGGACGACCCCGTGAGCCCCCGTGCGACCTGGTTCGCGGGCGGCCGCCTCAACGCGAGCGTCGTGTGCGTCGACCAGCATGTCGCCGCAGGCCGAGGCGAGACCGTCGCACTGCACTTCGAGGGCGAGCGCGGCGACCGCGAGTCCGTCACCTACGCCGAGCTGCAGCGCCGCGTCGCGCAGGCCGCGCACGCGCTCACCGCGCTCGGCGTCGAGGCCGGCGACCGCGTCGTCATCTACCTGCCCGTGCTCGTCGAGACCGTCGTCGCGGCCCTCGCCGTCGCCCGCATCGGCGCCGTGCACTCGCTCGTCTTCGGCGGGTTCTCGGCCGAGGCGCTGCGGTTCCGCATCGCCGACACGGGCGCGAAGGTCGTCATCGCGAGCGACGGGCAGTTCCGGCGCGGGGCGGCGGTCGGCGTCAAGGGCATCGTCGACGAGGCGGTGGCGGGGCTCGCGCATGTCGAGCACCTCCTCGTCGTCCGGCGCACCGGCGACGCGACCCCGGGCACGCCCTGGGTCGCGGGCCGCGACGTGTGGTGGCACGAGGCGGTCGAGGCCCAGCCCGAGGAGCACGAGGCTCCTGAGCTCGAGGCCGAGCATCCCCTCTTCATCACGTACACGAGCGGCACGACGGGCAGGCCGAAGGGCGTCGTGCACACGACCGGCGGATACCTCGTGCAGGCGAGCTGGTCGCACTGGGCCGCCTTCGATGCGAAGCCTGACGACGTGTACTGGTGCACGGCCGACCTCGCGTGGGTGACGGCGCACACCTACGTGCTCTACGGTCCGCTCTCGAACGGTGCGTCGATCGTCATCGCCGAGGGCTCGCCCGACCACCCGACGCCGACGCGGCACGCCGAGATCATCGAGCGGCTCGGGGTGACCGTGTACTACACGGCGCCGACGCTCATCCGGACGTTCATGGCGCGGTTCCCCGACGGGTTCCCCTCCTCGTTCGACCTGTCGTCGCTCCGGCTGCTCGGAACGGTCGGCGAGGCGATCAACCCCGAGGCATGGGTGTGGTTCCACGCGCGCGTCGGTGGGGGCCGCGCGCCGATCGTCGACACGTGGTGGCAGTCGGAATCGGGTGCCGCGATCGTCTCGACCCTGCCCGGCGTGCACGAGGGGGTTCCGGGCGCGGCGGGCGTCGCCCTGCCGGGCCTCGCCGTGCGCGTCGTCGACGAGACGGGGGCGGATGCCGCGCCGGGCACGAGCGGGTACATCACGATCGAGGGCCGCTGGCCCGCGATGGCGCGCACGGTGTGGGGCGACCACGACCGCTACCGCGCCGCGTACTGGAGCCGCTTCGAGGGCCTATTCTTCGCCGGCGACGGCGCGACGATCGACGAGCGCGGGTACGTGCGCCTGCAGGGCCGCGTCGACGACGTCATCAACGTGTCAGGACACCGGCTGTCGACGATCGAGATCGAGTCGGCGCTCGTCGCGCACCCGCTCGTCGCCGAGGCAGGCGTCGTCGGCGTCGCGGATGCGGTGACCGGTCAGGCGGTCGCGGCGTTCGTCGTTCCGGTGGTGCGGCCCGGCGCCGATGACGACGTCGCCGCATGGCGCTCCGCGGCGACGGATGCCCGCGCCGAGCTTGCCGCGCACATCGCGCGCATCATCGGCCCGGTCGCGAAGCCCAGGCACGTGCTGCTCGTGCCCGACCTGCCGAAGACCCGCTCGGGCAAGATCATGCGGCGTCTGCTCGGCGACGTGCTCGACGGGCGTCCCCTCGGCGACACGACCTCGCTGCAGGATGAGTCGGTCGTGCCGGCGATCGCGGCGATCGCGCGCGGGTAGGCGCTCGGCTCGGAACGGCGCGGAGCGCACCGGCGCTCGCGAGTCCCGCGACTACGCTCGAGTCGTGCCCGAGCCCCTGCCGATCGACCCGCTCGCCGAGGCGCGGCGGCAGTGGATCGCTCACGGCTGGAGCGACGCCGCCGACGGCATGACCCTCGTCACCTCCGTCATGCGCGCGCACCAACTGCTGCTCGCCCGCGTCGAGGGAACGCTCAAGCGCTTCGACCTCTCGTTCGCGCGCTACGAGCTCCTGCAGCTGCTGAGCTTCACGAAGGACGGCGTCATCCCGATGGCGAGCGCGACCGCCCGCCTGCAGGTGCACCCGACGAGCATCACGAACACGGTGCAGCGCCTCGAGCGCGACGGCCTCATCGCGCGCGAGCCGCATCCGCGCGACGGGCGGGCATCCATGCTGCTGCTGACGGATGCGGGCCGGGCCGTCGCGGCGCAGGCGACGGCGGCGCTCAACTCCGAGGTCTTCACCGAGCCGGGGATGCCGCGCGACGACGTCGCGTCGATAGTGCGCGCGCTCGCCCGCTTCCGGGAGAGCGCGGGCGACTTCGTCACTCCCCCGCCGGCCCCCGATCCGCTCTAGCGGGTCGGGGGTTTCCCCCGCGGGGCGCCTGCCGCACACGGACTGCTGCTGCGGCACAGCAGACGACCGCGAGCCCGCCGAACACTGTCGGCACCGTGAGCGCCTCTCCGAGCAGGATCGAGGCCCACAGAATGCTCAGCACCGGCTGCACGAGCTGAACCTGGCTCACGCGCGCGATCGGCCCGATGGCGAGCCCGCGGTACCAGGCGAAGAAGCCGAAGAACATGCTGATGGCCGAGAGATAGGCGAACGCCGCCCACTGCAGTGGATCGGCCGCCGGCGTCTCGGCCGCGATGGCGGTGACGGTGAGAACGAGCATGACGGGAGCGGCGAGCACCAACGCCCACGAGACCGTCTGCCACGCCCCGAGTTCGCGGGCGAGAAGACCGCCCTCGGCGTATCCGATCGCCGCGGCGATGACGGCGGCGAAGAGAAGCAGATCCGACCACCGAAGGGATGACAGTCCACCGCCGTCGATGGCGGCGAACACCACCGCCGCGGTCGCTCCGGCGGCGGCCATCGCCCAGAAAGCACGACTGGGGCTCTCCCGCCCGCGTACGACTGCCACGACCGCCGTCGCCGCAGGGAGCAGGCCTATGACGACTGCGCCCCGGCTCGCCTCAGTGTCCGTCAGCGCGAAGGACGTCAGGAGCGGGAAACCCACCACGACCCCACCGGCGACGACCATGAGACGGATCCACTGCCGGGCGCGAGGCAGCCGCTGGCGGGTGATGGCGAGCGCTACGGCGGCCAGCGCCGCGGCGATCACAGCCCGCCCCGCCCCGATGAAGAGCGGCGACAGGGCGTCGACCGCGAATCGGGTGAGCGGCACGGTGAAGGAGAAGGCCAGGATGCCGAGCGCGCCCCATCCGAGGCCGGCGGCGGAGCCCGATATCGCCACGCGCCTGCCATGAGTAGCGCTACTCTGTGGTGTCATGAATCAGGATAGCAGTCAACGCATTGTCGAGCCGCTGCGTCGCTGGATCGCCTCGGCGACGCCTGGGGCGCGACTTCCCTCGACCCGCGCGCTCGTGGCCGAGCACGGCGCGAGCGCGGCCACGGTGCAGCGTGCACTGCGCACGCTCGCCGCCGAGGGCGCCGTAGAGACTCGGCCGGGAACGGGCACCTTCGTGCGTGCCGCACGCGCCGCGCCACCCACCGACTACAGCTGGCAGACCGCCGCACTGGGAGCACCCGAGCGCAGCATCCCCTCGATCTCGACGGCCCTGCGGTCACGCCCGCCCGAGTCGATCGCACTGCACTCTGGGTACCCCGACGACGAGCTCCTCCCCGTGCGCCTGGTGCGGTCGGCGATCGCGCGAGCGGGCCGCTCCGGCGCCGCCGTCGATCGTCCTCCTACCGTCGGCGACCCGGATCTGCGCGCCTGGTTCGCCGGGGAGCTGGCCGCGCGCACGATCGCAAGCGCTGCCGCACCACGGGCATCCGACGTCGTCATCCTGCCCGGCAGTCAGAGCGGGCTGGGAGCGATCTTCCGAGGGCTCGTCGGGAGCGGCGGACCGCTGCTCGTA
>NZ_JACGWX010000008.1 GCF_014137945.1 Microcella alkalica
AAGGCTGCCGCGACCGGCGACTTCTCAGTGATGAGCAGCCCCAACAGCTGCACCATCGGCTCGAACGGAGCGCGGACGAACTGCATCGTCGACATGTGGGTCGGCGCTGTCAGCATGTCCTTCCGTGCCAACTACAACGTTGTGACGAGTGTCGTTTCCAGCGTTTGGGGTGCCTCCTATTCCATTGGCGCCGCTTGCTCGGCTTCCGTCTCCTATTTGGGACGGCCCACCAGTAACATCGGACTGCTGACCGTGACGGCGCAGATGTGCGTGATCGGTTACGCGAGCGCGTTCAACCTGCAGGTCACGCTGAGCAAGGGAATCGCGACAGAGAGTTGGTGGTGATCAACATGGCGGAATGGAATGCACTCGTTGTGCTCCAGATAGTTCTAGTGGTCGCACTGATCGGCGGTGTGTGGCTGTTCATCCGCTCGAGGCGGAACCGCGGTCAGGCGTCCGGCCAGTCCAAGGTCCACTGAAGCATCTAGCTACTCCGGCGCCCCGCGTCCCGCCTTCGGGTGGGCCGCGGGGCGTCTTCGTCGTTCCCGTTGTCAACTGACGAGGTGCGCGGGGTAGCCGGCGAAGTCGCCGGGCCCGTGCCGTGCGAGGTAGGCACGGTGGGCGAGCTCGCATGCGGCGCGGAGTGACCTGCAATAGCCAAGCAGTCGGCGGTCGGCGGACTTCTCCGCCCAGGTGACGGCCCGGTAGCCCCGCTCGCCCTTGATCTCGATGACGCGCACAACGGCGAACGGGACAGCCATCGGGTCGACGAGGAGCCATTCGCCGGTCGCGTACTCGTGCGCGGCGAGGATCGGGTGCCAGTCGGCCCCGGTCGCTCCTGTCGAGGGGAGCAGCCCGGCCGCTGCGGAGTCGATGGTACCCGCGCGCACTGTCGGTGGTCGACTGGACGATAGAGCCATGACGACGCAGCTGAATGAGGTCGCACGCGAGATGCTCGAGTTCGAGACCCGCGCATGGCCGTCCCCGCATCGCAAAGAGCGGGCCATCCGCGCGCGCTTCTCGATCAGCCCGGTTCGCTACTACCAGCGCCTGTGGGCGTTGATCGACGGCGTGCGTGTCGAGCAGTTCGACCCGATGGTCGTGCACCGACTACGGAGGATGCGAGATTGTGGGTCGGTATCGAGAGTGCACGCTTCCAGCTAGAGGTACGGCGACCAGGCTTCGAACTTGGACTTCACGGCGTCCATGGCGCGTTCAAACTCGACGGCGAGCCCGATGCAGTCCCCCTCGTCGCCGATGCCACATCCAGCATCGGTCCATGCCGCTCCAGCCTCGACCGCTGCGCCCGTGAGCGCGATCGTGTCGGAGTAGAGATCCGCGATCTCGTCAGGGACAGCGCCGAGGTAGGTGTTGCCCTCCTCGAAACTTGCGCCGGCGACGACGATGTCGTTCGTCTGAGCGATGAACGAAGCGGAGGAGAGCATCAGATTGCAGTCCACGGCAGCGGAGGCCAGACCCGAGCAGGTGGCTTCGTCCCAGCCCTGGTACCAATCGTCAAGGTCGGCCTTGCGCTCCGCGACGAGGCTTGCCCAGCGTTCTACCGACGCCTCCGGCTGCGCCACTTCTGCTTCCGCGCTAGGACTCGTGGTTGCACGCTGCTCGCTCACATCCTCCGTCGGAGCGCTGCAGGCGGAAAGGACGAGGACGACGGATACGGTCGCTACCGAGAATATTGACGATCTGCTCACGTTTTGAAGATCGCACGGATCACCATCCGGCGCAAGGCCGAGGCCCGCACCGCGATTGAGTGGGGTAAACGTGGACTTCCGACCGCCAGGGCGGTTCCGGAACCGCCTTTTCTGCGAACTTTGTAGCGAGGGCGGGACTCGAACCCGCGACACCACGATTATGAGCCGTGTGCTCTAACCACCTGAGCTACCCCGCCGGGCAGGCTTCCGGCGCGAACCGGAAGTACCAGAGCCCCGAGTCAGGATTGAACTGACGACCCCTTCCTTACCATGGAAGTGCTCTACCACTGAGCTATCGGGGCGCTGCCGAGACCCTACCGGGCTTCGGCACCAGAGAAGATTAGCACCCGTCGGCGCACCATCCGAAACGCGGTCGGGCCGTGCGCGGGCGCGCGTCAGCGGGGGGCGGGGACCTCCTCCGAGCCGAACGCGGGGAGGGCGACGCCGGGCAGGGACCACGCGGTGAAGGACATCCCTCGCGACCGGATGCGGGCATCCGCGAGCTCGCCGTCACCGGTCACGCGCACGGCATCGCCGGCGATCGCGGAGGCCGGCAGCGCGATGTCGGCGTCCGCGCGCGCGGCGCAGACGAGGATGCTCTCCTCCGCCGTCTCGCGCACGAACACGAGCGCGTCGGCGGAGGCGTGCAGCCAGCGCATGCCGCCGTGGGTGAGGGCGGGGTGCGCGCGGCGCAGGGCGATGAGCTCGGCGTACAGGTCGATCGTGTCGGTGTGCTCGTCGACGCGGCTCCAGGGCATCGTCGTGCGCGAGTGCTCGCCGTTCGTGCCCGTGTGACCGAACTCGTCGCCCGCGAACACGACGGGGATGCCCGGCACCGTCATCGACAGGCCGACCGCGACGCGCACGGCCCCGGGCTGCGCCCACGTCGCGAAGCGCGCGGTGTCGTGGGTGTCGAGCGCGTTCATCGTGCACAGGCGCGTGCGCCACGAGAATGCGGCGGTGAAGCGGCGGTGCGAGTCGTAGACCTGCTCGCCCGACCACTGCGGGAGCTCGGGGTACGGCAGCCCGAAGAACCACTCGCTCGAGGCGGGCTCCGACAGCCACGCCCACACGGGGCGCGTGAAGCTCGGGTAGGTCATCGCCCCGTGCCAGGCGTCACCGGGGAAGTCGCTCGCGGCGTCGTTCGTCACCTCGGCGAAGAGCACGGTGTCGGGGTTCGCCTCGATCATCGTGCGGCGGATCGTCTGCCGCACCTCGGCGTTGAGATCCTGCTCGCGGTAGCGGCCGGTCATGTTGGCGACGTCGATGCGCCACCCGTCGAGCGAGAACGGCGGCTGCAGCCACTTCGCGACGACCGAGCCCTCCCCCTCGATGAACCGTCGCCGCAGCTCGGTCGATGCCCAGTTGAACTTCGGCAGGCTCGGCACCCCGAGCCACGACACGTAGTCGAGCTGCGCGTCGTCGAGCCACAGGTAGAAGTCGCTCTCGGGTGCGCCGGGGTTGCCCCGCGAGGCGACGAACCACTCATGGGCGTCGCCCGAGTGGTTGCTCGTCAGGTCGCCGATGACGCGGATGCCGCGCGCGTGCGCGGCCTCGACCAGACGCACGAGCGCCTCATCGCCGCCCAGCACCGGGTCGACGTGGTGGAACGAGTGCGCGTCGTAGCGATGGTTCGACCGGCCGGGGAAGACGGGCGTCAGGTAGAGAAGGGTGACGCCGAGCCGCTCGAGGTGGTCGAGGTGCTCGACGATGCCGTCGAGGTCGCCGCCGTAGTACTGCACGGGGGTCGACGGGCCGCGGCCGATCGGCTCGTCGTCCCACTCCGCGGGCTCGGCCCACTCGGGGACGGGCCGCGCGTCGGCTGCGGCCGAGCGGGCGAACCGGTCGGGGAAGACCTGGTACATGACCTGCTCGGGCGCCCACGCCGGCGGCGGCGCGTGCGTCACGAGCCGGAAGTCGTCGTCGTCGCGCGGCTCGATGTCGCTGACCCCCGCGCTCGTGAGCCACTGCACGGTGCCGTCGGCGCGTCCGATGAGCCAGCGGTAGCCGTGCACGGGGTTCTCGACGAGCAGCTCGGCCTCCCACCACTCTGCCTTGGGCGTCGCGGCGACGCGCGCGGCCTGCGACCAGCGCGGCTCGTGGTCGGGATTGGAGCGCGCGGTCACGGCTGCGACCGGTCCGTATTCGCAGGGGATGCGCATCCGCACCCGCACCGCCTCGCCGAGCTCGGGCGCTGGCGTGGAGACGTAGAGCGATGACCCGTCGTGGTGGGGCTCGCTCGCGAGATCGCGACTCATTCGGCGCTGGCTCACTTCACCGAGCCGGCCGTGAGGCCGCCGATGATGTACTTCTGCAGGTAGAGGAACAGCGCCATCACCGGGATCGCCGCGAGCACCGCGCCGGCGGAGAAGATCGCCCAGTTGCGCGAGGTCTCCTGCGAGACGAACTGGAAGAGGCCCACGGCGAGCGTCTGCGTCTGCGGGTCGGTCAGCATGATCGAGGCGATGACGAACTCGCTGAACGTTCCGATGAACGACAGCAGGCCGACGACGGCGAGAATGGGCGCGACGAGCCGCAGCACGATGCCGAAGAAGATCTGCGCGTGGCTGGCGCCGTCGAGCTTCGCGGCCTCGTCGATCGAGACCGGGATCGTGTTGAAGAAGCCGTACATCAGGTAGGTGTTCACGCCGAGCGCGCCGCCGAGGTAGACGAGGATCAGGCCGGACTGCGTGCCGAGGCCGACCTGCGGGAAGATCTCGCCGATGCCCGACATGAGCAGGAAGATCGCGACGACGCCGAGCAGCTGGGGGAACATCTGCACGAGCAGCAGCGTCAGAAGCCCGACGCGGCGGCCCGTGAAGCGCAGGCGCGAGAACGCGTAAGCGGCGAGCGCGCCGAGGAAGACCGTGCCGGCCGCGGTGACGAGGCCGATCACGAGCGAGTTGAGGAACCACGCGGCGTAGGGCTGCTGCGGGCGCTGGAACAGCTCGATGTAATTGCTGAAATCGATGACGCGGAAGAGCTCGTTCGAGCCGACGAGCGTGCCCGTCGGGTTGAGCGAGGCCGACAGGACGTAGAGCAGCGGGAACGATGCGAAGACGAGCATGACGACGCCGATGAGGTGGCGCCACCCGGTGTCGGCGAACCAGCGGGGGAAGGAGCGGCGCCGACGCGTCGGGAGGACGCGGCCATCGGCGATCTGCACCGTGCGCGGTGCGCGGCTCCGGTCGGTCGCGCCGCTGCCGGCGACGAGAGGGTTGAGGCGCTCGCCGATCTCAGCGCCCTGCTGCGTGTTGAACGGGTTCGTCATGTCAGTTCAGCTCCTCGAGGGCCTTCGTCTGCCGGAAGGAGACGATCGACACGGTCGCGACGATCAGGAAGATCAGGATCGCGAACGCGCTCGCGAGCCCGTAGTCGCGGCCCGTCCCCTCCCCGAACGCCACCTTGTAGACGAGCGTGATGAGGATGTCCGTGGCGCCGGCGTCGACGCCGGCCTCGATATCCCGCGGCCCGCCCCCGGTGAGCATGTAGATGAGATTGAAGTTGTTGAAGTTGAACGCGAAGCTCGAGATCAGCAGCGGAGCGACGGAGACGAGCAGCAGCGGGAACTTGATGAGGCGGAAGACCGCGAAGGGCTTGGCGCCGTCGACCGTCGCAGCCTCGCTCAGCTCCTCGGGGATGGACTGCAACGCCCCCGTGCAGATGAGGAACATGTAGGGGAAGCCGAGCCAGAGGTTCACGAACAGGATGCTGAACTTCGCCAGCCACGGGTCGGTGAGCCACGGGATGCTCGCGCCCCCCAGGAGCACCTGGTTGAAGAAGCCGAACTGCTGGTTGAACAGCCCTAGGAAAACGAGTGCGGAGAGGAAGCCTGGGAAGGCGTACGGCAGCACCATGATGACGCGGTAGATCTTCTTGCCGCGCATGTGCGGGGCGTTGAAAACGATCGCGAGGAACAGGCCGAGGACGAAGGTCGAAGCGACGGAGAGGATCGCGAAGGCGAAGGTCCAGAGCGTCACGCTCAGCAACGGGCCCCGGATGTCGTCGTTCGTGAAGGCGCGCTGGAAGTTCTCGAAGCCGACGTCGATCTTCCAGCCCGGCTGGAGCTCGCGGCCTGCGTCGTTGACGAAGGCACCGTCGCCGCCGTCGACGTAGACCTCGCCGCCGGTGGTGTCGATGAAGGAGTCGGACGCCTCGTCGTAGACGAGGTCGGAGGTGTAGACGTAGGCGCTCGATCCGTCGGGCGTGCGCAGGGCGCCGTCGTTGGGGTCGTCGCTCAGGGGGACGCTCAGGTCGATGACGACGCCCTGGTTTGCGAGGAGGTCGCCGAAGCCGAGGCTCGTCCATCCGCCGACCGAGACGGCCTTGCCCGTGCTGTCCTCCTCGGCATCGACCTCCTCGAGCGGCTGGTCGGGTGTGCCGAGGAGCGCCTGGCCGTCCGGATCGGTGACGAGGAAGCCGAAGGTGCCGAACTGCTCGACGACCGTCAGACGGTAGGTCGGGGAGTCGGGGACACGCGTGAGGGAGTTCGCGATGATCGACTCGATTGCGGACTCCTTCGTGGAGTTGTGGCCGTCACCGTAGTTCGTGAAGGCGATGTAGCCGCTGTAGCCCACGACGAAGATCTGGAAGACGGCGAGGAAGAAGACGCCGGGCGCGAGGTACTTCGCCGGCAGCCAGCCGGGCCGCAGGTAGATGACGTTGATGATCACCGTCACGACGGCGGCGATCGCGAAGATCAGCCACGACTCCCGCATGACGAGGATGAACATCGCGAAGACGGCGATGGCGTTCACGACTCCGAGGAGCGCGATCTTGATGAGCAGGCCCCGCACGGTCTGCGCGTGCGACCGGGTCGCCGTCCTGGGGCCGGAGAGCTGGGCGGGGGGAGGCGCGAGGAGGGGCTGCTGTGCGCCGGGGATCGTGTTGCTCATGAGGCTCCGAAAGGTCGGGGGTCCGATTCGCGGACATGCCGGGAGCACGGCTCCTGCCCGTGAGGGCGGAGCGGCTCCCGGCACGTCATGGTTCGGAAGAGGCGGGCGGTCAGCCCGTGATCTTGCTCTGGATGCTCTCGACCATCGCGCGCCACAGCTCGACCGGGTCACCCTGGCCGTTGATGATCGCGACCTCGGTCGAACCCCAGTCGGACCACACGACGTCCATCGCGGGCACGTTCGGCATCGGCACGCCCTCGGCGCCCACGGCGCCGAACGCGGCGACATCGGCGTCGGACTGCGCGGCCTCGAAGGCGCTCAGGAGGGCGGGGGCGCGGCCGCCGACCTCGTAGAGCGCGGTCTGGACCTCATCGGTGCCGATGTAGTTCACGAGGAACTCGTTCGCTGCGAGCTGATTCTCGCTCTCGCTCGAGATGAAGAACCCCTGGACGCCCACGAACGGCGTCGCCGTCTCGCCACCGGCCGACGGGATCGGATCGATGGCGTAATTGATGCCGCCCTCGCTGATCGCGGGGATATTCCACGGGCCGGTGAGGAAGTAGCCGGACTTGCCTGCCACGAACTCCTCGCGGGCGATGTCACCCGAGATGTTCGTGTTCAGGATCCCGGCCTGGCCCCATTCGCGGAGCTTGACCGCGAAGGCCTCGCCGCCCTCGTTGCCGAGGGCGAGCGTCGTCGGGTCGTACGTGCCGTCCGCGGTGATCTCGAAGACGGGAGCACCGAACGATGCCTGCAGCGGATACAGGTGGTAAGGGTCGGCGGCGGCCGGGTCAAGGCCCACGAGGAACGGGTACTCAGCGGCGCCCTCGGCGACGGCCGCCTGGCCGGCGGCGATGAGGTCGTCGAACGTCGCGGGCGCCTCGGGGGCGATGTCGACGTTGCGGACGAGCGCGATGTTCTCGACCGAATAGGGAAGGCCGTACGTCTGGCCCTCGTAGCTCATTGCCGTGACAGCGACCTGCTGGAAGTCTGCAGCCGCGTCGCCGAGTTCGAGCGGGGCGACGACACCGTTCTGCACGAGCTTGCCTAGCCAGTCATGGGCACCGACGATGATGTCCGGGCCGTTGCCTGTCGGGGCCTGCGTGATGAAGTCGTCGCGGATCGCGCCGAACTCCTTCGTGATGAGCTCGACGCTGACGCCGCGCTCGTCCTCGAACGCCGCGGCGACGTCTTCGAGCACGCCTGCTCGGTCCGAGTCGACCCAGACGGTGAGCGAGCCTTCGAACTGGGGCTCCTCGGGGCCGGAGCCCCCCGTGCCGGGCTCGCTGGCGGGTGCGGCGCACCCGGCGAGGACGATGGCCGACATGGCCAGAGCCCCCGTGATCGTGAAGCTGCGTGAGGTCACCTTCATCGGTGTTCACCCTTTCGTGTGCGGACGGCCTCGTCGCCGGACGCGCTGCCGACGCCCGTAAGGGTAGGGGCGCCTCGTCCAAGAGGCCATTCTCTTGATGTGCCTGCATCTGCAAGCGCTTCCATTAGAGCAGGAGTCCGCCTCCCCCACAACTCCCGGTTTCCGACCGGATGACTCGGGTTTCGCACAGGAGGCACCAGGCTTCAGTGCAAACGCTTCCATTTCCACGTGGGTGTCGTAGGGTTTTACCCATGTCTACCGACACCACCCCTACCACCACACGCGCAGACGCGCGAGAAGCGTCCACACCCGGATCCGAATGGTGGCGCTCCGCCGTCATCTACCAGATCTACCCGCGGTCGTTCGCCGACGCATCCGGTGACGGCATCGGCGATCTCGCCGGCATCACTGAGCGCCTGCCCTCGCTCGCGGCCCTGGGCGTCGATGCCGTCTGGCTGTCGCCCTTCTTCCGCTCGCCGCAGAAGGATGCGGGCTACGACGTCGCCGACTACTGCGACGTCGACCCGATCTTCGGAACGCTCGCCGACTTCGACGCGATGCGCGACCGCGCGCACGAGCTCGGCCTTCGCGTCATCGTCGACCTCGTGCCCAATCACTCCTCGAGCGAGCACCCCTGGTTCCAGGAGGCCCTCGCCGCGGCTCCCGGGTCGCCCGAGCGCGACCGCTACATGTTCCGCGACGGCACGGGCGAGAACGGCGAACTGCCCCCGAACAACTGGCCGTCCGTCTTCGGCGGCGCCGCCTGGACCCGCGTGACGGAGGCCGACGGTCGGCCCGGCCAGTGGTACCTGCACATCTTCGACAGCTCGCAGCCCGACTTCAATTGGGAGAACCCGGTCGTCTGGGAGGAGTTCCGTCGGATCCTGCGCTTCTGGCTCGACCGCGGCGTCGACGGCTTCCGCGTCGACGTCGCCCACGGCCTCATGAAGAAGGAGGGCCTGCCGGACATCGCCGAGAAGGCCAGCGGCGACGGCATCGCCGATGCCCTCATGTCGCCGGAGGACGTGCCCTACTGGGCTCAGCCGGCCGTCCACGAGGTGTACCGCGACTGGCACCGCGTGCTCGCCGAGTACCCCGGCGACCGCGTGCTCTGCGCCGAGGCGTGGGTCGAGCCGCTCGAGAAGGCCGCCCTGTGGGTCCGCTCCGACGAGATGCACCAGGCCTTCAACTTCAGCTACCTCAGCACGCCGTGGAGCGCCCCCAAGCTGCGCGCCGTGATCGATGAGTCGATCGCCGCCTTCACGGGTGTCGGCGCGCCCAGCACGTGGGTCCTGTCCAATCACGACGTCGTCCGCCACGCGAGCCGCTACGGCCTCCCCGAGCACACGGCCGGCCCCAACGCCGGCATCGGGCCGAACTCCCCCGACAAGCCCGACCTCGAGATCGGGCTGCGCCGCGCGCGCGCCGCCACGGCGCTCATGCTGAGCCTGCCCGGCAGCTCCTACCTCTACCAGGGCGAGGAGCTCGGCCTGCCCGAGGTCATCGAGCTCGACGACCACGTCCGCGAGGACCCGACCTTCCACCGCACCGGTGGCGAAGCCTACGGCCGCGACGGATGCCGGGTGCCCCTTCCGTGGGAGGCCGACGCCCCGGCGTTCGGCTTCAACGGGTCCGGCTCGAGCTGGCTCCCGCAACCCGAGGTCTTCCGCGAGTACGCCCGCGACCGCCAGGAGGGCGTCGAAGGCTCCACGCTCGAGCTCTACCGCGCCGCTCTCGATCTGCGCGCGCAGCGCGAGCTGGGTCTCGGCTCGGTCGAGTGGCTCGACGGCTACGGCGAGGAGGTCGTGGCGTTCCGCAACGGTGGCCTCACGGTCCTCGCCAATCTCGGCAGCACGCCCGTCGAGCTGCCCTCCGGCGACGTCGTGCTCGCGAGCAACGCGATCGACGGTCGAGCGATCCCGACCGACACGACGGTCTGGGTCGCGTAGCGCCGCACACGCCGACGACGAAGGGCCCCGGGAGACCGGGGCCCTTCGTGCATGCGCTGGGGTGTGCGACTAGCTCGCGTTGGTGGTGAGCCAGGCGAAGGGGTCGACGGGAATGCCGTCGAGGCGAACCTCGAGATGGAGGTGCGGGCCGGTCGAGGCGCCCGTGTTGCCGACCAGGCCGACGAAGTCGCCTGCGGCGACGGACTGACCCGGCACGAGCGGCGAGCTGCCGGTCTCCATGTGGGCGTAGAGGGTCGTGACCTTCTGGCCGTTGATGACGTGATCGATGAACACGTGCGAGCCGTACGACCACCCCTCCTGCCGATCGGAGACCACGCCGTCGGCGAGCGCCTGGATGGGCGTGCCGTATCCGGGCGTGAAGTCCGTTCCGCGGTGGTAGCTGGAGCAGCCGCGGCACGGCGCGACGCGGTCGCCGTAGCCGGAGCTGATCGTCGTGGCGAAGGGGAAGGGCCAGCGGACGGCGCCGGTGCCCGAGGTCGTGTAGGTGAAGTCGCGGTTGCCGTACTTGGCGCGCAGAATCTCGGCGTACGAGGTCACCGTCCAGTCGTCGCGGCTCGCGACGGGCGCGGCCGCCGTCGCAGCGGCGTTCAGCTCGAGCACCTGGGCAGGCTCGATCGCCTTCTCGGCCGATTCGCCGGTCGCGATCGAGCTGAGGTTCGTCGACGCCGCGACGTCGCTCGGGCGGAAGAGTGCGTTGGCCGGAACCGTCGTGCCGATCAGCAGACCCGCCACGGCGAGCATGACCGTGGGCGGCAGGGCGCGCTGGGCAATGCGGCGCATCATGGGGACGCGCGAAGCCTGCAGCCCATGGCGCATCTGAGGACGGGGTGCGGGTCGCTCGACGGCTCGATGCGCGCGGCGCCCGGTCGGAGCGATGGCCGCTGCACGGGCCGGGACGGTCGGCGCCGAGAAGGCGGGCGTGGCAGAGTGCGCCGCGCGCGTGGGCGTGACGGGCCCGATCGCGGCGGGGACGATTGCGGCGACCTCGGACTCGCGGGACGCGGGAGCGGTGCGACCGCTGCGGCGCGTGGCGGCGCGCTCGGCCTCGCGCAGCGCGCGGCGGCTCGTGAGAGCGACCTCCGCGGCGGGCAGGACGATGGCGGCCGTCGACGGCGCCTCGCCACTGGTGAAGCCCAGGGACTCGATGCTTCCGGTGAAGGCGGCGGGGCGCTCAGGGAGCTCCCCAGCCGGCCGCTGGAGCTCGTCAGTCACGTGTCAGATTGCCTTAATCGTCGATCGCGGGCCGCACGGAACCACCGTCGCGAGGGTCTGAGCCTCGATGAGGTGGGTTTCCGAGCATCCGCTCTGGAACGGGTTCACCCGCGCCAACCAGCCGAGCTGATTATCACGGATTGGTAAAGCCTAACCCGCATCACCCGATTCCTCCAGTCGGGCTGTGAATCGGGCGCCACCCCGAACAGGGGGTGCGCTCATGTCACGCCCCGACGGAGACGAGGAGCCGTTCGAGCTCTCCGACTGCTTCTGGATGCGCCGCGAGGACGAACTCGCGATCCGGCCGGCGATCGCCGAGACCCTTCACGACGGCGCCCGCCTCGCGCGCGATGAGCGCGCCGGCGGCGTGATCCCACGGGCTCAGCGTGCGCTCGAAGTAGGCATTCGCTCGCCCCGCGGCGACGCAGCACAGATCGAGCGATGCCGTGCCCAGGCGTCGCAGGTCGCGCACGCGCGGAAGGAGCTGCGCGATCGCGGCCCCCTGCTCCGCGCGGGTCTCGGCCGAGTACGCGAAGCCGGTGAAGACGAGCGCCTCGGGCAGCGGCACGGCGTCCGCGATGCGGATGGGGCGGCCATCGAGCCGCGCCCCGTCACCGCGCCGCGCGGTGAACAGCTCGCCCGTGACCGGATTGAGCACGACTCCGGCGACGGCATCCCACGACTGCGGGTCGGGCGCCCCCTCGACGACAGCGATGCTGATGGCGTAGTGGGGGATGCCGTAGAGGAAGTTGACCGTGCCGTCGATCGGGTCGACGACCCAGGTGAGGCCGCTCACGCTCGCTCCGCGGCCGCCCTCCTCGCCGAAGAAGCCGTCGAGCGGACGCGCCGCCTCCAGCCGCGCACGGATGAGCGACTCGCTGTCGCGGTCCACCTGCGTCACGACGTCGACGGGCGACGACTTGCGCTCGGCGACCTCGACGCCCGCGCGCCGCGCGTCGACGACGAAGGCGCCGGCCTCCCTGGCGACGTCGATCGCGAGGCGGAGGAGGTCGTCGTCGGTCGCGGAGGCGGGGACTGTCGAGACGGTCGGGGTCATGCCCCGATTGTCGCAGGCGGGGTGGAGACGGAGGAGTAGAGAGGGAGGATCGGTGGCGAGTGAGGGATTCGAACCCCCGAAGGCTGAGCCGTCTGATTTACAGTCAGATCCCTTTGGCCGCTAGGGTAACTCGCCGATCGCGCGGCGGCCGGGGCCGAACGCGCGAGAAACAGGATACAAGCTCCCGCGCGCCCGTGTGACCACGCCGCCGCAAGCGCTTCCATTCCCCGCACCGCGTGCCGGTATCCTCGCGAGAGACAGAGGGAACAGGGGCAACCAGATGGTGGGCATCGACGACGTCGCTCGCCGCGCCGGCGTGTCGACCGCGACCGTCTCTCGCGCGCTCAGCGGGCGCGGGCACGTGGCCGCCGCGACCCGCGAGCGCGTCGAGGAGGCCGCGGCGGAGCTCGGCTACGTCGTCTCGGCGAGCGCCTCGAGCCTCGCGACCGGCCGCATGCGGAACATCGGCGTCGTCGTGCCGTTCCTCAACCGATGGTTCTACACCTCCGTGCTCGAGGGGGCGCAGCGGCGCCTCATGCAGTACGGCTACGACCTGACCCTCTACAACCTCTCCGGTGCGAGCAATGAGCGCAGCACCGTGTTCGAGCAGTTCCTGCTCAGGCAGCGGGTGGACGCCGTGATCGCCGTGAGCCTCGAGCTCAGCGCCGAGGAGGTCGACTCGCTGCACGCGCTCGGCAAACCGCTCGTCGGCGTCGGCGGGCCCATCCGCGGCGTGCCGACCGTGTCGATCGACGACGTCGGCGTCACGCGCCTCGCGACCGAGCATCTGCTCTCCCTCGGGCACACCGTCATCGGGCACATCGGCGGCGACGTCGACGCCGAGATGTCGTTCCACATGCCGACCAATCGTCGTCACGGCTGGGAGGACGCTCTGCGGGAGGCCGGCCTCGAGCCGCGGCCCGAGCTGTACTTCCCCGCCGTCTTCACGATGGAGAGCGGGTACGTCGCCGCCAAGCAGATGCTCGGCGACCCGCGCCTGCGACCCACCGCCGTCGTCGTCGCGAGCGACGAGATGGCGATCGGCGTCATCCTCGCCGCGCGCGACATGGGGCTCGATGTGCCGCGCGACCTCTCCGTCGTCGGCATCGACGACCACGAGCTCGCCCCGTTCTTCGGCCTCACGACCGTGGCGCAGTTCCCCGAGCAGCAGGGCGAGCGCGCTGTCGAGCTGCTCATGCGCGAGCTCGATCAGTCGCGCGAGGACGAGCCGGCGAACCTGCAGCTGCCGTTCGAGCTCATCGTGCGCTCGTCGACCTCCCGACCGCGGCCGGAGCGCGAGCCGCGCGACTGAGCGTCTCGAGCGACCGCTCGCGAGCATCCGCCCCGCGACTACGATTGCCGCATGGCTGATTCCTCATTCGACATCGTGAGCAAGGTCGACAAGATGGAGGCGGAGAACGCCGTCAACCAGGCGCAGAAGGAAATCGCGCAGCGCTACGACTTCAAGGGCGTCGGAGCCTCGATCGAGTGGAGCGGCGAGAAGCTGCTGCTCAAGGCGAGCGCCGAGGAGCGCGTGAAGGCCGTCCTGGAGGTGCTCGAGTCGAAGATGATCAAGCGCGGCATCGGCATCCGCAGCCTCGACACCGGCGCGCCGTACGCAAGCGGCAAGGAGTTCCGCATCGACGTCGGGCTCAAGAACGGCATCTCGAGCGACGACGCGAAGAAGATCGCGAAGATCATCCGCGACGAGGGTCCCAAGAGCGTCAAGAGCCAGATCCAGGGCGACGAGCTGCGCGTGCAGTCGAAGAGCCGGGACGATCTGCAGGCGACCATGGCGCTGCTCAAGGGCAAGGACCTGGATGTCGCGCTGCAGTTCGTGAACTTCCGCTAGCTGTCTGCAGTGCCCGCCTCGACCTTCTCGACCGTCTCGCCGACGTGCGGTCGACGCGTCACTAGACTCCGCCCATGACGACCGTCGAGCTCGACACCGCGTCCGCGTGGGTGGTGGCCATCATCGGCGCGGCCGCCGTCCTCGCTCAGATCGCCATCGCGATCACATCGCTCGTCGTCGTCCCGCGCAATCGGCGCCCCCAGACCGCGCTCGCCTGGCTGCTGCTGATCTACGTCCTCCCGATCATCGGATTCCTGCTCTTCCTCCTGCTGGGATCGAGACGCCTGCCCAAGCGTCGTCGCGAGAAGCAGACGGAGATCAACCAGTACATCCTCGAGACGACCGAGGGCATGGATCGCGTGCGCAAGGACCCGCCGTGGCCGCCGTGGCTCGAGCCGATCGTCGAGCTCAACCGCACCCTCGGCGCGATGCCGCTCGTCGGCGGCAACACCGCCGAGCTGTACACCGACTACGCCGAGTCGATCGCGGCGATGACCGCTGCCGTGCGCGAGGCGGAGCGCATCGTGCATGTCGAGTTCTACATCCTCTCCCTCGATGACGCGACGGCCGCCTTCTTCGACGCGCTCGAGGACGCGGTGAAGCGCGGGCTCACGGTGCGCGTGCTCTACGACCACGTCGCCTCGGTGCGCGTGCCCGGCTATCGGAAGATGAAGCGGCGACTGGAGAGCATGGGCGTCGACTTCCGCGCGATGTTGCCGGTGCGGCCGTGGCGCGGCCAGTGGCAGCGGCCCGACCTCCGCAACCACCGCAAGTTCCTGATCATCGACGGCACGACCGCCTTCACCGGCTCGCAGAACATGGTCGACCGCGGCTACCACCGCAAGCCTCTGCGCAACGGCGACCGGCTCGCGTGGAAGGAGCTGGTCGTGCGCTTCGACGGGCCGATCGCCGCCGGCATCGAGGCGCTCTTCGCGACCGACTGGTACTCGGAGACCGACGAGCTGCTGCTGCGCGAGAGCATCGTCGCGCCGGAGGTCGACCCCGAGCTCGGGCTCGACGCGCAGGTCGTGCCGAGCGGCCCGGCGTTCGAGGGCGAGAACAACCTGCGGCTGTTCAACTCGCTGCTGTACGCCGCGCAGGAGCAGATCCAGATCTGCTCGCCCTACTTCGTGCCGGACGAGTCGATGCTCTACGCGATCACCACGGCGGCGCAGAGCGGGCTCGACGTGCAGCTGTTCGTCTCGGAGATCGGGGATCAGACGCTCGTCTTCCACGCGCAGCGCTCGTACTACGAGGAGCTGCTGCGCGCGGGGGTCCGCATCTGGCTGTACCGTGCGCCGACCGTGCTCCACGCCAAGCACTTCACGATCGACGAGCAGGTCGCCGTCATCGGCTCGAGCAACATGGACATGCGCTCGTTCAGTCTCAACCTCGAGGTGTCGGTCATGGTGCGCGGGGCATCCATCATCAAGCGGCTGCGGGAGGTCGAGCAGTCGTATCGCGACAACTCGACCGAGCTGACGCTCGAGCAGTGGATGAACCGGCCTGCCCACATGCGCGCGTTCGACGACCTCGCGCGGGTGACCGCGACTGTGCAGTAGGTCGTGGAGGGCGCGACGCGCATCGAGGTCGACGACCTCTCTCGACCGCAGGTGCAGGGGCTGCTGGCCGACCACATCGCCGAGATGCGCGCCACCAGCCCGCCTGAGAGCGTCCACGCGCTGGACCTGGACGGCCTCTCGGCGCCATCGGTGACCGTGTGGACGATGTGGGAGGGCAGCACCGTGCTGGGCTGCGCGGCGCTCAAGGAGCTATCACCGAGCGAGGGCGAGATCAAGTCGATGCGGACGTCGAGCGCCGCGCGAGGGCGCGGGGTCGCCGGGCGGATGCTCGCGCACCTGATGGAGGAGGCGCGCACCCGCGGCTACCGCCGGCTGAGCCTTGAGACGGGCGCCGAGGAGTTCTTCGCACCCGCCCGCCGGCTCTACGCGCGACACGGATTCACCGAGTGCGCGCCGTTCGCGGAGTACGATCCCGACCCGTTGAGCGTTTTCATGACGCGCGAGCTCTGAGGCGCCGGGTCCGACACCGTCGCCCGGCTCTGGTGCGGCGATGCGCGCGGTCGTAGGTTGAGCGCATGAGCCAGAAGACGCTGCCGACGGATGTGCCCGTCGACGAGTTCCTCGCGACGCTCGACGCGCGGCGCGGGGCCGAGGGGGCGGAGCTCGTGGAGCTGTTCCGGTCGGTGACGGGCGCCGAGCCGGTCATGTGGGGGCCGTCGATGGTCGGCTTCGGCGAGTACGAATACCACTACGCGAGCGGGCACTCTGGCGTGTGGCCTCGCGCGGCGTTCTCCCCCCGGAAGGCGAAGCTGTCGCTGTACGGGCTCCAGTCGCACCCCGGTGCCGCCGCCCTGCTGCCGCGGCTCGGTCCGCACACCGCGGGCGTCGACTGCGTCTACGTCACCCGCCTCGACGCGATCGACCGCGACGTGCTGCGGGAGCTCGTTCGCCTGTCATGGTCCGTGACCGAGGACGCCGCGGTCTGAGCGCCCGGCCGATCAGTCGCGGGAGATGCGCACCATCTCGTCGCGCGGCACGACCTTGATGCGGTCACGACCGCGCGCGGCGCCGAGCTCCTGCTCGTGGGCGTCGAGGCGTCGCCACCCCTCGAGGTCGGTGTAGAGCACGCCGCGACTGCGGAGCAGGTCGATGACCGCGGCCTCGTCGGGCTCTGCGGGGCTCCACCAGCCGGCCTGGCCGTTGAGCACGTGCTGGATGGTCTCCATCGCATCGCTCTTGGTGTGGCCGATGAGTCCGACGGGGCCGCGCTTGATCCAGCCCGTCGCGTAGACGCCGGGGACCACGGCGTTGTCGTCGTCGAGCACCCGCCCCTCGTGGTTCGGGATCACGCCGTGACGCTCGTCGAAGGGGATGCCGTCGAGGGGCGAGCCGAAGTAGCCGACCGCGCGGTACACGGCCTGCACCTCGACCTCGCGGAACTCCCCCGTGCCGACGACGCCGCCCGCGCCGTCCGGTCGCGTGCGCTCGTACCGGAAGCCGACGACGCGGCCGTCTTCGCCGAGCACCTCGACGGGCTTGGAGTAGAAGTGCAGGTGCAGACGGCGAGAGGCCTGCCCGGTCTCGCGCGCGCGCCACTGCGTGAAGACCTTGTCGATCACGAAGAGCTGCTTGTTGGAGGCGATCGCCGCGCGCGCGGCGTCGTCGTACTCGAAGTCCTCGTCGTGGACGAGCATGTCGACGTCGCGTAGCTCGCCGAGCTCGCGCAGCTCGAGCGGGGTGAACTTCACCTGCATCGGGCCGCGACGACCGAAGACGTGCACATCGGTCACGGGCGACGCCTCGAGCCCCGCGAGCACGTTGTCGGGGATCTCCGTCGGCAGCAGATCCTCCGGGTGCTTCGCGAGAACGCGGGCGACGTCGAGCGCGACGTTGCCGTTGCCGATCACGGCGACCGACTGCGCGTCGAGCGGCCACTCGCGCGGGACGTCGGGGTGCCCGTCGTACCAGCTGACGAAATCGGCGGCGCCGTACGAGCCCTCCAGGTCGATGCCGGGGATGTCCAGCGCGGCATCCCGCACCGCCCCCGTGGCGAAGATCACGGCGTTGTAGTGCCGCTTCAGATCGTCGAGCGTGATGTCGGTGCCGTACCGGACGTTGCCGAAGATGCGGATGTCGCCGGAGTCGAGCACGTCGCGAAGGGCGTTGATGATGCCCTTGATGCGCGGGTGGTCGGGCGCGACGCCGTACCGGACGAGGCCGTACGGTGCGGGCAGCTGGTCGAACAGGTCGATCGAGACCTCGAACGAGCGCTCGTGCTTGAGCAGGATGTCGGCGGCGTAGATGCCGGCGGGGCCTGCTCCGACGATGGCGAGCCTGAGCTTGGTCATGCGGGTGGTTCCGTTCCTCGATCGGCAGGGGTGGTCGGGGCTCGCGGCCCTACTTGCTGCGGTCGACGACCGCTTCCGCGAACTTCGTGAGCGCCTTCTGAACCGGCCCGTCGGGCAGCGGGGCGAGCGCGGCGACGGCATCGTCGGCCCAGCGGCGGGCCTCGAGCAGCGTCTCCTCCGTCACCGGGTGCCCGCGCAGTTCGGCGATCGCCGCGGCGAGCTCGGCCTCGTCCGTCTCGCGGTCCTCGGCCGAGGTGGCCTCGTCGTCGAGCTCGTCGACGTTGCGCTCGATCCGGCGGAGCAGCTCGGCGGCGCTCGCGTCGGTCGCGGCGGCGCGGCGCAGGAACAGCAGCGGGAGGGTGGCGACGCCGCTGCGCAGGTCGGTGCCCTGCGCCTTGCCCGTCTCGGCGTCGGCCTCGGCGAGGTCGATGACGTCGTCGATGAGCTGGAAGGCGACGCCGATCTTCTCGCCGAAGGCGACGACGGGCTCCTCGAACTCGGTCGGCGCGTTCGAGAAGATGACGCCCATCTGCGCGGCGGCGGCGATGAGGGAGCCGGTCTTGTCGGCAAGCACCTGCAGGTAGTGCTCGATCGGGTCGTCGCTCGCGCGCGGGCCGAGCGTCTCGTGCAGCTGGCCGAGGCACAGGCGCTCGAACGTGTCGGCCTGCAGCTTGATCGCGCCCTCGCCGAGACTCGCCACGAGCTTGGAGGCGCGGGCGAAGAGCAGGTCGCCGGTGAGGATCGCGACCGAGTTGCCCCAGACGTGCTGCGCAGTCGGGACGCCGCGGCGCAGCTCCGCCTCGTCCATGACGTCGTCGTGGTACAGCGAGGCGAGGTGCGTGATCTCGATGGCCTGCGCGGCTGTGATGACGGCGGGGGTGGCTCCGTCGCCGAGCTGGGCGGTGAGGAGCGTGAGCACGGGTCGGATGCGCTTGCCGCCGGCCTCGAGCAAGTAGCGGGACGTGACATCCGCCATGTCGTCGGCGAAGGCGACCTCCTTCAGGAGGCCCGCCTCGACGGTCTCGAGGCCCGACTCGATGGCGTCGGCGAAGCGCCGCTCCTCGCTCGAGGCGAAGAGCTTCTCGCCGAGACCGAGCG
The DNA here is from genome assembly GCF_014137945.1 of Microcella alkalica. Lineage (GTDB taxonomy): Bacteria > Actinomycetota > Actinomycetes > Actinomycetales > Microbacteriaceae > Microcella > Microcella alkalica. The sequence continues at coordinate 19,037 of NZ_JACGWX010000008.1, forward strand.
AGGCGCTGAGCGTCTTGCTGCGGCGAGCGAGAGGAGTGCTCCAGGTCACGATGTGCCGATCTGTCGGGGGGTCACTCGGCCGCGGCCGATGCGGTGGGGCGCCGGCCGGCGACGCGCTTCTTGGCGGCGGATTCGCGCATCGCCGCATCGATCGGCTTGCGACCGCGATGCAGGGCGACGACCCCGACGGTGAGGTTGCGGTAGGCGACGCGCGTGAAGCCCGCGGCGCGCATCCACTGGCACAGGATGCCCTGCTCCGGCCAGTCGGCGATCGACTCGAAAAGGTATCGGTACGCGTCGGGGTTGGTGCTCGCGGCGCCCGCGATGAACGGCATGACCTTCTGCAGGTAGGCGAAGTAGCCGCGGCGGATCACGCCGATCGGCGGTCGCGAGAACTCGCAGATGACGACTCGGCCCCCCGGCTTGAGGACTCGGTACATCTCGCTGAGGGCGAGCCGCGGGTCCTCCACGTTGCGCAGGCCGAAGCTAATGGTGACGGCGTCGAACTCGTCGTCGCCGAAGGGCAGCCGCTGAGCGTCGCCCTCGACGAACTCGAGCTCGGGGTGGCGCTTGCGGCCCTCCTCGATCATTCCCGCCGAGAAGTCGAACGCGATGACCCGGGCGCCCGACTTGGCGATCGCCGCCGAGCTCGTGCCGGTGCCGGCGGCGATGTCGAGGATGCGCTCGCCCGGCTGCGGGTCGATCGCGCGCACCGTGTGCAGGCGCCAGAGAGACGCGTTGCCGACCGAGAGGACGGCGTTGGTGCGGTCGTAGCCGCGAGCGACGCCGTCGAACATGGCCGCGACGTCGCGCGACTTCTTGCTCAGGTCGGCCCTCGTCACCCGCTCAGTCTAGTGAGTGGTCACTGCGCGTTGCCCGCGAGCGGGCTGGGCGCCCGGGGCGCCGGCGGTACGCTGACCCCGTGCCCACCTCCGCGTCGCCGGGAGCCGCTCTGCGCGCCGTCTCCGAACCCGTCGACGACGCGACGGCCCTGCTCGAGTACGCCTCGGCCGCGCATCCCCTCGTCGCCCTCCGCCGTGGTGACGGCATCGTCGGCATCGGCGAGGTCGCGCGGCTCGCCTTCACCGGTCCCGACCGGCTGGCGAAAGCGGCCGCGGCCTGGCGCGAGCTCGCGGCCGCAGCCCGCGTCGACGACGCGGTGCACGAGCCGGGCTCGGGGCTCGTCGCCTTCGGGGCGTTCGCGTTCGCCGACACCTCCGCCGCCGAGAGCGTGCTCATCGTGCCCGAGGTCGTCGTCGGGCGCCGCGGTCCGGTCAGCTGGGTGACGCGCATCACGACCGACGACGACGGGCGCGACCTGGAGCTCTCCTCGCCCGTGGCGACGCCGCTCGGCGCCCGGCCGCGGGCGACTCTCGCGGCGGCATCCCTCTCGCGGCAGGAGTACGTGGAGCTCGTGCGCGACGCCGTCGCCCGGATCCGCTCGGGCGAGGTCGAGAAGGTCGTCATGGCGCGGGACGCGCGAGCGGGCATCCCTGCCGATTCCGACAGGAGGGCGCTGCTGCAGGAGCTCGCCGAGGCGTACCCCGACACGCTCACGTTCGCCGTCGACGGGCTCCTCGGCGCGAGCCCCGAGACCCTCGTGAGCGTGCATGCGCGCGAGGCCTCGGCGCGCGTGCTCGCCGGGTCGCGTGCTCGCGGGGCGGGAGCGACCGACGACGCCGCCGCCGCGACCGCCCTCGCGACGAGCACGAAGGATCTCGACGAGCACGCCTTCGCGGTGCAGAGCGTGCTGCGGTCGCTGCGACCCCACGCGCGAGCGGTCACGGCGAGCGAGTCTCCGTTCACGCTCAAGCTCGCCAACCTCTGGCATCTGGCGACGGATGTCGAGGTCGAGCTCTCGGAGGATGCCTCCGGCCTCGATCTCGTGGCCGCCCTGCACCCCACGGCCGCGGTCGCCGGCAGCCCCACGGTCGACGCCCTGCGGCTCATCGCCGAGCTCGAGCCGTTCGATCGCGGCCGCTACGCCGGGCCCGTCGGCTGGATCGACCAGGACGGCGACGGCGAGTGGGTGATCGCGCTGCGGTGCGCGCGAATCGACGACGACGGGACGATCACGGCGTACGCGGGGGCGGGCATCGTCGCCGATTCCGATCCCGAGTCGGAGCTCGCCGAGACCCGCATGAAGTTCCGTCCGATCGCGGATGCCCTGCGCTAACTCGCCGCGAGGCGCTGCTTCTCGGCCTCCACGTCGTAGTCCGTGACGGGCCACTGCGGGTCGAGCGCGCGCAGCTCGCGCAGCAGCAGGTGCAGCACCGCGAGGCGGGCGAACCACTTGCGGTCGGCGGGGACGACGAACCAGGGCGCGTGGTCGGCGTCCGTCTCGGCGATGGCGCGCTCGTAGGCCTGCATGTAGTGGGGCCAGAGCATCCGCTCGTCGACGTCGCCCGGGTTGTACTTCCAGTGCTTGTCCGGGCGGTCCAGGCGCTCCCGGAGACGCTGCTTCTGCTCGTCGGGCGAGATGAACAGCATGACCTTGATCACGCGGGTGCCGCCGTCGACGAGTCGGCGCTCGAAGTCGCGGATCTCGCCGTAGCGTCGCTCGATCTCGTCGGCGGGGGCGAGCTCGCGGACGCGCGCGATCAGGACGTCCTCGTAGTGGGAGCGGTCGAAGACGCCGATCAGGCCGGGGCCGGGAAGCCGGCGCTCGATGCGGGCGAGGAAGTGCTCGGCGAGCTCCTCCGGCGTGGGCTTCTTGAACGCGGCGAGGGCGACGCCCTGCGGGTCGACCGCACCGACCACGTGGCGGACGATGCCGCCCTTGCCCGCGGTGTCCATCGCCTGGAGGACGAGGAGGATGCGCCGCTCGTCGCCCGCGCGGCTCGCGGCGAAGAGCTTCTCCTGCAGCTCGCTGAGCTCGATGGCGCCGGCCGCGAGGGCCTCGACGCCTGCGTCCTTATCGCCGTCGAAGCCGGGGGTCGCGCGGGTGTCGAGGTCGGCGAGGCGCACGTCGGCGCCGGCTCGCAGCAGTTCATCCATGCAGCGACGCTACGCCGCTCGCCGCTCTCGCGTCGAGCACTCTCACGATGTGGCGGAGTGACGTAAATGGATTTCGTCACTCCTCTGCATCGTGAGCTCGGCGGATGCCGGACGCCGCCGAGTCCCTTCCGTTGGTGAGGGGCGACGTGATCCCTTTTCGACACTTCTCAACAACGGAAGGGGACCGGCCGCGGGGCCTGGGAGCGGCGTCGCGGGCGAGGTCGACGGGCGGGGCGGCACTACGGCTCGAGGGGCACGTGCACGAGCAGCAGCCGCTCGCGCGCGGTGAGCGCGTCGTCGAGCTCGGCGCGCGTCGTGACCCGGCGATAGGCCCAGCCGCCGGCGGCGGCGAGCGCCGCGAAGTCGACGGCGACGGGCGTGCGCATGACTCGGGCGAAGTCGCCGGCGTCGGCCGTGGCGGCGACCTCGAGCGAGTCGAAGATCGTGCCGCCGCCGTCGTCGCCGACGAACACGTGCAGCGCGACGTCGTCGGGCAGCGGGACGAGCAGGGCGCCCGCATCGTGCACCGCGGCGAGATCCCCCAGCAGAACACGCACCACTCCATGTCGCTCTGAGCGACGGGCCGCGAGCGCGATGCCGGCCGCGGTCGAGATCGTGCCGTCGATGCCGGCGAGCCCCCGGTTGGCGTGCACGGGGATCCTCTTGCCCGGCACGATGCGGTCGGCCTCACGGATGAGGCGCGACGCCCCCAGGACGAGGCGATCGTGCGGCCAGGTGGATGCCCAGAGCGCGCGGGCGAGCATCCGCCGGTCGACGGGGGCGCGCAGGATCGCCATCTCGGCCCGGGCGAAGGCGGCGCGAACGCTCGGCTCCTCCGAGACGGCGGAGCCGAGATCGGGTGCAGGGTCGTCGGGCGCCTCCGACTCGAGCACGGCGCGCGACATCGCGACCCAGCCGCCGACCCAGCGCCGCACGACCGCGGGGTCGGGGGTTCCGTGAACGCGCACTGCGTCGACGATGCGCGCGCGACGGCCCGGGTCGTAGGCCTCGACGCCCGGCGTGCGGATGACGATCGCCTCGACGTCCGGGCGCTGCAGCAGCGACGGCACCTCGCGGCTCAGGGTCGGGTGCCCGACGACGATCGCGCGCGCGACGGCGTCGCCGTGCGGGCCGCGCAGGACGTCGCGGTAGGCGGTGACGACGTGCCGGCCGAAGCGGGCCTCGCTCGCGACCTCCGCGATGAGCGGGGCGCCGAGCCTCTCGGCGAGCTCGGTCGCAAGCGGCCCTGCCCCGGTTCCCGCGATGACGACGGTCGCGTCGTCGGGCTCGAGGTCGAGCACGACGCGGTCGCGCCGATCGCCCTGCGCCGCCGCGTCGCCGTCATCTCCGGCGGCGGGATGCTCGCCCGCAGCGAGGTCGGGCGGAAGATCCACGGCTCCGCTGAGCGGCTCGCGGTAGGCGAGGTTCACGTGCACCGGCCCTTCCGCCGCGGCGCGGACCGCGAGTTCGGCGAGGTCGCTCGCGTCGTCGACCTCGTGGGCCGCGCCGACGGGGGCAGCGACATCCCAGTCGGCGCGCACGAGGTCGCCGAAGATGCCCGGCTGAACGGTCGTCTGGTTGCTGCCGATGCCGCGCAGCTCGGCTGGACGATCGGCGGACAGGACGATGATGCCGACGCCCGAGTGGTGGGCCTCCAGAACGGCCGGGTGCAGGTTCGCGACCGCGGTTCCCGACGTGCAGATGAGGGGGACTGGAAGCCCCGACTCGGCGGCGAGGCCGAGAGCCGTGAAGCCCGCGACGCGCTCGTCGACGCGCACGTGGAGCTCGATCGCGCCGGCGCGGGCGGCCGCTGCCACGGCGAGAGCGAGAGCCTGCGAGCGCGAGCCCGGGCTCAGGACGATGTCGCGGACTCCGTGACGGATCAGCCCGACGACGAGAGCGGTCGCGGCACGTTGCGCGGGCGACGCCGCAACCTCGGACGTTCCGCCGTCGGCGGCTCCGTCGTCAGCGGGCGGAGTCGTCGCGCGTGTCATCGTCGAGGTCGGCGAGCTCCTGCTCGAGTCGGCGGAGACGCTCGTCCTGCTCGGCGCGACGCGCGACGTCCTCGCGGTTGATCGAGCCGAGGAAGTCGGGGTCGTCATCAGGAGCGATCACGCGGGTACCGCCGGACGTGCGGCGGGCCTTGCCGATGACGAGCCAGAGGATGCCGCCGATGACCGGCAGCACGACGACGAGGACGGCCCACACGGGCTTCTGCAGGCCGCGCACACGCGAGCGATCGGTGAGCAGGACGTCGACGAGCGTGTAGATCGTGAACGCTACCGCGACCACGGAGAGCACGACGAGGAACCTGGCCATGAAGCGAGTGTACGCCGGGCCCCTGGGCTCGCGCCGGGTGCGGTCGGTGAGCGGGCCGGGTGCGCCGGCCGCCGCTTCTAGACTGGGGGCGTGAACCCGTGGATCCAGTACAGCCTCGTGCGCATCGGCATCTTCGGAGCCGCCTTCGCCGTGCTCTTCCTCGTGCTGCCCGCGCCCCTCGAATCGATCGGCGTGGTCGGATTCGCCGTCGTCGCCATCGCGGCCGTCATCGCCGCCGTGGTCGCCCTCACGGTCTCGTACATCTTCTTCGGCCGCCTCCGCGACGCGGTCGCCGCCGACCTCGCCGAGCGACGCGGGAAGCCGGTCGACGACCCGGACGCCGCCGCGGAGGACGCCGCGAGCGAGACCCGATCGCGCGAGCAGGACCGCTAGAACGCGATCGCCGCCGCGAGCGCGAGCCCGGTCAGGAGCGCCGCGAGCGAGGTGAGCTTGAGCGCGAGCACGAGCTCGGCCGCGGTGCGGGCGAACATCACGATGACGTTCACGGGCGCCCCTATGAGGAGCGCGAAGTAGACGTACGGCGCCCACAGGTAGATCGCGGCGAACCAGGCGAGCACGCCGTAGGCGCCGACGATCAGCACCGCGAAGAGGATGCGGGCCGCCCGATCGCCCAGCCGCACGGCGAGCGTGCGCTTGCCGGCCAGGGCATCCTGCCCGCGATCGCGGATGTTGTTGACGAGCATGACGGCCGCCGCGAAGAGGCCCGCGATGACGCCCGCGAGCCAGGCGTCGAGTGGCACCTCACCGAGCTGCACGAGGGTCGTGCCGGCTACCGCGACGGGGCCGAAGAACACGAACGCGATGAGCTCGCCCAGTCCCGAGTAGCCGTACGGGCGACGGCCGCCGGTGTAGAACCAGGCGGCGGCGAGCGCCGCGGCTCCGACGAGTAGCAGCCACCACTGGCCGCTCAGCACCACGATGGCGAGGCCCGCGAGAGCTCCGAGGCCGAAAAAGACGAGGGCGACCGTCAGCACCGTGCGGGCTGGCGCGGCGCCCGAGCCCGTGAGTCGCCGCGGGCCGACGCGCTGCGCGTCGGTGCCGCGCACGCCGTCGGAGTAGTCGTTGGCGAAATTCACGCCGATCTGCAGGAACACCGCGACCGCGAGGCACAGCAGGGCGATGGGGATGCTCAGCCCGCCGTTGACGGAGGCGACCGCGGTTCCGAGAGCCACCGGTGCGATCGCGAGGCTCAGTGTGCGCAGGCGCGCACCCGCGACCCAGTCGCGCCAGGTGGTGCGGGTCGCGGCCGCCGGGTTGCCCGAGCGCGCGGCAGCGGGGCGCGCGGGGCGCCCTCCGGGCCGGCCGGATCGGCCCTTCGAGGAGGAGGTCTTGGTCGCAGGTCGCTTCGTCGCCACGACGCCGATCTTAGGGGCGCGCGCGCTCCGCGATGGCGAGGCGGTCGGGCTTGCCGGAGGGCAGCGTCGGCAGAGCATTTACCGTCATGACGCGATCGGGGCGGGCCTCGGGCGGCAGGACGGCGCCCACCGCGCGTCGCACCGTCGCGAGATCGGGGCGCGCGGTCGTGACGACGACCGGGACCTCGCCCCACTCGGGGTGGTGGCCGGCGACGACGACCGCGTCGGAGAGCCCGGGCTGCTCGCGCACGACGCGCTCGACGTCGCCGAGCCGCACCTTGAGGCCGCCCGTCACGATCGTGTCGTCGAGACGCCCGGTGACGCGCAGAACGCCGTCGACGAGCTCGCCCGCGTCGTCGGTGCGGTACCAGCGGTGCTCGTCGTGCTCGACGAAGGCGCTCGCCGTGCGCTCCGGGTCGCCGAGGTAGTACTCGGCGATCGTCGGCCCGCCGAGCTCGACGCGGCCGTCGACGATGCGCACTGTCGACTGCCCGATCGGGCGGCCGTCGTAGACGACGCCGCCGCACGTCTCGCTCGAGCCGTACGTGCGGGTCACGCGCCAGCCGTGCGCTCGGGCCCGGTCGACGAGCGCGGCCGGAGTCGACTGCCCGCCGACCAGGATGCGGGAGAAGCCCGCGAGCGCCTCGCGGAGGGCCGCATCCTCATCGGCCTCATCGATGAGCCGACCGAGCTGGGCCGGGACGAGCGCGGTGTACCTGACCTTCTCGGTCATGCGGCCGATCGCCGCCAGGACGGTCGCGGCATCCATGCGGCCGGGCGCGACGGGCACCGGGGGGATGCTCGCCGCGAGCGAGCGCGCGAGCACGTTGATGCCGGCGATGTAGTGCACGGGGAGGGCGAGCAGCCACTGGCCCGGGTCGCCGAGGGCGCCGTTGGAGGCGGCGGCGCTCGCGAGCACGGCGTCGGCGGTCAGGGCGACGCGCTTAGGGGTGCCGGTCGATCCGCTCGTCTCGACCACGAGCGCGATGCGCTTCTCGACCTCGAGCGGGGCGGTCTGCACGGGGTTCACGCCCCCGCCGCGGAAGAGCACCGCGGGCCCGTCGCCGCTGAGCGCGTGCCGCAGGGCGACGAGGCACGCGAGGGGGTCGGAGGAGTCGACGACGGCGAGCGGGCGGGTCACCCGATCACGCTAGCGCGCGGGGCTGTCAGTACTGCCAGGGGAACGGCGACCAGTCGGGCGCGCGCTTCTCGAGGAAGCTGTCGCGGCCCTCGACGGCCTCGTCGGTGCCGTACGCGAGCCGCGTGGCCTCGCCCGCGAAGAGCTGCTGGCCGACCATCCCGTCGTCGGTGAGGTTCATCGCGTACTTGAGCATGCGGATGGCCGTGGGGCTCTTGGTAAGGATCGTCTCGGCCCAGTCGATGGCCGTGCTCTCGAGCTCCGCGTGCGGCACGACCGCGTTGACGGTGCCCATCTCGAAGGCGCGCTGCGCGTCGTACTCGCGGGCGAGGAAGAAGATCTCGCGTGCGATCTTCTGCCCGACCTGCTTGGCGAGGTACGCGCTGCCGTAGCCGGCGTCGAAGCTGCCCACGTCGGCGTCGGTCTGCTTGAAGCGCGCGTGCTCGCGACTCGCGATCGTGAGGTCGCACACGACATGGAGGGAGTGCCCTCCGCCCGCGGCCCACCCGGGCACGACGGCGATGACGACCTTCGGCATGAAGCGGATGAGTCGCTGCACCTCGAGGATGTGCAGCCGGCTCGCCTTCGCCGTGTCGACCGTGTCAGCGGTGTCTCCCTCGGCGTATTGGTACCCGGAGCGGCCGCGGATGCGCTGGTCGCCGCCCGAGCAGAACGCCCACCCCGCATCCTTCGGGCTCGGCCCGTTGCCCGTCAGCAGGACGACGCCGACGCGCGGGTTCTGCCGCGCGTCGTCGAGCGCGCGGTACAGCTCGTCGACGGTGTGCGGGCGGAACGCGTTGCGCACCTCTGGGCGGTTGAAGGCGATGCGGGCGATGCGACCCGTCGTGTCGAGGTGGTAGGTGATGTCGGTGAGGCTCTCGAAGCCCTCAACAGAGCGCCAGCGCTCGGAGTCGAACAGCTCGGAGACGTGCGGGGCTGCGGGCTCGGCCATGCCGCCAGCCTACGCGCGGGGGCGCGCGGGCTGCCTGAGCGGCGAGCGGCGGCGCGGTGACAGACTGTGGCGCATGACGACGCCGGTGACGGATGCCCTGCCCCCGCTCGACGAGGTGCTGAGCGGCTCCGCTGTGGTGTCGGTGCCGCTGACGACGCGGTTCCGCGGCGTCGAGCACCGCGAGGCCGTGCTGCTCCGCGGCCCGGCCGGGTGGAGCGAGTTCAGCCCCTTCACCGAGTACGGAGACGCCGAGGCCGCGATGTGGCTCGCCGCGGCCATCGACTTCGGCTGGCGCGAGTCGGGGGCGGCGGTGCTGCGCGAGAGCATCCTGGTCAATGCGACGCTACCGGCGGTCGCGCCCGACCGCATCGAGGCGGTGCTCGCCCGCTTCGATGGGTGCCGCACCGTCAAGATCAAGGTCGCCGAGCGCGGGCAGACCCTTGCCGACGACGTCGAGCGCGTGCGCGAGACGCGGCGGCTCATCGGGGCGGAGGGGCGCATCAGGCTCGACGCGAACGGCGCCTGGAACCTCGACGAGGCCGAGCATGCGGTGCGCGCGCTCGAGCAGTTCGACCTGGAGTACGTCGAGCAGCCGTGCGCGAGCATCGACGAGCTCGCGGAGCTGCGGCGGCGCATCCACCGCATCGACGTGCTGGTCGCCGCGGACGAGAGCGTGCGGAAGGCGGCCGACCCGCTCGCCGTCGCGCGCGCCGGCGCGGCCGACATCCTCGTGATCAAGGCCGCGCCGCTCGGCGGCATCGACCGCGCGCTCACGATCGTCGAGGCGGCGGGACTGCCCGCGGTCGTGTCGAGCGCGCTCGACACGAGCGTCGGGCTCGCGATGGGCGCTGCTCTCGCGGCCCGGCTGCCGTCGCTCGAGTTCGACTGCGGGCTCGGCACGGGCGCGCTCCTGGGCGACGACGTCGCGGTGCCGCCCGTCGCGCCCGTCGCGGGGGCCATCGGCACCGGTCGCGTCGAGGTCGATGCGGATGCCCTGCGCCGGCTCGCCGCCCCCGACGAGCGCGCGCAGTGGTGGAGGGCGCGACTCGAGCGCTGCTACGCGCTGCTCATGGGCGACGCGCGGTAGCGGACTCGCTGAACGGTGCGCGGACGATGTCGCCCCGCCGACCAGGACTGACGAGCGGCTGAAACCGCGTCATCCCGCCCGGGGCTGTCGACTAGCTCGTGCGCCGCAGTCGCGGCAGGATCAGCAGTCCACCGGCGGCGAGCAGGGCGAGCGCCAGCCCGACGACGAGCGTGAGCTCCACTCCGGTGAGGGCGAGCAGCGAGATCGTGAGGGGCGTTGTGACCTCGACGCCCGACTGCAGGCCGACGAGTCGGATCGTGTGCTGGCCCGTCTCGGCGTCCGCCGGGATGGCCACTCGCACGAGCACTTCGCCCGTCGCGGAGGCGTCAACAGCCATGAGCAGGCGCGGCGTCGACTCGAGCCAGACCTGCACCCGCTCGCCCGGCTGGAAGCCGGAGCCCGAGACGGTGATGGTCTGCCCGGGCTCGACCGATCCGACGTCGAGGGTGACCTTCTTTCCCTTGCCCGGCTTCTCGCCGCCGCTCCCGTTTCCGTTCCCCGGGTTCTCGCCTCCCTGGCCGGGGCCCTCGCCGCCGGGGTTGCCGGGCTGGCCCGAGCCGGGTTGGACGTCGACGAGCACCGCGACCGAGCGGCCGGGAATGGTGACCGTTCCGGTCTTCTTGTCCCAGTCGGTCTGCTTGACGACCGGGTCGGAGCCCTTCGCTTGTGCCCGCACGAGCGAGAACGGGCGGCCGGCGAGCCCCTCCACCTGCTCGGTGATCGCGCTCGGGCTCGCGTTGAAGACGACCAGCGCCCCCTCGAGCTCGGGGTCGACGTCCTCGCCGAGCAAGTCGTCGATGAGCATGACGACGATCCCGGGGGTGGCGTCGGCTCCGCTGTTGGGGAAGCTGACCTTCTCCGCGATGAGCTCGGCTGAGCCCAGCTGCAGGAGGTCGACCGAGCTGCGGACGCGAAGCAGGTCGAGCGCCGCAGCCTCGGCGGCCGCGATGTCCGCCGCCGCGGGCTTGAGGGCCGGGTCCTCGAGCAGCGGGGCCATGATCGACCACTTGCCCTCGTTGTCGGCGGCCGGCGGCAGGCCGGAGCCGAACGTCGACTCCTGCCCCGTCCAGTCGATCCGGTTGAACCAGTCGCCCGAGTTGTAGCTGTTGCGGTCGAGCGACTTCGAGCGCAGGAGCTCGGTTCCGGCGTGCCAGAACGACGGTGCCTGCGAGAGCGTCACGGTCGCGAGCGACAGCGTGTTCATGCGGATGCGCTCGGCCATCGTCGTGTCGCGCGGCAGCTTGATGACGCTCAGGTCGTACAGCGTCTCGTTGTCGTGCGCGTCGACGTAGTTGATGACCTCGTCGGGCTGGTCCGCGTACCCGGCGGGCGAACCCCGGTAGTCGAGCTCGTCGCCCGGCAGCACGGCGCCGCTCGCCGACTCGAGCGCGTAGTCCCGAAGGTTGCCCACGAGCCCGATCTTCACGAGGTCGGTCTGCTTGAGCAGCTCGGCGATCGACTGCTCGGTCGAGCCGTTGCTCGGGTCGCCGTTCGGGTCGGTCCCGAGCCCGGTGCCGAAGCCCTGCACGAACGTCGATGATCCGTCGACCGGGCTTCCGCCGTGCACGGCGTCGCGCAGTCGGTCGTTGAAGGTCGCCATCCCCGTGCCGCCGAGCTGACCCTGCGTGGCCTGCTCGAATCGTGCGTTGTTGGCGACCTCGCCGAAGTTCCAGCCCTCGCCGTAGATGAAGACCGTCGAGCCGTCGACGCCGTCCTTCTCGACCGTCAGGGCGTCGAGCGCAGCCCGCACGTTCAGCATGTTCTGCTTCGAGTGGTGACCCATGAGGTCGAAGCGGAAACCGTCGACCTTGTAGTCCTTGGCCCACAGGACGACCGAGTCGATCATGAGCTTCTCGGCAGCCGCGTGCTCAGTTGCGACGTTCTGGCAGCAGGTCGAGGTCTCGACCGCCCCCGTCGCGTTGAGGCGGTGGTAGTAGCCGGGCACGATGCGATCGAGCACCGACTTCTCGCCCTGTCCCGACTGCGCGGTGTGGTTGTACACCTTGTCGAGGACGACCTCGAGACCCGACGCGTGGAGCGCGCCGACCATCTCACGGAACTCGGCGACGCGAGCGCCGCCCTCGGGGTCGACGGCGTACGAGCCCTCGGGGGTCGAGAAGTGGTACGGGTCGTAGCCCCAGTTGAAGCCGTCGAGGTCGCGGATCTCGGCGATGCAGGCCTGCTGCTCGGGCGATGCGGGGCCGAACGACTCCAGGTCGCAGTCAGGGGTGGCCTGCTGGTCGCGACGCTCCTCGATCGTGGCGATGTCGAATGTGGGGAGGAGGTGCACGGTGGTGATGCCCGCCGCAGCGAGCTCGCGCAGCTGCGCGGTGCCCGCCGAGTCGCGCGTGAACGCGCGGTAGGTGCCGCGCTCCTCTGCGGGGACGGTCTCATCGCCGATCGAGAAGTCGCGCACGTGCAGCTCGTAGATCGCGCGGTCGACGCTGCGGTCGACGGTCGGCTGAGGGGTGTCCTCCCACAGCTGCGGCCGCAGCGCCTCGTCGTCGAGGTCGACGACGACGGAGCGCGCCGAGTTCACGGTGAGCGCGACCGAGTAGGGGTCGGTCACCGAGTTGGTCTCGACCTGCCCGGTCGAGGGCGCGAACACCTCCACGCGCCAGCGGTACTCGTCGCCCGCGCCGATTCCGGAGTCGACGCTCCACACGCCGCTCGCGTCGTCGTGGACCGCGTCGAGGAGCTCCGGGTCGCCCGTCGTTCCGGCGTCCCAGCGCTCGAGCACGACGGAGCGCGCAGTCGGCGCCCACAGAGACACCGCTGCGGTGGAGCCGTCGGCCACGGGGCCGAGCTGCGCATCGGCGAGGTCGTCGGCGTAGAGGTCGTCGAGCACGCCGGGAATCTGCACCCCGGTTAGCGCGGTGAGCACGCCGTCGATCCGCTGCGCGACGAGCAGCTCGCCCCGGACGAGTTCGGCGATCGCCGCACGGTCGAGGCCGACCGGGGTGAGCGCGACGTACCCGCTCAGGTGCGGGAAGGCCTCGAGGACGCCCGCGGGCAGGCCGTCCGGGTCGACTCCGAGCGCGATCGGCTCGCCGCCGCCCGTCACGGCGCCGTCCGCCGTTCCGAGGCCGCCGGTGGCGGCGTGCTCGAGCGTGAACGTCGCATCCGCGACGGGAGCGCCGCCGAGCAGCGCGACCGGCCACGCGATCGCGTCGCCCGCAGCCCAGATTGCCTGGTGCGTGCCGACTCCCGCGAGGGGCGGGTCGGTCACGACGATCTCAAGCGCGTTCGTGGCGAGGGTGTAGAGGAAGCGGACCTCCTTGCCCTCGCTCGCACTGAAGGAGTAGTTCGCGCCGCCCCGCACCCCGTTCACGCCGTAGTTCTCGTCCCACGACAGACCATGGGTGACCTTCACCTCGTAGCTGCCGCTCGGGAGCGCGGAGGTCGCGAACTCGTAGACGCCGTCCTTGTCGCCATCCTGCGCGAGCGTCGCGAGGCAGTCGGGCTGCCAGTCGCCGGGGCAGCCGATTTCGGACTGCAGGCTCCCCGGCAGTGTCACGATGGGGCCCTCGGCGCTCGACGAGACGATCTTGGTCGACGGGTTGAAGTAGAAGCTGATCGAGCCGCCGGGGTGCGAGTAGGTGATGTTCGCCCCGTCGCGCACGCCGTTCGCCCCGTAGTTCTCGGCCCACGAGCCGTTGACCGCCGCCTTGTACTCGTAGTCGCCTGCCGGCACGTCGAACGTTCCCGCCCAGATGCCCGAGGCGGTGAGCGTCAGCGCGGCGGCGCTGCAATCGGGCTGCCAGTCGCCGGCGCAGCCCATCTCGCTGTTGTGGCTGCCGGGCACGACGACCATGTCGTAGCCGTGCGTGACGTCCCCGCCGTCGTCGACGGCGCCGTTCACCGCTACGCCGACCGAGGCGTAGGTGGAGGCCGCCGAGCGGTTGCCCGCAGCGTCGACCGTCACCGCTCGGTACTCGACGAGAGTTCCCGCGGCGAGACCGCGCGTGTCGTGGAACAGGCGCGGCGAGGTGTCCTCAGCCGTGCCGAGCGCCGTCCACGCCGCGTCGCCCGCGACGCGCCAGGCGAAGCTCGTCTCAGCCCAGGTCGAGTCGTCGATGTCAGCGGCGACGGGCGCGAGATCGGTGACTGCGGCGCCGGCGGCGGGCGACTCGATCGTGATGGCCTGCGCGGCCTCGGGCGCCGTGACCGTCCGGTCGGCGACCCACACGACAGCACCCAGCGCGGGCACCGTCACCGAGAGGACGCCGGAGGCGTCCGCCGTCGCGGCCGCTCCGTCGCCGTGCAGCACCGAGAAGGATGCTCCCGCCGTGAGCGTCGGGATCTCCATCGTGCGCGCCTCGGCGGCGTTGTTGACCGCCACGAGATGCTCGATCTTCTCGTCGCGATCGACGCGGCTGAAGGCGTAGACGCCCGCGCCGTCGGTCACGAGCCGCTCGATCTGCGCACCCGTGCGCAGCGCCGGCGTCGTCTCGCGGAGCGTCGCGAGGTCGGCGATGACGGTGTAGAGCGGAGCATCCGTGCCGAAGCGATCGACGCTGCCCGCCGCCTCGCCGGTGAGGAGCGGCTGGTTCGCGTACTCCTCGACCTGGGTTGCGAACAGGGTCTGGCGGGCGTCCTTGTCGCCGCCCGTGCCCGCGAAGCCCTGCTCGTCGCCGTAGTAGATGACCGGCTGGCCGCGCGTCAGGTACATGAGCTCGTGGGCGAGGATCGTGCGCTCGAGCGGCTGACCCGTCGAGGAGAGGAAGTAGCCGACGCGCCCCATGTCGTGGTTGCCGAGGAAGGTCGGCAGCGCCGTGGACGACGAGTCGGGGGTGGTGTAGCGGTCGTCGCCAGCGAAGAGCTCCTGAAGGCCCTTGGTCGAGTTCCCGCTCGCGAACGAGACGGCCTTCTGCTGGAAGGTGAAGTCGAGAACCGAGTTCATGTCGGTGTCGCGGACGTACGGAGCGAGCTTCACGGGGTCGGCGTCGTAGACCTCGCCGAACATGAAGAAGTCGGGCTTGCCGGCGACATCGTGCGCGTAGTCCAGCACCTCGGTGCTCCACTGCTCCCAGAACTCGAAGTTGACGTGCTTGGCCGTGTCGATGCGGAAGCCGTCGACGCCGAGATCGATCCACTGCCGGTAGACGTCGACGAAGCCGCTGACGACCGTCGGGTGCTCGGTCATGAGGTCGTCGAGCCCGACGAAGTCGCCGAAGGTCACCGACTCTCCCGTCCACGTCGAGTCGCCGCGGTTGTGATAGAGCGTGGGGTCGTTGAGCCACGCGGGAACCTTGACGTCCTCATCGCCCTGAGCGATGACCGGCGTGTAGGGGAAGCTCGTGGCCGCATCGAGCTCGGGGAAGGTGCCGGTGCCGGCGTAGTCGCCCGGGTCGAAGGCGTTGCCCGCCGTGTCGCGGTAGGGGCTCGTCGCCTGATCGATGTACGAGTACCGGCCCTCGGCGTAGCTGATGATGTCGGCGGTGTGGTTGGTGATGATGTCGAAGTAGATCTTGATGTCGCGCGCGTGCGCCTCGGCGATGAGCGCTTCGAGCTCGGCATTGCTGCCGAGGTGCGGGTCGATCTGGGTGAAGTCGGTGATCCAGTAGCCGTGGTAGCCGGCGGATGCGTTGACGCCCTCGCCCTGGACGGGACGGTTCTTGAAGCTCGGCGTGAACCAGATGGCGCTCGTGCCGAGACCCTCGATGTAGTCGAGGTTCTGGCGGATGCCCGCGATGTCGCCGCCGTGGTAGAACCCCTTGTCGGTCGGGTCGAAGCCCGTGACGAGTCGGTCGCCCTCGAGTCCGCCGAGGTCGTTGCTCGTATCGCCGTTGGCGAAGCGGTCGGTCATGACGAAGTAGAAGTTCTCGTCGCTGCCGGCCTGCCGGACGGGCGGCGCGACGATCGCGTCGTCCGCGGTCGAGTACGCGCCATCCATGCTCAGCAGCTCGAGTCCGACCCGCTGCACCGTCTCATCGAAGCTCACCCGCACCGTCGCGTCGCCCGCGACCGTGAGCGGGATGTTGTCGCCGCCGCCGTCGAGGCCCCACGCGGCATCCCATCCGTCGTTCGCGGCCACCTTGTACTCGTACGAGCCGGCGGGGATCGTGAACTCGGCGGCGAACACGCCGGGCGTCGCGGTCGCCGCGAGCTCGGTCTCGGCGCACCCGGGCGCCCAGTCCTCGGCGCATCCGAGCTCGGACTGCAGGCTTCCGACGAGGGCGTAGGTGTCGCCTTCGGCAGACGCCGCGGTCGTCGCGGTGAACGGGCCGGCGACGAGGGTCGTGACGGCGAGCGCGCCGATCGTGAGCTGGGCGGACAGCGTGCGGATGCGCGCGCGAGAGGTCATCTTCGACTCCGGTTTCTGCGGCACGGCGGTGTGCCAGGGGTGACCGGGCCGACGCTAGCAAGAGGCGGGGAATTGTGCAAGCGTTTACATGACTACCCCCCGAGTGCGGGGTCGGACGCCCGGATTCGTGGGCTTCGGGTCTGCCTTGAAACGCATTCACGCCTTGTGGAACCCGCTGGAACGTGCCGGCAACGGACTGGAAACGCTTGCAGGGACGGGGTGCCCACCCGTCGCCGTCCGCCCACCGCGATCGCTTCGCCGGAGGCAGGGACCGGCGCGCCGTCAGCTGCTTGCGACTCGCCGCGTTCCACGTCGCCGACTCCGAACGGGCGAACGCGAGCGCGTGATCCAGGCCCGCGAGCCTCGGCGGCCGCGGTCGCCGCGCGCGACCTACAGGCCGCTGTAGGCGTGCAGACCCTTGAAGAAGAGGTTGACGACCGTGTAGTTGAAGATGACCGCGCCGAACCCGATGATCGCGAGCCAGGCCGAGCGGTCGCCGCGCCAGCCGCGCGTCGCGCGGGCGTGGATGTACCCGGCGAAGAGAGTCCAGATGATGAAGGTCCAGACCTCCTTCGTGTCCCAGCCCCAATAGCGACCCCAGGCTCGTTCGGCCCAGATGGCGCCGGCGATGAGCGTGAAGGTCCAGAACACGAAGCCGACGACGTTCACGCGGTATGCGAGCGATTCGAGGGCGGATGCCCCCGGCAGGGTCTGCACGAAGCGCAGACCCTCGGCCTTCGAGGCCGCGGCCCTCGAGCGAAGCAGCTGCATGATCGACAGCCCCGCGCCGATCGCGAAGAAGCCTGTCGCGAGCACCGCGACGAGCACGTGGATCACGAGCCACCCCGACTGCAGCGCCGGCGGCAGCGGCACGACGTCGACGTAGAAATTGACCGTGACGATGCCCAGCGCGAGCAGCGTGAACCCGCTGATGTATGCGCCCAGGTAGCGGACGTCCTTCCAGAGCAGCGCGCCCAGGAACGTCCCCATGCCGACCGCGGTCGCGGTGAGGCCGAACTCGAACATGTTGGCCCACGGGACGCGCTCGGCCGCGACGCCGCGCGTCAGCACGGCTGCGAGGTGCAGCAGCCAGCCGAGGGCCGCAAGAGCGACGGCGGCCTTCTGGAATCTGGTCGCACCCACGGGACCGTCGGTCGACAGGGCGGATGCTGCCGCCGTCACCGGACGCTCGATGGTGGTCGCGACCCCGCTCGCCGACCCGGCGCCGCTCGCGGCGGTCACCGTGGCCGACGAGCCGCTCGCGGCGGTCACCGTGGCCGACGAGCTGCTCGCGACGGCAGCGGCCTCGGCGGGAGCGGCGGACGCCGCATCCGTCGCGGCGACCGATCGCTTCGCGAGATCGAGCGTGAACAGGATGAAAGCGACCGTGTAGACGCCCATGGCCGAGTAGACGGCGACGAGCGAGTAGGCGACGAGGTTCTCCATCAGGACTCCAGGGTAGGCGCGAGTCGCTGGGAATGCGCATCGGCGAGATCGGCGACGGCCTGCTCGAGCCCCGGGTCGTCGCCCCGCGCGAGACCGGCGTACTGCAGGCGGACGCCGTCGTCGGTCGCGGTCGCGGTGACCCACATGCGACGGCGCGGCACCCAGAGGCTCACGACGAGCCCGCCGAGGATGAGCAGGGACGAGACGAGAACGCCCGCCTGGGTCGGGTCGTGGTGGATGTCGACGCTCACGAAGCGCGGCAGGGCCGTGAATTCGACCGAACCGATGCCGTTCGGCAGATCGGCCGACTGGCCGAGGCCGAGCACGAGGGAGTCGGTTCCCGTGTCGCCTCCGGTGATCTGCTCGAGGTCGTCGGTGTCGAGCGCGTACGCGTTGCGCGGTACGCCGTCGTCGAGGCCGAGGTCGCCCGTGAAGGCGTTGAGAGTGAGAACCGGCTGGTCGGGCTCGGGGTAGATGGAGGTGAGCGCTCCCGACTCGAGCGGCAGCGCCGACGGGTAGAAGAAGCCGATCATGCCGAGCTGCTCGTCCAGGCCGTCCGGCACCTTGATGATGCCGAGGCTTGTGAGGTTGGCGTCCTGCGGCAGGAAGGCGACCGGCTCGCTGAAGACGACCTCGCCCGCTGCGTCGCGCACCGTGACGACGGGCGCGAAGCCGTTGCCGAGCAGGTACAGACGCGTTCCGGCGAGGTCGATCGGCTCGTTGACCTTGATGACGCGCTCGCGCTGCTCGCCGTTCTCGGTCACCGTGACCGCCGCGGTGAAGTCGAGCGGCTGCACGATGCCGGTGGTCTGGTCGAGGCCGTACTCGGCCGAGAACTCGTCGAGCCGGATGCCGTACGCGTCGAGCCGCGCGTCATCGAAGAAGCGGCCGGGGTTGAACGAGTCGTAGCTCGTGAGCTGGTTGACGAAGGTCTGGTCCTGCACGAGCACCTTCTGGCCGTTGTAGGCGAAGCCGCCCGCGAAGCCGATCGTCGCGAGCACGCCGACGAGGGCCATGTGGAAGACGAGGTTGCCCGTCTCGCGCAGGTATCCCCTCTCGGCCGAGAGCGAATCCCCGTAGCGCGCGACGCGGTACCGGCGCCGCCGCAGCTCGGCGTGCGCGGCGTCGAGCGCCTGCTCGACCGTGGCGGGAGCATCCATCGTCCGATACCCGACGAGACGCCCGAGGCGCGCCGGGGTCTTGGGCGGCGCCGAGCGCAGCGCGCGGGCGTGGTGCAGCGTGCGCGGGATGATGCAGCCGATGAGCGAGACGAACAGCAGCAGGTAGATCGCCGAGAACCACACCGAGGTGTAGGTGTCGAAGACCTGCAGGGTGTCGAGGATGTCGAAGAGCTCGGGGTTGTCCTCGCGGTACTGCACGACGCCGTTGGGATCGGCCGAGCGCTGGGGCACGAGCGAGCCGGGGATCGCCGCGACCGCGAGGAGCAGCAGAAGCACGAGCGCCGTACGCATGCTCGTGAGCTGGCGCCACGCGAAGCGCAGCCAGCCGACGGCGCCGAGGGCGGGCTGGGCGATGGCGGCGGATGCACCGCGCGCGTCGCCCGACGCCTCCTGGTCGTCGCGCTCGGCGGCGCGCTCGGCCGCGAGGGCGTCGGCATCGATGTGGTCAGAGGGGCGTAACGGTTCCACCGATCACCGCCCCGAGGCTCGAGACGAACTGCTGCCAGAGGCCGGTGACCATCGCGAGCCCGATGAGGATGAGCAGGGCGCCCCCGATGATGTTGATGACGCGGATGTTCTTCCGCAGCCACGCGGTCGCCCCCGCGACCCAGCGGAAGCCGAGGGCGATGAGCAGGAACGGGATGCCCAGGCCGAGGCAGTAGACGAGGCCGATGAGCGCGGCGCGGCCGATGTCGCCCTCGTTGAGCACGAGCGCGTTGACGGCGACGAGGGTCGGGCCGATGCACGGCGCCCAGCCGAGGCCGAATACGACGCCGAGCACGGGGGCCCCGGCGAGGCCGGCGCGAGCGCGCACGCGCGGCTTCATCGTTCGCTGCAGGAACGACACCTGGCCGATGAAGACGAGCCCCATGAGGATGACGATGACGCCCGCGACGCGCGTGATGACGTCGAGGGACTGCTGCAGGAGGAACCCCGCGGTCGCGAAGACGATCGAGAAGGCGACGAAGACGACGCTGAAGCCGAGCACGAACAGCAGGACGCCGAGCAGCAGCCGGCCGCGCTCGCGTCGGTTCTCGACCGGGCGCGTGATGCCGCCGACGTAGGCGAGGTAGCCGGGCACGAGCGGCAGCACGCACGGCGACGCGAAGGCGAGGAAGCCCGCCGCCAGCGCGATCGGCAGCGCGAGCAGCAGGTTGCCGCTCAGCACGATCTCGCCGATCGGGTTTACCACGGGGTCTCAGCTCGCTTCGGCGAGCGCGTCGGTGATCATCGCGCGGAGGGTCGAGGGCTCGGAGACGATGCCGGAGATGCGGGCGGCGACCCGGCCCTGGGCATCCACCACGAGGGTCGTCGGCACCGCCGTCGGCGCGACCTGACCGGCGAACGCGAGGCGCACCAGACCGGACTTCGCGTCGGTGATCGACGGGTAGGTGACGCCGAACTCCTCGGCGAAGGCGAGCGACTGCGCCGCCTCGTCGCGGATGTTCACGCCGACGAACGGCACGCCCGCGCCGCCCTGCTCGTCGCTGAACTGCTGGAAGAGCTCCTCGAGGTCGGGCGCCTCGACTCGGCACGGCGGGCACGCGGCGTACCAGAAGTTGACGACGTACACCTGCCCGGAGAGGTCGTCGGTCGAAATCGAGCCGCCGACGTCGAGCGGGGCTGCGTCGAAGGCGATGGGCGCCGAGCGCTCGTCGGCGGCGATGACCGTGTACGCGCCGTCGCCCGAGATGTAGCCCTGCCCCGTACCCGAGCGGTACTGCTCGGCGAGCGGATCGCTCGAGCAGCCGGTCAGCGCGAGCACGGCGACGGCGAGTGCCGCGGCGAGGCGCGTGCGCGGGCGTGTCGAGAGGCGCGGACGAGGGCGGGTCACACTGCTCCCAGATCGATGGACTGCGCGAGCAGTTCTACCGCCGGATCCTGATAGCCGATCTCGATGAACGCGCCGTCGCTCCAGGCGAAGCTCGTCACGCTCGAGAGCGAGCAGCGGCGCTTGCGCGGGTCGTGCGCGAGGCGCTTGTCGGCGACGGCGCGGTGGACCATCCAGATCGGGAGCTGGTGGCTCACCATGACGACCTCGCCCGAGTCGATTCGCTCGTGGGCCTCGCGCATCGCGATGAGCATCCGCGCCGCGATGTCGGCGAAGGGCTCGCCCCAGCTCGGCGTGGACGGGTCTCGCATGAGGTGCCAGTGCTTGGGGTGCATGAGCGTGCGGCGATCCATGCGCTTGCCCTCGAAGCGATTGGTCGGCTCGATGATGCGGTCGTCAGTGTGGATCGGCAGGCCGAAGGCCTCCGCCCAGGGCGCCGCGCTCTCCTGCGCGCGTTGCAGGGGGCTCGCGTAGAGCGCCGCGATCTCGTGCCCGGCGAGCGCCTGCACCGCCGACGCGGCCATGCGGTGGCCGAGCTCGCTGAGACCGAAGCCGTCGAGCCGCCCGTAGAGCACGCGCTTCGGGTTGTGCACCTCGCCGTGACGCACGAGATGGACGATGTCGGCGGGCATGGCTCCAGTCTACGAGCGGGAATCTATGAGAAATCCCGCCGCCGGTAGGCTGATCTCTCGTGACTCGCACCCTGATCAAGAACCTCGCCCCCCTGCCCGACGGAACCGTGACCGTGGCCGGGTGGGTCGATACGGTGCGCGACCAGAAGAAGGTGCAGTTCGTCATCCTGCGCGACGAGTCAGGCGCGGTCCAGCTCGTGAACCCCGCGACTCGCGAGCTCGGCGACGACGCCGACGACGCGGCGCGGTCGGCGCTCGCGCTCACCGAGACGATCTCGGGCCTCGCGCACGGCTCGATGGTGCGCGTCACGGGCGAGCTCAAGCACGACGAGCGCGTCAAGCTCGGCGGGCTCGAGGTCAAGATCGCCTCGCTCGAGGTCGTGAGCGAGGCCATCCCCGAGACGCCGATCGCCGAGGACTCGAGCCTCGACAAGCGCCTCGACTGGCGCTTCCTCGACCTGCGACGCCCCGAGGCGAACCTGATCTTCCGCGTGCAGACGACCTTCGAGCACGCCCTGCGCACGTGGTGGGTCGAGAACGACTTCATCGAGATCCACACCCCGAAGCTCATGGCGAGCGCCTCCGAGTCGCGCGCCGAGCTGTTCGAGCTCGAGTACTTCGAGGGCAAAGCGTACCTGTCGCAGAGCCCGCAGTTCTTCAAGCAGATGGCGCAGCCCGCGGGCTTCGGCCGCGTGTTCGAGATCGCGCCCGCCTTCCGCGCCGACCCCTCGTTCACGTCGCGCCACGCGACCGAGTTCACCTCGATCGACGCCGAAATGAGCTGGGTCGACTCGCACGAGGACGTCATGCAGATGCACGAGCAGCTGCTCGTGGCGGGGTTCACCGCGGTCGTCGAGAAGCACGGCGCCGAGATCGAGGCCGCATTCGGAGTGACGGTCGCGGTGCCGTCCCTGCCGTTCCCGCGCATCCCGCTCGCCGAGGCGCTCGAGCTCGTGAAGGCTCGCGGCTACGAGGTGCCCCGCACCGACGGCGATCTCGACCCGGAGGGCGAGCGCCAGCTGTCGGCCCACGTGCGCGAGGCGTTCGGTCACGACTTCGTGTTCGTCACCGACTACGCGGCCGGGATCCGGCCGTTCTACCACATGCGCCACGAGGGGGATGCGGGGCTCACGAACAGCTACGACCTCCTGTACAACGGCACCGAGATCTCGACCGGAGCCCAGCGCGAGCACCGGGTCGACGTGCTCATCGCGCAGGCGAAGGAGAAGGGGCTCGAGCCCGAGGAGCTCGAGTTCTACCTCGACTTCTTCCGCTACGGCGTGCCGCCGCACGGCGGGTTCGGCATGGGCCTCGCGCGCGTGCTCATGCTCATGCTGGGGCTCGGGTCGATCCGCGAGACGACGTACCTGTTCCGCGGGCCGACGCGCCTGCTGCCGTAGGGCTCGGGCGGCTCACACCTCGAAATCGGGGCGGATGCTCCAGCCGGTGTACGTCTCGAGCGCGGCCATGAGGCTCAGCGCCTCGAGTGCGGCGTGCTCGTGGCTCACGCTCGAGTAGACGTCGATCGCGAGGGGCGGCGGCTCGCCGAACTTCGGGATCTCGATCTCGGCGCGGGCGCCGCCGGCGAGCTCGACGTAGGGCCGCATGGTGCGCGGCTCGCGCACGGGGCTGTCGACGGCGAGTGCGACGATCGCGAGCGCGTCGATCTTCGTCACGGGACTGCGGACGACGATGGTCGCGCACCAATCGGGCTGCTCGGCTCCCGAGCGCCCGATTCGGGGCAGGAGGCGGCCGACGAGGTCGCGGACGGGCTCGATCACAGCGCCACGATAAGCACGCCGGCTGTGCGGGCGCTCCGGGGAGCTCGGGAATATCCCTGGCATCTATGCGTTTGCATCGATATCATCGGCGCGACAACCTCAGGAGCTGACATGACCGCGACCACCCAGGGCCTTCACCACGTCACCGCGATCGCGGGCGACCCCCAGAAGAACATCGACTTCTACATCACCGGGCTCGGGCTGCGGCTCGTGAAGAAGACCGTCAACTTCGACGACCCCGGCACGTACCACCTGTACTACGGCGACGAGTCGGGCCGCCCCGGCACGCTCATGACCTTCTTCCCGTGGCGCGGCATCCAGCCCGGGCGCATCGGGGCGGGCCAGTCGACCTCGACGGCCTTCTCGGTGCCCGCCGGCTCGCTCGGCTGGTGGGTCGACCACTTCGCATCCGTCGGCGCCGAGGCGCGGATCACCTCGACCTCCTCGAGCGAGGAGCGCCTCCTCGTCCACGACCCCGATGGGCTGCAGATCGAGCTCGTCGCGACGCACGAGCACGACCCGCGCGACCCGTGGGACTCCGCGAGCATCCCCGCCGAGCATGCCATCCGCGGCCAGCACTCGAGCGTGCTCACGGTGCGCGACGCCGAGAGCACCCTCGCGCTCATGGTGAACGACCTCGGGATGCGCGTGGTCGAGCAGGAGGGCAACCGCACGCGCCTCGCGGCGGGCGACGGCCTGCCCGGCGCTCTCGTCGACGTCCACGCCTCCTCGCTCGCCCCCTCAGGGCTGACCGCCGGCGGCACCGTCCACCACATCGCCTTCCGGGTGCCCGATCAGGCGACGCAGCAGCAGTGGCGCGACGAGCTCGCGTCGCGCGGGCACCGGGTCACCGAGATCCTCGACCGGCAGTACTTCACGTCGATCTACTTCCGCGAGCCGGGCGGCGTGCTGTTCGAGATCGCGACCGACACCCCCGGATTCGACATCGACGAGCCCCTTCTCGAGCTCGGCCGCTCGCTCAAGCTGCCGCCGTGGCTCGAGCCGTCGCGCGAGGCGATCGAGGCGCGGGTGATCCCCGTGACGCTGCCGGAGGAGAACAACCCCGAGGTCGCCGCGTGAGCGCCGCCGAGTCGGGTGCGGCGCGCCAGGCCGTCGAGCTCGACGCCTGGCCGCACATCTTCCAGCCCGGCAGGGAGGGCGCCCCCGTGCTCCTGACGCTTCACGGGACGGGCGGGGACGAGCGCGACATCGCGCAGATCGCGCCCCACCTGATCGAGGGGGCGGGCATCCTCTCGCCGCGCGGTCGCGTGAGCGAGCACGGCATGAACCGCTGGTTCCGGCGCGTGCGCGAGGGCGTCTTCGACGTCGACGACGTGATCGCCCGCGCGCACGAGCTCGCCGCGTTCATCGCGCTCGCCCGCGAGCACTACGGCATCCAGGATGCCCGGCTCATCGCCGTCGGGTTCTCCAACGGCGCCAACATCGCTCTCGCGACCGCGCTACTGCACCCCGAGGCGATCGACCGGGTCATCGCGTTCAGCGGCATGTACCCGTTCGGCGATCGCGACCCGGTCGGCGACGCCTCGGGCGTGCGGCTGCTGCTCGCGAACGGCGCGGCCGACCCGATGGCGCCGGCGGCGAGCGTCGCGCACCTCGCGGAGGTCGCGGCCGAGCACGGCGCGGAGGTCGAGCGGCACATCCGCGCCGGCGGGCACGGAATCGACGCGAGCGACCTCGCGGCCGCGGTGACGTTCATCGGGGCGGGCTCGGCGAGGTAGGCCGAACGGCTAGCGCATGCGGAGATCGGCCTCGATCGCGGCCGTCGCGCTCTGCAGGGAGGGGAGGATGCGGGCCAGCTCCGACTCGGGGTCGCCGCGGCGGGCCGTCGAGACGTTGACGGCCGCGACGACGAAGCACGACGCATCGCGCACGGGAGCGGCGATCGAGCGCAGGCCCTCCTCCAGCTCGCCGTCGACCACCGCCCAGCCAGCGCGGCGCACGCGGTCGAGCTCGGCGAGCAGCTCGGGCCGGGTGACGATCGTGCCGCGCGTGAACGGGCGGAGCTCCGAGCGCGCGAGCACGGCATCCGCCTCATCGTCGGGAAGCGCCGCGAGCAGGACGCGCCCCAGTGACGTCGCCCACGCGGGAAAGCGCGTTCCGATCGTGATGCTGACGCTCATGATGCGGCGCGTGGCCACGCGGGCGACGTAGACGACGTCGGTTCCGTCGAGCACCGCGAGCGAGCTCGACTCGTCGACCGCGTGCGAGAGCCGCTCGAGGTGCGGCTGCGCGAGCTCGGGCAGCGACAGCGCCGACAGGTAGCTGTAGCCGAGCTCGAGCACGCGCGGGGTGAGTGTGAAGGTGCGGTCGTTCGTGCGCACGTATCCGAGCGCGACGAGCGTCATGAGGAACCTGCGGGCGGCGGCGCGCGGCACCTCGGCGCGCACCGCGACCTCGCTCAGGGTGAGCCCCGCGTGGTCGGCGTCGAATGCCCGGATGACCGCGAGACCGCGAGCGAACGACTGGACGAAGTCGGCGCTCGCCTCGCCGGGCTCGCCCCCGCCGTCGCCGTCGCCAGCCGACGGACGGGCGGCGGGCTCGGCGGTCATACCGTCATCTTTCCAGAACGACCGCGAGGCCCTGGCCGACTCCGATGCACAGCGCCACGACCGCCACGCCGCCGCCGCGGCGCGTGAGCTCGTGGGCGGCATGGCCGATGATGCGGCCGCCGGAGGCGCCGAGCGGGTGCCCGATCGCGATCGCGCCGCCGTGGACGTTCACGCGCTCGGGGTCGAGATCGGGCCAGAGACGGATGCACGCGAGCGACTGGGACGAGAAGGCCTCGTTGAGCTCGACGAGGTCGACATCGGCCCACGTGCGACCGGCCCGGGCGAGCGCCCGGTTGGCGGCCTCGACGGGGGCGACGCCGAACACGTCGGGGTCGTTGCCGAACGCGGCGCGGCCGGCGATGCGCGCAAGGGGCTCGGCATCGAGCGCGCCCTCGCCGCCCAGGAGCACCGCCGACGCGCCGTCGTTGATCGACGAGGCGTTGCCCGCCGTGACCGTGCCGTCGACCGCGAACAGCGCCGTGAGGCCGGCGAGGCGCTCGAGCGTCGTGTCGGCGCGGATGCCCTCATCGCGCGTCAGCTCGTGACGCGGCACCTGCACGATCTCGCCGTCGTAGGCCCCGGCCTCCCACGCGGCGGCGGCGAGGGCGTGACTGCGCAGGGCGAAGGCGTCCTGGTCGTCGCGTGAGATGCCGTAGATGGTGGCGAGCTTCTCGGCGGACTCGCCGTTCGAGATCGTCCACTCCTTCGGCAGGGCGCGGTTGATCATGCGCCAGCCGATCGCGGTGTTCCACAGCGTCGGGTTGCCGATCGCCGGGTAGGGCTTCGGCGACTTCTCGAGCACGTACGGCGCCCTGCTCATCGACTCGACACCGCCGGCGAGGATGACCTCGGCGTCGCCCGACTCGATCGCGCGCGAGCCCTGGATGACCGCGTCGAGCGACGAGCCGCACAGGCGGTTGATCGTCGTGCCGGTGACGGTGGTCGGGAAGCCCGCGAGCAGCGCACCGAAGCGCGCGACGTTGCGGTTGTCCTCGCCGGCCTGGTTCGCGTCGCCGAAGACGACGTCGTCGATGCGGGCCGGGTCGAGACCGGTGCGCTCGACCGTCGCCCGCATGACGACGGCGGCGAGGTCGTCGGGGCGGACGTCGGCGAGTGCGCCCCCGGCGCGGCCGAACGGCGTGCGGACGGCGTCGTACACGAAGCTCGCGCTCATCGGGACTCCTCGGTCAGCGGCAGCAGGGTCAGGCTGAGCCCGGTGAGCTCGCGCAGCTCGTCGAGCGTCGTGGTGCCGAACAGCTCGCGAACCGCGAAGCCCTCGGGCGTCACGTCGAACACGGCCCGGTCGGTGTACACGCGCGTGACGCAGCCGAGGCCCGTGAGCGGGTAGCTGCAGGTCTCGACGAGCTTCGACTCGCCGCCCTTCGTGAGCAGGTCGGTCATGACGTAGACGTCTTTCGCGCCGATCGCGAGATCCATCGCGCCGCCGACGGCGGGGATCGCGTCAGGCGCACCCGTCGACCAGTTGGCGAGGTCGCCGGTCTGCGACACCTGGAAGGCACCGAGGATGCACAGGTCGAGGTGCCCGCCGCGCATCATCCCGAACGAGTCGGCGTGGTGAAAGTACGCCGCCCCCGGCAGCTCGGTGACGGCGAGCTTCCCGGCGTTGACGAGGTCGGGGTCGACGTCGCCCGGAGCCGGCGCAGGGCCCATGCCGAGCATTCCGTTCTCGGTGTGGAGGATGACCTCCGAGCCGGGCGGCAGGTGGTCGGCGACGAGTGTCGGGGCCCCGATGCCGAGGTTGACGTAGGCGCCGTCGGGGATGTCCGCGGCGACGCGGCGCGCGAGGGCGTCGCGATCGAGACGATCGGTCATCGGTCTCCTCCCGCGGTCTGAGCGGTGGCCAGTTCGGCGGTCGGCGCGGCGAGCGGTTCGCCCTGCAGGTCGACGCCGCCGACGAACGCGCCGTCGCGCAGCCAGCGTCGGCCGCCGACGGCGACGACGCGGTCGACGAAGATGCCGGGCGTGACGATCGCCTCGGGGTCGAGGG
This sequence comes from Microcella alkalica, assembly GCF_014137945.1. Lineage (GTDB taxonomy): Bacteria > Actinomycetota > Actinomycetes > Actinomycetales > Microbacteriaceae > Microcella > Microcella alkalica. The sequence goes on from NZ_JACGWX010000008.1 coordinate 46,662, forward strand.
CTCCGAGCGGCACGATCTCGTCGACCTGCACGACCGTCGTGCGCGCGGCAGTCGCCATGATGGGAGCGAAATTGCGGGCGGTGCGCCGGTAGACGACGTTGCCCCAGCGATCGGCCCGCAACCCGCTGATGAGCGTGACGTCTGCTCGGATGGGGTGCTCGAGCAGGTAGGTGCGGCCGTCGATCTCGCGGTGCTCCCTGCCCTCCGCGAGCGGGGTGCCGACGGCGGTGGGCGAGTAGAAGGCGCCGATGCCGGCTCCGGCAGCGCGAATGCGCTCGGCGAGGTTGCCCTGAGGCACGAGCTCGAGCTCGAGTCGACCCTCGCGGTAGGCGCGGTCGAAGTGCCACGAGTCGGTCTGTCGCGGGAACGAGCAGACCACCTTGCGCACGCGACCCTCGGCGATGAGCCGCGCGAGGCCGAGGTCGCCGCCCCCGGCGTTGTTGCTCACGATCGTGAGCTCGCTCGCCCCCGCGTCGATGAGGGCATCGATGAGCTCGACGGGCTGGCCCGCACGCCCGAAGCCGCCGACCATCACGGTCGCCCCGTCGGCGATGCCGGCGACCGCCTCGCGGAGGTCGGCCACGGTCTTGTCGATCATGATCCCGCCTTGTGCTGGGTTACTGCTGTTCGCTGTACGAACTTCTGTTCGCTATACAGACATGGTAGCGCGAGTGCCCGCCGAGCGGAAGAGCTCGACGGGCGCGACGCTGGCGGCGGTGAGCGGATGCCCAGCGCTGGCTGCGGCGCCGGCGCTAGCTGCGGCGCCGATGCACCGACTGCGGCGTGAGGTACGCCTCGAGGCCCTCGATGCCGTACTCGACGCCCATCCCTGAATCGTGGCGCCCGCCGAAGGGCGCCGAGTGGTTCGAGGCGAAGAAGTTGATGCCGACCGAGCCCGTGTCGACGCGGCGCGCGACCTCGAAGGCGCGCTCCTCGTCGGCGCCGAACACGATGCCGCCGAGACCGAAGGGTGTGTCGTTGGCGACCTCGATCGCGTGCTCGACATCGCGCACCGGGATGATCGTGATGACGGGCCCGAAGATCTCCTCGCGGGCGATCGTCATCTCAGGCGTCACGTCGGCGAAGACGGTCGGCACGACGAAGGTTCCGACGCCGGCGGGGTTCGGCAGGTCGCCGCCGGCGACGACGCGCGCGCCCTCCTGGAGCCCTGAGCGGATGTACCCGCGCACGGTCGCCTCCTGCGCGGCGGTCGCGGTCGGCCCGAACACTGTGGACGAGTCGAGCGGGTCGCCGAGGGGCGAGTGCGCGATCGTCTCGGCGACGAGATCGACGACGGCGGCCTCGTTCTCGGGCGTGACGAGGATGCGCGTCGAGATGTAGCAGGTCTGGCCCGTGTTGCGCAGACAGCTGCGCACGAGCACCGACCGCAGGTGGTCAAGGTCGGCGTCGGGCAGCACGATCGCCGACGACTTGCCGCCGAGCTCGAGGGTGACGGGCCGCAGCAGCTCGCCGCACGCGGCGGCGATCTTCCGGCCGACCGGCGTCGAGCCCGTGAAGGCGACCTTGTCGACTCCCGGGTGCCGCACGAGGAGGTCGCCCGCGGCACCGTCGCCCGTGACGAAGTTGACGACGCCTGCCGGGATTCCGGCCGCAGCGGCCGCGTCGACGAGGAATCGCGTCGAGAGCGGGGTCGGCGAAGCGGGCTTCATGACGACCGTGCACCCGGCGAGCAGGGCGGGCGCGAGCTTGATGACGACGAGGTTGATGGGGAAGTTCCACGGCGCGATGAGCGCGCAGACCCCGATCGGGTCACGATTGACCACGGTCTCGTTGATGCCGTCGGGGAAGGGCCGGATGTCGTCGTGCTCGAGATGCGAGGCGAGCCCCGCGAAGTGGCGCAGGATCGACGCGGCGTTCGCGGCCGCCTTCGCCGTCTCGGCGACGGGCGAGCCGTTCTCGAGCGTGTTGGTGAGACCGAGGGGAACGGCGCGCGCCTCCACCTCGTCGGCCATGCGGCGCAGCAGCTCGGCACGGAGCGCGAGAGCGGTCGCCCGCCAGCCGGCGAGCGCGGAGCGCGCGGCGGCGACGGCGGCATCCACATCGCGCTCGTCCGCGACCGGCACCGAGCCCCACTGCTCGCCCGTCGCCGGGTCGATGACGGGCGAGGTCGCGGTGCTGTGCGAGGGGCGCCAGGCTCCGTCGATGAACTGGTCGGTCACGTGCCGGTAGGGCAGGCTCGCGGCGGCCTCGGCGTGCGCGCGGCGCAGCGCCTCGACGTCGATCGTCACGGTGGCGGCGGTCACGAGAGCAGATCCGTCTTCAGCAGCGCCTCGGCGCGCGCGAGCTCGGCTACAGCCATCTGCACGGCCGCGTCGGTCAGCAGCTCGGGGATGATCTCGGAGCGCAGGCGGCGCGCGTACTCGGCCGGGCTGAGCCCGAACCAGCCCGACGCGAGCGCGATGCCTGTCGCGGTGAAGCGCCACAGCCGGTCGGCGTCGCGCACGAGGCTGTCTTCGAGCGAGTGCGAGACCTGGCGCGTGTCGTGCCCGTCGATGATGGCGGTCACGCGCTCGATGAACGCGTCGTCGTAGCCGAGACCGGGCAGCACCTCGCGGGCGATGTCGCAGCCGTAGCGCTCGTGCTGGAACCGGATGTCGGCCTTGCGCCAGTCGCCGCCGAAGCCCTCGGAGATGATCTTCGTCTCGTCGACGCGCGCCCAGCCCGTGTCGTGCAGCAGGGTCGTCACGCGCACGAGCAGGGCATCCGCATCGGGGTACGCATCGCAGAGGCGCTCGGCGTAGGCGACCGAGATCGGCAGGTGGATGTCGTTGGCGCGCGTGCGCGACTCGGTGACGATCGCGCGCCACACCGGGTCGAGATCGGCGAGCTCGGGGTTGCCCTGGATGGGAGAGGTGTCGACGGCGACGGCGGTGGGAAGAGGCATGTCGGGCTCCTGGATCAGACGAGAGAGGGCGCGGCCGACTCGACCACGGACTTCTTGAGAGGGACGGTGATGTCGGCCGCGGCCTCGGCCGGGATCGTCGCGCCGCGGGCGAGAGCCGAGCGCACGGCCATGAAGTCGAGCGGCTGGTTCACGCAGTCGGCGGCGATGAGCTCGCCCGCGCGGTAGTAGAGCACCGAGAACCTCTCGGTCTCGGGGTCGCCGCGCAGCACCGTCGCGTCGTACCCCGTCGAGAGCCCCGCGATCTGCAGCTTGATGTCGGCCTGATCCGACCAGAACCACGGGGTCGTCCGATAGTCGCGCGGGTCGCCCATGAGAGTGGCCGCGGCGACCTTGGCCTGCTCGAGCGCGTTGTGCACGCTCTCGAGCCGCACCATCGGCATGCTGCCGCGCGCGTACGGGTTCGGCATGAGAGCGCAGTCGCCCGCGGCGACGATCGTCGGGTCGGAGGTGCGGCACGCGGCGTCGACGACGATGCCGCCGTCGACCTCGAGGCCCAGCTGCTCGGCGAGCTCGGTGCGGGGCACGACGCCGATGCCGACGAGCACGACATCGGCGTGGATCACGGTGCCGTCGTCGAGACGGACGCCGCTCACGGCGTCGGTGCCCTCGATGCCGGCGATGCGGGCATCCAGCACCACATCGATGCCGCGGCGGCGGTGCGCGTCGAGGTAGAAGGCGCTCGTCCGCTCCGAGACGACTCGGCCGACGAGGCGCGGTGCGGCCTCGAGCACGGTCACCGCGACGCCGCGCTTGCGGGCGGAGGCGGCGACCTCGAGGCCGATGAAGCCCCCGCCGATGACGACGAGGGAGTGGGCGGTGGCGAGGCGCTCGGCGATCGCGGCGGCGTCATCCGCGGTGCGGAGGTAGTGCACGCCCGGCAGGTCGATGCCGGGCAGGTCGAGCCGTCGGGGCTCGGCTCCCGTGGTGAGCGCGAGGCGCGCGAAGGGGATGCGGCGGCCGGTGGCCGTGAGCGCCTCGCCTCCGCCGTCGACGTGCCTCTCGATCGCGGCGATCGTCTCGCCCGTGACGACCTCGACGTCGTGCTGCGCGAACCAGTCGGCGGTGCGGAATACGAGGTCGTCGCTCGTGATCTCGCCCTGCAGGTACGCCTTCGACAGGGGCGGGCGCTGGTAGGGCGCGTGCGGCTCGTCGCCGACGAGCACGATGGGGCGCGTGTCGCCGAGCTCGCGGAGCGTCGCGGCGAGCTGCACACCCGCTTGCGAGGCACCGACGATCAGCGTCGCGTCGCTGTGGGGAGCCGCCATGTCACACCTGCTCGCTGGGCGTGGTGACCCGATAGGTCTCGCCGGCGATGAGCTTGATCTGGCACGAGAGGCGCGAGCACTCCTCGCGCTCGACGGCGGTGCCATCGAGCATCTCGTCCTCGAGCTCGCTCATCTCGCCGGCGAACGCGGCGGTCTCGTCCGAGACGAAGACGTGGCACGTGGCGCACGACATGCTGCCGCCGCACTCGCCCACGATGCCGGGCACGCCGTTGCGCAGAGCGGTCTCCATGATGGAGACGCCGGGGGCGCCCTCGACGATGGTCTCGGTGCCGTCGAACGCGGTGTAGATGACGGTGGTCACGATTCCTCCTGGTGGTCTGGATGGGGCGGCGGAGCGTCAGAGGTACTGTCGACCGCCGTCGACGACGACGGTCTGCCCGGTGACCGAGCGGCTCGCCTCGTCGGCGAGGTACAGCACGGTGCCAACGATGTCGTCGGGCTGGATGGGCCGGCGAAGCGCGCTGCGCTCGACGCCGTAGGTCTCGGCGCCCTCGATGAGACCGTGGCTCGCCTCGGTGAGGGTGAAGCCCGGCGCGACGGTGTTGGCGGTGATGCCGCGCGGGCCGAGCTCGGTCGCCATGACGCGCGTGAGCCCGATGACGGCGGCCTTGCTCGCGACGTAGTGGGCCCAGTGCGCCGAGCCGCTCATGACGGTCGCCGACGAGATGTTGATGATGCGCGAGCCGTCGCCGAGGTGCGGCGAGCACGCCCGCACGACCTGCCAGGGCCCCTTGGCGTTGACCGCCATGACGCGATCCCATTCCGCCTCGGCGATCTGCTCGAGCGGCGAGCGCGTGAGCGTCGCGTAGATCGCGGCGTTGTTGACGATGACGTCGATGCGGCCCTCCCCGAGCTCGGCCGCTGCCGCCGCGAGGGCGTCGGTCGAGTCGGCGCGCGTGACGTCGACGCCGACGGCGATGGCTCCGGCGAGTCCCGCCGCGACGCGCGTCGCGGCGGGCTCGTCGATGTCCGCGACGACCACGCGGTCACCGAGGGCGGCGAAGGCCTCGGCGAAGGCGCGGCCGAGGCCGCCTCCTGCCCCCGTCACGATCACCGTGCGCGGATTCCGCGTGGTCGTCATCATCGTCTCCTTGGATCTCTGCTGTCCGGTCCGGTGCGATCGCTCAGTCGAGGATCGTGACGGTGCCGGTGTTGCCGTCGACGCGGATCATCTGACCCGTGCGGATCTCGGTCGAGCCGGTTCCCGTCCCGGTGACGGCGGGCATGCCGTACTCGCGGCAGACGATGGCCGCGTGGCTCATCATTCCGCCGATGTCGGTCACCGTCGCCCGGATCTTGCCGAACACGGGCACCCAGCTCGGCGCCGTGACGGGGGCGACGAGGATGTCGCCGTCCTGCACCTCGCTCAGCTGGCTCGCGCTCGAGATGACGCGCGCCGGGCCCTCGGCGATGCCGGGCGACGCCGCCATGCCCTTGAGAGTGCCCTCGACCTGGTCGCCCTCGCCGAGCCAGTTCTGGATCTGCTCGGTCGTGATGCCCCAGAGCATGAGCGTGAAGGGCTCGGTGATGACCTCCGGCGGGGTGTTGAGCGCGGGCTGCGGCCGAGCGGTCTCGAGCGCGGCGACGATGCCTCGGCGACGCTCGACCTCGGCGGGCCAGTAGTCGGGCCCGATCGCCGGTGCGCCGACCATCCACCCGTTGACGTAGTCGAACAGGACCTCGCGGACCTCGTCGCGGCGCAGGTAGAACATGTCGTTCGCCTGCGGCCAGAAGCCCTCGGCCTGCAGCACCCCCGAGAGCTGGCGCATCTTGCGCCAGAACACGCCCATCGTCCAGTGCTCGATGTAGAAGTTGTGGTTCTCGACGTACGGGTACACCGTGCGCGCGAGGCCGATCTTGCCCCGGAAGGTCTCGAGGGCCTCGCCGTCGAGCAGCTCGGCGTACTCCTCGGTGATGCGGTCGCGTTCGACGATGAGGTGCTGGATGTCGCGATCGATGTCGTGACCGGCGTGGATGCGGTCGATGTAGCCCTTGATGAACGCGAGCGGCGTCGAGGGCACATCGCGCCAGTACTCGTCGTGGGCGTAGAAGCCGTTGCCCGTGGTGAAGTTGAACCACGGGTCCTGCGACTCCTTCCACTGCGCGAGCCACTCGGCACCGCCGCTGCGGCCGCCGATCGTCGCGAGCAGCGCCTCGGCGTCGGAGGTGTCGGCGAACACGTCGGTGAGGCCGTTCTTGACCGCGAGCTTCGCGAGCTTCTTCAGCTCGTCGTCGGGGCGGAAGAGCTCCATGTCGACGCCCTGCACCATCGTCGCGATCGCCTGGTCGGAGATCCGCGGGAACACCGACTTGCAGAACATGAACAGGTCGAGGTACGCGACGTAGCCCAGGTTGAGGAACTCGAAGTGGTACTGCCAGGCGCGGTAGGCGAGCGCGATCATGCGGTCGTAGTCGCCGAGCAGCTCGGTGCCGGGGCCCGTGCCCTTGCCGCTGAGCACGTCGTCGAGGGCGATCTTCTCGGGGAGGGCCGAGAAATCGATCGACTCCATCTCGTCGATCGTGGCGCGGAGCTTCACGTGCCAGTTCTGCAGCAGGCTCTCCCAGTTCTGGAAGTAGTGACCGGCGCGCTCCATGAACTGCGGAACGCGCGCCTCGATCTGCTCCGGCGCGACCGCGACGGGCGACATGTACAGGTAGCCGTTGTGCATCCGGTACTCGATGCCGTTCGCGGTCGGGATGAGCAGCTGCCGCGAGTTGTACTGGCCGAGGCAGCCGACGGCGAACTCGAAGCCGATCGTCTCGAACGGCTTCGTGACGGTAGGCCAGTGCTGGCTGTCGCAGAACCAGAACTTCGCCTCCTCGACCGCGCGGCGGTTGTCCTGGAAGACGAGGTTGTAGGCGTAGAGGTCCTTCCAGCCCTCGGCCCCGGCCGGCGGGGCCTGGTCGTAGGGGCTCGGGAACGACCGGGAGGCGGTCGACTCCCCCTCGAGGGAGCGGGCGGCAGTCGTCGTTGACATGCGGGTCCTTTCAGCGGGGCAGAGAAGTGGTGCGGGGAGAGGTGGTGCGGGGTTGGGCAAGGCCGTCGGCCGCGATCAGCGGACGACCCGGGTTCGACCGGTCAGCGACCGATCTGGGTGAGAAGGGAACGGGTGATGCTCGCGATGCCGAACCCCGACGTCGCCGTCGAGGGCTCGGTGGTCTTGGTCGACCAGACGGTCTCGGGGCGCGACTGCAGCAGCAGGAGGTTCTCGCCCTCGGGCAGACCGCGGTCGATCGCCCACTCGATGTCCTGCGGGCAGCCGAAGTGCTTCTCGGCGCGCTTGGCGATCGCGGCGATCGCGGCGACGTCGGCGTCGCTCAGGCAGCGCACGGTGCGGCGCTCGGGCTCGACCTCGCGCTCGATGACGCCGCGCCAGGCGACGTCGGGCACGAGCTCCATGTGCTTGGAGCCGATGATCTCCTCCGACACGGTCTTCATGACCTTGTCGACGCGGAGGTTGTCGGGCGTCACCGTTCCTGAGACCACGAGCTCTCCGAGGCCCCACGAGGCGTCGATGACGATCGTGGACTTGTCGCCGTTCACGGGGTCGATCGTCATCGCGACGCCGGCGGTGCGGGCGTCGACCATCTTCTGCACGGCGACCGCCATCGACAGGCCCTCGTTCGGGATCCCGTTCTTGAGGCGGTAGACGATCGCGCGCGAGGTGTACAGGGATGCCCAGCAGCGGCGCACGTGCGCGGCGACCTCGTCGCGGCCGATGAGCCACAGGTAGGTGTCCTGCTGGCCCGCGAAGCTCGCGTCGGGAAGGTCCTCCGCCGTGGCCGAGGAGCGGACGGCAACGGGCGCGGGCGACTCGAAGCGCGACTGCAGCGACTCGTACGCGACGGTGAACGCGTCGTGGATCTCGCTCGGCACCGGTCGGCCGATGATCTCTGAGCGGATCTGCTCCGACACCGCGTCGATGCTCTCGGTGTCGTCCGCATCGATCGTGGCGAGCATCCGGTGGATGTCATCGGCGATGCCGGCGTCGTGGATGAACGCGTCGAAGGCGACCGTCGTGACGGCGAAGCCGGGAGGGACGGGGAGGCCCGCCTCGGTGAGGGCGACGAGCGAGGCGCACTTGCCGCCGAGGAGGTCGTGGGCGGCGGGCTCGCCGCCGTCGAAGAACTGGATGTACGCGGGCGCAGTCATGTCAGGCCTTCCAGGTGACGGGAACGGAGGTGGGGGCGCGGAAGGAGAGGTTCTCGCCGAAGGTGATCTCGGCGCCCTCGACGAGGCGCAGCTGCGGGGCGCGGGCGATCGTCTCCTCGAGCACGATCTTCGCCTGCAGCTTCGCGAGCTGATTGCCGAGGCAGTAGTGGATGCCGTAGCCGAACGACAGGTGGCTGCGGGCGTCGGGGCGCGTGATGTCGAACTCGTCCGGCTTGTCGAACACGGCCTCATCGCGGTTCGCCGAGCCCATGACGAGCAGGATGTCGGCTCCCTTGGGCACGGCGACCCCGCCGATCTCGGCATCCGTGAGCGCGCGCCGACGCCAGGCGAGGATCGAGCCGCTGTAGCGCAGCACCTCGTCGATCGCGCCGGGGATGAGCTTCTGGTCCTCCAGCAGGCGCTCCCACTGGGCGCGGTGGCTCAGCAGCACGCGCGCCGAGTTCGCGATGAGGGTCGTCGTCGTCTCGTGGCCGGCGAAGAGCAGGCTGTAGCAGAGCGAGGCGATCTCGTGGTCGCTGATCTCGGCGCCGCCCTCCTGGGCGCGCACGAGGTCGCTCACGAGGCTGTCGCCGCCGTCGCGGTGCGCGTTCACGACGAGCTGGATGCACTCCTGCCAGTACTCGACGAGGTTGCGAGCATGCGGCAGCTGCTCGTCGTCGGTCAGGTCGCCCCACGTCATCGCGGCGCGCGAGTCGCTCCAGCGCTTGTAGGTGGGCACCATCGCCGGGTCGACGCCGAGCAGGGTCAGGATCGTGATGGTGGGGATGTCGTAGGCGACGTCGGTGAGGAAGTCGCCGGTGCCGTCGGGCGAGGCGAGCAGGGCGTCGAGCGCCGCGATCGTGTTCTCACGGATCGTCGGCTCGAGCACCTTGAAGCGGCGCGGCGTGAACGCGCGCTGCGCGATGGCGCGGATGCGGGTGTGCTCAGGGGGAACGCGGGCCGACAGGCCCGAGTACGCCGTGAAGCCGCCCTCCTCCATGATCTTCTTCGCGCCCTCGCTGCGGGGGCGGATCGGCGCCTGGGCGTTCTCGCTCGAGAAGGTCTCCCAGTCGTCGAAGACGGCCTTGACGTCGTCGTAGCGCGTGACGATCCAGTAGTCGATGCGCTCGTCGAAGTGGACGGGGGCGTTCTGGCGCAGGCGCTCGTAGGAGGGGAACGGGTCCGTCATGTCGAACGGCTCGTATCCGTAGTGGTTCTCGGCGGTGTAGCCGCTGGCGTCGTGGCTCGCGGCGCCGAACTGCCCGTGGTCGACGGGGCAGCCGCCCGTCGAGGCGGGGGCGGTGGTGATGTCGGTGGCCATGACGACTCCTTCGTGGTCCGGCAGCGCGTCGGTGCGCTGGCATCATTAGAGCCCCGGGCCGGTCGCCCTCCTACCGAAACTTCCGCTCAGTGGAAACGAGTTACGGGCGGGCGTTCGTCGGACGAATGCCGAGGCTGCGCAGCGGGAAGGCGCCGACGCTCGCCTCGATGCGTCGCGCGATGCCGCGCATGGCCGGCAGGTGCCACTCGAGCGAGTCGGCCTCTCCGCGCTCGGCGACGAGGCCGAGCGCCGCGCCGATGCCGCCCGTGCGCTGGAAGATCGGTACCGCGATCGACGCCGAGCCCTCGCGCACCTCTTCGACCGCGATGGCGTAGCCGCGCTCGACGACGAGCGCGAGCTCCTTCCTCAGCGCCACCGGGTCGACGTGGGTGTGCGGCGTGCGGCTCTCGAGCGGCTGGGCGAGGATCGCGTCGCACACCCAGGGCTCGTCGAACGCGAGCAGCACCTTGCCGACCGCGGTCGCGTGCAGCGGCAGGCGGCCGCCGACACGCGAGGCTTGGGGCACGCGGCGCGTGCCGTAGACGCGGTCGATGTAGAGCGCCTCGCTGTTCTCGCGAATGGCAATGTGCACGGTGCGCTGGGTGAGGCTGTACAGGTCCTGCAGCAGCGGGCGGGCTATCTCGCGCACCTGCCGGCCCGCGTGCTGGCCGAGCTCCCACAGGCGCAGACCGATCTGATACCGGCCGTTGGGGTCGCGCTGCAGGGCGCCCCACTCTTCGAGCTCGCCCACGAGGCGGTGGGTCGTGCTGAGCGCGAGGCCCGTCTCCGCGCTGATCTCGGTGAGGCTGCGCGGCGCGAGGCTCTGCTCGAACACCGACAGGATCGACAGCACACGACCGGTCACGCTCGCGGGCGGGGTCGTTCGCGCTGCGTCGTCAGCCATTGGGCGCCTCCCTGCGGCCGGATGCTCGTCACTTCCGGTGAGCGGAAGCATAGTTGTGCCGACCCCCGCTCGGTGCGACGGTCGCAGTATGAGCTCACCGACGAGCACGCGGTACCACCGTGACGTGCGCGGACACATCCCGCCGGCCGAGGCCGTGCCCGGCTACCTCACGCTCACCGAGCGCGACGCCGCGATCTGGGAGCGGGCGCGCGAGCACCTGCGGGTGCGCAACAACGACACCCACACCCTCTACACCTACGGCCTCGCCCGGGCCCTCGTCGCGCGCGTGCCGGGGGCCGACGAGAGCGTCGTGCTGCCGGCGATCCTGCTGCACGACACCGGGTGGTCGACCGTGCCCGACGAGCTCATCCTCGAGGCCATCGCGCCGGGTGGGGGGCGGCCCGACCTCGTGCGCCAGCACGAGACGGAGGGTGCTCGGATCGCGACCGAGATCCTCGGCGACCTCGGGCATCCCGCCGAGATCATCGAGCGCGTCGTGGAGATCATCGACGGGCACGACTCGCGGCTCGAGGCCCTCTCGGTCGATGACGCGTGCGTCAAGGACGCCGACAAGCTGTGGCGCGTGACGCCCCACGGCATCGAGATCGTGTGCGGCTGGTTCGGGCTCACGCGCGACGAGTCGCTGCGCATCACCTCCGCGCGCGTGCAGTCGAGTCTCTTCACCGACGAGGCACGCGCGATGGGGCTCGCGCTCGCGGGCGTAGCGTCGATCGACCTGCTGCCGCAGCGGCAGGGGCTCGTCTAGACCGCGCCCGCCGCTGACGCGGGTGCGGCGTCGGCTCAGTCGGCCGCGCGCGCGTCGTCGAGGATGGGCCGCGCGAGGCGGAAGGCGGTGTTGGCCGCAGGCACGCCCGCGTAGATCGCGCTCTGCAGGATTACCTCGACGATCTCGTCGGGGGTGAGGCCGTTGCGCAGCGCGGCGTGCACGTGCATCTCGAACTCCTCCTCGTGGCCGAGGGCGATGAGCGAGCTCAGCACCGCGATCGAGCGCGAGCGTCGGTCGAGGCCGGGGCGCGTCCAGATCTCGCCCCACGCGTAGCGCGTGATGAGGTCTTGGAAGTCGGCGGTCGACGGCGTCGTGCCGGCGATCGCACGGTCGACGTGCGCGTCGGAGAGCACCTCGCGGCGCACCCGCATTCCCTGCTCGTAGTGCTCGCCGTCGCTCTGGCCGTCACCGGTGGGCCGCGGGGGTGAGGTCGTCATGTCAGTCCTCTCGCACGGAGCCGGTGGACGCAGAGCCGAAGAAGTCGAGCAGCGCGGCTGCGGTCACCGGCGCATCCTCGGCGGGGGGCAGGTGCGCGACGCCGGACACCATGACCGCTCGGCCATCGGCGACGCCGCCCGCGATCTCGTCGGCCTTCGCCTCGGGGGCGACAGCGTCGTGCTCTCCCCAGAGGGCGAGGACGGGCATCCGGATCTCGCCGAGCCGGCCGCGCACGTCGTAGTCGGCGAGCGCTTCGCAGCAGCGGGCGTAGCTCTCGTCGTCGGCGTCCTGCAGCACGTGCAGCAGGCGGCCGCTCAGGTCGGGCGCGCGCTCCATCGAGCCGGGCGCGAACCAGCGCTGCGCGGAGGGGATGATCACCGCCGATGTCGACTGCGCGCGTACCGTCGCCGCCCGCTCGTGCCAGGCCTCGGGCGTGCCGAGCTGGGCGCCCGAGGCGACGATCGCGGCCGCGTCGACGAGGTCGGGGTGGCGCAGCGCGAGCTCGAGGCCCGTCGCGCCGCCGAGCGAGACGCCCGCATAGAGGATGCGCTGCTCGCCCCGGTCGCGCAGGGCACCTGCGAGACCGTCGGCCAGCTCGCCGACCGTGAAGGGCTCGGTCGTCGCGGGGCCCGCACCGTGCCCGGGGAGATCCCATGCGCACACGCGGAATCGCTCGGCGAGCAGCGGCAGCGCGGTCTCCCACAGGATCGTCGAGGTGCCGAGCGAGGGCCCGAGCACGAGGAGCGGGGCGCCGTCGGGGCCGACGGTGGGGGTGAGGTGGATGCTCGGGGTCGTCATGCGGGGTGGCCTCCGTCGAGCACGCGGTCGATCATGATGCCCGTCGCGCCGAGATACGCGCCGGGGTCGAGAAGGGCGGAGATGTCGAGGCCGGCGAGGGTCGGCTCGGCGAGCAGCAGGCGCTCGAGCTCGGCCGCGTCGGTCGCGCGGCCGAGCAGGGCACGGGCGCGGTCGTCGCCGAGGTGCGGGGCGAGGGCGATCGCGAGCCGCTCGGCGACGAGCATGCCGCCCGAGAGCGCGAGGGTGCGCTCGACCGCGGCGCCGTCGACGACCAGGCCGGCGGTCAGGGCGCGCGCGGTGCTCGCGGCGCCGAGCGCGAGCCGCAGCAGTTCTCGCAGCGTCGACCACTCGGCGTGCCACGCGCCGTCGGGGCGCTCGTCGACCGCGAGGGCCGCGGCTGAGTGCAGCGTCGCGCCCAGCTGCGGCGCGCGCATCGCCGCCGAGCGGATCAGCACCGCGCCGACGGGGTTGCGCTTCTGCGGCATCGCCGACGAGCCGCCGGGCGTCGACTCGGCGAGCTCGCCGATCTCGGTGCGGGCGAGCGTCGCGACGTCGGCGCCGAGACGTCCGAGCGCGTCGACGGCCTGCACGAGCGCGTCGCCGAGCTCGGTGACGGGCCAGCGCACGGTGTGCCAGGGCAGGTCGGGCACGGCGAGATCCAGCTCGTCGGCGAAGGCGGCGACGAGGCGCAGTGCGGCAGCCTCGGCATCGGCCGGGTGGGTCGGGCGGGCGTGCTCCACGAAGGCTGCGAGCGTGCCGGCGGCGCCGCCGAGCTGCGCGGGGAGCTGCTCGAGCGCGAGGGCCAGGCGGCCACGCGCTCGGCGAACGCCGACGAGCCAGGTCGCAGCGCGCATCCCCATCGTGGTCGGCACCGCGTGTTGACCGAGAGTGCGCGCGGCGACGACGTGATCGCGCTGGGCGCGCGCAAGGGCGGCGAGCGACCCCTCGACGCCCTCGAGCTCGACGAGGATGCGCCCTCCGGCGCGGCGCGCGACCAGCATGAGCGCCGAATCGACGACGTCCTGACTTGTGGCGCCGCGGTGCAGCCACTCGCGATCGGCCTCATCGAGCAGGCCGCGCAACCGACTGACGAGGGGGATGACCGGGTTGCCTCCCGAGACCGCCGCCTCGGCGAGGTCGTCCACGTCGATGCCGTGCCCGCTCGCGGGGTGCCCCGCTCCGAGCCACCCGAGGCGATCGGAGACGCGCTCGGCCGCGATCGCGGGAGCGACGTCGATCCCCGCCCACGCGCGCGTCAGCGCGATCTCGACGGCCACGAGCGCGTCGAGCACGACTCCGTCGCCCATGGCGTCAGCCGCGCCGATCGACACGGGCGAGAGCAGACCGCGGTCGACGGCCCCGTCAGTAGGCAAGGAACACGGTCTCCTTCTCTCCCTGCAGACGGATGTCGAAGTGGAGTCCGCCCTCGGGGGTCCGCGATGCGATGAGCGTAGCGCGCTCGTCGGGCGCGAGACCGGCCAGCAGGGGGTCGGCGGCGAGCGCCGCCTCGTCCTGCGGCAGGTACGCGCGGGTGTGGAGCTTGTTGGGCAGTCCGCGCGCGTAGACGATGACGGCGAAGAAGGGCGCCCTGCCCGGTTCGGCTCCGGGGTCGCGGGTCCAGAACTCGTAGCGGCCCTCGTCGGTGGTGAAGGCGCGACCGAAACCGGTGAAGGTGTGGCCGTCGCGTCGGCAGGCGCCGCGAGCGCGCGGGATCGAGCCGTCGGAGTCGGCCTGCCAGATCTCGACGAGCGCGTCGGGGATGGCCGCGCCGTTGCCGTCGGTGACCGTGCCCCCGAGCACGAGCGAGCCGGGCGAGTGCGGGTGCACGACCTGGTTCATGTCGGGGTACTGCAGGCCGAACGCGAAGAAGGGGCCGACCGTCTGACCGGGGGTCGGCGTGTGGGTGCGGGGCGGGACGACGGTCATCAGTTCTCCTCCTCGGGCTCGAACCACGTGGCGTCGGGGCCGTCGACGACGATGTCGAAGCGGTACCCCATCGAGAACTCGGGGCTCGTCAGGTCGTGGTCGTAGACGCCGACGAGCCGGTCCCGATCCTTCTGGCTGCGGATCGAGTTGTAGATCGGATCGAGCGCGAAGAGCGGATCGCCCGGGAAGTACATCTGCGTGATGATGCGCTGCGTGAACGACGAGCCGAAGATCGAGAAGTGGATGTGCGCGGGGCGCCACGCGTTGACGTGGTTGCGCCACGGGTACGGGCCCGGCTTGATCGTCGTGAAGCGGTAGCGCCCCTCGTGGTCCGTGACCGTGCGACCCGCGCCCGTGAAGTTGGGGTCGAGAGGAGCGGGATGCTGGTCGCGCTGGTGGATGTAGCGGCCGGCGGCGTTGGCCTGCCAGATCTCGACGAGCTGGTTGCGCAGCGGGCGGCCCCACGAGTCGAGCAGTCGGCCCTCGACGGTCATGCGCTCGCCGAGCGGCTCGCCCGCGTGCTGCAGGGTGAGGTCGGCCTCGATCGCGGCGACGTCGCGCTGCCCGAAGGCGGGCGAGAGCAGCTCGATGGTCTCGGGGTCGACCAGGCGCGGGTTCTTCGTCGGGTGCCGCAGGATGCTCGAGCGGTAGGCCGGGAAGTCGTAGAGCGTGGTCGGCAGCTGCTCGCCCGCGGCGACGCGGCGCTCGGCCTCGGCGTGCGCGGCGACGATCTCGGCGGTGATGGCCGATTGCGATGCCTGGTCAGGTGCGGCGAGCAGCGACTCGGGCGCTGCCGCGGTCGGGGACGGCGGTGTCGTCATGGTGTCTCCTCGAGAGGCAGTGGAGCGATGTCGTGATTGTCGTCCCGCGCACTCCGCCCCCACCGCATCCTTCCCACTCAATGGGAATCGGTGTCATCCTCAGTGCATGGCCAACTCCCCCACGGGCGATTCCGTCACCGACCGGCTCGTGCGCGTGCTCGAGACCTTCACGCCGAGCCGCACCGTGCAGACGGCCGCCGAGATCGGGCGCCGCTCGGGCCTGCCGCGCTCGTCGGCGCACCGCATCGTCGGCGAGCTCGTCGACGCCGGCCTGCTCGAGCGCGACGACGACCGCCGCATCCGCATCGGCATGCGGCTGTGGGAGCTCGCCACCCGCTCGTCGCAGGCGCTGCGACTTCGCCAGGCGGCGATGCCCGCGATGGAGAGAGTGCAGGCGCGCATCCGCGAGCACACGCAGCTCGCTGTGCTCGAGCAGGACGAGGCGCTCTTCCTCGAACGGCTCAGCGGCCCGACCTCGGGCTCGAACGTCACGCGCATCGCCGGGCGCCTTCCCCTGCACGCCTCGTCCTCCGGGCTCGTGCTGCTGGCCTACGGCACGCGCGACCTGCAGGAGCGGATGCTCGCCGGCAGGCTCGCCCGCCTGACGCCCGAGACCATCGCCGACCCGGCGGCCCTGCGGCGCAAGCTCGCCGAGGTGCGCACGCTCGGCCACGCCGTCGCGCGCGGCTCGATCGAACTGGTCTCGACGGGCGTCGCGGTGCCCGTGCGCGATGAGACGGGCACGGTCGTTGCGGCGCTCTCGGTCGTGCTGCCGCGCGACGCCCCGACCTCCGCTGCGCTCGACGAGCTGCACCGCGGGCGGCGCGAGATCGAGCGGGCCCTCGGCGTGCGCTCGTGACGCGTCGGCCCTGAAGAGCAGGCACCGACGGCACCGTTGGTCGACGGGCATCCCGATCAATGAGACGGATGCTCTGCGCGGCCTGAGCGCCGTCGCACACTGAGCGCGCCCTCCCTTGTGGCCCCGTCGAAGGAGACCCCATGACCACGACCCTGCGCACCCCCGTCGCCATCGTCGGCGCCGGGCCCGCCGGCCTGCTGCTCGCCCACCTGCTCGACGAGCACGGCATCGACTCGATCGTCGTCGACCTGCGCACGCGCGGCGAGATCGAGAGCACCATCCGCGCCGGCATCCTCGAGCAGGGCACGGTCGAGCTGCTCGACCGCCTCGGCGAGCACAGTCGCGCCCGCACCGTCGGCCACCGCCACGACGGCATCGAGCTGCGCTTCGAGGGCGAGGGGCACCGCATCGACTTCCCGGCGCTCACGGGCCGCAGCGCCTGGCTCTACCCTCAGCACGAGGTGCTCAAGGATCTCATCGCCGCGCGGGTCGCCGCCGGTCAGGATCTGCGCTTCGGCGTCACCGTCACCGGCATCGACGAGTCGAGCCCCGAGCGCCCGCGCGTGCTCGCGACCGACGCCGACGGCGAGGAGCTCGCCATCGAGGCCGACTTCGTCGTCGGAGCCGACGGCTCGCGCAGCGTCGTGCGCCCCTCGGTCGTCGGCTCGAGCCAGGGCGGCTACTTCCGCGAGTACCCGTTCGCCTGGTTCGGAATCCTGTGCGAGGCCCCTCCCAGCTCGGACGAGCTCATCTACAGCAACTCGCCCGACGGCTTCGCGCTCATCAGCCAGCGCAGCGAGACCGTGCAGCGCATGTACTTCCAGTGCGACCCCGAGCTCGACCCCGCCTCGCTCAGCGAGGCCGAGGTGTGGGAGAACATGCAGAAGCGAGTGCCGGGCACGACCCTCATCGAGGGCCCCATCTTCCAGCGCGATGTGCTGCGCTTCCGCAGCTTCGTCGCGCACGGCATGCGCAAGAACCAGATCGCGATCATCGGCGACGCCGCGCACACCGTGCCGCCCACCGGCGCGAAGGGCATGAACCTCGCCGTCGCCGACGTCGCGCTGCTGCACGTCGCCCTGCGAGCCCTGCTGCAGGAGAACGACGCTCGCCTGATCGACGCGTTCGAGGAGCGCGCGATGCAGCGCATCTGGAAGGCGCAGCACTTCTCGTGGTGGATGACGACGATGCTGCACGTGACCGACGACGCCTCCGACTTCGACCGCCGCCGCCAGCTCGGCGAGCTGCGCTCGGTCGTCGAGTCGACGGCGGGTCAGACGTACCTCGCCGAGGCGTACACGGGGTGGCCGCTGGCCTAGCGCGCCGTGAGCCCGTCTCGGCCCTAGGCTGACGGCGTGACGCGAACCGCCGCCCCGCCTCGCGCCTCGGCCCCCGCCTGGCCGGCGAGCGTCGTGCTCTGGGTCGTCACGCTCGCGACCATGTCGGTGTTCCAGTTCTGGCGCGGCGCCCCCATCGACGGCGTGATCTTCACCGCCATCACCGCCGGCCTCGTCATCGAGCGCATCGTGCGGATGCGGCGGCCCGCAGCCGCCGAATCCCTCCCGGCATCGACGCGGCCGCCCTTCGCGCCCCGTCTCGCCCTCGTCGTCGGTGCCGCGCTCGTCGCCGGCCTCGCCCTCGTGCTCGCTCCGCGCACGGGCGCGGCGAGCATCGCGCTCGCCGCGGGGCTCGGCATCGCGGCCATCGCGCTCGTGTGGGATCGCGCCCCGACCGCCCGGCAGAGCTCGCTCGAGTCGCGGCGCCGGTCGCGGATCGCATGGAGCACGATCGGTGTCGCGCTGTGCGTCTGGGAGGCGCTCGCGTACATCCTCTCGGTCGCCGTGCCGCGTGGCTGGATCGGCTTCCCGACGGTGTCGCTGCTGCTCGAGCCCGCCGTCGACTTCGACCCGAGCCGCGCGCTGCTCGCGGCGGCGTGGCTCGCGGCCGGCGTCTGGCTCGTCGCCGGCGCGGCCGAGCGACGCGCGACCCCGCGCATCGCGCCCGCGCGGGCGGAGTCGGCCTCGTGATCGACGTCGTGATCGATGTCGAGCTCACGCGGGCGATCACGATCGCGGGCTACGTCGCCGTGATCGTGGCGGCCATCGCCGTGGACGTCGTCGCGCGCCGCGGCATCGGACGCGTCGAGCCGCTCAGCGACACGATCGCGGCGGCGATGGGCGACCGCAGCATCCGGATCGCGCTCGTCGCCACGTGGTGGTGGATCGGCTGGCACTTCCTCGCCGACCCGACGCGCAGCTACGGGCTCTGAGTCGCGGCCGTCGCGCGAGCCGTCAGAGTCGGGCGGCGCGGTCGGCCGAGAGGAGCATCCCCTCGATGACGCCCGCGCAGGCCGCGGGGTCGGCGAGCGGGAGGTCATGGCGACCGTGAAGACGGCGGGCCGAGACGCTCGGGAAGCGCTCGGCCAGCTCGACCGCGCGGCCCGGGACGGGCACCGGGTCGCGGTCGCCGTCGACGAGCATCACGGGGATGCCGCGCTCGTCGAGGTGGGCGAGCGCACCCTCCCAGGTCTGGCCCGCGACGAGGGCATCGAAGCTGCGCGTGTAGGCCTCCCACGTGTGCCGCACGCCGGCGCGCGCGATCGGCGCCGGCAGGTCGGGGTTGAGGGCGACGGCGAGACGCGCGGCGCTGTCGCGGTTCTCGCAGACCCACGCGCACGTGCGCTCGGCGATGGGGCCGCTCGCCATGAGCGCCTCGAACCAGCCCATGCCGGCCACGCGCTCGTCGGCCTCGGCGCGAGAGCGGTACAGAGGGGCGTCGAAGGCGACCACGGCGCGCGTCGTCGATGCCGTCGCCGCCCACTGGATCGCGAGGCTCCCGCCCATCGAGTGGCCGACGACGACCGTCGGCCGGTCGCCGAGGCCGAGCCCGTCGAGAGCCGCATCGAGAGCGGCCAGATGGCTCGCGAGCGAGACGGATTCGCCCGCCGTGCCGTGGACCATCGAGTCGCCGAAGCCGAGCGGGTCGGCGACGACGACCGTCGCGTGCTCCCCGAGCCGGTCGTAGGCGTCGCCGAAGAACAGCTGCGACGCGGCGATGCCGGGCAGCAGCAGCACGACGGTCTCGCCCTCGCCGAACACGCGGACCCCGAGCGGGCCGGCGACCTGCAGCTCGCCCGTGCCCTGCCGCCACGAGCGGACCGCGGGAGACGCGGCGCGGGCCGCGAACCAGCTCGCCGCGGTGAGGCCGGCGCCGAGTGCGAGGCCAGTGATGATGCGGGAGGCGACCGTCATCGTGGAGCCCTAGTGGGCATCCTTGCGCTTGACGCTGTTGCCCTTCGCTGTGACCTGGCGCTTCATCCGCGGATCGTCGGAGAGGTCGAGGCCCTGAGGGCCGAGGGCCGCGACCGCCATCTCCTCGAGCCACTCGCGATCGAGCGGGCCGTGGGCGGCCCTCGAATACTTGAAGTACAGGGGGACGGAGTTGTCGATCCAGACGGCGCTGCGCCCGTCGCCGACGCTCTGCGGGTCGCGCCAGTTGAGGAAGAAGCTCTCACCGCGGCGGAGCTTGGCGGAGAAGAGCGCCTGCAGGTGCGCGAGGACGCGGTCGTCGAACTCGAACTGCTGGCCGATCGAGCCGTAGATCAGGGTTCCCATCGTGGAGAATCCTTCCGGTGGTGCCGCGAGGGCGAGAGGTCGACGGTGTGCCCGCATGCTACCGGGCCGGCCTGGGCTCCGTTCCGATGGATGATCCCTCAGACCGTCATCGGCAGGTCGTGCCTCTTCATCGCGTTGTGCGAGGGCATCGCGGTGCGGCTGAGGTGCGCCTCGTCGGAGAGGTCGAGGCCGCCGGCCCCGCTCGCCGAGATCGCCATCTCCTCCAGCAGCTGCCGATCGAGAGGCGGGCGATCGTGCGAGTCGAAGTGGAACGACAGAGGAATGGATGGATGCAACCAGATCGCGCTGCGGCCGCCTCCGACCGCCTGCGGGTCACGCCACGACAGGAAGAACGGCTCATGTCGACGCAGCTTGGCGGTCGCGACCACCTGAACGTGCGCGAGGACCTCGTCGTCGAAGTAGAAGCTCATTCGCTCCGCGCTGTAGGCGAGCACGCCCATCCCCCACCTCCCCGTCGAGACACCGATCGGCCACATTCTGCCGCTGTGCGGCTCGGGCCGCCAGAGCGAATTCTCCGCTACCGACCGAGGCGATCGGGGCGCAGGTCGAGGCGGCGCAGGAGCTGCGCGTTGAGCGCGACGACGATCGTCGAGGCCGACATCAGGAGCGCTCCAACCGACATGGGCAGGATGAACCCGAGGGGCGCGAGCGCACCCGCCGCGAGCGGCACCGAGACGAGGTTGTAGCCGGCTGCCCACCACAGGTTCTGCTTCATCTTGCGGTAGCTCGCACGCGACAGCTCGATGACCGAGAGGACCGAGCGCGGGTCGTCGCTCGCGAGGATCACCCCGGCCGAGCCGATCGCGACATCGGTGCCGGCGCCGATCGCGATGCCGACGTCGGCCTGCGCGAGCGCCGGGGCGTCGTTGACGCCGTCGCCGACCATCGCGACGCGCAACCCCTCCTTCTGCAGCTCGGCGACCTTCGCCGCCTTGTCCTCCGGTCGCACGCCCGCGAAGACGCGATCGATGCCGAGCTCGGCGGCGACCGACTGCGCGACGGCCTCCGCATCGCCGGTGATCATGACGACGGTGAGCCCGCGCTCGTGCAACGCGTCGACCGCCTGCCGCGACTCGGAGCGGACCTCGTCGGCGAGCGCGAGCGCCCCCACGACCTCGTCGTCGATGAGCACGTGCAGGATGATCGACCCCTGCTCGCGCCACGCGTCAGCGACCGGCAGCTCGGCCGCGCCGTGCCGCTCGAGCATGCTCGGCCCGCCGACGCTCACCGTACGGGCGTCGACCGTCGCGGTGACGCCCGTCGCGGGGCTCGAGCCGAAGCCGGTGGCAGCCGGAACGACGGTCCCGCGCTCAGCGGCCGCACGCACGATGGCGGCGGCAAGGGGATGCTCGCTGTCGCCCTCCGCGGCGGCGGCGAGACCCAGCAGCTCGTCCGCCGTGTGCTCGCCCGCGGTCTCGACGGCGGTCACGGTCGGGGCGCCCTTCGTCAGGGTGCCGGTCTTGTCGAACAGGACGGCGTCGACGGTGCGCATGCTCTCGAGCGCGAGGCGATCCTTGACGAGCACGCCGCCGCGGGCCGCGCGCTCGGTGGCGATCGACACGACGAGCGGGATCGCGAGGCCGAGCGCGTGGGGGCAGGCGATGACGAGCACGGTGACGGTGCGGACGACCGCGTCGCCGGGCATCCCTAGGGCGAACCAGACGATCGCGGTGATCGCGGCGGCGCCGAGCGCGAACCAGAACAGCCACGCGGCGGCCGTGTCGGCGAGGCGCTGGGCCCGCGACGTCGAGTTCTGCGCCGTCTCGACGAGGCGGCGGATGCCCGCGAGGGCCGTGTCGTCGCCGACGGCCGTGATCTCGATGCGCACGCCCGAGTCGGTCGCCACGGTTCCGGCGACGACCGGGTCGCCGGCCTCACGCTGGACGGCGCGGGACTCGCCCGTGATCATCGACTCGTCGAACGCGGCCGAGCCCTCGACGATGCGGCCGTCGGCGGGCACGCGGGCGCCGGGGCGCACGATGACGCGGTCGCCGAGGCGCAGGTCGCTCGGGGCGACCGTCTCGGTGCCGGAGTCGGTGATGCGCTCGGCCTCGTCGGGGAGGAGCGCCGCGAGCGAGTCGAGGGCGCTCGTGGTCTGGGCGAGCGAGCGCATCTCGATCCAGTGGCCGAGCAGCATGATGACGACGAGGAGGGCGAGCTCCCACCAGAATTCGAGCTCATGCGGCAGCAGGCCGAGGCTCGCGCCCAAACTGGAGATGAACGCCGTCGTGATCGCGAGCGCGATCAGCAGCATCATGCCCGGGCGACGGGCCTTGAGCTCGTCGACGGCGCCCGCGAGGAACGGTCGGCCGCCCCAGGCGAAGATGACGGGGCCGAGGACGGGCGAGATCCACTCGATGCCCGGGATGCTCGGGAGCTCGTAGCCCACGATCATCGCGAACATCGTGCTGAAGGCGATGACGGGGACGGCGAGGAGGAGGTTCCACCAGAAGAGTCGGCGGAACTGGTCGACGTGGTCGCCGTGGTCGCCGTGGTCAGCGCTCGGCGCGTACTGGTGTGTCTGATTGTGCGTGTGCTCGGCATGCGTGCTCATGCCGATACCGTATACCCCCCTGGGGTATGTGTCGAGAGTTAGGAGGATCCCTTCAGAACGCGACGGACCAGCACGATCGAGTCCTCGATGAGCTCGCGCACCGTGCGATCGAAGCCCGGTTCGTACCACTTCGCGGCCGTGTAGGTCAGTACCCCGCGCGTGAGCGCGATGACCATGTGCGCCTCGTCCTCGAGCTCGGCATCCGTCGCATCCGTGCGCCCCGCTGCGCGGAATCGCTGCACCACGACCGCCCGGTACCGACCCTCGAGCTCGCCGTCGATCGCGAGGCGCTTCGCCGACAGCTCGGGCGTCGTGTAGATGACGCGCTGGCGCAGCTGGTAGAGCTCGGGGTCGATCGTGTTCTCGGTGAGCGAGTCGATCACCATGCTGAGGAAGTCGACGAGGATGTCGTCGGTCGGCTCATGAACGAACCGCTCCACCTGCTCCTCCGAGGCGAAGGGCGTGCGCGGGCCCAGAATGGCCGCTTCCTTCGACCCGAGGTAGTTGTAGAAGGTGCGGGGCGAGGTCATGCAGGCTTCGCAGATCATCTCGATCGTCACGGCGTCGTAGCCGTGCTCGGCCGCGAGCTCGACCGCCGCGCGCTCGAGCTGCTCGAGCATCGCCGCCCGCTTGCGTTCCCGCAGCGGAGGCGATGTCGGGGTCACGAGGCGATCGCAGCCTGAACGGGAGCCGCCGCCTCGTCGTCGAAGTAGCCGCTGCCGCGGGTCGGGAGGTCGAACTCCCACTCGGCGAAGTACGGGGAGTGGACGCGAGGCACCAGCATCACGGGGTGCGCCGCAAGATCGAAGTCGGGGTCGCTGTCGAGACCGAGCGAGGCGGCGACGCGCACGAGGCGCGCGGTGTCGAGCGAGTTGGTGAAGGACACGTGGAGTCTCCGTTCCGGCCGGTGATGTCCCGAGCCGGAGGTGCAGGCCAGGCATATATGCAGGGTGTGCAAAAGTGTAGGCACACCCTCGCTGCCGCCGCCAGTGCCCCCGGACCAGGCGGAACGCTCCCGGAACGAACGAGATCTCCTCGATTCCCCACCGCCGTTTTCGGGTGTCGCCACGAGTCGATTCTCTTTGCTACTGTCGAGGCATCATGAGTCGCTTCCTGTGTCGTCGTTGCTGTTGTCGCTCGTCTCTCTGACCGACCAGTCTCCTTCCGCGCATCCCGCGCACCCCTCGACGACTCTCGCGGCCGCCCGCATCCTGACCGAACGGATGCCCGGCACCGCTCCCTGCGAAAGGCACCGATCCTCATGACCACGACCCCCGCATCTGCCCTCACCCTGCCCGTCCTCGACTTGTCCCTCCTCGACGGGACCGACGCCGACGCCGCCCGATTCCGCGACGAGCTGCGGCGCGCGACCCACGAGGTCGGCTTCTTCTACCTCGTCGGCCACGGCGTCCCGACCGAGCTCATCGCCCGCGCCCTCGACACCGCGCGGGCTTTCTTCGCGCTGCCGGAAGAGGACAAGCTCGCGATCGAGAACATCATGAGCCCCCACTTCCGCGGCTACACGCGCATGGGCGGCGAGCAGACGCTCGGGCAGACCGACTGGCGCGAGCAGATCGACAT
>NZ_JACGWX010000009.1 GCF_014137945.1 Microcella alkalica
GCACCGTCTTCAAGCTGCCGCTCGCGGCGAACCCGCGCGCGAAGATGCAGGGCATCAAGGAGGGCTTCATCAAGCTCTTCGCCTCGCGCACCTCCGGAACCGTCATCGGCGGGGTCGTCGTTGCGCCGCGGGCCTCCGAGCTGATCCTGCCGATCGCGCTCGCGGTCGAGCACCGGCTCACGGTCGACCAGCTCGCGTCGGCGATGAGCGTCTACCCCTCGCTCTCGGGGGGCATCACGGATGCCGCGCGAGCGATGCACGTCATCCGCGAGTAGCGGGGCGGCGCCCGCGCGCCTCCGGCCCGCGGTTGCGCCCGAAAGTCGCAGTTGAGCCGGAAAGTTCTGACTCAAGCGTGATTTTTCCGCTCACGTGCGACGTTCGCGAGGTCGAACGCAGCTCCTCCAGAGTCGCCGGCGCCGCCCCTGCGTCCCCGGCGACGGGCGCGCCGCGCCGCTGGCGGACGCGCACTGGCCACACTCGGGGGATGTTCTTGCCCGAGGAAATGCGCCAGTCGCTCACTCTGATCAGCGAAGTCGTCGACCGCGGTGAGCGAGCGGTGACATACCGCGCACTCGCTTCCGGTTCGATGCGTCGGCTGCACCCCGGCGTCCACATCGCGGCGTCTCGGCTGAAGGAACTCAGCCAGGACGACCGGTACCTGCTGCGCGTCGTCGCTGTGGGTTCCAGGCTGCACCGACTCGACGTGCTGTCCCACTGGTCGGCCGCCGCGCTGTGGGGGCTGCCCTCGGTCGACTCCTGGCCGGCCGCCGTGCACTCGACGGTGCCGGCCGCGAGCATGCTGGCGTCGACCCGCAGCCTCCGACGGCATCGGGCGCGTCGCGGCCCGGGAGCGCTGCGCGAGCGTCTCGGTCTCCCGGTGACCTCACTCGCCAGGACAGTCGTCGACGTCGCCGCGACGAGTCCGTTCCCGGCGGGAGTTGCGCTCGCCGACGCCGCCCTCTTCGCCGTCGCACATGGCGCGCATGCAGGGCAGACAGTGACGTCACTCCGTGCAGAACTCGAGGACGAGCTCGAGGAGCTCGCGACGGGGCCGGGGAGCGCGCGAGCCCGACGGGTCATCGGCTTCGCCGACGAGCGAGCCGACCGGCCAGGGGAGTCTCTCAGTCGGGCCACGATGCACCTGCTGGGTGCGCCGGCTCCCGAGCTGCAGTTCGCGGTCGTGGGCGTCTCGGGCCAAACGTGGCACACCGACTTCGGGTGGCCGGAGTTCGGAGCCGTCGCCGAGTTCGACGGACGCGCCAAGTACTCCGACGCGCGCTACCTCGCCGGCCGGACCCCTGCACAGGCTGTCTATGACGAGAAGCTTCGGGAGGACGACATCCGCCCCCGCGTCCGCGCCTTCGGGCGATGGGACTGGCGGACGTCGAGGTCGCGCGATCTCATGAGGTCGGCGATCATGCGACTCGGGGTGCCCTGCGATGGCAGTTGAGCCGAAAAGTCGCATCAGCGCCCAAAATTCCGCGCACAACTGCAACTTTCGCACTCAAGTGGGGGTCGGGCGCGCGGGGTCGGGCGCGCGGGGTCGGCCGCGCGGGCGCGGGCGCGGCCGCTAGTCGGCGATCGTGAGGAGCACGTGGCCCGCGGCGACCGTCTCGCCGACCGTCGCGTTCACCCCGGAGACCGTGCCGTCCTTGTGCGCCGTCATCGGCTGCTCCATC
Source organism: Microcella alkalica (assembly GCF_014137945.1). Classification (GTDB taxonomy): domain Bacteria; phylum Actinomycetota; class Actinomycetes; order Actinomycetales; family Microbacteriaceae; genus Microcella; species Microcella alkalica. Next base: position 1,680 of record NZ_JACGWX010000009.1, read on the forward strand.
TTCATCGCCTCGAGCACGGCGACGAGGTCGCCCGTGACGACCCTGTCGCCTTCGGCAACGGCGAGCTTCACGACCGTGGCCTGCATCGGGCTCTTCACCGCGTCGCCCGACGCGCCGATCGCGACCGCCGTGCCTCCCCGGCGGCGTGGGGCGACGGCGAGGGCGGTCTGGGCGCGGGATGCTCCGCTCGGCATGAGCGAATCGGGCAGCGACACCTCCAGGCGCTTGCCGCCGACCTCGACGACGACCGTGTGGCGCGCGGCAGGCGCCGACACCTCGTCGGCGAGCGAGCCGCTCCAGGGCTCGAGCCGGTTGTCGAACTCGGTCTCGATCCACCGCGTGAACACCGTGAAGGGAGCGCCGTCGGCGGGCGCGAACGCGGGGTCGTCGACGACTGCGCGGTGGAACGGAAGCACGGTGGGCAGGCCGGCCACCTCGAATTCGGCGAGAGCGCGGCGCGAGCGCTCGAGGGCATCCTCACGGGTCTTGCCCGTCACGATGAGCTTCGCAAGAAGCGAGTCGAAGGCGCCGGAGATGACGTCGCCGGTCGTGACGCCCGAGTCGACCCGCACGCCCGGGCCGCCGGGGAAGCGCAGAGCGTGAACGGGGCCGGGCATGGGCATGAAATTCAGCCCCGGGTCCTCTCCGTTGATGCGGAACTCGATCGAGTGGCCGTGTGCGACGGGGTCGTCGTAGCCGATCTCCTGGCCCTCGGCGACGCGGAACTGCTCGCGGACGAGGTCGATGCCCGTGACCTCCTCCGAGACGGGGTGCTCGACCTGAAGGCGCGTGTTCACCTCGAGGAACGAGACGGTGCCGTCCGAGCCGATGAGGAACTCGCACGTGCCCGCCCCGACGTAGCCGACCTCCCGCAGGATCGCTTTCGATGACGTGTACAGCAGCTCCGTCTGCTCGGCCGTCAGGAACGGCGCGGGCGCCTCCTCGACGAGCTTCTGGTGGCGGCGCTGCAGCGAGCAGTCGCGCGTCGAGATGACGACGACGTTCCCGTGCGCATCGGCGAGGCACTGGGTCTCGACGTGGCGCGGCTTGTCGAGGTACTTCTCGACGAAGCACTCGCCGCGACCGAAGGCCGCGATCGCCTCGCGGGTGGCGGAGTCGAAGAGCTCCGGCACCTCCTCGCGGGTGCGGGCGACCTTGAGGCCCCGGCCCCCGCCCCCGAACGCGGCCTTGATCGCGACGGGGAGGCCGTGCACGTCGACGAAGTCGAGCACCTCCTCGGCGCCCGAGACGGGGTTGAGGGTGCCGGGCGCAAGCGGTGCACCGACCTTCTCGGCGATGTGGCGCGCCTTGACCTTGTCGCCGAGCGCGTCGATCGCCTCGGGGGAGGGGCCGATCCAGATGAGGCCTGCATCGATAACGGCGCGAGCGAAATCCGAATTCTCGGCCAGGAACCCGTAGCCGGGGTGCACGGCGTCGGCTCCCGAGCGGCGGGCCACGGAGAGCAGCTTCTCGATCACGAGGTAGGTGTCGGCGCTCGTCGAGCCGCCGAGGGCGTAGGCCTCGTCGGCGAGCTTGACGTGGCGCGCATCGCGGTCCTGGTCGGCGTAGACGGCGACGGTGCCGAGGCGCGCGTCGCGAGCGGCGCGGATGACGCGGACGGCGATCTCGCCGCGGTTCGCGATGAGTACCTTCGAGATGCGGGCCATGGTTCTCTACCCTAGGGGCCGCCCCGCACCCCCCGTTTGGCGCGCTCTAACAAAAGCCGGGCGAATCCCTTGCAGAGGGTCACAGGCGGCGGATGCCCGTGCCATCCGGCCGTGGAGGCCGTCGTCAACGGTTCCAAAGCTCCGTCCACCGCCCGCCGAGCTCGTGCACGAGCTTGCGCACGAGCGGCACGGAGAGACCGACGACCGTGTGCGGGTCGCCCTCGATGCGCTCGATGAAGCCGGCGCCCTTCGAGTCGATCGTGAACGCGCCGGCCACCGTGAGCGGCTCGCCCGTGGCGATGTACGCGTCGATCTCCGACTCCTCGATGTCGTCGGCGAAGTGCACGACGGCGCTCGAGGAGCGGCCGACAGCGCCGCGCAGCTCGCCCCCGCGGTGGTCGATGAGCCAGTGCCCGGAGTGCAGGACTCCGCTGCGCCCGCGCTGGGCGAGCCACCGCTCGCGCGCGATCGAGGGCTCGTGCGGCTTGCCGTACACGGTGCCGTCGAGCTCGAACGCCGAGTCGCCGCCCAGGATGAACCCGTCGAGGTCGGAGGGCGCGAACCCGGCGCCGCCGCACACGCCCGGGTCGAGCACCGCCTCGGCCTTGAGGCGTGCGAGCAGCTGGACCATCTCGGCGGCCGTCAGCGGGCCCGCGGCGGCGACCGCCGCATCCTCGTCGACGAGCGGAGCGATGGCGACCGGATCGATGCCGACGGCGCGCAGCGTCGCGAGGCGGGCGGGCGAGGTCGAGGCGAGGATGAGGCGCACGCCTCGATGCTACGGGCGGTCGCTCGCAACTCAGGCGGGCCCGGCGCGGATGGCCCCCCGATCGGGCGCCTGCCGCCCCGAGGCCTGAGTTCCGGGTGGTCGCCCGCACCTAGGCTGGGGCGCATGGGAGAGAACACCGGCCGCGAGGTCGAACTGACGGTGGAGCGCATCGCGCACGGCGGCATCTCGGTGGGCCGGCTCGACGGGCGGGTGGTCTTCGTGGCCGACGCGATCCCGGGTGAGACGGTGCGCGCGCGCATCTCCGATGACCGCAAGAAGAGCTTCTGGCGCGCCGATGCGATCGAGGTGCTGGCGCCGAGCGAGCACCGCCGCGACCATGTCTGGCCCGTCGCGAGCATTGCCCGCGACCCCCGGCAGCGGGCCGGCGGCGCCGAGTTCGGTCACATAGCGCTCAGTCACCAGCGCGAGCTCAAGCGCCAGGTCCTCGCCGAGTCGCTGCAGCGCATGGCCGGCGTCGAGAGCGACGTCAGGGTCGAGCAGCTCCCGGGCGACCACGCCGCGAACGGGCTCGGATGGCGCACGCGCATCCGCCTCCACGTCGACGACGAGGGCCGCATCGGTCCGATGGCGAGCCGCTCGCACACGGTGATCCCGGTGACGGATGCTCCGCTCGCCTCTCCCGCGGTCCAGGCCGCGACGCCGTTCAGCGAGCGCTTCACGGGCCTTGGCACGGTCGACGTGCTCGCCCCCACGGTCGGCGACGCGCGCCTCGTGCTCGGCGAGCAGAAGCCGACGGTCATCAGTGAGCGCGTCGGCGAGAGAACCTTCCGCCTCGACGACACCGGGTTCTGGCAGGTGCACCGGGAGGCTCCCGCGGCGCTCACGGCCGCGGTGCAGGCCGCGATCGACGATGCCGCGTTCGACCCTCGGGCAGCGAACCTCGACCTCTACGGCGGGGTCGGGCTCCTCGCCGCGGCCGTCGGCGACCGATTCGGCGCCTCGACGCGCGTCACGAGCGTCGAGGCGGATGAGCGCGCGACCGAGCGCGCGGCCGAGAACCTCGCCGAATGGGTGGGCGCCGCGGCCGTGACCGGGCGCGTGGACCGCTTCCTGCGCGAGCTCGAGCAGTCGGCGAGCGCGGCCGAGCGCGCGCGTCTGCGGGCGGCGACCGTCGTCCTCGACCCGCCGCGCGCGGGAGCCGGCACCGAGGTCATGGCGGCGCTCGGTCGACTCTCGCCCGCTCAGCTCGTCTACGTCGCGTGCGATCCCGTCGCGCTCGCCCGGGATGTCGCGCTCGCCGCCCAGCACGGGTACCGACTCGCGCGGCTGCGCGCCTTCGATCTCTTCCCGCACACCCACCATGTCGAGGCCGTGGCGTCGCTCGTCCGCGACTGATTCTCGCGTCGACGACCGGCGACCAGGCGTCTTCACCGGCGCGGCGCGGCACGGCCCGAGGCACCTCGGGCGACTAGCATGGGGCGAGCACCGCAGCCCGACGGTGCGCTCCGAGCCGCTCAGGGAAGTAGAACGTCGTCGTGGTCGCACCCCAGGGGAAGAAGGTCCGGATCGCCGTGGTCGACGACCACGAGTCCGTCCGCCTCGGCCTCCAGGCCGCCTTCACCAACACGGGCTTCGAGTTCGTGCTCGCCGCCGCGACCGTCCCCGAGTTCGTCGAGGGCCTGGGCTCGGGCGAGGTCGATGTCGTCGTCCTCGATCTGTCGCTCGGCGACGGCTCGAGCGTGACCGAGAACGTCAAGGCCGTGCAGGCCACCGGCTCGGCTGTGCTCGTGCACTCGATCGCCGACCGGGTCGCGAGCGTGCGCGAGGCCCTCGCTGCAGGGGCTGCCGGCGTCATTCCCAAGTCATCGGCGACCAAGACCGTCATCGCCGCGGCAGAGACCGTCGCGCGGGGCGAGGTGCTCAACAACCTCGAGTGGGCGAGCGCGATCGATGCCGACCGCGACTTCGCCAAGGCGCAGCTCGGTCGGCGCGAGCGCGAGATCCTCCACCTCTACGCCTCGGGCCTGCCGCTCAAGCTCGCCGCGCAGCAGCTGGGCATCGGCTACTCGACGGCGCGCGAGTACCTCGACCGGATCCGTGCGAAGTACGTCGAAGTCGGAAGACCGGCGCCGACGAAGGTCGACCTCTTGCGCCGCGCCGTGGAGGACGGCATCCTCCCGGGCCTCGACAACGACGGCGATGACTCGGCCTGAGCCGGCTCCAAGCGCGGCGAAGCAGCCGCGTCAGCCGATCAGCCGCAAGCGGGTCGACACCGTCCTATCCCGCTCGGTCGCGTGGTTCGGCGTGGTCTTCGGCATCCAGGCGCTCCTGCTGGTCATCCCGCAGTACGGGCTCGCGCAGCCGTTCTGGGCCACGATCGCGATCGGTGCGCTCTACGGCTCTCTTCTGCTGTCGCTGGTGTGCTCCATGCTCAAGCGCTTCGTCGTCGGAGCCCACCGCATCGTCGCCGCTGTGTACGTGCTGGCGCTGCTCACCTGGCCCCACTTCCTCGCTGACCCGGCGAACCCGCAGGAGGGCGATCACTGGCTGTACCTGCTGACGACGGTGGCGACCGCGAGCGCGGCGATCGGTCTGAGCGTCCGTGGCGCGCTCGTGTACCTCTTCGTCGTTCCCTTCATATACGGCATCATCCGCGCGCTGCCCGCGGGCGGCGGCGGTCCGTGGGAGCTGGGGCTCTTCAACGCCGTCTACGCCGTCATCCTCGGGGGCGCCGTCCTCGTCATCATCACGATGACCCGCGCCGCGTCGAGCTCGGTCGACGACGCCCAGGGCACGGCGCTCGACCGGTACTCGTACGCGGTGCGGCAGCACGCGACGGAGGTCGAGCGCGTCCACGTCGATGCGATCGTCCACGACAGCGTCCTGACGACGTTCCTCTCGGCGGCCCGGGCCGAGTCGCGGGAGGAGAAGCAGCTCGCTGCGACCATGGCGGCCAATGCGATGCGACACCTCGAGGAGGCCGCGCTCGCGACGCCTGACGACGGCAGCACGGTTCGCTTCCGCCAGGTCGCCGATCGCATCGTCCGCGCCGCACGCGAGATGTCGGTGCCGTTCTCCATCCGCGTCCGATCGCTCGACACGCGCATCGTGCCCGCAGCCCAGGCCGAAGCGCTCTACTCGGCATCCGTGCAGGCGATGGTCAACTCCATCCAGCACGCGGGCGGTCCGGAGGTGCGTCGCTGGTTGCGGGTCGCCGGCGTCCAGGGTGGCGCGATCGAGATCGAGGTCGGCGACGCGGGCAGGGGCTTCGACCTCGCGAGGGTGCCGGGCGAGCGGCTCGGCGTCCGCCGATCGATCATCGAGCGCGTCGCGAACGCCGGAGGCGCCGCGGAGGTCCGGGCCGCGCCGGGCACCGGAACGGTCGTGGTGGTGCGCTGGCCCGTGTTCGCTCCTGCGATCGATGAGTCCTCTGCGGCCGAGACCATCGGGGGGGCCCGATGAGGATCGGGGTGCCCCGCGCGCTCATCGTCACGATGGCCGCCCTGTTCTCCGGGTACCACATCGTGCTCGGCCTGTACACGATAGACATCCCCTCCAACCCGCTCGCCGTGCTCGCGGCCATGGTCCTCTACGCTCTCGCCTCCACGATCAGCCTCCTGCCGGGCCAGCCCGAGCGGATGCCCGTGTGGATGGCCGCGCTCAACGTCGCGGTGTGCGTGAGCATGACGCTGCTCATCACACCGCAGCTGGACCCGGCCAGGGAGGGCGGGCTCGGCTACGCGACCTGGTACGTCGCCGCGATCGGCACTCTCCTGACCATCACCTCGACGCGCAAGCGCCACCTGTTCGCCTGGGCCGGCATCGTGCTCCTCGTCGTCCAGACGATCTGGTGGGGCGGCCCCGGCCTGCTTCTGAGCATCGGTGTCATCGGGTCGGCGGCGTGGGTGGCCATCTCTCACATCCTCAGCCGAGCGCTCGCGAAGGCCTCGCTCGACGCCCAGCGATTCGCTCAGGCCGAGCGCGAGGCGACCGACTGGCAGGCCGCGCAGGAGGCCCACCTCTACGAGCGGCAGTTCCGGCTCGGCCAGACGAGCACGATGGCGGCTCCCATGCTGCGCGTGATCGAGCGGTCGGGCGGCGAGCTCTCGGAGGAGCAGCGCCGCGAGTGCCTCTACCTCGAGGCGGCGATCCGCGACGAGATCCGCGGGCGGGAGCTGCTCAACGATGCTGTCCGGGCGCAGGTCATGGCCGCGCGCCGGCGCGGAGCGACCGTCACCCTCTTCGACGAGGGCGGTCTCGACGGCGTGGACCCGGAGGAGCACGAGCTGATCCTCGACCAGCTCGCGGTCGCGATCCGGGGAACCGGCGCGCGACGCATCATCGCCCGTACCGCACCGGCGGACTCGGAGATCGCGGTCACGGTCGTCGGACTCACGCCCGTGGGCGACGGCTCGGCGCGCGACCTCGGGTCGGCCGAGGAGGAGGACGACGAGGACGACGCGGTCGACCTCTGGCTGGAGATTCCGCGGCCATCCGCCCGCCGGTCGTCCTGACCGCTGGTCGTCCGCCTCGGGCGCGTCCGACGGACGGATGCCCGTTAACGATCGAAGGGCCGGAGTACCCATCTCCGGCCCTTCGCAACGTATCGAGTTAGACCCACAACCCGAATGCGGATCTAACTCGCCCCCCAATCACCCGGCCGATTACCCTATTCGGCCGGTGAAGGGTGGTGCGCTCAGAGAGAGCCGCACCGATTACCTGCAATAGTGCCGCCAGGACGAGGTCTGCGCAGTCGTCATTTTGGGGGACTGCCGGGGTACATTTTCCGTACCCCGATCGCTCTGTTGCCCGAGTTTCCGGGAGTGTGGGACTGAATCCTGCTCGATACCGGGGTACATCCCCCGTCCGGGGGTAGCGATTCGGCGTCTCGACACCCTCCCGGTTGCGAAATCCGCACCGCTCACGACGGATTCCGCACTTCCCGCGCGCAGGTCACGCGGAAAGGGCCGGAGTTCCGACGGGCGTCAGCAGCCCCGCTGGCCCCGAGAGGCGCTCCACGCGCCCGGTCCTGCGTGGACGGCGGCACGGGGAGCTCGAGCGGCGCGGCGCCACAGGTCGTCGGCCACGGCTTTGCGCGGCGCGCCCAACGACGCCTGCTCGGCGAGCGCAGCGGCGATCACGGCCTGTGTCGCGGCGAGCTCCTCCTCGGTGGGATCGCCCGACACGAAGCGCACGAGCACCTCCAGCGGAGCATCCGCGCTCCGCGAGCCGACCTCGGCCGTCACAGCGGGATGTTCCCGTGCTTCTTGGGCGGCAGGCTGGCGCGCTTGCCCTTCAAGGCTCGCAGCGCCTTGATGATCGCGACGCGCGTGGCCGCGGGCTCGATGATCCCGTCGATCTCGCCGCGCTCGGCCGCGAGGAACGGGCTCGCGACGTTGTAGGTGTACTCATTGGCCAGGCGCGTGCGCACCGCCGCGACGTCCTCGCCGGCTGCCTCGGCCGCCTTGATCTCATTTCGGTAGAGGATGTTCACCGCGCCCTGCCCACCCATGACGGCGATCTCGGCCGTGGGCCAGGCGAGGTTGATGTCGGCGCCCAGCTGCTTGGAGCCCATGACGATGTACGCGCCGCCGTAGGCCTTGCGGGTGATGACCGTCACGAGCGGGACGGTCGCCTCGGCGTAGGCGTAGAGCAGTTTCGCGCCGCGGCGGATGACGCCCGTCCACTCCTGGTCGGTGCCGGGCAGGTAGCCGGGCACATCGACGAGGGTGAGGATCGGGATGCTGAAGGCGTCGCAGAATCGCACGAAGCGCGCCGCCTTCTCACCGGCGTCGATGTTGAGCGTTCCTGCCATGGCCTTCGGCTGGTTCGCGATCACGCCGACGCTGCGGCCGTCGACGCGCGCGAAGCCGATGACGATGTTCGGAGCGAAGAGAGGCTGGACCTCCAGGAACGAGCCCGCGTCGACGACGTGGTCGATGATGTCGAGCACGTCGTAGGGCTGGTTCGGGCTGTCGGGGACCATCGTGTTGAGGCGACGGTCGTCGTCGGTGATCTCGAGCTCGGCCTCGGATGCGTACTCGGGCAGGTCGGCGAGGTTGTTGTCGGGTAGGTAGCTCAGCAGCGTGCGTGCGTAGTCGAAGACATCGTTCTCGTCGGCGGCGAGGTAGTGCGCGACGCCCGAGACGCGGTTGTGGGTGAGCGCGCCGCCCAGCTCCTCCATCCCGACGTCCTCTCCCGTGACGGTCTTGATGACGTCGGGACCCGTCACGAACATCTGGCTCGTCTTGTCGACCATGAGCACGAAGTCGGTGAGCGCGGGGGAGTACACCGCGCCGCCCGCCGCTGGCCCGCAGATGATCGAGATCTGCGGGATGACGCCGGACGCGGCAGTGTTGCGGCGGAAGATCTCGCCGTACTTGCCGAGGGCGACGACGCCCTCCTGGATGCGCGCCCCGCCGGAGTCGAGGACCCCGATGATCGGCACGCCCGTCTTGATCGCGAGCTCCATGACCTTGATGATCTTCTCGCCGGCGACCTCGCCGAGAGATCCGCCGAAGATCGTGAAGTCCTGGCTGTAGACGGCGACCTGTCGACCGTGGATCGTGCCGGTGCCGGTGACGACCGCGTCGCCGTAGGGCCGCTTGGCCTCCATCCCGAAGGCGTGCGTGCGGTGGCGGACGAACTCGTCGAGCTCGACGAAGCTGCCGTGATCCAGGAGCGCGTCGATGCGCTCGCGCGCGGTCATCTTTCCCTTGGCGTGCTGCTTCTCGATCGCAGCCTCGCCCGCCGCCGTGACGGCCTCGTGGTAGCGGACGCGGAGGTCGGCGATCTTGCCGGCGGTCGTCGACAGGTCGGGAGCAGGGGTCTCGTCGGTCACCGGGTCAGCCTATCGACCAGCCACCGGGCCGCACCGTTGGGGGAATGGCACAAAAAGGGGATGCGGCGGTGTGCGCCCCGGGACGGAGCCCGGACATCCCGCCGTCGCCCCGCGTTCACCGCGACGCCCGCGAAGCGACACCCGCCGCTCGTACCGTCGGTCGCGGCAACAGCCTGCGTTTCGAGCGGGCGGAGCGAGGGGGAGTCGATGCCGGTGCCCTGCACGACCGCGTGGGTCGAGTCGCCCCTGCAGCTGCTCGGGGCACTCGAGCACGCCGCGCTCACCGCGGACGAGCGCGATCAGCCGCTCGCGATCATCCCGCGCGCGGGCGATCCCCAGCTCGGGCGGACCGCCGATGTCGCGCACGCGCGGGAGATGCCGCGAGCCACGGCCATCGGCATCGAGCGGCGGTTGCTGCCGTGGCCGCGGTTCCGGGCGGGAGGCGATTGGCTCGTCGGCGATCCGTTCTCCGGCCTCGTGCAGGCCCGGCTGGCGAGAGCGGTGCCGGAGAGGCTCGTGATCGTCGACGACGGAGCGATCACCCGCCGGCTCGCGCGCCTGCTGGACGCGGGCGAGCCGCTCCTGCGTCCCGCCGGGCGCGAGGGAGAGTCGTTGTCCGGTCTTCGGACGACTCTCGGCGCGACGACGACGCGGACGCTCCTGGCGCTCGCCGCCGAGGGCCGGCTCGAGGTCACGACCTACCTCGACCCGGCCGACCCTGCGAGCGGTCTGCTCGGCGGGCTGGGCGCCGTCGTCCGCCACCATCGCTTCGCCTGGACGCGCGACCAGGGGCTCGAGGCCCGCGCCGTCCCTCCTGACCACCTGATCGTGCTGGGCACCGCCGGGGTCGCGGACGGGCGCGTCGACCCCGCTGAACAGCGTCGCTTCGTGGCGGAGCTCGCCCGCGCTGGTCGCGTCGCCTATCTACCTCATCGCCGCGAGCCCGGCTGGTTCCTGCGCGCCGTTGCCCGCGAGCGCAACGTCGTCGTGATCCCCGCCCACGTGCCGATCGAGCTCTCCCTCGGCGGAGCGAGCCGTGCACTCGACATCGTGAGCCGCCCGTCCAGCGCGCTCGAGACGCTGCGACTCGTCCTCGACGGGACACGGTCGCGCATTCTGCTCGCTGACCCGCTTTCGGCGGCGGGATGAGCGTGCTCGCGGTGATCCCCGCGCGGGGCGGGTCGAAGGGCGTGCCGGGCAAGAACCTGCGGATGGTCGGCGGGCGGAGCCTCGTGGCGAGGGCGGTCGGCGCGGCCCGCGCCGCGGCATCCGTCGACCGGGTCGCGGTGAGCACCGACGATCCCGCGATCGCCCGCGAGGCCGAGGCGAGCGGTGCCGTCGTCGTCCTGAGGCCCGCGGCGCTCGCCACAGACGAGTCCGCGTCGGAGGAGGCCCTTCTGCACGCGCTCGCTGTCGTGGGCGACGATGTCGAGGTTCTGGTGTTCCTGCAGGCGACGTCGCCCTTCATCGATCCGACCGACGTGGATGCCGCGGTCGCGCGTGTGCGCGCCGGCGAGGCCGACGTCGTCTTCGCCGCGATCGCGACGCCGGTGTTCCTGTGGGGTCCGAGTGCGGCCGACGGAGCCGGAGCCGCGCAGGGCTGGGCGGGCGTCAATCACGACGCCTCCCGCCGACTGAGACGGCAGGAGCTCCCCTCGCAGGTCGCCGAGACAGGCGCCTTCTACGTCATGGACGCCCAGCGGTTCCGCGCCGCCGGGCACCGGTTCTTCGGGCGTATCGAGCCGGCGATCGTCGCCGAGCGGATGGCCTTGGAGATCGACACCGAGGAGCAGCTCCTGCTCGCCGACGCCCACGCGGGCTTCTTCGAAGGAGGGTGCTCGTGAGCGTCATGATCGCCGGCCGGCCCGTGGGGCCCGGATGCCCCGTCTACGTGATCGCGGAGATCGGCCTGAACCACAACGGCGACGTCGAGGTCGCCAAGCAGCTCATCGACGTCGCCGCTGATGCGGGCGTCGACGCGGTCAAGTTCCAGAAGCGGACGCCCGAGCTCGCGACGCCGCCCCACATGCGCGACGTCGTGCGCGAGACCCCGTGGGGGGCGATGACGTACCTCGAGTACCGCCACCGCGTCGAGCTCGATCGCGAGCAGTACATCGAGATCGGCGACCACGCGATGCTGCGCGGCCTCACCTGGTTCGCCTCGCCATGGGACGAGCCGAGCGTGGCGTTCCTCGAGGCACTGAACGTCGCCGCGTACAAGGTCGCCTCGGCCTCCGTCACAGACCTCGCCCTGCTGCGGACGATCGCGGGGACGGGTCGTCCGGTCATCCTCTCGACGGGAATGTCGACGCTCGAGCAGATCGACGCCGCGGTCGCCGCGCTCGACGCCGACGAGCGCCTCATCGTGCTCCACGCCACGTCGACGTACCCCATGCCGGCCAGCGAGGCCAACCTGCGGATGATCCCCGTGCTCGCGGCTCGCTACCCGGACGTGCCGGTGGGCTATTCGGGCCACGAGCCCGGCCTGCAGATCAGCCTCGCTGCGGTCGCCCTGGGCGCGACGGCGATCGAGCGCCACATCACGCTGGACCGGGCGATGTGGGGCAGCGACCAGGCAGCCTCGCTCGAGCCCCGCGGACTCGAGCGGCTCGTTCGCGACGTGCGCGTGATCGAGGAGGCTCTCGGCGACGGCATCAAGCGCGTCCAGCCGGGCGAGCTCGCCCCGATGGCGAAGCTGCGCCGGGTCCGAGCATGAGCCTCATCGCCCTCGCGGACTCCGACTCGTATCTGAAGTGGGCGGCCGGGACGGCGGAGCGCCTGGTCGCCTCGGGGGCGGTCGATGAGGCGGTCGTGCAGCTGCTCGCGAGCCCCGTGCTCCCGAGTGAGCCGCAGCGTCGCGCTGCGCTGGATCGGAGCCGCTGGCGCAGTCGCGACCTCGCCGTGCTCAGGCTTCTGGATCTCGTCGAGCAGGTTCGAGTTCGGCGGCCCCAGGCGGTGCTCGTCGGCATGCGCGGGCCGACCGCCGCCGTCGTGCTGCGCGAGCTCTCCTCCCTCCCCGATAGACCCGTCCTCGTCACGGGTCTCCCGGGCCTGGCGATCCCGGCCACGCGCAAGGCGCTCTACTACCGGGCGCAGGCCGACCTCATGGTCGTGCACTCACGCGGGGAGCGGCGGGCGTTCGACACCCGCGCCCGCGAGCTGGGCTGGGATCACCGCTTCGCACTCTCCTCCCTCCCATTCCTCGAGCGTCGACCGGCCTCGGGCGACGACATCGTGTTCGCCGCGCAGGCGCTTGTTCCTGCGACTGTCGAGGAGCGTCGATGGCTCGTGCGCCGGCTCGATGCGCTCGCCCGCGGCCTTCCGCACCGCCGCGTCGTGCTGAAGGTGCGTGCGACAGCGAACGAGCAGCAGACGCACGCGGAGCGCTGGCCGTTGCCCGACCTGCTCGAGGAGCTGCCCGACCGAGCGCCGAACCTCGTCGTGCGCGGCGGATCCATGCAAGACGCTCTCGATTCCGCGGGGGCGCTCGCGACCGTCAGCTCGACGGCGATCATCGAAGCGGTCGCACGCGGGATTCCCGCTCTCGCGGTCGACGACTTCGGGGTCTCGGAGGCGCTCATCAACCCGGTCTTCCGCGGCTCGGGCCTGCTGGGATCGATCGACGGCCCGTTGGATGGGCGCTTCCGGATGCCCGACGCGACGTGGGCCGCCGACAACTATCTCCACACCGAGGCCGACGACGATGTCGCGACCGTTCTGGCGGCGCTCATCGCCGAGCGCGCGAGCGGAGCGCTGCCGGCCCGCCGCCCGGTGCGGTCCACGCTCGGTGGCCCGCTGCGCCGCGCGTGGGACCGCAAGACCGCGCTCGGGCCTCACGACCGCAGTCTCATCGGGGCCGCGGCTCTCGCTGTGGGGACCCCTGTGCGCGCGATTGCTCGGCGCGCGACGCGCTTGCGGAGCGTGCTCTCCCCCTGAGCCGCAGCATCCCCCATCGCCCGCGGCCGTCTGCGCGGCGCGTTGACCGACCTCTGGCCCGCGGATACGCTCGCGGCTGACGGCCCGCTGCCCGGCGGGCCGCACCCCACGTGCAGCGGAGGCACCCATGTCGACGGCGACCCAGGGCGGGAGCGCGGCGGCGCTCGCCGTCGAGCAGAACGGCATCAACGTCATCCACGAGTCGGAGCGCAAGGGGATTCCGCGCGACCTCTTCTGGCCGTGGGCCGCCGCGAACATCTCGGTGTTCGGGATCGCGTACGGCGCGTTCCTGCTCTACTTCGGCGTCTCGTTCTGGCAGGCGATCGTGGTGGGCGTGATCGGCATCGGCGTCTCCTTCTTCTTCGTCGGCGTGATCGCGCTCGCGGGCAAGCGCGGCTCGGCGCCGACGCTCGTGCTCAGCAGGGCGATCTTCGGCGTCGACGGCAACCGGGTGCCGAGCATCCTGTCGTGGGTCCTGACGGTGGGATGGGAGACGGTGCTCGTGTCTCTCGCCGTGCTCGCGACCTCGACCGTGTTCGGGGCGCTCGGCTTCGATGCCGGCATCGTCACGCAGGTCGTCGCGCTCGTCGTCGTCGGCGCGCTCGTGATCGCGGCGGGCGTCATGGGCTTCGACCTCATCATGCGTCTGCAGAAGTGGATCACGATCGCCACGGGCGTGCTGACGATCGTCTACGTCGTCCTTGTCCTCCCGCAGATCGACTTCGGCGCGGTGCTCGCGCTCCCGGGGGCCGAGGTGGGCGCCGTGATCGGCGGACTCGTCTTCATGCTCACCGGGTTCGGGCTGGGCTGGGTCAACGCCGCGGCCGACTACTCGCGCTATCTGCCGCGCTCGGCATCGAGCCGCGGCGTCGTCGCGTGGACGACCGTCGGGGCCTCGTGGGCGCCGGCGCTGCTGCTGCTCGTCGGCCTCCTGCTCGCGGGCTCATCGACGACGACGCTCGACGCGATCGGCGCCGACCCCGTCGGGGCGCTGTCGACGATCCTGCCGACGTGGTTCCTCATCCCGTTCGCGATCGTCGCCGTGCTCGGCTTCGTCGGCGGCGCCGTGCTCGACATCTACTCGTCGGGGCTCTCGCTGCTCGCGGCGGGCCTGAAGCTCCCGCGCGCCGCCGCAGTCGGCATCGACGGGGCCCTCATGGTCGTCGGCACGATCTTCGTCGTCTTCATCGCCCAGGACTTCTTCGGCCCGTTCCAGGGCTTCCTCATCACGCTCGGGGTGCCGATCGCGGCGTGGGCGGGCATGTTCATCGCCGACATCATCGTGCGGAAGCAGCCGTACGCCGACGCTGAGCTCTACGACCGCGGCGGCCGCTACGGCTCGGTGCGCTGGGAGTCGATCGCGCTGCTCGTGGTCGGAACGGCTATCGGCTGGGGCTTCGTCTCGAACGCGTGGGCGAGCGAGGCCTTCGCCTGGCAGGGCTACTTCCTGGGGGCTGTCGGCGGGCTCGACGGACCGCTCGGCGGCGCGAACCTCGGCGTGCTGTTCTCGCTCGTGATCGGCTTCGCCGGCTACCTCCTCCTCGGGCGTGCGGCCGTGCGCCGGCAGGACGCCCTCGGCGCGACCGCGCCCATCGCGTGATGAGCGGAGCGACCCTGCTGGCGGAGGAGGGTGCGGGCGCGCGTCCCTGGCTCGTCGTCATCGACATGCAGCGCGTCTTCGGGGAGGAGGGCAGCCCCTGGTTCGCTCCCGGCGCGCCTGCGATCGAGCCCGTGGTCGCGTCGCTCGTCGACGCGTTCGGCGACCGCGTCGCGCTCACCCGCTTCGTCGCCCCCGCCGAGCCGGTCGGCGCGTGGGTCCCGTACTACGCGCTTTGGCCGTTCGCGCTCGTGCCGCCGACCGACGGAATCTGGGACCTGCTGCCGAGCAACCCCGCGCGCGATCATCGGGTCGTGACGCGCACGACGTTCTCCAAATGGGATGCCGAGCTCGCCTCCCTCGTCGGTTACGAGCTGGTCCTCGCCGGGGTCTCGACCGACTGCTGCGTGCTCTCGACGGCGCTCGCCGCCGCGGACGCGGGAGTGCGGGTACGGGTCGTCGCCGACGCCTGCGCGGGCGTCACCGACGCCGACCACGAGCGCGCGCTCGCGGCGATGGCCCTCTACGCGCCGCTCATCGAGATCACGACGAGCGCCGAGATCCTCGCCGAGGTCGCGAGGGCGTGAGCGCGGTCGGGGCGGGGCCGACGCCGGGGGAGCGCGATCGCGCGCTCGGCGCGCTGCAGGGGCTCGCGATCGGCGATGCGCTCGGGATGCCCTTCCAGCTCCTGCGCCGCGACGAGGTGCGCGCGGGATGGGGCGCGATCGTCGCCGGGTTCGCGGAGCCCGCGCCCGAGCATCCGCTCGCCGGGGGCATGCCGCCGGGGGCGATCACCGACGACACCGAGCAGGCGCTCCTGGTCGCCCGGCTGCTCATCGCCGGCGAGGGCCGCATCGAGCCCGCCGCGCTCGCGCGGAAGCTCGTCGAGTGGGAGGACGACATGCGCCGCCGCGGCTCGGTCGACCTGCTCGGGCCGTCGACGACGCGCGCCGTGCAGGCCGTGCTGCGCAGCGAGCCGACCGAGACCGCCGGCCGCACGGGCACGACGAACGGAGCCGCGATGCGCATCGCGCCCGTCGGCATCGCGACGCCCGCCGACGACCTCGGGGCTCTCCTCGACGCGGTCGAGGCCGCGAGCGCCGTGACGCACGCGACATCGCTCGCGCTAGCCGCCGCATCCGCCGTCGCCGCTGCGGTGAGCGCGGGCATCGCCGGGGCGGGGATGACGGAAGCGCTCGCGAGCGGAGTCGTCGCGGCGGAGGCGTGCCGGGGCCGCGGGCACTGGATCGCCGGCGCCGACGTCGCCGAGCGCATCCGCGCCGCGCTCGCGCTCGTCGAGGCAGAGGGTCCGGGGCTCGAGCTCGAGGGCGCTGAGCGCGAGGCCGCCGTCGCTGCCCTCCTCGATCGCATCGTCCTCGTCGTCGGCACGAGCCTCGCCTCCCAGGAATCCATCCCCGCGGCGTTCGGGGTGCTCGCGCTCGCCCCGGCCGACCCGTGGCTCGCGGTGCGCGCCGCCGCCTCGCTCGGGGGCGACGCCGACACCATCGCCGCCATCGCGGGCGCGATCGTGGGCGCCGTCCACGGCACTGCGCCGTGGGAGGGCGGGCCCGCCACGACCGTCGACGCGGTGAGCGCCGAGCGACTCGGGGTCTCGTCGCTCGGGCTGCCCGTGATCGCCGACGCCCTCCTCGCGCTCCGCCACCGACCGAGTGACGAGAGGGCGACGGGATGACCGCCCGCCTCGTGAGCGTCGGCAACGCTCTCATCGACCTCGCTCTCGACGTCCCGCACCTTCCCGCGCGCGGCGGCGACGTGCGCGGCCGCTCGCGCGGCCTGCACGCCGGAGGCGCCGTCAACGTGCTGCTCGCCGCACGCAGGCAGGGTCTGCCCGCCGCGTACGCGGGCGCGCACGGCACCGGGCCGCTCGGCGATCGGGTGCGCGAGCTGCTCGCCGCCGCGGGGGTCGAGGTGCTGCTCGCGCCGCACCCGTCTCTTGACACGGGCGTCGATGTCGCCTTCACCGAGCCGGACGGCGAGCGCAGCTTCGCGACCGCCTTCGGGGCCGAGGCCGAGCTGGATGCCGGCGCACTCGCCTCCGTCGCGATCGCGGACGACGACGTCGTGCACGTCTCCGGCTACGGCCTCCTCGACTCCACCAACGGTGCCGTGCTCAGCCAGTGGATCGACGGCCTCCCGGAGCGTGCGACCGTGCTGCTCGACCCGGGGCCGCTCGCGGTCGCCGAGCGTCCGGCGGCGCTGGAGGTCGCGCTCGCTCGCGCCGACTGGGTTAGCGCGTCGCTCGAGGAGGCGCGGGCGATCACGGGCGAGCAGGAGCCGGCAGCCGCGGCTCGTGCGCTCGCGACCCGGGATCGCGGCGCGGTCGTGAGACGCGGAGCGGACGGCTGCCTCGTCGCCGTCTGCGGGTCGGTCGAGCACGTCGCGGGCTTCGTCGTCGAGCAGATCGATGCGACAGGTGCGGGCGATGCGCACCTCGGAGCGTTCGCCGCCGCGCTCGCGCGCGGGGAGGCGCCGGGCAGGGCCGCTCGCGTCGCGAACGCTGCCGCGGCGATCGCCGTCACGCGGCCCGGGCCGGGGACCGCTCCGACGCTCGCCGAGGCGCTCGAGCTCGCGGGGTGCTGAGGGCGAGCATCCGCATCGGGAGCGACCGGAGCCGCGGGGCCCAGAAGCCGCCGACCCAGAAGCCGCCGTGCCTAGGTGTCGCGCTCGACGGGGCCGGCGTCGTCGCGGGCGTCGTGCTCGCCGCCTGCGGGGTAGTCGGTGCGCTCCGGGCGCGCCCGCAGCAGCAGGATGCTTGCGACGAGCCCGCCCCACACGATGAGGACGGCGCCGATCAGGAAGACGATCGCGGTGGGGGTCATCGGGTGCTCGCTTCCGGGGTCGAGGGCAACTGGGCGGGCGACGGCCATGGCGCGAGGTCATCGGGCGAGCGCCGCCACGGGATCGCCGACAGCACGACCGCGGCGACGACGATGAACAGCAGCGAGCCCCATCCGACGATCGTGAGGTACTCGCTCGGATACCCCTCGTAGCCCCCCGTCACGAGCGCCACCACGCGAGTGACGAGCATGTACGCCAGGACGGCGGGGGCGAGGACACCCACGAGGATCGTCCACGCGCGCCCGACCGCGAAGGTCGAGACCGCCGACAGGTGCCCGCGCAGCTCGGCACCGCGGCGAAGGACGCCGATCACGAGCACCGTCATCAGCACCGCTGAGGCGACGATGCCGATGTTGTTGACGTAGTGGTCGACGGTGTCGAGCGCGATCAGTCCGCTCGTGGTCGAGAAGAGCAGCACGGAGAGCACCGCCGAGATGCCGCCGATCGTCGCCGCTGCGCCGCGAGGACTCACACCGAGCTTCTCCTGGAACCCGGCGGAGACGACCTGCAGCACCGACAGCAAGGATGTGAAGCCCGCCATCACGAGAGAGCCGAAGAACAGCGCGCCGAAGATCGGGCCCCCCGGCATCTCCGAGACGATCGCCGGGAAGGTGATGAACGACAGTGCGACGCCCGTGAGCCCTTCGAGGTCGCCGACCGCGACGCCCTGCTGCACGGCGAAGAACCCGAGGGTCGCAAAGACTCCGATGCCCGCGAGGATCTCGAACGACGAGTTCGCGAACGCCACCACGAGCGCGGGCGCCGTCAGGTTCGAGCGGCGGCGTCGGTAGGAGGAGTAGGTGATCATGATGCCGAACGCGATCGACAGCGAGAAGAAGATCTGGCTGTAGGCGGCGATCCACACATCGGGGTTCGCGAGCGCGGCGAAGTCGGGGGTGAAGAGGGCGTTGAGGCCCTCGGCGGCGCCGTCGAGGAAGAGTGCGCGGATCACGAGCGCCAGGAACCCGACCAGCAACAGCGGCAGGAAGATGACGTTCGCGCGCTGGATGCCCTTCGCGACCCCGAGGCCGAGGACCACGATCGTCGCGATCCAAACGACGGCGAGCGGGATGAGGACGCCAGGCACGAAGTCGAGGCTGAGCCCCGGGTCGGAGACGCGCAGGTAGTCGCCGACGAAGAAGCCGGCGGGGTCATCCCCCCACCGCAGGTCGAACGAGAACACGAAGTAGCTGAGCGCCCACGCGATCACGACCGTGTAGTACAGGCCGATCACGAAGGCGATCGCGACCTGGAACCACCCGAGCCCCTCCATGAGGCGGCCGGCGCGCGCCCCGCCGAGGCGGCGCAGCGCGGTCGGCGCGGAACCGCGGAACCGGTGCCCGATCGCGTAGTCGAGGAGCAGGATGGGGATGCCCGCCGTCAGCAGGGCGACGATGTACGGGATCAGGAACGCGCCGCCACCGTTCTCGTACGCCACGCCCGGGAAGCGCCAGATGTTGCCGAGGCCGACGGCCGAGCCGATCGCGGCGAGGATGAAGCCGACTTGGCCGGTGAAGAGCTCGCGAGGCGGGGAAACAGGGGAATTCGGGCGGGATGCGGTCATGTCGCGTTGTCCTCCTCGTCGCGGGGCGCGCAGCGGCGGCGCCGGCCTTCTCCGGGCCCTGGCACGCTACCAGTGCCCGAATGGGGGGCAGTATCGACCTTTCCGCACAAGCCCCTTTGGCGTACCCTGATCGCAGGGGGAATCACGATGGGGATCATGATTTCGGGCGCTTCGTTGCGCTCGCAGACCGCGCTTGCGGCCACAGTTCTCGCAGGGCTACTGATCGGCTCTTTGCCGGCGACGGCGGCTGGCGCGACGAGTGCGGTAGCGAGCGATCCATCGGCTCAGCCGATCGAGGCGTTCTCGCCGCTCGAGCCGGCGCAGGAGGCGGACGGGCGCGTCGACTCGCTCATCGTCCGCGTCGGGCCGTCGTCCGCGCGCGGCACGGCGCTGGAGGCGCTCGGGCGCGCGCCCGGTCTCGCCGGATCAGGGCAGGACCTTGGGTTCGGCACGCGGGTCGTACCGCTCAGAGGGGAGCTAACCGTGGCCGACGCTCGGAAGCTCGCCGCGGACCTCGTCGCCGGCGGGCGCGCCGAGGCAGCCGAACCGAATCTGCCTCTCGTGCGCGTCACCGAGCCGGCGGCGACCGCGACGGTGTCGACCGTGCAGTCGGGCGCGCCGTGGGGCCTCGACCGCGTCGACCAGCGCCAGCTGCCCCTCAACGGCCAGTACGCGTACAGCCACGACGGCACGGGCGTGACCGTCTACGTCGTCGACACCGGGGTCCTGGCCTCGCACCAGGAGTTCGGCGGTCGGGCCAGCATGGGTTACTCGGCGTACGCGGATGTCTGCTCGAGCAGCGATCCGGACGGCCACGGCACTCACGTCGCGGGAACCATCGCCGGAGCGCAGTACGGAGTCGCCAAGAAGGCGTCCGTCATCGGAGTCCGCGTCTTCACCTGTACCGGGGCGGGGAACTCGGACGCACTCATCCAGGGCCTCAATTGGGTTGCGGCGCATCACCAGGCGGGCACTCCAGCCGTGGCCAATCTCAGCCTCGGCGTTCAGGGGACGAGCTCGGCCGTCGACATGGCCGTTCAGCAGCTCATCGCCGACGGCGTCACGGTCGTCGTCGCCTCCGGTAATACGAAGACCGACTCGTGCCTCACGAGCCCTGGGCGTGTCGCCGCAGCGATCACGGTGAACGCGCTCACTGCCTCCGACGCGAGGGCGTCCTTCTCGAACTTCGGCTCGTGCTCCGACCTCTACGCCCCGGGTGAGAGCATCATGTCGGCGCACAACACATCGACGACGTCCGCCGTGCTCATGAGCGGGACATCGATGGCGACCCCGCACGTGGCAGGCGCGGTCGCCCTCGCCCTGCACGCGAACCCCGCGCTGAGCCCGTCGTCGGTCCACGACCTCTTGGTCTCCCGAGGGACGCCGGCAGATCCTCACCCTGGCTCGCACGTGGACGCGAAGCGGATCCTCTTCGTCGGTTCCGACGCTGCGATGCCGGCCGCCAGGGGATTCACGGGGCTGTCTCCGGCGCGTTTGGCGGACACCCGGGCGGGTCTGCCAACGGTTGATGGATTGCAGTCGGGCTCGGGAATGCTCGGTCCGGGCGGCGTCCTGCGAGTTGCGGTGGCCGGTCGCGGGGGTGTCCCCGCATCTGGGGCGGGCGCGGTGTCGGTGAACGTCACGGTGACGCAGCCCAGCGTCGCCACGCACTTGACGGTGTTCCCGACGGGTGTCCCTGCTCCTAATGCGTCCAATGTGAATGCGTCGGCGGGCCAGACGATCGCCAATTCCGTTGTCGCGAAGGTGGCCGCGGATGGCTCGATCAGCATTCGGAACAATGCGGGGTGGGCGCACGTCGTGGTGGATGTCAGCGGGTGGTTCCCCGCGACGGAGAGTTTTACGGCGCTGTCTCCTGCGCGTCTGGCGGACACACGGGCTGGGCTGCCGACCGTGGATGGGTCGCAGTCGGGTTCGGGAATGGTGGGTCCGGGCGGCGTCCTGCGAGTGGTGGTCGCTGGTCGCGGGGGCGTCCCCGCGTCCGGGGTCGGAGCGGTCGCGGTGAATGTGACGGTGACGCAGCCCAGCGTCGCCACGCACTTGACGGTGTTCCCGACGGGTGTCCCTGCTCCTAATGCGTCCAATGTGAATGCGTCGGCGGGCCAGACGATCGCCAATTCCGTTGTCGCGAAGGTGGCCGCGGATGGCTCGATCAGCATTCGGAACAATGCGGGGTGGGCGCACGTCGTGGTGGATGTCAGCGGGTGGTTCCCCGCGACGGAGAGTTTTACGGCGCTGTCTCCTGCGCGTCTGGCGGACACACGGGCTGGGCTGCCGACCGTGGATGGGTCGCAGTCGGGTTCGGGAATGGTGGGTCCGGGCGGCGTCCTGCGAGTGGTGGTCGCTGGTCGCGGGGGCGTCCCCGCGTCCGGGGTCGGAGCGGTCGCGGTGAATGTGACGGTGACGCAGCCCAGCGTCGCCACGCACTTGACGGTGTTCCCGACGGGTGTCCCTGCTCCTAATGCGTCCAATGTGAATGCGTCGGCGGGCCAGACGATCGCCAATTCCGTTGTCGCGAAGGTGGCCGCGGATGGCTCGATCAGCATTCGGAACAATGCGGGATGGGCGCACGTCGTTGTCGACGTCAGCGGGTGGTTCCCCACTAACTGACCCGTGGGGAGCAGAATCGACACGTGCCCAAAATTGATCGAGTCGGCGTCGGCCGTGGACCCTTCGGCGTCGAGTGGCGCGACTCGTGCCCGTCGACGAACTCCGAGCTCGTCCGGCGTGCCGCGGAGCTGCCTGACTTCGCCGTGCTCGCGACCGACGACCAGACGGCGGGCCGCGGACGCCTCGATCGCGTGTGGAGCGCGCCGCCGGGCGCATCCCTCGCGATCTCGGTCTTCATCCGACTTGACGCCGCCCCTGCCGACCCGCAGGGGCTCGGCTGGCTGCCGCTTCTCGCCGGTGTCGCCATGACGCGCGCGGTCCGCGAGCTCGGCGCGGAATGCGCAGGGCTCAAGTGGCCCAACGACGTCCTCGTGCGCGGCCGGAAGATCTCGGGGGTGCTGACCGAGCTCACCGCCCACGGCGTCGTCATCGGATCGGGCCTCAACACCCGGATGACGGAGGAGCAGCTGCCAGTGCCCACGGCGACCTCCCTCGCGATCGAGGGCATCGTCGACGTCGAGACGGATGCCCTCCTCGCCGACCGCGTGCTCGCCGCGTACCTCGGCGCTCTCCGCGATCTCGTCGCCCAGTGGCGCGAGGCTCCGACAGGGGCGGCGCTCCGTCCCATCGTCGTGCCCGTGCTCGACACCCTCGGCGCGGCGGTGCGGGTCGATCAGCCGGGCCTCGCACCGCTCCGCGGGGTCGCCGAGGGGCTCGACGACGACGGCCGGCTGCTCGTCCGCTCCGGCGAGGGCTCATCGCCGGTCGTCGCCGTGTCGGCTGGCGACGTGACGCACCTGCGCTATGAATAGGGCATGACCGGGGAGCCCCGAGAACCCGAGCGCGTGATCGTGCTGCTGCGCGCGCACGCGCGGTGCCTGGTCGTCCCCGTCCTCGTGGTTACCGCGGTAAGCGGGGCCGCCGTGTACGGCGCCGCTGTGCTCGAGGAGACGTGGCTCCGCATCGCCGTCGCGGCGGGCGGTGCCCTCGCGATCATCCTGCTCGGCCTCGTGCCGTACGTCCGGTGGCTCGCGAGCCACGTGCTCATCACCACGCGCCGCATCGTCGTGCGGCGGGGTCTCGGAGTGCGCATGCGCCAGGAGGTGCTGCACAGCAGGAGTTACGACGTGTCCCTCCGCCAGTCGGGGCTTCAGCGCCTCTTCGGCTCGGGAGACATTCTGCTGAACACGGGCCTGGATCGCCCGGTCGTCCTGCGCGATCTGCCGCGCGCCGCCCTCGTGCAGGAGGCGCTCTCAGACCTCATGCAGCAGAGCAGGAGCGCGGTCGCCGAGGCCCGCAGGCAGACCGGAGCGACGCCGCTCGCGGATTGACGTCGGCTCGCGCCGTTCTCAGCCGACGCGCGACGGGGTTCGTGCGCCCCGTCGAGGATGGAAGACCCACCAGCGGTACAGGGCGAACCGGAAGAGGCTCCCGAGACCCAGCCCGATGACGTTCGAGGCGATGTTGTCGGCCAGCAGGCTCGTGAAGCCGAGCACCTCGCGCGAGATCACGAGGCAGCCGACGGCGATGAGCAGCCCGCCGAGGCTCACGATCGCGAACTCCATCGCCTCGCGCCCCGCCGGGCGGCGGCGGCGCAGCCGGAAGCTCCAGTAGCGGCTGCCGACCCAGTTGACGGCGATCGCGACCGAGGTCGAGACGATCTTCGCGATGATCGGCCCATCGGCGATCACCTCGGGCGCGAGCACGGTCACCCTCAGCAGGTTGAACAGCGCGATGTCGACCACGAGCCCGACGAGCCCGACCGCGCCGAAGCGTGCGAACTGGGCGAGCAGGTGGGGCATGCGGCCTCCGGGGTGCACCACAATGGATCCGAAGCCCCCAATCTAGAGGAGGAGCCCGCATGCCCGTCATCGGCGTCATCGGCGGAGGACAGCTCGCGCGCATGATGATCCCCGCGGCCGTCGCACTCGGCATCGAGATCCGGGTGCTCGCCGAGGCGAGCGACTCCTCCGCCCGGCTCGCCGCCACGGCCGTCGGCGACTATCGGGATGCCCGCACCGTCCTCGACTTCGCGAACGGCTGCGACGCCATCACCTTCGATCACGAGCACGTGCCGCAGGAGGTGCTGAGGGCGCTCGTGGCCGCCGGCGCGGCCGTGCGGCCCGGCCCCGATGCCCTCCTGTACGCGCAGGACAAGCTGCTCATGCGCGAGCGCCTCGGCGCGCTCGGCGTGCCGATGCCCGACTGGGCGCGCGTCGAGTCCCGCGGCGACCTGGCCGCCTTCCTCGCCGATCACGGCGGACGCGCGGTGGTGAAGACGCCGCGCGGCGGCTACGACGGCAAGGGGGTGCGCGTCGTCGGCGCCGCCGACGGCGCCGACGACTGGCTCGCCGACGGCCCAGTCCTCGTCGAGGAGCTCGTGAGCTTCCGGCGCGAGCTCGCCCAGCTCGCCGCGCGCCGCCCGAGCGGCGAGGTCCGCCTGTGGCCTCTCGTCGAGACGGTCCAGCGCGGGGGAGTCTGCGCCGAGGTCATCGCCCCCGCGCCGCACGCGGGCGATGCCGCCGAGCGAGCGGCCGCCGAGATCGCCACGACCGTCGCGAACGGCCTCGGGGTGACGGGCGTACTGGCGGTCGAGCTCTTCCACGCATCGGACGGTCGTGTGCTCGTCAACGAGCTCGCGATGCGGCCGCACAATTCCGGGCACTTCTCGATCGACGGCTCGATCACGAGCCAGTTCGAGCAGCACCTTCGCGCCGTCCTCGACTGGCCCCTCGGCGACACCTCGCCGCTCGCCGACTGGAGCGTCATGATCAACGTCTTCGGCGCCCTCCCCTCCGAGCGCATCGCTTCCGCCCTCGGCCACCAGCCGAGCGCCAAGGTGCACGCCTACGGCAAGGGTCCGCGCGCCGGACGCAAGGCGGGTCACGTCACGGCGATCGGCGACGATCTCGACGACGTCGCCTATCGCGCGCGCGCCGCGGCCGCCCACTTCGACGTCTGAGGCCTACCATGACTTCCGTGCCCGAACCCCTCATCGCCGTCGTCATGGGCTCCGACTCCGACTGGAGCGTCATGCAGTCGGCTGTCGAGGCTCTTGACGAGTTCGGCATCCCCTGCGAGGTCGAGGTGCTGAGCGCCCACCGCACTCCCGACGCGATGATCGCGTATGGCCGCGCGGCCGCTGGGAGGGGCATCCGCACCATCATCGCCGGCGCGGGCGGCGCCGCCCACCTCCCCGGCATGATCGCCTCCGTCACGACGCTGCCCGTCATCGGCGTTCCCGTGCCCTTGAAGACCCTCGATGGGCTCGACTCGCTGCTCAGCATCGTGCAGATGCCCGCGGGCATCCCCGTCGCGACCGTGTCGATCGGCGGCGGGCGCAATGCGGGCATCCTCGCAGCGCG
Source organism: Microcella alkalica (assembly GCF_014137945.1). Classification (GTDB taxonomy): domain Bacteria; phylum Actinomycetota; class Actinomycetes; order Actinomycetales; family Microbacteriaceae; genus Microcella; species Microcella alkalica. The sequence goes on from NZ_JACGWX010000009.1 coordinate 26,867, forward strand.
CATCATCGGGGCGACGGACGCCGTGGTCGCCGAGAAGCTGGCGGCCTTCGCGACCGGCCTCGAGCACGCCGTCGCCGCCAAGAACGAGGCGCTCAAGACCGCGGTCGCCTCTCGCGAGCGGTGAGCCTCACCTCGCCCCTGCGGCATCCCGACACCCGCCAGCCGGAGCTCATGACCACGCGCGCCTGGTGGCTGCTCGGGCTCAATCTGCTGATCCCCGGCTCGGCGCAGCTGCTTGCGGGCGATCGGAGATGGGGGCGGTTCGCGGTAGGAGCGACGTTCGTGCTGTGGGGGGTCGTGCTCATCGCGGTCGCGCTGTTCCTGCTCGCGCGGCCGGTCGCCCTGACGATCGCGACCAACACGATCGTGCTGTGGGTCGCCCAGCTCGGTCTCATCTTCTACGCCGTGCTGTGGCTCGCGACTACGCTCAACGCACTCACCTTCGCGCGGATCGTCCGAACGAGCTCACGAGCACGCGCCCCGCTTGCGGGCTTCGTGGTGCTGACGCTCCTCATCGGCGTCGGGGGAGCGGGCTGGACCGCCTGGGCGACCGGCATCGGCCGCAGCACGCTCGGCAGCGTCTTCGCCGACGGTTTCATCGACGCCCCCATCGATGGGCGGTACACGATCCTGCTGCTGGGCGGAGACGCAGGAGCCGATCGGTTCGGCCTGCGTCCTGACAGCATCAGCCTCGCGAGCGTGGACGCCGGATCCGGCGCGGTGACGATGATCGGCATTCCCCGCAATCTCTACAACGCTCCGTTCGCCGACGACTCGCCCCTCTGGGAGCAGTGGCCGAACGGCTACGACTGCGGCGACGACTGCCTCGTGAGCTACCTCTACACGTGGGCCGAGGAGCACCCGGAGCTGTTCCCCGCCGCCGAGCACGATGGGAGCACCGCGGGCATGGAGGCGATGAAGGACGCCGTGGAGGGGGTCACGGGACTTCCCGTACAGTACGCCGTCCTCATCGACATGCATGGGTTCGCGCAGCTGATCGACGCGCTCGGCGGAGTCGTCGTCGACGCGGAGGCGATGGACCTCGGAATCAACGGCGGGCCGGTGGTCGGTCGGATCGAGGCAGGCGAGCAGAGCATGGACGGCGCCACGGCGCTCTGGTACGCGCGCAACCGTTACAACCTGACCGACTACGACCGCATGGCGCATCAACGCCAGATCCAGGAGGCGATCCTCCGGCAGGTCGAGCCTGCGACGGTGCTCACCCGTTTCGAGTCGATCGCCGACGCAGGGACTCAGGTCGTCCGCACTGACATCCCCCAGTCGATGCTCGGCGTGCTCAGCGACCTCGCCGCGAAAGCGCGGGAGCTTCCCATCGCGAATGTCGAGCTCACTCCTCCGACGATCGACAACGTGGAGCCCGACTACGAGCTCGCGCACTCGATGATCGCCGAGGCGCTCGCGCCGGACGACGAGGGTTGATCACCCCGGTCAGAGGTCGGCGTGAAGCTGCCAGGTCTTCTCCGCGGCATCCCGCCAGGTGAAGGCGCGTGCGCGATCGTGGCCTCGGATCGCGAGGTCCTCGGCGAGCAGCGGCTCCTCGATAACTCGCCTGATCGCTTCGGCGATCCGGCGCGGATAACCGGCGTAGTCGTCCCGGTCGACGACGATCCCAGCGTCGGCAGCTAGCTCGACAAGCGCTGGCGCGTCCGAGTGTATTACCGGTGTGCCGAGGCTCATTGCCTCGAGCACCGGGAGGGCGAAACCCTCGGCCAGGCTCGGAACCACGACGGCGCTCGCGCGGTCGTAGGCGACGGCGAGGTCGGGGTCGTGGACCGTGCCGAGGGTGAGGACCTGCTCGGGCGCGAGTCGAGCAGCCGAGCGCACCGCCTCGATACCGAGATCGGCACTGTTCGTCGGGCCCGCGAGCACCAGCGGGATGTTCAAAGCGGTCGGATCGGCGAGCGCCCAGAGGAGTTCGCTGATGCCTTTCCGCGCCTCGAACGGGCCGACTGCCAGAACGTACCGAGGCGGGAGGCCGAGCCGCTCCGCCCGCTCATCGGCATCCCCCGGCACAACGAGCGTGCTGCTCACCGCGCCCGCGATGACTCGGATTCGATCGCCCAGGTCGAGCGCGGCGCCGAGCTGCTCAGCGACGGCATGCGTCGGAACGACAACCGCGTCGGCATAGCGCTCCGCCCGCCTGGCCATGGCCCGAGCCCACGACACGCTGCTCGGCGAGAGAGTCTCCGGGTGAGTCCACGGGACGGCGTCGTGGACAGTCACCACAATCTGCTCTCCGGGGGAATTCACCCGGTCATGACGGCGGAGCGGCGCGAACAGGCTCGGTGCGTGAACCATCCCGGCGCCGGGCAGGCGCGTGAAGCCGTGCTGCCAGGCCGCACGAAGCTGCCGGCGGTCGAGGGCGCTCTTGAACAGTCGGGACAGACCGGGTAGCTCCGCCTCGATCCGCGCGTACTCAGCTTCGGGAGATGAAGGGACGATTCCCATCACGTCGCATCCGCGCGGAGCGGTGGAAGTGAGCTGCCGGGTCAACTCGAGGGCGTAGCGGCCTACCCCGGAGGGCGCTTCATTCCCGACCTGGTCGAGGATGACGCGAAGCGTCGTCGTGGACATCCGCCGCTCCTCACCTTCCCATGGGGGCTAGGGGAACCCCGCGCCGACCATATCAGCGCGAAGCGTTTACCCCCGAATGGGGGGAGATGGTTCACGTTCTAGACTCTCTGTCATGCAGATCCGAGAACTGTCCGTAGCCGGCTCCTTCGAGGTCACGCCCCGTCAATTCCCCGATGCTCGAGGCTTGTTCTGGGAGTGGTACCGCTTCGATGCACTCGCCGAGGCGGTGGGGCATCCGCTCGATCTGCGTCAAGGAAACGGATCCGTGTCCAATCGCGGCGTCGTCCGCGGCATCCATTTCGCCGACGTCCCGCCCAGCCAGGCGAAGTACGTGACCGTAACGTCGGGCGCGGTCATCGACTACATCATCGACATCCGGGTCGGATCCCCGACTTTCGGGAAGTGGGAAGCGGTGCGGCTCGACACGATCGATCGTCGAGCCGTGTACATCGGCGAGGGGCTGGGGCACGCCTTCATGGCACTCGAAGACGGCACGACGGTGACCTACCTCGTGAGCGAGGTCTTCAACCCGACGGCGGAGCACGGCGTCACCCCGTTGGACCCGACGATCGCGCTGGAGTTCCCCGGCGAAGCGGGTGAGCCCCTCCTATCGCCGAAGGACCTCGAGGCCCCCACGCTGCTCGACGCCGAGGCGGCCGGTTTGCTACCTGCCTGGGAAGGCGCACGCGCCTACACCGCGGCGCTCGACGACCGGTGGGACGCTCGCGACTGATCAGCGACGCCCGACGGCACGGGCCATGATGGCGGCTCGAACCGAGAGGCCGATGGAGAGCACAGCGCGCACCGGCCAGAGGTACCACGCGCGGTACTTCCGGTGCAAGAAGCGTTTCGCGCTGTCGTGATGCGCGCGCGTCATGCGCGCCGACTCGGCCCCCGTAGAGTGAGCTCCCGTGTGCAGGGCCCGGGCATCCGGTTCGTAGACATTCCGATAGCCGGCCCGACTGAGCCGATGACCGAGGTCGACGTCCTCGAAGTACATGAAGTACCCATCGTCGAACCCTCCGATCGCCTCGAAGGCGGCCCGTCGGACGAGAAAGCAGGAGCCGCTCAGCCAGCCGACATCTCGACGTTCTCCGGAGACTGCCGCGCCGTCACGGTATGCCGCCGTCCACGGGTTTGACTTCCAGATGTAGGCGAAGAGCGCGTGCCCGATGCCGGTTCGCAGGGACGGGATCGCTCGCGCCGACGGGTAGATCGTTCCATCGAGGTTCTCGACCGCGGGGCCCACAGCGCCGATCCCCGGGTCGGCTTCAGCGGTCGCGATCAGGCGAGCGATCGATCCGAGCCGGAAAACGACATCGGGGTTGCTGATGACGATCCAGGAGAGGTCGGGGGTCAGCTCAGCGGCGGCGGCGTTCACTGCGCCGCCGTAGCCGAGGTTCTCCGGAAGCGGCAGGTATGTCGCGCCGTGCTCCTCGGCGAGCGCGGGAGCGTGAGAGCCGTCACCCGGCCGGTTGTCAGCAATGATCGTCGCGAACGGCTCGCCGATCGCATCAGGGAGCGAGCGCAGGAACCCCGGCAGAACGTGATTCGAGCGGTAGACGACGGTGATGACGCCGACGCGCGGGGGCTGGTCGGTCGCATCCGTGGTCATGGTGATGCCATCGTACTGGCGAGCGCTCCTAGGCTGAGGGCGTGACCTCCGCCTCGAACCCTGCGCCTCCCGTCGCCGACGTGTCGGTGGCTATGTGCACCCACAACGGCGCGCGCTTCGTCGTCGCGCAGATCGAGAGCATCCTCTGGCAGGTGCCGCGACCCCGCGAGATCGTGGTCGGCGATGACGCCTCGACCGATGCCACGTTGGCCATCGTTCGAGCGGCGGTCGACGAGAGCAACCGTCTCCACGTCGGGTCGCCGGTGTCGCTCGTGGTGCTCGAGCGGTCCCAGCCGCTCGGAGTCGTCCGCAACTTTGAGGAGACCCTCGGCGCCTGCACGTCGTCGCTCGTCGCGCTGAGCGACCAGGACGACCTCTGGCCCGAGGGCCGCCTGGCCCGCCTGCTTCCCCTGTTCGACGACCCTTCCGTCTCGCTTGTTCACACGGATGCTCGACTCGTCGATGCGCACGGCTCCGACCTGGGCACACGCCTGCTCGCGGCGCTCGAGGCGAGCGACGACGAGCTCGAGGCGCTCGAGCGCGGTGCCGGATTCCCCGTCCTGCTGAGGCGGAACCTCGTCACTGGCGCCACAGTACTGCTGCGGAAGGATCTCGCCGATCGGGCTATGCCCTTCCCCGAGTCGTGGGTGCACGACGAGTGGCTTGCCATGATGGCGGCGGTCGAGGGCGGTCTGCGCCTGTTGCGCGAGCCATGGCTCGACTATCGCCAGCACGGCGGCAATGCGATCGGGGCGAGCGAGGTGACCTGGGGTCGTCGGTGGGAGCGCTTGAGGGAGCCGCGAGACGAGCGCGCACCGCGACTCGTGGCGCGCGCATCGGCGCTCGTCGAGAGGCTGACGATGACCCGACCGGAGAGCCGCGAGCTCTCGGACGCCCGCGGCAAACTGGCGCATGAACGCCACCGTGCGGGCCTGTCGTCCTGGCAGCTGCTGCGGCTGCCCGGCATCGCGGCTGGTGTGATCTCGGGCCGATACCGGCGCTACAACCGCGGCGCGATCGACATTCTTCGCGACCTCGTGCAGCCCGCTACGCGATCGCGCCCGCGCTCCACGCGGCCCTGAGCGACTCGCGCCAGTCAGGCAGGGGAGCGAGCCCCACCTTCTCCCACGAGCCGTGTCCCAGCACTGAATAAGCCGGGCGCGGCGCGGGGCGGATGAACGACGCCGAGTCGGTGGGCGTGATACGCGCGGGGTCGAGTCCAGCCTCGTCGAACACCGCCTGCGCGAAGCCGAACCAGGTCGTCTCACCTGACGACGTGCCGTGGAAGATCCCCGTGCGCGCACCGGAGTCGACGAGTCGCACGATCTGCTCGGCGAGGTCGTGGGTCCACGTGGGCTGGCCCCGCTGGTCGTCCACGACGGAGAGCGTGTCGCGATCTCCCGCGAGGCGCAGCATCGTCGACGCGAAATTCGGACCGTGCTCGCCATAGAGCCACGCCGTGCGGACGATCAGAGAGTCGTCGGGCAGGATCTGCCGGACAAGTCTTTCGCCCTCCGCCTTGGTGCGGCCGTACGCGGAGACGGGCGCGAGAGGGGCATCCTCGGAGTACGGCGTCGAGGCGGACCCGTCGAACACGTAATCGGTCGACACCTGGACGAGCAGAGCGCCATGCTGGGCGGCGGCGCTGGCGAGCGACGCTGCACCGAGGGCGTTCACTCGTCGGGCGTCGTCCTCGTGGGTCTCCGCGTCGTCCACCTTGGTGTACGCGGCGGCATTGATGACGACATCGTGACCGGCGACCGCCGCGAGAGCAGCAGCCCCATCCGCGATGTCGAGCTCGGTCCGGGAGAGGGCGGTGACATCGCGGCCGACGAGGGCGGCCTCGAGATCGCGGCCCAGCATCCCGGAGGCGCCGGTGATCAGGAAGCGCGTCATGGCCTCACTGCCCCTGGGCAGCGTATCGGGCCTCGGTGGCGTCCTTCTGCGGCGCCCACCACGACTCGTTGTCGCGGTACCAGTCGATCGTGGCCGCGAGACCGGAATCGAAGTCGGCATACTGAGGGGTCCAACCGAGCTCGGACCGCAGCTTCGACGAGTCGATGGCGTAGCGCAGGTCGTGGCCCGGGCGATCCTTGACGTGGTCGTAGGCGTCGGAGGGCTGCCCGAGGTGGGTCAGGATGAGCTCGACGACCTGCTTGTTGTTCTTCTCGCCGTCGGCGCCGATGAGATAGGTCTCGCCGATCGCGCCCTTCTCGAGAATCGTCATGACCGCCGACGAGTGATCGTTGGCGTGGATCCAGTCGCGCACGTTCTCACCCGCACCGTATAGCTTCGGGCGTTCGCCGCGCAGCACGTTGGTGATCTGTCGGGGGATGAACTTCTCGACGTGCTGGTACGGGCCGTAGTTGTTCGAGCAGTTGGAGATGGTGGCCTGAACGCCGAACGACCGCACCCACGCACGGACGAGCAGGTCGCTCGCGGCCTTCGTCGACGAGTACGGGCTCGACGGGTTGTAGGGAGTCGACTCGGTGAAGCGCTCGGGGTCGTCGAGCTCCAGGTCGCCGTACACCTCGTCGGTCGAGATGTGGTGGTATCGCACCCCGTGACGGCGCACGGCCTCAAGGAGAGTGAAGGTTCCGATCACATTTGTGTCGAGGAACGGGCGGGGATCATCGAGTGAGTTGTCGTTGTGGCTCTCAGCGGCATAGTGCACGACAGCGTCCGCGCCGGCGACGAGCTCGTCCACGAGGCCCGCGTCACAGATGTCGCCCTTGACGAATGAGCAACGTTCGGCGGGGAGACCCTCCAGCGACGCCATGTTGCCGGCATAGGTCAGCTTGTCCAGCACGACGACCGAGTGGTCGGTCTTCTCCATGAGGTAGTGGACGTAGTTGCTGCCGATGAATCCGGCGCCGCCGGTGACGATGACCTTCACGAATACTCCTCATTCCTCGCGGCGTCGCTCGGAGGACGCCCCCGGAAGTCTACTGAGCCGCCAGCGTTGATAGAGTTTCGGGTGGCCCAGGACGGGCCGGGCGCGTCAGCGCGAGGTGGAGAAGGAGGGCATCGCCGTGAAGGGCATCATCCTTGCAGGAGGCTCGGGCAGCCGCCTCTGGCCGATCACCAAAGGCATCTCGAAGCAACTCATGCCGATTTACGACAAGCCGATGGTCTACTACCCTCTCTCGACCTTGATGATGGCAGATATCCGAGAGATCCTGATCATCACCACCCCCGAGTACAACGAACAGTTTCAAGCTCTGCTTGGTGACGGGAGCGCCCTCGGCATCACCCTCGAGTACGCGGTGCAAGCGTCTCCAGACGGCCTGGCTCAGGCGTTCCTCATCGGCGAGGATTTCATCGGAGATGACAGCGTTGCACTAGTGCTTGGCGACAACATCTTTCACGGGACAGGACTCGGCTCGTCGCTCAGGAAGAACACCGCGATAGACGGCGGCCTCATCTTCGCGTATCAGGTCGCCGAGCCGAGCGCGTACGGCGTCGTTGAGTTCGATAACGAGGGTCGGGCGATCTCGATCGAGGAGAAGCCGTCAGAGCCGAAGAGCTCATTTGCGATTCCCGGTCTCTATTTCTACGACAACAGCGTTGTTGAGATCGCAAAATCTATCGAACCCAGCGCCCGCGGGGAGCTTGAGATTTCCAGCGTGAACGAACGCTATCTCACTGACGGCCGGCTGCAGGTGCATGTGCTCGATCGCGGCACAGCGTGGCTCGACACCGGCACGTTCGAGTCGATGATGCAGGCGTCCGAGTACGTCCGTGTAATCGAAGACCGACAGGGCTTCAAGATCGGGTGCATCGAGGAGATCGCCTGGCGCGCCGGGTGGATTAACGACGATCAACTCGCGGCCCTGGCGGATCCTCTGATGAAGAGCGGCTACGGAATCTACCTGAAATCAGTTCCAAGCAAGGCGCCGCGCGGTGATGCGTGATCACGTCGACCGCGGGTGAAGCCGAGCCAGCGTCGGTAGGTGCAGCCCCATGGATCAGCGCTGAGTCGTACTGGGTGCCTGAGTACGTCGTCGATTCGGCTTGGTTGGGCCACGCGCCATTCGCGGCCTGGTTGTTGAGCCAGCTGCGCCCGCGAGTTGCGCTCGAGCTCGGAACCCATCAAGGGTTCTCGTACTTCGCGATGTGCGAGTTCGCCGAACGACTTCATCTGAGAACGAACTTCTACGCCGTCGACACGTGGCGGGGGGATGAGCACGCCGGTTTCTACGAAGACGATGTTTATCGAGCCGTGTCGCGCTGGAACGAGCGCTACTCCGACAGGTCGTCGCTCCTTCGCATGACGTTCGATAAGGCGCGGACATTGGTCGAAGACAGATCGATCGATTTGCTGCATGTGGACGGTCGGCACCGATACGAGGACGTTGCGCACGACTTTAAGCAGTACGAAGGTGCGCTATCGGAGCGAGGTGTCGTGATCTTCCACGACATAGCCGAACGATCAGGGGACTTCGGTGTCTACCGATTCTGGCAAGAGATCGCGGAACGGTACCCTACCTTCGCGTTCACGCACTCACACGGCCTCGGTGTAGCACTGGTCGGTGACGATCAGCCGCCCGCCCTTCGATCGCTCTGTGAATCGGACCCCAGCCAGCGCGACGCAGTCCGCGCGAAGTATGACCAGCTGGGCCTTCGGGTCTCCGGGATACGTGACCTGCTGGTCCAAGCGGCAGCGAGCGCCGAGCTCGAACAACAGCTTCAAGTTCTCACCCAGAAAAGCGCGACGAGGATCGCGGAATTGTCAGATGAATTGGATGCCCTGAAGACATCGACAAGTTGGAAGCTAACCGCTCCCATACGCTGGGTCCGCTCTCGCGTGACGCGGCAACGTTCGGAAGGAACCAAGAATTGACCATTCGACGGCACGATGGAGGAGCCCCGCACGGCCTCCAGTGGCTGATTGCCACCGGCGCGCTGTGATTCAGTATTTCAAGGACCTGCTCGCCGCGCGCGAGTTGCTGGCGAATCTAACGCTGCGTGAAGTCCGGGGTCAGTATAAGCGCACGATATTCGGGCGGCTCTGGTCGCTGCTGAACCCGCTGGCAACGATGCTTGTCTACACGATTGTCTTCGCCTTCATCCTGAGAATTCAGCCCGACGCTGGCGATCCAAGTGGTGTGGATGTGTTTGCTGTCTGGCTTCTGTGCGGGCTATTGCCCTGGGCGTTCTTCGCGAGCGTCGTCCAGACCGGGATGGGCTCGATAATCGCGAACGCTGGTCTCGTCCAGAAAGTCTATTTCCCGCGAATCGTCCTTCCGCTCTCGTTGACTGGATCCATCGGAATAAACTGGTTGTTCGAAATGGCAGTACTCGGCGTCGTGCTGCTATTCGTCGGCTCGTTCTTTCTTCCATGGGTTCCCTTGGTACTCGTAATGATGGTGCTCCTTGCTGTGTACGCAACTGGAGTCGCTCTAGTCTTGGCGATCGCCAACGTGTACTTCCGCGACACGCAATACCTGATGGGCATCGTTATGCAGATCTGGTTCTATTTGACTCCTGTCATCTATCCCGTATCGCTTCTTAAAGAGCCGTCCGAAAGCGTGGGCGGTCTTCTCGGAACGCCCATCACGGTCCTGGACGTCTACCGCCTTAACCCGATGGAGCGGTACGTAGAGATCATGCGCAATCTGCTATACGACAACAGGTGGCCGGCCGTCGAGGATATGGGTTACTTCGTCGCCATAGCCTTCCTCAGCCTTGCTATCGGAGTGGTCGTCTTTCGACGGTTCGAGAACAGGATGGCCGAGCTCATATGAGCATTCATGCAGTAAGCGTCAACTCCGTTTCCAAGAAGTTTCGCCTGTACCACGAACGAAATCAGTCGTTGAAGTCGGCGGTGCTCCGTCGGCGACGGTCAGTGCACGAGGATTTTTGGGCACTCCAGGACATCTCGTTCGAGGTGCCCGAGGGGTCAACGTTTGGGCTGATCGGCAGCAACGGCTCCGGGAAATCCACGCTCCTCAAGTGCTTGGCGAGGATTTATACCCCCGAGCTCGGTTCCATCACCTACAAGGGCAGAATCGCTGCGCTCCTCGAAGTCGGCTCGGGTTTCCACCCCGAGTTGTCGGGTAGAGAGAACATCTTCCTCAATGGTTCGATCCTGGGGATGTCGCGCAAAGAGATCACTCGTAAATTCGACGAGATCGTTGATTTTTCGGGTGTCGAGGCTTTCATTGATCAGCCTGTGAAGAACTACTCGTCCGGAATGTACGTGAGACTCGGCTTCTCTGTCGCCATCAATGTCGCTCCTGACATTCTCGTGGTCGACGAGGTGCTCGCTGTGGGCGATGCGGAGTTTCAAGATCGGTGCAAGCAGAAGTTTGTCCAGTTCCGTGAGGAAGGCAAGACAGTCATCCTCGTGAGCCATGCGATGGATATGGTCCAGGATATGTGTGATCAGGTTGCCTGGCTCAGCCACGGCAAGTTGGTGGCCACTGGCGAGGCGCGCCCGACTATCGCGTCGTACCTCAAATCGGTCGAGCCGCAGTGATCAGGACGTTCCGCCACCACTGAGACGGCTGACGAAGCGCCGTCCTAGAGCGCTCACTCCGTCGTGCTGGAGGTAGTACCGAGCCAGAGCGACATCGCGCGCGAACCCCTTCGGCATTGATCCGATCTGGTGATAGAGCTTCGCGGGATCCGACGTGGCCGTGGCGCTGCCTGCCTGCATCACGCGCTTCTTCAGTCTGCCGGTTGAGTAGGTCCGCATGTCGCGATCCGCCGCGAACTGCGGACTACGGCAGAAGCGGAGTAGCGGCTCGAGCGTTCGTGTCCACGTGAATTCGGTTCTTATCCGGGCCACGGCTTCTTGCGCCGCCGTAATACTGGGGCCATCGTAAAGATAACGCTCAAGTGCGTCAGCAAGCGCCTCAACGTCCTCCGCTGGGACAGCCTCACCGAGACCCTCTCGCGCGACAAGGTCACCAAAACTGTCGCCCTCGGTACTCACGATCGGGAGCCCTGCCCACAGGTAGTCCAGGATCCGAGTTCGGAAGGAGAACGTCGTTTCAACGTGATTAAAGTGCGTACTCACCCCGAGATCGGCGTCGAGCAGATAGTTGTGACGCTCGTCGAGCGGCACCCACTGCTCGTTGAAGAAAACGTGCGTGCCGTTCACTCCCAGTTCAGAGGCGAGCTCCCTGGTCTGCGAAACAATGGCCATCTCGGGAACGTCGGGGTTCGGATGAGCAATGCCCATGAAAAAAAGTCGAACGTCTCTGTGCTTTTCCGCGATGCGCGCCACTGCTCTGACGAGGGTCTTGGTGTCGAACCAGTTGTAGATTCCGCCGCCCCAGATGATGACCTTGTCCCTCTCTCCGATCGCGGGTATCCCATCCCGAATCGGCCGGTGGGTTTGCGCAGGAATGCGCTCGTCCAACCCGAACGGGACGATATCGATGAGACGCTCGAGATTGGGGTCGGCCATGTATGTGTCCGGGTTGATGCGGCCCAGTCCCGCCAGCTGTCCCATCCAGAAAAGTCGCTGACGCTCGGACGCGCAGATGAAGAAATCGCCGCGAAGAAGCTGCTCGTTGAGGACGTCGTTGGCTGAAGCGACCTGTGCACGCCAGGCCGGCGATCCCCATTCCCGACCTTGTTCCAATTGCTCCAGGTGCATGGGGTCGTAAAGATCGATGACAATGACCTTCTCAGAGTCACGGATGGTCTCGAAGTGATGTATCGCGTGGCCTTGGAAGATGATCACTTCAGCCCACGTTTCATGCGCCATCATCTCGCGCTCGTTCCCGAGTCGCACTCGATGCACTTCGAAGTCGCTCGAGGGTCTTGACGCTTGGTTCCAGGTGACGAGGCGCACCTCGTTCTGGGCGGAGAGCGCCTCTGCAATCTTCCATGCCCGAAGAGCGGGTCCGGCCATTTTCGCGCCGAGAGAATCCCCCGTGATCACGAGTACGCGTCGCTGCGCGAAGGAGCTGCGAATGTTGAAGGCATCGACGACGTGATCGAGCCCGGCACGGTAGTGGGGCGAATCGTTTAGCGGAAGGAATGCGTCTCCGAACAAGTGAAACAGCTGCTCGTCGGCGACCGTCCGTGCGGCCTGCTCGACGCCGCGCTTTTCAGTAAGGTGCGGAAGCTCCTCAACGAATCGGTCGACGGCGAATAGACCCGCCAGCACAGACTTGTCCACTGTCACAGTCGGGGTCATCTCGTTCGAGTCATTGCCAAGGCGGCGCAGATCGAAGGATTCGGCGTCCAGACCTGACTTCGCGATGGCGCGACGAGAAACGAGCGACAACGCCGCGGGTAGGAATGACGCGAGACTCGTGTCCGAGAGGTTCTTGTACAGGATCATCAGTGCATTTCGCTCGAGCAGATACATTTCGCGGTGCTGCCCGAAGCTCGACATCGATCCGTGGTGCTTGTGCCTGACCACCGATCCCGGCGCAAACCGTACACGGTATCCCCGCATGTTGAGGCGCCACCCGAGGTCGACATCGTCGTAGAACATAAACAGGCCCTCGTCAAAGCCTCCGAGCTCCTCGAACTGCGCCCGCCGAACGAACAGTGCCGAGCCGGTTCCGAACAGGAGGTCCCGCGCCTCGTCGTACGCGCCAGAGTCGACCTCAGTGACGTGCTCTTTGTAGCCCATACCGAACCACGTCAGGCCGGATCCGACGAAATCGATGGTTCTGCCTTCAAAATCCAAGACCTTGGACGCCACGGCGGCGACACGGGAGCTCACTGCGAACTGCTCGAGTGCGGCCGGTATCCACGAGGGCTCGGGCCGCGCATCGTTGTTCAAGAACGCCAGGGTCGAACCCCGAGCGTTGCGAGCGCCGAGGTTGCTGCCTCCGGTAAATCCCAGATTCTGGGAGGATTCGACGATCGTCACCGCCGGAACATTATCGAAAGCCGCGTGGATTCTTTCAGCACTTTCGTCCCCGGAGCCATTCTCGACGATCACGACATCAAGTCGTTCCCGAGGCCAATCGCCATCGAGAAGGTGTTGCACTGCCTCGATGGTGTCGGCGGCACCGCGAAAGTTCACGACGACCACGGAAACTATTGGGTTGTCGGGGACGGGACTCACAGTGGTGACCTCCACAGTCATGCGTCATCGACGCTCGGCACTTCGGCAAATCGGATTTCCTCGTGTTCGAGCCTAGCGGGAGTGCGCGCCTCGAGTTTGCGGCTGCAAGCTCGAGCTCGGCTGCAGGGATTCGATCTCAGCCCCGCCACCCCATTCGTGGGCCAGCGCCCCGCATCCGACTCGCAGAGGCGTCCGGTACGACTCCAGGCGCTAGATGCTCCGACAACCGAGCGTGGGATTCGTCCCGCCCGTAGTGTCGATGGCGTAGATGCAGACGGTGCCTGGGCTCGTCCCAGCGGGAACGACCAGCGAGAAACCGTGGCCTGCGGAGCGACCAGGGAATGCCGCGATGACGTCAGGTCGAGGTTCATTCGCCAGGTGGGAGCTGCCCCGCCCGTTGACGTACACATGAACGTCGATGGGCGCAGCCGAGTCGGGATCGAAGGCCCATCCCGTCACGGTCAGTGCCCCCGCTGTGAGCGTGATGCCCTCAAAATTGCCCTTAGGAGGTGCGTTCGTCGGCGTCGAGTTCGGGACCGTGGTTGAACGGCAGCCGAGAAGAGGATTGACCCCGCTGACCGAATTGATGGCGTAAACACAGATCTGACGGTTTCCCGGCGCCGCGGGGATCGTCGCGCTGAATCCGTGGTTCGGGCCATAGAGGGCGTATGCCGCTCCGACATCCGGACGAGTGTCGGCCGCCCGGACGGGGATCCCGCGCCCGTCGACGTAAACGTGAACGTCGATAGGCGCAGTTGTGTCGGGGTCAATCGCCCAGCCCCTGATGGAGACTGAGCCCGCGGACGCTGAGACTTCATCGATCGTGCCGAATGGCGGGCGTCCGAGTTCAGCCACGCCCTCCACGACGACGCTTCGGCACCCGAGAAGGGTGTTCTGCCCGGGGCCGACATTGATCATGTAGAGGCAAACACTGCGCTTACCCGGAGCCGCAGGTATCGCCAAGTCGAAGCCGTGAGCGGGACCCGCCGTCTTGATCGCGGACTGAACGTCGGGACGAGGCAAGCTGGCGGACCATGCGCTTGCAGAACCGTCGACGTAAGCGTGCACGGAAATGGGGCTAGTCGAGTTCGGATCGTGGGCCCAACCGGTCAGCCGGATTTCGTTGATGGCTCCCGAAGCGGCTTCAAGATTTCCCAGGGGGGTGAAGGGACCGGTGGGCGAACCGAACCAGTCGCTGTAAAAGCGCCAGAAATTACGGTTTCCGTAGCTGGAACATGCGTCCCCCGTTCCATAAAGATTCGCAAGCGCCGCCGCATTCGGGGTGTAAGGCGTGTAGTAGTACAGGGCAGCTGTTGCGTTGTTCGTGATCGTCACCGTGCGGGTGCCGCAGTCACGATTCGGGTGATGAAGGACAGCGGTGGCGCGACCAACTGGGAACCAAGTGAATCTGCTCGACGTGCCGGGAGGGTTGCCGTACCGCTTCATCTGCCAAGCTGCTCGATAGAGCTGGTTGTACAAGCCAGCGAAGGCGGGATCACACCAGCCAGGCCTGGTCGTGTCGTCAGGACATGCATATCCCATGGCGCGGTCGATCCGCGACAGGGTGGGCTGCCGATGTGTGACTAGCGACTGCTCTTTCTGAAGTGTTACCAGAAGGACACGTGCGCTGATCCCACACGCGGTTTGGACCTTGAAGAGGATCCTGGCGGTGGACTCTTCTGATTCGCCTCTGTAAACGTCGCACATCGCGTCGGCCGGTCGGTCCGTCGTCGACGTCTTGATCACGTTGAGGCAATTGGTGTTGAGACACGTGCCGATTTGCGCTTGGAGGAAATTGCCTATCTCAGCCTCCGTCATCGCCTCACGATCATAGAATTGTTGGTCGCTGATGATGAAGCCCGGGTCGAAGTCTGTCGCAGTGGCCGCCTGAGCGGGGCTTACTGGCATGAGCAATGCGGCAACGACGGCAAATGACGCGATGCAGGCGGCGAAAAACCGTCTGGCTCTGGTTCTTTCAAGAATGGACAACGTCGGCTCCCCCCCGGTCATGCGTCTTCGACCGACTCCTCCAGCATCGCACGGCGTTGAGCCGTGCGCACCACCCCGGACGGGGGTGTCGCGCTCGAAAGCTACCGTCGGAGGTGAGGTCGCGAGCCGACCGACTTGGATAACGTGCCTTGGTAGGCTCGCCCGCGGCCGTTCCGCATGAGAAGAGGTATGCGATGTCAACGCACAAGCCGGGAGTCGTCTCCGTCGTCATCGTCAATTTCCGCGGTGTAGACGACACGATCACCGCCATCCAGCACCTTCGAGCGCTCGACTGGCCCGCCAGCAAGCTCGAGATCGTCGTGGTCGAGAATGCTTCCGGAGACGACAGCGCGGCCCGTATTCGCGCCGCCGACCCCGACGTCACGCTCATTGAGTCGTCGACGAATCTCGGATTCGCGGGCGGTTGCAACCTCGGCGTGGCCGCGAGCTCCGGGGAGTTCATCGCCCTGCTCAATAACGACGCCCGCCCCGATGCCCGGTGGATCGCAGCGGCCGTGACCGCGTTCTCCCGGTCTCCCCGCATCGGGGCCGTCGCGAGCCGTGTTCTCGATTGGGACGGCGAGAAGGTGGACTACATCGGCGCTGCGCTCACGTGGTACGGCATGGGTTACAAGCCGATGACCGGTGATCCTGTTCCACGTTTCGCCGACTCGTCTCGCGACGTGCTCTTCGGCACCGGCTCGGCGATGTTCGTGCGACGAAGCGTCTTTGATGAGCTAGGCGGCTTCGACGAGTCGTACTTCATGTTCTTCGAAGACGTGGATCTCGGTTGGCGACTGAACCTGCTGGGTTATCGGTTTGTTTATGAACCAGAATCCCTTGCCTACCACAAGCACCATGCTTCGATGGCGAGCTTCGGTGCGCACAAGGAGACGCTGCTGCTGGAGCGGAACGCTTTGGCGACTCTGTACAAGAATTCCTCTGACGACACACTGGCGAGCGCCCTGCCGGCCGCGCTCATGTTGGCCGTGCGTCGTGGGATGACTCGGGCCCCGGTGGACTCAGGGTCGTTCGATCTGCGCACCCCGGGCGGCAACGAACCCCAGATGAACATCCCCCGCATGGCGGCCGCGCCCCTCGTCGCCATTGACCAGTTCGTTGATGCCCTCCCGGGCCTCCGCGCATCGCGTGACAGAATCCAGGCCGGGCGCCGGGTCTCCGACGGCGCGATCTGGCGCCTGTTCGGCATGGCCGATGCGCCGGTGCTGCAGGACGAGGAGTACCTGCGGGGGTACGAGAACATCGTGACGGCGTTCGATGTGTCGGAACGGCCGCCGACCGCTCGTGTACTTGTCATCACGGGAGACCCGATCGGCTCGAAGCTCGCCGGCCCCGCAATCCGTGCGTGGAATATGGCGGAGGCGTTCGCCAGAACTGCAGATGTGACGCTCGTCACTCTATCGGGCGCGGAGCCGATCAGCGCCCCCTTTGCCATCGTTCACGTTCGCCCCGGTGACGAGCGGACCTTTGCGAGGTGGGAGAAGTGGGCAGATGTCATCGTCTTCCAGGGTCACGCTCTCGCCATCTTCGACTCGCTCCGGCGCAGCGAAAAGATTCTGGTCGCGGACATCTATGACCCCATGCATCTCGAGCAGTTGGAGCAGGGCCGCGAGCTCGGAGCAGAAGCTTGGACGAAGCAGGTGTCCGACGCGACCGACGTTCTCAACGAGCAGCTGCTCCGGGCGGATTTCATAGTGTGCGCCTCCGAGCGGCAGCGTCATTTCTACCTGGGTCAGCTCGCCGCTCTCGGGCGGATCAACCCTAAAAACTACGACGGAGATCCTGACCTGCGGGATCTCATCGATGTCGTGCCCTTCGGATTGAGCGATTCCCCACCTCGCCACGAGAACGATGTGGTCAAGGGGGTCCGCCCGGGCGTCGCTAAAGGCGACAAGCTCCTTCTGTGGAGCGGAGGGCTTTACAACTGGTTCGATCCACGAACGCTCATTCGCGCCGTCGGGGTGGTGAGCGCGCGTCGAGGCGGGGGCGTGCACCTTTACTTTCAGGGCACGAAGAACCCGAATCCGCACGTGCCTGAGATGGCGATCGTGCGAGAGTCCCGGGAGCTTGCGCGGGAGTTGGGGTTGCTCGACACTGCCGTTCACTTCAACGAATCCTGGGTCGACTTCGCCGATCGCCAGAACTACCTTACCGAGGCAGACGCGGGCGTGAGCACCCACTACGCCCATGTCGAGACCACGTATTCGTTCCGCACCCGCATCCTCGACTACCTCTGGGCGGGCCTGCCGATGGTCGTCACGCGAGGCGACCACTTCGCCGAACTCGTGGAGCGTGAGATGCTCGGAGTGGCCGTCGACGCCGAGGACGTCGACGCGCTCGCCCTCGCCCTCGAGAAAGTGCTCTTTGATGAGGAATTCGCGGCGCTAGCTCGCGCCAACATTGCGCTTGTCCGTGAGCAGTATAAATGGGAGGCGGTGCTCACGCCGCTCACCTCGTTCCTGTCTTCCCCGCGGCCCGCAGCCGATCGAGATGTGCTTGCAGGCGGTCCGATGGAGGGTCGACCACGACGCCGACGGAAACGCTCCGGGATCAGGCACGACATCTCGCTCGTTCTCTTCTACATGAAGAACGGCGGGCCCTCGACGGTCCTGCGGAAAGTCCGAAACCGGCTTCGAAAGCGATAGCCGTCGCCTGGCGAAGTTCGACGGGGCGCGCGAGTCCGCCCGTTCAATCGGTGGTTCGCTCTGCCGATGATCGGACGACGACGCCCCTCGCCTGCCGCGATACGGAGTTGGCGAGATACCCGCAGGCGAGAACGATGATCGCGAACGCAACCGAAATCGGGATCCATCCGCCGGGAGGGACCCAGTCGGGGCCTGTCAGCATCTGGTCGTATGTGCCATCCTCGCCAACCACGTAACGCTTCATGACGTGGAGGAAGGCCACGATCTGGGCGACGCACAGGCCGAAAATGAGGTATCGCGCGATGCGATCCGTCGATTCGAGACCGTCCGCACCTCGCCGTGTGACTTGTTGATCAAGCGCCAGTCCCGACGCGACGATAAAGCACATGTACATGGCGAGCAGGTACCGGCCCTGCCAGATGTACCCCAGTTCGTCCGCGACGATTGTCTGCACCGCTGCGGGGACGATAACGATCACGCTCGCGAACGCGAGCGGGATCCATCTGTCTACGCCACGTGTCATGCCGGAGGAGAAGAGGAGGAACCCGAGCCCGGCGGCCCCGTAGGCGAGCGCGCTGAACTCGGGAGCGGGCGTGTCAAGCCATCCAAAGAAGCCGATCAACCCCTTGCCATCGTCGAACACCCCGAATGCCGCGCTCATTAAAGCCAGTCGCGGTGAGGTCGGATTGACCAGAATCGCGCTCTGGTCGTACTCGGGAAGCACGGTGAACCAGGCGAGTGATGCCACCACCATCACGGCGCTCAGCGCAAGCGTGACGGTCGTCCAGCGAGTGCGGATTGCGTTGAAGAACCGTCGCCACCCGGTCTGCGTGATTGCCAGGAGGATCACGATGGCGACCCACAGAAACCCGATGCTTCGTGAGTTCACGACGAGCAGCGCGGTGGCAGCGATCACGATCGGGGAGAAAGTCCTCCAGACCCCGCGAGGTGCTTGCTGGAGCGAAGAGAGTACGAGGAGATAGAGCGCGAGCGTGCCTGCCGCCTCCACGCCATTGGGGTTGACGCTTCCTCCCAAGTACAAGGCCATTGGAGTGGTCGCGGCGACGAACGCCACCATGCTCCACCGCGGCGCTCGGCGCATCCTCCTCAGTTGAGTCATCGCCAGCCCCATGAGGGCACCGAACATCAGCGCGTTGACGAACCTCATGGCGTACAAGGCCAACTCGCCCGTGAAGAAGAGGGTGGGCCAGCCTACGAGATAGTAAAACAAGGGACTGTTGAGCGCGGCCGACGTGCCCGTCGAGGTCGGGGACCGGAGGTCATCAGCGACAGCGCCAGGCGGAGCGCAGTCTGGCGTCACGCTCGGTTGGAAAGCGAAGCACGTCAACTGCGGCGTGTTGGCGATGTACTCCGGGACGATGACGCCGGCCCATGCGGGAAAGCTCGGCCAGGCCTCCGTGACTATTTGCGCTCTCACTACTGCCGCCGCTCGAATCATATGCGCGGGTTCGTCGGGAACGGAGGCTAAGGGGGAAGCGACCGCCCATGTTGCGGCCAGAGCGACATACGCCAGAGTGGAAAGCATGAACGTTGTCAGAAGCCGGTGCACGGGTCTGTAACTCCATCTCGTAGCTCTCGATCGGCGGGACGCCGTTCTGGAGTCTATGACCCGCCCGAGTCGGGCAAAGGGCCGCTAGGCGGCACAATGGTGCAATGCCCCGCTTCGGAAGCCCCTCTGCGGGTTTCACGACGGTCGCGGCCGCGAGTGCGGTCGCAGGTGCCCTGGGGTACGCGATCACGATCGTCGCGGCTCGAATGTTCGGCGTCGAGTACGGGGCCTTCGGCGTGTTCTGGTCAGCTCTCTACTTCGGGGTGGGGGCGCTCGCCGGCGCCCAGCAGGAGTTCGCGCGCATGACCCGTTCCCTCGACCCGAATCCCACCGCGCTCCCCGCCTCCGTCGGAGCAGAGCGCATTCCCCGAGCGATCGGAGCCGCGTCCGTCGCTTCTGTGCTGGTATCGGCGGTGTCCACAGTCGCCCTGGCATTCACGGCTCTCCGTGGGGAACCGTTTGAGCACGCCGTCGCAATCGGGGTCGGCTTCGCCTTCTTCGGTCTCTACGCCGTTCTTCTCGGCATGCAGTACGGCGCGCGTCGCTGGAGAACCGTGGCGATCGCCACTGTCGCGGATCCCTTGCTTCGCATCGCCCTCATCACCGTCGTGGTCGAAGCGGGCGGCGCTCTCACTGGCGCCATCTGGGCGGCGGTCGCGCCGTTCCCGGTCCTCGCCGCCGTCCTCCTCGCCGTCAGCCTGCGCGACCGATCGCTGATCCTGGACAAGGCGGCGATCCCCGCGGCGCGGGCGGCAGCGGTGGTCGTCGCGGGCGGCGTGGCTTCTTCCTTCATCATCAACGGCGTTCCCATGCTGTTCGCGCTCGTCGCACCGGGCGAAGACCCGGCGGTGGTCTCCCGCTACGTGTTCGCATTTATTCTGATCCGTGCGCCGCTGGTGGTCGGTGCCCTCGCGCTACAGTCCTTCCTGATCGTCCACCTGCGAGATCACTCTCGGCCAAATCGAATGATCGGGATGCTCGTCCTTGCGATCGTCGCCGTCACAGGGCTGGGCGCACTGCTACTGGCGGTCGTCGGCGAGCCGATCGTCCGCGCGGTGGGTGGCGCGATCGGTGTGCCGACGACTCTCGTTCTCGTCGGCATCGCCGTCGCCTCAGGTGCGACCTCGGCACTGATCGTCGTCGGATGCTGGGCGCTGGCTCGCGAGCGTCGCCGGTTCTACGCCGCTGGCTGGTGGGCGGCGGCTTTGTCGCTGATCATTCTTGCCGCGGTGCTGCCGGGCGACGTGGAGACTCGGATCACGGTCGCGTCTGCAATTGCACCCGTGGTCGGCGTGGTGGCGGTGCTGGCAGGGCTTCGCGCTCGAGCCTGAGCGTCAGCCTCGAGCCTGGGGCTCCATGTCGCGCACGCGCTTTTCGAGCAGCGCGATCGCCTCGGTCAGCGTTCGCACTTGGCTCTCGACCTTGGTCAGCTCGGCGCTGTGCTGGATGCAGACGAGGACCAGCAGCGCGATGCTCACGAAGAACACGAGGTTGGTCGGCACGTCGATGCCGATGAGGTCAGCGACCGCGTCGAGGATCTGGGGGAACAGGCTTACGGCGAGAGCCAGGCCGCCGCCGACGAGCCACCAGCCCGCGTGACGCTCACGCAGCCGATTGCGGCGCAGCATGTCGATCACGATCAGCAGCGTGACGCTCGCCGCCGCGACGCTCAGGATGTAGCTCAGCAGACTCATCGGTCCGTTCCTCCCGAGGTGGGTCGCGCGTAGGCGAAGAAGAGGGCGAATACCGCGCGGAGCAGGTACACGGCCGACTTCACGGGATTGTGCGAGGGCACGCCGGCGGAACGCTCGCGCATGGCCACCGGCACCTGTCGCACTGTCAGCCCGTTCTTCGCCGCGATGACGAGGGCCTCGATCGTGTCGCCTAGATACTCAGCCGGCATCTCGCGAGCGAAGAGGGCGATCGCTCGAGGGCCGCACGCCTTGAAGCCGGAGGTCGTGTCGGTGAGGCGCGTTCGCGTGGCGTGACTGAGCGTAGAGCTCAGGAATCGCATGGCCCACTTTCGCGGACCGCGCACCTCGTAGTCGCCGATGCCGGCGAAGCGGGCTCCGATGACAATGTCAGCGTCGGCGAGCACCTCCAGCAGGTCGGTGACGTGTCCGGGGTCATGCTGCCCGTCCGCGTCGATCTGAATCGCCACGTCGAACCCGTTCTCCGCCGCGAAGCGATATCCGGCCCTCATGGCGCCGCCCACTCCGAGGTTGATCGGCAGGTGCAGCACGCCGGCTCCGGCCCTTCGCGCGACCGCAGCGGTGTCATCGCGCGAGCCGTCGTCGATGACCAGGCACGAAGCGGTCGGAACCTCGCGCGCGACCTCTGCAATGACGTCCGCCACCGACTCGGATTCGTTGTACGCCGGAATGATGACGAGAACGCGACGGCCAGAGCTGACGTCATCCACGGGCGGCCGTCCTTCCGAGAACGTGATGAAGAAGCTGGCGACGGAGCTCGCGATCTGAGGCTCCGCCCGGAAGCAGAGTGAGAGCGTTGAGGCGTGAGGTGAGGTGGGAGCGCGCGGCTCGTGCCGCGCGGCTCCAGCCCAGGCTGCGACAGCGTTCATCCCATTCTGCGAAGAGCGCGCGTTCCTCGGCGAAGCGAGCGCCATCCTTCGCCGTCACCGACGAGACGCTACGTGCATGCCGGCGGTACTCGAAGAGCACTTCGTCGTCGACGAGCATCGAGCCGCCGCTCGCGAGTAGCTGCAGCTGCAGATGAAGGTCGAGCACGACTTCGAAGCGAGGGTCGAAGGAATGCTCGCGCACAGCATCCGTTCGCCAGACGATCGAGGGGAAATATGTCCAGTTGCCGCGAAGAAGGCTGCGCATCGTGGCCTCGCCGCCCACGATTCCGGGGCGCGGGCGCATCCATTGCTTCACACGATCCCCCAGCGGCGACGAGGCCTGGCCTCGGTCATCGATGACCTGCACGCCGGGCTGGTAGTAGGTCGCGCCGCTCGAAGCCATCCGGCTCAGGGCCCTCTCCACGTACTGAGGCCGAAGTCGGTCGTCGCACCCCATTATCGCGAGCAGTGCCTCCTCAGCCAGTTCGACCGCCTGGCGGAATGAGGACGAGACCCCGCCATTGCTCTCGTTGCGGACGTACCGGATGCGGGGATGCGCAAGCCCGACGAGCCACTCGCCCGGGCGCCGATTGGGGTGGGCGTCGTCGATCACCGTCAGTGTCCACTCCGAGCTCGATTGAGCGAGGACGCTTTGCACGGATTCGCGGAAGAGCGCTTCATCGCCGTAGAAGGGCATGACGATGTGGAGGGGCATCGCTCCAGACTAGGCGCTAGCCGCGCAGCCGCCCTCGCCATGAGCGCTCGCGCGCCGCGACGAGCGCCGCGATCACGAAGAGCATGAAGCCTCCCTCGACGAGCAGGTAGCTCTCGGTCATGCTCGTCGTCGCGAGCAGCACGAGGACGAGCGCCGGCCAGACATGCACCGTCGAGCGACGCTCCGTCGCGACGAGCCACGCGCGCACGAAGGCAAGACCCAGCGCGACCAGGAGGAGGCCGAGGCCGATGAATCCGAGTTGCAGCGTCGCATCCACGTAGGCGTTGAGAGCCGACTCGGGCTGCCGGCCGACGGCGTCGCGCACCACCAGGAAGGGGTAGCGATCCTCACGCCAGGCGCCGAGCCACCCCCAGCCCTGCGCCGGGTACTGGCCGATGAACTTCTCCAGGTCGGCCCAGACGCTCGTGCGGATCGTGACATCCGCCGTGGCGCCCGCCAGGGCGAGCAGCTGCTGGCGAAAGAGCCAGCCGAGCGTCGTCGCCACGATCGCCGATATGAGCAGCACGCTCTGCACGGCCGGCCGCCGCTCCGCGGGAAGGCGGCGCAGCAGCACGAGCACGAGGCCGGCGGCGAGCACGGCCGCGAGCACGACGCCGGTCACGGGGGAGCGGGCGAAGACGATCGTCCCCGCAGCGAGCACGAGTGAGAAGATCGTGAGACCGCGCGGCACGGAGCGGGTGCGGTATTCGATCCAGAAGCTCAGTGCGGCGAGGCCGCCGAGGAAGGCGAAGTAGTTGCGCGTGCCCGCAAGGCCCTCGACGGGTCCGCCGACTGCGAGGTTGCCCGTGATGCCGATGAAGTGCAGCGGGGTGTCGATGATGATGCCCGACAGGATCTCGAGCGCGAACGACACCACGAGCACGAAGCGCAGAGCGTTGCCCACGCCGCGCACGATCTGGATCGTGTCGCGCACGAGCGCGATGTACAGCCCCAGGAAGGCGAACGCGAGCATGTACGGCATGCTGCCGAAGGTGGCGATCGGGTACTGGCTCCAGAAGCTGCTGGCGACCATGAACCCGACGAGCGCGAGCAGCGAGAGGGGCAGGATGCCCCGCCATTCCACGCGCTCCGGCTGGCCCGCGAGCGACAGGGCCGCGAGCACGACCAGGCCCGCGAGCACCGCGAGGGCTCCCGGCCAGCCGAGGAACGCCCGCACCGCGTGCATGCAGAGCGCGACGACGATGGCGACCTCGGTGAGCGCCTGCGTGAAGCGCGGCGACGCGAGCGCCGAGCGCCCGGCGTCGAGAAGCGAGCGGGCGCGGTCGGTCATCGCCCGATCCCCGAGAGGGCTCGACCGTGCGTGCGGCTCGCGACGGCGAGCCAGACGAGCAGCAGAAGCCCGCCCTCGATGAGGATGCGCGACTCGGCGAGGCTCTGCACGAGCAGGACGGTGGCGATGAGGGCAGGCAGCAGTCGCAGGGCGGGGGAGTCGACGATGTCGCCGAGCGGAGCATCCACCGCCCACGAGACGGCCCGGAGCAGCATCGTGACGACCAGCACCGAGAAGACCGCGACGCCCGCGAATCCGAGCTGCAGCCAGACGTCGAGCAACGCGTTGTGGGCCTGCAGGTACTCGACCCCCTTGATCAGCACGAGCCCGTCGAACGGCTCGACCCACGGCGCCCAGTAGCTCACCCAGCCCCAGCCGAACCATGGCCGCTCGAGCGCGAGCTCGGTGACGGCCGCCCAGATGTCGACGCGGTTCGTGAGGTCTCCCGATCGGCCGAGCAGCTCGAGCAGGGCGTCGCGGAAGACGACAACGAGAGCGAGTGCGGTCACTCCGGCGGCGGCGCTGACGAGGAGCAGGCGGATGCGCGCCCTGGCCCCGAGGCGACGCGCGACGACGAGCAGCACCAGCACGATCGCGACGACGGCCGCGGCGACGATCATGGTCGCCGACCCCGCGCAGACGAACGTCAGCGCGGCGGCGGCGAGCCAGCCGTAGCCCGCCGCCTGGCCGACCCGGTGGTCGACGAGCTGGATCGTGAAGACGATGATCGCCAGGAGCGCGGCGAAGCCCAGGAGGTTCGCGTTGCCGACGATGCCCTGGATCCTCCCGCCGTCGAGCACCTCGAACAGCTCGTTGCGCGACCAGAAGAACGCGAGAGGGATCTCGCCCTCGTAGTCGGTCCACCACGGCAGGACCGGCTGGCGGATGACCGTCGCGACGGCGAGCTCGAAGACGAGCGAGAGCCCGATTATCCACCGCAGGGCGACGCCGAGCGCGCGCACCACCTGCTCGAGCGTGAGCGTGCGGGCCATGACGGCCCCGCCGAGCGCGGTCAGCACAAGCAGTCCGGAGCCGATCGCCGTCTCGAGCCGGTACGCCGACCACACGATGCTCAGCACCGCGAGGCCGACGAACAGCGCGAGCGCGATCGGCACGCCGCGCCACGACAGGCGGGCGCGAACGGCGAGGGCGATCCAGCAGACGGCGAGGACGGCGATGATGGCGCCCCACCCGTACCAGGTGAGCGGGTACCGCACGGCGTCGCCGGCGAGGAGGACGAAGAGGGTCACGGCGGCGAGCGCGACGCGGCGCTCGCGGAGCCAGGACATGACGCTCAGCCTACCGGCGAGGTCACGGCGCCCCGGCCCGGCGCCGGCGGCGTCGATCACACGAACGCGCCGACCCCCGTGATCGCGCGGCCCACGATGAGGCTGTTCATCTCGCGCGTGCCCTCGTAGCTGTAGAGCGCCTCGGCGTCGGCGTGGAACCGCGCGACGTTGTAGTCGAGCACGATGCCGTTGCCGCCGAGTGCCTCGCGGCACAGCGCGACGGTCTCGCGCATCGCGGTGGTGCAGAAGGCCTTCGCCATCGAGGCGTGCTCGTCGCGCTGCGTGCCGGCGTCCTGCATGCGCGAGACGCGCGTGCACATCGCGATCGAGGCGGTGATGTTCATGAGGCTGCGGCTCAGGAGGTCCTGCACGAGCTGGTGGTGCGCGATGGTCTTGCCGAACTGCACGCGCTCCTTCGTGTACGCGACGGCCGCCTCGTAGGCGCCGATCGCGGTGCCGATGGCCGCCCATGCCACGTCGGCGCGCGTGAGCCGCAGCACCGCCGCGGCGTCGCGGAACGAGTTCGCCTTCTCGAGCGTGAGCGCAGCATCCACCCGCACGTTCTCGAGCGTGATGTCGGCGTTCTGGACGATCCGCAGCGACTGCTTGCGCTCGATCTTCGTCGCCGTGAACCCCGGGGTCGCGTTCGGAACGATGAAGCCCTTGACCTGGCCGTCCTCGGTCGACTTCGCCCAGATGATCGTGATGTCGCTGAAGGTGGCGTTGCCGATCCAGCGCTTGGAGCCGTTGAGCACCCAGCCGTCGCCGTCGGGCGTCGCCGTCGTGCGCAGGCCCTGTGCGGCATCGCTGCCGGAGAGCGGCTCAGTGAGGCCGAAGGCGCCGATGATCTCGCCGCTCGCGAGCTTCGGCAGCCACTCGGCCTTCTGCTCGGCCGAGCCGTTGACGCCGATCGAGCCCATGGCCAGGCCGTTCTGCACGCCGACATAGGTGGCGATGCTCGCGTCGATCCGGGCGAGCTCGAGGGCCGTCCAGCCGCCGTACACGGCCGAGTACTCGCCCGTTCGGGTTTCATCCCACAGCTGCCCGAAGAGCGGGTGCTCGTGCAGGCCCGGCAGGATCTCGTGCGGGAACTCCGCCTTATCCCACGCGTCGTTCACGAGGGGGCGGATGCTCCGCTCGGCGTGCTGCCGGAGAGCCACCAGCGCCTCGCGCTCGTGGTCGGCGAGGTCGGCCTCGAAGCCGAGGAAGTCGCTGGCGAGAGTGGGGAAGTCAGTCATGCCGTCAGGCTATGGTCGAGACCACGCCGCGTCGATGTGGTTGGGTCGAAGAGTCAACGCCGTCGGCGGTTCCGTCGGACGCGTTGTCGCGACCCTGCAAGAGAGAGACGACGGGATGCTCATCCGCATCACCAACACCCCGCGCCCCTACGCGTGGGGCTCGACGACGGCGATCGCCGATCTGCTCGGCACCGAGCCCTCCGGCGGCCCGGAGGCCGAGCTTTGGCTCGGCGCCCACCCCGGTTCGCCGGCGCGGATCGTCGAGGGCGCCGCCGAGGAGGGTCTCGCGCAGTGGGCCGCCTCGCACGCGCCTGGCGGCCGGATGCCGCTCCTGCTTAAGGTGCTCGCAGCATCCGCACCGCTCTCGCTGCAGGCCCACCCGACCCTCGAGCAGGCGCGTGAGGGATTCGCTCGCGAGAACCGGCTCGGAGTCGCGCTCGATGCCCCGGAGCGAAACTACAAAGATCCATTCCCGAAACCCGAGCTCCTGCTCGCCCTGAGCGACCCCTTCCGCGCACTGTGCGGGTTCCGCCCCGTCGAGGAGTCGCGCACCGACCTCGAGTCCCTCGCCGACTCGCGACTCGTTCCTCTGCTCACGCGTCTGGTCGACGACTCGTCGCTCGCGTCGGTCGTCGGGTGGTTGCTGGAGAGAGGCGACGGCGTCGACGAGGTCATCACGGCGCTCAGCGAGCACGCGTCCGGCGTCGCCGGAGATGAGCGCGGCGCATGGCTCGGTTCTGCGCGGATGCTCGTCGATCACCACCCCGCAGACCCGGGAATCGCCATCTCGACCCTCCTGCACACGGTGCTCCTGCGACCCGGTGAGGCCCTGTACCTGCCGGCGGGCAATATCCACGCCTACCTGGAGGGCGTGGGCATCGAGCTCATGGCCGCGAGCGACAACGTGCTCCGCGGTGGGCTGACGGCCAAGCACATCGACGTTCCCGAGCTGCTTCGAGTGCTGGATGCTCGGCCGATGCCCGCGCCGTATCTCGAGCCCGAGCATCCGACGCCCGCGGTCGCCGTATTCCGCCCCGATGCCGTCGGCTTCGCCCTTCTCGACGTCGCGGTGACACCCGGAAATGAGCTTCTCGTCGAGACGGCTCCGCTGGCTGTCGCGCTATGCCTCGAGGGCGCGGTCGACCTCGACGGCGAGACGCTCGAGCGAGGTGAGGCCGCCGTCATCGTCACCGGCACGCCGCGGCTCTCGGGCAAAGGCAGAGTCGTCATCGCGACGATCGCCTGATCGGGTCGACGTCTTCGCGTCGCGAACTCAGAACGGCATCGGAACGGCATTAGACGCGACCACTCACACGGCGCTCGATTTGTGAGTTACCTTTTGCTCAGACGTCACCGGGGGGAACATCGTCATGGGGAATCTGCACGCAACAACACGCTCCGCCGTCATCGCGGTGCTCACGCTTTCGCTCATCGCCGCGTCGGCAGGAACGGCGGCGCTCGCCGAGCCCGGATCGGGCGTCGGACCGACGTCGAGCGCGGAGTCGAGCGCGGAGCCGACTATCGAGGCCGAGCCGCCTTCGCCCACGGAGTCCGCGTCTGCTACCGTCCCGCCGACTCCTCCGGCGGAGCCGGAACCCGCTAGGCAGGAAGCGCCCCCGACCTCACCGCCGGGCGAAGGTGGGTCGCCGGAGGACGCCGTGTCTACGCAAGTTGCTTCTGCCGAAGCCGTAGCCGTTTATCGCTTCTGGAGCGATACTTTCCAGTCGCACTTCTACACCCTCGATGTTGCGGAGCGGGATTCCGTGATCGCGAATTATCCGAAGTCGGTGTGGCAGTACGAAGGGGCCAAGTTCGGCGCCTACCAATCGCAAGTGGCCGGAACGATTCCGGTCTACCGGTTTTGGAGCCAGGTACACAACGCGCACTACTACACGGCGAGCGAAGACGAGAAGAACCACGTCATTGCGGCCTATCCCGTCGACGTATGGCAATACGAGCGCGTGGCGTTCTACGCGTACGGCACACAGGATGCACTTGCTCAGACCCAGGTTATGGCTCAGTTTTGGAGCCCAACTTTCTGGAATCACTTTTACAGCTCGGATCCAGCGGAGATCGACAAGGTCAAAGCGGTATATCCGGCGCATATCTGGACATTTGAAGGCGATGCGTTCCGGGTTCCTATTTCGTATGCACCGGCCGCACCGCTGCCCCCGAGCGGCCAGGTCGCGTCGGATCAAGCTGCAGCGGTCTACCGCTTCTGGAGCGATACTTTCCAGTCGCACTTCTACACCCTCGATGTTGCGGAGCGGGATTCCGTGATCGCGAATTATCCGAAGTCGGTGTGGCAGTACGAAGGGGCCAAGTTCGGCGCCTACCAATCGCAAGTGGCCGGAACGATTCCGGTCTACCGGTTTTGGAGCCAGGTACACAACGCGCACTACTACACGGCGAGCGAAGACGAGAAGAACCACGTCATTGCGGCCTATCCCGTCGACGTATGGCAATACGAGCGCGTGGCGTTCTACGCGTACGGCACACAGGATGCACTTGCTCAGACCCAGGTTATGGCTCAGTTTTGGAGCCCAACTTTCTGGAATCACTTTTACAGCTCGGATCCAGCGGAGATCGACAAGGTCAAAGCGGTATATCCGGCGCATATCTGGACATTTGAAGGCGATGCGTTCCGGGTTCCTATTTCGTATGCACCGGCCGCACCGCTGCCCACCGGTGGCCTCTCGACAGTCTTGGCCGCCACCCTCGGTGGGCTGAGCGGCAAGTACTCCGTGAGCGTGCGAGATCTCGGTGGAACGCGGTCCACGGTCGACATCGGTGGAGAAACGATGCAGGAACCGGTCAGCGTCATCAAGGTGTTCGTGGCGTACGCCGTGCTCGATCGCGTCGATCTCGGGCGTTTGACCCTCGCCACCAGGACCCGATCTGGCGTGACGGTCCAGGATTGTCTCCGGGTCATCATCCAGGTATCCGACAACTACTGCCACTGGGATCTCGTAGCGCTGGTGGGGGAGCAGGCGCTGAACGATCAGTTCTGGGCGGAGGGCTACCGAGGAACGGTCTACGCCGGTCGCAGCGGTGGCGGCACGTACTACCCGGCGAAGCTCTCGACCACCGACGATCTCGCACTGCTGCTCAGCCGCCTCTATCGGGGAGAGCTGCTCAGCCCCGCTATGAGCGAGCATCTCATCGCGCTCCTCGAGACGCAGTACTGGCGGTCCAAGCTGCCCTCCGGTGTCGCTGCAGGCGTGCCGGTCGGAAACAAGACAGGCTCTGCCTGGACGGCGGATGGCTGGTTCCACTCCGACGCCGGGGTCGTGTCCTCGGTGGGCGGAACCTACGCGATCGCCGTGCTCGGGAGCCGGGGGGCCACGGCAGCCGGCGTTCGAGCGATCGGCCGCGTGGTGTACGAGCACTACAACGGCCCGATTGCCACGGCTGCGTCGTACAGCAGCCTGAACGCCGTGACAGCGGCACCCACGACCTTCTACCGTCACGCCAGCACGAGTGCCCCTCTGGGAACGATTCCGGCTGGAGTGCGCCTTGAGGTCTACGCCAGCGCCCGGACCTGGTACCAGGTGGTTTACAACGGAAGGTACGTCTATGTGCGGATGTCGGCTCTCCTTGACGCGATCGCGTATCCACGCAGCGCACGCTGAGCATCGACGCGGGAAGGCTCTAGCGTTGACCGCATGACCTGGCTGGTGACCGGCGGCGCCGGATACATCGGCGCGCACGTGGTGCGCGCCCTCCTCGACGCGCGGCTCGAGGCCGTGGTGCTCGACGACCTCTCGAGCGGGCACGAGCGGTTCGTGCCCGGAGGGGTCCCATTCGTGCGGGCGAGCATCCTCGACGCCGTCGCGGTCGACCGCGCAGTAGTCGACCACGGCGTCACGGGCGTCATCCACGTCGCGGGCTTCAAATACGCGGGCGTGAGCGTGCAGCGCCCCCTGCACACCTACGAGCAGAACGTCACGGGCATGATCACCCTCCTCGAGGCGATGCAGCGCCGCGGCGTCGACCGCTGCGTGTTCTCGAGCTCGGCCGCCGTCTACGGCGCGGTCGACGTCGACCTCGTCACGGAGGGCACGCCGAAGGCCCCCGCGAGCCCGTACGGCGAGTCGAAGCTCATCGGCGAGTGGCTGCTCGCCGACCAGGAGATCGCCGCGGGCCTGCGGCACACGAGCCTGCGCTACTTCAACGTCGTCGGCTCCGGCGACCCGGCCGTGTACGACACGAGCCCGCACAACCTGTTCCCGCTCGTGTTCGAGGCGCTCATCGAGGGCCGCGCCCCGCGCATCAACGGCATCGATTACCCGACGCCCGACGGCACGTGCGTGCGCGACTACATCCACGTCGCCGACCTCGCCCTCGCGCACGTCGCGGCGGCGCGGCGGCTCGACGCGGGGCAGCCGCTCGAGCGCGCGTACAACCTGGGCTCCGGCGAGGGCGTCTCCGTGCGCCAGATCATGGATGCGATGGCCGCCGAGACCGGCCTCGCCTTCGACCCCGAGATCGGGCCCCGCCGTCCCGGTGACCCGCCGCGCATCGTGGCGAGCGGGGACCTCGCCGCGCGCGACCTCG
The DNA here is from genome assembly GCF_014137945.1 of Microcella alkalica. Taxonomy (GTDB): domain Bacteria; phylum Actinomycetota; class Actinomycetes; order Actinomycetales; family Microbacteriaceae; genus Microcella; species Microcella alkalica. The sequence continues at coordinate 58,013 of NZ_JACGWX010000009.1, forward strand.
ACTGGCGCATGCGGCACTCGCTTGCGGAGATGGTGCGGTCGGCGTGGGAGGCGCGCCGGGCATCCGTGCTCTGACGCTCCCGGCCGGCGGCACGCCGTCGCTGCAACCGCTTACGCCCGAACGGGGTCTGGCATCGAGGTCGGTTTCGACTTCGGCTCCGTAACGGTTTCGGCGGCGCGTCGCAACCCTGAACCAGGGGTCGACCCTTTTACCATTCGCGACTTGACGCGAGGGAATCACACGAGTGTAATTAGGGGCATCCCGGCAGGGTGCAGGGGAGCAGCCACCCGGGGGAAGGAGAGTCACGAATGAGCGAGTACCGCAACACGGTTCCGGAGAACTGGTTCGTCGACCCCGTCCGTCTCGGTGTCCCCGGCGTCCGCCGCGTCCGCGCGACCGACGACGACACGCTCGCCTGGCAGGCAGACGCGCTGTGCGCGCAGACCGACCCTGAGGCGTTCTTCCCCGAGAAGGGCGGATCGACGCGCGACGCGAAGAAGATCTGCACGACGTGCGAGGTGCGCGGCGAGTGCCTCGACTACGCGCTGCAGAACGACGAGCGCTTCGGCATCTGGGGCGGGCTCTCCGAGCGCGAGCGTCGCAAGCTCCGCCGCCGTGCCTGAGCCCGCTCATCCCTGAGCCCGGGTTCCGGGGGCCCTGCGTGTCCCGCTCGGCCATCGACGGCGCCGCGCGTGTCTGCGCCCGGCCGCTCCAGACCGCCGTAGGCTCGGGCCGATGCAAGCCCGAGTGACCGCGGTGCTCGTCGCCCGCCGGGGCGGCGACGCGCTGCAGCAGACGCTGGAGGCGCTCGCCGAGCAGTCCCGTCGGCCCGACCGCTTCGTCGTCGTCGACGCCGCGGAGGATGCCACGGTCACCGCCGCGCTCATGTCCCTCGCTCCGACCCACGCGGTCACGGCACTCAGGTCGACGACCTTCGGCGACGGCATCGCCCGCGCGGTCGCCGTGCTCCCCGAGCCAGAGACGACGAGCTCACCCTACGGCGGCGTCGATGAATGGCTGTGGCTCCTCCGCCACGACTCGACCCCCGACGCGCGGGCCCTCGAGCGACTGCTCGGCGCAGTCGAGATCGCGCCGTCGGTCGCCGTCGCGGGCGCGAAGCAGATGGATGCCGCGCACCCCACCGTCATCGTCGAGTTCGGCGAGACGCTCACGCGCACAGGGGCCTCGATCGCGATCGCCGAGCGCGAGCTCGACCAGGCCCAGCACGACCGCCTGCAGGACGTCCTCGCGATGGGCGAGGCAGGTCTGCTCGTGCGCCGCAGCGTCTGGGAGGCCCTCGGCGGCATGGACCCGGCCCTGCCGACGATCGACGCCGCGCTCGACCTGTGCGTGCGCGCACGGCTCGCCGGGCACCGCGTCGTCGGCGTCCCGCTCGCGCGCGTGTTCGTCCACGGCTCCATCGCCGAGTTCCAGCGGCCGCGCGTGCACCCGCGCACCGTCGCCCGCTGGCGCCGCGCCGCTCAACTGCACCGCCGCCTCGTCTACGCGCCCGCGGCGCTCGTGCCGCTGCACTGGCTGAGCCTCGTGCCCGTTGCGTTCCTCCGCTCGCTCGGTCACCTTCTCGGCAAGCGCCCGACGCGCGTGCTCGGCGAGTTCGGCGCCGCGTTCGCCATCGCGTTCTCGGGCGCGGCCATCCCCACTGCCCGCCGCCGCATCGCGCGGTCGCGGTCCGTCGGATGGGCCGCGATCGACGCCTTGCGCATGACGCCGGACGAGGTGCGCCGCCGCCGGGCGATCGGCCGCGACGCCCTCCTCGGCGCCGGTGAGGCGCAGGCCCGCCCCCGACCCGACTTCTTCCCCGGAGGCGGCCTCGTCGTCGCGGGCTTCGCCCTCACCGGCGGCCTCCTCATGTCCTCACTCCTCGCAGCGCCCGCCCTCGCGGGCGGCGCGCTCGGCCCCCTGGCGCCGGATGTCCCCGCGCTCTGGGCGGCGACCCTCGCGACCGACGACGGTCCCGCCGACCCCTTCGCCTTCGTCCTGGCGGCCCTCGGGTCGCTGACCGTCTGGCAGCCATCGCTCGCGGTCGTCGCGCTGTGGGTCGTGGCTCCGGCGCTCGCGGCGCTCGGCGCGTGGTGGGCCGCCGCTCACCTCGTCGAGCGGCGCGGCCCCGCGGCCGCGGTCGCCTCCGTCTACGCGCTCGCGCCCGCGGTCGCGGTGTCGCTCGTCGACGGGCGGCTCCCCGCCCTCGTGGCACTGCTGGCTCTGCCGTGGCTCGTCGTCGCGGCCGCGCGCGCGCCGCGATCGTGGAGCGCGACCGCGGTCGCGGGGCTCCTCGCGGCGGTGACCATCGCATCCGCCCCCTCTCTCGGCATCGCCCTCGTGGTGGTCTGGGCGGCCTGGATGGCCGCCAACCCGCGGCGGGTCGTTCGACTGCTCACCCTCGTCGTGCCGACGGCGGCGCTCTTCGCGCCCCTCGCCGTTGCGCACGTGCTGAGGGGCACTCCGCTCGGCCTCCTCGCCGACCCCGGCCTTCCCTCGCAGCCGGCGGGGATCGCTCCCACCGGGCTGCTCCTCGGCTGGCCCGACCTCTCGATCGCGCTGGGGCCGGTCGCCGCGCTCCTGCCCGCCGAGGCGCCGCCCCTCGTCGTCGCGGCGGTGCTCGCCGCTCTCGCCGCTCCGCTCGCGGCCCTCTCGCTCCTCGCCCTCGGGCTGCGCGGCGGGTCGCGCGCTGTCGTCCCCCTCGTCGCCGCCGCATCGGGCCTCGCCCTCGCCGTCCTGGTGTCGGGGGTCGCCGTGGTCACGGCCGAGGGGGTCGCGGTGCGCGTCGACCCCGCCCCTGCCCTCGGCCTCTACTGGCTCGGACTCGCGCTCGCCGCGGGCGTCGCCCTCGACGGTCTCCGCCGCGCCGCGGCCGTTCCCGCACTCGTCCTCGTGCTCGCGAGCGCGCTCGCCGCGAGCCCGGCCCTCGCGATGCTCCTCCTCGGCACGGCGAGCGTCGGACCGGGACCCGACCGCACCCTGCCGGCGATCGTCGCGGCCGACGCGGTCGCCGACGCGAGCATCGCCACGCTCGTTCTCACGCCGGTCGACGTCGGCCTCGCGGCGCGCATCGAGCGGGGAGCCGGCGACTCTCTCGTCGTCCACCGCACCTTTCCCGCGACGGTCGGCCTCGCGAGCGATGCCGACGCCACCCCCGAGCAGGAGCGCCTCGCCGAGCTCGCCGCGAGCCTCGCCGTGCGCAGCGGACTCGACGTGGCCCCGCTCATCGAGCAGGAGGACGTGCGATTCGTCCTACTGGCCGAGCGCGCCCGCACGACCGGTGTCGACGCCCCGCTCGACCCTTCCGGCTCGGTCGCCTCCGCCGACGTCTCCGCCGCCCTCGACGCGAACGTGCTCCTCGTCGCGGTCGGGGACACGGATGCCGGCCGGCTGTGGCGGGTCGTCGCCGCCGACGAGACCCCGGCCGCGATCGCGGCGCTCCCCGCGACTGCGCTCCCGATCCTCGTCGGCCAGCTCGGCATCCTCGCTCTGACGCTGCTGCTCGCCGCGCCCACGGGGCCGCGCCCCCGCCGGATGCGCGCGGAGGACGGCACGATCGACGACCCCGCCACGACGTTCGACCCCGAGGACGACGATGACTGATCGGCTCCTGCTCCTGGCGCGCGGACGCCACGTCGGCGTCGCGCTGCTCGGCGCGGGCGCCGCCGCCGCGCTCGTCGTCGGAGTGCTCGCCGTGCCGGGGCCGGTGATCACGGCGCGGCCGACGACGGTCGAGGTCACCCCGGTGCGCGCGACGCAGTCGCTCGTGTGCGGCGGCCCCGTCCTGGGGCTCTCGCGCGGGCCCGAGCCCGAGATCATCGCCGTGGGCGAGCCCGTCCGCCGCAGCGCGGGCGAGGGGCTCGTCGAGCGTGCGATCGGCGAGAGCGACGCGGTCGATGGGGGAGCGGTGATCGTCGAGCTCCCGGCCGAGGCGCCCGCCGACGACGTCTCCGCGACCGAGCGGCAGGAGCTCGACGAGCCCGAGCTGCGTGGCCTCGCCGTCGCCGAGTGCCTCCCTCCCGCACCGACCTCGTGGCTCGTCGGCGGGAGCACGACGACCGGCCGATCGAGCACGATCGTGCTGAGCAACCCCGGAGAGGTCGCCGCGACCGTCGACCTCTCGGTCTGGGGCGCGGACGGGCCGCT
>NZ_JACGWX010000010.1 GCF_014137945.1 Microcella alkalica
GTCGAATCTGCCAACGATGCGGAAGCCGCGCCGGAGCGACTCGTCGTGCTCGACGCCGGTGACGTGCTCGAGCCCGACGGCGACGGCGAGGCGGTCGCGACCGCGCGCGTCGCCGCGATCACGGCCACGGCATCCCTCGTCATCGTGCTCGGCGGCGACAACGCCGCGACGGTGCCGGCCGCCCTCGGGGCGTGGGGCGGCCGCCTCGCGACCGCGGGCCTCGTGACGCTGGATGCTCACCACGACCTGCGCGACGGCGCCAGCAACGGCGCGCCGGTGCGACGGCTGCTCGAGGCGGGCCTCGCGGGGGCTCGAGTGAGCCAGCTCGGCATCGAGCCGCTCGCGAACTCCCGCGCACATGCGGCACGGGCCGCCGAGCACGGCATCACCGTCGTCAACCGGGCCGAACTGATGACCACCCCGATCGAAGCCGCGATGACCGCGGCGCTCGACCGCGCCGCGTCGGCGGGCGGACCCGTCCACGTCGACCTCGACCTCGACGTGTGCGACCGCAGCGTCGCGCCCGGCTGTCCGGCAAGCGTGCCCGGCGGCCTGAGCGCGATCGAGCTGCGCACGGCGGCGCGGCTCGCGGGCGCGCATCCGGCCGTCACGAGCATCGACCTGACCGAGCTCGACGCCGTGCGCGATACCGCCGACCAGCGCACCGTGCGCCTCGCCGCGCTATGCGTGCTCGAGGCGCTCGCGGGGCTCGCGTCGCGGCCCGCTCCGCCCGTGACGGCGGGGGAGCGCCCATGATGAGCGTCGTCGTCGCGAACATCGGCGAGCTCGTGACCTTCGCGCCCGGCCGCCCCGTGCGGCACGGAGCGGCCGTCGTGCTCGTCGACGGCGTCGTGCAGTGGGTGGGCGACGATTCGGACGCGCCGCCCGCGGACGCGCGCGTCGACGCGGCGGGCGGGGCGGTCATCCCGGGATTCGTCGACAGCCACAGCCATCTCGTCTTCGCCGGCGACCGCGCGGCCGAGTTCGAGGCCCGCATGGCGGGGCGGCCGTACGCGGCGGGCGGCATCCGATCGACCGTGGCGGCGACGCGCGAGGCGAGCGTCGCCGAGCTGCGCGTCCGGCTCGCGCGGCTCGTCGCCGAGGCCCGGGCGCAGGGTACGACGACGCTCGAGATCAAGAGCGGCTACGGGCTCACGGTCGCCGACGAGGAGCGCGCCCTGCGCCTCGCCCGCGAGGTCACCGACGAGTCGACCTTTCTCGGCGCGCATGTCGTGCCGGCCGAGTACGCCTCCGACCGCGGCGCCTATGTCGACCTGGTGCGCGGCCCGATGCTCGCCGCGTGCGCGCCGCACGTCCGCTGGGTCGACGTCTTCATCGGTTCGGGCGCCTTCAGCGTCGACGAGGCGCGGCTCATCCTCGAGGCGGGGCGGGATGCCGGACTCGGCCTGCGCGTCCACGCCGGCCAGCTCGCCGCCGACGGCGGAGTCGCCCTCGCCGTCGAGCTCGGTGCCGCGAGCGTCGACCACTGCACGCACCTCACGGCCGCTGACGTCCAGGCGCTCGCCGACTCTGCGCGGGCCGACGCGTCGACCGACTCCCCGTCCGCGTCGACCGCGACGGTCGCGACGCTTCTCCCGCTCGTCGAGTTCTCGACGCGGCAGCCGTACCCGGATGCCCGGCGCCTCCTCGACGCGGGCGTCTCCGTCGCGATCGCGACCGACTGCAATCCTGGCTCGAACTTCTCGTCGTCGATGCCTCTCGCCCTCGCTCTCGCGGTGCGCGAGATGGGAGTCACCCCGCTCGAGGCCCTCGAGGCCGCGACCGTCGGCGGGGCTCGCGCCCTGCGGCGCGACGACGTCGGGCACGTGCGCGTCGGCTCGCGCGGGGGAGTGGTGCTGCTCGACGCGCCGTCGCACTCGTGGCTCGCATACCGGGTCGGGGTGCCGCTCGTGCGCGACGTCATCGGCGGGCCGCGGTAGCCCGCCTCGGCGAACGCCCCCGCCCCGCCAACGCGCCGACCCCGGACACCTCAGCCTGCGCGCGCCCGCCGCGCTGCCGCCTCGACCTCCTCGCCCGCGAACGCCGCACTGCCGCCTCCGCCTCCTCGCCCGCGCCCGCCGCGCTGCCGCCTCCGCCTCCCGCGGGCGAATCCCCGCAACTCGTCCTGTTTCGGGCGACCCGTGCGCCCGATTCAGGACGAGTCGCCCGAAACAGCAAGAAGTGCGGGGGCGGGGCGCCGGCTTCGCCGAGCGCGGGTGCACGGCGGCTCCGAGTGGGGGCGCCGGCTTCGCCGAGCGCGGTACCTCGCGGCTTCGGAGCGAACTACCCGACAACCGGGGGCCGGGACGGCCCCCGGGGCGATGTCGCCGCGGAGGCCAGAAATGGCCTCCGCTCTGAGGCGACACGCCCGGGTTGCAGCACCCTCCCGGCTGTGGCAGACTCTTCTAGTTCCACACGCCGCGCTTCGTCGCGCGGCTCACTGTCCAGGCAGTGCATAGGACGAGCAGCCCGCAGGTGCGGGTGGCGATGAGCCTAGGCCGCAGGCAGAAGAACACGACTTAAATCGACAACCAACTCGCACAGGGGATATCTCTGTGCCTGGCGAGGGCGACACGCCCGAGCGCGGGGGTCGGTGACGAGCAGAGGTCGGACCCAGTTCGGCAGGGAGCGATCCCAGCCGGCGTGCGGCAGCAGATCGATGTTTGACAGAAGAACAGTGGTGCGACAGCGAGAGCGCTCCGCGCAGATGTGCCCGTCAGGGTTCATCACGTCCAAGAAGGAAGAGAGTTGAGCATGGCGGGACAGAAGATCCGCATCCGGCTTAAGTCGTACGACCACGCAGGTCTCGATGCATCGGCGCGCAAGATCGTCGACACCGTGACGCGTGCAGGCGCAACCGTGGTCGGCCCCGTGCCGCTGCCGACGGAGAAGAACGTCATCGCCGTCATCCGGTCGCCCCACAAGTACAAGGACAGCCGCGAGCACTTCGAGAAGCGCACGCACAAGCGGCTCATCGACATCATCGACCCGACGCCGAAGGCGGTCGACTCGCTCATGCGCCTCGACCTTCCCGCCGACGTCAACATCGAGATCAAGCTCTAAGGAACCCCTCTATGTCTGCTACCAAGACGACCAAGGGTCTGCTGGGCACGAAGCTCGGCATGACCCAGGTGTGGGATGAGAACAACAAGCTCGTTCCCGTCACCGTCGTGGAGATCGCCCCGAACGTCGTGACGCAGGTGCGCACGGTCGAGAAGGACGGCTACGCGGCTGTGCAGATCGCCTACGGCGCGATCGACCCGCGCAAGGTCACGAAGCCCCTCACCGGCCACTTCGAGAAGGCCGGCTCGACCCCGCGCCGCCACCTCACCGAGGTGCGCACCGCCGACGCGTCCGAGTACGCCGCCGGCCAGGAGCTCGCGGTCGACATCTTCGAGGCGGGCCAGCTCGTCGACGTCGTCGGCACGAGCAAGGGCAAGGGCTTCGCCGGTGTCATGAAGCGCCACAACTTCAAGGGCGTCTCGGCCTCGCACGGTTCGCACCGCAACCACCGCAAGCCCGGCTCGATCGGCGCCTCGTCGACCCCCAGCCGCGTATTCAAGGGGATGCGCATGGCCGGCCGCATGGGTGGCGAGCGCGTCACCGTCATGAACCTCAAGGTTCACTCCGTCGACCTCGAGAAGGGTCTGCTGCTCATCAAGGGCGCCGTCCCCGGTGCTCGCGGTCGTCTCGTCTTCGTCCGCAACGCCGTGAAGGGAGCGTAACCGCGATGGCTAACTCGCTCGACGTCGTCGACGCCGCCGGCAAGAAGACCGGTTCGGTCGACCTGCCCGCTGCCGTCTTCGACGTGCAGACCAATGTCCCGCTCCTCCACCAGGTGGTCGTGGCCCAGCTCGCCGCCGCCCGTCAGGGCACGCACTCGACCAAGGGTCGCGGCGAGGTCTCCGGCTCCGGCGTCAAGCCGTTCAAGCAGAAGGGAACGGGCCGCAGCCGTCAGGGCTCCGTCCGCGCCCCCGAGCACCGCGGCGGTGGCATCGTCCACGGCCCGACCCCCCGCAACTACGCGCAGCGCACGCCCAAGAAGATGATCGCCGCCGCTCTGCTCGGCGCCCTCTCCGACCGCGCGCGCGGCGAGCGCCTCCACATCGTGGAGTCGTTCGGCACCGACGTGCCCTCGACCAAGGCTGCCGCCTCGGTCATCCTCTCCCTCACCGCGGGCCGAAACGTGCTCGTCGTGATCGAGCGCGATGACGAGGTCAACCTCAAGAGCGTCCGCAACCTCAAGAACCTGCACGTCATCACCCCCGACCAGCTCAACGCGTACGACGTGCTGGTCAGCGACGACATCGTGTTCATCAAGGGCGCGTACGACGCCTTCGTGAACGCGAAGACGAAGAAGGAAGAGGTCGGCGCATGAGCATCCACGCTGTCGCCCAGAACAAGGACCCGCGCGACATCATCATCGCGCCCGTCGTGAGCGAGAAGTCCTACGCGCTCATCGACGACGGCAAGTACACCTTCCTGGTGGACCCGCGTGCGAACAAGACCGAGATCAAGCTCGCCATCGAGAAGATCTTCAACGTCAAGGTCGAGTCGATCAACACGCTCAACCGCCCGGGCAAGACCCGCCGCACCCGCTTCGGCACCGGAAAGCGCAAGGACACCAAGCGCGCGATCGTGACCTTGAAGTCGGGCTCCATCGACATCTTCACGGCCGTCGGCTAGGCAACGGAGACAGAGAACAATGGCTATTCGCAAGTACAAGCCCACGACCCCGGGTCGTCGCGGCTCGTCGGTCGCCGACTTCGCTGAGATCACCCGATCGACGCCCGAGAAGTCGCTGCTCAAGCCGCTTCCGAAGACCGGTGGCCGCAACAACACCGGTCGCATCACGACCCGTCACATCGGTGGTGGCCACAAGCGCCAGTACCGCATGATCGACTTCCGTCGCAACGATAAGGACGGCGTGAACGCGAAGGTCGCGCACATTGAGTACGACCCCAACCGCACCGCGCGCATCGCGCTCCTGCACTACGTGGACGGCACGAAGCGCTACATCCTCGCGCCGAACAAGCTCTCGCAGGGCGACATCGTCGAGTCGGGCGCCTCGGCCGACATCAAGCCGGGCAACAACCTCCCGCTGCGCAACATCCCCGTGGGTACCGTCATCCACGCCATCGAGCTCCGCCCCGGCGGCGGCGCGAAGATGGCCCGCTCGGCCGGCGCCTCCGTGCGTCTCGTCGCGAAGGACGGCCCCTACGCCCAGCTGCGTCTCCCCTCGGGCGAGATCCGCAACGTGGATGCCCGCTGCCGCGCCACGGTCGGCGAGGTCGGCAACGCCGAGCAGTCGAACATCAACTGGGGCAAGGCCGGCCGCAAGCGCTGGAAGGGCGTGCGCCCGACCGTCCGCGGTGTCGCGATGAACCCGATCGACCACCCGCACGGTGGTGGTGAGGGCAAGACCTCCGGTGGTCGCCACCCGGTCAGCCCCTGGGGCCAGTCCGAGGGCCGCACCCGTCGCCCCAACAAGGAGAGCGACAAGCTCATCGTCCGTCGCCGCACCGTCGGTAAGAAGCGCTAGTAGGAGTCGAGAAACATGCCTCGCAGTCTCAAGAAGGGCCCGTTCGTCGACGATCACCTGCTTCGCAAGGTGTTCACGCAGAACGAGGCCAAAACCAAGCACGTCATCAAGACCTGGTCGCGCCGGTCGATGATCGTCCCCGCCATGCTCGGGCACACGATCGCCGTGCACGACGGCCGCAAGCACATCCCCGTGTTCGTGACCGAGACCATGGTCGGGCACAAGCTCGGCGAGTTCGCGCCCACCCGCACCTTCCGCGGTCACGAGAAGGACGACAAGAAGGGTCGTCGCCGGTAACCCGGCGGCGTGAAGAGGAGTACAGACATGGTGGAGTCGATCGCCCGCGTGCGACACATCCGCGTGACGCCTCAGAAGGCTCGTCGCGTCGTCGACCTGATCCGCGGCAAGCAGGCCATGGAGGCCCTTGCCATCCTGAAGTTCGCGCCCCAGGGCGCGAGCGAGCCCGTCTACAAGCTCGTCGCGTCGGCCATGGCCAACGCCCGGGTGAAGGCGGACGCTGCCAACGCCTTCCTCGACGAGCAGGACCTCTACGTGGCCCGCGCGTTCGTCGACGAGGGCACCACGCTCAAGCGGTTCCAGCCGCGAGCGCAGGGCCGCGCGTTCCGCATCAACAAGCGCACCAGCCACATCACCGTCGTGCTCGCCACGCCGGATGAGGCCGCTGTCGCGGGCTCGGGCACGAAGAAGAAGGCGAGCAAGTAGTCATGGGTCAGAAAGTCAACCCGTACGGTTTCCGTCTCGGCATTACCACCGACCACGTGTCGCGGTGGTTCTCGGACAGCACCAAGCCCGGTCAGCGCTACGCCGACTACGTGGCTGAGGACGTCAAGATCCGGCGGATGCTCACCACGAGCCTCGACCGCGCCGGCGTCGCGCGCATCGAGATCGAGCGCACCCGCGACCGCGTCCGCGTGGACATTCACACGGCGCGTCCCGGTATCGTCATCGGTCGTCGTGGCGCCGAGGCCGAGCGCATCCGCGCCGACCTCGAGAAGCTCACCGCGAAGCAGATCCAGCTGAACATCCTCGAGGTCAAGAACCCAGAGGCCGAGGCTCAGCTCGTCGCGCAGGGCGTCGCCGAGCAGCTCAGCGCTCGTGTGGCCTTCCGCCGCGCGATGCGTAAGGGTCTGCAGGGCGCGCAGCGCGCCGGCGCCAAGGGCGTCCGCATCCAGGTCTCCGGCCGTCTCGGCGGCGCCGAGATGTCGCGCTCGGAGTTCTACCGCGAGGGCCGCGTGCCCCTGCACACGCTCCGCGCCAACATCGACTACGGCTTCTACGAGGCGAAGACCACGTTCGGCCGCATCGGAGTGAAGGTCTGGATCTACAAGGGCGACATCACCAACAAGGAACTCGCTCGCGAGCAGGCGTCTCAGAAGTCGTCGCGCCCCGAGCGTCGTGATTCCGACCGTGGCCCCCGTCGCGACGGTGGCCGTCCGGCCGCCGCCAAGGCGCCCGCCGCGGCCGGAGCGGAAGGCTAGGAACAATGCTGATTCCCCGCAAGGTCAAGTACCGCAAGCAGCACCACCCCAAGCGGAGTGGGCACGCGACCGGTGGAACCGAGGTCTCGTTCGGCGAGTTCGGCATCCAGGCAATCACGCCCGCATACGTCACGAACCGCCAGATCGAGTCGGCGCGTATCGCGATGACCCGTCACATCAAGCGTGGCGGCAAGGTCTGGATCAACATCTACCCCGACCGCCCGCTCACCAAGAAGCCCGCCGAGACTCGCATGGGTTCGGGTAAGGGCTCGCCGGAGTGGTGGGTCGCGAACGTCAAGCCGGGCCGCGTCCTCTTCGAGGTCGCGGGCGTCAACGAGCAGCTCGCTCGTGAGGCCATGACCCGTGCTATTCACAAGCTGCCCCTCAAGGCACGCATCATCAAGCGCGAGGAGGGCGACGCGTAATGGCGATCGGATCCAAGGAGCTCGCACCTGCGGAGCTCGACACCTTCGAAGACGAGCGACTCGTCGACGAGCTGAAGAAGGCCAAGGAGGAGCTGTTCAACCTGCGGTTCCAGGCCGCGACCGGACAGCTCGAGAGCCACGGCCGCCTGCGCGCCGTGAAGCGCGACATCGCTCGCATCTACACGGTCATCCGAGAGCGTGAGTTGGGCATCCGTGCCACGCCCGCGCCGGTGGAGGCCCCGGCGAAGCCGGCCAAGAAGTCGGCGAAGAAGGCTGACGCCGCTGAGGCGCCCGCCGCCGAGACGGAGGAGAAGAACTGATGGCTGCCGAGAAGAAGGTCGCTGCCGGCCACGAGTCGGCCGCGCACGACGTTCGCGACGAGAGCGCTCGCGGCTACCGCAAGGTTCGCCGCGGCTACGTGACGAGCGACAAGATGGAGAAGACCATCGTCGTCGAGGTCGAGGACCGCGTGAAGCACCCGCTGTACGGCAAGGTCATCCGCCGCACCTCGAAGGTCAAGGCCCACGACGAGCAGAACGACGCCGGCATCGGCGACCTCGTGCTCATCGCCGAGACCCGCCCCCTGTCCGCCACGAAGCGCTGGCGCCTCGTCGAGATCCTCGAGAAGGCCAAGTAGGCCTTCGCCTGCTTGCCCTTATAGGAGAGAGAAATGCTTCAGCAGGAATCCCGGCTCAAGGTCGCCGACAACACCGGCGCCAAGGAGCTGCTCACGATCCGCGTGCTCGGTGGCTCCGGCCGCCGCTACGCGGGTCTCGGTGACGTCATCGTCGCCACCGTCAAGGACGCGATCCCCGGCGGCAACGTCAAGAAGGGCGACGTCGTCAAGGCGGTCATCGTCCGCACGCGCAAGCAGACCCGTCGTCCCGACGGCTCGTACATCAAGTTCGACGAGAACGCCGCCGTGATCCTGAAGAACGACGGGGACCCCCGCGGTACCCGCATCTTCGGACCGGTCGGTCGTGAGCTTCGCGACAAGAAGTTCATGAAGATCGTCTCGCTCGCCCCGGAGGTGCTGTAACCATGGCGAAGATCAAGAAGGGTGACCTCGTGCAGGTCATCAGCGGCGCCAAGCAGGACCGCGGCGGAGACCGCGGCAAGCAGGGTCGCGTCATCGAGGTGCTCGCCGAGAAGAACCGCGTGGTCGTCGAGGGCATCAACCTCGTCACCAAGCACGTTCGCGTCGGCCAGACGCAGCGGGGCACCAAGACCGGCGGCATCGAGACCCACGAGGCCCCGATCCACATCTCCAACGTGGCCGTCGTCGACCCCAAGACCAAGAAGCCCACGCGCGTCGGTCACCGTGAGGAGACCGTCGAGAAGAACGGCGTGAAGAAGACCGTGCGCGTGCGGTACGCCAAGAATTCAGGTGAGAAGCTCTAATGACGACGACCACTGCAGCGCAGGCTGGCCGAATCCAGCCGCGCCTCAAGCAGAAGTACCGCGCTGAGATCACCAAGGCGCTCACGGAGCAGTTCGGCTACTCCAACCCGCACCAGGTTCCCGGTCTCGTGAAGATCGTCGTGAACACCGGTGTCGGCGAGGCCGCGCGCGACAGCAAGGTCATCGACGGTGCGGTCAAGGACCTCACCGCGATCACCGGCCAGAAGCCGCAGGTCACCAAGGCCCGCAAGTCGATCGCCCAGTTCAAGCTGCGCGAGGGAATGCCCATCGGCGCCCACGTGACGCTGCGCGGCGACCGCGCCTGGGAGTTCCTCGACCGCCTGCTCTCGCTCGCGCTCCCGCGCATCCGCGACTTCCGCGGCCTGAGCGACCAGCAGTTCGACGGCAACGGCAACTACACCTTCGGTCTCCAGGAGCAGAGCGTGTTCCACGAGATCGACCAGGACAAGATCGACCGCGTCCGCGGATTCGACATCACCATCGTGACGACGGCGAAGACGGATGACGAGGGTCGCGCCCTGCTGCGCGCGCTCGGCTTCCCCTTCAAGTCGGCCGACGCCTCCTAGACCGGGGCACTCCACATCGGCCCCTCCTGGGGCCCCGATCGAACAGGTCCGCGTTCGTGTAACGGGCGCGGAAACCGGACGAGAACAGGAACATCATCATGACGATGACAGATCCGGTCGCAGACCTGCTGACCAGACTGCGCAACGCCAACTCGGCTTTTCACGAGACGGTCTCGCTGCCCAGCAGCAAGCTCAAGACCACCATCGCCGAGATCCTCAAGCGCGAGGGCTACATCTCCGACTGGGCCGTCGAGGAAGCCCGCGTCGGCTCGACCCTCACGCTGTCGCTGAAGTACGGCCCGAACCGCGAGCGGTCGATCGTCGGCATCAAGCGCGTCTCGAAGCCCGGACTCCGCGTCTACGCGAAGTCCACCGAGATCCCGCACGTCCTCGGCGGGCTCGGCGTGGCGATCCTCTCGACTTCCTCCGGTCTGCTGACTGACCGCGAGGCGATGCAGAAGGGCGTGGGTGGGGAAGTCCTCGCCTACGTGTGGTGATCTGACATGTCGCGTATCGGACGCATGCCCATCGACATCCCCGGCGGTGTCACCGTGTCGGTCGACGGCCAGGCCGTCACCGTCAAGGGCCCCAAGGGCGAGCTCGCGCTCTCCGTGGCGAGCCCCATCGAGGTCTCCATCGAGGACAACCAGGTCGTCGTCACCCGTCCCGATGACGAGCGCAACTCGCGCTCGCTCCACGGCCTCACCCGCACCCTCATCGCGAACAACATCGTCGGCGTGACCCAGGGCTACACCAAGGGCCTCGAGGTCGTCGGCACCGGTTACCGAGTGCAGGCCAAGGGCGAGAGCATCGAGTTCGCACTCGGCTTCTCGCACCCCGTCACCGTGAACCCGCCCGCCGGGATCACCTTCACGGTGGAGGGAAACAACAAGCTCACCGTCAGCGGCATCGACAAGCAGGCCGTGGGCGAGGTCGCAGCGAACATCCGCAAGATCCGCAAGCCCGAGCCGTACAAGGGCAAGGGTGTGCGGTACGCCGGCGAGATCGTGCGCCGCAAGGCCGGAAAGAGTGGTAAGTAATCATGGGTCTCGGAACTAGAGGCAAGAGCAAGACGGCCGCCAAGGGCCGCCGTCACGCCCGTCTTCGCAAGCGCATCGCCGGCACGTCCGAGCGTCCGCGTCTCGTCGTCACCCGATCGGCGCGTCACGTCTTCGTGCAGATCGTCGACGACACCAGGGGCCACACCCTGGCCAGCGCCTCCACCATGGAGGCCGACCTCCGCACGTTCGAGGGCGACAAGACCGCCAAGGCCCGCAAGGTCGGCGAGCTGCTCGCTGAGCGCGCGAAGCAGGCCGGCGTCGAGGCGGTCGTGTTCGACCGCGGCGGCAACCGCTACGCCGGTCGCGTCGCCGCGATCGCCGATGGAGCGCGAGAGGCAGGACTGAGCCTGTGAGCGAGGCAGACATCAACAACATCGCGAAGGAGCAGACCGTGGCGGCAGAGGCCCCCGTGGAGACCGCCGCATCGTCGGAGCCGTCGACGGAGCCCCGCGAGGCTCGCCGTGGCAGCCGCGAGCGGAACCCCAACCGCGACCGCGGTGCGCGCGATACCGAGAAGAGCCAGTTCCTCGAGCGCGTCGTGACCATCAACCGCGTCTCGAAGGTCGTCAAGGGCGGTCGTCGCTTCAGCTTCACGGCCCTCGTGGTCGTGGGTGACGGCAACGGCCTCGTCGGCGTCGGCTATGGCAAGGCGCGCGAGGTCCCGACGGCGATCTCGAAGGGCGTCGAGGAGGCGAAGAAGAACTTCTTCCGCGTTCCCCGCGTCGCTCAGACGATCCCGCACCCCGTTCAGGGCGAAGCAGCCGCCGGTGTGGTGCTCCTGCGCCCCGCCGCCGCCGGTACCGGTGTCATCGCCGGTGGCCCCGTCCGTGCCGTGCTCGAGTGCGCCGGCATCCACGACGTGCTGAGCAAGTCGCTCGGCTCGTCGAACACGATCAACATCGTGCACGCGACCGTCGAGGCGCTCAAGCAGCTCGAGGAGCCGCGTGCCGTGGCCGCCCGCCGTGGTCGCGACTTCGAGGACGTGGCCCCGGCCCGTCTCGTCCGTGCCGAGGCCCACGCGGCCAAGGTCGCGGCCGGAAAGGCAGGTGCATGATGGGATCGCGTCTGAAGGTGACCCAGATCAAGTCTGTTATCAGCGAGAAGCAGAACCAGCGCGACACCCTGCGCAGCCTGGGCCTCAAGCGGATCGGCGATGTCGTCGTCCGCGAGGACAGCCCGGCCAACCGCGGGTACGTTCGTGCGGTCGCTCACCTCGTGAAGTTCGAGGAGATTGACTAATGGCTGAAGAGAAGAAGGACGACGCCGCCACGGCGCCGGCCAAGAAGGCTCCGGCGAAGGCCGCTGCTGAGAAGGCTCCTGCGAAGAAGGCTCCGGCGAAGGCCGTTGCTGACAAGCCGGTTGCTGAGAAGGCTCCTGCGAAGAAGGCTCCGGCGAAGGCCGTTGCTGACAAGCCGGCTGCTGAGAAGGCTCCTGCGAAGAAGGCTCCGGCGAAGGCCGTTGCTGACAAGCCGGCTGCTGAGAAGGCTCCCGCCAACAAGGCGCCCGCGAAGAAGACTCCGGCCACGAAGGCGGAGTCGACCGAGGTCGCGCGCCCGCAGGTGCTCAAGGTCCACCATCTCCGCCCCGCTCCCGGGTCGAAGAAGGACCGCACCCGCGTCGGCCGCGGTGAGGGCTCGAAGGGCAAGACCGCGGGTCGCGGCACCAAGGGCACGAAGGCTCGCTACTCGGTGCGCCCCGGCTTCGAGGGCGGCAACCTGAACTTCGTGATGCGCGCGCCCAAGCTGCGCGGCTTCACGAACCCGTTCCGCGTCGAGTACCAGGTCGTGAACCTGTCGACGCTGGCCGAGCTCTACCCGAAGGGCGGCGACGTCACCATCGGCGACCTCGTGGCCAAGGGTGCTGTTCGCAAGAACGAGAAGGTCAAGGTTCTCGGCGACGGCGACATTGCGGTTAAGCTGAACGTGGCCGTCGACAAGGTCTCGCGCTCCGCGGAGCAGAAGATCGTCGCGGCCGGCGGTTCGATCAACTAGCCGCTCGGGCGGCCCCTTCGGGGGCCGCCCGGCTTCCGGCCCAACCGGGCCACAGCATCTCGGGCCGCCGCGCGCGAGATGCTCCTGCTGTTTAGTACGGGAGGTCTCGTGTTCAGAGCTATCGGGCGGATCTTCCGCACGCCCGACCTCCGCCGGAAGATCGGTTTCACCCTCGGAATCGTCGCGCTCTTCCGTCTGGGTTCTTTCATCCCTGCGCCGTTCGTCGATTTCGAGAACGTCCAGATCTGCCTCCAGGGCAACGCCGACGCGACCGGGCTCTACCAGCTCGTCAACCTCTTCTCCGGCGGCGCCCTCCTGCAGCTGTCGATCTTCGCGCTCGGGATCATGCCGTACATCACGGCCTCGATCATCACGCAGCTCCTGCGCGTGGTCATCCCCCACTTCGACACCCTCTACAAGGAGGGGCAGGCCGGTCAGGCCAAGCTCACGCAGTACACGCGCTACCTCACGATCGCTCTCGCCGTCCTGCAGTCGACGACGCTCATCACGGTGGCCCGAGCGGGCGCGCTGTTCCCGACCACGTCCGGCGTCGCGGAGTGCAGCCAGCTCATCACCGATTCCAGCTGGTACGCCATCCTCCTCATGGTCATCACGATGACCGCGGGCACGGGCCTCATCATGTGGCTCGGCGAGCTCATCACCGAGCGCGGCATCGGCAACGGCATGTCGCTGCTGATCTTCGTCTCGATCGCCGCGACCTTCCCGACCGCTCTCTGGGCCATCGCCCAGGCGCAGGGCTTCGACATCTTCCTGCTCGTGCTCGGTCTCGGCCTGCTGGTCATGGCCGCCGTCGTGTTCGTCGAGCAGTCGCAGCGGCGCATCCCGGTGCAGTACGCCAAGCGCATGGTGGGCCGCCGCACCTACGGCGGCAACAACACGTACATCCCCATCAAGGTCAACATGGCCGGCGTCGTGCCCGTCATCTTCGCGTCGTCGCTGCTGTACCTGCCCGCTCTCGTCGCGCAGTTCAACCAGCCGCAGGCGGGCGAGACCGCGCCCGAGTGGGTCGTCTGGATCCAGAACAACCTCGTCTCCGGCGACAACCCGATCTACATGATCGTTTACTTCCTGCTCATCGTCGGATTCACGTACTTCTACGTCGCGATCACCTTCAACCCGGAGGAGGTCGCGGACAACATGAAGAAGTACGGCGGCTTCATCCCCGGCATCCGCGCGGGCCGCCCGACGGCCGAGTACCTGGACTACGTGCTCACGCGAGTGACGCTCCCCGGCTCGCTGTACCTCGGCCTGGTCGCGCTCATTCCGCTGATCGCGCTCGCCACGGTGAACGCCAACCAGAACTTCCCGTTCGGCGGCGCGAGCATCCTGATCATCGTCGGCGTCGGCCTCGAGACCGTGAAGCAGATCGACGCGCAGCTGCAGCAGCGGCACTACGAGGGGCTCCTGAAGTGAGCGCGCGCCTCCTGCTCATCGGCCCGCCCGGGGCGGGCAAGGGCACGCAGGCCGCGCGGCTGCGCGACATGCTCCGCGTGCCGGCGATCTCGACGGGCGACATCTTCCGTCAGAACGTCCGCGAGGAGACACCCCTCGGCGTGAAGGCGAAGGCCTACATGGACGCTGGCGACAACGTCCCCGACTCCCTCACCAACGACCTCGTGCGCGATCGCCTCGAGCAGGCCGACTGCGCGTCGGGCTTCCTCCTCGACGGGTACCCGCGCACGCTCGACCAGGTCGCCTACCTCGACTCTTTCCTCGCCGAGCACGACACGGCGATGGATGTCGTGGTCGAGCTGGTCGCCGACCCGGACGTCGTCGTCGAGCGGCTCCGTCAGCGCGCGCTCGATCAGGGGCGCAGCGACGATGACGAGTCGGTCGTCCGCCACCGTCTCGAGATCTACCGCCAGCAGACGGCTCCGCTCATCGGCGTGTACGAGGAGCGCGGACTGCTCGTCAAGGTCGACGGCATCGGCGAGATCGACGAGGTGACCGGTCGGATCGCATCGGCCCTCGCCGAGCGCGGCGTCGTCGTCGCCGGCTGACCCGGCTCCGAGTTGCCACAGAACCGCATTACCGCCTAAGCTAGACCCTTGGTGCTCATGGCACGCCTTCGGCGTGTCGACGTGGCGCGTCGCTTGTGCAGTCGACGCGGCCTTCCACGGGTGCCGGTATGCGCACGACCAGCGAAATCCCCAACTTTTAGCGACGAAGAGGCTATGGCCAAAAAAGACGGTGTCATCGAAATCGAGGGCGCGGTGATCGAGGCTCTGCCCAACGCGATGTTCCGCGTTGAGCTGACCAACGGACACAAGGTGCTCGCCCACATCTCGGGCAAGATGCGCCAGCACTACATCCGCATCCTCCCGGAGGACCGCGTGATCGTGGAGCTGAGCCCCTACGACCTGACCCGCGGCCGGATCGTCTACCGCTACAAGTAACGGATCTCGCTGCACAAGGAACGGCCCGGGACTCCACCCGGCGCACGAGGCCAGCGAACCCCCGAAGGAAGAACCATGAAGGTCAACCCCAGCGTCAAGCCCATCTGCGACAAGTGCAAGGTGATCCGCCGTCACGGCAACGTGATGGTCATCTGCGAGAACCCTCGGCACAAGCAGCGTCAGGGCTAGTCGCCGCCGCGAGAGCGGCACGCGAACTCATAACTGAATAGACGAACTGGCAGTTCCAGAAGCCGCGGAAGCGGCGGACACCCCGGGCGGGAGGCCCGGGCACCGGAGCTGCTCCACACCTCCCCGATTCATCCGAAGGAGCCGTCATGGCCCGTCTTGCCGGAGTCGACATCCCGCGCGATAAGCGCGTCGAGGTCGCCCTCACCTACATCTACGGCGTCGGTCGCACCCGCGCCGTGCAGACCCTCGAGGCCACGGGCATCGACCCGAACACTCGCGTCAAGGACCTCAGCGACGACCAGCTCGTCCAGCTGCGCGACCACATCGAAGGCACGTACAAGGTCGAAGGAGACCTCCGCCGAGAGGTCGCCGCCGACATCCGCCGCAAGGTCGAGATCGGATCCTACGAGGGCATCCGCCACCGTCGCGGCCTCCCCGTGCGCGGACAGCGCACCAAGACCAACGCTCGTACCCGCAAGGGCCCGAAGCGCACCGTCGCCGGCAAGAAGAAGGCCGGCCGCAAGTAGCCGACTGCCGGGCGCACGCACGCTCGGCGCCACGAACTCACACGGAGAGAGAAAAACATGGCAGCACCCAAGTCGGCCGCTCGCAAGCCGCGTCGCAAGGAGAAGAAGAACATCGCCGTGGGCCAGGCCCACATCAAGTCGACGTTCAACAACACGATCGTCTCGATCACCGACCCCAGCGGGGCCGTCATCAGCTGGGCGTCGTCCGGCGGCGTCGGCTTCAAGGGCTCGCGCAAGTCGACCCCGTTCGCCGCGCAGCTCGCCGCCGAGTCGGCCGCGCGCCAGGCGCAGGAGCACGGCATGAAGAAGGTCGACGTCTTCGTCAAGGGCCCCGGCTCGGGCCGCGAGACGGCGATCCGCTCGTTGCAGGCCGCCGGCCTCGAGGTGGGCTCGATCAGCGACGTGACGCCGCAGGCGCACAACGGCTGCCGCCCGCCGAAGCGCCGCCGCGTCTAGCCGCATGGCGATTCCTGTGAAGCGGTTCACAGGAATCGCGGCGACGCGCGCCTGACGGGCGCGCGTCGCGCAGGCCGCAGCAGTGCCCGTGCCGCGCTCGTCGCGTCCTCCAGAACCACATAACTCAACACACTCGACGAGCCAGCCACTCGTCGCAAACAAGTGTCATATGGCGGACACTTTGCCGAAAGGAATCCATAGTGCTCATCGCACAGCGTCCCACCCTCACCGAGGAGAGCGTCTCCGACTTCCGCTCGCGGTTCATCATCGAGCCGCTCGAGCCGGGCTTCGGCTACACCCTCGGCAACTCGCTTCGCCGCACGCTCCTCTCGTCGATCCCCGGCGCTGCCGTCACGAGCATCCGCATCGACGGCGTTCTGCACGAGTTCAGCACCATCCAGGGCGTGAAGGAGGATGTCACCGAGATCATCCTCAACATCAAGAACCTCGTCGTCTCGAGCGAGCACGACGAGCCGATCACGGCGTACCTCCGCAAGACCGGCTCCGGCGAGGTCACGGCGGCCGACATCTCCGCTCCCGCGGGCGTCGAGATCCACAACCCCGAGCTCGTCATCGCGACGCTCAACGACAACGCCAAGTTCGAGCTCGAGCTCACCATCGAGCGCGGCCGCGGCTACGTCAGCGCGACCCAGAACCGCAGCGAGTTCAGCGAGGCCGGCCAGATCCCCGTCGACTCGATCTACTCGCCCGTGCTCAAGGTCACCTACCGCGTCGAGGCGACGCGTGCCGGCGAGCGCACCGACTTCGACCGCCTCGTGGTCGACGTCGAGTCGAAGCCCGCGATCACCCCCCGCGACGCGATCGCCTCGGCCGGCCGCACGCTCACCGAGCTGTTCGGTCTGGCGCGCGAGCTCAACACGCAGGCCGAGGGCATCGAGATCGGCCCCGCGCCGGTCGACGCAGTGCTCTCCACCGAGCTCTCGATGCCCATCGAGGACCTCGACCTCTCGGTGCGCAGCTACAACTGCCTCAAGCGCGAGGGCATCAACACTGTCAGCGAGCTCGTCGCCCTCTCGGAGACGCAGCTCATGAACATCCGCAACTTCGGGCAGAAGTCGGTCGACGAGGTCAAGGACAAGCTCGTCGAGATGGGCCTCTCGCTCAAGGACGCGGTTCCCGGATTCGACGGCGCCCACTACTACGGCGGCAACGAGGACGACTACATCTAAGGGCCCGTCGTCCCCGACAGCCCCGGCAGCACCTGACACTGGAGAACACTGATCATGCCTAAGCCCACCAAGGGTCCGCGCCTCGGCGGAGGCCCCGCCCACGAGCGCCTGCTCCTCGCGAACCTCGCCACCGCGCTGTTCACGCACAAGAGCATCACGACGACCGAGACGAAAGCAAAGCGCCTCCGGCCGCTCGCCGAGCGCCTCATCACGTTCGCGAAGCGCGGTGACCTCCACGCCCGCCGCCGCGTCATGACGATCATCCGCGACAAGAGCGCCGTGCACGAGCTCTTCACGCAGATCGCTCCGCTCGTCGCCGAGCGCGAGGGTGGCTACACGCGCATCACGAAGGTCGGCTACCGCAAGGGCGACAACGCCCCCATGGCGGTCATCGAGCTCGTTCTCGAGCCCGTGAACCCGAAGCCGAAGTCGGCGAAGAAGTCCGCAGCGAAGGAGGCGCCCGCCGCCGCCGTCGAGGAGCCCGCCGAGGCGCCCGCCGAGGACGTCGAGGAGGCTCCCGCGGAGTCGACCGAGACCGAGTCCGCTGAGACCGACTCGGCCGACGCCGCAGCGGCCGACGCCGACTCGACCGAGGGCGACGCCGAGTCCAAGTAGTCCGGTCGCTCCCGAGCGACTGCGGGGCCCCGTCCGACCGGACGGGGCCCTACTCTCTTTTGCCATGAGCACTGCAGAACCCCGACCCCCCGTGCGCGAGCGCGTCCCCGCCCCCGCGGAGGTCCGGATGCCCGACCCGGTCGACGGCGTCGTCTGGCGGCCGGCGACGCCGGAGGACGCGCCCGGGATCACGGCGCTCCTCGAGGCGATGAGTCGACGCGATCATCCGGACTGGAGCGAGAGCCTCGCGGAGGTCGAGGACGATCTCGGGCACTCCTGGGTCGACCTGCCGAACGACAGCGTCCTCGGCCACGATGCCGACGGAGCCCTCGTGGCGTGGGGCCTCGTGATCGAGATGCCCGAGCCGGAGTCGCTGCTGCGGATCATCCTCCCCGGCGGCGTGCACCCCGAGCGGCGCGGCCGGGGGCTCGGACGGCGCCTGCTCGCCTGGCAGCGAGCGCGAGCCAAGCAGCGCCTGTCGCGCAGCGACAGCATCCTGCCCGCCTGGCTGATGTCGTACGCCCCGGATCGCGCGCCCGAGCACGGCCGGCTGCTCGACCGCTCCGGGTTCGAGCCATCGCGCTACTTCACGAGCCTCGACGCCGTGCTGGCCGACGCCGACCTCGATCGTGAGCTCCCCGCCGGCGTGCGCGTCGAGCCGATGAGCGCCGAGCTGTCCGAGGCCGTGCGGCTTGCCAAGAACGCGAGCTTCGCCGACCACTGGGGAAGCCAGCCCGCGACCGTCGAGGGGTGGACGTCGATGCTCGCCCTTCCGAGCGCCCGCCCTGAGCTCAGCCGCGTCGCGCTCGCGGACGAGGAGGTCGTGGGCTTCGTCCTGACCGAGATCAACGAGGACGACTGGGAGCGCCAGGGCTTCACCGGCTGCTACATCGGGCTCGTCGGCACGGTGCGCGAGTGGCGCGGGCGGGGGCTCGCCGGGGCGCTGCTCGCCGACGTCATGCGCGCTGCGCGCGACGCCGGGCTCGAGCGCGCCGTGCTCGACGTCGACGCCGAGAACCCCACGGGCGCCCTCAGCGTCTACACGCGGCTGGGCTTCCGTGCGACCTCGCGGGATGTCTCCTACCGCATCGTCTACTGACCGCCACGCCCACGGGCGGTCGCGTTCGACCTCTCAGCGCTCGTCGAGCGGATCGGGCAGGTAGTCGGCCACGCGCGGGAGGGACGCGAGCCGGGTGAGCGGCGCCTCGAGGGCCTCGGCGTAGAGCTTCCCGCCCGTCGGCCCCGGGTGGATCTGGTCGCCCGCGAGCAGGTCTAGCCTCGGCCGGATCGCCGACTGCCAGTCGCTCAGCTCGACGGCGAGGTAGCGGTCGGCGAAGTCCGAGAGCGTGCTGTTGACGTCGTCCGTCCAGCCCCGGGGCGCCTGCGTCGTGACGAGGACGAGCTCGCGCTCGGGGCCGAGGATCCGCCTGACCTCGTCGAGGGTCTCCGTCCTGATCGGCCCGTTCGTGCCGAGGGCAAGGACGACGACGGGTCGCAGCTCGCCGCGCTCGGCCAGGCCACGGAGGATCTCCGGCGCCTGATGCATCTGCCGCGAGACAGCGGCGTCGATCGCGATGCCGGGGAAGCGCTCCTGCAGAGCGGGAGCCGACGCGAGCATCACCGAATCCCCGATTGCGAGCAGCTCCTCGCCCGGCGGGGTCGAGGGCGGGGGAGCGGGCGCCGTCGTGATGATCGGCTCCGGGGGTACGGAGGGCGTGGGCGGCTCCGACGGCGCGCGCAGAGCGGCCTCGCCCGCAGCGATCGCCGCGGCGGCGCTCGAGGCGTCGGGAGCCCGCACGACGGCGGCCCCTGCGCCGACCGCGGTCGCGACGACGAGCGCGGCGGCGAGTGCGAGTCGGCCGACGCGTCGCTCGGGGCGCCAGAGGAGGCCGAGGCCCTCGCGGCGCACGGGCTGCTCGAGCCAGCGGTAGGACGCCGCCGCGAGAGCGACGCTCGCCGTGAGGGCGACGGCGCCGAGAATCCACCCGCTCGCCCCGGTGCGCTCGACCGTCGGCAGCGCCGCGCAGAGAAGGACGATGATCGGCCAGTGCCAGAGGTACAGGCCGTAGGAGCGCTCGCCGACCCAGCGCGGCAGAGGTGCGTCGAGCACGGCCGCCGCACACCCTGAGGGGTGGTCGGCGGCGACGAGCAGAACGAGCGTGAGCATGACGACGAGCGCGATGCCGCCGCGGTAGACGAGCGCGTCGTCGATCGCGAGCGCGCTCGCGGCGGCGACGATCCCGAGGGCGGCGATCGCGGCGATCGCGTCGGCGACGGCGGCGGGGATGCGCGTCGCGCGAGCGCGCGTCCCCGACAGCGGCGCGCGCGCGATCGCGAGCGCCGCCCCCGCGAGCAGACCGCTGCCGTGCGTGAGCGTCGAGTAGTAGGCCGTCGACGCGGCAGCCGGACTCGCGACCGGGTCGCCCGCGACGACCGCCATCCCGACGGCCGACGCGACGGCGAGCGCGGCGACCGCGAGCACGCGCACGCCGCGACGGGGGACGAGCAGCAGCGCGAGCAGAGCGAGCGGCCAGAGGAGGTAGAACTGCTCCTCGACCGCGAGCGACCACGCGTGGCGCAGCAGCTCGGGG
The DNA here is from genome assembly GCF_014137945.1 of Microcella alkalica. Classification (GTDB taxonomy): domain Bacteria; phylum Actinomycetota; class Actinomycetes; order Actinomycetales; family Microbacteriaceae; genus Microcella; species Microcella alkalica. Next base: position 20,492 of record NZ_JACGWX010000010.1, read on the forward strand.
CTCGTCTGGTCGAGGTAGCTCGCGCCCTGCGCGATCGCGAGCCAGTTGCTCGAGAAGGTCGCGGCCCCGACGAGCTGCCAGCCGATGCCGACGAGCACGTCGCCGCCGATGATGGCGGCCGCGGCGGCGGAGACGCCGATGACGAGGGCGAGCGCGGGGAGTAGTCGTCGCGCGCGACGGTGCCAGAAGCGGCCGAGCGCGATGCGACCCGTCCGCTCGTGCTCCGCGAGCAGGAGCGCGGTGATGAGGTAGCCGCTGACGACGAGGAAGACGTCGACGCCGACGAACCCGCCCGGCGCAAGGCCCGGGAACAGGTGGTAGGCGAGGACGAGCACGATCGCGAGGGCCCTGACCCCGTCGAGGCCGGGGAGGCGCTCGCGTGCGCTCGACACGGCGGTGGAGGAGCTCATGTCCCCTCCAGGGTCGCCCGTGGACCCCGCGCCGTCAAAACGGACGCGCCGTAGACTTCTCGCTCGTGACCCCCGAGTCGCTCGAGACACCCGAGCCCGCCGTGCGCCTGCGCCTCGACCTCGCGTACGACGGCGCCGCGTTCTCCGGCTGGAGCCGTCAGCCCGGGCTCCGCACGGTGCAGGGCGAGCTCGAGGCGGCGCTCACGACGATCGTCGGGCGGGCCGTGCCCGATCAGCCGGCGCCGAGCCTCACGGTCGCAGGCCGCACCGACGCCGGCGTCCACGCGACGGGCCAGGTCGCGCACCTCGACCTCACGGCCGCGCAGTGGGCGGCCGTGCGCCGACCCCGGCGCGCCGCGCCCGCCCGGGATGCGCGCGCGGACGAAAGCCCCGAGTCGTCGCTCGTGCGCCGCCTCAACGGCATCGCCGGCGCCGACGGCGACCTCGTCGTCCATCGCGCCTCGATCCCCCCCGAGGGGTTCGACGCGCGCTTCTCGCCCGTCTGGCGTCGATACGAGTACCGGCTCGCCGACGCCGCCGCGCAGCGCGACCCCCGCCAGCGCGGACACACGCTGTGGTTCCCCTCCGCTCTCGACGGCGACGCGATGGATGCCGCGGCGCGCGCTCTCGTCGGACTCCACGACTTCGCCGCCTTCTGCAAGCCCCGCGAGGGGGCGACGACCATCAGGACGCTGCTCGACTACACGTGGACACGCGACGCCGACGGCGTGCTCGTGGCCGCCGTGCGGGCCGACGCCTTCTGCCATTCGATGGTGCGCGCGCTCGTCGGCGCGGCCGTGGCGGTCGGGCTCGGCAGGCTCGACGCCGAGCGGCTCGTCGCGATCCGCGACGGCGCAGCCAGGACGAGCGACTTCCCGGTGCTCGGGGCCAAGGGGCTGACGCTCGTCGAAGTCGGATACCCCGACGACGCGGCCCTCGCCGTGCGGGCCGAGCAGACGCGGGCGAAGCGCGAATTGACCGCAGAACCGCGGTGAACTAGGGTTGCCCCTTGGTGTCCGTCGCCGACGGGCATCCAGTTGAGCCCTCCACCGGGACGTTCCCGTGCGATCCGCACGGAACCACCCACCGGAGCGGGATTCACGAACACCTCGACAAGAAAGCACGTACTGTGACGCGCACGTTCAGCCCCACGCCCGCTGACGTCAAGCGCGACTGGGTCATCATCGACGCAACCGATGTCGTCCTGGGTCGCCTTGCCAGCCACGCCGCCGCCCTCCTCCGCGGCAAGCACAAGCCCACCTTCGCCCAGCACATGGACATGGGCGACTTCGTCATCATCGTGAACGCCGACAAGGTCGCGCTCACCGGTTCGAAGCTCGCGCAGAAGAAGGCCTACCGCCACTCCGGCTACCCGGGCGGCCTCACGGCCACCTCGTACTCCGAGCTGCTGGAGAAGAACCCCGAGCGCGCCGTCGAGAAGGCGATCCGCGGCATGCTGCCGAAGAACAGCCTCGGCCGCGACCAGCTCAAGAAGCTCAAGGTCTACCGGGGTGCCGAGCACCCCCACGCTGCCCAGCAGCCCACGACCTACACCCTCGACCAGGTCGCCCAGTAGCGACCGCCTGACGACTTCAAGGATCGATACCGTGGCGAACGACATCACCAACGACGCAGCTCCCGAGAGCTACACGACCGAGTCCACCGCGGCGCCGGCCGAGGCCGCGCCCCGCGCCGTCCTCTCCGTCTCCGGCGCAGCCGTGGGCCGCCGCAAGCAGGCCATCGCCCGCGTGCGCCTCGTCCCCGGCGCCGGCACCTACAAGGTGAACGGCCGGACCCTCGAGGACTACTTCCCCAACAAGCTGCACCAGCAGCTGATCAACGACCCGTTGACGATCCTGCAGCTCGGCGGCGCCTACGACGTCACCGCGCGCATCACCGGCGGCGGCCCGTCGGGCCAGGCGGGCGCTCTGCGTCTCGCGATCGCCCGTGCGCTCAACGAGATCGACCGCGAGAACAACCGCGCGACGCTCAAGAAGGCTGGCTTCCTCACGCGCGACGCCCGCGTCATCGAGCGTAAGAAGGCCGGTCTCAAGAAGGCCCGCAAGGCGCCCCAGTACTCGAAGCGCTAACGCGCTCCGGCTGCGCACCAACCGCGGATCGACATGGGTCGACTGTTCGGCACTGACGGGGTTCGGGGGCTGGCCAACGGTGATCTCACCGCTGACCTCGCCCTCGGCCTCGCCCAGGCCGCCGCACTGGTCCTCACGCAGGGCCGTCACGCCGACGAGCTGCGTTCGCAAGGCAGGCGCCCGCGCGCGGTCGTCGCGCGCGATCCGCGCGTCTCGGGCGAGTTTCTGACGGCGGCCGTCGCCGCGGGCCTCGCCTCCTCGGGCATCGATGTGCTCGATGCCGGAGTCATCCCGACCCCGGCCGCCGCGTACCTCGTCAGCGACATCCGCGCCGACTTCGGCGTGATGATCTCCGCCTCCCACAACGCCGCGCCCGATAACGGGATCAAATTCTTCTCCTTCGGCGGCGTCAAGCTGCCCGACGAGGTGGAGGATCGCATCGAGGCAGCGATGTCGGGGGAGAAGCTCGCGCCGACGGGCGGAGGCGTCGGCCGCATCCGCCGCTTCGCCGACGCGGAGGACCGCTACGTCCTGCACCTTCTCGGCACCCTCGACACTCGGCTCGACGGCCTGCACGTCGTCATCGACTGCGCGAACGGCGCCGCGGCCGGCATCTCGCCGCAGGTGTTCGCCGACGCCGGCGCGACGGTCACGGTCATCGGCTCCGACCCCGACGGCCTCAACATCAACGATGGCGTCGGGTCGACGCACCTCGAGCTCCTGCAGAGGACGGTCATCGAGGTGGGCGCCGATCTCGGGATCGCCCACGACGGCGACGCCGACCGGTGCCTCGCGGTGGATGCCCGGGGCCAGGTCGTCGACGGCGACATGATCATGGCGATCCTCGCCGTGGCCGAGCACGGCCGAGGCCTGCTCACCGACGACACCCTCGTCGTCACGGTAATGAGCAACCTCGGCCTCAAGCGCGCGATGGCCGAGCGGGGCATCCGCATCATCGAGACCGGTGTCGGCGACCGCTACGTCCTCGAGGCGCTCGCGGAGCACGGGTTGAGCCTCGGCGGCGAGCAGTCCGGTCACATCATCTTCAGCCGCCATGCGACGACGGGCGACGGCATCCTCACGGGCATCCAGCTCGCCGCGGAGATGGTGCGCACGGGCAGGAGCCTCGACGAGCTCGCGAGCGTCATGACGGTCTTCCCCCAGGTGCTCATCAACGTCCGCGGCGTCGACCGCACCGCCCTCGCGGGGCACGAGGGCATCGCCGCCGCGGTCGCCGAGGTCGAGTCCGAGCTCGGCGACACCGGGCGCGTGCTGTTGCGGGCGAGCGGAACCGAGCAGATGGTGCGCGTCATGGTCGAGGCCGAGACCGAGGAGACCGCGCAGGCGATGGCCGATCGCCTCGCCGACGTCGTCCGCGAGCAGCTCTCGGTCTGAGTTCGGCCGTCGCCGCGCTCACCGAGCGGCGTCAGCGGCTGCGCGCGATGATCTCGCCGTGCGGCATGAGCATCCACGCATCCGGGTGCGCCGCCCATTCCCGCCACGCGGCCGAGATCGCCTCGAGCTCCTCCCGGGTCGCGAGCCCGTGACGGACGGCGTCGTCGGCGAAGGACGACGACACCACGCGCTCCGCCCACAGCCCGCCCCACCAGGGCCCGTCGCCATCGGCCGTGAAGAGCCAGGTCGACGCGGTCGCCGTCACGTCGTCGAGCCCGGCTGCGTGCGCCCACTGGAGGAGCCGACGGCCCGCGCGCGCCTCGCCGCCGTTCGCGACCGGGATGCTCACGTACAGCTCGAGCCAGCGCGCGAGCTCGGGCGAGAGCGGGTGGATGAGCACCCCGCCCGCGTCGATGTCGCGCGCTGCGACGACGCCGCCTGGTCGCACGACCCGCGCCATCTCACGAAGGGCTGCGATGGGGTCGCCGAGGTGCTGGAGAACCTGATGCGCGTGCGCGATGTCCGCGGAGGCGTCGGCGAAGGGGAGTGCGTACAGGTCGCCCTGTTCGAACGCCACGTCGAGCCCCGCCATCTCGGCGGCCTCCCGTGCGTGGGCGACCGCCTCCTCTGCGCCGTCGAGCCCCACGACGTTCTGCGCTCCGAGCCGACGGGCGAACTCGATCGTGATGCTCCCGGGGCCGCTGCCCACGTCGAGCAGCGAGGCGCCCTCGACGAGGTGCGGCTCGAGGTAGGTGGCCGAGTTCGCGATTGTGCGCCAGGCGTGGGCGGCGAGCACGCTCGGGTGGTGGCCGTGGGTGTACTTGACCATGGTCGATTCTCCGGAGAGGGGCGGGGCGGGCTGGAGGGTCAGATCTTGCGCAGGAGGACGGTCGAGACAGCGTGATCGCTCTCCTTGCGGAGGACGAGCGACGCCCGCGCGCGCGTCGGCAGGATGTTCTGCACGAGGTTCGGCTCGTTTATCTCGCGCCAGATCTCCCGTGCCTTCCCGACCGCCTGCTCGTGCGATAGCGAGGCGTAGCGGTGGAAGTAGCTGCGCGGATCGGCGAAGGCTCCGCGCTGGAGGGCGAGGAAGCGGTCCTCGTACCACTGCGCGATGTCGCTCGTTCGGGCATCCACGTAGATCGTGAAGTCGAAGAGGTCGCTCACCGCGAGCGAGGCGCCGGGGCCGGGCGGCTGCAGCACGTTGAGGCCCTCGACGATGAGGATGTCGGGCCGGCGGACGATGATCTCTGCGTCGGGGACGATGTCGTAGCTCAGGTGCGAGTAGACGGGCGCGCGCACTTCGTCAGCGCCGGCCTTGATGCGCGAGACGAATCGCAGGAGGGCGCGGCGGTCGTACGACTCCGGGAAGCCTTTCCTGTGCAGGATGCCTCGGCGCCCCAGCTCGGCGGTGGGGAGGAGGAATCCGTCCGTCGTGACGAGCTCCACCCGGGGGGTGTCCGGCCAGCGGGAGAGCAGCTCGCGCAGCAGGCGCGCGATCGTCGACTTGCCGACAGCGACCGAGCCCGCGACGCCGATGACGAAGGGCGTGCTCGAACCCGGGGCCCCGAGGAACTCGCGCGTCGAGTCGTGAAGGCGACGCGCGCCCACCGCGTACAGCGAGATCAGCCGACTGAGCGGGACGTAGACCTCGGCGACCTCCTGGAGGTCGAGCTGGTCGCCGAGCCCGCGCAGCTGCACGAGCTCCGTCTCGCTCAGCGGCTGCGGCGTGGCCGGTGCGAGCGCAGCCCACCGGCGTCGATCGAGCTCGACGAAGGGGGTGTTGTCGCGCGCTGCGCTCGCCTCGGACATCGGCTCCACAGTAGTGCCAGCCCGCCTCGCCTCCCGCCGGGCCGTAGACTCGAGCCCATGTGCGGAATCGTGGGTTATGTCGGATCCCGGGGGAGCGTCGACGTTCTGATCGGCGGGCTCAAGCGGCTCGAGTACCGGGGCTATGACTCGGCGGGAGTCGCCGTCATCGACGCGGACGGACACCTCGACACTCGCAAGCACGCGGGCAAGCTCGCCGTGCTGACCGACGATCTGAGCGCGACGCCTCTCGCCGACGGCGTGACGGGTATCGGCCACACGCGCTGGGCGACGCACGGCGGACCCACTGACGAGAATGCGCACCCCCACCTCGGCGACGGCGGAAAGCTCGCCCTCATCCATAACGGCATCATCGAGAACTTCGGCGAGCTCAAGGAGGAGCTCCTCGCGAGCGGCCACGAGTTCAGCTCGCAGACTGACTCCGAGGTCGCGGCGCTGCTCGTCGGCGACGCCTACCGCGAGACGGGCGATCTAACCACGGCGATGCTGCAGGTCGTCAATCGCCTCGAGGGCGCGTTCACGCTCCTCGCCGTCCACTCCGACCAGCCCGACGTCGTCGTCGGGGCTCGCCGCAACTCACCGCTCGTCATCGGGCTCGGGGAGGGCGAGAACTTCCTCGGCTCCGACGTCGCGGCGTTCGTCGCCTACACGAAGCAGGCGATGGAGATCGGGCAGGACCAGCTCGTCACCATCCGCCCCGACAGCGTCGAGGTCATCGGCTTCGACGGCGCGCCCGTCGAGGCGAAGACCTTCGAGGTCGACTGGGATGCGTCGGCCGCCGACAAGGGCGGCTGGTCGAGCTTCATGGCGAAGGAGATCAGCGAAGAGCCCGAGGCGGTCGCGAAGACGATCATCGGGCGCGTCGAGGACGGCCTCGTGCGGATCCCCGAGCTCGAGGGCCTCGATGCGGACACGCTCCGCGACATCGATCGCGTCGTCGTCATCGCCTGCGGCACGGCGGCCTACGCCGGCATGGTCGGCAAGTATGCGATCGAGCAGTGGGCGCGTGTGCCGGTCGACGTCGAGCTCGCCCACGAATTCCGATACCGCGAGCCGGTGCTGACCGAGCGCACCCTCGTCGTCTCGATCAGCCAGTCCGGCGAGACGATGGACACCCTCATGGCGGTCAAGTACGCGCGCGAGCAGGGCGCCCGCACCCTGTCGATCTGCAACACCCAGGGCGCGACGATCCCGCGCGAGTCCGACGCGGTCGTCTATACGCACGCCGGCCCCGAGGTCGCGGTCGCGTCGACCAAGGCGTTCGTCGCGCAGATCACCGCGATGTACCTCTTCGGCATCCAGCTCGGCCAGGTCCGCGGCACCCTCGACGACTCCCGCGCACGCGGCCTCGTGCGCGAGCTGCAGGCCGTTCCGGACAAGCTCGCGTCCGTCCTCGCGTCGGGGGAGCGCATCCGCGAGATGGCGAAGTGGATGGCCGATACGCAGTCCGTCCTCTTCCTCGGCCGCCACGTCGGCTACCCCGTCGCGCTCGAAGGCGCGCTCAAGCTCAAGGAGCTCGCGTACATCCACGCCGAGGGCTTCGCCGCGGGCGAGCTCAAGCACGGGCCGATCGCTCTCATCGAGCCGGGTCAGATCGTCTTCGTCATCGTGCCGAGCCCGCGCGACCCGAACTCGCTCCACGCGAAGGTCGTCTCGAATATCCAGGAGATCCGCGCGCGCGGCGCCCGCGTCATCGCGATCGCCGAGCAGGGAGACGCGGCGGTCCTGCCGCACGCCGACGAGGTCATCCGCATCCCGCTCGCCTCGCCGTTCTTCGAGCCGCTCCTCGCGGTCGTCCCGCTCCACATCTTCGGCATGGAGCTCGCGGCCGCGAAGGGGCTCGACGTCGACCAGCCGCGCAACCTCGCCAAGTCGGTCACGGTCGAGTAGCCCGGGCTGCGCGGTGCGGTCGTGATCGTGGGCATCGGGGTCGACGTCGTCGACCTCGCCCGGTTTGAGCGGGCGCTCAGCCGCACCCCCGGCCTGCGCGAGCGCCTCTTCGCCGAATCCGAGCGAGCGCTGCCGCTGCGCTCCCTCGCGGGCCGCTTCGCGGCGAAGGAGGCCCTCATGAAGGCGCTCGGCGAGACGGACGGCATCCGCTGGGTCGAGATGGCCATCGAGTCGGATGACCGAGGGAATCCCGATTTCGCGCTCACTGGGCGGGCGGCCGAGATCGCCGCCGGGCGCAGCATCGGCCGCATCCACGTCTCGATGTCGCACGACGCCGGGATCGCGACGGCCTTCGTCGTCGCCGAGCGCACCGAGGTTTCGGGAGACCGCGCATGACCACCCGCCCGTTCCGCGAGGCGCGCATCGCGATCGACGCGATCGCCCACAACGTCGGGCTCCTGCGCCGACTGGCGCCGAGCCGGCACCTCATGGCGGTCGTCAAGGCTGACGGCTACGGGCACGGAGCGGTGACCGCGGCGCGCGCGGCGCTCGAGGCCGGTGCCGATCATCTCGGCGTCGCCGACGTGACCGAGGCGCTCGAGCTTCGCCGCGCGGGCATCGACGCGCCGGTGCTCGCGTGGCTGCACGACCCATCCGCCAATCTCGCCGTCGCGACGGAGGCGGGGGTCGCGCTCGGCGTGAGCTCGCTCGCCGAGCTCGAGCGGGCCGCTGCGGCCGGGCATCGCCCCGTCGTCCACGTCAAGGTCGACACGGGGCTCTCGCGCAACGGCGTGGTCGAGCCCGGATGGGGCCCGCTGCTCGAGCGGCTCGCCGAGCTCGTCGACGCGGGCGACGTCCGTCTCGACGGCGTCTTCAGCCACCTCTCGAACACGAGCCCGCACGACGATCGCGCGCAGCTGCACGTCTTCGAGCGCTTCCTCGACGCCGTCGACGCCGTCGGGCTCGAGCCGGGCATCCGCCATCTCGCCGCCTCGGCCGCCGCGATCGACCTGCCGGAGGCGCGCCTCGACATGGTGCGCGCCGGCATCGCGGTGTACGGAGTCTCACCCGCCCCGCAGCACCGCGCGATCGGGCTTCGCCCCGCGATGGAGCTCAGCGCGCCCGTCGTGAGCGTCAAGCGCGTAGCTGCCGGCAGCGGTGTCTCGTACGGGTACCTGCATCGCACGGACGAGTCGTCGACCCTCGCCCTCGTGCCCCTCGGCTACGCCGACGGCGTCCCGCGGCACGCCCTCGGGGCGCGCGTGCTCATCGGGGACGAGACCTTCCCCGTGGCCGGGCGCATCGCGATGGACCAGCTCGTCGTCGACGTCGGCGGCCGTCGCGTCGCCGTCGGCGATCGCGCCGTGCTCTTCGGCGACGCCGCGACGGGCGCGCCGACGGCCGACGACTGGGCCGACGCGGCGGGAACCATCGGCTACGAGATCGTCACGCGACTCGGCCGCCGCGTCACCCGGACCACCGTGAGAGCGCACGCGTGAGCGCAGAGGAGCGCCTCGTCATCGCCGACCCGGAGGCCATGGAGCGCTTCGGCGCGCGCGTCGCGGCCGAGCTGCGCGCGAGCGACGTCGTTCTCCTGACGGGCGAGCTCGGCGCCGGCAAGACGACCTTCACGCGCGGGCTCGGCGCCGCCCTCGGCGTGCGCGGCACCGTCACGAGCCCGACCTTCGTCCTCGCCAGGACCCACCCGCGCGAGAGCGCCGCGCCGCTCGTCCACGTCGACGCCTACCGGCTCTCCGACGCCGCCGAGCTCGACGACCTCGACATCGACTTCGCGGGCTCGATCGTCGTGGTCGAGTGGGGCGCCGGTCTCGTCGAGCACCTCGTCGACGAGTGGCTGTCGATCACGATCGGGCGCCCGACGGGAGGCGGAGCATCCGGCCCCGACGGCGCCGCCGCCGACCCGGATGTCGCCCCCGTCGAGCCCCGCGCGGTCACGGTGACGGGAACCGGCGAGCGCTGGGCCGACCTAGGCTGGATCCATGCTGCTCGCGATTGACACCTCCGCGGGCACGTCGATCGCGATCGTCGCTGATGACGGCCGCGTGATCGTCGAACGGTCGAGCGCCGACACGCGGCGGCACGCCGAGGTCATCGGCCCGTTCCTGGCGGAGGCCCTCGAGGTCGCCGAGCGCGACGGGTCGCGACTGTCGCACGTCGTCGCCGGCATCGGCCCCGGCCCCTATACCGGCCTGCGCGTCGGCATCGCCGCGGCCCGCGCGATCGCGATCGCCCGCAGGATCCCGCTCCTGGCCGGCCCGAGCCACGAGGCCGTCGCCCTGAGCCTCGTCGAGGGCGGCGTCGCCGCCGGCCGCTTCGCGGTGATCACGGATGCCCGCCGCCGCGAGGTCGCCGTCACCGTCTTCGCCGCGCAGCTCCCTCTCCCGACCGAGCTCGAGGCCGCGCACCTCGTGGCCCGCGCCGCGTTCGCGCCGACCGAGGGCGTCACGCCGTTCGAGGTGCAGGAGATCCCCGCCGCCGCGCTCGCGCTCGCCGCCCTCGCGCGGCTCGCCGCGGGAGCCGCCTTCCTCGAGCCGCAGCCGCTCTACCTGCGCGCCCCCGACGTCACGCTCTCGACCCCGAAGCGGGTGAGCTGATGAGCGGCCGAGGGTCGACGGCCGGGAGCGGGGGCGCCGCCCCCGCCATCCGCGTGCGCGACGCCGAGCTCGCCGATCTCGACGCGATCATGGCGCTCGAGACGGCGACCTTCCCCGGCGACGCGTGGAGCCGCGACCTCATGGCCGCCGAGCTCGCGAGCCCGCACACCGTCTACGTCGTGATCGAGTCGGGGGATGAGGTCGTGGCGTATGCGGGGCTGAGCGCGCCCGCGGGGGCCGAGCAGGGCGACATCCAGACGATCGCCGTCGATCCGACGCACCGGCGGCTCGGGATCGGCACGGTGCTCATGCGCGAGCTCCTGGGCGCGGCGCGGGCGCGCGGCGCGACCCAGGTCTTCCTCGAGGTGCGGGCCGACAATCCCGGCGCCGAGGAGCTCTACCGCCGCCACGGATTCGCGCGCATCGGCGTGCGGCCGCATTACTACCAGCCCGATGACGTCGATGCGATCGTCATGCGGTGGGAGGGAGCGGCGTGAGCGGGCCACTGGTGCTCGGCATCGAGACGAGCTGCGACGAGACAGGCGTCGGCATCGTGCGCGGCACCGAGCTGCTCGCGAACGTCATCGCGAGCTCGATGGACGAGCACGCGCGCTTCGGCGGCGTCGTCCCCGAGATCGCGGCGCGCGCCCACCTGGAAGCCCTCGAGTCGACGCTGCACGCGGCCGTCGAGAAGGCGGGCATCGCGCTGGCCGACCTCGACGCCGTCGCGGTCACGAGCGGGCCGGGCCTGAGCGGAGCCCTCATGGTCGGGGTCGGCGCGGCGAAGGCGCTCGCGGTCGCGCTCGGGAAGCCGTTTTACGCCGTCAACCACCTCGTCGGGCACGTCGGTGCCGACATCCTGCACGACCCGGGCGCGGCCGACCGCGGCGAGCTCGAGCTGCCGACGATCGCGCTCCTCGTCTCGGGAGGCCACACGAGCCTCCTCCTCGTGCGCAGCCTCACCGACGAAGTCGAGCTCCTCGGCGAGACGATCGACGACGCCGCGGGCGAGGCCTTCGACAAGGTCGCGCGCCTGCTCGGTCTGCCGTACCCGGGCGGCCCGCAGATCGACCGGGCCGCCGCCGACGGCGACCCCACCGCCATCCGCTTCCCGCGCGGGCTCACCCTGCCGAAGGATCTCGTCGCGCACCGCTACGACTTCTCGTTCTCCGGCCTCAAGACGGCGGTCGCGCGCCACGTCGAGAGGCTGCGCGACGCGGGCGAGCCCGTCCCGGTGGCGGATGTCGCGGCGAGCTTCCGCGAGGCCGTCGCCGATGTGCTCACCGCGAAGGCGATCGCGGCGTGCGGCGACCTCGGAGTGCCGCGGGTGCTGCTCGGCGGGGGAGTCGTCGCCAACGCGCGCGTCCGCACCCTCGCGGCCGAGCGCGCAGAGGCTGCCGGCGTGAGCCTGCGCATCCCGCCCCTGTCGCTCTGCACCGACAACGGAGCGATGATCGCCGCGATCGCCGCGCAGCGCATCATGGCGGGGCACGGCCCCTCCGATCTGGGCATCGGCGCCGACTCGACCCTGCCGGTGACGGTCGTCCAGGCCTGAGCGCCGCGCGTCGAACGTTGACACCTCCTCACCCCCCTGGCACAGTTGCGGTTGCGCACGATCTGCGCGCCCGGCGGCCAGCACCGTCGCCCTCACCCCGCCACCAGGAGTCCTCGATGACCGACGCCCCGCCGCCTCCCTCGCCCGACTACCCCTCGCAGCCGGCCCAGCCGGCCCAGCCGGCCCAGGCCGCGCAGCCGAACCCGTACGCGAGCCAGAACCCGTACGCGTCCTCGACGCCGTATGCCGCCGCTCCTGCGCAGAAGACGAACGTGCTCGCGATCGTCTCGCTCGTGCTGTCGATCCTCTGGATCTCGATCCCCGGCGTCGTGTGCGGCCACATCGCGCTCAACCAGATCAAGAAGACCGGCGAGAGCGGCCGCGGTCTCGCGATCGCGGGCCTCGTCGTCGGCTACATCGGCATCGTCGGCGGGCTCCTGCTCGTTCTGCTTTGGGTGGGCCTCATCGCCACCGCCGGGTTCACGAGCTACTCGACGTACTGATCCGCGTCGCCCGACGGCCCGCCCGCGCTCCGCGCCGGCGGGTCGTCGCGCGTACGCTGGAAGCGACCCAGCCCCGAGGAGCCGCATGTCCACGCCCGTCGAGCCCGAGACGGCCCCCGCACCCGCACCCGCACCCGCACTTGACGCCGACGCTCAGCCCGGCTCGACCGCCGAGTTCCCCTCGGTCGCGCCGCACCCGCCCGCCCCCGCGAGCGCGCAGACGCTCAGCGTGCTCGGCCTCGTCTTCGGCGTCGTGGGGTTCCTCGCCTCGTTCGCCGCCGTCGGCCTCGTGTTAGCGCTCGTCGGCGTGATCCTCAGCCACCTCGGCCTGCGACGCGAGCCGGCCGGGCGCTCCATGGCGATCGCCGGGCTGGCCTGCGGCTACGTCGGCCTCGGGATCTCGATCATCTGGGGCATCATCCTGCTCGCGACGCTGCTCATCCCGCTCCTCGCCGTCGGGCTGTTCGCCGGCATTGCGGGCATCGCCGGCTAGGCCTCACGAGCCCGACCGCACCGGGCGGGCGCCACCGGCTCTCGTCAGTCGACGCGCTCGACGAGTAGCGCCACGCGCTCGCCCGCGGCCCGCGTCAGCACGAGCGTCGCCGCGTTCGGGCCCTGGGGCTTGAGCTGCTTCCGGAACAGCGCGGGGTCGATGTCGACGCCGCGCTTCTTGATCTCGATCGTCCCGACGCCGCGCTCGCGCAGCGCTTTCGCAATCCGCTTCGCGTCGAGCGGCCACCGCTCGAGCACGCGGAACGCCCGCGCGAACGGCGTCGGCGCGAGCCGATCGGCCGTCACCCACGCGATCGTGGCGTCGAGCATCCGCCCCTCGATCGATCGGGCGAGGTCGCCGATGAGGCGGGCCCGGATGACCGCCCCATCGGGCTCGTACAGGTACTCCCCGAGGGGGCCGGCCTCGACGTCCGGCGAATCGTCGGCCGCCACGAGCTCCGCGGCCCCCTGCGGGCCGAGCACGAGCGCCGCCCGTCGGATGCCCGGCCGCGCGAGCGCGCCGCTCCACAGCACGACCTCGACGACCTCGCCGCCGCCGCTCACCCACTGCGCCTCGACGTCGGCGGGGATGAGCGCGCGGTCCATCCCGGGCGCGAGCTTGATGCCGCCGGGTCGACGCCGCGCGATCGCGAGGGCGGCGTCGAGCGAGGGCGACCAGTCGTCGGGGGAGGACAGTCGCCGCGCGCCGGTGCGCCGCGCGGGGTCGAGCCACACGGCGTCGACGCGGGTCGCGTCGACGGCCTCGGCGTCGCCGAGCTCGACGGTCGCGCGCTCCCACGGGGCGAGGTTGTAGGCGGCGATCGCCGCGGTCGGCTCGTCGCGCTCGACGGCGAGCACCTCGAGGTCGAGCGCCGCGAGCGCCATCGCGTCGCCGCCGATGCCGCATCCGAGGTCGGCGACGCGCGTGAGGCCCGCCGCGACGTACCGGCCGGCGTGCTGCGCCGCGACCCCGAGCCGGGAGGCCTGCTCCAGGCCCGCCTCGGTGAAGAGCATCCGCTCGGCGAACGGGCCGAACTTCGCGACGGCCTTCCTGCGCAGTCGGTGCTGGGTGAGGACGGCGGAGACGCGAGCGGGCGGATGCCCGGCGCGGCGCAGACCGGCCACGAGCGAGACCGCATCGGCCGTCGAGTCGCTCGGCGGGAGGCCCGCGAGCAGGTCGAGCGCCTCCGCCGTCAGCAGCTCCCGCACCTCGCTCGCGTCCATCGTCCGATCCTCCCACGCGCTCCGATGCCGCGCGCTGGCACTCGGATTGCATGAGTGCTAACCGCTTCGGTACAGTTGACCCTGGCACTCGCAGGGCGAGTGTGCCAATCCCCTCAACGTCTTAGGAAAGAAGAGGTCAACCGTGTCGGTCTCCATCAAGCCGCTCGAAGATCGCATCGTCATTACGCAGGTCGAGGCGGAGCAGACCACCGCTTCGGGTCTCGTGATCCCCGACACCGCCAAGGAGAAGCCCCAGGAGGGCGAGGTCGTGGCGGTCGGCCCCGGCCGCATCGACGACAACGGCAACCGCGTCCCGCTCGACGTCGCGGTCGGCGACAAGGTCATCTACTCGAAGTACGGCGGCACCGAGGTCAAGTACGACGGCCAGGAGTACCTGGTGCTCTCCGCCCGCGACATCCTCGCGGTCATCGTCCGCTAGTCGCGGCGCTGCGATCCGGCCCCCTCCCGCCTCGGCGGGCGGGGGCCGTTCGCGTCCGAACGGGCAGTTTCCCGGGCGTACACTGACCCGGTGCCCGACTCCCGCGCCTCTCGCAGCGGGCTGCTGCTCGCGATCGGCGCCTACGGGCTCTGGGGCTTCCTGCCCGCCTACTTCCTCCTCCTGACGCCGAGCGGCGCGGTCGAGATCGTCGCCTGGCGGGTCGTGCTGTCCCTCGTGTTCTGCGTCGCGCTGCTCGCGGTGACGCGGGCGTTCCTGCCCTTCGCGGCGGTGCTGCGCGACCGGCGGATCATGGTGCTGAGCCTCGCGGCCGGCATCCTCATCGCCGTCAACTGGACGGTCTACGTCTACGGCTCGACCAACGGCTTCATCGTCGAGGCCGCCCTCGGCTACTTCATCAATCCGATCGTCACGGTCGCCCTCGGCGTGCTCGTGCTGCGCGAGCGGCTGCGTCCGTGGCAGTGGGTCGCCGTCGGGATCAGCGTCGCCGCGGTGCTCGTGCTTGCGATCGGCTACGGCCAGCCGCCGTGGATCGCGCTCACCCTCGCCTTCTCGTTCGGCGTGTACGGCCTGCTCAAGAACCGCATGGGCCCGCGCGTGGGGGCCGTCGCCGGGCTCACCCTCGAGACCGCGTGGCTCACCCCGCTCGCCGTCGTGGTGCTGGGCGTGCTCGCGAGCGCCGGCGAGCTCACGATGGGGCGGGAGGGCCTCGGGCACGTCGCCCTGCTCGGGCTCGCGGGCATCGTGACCGCCGTGCCGCTCCTGCTGTTCGCGGGCGCCGCGCGTCGGCTGCCGCTCACGGTGATGGGGTTCATCCAGTACCTCGCGCCGCTGCTGCAGTTCGCGTTCGGGGTCGCCGTCATGGGTGAGCCGATGCCGCCCGAGCGCTGGCTCGGTTTCGCGCTCGTCTGGCTAGCACTCGTCGTCCTGACCCTCGACGCCGTGCGGCACCGACGGCGCACCGGAGCGGTGCGCGTGCCCGAGGTCGCGGCCGGGTAGTGTGCCGCCGAACCCTGCACCTCGGAAGGATCCCTCATGCGCCCCGCCGCCGCGACCGCCCTCGCCCTCGTCCTCGCCACCGTCGCGCTCGCCGGGTGCACCGCGACGGAGCCCGTGGCCACTCCGACGCCCGTCGTCACGACCGCGACGCCCACGCCCATTCCGCCGAGCGGCGACGGCATCCTGCGCATCGGCACGCTCGTACCGCTCACCGGCCCGTCCTCATCCCGCGGTCCCGTCCAGGTCGCGGCCGTCGAGATCGCCGTGCGTGACATCGCCGCGGCCGGCGGCGTGCTCGGCGCTCCGGTCGAGGTCATCCATCGCGACGTGGGTGACCCCGCGACGCCGAAGGCGGAGGAGTCGTTCGCCGACCTCGTCTCGCGCGGAGTCGACGTCGTCATCGGTCCGTCCGACCCTGGCCTCGTGCTCCGCATCGCACCGCTCGCCGCCGAGTCCGGCGTGACGATGCTCGTCCCAGGAGCCAGCACCGCGGCCGTCGGGGCGGCCGACCCCGCAGACGTGCTCTTTCGTGTCACTCCGCCGCTCACCGCGCAGGTCGCCGCGGTCGGGCGGGCCCTCGTCGCCGACGGCGTCGAGTCGATCGCGCTCCTCACCGCCGAGGGCGAGGAGGGTCTCGCGCTCGCCGATGCGCTACGCACCGCACTCGAGGGCGCCGACGTCGACGTCGTCGTGCCCGAGCCGCTCACCGCCGCCACCCGCGCCTCGACCCTCGCGCGCGAGCTGCTCGAGCCCGAGGCGGGCGATGGCGAGGAGGCCGCGCCCCGCCCCATCGACAGCGTGATCGCCGCCACGAGCGCGGACCTCGCTCCCATCACCGGAGCGGCCCTCGAGGCCCTCGTCGACGCAGGCTTGGAGGCCGGCGGGCTCTGGCTCCTCGGCGACAGCCTGGTCGACTATGCAGCAGTCGTGAATGAGGGAGCGCTCGAGGGAGCCCAGGGCGTGCGTGCGGGAGCCGATGTGAGCGACCGCTTCCGCACGATCCTGCGGCAGTCCGACCCGGGCATCCCCTCATTCGGCTTCGCTGCAGAGGTGTACGACGCCGTGATCCTCGCCGCGCTCGCCGCTGAGCTCGCCGGCGACGACGGCGGACCCTCGATCGCTGCCTCGCTGCGCGCGGCCGCAGCCGACGGCGTGCCGTGCACGAGCTTCGGCGCCTGCCTCGACGTCCTCGCTCAGGACCGCGAACCCGACTATGACGGCCTCAGCGGCCTCCTGACGATCGACGAGTCGGGAGATGTGGTGGATGCGCGGCTCGCCCTGTTCCGCTACTCCGCGGCGGGCACTCCCGAGCGCGACGGGGTGCTCGGCGACTGAGCGTCATCGACGGCTCGCGAGCACGGCAACGGACGTCCGGCGGGGCGCGAGCACCTGGCCGCCGGAACTGCGGAATCCGTCGCGGGAAAGCGCGTCATCTGCGAAAACCGCTGCGGAGAATCCCCCATGAATTCGTTTCGGGGCGTTACAGGGCTGTAACCCCAATGTATTGTGCGCGCCCGCTCCGTCACCCACCGTGGCAGGACAGCGATGGTGCATGCGCATCGTCGTCTTCCTGAACACATTCGAACTACGCAAGGAGCAACATGGGCGTATTCACCACGGCCTCGGCCGGCCGCTCGCGGTCCTTCTCGGCGACTCTGGGCGGCCTCTCGCTGCTCGGCGCCAGCGCGCTCATCCTGAGCGGCTGCGCTGCGCCCGCCGCGGAAGAGCCCGAGGAGTCGCAGGGCCCCCGCGAGGACCTCACTCTCACGATCGGCACCATCCTTCCCCAGTCAGGCGCTCTCGCGTTCCTCGGGCCGCCCGAGATCGCGGGCGTCGACCTCGCCGCGCAGGAGATCAACGAGGCTGATCTCGGCATCGAGATCGAGGTCATCCACCGCGACTCCGGCGACACAACGACCGACACTGCGACCGTCTCGGTCACCGACCTCCTCTCGCAGGACGTATCGGCGATCGTCGGCGCCGCATCGTCGGGCGTCTCATTCACGGTGATCGACCAGATCACGGGCGCCGGCGTCGTGCACTTCTCGCCGGCGAACACCTCGCCCGACTTCACCAACTATGACGACGACGGCCTGTACTGGCGCACCGCCCCGAGCGACCTGCTCCAGGGCGAGGTGCTCGGCAACGTCATCGCCGGTGACGGAGCGGCCACTCTCGGTCTCCTCGTCCTCAATGACGCCTACGGCACCGGCCTCGCGGCCGCGCTGACCGAGTCGTTCGAGGCCGCGGGCGGCGAGGTCGTCGAGGAGCAGCTGTTCAACGAGGGCGACACGAGCTTCGATGCTCAGATCTCCTCGCTGACCGCCGCCGCTCCCGACGCGATCGCGGTCATCACGTTCGACCAGGCCAAGGTCGTCGTTCCCGCCCTCGTGGGCGCGGGCTACCCCGGTGACTCGCTGTACTTCGTCGATGGCAACCTCGCCGACTACAGCGCGGACTTCGAGGCCGGTCTCATCACCGGTGCGAAGGGCACGCTCCCCGGCCCGGCCATTGATGACGACTTCCGCGAGCGCCTGCTCGAGGTCGACCCGGCGCTGACCGAGTTCTCGTACGCCGCCGAGTCGTACGATGCCGTCATCCTCCTCGCGCTCGCCGCTCTCGCGGCGAACTCGACCGAGGGCACCGAGATCGCGTCGTTCCTTCAGGAGGTCTCCGGTGGCACCGGTGACGGTGAGAAGGCGACCGACTTCGCGTCGGCCGCGCAGATCATCCTCGACGGCGGCACCGTCGACTTCGACGGCGCGTCCGGTCCGATCACGTTCGATGAGAACGGCGACCCGACCGAGGCCACCATTGGCGTCTACGAGTACGGCGACGACAACACCTACAGCCGCATCAACTAGCGCTCGCTAGCGCGGTGCGGAAGGGCCCCGGCTTCGCGCCGGGGCCCTTCCCCGTCCGCCGGATGCCCGTGGTGCGCCGGGCGCGCACGTCGCCCCGCTGCGCCGTGCGCCCGACCCGTGCGCCCAGCCCCCTCGCCCACGCGTCGGCGTACGCCGCGCGCCGCCTGCCCCTGCACAGCGGCCCCGACCGAATGCAGGGAGCGGCGGCCCGCGACGCGGCGTGTCGCCGCGGCACGCGGGAGAAGCGGCCCTCGCTCCCTTGATTCGGTCGAGGCACGGGAGCGACGAGACGCGGAACGGCCCCCGCGCGCCGGAGCGCTCGGGGGCCGTTCCGCGGGTGCTGCGGGTCTACTCCTGACCGAGGGTGCCGAGGTACAGGCCGATGACCTTGGGGTCGTTGAGGAGGTCGCGGCCGGTGCCCTCGTAGGCGTCGGTGCCCTGGTCGAGCACGTAGCCGCGGTCGCAGATCTGCAGGCAGCGCCGCGCGTTCTGCTCGACCATGATCGTCGTCACGCCGGCCTTGTTGATCTCGCGGACGCGGATGAACGCCTCGTCCTGGCGAACGGGCGAGAGCCCCGCGCTCGGCTCGTCGAGCAGGATCACCTCGGGGCTCATCATGAGCGCGCGGCTCATGGCGACCATTTGCCGCTCGCCGCCCGAGAGCGAGCCCGCGCGCTGCGAGAGCCGCTTGCCGAGCTCGGGGAAGATGCTCGTGACGAAGTCGAGGCGGTGCTCGAACTCCTTGGGCTTGAGGAACATGCCCATCTCGAGGTTCTCGCGGATGGTGAGGGTCGGGAAGACGTTGTTCGTCTGCGGGACGAATCCGACGCCCTTGGCGACGAGCTTGTTGGCCTTGAGGTTCGTGATGTCCTCGCCGTAGAGGGTGATCTTCCCCTCCCGGACCTTCACGAGTCCGAAGATGGCCTTCAGGAGGGTCGACTTCCCGGCGCCGTTGGGGCCGATGATGCCGATGAGCTCGCCGGCGTGTGCGGTGAGCGAGCACGCGTTGAGGATGTTGATCCCCGGGAGGTAGCCCGCGGTCACGGTGTCGACGTGGACGACGATCTCGCGCGTCGTCGCCGCCGCGGACCCCGCTGCGGCGGCCTCAGTGCTTGGACTCGTCGGCATCGTCATGTGCCAGCTCCTTGATCGCGGTCACCACGTCGGTGTCGGGCTCGCCGAGGTCCTGGTCGTGGTGCGAGCCCAGGTAGGCGTCGATCACGGCGGGGTTCGCCATGACCTCGTGAGGATCACCCTCGGCGACGACGCGGCCCTCCGCCATCACGACGACCCAGTCGGCGATGTGCCGGACCATGTGCATGTCGTGCTCGACGAAGAGCACGGTCATGCCCTCCTTCTTCAGGTTCAGGATGTGGTCGAGCAGCGACTGCGTCAGTGCCGGGTTCACGCCGGCCATCGGCTCGTCGAGCATGACGAGCGTCGGCTCGCTCATGAGCGCGCGCGCCATCTCGAGGAGCTTGCGCTGGCCGCCGGAGAGGCTCGCAGCGTAGTCGTCCTTCTTCCCATCGAGCTTGAAGCGCGCGAGCAGGTCGAGAGCGCGCTCCTCGATCGCCTCCTCCTCCTTGCGCCAGAACCACGGGAAGAGGGCCCGCGCGAGGCTCTCGCCCGACTGCCCCTTCGCCCCGAGTTTCATGTTGTCGAGGACGGTGAGGAGCCCGAGCGCCTTGGTTAGCTGGAAGGTGCGCACCTGGCCCTTGCGCGCCACGCGGAACGCCGGCACGCCGGAGATCGACTGGCCGTCGAAGGTCCAGGTGCCCTCGTTCGGCTTATCGAACCCCGTGAGCAGGTTGAAGAGCGTGGTCTTGCCGGCACCGTTGGGCCCGATGAGCGCCGTGATGGCGCCGCGCGGGATCTCCAGGTGCTCGACGTCGACTGCCGTGAGGCCGCCGAACTGCCGCTTGATGCCGTCGGCGACGATGATCGGGTCAACCTTCTTGACGCCGGGAGCGGGCTCGCCGACGTGCAGACCGGTGGACTTGACGGGGGCGCCGTTGGCGCCGGCGCTACTTGACAAAGGCCAGCTCCTTCTTGTTGCCGAGGATGCCCTGTGGTCGATAGATGACTATGACCATGATCGCGATCCCTACCAGGATGAATCGAAGCTGACCTGCCTGGACGCTCGACATGAAAGGCAGCCAGCCAGCCTCGACGGCTCGGGCGATGAAGCCCGAGAAGAACGACAGCAGAACCCAGAAGATGACCGATCCGAGGATCGGGCCGAGCACCGTCGCCGCGCCGCCGAGAAGCAGGATCGCGTAGATGAAGAACGTCAGGGAGGTCTGATAGTTGGAGGGGACGACGGCGCGAGGCAGGATGAAGATCATTCCGGCGAGGGAGCCGAACACGCCGCCGATGATGAGCGACTGCATCTTGTAGAAGTAGACGTTCTTGCCGAGCGCGCGCACGGCATCCTCGTCCTCGCGGATGCCCTTGATGACGCGACCCCACGGGCTCGACATCAGGCGCCAGGTGATGAGCGCCGCGAGCGCCACGAGGCCCCAGCCGAAGATGCGCACCCACCAGTCGTACTCGTTGTACACCCACGGGCCGAAGCCGTAGGTGCCCTCGGGGATGGGGTTGAGCTCCTCGAAGCCGCCCTTGTAGCCCTGGAGGCCGTTCGCCGAGCCCGTGACCGGCTCGAAGGTGTTCGTCGTGAAGAGCAGACGGAGGATCTCGGCGGCCGCGATCGTGACGATCGCCAGATAGTCGGCGCGCAATCGCAGCGTCGGCACGCCGAGTATCAGCGCGAAGACGATCGATGCGCCGATGCCGAAGAGGATGGCGCCCCACACCGGGAAGCCGAAGGTCAGGGTCGCGATCGCGTACCCGTACGCTCCGAGGGCCATGAAGCCCGCCTGCCCGAAGTTGAGCAGGCCCGTGAACCCGAAGTGGATCGCGAGCCCGAGGGCGGCGAGCGCGTAGGCGGCCGTGGTGGGAGAGATGATCTCCTGCGCGGCGTTGGAGAAGAGAAGAAGCCAGTCGATCATGATGCGCTCCTAGCCGATCCGCTCTTTGCGGCCGAGGATTCCCTGGGGCCGGATGAGCAGGACGATGATGAGGATGACGAGGGCGCCGACGTACTTCATGTCGGACGGGATCCACAGGGTCGAGATCTCGACGAACATTCCGACGACGATCGCACCGACGAGGGCTCCGAACGCGGTGCCGAGGCCTCCGAGCGTGACGGCCGCGAAGGTCAGCAGCAGGATCTGGAAGCCCATGTCCCAGCTGACGCCGGGTCGGAAGTACGCCCACAGGATGCCCGAGAGCCCGGCGAGGACCGAGGCCAGCACCCAGACGATCCGGATGACGCGGTCGACGTCGATGCCGCTCGCCGCCGCGAGCGCGGGGTTGTCGGAGACCGCACGCGTCGCCTTGCCGATGCGGGTGCGCAGCAGGAAGTAGGCGACGCCGAGGAGCACCACGACCGAGAGCGCCATGCTCGCGACGTCCACCCAGGTCAGGCCGAAGAGGCCGATCGACCCGGTGGTGTCGGTCGCGCCCGGCAGCTGCGAGGTGCCGCCGCCGATGAAGTACTGGTAGACGTAGCGCACCGCGAGCGAGAGGCCGATGCTCACGATCATGAGCGGGATCAGCCCGACGCCCTTCCGACGGAGCGGCTTCCAGAGCGCCGCGTCGTTGAGCCACCCGAAGGCGCCGCTCAGCGCCAGCGCGATCGGGATGGCCAGCCAGATCGGCACGTCGAGGAAGACGCCGAACAGCAACGTCATGAGCGCCCCGAAGGTGATCAGCTCGGCGTGCGCGAAGTTGCTCAGGCCCGTCGTGCCGAAGATCAGCGACAGGCCGATCGCGGCGAGGGCGAGGAGCAGACCGAAGTTCAGACCGTTGAAGATGCGCTCGAACACCTGGTCGATGTAGCTCGTCGTGTTGCGCTCGCCCTGACCGATGAAGAAGTTGGCGACCGTGCTGCCGCTCTGGCCGACGCTCACCTCGCGGACGTTGGGCGCCTCGCGGTCCTCGTCGATGACGGCGATGCCCTCGGGCAGCGAGCTCTCGTCGAGGGTGACGGTGTAGTCGCCCCGCTCCGGAACCCCGACCGCCCAGCGACCCTCGGCATCCGACTCGACGTCGACCTCGAAGCCGTTCCCGGCGATGACGAGCAGGACGTCCTCCAGCGGCTCATCGGCGAGCTCGACGATTCCGAAGATCCGGAAGTCGTAGTCGTCGAGGCCGACCTCGTCCGCCATCGCCGGAGATGCCATCGAGAGTGAGAGTGCAGCCAATCCCGCGGCGAAGAGGCCGGCGAGGAATCGCGAGGCCTTTCGCGCGCGTGGTCTGCTAGCAGCGTGAGCCACGAAACCTCCAGGTCGTTTCGGGTGAGGCGCTCTGCCCCGCGGGCGGGTAGCCCGAGTTTCGTCCACGATGACGATACGGACGGGATGTTGCGCCCGTGTTTCTCGGCGCGGCCTCCCGACCGTCCCCCATTATGACGGCGGAATACTCGACGGCCTAACTCGTTAAGATGGAGCACCGGTATCCGACGCCGCATCCGGGAATCTTCGGCTCTCGACCTCTCTCGACCAAGGGGACTCATGGACCAGCCCGACCCGTTCGGCTTCATCGGACTCACCTACGACGACGTCATGCTCCTGCCGGCGCACACCGACGTCATCCCCTCGGAGGCCGACACGAGCTCGCGGCTGACGCGCCGCATCCGGGTGCACGCTCCGCTGCTCTCCGCCGCGATGGACACCGTGACCGAGGCCCGCATGGCGATCGCCATGGCGCGGCAGGGCGGCATGGGCATCATGCATCGCAACCTCTCGATCGACGAGCAGGCCGAGCAGGTCGACAAGGTCAAGAGGTCCGAGTCGGGCATGATCTCGAATCCGGTCACGACGACGCCCGATGCGACGGTCGCCGAGGTGGATGCACTCTGCGGGCAGTTCCGCGTATCCGGTCTTCCCGTGGTCGAGGGCGATGGTCGCCTCGTCGGCATCATCACCAACCGCGACATGCGCTTCGTCTCGCCGTTCGAGGCCTCGTCGACCCTCGTGCGCGACGTCATGACGAAGGTGCCGCTCATCACGGGGCCGGTCGGCATCTCGCAGGGCGAGGTGCTCGCGCTGTTCGCGAAGCACAAGATCGAGAAGCTGCCCCTCGTCGATGAGGCGGGCCGCCTGCACGGCCTCATCACCGTGAAGGACTTCGACAAGAGCGAGCAGTACCCCAACGCTACGAAGGACGAGGAGGGCCGCCTCCGCGTCGGCGCCGCGATCGGATTCTTCGGCGATGCCTGGGATCGCGCCGGTCGCCTCCGCGACGCCGGTGTCGACGTCGTCGTGGTCGACACCGCGAACGGCGACAGCCGCGGCGTGCTCGAGATCATCGCGCGCCTGAAGGCCGACCCCGCCTTCGCCCACATCGACGTCATCGGCGGCAACGTGGCGACGCGATCGGGGGCCCAGGCGCTCGTGGATGCCGGCGCGGACGCCGTCAAGGTGGGCGTCGGTCCCGGATCGATCTGCACCACCCGCGTCGTCGCGGGCGTCGGCGTTCCCCAGGTGACCGCCGTCTACGAGGCATCGCTCGCCGCGCGCCCCGCGGGCGTTCCGGTCATCGCCGACGGCGGCCTGCAGTACTCGGGTGACATCGCGAAGGCGATCGTGGCCGGCGCCGACACCGTGATGCTCGGCTCGCTCCTCGCGGGAACCGACGAGAGCCCCGGCGACCTCATCTTCGTGAACGGCAAGCAGTTCAAGTCGTACCGCGGCATGGGCTCGCTCGGCGCGCTGCAGACGCGCGGCACGAAGACCTCGTACTCGCGCGACCGCTACTTCCAGGCCGATGTGCCGAGCGACGAGCAGCTCATCGCCGAGGGCATCGAGGGGCAGGTGCCCTACCGCGGCCCGGTCGGCTCGGTCGTCTACCAGCTGCTCGGCGGCCTCCGGCAGTCGATGTTCTACACGGGCGCCCGCACGATCGACGACCTGAAGGTGCGCGGCAAGTTCGTGCGCATCACGGCCGCCGGTCTGAAGGAGTCGCACCCCCACGACATCCAGATGGTCGTCGAGGCGCCCAACTACCGCCGGTAGCCGCGCGAGGGCGGCGTCGGCACGCGAGCGCCCGACTCGTGCGAGCGGATCACCGCGTGCGCGAGCTCGAGCGCACGGCGACCCGCCGACGCCGGCACGGGCGGGGGCGAGCCCGCGCGCAGAGCCGCGAGCACAGCATCCAGGTGACGGTCGAAGGTGCGCTCGAACGACCTCGCTTCGTCGTCGAAGTAGCCGGGGCGCCACACGCGCTCGGTCTCGTCGCCGACTGACTGCAGCGTCAGCGCCCGTACCGTGTCGTGGATGACCGCGCGGCCCGCGGTGCCGTTGAGCTCGACGCGCTGGGTGTCGGGGTAGGCGTACGACGAGTCGTACGAGCCGAGCATGGTGCCGACGGCTCCCGACGCGAATTCGAGCGCGATCGCGACGGTGCTGAACGCGCCGTAGGTCATCGACGTCATCTGCGCGGCGACCGAGGCGATCGGCCCGCACAGGTGCTCGAGCATGTCGAAGCCGTGGCACTGCGTCTCGATGAGGTTGGCGTGCGGCGACGGCCCGCGGTTGGCCTCGCCGCCGAAGCGCCAGGTCGCGAACACGAGGTCGCCGAGCTCACCGGCCTGCAGAGCCGCCCGCGCGCGCAGCACCGGCTCGGCGTAGCGATGATTGAAGTTGATGGCGAAGAACGTGTCGCCCGCCGCGTCGAGCAGCGCATCGGCCTCGCCCAGGTCGAAGACGAGCGGCTTCTCGACGAGCAGCGGCACACCGGCCTGCAGGAGCTCGCGCGTCGGCGCGAAGCGCCCCTCGTTCGGGAGGCTGACCATGACGAGATCGGGATGCTCGGCCTCGAGCATCCCGGAGATCGAGGTGTACCCGCGCGTGCCGTACGCGGCCGCGCGGGCGGCGGTGCGCTCGGGCGACCGCCCGACGACGGCCACGAGCTCGGTGTCGACGCGCTCGGTGACGACGCGCGCGTGCTGGGCTCCCCAGCCGCCGGCCCCGACCACCGCGATGCGCAGCGGCGGCACGTCGCGCAGGCCCGGCCGCTGGATGCTGAGTGCGCTGCCGGTCACGGGTGCTCCCTCCGCGGCCGGCTCGTGCCGCCCGCCTGCGTCACGCTACCCCTCACCCCCCGCCCGATAGGCTGATGCGGTGACGGACATCGAGATCGGGCGGGCCAAGCGCGCCCGGAGGGCCTACTCCTTCGACGACATCGCGGTGGTGCCCAGTCGGCGCACGCGCGACCCCGAGGTCGTGTCGATCGCCTGGAGCATCGACGCTCTCAAGTTCGACATCCCGGTCATCGCCGCCCCGATGGACTCGGTCGTGAGCCCCGAGACCGCGATCGCGATCGGGCGCCTCGGCGGCCTCGGAGTACTCGACCTCGAGGGGCTGTGGACGCGGTACGAGGATGCCGCGGCGCAGCTCGCCCGAATCCGCGAGCTCGACGGCCCCGAGGCGACCGCGGAGATGCAGCGCATCTACGCCGAGCCGATCAAGCCCGAGCTCATCAGCGCGCGCCTGGCCGAGATCCGCGCGGCCGGCGTGCCCGTGGCGGCGGCCCTGAGTCCCCAGCGCACGCAGGAGCACCACGAGGTCGTCGTCGACGCGGGCGTCGACCTCTTCGTCATCCGCGGCACGACGGTGAGCGCCGAGCACGTCTCGAAGTCGAGCGAGCCCCTCAACCTGAAGAAGTTCATCTACGAGCTCGACGTGCCCGTCATCGTGGGCGGCGCCGCGACCTACACCGCCGCGCTGCACCTCATGCGCACGGGCGCGGCCGGCGTGCTCGTCGGCTTCGGCGGCGGCGCCGCGTCGACGACGCGCCTGAGCCTGGGCATCCACGCCCCGATGGCGACCGCGGTGAGCGACGTCGCCGCCGCGCGACGGGACTACCTCGACGAGTCGGGCGGCCGCTACGTGCACGTCATCGCCGACGGCGGCCTCGGCACGAGTGGCGACATCGTCAAGGCGGTCGCGATGGGCGCCGATGCCGTCATGCTCGGCTCGACCCTCGCGCGCGCCGAGGAGGCGCCGGGCGGCGGCTGGCACTGGGGCGCGGAGGCGCACCACCCCGAACTCCCGCGCGGCAACCG
Source organism: Microcella alkalica (assembly GCF_014137945.1). Lineage (GTDB taxonomy): Bacteria > Actinomycetota > Actinomycetes > Actinomycetales > Microbacteriaceae > Microcella > Microcella alkalica. The sequence goes on from NZ_JACGWX010000010.1 coordinate 46,944, forward strand.
CGTGCACGTCGGCCAGCTCGCGTCGCTCGAGCAGCTGCTCTTCGGCCCGAGCTCGCACGCCGACGGGCGGGTCAACCTCATGGGCGCCCTCCGGCGCTCGATGGCGACGACCGGCTACTCCGATCTCAAGGAGTTCCAGCGGGTGGATGTCGTCGTCGCGCCTTACCAGGGGCACTAGCCAGCCGTGTGGCGCATCGCCCGTCGCCCCAAGTGGATCGCGGCGCTCCTGCTCGCGCTCGGCGTCGCCGCGGTGTTCGCGGCGCTCGGCCAGTGGCAGCTCGAGCGCTCGATCGAGGCGGCGACGGTCATCGAGCGCGACACGGAGACGCCCGTGCCGCTCGAGTCGGTGGCCGAGCCGCAGGAGGTCATGACCTCCGATGCGAGCGGGCGCACGGTGAGCGTCGACGGCACGTGGGTCGAGGGCGATGACGTCGTCGCGACGGGTCGCGAGAGCGGGGGCGAGCCGGGCGACTGGATCGTCCGGCACCTCGTGACGAGCGATGGGGCGAGCCTCGCGGTCGTCGTGGGGTTCGTGGCTCCCGGAGCGGACATCCCCGACCTGCCCGTCGGCGAGGCGAGCCTCGTCGGCCGGTACGTTCCGAGCGAGTCGCCGCAGCAGTCCGACTTCGAGGCGGGCGAGCGGCGCGCGATCGCGGTGGCCGAGCTCATCAACCTGTGGCGCGATGTCGACCTCGTCTACTCGGGCTATCTGGCGGCGGCGGATGCTCCGCCGGGGCTCGAGGAGATCGCAGCGCCCCCGCCCGAGGGCGACGTCGAGCTCAACCTCCTGAATTTGTTCTACGCGATCGAGTGGGTGCTGTTCGGCGGCTTCGCCGTGTACCTCTGGTGGCGCCTCGTGCGCGACGAGTACGAGAAGGAGCAGGCGGCGCTCGCAGAGGCGTCGACGGCGGCCGAAGCCCCCAGCCCGCCCGCCTAGACTGGAGCCATGGCGCTCGGCCCCCAGCCCTCGGACATTCCCCTCATCCGTCGCACGCTCGCCGTTTTCAAGGTCTCGTCGATCGTCACGGGCCTCTTCCTGCTCGGTCTCGTCGTGATGATGGTCACGCGCTACGGCTTCGGCCGCGACATCGAGCTGCTCGGCCCCGACGGGTTCCTCGCACTCACGCCGAAGGAGGAGCTGACGGGCGTCAACCTCTCGATCGTGCTCCTGACGGTGCACGGCTGGCTCTACGTCGTCTACCTCGCGTGCGACTTCGTGCTGTGGCGGGTCGCCTACCAGGGGGCGCGCAGCTACGCCTTCCTCCGCTTCCTCTGGATCGCGATGGGCGGAATCGTGCCCTTCCTATCCTTCTACTTCGAGCGGCAGGTGCCGCGCGAGGTCGAGGCGATCGTCGCCGAGCTCGACCAGCAGACCACGACCCAGGAGGCCTCCGCGTGAGCGAGACCGACCACCGCCCCGTTCTCGTCGTCGACTTCGGCGCTCAGTACGCGCAGCTCATCGCCCGCCGCGTTCGCGAGGCGAGCGTTTACAGCGAGATCGTGCCGCACACGATCTCCGCCGAGGAGGTCGCGGCGATGAACCCCGTCGGCATCGTCCTGAGCGGCGGGCCGTCGAGCGTGTACGAGCCGGGCTCGCCGAGCCTGGATCCGGGCATCCTGCAGCTCGGCGTGCCGGTCATGGGCATCTGTTACGGCTTCCAGGTGATGGCGCAGCAGCTCGGCGGCGAGGTCGCGAAGACGGGTCGCCGCGAGTACGGCGCGACGACGATGACGGTGCACGGCGACGGCGGCGCGCTGCTCGCCGAGCAGCCGGAGTCCCAGACGACGTGGATGAGCCACGGCGACTCGGTCGCGAAGGCGCCCGACGGCTTCGAGGTGCTCGCCTCGACACCCGGCACGCCCGTCGCGGCCTTCGCGAGCGACGAGCGGAAGCTGTACGGCGTGCAGTGGCACCCGGAGGTGAAGCACTCCGACTTCGGCCAGCGCGTGCTCGAGAACTTCCTGCACCGCGCCGCGGGCATCACCCCGGATTGGAACAGCGGGAGCGTCATCGCCGAGCAGGTCGAGCGGATCCGCGAGCAGGTGGGGGATGCCCGGGTCATCTGCGGCCTGTCCGGCGGCGTCGACAGCGCGGTCGCCGCGGCGATCGTGCACGAGGCCGTCGGCGACCAGCTCGTGTGTGTGTTCGTCGACCACGGACTCCTGCGGGCCGACGAGCGCCGCCAGGTCGAGGAGGACTACGTCGCAGCCACGGGCATCCGCCTCGTGACGGTGGATGCCCGGCGGCAGTTCATGGACGCGCTCGCGGGCGTCGCCGACCCCGAGACGAAGCGCAAGATCATCGGGCGCGAGTTCATCCGCACCTTCGAGAACGCGGCCGAGGCGCTCGTGCTCGAGGCGCAGGGTGAGGGCGAGGCCGTGAAATTCCTCGTGCAGGGCACGCTCTACCCCGACGTCGTCGAGTCGGGCGGCGGCACCGGCACGGCCAACATCAAGAGCCACCACAACGTCGGCGGTCTACCCGAGGACCTCGAGTTCGAGCTCGTGGAGCCCCTGCGCGCGCTCTTCAAGGACGAGGTGCGCGCGATCGGCCGCGAGCTCGGCCTTCCCGAGGCGATCGTCAGCCGCCAGCCCTTCCCCGGCCCGGGTCTGGGCATCCGCATCATCGGCGAGGTGACCGAGGCGCGCCTGGAGATCCTGCGCCAGGCCGACGCGATCGCGCGCGAGGAGCTCACGGCCGCGGGCCTCGACGGCGAGATCTGGCAGTGCCCGGTCGTGCTGCTCGCCGACGTGCGGTCGGTCGGCGTGCAGGGCGATGGCCGTACGTACGGGCATCCGATCGTCCTGCGCCCCGTGTCGAGCGAGGACGCGATGACGGCCGACTGGACGCGCCTTCCGTACGACGTGCTCGCGCGCATCTCGAACCGCATCACGAACGAGGTGCCCGACGTGAATCGCGTCGTGCTCGATGTGACATCGAAGCCGCCGGGGACGATCGAGTGGGAGTAGTCGCCGGCTCGTGACGAGCTGACGCGGCCGCCGACCGATCGGTCCACCTGCGGTGCGCCCGTCCCGGACGTGTTGTCACGCCATGACACGAATCACGCAAACCCGAATGCGCTTCATGTCACGGCTCAGCGCGGTCTCGATCCTCACCCTCGGTCTCGTGGTCGCAGCGGGGATCGCCCCCACCAGAGCGTCGCCCAGCGGCTCCGAGCTACCCGGCGATCATCGCGAGCACGAGCAGCTACCGGGCCAGGACGATCAACGTGGCGTGCTCGGCGGCCAGCACGGCGAGCATCCCCGGTCAGATCGCGGCTGTCGGTGACCGGGTGGCGGCGAACGCCTCACTCGTGACCATCACGGTCGGCGGCATCGACGCCGCAGCGGCCGCGATCGTGGCGGCGTGTAGCGCGGACTCGCAGTCGCTCGCGTGCGCCCAGGCGTTCGGTGCGGCGATCGCGAATCTGCCGACGGTCACCCAGAGTCTCGTGGGCACGTAAAGCGCGGTCGCGGCGGCCTTCCCGAAGGCGCGGATCTCCGTCCTCACCTATCCGCGGCTCTTCGACCCGTTGTTCCCCGATCCGGTCACCGCGGCCACCGTCAACGGCGCGACGGACGCCCTCAACGGCGCCCTCGCGCAGGCGGTCCTCCTCACCGGGAACCCCCGTGTCTCGCTCGTCGACGTCACCGCCGACTTCGCTGCGCACGGCATCGGCTCGGCGGACCCGTGGATCGCGTACGGGTCCTCGGTCGAGAGCCTCCACCCCAACGCCGCCGGTAACGCCGCCTACGCGGCCGCGGTGCGGCAGGTCGCGGTCATCCGCGGCCACTGACCGCTCCGCCCTCGCCCGAACCGGAACGCAGAACGGGCCGCCCCGAAGGGCGGCCCATTCCTGCTGAGTGGCGCGTCGTCTAGTCGTTGCCGCGCAGGATCGCGAGCATGCGCAGGATCTCGATGTAGAGCCAGACGACTGTGACCATGATGCCGAAAGCCGCCTGCCACCCGAAGGCGGCCGGAGCGCCGCGGCGGACGCCCTGCTGGATCGAGTCGAAGTCGAGCACCAGCGAGTATGAGGCGAGAAGGATGACGAGAACACCCAGGAGCAGGGCGACCGGGATGCCGAAGATCTCGCCGCCGCGCATGCCCCACGGGTCGCTGTTGACGCCGAACACGATGAGACCGAGGTTGATGAGCGAGAACACGGCGTAGCCGATGATCGCGATCATGAAGACCTTGGTCGCTCGCTTCGAGGCGCGGATCTTGCCGCTGCGGAACAGCACCAAGACGACACCGATGATCACGAAGGTCGCGATGACTGCCTGCGTGGCGACACCGGGAGCGATCTGCTCGAAGATCGCCGAGATGCCACCGACGAACAGGCCCTCCAGTGCGGCGTACGCGAGGGTCAGCGGCGCGCTCGGCTTCTTCTTGAAGATCAGGACGAGCGACACCACGAAGCCGGCGATCGCGGCGGGGATCGCGAGCAGCGGCACGAACCAGCCGATGGCCGCAGCCGCGAGGAGGACGGCGAACGAGCCGACGATCTTCTGGATCGTGTTCTCGTACGTCATCCGGTCGGTCTGCTCAGCCGTGGCGGCGGGCCGGCCGTAGAGCTCGTCGAGCTGCTCGGCGCTCGGGGTCTGCGAGAACTGGATCGCCTTGGTCGCGTTGTGCGTGAAGGCGGGGGAGTTCGAGAAAGCGGGATTGGACGTTGCCATGGTTTCCTCTTCGACGTGTCGGCCGCGGGGAGGCTCCCCGGTCGGCACTGACACCAGTGTAGAGAGGGATGCTCGGCGAAGGAACGTCGGAGGCTATGCGCTCGCTGTGGGCGTATCGGTCGCTGCGGCGCCGCGGGCGGGGCGGCGGATGCTCGCCACGGGCCGGGCGAGGGCCCGAGCGCCCCAGGCCGACCCGACGACGACGGCGGCGGAGAGGGCGAGGGCCACGGGCATCCACCGGTACTCGGCGAACAGCGCCGCGCACACGACGCCGTTGAGGAGGACCGGGCCGACGGCGAGCACGCTGCGCCACGGCCGGTGCCGGACGAGCAGCCAGAACAGGAAGGGGATGGTGAGCGTCCACATCGAGGAGGGGCCTGTGAGGAGGAGCCAGACGACGAGCGTCGAGGGCGCGAGGGGGAGGACGCGGCGCCACCCGGCCGCGGGCATGATCAGCCAGCCGGCGATGTGAGCCGCTGAGCCCGTGATGAGCGGGATGAGATTGCCCGTGTCGGAGGACTGCAGGTGCAGCAGTCCGCCGACGATGAGGAGCAGGCCGATCGCCCGGCGATCGTCGTAGCGGCCCCATCGCAGGGGCAGGCGCGCGGCGGGCTCGACCCGGGAGGCCGGGGTCGCGGCGGTGCGGGCGGGGGCCTCGGTCATGAGGCGAGGGCGACCCAGACGGCGGCGGCGATGATGACGAGCAGAAGGAGCCACAGCCACCCCAGCCCGATCGCGACCCACGCCAGGACGGCCCCACGCTCGGCGCCGTGGGACCGGGTGATCTGGCCGGCGGCGAGGTGACCGAAGAGGGCGGCGAGGGGGCTGAGCAGGATTCCCAGGAGCAGGGCGAGCACGGCGAGCGGGTTCAGGCGCGCGGCTCGCGCGGGCGGCGCGGGCGGTGCGGCGTCGGTCGGGCCGGGGCGCAGGGCGGGCATCCCGT
>NZ_JACGWX010000011.1 GCF_014137945.1 Microcella alkalica
TCACGAGCAGGCACACGAGCAGCACGCCGGGGAAGGTCGGGTCGCGGCGAGCGGGAACGGGGATCTCCCCGGTCGCGAGGCTCACGCGGTGGTCGACGGCCGGCAGGAAGCGAAGCACGAGGAACGCCAGCAGCACGACCGAGGCGGCGATGATGCCGAACGCCGAGCGCCAGCCGAGCGCCTGCCCGATCGCGGTGCCCACCGGGACGCCGAGCACGAACGCCGTCGTGCCGCCGGCGCTCGTCACGGCGACCGCGCGGGCGATCTGGTGGCGCGGCACGAGGTGGCCGGCGTACGCGCCCGCGATCGCCCAGAACAGGCCGTGCGCGAGCCCGCCCAGCACGCGCGCGCCCACCAGCAGCTCGTAGCTCGGCGCGATCGCGGCGAGCACGTTGGCGAGAGCGAACACCCCGAGGACGCCGATCAGCAGCCACTTGCGCGAGTAGCGGTGCGTGAGCGCGGCGAGCGGGGCGGTCGTGAGCGCGACGGTCGCGGCGAAGATCGTCACGAGCAGGCCGATCTGAGACTGGCTGACTTCGAGGTCGCGGGCCATGTCGGGCAGGAGGCCCGTCGGCAGGAACTCGCTCGTGACCAGGACGAAGATCGCGACGGCGAGCGTCAGCAGGCCGATCCACGGGAACGGGCGATCGGGGTGCGGGGCGGTCATAGAGCACGGCTTTCGCGGTCGGCGTGACGGGCCGACAAGAACGGGGAGCCTCGAGTCGAGGCTCCGTGTCTACGCTAGTCGGCTCGTCGGCTCGTCGCGCGACACCGTCATGGCGAGCGCGGTGGCGGTGAGCGCCGCACCACCGAACTCCCCCGGCGACGAGTCCTCGGCGACGGCGAGCTGCTGGAGGCCGATGACCGCAGCGAGCGCGATCGTCGCGCGACGGGCTGCCTCTGACTCGTCGAAGCCCACCTGAACGAGAAGCTCCGAGAGGTCGTCGATGCGGCGGCGGGAGACGCGCAGCACCGCATCGCCGACGCCTTCCTCCGACGCCTCGACGTACAGCCTGGCCTCGCCGCCCCGGTGGGGGGCGGAGGCCGCGACGGCGGCGAAGAGCGCGGACAGTCGGCCCCGCGCATCCCCCCCGGCATCGGCGGCTCGGATGACGGCATCGGTCTGCTCCGCCTCCCACCTCCGCATGACGGCGGCCACGAGGTCCTGCCGGTTTCCGAAGTGCCAGTAGAAGGACCCTTTGGTGGCACCGAGATCTCTCCCGACGACTTCCACGCGCACGGCGCGCAGCCCGCCGCTCTGGAAGCGGGCGTATGCGGCGTCGGTCCAGGCCTGCGCCGATGCCGTGGTTGCTCTCGCCATGTTCCGTACGCTACCGTATGGCTCACATGCGGCACCGTACGGAAGGGCGCGACGTGCAGATCTCCGCAGGAGAGCCGATCTTCCGATCGGCGGTGTTCACCGACATCCCGGCCCCCGACTACGCCGACCTGTCGATCGTCGCCCTGCCGCAGGGGGCGCTGACGGATCCGCGCATGTGGGCGGAGGCGATCTTCGACGCCGCGAGCAGGCCGCTGTGGGTGAAAGGGGGCCTTCCTCGCGCGCGAGCTCCTCGCCCCCCTCACCGGAGTGCCGCGCGGGGATCGCGATGTCTTCACTGTCCGTGCCGTGCCCGGCGATGAGGCGCTACTCAGCATCGAGGATCGCCACCTCGGCTTCCGCGTGGGCGTGGGGGTGGATGCGCGGGCTCGGCTCGTGCGCGTCGTCACGGCCGTGCGTCTGAAGGGCTGGCGGGGTCGGGTGTACTTCGCACCGGTGCGCCTCGCGCATCCCCTCGTTGTCGACGCGATGCTCGCGCGCGCCTGCCGGAGACTCGCCGCCGAATAGGGTGAGTGGGTGACAGACACCCCCCACCACTGGATCGTCACCCTCGTCTGCGACGACCAGCCCGGCATCGTGCACGCCGTCACGGGCGCCATCGTCGAGGCCGAGGGGAACATCACCGAGCTCCAGCAGTTCTCGAGCCACGAGTCCGGCCGGTTCTTCCTGCGGCTGCAGACCGAGACCCTCGCCGATCACGACCGCGTCGCCGCCGCCCTCGCTCCCGTCGTCGAGCACTACGGCATGGATTGCCGCATCGACCGCGTCGGTCGGCCGCTGCGCACGCTCGTGCTCGTCTCCAAGGCCGCCCACTGCCTCAACGACCTGCTCTTCCGCCAGCGCGCCGGGCAGCTGCCGGCAGAGATCCCGCTCGTCATCGGCAACCACCCCGAGCTCGGCGAGCTCGCGAGCTTCTACGGCGTGCCGTTCGAGTCGCGGCCCGTCACGACGCCGGAGGAGAAGGCGGCCTTCGAGGCGCGCATCCTCGATGTCGTCGAGCAGCACGACATCGAGCTCGTCGTGCTCGCGCGGTACATGCAGATACTCTCCCCCGAGCTGTGCGCGCGCCTCGCCGGCCGCATCATCAACATCCACCACTCGTTCCTGCCCGGGTTCAAGGGCGCGAACCCCTACAAGCAGGCGCACGCACGCGGCGTGAAGCTCATCGGTGCGACGGCTCACTTCGTCACGAGCGACCTCGACGAGGGCCCGATCATCGAGCAGAACGTCGTGCGCGTCGACCACTCGCGCAGCCCCTCCGAGCTCGTGGCGATCGGTCAGGACGAGGAGAGCCGGACTCTCAGCCAAGCCGTCACGTGGTTCGCCGAGGATCGCGTGCTGCTCGATGGACGCCGCACCATCATCTTCAAGTAGAGGAGGCGCTCGTGGCCACGACGCTCGTTCACGGCTGCGACCTCCTCGACGCGAGCGGCCGGCGAGCCGGCTGGGTGCTCCTCGACGGTCCGGCGATCGCCGCGACCGGCATCGAGGGGCGGGATGCCCTGCCTGCCGCCGCGACGGTGATCGCGCTCCCCGGCGGCACCCTGACCCCCGGGTTCATCGACCTGCACGGGCACGGGGGCGCCGGCGCCGGCTTCGATGAGGGAGCGCAGGGCATCGCCTCGGCGCTCGCGGTGCATCGCCGGCACGGGACGACGCGCTCGGTCATCTCGCTCGTCGCGAACCCGATCGAGTCGCTCGTCGGGAGCCTTCGCCTCATCGCCCGCCTCGCGGCCACCGACCCGACGATCGTCGGCGCGCACCTCGAGGGCCCGTTCCTCGCTCCTGCGCGACGGGGAGCGCACGCCGCGGAGCACCTGCTCGCCCCCGAGGAGGACGTTGTCGAGATCCTCCTCTCGGCCGCCGCCGGAGCTCTCGTCCAGGCGACGATCGCGCCCGAGCTGCCAGGGGCGATGGAGGCGATCCGCCGCCTCTCCGGTGCCGGCGTCGTCGTCGGAGTGGGTCACACCGAGGCGGACGAGACCACGGCGCGCGCGGCGTTCGACGCCGGAGCGCGACTGCTGACGCACGCGTTCAACGCGATGCCGGGCATCCATCACCGCGCCCCCGGCCCCGTCGCCGCCGCCATCGACGACGACCGCGTGGTGCTCGAGCTCGTGCTCGACGGCGTGCACGTGCACCCCTCGGTCGCCCGCATCGCCTTCCGCTCGGCGCCCGGGCGCATCGCGCTCGTGACCGACGCGATGGCGGCGGCGGGGAGCGCCGACGGCTTCTACCGGCTCGGCAGCCTCAACGTGACCGTGCAGGGCGGCATCGCGCTGCTCAACGGCACGTCGACGATCGCCGGGTCGACCCTGACTCAGGATGTCGCGCTGCGCACGGCGATCTCGGCCGGCATCGGCGAGGTCGCGGCGGTCGAGGCCCTGACGACGACGCCCGCGCGAGTGCTCGGCCGTCAGCGCGAGTGGGGGATGCTCGCCGCGGGCTTCGCGGCCGACCTCGTGGCGCTCGACGCCGACCTCCGAGTCGAGCGGGTGTGGGCCGCGGGCGAGCCCGTGCCGCTCGACGCCTGACGGCACGGCGCCCCGCTCACGATCCCCGCGCGGCTCCGCGCGTGACGACGACCCGGGCCTCCTGAACAGGACCCGGGCCGTCGTGGCAGTGCAGCCGAAGGGCTAGAGCTTCGTCTTGCCCTTCGGCTGCACGGTCACGGGCGCACTCTCGGCGCTCGCGGTCTCACCGTCGGCGTTCGTCGCTGTGACGACGACCGTCAGCTCCGAGCCGACCCACGACTGCTTGAGTCGCAGACTCTCCGACGCGGCCTTCCTGATGGGCTCGCCGTCGAGGAACCACTGGTAACTGAGCTCGACGCCCTCCTGGTTCCACGTCCCTGCAGTCGCCGTGACCGTCGAGTTCGCCGTCGAGGCGCCCTCGATGACCGGAGCCTGGACCGCCTCGAGCGGCGCCGCTCCCGACTCGACCGTGACGACCGTCCTCGCTCCCGTGTCGCCGTAGCTCACGAGGCCGATGTAGGTCGACTCGGCCTCGAGGCCGCTCCACGACGCTGTGTACGTCGACTCCACCCCCTGCTGGCCGGCGATGACGGCCGGGTCGAGCGCGAGCTCGGCGCCCCCGTCGACAGCCGAGGTGATCGTGAGATCCCAGCTGACCGTGCCGGGCGCCGAGTAGACGTCCGCGAGCACGAGGTACTGACCGGCCTCGGGGTTCGGCAGGTCGACGCGCTCGTCCGCCGCGCCCGTCGCCGAGAACCACAGCGCGATTGGCTGACCGGCATCGTCGAGCAGGTACACGTAGAGGTCGAGGTCGGCCGTGTCGTCGAGGGAGTCGAGGTCGAAGCGCGCGAGCGCCGTTACCGCGGGCACCTCGACGAGGTACTCGACAGCGTCGCCGGTCACGCCCGAGCCGGAGTTCGCCGACCCGGGGTCGTTCGGATCGGCGAGGAGCTGGCCGCGCGAGAGGCCCGTCGTGCTGAGCGCGATGTCGCCCGTGCCGCCCGGCGTGACGCTCACGTCGACCGACCCGGCGATTCCCTCGCCGGCGACCTCGGCAGCGGCGATGATCGTGACCGGCTTGGCCGCGAGCGGCGACCGCACCGTGGTCTCACCCGAGGTCCAGGTCAGCGACCCGGAGGAGTAGGCGTCGAGAGGAGCCGTCGTGCGCGTGAAGGTGACAGTGAAGGTCGCCGACTCTCCTACCGCCGCGAAGCTCAGCGTCGAGGGCTCCACCGAGACGTCCATGCCCGCCATGCCCTGCACCGAGGCGGTGAAGGTGCCGGCCTGCGTGGCCGTCACCGTGCGGGTGACGGTCTCCGGCGCGGTCATCTCGCCGACGGCGATGGACGCGAGGTTGAGGTCGCTCGGGTCGATCGGGTCGACGGTGTCGCCGAGCTCGAAGCCGACGCCCTCGATGTAGCTGTACCAGTCGGCGAGACCGTTCAGGTAGAGCAGACCCGGCTCGAAGAACCGCGTTGGGTCGGCGTGTCCCGCGCCCTGCGTGAAGGGATCGGTGAGCGCGGAGCCGTCGACCTTCTTGGTGTCGTAGGCGGTCGTCATGATCGCCGACTTCACCTCGGCGGGCGTCGCGTTCGGACGCTCTCCCAGGTACAGCAGCGCGAGGCCGGCGATGTGCGGAGCCGACATCGAGGTGCCGCTGAGGAAGTTGAACGTCGGCGTCTCGCCAGCGCGATTCGACGTCGCGGCGAGAATGCCGACGCCGGGCGCCGAGATGTCGGGCTTGATGATGTCGCTGCCGTCGGCCATGACCGGTCCGCGCGACGAGAAGCCGGCGACCTGCGGAACGGCCGTCACGACGTCGGTCGAGTTGCCGAACGCCATGCTGACGGTCGCTGCCTCGGTCGCGGCGTACGCGCGAACTGCGTCGCGGTACTGACTGTTGAGGTGGATGGTCGGCACCGAGTGCGCATCCGCGTCGACCGAGCCGGGCGTGGCGTTGACGAGAATCATGCCGATGCCGCCCACGCGGGCCACCTCAGCGGACTTGGCGACGCGGTCGTAGACGCCGCGATCGCAGACTATGACCGTCCCTGCGGCGACCTTGCTCGCGTCGAGCGAGTTCGGCGCGCACAGCCTCACATCGGCTGCCGTGGCGCTCGCGGAGCCGAGCACGTCCGAGAGAACGAGCGCTCCCGTCGTCGGCTCCGCCCCCGCGGCCATGTCGACGGTGATCGACGCGCCGGCGAAGGCCTTCCCGTCACCGAGCGTCGCCGTCGCCTCGAACGAGGGGATGGTGCTCGCGGCAACCGTGGTGATCCAGGGGCTCGCGTTGTCGAGCGTCGAGGCGCCGGGGCCGGAATTGCCTGCCGAGGCCGAGACGAAGACGCCCGCGGCGGCCGCCCCGAGGAAGGCCTGGTCGATGATCGACACCGTCGAGTCGGCGCCGCCGCCGCCGATCGAGTAGTTGATCACGTCGACGCCGTCAGCGGTCGCCGCGTCGATGCCGGCGAGCAGGTCGCTCGTCGCGCATCCGTCGTCGGCCGATGTGGTCGGGTCCTTGCCGTTCCAGCAGACCTTGTACGACGCGATCTTGGCGCCGGGAGCGACGCCCGAGATGGTGCCGAAGTCGATGCCCTTGACGCTCGCGTCGACGAGGTGGTTGCCCGCCGCGGTCCCCGCGGTGTGCGAGCCGTGGCCGTCGCCGTCGCGCGGCGAGAGGAACTCGCCCGGCCCGGTCGAGGCGTCGCCGATGTTCTCGGCTCCGAAGCCGTCGACGAAGTAGCGCGCTCCGATGAGCTTCGTCGAGCAGTCGCCGGCCGTGAACTGGGCGCCCGTCTCGCAGATGCCGGTGAAGGTCTGGCCGTCGGCCTTGGCGAACACGATCGAGTCGCCGTCGCGGTAGGGCGCGTCGCCCGCCGTCGTGCCGAGCGGCTCGCCTGCGAAGGACGGGTTCTCGGGCGCGATACCGGTGTCGAGCACGCCGATGACGATGCCCGCGCCCGCGCTCTCGGCGCCGCCGACCTGCTCCCACACGCCGCCAGGACTCTCGAGACCGAGGAACTCGGTGCCGGGGACGGAGGTGATCTTGAGGAGCTCGTCGGGCGCCATCGCCACGACATCGCGCTGCGCGGCGAGCTTCGCGGCCTGCACGGCCGTGAGCTCGACCGTGAAGGCGTTGACGGTGGTGGTGTACGAGACGTCGACATCGGCGTCGACGGTCGCGGCCACCTCCTTCTGCTGCTGCCTGAGGTACTGGCGGTACTCGGCGACGGCCGACCCCTTGGAGTTGAGCTGCTCGCCCTTCTTCGGAGCGGTGCGCTCGAGTCCCGAGACGCCGCCTTCGTAGGTGGCGACGGCGTCCTCCGCGAGGAGGACGACGTAGCGCCCGTCCTCGAACGGGGCGACCATCGCCGCGGTGTCGAGCGGCGCCGCGGACGACGTCAGCGGCGCCGCGAGCACGCCCACAGCGACGAGCGCGGAACCGATTGCGAGAGAGAGGAATGAACGGATGGGGTGGAGTGCCGGGGTACGGCGTGCCCTTGGTGTCACAGCGTTGTGCATCCTTCGTGTGGAGGGGGGCGCTGCAGAAACAGGTGTACTGCAACCGTGGATTGGCTCACCATATGGCCCGCAAAGGGGGGTGGACAACCTTTTCTATTGCAGTCGTGTCAAGTTCTCCTCGCACTCGCGCGGCGCGCGTTCACCCCGCGTCGAGCAATCGTCCCGACCGACCACAGCGAATACCCATCAAGCGCCGGGATGCTGGATCCTGGTCACCCGGCGACCAGCCACGGTCCGCCGCCCCGCCCGCCCTCGACCACCGTCGCCCGGAGACCCCATGACTCGCTCGTCCCGCCTCCTCGCAGCCCCGCTCTGCGCGACCGCCGCCGTGACCCTGTTGGGCACGCTGAGCGGTTGCGCCGCGGGCGACGTATCCGGGGCTCCCGCACCCACGGAGCCCGCCACGGGCGCCGACGCCGACACGTCCGCGGCCTACGAGGACGGAGGCTATGCGGCGACGGGCGAGTACCAGAGCCCCAACGGCGGCGAGAGCATCATCGTCGAGCTCACGCTCGAGGGCGACATCGTGACCGACGTCGTCGTCACGACCAACGCCAACAACCCCACGACCCAGCGATTCCAGAACGAGTTCGCCGGCGGGATCGCCGCCGAGGTCGTCGGCAAGGACATCGACACGCTCGAGGTCACCCGCGTCGCCGGCTCATCGCTCACGAGCGGCGGATTCCGGCAGGCCATCGAGACGATAAAGGCGGATGCCCTCGTCGGCTAGCGCTGGCGACGCCTGGCTCTTCGAGGCGATCGGCACCGCCTGGCGCATCGACGCCGACCGACCGCTCGACGATCGCGACCGCGTTGCTGTCGCCGATCGCGTCGAGCGCTTCGACCGCGACTGGTCGCGCTTCCGCGCCGACTCCCTCGTGTCCCGGATCGCCGCCGCTCGCGACGGCGGCACGTGGGCGCTGCCGGACGACGCCGCGCCGCTCCTCGCGCTGTACGCGCGGCTGCACGCGCTCAGCCGCGGGCGGGTGAGCCCGCTCGTCGGCGCCTCCCTCGAGCGGCTCGGCTACGACGCGGCCTACCGGCTGCGGCCGGCCGGCGACGCGATTCCCGCACCGGAGTGGGAGGAACTCCTCGACCTGACGACCGACGACGCGGGCGAGCTGCGGCTCACGACCCGGCGCCCCGTGCTGCTCGACGTCGGCGCGGCCGGGAAGGGCCACCTCGTCGACATCGTCGGCGACCTCCTCGCGGCGCGCGGCGCGACGGAGACCGTCGTCGACGGCAGCGGCGACATCCGCCACCGGGGCGGGGCGAGCATCCGCATCGCCCTGGAGAACCCCGCCAACCCGTCGAAGGCGGTCGGCGTCGTCGAGCTGCGCGATGCGGCGCTGTGCGCGTCGTCGCCCCAGCGACGCGCGTGGGGCGACGGACTGCACCACATCATCGACGCCGTGACGGGGCTCCCCGTCGGCGGCGTCATCGGCACGTGGGCGATCGCGCCGACGGCGCTCGAGGCCGACGGGCTCGCGACCGCGCTCTTCCTCGCCGAGCCGGGCGACCTGGAGGCGGAGTTCGCATTCTCGTGGGCAAGGATGTTCAGCGACGGCCGCCTCGAGGCGAGCGCGAACTGGGAGGGCGAGCTGTTCCGATGAGAGCGACCGTGGATGCCGTGACCGGCCGCGCGAGCATGTACCGCCTGGCGACGATCGCCCTCGCCGCCGTGCTCGCGATGGGCCTCCTGCTCGGTGCGCTCGACATCATCGGCCCCGACCCGATCGGACTCCTCGCGACGCTCGGCGTCGTGGGTGTCGCGACGCTCGGCGCGAACGAGATCGCCGCCAGGGCCGCGCGCGTCGTCCCGCATCGCGAGTCGAGCGTCATCACCGCCCTCATCATCGTGTGCCTCGTGCCACCATCCGTCGCGACGCTCGATCTCGTCGGCGCCGCGGCGGCCGGCGTCATCGCCTCGCTGTCGAAGTACCTGCTCGTCTGGCGCGGGCGCCACATCCTGAATCCCGCAGCGACGGGCGTCTGGGTCGCCGGGCTGCTGGGGCTCACTGTGGGCATCTGGTGGATCGCGACACCCGAGATGCTGCCGATCGTCGCGCTCGGCGCCCTCCTGCTGCTCGATCGCACGCGTCGGCTCGACATCGGCGTCGTGCTGGTCGCGCTCACGGTGGCGATCATCGGCACGCGCCTCGTTCTCACCGGCGCCACACCGCTCGACGCGTACCTCTCCGTCTTCGTCGTCTACCCCGTCGTGTTCCTCGCCGGGTACATGCTCTCCGAGCCCATCACGCTGCCGCCGCGACGCTGGCAGCAGTGGCTCACGGCCGCGGTCGTGGCCGTCGCGTTCTCCATCCCATTCTCGTTCGCCCTCGGACCGGTGCTCATCTACACCTCGCCCGAGCTCGCGCTCCTGCTTGGCAACGTCGTCGCGTTCGCCGTCTCGCGGCGGCCCGGTTTCGCACTGCGCCTCACGGGAAAGCGCGCGCTCTCGCCGACCGCGACGGAGTTCCGCTTCGCGCCCACGCGCCCTGTTCGCTACGCCGCCGGCCAGTGGCTCGAGCTGCACCTGCCGCACGCGGCCGACATCCGCGGCACGCGCCGCGTCTTCTCGATCGCCTCGGCGCCGTCGGCGGCGATCGGCGACTCCCCCGAGATCGCGATCGGTCTGCGCATGCCCGAGCAGGGCTCCTCGTTCAAGCGCGCGCTCGCCGCCCTCGAGCCAGGGTCCCTAGTGCGCGCGACGCAGGTGAGCGGCGACTTCCTCCTCCCCCGAGACCCGGCGCAGCCCGTCGTGCTCGTCGCCGGCGGCATCGGCGTGACCCCGTTCGCGAGTCAGCTCGACGAGCTGCGTCGCCGGGGCGAGGAGCGCGACGTCGTGATCGTGGTGATCCCCTCGGGCGAGGACGAGATCCTGTACGAGGAGGTCATCGAGGACTCGGGCGCGCGCGTCGTGAGGCTCACGCGCGGGGAGCTCACGGCCGAAGGGCTGCGCGAGGCCGTGCCCGATATCGCGCGGAGACGCGGCTACGTGTCGGGCGCTCCCGGGCTCGTGGCGGCCGGGCGGACGGCGCTGCGCGCGGCGGGCGCGAAGCGCGTGCGCACCGACTATTTCGCCGGGTATTAGCCCGGTCGGAGGGCGCGCGCGGAGCAACCGCCGCTTCGGAGAGCAGCAGGACACGGTGCTGATTCGCCGTGCGCGAAACTCTGGCACTCGACAATCGAGAGTGCTAAATTACTCGTAGTTGAGTCGCCCCGACTCAACACACGAGACACCTCCCGGGTCCTCCGGGAATCGCGCAAAGGAGACGAGGATGACCATGTTCTTCGACCCGTTCCGCGAGCTCGACCGCGTGGCCGGCACCCTGCTCGACCGCCGTGAGAGCCCGCGACTCATGCCGATGGACGTCTACCGTGACGGCGAGCACTTCGTGCTTAGCGCCGACCTGCCCGGCGTCGACCCCGGCAGCGTCGACGTCGACGTCGACGGCCAGCTGCTGACCATCCGCGCCGAGCGCACTCCGCGCTCGACCGAGGGAGTGCAGTGGCTCACGCGGGAGCGACCGGCGGGCGCCTACCTGCGTCAGATCACGCTCGGCAAGGACATCGACACCGAGGCGATCTCGGCTCACTACGAGAACGGCGTGCTCAGCGTCATGCTGCCGGTGCTCGAGAAGGCGAAGCCGCGCAAGATCAGCATCGCCACCGCGAGGGACCGCGCGGAGGTCACGGCCTAGCCGACGCGATCGACGCGCGACGCGGGACGGCGCGCCCGCGCGGAACACGACGGATGCCCGTGGCGCTGGCCACGGGCATCCGGTCGGTTCTGCGGTCGGCTACGCGCCGAGGCGCTCCTTCAGGTTCGCGTCGAGGGCCTCGAGGAAGTCCTCCGTGGTCATCCACGCCTGGTCGGGGCTCACGAGCAGGGCGAGATCCTTCGTCATCTTGCCGCTCTCGACGGTCGTGATAACGACGTCCTCGAGGGTCTCGGCGAAGGTGATGAGCTCGGCGTTGCCGTCGAGCTTGCCGCGGTGCATGAGTCCGCGCGTCCACGCGAAGATCGAGGCGATCGGGTTCGTCGACGTCGGCTTGCCCTGCTGGTGCTGGCGGTAGTGGCGCGTGACGGTGCCGTGGGCCGCCTCTGCCTCCACGATCGCTCCGTCGGGGGTCGTCAGCACGCTCGTCATGAGGCCGAGCGAGCCGAAGCCCTGCGCGACCGTGTCGGACTGCACGTCGCCGTCGTAGTTCTTGCAGGCCCAGACGTAGCCGCCCTCCCACTTCATGGCCGAAGCGACCATGTCGTCGATGAGGCGGTGCTCGTAGGTGATGCCGGCGGCCTCGAACTGGTCCTTGAACTCGGCGTCGTAGATCTCCTGGAAGATGTCCTTGAAGCGGCCGTCGTAGGCCTTCAGGATCGTGTTCTTAGTCGAGAGGTACACGGGGTAGTTGCGCGCGAGGCCGTAGTTGAGCGAGGCGCGCGCGAAGTCGCGGATCGACGAGTCGAGGTTGTACTGCACCTGCGCGATGCCGTCGCCGGGCGACTGGTAGACCTCGAACTTCTGCGGCTCGCCGCCGTCCTTCGGGCTGAACTCAACGGTCAGAGTGCCCTCGCCCTTGAACAGGAAGTCGGTCGCGCGGTACTGGTCGCCGAAGGCGTGACGGCCGATGATGATCGGCTTGTTCCAGCCGGGGACGAGGCGCGGGATGTTCGAGATGATGATCGGCTCGCGGAAGATGACGCCGCCGAGGATGTTGCGGATCGTGCCGTTCGGGCTCTTCCACATCTTCTTGAGGCCGAACTCCTCGACCCGCGCCTCGTCGGGCGTGATCGTCGCGCACTTGACGCCGACGCCGTGCTTCTGGATGGCGTGGGCCGCGTCGATCGTGACCTGGTCGTCGGTCTCGTCGCGGTGCTGGATGCCGAGGTCGTAGTACTCGAGCGTGACGTCGAGGTAGGGGTGGATGAGGCGGTCCTTGATGAACTGCCAGATGATGCGGGTCATCTCGTCGCCGTCGAGCTCGACGACGGTGCCTTCGACCTTGATCTTCTGCACAGGGATCCTTTCGCACGTTCACGGGCGTCGAGGTGGTCGACGGCCCGGGGCCGCGATGGCGGCCGATCGGGGGCACGGTGAGGCCCGGGTCGATCCTATCGCCTCGGGCCATCTCTCTCGACGTCGAGATAAATCGGTCGGATGCTCGGCTCGGGTTCTGACTACCCTGGGGTCATGGGCGATCTGAGACTGGAAGAACTGTCGGCGAGGACCATCGTGGCTGCGAACGGCCTCACCCTCAGGCCCGGGCAGGAGCAGTTCGTCACTCCGGTCTCGTACTCGGCCGCTGACGCCTATCTCAACCCGACGACCACGTGGGCGCGCGTCGTGCTCGACGGAGACGAGGTCGTCGGCTTCATCCGCGGGAACTTCGACCCCGATCACGAGCGCCCCGAGTTCCGCAGCTGCATCTGGCGCATCAACGTCGACGCGACCAAGCAGGGTCGCGGCGTCGGCCGGTTCGCCGTCCGCGAGCTCGCCCAGGAGGCCCGATCGCGCGGCTTCGAGACCGTCTCGGTCATCTGGGAGACGGGCGAGGAGGGCCCGGGCGAATTCTTCCGCCGCCTCGGCTTCGAGGAGGTCGGAGAGACCGAGTACGGCGAGAAGATCGGGTCGCTGCCCGTCTGATGAGCGAGTCGCCTCTCGACTTCGCCGCGTTCGTGCACGTCATCGTCGACGACATCCCCGCCGGCCGCGTCATGACCTACGGCGGTGTCGCCGCCGAGCTCGGCTCGCTCGGCGCGCGCGCCGTCGGGCGCATCCTCGCCACCTCCGATGGCTCGGGGCCGTGGTGGCGCGTCATCGGGGCCGATGGGCGCCCGCCCGCCGGGCACGAGGCCGACGCGCTCGCTCACTACGAGGCAGAGGGCACTCCCCTGCGCTGGGTGGGGCGGCGCGGCGAGCCCGACGCGTACCGCATCGATCTCGAGGCGGCGCGGCACCGCCTCAGCTGAGCCGCGCGGCGGGGCCCGCGAGCGGCCGCCGGAGGGCGCGCGAGCGTTCGCCGAACAGGCGCGCGCGATGCTTCGGCGCATGTCTGCAGGACCGACACCTCAGCACGGCGCGCCCCGAGCAGGGCGCAGACGCGGCGCGCCCCGATCGACTGTCGGTGGCAGCGACGACCGTGCGGCTCCCGCGCTGCCCGAGTCGCTCGCACGGGACGACCGGCGCCCCTTACACTCGATGCAAGCGCTTGCAGACCGCACGAAGGAGTGTCCCGATGCACCGCACCCGTTCCCTCCGCGCCCTGCGGGGGGCACTCTCCGCCGGCTCTGCCGGAGCCCTCCGGGCCGCCCTCGCCGGGCTCGTCGCCGCCGTGACCCTCGGGCTCGCGGCCTGCAGCCCGGCCCCGTCGTTTCCGGAGCCGGCGGACCGACGCGACGCGGGCATCCTCATGTTCCAGTGGACGTGGGATGCGATCGCCGCCGAATGCCCGACCCTGGGCGAGATCGGCCTCGACTGGGTGCTCACGAGCCCTCCGCAGGAGCACGTCGTCGGCCCGCAGTGGTGGGTCGCCTACCAGCCCGTGTCGCACCGCATCGAGTCGCGGCTCGGCTCGCGCGAGCAGTTCGCGGCGATGGTCGAGTCGTGCGGCGAGGCGGGCGTCGACATCGTCGCCGACGCGGTCATCAACCACATGTCGGGGCAGGACGACCCTGGCGTCGGCTGGGCGGGCAGCGAGTACGACCACTACAGCTACCCGGGGCTGTTCGCGCCGGAGGACTTCCACCGCTGCACCGAGTCGCCGACGGGCGACATCATCGACTACCGTGATCGCGACGAGGTGCAGCGCTGCGAGCTCGTGAACCTCGCCGACCTCGCGACCGGCACCGACGGCGTGCGCGAGCGGCTGCGCGCCTACCTCGACGACCTGCTCTCGCTCGGGGTCGCGGGCTTCCGCATCGACGCGGCCAAGCACATGCCGCCGGAGGACATCGCCGCGATCGTCGACGGCCTGCCCGAGGGCACGCGGATCTACCAGGAGGTCATCCGCGGCCAGGGCGAGCCCATCCAGCCGGAGGAGTACGCCGAGGCTGGCCCCGTCTGGGAGTTCTCGTACGCGCGCACCCTGACGAGCATGGTCGAGAGCCGATTCCTCAACCCGGACGTGCGCTTCGGCCCCGAGGGCCGCACGCTGCCGAGTGAGCGGGCGATCTCGTTCGTCGACAACCACGACACCGAGCGCAACGGCGAGACGCTCTCCTACAAGGACGGCGAGGCGTACGCGCTCGCGACCGCCTTCCTGCTCGCCCACCCGTACGGCACGCCGCAGCTCACCTCCGGCTACGCCTTCGAGGGGCGGGATGCCGGGGCCCCCGCCGACGGCGAGGGTCGCGTCGTCGACGCCTCGTGCGCGGATGCCCCCCGCGGGCCGCAGCCCCGCTACGAGCCCGGCACGTGGGTGTGCCCGCATAACTGGGATCTCGTCCGCGGCCTGCTCGTCTTCCGCGCGGCGGTCGGAGACGCTCCGCTCACCGATGCGACCGAGTTCGAGGCGCGCGAGCTGCGAAGCGTCTCGGGCTTCGGCCGCGGCGCCTACGGGTTCGTCGCCTTCAACGCGGGCGCCACGAGCGCGACGGCGACCTTCGGCACGTCGCTCGTGCCCGGCCGGTACACCGACGCGGTGTCGGGCGCGGTGATCGAGGTCGACGGCGATGGCCGCTTCACGGCCGAAGTGCCGGGGCTCGGCGTGATCGCGCTGCACGTCGGCGCGGTCGAGCGCTAGCACGCGGCGCCGGCACTGCGGAGCCGGACCCCGCGCACCGCAGCCGCGCCGCGGCCCGCGCCGCGGCGCACGTGCGTTCCGGCGTCCACCGTGCACCTCGGCGCACGGGATCCGCCGAAAGGCACGGTCCGACCGCGGACTGCGTGCCGCGGACTGCGTGCCGCGCGGGTCCGCGCCCCGCGTCAGACGAGCGACTCGCGCCAGGCGGCGTGCAGCTGCGCGAACTTGCCCGAGCCCGCGATGAGCTCGGCCGGCGTGCCGTCCTCGATGACCTCGCCGTGCTCCATGACGAGCACGCGGTCGGCGATCGCGACGGTCGAGAGCCGGTGGGCGATGATGACCGCGGTCCGGTCGGCGAGCAGCGTCTGCAGACCGAGCTGCACGAGTCGCTCGCTCGGGATGTCGAGCGACGCCGTCGCCTCGTCGAGGATCAGCACGACCGGGTCGGCGAGGAACGCGCGCGCGAACGAGATCAGCTGCCGCTGCCCCGCCGAGACACGACCGCCGCGCTTGTTCACGTCGGTGTCGTACCCATCGGGCAGCGACTCGATGAACTCGTGCGCTCCGACCGCGCGCGCTGCCGCGACGATCTCGTCGCGCGTCGCCTCCGGTTTGCCGAGCGCGATGTTGTCGGCCACGGTGCCCGAGAACAGGTAGGCCTCCTGCGTGACCATGACGATCGCGCGGCGGAGGTCCTTGGGGTGGAGCTTCCGCAGGTCGACGCCGTCGAGCGTCACCGACCCCTCCGTGGGGTCGTAGAAGCGCGCGATGAGCTTCGCGAGCGTCGACTTGCCCGCGCCGGTCGTGCCGACGAGCGCGATCGTCTGCCCCGCCGGGATGGTGAGCTCGAGCCGCGGAATCACGACCGAGTCGTCGTTGTACGAGAAGCGCACCTGGTCGAAGCGCACGGCTCCGCGCGCCTTCCACAGGTCGATCGGCGTCGTCGGGTCGGCGACCGAAGGGGCCTCCTCGAGCACGCCCGAGATCTTCTCGAGCGCGGCCGCGGCCGACTGGTACGAGTTGTAGAACATCGCCATCTCCTCCGCCGGGTCGAAGAACCGGCGCGTGTAGAGCAGGATCGCGATGAGCGCCCCGATCTCCAGGTCGCCCTGGAGGATGCGGAACGCGGCGACGAGCAGCACCGCGGCTACCGTGATGTTGCCGATGAGGACGAGCCCCGGGTCGTAGATGCCGAACACCTGGATGACGCGCGCGTTCGCGTGCCGGTAGTCCTCGACGAGCTCGCCGAAGTGCTCCTCGTTGCGCTTCTCCTTGCGGAACGCCTTGACCGCGCGGATGCCCGTCATCGTCTCGACGAACTGCACGATGAGGCGCGCGGAGGCCACGCGCGTCTGCCGGAAGAGCTTCTGCGATCGCACCTGGAACCACCGCGTGAGCACGAGCAGCGGGATGAGCGCGACCGCGAGCACGAGCCCGGAGGTCGGGTCGAGCAGCACGAGAGCCGCCGCCGTGAACCCCATGTAGAGCGCGCCGGAGACGAGCTGGGTGAGCCCCGAGTCCAGCAGCTCGCGGATCGAGTCGAGGTCGCTCGTCTGGCGCGCGATGATGCGGCCCGACGTGTACGACTCGTGGAACTCCAGCGACAGCCGCTGCGTGTGGAGGAACACGCGCTTGCGCAGATCCAGGAGGATCGCCTGGCTCAAGCGCGCCGACATCACCTGGAACAGGGCGATGAAGCTCGCGCCGGCCACGCCGGTCAGCAGGTACGCGCCCACATACAGCCACACGGGCATCCAGTCGCCCTGATCGCGCAGCGCCGGGAGGCCGCGGTCGATGCCGAAGGCGATGAGCGCCGGCCCGGCGACCTGCAGCGCCGTCGACAGCACGATCACGGCCATGGTCGCGACGACCCGACCGCGGACCGGCCGCACGAGCGACCCGAGGAGGCGCAGCGAGCGCGCGCGCATCTGCCGCGACTCGGCCTTCGAGAAGTCGTCGCGCTCCTCGCCCTCGACACCGGTGACGCTCATCGCTTGACCTCCCCGTCGCGCTCGATGACGCGCGACTCGCGGTCGACGGCCTCGCGGCGCCGACCCTCCTCCTCGGCGAGCTTGAGCTCGCGGTCCTCGCGCTCGATCTGGGCGAGCTCCTCGTCCTCGAGCGACGAGATGACGTAGCGGTAGTGCTCGTTGCGCTTGAGCAGCTCCGAGTGCGTGCCGACGTCGGTGATGCGCCCCTCCTGCAGCAGCGCGACGCGGTCGGCCATCTGCACGGTCGAGGGACGGTGCGCGACGATGAGGCCGGTCGTCGTCGCGAGGACGCGCCGCAGCGCCGCCTCGACGAGCGCCTCGGTGTCGACGTCGAGCGCCGAGAGCGGGTCGTCGAGCACGAGCACCGCCGGGCGCGCGGCCACGGCGCGAGCGAGCGCGAGGCGCTGCCGCTGGCCGCCGGAGAGGCTGAGCCCCTCCTCGCCGACCATCGTGTCGACGCCGTCGGGCAGGCGGTGCACGAAGTCGGCCTGAGCGATCTCGAGCGCCTCGGTGAGAACCCGGCCCGCTTCGGCCCGCGTCGTCGGGTCGTCGCCGGCGAGCTCGGGCCGACCGAGCAGCACGTTGTCGCGCACGCTCGCCGAGAACAGCGTCGCGTCCTCGAACGCCATCGCGATGTGCCGACGCAGCTCTTCGCGCGTGAGCTGGCGGATGTCGACGCCGTCGAGCAGCACTCGCCCGCTCGTGACGTCGTACAGGCGCGTCGCGAGCGCCGTGAGCGTCGTCTTGCCGCTGCCGGTGATGCCGACGAGCGCCATGGTCTCGCCGGGCTCGAGGGTGAGGTCGATGCCGTCGAGGGTTCCGGGCTGGTCGATGGGGGCATCCTGGTATCGGAATACGACGTTCTCGAAGGTGAGCCGCCCCTCGGGCGAGGCGATCGTGACCGGATGCGCGGGGTCGGTGATCGCGTTCACCTCGTCCATGACCTCGAAGAACCGGTCAGCCGCCGAGCGCGTGTCGAACGTCATGGCGAGCAGGAACCCGATCGACTCCACTGGGAACCGCAGGACCGTGGCCGCCGCGAAGAAGGCAAGCAGCTCGCCGACCGTGATCTCGCCCGCCGCCGCGAGCCCGACGCCGCCGAGCAGGCTGAGCGCGAAGGCGACGTCGGGAACGAGGATGAGCCAGAACCAGATGCCGGCGATCGCGCGAGCCTTCTCGATCTCGGTCGAGCGCAGCAGCTCGGCCTGATCGGCGAACTTCAGCAGCGAGTGCTTGCCGCGGCCGAACGCCTTGAGCACCCGGATGCCGTGCACGCTCTCCTCGACGGCGGTCGCGAGGTCGCCCTGCTGATCCTGCGCGCGGCGCGCGACGACCGAGTACTTCTTCTCGAACAGGTAGCCGTAGACCCACAGCGGCGCCGAGCAGGCGAGGAAGAGCAGGCCGAGCCAGATGTTGAAGTACACGAGCAGGCCGAAGCCGATGACGATCGTCACGATGTTGACGACGAGCAGCACGAGGCCGAACGAGATCCACCGGCGGATGAGGTTGAGGTCGCTCACGGCGCGCGAGAGCAGCTGGCCCGACTGCCAGCGGTCGTGGAAGGCGACGGGGAGGTCCTGCAGCTTCGCGTAGAGGCCGTTGCGCATGCGCGCCTCGATGTGGGTGCCCGGCGTGAGCACGAACCAGCGGCGCAGTGCGATCATGACGGCCTCGAGCACGCCGAGCGCGAGCACGATGATGACGGCGGGCACGATCGCGTCGCCGACGCCGGAGGAGAGCGGCCCGTCGACGAGGTGCTGCAGCACGAGCGGGATCGCGAGCGCGACGACGCCGGCGAGCAGGGCCGCGACCATGCCGAGGTAGATGCGCGGCATCGCCGGCTTCGCGTACGGGTACAGCCGGGCGATGGCCCTGGCCGTGCTCAAGCGGGATCGGTCGTGCTGCGTCGTCGACATGGTGGTCCTCTGGCGGCGCGCTCCGGTCGTGTCGGGGCGCGCATCGAAGCGGGGGATGCCGCAGTCAGGTGGCGGATGCTGGTGGCGGGTGGTGCGGTGCCTGGCCGCGATCGGGCGCGTCGCAGCAGAGCCTTTCAGCCTAGACCCGTCGGCGAGGGATTGTCGACACCGGCGTGGGCGCGAGCCGGGCTCAGTGGAAGAAGTGCCGCTCTCCGGTGAGGTACATCGTCACGCCGGCCGCCTGCGCCGCCGCGACGACCTCCTCGTCGCGCACGGAGCCGCCGGGCTGGACGACGGCGCGCACGCCGGCGTCGATGAGCACCTGCAGGCCGTCGGCGAAGGGGAAGAACGCGTCGCTCGCCGCGACCGAGCCGCGCGCGCGGTCACCGGCGCGCGACACCGCGAGGTGGCACGAGTCGACGCGGTTCACCTGGCCCATGCCGACGCCGACGGATGCCCCGCCGGAGGCGAGCAGGATCGCGTTCGACTTCACGGCGCGGCAGGCCCGCCACGCGAACTCGAGGTCGGCGAGGGTCGCCTCGTCGGCGGGCTCGCCGCTCGCGAGCGTCCATGCGGAGGCGGGCGCGAACCGGTGGTCGGCCTCCTGGCGGAGGAACCCGCCGCTGACCTGGCGCAACTCGACGCTCGGCGCGGCGAAGCCGTCGGGCAGCTCGAGGAGTCGGATGTTCTTCTTGCTGCTCAGGATGCGCAGCGCCTCCGGCTCGAAGCCCGGAGCGACGATGACCTCGGTGAAGATCGGCGCGATCGACACGGCCGCCTCGGCCGTGACGACGCGGTTGGCCGCGATGACGCCGCCGAACGCCGACACGGGGTCGCACGCGTGCGCGGCCGCGTGCGCCTCGG
Source organism: Microcella alkalica (assembly GCF_014137945.1). Taxonomy (GTDB): domain Bacteria; phylum Actinomycetota; class Actinomycetes; order Actinomycetales; family Microbacteriaceae; genus Microcella; species Microcella alkalica. The sequence continues at coordinate 19,853 of NZ_JACGWX010000011.1, forward strand.
CGATGGACGACCCGACGGCGATGCCGCACGGGTTCGCGTGCTTGATGATCGCGACAGCGGGAGCCTCGTGGTCGTACGCGGCGCGGACGGCCGCGTCGGCATCCAGGAAGTTGTTGTACGACATCTCCTTGCCGTGCAGCTGGTGCGCGTGCGCGATGCCCTGCCGGCCGTCCACTCGGTAGACGGCCGCGACCTGGTGGCTGTTCTCGCCGTACCGCAGCACCTGCTGCAGCGTCGCGCGCACATCGACGGTCGCGGGGCTGCCGTCGGTCGCGGGGTGCTCGGCGCGCACGCCGAGGGTGTCGGCGAACCAGCTGGCGACGGCGGTGTCGTAGGCGGCGGTGTGGGCGAAGGCTTTCGCGGCGAAGCGCTGGCGCTGGGCGAGCGTCGTGCCGCCGAGCGCGACCGCCTTGCCGATCGCGACGTAGTCGGCCGGGTCGACGATGATCGCGACGTTCGCGTGGTTCTTGGCCGCGGCGCGCACCATCGCGGGCCCGCCGATGTCGATCTGCTCGACGACCGCGTCGCCCGCGGCGCCGCTCGCGACGGTCTCGACGAAGGGGTAGAGGTTCACGACGACGAGGTCGAACGCGGCGATGCCGAGCTCGGCGAGCTGCTGCTCGTGGCTCTCGAGGCGCAGGTCGGCGAGCACGCCGGCGTGCACGCTCGGGTGCAGGGTCTTCACGCGCCCGTCGAGCGCCTCCGGGAAGCCCGTCACGCTCGAGACCTCGGTGACGGGATGCCCGGCCGCCGCGATCGTGGACGCCGTCGAGCCCGTCGACACGATCTCCACGCCCGCCCCCGCGAGGGTCGCCGCGAGCTCGAGCAGCCCGGTCTTGTCGCTCACGCTCACGAGCGCGCGGCGCACGGGGACGGCGTCGCGGTGGCGGTACGAGGCGGGGTCGTGGGCGGGGCCGGCCATGAGGATGCTCCTGGGGTGTGGGTGGGGTGATGGAGGTGCGGGTCTAGAGACCGGCGAGGTCGATCTCGCCCGTGGCGATGCCGCGCACGGTGTCGATGAGAAGCCGGCGCTCGACGGGCTTGATGCGCTCGTGCAGGCTGTGCTCGGTGTCGCCGGGGAGCACGGGGACGCGCTCCTGCGCGAGGATCGGCCCGGAGTCGACGCCCGCATCGACGACGATGACGCTCGCGCCGGTCTGCTCGACGCCGGCCGCGAGCGCGTCGCGCACGCCGTGGGCTCCGGGGAACTCGGGCAGGAAGGCCGGGTGCGTGTTGATGACGTTCGGCGCGAGCGCGTCGACGACCGTCGCGGGCAGCAGGCGCATGAGGCCGCTGAGCACGACGAGGTCGGGCTCCCACTCGCGGATCGTCGTCAGCAGCTCATCCCCCCACGCCTCGCGCGACGGGAACGACGAGTACGGCACCGTGAAGCTCGGGATACCGAACGCCTCGGCGTGCGCGAGCCCATCGGCCTCTCGATCGGCCCCCACCGCGACGACGTGCGCGGGATAGTCCGCGTGGGCCGACGCCTCGAGCAGAGCGCGCAGGTTCGACCCGCCGCCCGAGATCAGAACGACGACCCGCAGCACGCTCCCAGGCTACTCGCTGCGCGGATGAGCATCGGACGCCCGCGGAGCCCACGGCACCCGCACCCCGCCGGCGAGCAGCCCGAGCGCCGCGCCGACGATCGTCTCGACGAGCATCCATGCCCCGACGGCGACCGGGTCGGGGCCGATCGTCGCCAGGCGCCCCGGGCCTGCCGCGCCCGCCGCGATCCAGGCCGAGAACGCGGCGAGGATGCCCGCGGCGAGCGCCGCCGCCCCCGCCGTCGCGAGCGCCCAGAGCTCCGGTCGCCGACCGAGGCCGAGCGCGGCGACGAGCCGCGGCCGCACGATCACGCCGGCGACGAAGGCGGCGAGCACGGGCACGAGGACGACGACGAGCCCGGGGCTCGCCTCGCTCGTGGGCAGCGCTCCGAGCAGCGGGATCGCCGGGAGCGGCCCGACGATCGTGCCGAGCGGCGAGATCGCCGACCCGGTGCCGATCGCAAAGCCCGGCCCGATGAGCCACGAGGTCGTCCAGAGCACGACGGTCGGGATGAGCGCGAGCTGCCCGACCGTGAGGGCGATGCCGCCGAGCACGTCGGCCTGCACGCTCTCGTAGAGGGCGATGACCTGGCCATAGCCGGCGATGAGCGCGGCGGCGGTGACGACTCCGGCAGCGCCGATCACGGTGACGACGGCTCCGCCGCCGATGCGCAGCGCCGAGCCGATGATGCCGCGGGCGAGTGCCGGGATGCGCTCGAGCAGGGCATCCGCCCGCTCGCGCCACGGACCGCGCGAGCCGAGCGAGGCGAGGCCGAAACCGAGGGCGAAGACGAGGGCGGGGAAGAGCGCCGTCTGCCAGCGCGAGATGAGGGCGGCGGGGTGGCTGGCGCTGAGCGCCGCGAGCCCGCCGATGACGAGGATGCCCGCGATCGCCACAGCGCCGCCGAGCGCCCGGTGCGGCTCGCCGAGCGATCGTCGGCCCGTCTGCCACCCGGCGAGCAGCGTGAGCGTCGCGAAGCCGAGAAGTGCGAGGGAGACGAGGAACGGCTCGGCCGCCTCCTCGGCGCCGACGGCCGCCGCGGTCATGGGATCGAGGGTGAACGTGACGTCGGCGCCGTGGCCGATGGCCCAGATGTCGACCGCGGCGCGCCAGAACGGCAACCAGTCGAGCTGGAAGCCGAACTGCACGGCCCACATCACGGTGAGGATCGAGAGGGGGATGCCGATGCCGATGCCGACCACGAGGAGCGCCTCGAGAGCGGAGAAGAGGACGGTCGACCGGCGGTTCATCGGGGGCGAGCCTACCGGCGGGGCTAAGTCGCCAAGGCCTCCCGCGCCGCCGCGCGCGCGGCCGCCGGGTCGGTCGCCGCGCACGCAGCCTCGGCCGCCGTGCGGCACTGCGCGAGCGTCGCGGACGACACGATCGCCCCCACCGCGGTGATCGCGCGCGCCGCCATCGACAGGCTCGTCACGCCGAGCCCGACCAGCACGGGCGCGAGCGCGGGGTCGGCCGCGGCCTCGCCGCACACCCCCACCGGCGTGCCCGAGCGGGTGCCCGCCTCGCCGATGAGGCGGATCGCGCGGAGCACCGCCGGCTGCCACGGGTCGGCGAGGTGCGCGAGCTCGCCCGACATGCGGTCGGCGGCCATCGTGTACTGGGAGAGGTCGTTCGTGCCGATGCTCACGAAGTCGACGACCGCGCACAGCTCGTCGGCGACGAACGCCGCCGCGGGCGTCTCGATCATGACGCCGACCGTGCGGTTGCCGGCGGCGCGGGCTCGCGCGACGAACTCGGTCGCCTCGGCGACGGTCGCGATCATCGGGGCCATGACCCAGGCATCCGCCTGCTCGGCGTCGGCGGCGCGCGCGATCGCGCGCAGCTGCGCATCGAGCACCTCGGGGTCGCGGCGCGAGGTGCGGTAGCCGCGGACCCCGAGCGCGGGGTTCGGCTCGTCGTCGGAGGTGAGGAACGGCAGGGGCTTGTCGCTTCCGGCGTCGAGGGTGCGGACGACGACGCGGCTGCCGACGAAGGCCGCGAAGACCTCTCGGTAGGCCGCGACCTGATCGTCGACGCTCGGCTCGCGCGTACGGTCGAGGAAGCAGAACTCGGTGCGGAACAGCCCGACGCCCTCGGCACCGCGCTCGACGGCGCGGCGGATGTCGCGCGGGGCTCCGACGTTCGCGCCGAGGACGATGCGGTGCCCGTCGGCGGTCTGACCCGGGCCCTCGAACGGAGGCAGGGTGATGACGCCCGTCGCCGTTGCGCGAGCGCCCTCGTCCGGCTGGACGATGAGCTCGCCCGTGTCGCCGTCGACGAGGACGACGGTGCCGTCGGCGAGCGCCGTGGCCCCTGCCGCGCCGACGATGGCCGGCAGACCCAGCTCGCGGGCGAGGATCGCCGTGTGGGAGGTCGGGCCGCCCTGCTCGGTGACGATCGCGAGGCAGCACTCCGGGTCGAGGCCCACGGTGTCGACGGGGGCGAGGTCGTCGGCGACGAGGATGAACGGGTGATCCCGCTCGGGGACCCCCGGCCGCTCGACCCCGGTGAGCCGAGCGATGATGCGGTCGCGCACGTCGACGAGGTCGGTGACGCGCTCGGCCATCCGGCCGCCGAGTTCGCGATACTGCGCCGCGGTGCGCCCGAGCTCGACCCAGACGGCGCGCTCGGGCGTCGCGCCCTCGTCGCGCACGAGAGCCTCGGCGGCGCGGTGCAGAGCGGGATCGGCGGCGATCGCGGCGGTCGCCACGAGCACGTCGCGGCGCTGGCCGCTGAGCATCTGCGCGGTCGCGTGCATCTCTCCCGCGACGGCGAGCATCGCCTCGCGCAACCGGGTCGCCGCTCCGTACCGCGCGTCGGCGGGGATGCGCACGGCCGGGTCCGGCTCGTCGGCCGCGTGCACCATGACAGCGACGGGTCCGACGACGCGGCCGGAGCTCACGCCGAGCGGATGGGAGGGCGTCTCGTGCGAGGGATGCGCGGCGGGCTGCACCTCCGCGGGCGCGACGTCGAGCTCGGCGAGCTCGGCGAGCTCCTCGCCGAAGCCCGACTCGATGAGGGCGCGCACCTCCTCGACGGCGGCGGCCGCGCCCGCACCGGTCGCGGCGATCCGCACGCGCGTGCCCGGCCCGGCGCCGAGGACGGCGATGCCGATCGGGCTCGTCGCGTCGACCGGGCCCTTCGCATCGGTCGCGAGGGTGAGGGCGACGCCGCGCTCAGCGACGAGCCCGGCGATCACGGCCGCCGGGCGGGCGTGCAGGCCTGCCACGTTCCGGACGACCGCCTCGGCGATCGCGGGCGGGGGCGCGGCGGAGGCGAGGTCGCCCGCGGCGGCGGGCGGGGCATCCGCCCGATCGCCCGGATCGTCGACGGCGCGCTGATCGTCGTCGGCGGCCGCGTCGCCCAGCTGCTCGCTCTTGGGGCGCAGGGCTGCGAGCGCCTCGGTCGCCACCGCGTCGAGATCGGCGCCTCCGGCCGCGCGCACTATCGCCGCGAGGAGCCCCTCGACGAAGGGCGCCGAGATGAGCCGCACTCGCAGCTCGGGGTCGGCGACGAACTCGAGCGCCATCTCGGCGCTCATGACGGCCGAACCGAGATCCATGAGCACGACGACGCCCGCACCGCCCGCACCGACCTCGAGGATCGCCTCCGACACGCGGACCGCGTCGGTGCCCGTACCGCCGTCGGGCGTGCCCGCCGCGATCGCGATGGGCGGCGGGTCGCCCGCCACCATCTCGAGCGCGAGGGCCACGGCCGCCTCGGCGAGGGGTCGGCTGTGCGAGACCGCGACGATGCCGACGCGGGGGGATGCGCCGCTCACGACGCCGTGACCTCCGCGAGGGCGTCGAAGAGCAGGGCGGTCGACGTCGCGCCGGGGTCGAGGTGGCCGGCGCTGCGCTCTCCGAGATAGCTCGCGCGACCCTTGCGGGCCACGAGCGGCTCGGTCGCGTCGCGACCGGCCGCGGCGGCGTCGCGGGCCGCCGCGGTCGCCTCCGCGAGGGACGCGCCCGAGGCGATCGCGGCATCCATCGCATCGAGGGCGGGGGCCATCGCGTCGAACATCGTCTTGTCGCCCGCCTCGGCCTTGCCGCGGGCGACGACGCCGTCGAGCCCGGCTCGGAGGGCGGAGGAGAGCGCCGCCGCATCGCACTCCGCGACCGCACCGGCCGTCATGCCGAGACGCAGGAAGAGCGTGCCGTAGAGCGGCCCGCTCGCCCCGCCGACCGACGTGACGAGGGTCATCCCCACCGTCTTGAACAGCTCGTCGGCGGTCGTGGCGGGCGAGGCGCCCACCTTCTCCATCACGGCGGCCATGCCGCGGGCCATGTTGGCCCCGTGGTCGGCGTCGCCGATGGCCGAGTCGAGCTCGGTCAGGTACGACCTGTGCTCGGTGACTCGGTCGCGGAAGGCGGCGAGCCAGGCGGTGAAGCCCTCGATCGTGATGGTGTCGGTGGTGCTCATGGTTCTCCTCGGTCTCGGCGTCGGTGCCGGGGTGGCAGGCAGTGCGGGGTGCGGGAGGTCGCGGCGGCGCTCTCGGTCAGCGGCCCCAGCGCAAGCCGCTCGTCTCCACGGGGGCGTCCCACAGCGAGACGATCTCGTCGTCGGCGCGCAGCACCGTGACCGAGCATCCCGCCATGTCGAGCGAGGTGATGTAGTTGCCCACGAGGCTGCGGGCGATCGTCACTCCGTGCTTCTCGAGGATCGCCGCGACGTCGCCGTACATGAGGTACAGCTCGATGAGCGGCGTGCCGCCCATGCCGTTGAGCATCACGATCGTCGGCGACGAGCCGAAGTCGAGATCGCCGAGGATGGGCTCGACGAGCTGCTGGGCGATCTCGCTCGCCGTCCCCATCTGGACGCGGTGCCGACCGGGCTCGCCGTGGATGCCGATGCCGATCTCCATCTGATCCTCGGGCAGGTCGAACGTCGGCTTGCCGGCCGCCGGCACGGTGCAGCTCGTGAGCGCCATCCCCATCGAGCGGCCGTCGGCGTTGACCTTCTCGGCGAGCGCCACGACCTCGTCGAGGCTGCGGCCCTGCTCGGCGCCGGCGCCGACGATCTTCTCCAGCAGCACCGTGAGGCCGACCCCGCGGCGGCCCGCCGTGTAGAGCGAGTCCTGGACGGCGACGTCGTCGTTGACGACGACCGTGCGCACCTCGACGCTCGCCTCCATCGCGGCGAGCTCGGCGGCCATCTCGAAGTTCATGACGTCGCCCGTGTAGTTCTTGACGATGTGCAGAACGCCCGCGCCGCGGTCCACGGTCTTCGTCGCCTCCTGCATCTGGTCGGGCGTCGGCGAAGTGAACACCTCGCCTGCGCAGGCCGCGTCGAGCATCCCGAAGCCGACGAAGCCGCCGTGCAGCGGCTCGTGACCGGAGCCGCCGCCGCTCACGAGGGCGACGGTGCCGTGATCCTTGGGGATCGCGCGATAGATGATGCGGTTCTCGTGGTCGACGCGCAGGTCGGCGTGAGCCGCCTCGATGCCGCGCAGAGCGTCGGCGAGAACGCGATCGGGATCATTGATGAGCTTCTTCATGAGGCCGGGGGTCCTTCCTTCTTCGCAAGGTATCCGTGGTCGCATCGCCGCGTCAGAGAGCGCAGTCACCGTCGACGATTCCCGTATCCAATTGGAACGGTTCTCGATAATGTCGAATATGCTCCGATCGACCGGGGGTGTCAAGAGTCGGTCGACGACTCCCAGAACCTGCTCGATGACGAGAGGAGGCACGCGTGATCCAGGCCATCGACCGCGCCGCGCGCGTGCTCTCCTCCCTGCAGGGGGCGCGTCACCTGGGCATCACCGAGCTCGCGGGGATCCTCGATCTGCCGCCATCGACCGTCCACGGCATCGTCAAGTCGCTGCAGCAGCACGGGCTCGTCGCGAAAGAGCCCGGCGGTCAGCGGTACATGCTCGGCCCCGCCCTGCTGAAGCTCTCGAACGTCTACCTCGACACGCTCGACGTGCGCGCCCGCGCGATGCGCTGGACGCGCGAGCTGGCCCGCCGCACCGGGCTCTCGACACGGCTCGGAGCGGAGCTCTTCGACGAGGTCATCATCATCCACCACAACCGCCGTCCCGACGGCAGCCAGCAGATGCTCGAGACGGGCATCACCATCCCCGTGCACGCCTCGGCCCTCGGCAAGGTGCTCCTCGCCTACCACCCGACGGCCGCCGACGAGCTGCTGGCGCGGGAGCTGCGCAGCCTCACGGGCGACACCATCACCGACGCGGCGGCGCTGCGCCTCCAGCTCGCCCAGGTCGTCGAGCGGGCTCTCGCCGTCGAGGTCGACGAGGCGGTGCTCGGCGAATCGTCGGTCGCCGTACCCGTCGCCGACCGCAGCGGTGCGGTCATCGCCGCGGTCTCGGTCGTCATGCCCTCGAGCGAGTGGCCACCCGAGGCGGGCGTTCTCAACGACCTGCGCGAGACGGCGCGCAACATCTCGCGCGAGCTGGGCTGCGCGACGTGGCCGCCGGCGGTGCGGCCGCGCGACGACGACTGAGGGCGTGGCGCACGCGCTCTCCCGTGAGACCCGCGCCGAGCATCCGTCGCGCGCGTCTCACGGCGTGCACGACCGACGGCCCCGCCGCTCACGAGGAGCGACGGGGCCGTCGGGCGTGCGGATGCTCGCTAGAGCGCCGCGATGATCTCGCGCATGAGGGCGGCGGCCTCGCTCGGCGTCTTGCCGACCTTGACGCCTGCGGCCTCGAGTGCCTCCTTCTTGGCCTGCGCCGTACCGGCCGAGCCGGAGACGATGGCGCCAGCGTGACCCATGGTCTTGCCCTCGGGAGCCGTGAAGCCCGCGACGTACCCGACGACCGGCTTGGTGACGTTGGCCGCGATGAAGTCGGCTGCGCGTTCCTCGGCGTCGCCGCCGATCTCGCCGATCATGACGATCGCCTTCGTCTCTGGGTCGGCCTCGAACGCCGCGAGGGCGTCGATGTGCGTCGTGCCGATGATCGGGTCGCCGCCGATGCCGATCGCGGTCGAGAAACCCAGATCGCGCAGCTCGTACATCATCTGGTAGGTCAGCGTGCCCGACTTCGACACGAGACCGATGGGGCCCTTGCCGGTGATCGTCGCCGGCGTGATGCCGACGAGCGACTCGCCCGGCGTGATGATGCCAGGGCAGTTCGGGCCGATGATGCGGGTCGTGCCGCCCTTGGCCGTCGCGTGCGCCCAGAGCTCGGCCGAGTCGAGGACGGGGATGCCCTCGGTGATGATGACGAGGAGCGGGATCTCGGCGTCGATGGCCTCGATCGCCGCATCCTTCGCGAACGCCGGGGGCACGAAGGCGATGGAGACGTCGGCGCCCGTGGCGGCCATCGCCTCGGCGACCGTGCCGAAGACGGGCAGCTCGACGGTCGACCCGTCGGCCGCGGTGTGCGAGACGGTCGTTCCGGCCTTGCGGGCGTTGACGCCGCCGACGACCTGCGTGCCCGCCTTGAGCATGAGCGCAGTGTGCTTGGTGCCCTCGCCGCCCGTGATGCCCTGGACGATGACCTTGGAGTCCTTGTTGAGGAAGATCGACATGTTCGCGTCCCTTACTTCGCAGCCAGCTCGGCGGCCTTGTCGGCGCCCTCGTCCATGGAGCTCGCGATCGTCACGAGCGGGTGGTTGGCGTCGGCGAGGATGCGACGGCCCTCCTCAACGTTGTTGCCGTCGAGGCGCACGACGAGCGGCTTGGTCGCCGTGTCGTCGAGCATCTCGAGGGCCTTCACGATGCCGTTCGCGACGGCGTCGCACGCGGTGATGCCGCCGAACACGTTGACGAACACGCTCTTGACCTGCGCGTCGCCGAGGATGACATCGAGCCCGGCGGCCATGACCTCGGCCGAGGCGCCGCCTCCGATGTCGAGGAAGTTGGCGGGCTTGACGCCGCCGTGCTTCTCGCCCGCGTAGGCGACGACGTCGAGCGTCGACATGACGAGCCCGGCGCCGTTGCCGATGATGCCGACCTCGCCGTCGAGCTTCACGTAGTTGAGGTCGTGCTCCTTGGCCTTCGCCTCGAGGGGGTCGGTGGAAGCCTTGTCCTCGAGCGCGGCATGGTCGGGCTGACGGAACGCTGCGTTCTCGTCGAGCGTGACCTTGCCGTCGAGGGCGACGATCGCTCCAGAGCCCGTGAGCACGAGCGGGTTGACCTCGACGAGCGTCGCGTCCTCCTTCACGTACACCTCGTAGAGGGCGACGAACACGGGGGCGACCTTCTCGACGAGCTCGGTCGGGAACTTCGCCTCGACCGCGATCTCGCGCGCCTTGTCGAGGTCGATGCCGCGACCCGGGTCGACCTCGACGCGCGCGAGCGCCTCGGGGCGCTCCTCGGCGAGCTGCTCGATCTCCATGCCGCCCTCGTAGCTGCAGAGCGCGAGGTAGCTGCGGTTGGCCCGGTCGAGCAGGACGGAGAAGTAGAACTCCTCCTTGATGTCCGCTCCGGCCGCGACCATGACGCGCTTCACGATGTGACCCTTGATGTCGAGGCCGAGGATCGTCTGCGCGGCCGCCTCCGCCTCATCAGGGGTCTTGGCGACCTTGACGCCGCCGGCCTTGCCGCGGCCTCCGGTCTTGACCTGCGCCTTGACGACCGTCACGCCGCCGAGCTTCTCGGCCGCGGCGCGGGCTCCCTCAGGGGTGTCGGCGACGATGCCAGCGAGCACGGGAACGCCGTGCTTCTCGAACATGTCGCGTGCTTGGTATTCGAAAAGATCCACGCTCTGCTCTTCCCATCCACGTGCGATGTACGTAGGAACCGGCCGGCGGTTCTCGGTCTCGAGGTGGTTCGACGTCGAGAGATCTCTCGATGTCGAGAGAAACGGCCTCGTCCAGGGTACTCCCGTCCGACGGCCCCGATGACACGCCTCCGAGCGCGGTCGCAGGGTCTGCGCAAGGTGCGGACGCGCGGTCGTCAGGCGTCGCGGCGGACGACGAGCACAGTGACGTCGTCGGGCGCGATCCCGCGGGCGCGCGTTCGCATCGCCTCGACGATCTCGGCGGCGCTGTCGGCGAGCATCGTGATCGTCGTGACGCTCTCGAGCGCCTCCGGCACCCCGTCGTACAGGTCGAGCACGCCGTCGCTCACGCTGATGAGCGCATCGCCCGGCTCGATCGTCACCGTCTGCGGGATCCACTCGGTCTCGATGTCGACGCCGAGCGGCGGCGACGTCGACTTCAGCCGATCGACGGTGCCGTCGACGCGCGCGATGAACGTGAGGCCGTGCCCCGCGTCGACGAACGTCAGCTCGCCGGAGTCCATGTCGAGGCGGCCGTGGAACAGCGTGACGAAGAGCCCCGTCGAGTCGAGGTCTCCGGTGAGGGATGCGGCGGCCGCGTCGACCGCGCCGGCGACGTCGCCGAATCGCGCCGCCGATCGCAGCACCGCCCGCACGGTGGCGGCGATGATCGCGGCCCCGATGCCCTTGCCCATCGTGTCGGCGAGCGTGAAGGCCGCGCCCTCCCCGACCGGGTACCAGTCGTAGAAGTCGCCCCCGACGGCGCGGGCGGGCAGGCACATGCCCGCGATGTCCCACCCCGGCATGCTCAGGAGCTGCTGCGGCAGAAGGCCCTGCTGCACCTCGGCGGCGCGACTTAGCTCCTGACTGACCGAGAGCTCCTGCTGCACCCACGCGGCGAGGTCGCGCAGCATCGCCGCCTCGCGCTCGCCGAAGTGCCGGGGCTTGGCGTCGTAGACGCAGAACGAGCCGATGCGCTCGCCGCCCGGCGCGTAGAGGGGGTGACCGGCGTAGAACTCGAAAGCGCCGGGGATGGCGATGCTCTCGAACCCGGGTGCGACGGTGAGGTCGGCGACGACGAGCGTGTCATCGGACTCGATCGTGATCGCGCACGCCGAGCTCTCGCGCCGCACCTCGGTGCCGAACGGTCCCACCATCGACTTCGACCACTGCCGGTCGCGGTCGATGAGGTTGATCGCCGAGCCGGTGACGCCGAACAGCTGCTGCGCGAGCCGCGTCACGCGGTCGAAGCGCTCCTCCGGTAAGGTGTCGAGGATCGCGAGCCCCTCGAGCGCGCGCTGTCGCGCCATCTCGTCGATGACGCCGCTGATGGAGACCGAGGGGAGGCCGCGCGCCGGGGTGAGCACGTCGCGCGACGCCTCGCGCGCGCGCACGAGCGTCCAGTGGTTGAAGCCCTCGACTCGGCGGTGCTCGACCGAGTCGACGAGCGCCTGGATCATCGGGATGCCGCGGCCGTGCTCGGCCATCGGCTCGGGCATGCCACGGCTGTGCAGACCGACGTCGTCGACCTCTCCCCCGTCGCTCAGGGTCGCCTCGATCCGCTCGTCGTAGACGACGATCGTGAGGGCGAACGAGACGGGGTTGCCGCGATTGGCGTACTGGATGACGTTCGCCGTCAGCTCGATGACGGCGGTCTCCACGGACATCCTGTCGGTGGGGTGCACGTCGGGCACGACCGCCCAGATGGACTCGATGGCGGAGTGGACGGTGTCGACGGTGTCGGGCGGGGAGGTGATGCGCAGAGTGCGCGCCACCATGTCAGCCATGCGGGTAGGCCTCGGCGACGCTCTCGAACGAACGCAGGGTCGCGTTCATGTTGGTCAGATCGAGGACGAGGACGACCTGCTCGGTCGGGTTGACGAGCACGAGGTCTCCGTCGGCCTCGCGCGCCGCCTTGAGTCCCCAGACGAGAGCGCCGAGACCTGAGGAGTCGAGGAACGACGTCTTCGACAGGTCGACGGCGATCGACGCGCTGTTGGCGACGATCGCCTCGTGGATGGCCTCGCGCACGCGCGCGGCGGTGACCATGTTCAGGCGGCCGTCGAGGGCGAGCTCGGTGACTCCGCCGGGGTGCTGGATGGACACGAGATCCATGGTCGTCTCCTTCATCGGATGATCGTCAGACCCATTGTGGTGCGTGCGGGCGGGCGGGGCCGGCAACGCGCGCCGGCCGGGGTGTTCGCGGCGTGGTCGGGGGCGGGCGGTCGCCGCTCAGATCTTCTCGATCGGGGCGATCTTGATCAGGAGCCTCTTGCGGCCGGCCGACTCGAACTGCACCTCGGCGATGCTCTTCGGCCCGGTGCCCGTGACCGTCGTCACGCGCCCCTCGCCGAAGTCGACGTGACGGATGCGGTCGCCGGCCGCGAGGGTCAGGTCGCCGTTGTCGCGCACGGTCGCGGTGACGCGGTTCGCCCACTCGGTCTTGGGCTTCCCGAGCGGGAGGGAGGTGCCGTAGCTGAACTGCTCGCGGCCGCTGCGGGTCGTGCCGAGCGATCGTTGGCTCGACGTCGAGCGCATTCCCATGCCCGGGGCGTCGCGCCAGTCGATGAGCTCGGTGGGGATCTCCTGGAGGTACCGGCTGGGCGCGGCGACCTGCGTGTCGCCGAAGGTCGAGCGCGTCATCGCGAGAGAGAGGTGCAGCTTCTTGCGGGCGCGGGTGATGCCGACGTAGAACAGGCGCCGCTCCTCCGCGGGGCCGCCCGGCTCGCTCGCGCTCATCTGGTGCGGCAGGAGGTTCTCCTCGACCCCGGTGATGAACACGGCGTCGTACTCGAGCCCCTTCGCTGTGTGGAGCGTCATGAGCGACACGGTGCCGCTGGAGTCGTCGAGGTCGTCGGCCGCGGCGACGAGCGCGACCTCGGTGAGGAAGTCGACAAGTCGACCTTCCGGATTGTTGCGCTGGAACTCGCGCGTCACCGCCACGAGCTCCTCGACGTTCTCGGCGCGCGCCTCGTCCTGCGGGTCGCGGCTCGCGCGCAGGAGCTCGACGTACTTCGTGCGCTCGAGGATGGCGGTGAGGACGTCCGGGACGAGCGCAGTGTCGATCGTCGCGGTCGCATCGTCGAGGATCCCGGAGAGGTCGAGGATGGCCGCCGTTACCTTCGGTCCGAGACCGAGAGCCGCGGCATCCCCCAGCGCATCGCGCATCGTCCCGCCCAGCTGATCGGCGTGGAGGGCGAGGGCGGTCTCGGTCGCCGGCCCGATGCCGCGCTTGGGGGTGTTCAGGATGCGCCGCAGCGCGAGCGCGTCTGCAGGGTTGGCGACGGCGATGAGGTACGCCATGGCGTCCTTGATCTCGGCGCGCTCGTAGAACTTCGTGCCGCCGAGCACCCGGTACGGCAGGGCCGAACGGATGAAGATCTCCTCCAGCGCGCGGGTCTGGGCGTTGGTGCGGTAGAACACGGCGATCTGGTTGTACGGCACGCCCTGCTCATGGATCTTCTGGATCTCGTCGGCGACGAACTGCGCCTCGTCATGCTGGCTGTAGCCGGTGAAGCCGACGATCCGGTCGCCCGCCCCGACCTCGGTGAAGAGGTTCTTGGCGATGCGGTCGAAGTTGTTGCCGATGACGGCGTTCGCAGCGTCGAGGATCGTCTGCGTCGAGCGGTAGTTCTGCTCGAGCAGGATCACCTCGGCGCCGGGGAAATCGCGCTCGAACTCGACGATGTTGCGGATGTCGGCGCCGCGGAACGCGTAGATCGACTGGTCGGAGTCGCCGACGACCGTGAGGGCCGCGGCGGGGATGCCCCCGGTCGCGTCGGTCTCGATGCGGGTGTCGGCGGGCACGTGCTGCGGCTCGACCGCCCGCGTCAGCTCGCGGATGAGCGCGTACTGGGCGTGGTTCGTGTCCTGGTACTCGTCGACGAGGATGTGGCGGAACCGCCGCTGGTAGAGCGCCGCGACCTGCGGGAAGGCGCGGAACAGGTACACCGTCTGGGCGATGAGGTCGTCGAAGTCGAACGCGTTCGCGCGCGCGAGCTCGGCCGAGTAGCGGCGAAACACCTCGAGGAACATGACCTCGGTCGGGTCGTTCGGGTTCAGCTGCCTGCTGTAGCCCTCCGCGTCGATGAGCTCGTTCTTCAGGCGCGAGATCTTGCCGGCGGCCGCGCTCACGGTGAGGCCGAGGGTGTCGGCCTGGAGGTCCTTCACGATGCGCTTGATGAGCGCGCGCGAGTCGGCCGAGTCGTAGATCGTGAACGCCTGCGTGAACCCGAACTGCTGCGCCTCGCGACGGAGGATCCGCACGCAGGCCGAGTGGAACGTCGAGATCCACATGCCGTTCGCGGCCTCGTGGCCGATGAGCTGCCCGACCCGCTCGCGCATCTCGCCCGCGGCCTTGTTCGTGAACGTGATGGCGAGGATCTGGCTCGGCCAGAGCTCGCGATCGCGCAGCAGCCGTGCGATGCGGCGCGTCAGCACGCTCGTCTTGCCGGAGCCCGCGCCCGCGACGATGAGCAGCGCGTCGGCGCGCGACAGCACGGCGGCGCGCTGCTGCGGGTTGAGCCCGGCGAGCAGCGGATCGTCGGTCGCGGCGGGCGCGGGCTGCGACCGCGGCGGGGGCGCGAGGCCGGGGATGTCGAGTGACTCGTCGGGCAGGAAGGACATGACCGCCCAAGTCTAGGTCGCACCCCCGACGCACACCGCCCGGCCCGAGCGCAGCATCCGCCCGCGTTGCTGACCAAATGAAGGGACGGGAAGGTCGCTTGAGGGCGCGTCTTACCGACACGCCGCCTTCACGCCGGGAGCTCCCTTCATTCGGTCGGCCACTCCTCCCCATTCGGCGTCGACGAGAAGGATCACCTGCGGGCGGCTCGCGCGCTTCACGTGCGCCTCGCCTCACCGATCATCGAAACGTGGTGATCGAGGAACTGATCCGACGAGCAGGCGGTTCGGTCTCGACCGCTGAGTTGCACGGAGCCGGAATCGGAAAGGCAGAGCTCGCGCGGCTGCTGCGGGAAGGTCGCCTCTGGCGAGCGCGCGAAGGCTGGTACGTGGCACGAGGTACCGCACCTGCCGTCGTGCAGGCCGTGCGGGTCGGCGGCGTGCTGACCTGCGCGCGAGCGCTAGAGGCGCACTCCCTCTGGAGCGCCCGGCAGGCTGGCGTGCACGTTCGCGTCCATCACTCCGCCTGCAGGCTGCGCGCGCCGCGCGACTCCCGACGCCGACTGGCAACCCAATCCGACCACTCCGCGGTCGTCCACTGGTCGCCGGGCTCGATCGATTCCACTCGCCTGCTCGCCGGACCGCTCGACGCACTCGACGACTACTTCGCGTGCACCGACAGGGACCATGCGCTCGGTGCGCTCGACTCGCTCATCCGCCTCAACCGTGGAAGGGCATCCGCGCTCTGCGATCGATTCGG
The DNA here is from genome assembly GCF_014137945.1 of Microcella alkalica. GTDB lineage: Bacteria > Actinomycetota > Actinomycetes > Actinomycetales > Microbacteriaceae > Microcella > Microcella alkalica. The sequence continues at coordinate 35,467 of NZ_JACGWX010000011.1, forward strand.
CGTGCGCGAGTGGGAGGGCGTCGACGGCGGTTGCGAGTCCGGCATCGAGACGATCTTCTTTGTCCGGATGCTCCGCCTCGGGGTCTTCCCACACCGCCAGGTCCCTCTCCCCGAAGTGGGACGAGTGGACTTCCTCCTCGGGCGATCCCTCGTCGTCGAGGTCGACGGACGCAGCTTTCACGACCTGGAGGCATCGTTCGAGTCCGACCGCTCGCGCGATGCGGCGATCAGCGACGGGGGCCGCCGGCCGCTCAGGTTCAGTCACGATCAAGTCCTGAAGCGCTGGGTCGAGGTGGAGCGCGCCGTGCTCGGTGCGCTGGCGCGGGGGGATCACCTCTAGTGCGAAGCGCCGCTGCCGCTCCGACGTCGCGCTCGACGAAATGAAGGGAGACACTCCATCGTCGACGGCGTGTCAGAGCCGACACGCCGCCTCTGCACTGCCCGCTCCCTTCATTTCGTCGAGCGGGTCGGCGCGAGGCCAAGCGGCGCGCGCTTCAGTCGGCGGCGAGCGTCGCCCGCGCCTCAAGCGCCAGATCCGGGTGGTCGGCGAACACGCCGTCGAGGCCCGCGCCCATGAGCGTGCGGAACCACGTCATCCAGTCGCCGTGCGCCGAACCGCCGGAGCCGATGCGCAGCGGGCCGGGCAGGAAGCGGTTCTCGGGCCGGAGCGTCCACGAGAAGACGGAGAGCCCCTCCGCGTGTGCGCGGTCGACGAGGTCGCTCACGACAACCGGTCCGCCCCGCGAGGCGGGAGCTGCGACGAGCGCGGTGGGGACGCTGATGCCGTCGACCTCGCGCGCGAGCCGCGCGAGCCCCGCGCTCGTGAGGTGCCCCGAGTACGAGAGCGCCGCCGCTCCGAACTGCGCGACGAGGTCGGCGGGCGACCCCTTCCTCTCGAGCAAGAACACGTACCGCGCCTCGACCCCGCGCTCGCGCAGCAGACCGAGCACCGACTGCTCGAACGACTCCACGACGAGGGGGGCGGCCGGCCTCCAGGCTGCGACCTCGGCGGCGAACATCTCGTCGAGCGGAAGGCCCAGCGCGGCGAAGTGCGTCGCGTGCTTGATCTCGGCGACCATGCCCACGGGCCGGGGCGCCGCATCCAGGATCGCCATGAGGTCGCGCAGGCGCAGGATCGGATACCGCCCGTCGAACCGGGATGACGCCTGGCGCACCGCCGGCAGCCGCTCGCGGGCGCGCAGCGTCGCGAGCTCGCCCCACGTGAAGTCCTCCGTGAACCAGCCGGTGAGTCGCTCGCCGTCGATGACCCGAGTGGTGCGCCGGTGGGCGAACTCGGGGCGGTCGGCCACGTCGGTCGTCCCGCTGATCTCGTTCTCGTGCCGCAGCACGAGCACACCGTCGCGCGTCGCGACGATGTCGGGCTCGATGGCGTCGGCGCCGAGGGCGATCGCAAGCTCGTACGCGGCTCGGGTGTGCTCGGGCCGGTAGCCGCTGGCTCCGCGGTGGGCGACGACGAGCGGCTGCGCGCGCGTGGGCTCGATCACGGCGACCACCCTACGGGGTAGCCTGCCGAGCATGATCGACGGGATGCCCGCCCTGCGCCCCGGCCCGACCGACGCCGCACCGCCCGCGCCGCCCGCGCGAGCCGCGCGCCTGAACCCGCTCGCCGTGCTCGCCCTGCTCCTGGGAATCCTGCTCAGCCCCCTCGCCGCCCTCTTCGGTCACCTCGCCGCCGGCCAGATCACCCGGTCCCACGGCGCCGAGCGTGGGGCCGTCCTGGCGTGGGTCGCGATCGGGCTGGGGTGGCTGTGGCTCCTTCTG
>NZ_JACGWX010000012.1 GCF_014137945.1 Microcella alkalica
TGCGGGCGACGAGTTCGGTCACACGGGCACGAACGGCGAGCACTCGCGCACGACGATGCCCTGGAGCCGCGTCGACGAGCACACCGACACGATCGACCTGTACGCCGAGCTCATCGCCCTGCGCCGCGCGCACCCCGCCCTCACCCACGGCGGCATGCGCTGGCTGCACGCCTCCGCCGACGCGCTCGTGTTCGTGCGCGAGACGGCGGAGGAGAGCATCCTCGTCTGCGCCGCGCGCGCGGACGCCGACATCGCGCTGCCGGCCTCCGCGATCGCCGGCGATGCCGTGCGCGTGACCGGTGACGGCGAGCTCGCGGATGCCCGCATCCGGTCGCGAGGGATGTCCTTCACCGCGTGGTCCCTGCCCGGCGTCGCCCTCCCCGCGTTCGGCTCGGAGGAGGTCCCCGCCCCCCGCTGACGCGCGCCCGCGCACGGCCCGACCGCGTTTCGGATGGTGCGCCGACGGGTGCTAATCTTCTCTGGTGCCGAAGCCCGGTAGGGTCTCGGCAGCGCCCCGATAGCTCAGTGGTAGAGCACTTCCATGGTAAGGAAGGGGTCGTCAGTTCAATCCTGACTCGGGGCTCTGGTACTTCCGGTTCGCGCCGGAAGCCTGCCCGGCGGGGTAGCTCAGGTGGTTAGAGCACACGGCTCATAATCGTGGTGTCGCGGGTTCGAGTCCCGCCCTCGCTACAAAGTTCGCAGAAAAGGCGGTTCCGGAACCGCCCTGGCGGTCGGAAGTCCACGTTTACCCCACTCAATCGCGGTGCGGGCCTCGGCCTTGCGCCGGATGGTGATCCGTGCGATCTTCAAAACGTGAGCAGATCGTCAATATTCTCGGTAGCGACCGTATCCGTCGTCCTCGTCCTTTCCGCCTGCAGCGCTCCGACGGAGGATGTGAGCGAGCAGCGTGCAACCACGAGTCCTAGCGCGGAAGCAGAAGTGGCGCAGCCGGAGGCGTCGGTAGAACGCTGGGCAAGCCTCGTCGCGGAGCGCAAGGCCGACCTTGACGATTGGTACCAGGGCTGGGACGAAGCCACCTGCTCGGGTCTGGCCTCCGCTGCCGTGGACTGCAATCTGATGCTCTCCTCCGCTTCGTTCATCGCTCAGACGAACGACATCGTCGTCGCCGGCGCAAGTTTCGAGGAGGGCAACACCTACCTCGGCGCTGTCCCTGACGAGATCGCGGATCTCTACTCCGACACGATCGCGCTCACGGGCGCAGCGGTCGAGGCTGGAGCGGCATGGACCGATGCTGGATGTGGCATCGGCGACGAGGGGGACTGCATCGGGCTCGCCGTCGAGTTTGAACGCGCCATGGACGCCGTGAAGTCCAAGTTCGAAGCCTGGTCGCCGTACCTCTAGCTGGAAGCGTGCACTCTCGATACCGACCCACAATCTCGCATCCTCCGTAGTCGGTGCACGACCATCGGGTCGAACTGCTCGACACGCACGCCGTCGATCAACGCCCACAGGCGCTGGTAGTAGCGAACCGGGCTGATCGAGAAGCGCGCGCGGATGGCCCGCTCTTTGCGATGCGGGGACGGCCATGCGCGGGTCTCGAACTCGAGCATCTCGCGTGCGACCTCATTCAGCTGCGTCGTCATGGCTCTATCGTCCAGTCGACCACCGACAGTGCGCGCGGGTACCATCGACTCCGCAGCGGCCGGGCTGCTCCCCTCGACAGGAGCGACCGGGGCCGACTGGCACCCGATCCTCGCCGCGCACGAGTACGCGACCGGCGAATGGCTCCTCGTCGACCCGATGGCTGTCCCGTTCGCCGTTGTGCGCGTCATCGAGATCAAGGGCGAGCGGGGCTACCGGGCCGTCACCTGGGCGGAGAAGTCCGCCGACCGCCGACTGCTTGGCTATTGCAGGTCACTCCGCGCCGCATGCGAGCTCGCCCACCGTGCCTACCTCGCACGGCACGGGCCCGGCGACTTCGCCGGCTACCCCGCGCACCTCGTCAGTTGACAACGGGAACGACGAAGACGCCCCGCGGCCCACCCGAAGGCGGGACGCGGGGCGCCGGAGTAGCTAGATGCTTCAGTGGACCTTGGACTGGCCGGACGCCTGACCGCGGTTCCGCCTCGAGCGGATGAACAGCCACACACCGCCGATCAGTGCGACCACTAGAACTATCTGGAGCACAACGAGTGCATTCCATTCCGCCATGTTGATCACCACCAACTCTCTGTCGCGATTCCCTTGCTCAGCGTGACCTGCAGGTTGAACGCGCTCGCGTAACCGATCACGCACATCTGCGCCGTCACGGTCAGCAGTCCGATGTTACTGGTGGGCCGTCCCAAATAGGAGACGGAAGCCGAGCAAGCGGCGCCAATGGAATAGGAGGCACCCCAAACGCTGGAAACGACACTCGTCACAACGTTGTAGTTGGCACGGAAGGACATGCTGACAGCGCCGACCCACATGTCGACGATGCAGTTCGTCCGCGCTCCGTTCGAGCCGATGGTGCAGCTGTTGGGGCTGCTCATCACTGAGAAGTCGCCGGTCGCGGCAGCCTTCACCGGGATCTGCATGCGCGACACCGATACAGAACCGTCGGCGTAGCGGCTCTCGGTGACCTGGAATCCATCCTCGACGTAGTCCGCTGTGCTAACTGGAACCGAATTGCTTGTGAACGAGTCCCACGGCAGACCAGCCTCGAGCTTCTCGAACAGGGCTCGCTGGGTCTTCTTGTCGACACCGTAGGCCGTCAGAAACTCCCGGGCCTCACGGTTTGGATCCTCCACCACACTCGCGCTGATGGGCTCGGCCACGGGCGGGGCCGCGTTGGCCGGCATCGCAACTGCAACTGACAAAAGCGCTACCACTGCCGTGGACAACGCCGCTTGGATAAACCTCATTGTTTTCCCTTCGGCGGAGGCGGTAATGCCCCCACGGTCGCCAGTCTTGAGGGATCGTAACGTGACGGAAAGTCGGCACTTAGGGGGACCGCCCTGTCTACTACAGAGGACAGCGAAAGCCCCCGCGCCGCGAAGCGCGGGCGACCCGGAGTAACGCAAGGGAGAGGACCCGTCCCAGCGATCGCCAAAGTCTCGGACACCCTGCGGGCAACGATGAAGGTGTGGGGGTCCAAGCATTGGGGGAATGATCATCCAAGGTGTCCCCCAAAGAGAGGACAAGCGCACGCTATCTAGTGCGAAGCTGAGCGCGTATTATCGAAACCACAAAGACCCGCTGTCGACGACGCTCGAAAACTGGACAGTAACGACGCTCGAAAAGTGAACACTCAACGATTGGAGAGTGATCACTTTGGAAGACTGGGCATTGATCAGGAGGCTCGCTGCGGAGGGCGTGCCTAAGGCGCGGATTGCCGAGCGGTTGGCGGTGTCGCGGACGACGGTGGTGAAGGCGGTGAACTCGGACGCGCCGCCACGGTATGTTCGGGCTCCGCAGGCGACGTCGTTCTCCGTGTTCGAGCTGCGGGTGCGGGCGCTGCTGGCCGAGACGCCGGACATGCCGGCGACGGTGATTGCGGAGCGCGTTGACTGGACGGGGTCGATGACCTGGTTCCGTCAGAATGTGAAGGCGCTGCGGCCGGAGCACCGACGAGTTGATCCCGCGGACCGGTTGAACTGGGAACCGGGGGATGCAGCGCAATGCGACCTCTGGTTCCCGCCGCGGAAGATACCGCTGGAGGACGGCACGGCGAAGCTGCTGCCGGTGTTGGTGATCACGTCCGCGCACTCGCGGTTCGTCACCGGCCGGATGATCCCGACACGCAGAACGGAGGATCTGCTGCTGGGGTCGTGGGAGGTGATCCGGCAGCTGGGGCGGGTCCCACGCCGGCTGATCTGGGACAACGAGCCCGGCATCGGGCGCGGCAACCGCCGAGCGGAGGGCGTCGCGACCTTCATGGGCACCCTGGCAACCAGGCTTGTGCTCCTGCCGCCGAACGACCCGGAGTCCAAGGGCGTGGTCGAGCGCCGCAACGGGTGGTTCGAGACCTCGTTCATGCCCGGCCGCTCGTTCGCCTCCCCCGCGGACTTCAACGCCCAGTTCACCGACTGGCTGGTCAAAGCGAACGCGCGGGTGGTGCGCACGACCAAGGCCGCACCCATCGATCGGTTGGAAGCGGATCGGGCCGGGATGCTGCCGTTGCCGCCGATCCCGTTGCATCTGGGCTGGCGCAACAGGGTCCGCCTCGGCCGCGACTACTACGTTCGTCTGGATACGAACGACTACTCCGTTGACCCGACCCTGATTGGTCGCCTCGTCGACGTGAGCGCAGATCTGGAACGGGTGCGGGTGCGTGCTGACGGGCGTATCGTCGCCGACCACGCCCGCATCTGGGCACGCGGGATCACTGTCACTGACCCTAATCACGTCCAGACGGCGGCACGGCTGCGTCGGCAGTTCCAGCAGCCGCGCACGGCGCAGGTTGCGGGGGACCTGACCCGCGATCTTGCCGACTACGACAGAGCGTTCGGGTTGATCGACGAGGAGGTCAGCTGATGGGCGCCGTCACCAGCGCCGAGGCGGTCAAGCAAATCCACTACCTCGCCGCCGCGCTGAAGGCCCCCCGCATCGTCGAGGCCGCGACCCGGCTGGCGGAGCAGGCCCGCGACGCAGGTTGGACCCACGAGGACTACCTCGCCGCGGTCCTGGAACGCGAGGTGTCCGCCCGCAACGCCTCCGGCGCCGAACTGCGCATCCGCGCCGCGGCCTTCGGCGCCCGCAAGACGATCGACGACTTCGACTGGGACGCGCAATCGGCAGTGCGGCAACAGGTTGCCTCACTCGCCTCCGGCGCTTTCCTGACCGAGGCCCGCAACGTCGTGCTCCTGGGCCCGCCCGGGACCGGGAAGACGCACCTCGCGACCGGCCTCGGCATCATCGCAGCCCGGCACGGGCACCGTGTGCTGTTTGCAACGGCGACTGACTGGGTCACCCGTCTCGGCGACGCCCACCGGCACGGCCGGCTCCCGGCTGAGCTCGCCCGGCTCCGCCGCTACGGGCTGATCATCGTCGACGAAGTCGGATACCTCCCCTTCGAGCAGGACGCCGCGAACCTGTTCTTCCAGCTTGTCTCATCCCGCTACGAGCACGCATCTCTCGTACTCACCAGCAACCTGCCGTTCTCCGGCTGGGGCGGCGTCTTCGGGGACCAGGCAGTCGCCGCAGCCATGATCGACCGCATCGTCCACCACGCCGACGTGATCACGCTGAAGGGCGCCAGCTATCGGCTCCGCGGACGCGGCATCGACAGCCTCCCCAGCACGCGAACCGCCAATGGCGAATCAGCCAACTAAACTGCCCACAAACGTTCACTTTTCAAGCGCCGAAACCGTTCAGTTTTCGAGCGTCGCCGACACCCGCTCCCCGAACAGTCACCGTATGGTGTGCGTGCCCTTCACGGGCTAGGGGGCGGGTCGCTTCACTTCTCGCCCGTGAAGTCCCACAGGCTGCCGCGCGGGTACCGGGTCCTGCCTTTGATCATCGCGAAGTGCAGCGGATTCGAGCTCTCGGTCTTCTCGTAGTGGCGCCGGATCGCGCCGGCCGTCATGTCGGCGAGCTGGATCAGCGGGTTACGAACCGAGTCGTCGAACGTGACCTTCCTCAGGGTGCCGGGCGCCTGCTGGTTGACCTCGCGCAGGAAGTAGCCAGAGCTGTTGAGGCCGAATGCCTGTTTGTCGACTCCATCGATCACGAGCTTCGCATCACGGACGGTCCCGAGCGTGTTCCCGAAGATCTGTCTGATGGCGTAGTTCTGCATGTAGCCGGGCTTCTTGATCAGGGCCACACTGTGGATCTTCGTCTTGTCGATGACGATCGCCCTTCCGTCATACTTCAGCGTCTTTGTGCACGCGAAGAACGCGTCCTTGACGGACCCGTTCGTCTTCATGTACTTGAACTCCGAGCGAGCGGCGCGGCCTAGGCCGTCTCGGCATGCGAGGATCGCGCCCGCTGCCTCTTCCATGTGCTCAGGCTCCGTGAAGACGCATGCCGCCAGCACCAGGAAGCGAGTCGACCCCCGGTCGAACTTCACCCCGGAACAGCCGGAATCGTCCACGAACGCATGCATTGGGCAATCCTACGGGCGTGGCAGATCCTCAAGATTTAGTTGGACGTCCAGCCAACACGAAGAGCCCCCGACCTCCGCGTTAGGAGGGTCGGGGGCGCTGTGTACGCGCTTATGAAGGCATCGCGGCGGCGGTTCGGTCGGACTTCGCGTAGCCCAGCAGTGCGGCGAGGATCGTCAGCCCGGCTCCGATCAGAGCGGAGTGCGCGCTCATCATGACCGGTGCACAATCTCGTTCGTTCGATTCTCCCGATGAACAGCGCACGCCCCCTAAGACGCGAGTCGACATCCTCAAGCTTGAGGGAACGACCGCGGGCCGCTTCACCTTCGAGCCGGGGTGGCGGTGGTCGGAGGCAGTGAAGCCCATCGCCGGAACCGACTCCTGCCAGGCCCGGCATGTCGGCGCGGTCGTCGCCGGTCGCCTCCATGTGGCGCACGGAGACGGATCCGAGTTCGAAGCGGGCCCTGGCGACGCCTACGTCATCGAGCCGGGGCACGACGCCTGGGTGGTGGGCGACGAGACGTACGTCGGCTACGAGTTCGAGTCCATGACGGCGGAGCAGTACGCCCGCGGCTCCTGAGGCGGGGTGCATCGGCGCCGCCCTACTGCTCGGTGAAGGCGAGCGCGGCGCCGAAGCCGACGAACGCGAGCCCCGTCACGACGTCGATGCCGCGCTGCGTCGACTCGCGCGCCATCCAGCGCCGCAGCGCCTGCGCGCCGAGGATGAGCACCGTGAACCACACCGCGCTCTCGAGCGCGTGGATGCTCGCGAGCGCTGCGCCGAACAGCGCCGCGGGCACGTCGGCGGGCAGAAACGCCGGCAGCACGGCGACGTAGAACACTGCGACCTTCGGGTTCAGCAGCGTCGTCAGCAGCCCCTTCGTCGCGGCGGCGCGGATGCCCGGCGCCGCGATCGCGGCCGGCGCGGCGGCGGCGTGGCCGGGGCGGAATGCCGACCACAGCATCCGCGCCCCCAAGAAGATGAGGTACGCGGCGCCGACGACCTTGAGCACCGTGAAGGCGAGCGCCGAGACGGCGAAGAGCGCAGAGAGCCCGAGGGCAGCGGCTATGCCCCAGACGAGGGCTCCGAGGCAGATGCCGGCGCCGGCGGCGAAGGCCGGGCCGCGGCCGTGGCGGATGGCGGCGTGCAGCACGAGGGCGGAGTCCATGCCCGGGGTGATCGTGAGAAGGGCGGCGACGATCGCGAACTGCCACAGGGCCTCGGTCGCGCTCACGATCGTGATGCTAGCGCCGGTCAGTACCCCTCGTGCTCCTCGAGCAGGCGCGCGAGGTCGGCCTTGACGCCGGCGATGGCTTCGCGCTGCTCCTCCTCTGTCTGCTGAACGATCGCGCGGCGGGGGATCAGCCGCGCGTGGACGAGCTCAGCGAGGGTGTCGTCGCGCGCGCGGAGGGCGATCTCCCGCAGCGTCTCGTCGTCCTGACGCGTGGTGCGGAGGCGGTCCATGACGCCGCGCATCGTGCGCGTGCGGGCGCTCAGGCGCTCCGACTCCTCGCGCTGCCGCTCGAAGTGCTTGCGCAGGCGGGCCAGTCGTGCGCGCTCGGCGCGGCCCGGGCGGCGCGCGCCGGGGGCGTCCGGGTCGGGCAGCGGCAGGGGGGTCGCGCGCTGGGTCTCCTTCGAGAGCCGGTGCGCCGTCTGGCCCAGCTCGATGAGCAGGGCGTCGACCGCGCGCTGCGCCATCGCGACGCCGTCCTCCTCGTTCCACGAGCCGCCATCGCGCAGGGTGCGCAGCACGATCTCGTTCTTGGTCGACAGATGCACGGCCGCGAGAGCGACGAGATGGCCCTCGTCGACGAGGTGGTCGAGGTTGTCGAGCGTCTCGAAGGGGCGCGGACGGCGCGGTCGAGCCTCATCGCGCGCGGCGCGGCGTGACCAGAAGCGCATGGCGGCCTTCATGTCTGTCGGGGCGTCAGCCCGGGCGAGCCGCGGGGATCATCCGCGGCGCATCCAGGCTACGGCGACCGCGGGGCCGCCGCCTGCGCGTACGCCGCGAGAGGGGCATCCGAGAAATCTCGCGCGACACGCCGAAACACTACATATAGGGGAATGACATCCCTGTCATTCCCGTTATATAGTGTGACTCCACCGGCCAGGCAGGCCGGAGGACGATTCGACAGGAGGTCCGCAATGGACAACGACAACGAGACCGTCGGCGGCTACGCGGTGCCCGTCGACCCGATGGACATGCTGCAGTGCGAGAGCTGCCAGTAGTCATCGGTCATTGACTCCACGAAGCCCCGGCTCACCTCTTCGGTGACCGGGGCTTCGTCCGTATCCGGGGCCCCATCGGCCCCCGCCGCCCGCACCGAGGAGGACCGCCGTGTACCGCGCCCCTGACAGCGTCGTCGAGGAGATCGCCTCCGATGCCGAGGCGCTCGACCACGTGCACCGCGTGCTCGGGCCCGTCGACGTCGTCGCCGACCTCTCGTGGGCGCACGGCGAGGCCCGCGTGCTCGAGGTGCGCACGCGCGGCGACGAGCACGCGATCGCCAAATGGCACCGCGGCGGCCGCAACTACCACCGCGAGCTCTCGGCCTACCAGCTCTACGTGCCCGCGCTCGGGGGCGACGCTCCGCGCCTCGTCGCGAGCGACGACCGACTGCAGCTGCTGATCCTGTCGCGCGTGCCGGGCGCGCTCGTCGAGGGCTCGGATGCCGAGCACGACCCGGTCGTGCACGTGCGCGCCGGCGAGGCGCTGCGCCGCCTCCACGACTCGACGCCCGCGATCATCAACGACCACTTCGGCGACGCGGTCATATCGAAGTTCGCCTACTGGGCCGACCGCATCGGCGATGCCGCGAGCGAGGCCAAGCTCGCGATCGCCCGGCGCATCGCGAAGACCTCGCTCGACCTCGGGCCTCTGCCGATGGTGCCAGCCCATCGCGACAACTCCTCCCGCAACTGGATGCTCGGCCTCGACGGTCACGTCCGACTCATCGACTTCGCCGCGGTCGAGTTCGAGCCGTGGGCGGTCGATCTGTTCCGTCTCGAGCAGCGCGAGTGGCTCGACGCCCCGCTGCTGCGCGAGTCCTTCCTCGACGGCTACGGCCGCCGCCCCGACGAGCGCGACCACGCCATGCTGCACGCCTTCCACGCGGTCAGCGCGATCTCGACGATCGCGTGGGCGGTCGAGCACGACGACCTCGTCTTCGCGGCGCAAGGGCGCGAGATGCTCGACCGGCTGCTGGGGGAGACCCTGTACTGACGGGATGCCCGCGCCGAGCATCCGCCCCCTGATCGTCGGCCAGCGAACAGGAGCCCGCCGCGCCCGCCCCGCCTAGACTGGGCCGGTGCCCGTGAACCCCGCTCTGACTGAGCGCGACTTCCCGCCCGTCGCTCCCTACCTCGTGGGGCGCGAGAAGGTGCGCGAGTTCGCGCGCGCCGTGCTCGCCACGGCCTCGCTGCACCACGACCCGGAGGCCGCACGCGCCGCGGGCTTCGCCGACGTCGTCGCTCCCCCGACCTTCCCGATCGTCGTCGCCGACGCGACGCTCACGCAGCTGCTCGCCGAGCCCGACGCGGGCATCGACTTCAGCCGCGTCGTGCACGGCGACCAGCGTTTCACCTACTCGCGCCCGATCGTCGCGGGCGACGAGCTCACCGCGACGCTGCGCGTGACGAGCATCAAGTCCCTCGGCGGCAACAGCATGATCACGAGCGAGACCGCGATGGTCGACGCCGACGGCGCCCACGTCGTCACGAGCATCTCGACGCTCGTCGTGCGGGGGGACGACGCATGAGCCTGCTCGACGGTCTCGAGGTCGGCCAGGTCGTGGCCGAGCGCTCGTTCCCGCTGACGCGCGACACCCTCGTGCGCTACGCCGGGGCGAGCGGCGACTTCAACCCCATCCACTATCGCGACGACGTGGCTGCCGCCGTCGGCCTGCCGGGCGTGCTCGCCCACGGAATGCTGACGATGGGCTTCGCCGTGCAGCCGGTGATCGACTGGCTGGATGCCCGTGGCTGGGTCAGCGACTACCAGGTGCGATTCACGCGCCCCGTCGTCGTCGACCGGCAGATCGGCGCCGTCGTGACGGTCGCGGCCCGGGTCGGGGTGCTGGATGACGCCGGAGCCCGCATAGACCTCACCGCGACGGTCGGCGAGCAGACCGTGCTGGGCAAGGCGCAGGTGCGCGTCACCGCGCTCTGACCCGCGTCCAGACGATGACGACGACCCGCGAGAACGAGCCGCTCTCCTCCCACACCACCCTGCGCGTCGGCGGCCCCGCCGCGCGCTTCGTCGAGGCCGCGACGACCGACGAGCTCGTCGACGCCGTGCGCGAGGCGCAGTCCGGCTACGACGACTGGATGGTGCTCGGCGGCGGCTCGAACGTCGTCATCGGAGACGAGGGCGTCGACGGCACGGTCATCCGCATCGCCACCCGCGGCGTCGAGCGACTGCCCGATGCGCCCGGCTCGAGCCGCCCGATCCGCCTCCGCGTGCAGGCGGGCGAGGACTGGGACGCGCTCGTGGCCCTCACCGTCGAGAACGGGTGGGCGGGGCTCGAGGCGATGTCGGGCATCCCCGGCTCGACGGGCGCCGCCCCGATCCAGAACATCGGCGCGTACGGGCAGGAGGTCGCCGAGAGCCTCATCGCCGTCGAGGTGCTCGACGACGACGGCGAGCGCCGCACGATCCCCGCGCCTGAGCTGAAGCTCGGCTACCGCACGAGCGTGCTCAAGCACGGCGGAACCCGCGCGGTCGTCCTGAGCGTCGACCTCGCTCTCGAGCAGAACGCGGATGCCCGCAGCCGGCCGGTGCAGTACGCCCAGCTCGGCGAGGCGCTCGGCGTCGCGATCGGCGAGCGCGCGCCTCTCGTCGGCGTGCGCGCCGCGGTGCTCGCGCTGCGCGCCGGCAAGGGCATGGTGCTCGACGCGGCCGACCCGAACTCGGTGAGCGCCGGCTCGTTCTTCACCAATCCGATCGTGAGCGAGGCGTTCGCGCGCACGCTCCCGACGGATGCCCCGCGCTGGCCGCTCGCCCCCGAGCCGCCCGCGCTCGCCGTGCCGCTCGGCGCGGAGCCCGCACCGCCGGCCGAGCCCGCCTCGCACGAGGTCAAGCTCAGCGCCGCCTGGCTCATCGAGCACGCCGGCATCACGCGCGGCTTCGCCCTACCGGGCTCGCGGGCCGCGGTGTCGACGAAGCACACGCTCGCGCTCATCAACACGGGCGGAGCCACGGCGGGCGAGATCGCGCAGCTCGCGCGGTACATCCGGACGCGGGTGATGAGCGAGTTCGGGGTCGTGCTGCACCCCGAGCCCGTATTCGTGAACCTCGAGCTCTAGCGCCCGACGCTCGGCCGACGCCGGCACCGACTACAGCAGCCCGCGCTCCATCGCGAGGGTCACCGCGCGCGTGCGGTCGTGCACCCCGAGCTTCTCGAACACGCGCAGCAGATGGCTCTTCACGGTCGCCTCGCCGATGAAGAGGCGCTCGCCGATGACGCGGTTCGAGCAACCCGCTGCGACGAGGCGCAGCACGTCGAGCTCGCGCGGCGTGAGCTCGGCCGGAGCGGGGGCGCGCAGCCGGGCGACGAGCTGCGCGGCGATCGCGGGCGAGAGGGCCGTCTCGCCGCGGGCGACGGAGCGCACGCCCTCGACGAGCTCCTCCGCGGGGGCGGCCTTGAGCAGGTAGCCGCTCGCGCCCGCCTCGATTGCGGCGATGATCGTGGAATCCGACTCGTACGTCGTGAGGATCAGCACGCGCGTGCCGGGCAGCTCGGCGCGGATGCGCGCCGTCGCGACATCGCCCGTCGCGCCGGGCATCCGCACGTCCAGCACGACGAGATCGGGGCGCAGGCGACGCGCCTCCTCCACGGCGGCGAGGCCGTCGGCGGCCTGCCCGACGACCTCGATGCCGTCGACGTCGTCGAGCAGCGCGACGATGCCGGCGCGCACGACGGCATGGTCGTCGGCGACGAGCACGCGGATCACGCGCGCACCCCCGCGGTCGCGACGGGCACGCGCACCCCGAGCACGGTGCCGCGGCCGGGCGCGCTCGCGACGTCGAGCGATCCCTCGACGAGGGCGAGGCGGTCGCGCATGCCGGCGAGCCCGAACCCGTCGCGCGCGGCGGCCGGGTCGAAGCCGATGCCGTCGTCCGCGACGCGGAGGGTGACCGCGTCGGGCGTGCGCCCGACCGCGATCTCGATGCGGGATGCCCGGGCGTGCTTTCGCGCATTGGCGAGCGCCTCCTGCGCGCACCGCAGCACGACCACCTCGACGTCGCGCGGCAGCGCCGAACCGGCGACCGGGTCGCGCTCGGCGCGCGCGATCGTCACGACGGCGCCGGTCTCGCGCTCGAAGCGCTCGGCGAGCCGGTCGAGCGCGCCGGCGAGGTCGAGGCGGTCGTCGGCGTCCGCGGCCGCGGTCGCCCCGGCGACGGCGGCGCCCGCGGCGACGAGGGCGCGCGTCTCGCCGAGGGTCTCGCGCGCCACGTCCTCGATGAGCGCGAGCACCTCGGGGTCGCCGCCCGTGCGGCGGGCGCGCTGGGCGAGCAGCACGAGCCCCGTGAGGTCCTGCGCGATCGTGTCGTGCAGCTCGCGGGCGAGGCGCTCGCGCTCGGCGGCGGCGCCGGCGTCGCGGTTGAGCGCGGCGATCTGCTCCTGCGCGCCCTGCAGCTCGCGCAGCAGCGCGCCGTTGCGCTCGCCGAGCTCGGTCATGCGGCTGATCCAGAGCCCCATCGCGAGGCTGAAGCCGAGCGAGAGCGCGATCGTGAACCCGGTCTGCGGGAGGTTCTCCGGCTCTGCGCCGAGGGAGACGAGGAACCCGACGCCGACGGCGATCGCGACGGCGACGTTCTGCACGATCGCGCGCCGCACGGTCGGGGCGTAGACCCAGGCGATCGGGTAGACGACGACCTGGATGATCGCGAGCGTCGGGTACCCGGCGACGGCGATGCCCGCAGCGAGCGCCGCGAGCGCGACGAACCACGGGGCGGTCGGCGCCTCGGGGCCGCGGCGCCCGAGGGCGACCCACGAGACGACGAGCAGCGCGAGCCCTGCTCCGCCCGTCGCGAGTCGCCACGGCTCGGCGGTCTGCAGGACGAGCAGCACTGCCAGGAGGGCGGCGACCCCGATGACGGCCGCATCCCACCAGGTCAGGCGCCCCACGGCAGCCGATCGCTCGTTCATGACGGGCCCGCTCTACGAGTCGCGACGGATCCAGCGGAACGTGAGCCGCGTGAGGATCAGCCCGGCGACGAGCCAGACGGCGAGCGCGAGCGCGATGCCCGGCTCATCCCAGCTCTCGTTCTGCTCGAGCACGACGAGCTCGTCGGGCAGGAAGACGCTGCGCATGCCCTGCGCCATCCACTTCAGGGGGAAGATCGAGGCCACGCTCTGCAGCCAGTCGGGCAGGTCGCTGAAGCGCAGGTAGACGCCGGAGATGAACTGCAGCACGAGCGTGATCGGAATCACGACGGCGGTCGCCGACGCTCCGCTGCGCGGCACGGCCGAGAGTGCGATGCCGAGGATCGCCGAGGTGATGACGCCGAGCAGGAACATCCACGCGAAGTCGCCCCAACGGGCGGGCTCCTCCGGCAGCGGCACCTGAAAGACGGTGAACGCGAGCAGCAGCAGGATCACCGCCTGCAGCACGCCCGTCACGACCGACTGCCCGATCTTGCCGATGAAATAGCTCACGACCGGCAGCGGCGAGCCGGCGAGGCGCTTGAGCGTGCCGTTGCTCTTCTCCGCGGCGATGTCGATCGCGAGGTTCTGCAGGCCGCTCAGCAGCACACCCGCGGCGAGCATCGCCGGCAGGAAGAACCACGCGGCGGTGATGTCGTCGCCGTCGGCGGTCTGCTCGAAGCTCGCCTCGCTGAACGAGACGGAGAAGATCGTGAGCATGACGACGGGGAAGAGGAAGGTGAAGAACACCGTGTCGCCCTGCCGGAAGTACGCGCGCACCTCGTAGCCGATGCGCAGCAGACCCAGGCGCACGGTGCGGGCGAGGGGCGAGCCGAGGCCGGGGGGCACCGGGCGCGCGCCGGTAGCGCCGGTCGCGGTCATCGGTGCGGTCATGCGCGGGTCTCCGTCAGGGTCTCGGGTGCGAGGTCGTCGGCGTGCTCGTGGCCGACGAGGTCGAGGTAGACGTCCTCCAGGCTCGGGCGGATCACCTCGAGCCCCTCGGGCTCCCCGCCGAGCCGGTCGATGAGCGCGGCGGCCACGGCCGCGGGGGCGTGGGTGCGCTCCTCGCGCACGCCGCCCTGCTCGACCCACCGGACGATCGGGATGCGCGCATCCGCCCCGCCCAGCTCACCGATCGGCGCGAGGTCGACCATGCGGCCGCTCGCGATGATGCCCGCGCGGTCGCCGAGCTGCGCCGCCTCGTCGAGGTAGTGGGTGGTGAGGAGGATCGTCGTGCCCTCGCCCTGCAGCTGCCGGATGAGCGCCCAGAAGCTCCGGCGCGCCTCCGGGTCGAAGCCCGTCGTCGGCTCGTCGAGGAAGAGCAGCTCCGGGCGGCCGATGATGCCGACGGCGACGTCGACGCGGCGGCGCTGGCCGCCGGAGAGCTTGCGGATGAGCGCCCCGGCCTTCTCCTCGAGGCCGACCGCGCCGATGACCTCGTCGACGTCGCGGGGGTTCGGGTAGAGGGCGGCGAAGTGGGCGAGCTGCTCGCGCACGGTGACCGCGCCGACCTCGCCCGAGCTCTGCAGGACGATGCCGAGCCGGGCCTTCCAGTCGAGGCCCGCCCTCTCGGGGTCGGCGCCGAGGACGCGCACCTCGCCCGAGGTGCGGCGACGGTACCCCTCGAGGATCTCGATGGTGGTCGACTTGCCCGCGCCGTTGGGGCCGAGCAGGGCGAAGGTCTCGCCGCGGTGGATGTCGAAGCTCACGCCGTCGACGGCCGCCGTGTCGCCGTAGGTCTTGCGCAGGTCGCGCACCTCGACGACGTTCTGAGCAGTGGTCATGGCACGAGTCTCGCGGGCGGGGGCCCCGTCGGCAACGACCGTTCGGCCTGTCGTCGACTCCACCGATCGGCGGAGGCCCCGCCCGCGAGGACGGCGGTGCAGCTAGCGGTGGCCCGTGGCGCCGGATGCCCGGCTCTCGCCCCGGGGCCCCGAGGTCGCCGCCCCGATGATCGCCCCGACCACGAGCAGCCCGCCGATGCCGGCGACGAGGATGATCGGCACCGAGCCGTTGGGCAGCTCGTCGAGCCGGCCGAGCTCGGAGAGCAGGGCGAGCGCGGCGATGCCGACGAGGATCACGCCCCAGATGATCGTCGAGACGCGCGGTCGCAGCGGCTCGGCATCGGCGCCCCAGGCGCTCGCGCCGGAGGGGGTGTCGGTGGTCATCGGTTCGTTCCTTCCGTGGTGAAGAGGATGTCGCCAGCGCCCGAGACGACCTCGAGCGTCAGCAGGCGGTCGCTGCCGTCGGGGGAGTCGAGCCCGCTCTCGCGGGGGATCGAGCGCGCGTCGCCGTCGGCGACGAGAGTCGCGTCGCCCGCTCCTGAGACGATCGCCCACTCCACGGCCCCTGACTCCGGGAGGACGACCGTGACGTCGCCCGCCCCCGCGACGATCGACACGACGCCCTCGAGCCCCGCGCCCGAGCGCGTGCCGTCCCAGTAGTCGGAGAGGTCGACCGTGGTCGAGCCCGCCCCGACGACGAATGCCTGGTCGTCGTCCTCCGTGTACAGCGGCGCGTACTCACCCGAGCCGACGAAGCGCAGGTCGCTTCCGGGGCCGGGGGAGGTGCCGGCGATCGCGAGTCCGACGAGGGCGATGATCGCGGCGCCCGTCGAGCCGCCCGAGCGCTTGCCGATGACGCCGTTGATGATGATCGCGAGCCCGAGCGCGCCGATCGCGACCGCGAAGCCGAGGACGACGTCGCCGCGCTCGATCTCGGTGCCGCCGGAGGTGAGGGTCGTCACGGCGCCGGCGATGAGCGCGAGGCCGATCGCCGCGAGCGTGAAGAGCGGGTGCGAGCGGGTGCGGCGGCGCAGCTGGCGCTGCCGCTCGTACTCGGCAGCGCGTGCGCGGCGCTCGGCGGCGAGGCGGTCGGCCTCGGCCTGGCGGCGGGCGGCCTCGTCGGCGGAGACGAAGGCGTCGCGCTGGGCGCGGTCGGCGCTCTGCTGCGCGCGCCAGGCATCCAGGTCGCCGTCGGGGGCGTCGGCGGCCGGCATCGGCGTCGTCGCGGTCGCGTCGGCGCTCGTCGCGCCGGCGGTGGCGGCGGATGCAGTGCCCGCTCCGGCGACGAACGTCGCGCTGGCCGCGCCCGCCGCGGGCGTGGCGGCGGTGCTCCTCGAGCGGCGCACGAGCCACACGATGAGCCAGACGATGCCGCCGATGACGGCGACCGTCCACACGAGGCCGACGAGCGCGGCGATCGCCATGCCGGGCGAGCCGAGCATCCAGCCGCCGTCCCAGCCGTAGCCGCCGTCCCACAACCAGGGTCCGCCGTCGCCGAGCCCGAGAAGCGCGATCGCGAGCAGCACCGCGGCGCCGACGAAGCCGGCCTCGACGCGGCCGCGCGAGACCTCCTCGGCGTGGATCTTGCTCGTGTGGTCGGGAAGGATGGCCCAGGCGAGCGCGTAGAGCAGCGCGACGGGGAAGGCGAAGATCGCGAGCACGACGAGGATGCCGCGCACGATGAGCGGGTCGATGCGCAGTCGCAGCGCGATGCCGGAGGCCACGCCGCCGAGCCAGCCGGGCTCGCGGGTGACGTTGAGCGAGCGCAGCCAGGAGAAGAAGCGGGAGGAGCCGCTCGCGGGCGGCGGCGGCGGGGGCGCGGCGGGCGCCCCGGCGGGCGGGGTCGGATCGGTCATGAGGCGATGCTCCCGCGCGCCGTGGTGCCGCCGCTATCGGGGTCACCCCTGATCGGCCCCTGATCTTCCCTCCGGGACTGCCCGGTCATCGCGCCGGATGCTTGACTGGGCGCGTGACCGCCGTTCTCGACCGCCCGCCGCTCGCGCGCCCGCGCGAGGTGCTGCTGAGCGGGGTGTCGACGGCGCTCGCCGACCACCTGGGCTGGTCGCTCCCGCGGGTCAGGTTCGCGTTCGTCGCCCTCGCCGTCCTCGGCGGCGGCGGCGCCCTCCTCTACGCCTGGCTCTGGGCGCTCACGCCCCTGCGCGGGGAGCGGCCGGGCGACGCTCCCGTGCCGGTGCGGGCGGATGCGCCCCTCGCCGTGCGCCGCCGGGTCCCCGGCGCGATCCTGCTGCTCGTCGCCGCAGGGGTCGCCGGGCTCGTCACGATCGCCGCCGCCGTGACGCGCGACCGCGCCGACCCCGTCGATGCCGCGTTCACGACGCTGCTGCTGGCGGGGGCATCCGTCGCCTGGAGCCTGCTGCTCGACCGGCACGACCCCGGGCGCGGCGAGCGGGAGGGCGTCGTCGTGCGCTCGATCGCCGCAGGCGGGCTCATCGTCACCGCGCTCGTCGTGCTCGCCGCGAACCCCGGCGCGACGACCGTGATCGTCGCGCTCATCATGATCGTCGGCGGGACGGGAGTGTTCGTCGCTCCGCTCGTCGTCGGGCTGTGGTCGACGCTCATCGCCGAGCGTTCGGCGCGCGTGCGGGAGGAGAGCCGCGCCGAAGTCGCCGCCCACCTGCAGGACAGCGTGCTGCAGACGCTCGCGCTCATCCAGAACCGGGCCGAGCCGGGCAGCGAGGTCGCGCGCCTCGCCCGCGCGCAGGAGCGCGAGCTGCGCGACTGGCTCTTCGCCGGAACGAAGCCGAGCGATGCCGACTTCGCCGCCCAGCTGCGGCAGGCTGCCCTCGAGATCGAGCTGCAGCACCCCGTGCGCTTCGACGTCGTCACGACCGGAGACTTCTCGGGCCACGAGTTCGAGCCCGTGCTCGCGGCGGCGCGCGAGGCGATGCTCAACGCGGCGCGCCACGCAGGCGGCGAGGTGAGCGTCTACGTCGAACTGCGGGCGGATGCCCTCGAGCTC
>NZ_JACGWX010000013.1 GCF_014137945.1 Microcella alkalica
TCCCTCTCGGCGACCCTCGATGAGGCCGTCCGCCTGACCGGCGACGAGCAGAAGGCCGCGTGGGGCGAGGCCTTCGACATCCTCGCGGAGCAGGCGGTGCTCTACCCCCTGTTCCACCGTCAGCTCCCCGCCGCGTGGGATGCCGAACGGCTCGTCGGCTTCGCTCCGGTCCCGACAACCGGACTGTCGTTCCTCGACGTCGGCGTCACGGACTAGGCACCTCCCCGGGGAGGGCGGCAGCGCCGTCCTCCCCGGGTCCCCTTCGCTGATCCGCTACCGGATCGCATCTGAAAGGAGTCGACGATGACTGCCACGTTCCAGCTGGTCGGGCGACGACTGCTCCAGCTCCCCGTGATGGTGCTGGGCATCACGTTCCTCGTCTTCGTCGTCATGTCTTTCTCGAAGGTCGACCCCGCGATCACCGCGCTCGGCGAGAGCTCCTCCCTCGAAGACCGCCAGGCCTACCGCGACGCCCTCGGACTCGACGACCCGCTGCTCGTCCGCTACATCGCGTTTCTCGGCGGTCTCCTCCAGGGCGACATCGGCACCTACTCGGCCCGCCAGCTCCCCGTGCTCGACGAGGTCGCACGCGCCTTCCCGATCACCATCCAGCTCACCTTCCTCGGCCTGCTCATCGCAGTCCTCGGCGCCACGCTCCTCGGCATCATCGCCGCGGTCTTCCGCGACCGCTGGCCCGACCAGCTCATCCGGCTCGTGTCTATTGCTTCGCTGTCGACCCCGTCCTTCTGGCTCGCCGTCCTGCTCATCCAGCTCTTCACGCTGCAGCTGAACGTCCTCCCGGCGTCCGGCGCCCTGCCGCCGCTCACGGAGGATCCGGGCGGCTGGCTCGCCCGCATGGCCCTCCCCGCACTGGCGCTCGCAGTGCCCGTGATCGGGCAGCTCTCCCGGGTGGTGCGCAGCGCGATGGTCGAGGAACTCGATCGCGACTACGTCCGCACCGCCCTCGGTGCTGGTGTGCCCCGCGTCATCGTGATCGGCCGCAACGTTCTCCGCAACGCGCTCATCACCCCCGTCACCGTGCTCGGCCTCCGCATCGGCTACCTCATCGGCGGCGCCGTCGTGATCGAGATCATCTTCGCCCTCCCCGGGATGGGCACGCTCATCCTCAACGGCGTGACGAACAACGAGCCGAACCTCGTGCAGGGCGTGACTCTCGTCGTGGCCCTCGCCTTCGTCGTGATCAACGTCATCGTCGACCTCCTCTACGTCCTCATCAACCCGCGCATCCGATCGGTATGACATGCGACGCTCACTGACTGAACGACTCTCCGCCCCCGGGCTCCGCCTCCGCGCCCTCCCGCTCGGATCCCGCATCGCCCTCGCGATTTTCGCCGTCGTCGCGCTCGCTGCGGTCTTCGCTCCCGTCCTCGCCCCATACGACCCTCTCGCGTCGGGCACCCCGGTGCTCCCGCCGAGCGCCGAGCACTGGTTCGGCACCGACCGCCAAGGCCGCGACATCCTCTCCCGGCTGATCCACGGTGCCCGGTACTCGCTCGTCATTGGACTCGCGGCGACGCTCGCGGCGCTCGCCGCGGCAGCAGTGCTCGGAACGATCGCCGCGACCGCCCCCCGCTGGATCTCCGAGACCCTCATGCGCGTTCTCGACATCGTCATGTCGTTCCCCGGCATCGCACTCGCCGCCGTGTTCGTCGCGGTGTTCGGCCAGTCGCTTTCGGTGCTCGTCTTCGTGATCGCGTTCCTCTACACGCCGCAGCTCACACGGATCGTCCGCGCGAACATCCTCGATCAGTACGGCGAGGACTACGTCTCGGCAGTCCGGGTCATGGGCGCCTCGACGCCGCGCATCATCGTGCGGCACGTCGCCCGCAACAGCATCGCGCCGGTGCTCGTCTTCTCGACCGTCCTCGTGGCCGACGCGATCGTGTTCGAGGCCTCGCTGTCGTTCATCCAGGCCGGAGTCCCCGACCCCGAGCCGTCGTGGGGCAACGTCATCGCCGCCGGCCGCAACCTGGTCATGAGCGGCTACTGGTGGGCGACCTTCTTCCCCGGCCTGCTGATCCTGATCACCGTCCTCTGCCTCAACATCCTCTCCGAGGGCATGACGGATGCGATGCTCGCCCCGCGCGCGAAGGGCTCCGGTCCCGAGTCCGCCGCGACCGGCATCGCGCCCGCCGAGACCGTCGAGGAGGTCGCCGAGGCCGCCGACGCCGCGCCCGGGAGCATCCCCGACGTCACCGCGGCCATCCCCGTGACGACCTCGGCAGTGCCGCTCGAGCGACGGCTGGAGGCCCTCCGCGTTCGGGAGCTTGAGCGCACCGACCGCCTCGCGCCCGTCCCCGATGCGCCCCCGCTGCTGGAGGTGCGCGATCTGTCGATCTCGTTCCCGCGCCACGGCGACGTCGACGTCGTCGACCGAGTGAGCTTCACCGTTCGGCCTTCCGAGACGATGGCGCTCGTCGGCGAGTCCGGCTGCGGCAAGTCGATCACCTCGCTCGCGATCATGGGCCTTCTCGACCCGCGTGCCCGAATCCGCGGCGAGGTGCTCTTCGACGGGCGCGACCTGCTGACGATGCCCGTCGCCGAACGCCAGGCGCTGCTCGGCCATGACCTCGCGATGGTCTACCAGGACGCCCTGAGTTCGCTCAACCCCGCGATGCTCATCCGGTCGCAGATGGCGCAGCTCACCTCGCGCGGCGGCACTCGCAGCGCCGAGGAGCTCCTCGAGCTCGTGGGCCTCGACCCGAAGCGCACGCTCGCGTCGTACCCGCACGAGCTCTCCGGAGGCCAGCGCCAGCGCGTACTCATCGCCATGGCTCTCACTCGCGACCCGCGTCTCGTGATCGCCGACGAGCCCACGACGGCGCTCGACGTGACCGTTCAGGCGCAGGTGATTGAGCTGCTCAACCGTCTCCGGGATGAGCTCGGCTTCGCCATGCTCTTCGTCTCGCACGACCTCGCGCTCGTCGCCGAGCTCGCGCACCGCATCACCGTCATGTACGCGGGCCAGGTTGTCGAGCAGGGCACTGCGACCGAGCTCCTGACCCAGCCGATGCACGAGTACACGCGCGGGCTGCTCGGCGCCGTGCTGTCGATCGAGGCCGGCTCCGGCCGCCTCCACCAGGTGCCCGGAGCGGTTCCGTCGCCGCGCGACTTCCCGACAGGCGACCGGTTCGCTCCGCGGTCGAGCGATCCGGGTCGGATGCGCGACGTCACGCCCGTGATGCTGCGGGTCGAGGGAACCGACCACTACTACGCCGCGCATCCCGACGATGCCCCCGCTCGACGTGAAGGAGCCCTCTCATGAGCAGCCTCGCCCCGCGAGATGACGGCCGTTCCGTCATCGAGCTCCGCGACGTCCGCGTCGAGTACCGCTCGCGCGCGTCCACGATCTTCCGCAAGCGCATCGTCACGGCGCTCGACGGGGTCTCGTTCACGGTACGCCGCGGGCAGACGCTCGGCATCGTCGGCGAGTCGGGCTCGGGGAAGTCGACGAGCGCGAAGGTGCTCATTGGCCTCGAGAAGCCCACGTCGGGCGAGGTCGTCATCGGCGACGAGGTGGTGCGTCGATTCACCGCCCCTGTCCGCCGGCGTCTCGGCCGCATCGTCTCCGTCGTCTTCCAGGACCCGGCGACCGCGCTCAACGCACGCATGCTCATCCGCGACGCCCTCATCGATCCGCTCGAGGTGCACCGCATCGGCAACCGCGCCGAGCGGGAGGAGCGCGTCCGGCGCCTCATCTCGATGGTCGGGCTCCCCACGTCGACCCTCGACGCTCTGCCCGGCCAGCTCTCGGGCGGGCAGCGGCAGCGCGTCGCGATCGCGCGCGCGCTCGCGCTCGAGCCGCAGGTGATCGTCGCCGACGAGCCGACTTCGGCGCTCGACGTCTCCGTCCGCGCGCAGATCCTCAACCTCCTCACCGATCTGAAGAACGAGCTCGGCCTCGGCATGGTGTTCATCTCCCACGACATCCAGACCGTCCGCTACCTCTCTGACGAGATCGCCGTGATGAACAAGGGCCGGATCGTCGAGTCGGGGCCCGCGGCCGCGGTCTTCGGCGCCCCCACCGACCCTTACACGCGAACGCTGCTCGCGGCCGCACCCTCCCTCCTCGCACCCTCCGTGCGCGCCTGACCGCGCCGCTCGATCCTCGATGAAAGACGCCCCATGACCCTCACCGCCTCCGCCCCTCGCCTCTTCTCCGGCGTCGTCCCTCCCGTCGTCACACCCCTCGCCAAGAACGGCGAGATCGACCACGCGAGCCTCGAGCGCTTCGTCGACTCGCTGGTCTCCGCCGGGGTCGACGGCCTCTTCGCGCTCGGCTCGACGGGCGAGACCGCCTACTTCACGGACGACGACCGGGTCGCCATCCTCCGCACGATCCTGTCGGCCGCCGATGGTCGCGTCCCGATCATCGCGGGGGCCATCGAGCTCACGGCGAGCCGCATCGCGCAGACCGCCGGCCGGCTGGCGCGTGCGGGGGCCGATGCAGTCGTCACGACCGCCCCGCTCTACGCCCTCAACAGCCCGGCCGAGACGGCTGACCACTTCCGTCGCATCGCGAGCGCGATCGACGTGCCCCTGTGGGCTTACGACGTGCCGGTGCGCGTCCACTCCAAGCTCTCGACCGACCTGCTCGTCGGGCTCGGCTCCGAGGGCGTGATCGCGGGGGTCAAGGACTCCTCCGGCGACGACGTCGGCTTCCGCCGCCTCATCGCCGCCAACGATGCTGCCGGGCACCCCCTCCAGGTGCTCACCGGCCACGAGGTCGTCGTCGACGCGATGGGCCTCGCCGGCGCGGACGGCGTCGTCCCCGGCCTCGCGAACGTGGATGCCGCGGGCTACGTCCGGCTCTGGGCGGCGGTCCGCAGCAGCGACTGGGCCACGGCTCGCGCCGAGCAGGAGCGCCTCAACCGCGTCTTCGAGATCGTCTTCCAGACCTCGGGCCTGAGCCCGGACGCCGCTGGCGTCGGCGCGTTCAAGGCCGCGATGGCGGCGCTCGGCCTCATCGACTCAGCGACCATGGCCTTCCCCGTGGCGGCGATCGAGGGCGAGGCGATCGAGCGCATCCGTGCCGTCCTCGCCTCGACCGGCCTGCTGGCGGTCACGGCGGTATGACCTCCGAGGCGGTGCTCGCCGTCGACATCGGCGGCACGAAGACGGCGGCGGCGCTCGTCGACCGCGACGGTTCGATCCTCGCGTCGTCGCTGGCCGCGACGCGCGCCGATGAAGGGCCGGATGCTGTGGTCTCCGTGATCGCGGACCTCGCGCAGCAGCTCCGCTCCGCCCTACCCGGCGCGCGCGCGCTTGGTATCGGCATCGGAACCGCGGGCGTGGTGGATGTCGCCGCGGGCCGCATCATCGGCTCGACCGACACCTTCCGCGACTGGACGGGCACGCCGCTCGCCGACCTCGTCGCCCAGCGGATGGGTGGCCTGCTCGGCGGCGACGGTCCCGTCGTCGTCGAGGTGCAGAACGACGTCGACGCCCACGCGCTGGGCGAGTCGCGGTACGGCGCCGCTCGCGGCGCCGCATCGGCCCTCGTCGTCGCCGTCGGGACGGGCGTCGGGGGGGCGATCGTGCTCGACGGGAGCGTCCACCGCGGCGCGCGGCACGTCGCCGGCGACATCGGGCACGTGCCCGTTCCCGGCGCGGAGCACCTCGCGTGCACGTGCGGGCGCTCCGGCCATCTCGAGGCGATCGGCTCCGGCCCCGGGGTGGTCGCTCACTTCGTCTCTCTCGGGGGAGAGCCCGCGATCCGCACGGCTCGCGGCGTCGCCGAGGCCGCCGAGCGCGGCGACGAGCGCGCGATCCGCGCCCTGGAGGGCTCGGCGACCGCGGTCGGCCGCGCCCTCGCGGGTGCCGCCGCTCTGCTCGACCCCGAGCGCGTCGTCCTGCTCGGCGGGGTCACCGGTGCCGGACCGCGGTGGTGGTCTGCCATGTCGGCGGGCTTCCTCGCCGAGCGCATCCACGCCCTCTCCGGGCTCGCTCCGGAGCCGGGGGAGCTCGGCGGCGACGCGGGCCTTCTCGGTGCGGCGTGGTCGGCGTGGGCGGCGCTCGAAAGGATCAGCTCATGAGCTCCGACATCATCGAGACTCTGCGCGGTGGTCTCATCGTCTCGTGCCAGGCCTACCCGGGCGAGCCCATGCGCGACCCGGAGACGATGGCGCGCATCGCCCGCGCGGCCGTGATCGGAGGAGCCCGCGCCGTGCGGCTGCAGGGCCCCGACGACATCGCCGCGGCACGCGACCTCGAGGTTCCCGTGATCGGGATCTGGAAGGACGGCGGCGACCCCGTCGTCATCACGCCGACGCTCGACCATGCGATCGCGGTCGCGGAGAGCGGTGCGTCGATCGTCGCGCTCGACGGCACGCGTCGGGCGCGCCCTGACGGCCGCACACTCGCCGCGACGATCGCGGAGCTCACGGCCCGGATCGATGTGCTCGTCATGGCCGACTGCGGCTCGCTCGACGACGCGCTCGCGGCCGAGGACGCCGGCGCCCACCTGCTCGGCACCACGCTCGCCGGCTACACGGGCGAGAGGCCTCGGACCGACTCGGTCGACCTCGAGCTCATCGAGCTCATCGTCGCCCGAAGTGATCGTCCGGTCGTCGCCGAGGGGCGGGTGCATTCGCCCGCCGACGCGGCCGCGGCGCTTCTCGCCGGCGCCCATGCCGTGTGCGCCGGAACGGCCATCACGCACCCCACGACGATCACGGGCTGGTTCGTCGAGGCCCTCGATCACGCGAGCTCGGACGGAGGTGCGACATGGAGGTCGTGATCGCCCCCGCCGCCGAGCTCGCCGAGCTCGCCGCGGACGCCATCGCCGAACTGCTCGACCGACGCCCTGAGGCCGTGCTCGGGCTTGCGACCGGCTCGTCGCCCCTCGGTATCTACGACGCGCTCGCGGAGCGCGTGGCGAGCGGGCGGACGAGCTTCGCGGCGGCGCACGGCTTCACCCTCGACGAGTACGTCGGGCTCCCCGCCGGGCACCCGTGCAGCTACGACGCGGTCATCCGCGCCGAGCTCGTCGATCGCGTCGACTTCGCGCCCGGCGCCGTCCGGGGTCCGGACGGGACCGCCGCGGACCTCCTCGCCGAGTGCTCCCGCTACGAAGCGGCCATCGCCGACGCCGGCGGCGTCGACCTGCAGATCCTCGGCATCGGCACCGACGGCCACATCGCCTTCAACGAGCCGGGCTCCTCGCTCGCCTCGCGCACCCGGGTCAAGACCCTCACCGAGCAGACCCGCCGCGACAACGCGCGCTTCTTCGACGGAGGACTGCCCGAGGTGCCCCGCCACTGCCTGACGCAGGGATTGGGCACGATCATGGAGGCCCGCCACGTGGTCCTCATCGCGCGCGGCGAGGCGAAGGCGGAGGCCGTGCGCCAGCTCGTCGAGGGTCCTATCTCCACCCGCTGGCCCGCAACCGTCCTGCAGCTCCACCCCCACGCGACCGTCCTCGTCGACGAGGGGGCGGCATCGGGGCTCGAACTCGCCTCGTACTTCCGCTGGACGTACGACAACAAGCCGGCGTGGCAGCGCCTGTGAGCCCGCTCCGGCGGGCTGCCGCTGCGCCTGCGCGGCGGGGGAGGACGGTGGTGGTCGCTTCCTCGCCGCGCGACCCTGAGTGAGCTCGGAGGACATGAGGCTCCGCGGGGCCGTGCCCGTCGCGCGGGGCCTTCGCCCGTCGCTCGACGCGCTCGCCCGTGAGCTGCCCACCGATCTCGTGACGACGGCGGACATCCTCGCCTACCGTCGCGCGGCCGCTCCTCGGGATGAGCCGGCGGCCGCAGTCGCCGCGCGACTCGGACTGAGACTCGAGGAGCGCGTCACCCGCGGCGGCGACCCCCTGACGATCCTGCGCGGTGATCGACCGCCTCGCGCGCGGGTCGTCTTCCTGCACGGGGGAGGCCTCGTCGCCGGCTCCCGACAGAGCGGCCTCGACGTCGTCGCGCGGCATGCCGCCGATCTCTCGCTCGAGGTGCTGTCGCTCGGGTACCCGCTCGCCCCCGAGGCGCGGCTCGACGCGATGGTGCGGTCCGTCCTCCGGGCGGTATCCGATGCGCGGGGCGAGGGTACGCCGGTCGTGCTCGCCGGGCAGAGCGGAGGAGGTGGGCTCGCGGCGGCCGCGATGCTCGCATGCCGCGACCGCGGGATCCCACTGGCCGGCCATCTGCTGATCCACCCGATGCTCGGCAGGGGCTCGGGCGCCTCGGCGCGGCAGTTCGCGGACGACCCCTCCTGGAGCGCGCGCAGCACGCTCACCGCATGGGATGCGGCCCTCGACGGCACGGCCGAGGTGACACCCGCCGAGCGCCGCGACCTCCAGGGTCTGCCGCCGACCTTCCTCGACGTCGGCTCGGCCGAGCTGTTCCGCGACGACGTCGTCGACTTCGCAGGGGCGCTGTGGGCGGCCGGCGGCCGGGCCGAGCTGCACGTCTGGTCGGGAGCCTTCCACGCCTCCGACTGCGTGGACGAGTCGGCGGCCGCATCGATCGCCGCGCACGCCGCCCGGCGCGACTGGCTCGCGCGGCTCCTCGACGGCGAGGTCTGAGTGCAGAGGATCGTCGTGATCCTCGACCGGAAGGGCTCCAGTCGCGTGAGCTCGGGTGAGGCGTCCCGTTGCGAGCAGGCTCAGGCTGCCGGGAGTCGCGGGTCTGCCGGACACGAAGCATCGTCGCTAGGAGCGTCGGCGGGGGGGCGCCCAGCGATCACGGCGAACCGACGCGAGGGATCGAGGCGGTCGAGGATCGCGTACGCCGTGTCGGCGAGTTGCGCGACCCCGGTCGGATCGAGTCCGCCGAGGATCAGAGATCGCACGCCGTCCTCGTAGGTCGGCCTGACGGCATCGACCATGCGGCGCCCGGCGTCGGTGAGGACCGCGTTCGTCGCGCGGCCGTCCTCTTCGCATGCGGCGCGAGTGATGAGCCCACGGCGCTCGAGGCCCGTCGCCACGCGGGAGAGCCGGGGCAGAGTGGCATTCGTCCGAGACGCGAGGACGCTCAGTCGGAGTCTGCCGAATTCCGCCTCGTCCAGCGCCTCGAGAAGCGTGTACTCGAAAGCGGTGAGATCGTGCCCCGCGAGGTGCCGATCGAGCGCCGTCGGGAGCAGTTCGAGAAGCGCGTGCAGCCGGGCGACCGCGACGCGCTCGTCGTGCTGGAGGGAGCTCATGTCCTGAGTATACGTGTTGGTTGCATCTACAACCAACAGCATATATAGTTGCACCTACAAGTAATGATCCGACCGGCGGGTCTTCAGACAGGGAGCATCATGACCACGTTCACCATCATCGGCACCGGCAGCATGGGCACAGCAGTCGGAGGCCTCCTGGAGTCCGGCGGCGCCCGCGTGGAGCGGGTGGCCCAGGAGGACCTGGCTACGGCGGTGATCACCGGTGACATCGTGGTCCTCGCTGTCCCCTATGGCGCGGTGGCCTCGATCATCGACGTCATCGGCGGACAGCTCGAGGGCCGGACCGTCGTCGACATCACCAACCCGCTCGACTTCGCGACCTTCGACTCGCTCGTCGTCCCGGTCGGCAGCTCGGCGGCCGCCGAGATCCAGGCGGCACTGCCATCCAGTGCCGTCCTCAAGGCGTTCAACACCACCTTCGCTGCGACACTCGAGACCCGTCGGATCGGTGAGCTCGACACCACGGTGCTGGTCGCAGGCGATGACCGCGCCGCCAAGGCCTCCCTCATCGCGGCGGTACAGGCCGGGGGGATCGCCGCGATCGACGCCGGCTCGCTCGCGCGCGCGCATGAGCTCGAGGCTCTCGGATTCCTGCAGCTCACCCTCGCCGCGGCGGAGTCGGTGCCGTGGACCGGTGGATTCGGCATCGTCCGATGACGACAGTGACAGCCACCGTCTCGGCCCACGAGCGCGTTCTCCATCCCTCCACGACCATGGGCGCGGTCACCCTGCACGTCGGTGATCTCGACGGCATGACCGAGTTCTATGCGAGCGCTCTTGCGCTCGACGTTCAGGTGGAGTCCGCTCAGGGTCGCGTCGCCCACAAAGTCCTCGGGCGAGGCTCGCTCCCGCTCGTCCGCCTCGTTCGAACCCCCGGACTGCCGCTGGTCGACCCGCGGAAGCCCGGTCTGTTCCACACCGCGTTCCTGCTGGAGGACCAGGCGAGCCTCGCCGCGACGGCGTTCCGCGCGTCACGGCACCCCCGCGGTCGCTTCGTCGGGTCGAGCGATCACCTCGTCAGCGAGGCGTTCTACTTCACCGATCCGGAGGGCAACGGGATCGAGCTCTACCGCGATCGGGACCGGAAGGAGTGGGTGCACCGGAACGGTCAGATCGAGATGGCGACGGCCTTCCTGGATCCGCGCGCCTATCTCGAGCAGCACCTCCGCTCGGAGGACGTCGAGGCCGGAAGCGCGCGGGCCGCGGCTGTGGGGCACGTGCATCTCCAGGTGGGCGACCTCGCGGTCGCACGGGAGTTCTACATCGACGTGCTCGGATTCGAGCTCACCCAGACCGGATACCCGGGGGCGCTCTTCGCTTCGGCGGGCGGGTATCACCATCACATCGCCATGAACACGTGGAACAGCAGGGGAGCCGGTCCACGCGCGGCGAGTCTCGGCCTCGGCGACGTATCCATCGCCGTCCCCGATCAGCAGGAGCTCGACGCCGTGGGCGCGCGACTTCGCGCGCGATCCCTCCCCTTCTCCAGCGACGGACGATCCCTGACCACGGCGGATCCCTGGGGAACCTCCGTGACGCTGGCGCTGCCGGACCCGTCGGCCGAGGAAGTGGCCGAGCGGTGAGTGCCCGACTGAGGGCGGTGCTCTCGCAGCATTGGGAGTCGAGTCGTACGGAGGGCCAGCCGGTTGCGATCTTCCTTCACGGATACGGGTCCCACGAGCAGGATCTCGTTAGCCTCGCCAGCGGCCTCGGCCTCCGGATGCCGTGGGCCTCGGTGCGCGCGCCGATCGATCTCGGCGCCGGGGCCGCCTGGTTCCGCATCGCGACGCCGGGCGATCCTGCGGAGGAGCCGGTGGCAGCGGCGACCGCCGCGCTGTGGGAGTGGCTCGACGCGAACGTGCCGCCGACTGCGCCGATCGTGCCGATCGGATTCTCGCAGGGCGGACTCATGACGACGCAGCTGCTGCGGACTCGGCCCGACAGGGTGCTTGCACCAGTGATCCTCGCAGGGTTCGTCCAGACCGCGGCGCAGATCGGCGATGCCGCACTCCAGAGAACGCGACCCTGCGCGTTGTGGGTCCGAGGGGATATGGATCGAGTCATCACGGACGCAGCGGTGCAGCGGACGGAGAACTTCCTCCGTCAGCACGCGACGGCACGCACCACGCTCGTGCCCGGCTTGGGGCATGGCATCTCGATCGCGGTGCTCGATGAGGTCCGAGACTTTCTGAGGGCGGTAGTCGGCGCCGGCGCGATCGCTCCGTGACGTGTCGGCCTGACCCGACTCGCCCAGATACAAGGAACCCCTAGCATTTCCTCTGCCGCCCGAGTATCGTGACTCCCGCCCACAAGGCGCCGCGCTCGCGAGAGCGCAGAACGAGGGAGTTCCCATGAGGATCATCGTCCTGATCAAGCACGTCCCCGACACCTGGGAGGAGCGCGTGCTCGACCCCGATACGGGGCGGCTCGACCGCTCCGCGAGCGAACGGGTCGTGGACGAGATCACCGAGCGGGCCCTCGAGGCCGCGCTCACGCTCAAGGACCGCGACAAGTCGATCGAGGTCGTCGCACTCACGATGGGTCCGAGCGAATCGACGGGCGCGATCAAGAAGGCGCTCTCCATGGGAGCCGATTCGGGCATCCACCTCGTCGACGACGCTCTCGCAGGGGCCGACGCGATGACGACCGCCGCGACCCTCGCCGCCGCGCTGCGCGACGCGGGCGCCGACCTCATCATCGCCGGCAACGAGTCGACCGACGGGCGCGGCGGCATGATCCCCGCGATGATCGCCGAGCACCTGGGCCTGCCCGCCCTGACCTTCGTGAGCGAGCTCGCGATCGAGGGCGACCGCGTGCGCGGGGAGCGCGCGACCGAGACCGCGACGAGCGTCGTGAGCGCCCCGCTGCCGGCGATCGTGTCGATCACCGAGGGGATGCCCGAGCCGAGATTCCCGTCATTCAAGGGCATCATGGGCGCGAAGAAGAAGCCCGTCGCCTCCCACTCGCTCGCCGACCTCGAGCCCGCGCTCGCCGGGTCGCGCTCGAGCGCCTCCTCCGTCGTGCTGACCTGCGAGCAGCGCCCCGGCCGCACCGGAGCCGACCCCATCGTCGACGAGGGCGACGCGGGCACGCAGCTCGCGACGTTCTTGATCGAACGCCGCCTCGCTGGCCAGCGACTCGTCTAGGAGCCAGTCATGACCACCGCACTCGTCCACATCGAGCTCACCGCCGACGGCGCTCCCGCCGACTCGGCCGCTGGACTGCTCGGCGCCGCCGCCGCTCTCGGCGACCCCGTCGCCGCAGTGACCGTGGCGCCGGGCACCGACACCGCCGATCTCGCCACCGCGCTCGGCTCGCTCGGTGCCGCGCGCGTCCTCGTCGCCGAGACGCCCGAGGTCGACTCGGTCATCGCGACCCCGCACGTCTCGGCGCTCGCGGCCGCGATCGAGCGCGAGCAGCCCGGCGTCGTGCTGCTCGCCCACTCGATCGAGAGCCGCGACGTCGCCGGGCGCCTCGCCGTCCGCGTCGGCGGCGCACTCGCGTGGGACGCGGTCGACATCGCGCTCGACGACGACCGCGTCGTCGCGAGCCACTCGGTCTTCGGCGGGGCGTACTCCACGACCTCCGCGGTCGAGGGCGGGCTGCCGATCGTCACCGTGCGGCAGGGTGCGATCGATGCGCGCGCCGCCGCGGTCGACGCCCCCGCGGTCGAGACGCTGACCGTCGAGGTCACGGGTGCCGCCGCCACGATCGAGTCGTCGACCCCCGTGCGCCCCTCCGGCCGCCCTGAGCTGCGCACCGCGAAGGTCGTCGTCGCGGGCGGTCGCGGGCTCGGCTCGCCCGAGAGGTTCGCCCTCGTCGAGCAGCTCGCCGACGCGCTCGGCGGCGCCGTCGGGGCCTCGCGCGCCGCCGTCGACGCGGGCTACATCGAGCACGCGGCGCAGGTCGGCCAGACCGGCACGACGGTCGCGCCCGACCTCTACATCGCCCTCGGCATCTCCGGCGCGATCCAGCACAAGGCCGGCATGCAGACGGCGAAGACGATCGTCGCGATCAACACGGATGCCTCGGCGCCGATCTTCGAGGTCGCCGACTTCGGCATCGTGGGCGACGTGTTCCAGGTCGTGCCTCAGCTGCTGTCGGCCCTCGAGTCGCGGAGGTAGGCGAGCATGAGCGCCACCCAGGGCCGCGCGCCGCGCATTCCGAAGAAGCTCGTGGTGAGCATCCTCATCGCCCTCGTCGGCCTCGCCCTGCTCGTCATCGCCGCCCGCGCGCTGCGCGAGCTGCCCGCCGTGCAGGAGCTCATCGCTCGCTACCCCGGCGAGACCGAGCTGCCCGAGGGCGCGCCGGTCGGGCTGCCCGTGTGGCTCAACGCGACGCACTTCCTGTCGAGCCTGTTCCTGCTGCTGATCATCCGCACCGGGTGGCAGGTGCGCACCGCGAAGCGCCCCGCCGGGCACTGGACGCGCAACAACTCCGGCCCCCTGCGCACCAAGAACCCGCCGAGGAAGATCACGCTCGAGCTGTGGCTGCACCTGACCCTTGACGCGCTGCTGGTGCTCAACGGCATCGTCTTCCTCGTGCTCGCCTTCGCGACCGGGCACTGGGTGCGCATCGTGCCGACCACGTGGGAGGTCGTGCCGAACGCCGCCTCCGCGCTGCTGCAGTACCTCTCTCTGAACTGGCCCGTCGAGAACGGCTGGGTCAACTACAACAGCCTCCAGCAGCTGAGCTACTTCGCGATCGTCTTCGTCGTCACGCCGCTCGCCATCATCACGGGCCTCCGGATGTCCGGGGCGTGGCCCGCGAACGCGCCTCGCCTCAATCGCGCCTTCCCCATCGAGTGGGCGCGCGCGGTGCACTTCCCGGTCATGCTCGTCTTCCTGGCGTTCATCGTCGTCCATGTCGCCCTCGTGCTCTCGACGGGCGCCCTGCGCAATCTCAACCACATGTACGCCGGGCGCGACGACGATTCGTGGGTCGGGTTCGGCGTCTTCGCCGGCTCGATCGTCGTCATGGTCGCCGCGTGGTTCCTCACCAGGCCCGTCTTCCTGCGACCCGTCGCCTCCCTCACCGGAAAGGTCACCCGATGACCCTGCTCAACGACGCCCCCATGGCGGCGCCCGCCCACGGCCTGAGCGACGAGCAGCAGGCGCTCGTCGAGATGGTGCGCGACTTCGCCCAGCAGGAGCTCGAGCCCCACGCCATCGCGTGGGATCGCGAGAAGCACTTCCCGCTCGACGTGCTGCACGCCGCCGGTGAGCTGGGCTTCGGCGGCATCTACGTCCAGGAGGACGTCGGCGGCGCCGAGCTCACGCGCGCCGACGCCGCCCTCATCTTCGAGGAGCTCGCCAAGGGCGACGTCACGATCGCCGCCTACGTCTCCATCCACAACATGGTCGCCTGGATGATCGACACCTTCGGCGACGACGACCAGCGCGAGCGCTGGGTGCCGAAGCTCGCGAGCATGGAGCACCTCGGAAGCTACTGCCTCACCGAGCCCGACGCGGGCTCCGACGCCGGAGCCCTCGCCACACGCGCCGTGCGCGACGGCGACGACTACGTCCTCACCGGTGTGAAGCAGTTCATCTCCGGCGCGGGCAGCACCCATGTCTACATCGTCATGGCCCGCACGGGCGAGGCGGGGCCGGCAGGCATCACGGCGTTCATCGTTCCGGCCGACGCCCCCGGGCTCTCGTTCGGGCCCAACGAGGTCAAGATGGGCTGGAACGCCCAGCCCACGCGCCCCGTCATCCTCGACGGTGTGCGCGTGCCCGCCGCCGACCGGCTGGGTGACGAGGGCGAGGGCTTCTCGATGGCGATGAAGGCGCTCAACGGCGGTCGCCTCAACATCGCCGCGTGCTCGCTCGGCGGCGCGCAGTGGGCCCTCGACCGCGCGGTGCGGCACATCTCGACCCGGCACGCATTCGGGGCGCCGCTGTCGAGCCAGCAGTCGCTCGTGTTCACGATCGCCGACATGGAGACGGAACTGCAGGCCGCCCGCCTGCTCCTCCGCAGCGCCGCGCAGTCGATCGACAGCGGGCATCCCGACGTCGCCGCGCACTGCGCGATGGCGAAGCGATTCGCGACCGACGTCGCCTTCACGGCCGCGAACGCCGCCCTGCAGCTGCACGGCGGCTACGGCTACCTCGCCGAGTACGGTATCGAGAAGGTCGTGCGCGACCTCCGCGTGCACCAGATCCTGGAGGGCACGAACGAGATCATGAAGCTCATCATCGGCCGCAGCGTGCTCGAGAAGGTCTCGTGAGCGAGCCGGAGCTGCGTGTCGAGGTGCGCGGCTCGCTCGGGCTGCTGACCCTCAACCGACCGAAGGCGCTCAACGCGCTCACGCAGGGCATGGTCGTCATGATGCGCGGCGCACTCGACGAGTGGGCGGCACGCGACGACGTACTCGCCGTCGCCGTCGTCGGCGCGGGCGAGCGCGGTCTGTGCGCGGGCGGCGACATCGTCTCCCTGCACGCCGACGCGCGCCCCGGCGGAGGAGCCGCAGCGGCCGCCTTCTGGGGCGACGAGTACCGCCTCAACGCCGCGATCGCCCGCTACCCGAAGCCCTACATCGCCCTCATGGACGGCATCGTGCTCGGCGGCGGCGTCGGCATCTCGGCGCACGGCTCGCACCGCGTGGTGACCGAGCGCTCGCGCATCGGCATGCCCGAGACCGGCATCGGCTTCATCCCCGACGTCGGCGGCACCTGGCTGCTGTCGCACGCACCCGGCCAGCTCGGCACCCACCTCGCCCTCACGGGCGCGATGATCGGGCCTGACGATGCGATCGCCGTCGGGCTCGCCGACGTGCGCGTGCCGAGCCGCAACCTCGGCGAGCTCGTCGCCGCGCTGGGGCTGCGCGACCCGGCCGTCGAGAGCGACGCGACGGCCGCGGTGGACGCGACGATCGCCGAGTTCGCCGAGCCGGCGGGCGCGGGCTCGCTCGCCGACGAGCGCGCGTGGATCGATGCCGCGTACGCCGGAGACGACGCGGGCGTCATGATCGAGCGGATGCGGGCATCCGGTCACGAGGCGGCGCTCGCCGCCGCTGACGCTCTCGCCGCCCGCTCGCCCAGCGCGATCGCGGTGACGCTGGCCGCGCTGCGCCGCTCCGCGCGCGCGGGGTCGCTCGAGGAGGCGCTCGCGCTCGAGTTCCGCGCCGCGCTGCGCGCGCTCGCGGCGCCCGACTTCGCCGAGGGCGTGCGCGCGCAGGTCATCGATAAGGACCGCTCGCCGCGGTGGAGCCCGCCGACGCTCGCCGAGGTCGGTCCGGCCGCGGTCGAGGCGGCGCTCGCCCCGCTCGATGAGGCGGAGCGGGTCAGATTCGGCACGGGGGAGTGGGAGGCGGTATGAACCAGCAGGGAGCATCCGGCGCGGTCGGCGAGACGGCGAGCGGTCCGGCGGCCGCGGGTCCGGTCGCGTTCATCGGGCTCGGGCACATGGGAGCGCCGATGGCGGCGAACCTCGCGCGCGCGGGCGTCGACGTGCGTGGCTTCGACCTCTCGGCCGAGGCCGTCGCCCACGCGCGCGAGGCCGGCGTG